>NZ_CP067041.1:0-2400000 GCF_016599855.1 Bradyrhizobium diazoefficiens | reverse complement strand
GCTCCGCCTCGACGGTTCCGTGCGCGATCCCAACGCGCTGCACATGGTGCTCCTGGAGCGCGTGCGGCAGAAATGTGACGACGAGGAGTTCGATTTCCTCCACTTCCACCTCGACTATTATCCGTGGTCGCTGTTCTATCGGCAGCCGACGCCGTTCCTCACCACGCTGCACGGCCGGCTCGATCTGCCGGAGCATCAGCCGGTGTTCAATACTTTCTCCAAAATGCCCGTTGTTTCGATTTCGAACGCACAGCGGCGGCCGGTGCCGCAGGCAAACTGGGTGACGACCATCCATCACGGCCTCCCGGAAAATTTGCTGATGCCGAAGCCGGCGAAACAGGAATATCTGGCGGTGCTCGGCCGCATCGCGCCGGAGAAAGGCGTCGACCGTGCCATCAAGATCGCGATGCATTGCGGCATCCCGCTGAAGATCGCGGCCAAGGTCGATCGCGCCGACCAGGATTATTATGACGAACTGATCAAGCCGATGATCCAGAACAATCCGCTGGTGGAGTATATCGGCGAGATCAGCGATCACGAGAAGTCCGACTTCCTGAGCGGCGCGCTCGGCTTGCTGTTGCCGATCGACTGGCCGGAGCCGTTCGGCCTGGTGATGATCGAAGCCATGGCCTGCGGTACGCCGGTCGTGGCCTTCAACCGCGGCTCGGTGCCGGAGATCATCGACGAGGGCGTCACCGGCTTCGTGGTCGAGGACATCCTCAGCGCCGCCGGCGTGGTCAATCGCCTTGCACAGCTCGATCGTTCTGCCATCCGACAGCAGTTCGAGAAACGTTTCACGGCGCGGCGAATGGCGCTGGATTATCTCGCGGCCTATCGCAGCCTGACCGAAGAACAGTCGCCGCGGATCAAGCTGGTGAGCAGCGCGGAGTGAGCGCCTCTAACACGAACTGTCATGCCCGCGAAGGCGGGCATCCAGTACGCCGCGGCCATAGTTGTTCGCTCAACTCCGGCCGCGGAGTACTGGATCGCCCGGCCAAGCCGGGCGATGACAGCGAGTGCGTGTCAGTGACAGAGGCAGCAACACCGCCCTACATCACCATCGCCGGCTTCGGCTCCACAATCTCGAACATCCGCGGGAATTCGTCCATCAGGCCCATCAGTTCGGCGAGTTTCGTTGAGTCGCCTGATAGCTTGACCTTACCGGCGGCGACGGCTTCCGGAAAGCTCGTCAGCTTCGCGATCACCTCGTCCAGCGTGGCACGCGCGAGGGTGAAGCTGGCGTGGGCGTTCACGGCCTGCGCGCCCTCGGTATAGGTCAACGCGCAATTCTCCAGGTTGAGCACGAACGTCTCGCCGGTGTCCGAAAAGCTCCAGTTGAGCACGATGTGCTTTCGTTCCGCCTTCGGCCCGTTGAGGCGGATCCCGAGCACGTCCCAGAGCTGCGAGGTGCGCAGCGCCGCCAGCGTCTCGCGCGGCATCGGTGCGCGCGGCGGCGTCTTTGGCATGCCCTCGCGCAATTCCTGGGCGCCGAACAGATAGGCGTTACGCCAGGTCGAACTCTCGGCGGCATAGCCGAGCTGCTCCAGCGTGTCGGCCAGCAATGCGCGCGCCGCCCGATTGTCCGGCTCGGCGAAGACGAGATGGCCGAGCGCCTGCGCCACGAAGCGGAATTCGCCCTTGTCAAAATCTGCTGCCGCCCGTGCGAGAATGGCATCGGCCCCGCCCATGTACTCGACATATTTCCCGCCGGACTCCACTGGCGGCAGCGGATCGAGATTGACCGGATTGGCGTCGTACCAGCCGAGATATTTTTGGTAGATCGCCTTCACGTTGTGCCTGATATGACCGTAATAGCCGCGGCCGTGCCAGGCGCCCTCCAGGCTCTTCGGCAACTGGATCGTCTCGGCGATTTCGGCGGCGGTGAGGCCATGGTTCATCAGGCGGATGGTCTGGTCATGCGCGAATTTGTAGAGGTCGCGCTGCTCGCGGATCATGGTGTCGATGCGCTCGCGACCCCACACCGGCCAGTGATGCTGGCCGCACATCGCCTCGGCCTTGCCGCCCCACAGATGCAAGGCTTCGTTGAGGTATTTTGACCACGCCAGCGCGTCGCGCACGTCGGCTCCGCGGAACGGCAGCAGATTATGGAAATTGTGCGTGCAGTTCTCGGCGAGATTCAGAAGCTTGTAGCGCGGAAGGAAGAAGTGCATCTCCGCCGGCGCTTCGCTGTTCGGCGCCATCTGGAATTCGAATTCGACGCCGTCGATGACGCGCTTGTCTCCGGTCGCGATGATCAAGTCGGTCGGCCGCAGCAGCGCGACCGATCCTGCCGCCATGGTCTTGCCGAGACCGCAATCGACCTGCCCGCGCACGCCCTTGGCGAGGAACGGCCCGAACTGGTATTGCGCCCGCCGCAGCATCGCCGGTCCCGCAATGATGTTCTCGGAGACCGCGTGCTCCATGAACAGGTTCGGCGCGATGATGGGCACGCGGCCGCTGGCGAGCGCATCCTCGTCCAAGACACCGCGCGCACCGCCCCAATGATCGGTGTGGGTGTGGCTGAAGATGACGGCCGCGACCGGCCGGGTGCCGCGGTGCTTGTAGTAGAGATCCAGCGCGGCGCGGGCGCCTTCGATCGACGTCAGGGTGTCGACCACGATGACGCCGCGCTCGCCCTCAATCAGCGTCATGTTGGCGATGTCGAGCCCGCGCACTTGGTAGACGCCGGGCCCGACCTCGAACAAACCGTGATGCATGTTGAGCCGCGACTGCCGCCACAGGCTGGGATTGACCGTCGGCGGCGCCTGCTCGTCCGAGAGAAAGCCGTAAGGCTCGAGACTCCAGACCGTCCGCCCCTGCGGGTTCGTAATCTTCGCATGCTCGATCGTGCCGAGAAAGCCGCGCGCAGCGTCGTCGAAATCCCGCGTGTCGGAAAACGGTAGCGCATTCAGCATCGCCGCTTGCTGCGCGATAACGGACGGCGTTGCGTCCTTCGGCTCGAAGCTGGAAATCTCCGTCATGGATTGGCTCCTCCCTGCTCTGGTTGGAGCCATCTAAGCCCATTCGCGCATCGGTTCCAACCGTCAACGACCGGCTATGCCGGTCGCTGAACTCTTGAAGCCAACTCTAGTGCATCCCCAGCACCCGCGGCAGCCACAGCGTCAAATCAGGCCAGTAGGTCACGATGATGAGAAAGCCGAGCATGGTGAGCAGCCACGGCATCACCGCTCCCGCGAGATCCGTGATGCGCATGCGCGCTATCATCGACGCGACGTAGAGGTTCAGACCGACAGGCGGGTGGCAGAGGCCGACCTCCATGTTGACGTCCATGACGATGCCGAAATGGACGAGGTCGATACCGAGCTTCTTGGCCGCGGGCGCCAGGATCGGCGCCATGATCAGGATGATCGAGTTCGGCTCCATGAAGTTTCCGGCGAGCAGCAAGAGAACGTTGACGACCGCCAGAAAGCCGACCCAGCCGAGATTCTGCGCTGCGATCCAATCCGCGAGCGTCGCCGGCAGGTTCTCGTTTGAGAGCACGAAAGAGAACAGCACCGCATTGGTGACGATGTAGAGCAGCATCGCGCTGGTGTTTGCGGCGCGCAGCAGCACTCGCGGAACGTCCTTCATGCCGATGGCCTTGTAGACGAAGACCGAGATGAAGAACGAGTAAACCGCCGCCATCGCGGCGGCCTCGGTCGCGGTGAACAGGCCGCTATAGATGCCGCCGATGATGATGACGACGAGCAACAGGCCCCAGATGCTCTCACGGAAGGCGTGGACGGTCTCACCCCAGGTCGCCTTCGGCAGCCGCGGATAATCGCGACTGCGCGCGAGCCACCAGGTGACGATGCAGAGCATCGTCGTCAGCAGGATGCCCGGCAAGAGACCCGCGACGAACAGCGCGCCGATCGAGGTGTTGGTGGAGACCGCGTAGACGATCTTCGGGATCGACGGCAGCATCAATATGCCGAGCGAGCCCGCGACCGTGATGATACCGGCGCCGAAGCGCATGGGATAGCCGTGGCGGACCATTTCCGGCAGCACGATGGCGCCGATCGCGGCGACCGTCGCCACGCTCGAGCCGCACACCAGCGCGAACATCGCGCAGGCGACGATGCCGGCGAGCCCAAGACCGCCGTGCCAGTGCCCGATAAGAGACGTCGCGAAATTGATCATGCGCCGCGCGACGCCGCCATGGGTGAGGAAATTACCGGCGAGGATGAAGAACGGGATCGCCATGATCTCGAAACCCTCGATGCCCGTGAAGAGCTTCATCGAGACGGCTTCGATCGGCACCGCGGTCAGCGTGAACAGGAACGTCATCACGGTGAGGCCGAGCGCGATCGAGACCGGAATGCCGGTCAGCATCAGCGCGATCAGGAGAGCAAAGACGGTCGCGGCACGCAGCCAATGCGGCAACACCACGACGCCAAACTTCTCGGCGAGGCACATCGCGAAAATCAGGATCGGCGCCATGATCAGGATCACGCCGAGCGGCGAGACTTTTCGCGAGGCGGCCCTGGTGGCGGCGCCGGCGGGCTGGGGATGCAGCGCCGGCGAGACGTCGGTCTCCACGCCCTCGACATGGGTCTCGTCATGGTGCGGCAGCTCGCCCGTCCAGAAATAGAGCCAGGCGACCTGGAGGAAGCGGAAGCACATCAACCCGGAGCCGAGCGGGATCGCCAGATAGACGAACCACATCGGCGCTTCCAGGTCGTTCGATTGCTGGCCGGTCTTGAACATCTCGGCGACGAAGGAGGCGCCGAAGGTGGCGATCATGCCGGTGAACAGCGCGCCGCACAGCAGCGCGAACAGGATCACCTGCTTGCGCGAATATTCGGGCAGGCGGTTGACGAGGAGATCGACGCCGACATGGATGCCGGTGCGCACGCCATAGGCCGCGCCGAACTTCGCCATCCAGATGAACATGTAGATGCAGAGTTCCTGGGCCCAGGACAGGTCCAGCTCGGACATGAAGGTGAACACCGCCATCGACAGCGACGCCAGCCAGGTCATCCCGTGCGCGGTCGCCCATCTCGACAGATTGATCGATTCGCCGGCGCCGTAGCGGTGCACCACCGCGATGAAGATCAGGCCCGTTGCAGCCGCAATGAGCGCCGCGATCAGCCATTCTTCCAAATGGTTGAGCGCACGATTGAGCACGCGAAGCAAAATCATTCCCCCTATTGATGTGCGAAACGGTCGGGAGCGTTCACTCCCGACCGTTTGTTTGTTGTATCCCGGACCGCGCGTCAGTTCATCTTGACGTCGAGTTCCTTGGCGACGAGATCGAGCACTTCCTGCCCGACGCGGCCCTTCGCCCATTTATAAGTCGGCTGCATGGCTTCCTGCCACGCCTTGCGATCGGCGTCGCTCAGATAATGCAGCGTGGTCTTGCCCGACTTCTTGATCTCGGCCAGCGCGTCCTCGTTCTCCTGGTGCGCGATCTGGTTGGTGTAGTCCGTTGCATCCGCCATGGCCTTCTCGAGCTGGGTGCGGATATCCGGCGGCAGGCCGGACCAGAACTTCGAATTGACGACGACGGCATATTGCAGATGCGCGTGATAGGACACGGTGATGTCCTTCTGCACCTCGTAGAATTTCTGCGTCAGGTAATTGGAGGCGGTGTTCTCGCAGCCGTCGACCACGCCGGTCTGCAGCGCCTGGTAGACTTCCGAGAACGCCATGATCTGCGGGATCGCGCCCATCAGGCGGAAGTACTGGTCGGCGATCTTGGATCCGGAGATGCGGAATTTCAGGCCCTTGAAATCCTCCGGCTTCATCAGCGGGCGATTCGCCGACACCATGTGGAAGCCGTTGTCCCAATAGGCGAGCCCGGTGATGCCCTTGGTCTCCAGCTTCTGGAACAGCCATTTGCCGAGCGTGCCCTTCATCGCGTTGGAATAGGTCTGCTCGTCCTTGAACAGCCAGGGCAAATCGAGCGCCTCGAATTCCTTGACGCCGAGCGGGGCGAACTTCGCCGTCGAGGGCGCCAGCATCTGCACCGAACCGAGCTGGAGCGCCTCGATCTCCTCCTTGTCCTTGTAGAGCGAGGAGTTCGGATAGACTTCGACCTTGACCTTGCCGTCGGTGTACTTCTCGGCGAGTTCCTTGAACTTCAGCGCGCCCTTGCCTTTCGGCGTGTCGTTGGCGACGACGTGGCTGAATTTGATAACGATTGGGCTCTGGGCCTGGGCAACAGCCGGAGCCAAAGCAAGCGTCGCGGCCGCGACCGCAAGAAGTAGTTTGCGCATAAAAGTCCTCCCCAACAACCTTGGAAACCGTTCTTCTTTTTTTGTTTTACGGTTTCAGTAGTGGCAGCAATCCGTACCCGGAACAACTAGACCTAAGCCCAATTTGCCGCGGCGAAGCTATGCCGCACGGAAGCTATCTTGACAATAGTCTTAAGCGCAACCCGGCGCCCGCTCCCCCTTGCGGGAGCGAGCGCTTATGTCGCATCGCCGAAGCGCCATTAACCCTTGCGCTGGACCACCATGAACAGGCGTCGAAACGGAAACAGCGTCTGCCCCGCCGCATTCTTCGGATAGGCCCTTGCGACCCGCTCACCATAGGCCGCTTCAAAAGCGACCGCCTCATTGCCTTCCAACACGTCGAGATAGCGCGTCAGCCAGGTCCCCTTGGTCCACTCCTTCACCGGGTTCTCGCCCTCGAGCACCTGGAGATATTCGGTCTCCCAGATGTCGATGGTCTCTGATAGCGGTACCAGCAAGTCGTGATAGAAGGCCGGCCCTTCGACGGGCGGTGGCGTGACGAGATGCTCGACCTTGGAGCGCCAGGGCCCGGTCAGCGCGGTTTCGCCGATCAAGACGTGCGACGGCGCCAGGAAGTTACGCGGCATCTGCACCGCAAGGATGCCGCCAGGGGCAACCTTCTCCATCACTGACGGAAAGAGGGCCGCATGATCGCGCAACCAATGCAGAGCGGCATTGGAGTAGATGACGTCATACTGCTTCGCGGGGCGCCAGTGGCCGAGGTCTTCATGTGACCATTCCACGTCAGGGGCGGCTGTGCGCCCCGCAGCGACCATCTCGGCCGAGCCCTCGACCGCGGTCACCGCGGCCGACGGCCAGCGCTCCCTGATCAGCTTCGTGACATTGCCGGCGCCGGCGCCAAGATCAGCGACCGTGCGCGGGCCAACATCGGGAATCCGCATCAACAGATCGACCGCGGGCCGGAGCCGATGGCCGGAAAATTTCAGATATTGCTGCGGATCCCAGACCATTGGTCGAGCCTTTTCTTTTTCGTGTTTCCTTCTCAGTCGCTCTTGGTTACCACTGCTCGTCCCGCTCAGGCAATTCGCAATGCCTGCGGGATGAGCAGGAAACGAAAGCAAAAGCAAGAAACAACCAAGAGAGCATTGACCATGGACCTCGGCCTCAAATCGAAAACCGCAGTCGTCACCGGAGCGAGCATCGGCATCGGCCGCGCCATCGCAAAGGGCTTGGCCGCCGAAGGCGTGCGCGTCGTCGGCGTGGCGCGGCGGACCGACCTGCTCGCCGAGCTGGTGAAGGAAGTTGGCGGCGATCTGATCACCCCGTTCGAGCAGGACGTGATGGGCAAGGACGCGGCGGAGCGGATCGCGGCCTTTGCGCTCGGGGAGCTCGGCCATGTCGACATCCTCATCAACAATGCCGGCGGCAGCCGGCCCTTGCCGGTCGATGCGCCCGACAGCAAATGGGACGAAGCGATCGCGCTGAACTTCACCAGCTACCGGCGCATCGCCCATGCGCTGCTGCCGCAGATGATCGAACGCAAATGGGGCCGCATCGTCAACATCACCGGCAAATCCGAGCCGGAAGGGCTGAACGCCGCGTTCGCGGCGAAAGCCGCCGTGCACGCCTGGGCCAAGGGCCTGTCGCGCGAGATCGGCGAGCACGGCATCACCATCAACTGCATCCCGCCCGGCCGCATTATGAGCGAGCAAATCCGCCGCAACTACGCGCCTGATTATCGCGAGCGCTTTGCGGAGGAAGAGATTCCTGTCGGTTATTGGGGCGAGCCGGAAGACCTCGCGGCGCTAGCGGTGTTTCTGGCCTCGCCGGTGGCGCGGTATATCACGGGGACGGTGATCCCGGTGGATGGGGGATTGAGGAGGTACCAGTTTTAGAGGTGCCAGGATCCACTGATATCATCTGCTGCAACCATGTTCTCGCAGATCAAGACCGTGTCGCCCGCCTGAGGGTGGACGGTGGCAACATCGTCGCCTGAACTAGAGCACGATGAGACGAGGCTAAATCACTGCAACGAGGGAGGTGCGCTCCCTCTCCCGCTCTGTCCGCCGAAGCCCGCCTTCTGGCGGATGCGGGAGAGGGTCGGGGAGAGGGTGTTTCCGCAATGGGACAATCCCAAGAGGACAAAGCCCTCACCCGGCGCTTCGCGCCGACCTCTCCCGCAAGCGGGAGAGGTGAACGAGCTGCGGCAATTCAATCTAAAGCCATTCCGCTTTAGAGCGATTTCGGATACCGGGTCGCGTCGGGAAAACGCGGCATATCACCCCTCGCGGCTTGCTGTTCCCAGTGCATCCCGCCGCCATGCCCCGGGGCTGATGCCGGCTATCTCGGAAAAGACTCGCGTGAAGTGGCTCTGGTTGGCAAAGCCGGCCGAAATCGCAACCTCGGACAGCGACAGGCCGCGCACGCTCATCAAACGCTTGGCGATTCTCACGCGATGATGCAGCAGCCAGCGATACGGCGGCAGGCCGGTCGAAGCGCGAAACGCACGCGAAAAATGGCTGACCGAGAGGCCGAGTTCGGCCGCGATGGTCTGTAATGGCAACTTGCCCCCGATGTCCGACTCGAGCTTGCCGCAGGCGCGCGCCAGCTGCCATGGCGCAAGCGCACCGCGGCTGGCCTCGGCCTTGTGCCGAAAGCCTCCATAGGCCTGAGCGACGTGGGCGGCGAGCGCCAGCATCATGTGATCGATGAAGAGGTGGTTGGCCTCAGCCGGCCGGCGTAGTCCCTCGCGCAAGGAAGCGCCGATATGGCGGACGATGGCGTCATCGTGCCCGACGGGCCTGCAATCGAGCGCATCGATGCGCGGCGTCCCCGATTGATCGGTGAGACCATCGAGAGCCGAACGCGGCACGTAGAAATGGAGAGAGTGAAACGGCTTGTCGATCACGTATCGCGGATCGGCCTTGAGATCGTACAGATAGGTCGTGCCGGCGTGGACATCCGTCTTCTTGATGTGACGGCCCTGCCCCCAGATCTCGCACTCCGGATAGTCGCGCAGCTTCAGGCTGACGAGATAGGCATCTTCCGCTGCAAACGAGCCGGAAAGACCGGGCACAGGATTGTCGTTGCGTGTTTCCGTGACCGCAAGCTCGGTGCTGCGCAGCGAACGGGTCACCAGCGTGGGCGGCGCTTCCTCGAGGCGGAGGAATTCTCCGAACCGTTCTCCGTAGGCACCTGTTTTGGTCATCATATGTCTCTTCTGTGAAGCTCCAAGCGCAGGCCACAGCATCCTGCAATTTCGAGAACCGTATATCGGGTATACGTCCATTGCTGTCCACGACCGCCGACGTCGCACCCGACCGGGCCTGCCAGCGCTCCGCGCGGCCCCACGTCAAAATTCGGTAATCATTTCAGAACGATCCGTTCAGGCTTTGACGATTTGAGGGTGTCGTCGAGCCGAAACGCGGACATCACGACTTTTCACAAACGCACGCAAGCTGGCCGCCTGAGGTGTCCGCAGAGCAAGATCAGGCAACGCAGGGCAGCATCGGGAAAGACACGGATTTTCGCGCAGCCTAGAACCCGGTCCCGGAGCGGCAACGGATCGCCTTCGACCTTGGTCGATCCGTCGAGCAAGAGATCACCAGACCAGCCGTGCGGTCCCGCCATGCAGCGGCTGACCCCAAGATCACGACGTCGCGTGACCCGCGACGCTGCCCCACGAGCGAAAATCCATGAGCAAGGTCGTCTTGCGCGAGTCTTCGAATGAAATGCCCGCCGCGCCGCAAGCGCAGCGCGAGGTCGCGCCGGCTGGCGACCGGCCCTCTGCCGATGTGGAGATGGCCCGCGTGCTCGGAACGGTCCCCTTTCGCATGGCATTGGACTCGTCCGGCGCCGGGATTGCCCACTGGAAGCACGAGCCGTTGCACGACTTCGTCGAGCCCATGAGCAATCACGTCATCATGGCTTACAACGGCTCGGTCCAGCGCATGGAGCGGCGGTCCGGACGATCGGTCGCGATCGGGACATTTCGTCCGGGCGTCGTGATCATCATTCCGGAAGGATCGAGCTCCCGCTGGGACATTCCGAAACCCGTCGACGTCGTTCAGCTCTATCTTCCACAGACAACGCTGAAGCGCGTTGCGAACGAAGCCGAAGCCGGCTCGCCGGCCGATCTCCTGGAGCGAACCGCGCATCCCGATCCCGTGACGTCCCGATTGCTGCTGAGTGCGGCGGATGTACTGGAGGGTAACGAAGCGCTGGATACCCTCTTCAGGCAACAACTCATGGACCTTTTGGCGACGCGTCTTCTCGCTGCGCACACCGGCACGCCGAACATGATCGCGCCGGCCAGGGGCGGGCTGGCGCCGAAGACGCTGCTTCGCGCGATCGAACGCCTGCGCTCGGATAGTGATGCCGACGTCTCGCTCGCAGCGCTTGCGGCCGAGGCCGGTCTATCCCGCTTTCATTTCTGCCGCGCATTCAAGGACAGTACCGGGCTCTCCCCCCATGCCTGGCTGCGCCAGCACCGGCTTGAGCAAGCCATGAACATGCTGCGCGACACCGACGCGTCTGTCGTCTCGATCGCGGCCGCGCTCGGCTACTCCTCGCAGACCGCCTTTGCTGCCGCCTTTAGAAAGCTGACGGGTGAATCGCCGAGCGATTGGCGGCGGCGCGCGCGTTAACAGCAATCGCGCTGCAATCGCGTCAATCGCGCTGGGGCAGCAGCGCATTCCGTTCGCTAGAAATGGTCGCGTCACCATCGAAACGGAAACTGCAAATGATCAATTCTGTCAGCCGGCTCGCAACCACCTCGCGGCGAAAAATTCTCGCAACAACGCTCATGTCCGCGGCTTCGATGACCGTCCGCTCCACCTCAGCAGCGGGCGACAATATCAAAGCCGCGGCTCTCTCGGCGAGAAACAATGACCTTGCGACCTCAGTAACGACGCGCGACGGCGTGAGGATCTTCTACAAGGACTGGGGACCGAAGTCCGCGCAGCCGATCGTGTTCCATCACGGCTGGCCGCTCAGCGCCGACGACTGGGATGCCCAGATGCTCTTCTTCCTCGGCAAGGGCTTTCGCGTAATCGCGCATGATCGCCGCGGCCATGGCCCCTCCAGCCAGGTCAGCGACGGGCACGATATGGATCATTATGCGGCCGACGTCGCTGCGCTCGTCGAGCACCTCGATCTTCGCAACGCCATTCACATCGGCCACTCGACAGGTGGCGGCGAGGCAACGCGCTATGTCGCGCGTCATGGCCGGGATCGCGTCGCCAAGCTGGTGCTCATCGGCGCCGTGCCGCCCCTGATGCTGAAGACCGAGTCCAATCCCGGCGGATTGCCGATTGAGGTGTTCGACAGCTTGCGCCGACAGCTTGCCGCCAACAGGCCGCAGTTCTACCTCGAATTCGCGAGCGGTCCCTTCTACGGCTACAATCGTGCGGGCGCCGAGCCTTCGCAGGCCGCGATCTGGAACTGGTGGCGTCAAGGCATGATGGGCAGCAGCAAGGCCCATTACGACGGCATCAAGGCCTTCTCCGAGACCGACTTCAGCCAGGATCTGGAAACCATCACCGTGCCGACGCTGGTCCTGCACGGCAGCGACGACCAGATCGTCCCCATTGCCGACTCGGCAGTGCTGTCGACCCGGCTTCTGAAGCACAGCACCCTGAAGATCTACGACCTGCTGCCACACGGCCTCTGCACGACACATCCCGACATCGTCAACGCCGACTTGCTCCAGTTCGTGACCGCTTAACCCGCGCCTTCATCGCAATCACCTCAAACAAGGAACAATCGACATGCGCATCGTCATCATCGGCGCCGGCTTCGCTGGCATGTATGCCGCGCTTTCCGCAGCCCGCCTGCGTGACATCCAGGGCGTTTCGCCCGCAAAGCTCGAGATCGCGCTCGTTGCGCCCGAGCCAACGCTGGTGGTTCGCCCGAGACTCTATGAACCGAAACCCGAAACCCTGACCGCACCTCTCCAGGATGTCCTGAAGGCGATCGATGTCGTCTATATCCAGGGCCGCGCCGAGGCGATCGATACCCAGTCCAGGTTTGTCGAGATCGCGGCCGTCCAAAATGCCAACAACGGCACGAACAAGGGCATCAGGAAGAAGCTGTCCTATGACCGCCTGGTCGTCGCCACCGGCAGCCGCTTGTTCCGCCCGAACGTTCCCGGCCTCGCCGAGCACGGCTTTAGCGTCGACCAGCTCGATGACGCCATCGCGCTCGATCGCCACCTGCATGGCCTGGCGAGCCGCCCGGCCTCAAAGGCGCGTAATGGCGTTGTCGTGGCAGGCGGCGGATTCACCGGCATCGAGGCAGCAACCGAGGTGCCATCGCGCCTGCGCGAGATCCTCGGCAAGGACGCTCAGTTGCGCGTGGTGATTGTCGACCGCAACGAGGCGATCGCCCCCGATATGGGCGCAGGCCCGCGCCCCATCATCGAGGAGGCGCTGCGCAAGCTCGGCGTCGAGACCAGGCTCGGGGTCGGCGTCGCCTCGCTCGACAAGTCCGGCGTCACGCTCTCCACCGGCGAACAGATTGAATGCGAAACGGTGATCTGGGCCGCCGGCATGCGCGCCGCTCCGTTGACGGCGCAGATACCCGCCGAGCGCGACCAATTCGGCCGGCTGCTGGTCGACCGTGATCTTCGCGTGCCGAAGGTGAATGGTGTCTTTGCCACCGGCGATGCCGCGCGGGCCGCGTGCGACGACAATGGCAATTACGCGCTGATGTCGTGTCAGCATGCGACCCGGATGGGCGCCTTCGCCGGCAACAACGCCGCCGCAGAGCTCCTGGGCGTTCCGACCAGGCCTTATCACCAGAAGGCCTACGTCACCTGCCTCGACCTCGGCGAAGCCGGCGCGCTGTTCACGCGCGGCTGGGAGCGCACAGTCGAGATGGTCGGCGACGTCGCCAAGAAGACCAAGCAGGAAATCAACACGGTCTGGATCTATCCGCCGAAAGCCGAGCGCGCCGCTGCGCTCGCCTCGGCCGATCCGGAACGCGTCACCGCTCTCTGAACATCTCACCATCGGCAACACTCAACAGGAGACCAACATGAATCTGCACAACGCGTCCTACCCCGCGACCTCGAAACCGGAAGAGCTTGTCCCGTCGCGCTACGCAGTGCGTATCGGCGAAATCGACGTGCTGGTGGTCAGCGACGGCGTGCTGCCACTCCCGACCACCATGCTGGCGCACAACGCCGCCCCGGCCGACCGAGCCGCCTGGCTGGACGGCATGTTCCTGCCGCCGGATGCTTTCGACTGGGCGCTGAATGCGGTGATGGTGCGAAGCGGCGACAGAACCATCCTCATCGACGCTGGACTGGGGTCCGACCCGGACCTGCACCTGCCGCGAGCCGGTCAGTTGATCAAGCGACTGGAGGCCGCCGGCATCGATCTGGCGTCCGTGACCGACCTGGTGCTGACCCACATGCACATGGACCATGTCGGCGGCTTGCTCGTCGACGGCGTGAAGGAGCGGCTGCGCAAGGATCTGCGGATCCACGTGGCGGCCGCCGAGCTCAAGTTCTGGGAGTCGCCCGATTTCACCCACACCAACATGCCGCAGGGATTCCCGGATGCGCTTCGCGCGGCCGCCACGCGGTTCGTGAAGGAGTATGGCAGTCAGATCCGGCCGTTCGACGAGGAGCACGAGGTTGCACCGGGGGTCACCGTCCGCCGCACCGGCGGTCACACCCCCGGACACAGCGTGGTTCGCGTGGCGTCCGGCGGCGACGCGCTGACATTCGCCGGCGACGCTGTGTTCGCCGTCGGGTTTGACCAGCCCGAGTGGCACAACGGCTTCGAGCACGATCCGGAAGAAGCGGCGCGCGTTCGTATCCGTCTTTTGCGCGAGCTCGCGGAGACCGGCGAGCTGCTGGTGGCCACGCACATGCCGTTCCCATCGGTCGGTCATGTCGCGATCGCCGGCGACGCCTTCCGTTGGGTGCCGGTGTTCTGGGACTACTGACCGCTCATTGAGCGAGACTAACTGGGGCGCGCGCTCACGGGACGAGTGAGTTCGCGCTCCGGTTCAAAACTAACGCTTCACGGGAGATGGTCGGCGAGCAGCTTGCGCGACCGGAACACGCCAGCCTGCGCACCGCCGCCATGATGTCATCGTGCCAGTGTTTTGCCCGACGTGTCAACGTCGACGCAGCAGAATCTGTCGTCGTGATGCCGTCTGAAAAACTCGTTGTCGTTCAGAGGGCCATCTACTGTGCATGGGGTTGTTTTCGACCTTCTATCTTGGGACCTCCAAAAAAATCAGCCGCAGCTCACTCCGCCTGCAGCATCTCCGCGATCGCAGCGCCCGCCGCAATCGTGCCGAGCTTGCCGCCGACATCACGCGTCGCCCTGCCCTCGCTGATCGCTTTCGCCACCGCGGCCTCGATCGCACGCGCCGCCTCCTCGTAGCGGGCCGCGCCGCTTGTCTCGCCGTGCCAGGCCAGCAGCAGCGCGGTCGAGAGGATCAGCGAGACCGGGTTGGCGACGTCCTGGCCCGCAATGTCGGGCGCAGAGCCATGCGCGGCCTGCGCCATAGCATAACGGTCGCCGACATTGAGCGAGCCGCCGAGGCCGAGGCTGCCTGACAGCTCGGCGGTGAGATCGGACAGGATGTCGCCGAACATATTGGTGGCGACGATGACGTCGAAACGATCGGGGCTCCGCACCACATGCGCCATCATCGCGTCGACGAGGACGTCGTCGACGGCGAGGTCGGGATAGGACTTCGCTGCCTCGCGGCAGATGTCGAGAAACATGCCGTCGCCAATCTTGAGCACATTGGCCTTGTGCACGATGGTGAGATGCTTGCGCCGCTTCATCGCCAGCCGGCAGGCGGCGTGTGCGATCCGCTCGCAGCACAGGCGCGTGATCCGGCGCAGCGAGATCGCGACATCTGGCGTGACCAGCATCTCGCCGTTGCCTTGCTCCATGTTGCGGTCGGCGTAAAACCCCTCGGTGTTCTCGCGCACCACGACGAGGTCGAAATCCCCACACCGGCCGGGCCGCCCCGCATAGGTGCGCGCGGGCCTGACATTGGCGTAGAGGTCAAGGCTCTTGCGGAAGTGCCGGGACGGATTGATCTCGCCACGCGCCTCGTCCTTGAAGTCGAAGGTCGCGGTCGGGCCCAGGATCACGCCGTCGGCGGCCCGGACGATGTCGAGCAGCTCGGGGCGCACCGTGGTGCCTGATAGCTTCAGGCTCGCATGCCCGACCGCGTGCTCCTCGAGCCGCAGATTAAGCTGGAAACGCTCGGAGGCCGCGCGCAGCACGCCCGATGTCGCGGCGGTGATCTCCCGTCCGATGCCGTCTCCCGGCAGAACGACGATATGCATGGCGTTTCCCCAAATTGCAGCAGCGGCGATCATACGCCAGTGCGAAGCGTCATCGCCTCACCTTCGCGCATACACAGCATGCATGCATATGCCTGTGGAAGCGGGACGGGCCGTAGTACATGCCGAAGTCCCTCGAGCCACGCCGCCGGAGCAACGCGCCAACGCAATGACAATCACGTTACCCGCCGCCGCGCGCGAGCCCGATCGTCCCATTGCCGATGGCCTGTCGGCGCAGCAGCGCCGATGGGCGATCGCCGCGATCTTCACGGCGCTGGCGATGGCCTCGCTCGACACCGCGATCGCCAACATCGCGCTGCCCGCCATTGCGGCCGACCTGCATGTCAGCCCGGAGCGGTCGGTCTGGGTCGTCAATGTCTACCAGATCGCGCTGGTGGCGACGCTGCTGCCGTTAGGTGCGCTCGGCGAGATCGTCGGGCACCAGCGCATCTATGTCGGCGGCCTCGTGCTGTTCACCATTGCCTCGCTGCTCTGCGCGGTCGCCTGGTCGCTGGACAGCCTGCTGCTCGCACGCACCCTGCAGGGGCTGGGGGCCAGCGGCATCATGAGCGTCAACACCGCGCTGGTGCGCTTCGTCTATCCCGGCCGGATGCAGGGCCGCGGCTTCGGCCACAACGCGCTGGTGGTCGCCACCGCCTTCACCTTCGGACCCTCGATCGCGTCTGCGATCCTTGCAATCGGCCCGTGGCCATGGCTGTTCGCCGTCAACATCCCGTTCGGCCTCGTTGCCATCGGCATCGGCTTTGCGATGCTGCCGAAGACACCGCGCGCCGATCACGGCTTTGATTTCCTCGGCGCGCTACTCGCGGCCGTCTGCCTCGGCCTGTTCATCACGGGCATCGGCAGCGCCGCGCATAATCTGTCGCCGGTCGTCGTGGCCGCCGAGCTGGTCACCGCGCTCGCACTCGGCTTTATCCTGACGCGACGTCATGCCGACCATCCCGCGCCGATGCTGCCGATCGACCTGTTCAGCCGGCCGATGTTTGCACTGTCGGCGGCGACGGCGGTCTGCTCCTTCGCGGTGCAGGGTCTCGCCTTCGTCTCGCTGCCGTTTTATTTCGAGGACGTGCTCGGCCGCTCGCAGGTCGAGACCGGGTTCTTCATGACGCCGTGGCCGCTGGTGGTCGGCATCATGGCGCCGATCGCGGGGCGCCTCTCTGATCGCCATCCGGTCGGCCTGCTGGGCGGCATCGGCCTTATCCTGCTCGGCCTCGGCATGGCGCTGCTCGCACTGCTTCCGGCGAGCCCGAGCATCCCTGATATCGTCTGGCGGATCATGATCTGCGGCATGGGGTTCGGCTTCTTCCAGGCGCCAAACATGAAGGCGATCATGTCAAGCGCACCGCCGCATCGCGGCGGCAGCGCCTCGGGCATCGTCGCCACCGCGCGCCTGATCGGACAGACCACCGGCGCGGCGCTTGCCGCAGCCTGCTTCGCGATGGCTGGCCACAACGGCGCGACCGCCGCGCTGGCGCTGGGTGCAGGCTTTGCCGCGCTCGGCAGCGTGATGAGCTTCCTGCGATTGGCCGTGAAGTGACGCATTCAGGCCAGGTGCCGCGCCGCCGTGACGTCGATCGCCGCCGCCGGCATGACGGGCTCGTCGTCGAGCGCGGCTAGGCGCTCATCGATGGCAGCGATGACCTTGCGCGAGAACGGCCCGAGATGCGCATAGGCCGCAATCATCTGCACCGCGATGCGCGCCGACGAGGTGTCACGCTTGGCGCAGTTCATGAAGGTCTGCCACAGCGGCCCGCGCGCCTCGGGAAGCGCAGTGACCACCTTGTGCACGGTCTCCATCGCGCCAAGTTTGGCGCGGATGTCGCCTTCCGCGAGCTCGTGGCGCTGGCGCGAACGGTCGAGCAGCGTCATCAAGCGGTCGACACGTCCCGCATAGGCCGCCGGACTGTAGATCCGCTCGAGCACCCGCTTGTAATCCATCAGGATGTCGCGGAGCGGGCGCACCGGATCGAAATTGATCCCGGCCGTGCACTGATCGGCACCGATGGTCGGCGCGACATCATGGCCGGGGTGGAGGCGGCCTTCGCGCTCCAGGCGGCGCGTTAGCTGCGTATTCGGCAGCGCATAGAGCAGCCCGACCATGCTGACGGGGATCGCCGCCTCCTCGATGAAGTCGATCATGGCATCGGCCATCGAGACCTTCTCGTTATCGAAGCCGACGATGAAGCCCGCAGTGACCAGCATGCCGGCGGCATAGATCTTGTGGATGCTCTCGGCGATGTTGCGTCGCGTGTTCTGCTTCTTCCGCATCGCGACCAGCGTCGCAGGGTCCGGACTTTCGATGCCGACGAAGATGCCGAAGAAATTGGCCTCCCCCATCAGCTCCAAGAGCTCCGGATCGTCGGCGAGGTTGACCGAGGCTTCGGTGGAGAACTCGAATGGATAACCGTGGGCGCGCTGCCATTCGGCGAGCTGGGGCAGGAACAGCCGCAGCGACTTCTTGTTGCCGATGAAATTGTCGTCGACGAAGTCAAGATGGCCCCGATATCCCATCCGGTAGAGCGTATCGAGCTCAAGCAGGATCTGCTCATTCGTCTTGGTCCGCGGCACGCGCCCGTATAGCTCGATGATGTCGCAGAACTCGCAGGTGAACGGACATCCGCGGGAATACTGCACGCCGAGATAGAGGTAGTCCTCGAACTTGAGCAGGTCGAACCGCGGCACCGGCGTCTTGGTGACGTCGGCCTGGAATTTGGGTGCCGTGAAGACGCCGGATCGCGCGCCGCTGTCCCAGGCCGCGATGAATTCCTCGATGACGCTCTCGGCCTCGCCGAGCACCCGGAAGTCGGCTCGCTCATAGATGTGGGGGCTCGAGGTGGGATCGGGTCCGCCAACGACCACCGGCTTACCTGCTGCGCGGCAGATCTCGATCAGGCGCAACGTGTCGGCCTGCTGCGGCAGCATTCCGCCGGTGAAGACGACGTCGGCCCAGGCCAGATCGTCGTCGCCAAGGGGCGCCGTGTTGCAATCGATCAGCCGAACCGTCCAGCTCTCGGGCAGCATCGCAGCAACGGTGATCAGGCCCAAAGGGGCGGCAGGACGCTTGACGCCCAGCACTTTGCAGGATTCGCCAAAGCTCCAGAAGGACTCTGCCGAGAACAGCGGGTAGAGCATCAGCACGTTGCAGGGACTTGGCACGTTCATGGAACTCCTTTGCTTCGACCCACTGTAGCAAAGCGGCCCGGTCTTGCACCCCTACAATTGGACAAACCGTTCGCCCGCCTCGAGCCCCCGTCGCCCCAGGCCGCACCACCAGGTTTCAGGGAGGCGGCGCAATTTGGGCACCGGCATGATTTCTGCGGAAGGGCTAATAACACCGACAGGCAATGTCTCTACCTTCTGAAAGCGGCGGCCTCTTGGCGCTCTCGGCCGTCATCGCTCACTGTTCATGCAGAGCGAGGACCAGCTCAATCTCGTACGACCTTGATTCACGTAGATTAGGGCTAGGCAGGCGCGGCACGGACGCTAGTATCCCCCCAAAGAAATCGAGTCACAGGGAGGAATACAGTGGCTGACCTTCAGATTTCGCGCCGCAAACTCTTGGCCGGCACTGCGGCCGCCGGCGCGCTTGGCCTCACCGGATTTCCGGCGCACGCCGAGGTCAACTGGAAGAAATATTCCGGCACCAAGCTCGAGGTCATCCTCGCCAAGGGCCCGCGCGGCGACAACCTGCAAAAATACGTCAAGGAGTTTACCGAGCTCACCGGCATTCAGGTCGAATCCGAGCAGATTCCCGAGCAACAGCAGCGCCAGAAATGCGTCATCGAGCTTACCTCGGGCCGGCCGAGCTTCGATGTCGTTCACCTCAGCTATCACGTGCAGAAGCGGCAATTCGAGAAGGCCGGCTGGCTCGCCGATATGACGCCTTTCATGAAGGACCCGACGCTGACGGCGCCCGACCTCGTCGAGAATGATTTCTCGGCCGCCGGGCTGCGATACGCCAAGAACGACAAGGGCCAGATGCTGTCGCTACCCTGGTCGGTCGACTATTTCATCCTCTACTACAATAAGGAGCTATTCCAGAAGAAGGGCGTCGCAGTCCCGAAGACGCTCGAAGAAATGGTCGCCGCTGCCGAAAAGCTCACGGATCCGAAGGAAGGCATCTATGGCTTCGTCGGACGCGGCCTGCGCAACGCCAACATGACGTTGTGGACAAATTTCTTCCTCGACTATGGCGGCGAATTCCTCGATGCCAAGGGGAACATCCTGACCGACGGACCCGAAGCGATCGCGGCAACGAAGCTCTACCAGACGCTGCTCACGAAGGTCGCCCCGCCCGGCGTCGCCGGCTTCAACTGGATGGAGTCGATGGCCTCGTTCACGCAAGGTCGATCGGCGATGTGGATCGATGGTGTCGGCTGGGCGCCGCCGCTTGAGGATCCCGCTGCGTCGCGCGTGGTCGGCAAGGTCGGCTACACCGTCGTGCCGGCCGGCCCGAAGGGGCAATATTCGGCCACCTATGGCGACGGCGTCGGCATTGCTGCCGCGAGCAAGAACAAGGAAGCGGCCTATCTGCTCTGCCAATGGATCGTCTCGAAGAAACAAGGCGCGCGGCTGTTGCAGGCCGGCGGCGGCGTACCGTTCCGCAATTCGATTCTGAACGACCCCGAGGTGCAGCAGGGCGTCAAGATGCCCAAGGAGTGGCTGCAGTCAGTGATCGATTCCGGCAAGATCAGCAAGCTCGGGCTTCCCGTCGTGATCCCGGTCGCCGAATTCCGCGATATCGTCGGCGCGGCGCTCACCGCGACACTATCAGGGGCCGATCCCGCCACGGAGCTGAAGAAGGCCAACGATCAGTACCGGCCGATCCTGGAGCGCAGCGAAAAGGCGTGAGTGCGTTGACACAATCGACTCCGGGCGCGGCACAGTCTGATGCCGCGCCGGAGAAGGAACTGCGGCCGCCGTCCTATTGGCCGTTCGTAGTGCCGGCGCTGGTCGTCGTGCTCGCGATCATCATCTTCCCGTGGGTGTTCACCATCTGGATGAGCCTGAACGAGTGGAAGGTCGGCTCGCCGACCACCTTCGTCGGCTTCTCCAACTATCTGCGACTGACAACCGATCCCCGCTTCATCGAGGCGATCGGACATACGCTGGTCTACACCGTGCTGTCGGTGCTGTTGCCGCTCGTGTTCGGCACATTCGCAGCCGTGGTGTTTCACCAGAAGTTCGCCGCCCGCGGCTTTTTGCGCGGCATCTTCATCATGCCGATGATGGCAACGCCAGTGGCCATCGCGCTGGTGTGGACCATGATGTTCCACCCGCAACTGGGCGTGCTGAACTATCTGCTGTCGCTGGTCGGGATCCCTGCGCAGCTCTGGGTGTTTCATCCGGCAACGGTCATTCCCTCGCTGGTGCTCGTCGAGACCTGGCAATGGACGCCATTGGTGATGCTGATTGTGCTCGGCGGCCTCGCGGCGATCCCGACCGAGCCGTATGAAAGCGCGCAGATCGACGGCGCCAGCCTGTGGCAGGTGTTCCGCTTCATCACCCTGCCGCTGATCATGCCGTTCCTGTTCATCGCCGGCATGATCCGCATGATCGACGCGGTAAAGAGCTTCGACATCATCTTTGCGATCACGCAAGGAGGGCCCGGCTCGGCGTCGGAGACGATCAACATCTATCTCTACAGCGTCGCTTTCTCCTACTACGACCTCGGCTACGGCTCGGCAATTGCAGTCGTGTTTTTCCTGCTGATTGTCCTGCTCGCGGCGGTGACGCTCTACGCCCGCCAACGTATGCTGTGGACGGAGATCGCGAGCGGCGCATGACCCCAAGTCGAATCAACGCACGTCAAATTATCGGTAAGATCAGCCTGTGGTTCGCGGTGCTCGTCATCGTGTCGCCGGCAATCCTGTTTTTCCTCTGGATGGTGTCGCTCTCGCTCAAATTCGAGATCGACAACGCCTCCTACCCGCCGGTGTTTATCCCCGAGCATTTCGCCTGGAAGAACTATGCCGACGTGTTTGCTTCCAACCGCTTCGTGACCTATTTCATCAACAGCCTGATCGTCACCGGCAGCGCCACTGCGCTGGCGCTGATCGTCGGCGTCCCCGCCGGCTACGGCATCGCGCGCATGGCCGCGCATAAATCCGCGATCGTGATCCTGATCGCCCGCATCACGCCCGGCCTATCCTATTTGATCCCGCTGTTCCTGTTGTTCCAGTGGCTCGGCCTGCTCGGCACGCTGGTGCCGCAGATCATCATTCATCTCGTCGTGACGGTGCCGATCGTGATCTGGATCATGATCGGCTATTTCGAGACCACGCCGCTGGAGCTGGAGGAAGCCGCACTGATCGACGGGGCCTCGCGCTGGCAGGTGTTTCGTCATGTCGCGCTGCCGATCGCCAGGCCCGGCATCGCCGTTGCCTTCATCCTGGCGGTGATCTTCTCCTGGAATAATTTTGTGTTCGGCATCGTGCTGGCCGGACGCGAGACCCGCACCCTGCCCGTCGCCGTCTACAACATGATCTCGTTCGACCAGCTGAGCTGGGGCCCGCTCGCTGCCGCGGCACTGATCGTCACCCTCCCGGTGCTGCTGCTGACGGTATTCGCGCAACGACAGATCGTCGCCGGACTGACGGCGGGAGCCGTCAAGGGCGGGTAAGCACTTCTCGACGTCATAGATCATGCACGCGGTCCGCTCCAAACATCCGGAACAGGAACAATGAAGGCTGAGACGCAAGACACCGGCAGGGCCGATCATTCGCAGCAAAGCTTCGCGATGTGGCGCAGGGCGGCCGCCGGGCTTGCCCTTTGCGCGATGGTGCCGACCACCGGCGGATCCGCGGCAGCCGAGGCGGCATTCCCGAGCGATTGCGCGCGGCTTGCCGGACTGAAGATCCCGGCCCAACTGATCGGGCTGCCCAGCGGTGAAGCTACTGTCACGTCGGCAAGTTTCACACCCGCGACCCCGGCTAAGGCGACGTCTCCGGCGACGCCGGATTTCTGCAAGGTGGTAGGCACCATTGCGCCAGTCGATCCGGCCGCGCAACTGATCAACTTTCAGCTCAATCTGCCCGCAGCATGGAATGGCAAGCTGCTGCAATATGGCGGCGGCGGGTACAACGGCACGCTGGTGAGTGGTCTTGCGCCTTTGCGCGATGCTGCCCCCGATGACGCTCTGCCCGTGACGCGCGGCTATGCCACGCTTGGCACTGACTCTGGCCATCAGACCGCGAGCTTTGCGCCCGATCGCATCGGCCAGTTCGGCCTCAACGACGAGATGCTGACCAATTACGGCTATGCGTCCTATAAGAAGGTCCGCGATGTCGCCGTCGCGCTCGTCGATGCGCTTTATCGCAAGCGGCCGTCTCGGGTCTACTATTTCGGTGGGTCGGAGGGCGGCCGCGAGGGCCTCACCATGGCACAGCGATTCCCGGCCGATTACGATGGGATCGTCAGCGTGGTGCCGGTGGTGCAGCTCTCGATGCTGTTCCAGTCCTACATCCCCAACAACCTGCCGCAATTCGACGGTGGCTGGCTCAGCCCGGCCAAAAGCGAGACGCTGGCGAAATTCGTTGCCAATGCCTGTGACGAGCTCGATGGCCTTCGCGATGGCATCATCAGCAACTATCTCGCCTGTCAGTCGAAGGTGAACCTGCAGGGGCTGCGCTGCCAAGGTGGCGCCGACACAGGCGATAGCTGCTTGTCGGACGCGCAGATCGCCGCCGTGCAGACGGTGCATGCACCACATCCCTTCCCGTTCCCGATGGCGAATGGCATCACGAGCTATCCCCAATGGCTTTATGGCAACGAGATCACGCCGGACCCGCAGCGGATGACTATCACGCGCTGGGTGATGGGCACGGCGGCACCGACGGAGACAATCGATGTCGCGACGGTGTCGCAGCAATGGCTTTACGCCGCGAATGCGATACGCTTCATCGTCACGCGCGATGACAAGTTCACGGTGCACACCTATCGCCCGGAGAACTTCCGGGCTCGCCTCGAGGAGGTCTCGAATATCCTCGACTCCACCAATCCGGATCTATCGGCCTTCTTCGCCCATGGCGGCAAGCTGATCCTGCGCGAGAACATGGCAGATCTCGCCCAAAGCCCGCTCGCCGGAATCAACTATTTCCAATCGGTCGTGGCACGGCTAGGCCAGTTGACAGTCGATGCATTGGCTCGGCTCTACGTCTCGCCCGGCTCGACCCATACCGGACACGGCACGAGCGTGCTCGACGGTTCCGCGATCCCGACCATGGTCGACCTGCTCGAACCGCTCGACCGCTGGGCCAGCGAGGGTATCGCACCGGCCGACGCGCTACTCCAAACATCGAAGGAAACTGCGCCGCCCTTCGCCCTCAGGGCAGCCCGGCCGATGTGCCGCTACCCGAACTACCCGCATTATGTCGACGGCGACAAGGCGGCCGCCGCGAGCTACGTCTGCAAGGGATCCACCCCATAAAGAACCATCCCGGACGGCCACCAGCCGGCCGCCATTCGTGTCATGTTGCGAGGATGTTGGCGCCGAAGCCAAGAACGCGTTCCAGGTACCAATCTTAAAGGGCCGACCTGAACCCCGAGTTGCCAGCCATTCCCGTCAATTTGCTCACGATACTACCCCTCTGCGGCCGAAACCCTCATTGCCTCCAGGATAGCAGCTGAATCCGCAACCCAGCCGAAGATGCCGCCTTGGGCCTTGATCATTTTCAGGCCCATCTCGTGAAACTCGGGAAAGTAGGACGCGCAGCCGTCCGAGATGACGACGCAGCGATAGCCGCGGTCATTGGCCTCGCGCACGGTGGTGTTGACGCACACTTCGGTGGTGACGCCGCACACCAGCAGATTCTCGATGCCGTATTTCTCCAGCACGTCGGTGAGCTCGGTGGCATAGAACGCGCCCTTGCCGGGCTTGTCGATCACGACCTCGCTGTCGAGCGGATAGAGCTCGGGAATAATGTCATGGCCGGCTTCGCCACGAATGAGAATGCGACCCATCGGGCCGGGATCGCCGATGCGCAACGACGGCGCGCCGCGCTCGATTTTCGCCGGCGGCGCATCGGAAAGGTCAGGCAGATGGCCCTCACGGGTATGGATCACAAGCATGCCGGTGTCGCGAGCGGCTTTCAGCACCGCACCGATCGGCTTCACCGCGCGTGCGAGCTGACTCACGTCATTGCCGAGCGTTTCACCGAAGCCGCCGGGCTCGAGAAAATCGCGCTGCATGTCGATAATGATAAGCGCGGTGGTCGACCAGTCGAGCTCGATCGGCTCGGGCTCGGCGCGGATGACGCCCAGTGTCGGCTTGCTCGAATTCAACATGTCGCCCGCCCCTCGCGAGAACTCTCTTTGCCAGGAATTCTGCAAGCGTCATGCCATTGTGTACAATTGCGGCGGGGCGTCGGCGGCCGAAGAATTTGCTGATTAGTCAGGAGGTTACGTAGGTGATCGGCGGCTGCTTATTCCCTGTGCGAGGGCCTCGCAACGTGCATTTGCTCAAAGGATGAGCGGCAGGCCACGCGCTCACGCGGCGCCCGGCATCGTCGCTGCACCACTCTCCGCCAGATGCCGCCCCACGATATACCCGAACGTCAGCGCCGGCGCGAGCGTGATGCCCGGGCCCGGATAATTCCCGTTCATGATCGAGCCCATGTCGTTGCCGCAGGCATAGAGTCCCGCGATCGGCGAGCCGTCCTCGCGCAGCACCCGGGCCTGCGCATCGACTTTCATGCCGATGGCGGTGCCGAGATCGGCCGGATAAATTCGCATCGCGAAGAACGGAGCGCGGAGGATCGGTGCGACGCACGGGTTGGGCTTGTGAGCGGCATCGCCTAGGTGCCGTTGGTAGATGGTGCTGCCGCGGCCGAATTCGGGATCGCGACCCTCCTTCGCATCGGAATTGTAGCTCGCGATCGTCGCCGTGAGCGTGGATGGCTTGATGCCGATCTTCGCCGCCAATTGTGCGATGTCTGGAGCCTCGATCAACTCACCGCTGGCCACGTAGCGCCGGATATTGCGCGTAAAGGGCTTGATGCGGCCGAGACCGTAAGCCCACAGGAACTGGCGATCGCAGACGAGATAGAAGGGCCCGTCCGGCTCGCCATTGCCGTCGCGCAGCATCGCGAGCACGAACTCGTGGTACGACAGCGCCTCGTTGACGAAGCGCCGGCTGGCTGCATTGACCGCGATCACGCCGGGCTTGGCCCGGTCGGTCACAGTATGGGGGAACACGCCGCGGCTGCCGTCAGCGCGGCGGAACAGCGAGGCCGGCACCCAATAGGCCGGGCTGGTCGCCTCCTTGTTGAGCGCGGCGCCGTGTGCGGTCGCAAGACGGAGCCCATCGCCGGTGCCGGAGATGTGGGTCGCCGAGACCGAACCAGCCGCCGCCGGGAAGAAGCATTTGCGCAATATGGCATCGTGCGAGAAGCCGCCCGTCGCCAGTACCCCGCCGCGGCGCGCGGCGATCGGACGATCGCGCGAGCCGTGGCGGATGACCACGCCGCTGACGCGATCACCCTGCATCGACAGATCTTCGATCTCCGCGCTGAAGAGAACCTCGACCTGCCGCGCCATTAGAGAGGCATAGAGCCGCGCCGCAAGCGCATTGCCGAGATGCAGCGTCGTGCCACGCGGGTTACGCAGCCGCTGCAGCGCGTATTCAGAGACCAGCCGCGCCGCCCGCAAAGTGGAGCGCAGCGATTTGCCGGCCCGGCGCAAATGCGGAATGTCGAGACGATTGACCATCATCCCGCCGAACAGCGTGAACTCCGGCAGGGGCGGCCGCAATCGAGCGAAAGCCCCGCCGAGTCGCGTGCCGTCGAACGCAACCGGTTCGAGCACGCGCCCGCCTGACGTAGCACCCAGCCGCTCCGGATAATAATCCGGATAGACCTTCACCGGCTGCAGGCGCACTTCCGTGTTGGCTTCGAGATAGGCGACGGCCTCCGGCCCGCGCGCAAGGAAGGCGGCGCGCAGGCCGGCATTGGCAGGCTCGGGCACCGTGCTCGACAAGTAGCGAACAGCATCCGTGACGCTGTCGGAGAGCCCCGCTTCCTTCATCTTGGAATTGGCAGGAATCCAGACCATACCGCCGGACCAGGCCGTGGTGCCGCCGACATAGTCGGTCTTCTCGATCACCAGCACGCGCAGGCCTTCAGCGGCAGCAACGGCCGCAGCCGTCATGCCACCGGCACCGGCGCCGATGACAATGACAATGACGTCGTAGGTCTCATGCGCCGGCATCATGCGGCAAAGGTCCGGAAGCGAGGCATGACACCGTCATACCCCGCCTCGCCCGTGCCGCGCTAGCGCTGCGGCTTGCGCTCGACGGGATCGATATCGATCGCCCGCAGCCGGCCGAGCCGCAGCACGTCCATGGCGAGCCGCCGGCCGATCCGGTCGCGGTCGAGCACGCGGATGAGGTCGTCGACACCATTGATCTCGACGCCGTCGAGCTTGATGACGATATCGCCAGGCAACAGGCCAGCCTTCGCCGCTGGTCCGTCCGGCTCGATCTGCGCGAGCAGCGCACCCATCTTGTTCTCGACGCCAGCAAATACCGCATGCCGCCGCGGGACCGGCGCGGTCTGTCCGGCAACGCCGATATAGGCGCGGCGGACATAGCCATGGCGGATGATCTCCGACAGCACGAATTGCGCGGTGTTGCTGGCGACCGCGAAGCAGATACCTTGCGCGCCGTTGATGATGGCCGTGTTGATGCCGATCACCTCGGCATTCGACGACACCAGCGGTCCGCCGGAATTGCCCGGATTGAGCGCGGCATCGGTCTGGATCACGTCCTCAATGGTACGCCCGCTGATCGAGCGGATCGAGCGCCCGAGCGCCGAGACAACACCGGCGGTCACTGTCGACTCGAAGCCGAGAGGATTGCCGATCGCGATCACGAGCTGGCCACGCCGCAGGCTTTTGGAATTGCCAAGCGCGGCATAGGGCAAGTCGCGCACGCCGTTGGCGCGCAACAGCGCGAGGTCGGTGTCGGGATCGACACCGAGCACCCGGGCGTCGCCGACATGGCCCTCGACATCCCGCAGCCGGATCTCCTTGGACGCGCCGACCACATGGCTGTTAGTGAGGACGAGACCGTCCGGCGAGATCACGATGCCGGAGCCGAGCCCGCTGCGCTCGCGGCCGTTCGGCGCTTTTGGCCCGGTCTCGACACGCACGACGGCCGGACCGACGCGGTCCGTCACATCGATTACGGCGTTGGAATACGCATCCAGCAAGGCCCGGTCATCGACCGAAGCAGAGGCTCTCGTTCGCGACGACTGCGTGTCATCGACGATATCTGAAGTGAAATCCAGCATGGCAAAGGTCCTTGAGGCTCACATAAATGGTGGCCTGTTCCGTCAGGCGCAAGGTGCCCGCCCGGGGCGCAAGGCTGGACTGCCCAGATGGTTAGGGCGCCCGCCGCAGCGTGCCAGACCTGGCCTTGACGGGATCGAGCAGCGACCAGTCGCCATCCGGGAGCACATGGCCCTTGGGGAACGGCGCGCGCAGCTCGAGCCCGAGCGAACGGAGTACGCGGTCGTCGCGGTAATAACATTGCAGCACGACGCGAACGAGCGTTGCCGCGGCTGCGCCGCCGTCATTACGAAACTCCCGCGCCACTGCATCGCGCCTGGCGCCATCGAGCTCCGCAAGCGGCTGGCCGGCGAGCCTCGCCAGATGATCGAGCGCCGCCGCCACCAGTTTGGCGTCGCGACCGAGCGTCGCCAGGATATCGGCCTGAATCGCGGCATCGTCGGCGGCGGGCACCTTGTACTCGTCACTGGCGGGAATGATCATCGCGGCGATGGTGCGGAGGTCATCGCGCTGTCGCGGCGTGAGTTGAAGACTTACTGACATGGCGGCCTCAGTCGAACAAATTGGCGAGGCGCTGCTTCATCTGGTCGGCGATGTAGAGCGCGAGAGCCTGAATGGTGGACGTCGGGTTCACGCCGCCCGAGGTGACGAAGATGCTGCCGTCGACGATGAAAAGGTTCTTCACGTCATGCGTGCGGCCCCATTCGTTGACGACGGACCTCTCGGGGTCCGTGCCCATCCGCGCGGTGCCGAGCAGATGCCAGCCACCCCACGGGATCGGCGAGTTGATGCAGATGTCGGTCGCCCCCGCCATTTCCAGGACCTCCCGGCCGCGGGCGAGCGCATGGTCCATCATCTTCCGGCTGTTCTCAGAGATCGTGTAGTCGATCTTCGGTGCGGGAATGCCGTGGCTGTCCTTCAAGACGGGATCGAGCGTGACCTGGTTATGCTCCTCCGGCAGGTCCTCGCAGATCGCAGAGAAACCCAGCCGATGGCCGTTGAGCTTGCGGAAGACGCGGTGATGATCGGCACCCCATGGCAGAATGCCCTTCTGCTCGCTGACCACGGCCTCAAACACCGGCCCGGCGCCGCGCACGAACTGGACGCCGTAGCCGCGCACGAAGCCGCGCGACAGGTCGGTGTCGTACCACTGCTTGCTCCACAGGCAGGTCGGCGGCGCGCGGTTGCTGTCGGTCGGCTCCTTCACATAGCCGTAGATCTGCGCATAAGGGTGGAACATCAAATTCTTGCCGACAAGGCCCGACGAATTGGCAAGTCCGTTCGGGAAGCGACTGGATTTCGAGTTGAGCAGCAGCCGCGGCGTGCCGACGCCGTTGCAGGCGATGATGACGACATGCGCGGGCTGAAACTGCTCGACGCCGTCCTTGTCGTAATAGATCACGCCCGAGGCCATGCCATTCTCGTCGGTGGTGATCTCGCGCACCCGGCAATGGGTGCGCAGCTCGACCCCGGCGCGGACAGCATGCGGCCAATAGGTGATGTCGGTCGAGGATTTGGCGCCTTGCGCGCAGGCCGGCGTGCAATGGCCGAGATTGATGCAACGTGCTCGCCCTTCATAGTCCATGGTCGCGACCGTCGTGTCCGACGGCCACCAGTGCCAGCCGAGCTTGTTCATGGCCTTGCCGATGATGGCGCCCGACAATCCCAGCGGCTGCTGCGGCATCGGCGGATGCGTCAGCGGCGACAGCGGATCGCCCGATAGCCCGGACGTGCCCATCATCCGGTCGTTCTCCTCGAAGAACGGCGTCAGCGCATCGTAGTCGATCGGCCAGTCGTCGGCGACACCGTCGAGCGTCCTCACCTTGAAATCGGACGGGTGCAGGCGCGGCCAGTGCGCGGTGTACATCACCGTCGAGCCGCCGACCGCATTGTAGTTCACGACCTTGATCGGCGAATTGTCGTCGTTGATCGGGTAGTCCTCGGGCCGGCCGCGAACATTGGGGCTCGACGACCACTCGCCGTAGAACTTGGCCTCCCAGTCGCGGCCTGTGCTGGGATATTCCGCCGGGTTCATCCAGCCGCCCTGCTCCAGGCAGAGAATGTGCATCTTGGTCTCGGCCAGCGACCACGCCACCGCCGCGCCGGAAGCGCCGGCGCCGATGATCAGGACGTCCACGGGGTCTTTCATCGAAACGTCTTCCTCCCGCCCTCGCCGCTTCCCGGGCGATTCGGCCTTGCCGCTTGAACGACAGCGCCGAACGATAGGGGCAGACCGGTCGGCGAGTAAAGGCTGGCGCGCGAATGTCGCACTTCGCACAGCGCAGACCATTGGTCTCGCGACGACCGGATGCTAGGAACGAGGGACGAAAGCAATCGATAGCGAGAAGTCATGTCTTCCAGGAATTCATTTGCCATCGCCCGCGTCTACGCGCTTGTTTTATTTCTCGCTCTGTCCGGATTTCTGGGGGCCTCCAGCCCCGCCACCGCGCTGACTGCAGCCGCGACGGTCCGGGACGCCAATTCGATCCAGCTCGGCGATGTCACCTACCGACTCGACGGCGTCGACGCGCCCGAGCTGGACCAGGTCTGCATCGACGACCACGCTGATCCCTGGAGCTGCGGCATAGAGGCACGCGACCAGCTCACCAAGCTGATCGGCGGAAAGCGCGTCCGTTGCGACGACGTCGGTCCCGAGAAGAACTTTGGCAAGCGCCATCGCGCGATCTGCGCGGTTGAGGGCGACAAGGTTTCGTTGAACGAGCAGCTGGTCAAGCTCGGCTTTGCGATCGCGCGCGAGCCGCTCAAGGCCAACGTCAAGCCTGCGGCTGCCGAAGCCAGGACGGCGTCGGCCGGCATTTGGAAGGGCTGCTTTGTTGCGCCGCAAGAATTCCGCACGGGCAAGAAGGATGGGCCCCTGCTTGGCGCAGCCTGCCGCGCCGACCGGGACAAGGAGATTCGCGCGGCGCTGTTTCCGGAGGAGCCGACAGCGCCGCCGAGCTGCGCCATCAAGGGCAAGCTCGCGGTGCGCGCGCGCGTCACCGGCAATATCGGCATCTATCATCTGCAGGGGTGCCCGAGCTACGCCGCGACCACCAAGCCGGACCGCTGGTTCTGCTCGGAAGACGACGCGCAGGCCTCGGGTTTCCGCAAGGCCTACAACTGCCGCCGGCCCAAGTGAACAAGCCATTCACGCAGCCGTGAGTAGTATACCGAGACAGTATTGATCCGGAATTGAACTCCAACCGGAGTTGCTGCACCTATATGTGTACGCAAGCGCTTTGCGCGAGCGTTTCCTTGGCGGCAATCCGGCTTCGGTCCGATTGCTTTGCTCGGGCGTTTCCTCCCTAGACTTGGGCCGCTTGTCACGAACAAGCGGCTCTTCCTTTTTGCGCGCCCTACATCCGCATCGGCATGATCTGGTCCACCGGCGGCATGTTCTGGTTGAGATGCGCCATGATCCAGACACTGCCGCCGACCACCAGAAAGACGATCAGAAGGCCAAACGCGAGCGCGAGCACGTTGTTGGTGTTGTCAGGCCCTGTGGTGATGTGCAGGAAGAACACCAGATGCACGCCCATCTGCGCGATTGCCAGTACGATCAACGCAACAGGAATCGAGGGCTGCCAGACCAAATCGGTGCCGGCGATGAAGAACGAGGTCGCGGTGAGCAGCAGCGCAAGACCGAGGCCGACGACGTAGCCGAGCACCCGCTCGCCGACACTGTGTTGCTCTTCATCGCCAGGGGCGATGTCATGCTCGACATGCATGTGCGTCTGGTCGCTCATAGGCCGCTCCCAAGCAGATAGACGACAGAAAAGATGCCGACCCAGATGATGTCGAGCGCGTGCCAGAACAGCGCAAAGCACATCATCCGGCGCAGCACGTCGGCGCGAAAGCCCTTGGCGAACACCTGGGCCATCATGGTGAGCAGCCACAGCACGCCGGCCGACACATGCAAACCATGGCAGCCGACCAGCGAGAAGAACGCGGTCAGGAAGGCGCTGCGCGACGGGCCAGAGCCCCGCGAGACGAGATCCGCGAACTCCTTGAACTCGATGGCAAGAAAGATCAGCCCGAGCACGCAAGTCACGGCCATGCTGAGATAGAACCAGAACCGGTTGCGGACGTCGGCTGCGATACTGGCCATGCCGCAAGTGAAACTCGAGAGCAGCAGGCAAACCGTCTCGATCGCGACGTTCCTCTGATCGAAAATCTCCGAGCCCTTGGGGCCGCCGGCGGTCTGGTCGACCAGCACCGCATAGGCCGCAAAGAAGCAGGAGAACATCACGATGTCGGAGAGCAAGAACACCCAGAAGCCGTAAGCCGTCACGATACGTTTCGGCGCCGGTCCGGGATGCTCCGCGGCGCGGCCGACATGATGCGGGTCGGCATGTGCCTCGCTATAGGTCGCGCTCATCGCCATCAGAGGGCTCCCGCCATGCTGACGAGGCTGCGCCGCTCTTCGAGGTTGACGCGGTCGATCGCGGCGACCTCCGCAGCAGGAATGACGTATTCGTCATGGTCCCGCCAGGCGAAGACGACGAAGGTCGCGAACGCACCGATGCCGCCCAAAATCACCATCCACCAGATGTGCCAGATCAATGCAAAGCCCATGATGGTCGCGAAGAAGGCGCAGACGAAGCCGGTCGGCGAATTCCGGGGCATCTCGATGTCGTGATACTCAGGCACTTCGTGATCGAGCGATTGCTGCTGAGCATGAATCTTAATGTGCCAGTAGGCGTCCTCGCCGCGCACGTCGGGATGAAAGGCGAAGTTGAACACCGGCGGCGGCGACGAAGTCGCCCATTCCAGCGAGCGGCCGTCCCAGGGGTCGCCGGTGCGGTCGCGCAAGGCCTCGCGATTGCGGATGCTGACCACGAGCTGCATGATCTGGCAGATCACGCCGACCGTCAGCACGGCCATTCCGACCGCCGCCACGATCATCCACGGCCGCCACTCGGCGACATCATAGTGCTGCATGCGCCGCGTCATGCCGAGCATGCCTGCGGCATAGAGCGGCACGAAAGTGACGTAGAAGCCGGCGAAGGTGAACCAAAACCCCAGCTTGCCCCAGCGCTCATCGAGACGGAAACCGAACGCCTTGGGGAACCAGTACTCCAAGCCGGCAAAGGCGCCGAACAGCACGCCGCCGATGATAACGTTGTGGAAGTGCGCCACCAGGAACAGGCTGTTGTGGAGCAGGAAGTCCGCCGGCGGCACCGCGACCAGAACGCCGGTCAGTCCGCCTATGGTAAAGGTGACCATGAAGCCGACCGCCCACAGCATCGGCGTCGCAAAGCGAATGCGGCCGCCATACATCGTGAACAGCCAGTTGTAGATCTTCACGCCCGTCGGTATCGCGATGATCATGCTGGCGATGCCGAAGATGGCGTTGACGTCGGGGCCCGCGCCCATCGTGAAGAAATGGTGCAGCCAGACCATGAAGGAGATGATGCAGATCGCCATGGTCGCCAGCACCATCGAGCGGTAGCCGAACAGCGCCTTGCCGGAAAAGGTCGAGACCACTTCGGAGAAGATGCCGAAGGCCGGCAGCACGAGGATGTAGACCTCCGGGTGGCCCCAGGCCCAGATCAGGTTCATGAACATCATGACGTTGCCGCCGGCTTCGTTGGTGAAGAAATGGAAGCCGAGATAGCGGTCGAGCAGCAGCATCGCGAGCGTGGCGGTGAGGATCGGGAAGGCCGCGACGATCAGGAGGTTCGAGGCCAGCGTGGTCCAGCAGAACATCGGCATGCGCAGATAGTTCATGCCCTTGGTGCGCAGCTTCAGCACGGTCGTGACAAGATTGATGCCGGTCACCAGCGTGCCGACGCCGGAGATCTCGAGCGACCAGGCGTAATAGTCGACGCCGACGCCGGGCGAGTAGGACAGCTCGGAGAGCGGCGGAAAGGCGAGCCAGCCGGTACGGGCAAACTCGCCGATCACGAGCGAGAGATTGACCAGCAGCGCGCCGGTCGCGGTCAACCAGAAGCCGACGGAATTGAGCGTCGGGAACGCTACATCGCGCACGCCGAGCTGGAGCGGCACGACCAGGTTCATCAGCCCGATCACAAACGGCATCGCCACGAAGAAGATCATGATGGTGCCATGGGCGGAGAAGATCTGGTTGTAGTGCTCCGGCGGCAGATAGCCTTGCGACTGATAGGCGATCGCCTGCTGGATCCGCATCATGATCGCATCGCTGCCGCCGCGCAGCAGCATCACTGAAGCGAGCAACACATACATCACGCCGATGCGCTTGTGATCGACGCTGGTGATCCATTCGCGCCAGAGATAGGGCAGATGTCCCTTCACCACGACCCAGGTCAGAACGGCGAGGATGCCGACCAGCACCACGCCTCCGGCGATAAGCGGAATGGGTTGATCGAACGGAATGGCCGACCAGTCGAGCTTACCGAGCATCATGGCCTCCACTATGCGACCGGCCGGCCTCGGATGCGAGCTCCGGTCCCGGCCCCGGCGGTATGTGCTGCGTCGCGATCAGGTCGAACAGGCGCGGGTCTTCGAGCCGGTAGACCGGCCTACCCTTCTCGATGCCCTGCTGCATTAGCTTCTTGTAGCTGTCCTCGTTCAGCACGGCATCGGTCTTCGCCGTGGTCGCCACCCAGTCCGGAAATGACAGCGGCGAGATCACGTTGACGTCGAACATCATATCGGGAAAGCCGTCGCCGGAGAAATGCGCGGACAGACCTTGCAGCTTGCCTTCGTTGTCGGCGCGCAGGTTCAGCTTCGTCACCATGCCGTTCATCGTGTAGATCATGCTGCCGAGCTGCGGGATGAAGAACACGTTCATCACGCTCGACGATGTCAGCTGGATGTTCAGCTCGGCGCCGGCCGGCACCGTCAACGTGTTGACCGTGGCGATGCGCTGGTCCGGATAGATGAACAGCCATTTCCAGTCGAGCGAGACGGCCTGTATCCGCACCGGACTGCCCGTGCCCGGCACGGGCGCTGCCGGATCGAGCTGATGCGAGCCGATCCAGGCGACGCCCCCGAGCAGGATGACTGTCAGCGCGGGGATCGCCCACACCACCATCTCGACGCGCCCGGAATAGACGAAGCCCGGTTGGAAGTGCGCTTTCGGATTGGACGCACGAAACCAGAACGCGAAAGCCAAAATCGCGATGATGGTGGGTACCACGATCGCGAGCATGATGAAGACGGAATCGACCAAAATGGTACTGTTGGCCGCAGCCACGGGGCCTTGTGGATCGAGCAGATTCATCGGCAAGCCACTGGTGGTTGGGAGTCCCCGGGTCGGAGCCTAACGCGGGACAGGCTCCGGCAGCAAACGCGATCGTGCGGGGTCGGTTCCTTGCGCAACGGCAAGCTGTTGGCCCGCATGTGCTTTCGCTGCCGCGGCACAGCCATGCATGTTCGGCGGGACGGCGTGCGCCTGACGCGACCATCACACGGCATGATCGGTCTTCTGCCGCGGTTGGCCCGTGCTATCGTGATGAAAAAGCAGGGAGAAAAACGTCATGCGCTTGAAGGACAAGGTCGCGATCGTGGTCGGAGCCGGGCAGAGCCCCGGCGAAGGCATGGGCAACGGCCGCGCCACCGCGCTCACCTTCGCGCGCGAGGGCGCGAAGGTGCTGTGCGTCGATCATCATCTGGAATCGGCGCAGCAGACCGCCGACCTGATCGCTGCGAAGCAAGGCACCGCCTCAGCTTTCAAAGCCGACGTGACCAGCACCGCCGATATCAAGGCGATGGTCGCGGACGCGAAATCGCGTTGGGGCCGCATCGACGTACTGCACAACAATGTCGGCGTCAGCCTGTCCGGCGGCGATGCCGAGCTGCTAGAGATCACAGAGGAGGCGTTCGACCGCGTCGTCGCCATCAATCTGAAGAGCTGCATTCTGGCGGCCAAGGAAGTCATTCCGGTCATGCGCGCGCAAAAGAGCGGCGCAATCATCAACATCTCCTCGATGGCAGCGATCACCACCTATCCGTACGTCGCATACAAGGCGACGAAATCGGCAATGATCGCCTTCACCGAACAGCTCGCCTATCAGAATGCCGAATACGGCATCCGCGCCAACGTCATCCTGCCGGGCCTGATGAACACGCCGATGGCCGTCGACACCCGCGCCCGCGAATGGCACAAGACCCGCGCCGAAGTCGAAGCCGAGCGCGACAGCAAGGTGCCGCTGCGCAAAAAAATGGGCACAGGGTGGGACGTTGCGAACGCCGCGCTGTTCCTGGCGTCGGACGAGGCGAACTTCATTACCGGCATCACGCTGCCGGTGGACGGCGGAGCGAGCGTGCGAAGGGGTTAAGTCTTCTCCCTCTCCCCGTTGTTACGGGGAGAGAGTCGGGGTGAGGGGCTGTCTCCGCGCGAATGCTGATAGATGGACTCGCGGAGAGTCCTCCTCACCCGGATCGCATCTCCGCTGCGATCCGCAGGCGGGGAGAGGCGAAGAGCGCGCTCTAGTCGTGCGTCACGCGCCAGAGCGTGCCGCCGGTATCCTCCGAGATCAGCAGCGATCCGTCCTTGGCGACCGCGATCCCGGCCGGCCGTCCCCACACCTGGGCGTCGTTGAGGACAAAGCCGGTGACAAAATCCTCATACTCACCGGTCGGCTTGCCGTCCTTCATCCGGATGCGGATCACCTTGTATCCGGTGCGCTTCGACCTATTCCACGAGCCGTGTTCGGCGGCGAAAGCGTCGCCCTGGTATTCGGAGGGAAACTGCGTCCCCTGGTAGAAGGTCATGCCGAGCGACGCCGAATGCGCCTGCACCAGCACATCAGGCACTGTCACCTTGTCCTTGAGGTCCGGCCTCGCGCCGACATGACGCGGGTCTTCGTTGTTGCCGATATAGAACCACGGCCAGCCGTAGAATGCGCCCTCCTTCACGCTGGTGACGTAGTCGGGCACGAGATCGTCGCCGAGGCCGTCGCGCTCGTTGGTCGAGCACCACGGCAGTCCCGTCTGAGGCTGGATCGCAAGGCCGACGCAGTTGCGGATACCGGTGGCATAGAGCTTGCGGTCCTTGCCGTCGGGGGTGAAGGAGAGCACAGCGGCGCGATCGGTCTCGTAGCCCCAGGATGCACCGACTGCCTGCGTCCGCGACCAGGCATCGAGGCCGCCGGACGGATTACCCATGCCTTCAGCGACATTGCTGGCGGAGCCGACCGAGACCAGCATGCGCTTCCCGTCGGGCGTGAACACGACATCGCGGGTGGAATGACCCGACGCTTGCGCCAGGTTCGCAACCACGATTTCGAGCCTCCCCGACGCCTTCAGATCGCCGGCGTGATAGGGAAAGCGCACGACGCTGCTGGCGTCGGCGACATAGACCCATTGCGGATTGTCGCCGTTCGGAAAGAAGGCGATCCCGAAAGGACGGGGAAGCCCGCTGGCAAAGACCTCGTTGGTCGCGACCTTGGTGCCACCCTCCCCGAGACGCAAAACGCGAATGCGCCCTGGCCTGGTCTCGGCAACGAAAATGTCGCCATTTGGTGCGACACGCAGCACGCGCGGGTCGGACAGACCGTCGGCCAACAGCTCGATCTTGAATCCCTCCGGCACAAGCGGGGTGACGCTCCCACGTGCCGTCACGCGCGTGGGGTTGGAGACTGAGGGCGAGGCGCCGGGCTTCGGCAAGTCCTGGGGGCGGATCAACCTGACAACGCCGGGCTTGTCGGCCTGCCAGCTGCCATAGGCGTCCTTGCCTTGCAGCACCGACTCGGCTTGCGCGCCGGCGCAGGCAACCAATAGCCATGCGGGCACCATCATGTGCGAAACATGAATCGTCACGTCACCTTCCTCCGGACTTCACCTGCCAAATCCCACGTCAGCTCATGCCCGCACGATGTGCATTTGGTGTAACCCATCATACTGGAAAACAGCGCCGATCGGTGCAACACATTGTAAGGGGGCGACCGCCGGTTGCGGTCATCAAAGCTGCGGCATCGACGCCGCGATTGACGGGATGATCATGTGGGGATCGATCGTATCGGAATGGGCGAGCCTGCTGCTGCGCTGGCTGCATGTGGTGGCCGCGATCGCCTGGATCGGCAGCTCGTTCTATTTCATTGCGCTCGATCTGAGCCTCAAACCTAAGAGCGATCTGCCGGATGGCGTGCAGGGCGAGGCCTGGCAGGTCCATGGCGGCGGCTTCTACCGGATCATGAAATATCTGGTAGCGCCGACCCGGATGCCGGATGAACTGACCTGGTTCAAATGGGAGGCCTACACCACCTGGCTGTCCGGCTTCGCGCTGATGGTGGTGGTCTACTATCTCGACGCCGATCTATTCCTCATCGACAAATCGATCCTTGATTTGACGCGGGTCCAGGCCGAACTGTTCAGCTTCTGCAGCCTCGCGCTGGCCTGGCTGGTCTACGAGGCCGCCTGCCGCACCGGGCTCGCGCAGCGCGAGCTGCCCTTTGCCATCGGCGGCTATCTGTTCCTGGTGGCTCTGACCTATGCTTTCACGCATGTGCTGAGCGGCCGCGGCGCCTTCAACCAGATCGGCGCGATCATCGGCACCATCATGGTGGCCAACGTCTTCGCGGTGATCATTCCGAACCAGAAGAAGATCGTCGCCAGCCTGATCGCGGGCCAGGCGCCCGACCCGAAGCTCGGCAAGAGCAGCAAGGAGCGCTCCGTCCACAACAACTATCTGACGCTCCCCGTGGTCGTGCTGATGATCAGCAACCACTATCCCCTGCTCTACGCTACGCGCTTCAACTGGATCATCGTCGCGATCGTGCTGGCGCTGGGGCCGGTGATCCGCCATTTCTTCAACGAGGGCCATGCGGGACGCAAATCGCCGTGGTGGGTGTGGGGTGTCGCAGCAGCGGGCGCGATCGCGATCCTCTTGCTCTCCGCCGCCGGCCCGCGCGCGGTCAAGACAGGCGCATTGTCGACACAGCCGAAACTCGCTGATGTCGAGGAGATCGTGATGTCCCGCTGCAGCATGTGTCACGCGGCCGAGCCAGTCTGGGCCGGCGTCGTGACCGCACCGAAGGGCATTCTGCTCGACGCGCCCGAGCACATCCACCGCAACATCCGCCTGATCGGCCGCGTGGCGGCATGGTCCAATGCGATGCCGCCGGGAAACATCACCGAAATGACCAGCGAGGAACGCGGCATCCTCGCCGCCTATATCAGCGAGCAGGACCGCTGATGCCATCGACTGTCATGCGTCGGCAGAGCGTTTTCGCAGAACGATATTCCGCATCTCCCGCCGATTTGAAAATGACTTGACCGCCCATTCAGCGTAGACAGGGACAGTGGCCGATCGCGCCGTCCAAAATCAGTTTGCATTCGGGGAAATCACAGTGGCCCTCAAGAACGTCATCGGTATCGACCACGCCGTGGTCATGGTGCAGGACCTCGACAAGGCCGCCGAGAACTACAGGCAGCTCGGCTTCACGCTCTCGCCGCGCGGCACCCACAGCGTGCATATGGGCACCGGCAACTACACCATCATGTTCGACCCGGACTACATGGAGCTGCTCGGCGTGCTGGTGCCAACCGAACACAACGCGCCGGCGCGCGCCTTTGTCGAGCGGCATGGTGAAGGCATCGAGCGCATCGCTTTCACCGCAATCGACTCCGCGGCCGGCGCCGAAGAAATCCGCACGCGCGGCCTCACGCCGATTGGCCCGACCGATTTCGAACGGCCGGTCACGATGCCTGATGGCACAGTGTCGGCCGCCAAATTCCGTACCTTCATGTGGCCGACTGCGGAAGCTCCCGGCGGCGTTCGCATCTTCGCCTGCGAGCACAAGACCCGCGAGACCGTGTGGATCCCCGAACTGATGATGCACGCCAATGCGGCGAAACGGCTCCGCGAGGTGCTGGTCGCAACCCCCGAGCCGGCCAAGGAAGCCGCGCATCTGGCGCAGCTGATCGATCGCGAACCGGAGGCTGAGGCCGACGGCGCCGTGACGGTGACATCCGGCGGCGACCGCGCCGATTTTGTCTATCTGACGCTGGAGCAGCTCGGCAAACGCTATCCCGGCGTGCCGCTCACGGGCCTCTCCGAGCGTGGCGGCGCCGCGCTGGTGCTTGTCAGCGGCGATCTCGCGGCAACCGAGAAGGCGCTCGGCTCGGCCGGTGTCCGCAGCGGAGCCGCGATCGTCGTGCCGCCGACCAAAGCCAACGGCACCCTGCTCGCCTTCATCGCCGGCTGATGTCGTGTTCCCAGGGCCGGAACACCGTACTAACACCGCTCATATTGCGGAATCCCAGCTTCGCCGCAATTACGGTTAAGAAGTCCTTGTCACCGGCGCGCCGCTGGTCGTTCCCCACAGTTCGAGGACTTTTACCGAGATGCGATTTCTCGTCGCGGCTTGCGCTGCCTTCCTGATCCTGATGTGCGACGTCAGCACGCCACCGACCTGGCAAGCATCCAGCTTCGACAACGCCATGCCCAAGACTGATCGCGCGCCCTCGCTGATTCCCCTTGTTGATCTGTTTCTTGCAAGCGTGCAGGCCATCGAACTTGCCAATGCGCGCGCGTCTTATGAGGAGACGATCGAGCCGGCACCTGCGGTCGAAACGGCCACGCAAGCGCCGGCCTCACCGACCGAACAATTCTGCGGTGCCCTCAAGGAAGCGGCGGAGGAGAGCGGCATTCCCGTGCCGTTCTTCGCGCGCCTGCTCTGGCAAGAGAGCCGGTTTCGTTCTAGCGAGGTCAGCCAGGCCGGCGCCCAGGGCGTTGCGCAATTCATGCCGGAGACCGCCGCCGAGGTCGGGCTCGATGACCCCTTCGATCCCATGAAGGCGCTCCCCGCATCGGCAAGATTCCTGCGCAAGCTCCGCGACGATTTCGGCAATCTTGGTCTCGCTGCCGCAGCCTACAATGCGGGCCCCGGCCGAATCCAGAAGTGGCTCGCCAAGGAGAGCGATTTGCCGCGCGAGACGCGCGACTATGTCCGCATCGTCACCGGCACAAAGGCCGAAGACTGGATCGAGCGTTCCGAAGCGCTGGCGATCCGGATCGACCTGCCGCGCGAGGCGCCTTGCGAAGGTGTTGGCAGCCTGTCCAAAACGAAGGACGTCGCTTGGGTGCCCGTGAACATCACACCAGCGACCGCTACCATCATCCGCAAGGCCGAGCAATTGGCGGCGCGGCTCTCGGCAAACCGCGCCCGCAAGCGCCTCGCATCCCTGCTCCACAAGAACTGCACAGCGCACGGCAAGGCGCGCAGCATGATCGTGGCGCGGGCGGCCAAAGGAACGAAGGTCCGCGCCATTCGTTTTGCATCACGCGAACGATCTTCCAGCTGATGCTCAGATCAAGAAGCCGCTCGATGGAGCGGCTTCTTGCGGCAGCGGCTAATCGATCTCCTAATGCGGTGCTTGCCAACAGGCGGATCATGGTTCAGTCCCTTTTGTCCGGTCAGGCGTTGGCTACTAACCTGCGCTAAAGGGCTCGGCTTCACTTTTTCCCCGGCCTGAACGCAGACGCCCTGCCCGCGCGGAACTTGGCGATGCCATCGAGAAGCGCCGGAATTCTTGCCTATCGAAAGCGCCGGACCAGCGAGGTGCTCCTCGTTCATCCCGGAGGACCTTTCTGGCGCAACAAGGATCTCGGCGCGTGGTCGATTCCCAAGGGCGAATATGGCGACGATGAAGATGCAGAGATTGCTGCTCGACGGGAGTTTGCCGAGGAGCTCGGACTTGAATTGTCGGTGCCGCTGATCGCGCTCGGCCAGGTCAGGCAGCGCGGCGGCAAAGTCGTCACCGCATTTGCAGCCGAGCTCGATGTCGAGGTAGCCGGCATCCGCAGCAACAGCTTCGAGATCGAATGGCCGCCGCGCAGCGGCAAGCGGCAACGCTTTCCCGAGATTGATCGCGCCGAATGGTTCGCACTCGAGGAGGCGTACGAGAAGATCAACGAGGGACAACGCCCACTGCTCGCGCGCCTGACGCGCGTCAGGTGAATGCCGCGAGGCAAACAAGGCCGCGAAAATAACCCCATGCACAGTAGCCGACGCCAGTCGGAACAAGGACTTGCGCGGAAGGCGATTGCGGAATACCAGAAAACTCCGTTTGACACGTCGGGCAAAACAGGAGCACGATGGCATCATCGCGACAATCGCCGGTGTCTACGCTGCCCCTGATCGGGGGCGCCTCAATCCGGCTCAGCGCGAGCTCCTCATCGACATCTGAAAAATCTCAACCGCCGAACAGCAAGGCGCGATCGGCCTCGCTCGCCGCGAAGCCGCTTGCCTGCTCCGGCAAAGGACACATCGCATGACGACCCTACCGACATGTAACGAGACAGCCATCGCCGCAGGCGCTCCTGCCGCGATCATCGCAAGCCCGAGAGTCAAGCTCCGCCGCAGCCGCATCGTGATCGACCATCCCGACCCGCGCACCGGCGAAAAGCTACTGGCCGAGGCGCTGGGCGCCGTCGACCGCGACGCGCTGCACGGCCTCTTGAGCCAGCTCGTGAAAGCCAGCGCGGTTGCGCGCAAGCCGGACCAGGGCAATCTCGCCTTCATGGTCTCGATGCTGAAGAGCATCGCCCCAAGGGACGCGCTCGAGGCCATGCTGGCGGCGCAGATGGTGAGCATCCACGTCGCGTCGATGCGCTGCGCCTGTCGCCTCGCCTGCACCGACGACGTTCCGCAGCAGGAGAGCCTCACGCGCGCACTGACCCGGCTGGCCCGCACCTACGCTGCCCAGATGGAGGCCTTGAACCGCCATCGCAGCGACGGTGCGTGCGCGATCACGGTGCAGAACCTGTCGGTGCAGGACGGCGGCAAAGCAGTCGTCGGCAATTTCACGCAACACGCAAACTTGATCGCTGCTCAGCCGGGCCTCGCGGACGCGGTCGTTGCATGAGCCACACCCGCAACACCGGCCCGATGCAAGCGAGCCCGCGCTGCGGCGCGCAGACACGCGATGGTGAAACCTGCCGCGCGCCTGCCCTGCGCGGCAAGACGCGCTGCCGCATGCATGGCGGAGCAGCAGGATCTGGCGCGCCATGGGCAAACAGCAATGCCGTCAAGCACGGCTTCTTCACCAGCGAGGCCATCGACGAGCGAAAGCTCGTTCGCATCGTGCTGAGGGATGCGGAGAATTTTCTACGCAAACAGCCCGCGGGATCGCCGACAATCTGCAACCCCAGCGAGAGCGGAACACCGCGCACCACGCCGGGAACAGATTCGCCTGCTCCGCACTTAACAAACGATATGAAATGAGGTGCAACCATGGGCCAATCAAAGCCGATCCGGCCGACCGCAATCGTCGTCGAGGATGACGACCTTCAGCGAGAGATGCTCGCGATGCTGCTCGAGGACAACAATTTCGACGTGCTCCAGTGCGAGGACGCGGAGACGGCCGCTCTGGCCGTGAAGGCACGGCACCCGTCCCTGATCGTCACCGACATCAGCCTGGTCGGGAAGATGAATGGCATCGATCTCGCTCACTTTGCCCAACAGCAGAACGCCGCTATGCGGATCATCGTCATTTCAGGGCGTCCGCTGCCTCGGCCTCTGCCGCCGGGAGCAAAATTCCTCACCAAGCCGATCTACCCGACAGCGCTGCTCGCCGAGGCGGCATGATCGCACGACACGTCACCTTGTTCGATTGAGCTCTCATTCTCGATTGACGGTCGACACCGCCAGGTTCCGTGAAGTTTCCATGACGTCGGCTATGGCATGGACGTCCGATTCGGAAATGGCGGCGGCGCACGGAACTTCCCCCGATTGCGCCACTTCTAATCGCAACGGGGAGTGCTCCGATGAACGCAGAAACGGAACTCAAATTCCGCCTTCCTCCGCGAAAGCTGTCATCCGTCTTGCGCGCCAGTGCCGCGAACCGAGGAGGAGGCGACCGGCAAGAGCAGGCACTCGTGTCGACCTACTACGACACCAAGAACCAGAAGCTGAGGCGGCATGGTCTCACGCTCCGCGTCCGCAAGGTCGATGGGCGCTACGTGCAGACCGTAAAGGCGGGCGGCTCAGGAACCGTGACCCGCGGCGAATGGGAACATGAGGTCGCAGGCGCGAAACCCGAATTCAAGAAGGTCAAGAATACACCCCTTGCGGACCTCGCATCCAAAAAGCTTCCGCGCAAGCTGCGGCCGGTGTTTCAGACGGAGGTGCATCGCACCACCGAAGCAAGGCGGGTGCGAAAAAGCCAGATCGAGCTTGCCGTCGACCGCGGGCACATCGGTGCCGGGCGGCGCTCGCGACCCGTTGCCGAGCTCGAGCTGGAATTGAAGTCCGGGCAAGTCGCCGATCTGTTTCGCCTCGCGCGAAACCTCGAACGCGAAACGGGCGCCGAACTCGATCTGCGCTCCAAATCCGAACGAGGCTATCGGCTCGTCGCGGGAGACGGCGGCAAGGCCCAGCATGCCGAGCCGATCGAACTGAAGCACGATCTTTCGCCTCGGGATGCCTTCCGGGCGATCGCGCATTCGACGCTTCGTCAGGTCACGGCGAATGCCGATCCGGTGCGGGAGCTGGACTCCGAGGGTGTCCACCAGATGCGCGTCGGCCTGCGGCGCTTGCGGGCGGCGATCTCGCTGTTCGACGACATCCTGCCGCGCGCCAGCACGGAGCGGATCAAGGCCGAGCTCAAATGGCTCACGAGCGAGCTGGCGCCGGCGCGCGAGATCGACGTATTCCTCAAGGAAAGCATTCAGCCGATCGCCGGCCAAGGCGTCCCGAAACGCGGCGCTCGCGCGCTCGCCAAAAAGTTTTCCGCGGAGCGAAGGGCAGCCTTCGCGCGCGCCCGCGAGGCCGTCGATTCGGCCCGCTACCGCCGGCTCTTGATCGACGTGATCGAGTGGATCGAAACCGGACAGTCCCGCGCCGATGACGACCGGACGATTGCCGCCTACGCCGCCGAGGTGCTCGACCGGCGGATCGGGAAGGCGCGCAAGCAGGGCAAGCATCTGGACGATCTCGATCCGAGGCAGCGCCACAAGCTGCGCATCAAGATCAAGAAGATCCGCTACGCCATCGACTTCTTCGAGAGCCTCTACAGCGGTCGCGACCGCAAGCAGCTCGCAAGCCTCTCCGGCCGGCTGAAGCAGATCCAGTCCGCGCTGGGATCGCTCAACGACTTCATGGCGCATCGCGAGCTCGCGACCGAGGCGGCGCTGGCGGCGCCGCCGGCGAACCGCCGCGCCCAGGCTTTCGTCTCGGGGTTCATCGTCGGCCAGGAGCGCGAGGCGGCGCACGGCCTGATGAACGACGCCGCGAAAGAGCTGCATCGATTGCATCCGCTGCGCGTCGCGCCGGGCACGTAACGGTCAAATGACCGTGGAGAACCAGTATGGCATGGGTCGGCACCTGGCGAAACCAGTTCGGCTCGATCCTGCGCATCATCTCCGATGCGGAAGGCCGCATCGAGGGCAATTTCGAGACCGCGCTCGAAGACAGCGGCTTTTACGGACAAACGGTGCCGGTCACCGGATTTCACAGGGGCAATTGCATCGGATTTGTCGCCGTCGGCTCGTCCGTCGCAGGCGACCGCGTGGTCTCTTACACGGGATTATTGCGTCACGGCAAAATGGAGACCGCCTGGTTCGTGGTCGCCGACCAGGCCCTGAGCGCAGCCAATGAAGGCGATCCCGCAAAACTCAAGCCTTTGAACTGGTGGCGCGCCGTGACAACCAACGTCGACACCTTCGAGCGAACCTAGAGCTCGACGGACATTTCGCTCCGATCCGCAAATGCCATCGCCGTCCATCCACTCAACGAGCTATCCACATGTCCGATCTCGCACTGAACGACGCAGGCGCGAACCCGCAAGCCGCCGCCAAGCCCGATCTGCACAGCAAGCCGCACGTCAGCATGGTCGCGGTGTTTCTGCTCTTCCTCGTCAGCGGCATCGGCTACGCCGCCTACGGCATCTTCACCGACACGCACAGCGTGGGCGAGCCGCTGGCGCTCAGCGCGCTGCTGCTGCTGGGCATCGCGCTCATGACCGCACTCGGTTTCGAATTCGTGAACGGTTTTCACGACACCGCAAATGCGGTGGCAACCGTCATCTACACCCACAGTCTCCCGCCGCTCACTGCGGTGATCTGGTCCGGCGTGTTCAACTTTCTCGGCGTACTGGTGTCCACGGGCGCGGTGGCCTACAGCGTGATCATGCTGCTGCCGGTCGACCTGATCCTGCAGGTCGGCAGTGCGGCCGGCTACGCCATGATCTTCGCGCTGCTGATTGCCGCGATCCTCTGGAATCTGGCGACGTGGTCGATAGGCGTTCCGAACAGCTCCTCGCATTGTCTGATCGGCTCGATCATGGGTGTCGGCCTTGCCAACGAACTGGTGGCGCCGGCTGGACAAGCGACGTCGGGCGTCGACTGGTCCCAGGCCATCAGCGTCGGCAAGGCCCTGCTGTTCAGCCCGGCGGTCGGCTTCGTGCTGTCCGCCCTGCTCTTGCTGTTGCTGAAAGTGATCGTTCCCGTGCGCAAGCTCTACGAGGAGCCCAAGGGCAAGACGCCGTGGTGGATCCGCGGCATCCTGATCCTGACCTGCACCGGCGTGTCCTTTGCGCATGGCGGCAATGACGGGCAGAAGGGCATGGGGCTGATCATGCTGATCCTGATCGGCGTGGCGCCGACCGCCTATGCGCTGAACCGCACCATGCCTGATTCGAGCACGCCAGGGTTTGTCGAGATCACCGGCAAGGCAAGGACGGTGTTCGCCGGACATGCTCAGGGCGCGCAGCAAGGCAACGCCGGCGAGGCGCGCGGCCTGATCGGTGATGCGCTGAAGACCCGCAATCTGAACCGTCCGGAGGTGTTTGCGGCCCTCGCTGCGCTTTCGGATGACATCGCGAACGGGGTGAAGAGCTATGGCTCGATCAGCCGCATCCCGGCGGCGGCGACGCCCAACATGCGTAACGACATGTACCTGGTCTCCGACGCGGTCCGCCTCTTGCCCGAGGCCGGTGCCAAATTCGACGGAGGCGACGGCGCGATCCTGAAGCAGTATCGCAGCGACCTCGAGCATGGCACACGCTTCATTCCGAACTGGGTCAAGGTCTCCGTTGCGATCGCGCTCGGGCTCGGAACGATGGTCGGCTGGCGGCGCATCGTCATCACGGTCGGCGAGCGCATCGGCAAGCAGCACCTGACCTTCGCGCAAGGCGCTTCGGCCGAACTGGTGGCGGCCGGGACGATCCTGGGGGCCGAGTTCTACGGCATGCCGGTCTCCACCACGCACATCCTGTCGAGCGGCGTCGCCGGCACCATGGCAGCCAACGGCTCCGGCCTGCAGACGGCGACGATCCGGAACATCGTTCTCGCCTGGGTGCTGACATTGCCCGCGGCCATGCTGATCGCCGGATGCCTGTATCTGATTTTTCGCGCGGTGATCTAGCGAAGCTGCAATTCGGAATGGCGGGGTCCCGCGCCCGCCATTGGCACGCCTCTCCCGATCATGTAACCCGGCACAAAGCCCTTGCCGGGACGGGACGCTGATGAGTGCGGTTGCCAATGACGAAGCGGGACATGGCACCCGCGCGCTGATCTTTGCGCTGGTGGCGCTTGCCTGCGGGCACATGCTCTCGACATTGCTGCGCACGATCCCGGCGCTCAGCCTCGACCTGATGGCGGCGGACTTCCGCATCGAACCGCAGGCGCTGGCGAGCCTCACCTCGGTTTATCATTTCGCCTTTGCGGCGTCGCAGATTCCGGTTGGTGCTGCGATGGACCGCTTCGGCGTGCGGCCGGTGTCGCTGAGCCTGCTGGCGGGCACCGTGGTCGGTGCCGTCGCGTCGGGCTTTGCGACGGGGCCTTCGAGCTTTGCCTTCGGGCAGCTGCTGCTGGGGATCGCGACCTCAGGCATGCTGATGTGCCCCATGACGCTTGCGGCCAAGCAATTGTCGGCGGCGCGCTTCGGGCTGTGGTCCGGCGCGATCCTCTCGATCGGCAATATCGGCATGCTGTTGTCGTCGAGCCCGCTCGCCTTCGTGGTCGATCAATATGGCTGGCGCGCCGGGTTCTGGATCGCCGCACTCGGCGGCGTCGCGGTGGCGCTCGCCGTACTCGCGCTGGTGCCGAACCAGCCGGCCGAGCACAAGGACGATGCTTCCCCGCTGTCGCAGATGATCGAGGTGCTCAGGCTCGGCCTGTCGCGGCCGCTCCGCGGGCTGATTGCGCTGGCGCTGGTGTCGCTCGCGACCTCGCTGGTGCTGCGCGGGCTGTGGGGCGGGCCGTGGCTGATGCAGGTCAAGGACCTGACGCGGGTCGAGGCCGGTAACCAGCTCGGCGCCTACACGCTGGCAATGATCGCCGGCCCGCTGTTGATGGGCATGATCGACCGCAAGGTCGGTCGCCGCCGCGAACTGGTGGCGGGTACGCACATGACCGCGGCGTTCCTGGTCGCGCTGATGGCGCTCGGGGCGCCGCATTATGCGGTCGCCTGGCTGTTCGGTGTGCCGGTGATGCCGCCGCAATACGATCTCGTGCTGTTCGTGCTGATTGGGCTGGCGACCTCCGCCCAGCCGCTGCTGTTCGGCATGTGCCGGCAGCTGGTCGACGCGCAGGTTGCAGGCAAGGCCTTGGCGGCGGTGAACCTCGCCTTCTTCCTCGGCACGGCGCTGATGCAGTCCGTCACCGGCGCGGTGGCGGCGTTCGCGGGGCTGCCGGCCGTGCTGCTGTTCATGGCGGCGGCGCTGCTCGCCGGAGTGATGATCTTTTTGACTTGCACCTCGTCGCGTTCGTAGGATGAGCAATTCGAGCATCAAGGGAATCCCAGTTCATGCCTGTCGACACCAAGGCCGCCACCGATCGCCTCATGCGCTTCCTCGCCGTGGAAGGCGTCACCGGACAGGAGGCGGCGATCGGGCGTGAGCTCACCGCCGCGCTGAAGGAAAGCGGCGTGCCGGCCAAGGCGATCCGGCTCGACGATGCCAACACCCGCATTCCCGTGCCGACCCAGACCGGCAACCTCATTGTCGACCTGCCCGGCCGCGGCGCCTTGCACAACCAGCCGCGGATCATGTTCATGACGCACATGGACACGGTGCCGCTCTGCGCCGGCGCGAGACCCAAGAAATCCGGCCGCAAGATCGTCAACGAGGCCAGGACCGCGCTCGGCGGCGACAATCGCTGCGGCTGCGGCGTGCTGGTGACGCTGGCCGCGGAGCTTGCCAAGCAGAAGCTCGATCATCCGCCGATCACGCTTCTGTTCTGTGTACGCGAGGAGAGCGGGCTCTATGGCGCGCGCCACGTCAAGCTGGACGAGCTCGGCGCGCCGGCCATGGCCTTCAACTATGACGGCGGGTCCGCCTCCAACGTCGTGATCGGCGCCGTGGGCGCCGACCGCTGGACGGTCGAGATCTTTGGTCGCGCCTCGCATGCCGGCGTCGCGCCGGAGCGCGGCATCTCCTCGACCATGATCCTGGCGCTGGCGCTCGCGGAGGTGAAGGCCGGCGGCTGGTTCGGCAAGGTGGTGAAGGGCAAGAGCCAGGGCACCAGCAATGTCGGCCCGGTCACCGGCGGCGACGGCCGCCCCGCGGGCGATGCCACCAACGTCGTCACCGACTACGTGCATGTGCGCGGCGAGTGCCGCAGCCATGACGGAAAATTCTTCAAGGAGATCACGAAAGCCTACAAGGCCGCATTCGAGAAGGCGGCCAAGAAGGTCACGAACGCGCAAGGCAAGTCCGGCAAGGTCAAGTTCAAGGCGCAGACCGACTATTATCCGTTCCGCATGAAGGAGAACCTGCCCGTCGTCAAACGCGCGATCGAGGCGGTGTCCGCGGTCGGTGGGACTCCAAACGTCCGCGCCGCCAATGGCGGCCTCGATGCCAACTGGATGGTTCGTCACGGAATTCCGACGGTGACGTTCGGCGCGGGACAGAACGAGGCACACACGATCGACGAATGGATCAATCTCGACGAATACGACCGGGCATGTGCGCTGGCCGTGCAGCTGGCGACGATGCGGTGAGGCAAGCCTGTAGTTCGTAGGGTGGGCAAAGGCGCGCAGCGCCGTGCCCACCATTGGTCTCTCGACGAGCACAGCAAGAATTGGTGGGCACGCTTCGCTTTGCCCACCCTACGAAGTACGAACCAAAAAGAAAAATACGGAGAGAAACATGCCACGCATCGCAAATATCGAATCCGCCCTCTACCGGATCCCCCTGCCCGTCACGCTGTCCGACTCCACCCATGGCGACATGTCGGCGTTCGAGCTGATCACCTGCCGCATCCGCGATGCCGACGGCGCCGAAGGTGTCGGCTACACCTACACGGTCGGGCGCAATGGCGGGGCTGTCGCCGACATTCTCAACCGCGAGATCCCGCAACTCGCCGAGGGATGCGAGGCCGACGACACTGAAGCGATCTGGCATCACGTCTGGTGGGCCCTGCATTATGGCGGGCGCGGTGGGCCGACGGTGCTGGCGCTGTCCGCGCTCGACATCGCGCTGTGGGACCTGAAGGCGCGGCGCGCGAATTTGCCGCTGTACCAGTTGCTCGGCGGGTTCGATGCGCACGTCCCGTGCTATGCCGGCGGCATCGACCTCGATCTCTCGGTCGAGGCGCTCTTGAAGCAGACCGACGGCAATCTCGCCAAGGGCTTTCGCGCCATCAAGATGAAGGTCGGCCGGCCCGATCTCAAATCCGACGTCGCGCGGGTCGCGGCGATGCGGCAGCATCTCGGCGACGGCTTTCCTCTGATGGCGGACGCCAACATGAAGTGGACGGTCGAGGAAGCCATCCGCGCCGCCCGCGCGTTCGTGCCGTATGATCTGACCTGGCTGGAAGAGCCTGTTATCCCCGACGATGTCACGGGCCACGCCCGCGTCATGCAGGCCGGCGGCGTTCCGATCGCGGCGGGTGAGAATTTGCGCTCGCTGTGGGAGTTCAAGAACTACATCGCATCAGGCGCGGTGTCCTATCCCGAACCCGACGTCACCAATTGCGGCGGCGTCAGCGCATTCATGAAGATCGCGCGGCTAGCGGAAGCCTTCAACCTGCCCGTCACCAGCCACGGCGCGCACGACATCACCGTGCATCTGCTCGCGGCTTGCCCGAACCGCTCTTACCTCGAGGCGCACGGCTTCGGGCTGGACAAATATATCGAGCATCCGCTGGTGCTGGAGGACGGCAAGGCGCTGGCGCCGGACCGCCCGGGCCACGGCATCAGCTTTGACTGGAAGGGGCTGGCGAAGCTGGCGTGATAGCCATCTCCTGTCATTCCGGGGCGCGCCTCTTGGCGCGAACCCGGAATCCATTGTGCAATGATCTCCGCGGCGCAATGATTCCGGGCTCGCGACTTCGTCGCGCCCCGGAATGACGAGAATAGAAGTCGCGCGCATTGCTGCACGCGAGGCATTCCAAGAGGCTTGATGTGGGGCACAGATAATCGGCTAGAGTGATAGCAGCCGACACCATCCGAAAGCCTCCGCCTTGACCCCCGAGCTGCACCAGAAACTGACCGCGTGGCGCCGACATCTGCACGCGCATCCCGAGCTGTCCCTGCAGGAGAAGGCGACCGCCATCTTCGTGCGGGAGAAGCTCGCCGAGCTCGGCATTCCCTTCGTGTCAGGCATCGGCGGGCACGGCGTGGTCGCAACGCTGACGCGCGGGTCTGCGCCAGCGCGCGTCGGCCTGCGTGCCGATATGGACGCGCTGCCGATCACCGAGGAGACCGGGCTCAGCTACGCCTCAAAAAATTCCGGCGTGATGCATGCCTGCGGCCATGACGGGCACACCGCCTCGCTGCTCGGCGCAGCCGCGCTGCTCGCCGCCGACACCGATTGGAGCGGTACCGTCGATTTCATCTTCCAGCCGGCCGAGGAAGGTTTTGGCGGCTCGCGGGCGATGGTCACTGCCGGGCTGTTCGAGCGCTTCCCGATGGATCGCGTCTTCGGCTTCCACAACTGGCCGGGCCTGGAAGCCGGCACCATCGCGGTCCATGACGGCGTGGTGATGGCCTCCGGCGGACGCGTCACCATCACCATCGAGGGCCATGCGGGACATGCCGGCATGCCGCATCTGACGCGCGATCCAGTGATGGCGGCCGGCCATCTGATCGTGGCGCTGCAATCGATCATCTCGCGTAGCGTCGATCCGCTCGACACCGCCGTGCTGTCGCTGTGCACGATCGAGGGTGGCACCGCGCCTAACCAGGTCGCGGGCAAGGTCGTGATCCGCGGCACGCTGCGGCATCACCGCGCCGCGGTGAAGGACATCATCGTCGCGCGGATCGGCGAGATCTGCGCCGGCATCGCCACGAGTTTCGACGTCAAAGTCACGCCCGACATCGTCATGGGCGTCGGCGTGGTGATCAACACGCCGGAGGAAGCCGGCCTGGCGCGCATGGCCGCGGATAGGATGGGGGCAGAGGTCAGGCGCGATCTCGCGCCGAGCATGGCGGGCGAGGACTTCGCGTTCTATCTCCGGCACCGCCCCGGCGCGTTCGTCTGGATCGGCAACGGGCCCTTGCGCGACGGCGCCGAGCTGCACGGCCCTCGCTATGATTTCAACGACGCGATCCTGCCGGTCGCATCCAGCTGGATGGCCGAAGTCGCAAAGGCGGCGCTGTCGGCGAACTAGCCGGAACCACCTGAAGATGCTGAGGCAATGCAGGCCGGCGCGAAGAAGTCGCCGCCGGCGGGATGCCGCGCGCCTTGACGCAAAGCGCGCAGGCAGGTTTAATCATATCTAACAACAATTGTTCGCATTCCGAACATTCCGTCGGGCAGAAAGCGGGTTCACAACACCGCATCCCGCGCCACCAGAGGAAACGTCACCGATGCAAGCCCTCCTCACCGGCGACAGCACGCTCGTCATCGCGATGATCGTCGCCTATATCGTCTTCACCTCCTGGCTCACATTCAAGCTGCGCAGCCGGACCAGCGATCAGTTCATGACCGCGTCCCGCGCGATGCCGGCTGTCGTCGTCGGCGTGCTGATGATGTCCGAATTCGTCGGCGCCAAATCGACCGTCGGCACGGCGCAGGAAGCGTTCCAGTCCGGCATGGCCGCGGGGTGGGCCGTGCTCGGCGCCTCGATCGGCTTCCTGCTGTTCGGGCTGTTGATGGTGAAGAGGCTCTACAATTCCGGCGAATACACCATCTCGGCCGCCATCGCGCAGAAATACGGCAAGTCGACCATGCTCACCGTGTCCGTGATCATGATCTACGCGCTGCTGCTGGTGAATGTTGGCAATTACGTCAGCGGCGCGGCTGCGATCGCCACCGCGCTGCATGTCAGCCTTCCCGTTGCGATGTGCATCATCGCTGCGGTCTCGACCTTTTACTACGTGTTCGGCGGGCTGAAGGGCGTCGCCTGGGTGACTATCCTGCACAGCGCCTTCAAGGTCGTCGGCATCATCATCATCTTCGCGGTCGCGATGTCGCTGACCGGAGGCATCGCGCCGATGCAGGCCAAGCTGCCGGCCTATTATTTCAGCTGGGACGGCAAGATCGGCTTTGCGACCATCTTCGCTTGGACCTTCGGCACGGTGGGCGCGATCTTCTCGACGCAGTTCATCGTGCAGGCGGTCGCCTCGACGCCGAGCGCCGATCAGGCGCGCAAGGCCACCTACTATGCCGCGGCATTCTGCCTTCCGCTCGGCTTCCTGCTCGCGCTGATCGGCGTCGCAGCGAAATTCCTCTATCCCGATATGAAGAGCCTCTACGCGCTGCCGGTGTTCCTGGAGAAAATGCCGCCGCTCGCCTCGGCCTTCGTCACGACCTCGCTGGTTGCCTCGATCTTCGTCAGCGTCTGCACGGTCGCGCTCGCGATCGCCTCGCTGGTGGTGCGCGACTTCTATGTGCCGTATTGGAAGCCGACGCCGGAGCGCGAGTTGAAGATGACGCGCGTGTTCTCGATCGTGATCGCCATCGTGCCGCTGATCTTCGTCTTCTTCATCCCGGAGATCCTGAAACTGTCGTTCTTCACGCGCGCGCTGCGCCTGTCGATCACGATGGTGGCGATGATGGGCTTCTATCTGCCGCTGTTCGCCAGCAACCGCGGCGCCACCGCCGGCCTGATCGGTGCGGCGGTCTCGACCACGCTCTGGTACCTGCTCGGCAATCCCTTCGGCCTCGACAACATGTACATTGCCGCCGCAACGCCGCTGGTGGTGATGGCGATCGAGCGCCTGGTGATGGGCCACGCGCCCGCAGCCCCGGCGGCACAACCAAATGCCTTGATGGAAAGGACTTCGACATGATTGCCGAACTCGAGATCACGGCCGACGGCATCGTTCGCCCGATGGCCGGCGATCCCGACCGGTTCGAGGCCTTCATTCCCTCGCCTTGCGTGCAGAATCACGCCGCCAATCTGATGCCGCTCGCGAATGGCGATCTCGCTTGCGTCTGGTTCGGCGGCACGCAGGAGGGCATGTCTGACATCTCGGTGTATTTCTCGCGGCTTCCCCGCGGCGCGATGGAGTGGTCGCGTGCGGAAAAGCTGTCCGACGATTCCGGCCGCTCAGAGCAGAACCCGGTGCTGTTTCCGGCCCCCGACGGCACGCTGTGGCTGATGTGGACGGCGCAGCTGGCAGGCAACCAGGACACCGCCATCATCCGCCGCCGCCTCTCGCGCGACAACGCCAAGAGCTGGGGCCCGATCGAGACGTTGTTTCCCGAGCATCGCGGCCGCGGCACTTTCATCCGGCAGCCGATCGTCGTGCTCGAAAATGGCGACTGGCTGTTGCCCGTGTTCTATTGCCACAGCACGCCGGGCCGGAAGTGGAACGGTGACGAGGACACCAGCGCGGTCAAGATCTCGTCCGACGCGGGCGCGACCTGGCGCGACGTCGAGGTGCCCGGCAGCCGCGGCTGCGTGCATATGTGCATCGAACGGCTCGACGACGGCTCGCTGATTGCCATGTATCGCAGCCGCTGGGCGGACAACATCTATCAGAGCCGGTCTTCAGATCACGGCCGCAGCTGGACGGCGCCGGTTGCGACCGCGCTGCCCAACAACAACTCGTCGATCCAGCTCACGCGGCTCGGCCACGGTCATCTCGCGCTGGTCTTCAACGATTCCAGCGCGAAGGATGCCACTGGGCGCCGTCTCTCGCTCTATGACGAGATCGAAGACGACCTGCCGCCCGTGCTCGCAGGCCACAGCAGCAAGGGAGCCGGCCGCACCGCCTTCTGGGGCGCGCCGCGGGCGCCGATGACGCTGGCCGTCTCCGCCGACGGCGGTCGGAGCTGGACCAAGCGCAATGTCGAGACCGGCGACGGCTATTGCATGACCAACAATTCGCGCGACCAGACCAATCGCGAGCTATCCTATCCGTCCGTCAAGCAGACCGCCGACGGCGCGATCCACATGGCCTTCACCTTCCATCGCCGCGCGATCAAATATGTGCGCGTGACCGAGCCGTGGGTGACACGGGGCTGAGATCATGGACAAGAGGCACGCGCTCGTCACGGGCGCCAGCTCGGGGATTGGTGCCGCGATCGTCGAGCGCCTGCTCCGCGACGGCTGGCGCGTCACGGGGATCAGCCGCCGCCCCGCCACGTTCGAGCATCCGGCCTTCGATCATCTGCCGCTCGATCTCAACGAGGTCGACGCCATCGCGAGCGCGGTTGCGGCCATTGCGCCGACCGCGCTGGTTCACGCTGCCGGCCTGCTGAAGGTCGCTCCGCTCGGATCGCTTAGCCATGATGATGGCGCTGCGATGTGGCGGCTGCATGTCGATGTTGCCGAGCGTCTCGCTGACGCGCTGGCGCCGCGCATGCCGCACGGCGGGCGCATCGTCTTCATCGGCAGCCGCACCGCATCGGGCGCAGCCGGCCGCGGACAATATGCCGCGACGAAAGCAGCGCTGGTGGCGCTGGCGCGGTCCTGGGCGAGCGAGCTCGCGCCGCGCGGCATTACCGTCAATGTGGTCGCGCCCGCCGCAACCGAGACGCCGATGCTGCAGGACCCAACGCGCGCCAACGTCGCGCCAAAACTGCCGCCGATCGGCCGCTTCATTCAACCGGAAGAAGTCGCCGCCGCCGTGGCATTCCTTCTCTCAGGCGAAGCTGCCGCCATCACCGGCCAGCAGCTTGTGATCTGCGGAGGCAGTTCGCTCTGAAGCCGCGGCCCTGCCGTCACGCTTCGTCGAGAAGCTCGAACAATTCTTCGACCATATCGAACGGGGCATCCCGCATCGGGCTATGGTAGACGACGCGGTCGCCATCACGTTGCAGCGGTCCTTCCTTGGATTTCCCTTTGGATTTCCGCAGTCGTCCCGGCAGGAACGTCGCGGCGACCGCGCTTTCTCCGACGTCGAGGCGGACGATGCCTCTGCGCTTGCAGTCCAGCCTTAGCCGCGTAACCGAAAAGAAGTCGCGGGCGGCTTGCGGCAACGGTCCGAAGCGGCGCGACGTTTCCTCCTCGAGATCGTCAAGCTCGTCTTCGCTGGCGCAGCGTGCGGCACGGGCATAGACCTCCAGCCGTACCGGCGCGGATTGCACGTAGCCCTCGGGGAGCATGTCCGCGACGGGCAGATTGAGGTCGGGCACCCACACCACGGACCTGCCGTCATCGACCTTCTCCGAGGCCATCTTCAGGAGGTGGCTATAGAGCACGGGGCCGAACACCTGGACGTGGCCGGATTGCTGCTCCGAGAACAGATCGCCCGCGCCCCGCAGATCCAGGTCGCGCTCGCTGATCGCAAAGCCCGCTCCAGGCCGGCTGAATTCCTCCAGCACGGCGAGCCGCTTCTCGGACTGACCCGAGGCCGACTCGGTCAGCAGAAACGCGAAGGCGCGGATACCGCCACGGCCGACGCGCCCGCGCAGCTGATGTAGCTGCGCCAGACCAAACTTCTCGGGCCAGCACACCACGATGGTGTTGGCGCGCGGGATATCGAGACCGCTCTCCACAATGTTGGTCGCGAGCAGAACGTCAGCCTTGCCCTCGACGAAGGTCATCATGCGGTCGTCGATCTCGTCGGCCGGCAACTTGCCGTGCAGACAGACGATCCTAAGATCGGCCGCGACCGCCTGCACCCGCGCCAGCATGGGCTCCAGATCCTGGATGCGCGGGCAGATCAGAAAACTCTGCCCGTGCCGCCGCTGCTCGCGCAGCAGGGCCGAAGCGATCGCGGCATCCGACAGCGGCGCGATCTTGGTCGCGACCGGAAGCCGGTGAACCGGTGGGGAGGCAATTACGCTGAGATCCCTGAAGCCGGCCAGACCTGCGGCGAGCGTGCGCGGGATCGGCGTGGCACTCATCCAGAGCGTATGGACATTCTTGGCAAGCCCGGAAAGCTTCGCTTTCTCGGCCGCGCCAAAATGCTGCTCCTCGTCGATGACGACGAGGCCGAGGTCATGAAATTTTACGTCCTTCGAGGTGAGCGCCTGCGTACCGACCACGACCCTGATCCGGCCACTGCGCAAGCCTTCCTTGGTCTCCCGCGTCTCCGCGCCGGACGTGGCGCGCGACAGGTTTCCGACCTCGATGTCGAACGGCGCAAACCGCTTGCGGAAGGTCGCGACATGCTGGCGGGCCAGCACGGTCGTCGGCACCGCGATCGCCACCTGCTTCCCCGACAGCACCACGGCGGCCGCCGCGCGTAGCGCCACCTCAGTTTTGCCGAATCCGACGTCGCCGCAAATCACCCGGTCCATGGGATGGCCGGAGGCAAGATCATCCAGCACGTCGTGAATGGCCTTGGCCTGATCAGCCGTGGTAAAATAAGGGAAGCGCGCGACGAATTTTTCGTAGGCCGAACCTGGCGGGATCAGCTTTTCGGCGCGCCGCCGCTTGCGCTGACTGATGTGCTTGGCGAGCGCCTTGCCGGCGATCTGGATCTCGCGTTCGGCCTCGGTGCGGCGGGCCCACCATGTGCTGCCGTCCGCCTTGTCGAGCGCGAGCTTGCCGCGCTCTGTAGAGTAGGGCCACATCTGCGCCAGATCAGGCGGCGGTACCAGAACCGCGTTGTCGCCTGCGAAGGAAAGCCTCACCATCTCCCGCAATGCGCCGCCGCCGGTGTTCACGGTCTGCAGGCCGTCGAGCACGGCAAGCCCGCGCTGAAGATGCACGACCACCGTGCCCTGCTCCGGCACGTCAGGGTGATCGAAGGCGGCGCTCCAGCTTCGCGCCATCGGCTGCGGATGATGCGCGCGGCTGCCGAGCACGTCGGCCGCCGTCAGGACGACGGCAGGCTTTTTACCCGGAATGACGAAGCCGCCATCGAGATCGGCGAGCAGCGCCACGTCGCGACGGCTTGCGGCCTCGGTCTCAGCCCAATCCGCGACGCGCTCCCCACGCACGCCGCTCATCCGCTCCATCGTGCGCAAGTCTTCCTCTTGCGCGGCCACGAAGATCAGGCGCGAACCAGCGCGCCTGATATCCTCGACAAAGGCGCGCAGGGCTTTCCTCGCTGATGTCAGCCTGGAGAATTCCGGCGTCGGCTGGAACGGAGCGTTGCGCGGCAGAACCTTCATGCCGCGGGTCGCCTGCTTCCAGTCGCTTCGCCCAAGATATTCGCGCTCCCTGTCCGCGCGTCCCGCGGCCTCCTCGATCGTGCTCAGCCAGGCATCGGCATGCACGCCAACGCCTGCATCCGCGATCCACTTGGCCTTGCCGCAATAGTCGAACAGCGTCGCGCGCTTGGCCCGCGCACCTGACATAGCGAGCCGCTCCGACATCGGATCGACGAGAAGCTCCTTGGTCTCGAAGATGATCTCGTGCTCTTTCGGATCGAACGCCACGATCCGACGGATGGTGCGCCCGGAATGCTCGACCCGAAACGGACCCAACGCGCCAGCCGGAAAGATCTCGAAAGTCTGCCCGTGAAACAGCGCACCACCCGGATAATCCGGCTCGTCGTCGAGATCGTAGCCCAGCTCTTCAAAACGGACGCGAAGCTCGGGTTCCGAAAACGGGCCACCGACCTTCAAAGCCGTGCTCAGGCGCAACAGGCTCGCCGGCGGCGGCAGGCGCTCCATCACGGCTTCCGCCGTTGCGACCAGAAAGATCGGCTGTTTGGATTTCGCAAGCCGCCGCAGCACCGAGGCTCTGCGGCCCGCAATCTCGCGCGATGGCTCCAATTGATCGAACGGCAGGGTGTTGAGCCGCGGAAACACCAGGACCTCGCAGGACGGGTCGAGCGCGTGAATGACGCTACCGAGCCGCTCCGCCCGGTTCTCGCTCTCGGCGAGGAATACGAGACCGCTACGGCCGGCCTCCTTCCATTGCGCCAGCAGATGCAGCGCCATCATGCCAAGCGGCGACGACGACGAGATCGTGGCGCGTTGCGAGCCCTTGCTCGTCTTCGGGGAAGACTTGGCTGGTGTGCGCCTGCTTGTCGAACTGCTCACGGCCGAGCGCTTCTTTGACGAAGTCTTGACCGGCGCGTTTTTGGCTGGCCGCACTTTCTTGGAATGACGCACGTTGATCCGTTTCTCGTCGTAAGCAGTCGTCAATGGCATGCGCAGCCGAGTTCGTCCGGATTCGGTCGCGGATGGTCATGCATATGGGACTTGGCGCGCGAACGCACGCCTCCCATCGAGCCTCATGCGAGGCGAAGGCCGCCGGCGAACGCGAAACATTGCGCGAGGCCTAGCGGCCCGTCTAGCAGACGCGCCGGCCCATTTCCACTCTCGTCTCGACGCAGAGACTAAATGATGCCGCCCTGCCGAAGCGCTACAATCGCAGCCGTGTCGTAGCCGAGTTCCGCCAGCACCGCATCGGTGTGCTCGCCGAGCGTCGGCGGACGCGCTGCGATCTCACCGGGTGTTTCCGACAGCCGAATCGCGACGCGGGCGACGGGAGCCTGTTTCGGCAAGCCCGGATAGTTGACGTCCTGCAGGAAGCCGGCGGCGCGAATGTGCGGGTGATCCAGCGCCTGCTGCGGACTCAGCACGGGCCCCGTCGGAATCATCGCCTTGCCGAGCGTGTCGACCGCTTCCTGCGTCGTGCGCTCGGCGCACCAGCGCGCCATTCGCTCGCTGACGACTGGTCCGTTGTTGCCCCGGCTGATGTCGTCGGCGAAACGTGGATCGTTCAGCCACTGCTCCTCCTCGCCCATCAGCCTGGCCCAGCGTTTGAACAGCGGATGGCCCGTGACCTGGCACAATACCCAGCCGTCCCTGGTGCGGTAGATGTCGGCGGGTGCCGCGGTCTGGCCGAGATTGCCTGATGGAACGCGATTGACGTTGATGACGGCCTGCTCGATCAGGGTGGCATTGGTGAATGACAGCGCGGTCGCGAGCAGCGCGCCCTCGACGATCTGACCGCGCCCGGATTTTCCGCGCTCGATCAGCGCAGCCAGCGTCCCGAACGCGCAGTGCAGCGCGGTGCCAAAATCGACCCAGTTCACCGCCGCGCGATAGGGTGGATCGCCGGCGCCCGTCATGTAGACCGAGCCCGACATAACCTGGCCGACGCCGTCGAAGCCGACCCGGTCGGACCACGGGCCCGGCCCGCCGAACGCGGTCGCCGTGGTCAGGATGATGTCCGGCTTGATTGCCTTGAGCTGCTCGTAGTCGAGCTTCATCGCGCGCAAGGTCTGCGGCGGCAGGTTGGCGACGACGACGTCCGCAGTCGCGATCAGCCGTCGCATCACCTCCTGTCCCTCGGGCGTCATCGGATCGAGCGTGATGCACTTTTTGTTGCGGTTGACCTGGAGGAACAGCGCACCCTCGCCGCCCTCGCCGACCGGCGCCACGAAGCGATCCTCGCTGCCGTCGCGCTTCTCGACGCGAATGACCTCGGCACCGAATTCAGCCAGCAATGTCGCGCAATACGGCCCCGCAATATAGCGCCCGAAATCGAGCACGCGCACGCCTTCGAGAACTCCCCCCATCAACCTCTTTCCCTATATACTTCCAGCCAGATTACAGGGAATGGATGCCACGGCAAGGCGGCAACGGACGCGATACCCTCCCTATGAGATGTGATCGGCCAACCGTTTCGGCTGGCGGAAATTCTGCTCTGGTAAGGACCTGTCCGTCCCTCCACCGAAACGCGCACGTCCATGCCGCAACAATTCGATCGATCCGCAGAAGGTCGAAAACACGCTTCGAAAATCTCAATGGGCTGGCAGCCATTTCCAAATGAAACGCGGCCCTCCGTCGCGGATCAGAGCTACCGTCCGCGCGACTGGCACCCATTGTAGCAGCCCTGCACGCGATATTGTCCGGATGCCGGTACGGACTATCCTCGAGACCAGCCCCACGCGGGCGGTCGGCTTCGGCCAAGGTCCTCTTGGGTCGTTTCCGCTTTTTGGCGTGGGTCCGATAAGCGCGCCCGATAGGCTCTACCCGATAGGCTCTAGGAGGGGCGGAAGCCCGGCGGCATCGTTCGCCAGATTTTGTTATCAAGGCAGAAGGCACGGGCGCCCTCGGGAATGTCTTCGGCGGCAGCGCCTTCATTTTCCTCGTAAAGGAGCGCCGGGAACAGCTTTCCTTTGACAAGCTTGATCATATCGCCTCGTCGAATGTCTGCGCCGGCCTTTCCTGTCAAAATGGACATGATCCCTCGCAAAGCCGGCGTCGGATGCCAACCGAGCTATCGACTTGACGGGCTTGGTCTGAATCTATCTGGAAGCGGAACAGTCTTCTAATACCCGAAAGGGCTACTCCCCCGCCCGGTCTGCCTTTGCGACCACCGCCCCGCAGCGACCCCGCCAACGCACTACAATATGGCGGGGCCGCCTGCTCTACGGACTTCGGCACTCAGCCGTGGCCCGAAGGCTAATAGATTCTACGCTGAGCGGCTGACAATGAGGACTGCTCGAAAGAGGCACCCATTCGGAGCGTTGTAGTCTGTCACGCCGGCCTGCTCCGAACAGCGCCTCATCCCGGAGCCGAGGCCGTACAGAAACGGCGCGACTGACGGACTATTCGACCGTGACGGACTTAGCGAGATTGCGCGGCTGGTCTACGTCCGTCCCCAGAAACGCGGCGCTGTGATAGGCCAGGAGCTGCAGCGGCACCGCAAGAGCCAGCGGCGCCACGATCTGGGGCATATCCGGCAAGGTCAGCACCGAGCAAGCACTGGATGCGGCGAGCGAAGCACCTCTCTGGTCGGTCAACAGGATAATGCGGCCTCCACGGGCGATCACCTCTTGCATGTTCGACATGGTCTTTTCAAACGCCGTGTCGCTCGGCGCTATCACGACGACAGGCAGGTCCTTATCGATCAGCGCGATCGGTCCATGTTTGAGCTCGCCGGCCGCATATCCCTCTGCGTGAATGTAGGTTACTTCCTTGAGCTTGAGAGCCCCCTCCAAAGCCAGCGGATAATTGGTGCCCCGGCCAATGAACAGAGCGTCGCTCGCCGTGCAGATCTTGCGTGCGAGCTGCTGGACTTTCGGCTCCAGTTCGAGCGCACGGGCCATATAGCTTGGAATCCGGGCAAGGCCTCGGACTAGTACGCCTTCGTCTCCGGCCGAGAGCACGCCGCGACTGCGGCCGGCCGCGATTGCAATGCAGATCAACGTCGCCAGCTGACACGTGAAAGCCTTTGTAGATGCGACGCCTATTTCCGGGCCCGCCAGCGTCGGCAGCATGACGTGGCTTGCACGCGCCATCGTCGAGGTTTGCACGTTGACGACGGAAAGAATACGCTGACCATGGGCCTTGGCGAATTCCAACGAGGCGAGCGTGTCGGCCGTCTCGCCGGATTGCGACACGAAAATCGCCAGATTGCCCGCGCCAAGTGGAACGTCGCGATAGCGGAACTCCGATGCAATATCGATTTCGACCGGGAGCCTGGCGTACCGCTCAAACCAGTACTTCGCAATCAGACCGGCGTAGAAGGCGGTTCCGCAAGCAACAATCGAAACGCGATCGACTGTCTTGAAGGCTACGTCCACCCCTGCCGGCAGACTGATCGTACCGTTGCGATCGACATACTGTGCGAGCGTCTGCCCGACCACCTTCGGCTGTTCGTGAATCTCCTTGGCCATGAAGTGGCGATGCTCGCCCTTGTGAACGACCACAGCCGATCTGGCGATCTTGGCCGATGCACGACGCAGACGCGCGCCGCTCACGTCGAGAAACTCGATTTGCTCTCGCGTGACGACGGCGAGGTCGCCGTCCTCGAGATAGGCGACAATGTCCGTGAGGGGTGCAAGTGCGATTGCGTCCGAGCCCAGGAACATTTCGCCCAGCCCATAACCGACGGCAAGGGGCGAGCCCTTTCGGGCACCGATCAACAGATTCTCGTGCCCTTCGAACAGGAAGGCCAGCGCGAACGTTCCGTTCAAGCGCGGGAGCACCTTACGTACCGCCGCGACCGGCTCGCATCCGTTCTTCCGCTCGCGGCTAACGAGATGCGCAACCACCTCCGAGTCGGTTTCAGTCGCAAAGTGGGCACCAGCCGCTTTGAGCCCATGACGCAACTCTCGATAATTCTCGATGATTCCGTTGTGTACAATCGCGACCCCGTCAACCACGTGAGGATGCGCATTGTTCTCATCCGGACGGCCATGCGTCGCCCAACGCGTGTGACCGATTCCAATCCGTCCCGAAAGCGGCTCCGAGACGAGCAGACTCTTAAGATTAGCGAGCTTTCCGACCGCACGGCGCCTGGTCAATGAGCCATTCTCGAGAGTCGCAATTCCAGCGGAGTCATATCCGCGATATTCAAGCCGTCTCAACGCGTCCAAAAGAAGCGCAGAGGCCGGGCCCTGCCCGACGACACCAACAATTCCGCACATTGTCCGTCTCCGAGCATTTGCCGGCCTGCGAGTCGCAGGCTGACAAGCTGGAATAGTATTGTGGCGTGCCAATTGTAGCACACGCATCCGCGGATTGTATGATCATGAGGGAGTAGACCTCGTGTGCATGTTCACGCCGGGGGCAGTCCGGAACGCAGACGCCATCCGAGCCGCCGGCCGATCAGGATATCGCAACGCGCCGTCCATTCGAGGCGCCGGCAATTTGGCGGATTTGCTATGGCTCCCTCGATAGCTCGGCGGCGATGCGATTCAGCAGATGAAGCGCGGAGACTTGCGTTGACCGAAGCAGGTTGAACGCAAGATGCTCCTTCCGAAACATCGAGAAAAGCGTGACTCCTGCCGAATTCGCTGCAAGCGCATAATCCACCACAAATGCCGCAGCGATCTCGGTGAGGTCGCCCCGGTATCCCAATTCCATCAGATCATTCAGCGATTGTTGCCTTGCACCTATTCTCGCGACAAGCTCACTGACGCTCGAAAATGATCCATACGTCACAAATGTCCTACCCCGCGCCGATCCCTTTGACCTTTGAAGATTCGGCTCGAGCGGGTTATTGGCAATCTGTACCAGCCGATACGGCAATGATTCATCGAGACCATCAATTGCTATCTCGCTATTGCCCGCAATCGAAATGGCGCGGGCCTTTCCATCCTGGATGATGCGCTCAACCGTCCGAATGACGTCTTCGCGAACGACTTCTTCGCGCGTGGGGCGGTGCAGAGCAAGCACGTCCACATAGTCCGTCCGAAGACGTCTCAAGCTGTCCTCGAGGCTCGTCCTGATCAGCTCGGCTGATAGCGGTATTTTGAACGGCTTTGGCTTCATCGCAGAAAGGCGCGGTTGAATTCCTGGAAATACCGCAAGAGAGGCGCGCGCTATCGGCTTCAAGAGGCGCATGGTGGCGGAGGTCGCACTTGGGCGCATCCCCACCTTTGTGCAGATGTAGATCTTGCCGCGCCTCTTGGAGGCGAACTTGCCGCAAATCGATTCTGCCAGCCCATCACCGTACGATGGCGCCACATCGTACCAGGTTATTCCGGCGTCGTATGCGCGCTCAAGCGCCTCAATGCCCACGCGCGCCCCAACGCGCCCCCCGAGCGAAGCACAGCCGAAACCGATGCTTGATACGCTCGCGCCGAGGGCATCGACACGGACCGTCTTCATCGCAAACACCCTCGACTATGCCGAGCCTGCGGCCACTCCGGTCAAGCCGGCCGTCGAACGACCCTGCAGGCTTTGCGCAGCTTCATCCTCATGCAAATGGATGATGACGCATTCGTTTCGACATTGTAGGTCGTGCTCTCGCGAGAGAGAGGCGAGGATGCGCGGAGTAGTCCGTTCGAGTAGGTATTGGCACTCGGTGCGACCGCCATGGTCAGGTGCGTGCATTTGCGCAATATCGCCGCGGCCAGGTTGAGAGTTCACTTGGCCCGATCAACGACGGCTTCTCCGCCATTCAAAAACCTAACCGGGACATCGAATGTCATCGCGTTCAGAACCAGTTGCCGACGACATTCTGGTGACGGGAGCGGCGGGCTTCATCGGTTTTCACGTTGCTCGTCGCCTGCTCGATCAGGGACGCCGGATCGTCGGATTGGACAACATCAACAGCTACTACGACCCCGCCCTCAAGCGCGCTCGTCTCGACGTTTTGCGTCGCGACCCGCGTTTCTCCTTCGCGCAAGTCGACCTTGGAGATCGGTTGCCGATGGCGGAGTTGTTCGCAAGGCATCGCTTTGCGAGAGTGATCCATCTTGCTGCTCAGGCGGGCGTTCGGCATTCGATCGATCAGCCGCACGCCTATGTCGATGCCAATCTTGACGGATTCCTGAACGTCCTGGAAGGCTGCAGACATCACTGCTGTGGTCATTTGATCTATGCATCATCATCGTCCGTCTATGGCGCCAATACCGATTTGCCATTTTCGACGCGGCATCGGACCGACCACCCGATCAGCTTCTATGCCGCAACAAAGAAGGCCAATGAGTTGATGGCTCACTCGTACAGTCACCTGTACCGACTCCCGGTCACCGGCTTAAGGTTTTTTACAATCTACGGCCCGTGGGGCCGGCCGGACATGGCCATATTCCTGTTCGCGGATGCAATCGTAAAAGGCAAGCCAATCAAGCTCTTCAACCATGGACGAATGCGGCGCGACTTCACCTATATCGACGACGTCACTCACGTCGTCTCGCGGCTGATCGATCGCGCTCCGGAGGACAACGCCGATGCAGCGGCTGCACCGGCCAGGCTCTATAATGTAGGCAATAACCGCCCGGAAGCGCTGATGCACGTCGTCAATTTGCTCGAGACGGAGCTCGGACGGACTGCCGACAAGGAGATGCTGCCGATGCAGCCCGGAGATGTTCCGGAAACATTTGCCGACGTCGGCGATCTAATGCGCGATGCCGGCTTTTCGCCGTCTATGCCAATCGAGACGGGTATCCGTAACTTCGTCCGATGGTATCGCGAATATTATGGAACATGACGCCTCGGCCGAAGTCCCTTCGAAAAGCATGCCATCCGCAGTTGCCTGTCGCCACCGGATAGGAGCATCGGATCGCACTATCTGCGAAAGTGTGTAACAGGCGACCAGGCGGGGCTTTCCGAAAGATCGCGGCCCCGGCGGGGGGCTAAGGATTCGCAGGCCGGGGCCGCAACACTGCGCCGAAGTGGGCTCCGTCGGCGCAGCACAATCGTAGCCGTCGAGACGCAACCGTTCATTCTGAATTCGTGATCATTCAGGTCAACGTCGAGGTACCCATCCATGATGACGTATCCTTCCTAGAATTTCAGCTTGCTATGTGTCCCACTGTGGTGCGATGACCCGATCGTGATGCATAGGGCTCGCTGCAGTCACCGGAATGTCCGCATTATCCGGAAATACGAATGCCGCGATATTTCTTTCATATCCACGACGGTGATTCAGTGCTCGACGACGTCGGGTTGGAGCTTCCCGACATTGTCGCCGCGCGGACCGCAGCGATTGAGCTGAGCGGCGAAATCCTCAAGCATGATCTGACGGATCCGTTCTTGCCTCATGTCTTCTGGCAAGTAGAGGTCAGCGACAGCCCCGAACTCGGCGGCCGGTCATTGTTCATTCTTCAGTTCTCCGTCGCAGGATAAGGGACGAAAATGCCCCTCACCCACCCGATGCAGAAGATTGCTGTTTAGCTGCGCTTCGGCTTAGCTGCGCTTCGGCGAAATTGCAGCATATCGTGCTGCGATCAGCGGGACATGACGTTGTCGGCGCTCTCCGCCTGCCGGATCTAATCCAGCTTGCGTTGATTAATCCTGCGTCGAACTAGGCGCGGTCATCCTGCGAGATAGCGAGGGCAGCAAGCGCCGTACGATTGCCGATTTCGAGTTTTTGGAAAATGTGGTGGAGGTGCACCTTGATAGTCCCATCTGCAATGTTGAGACGGCGCCCAATTTCCTTGTTGGAGAGACCACGAGAGACAAGGCGCATGATCTGCCGCTCGCGCTCCGTGAGCACGTTGAGTGCATTTTCCGGGTTCGCACTTTGCTCCCGAGGTTCGGCCTGATCCGTGGACGGTCCCGGAGCGACCGTTCCGCCATCGGTAATCTCTCGCAGGCATTGCACCAAGGCTTGGCCTGTCATCTCCTTCAGAAGAACACTGTGCCCGCCCGACACAACAAGATCGCAATCCTCGCTGGCCACGAAGAACACCAGGCGCGTCGCCCGATTTCCCGAAAGGCTCAATGAACCGTTCATCAGCGCAGCAAGCTCCGGCATTGCGGCATCCACGATCGCTATATCGGGTGCGAGAGCCAAGATTGATTTGATGCAGCTCGCAGCGTCGCCGCAGGAAGCAACAATCTCAAAATCGGATTCTGAATCGAGTATATTTGCGAGACCTTGCAAAACCACCGGATGTCGGTCCGCAATCAGTACAGTTGCACGACGCATCCGGCGCTCCTCAATCTGCCGCCCCAATCCCGGCGAATGAAGCTACAGGCCCCCGCCCTTGCTGCTCCGACATTTGATTGAACACCACAAACTTCTATCAATTCCCAGGGTTTCACGCGCGAAGCAAAACATATGAGGCGAATGACCGCACGAGTCTGGACGCCAATATACACGAAATTGCCGGATCTAGACGCCGTATAAATCCGGTGATCAAAACGCTCGGAAGCTGCTGAAGCAAGACGTTGGCGAACCACCACTAAAAAAGCTTGCGCCCGGCTTTATGACGATCATCGAAGGTTGAATAGGCATTATCGCTCACTCTCAGGTCATTCTTTGGCATCGGCAGCGCGACTTCGTTTCACCCATCCGGTGGGCCAACCAGTCTATAACGAAAGGTATATAGGCAAAATCGAAAAATCGCATCTAACCTTAAGCAAAGGCTAACGATACCTCAGTTCTGATAATCTGAAACCCAGGCTGTTTCGCTTTGTTCTTTTTTGTCCGTAGTTCGGTCCAAGTAGTGTCGTTGCGTGATTGCGGAGGGCGATATGAAGAGGCGGCAACCCAGTAGGGTCGTTTTGATTGGACGAAATATTCTATTGCGAGAAGGAATTTCACGAATACTGCATGCGGCGGATTTCCATGTGGCGATATCAGTCTCGAGCACTGATGAACTGCCAAACGCCCTTCAAGCACACCCGCTCCTGTTTGTGATCGTCCACCATACTGACGAATTTGATCTGGCGCTGCAGCATATCGGATTTGTAAGGGAGCACTATCCGGACGCCCGCGTGACGATCGTCTCGGACCACTGCCGGCCGCACGAGCTGATCTCGGCCTATAAGGCCGGCGCCTGCGGCTATTTCGTCGACGTCAATTCTTGCGATACTTTCACCAAGTCCATGGAGCTCGTGGCAATGGGGGAGACGGTGTTTCCACCCGCATTCCTGTCATTCGTGCTCGATGGCCGTCCCGATCACGACCCCGAGCTGCAGCGAGTGCCCGAGGAGCGATCAAACCTCATCGAGGCGGCAGAGGAACGGATCGCGCCCCATCTGTCACCGCGAGAGCGGGCGATCCTCTCTTTCCTGATCGAGGGCAGCTCCAACAAGTCCATCGCGCGAAAGATCGATATTGCCGAGGCCACGGTGAAGGTGCACGTCAAGGCTATCCTGCGCAAGATACGGGTCCAGAACAGGACCCAGGCCGCAATTTGGGGAATGAACAACGGATCACTGGTCCGGCCATCCAATGGGCACGCGCTGGCGTTGCCGATCGATCGGGTGACTGCTCCTAGCCTGGCGCTACACGAGCCCGGACGTCACGAAGTCGACGCTTCCGAGATAGACTAGACTGGCTGATCAATTCTGACGCGCATCGAGCCGTTAAGAAACGCACCGGGCGGCGCCTGCACTTGCGGCGGCAGTGATGCGCCAGAATGCTCTGTCAGTTGAGGATCAGAACTTGCGCGAGAATCACCAACGATTGGTGTGGTCTCTCCTGCATTCAGATGATGCGCGTTGAAACCTGACGGATAAAAGCATCATCGCGACAATATCCCTGGACGCTGCGAGAGCCTGGCGATCGACAGGACCCGAATTTTCAAGTCGGCCGCTTCGACGATCCAGTCCCCTCCTTGCTATGGAGCATGATCCGATGTCTCCGTCCCTCTGCACTCGAATTGGTTTGGCTGGCGCTGCGGCAGTCGTGCTCGCGTTGGCGGGCATCGCCGCCGCACAGACACTGGCAAAAGCGAAGCTTACTGCAGCCAGCAGCCTGAACTTGCCCGACTATTTGGTTCCGGTCACTGACCCCGATACCGGCGCCACGATCGTCCGGGTAACGACTCCGGGGCCCTTGGGCGCTGGCTTGGCCTGTCAGCGAGCCTATTGCACCCACCGCTATTCGAGTGCACAGGCGTGGAACGCCGACCAAACTCTGCTTCTGATCGCCAACGGCTGCAACGGGCTCTGCTTTCTCGACGGACGCACATACGCTCCATTGTTCCGTCGGCAACGCGAAGACGAGTGCGAATGGCACCCGCGCGATCCCGAGCGCATGATATGCGTGATCGGGCGCAAGATATCACTCTGGACGCCGCGAACCAATGCCGAAGAGATCATGTTGATGGCCGAAGGCTATCGTGGCCTTCAGTTCGGACCGGGAAAGGGTAATCCCTCTCAGGACGGCCGACGCGTCGCCGTACGGGGCACGCGTGCAGACGGCGTCGACGTCGCGTTCGCGTTTGACCTCGTGAGCCGACAGAAGTTTCCCGATATCGAAGTGGGAAAACTGCCCGGGCGAGAGGGCGTTTGCGAGATATCTGCCCTGGGCAGCTACATCAGATGCAGCCGATGGGTCGACGCAAAGGATGAAGCATTCATCTTTACCGTTGCAGGCGATCTGGTGCAGAGCTGGACCGAACATCATCGGCCGAGTCATGGCGACATGGCCGTGGATGCGGATGGGCGCGAGGTATACGTCGGAATCAGCAAATCTGATCCCGACATGTACCAAGTGATCAAGCGCAGGCTGGATGACGGCATGGTCACCGCTCTTGCTCCACGTGGAGAAGCCTCACATGCGTCCACACGCGCGATCAATAAGCCCGGCTGGGTAATTCTAAGCTATGGCGGCGATCCATCCGAAATCGCCCAGCTCCCAACGTTTGCGCCCTTCGCCCGGGAAGTCATCGCCCTACGAATTGACGGCAGTGGCGAATTCCGACGCATTGCGCACACCCGCAATGTCCCGTACGACTACTGGAGCGAGACCCACGCTTCGCCGTCGCCCGATGGCTCCCAGGTCATTTGGTCAAGCAATTGGGGGGTACCGGGCGGCCCGGTGTTCGACTTTGTAACACGTCTCGTTGCCCCTGATCAGACCAGTGCCGTGTCAAGATGACGGCCAGCGGCGGCTCCCGTCAGGTGTGACCCACGCGAACCAGCGAGCCAGCTGCCGGCATGGCCGTTCGCGCCCGGATGGATTTATTGGCTGCCTTGATAACCGAGGGGCGCAGGATTTGGAGTGCGTCCCGGATCGTTGCCCCCCAGGACTGCTGGCGAAATCTTCCGCGCAATCTTGCGACCCGCAATGCACGTACTACCGTTTCTGGATCTGGAAGCCCTTGCTTGTCCTCGACAAGGCTCCAGGTCAGACGTTTGAGATCAAGGGTTTCCTGATCGATCTGTGAGAATGATTTGGAACCGGTAATGCTCGCGTGGTCCGTCATGTCGTAGAAGATCAGACCGTCATCGATCGACACCATGTCGCCATGACAGGCGAGGTCGACGAAGAACAGCTGATCCACCCCCCACCTGATCGACTTGTAGCTTCGCATCAGACAACCGGCCCGGATGACCTCGCTGTTGATCAGCAGGGTCGAGGGAACAATCCCCAGCACCCGGGTCTTGGCGACCAAATAGAGATCGGTCAGGCATTGCTGGCTCGAATACCGTGTGACCTGCTTTCCTCGCCGGTATTTTATTCCGTCGTCGCGGACGAGATGGGATGTGCAGGTCATAAACGCAGCAGTGGGGTACGCCCTCGCCATTTCCGCAAAAGTCTCGAGCGATCCCGGGGCGAGCCAGTCATCGTCATGCAACACTTTGATCCAATGGCCGCGACATGCGAGCATCGCGCTGTTCGTATTCTCAATCTGGCCCTGTCCCCGGTGGTTCTCGACAATCCGAATACGCGAATCGCTGCGCGCGTAGTCAGACAGGATACCCCAGCTCATGCCTTCCGGGCCTTCGTCGTCGCTGATCACCATTTCCCAGTCGCAGTGCGTCTGTTGCAGCACGCTTTCAATCGTGCGGCGCACCGTATCCGGTCGACGGAAGGTTGGCGTAGCCACGGAAATCAGGGGGCGATCGTTCGGACCTCGACTGCTATCCGACCCATCCAGCTGCAACAGGTTCATCGCTTTTCCTCGCGCTCAGTTCAGCACCCGGCTCTGACGAACCCGTGGCCGGCTCCGCCAAACCCGACCTCATCGCGAAGCACCGCCTGCTCGTTGACAGGCGCAGTCAATGTCAACAGCGATCGAATTGCGGACGACGAACGTTACGTAGCGGAGCCGGCCTGGTCATCCTTCGTTCGCATGACGGTGATCGTCCCGAGGCGCAACGTTTCGAAACGATCAGCTCGGATCGGCAGAGTCACGGTCGGGCTGCCGTTTCAGACTCCGTCGATCGATGCTTGTCATGCAAATGAAGGATGGCTGGGCGCTCCGGTCGGCCTACGCTCCGCCGGAAAACTCACCCGCGGACATGAGTCGAGATCCCTTTGCACCGATTGCATCAACTGCTCACTCGTATTCGGGAGGAGCCTGACAAGGCTCGGTTTCTGTTATCGCGCGCACTGTGGGCGACCGGATTGTGCCGGTTCATCACCTTTGGCTTTCCTGCCGGATATAGAATGCGCTTCTATCCCAGCTCCATGTCCGCGGGGCTTTGGCGCAGGCGGGATCTTCGCGCCGAAGACGCCGATTTCGTCGGAGCCTACCTGCAACGTGGAGAAAGCTTCGTCGACGTCGGTGCGAATGTGGGACAGCTAAGCCTCGCTGCCGCCATGCGGGTTACCCGATCCGGACGAGTCATTGCCATTGAAGCCCATCCGCGCATCTGCAAATACCTGCTGGGCAACGTTCGCCTAAACGGATTGGCGATCGAGGTGCACAACACAGCCATCGGCAGCACGGACGGCGAGCTCGTCTTCACGGACTTTCGCAGCGATGACATGAATTTCGCATGCGCTACTCCCCCACCTGGCAGCGCAGCGCTTCGAGTTCCGGTGCGAACCCTCGATTCGATCATCGGGAATCGGACGGTGGATCTCCTGAAGGTCGATGTCGAAGGATTTGAAGTCGATCTTCTCAAGGGCGCCACGAAGACCGTATCCAATTGCCGATGTCTCTACATAGAGGATTCTGAACTCAACCTCCGGCGCGCGGGCACCTCGCGTGCGGAGCTGTATGCGCGACTGATAGACCACGGATTTGAGCTCTTCCATCTCAGGGCGGGACGACTCGAGACGGCCTCTCCTGACATACCGGGACCGGACGACGATAACCTGATCGCAGTCAGACCACGGGCTTTGGCGGACCTGCTCGCCCGGACCGGCCTACAAGTTGCACAGCTCGCTTCCCGCTCGCCTGTAGATCGCCGTCTCACGTCTGCGCGGCTGGCGTGAGAATCTAGAACCCGTCCACAATCACGCGCGATCACCGTCGGGTTTTGACCGGCCCCAATCACGATCGGGCTGCGGCGTGGTCTATTCCACCAGCACGAGCTGTTCATGCAAATCCTTCTCTCCGTTCCGGCGGTAGCTCAGTCTGCGTCATGCGAACGAATGATGGCGCGCGCCGCACTCCATCCTACGATCGACCAGTACATCGCTTGGCCGCTACGATCTTGCCTTTTGAAATGAAGTCTGGACCGAGGAAGCTTCTCATGGCCCGCAAAATGGCTACCGGTCCGACGCGAACAGGGGCCCTTGTTCGTGCGGCGGCGGGCGTCTCCCTGCTCGCACTGACCGGGCAGCTCATGCTCGTTGCAGCCATTCCCATCCTCACCCGGCTCTACTCGCCGGAGGACTTTGGAATCTTCACGATCTATCTTTCGGTCGTAAACATCCTCGGTGCCATCGCCGGGCTTCGCTTCAGTACCTCTCTGTATGTGGTTCAGGATAGGGCTCACGCGCTGGTCGCACTCAAGCTCACGCTCCTCGCGGTCTGCACGACGGCCTCTGTTGTGCTCGCCGCGGGATACCTGCTGTCAGATGTGATACCAGAAAGACTGCGACATCTTGCCTACCTCATACCGGTCGGGATGGCCGCCGTCGGCGTTGCCGACGCAATGAACTGCTGGTGCTTGCGCTTCAATCATATACGCGACTTCGGCATGGGTCGCCTGATCCTGCCGACGACGATGGCACTCCTCCAGGTGGGATTCGGCCTCGCCCGCCTCGGAGACGATGCAATGGTCCAAGCTCACATCCTGAGCCAGGCTGTGCTGATCGCGTTTCTCTGCATCCGGCTCTTGAAATGGGATGACATCCGCCGCATGGCGCAAGCCTCGTGGGAATCGGTCGTGGCGACGGCGCGGCGAGAGTACAAGTTTCCGCTGTTCGAACTGCCCTCGGCCCTTGCCGGCTTTGCGATCATCAATCTTCCCGCAATCTTTATAGGCTCGCTGTTCGGCACCGCATTTGCGGGGCATTATGGCGTCGCCGCCCGTCTGGTGACCGGTCCGGTCAGCTTGATCGCCTTGCCGCTCAGCAATGTCTTCGTTGCCGAAGCTAGCAAAGGCTTTGACCGTCGGCATTTGCTCGGCACCGCATGCGGCCTGTTGGTCGTTGCCTCCGGCTTGATCGCCCTGCCGGTACTTGGCCTTGGATTTGTTGCCCCCCATGTTGTCGTTCCGCTGCTCGGGGCGTCCTGGATGCCTACGGGTCAGATCGTGGCTGCCCTGGCTCTCATGTGCGCCGCGCAGTCCTTGTCGACACCCATTCAGGAAGTTCCGACTCTTTTTCGCCGTCAGGAGCTGCGGCTGCTGGTCGATCTGGTGCGGGCGCTGCTCGTCTTTGCTCCGCTTCTCATCGGTGCTCACCTTGGCCATGATCCATTGGAGGTGATCTTCGTGATGGCTGCCGGAGGAGCTGCAGGCTACGGCTTGGGCATCACCGTGGCGCTCTTACTGCTGAATGGTCCGGGCGACGTGCGGACGTCGGGCGCGCCAGTCAAAGGGCCTGTATGACCCAGAAGGTTGAGCGCGCACGGCCCGGACTTCGCGTCCACTTGAGAAGGCAGGACATGCAGGACAGATGCACATGGGCGAGAACAACCGCAGTCTCCAAGGCACGACCATATGCTTCATGCATATGAATGATGAGAGGATTTTGCCCGTCCTCATACTGCACTTTTTGACGACCCGTCTATCGGGTGCATACCAATGAAACTACGGCGATTGATTGAAACGGAGCAAGATCCGGGTTCTGTCTCTTCTGGCATAGCAGAGGCGGCGAGACCCGTGCTCTTCCTGCTGCCCGGGTCACTCGGTTATGGAGCCAGCCTCGCTGCTCTGACCGCCTCAATGCGCGAAATTGCCCATGTCGTTCCGATCCGATACCCGGATCTCGGCAAGATATTGCAGGGGCAGGACGGTGTCAGCGACATGGCCGTTGCTGCGATCGAGCAAATCAATCGCGTCCAGCCGCGAGGTCACGTACGGCTCCTCGGTCATTCCCTCGGCGGCGCCGTCGCTTTCGACGTCGCGACGCGACTGCTTGCCTCCGGCCGGTCGGTCAAATTCTTTGGAATTCTCGACACCAGCCTCATGGGCGAGCGCAGTTCCGCATGGGAGACGTTGAGCCGCACGATCGATCGAATCCACAACAACCGGGTAACCGCGTCACGAATGGTCTGCCGGGGCCTCGCCAAAGTCACCGTTGCGATTGGCCGCGAAGCCGACCTTGCCCGGATGATCGATCGCCGCGCGAAGGGCCAGTTCAACCTTACCGCTTTCAGGCTCAAGCAAGAATTGCAGGAGGTCTTGCGCGCGAAGGCCTACTTCCGGTGGCTGTCGGAGCCGAAGTCGATGCTGCCGATTTCCGCCGTTCTGTTCCGGTGCAAGCGGAAGAAGATGCCGCAAGCCCTGGGGTGGGACCAAGCGTTTGCCCAGGTCGACGTCGTCCCAACCGCAGGCACCCACACCGATCTCGTCATGCAGCCTTACCTCGCCGCAAACCTGCATCTCGTTCAGAACGCGCTGTCGCAAACCTACTCACCAGCCGAGTTTCCCGAGAGAGAGGCGGATTGTTCACGTGACCTTGCAAGCAACCCACAGCCAAACCGAACCCGCGTTCAGTAGAAAGGCCCTTGACCTGGACGCGCCATTGGAAGTCGCGCGCATTGTCGCGTTTCTGCGCGACCGCGTCCTTTGCCTACTTGGCCGACGCGGAGCCGTCGTCGGACTTTCCGGCGGTATTGACAGCTCCGTGGTCGCAGCGCTCTGTGCGCGCGCATTCGGGAATACGAAGGTCCTCGGCCTGCTTATGCCCGAGCGCGACTCGTCTTCCGATTCGCTGAGGCTCGGCCGGGCTGTTGCTACACAGCTGCGCCTAACGACGGTCGTCGAAGACATCGCACCGGCTCTCGAAGCATTGGGCGCCTACCGCCGGCAGCGAGAGGCGATCCAAGCGGTCGTACCCGAATACGCAACCGGCTGGAAATGCAAGTTGGTACTCGGCTCGGTTTTGGAACGCGATGGCATCAACATCACGCGTTTGACCGTGCAGGACCCGAACGGCAGAACCTCCACCGTACGTCTTCCGCCCGAGGTCTACCTGCAGATAGTCGCAGCAACCAACTACAAGCAACGCGTCCGCAAGATGACCGAGTACTATCACGCAGACCGTCTCAAGTACGCCGTCATAGGTACGCCAAACCGGCTCGAGCACGATCAAGGCTTCTTCGTGAAGCAAGGCGATGGGGATGCGGACGTTATGCCGATTGCGCATCTCTACAAGAGCCAGGTCTACCAACTGGCCGAATACCTCGGCATCGACGAGGAGATCAGACGACGGCCGCCCACCTCCGACACGTTCTCGATGCCGCAGAGTCAGGAGGAGTTCTATTTTGCCGCTCCCTATCAATTGACCGATGTCTGCATGTACGCGATTAACCACGGCATTTCTGCCGAGGACGTAGCCGAGGCCGTCGGTATAGCCGCAACGCAGGTGCAGAAGGTCTTCAAGGACATCGCCTCCAAGCGCCGAGCGACACGGTATCTTCACGCCCCGCCTCTGCTTGTTGATGCGACGATCGAGGACTAGGCGGCATGTGCGGCATCGCAGGTATCGTGGCGCTGAGCGCAAACGCTCCGGGTCCTTCGCGGGACGCGCTGTTGCGGATGGCCGGTGCGCTTGCACATCGCGGACCCGACGAGCAGGGTCTCTACCGCGATCAGCGCGCGGGCCTGGCCCACGCCCGGCTCTCGATCATTGACATAGCGGGCGGACAACAACCTCTGTCCGATCCTGACGGGCCGGCCTGGATCGTGTTCAATGGCGAGATCTTCAACTACATCGAGTTGCGCGAGCAGCTGACCTCACTCGGCCATCGCTTCCGGACCAGGAGCGACACGGAGGTCCTCATTCAGGCCTATCGCGCCTGGGGCGAGGCAGCATTCGAACGGATGAACGGGCAATGGGCCCTTGCCATATGGGATGCCTCCGCTCGCCGCTTGGTCTTGTCGCGCGACCGGACCGGAATCTGCCCGCTCTATGCCTGCAACCATCAAGGCCAGCTTTACTTCGCCAGCGAGATCAAGGCGATCTTCGCAGCGAATCCGGCAATTCGTCGGGCGTTGGATCCGGCAGGCATCGACCAGACCTTTACCTTCTGGAGTACTGTGCCGCCGCAAACCGTGTTTCAGGGAATCACGGAAATTGAGCCGGGACACGTCCGCAGTTACGTGCCCGGGAAGGTTAGCGATCGCGCATTCTGGACTGCGCGCTTTCCCTCCCGGTCCGATCAGCATCTCATTTCATCCGCCGTCTGCAACGACGATGTGGTCAATGCTGTGCGTAACGCGCTGGAAACGGCTACGGCGCTTCGAATGGTACGCTCCGACGTCCCTGTAGGAAGCTATCTCTCCGGTGGGCTTGACAGCTCGCTCGTTGCATCACTCGGGAGCCGACTTGCAGGCAGCGAGTTCCAGACGTTTTCCGTGCGTTTCGCTGACGCCGAGTATGACGAGACATACTATCAACGCCTCATGGCGCGCACGATCGGAAGCGAGCACCACGAGCTCATGGTCTCGCGCGCGGACATCGCAGAGGCATTTCCCAAGGTGATCTACCACACCGAGCGCCCCATCCTGAGGACCGCGCCTGTACCGCTGTTCCTGCTCTCAAAGCTCGTGCGCGAGCGCGGCATCAAAGTTGTCCTGACCGGCGAAGGCGCTGACGAAATGTTCGCCGGCTATGATCTGTTTCGCGAGGGCAAGATCCGCCGTTTCTGGGGCCGCCAGCCAGCCTCAACTCGGCGAGCCACCCTCCTGAAGCGGCTCTATCCGTACATCTCGCGATCGCCAGTCCAGATGCAGGCCCTCTCGCTGAGATTCTTCGGACACGGCATTTCTGCCGCCGATACGCCCGGCTTTGCCCATCACCCTCGTTGGCGCAGCACCGGCGCGATCAAGCGCATGTTCTCCGAAGACATGCGTGCTGCGTCTTCGCGAGCGGACCCGGTGACCGAGTTGTTGGATCGGCTTCCGCCGGATTTTTCGCGCTGGACGCCCCTTGCGCAGGACCAGTATCTCGAGACCAAAACGCTGCTGGCCGGATACCTGCTCTCCTCCCAGGGAGACAGAATGCTGATGGCGCACTCGGTCGAGGGGCGTTTTCCATTCCTTGACGATGACGTAGTCGAGCTCGCGAACTCCCTTTCCGACGCCAGTAAACTTCGCGTCCTTGACGAGAAACACGTCCTAAAGCGCGTAGCGCAGTCGCAGCTTCCGCCCGAGATTCTCCAGCGCAAGAAGCAGCCCTACCGGACGCCCAATGCGCTCTGCTTCGCGGACAGGGATGCCCCTCCTTATGTCGACGAATCCCTCTCAGGCGCAAACGTCCGCGCCGCGAACATCTTCGATCCGATGGCGGTCGAGCGGCTGCGCACCAAGTGCCGAGCGCATGCGCAAGCCGGCGACGGCGACCTGTCCAATTTCGACAACATGGCGCTGGTAGGTGTGTTGTCCACTCAGCTCCTGTTCCAGCAGTTCGTCGCCAACCGGCCGGAACGACGGCATCGCCTCGAGCTCCGCGTGGACGTCGACCACCAGGATCTATCGGGAGCTTACGCATGATCAACGATCCTGTGCCGGTCCTGCACAACTACCTGATCCGCTCGGCCCGTCAAAACGGCCCGAAGGTCGCGCTCGTGTGCGACGGTCGCCGGATCACCTACGACCAGCTCGAAATGTGGTCGAACGCGGTCGCGAACCACCTGGTTGCGGCCGGTATCGAGCGCGGCGACCGCGTGATGATCCTTTCCGACAACACTGTCGACGCAGTTGTCAGCTTCTGGGCCGCGCTCAAGGCCAATGCCGTTGTATGCCTCATCAATCCTCTCACCAAACCCGACAAGCTCAGCTACCTTCTCGATGACTGCCAGCCGACAGCGCTCATTGCGCAATCGCGCCTTTACCCGACCTTCAGCGGTCCTGCACGACATTGCCCCTCGTTGCGCTGCGCGATCGTGTCCGGCACCATCGACGATGCCGATTTGAATGCACTGGCCCATGCCGTGCGATGGAACGCGGCAACAGCTGGCGAGCACAACACAGCGCCCGCGCGCCGCTGCATCGATATCGATCTCGCCGCTATTGTCTACACCTCGGGCTCGACCGGCGAGCCAAAAGGGGTGATGCTGACGCATCGGAACATGATGACCGCGTGTACGTCGGTCGCATCATATCTGGATGTGCGTGAGGATGATATCATCCTCAACGCTCTGCCGCTCGCCTTCGACTACGGCCTATATCAAATGATCATGGCCATGCGCGCCGGAGCGCGCCTTGTTCTCGAACGCTCGTTTGCGTTCCCCGCCGAGGTCCTCCGGCGTGTTGCGGAAGAGAGAGTTACGGGGTTTCCCGGCGTGCCGACAATGTTCTCGACGCTGCTGCAGCTCGAGACGCTGAAGAGCTACGATCTGTCCAGCATCCGCTACGTGACAAGCACTGGCGCCGCACTGCCGATCCGGCACCTGCTCCAACTGAGAGACACGTTCTCCAGCGCTCGCATTTACTCCATGTATGGTCTTACCGAATGCAAGCGCTGCAGCTATCTGCCTCCGGAAGACCTCGATCGGAAACCGTCGAGTGTGGGAATTGCCATCCCAAACACTGAAATGTGGATCGTCGACGAGCATGATCAACGGGTCGGCGCCGGCGTTACAGGACAGCTTGTGATCCGCGGAGCGACAGTGATGAAGGGATATTGGCGAAAGCCTGAAGCTACTGCGAAGAAGCTCAGGCCCGGACCGCTTCCGGGTGAGCAAGTGCTGTACACCGGCGACTACTGCCAGATGGACGCCGACGGCTACCTGTACTTCGTCAGCCGGAGCGACGAGGTCATCAAATCACGCGGTGAGAAGGTCGCGCCCAAGGAGGTGGAGAGCGCATTGCTGGACATTCCCGGCATAAGGGAGGCGGCAGTCATTGGTGTTCCCGACGAACTGCTGGGCCACGCGATCAAGGCGTTCGTGGTGGTCGATAAGGGGCGGTCGATCGGCGAGAAGCAGATTCGGCGAGAGTGTCAGAAGCGGCTCGAGAGCTTCATGGTGCCAACGCATGTCGTTATCGTGCCGGAACTGGCGCGCACGGACACGGGCAAGATCAACAAGAGAGGGCTCGTCACCGGTTAGCCTACGAACGACCGCAGATCCACCGATTCAGATGGAGCACGAATACAATGACACTCGTCTTGGCACCCGACGGATGCAAGGATCAAATTCGCGCTTTTCTGGCGTCGAATTTCTACATCAGCGACATCGCAGCGTTGAAGGACGATGCTTCCCTCCTCGACGAGGGCATCATCGATTCGACCGGAGTTCTCGAGGTGGTCGGGTTCATCGAGATGACTTTCGGCATCGCCGTCGACGACAGCGAAATCGTGCCGGAGAACCTTGATTCCATCCAGGGCATGACGCACTACATCACTGGCAAGATGAACTCGCGCGCCGACGTTTGACCCGTCGGCGGCCCCGGCAAGCGCAGGACGCAAGCCCAAAGGTCAAACGATAGCGGCTTAGCGCTCGAGTCTCGTTCGCTCCCCGAGCACCATCCTGTTCGCGCTTCGCGAGCGAGCCTTCAGCATCCCGCAACCTGCGTCTTCCGAAAGAGGTACGCCAACTGCATGGCATCGGCGGCATTCTTTGCGGTCCGACCGCAACGGCTCTCATGCAAACGCACGAAGACGCAGGCACGGTTTGCTCCTAATTTCCTCCTACGAAGATAGCTCGATTTTTAGAGCGTTTCTTGAGTACAGGGAGGCCAAAATGAAAGCGGTGGTTCAGTGCGGCGGCAAGGGAACCCGACTTCGCCCGCATACGTCCATTTTGCCAAAACCTCTCATGCCAATCGGCGCGCGTCCTGTGCTTGAACTCGTTCTCAAATGGCTGAGACGAAACGGGATCCGCGACGTCTTCGTCACGACCGGCTATCTGGGCCATCTGATCCGTAGCGTCTGTGGTGACGGCAACCAGTGGAATATGCGGATCACCTACACGCAGGAGCTCGAGCCGCTCGGCACGATCGGTCCATTGTCGCTGCTGCGAGAACAGCTCGACGAGCCGTTCCTGGTCCTCAACGGCGACGTGCTGACAGATTTAAGCCTGAACCAGCTCATCCACAATCATCGAAACTCCGACGCCAACATCACCATCGCCACTTCCGTTCGGGGTACGAAGATGGACTTCGGTGTGATCGACGAAGCGGATGGACGCGTGACCGGATTTCGCGAGAAGCCCGAGCTGACGAACCTCGTCAGCATGGGAATCTACTGCATGAATCCCGTCGTCCTCGAGCGCATTCCGTCGGGCGTTCCGTTCGGGTTCGACGACCTGATGTTCCAGATGCTGGAGGACGAGGTTCGCGTCAACGTCTTCAAACACACCGGCCTGTGGCTGGACATTGGACGAGTCGAAGACTTCCTGAAGGCCCAGGATATTGCGTGGGACGAGCAATCGTCCGCATTCGCAACTGCAGCTGCCTGACGCAGCCTCCCCTTCGCAGGTGCGAATGAATGGGAAGAGGAACACATGCTTTTAGTATCAGAACCGACCCTGGGAGTCGACGAAAAGGAAGCTCTTGCTGCCGCCATCGACAGCGGCTGGATCACCATGGGAGATCGCGTCCGGGAGTTCGAGGAAACGTTTGCCCATATGCATGGCGCCGACGAAGCGATCGCCGTCGGCTCCTGCACGGCGGCGCTTCACCTCATCCTGCATGCGCTTGGGATTGGTCCGGGCGATGAAGTCCTCGTTCCATCTTTAACGTTCGTTGCGACGGCCAATGCCGTGCTCTACGTCGGAGCAAAGCCCGTGTTCGTCGATATCGAATCCGGGGCAGTTCCCCTGATGTCCGTGGCTGACGCGCGGCGCAAATGCACTTCGCGGACGAAAGCAGTGATCCTCATGCACTTTGCGGGCTACCTCGCCGATCGAGAGGAGTGGCAGGCATTCGTTCGCAGCAAGGATATGCTCTTGATAGAGGACGCCGCGCATGCACCCGGCGTCAAAGGGGCCGGTACGTTTGGCGATGCAGCGGCATTCTCCTTTTACGGCAACAAGAACATGACGACCGCTGAAGGCGGCGCAATCATAACACGTCACCGGATTTTGAACGACTTGATCAGGCGCGCCAGGTCACATGGCATGACCAGCAACACGCGCCAGCGTCTCGTTAGCCGCAGCCCCGAATACGATGTGACGCTTCTGGGATTCAATTACCGCATGGACGAGTTGCGCGCGGCGGTCGGGCTCGTGCAGCTGCGAAAGCTGCCGGGTTGGAACGACACGAGGCGTCATCTGTCGCTGCACTATCGGCGGCGCCTTGCCGAGCGTTGCCCATCGGTTCTGGTGCCGTTCAAGGCGTCCTGGGCGTCGGCTCACCACCTGCTGCCGATCGTGCTTCCCGCGGCAAGCGCTCGGCAGCCCTTGATCGAGCAGCTCAGCAAGCGCGGCGTTCAGACCACCATTCATTATCCCCCGGTGCATCGATTGACGTTCTACCAGGATCGTTATCCCGGCATAAGCCTGCCCAACACCGAGGATTTTTGCGGACGTGAGCTCACGCTGCCGCTCCATCCAGCCATGACTCCCGCCGATGTCGATCACGTGGCGGACAGCCTCGCGGATGGACTTCAGGCAAGCCATCCCCCGGAGGCCGTACAGGCATGAGCGAAACGGTGAATGCAGGATGCTCAAGGCCAGCAGTTCGGGCTGTGCGCTTGCGGCGCGTCGTCGATATCCTCTGCGCCGGAATGGGCATAATCGTCTCCCTCCCGATCCTGCTCATTGTTTCTCTTGCAATCTGGATCGAAGGCGGACGACCGATACTTTATTCGCAATTGCGTCTGGGACTGAACGGATCGCCGTTCCGCATGTACAAGTTCCGGAAGTTCAGAGCCGACTGTGACGATCGCGGAAGTCCGCTCACGATGGTCAATGACAACCGCATGACGAGGATCGGGCGGACGCTGGCTGCATTCAAGCTGGATGAGCTGCCGCAGCTCTGGAACATCCTGCGGGGTGACATGTCTTTCGTCGGCCCGAGACCCGAGACGCTCGTATTTGCCGACTGTTTCAAAAATGGATTCGAAAAGATTCTGGAGCACAGACCAGGCCTCGTCGGGCCGTGCCAGGTTCTCTTCCGGCATGAAAATATGCTGCTGCCGCAGGACGGCAACGCGGCAGAGTTCTATCGCGAGGTTCTGTTTCCCGCCAAGGCGAAGATTGACCTGGCATACTATTCCAATCGAACCGTCACGTCGGATCTCCGGTGGATTGTTCGGGCCGCATGGATTGCTCTGGGTGAGCCGCTTCTCAGCCGGCTGCGAAGACTCCCACCGAACGGTCAGAGCGGCGTGACGCCAAAGGGTGGATCTCTCGGCGCAAATTTGTTTTAGGTAGACGGGTGCTCAAATGGCAACTGAAAAACGAACTGTGCTTCTCGTAGGTGGCGCTGGTTACGTGGGCTCGGTGATCACCGGCCATCTCCTGAGAAAGGGCTGGCACGTTCGCTGCCTGGATCAGCTCATATACAAGAATGAGAGTTGTGCCTGGCCCTATCTGAGCTATCCGCAATACGAGTTTATGCACGGCGATATTCGCGACCCACGTGTCGCCGCTCACGCTCTGAGCGGAGTGGATGACGTCGTTATCCTGGCTGGGCTCGTCGGCGATCCAATCACGAGCAAGTACCCCGACGAAAGTCATGCCATCAACCAGCGTGGCGTCGCATCCTTCATCGACGCCCTGCAACATCACCCTGTCGACCGGCTCGTCTTTGTGTCCACCTGCTCCAATTATGGCCTGGTGGAAGAAGACAAACCCGTCGATGAAAATTACCCGCTCGCGCCACTTTCACTATACGCCAAGCACAAGGTGGAGATGGAGCGGAAGATCCTGGGTCTCGAAGGAAAGGTCGGATTTCATCCAACGGTCCTCCGCTTTGCCACCGCCTTCGGCCTTTCCTCGCGAATGCGCTTCGATCTCACGGTGAACGAATTTGTGCGCGAGCTCTACTTGGGCAATGAACTACTGGTATTCGATCCCAAGACCTGGCGTCCTTACTGCCATGTTCGCGATTTCGCTCGCGCGATCGAGGAGGTGCTCAGCGCGCCCGCCAGCAAGGTCGCTTTCGAGGTCTTCAACGTGGGCTGCGAGGAGAACAACTGCACAAAGCTGATGGTCGTCGAGGAGGTCCTGAGGCATCTTCCGCGGTCGAAAGTGACGTATCAGGAGCGCGGCGCCGACCCGCGGAATTACCGGGTGAACTTCGACAAGATCCGTCGGGTGTTGAATTTCACACCTGAAATCAGCGTTCGGCAAGGGATCAGCGAAATCCTCGCTGCCTTGAACCAGGGCCTGTTCGACCACGTCGAGGAACAGAGACACTTCTTCGGAAATTACGAGATCTTTCTTCCGACCGCCCACATTTCAGACTTGAAGAAAGCCGTCTGAGAAGGACCGCGATCGGTTACCGCCAATCGCGAGCGGCGAAAGGCTCGGTTGCATGGGAGTTCGTCCATGAAGTGCACGAAGTGGGTCAGGCCCTCGGCCGCCCTCCTACGAGGTTCCTGCGCGGCAATTCTGTTTCTTACGACAAGTGGCCTAGCTCTTGCCGCTCCATACAAGCTTGCACCGGGCGATATCATCGAGATATCGATCGGCGGCCTCCCCGATCAGCGCAGCCGCACACAAATCCAGATCGACGGCACCATCCCGCTTCCGGGAGGGGGGACGATTGAAGTTGCAGGCCTGACCCCGGCAGAGATGCAGAGCCGCATAGAAACGCTGCTGCAAGCAAGGATATTGCGTCAACGCCTGACCGACGGACGCGACCAGCCGTTCGTGGTCAAGCCCGGCGACGTCATGGCCAGCGTTGTGGAATACCGGCCGGTCTATGTGTCCGGCGACGTGCTCACGCCCGGACAGCAGGCATATCGGGCTTCAATGACCGTGCGCCAGGCCGTGGCAGTAGCCGGTGGTTTCAGCTTGTTGCGATCGCGCGGCATGCAACCGGGCGCCATCGACCCCGCGGATCTCATACGGGACTATCAGTCGCTCGCCACCGAATACACTAAGGAATATTTCCATATCGTCCGAACTGGCGCGGAGCTTGATGGCCGCGACACATTCGACGCTACGCCTCCAACCGACATTTCGCTGCCCGCAAGCGTGATCGGTTCGGTGGTCCAAGCCGAGAGGGAGTCTCTGAAAACCTCGCAAAACGACTACCGCACGGAAAAGCTCTTTCTGGAGGACGCCGTAAAGCAAACGGACGCGCAGTTCGCTACTCTCAAGAAGCAGCAGGAGGGTGAAGAGAAAGGCGTGCAGGCCGACGAGGAGGAACTCGAACGGGTCATGAAGGCGTTCGGCTCCGGACTACTGGCAAGCCCTCGTGTAAGCGAAAGCCGGCGCGCCCTGCTGCTATCCTCGACCCGGCGGCTGCAGACGAGCGTCGAACTCATGCGGCTCCAGCGCCAACGCGAGGATTTCGTGCGGCAAGCGGAACGCGTGACCAGCCAGCGCACGATCAATCTGCTCAGGGAGCAGAAAGACTCGAACGTCCGATTGGCAGACCTGCGCGTGCGAATGCAGGCACTTAGTCAGAAACTGCAGCCCATCGGCGGCTCGGGGGCCATCCCCGTCAATTCAGGTGAACTCAATCCCGATGTGGTCGTCGTGCGGCGGCTCGGTCAGCAGTGGGACAGAATACCCGCATCCGTCGACTTCGACGTGGAGCCCGGCGACGTGATCGAAGTCACGTTGCGCCCAGGGACGGCCAGACTCTTGAACTGACCGCGAATAGGGGTACTCCCTTACGAGTAAGCTCGACGCGCTCCTTCCGGAGTGGCTTCCGCATACCCGCAGCCGCACGCGCGAGGCGTAAACCCGCGTTACTACCCCTTCCTTGATCACAATCGTGGCGGTGGTCGGAAGCATCGTGACCTCCGCCTGTTGCGGCCGCTGCGGGGTACCCCCCCTTCAACGTTTACACGCTTGGCAGAAGTTTGGAATCTTCGCCGCACGTTCTCTCAATCGGGAAGCACGGCTAGGGAAATAACCATGTTGAACTTAAGCCAGGCATTGCCAAGGACCACGATTTCTTTGCAGCATCATTCCAATGAATCGATATTCAACATTTCTAGTCCTGCGCCATCCGCTCACTCTGAATCGCAGAACCCCAAGGACGGCCTGCGCGGCGTGCTCGCACGCATCGGTTGCGGACAGGTCTTGCTCAGACGCGGTCGAGTCGTCGAACTCAGTCCGGCCGGCCGCGCAATACTGGAACGCGAGACGCGCGTCAATGCGGGCCAGGAAACGCTCTATGGCGCCGTAAAGCAACTCGTCCATCGTGCCGGCGCCCAGTTTCCAGCAGGCTCGACATCCTGGCTCGCGACGTCGACCAAGGAGGGGTTCACCGCTCTTATCAACCAGGTCGCGAACGCGTGGCTGGACGAGACCATTGCGTTGATCCTGTTGGACCTGGATGCGCATCCGGAGCCCTCGCCGCGGACGCTGCAGCGGCTGTTTGGATTCACCGCTGCCGAAACTCAGCTTGCTATTGAATTGGCTCGAGGCAACAACCTGATCGACATTGCACGTGCGCGACGATTAAGTCGAACGACGGTGCGATCCCAGTTAGCCTCACTGTTCGTCAAAACACAGACACGCCGGCAAGCAGACCTGATCGCGTTGCTCGGACGCCTCGCTGTCTTGCCCTAGCGCTGTGTTGCCCGGCCAAAAACCCTGTCGGGGCACGTTCAGGAATCGCTTGCTACCTCTGTCATGCGAATGAATGAAGACAGGCCGCGGACACGTCCTAACCTGCCCCTGTCGCACTTTCGCCGGGAAAAACCGGGGCCCTACGCTGACGTGTTGGTGAATTGCTGAGGGTCGAAAGGAACAAAGATGGCGCCGCATTTGCTTTGCGTAGGAGGCGAGGATCACGCTCTGCGTATCCCGTTCCTGATGGCTCTGCAGAACCGCGGCCTGCGCGTGAGCGCGGCGGGCACTGGTGCAGTATCTGCATTCGCGAAGAACGGCATCCCCTATCATCAATACCAGTTCGACAGATTCGGGATGGGCGTTTCCGATCGGGCTGCGATGGGGCAACTGGCGCGACTTGTGAAGTCCGCTCGTCCCGACGTGATCCAAACCTTTGATACCAAGCCAAACCTGTTTGCACCGTTGGCGCTCCGCGGCTCCGTTCCGGTTGTACGGACGATCAACGGAATGGGATGGGTCTTCTCCTCGACGGAGCTGAAGGCACTTGCGTTTCGACCAGTCTACCTAGCCATGCAACGCATGGCTGCTTGCTGGACCGCAACGACCGTATTCCAAAACAAGGCCGACAGGAGCTTCTTCACCCGTCACCATCTGCTTGGAAGAAGCCCGTCTGTCGTTATCGGAAGTTCGGGAATCGATGTCGGTGCTTTCGAGGCAGCACAAGCGCGAATGGCTTCGCCTGCCGAGCTACGCGCCGAGCTCGGGCTGCGCGATGCCGAAATCGTCCTTACAGTGACCCGGTTGACCGTGCAAAAGGGCATTGCGACGCTCCTCGAAGCGGCCGAGATCGTTTACCAGGCACGCCCCAATGTTCGGTTTCTGCTCGTTGGTCCTCGCGAAAGCGAGGGTCCATTCGCGGTGGATCAGGCGCTGATCGAGCGGCACGCACCATATGTGATCGCGACCGGTGCCAGATCGGATATCCCTGGGCTCCTAGGAATCGCAGATATCTTTGCCTTTCCAACCGAATATCGCGAAGGCATTCCCCGCGTTCTGCTGGAAGCCGGGTTGGCTGGCGTGCCGATCGTCACCTCGCGCATGCCGGGGTGCGATGACGTCGTCATCGAAGGCTGGAATGGTCACCTTGTACCTCCGCGCGACCCACGCGCGCTCGCAGCCGCAATCCTTGGCCTTCTTCAGGATTCTTCGCGTGCAAAGACGATGGGCCGTCGCTCGATCAATATGGTCCGCCGCGAGTTCGACCTGAACTTCGTGGCCGACCGTTATGCAGAGCTCTATGAGCGGCTGCTTTGCCGCAGCCACTCGAGTGACGGACGGGCGGCGACGCACAACAGCAGTGAAATACAATGATCGGTTGTGCCCTCCTTGCGCTTGGGCTCGTGCTTGAGACGGCTTCGCAGCTGCGCCTTGCTGCCTTTCCCCTGGGCATTGGGGAGGCCTGCCTCGTCATCTGGCTCGGTCTCGCATCTCTGCAGCTCATGACCCGTTCAAGAATTTGCAACCCCACGGCTCTGCTCTGGCTGCTTGCATTCTGGGCCTGCTTTATCTTCATCCAGAGTTTCGGGGCATTCCTGGCATTGCTGCGGCCGGAAATTATAGACCCGGGGCTCGTGGTGCACGACATATTCGCATACCTCCTCGTGGCAGCCGTCACCTGCCTGGCCGCTGCGACATTGAAACCGGAGGGGACTCTACGCCACACCCTGTGGTTCATGATCGGATTCTGGATCACCGCCACCATCGCGCAACTGGCATTGGGCTGGGACTACTTCAGCATCCCGTCGGTCGATCCATGGTACTGGGATCGGTTTCGCGGGTGGTCGGAGAATCCAAACCAGCTCGCAATCTACTGCGCAGTTTTCACGCCACTCTCGCTTCACATGGCTCTGACGGCCAAGCGATTTGGCCGTCTTGTCGCAGGATTGAGCTGCATCGCCACCTTCGTCGTGGGCCGGCTGACGAAGAGCGATACATTCCTCATCTCAATGTCGCTCTCAATACCCCTGTTCATTGCGCTGCGCCTGCGAAGCTGGCTAACATCACACGAATACCGATGGAGTCTGCGTTTCGCAGCCGCAGCCATAACCCTAATGGCCCTAGTTCCCCTTTCGCTCTCACTGCTCCCTTACGCGGCGGCAACAGCGGGTGATGTCGAGGGGATCGCCGCCGGAATGATGAAGGATCATGGCGGCGAGGGAACGAAGGAAACCGCCGATCTGCGGCTGAGCCTTTGGCATGACGCCTTGCATGCAGGACTGGAGTCCGGGTCGCTCGGCCTTGGACCTGGGCCGCATTTGGAGAAGCCAAGCGGCATCACCGACAGGGGTGTGCCACTCCCCGTGGAAGCTCACAGCACCCTCCTGGACGTGTACACCCAAGGCGGGCTGCTCGGCGTGATCGCCGTTTCCAGTCTGCTTCTTGGCACGCTAGTGCTCCTGCTCCGCGCGCGGCTTGACGCCTTGGCCGTTCTGATCTTTGCGCTCGCCATCTTCAGCATCAGCCATTTCATTCTAAGGCACCCGACCGTTTGGTTTGCCGTCACACTTGGCCTTGTCATGGGCTCGGCTCGGCGAACATCGGCGCATCTGCGCGTTGGAAGTTAAATCATGTGTGGAATCACCGGGATACTTCAGACGCAGCACTCTTCTCGATCCGCCGACCTGGCGGCAATCGGGCCGATGACCGCTCGCCTGCGCCACCGCGGTCCCGACGCGGACGGATTCTGGAGCGATCGGGACGCCGGAGTTGCGTTCGGACATCGCAGGCTCGCCATAATCGATATTTCCGATGCCGGCCGACAGCCAATGCTTTCGACTGACGGCCGCTTCGTCATCACATTCAACGGCGAGATCTACAATTACAAGCCGCTGCGCCAAGAACTCGCGCGAGAAGGCAAGCGCTTCACCGGCAATAGCGATACGGAGGTCTTGCTTGCCTTGATCGAGAGATGGGGGCTTGAGAAGGCCCTCCAACGCACCAATGGGATGTTCGCAATCGGCTTGTGGGACCGCCGGACCCGCACGCTGCATTTGGCCCGCGATCGAATGGGAAAGAAGCCGCTCTACGTCGCGCGGACACCAAATGCGCTTGTATTCGCGTCGGAGCTGAAGGCCGTCGCTGCATTTCCTGAGTTTCATCAGGAGATCGATCCACGTGCCATCGCGGCCTTTCTGGAGCGCGGATGGTTGCCGGAGGACCAGTGTATTTGGCGCGGCGTCTTCAAGCTTCCACCCGGTGGCGTCCTATCCATCCGTGCCGAGGATCTCTCGGTCTGGCGGGACGCCGCGGCGCTACGAGAACGCGCACGCTTGTGGTGGTCGCTGGTCGATGTCGCTCGCGCGGGTCGCGCAGCACCCGCGGCTGCGGATGACCAACAGCTCGTGGCCCACCTTAGCGATCTGCTCAAAGCCGCAGTCGGCGACCGAATGGTTGCCGACGTGCCGGTCGGGCTTTTCCTCTCGGGCGGAATCGACAGTTCCACGGTCGCAGCCCTGATGCAAGCCCAATCGGCCTCGCCGGTGCGGACGTACACGATCGGCTTCGGTGAACGCGGCTTCGACGAGACGACCAGCGCCGCGGCCGTGGCGCGGCATCTCGGCACGAGCCATACCGAGCTACGTCTCACGCCCGAAGAAGCCAGGGCGGTCATTCCCGAACTTCCAACCGTCTGGGATGAGCCGTTTGCCGATGAATCGCAGATCCCGACGCTGCTTCTGTCTCGTCTTGCACGGCAGGAAGTCACCGTCGCCCTGTCCGGCGACGGAGGTGATGAGTGCTTTGCCGGGTATTCCAGGCACGTTCTATCCACCCGTTTGGCGCCTCTGCTGAGCTCGAACCGTACAGTGCGAACGATTGCCGCAAGCGGCGTGGCACTGCTCGGCCGGGGCATGCGCGAAGGTATGGTCGAAACGCTTCATCTTCCGACCTGGTTGCAGCGCATGGCCAGCGGCGATCGGATCAACCGCCTGGCAGACCTTATCGATAGCAGTGACGTTGGCGAGATGTACCGCAGATCGACGCGGCTCTCCGAACTGCAGTTGACGCGGACGCAGGCAGACGCGGCTTCGGACCCGATCCCGCCGCTCAACGATCTTCTGTCCGATCTCGTCGTGCGGGATATGCTTAGGTATCTCCCAAGCGACATTCTCGTGAAACTCGATCGCGCCAGCATGGCGACCAGCCTCGAGGCCCGCTGCCCGCTTCTCGACCATCGCGTTGTTGAGTTCAGTTGGACGCTGCCGAACTCAGCGAAGGTGCGTCATGGTCAGGGGAAATGGCTCTTGCGTCAGGTCCTTGGCCGCTACGTGCCCCGTCACCTGTTCGAGCGACCGAAACAGGGTTTCGACGTGCCGATCGGCACCTGGCTCAAAGGACCTCTTCGTTCATGGGCATCAGACCTGATGTCCGAATCGCGCCTTCGCAATCAGCATCTTCTGGACGTCACGCAGGTGCAGAGCTGCTGGCTGCAACATCTTAGTGGCGGCCGAGATTTCTCGCGACCGCTGTGGGCTGTCCTGATGCTGCAGTCCTGGCTCGACACATCAGTTGCCCACGAGACATCCCAAACAGCGGACGTAATGGAGCCGGCGCAGTAGAGGAGCACGCGATGGAAGCGTTTGGAGGTAACCGGATTCTGCCCGTGACAATTCTGTCCCAGGCACGGTCGAAAGCCGATGAGCCTCCTCCCGATGAGGCTCTCGCGGCATTCAGGCACGTCCTGGAGAGCATGAGGCTATACAAGCGCTTCATCATCAAAACGATCGGCGCAGGCGCGCTGCTCGCGGCGCTGGGTAGCCTTCTCATGTCCCCGTCCTATCGCGCGACGGCACAGCTTGTCGTGAACGTCCGAACCGGCCCGGACAATGCCGGCGCGCCTGGGAATTCCTCCGCGTCGACTGGCGGCTCGGACGATCCCACCATCGACACGCACGTGACCGTCATGTCGTCCGATGCCTATCTGAGGCGGCTCCTTCCTGCGGTGAGGCTGCTCGACAAGCCGACGCAGGGAAAAGCGATGGAGTGGCTGCCCGACGCAGCATGGTCGAAAGTAAAGGCATTTCTCCCGTTCCGAACAGAGCGACCGAGCGATGGCGCGGCAGTGGCGGCCTTGAAGGGGCGTTTGAAGATCAGTCAGGAACGCAGGTCCAGAGTGATCAGCGTTATCGCCAGCGATAGCAATCCGCAGCGGGCCACCGACATCGCAAATCTGGTCGCACGATCCTACGCCGACGAGCTAATCCGGCAAAAGCACAGTGTTGAGCTCCAGGCTCTGGACGCCATCGCGGCACAATCGGCCATGGTGCAGCATGACCTATCCAAGGCAAAGGAGGAATGGGACGCCAGCCGCTCAAATCAGACCTTGTCATCACAGAGCGCCGCGTTGGAGTGGAAGATCACCACGCTGGCACAGCAATATGAAACTCTGCTGCGAAAACGGCAGGAACTGACCACGAAGAGCGTCGTCGCCGAACCGGACGTGACCGTCATCGCGGATGCCTCGCCACCGGACCAGCCCAGTTCATTGAATCCGTTCCTCCTCGTCCCTCCCATCACAATTCTGTTCGCTCTCCTGGCCTGTCTCGTCGCGGTCATCCTGAATCATCTGGATCGGACTCTGCACACGGAGGCAGAAGCTGCGGAGGCATTGGACATCCCGTGTGTCGGGTTAATACCTTCGATCCCTCTGGAGCTGAGCAGCTCACCGCGGCGGTTCGTAGAGAACTCGACTATTTCGTGCAACAGGGCCATTCGCTCAACCGTAGTATCGCTCATGGCAACCGATCCTGTCGCGCCACGGTCGCAGCACGTTGTCCTGGTGACATCCAGCTTGCACGGTGAAGGCAAGAGCGCGATCGCGTGGAGTTTCGGCTTTTGCGCCGCTCAGCTCGGACAGCGCATTCTATTTCTGGATTTCGCCCAGGTGCCCCGCCGCGCCGGCGGCGAGTTCGCCGATCTCTTCAAGCTGCTGGCGCAGGACGGAGCGGCAGCCAAAGCCGTTCAGCACATTCCGGAGCTCGGTATCGACTACATATCGTCAAGACTGTCCGAGGGAAGCCACCTGGGGCCGTTGGCGGGCCCGAAAGTCGCTTCGTTGTTTGAGCACTTTCGAAATGCCTACGATCTCGTCGTCATCAACGCTCCTTCGCTGGATGATGCGCCGGAAGTGAGACTACTCGCCTCCTGGGCCGATCATGTTCTACTTGCAATCCGCGCCGGAAGCACGAGCCGAGACGTCGTACGGAGCACTTTGAATCGGTTTGCCCGGACGTCGGATCTTGATGCCCATATCAAATTCTGGTGCGTCCTGACGCAAGGCGTGCCGTCGGAGATTGCGCCATCGGATGTCGAACCGTCGTCGATGTTGATGGTCCGCTATCGCCGCCTCAAAGCAGCGGCGGCAAGATGGATGAGCATCGAGCCGGTCATCGATGCTTCCGGCGCCGCTGCATCCGGCCTGAGGGCTCGGGAATGACGACCAGACAACTTGGATGAGTGTCAGCAATCCGGCCTTTTGATATGGCGAGAAGCCGAGCCGGTGGCCAGGCGCGCGCCATCTCCCTGGATCCGATGGCGCGTAGTGCCGGACAGCGCACAAAGGCAACCGCATCCTTCATTTGAAGTATGCGGGCCAAGACCGGAATGGCCTACGCTAGGGCAGGAACATGGCGGTACAGTGATGCAGCTTCAGACTCTTAGCGGTACACATCCGTCTGGTGGTTCATGCGAGGCTCTCGACACGCATCCGCCCTCGACCGTTCAGCAGCTTCCCGCGCGCTGGTTAAAACCTGCCGACGTGGCTCTCGATCTGCACGGCCCGGTCGATCAACCGTTCGATCCCTTGGGAGCCGAGTTTGCCAACGTCTCCGCCATCGATCACCTGATTGCGGTGACGGCGAAGTTTCCCAACAAGGTCGCAATCAGCGATGGCAATCATTGCTTTACGTACTCACAGCTGCTGCGCCGGGTCTTGACCTTGGCCCAGGCTATCGGGACTCGAATCCCTGAGGGGGAGGCCGTCGGATGGCTGTTGCGCGGCTCAGCCTGGCAGCCAATCGCCATGCTGGCCTGCATGGCGGCCGGACGAGTCCTCGTCCCACTCAATCCGCGCGACCCAGTTCAGCGGCTCATGGGCATCGCGACGGCGGCACGGATTTCCGTGCTGATCGGACAGGATGCCTTTGCTTCTGCCGGCTGGATCAAGCAACACGGCCTGCTCTGGCTTGACGTTGCGAGTGCAAGTGAACCTTCAGCAGCAACCTCGATGATGGCACAGGTTTCGGTCGATGCGCCGGCCGTAGTGCTCTATACTTCCGGCAGCACGGGAGCGCCAAAGGGCGTCGTAAACAGCCAACGCAACCTGCTCCAGCGCGTTCAGCAATATGTGGATGCATGTCACATAGGCGCGGCTGACGTCTTTATGCCTCTGAGCGGTCCCACCACGATCGCCGGTTGCCGAGAGATGCTGTCGGCCTTGTTGACGGGGGCGAAACTGCACATCGTCGACGTCGAGATCCTCGGATTGCGCGGCGTTCTCCGCCAGATCGCCACGCAGCGGGTGACGATTACTTATGTTGTACCAGCGTTGGCTCGAGCACTGATCAACGCCAGCCGGCAAGGCGATTTCGATTCACTTCGCATCATTCGCATCGGCGGGGAAAAGGTGCTGTGGACCGATATTGCGCTTGTCCGCAAAGCGGTGAAGCCGAGCTGCTTCATCCAGGTCAGCTATCTTTCGACCGAAACCACCGGCACCCAGTGGTTTCTTCCCAAGGAATGGCGAGAGGATGGCGTCAGCGTCCCAGTTGGGTATCTGCTTCCCGGCATATGTTATGCCGTGCTCGACGAAAGCGGAAAATCCGTCCCGTGCGGCCAAGTCGGCGAACTGGTTATCAAGAGCAGATACGTCATGCTCGGATATTGGGAAGGCGGGCGGCTTGCTCCGGCATTGCCTGCCCCGGATGACCCAAAGTCTCGCGTCTACCAGACCGGCGATCTCGTCGTCGTGGACACGCATGGACTGATGCGGATCGTTGGACGGAAAGGACGCCAGCTCAAGATCAACGGTCAGCGTGTCGAGCCGGCCGAACTCGAGAGTACGCTGCGCAAGCTAAGCTATGTAAAGGATGCTGTCGCTGTCGTGACGGACTCGAACGAACTGGTCTTATTTGCATCGCCGACAAATCCAATAAGACCGAACTTCCAGACCGATCTTCGTGACATGATCCGGCAGGCTCTTCCTGCGGCCTTGCATCCGACCAGGCTGCACGAAGTGCTGGAGATTCCGCGTCTTCCAGGCGGGAAGATCGATTACGCCAGACTGAAACTGCTCGATCTGGAGAGCAAAAAGACCTCGCCCGTGCCGATGCCTGCGATGCAGAGAGTGGCCGAGGCCAACAAGGCCGTGGAGCAGGTGTGGAGCAGCATCCTCGGCGCGCCGGAAGCTGCCGGACGTTGGGACGAGGCCGGCGGCGATTCTCTGAAGCTCCTGCGCTGCGTCATGGATCTCGAAGAGCTGATCGGCCGCGAACTCAACATGGAAGCATTCACGGTAGATATGAGCGCCGAAGACATGATCCGCGCCGTCGCCGCGGTGGATCCACCGGTGCGGCAGCATCTGGACCACGCGCCCCTTCCAACTCTTGTAATTCTGCCCGGCTCCATGGGGTACGGCCCGAGTATGGCAGCCTTTGGCGCTCAGCTGAGCCAAGTGGCGCAGGTCATACCCATTCGCTATCCGGACCTGAGCTGGAGCCTCGCGGGGCGCGATTCGGTCCGGGAGATGGCCGCGCTGGCCGTCGAACAGATCAATGCGGCCGAACCACGTGGCGATGTTCGAATGATCGGCTATTCCCTTGGGGGCGGCGTCGCCTTCGAAGTTGCAAGCCGATTGATCGAACAGGGCCGTGCGGTCAAATTCCTGGGCATCCTCGACACCAATGTGGGCGCTCGCAGAGCAAATCACCGCGAAGCCTTTTCTCGCACACTGCAGCGAATTCGATCGCATCGCGTGACGATCTACCGCATGCTTTGCCGCTCCGTAGCGAAGTTTGCGGCTCGCATGGGCCAAGAGGTTCGATTCTGCAGGCTCATCGACGCCATGACATGGTCTCGCCTGGCAAACACGCGTTTCATGCTCAAGCTCGAGCTCGAGGAACTCCTGCGGATGCGCGCATTCGGACGCTGGATTTTGGATAGCAAGCCTCGTCTACCCATAAAGGGAACCGTCTTCGCCTGCCATCGGCGAGACGTAACGCCGCGCCTCGGGTGGGACTCGCTGTTTGAAGAACTGGACGTGATCCCGATCGCCGGCGGACATCTTGATCTGGTGGTCGAGCCGCACCTCTCGATCAATCGACCAGTGATCGAGCGCGCGATCGCGGCGTCCTGCTCTTGATCCACAATAACGTGCTTTTAAGGTGGCGGTCTTTTGAGGCGGCGGTCTTGGCGCGACAGGTAAGTACAGAAAAATTGGGCCGGTCGCGCTCCAACCGGCTCCGAGGCCTCGACCTCTTGGACGTGCCGAGTACGACCGTCAAGGCCGCAGGTAGCTCCAGCCTTGCTCCTGAAGCTCCATCAAGCGTACAACACCGGACTTGGTGATCTTCGCTTGCGAAATGAGGGGAACATCTTTGCCCTCGTTCTTCGCCATGTTCTCGCGCGTATTCCCACATGCAGAAAACGTAAGGCCGGGCGTGGTTTCGCTCATCGCCTTGATACGCCCTTTTACGGGGGATGTGTCATCTCGCAGCATGTGCAGTCCCGGCCCGTACGCGACTACTTCTATTTCGACTTTTTGATTGAGCTCGCTGTAATGCTGAGCCACGTTGCCGACGTTGTTGAGAGCGAGATTCATCACGGCCGGATCGTTGACGTCGACGTGGACAACAAGCCGATGCGGAAGCCGCGGCCGAGAGGTCGGATTGGCCATTTTGGCATTTGCATCCCTGGCCGACACAGCCGGATTTTTGGTGGAGAAGAGGGACTGCGCGGAGCCATGGGTTTCAATGCCGCTTACGAGGATCAGTCCAACGGCCGCCACGCCGGCACAAATGCCCAATGATTTGCTCATGATGTGCTTCCTGCGCGTGTGATGAAGGTGCACCTCACACGCTATTTAGACGCAACCGTCGGGGTCAAGGAGCTTTTGGCAATGGTTCGTCCGATCAACTTAATTTCCGTCGCCGGCGCCTTTACTCCGTTTTGGCTACCACGACTGCGTCCTCGACATCGCGCTGATGAACGCGGTGTCATGAATGGCAAGCCATGATCGCTACCAGACATTTGGGCTATCGCAATGGGGGTGCACAGACTTTCCGGAAGGATTGGAGGAGTTGTCGCGCTGACCACTGCGCGCCGGCTTCGACGCCCGCAATTTCCGTTCCGTGCACGCGGGTTGTCCGACATCGCTCGCCTCCTGCGCGTTTGGGCCAGAGCCGTTACGTTGACGGTCATTCCGGTCACGTTGCTTCTGCCGCTTCTAATTGGAGCCGCCGAGGCCAACTCCCTGGACGAAGGCGGCCGTGGCGCTCACTTCACCGCAACGGCGAAGCTGGAGGGGTGGAGCTCCACGCGCGGACGAGAGCAGACCGGCGAAATCATAAGTAGACCGATCCTAGCTCAACGCATGGACAAAGCGCGGCCTGCCGAACCACTGCCCGTTCGCAGGCCTGCGACAGCCGGGTCGACCGGGAGCGATCGGCAACGCGCTCCGGCTGACACCCCCGCGCATGAAACGACTTCTTCATTGCCTGCAGATTCAGGCGCCGTTCAGGCCGCTTCCGAAGCGGAGCGGATCAATCAAAAGCTACAGATGGATCAGGAGCGGGAACGAAGGAACAAGCTTACGCGCGAACTGGCCGCGATCCGAGCGGAGCTCGAAGCGGCGCGTCAGATCCAGGCGCACACTGTCAGCGCCATCGCGATCGGCATCCAGCAAACACAGGCGCTCGAACAGGAACGGGAAAAGACCAGCAATCTATCGCGTGAGCTCTCGTTTCTGAGGACGGAGCTCGACGTCGCACGGGTCGCGGCTTCAAAGGCAATGCAGGCGCCCGAAGGCGAACTCAAGCAGGAGCGTCCAGTCGACCGGCGGAACGGAGCTAAACGCTTTGCGCTCCAGCTTGCCTCGCTTCGCTCGGAACTAGACACCGCGCGGAGCGCAGCATCCGAAGCCGCGAAATCTGCTGCGGCGGAGGCCGAACAACGGCAGGCTCTCGAGCGCGAGCTAAAGCAGGAACAGGACAAGACGGAGACCCTCATCAACGAACTCGGCACCCTCCGGGCCGCGGCCTCCGAGGCTGCCAAGGGCAACGCTGCAGATGCCGGTCAAAAGCAGGCGCTGACACGCGAACTCGAGAACCAGCGGGCCAGGGCAGAGAACGCGGTCAGCCAGTTGAACTCGCTTCGGGCCGAACTCACTGCGGCGCAAACGGCGAGTTCAGAATTGGCTGCTCACCGCACTGCGGAGATCGAGCACAACCGGGCGCTGGAGCGCGAGGCCGAGCAGCAGCGCAGCCGTGCGGACGCTCTCACGCGCGAGGCGGCGTCGCTGACGAGTGAGCGCGACGCGGCGCGGGCTGAAGCCTCGCGCGCCGCGGAAGCCGCCGCAAAGGCCAAAACCAAGCGCGAAAAGGAGCAGGAAGGCAGTAGCGAGGCGCCGCCCCCGACGTTCGGATCTGTCCGGGTTCGGTTGGCCGCATGGAATGCATTCGCGGCTGTGGTGGCGCCCTCGCGCGACGGTCGGGGCCGCGCGCCGAGCCAGGGCACCGTCCACGCTACCACCTCACCTCCGCCCGAGGTACCAGCTTCCACCGCAACGCCGCCGAACGCGCAGCTCACAACAGGCACCGCCGCCGCTGATGCGAAGGCCACCGCGGCGGCGGAACGATCGGTCCTTGTGAGCGCAGCACCGCGTCCGCTTGCAAACGAGGAAAGACTGCTCGCCCATGCCAGCGCATTGCTGCAGCATGCGGACATCAACGCCGCCCGCAGATTGCTCGAATACATTCTCGGGTATGGCAGCGCACAGGCTGCCTTCATGCTGGCCGAAACTTACGATCCTCACGTGCTGCAATCCTGGGACGCCCGCGGCGTCGCCGGCGATTCGGCGAAGGCGCGCGAGCTGTATGAACGCGCTCGGGCTGGCGGCATTCACGATGCAGACGGGCGGATCAAGGGGCTCAAATAGCTGGGGAGCGCGCCTTCGGAATCAGCCCAGAGACTGGAGAGACTCATGTCCCTGAACAAGCTCGCATTCACGATCTCCTTGGCGATGCTCGGCCTGCAGCTGACTGCCAGCGCCCAATCTCGTCCGCCGCGCGAGCCACCGGCACCGACCGCGCCACGAACGTCCGATGCGACTGCAAAGGAACGCATCAATGCATGGACAGTCGGGCTCGCCGGAGGGCTTATCGAGGGCGCGCCGCTTCGGCTCGCTGCAGAAATCGCCCGCGTCGTCAACGAAGAGGACAAGCTGCACGTGATTCCGATCGTGACGACCGGCGCGACCGAAAACGTAAATTCGCTGCTCTATCTCAGGGGCGTCGATGCAGCGATCATCAACACGGATGTCCTTGACGAATACAAGGCACAGGTCCCCACGATCGAACGGCGCATCGTCTATGTTCTCAACCTTTTCCCGGCCGAATTGCACGTCTTCGTGCGTCCCGAAATCAATTCGCTCGATGACCTCCGAGGAAAGAAGGTCAACTTCAACACCCAGGGTACGGCGGCCGCCTATTCTGGTCCGCTGATCTTCAGCCGGCTGGGATTGAATGTCGAAAAGATGTTCATACCCCACCAAGTCGCATTACAGCAGATGAGGAGCGGCGAAATCGCAGCGGTCGTCTTCATCACATCAAAGCCGGTCGACGCCTTTGTGAAAGGACGTTGGGACGATGGCTTCAAGTTCCTGCCGATCGATTACGACCCCAGATTTGAGGACTACTATCTTCCATCGTCCCTCGATTCAAGGGATTATCCGAACCTGGTGCCGAAGGGTGAGCGGATCGCGACGATTGCCGTTCCTACGATTCTTGCTGCCTACAACTGGCAGCCGCAGACCGATCGCTATCGGCGCATGGCGCGCTTCGTGGAACAGCTGTTCGGGCGGCTCGACCGGCTGCAATCCGCTGGGTTCGATACAAAATGGAAGGACGTAAATCTCCGCGCCAGCGTTCCCACCCTGGCTCGGTTTGGCCCGGCGCAGGAATGGCTCGATCGCTCGCCCGGCGCGACAGTCGGATTATCACGATGAAGCGACTCGGTGCCCTGGCAGCCTCCCTGCTTGCGGGCATCGGTCATCTAATCTGCGCGCAGGCCGGCGACATGCCAGATGGTTTGAAGGCATGCGCGCAGCTAGAGGGAATCGAGCACATGATGTGCGTCGACCAACAGATGGGGGAATCACCTGAGCACTCGGTCCAAGCGCCGCCTCAAAGTCCGAACTGGATCATCAGCGAAACCACGTCGCCGGTGGACTACAAGCCGCAGATCGCCGCGCAGACGACCGCACGGGCCGGCTCGAAGGATGGGCCAGCCTCGCTTGTGATCCGTTGTCGCGCCAATCGGACCGAGCTGTTACTCTCCACGGCGGGCCTGTCGACTAAAATTCCGTCGACTGAAATCAAGGTCGTATTCCAGATCAATGATCGACCGCTTGTCGACGAACGCTGGAGGGTTACTGACGGCGGACGAAGTCTTGCTTTCCCGGGCGACGCCGTCCGCTTCATACGCTCGATGCCGGAGACAGGCCGGTTTCTGGTCAAAATGTATGCTGGAACGGCGCCGCCTGAGGAGAGCAAATTTGAACTGACCGGTCTGGAGGCCGTTCGCCGGCGATTTGCAGAGGTGTGCAGCTGGCCTCCGGGCTGAATGGCCGTAAGTCGGGCTGAATGTTGGCAGGAAATGCGTCACGCCTGAGGTCTGGATGCAATGAGTGAAACGATAGACGTAGCCGAGGCGTACGGGCGAGGATGTACCCTGTTCATGGGAATCGAGCTGCTGGTTGCTCCCGGCGCACTGGTGCCGCGGCCAGAGACGGAGTTGCTCGGCAAAACCGCTGTTGACGCCCTGCGCCGAAGAGGCCTCCCTGCAGCGCGGGTCGTCGACATGTGTTGCGGCGCCGGCAACCTGGCATGCGCGATCTCGCTCAATATTCCCGGCGCGCGCGTCTGGGCCAGCGATCTGACTGACGGATGTGTCGAGCTCGCGCGGCGCAACGCCGCGCGCCACGGCCTCGAATCCCGCATCGCCGTGCTCCAGGGCGATCTGTTCAGGAGTTTGTCAGACCTGCAACTCGAGCGAACGATCGATATGATCGTCTGCAACCCCCCCTACATCTCGGAATCCCGGCTCAAAGGCGATTGCGCTGCTCTGCTCGCAGACGAGCCGCGCGAGGCATTCGCTGCCGGGCCCTACGGACTGAGCGTCCATATGCGCGTTACGAAAGACGCACCTCGCTACTTGCGGCCGGGAGGACTGCTGTTGTTCGAGGTCGGCCGCGGCCAGGATCGACAAGTGGCAACCCTGCTCGAACGCAACAACGCTTACGAGAATGTCCGGGTGGTCATGGACGAGGCGGGCGCCGGTCGCGTCGTTATGGCGTACGCGAAGGAATAGCCAGGTTCATACCCCACCACAATCATGATTGGCACCGTAAGGCAAAGGCCGACGCGTTCTCAGCTCTCCCGCATGCCGCGCCGGATCGCGTCCGTGATCGGCTGGGTCAAATAAGCAAGAATTGTGCGTTCACCGGTTGCGATCAGGACATCGGCCATCATGCCCGGCTTGAGCTTTTCGCGCACCTTCTCGGGGAATTGTGTCGCGTGAACCGAGACCTTCACCTCGTAATAGGGTTGGTGCGTGGCATCGTCGCGTGTGGCATCCGCCGCGATCGAAAGAACCTCCCCGACAGCAATCGGGGTGGAGCGCGCCTTAAATGAGGGCAGTCGCACCTCGGTGGGCAGGCCGAGCTGGACGTGGTTGATATCAAGCGCCGACACCCTCGCAGCCACCACAAGTACGTCGTTGTCCGGCACGATCTCCATCAACACGTCGCCGGCCTTGATCACGGCACCGATCGTGTGAACCTTGAGGTTCACGATCCGCCCCGATCGCGGTGCGCGTACTTCCATCCGGGCCAGGACATCGACCGCAACGCGCAGCTTCTCGCGCGCGTCGGCAAGCTGGGCGCGGGTGTCGGCGAGCTTGCCGGTCGCTTCCTCCAACACCTTCTGCCCGACCTGCTCGATCTGGAGCCGCGACTCGTCGATGATGCGACCATAGCGAGCGATATCCGCCTCATATGCGCCGATCTTGCCCTCAAGATCGGCTTTGGAGCGCTCCAGCGTGGCGACGCGCGCAAACGGTACGATGCCCTGATCAGCGAGCGGCTTGAGCTTCGTGTATTCCTGACTCACGCTATCGAACTGCGCGCGCGCTCCCTTGCTTTGCGCGGTGTTCCCCTGGATCTGCCGCTGCGCCTGCGCGATTCGCTCCTCGAGAATGGAGACCTCGATCTTTCGCGCAGCACGGCGTTCATCGAAACGCCGCTTCTGGTCACCCATCGCGCGCACTGCGTTCGGATCGGATGTCTTCTGGAGCAGCTCGGCCGGAAAAGTGATGCTGTCTTTTCCTTCAGCTTCTGCCTGCAGGCGTGCCTCCTCGGCAACGGCCGAGTACACTGCCGAGCGGGCGATCTCTTCCTTGGCGCGCTCCTGGGTCGGATCGAGCCGTAGCAGGACCTGACCTTCCGCGACATGCGCATCGCCTGTTACCAGCAGGTTCTGGACAATTCCACCCTCGAGGTGTTGCACCGCCTTACGGTCGCTCTCGACAACGACGGAGCCGGACGCCACGACGGCACCGTCGATCGACGCGAGGGCGGACCACCCGCCAAACACGCCAAAAGTGAGGAATACGATCAGGAAGCCTCGCCGCGCGGGTGTCTGCCAATCGCCCGACGGCCCCCCATTGTCATCGCCCCCTGATTTTCGGGGCCACAAGATCGGCAGTGTTGCCTTTGCAAGATGGACCAGCGACCTTGCCATCGTTTCGGCTCTCGCAAGGAGTTTGCCCGGAGGTTGCGGCGCTCGCGCGGCTTCACCGGTCCTGTTGAACTGCTTCAGGATCTCTTTCAGTTCGTCGTGAAGAGCATCCGCCCCTCGTCGCAACATCTTGTCCATTATTGCCTCGTCGCGTGCGCCGGACGCACTTGATTTGAAAACTGCACGGGGCCGGGAGCGCTATCAGGACGGTGCTTACCGTCAGCATGATGTTGGCGGTCAGCACGATGATGTTCGGCGGGCGCGCGCCGCATCGGCGCAACTGTTTGGCCCAGCAGCGCCGGAAGCATTTCTTCGCGCGTGCCGATTTGCCCAAGCCGGCCCTCGTGCATGAACACGATCTTGTCTACCGCAGCGAGCAAATTCGGCCGGTGATTGATAATCACGATCGTCACCTTGCTCTGCCTCAGTCGCTGGATCGCATCGGCCAGCGCGCGGTCGCCGTCGCCATCAAGATTCGCGTTCGGCTCATCGAGCACGACCAGCACAGGCTTCCCGAACAGTGCCCGTGCGAGCCCGATGCGCTGCCGCTGACCGCCGGAAAGGCCTGCGCCGTTGTCCCCGATCACGGTGTCATAGCCCTTTGGAAGACGCTGGATCATCGCGTGTGCCGATGCCAACTGCGCCGCTTCGACGACCGCTTCGTCGGAAGCGTCGTCGCGGAAGCGGGCAATGTTGTCGCGTACGGTACCGGCGAACAGCTCGACGTCCTGCGGCAGGTAACCGAGGTTCCGTCCGAGGAAATTGGGATCGAAATGCGTGAGATCGTTGCCGTCAATACGCACGCAGCCGTGCGCCAGCGGCCAGGCACCGACCAGAGCCCGCGCCAGCGACGATTTCCCGGATCCGGACTGGCCGACGACGGCAACGACCTCGCCGGGCGCCAGACGGAACGAGACGTCGGCAATTGCCGGCAATTGCGATCCGGGAACGAGAACCGTGGCGGCCTCGAGCGAGACCTGGCCCACCAAAGCCGGCAGCCTCGTGGGCCGCCCCTCTGTCGCGCGCGACTCAAGCGCGCGTTTGAGCCGCGCATAAGAGGTCCGCGCGGCAACCAGCGCCTTCCATTGCGAGACCGCAGCCTCCACAGGCGCGAGAGCGCGTCCCATGATCAACGAGGCGGCAAACAGGACACCTCCCGAGATTTCCTGCTGGATCGCGAGGTATGCGCCCACTCCCATGATAGTCACCTGAATCGCCATGCGCAGGAATTTGGAGAATGCGAGCAAGGTCCCGCCGCGCTCTCCGGCCGTCGCGCTTTCCAGCAGCGCCTGTCCATGAGTTTTCGCCCAGGCCGCGCGGACCGCGGGTGCCATTCCAAGCGCCCGGATCGCTTCTGCGTTACGAAGCGACGAGGTCAGGCGATCAAGTGCATGAAGATTCTTCGACGCAGCCGCATTCAGCGGCGTCTTCGTCAGGCGCTCGTTGAGGAAGGCCAGCACCAGGATGATGGCCGCGCCGATCAAGGCGACCAAGCCGATGAGGGGATGGAGCAGAAAACAAATCGCGAGGAAAATCGGCGTCCACGGCACGTCCATCAGCGATGTGATGACGCCGCCTGACAGCACTTCTCGCAAGGTGTCGACGTCGCGCAGCAGCTGAACATGATGCGAGCTGCTTGTGCTCAGCGCCTGTCCGAGCGCGGTCTCGAACGTCTCCCCCGAGATAAGCCCATCGAAATGAAGCCCTGTTTGTACGAGCACCCGGCTGCGAAAATGCTCCAGGGCCGCGTAGCTGACGAAGAGCGCGAGCGCGATAAGCGAGAGCAGCAACAGCGTCATCCCGTTGCGGCTCGTCAGCACCCGATCGTAGATCTGCATGGTGTAGAGCGGCGAAACGAACACCAGCAGATTAATAAAGATGGATAATCCGCCGGCCGCGATCAGACCGGGACGTATCCGACGAAAAGCGCCCGCGAGCGCAGATTGTTTTGCCGAAGCGTGCATATGCATATCCGGGCCGCCCTTGATCGGGCGGCGGTAAGCGGGTTGAAAATTGCATGCAATCGAGCGTCAGGACGCCCGCATTTCAACATTCCGCCGTGCGCGGAATGGCACCCCGCCTCTCGACCACTGCGGTCGCGAGGAATTCCCCCACATTGGGCATACGCGCGGCGGACCGCGCGTATGCTCTTGTTGCAAACTACGCTACGAACTCACGAGTGCCAGGCGTGATGGTCGTTATGGTGAGTCATGAAGTCAGCCAGATGTCCGACGAAAGATCCCGAGTCCCACGTAGCCGTCTGGTCAGTGGTCGGATCCGACGTCGCGGATGACGACATCGTGGTTAGGCCTCGCCACCCGCCATGATCTCCGGACGAAGGCGACGTGGCGCCATTGATCAACTGCGAGAAATCGAAGCTCCCGCCGTGGTTGCTGTGCCCGCCGGTGTCCGCAATCGTCGACCCGGATGAGCCGGCCGACCAGTGATCATGACCATTCCAGTGACCGGTATCAATGGTACCGCCGGTCGAGGTGCCCGTCGTTCCGTCCGAAGCGGAAACCGGTGTCGTGCCTTCAGTCGGGCTGGTCGTCGGCGTGGAGCTTCCGGTTGTGCCAACGGTGCTTCCGCCGGCATCGGCAACAGGCGTCGTGCTGCCGTCCGTCGCAGTGCTTCCGGCTGCATCGGCAATTGGAGACGTGCTGCCGTCGGTGGCCGAACTTCCGCTATGATCGGAAACCGGCGTGCCGGTCGGCGTTTCGGCGATCGGAGCACTAGCGGCCGGAGGGACGGAGGTCGATGTGCTCTCGCTCGTGTTGTGCGCGAGGAACACCTTCTGCAATTCCGGCGAGTCCGCAAGCGCGGTGTCGCCATTCTGCGAACCCCACGCGTAGGCATAGTCGAACGCCGGGTTGGGAACGAGGTCCGCCCAGTGATTGATCATTGCCTGCGCTTGCTCGGCAGTCGGCATCACGACCTGGCTACCGGTTTCGGTAGTCCAGCCGCCTCCTCCGAACGCCTGGTACACCGGAACGATCGAGTCGAGCGGAATGCCTGCATGCTCCGCAGCAGCGACGTACTTGTCGATGGTGCTGAGATCGACGTTCGAACGATCCGACCACACTGGATACCAATCCAGACCGAAGTAGTCGATGTGGGTGTTCGCGGTGTTATAGGTATTGTCGTAACTCGGATTGTCCGACGTGCCCATGTTGTCCAGGACGGTGAAAGTCTTGGCGCCGGGATCATGCTGGTGGATCCAGTCGGATTCCGCCATCAAGTCAGCCGCGCTGGCCTGCGGGCCCGACTGCCCGCTCGGGTCGGGCTCATCGACGAGATAGAAGCCGAACACTTTCGGATTGTTGAGGAAGGGCGTCACCTGGTTGATGAAGTCCTGAGTCACGCCATGATATTGATCGAGCCAGGCCAGCCCCTGCACGCCGCTCGGCAGTGCATTCGCCTGGTCGGCATACTCGATGTCTGCGAGATTGAAGCCATCTGCACCCGCTGTGAAGTTACCTTGCGAGTCGAGACCGCCACCCGCGGCGTAGTGTAAGGTAGTCAATGCTATTCCCCTCTGCGTGTTGAAACCCCCAGTGACCCAATTCGGGTCTGAGCGCCGACAACCGATCGTGCGTCCCACGGCGGTGAACGTATGTTTACGTTTGAGGCAGGAATCTCCGCTTCGTTAGGCCGAACCAAGGGATTGTTGTGCCCAAAGTTGGCACGACAACTCGCCAGCGCTTTGTCGCAAAACCTGTGGGTAACGCTGTTTCAGAAGAGGATTCAACGATATGCAGGCTGATCGAGGCTGAAAAGATCATTAGAAACTTGGCACAACGCCGACAAAATTGGTCAATGCCGAGACGGGCACCACACCGGGTTGATTAATGCCTGCGGATTACTCCTGATGACGGATGTTCTCATCGAAGCGTTTCCGTCGTCCAGTACAGGTCGGCTCGAGACCTTCATCTCGGATTGGCATTGGTTTGAAATCGGTATTCTAGCACTGCAGTCGAGTTCGTTGCTGCGGCAATTGCGAGTTGCCAATGCAACGAATTTTATCTAGTCGCATTGCCTTGCATCTTCAGGACCGTTGTTGGAGACCTCTTTTCACCTGGCGCGCGCAATCGCATATGCCTCGTCCAATGCACCCGTTCGTTCACTGTGCCACGCATTGTCGGTTATTTGCGTAGAATTAGCTCATTCGCTGCCGAGGACGTCATGTCAGGATCGGCCCAAACCGAGCCCAAATTTCCGCCGGGCTCACGAATTCAGGTGAAGCCGGCAGCCGGCCCTCGCTTAGCCGGAAAGACCGGGACCGTGGTTGGAGCCGGGTACTATCCCAAGAGCCTCCGCGTGATTTTGGACGGATCGAAGGGTCCAATTACTCTTCATATGGAGTACGTGGCCATGATCAACACGTGAAGCGGGTCGCGTCCGCGGCCCATTTGCAAGCAGCGGCCCATTTGCAAGCAGCGGCCCATTTGCAAGCAAGAGACCTTCTTCAACGTTCGAGACGCTTGGAGTTACCCCAGAAGTATAGTCGGCCCCTCCACCAGCGTCAGGCCGCTCTTTTGACCGATTTCAGCCAATCTGTTGTTGGTCCTTCGTTGCTTGGGGCAGGATCCCTAAATCCGGAGCCTGCGATGTTCAAGCAAGTTATTTCTGCGTGCGGTTTCATCGTAATCACCTGCTTCAATTCGGAAGCACGACCATACCGAATAGAAAGCGCCTCCGAATGCAACATCACCATGCCATGCGACTTCTCGTACTACTCGCAAACCTCGAGCAAGCGAAACTCATTGCAGACACATCGTTCAAGACAACTCACCGTCGCTGCCATCAAGACTATTACGGCGCTTGATACTCCTGTAAGCGATCGGATCGTCGGCGGCCGGCCCCAGGGATGCCCCTCCGCATTTTGCGGTTGTGCGGTCGCCCTGCGTTTGTTTGGTCGCATCGTGCCGGAATTGAATCTCGCGGCGAACTGGCTGCGATTTCCGCGTACGTCGCCGGCACCAGGAATGGTCGCAGCAAGACGCGGGCACGTCTTCATCCTGGAGCAGCATATCGGGAGCGACGTTTGGATGGCATACGACGCCAACTCAGGTGGACACGCAACAAGGATACACGCGCGTTCATTGAGAGGGTACACAGTTGTGAACCCGCACGGTTCACTGACGTGAACTATAACCTTTCATCGAGGCGGCACCGTGCCAGGCACCGGCATGCCAAGTCGCTCTGATTAACCTCGTTCGAAATACTTCCTGTGGCTCCGCGCAATCATATTGGTTCGTGGGGAGCGTCGATGGATCTCCCTTGTATGAAGCAAGGGAAGATTTTCGATCGTGTGCCGTGAGCCACCGACGCACCACAGGATAGTTTCGAGCACCTTGCACACCCCGGATCGCTGGTCTGGAGTCGAGCTCAACTCACGATGCGAAGGGGCAGTTGTCGCGCAACAACGCATGAGCAGGCTGCAGCAATTTTGTCCAATCAGACCTCTGAAGTTGGAGCAAGCTGCAGACGGTGACGACCCGTGAAATATCCCATTCTTGAGGATCGCCGCATTCGAGAGGAAACTGCCGAATTTTCCCGGTCCGATTCACATATGCAAATGCTAGCCTGAGCCAGCTCGGAATAGGGTTCGCTTCCCGAGCCCACGACGAGGAGCCCTGTGGTGACCGACCGAACGCTGTCGCTGAACAGATTTTTCATTCGAATGGGCGGCAAGGGTTGGATGGTGTACGACCGAGAAAGAAAAGGCCCGGCGGCGATCGGGATCGATCTAGCTGAGAATCTGACGAAAGAGCGCGCTGAACGTCTCCAGCGTGTGCTGGCCTCGACAGGCGCAAACGGCGCCGAAGACCCTAGGCACTAGGAACCGACGCCGGACCAGAAGCGGATTGGCGTTGATGACGCCCCAAAGTGGACCTCTCGCTGGTTTCGCTTTCGACTTATCTGGCTACCGGTAAATCTGGCGCTCTGGACGCAGGCGCCCCCCTGCTTCGTTGCAATTTTTTCCCGCCCCCTGTTGTACAATAATGATCTGCCTGGATCAGCGGAAGCTGAAAGCCGGCTGGGTCGTCCCGCGAAGGCGCGGGACCAAAGGGGATGTCTTGCGCCTATTGGCCCCCGATTTGCTCACCGCAATATCCTATTCTACGATGGGAACGTAACGAACCTGCCCCGAACCAGTCTCCAGGGAATATGCTTGAATGAACTCCACAGAGATAAGCCAACGGACTGCGTGACACACAAAGCGGTTTAGTTCGGTTCTGCAGCGAGCTTCACAAGCTCTATTTCCAAACGCGCCCAGGAATTTTGCGAGGGTAGAGCTGTTTAGGTCGTGAACTCAGCAGCTTGACGCTGGCTGGGGCGGGAGGGATCGAATCCGCGAATAGCGGAATCAAAATCTGTTTGGTTATTCAACGATTTCAGAGCGTAGTTGGAAATATGATTGCTTAGCATGCATTTCCAAATAAGAAGCGGCTCTCCCGGGATCGCCTCTGAACTACGAGAAGCTTGCGCGCCTGAATAGCCCGGTCATCGAAGATCATATCCCGTCATAATTCGCATTCGAAGCCGCCGCGACCGGTGAAGTAAACCTCAGTATATTCGAAGTCCCGCCCCATCCTGTGTTAAAGTTGCGCCAATGGGACACTACGGGTGACGCATGAAAAGGAGCGACGTGACGTGTCCGGAGTGCGGGGCGGGCTTTCGACGTCTTGAATTGCCGTTGGGACCCGGCACCACCGGCGAATACCGCTGCCCTGCCTGCCATGAGATCTTGGAGAAATTTGACGGCAACGCGCTGGTCGCCTATCGCCTGACGATACAGCCGTCGATTAAAGGCATTCGAGGTTAGGGACGTCTCAGTGCGTGGATTCGCCAATCCTTGTGCGACTCGCACGCGCTGAGAGCACGCCATCAACCCACTCGAAATGCTCGTTCCAGCGACCGAATTGGACGAAGCATCCGATTCGAGGCGATAGAGCGCCTACCCAAAAAGCCAGGCGACGGTGAATATGAGGCAGCCTGTACAAGCTCCGACGATGGTACCGTTCATGCGAATATATTGGAGGTCGCTTCCCACAACGAGTTCAAGGCGATCGGAAAGGGTAGCCGTATCCCAGTTTCGCACGACCTCCGCGAAGAAAGAGCCGATCTCGCTGCGCCACGCGATGACGGAATCAGCCAAGTGCTCCATCACTTCATCGATGTGCCGCTGCATCACAGTGTCAGTCGCCAGCGCCTCAGCTACAATCGAAATGGGCTTTTCAAGACTTCGTCGCAGGCGCGATGATGGTTGCGCCAAGTCGTCGAGCGTCGCCTGGCAGAGCTCGTCCCAAACCGATCTGACCCAAGCCAGCGCCTCGGGCTGAGCCAGCAGACGCCTCACGCCCTCGTTTATTTTTTCCCGCTGCTCCGGTGAATTGAGCATGTCGTCGATTGTCGAGGCGAGTGCCTCGCGAAACTTCGCGGAGGCTTCGCTGTCCGGCCGAGACAATCCGCTGAGCAACTCGGTGATACCGTTGATAATGGCAGTCGCAATCCGGCGATCGATAGCCTTCGGGATCCACCAGCGGCTGCGCGCGGCGACAAGCTTTTCGATCTGGTCGCGGTTCTTCTCAAGCCGGTCGCTCGCGATCTCGCTGATACGTTCGAACAGAGCATTTGCTTCGTCGCTCGCCGTAAGAATACGAAGGCCGCGTGCAATCATGGGCGCGAAATCCGCCTGACGAAGCTGGTCGCTCAAGATCCGCTGCAAGAACTCATGAAAATCCGGGTTGCGTAGCGAGTGGATGAGATAGGGCAGAACTGCCGTGATCGAGTGTGCGATCAGGGGCGCAGTGCTTGGCGCCGCGAGCCAAGCCGCAAAGCGTGCCCCAACACGCATTTGGCGCAGCTTCGGCAGAAGTACATCCGGCGTTAGAAAATTGCGTTCGATGAAATGCCCGATCGTGCGGCCAATCCTGTCCTTGTTCTTGGGAATGATCGCGGTATGCGGAACGGGCAGACCCAGCGGGTGGCGAAAGAGCGCGGTCACGGCGAACCAATCGGCGATACCACCCACCATGCCCGCTTCCGCACCGGATTGGATGAGCAGCGTCGCAAAACCGGGCTCTGGAACCAAGCGTGTCAAGGCGAATATACCTCCCATACCGGCGAGCATGGTACTGGCAACGATCCGATTTCGTCTTAACCGGGTACGTGCCGCCCCGTCGGATTCGCTTGTGAACAATGGGAGTGGATTGCGCGGCGATGCCGGTGCGTACTCTGGAGACATTTGGCTCTCGCTTCGGTGCTGCCTTCGTTACGTGCTGCATGTATGATCGGCATTCTTGAGCTGCACCCTGACGCGATCGAACCGAGTGGAGGCGCGTGTCGAGATGACCCCAATTGCCATCATCCAGCATCAGATTCCGGGACGGCTGCGCCTTCGAATTCCAGCTCGGCGCGGGGACGTCTCGTTCTTCCATGACATAGTCCAGGCGCTCTCGAAGCTTCCCGGTATCGCAGGACTCAATGCGATCCCCCTCACCGGAAGCATCATTATTCATCACTCTGGATCGGCGCAGGCGATTGCCGCAGCGGCCACCGAACAAGGGCTTTTCGAAATCGGACCAGAGGACCCCAAAAAGGCTCCTGCTCCATCCACTCGCCGACCGCCCCATTCCGGATTGCGCGATACAGCGGCCACGGGATTGAGCGGATTGGCACTACTCCAAGTCGCACGGGGCCAGCTGACCGGCAATGCTGCTGAGAATCTCTGGAACGCATATGGCGCGCAGCGCATTCTCGGCCGTCCAGAGATCGCAGCGGGATTTGTCCTGCTGGGCATTGTTCAAGTGCTAAGGGGCCAGTTGCTCGGGTCGGCCTCCTCGCTCTTGTTTTACTCCCTGATCACGCGTCACCTGGCTTCAGTTGCTCGCGGCGCGACCGCATCCAACGACTCGGGGGTGCCACCCCCGAGCGTCTCGGGCGATCAGCAGACCGGCTAGTTAGGATTGCCGGACGTTCGGTATCCAGGCGCGCTTCCATTGGCACAGACCAGGCTCCCACTTGGGGAGAACCGCGGGAACGATGAAAAAGACAGACTTAGTGTCACATTAGCTTCGTCAAATCGGGTGCAGTGTCCGGGCCATCAGCGTGGCGAGCCAACGCTGGTTAAGGACTGCGGATCATGCACGCACAAACCCGGGCCTTTGTTGTCCATCGCACACCGACGCGCATTCGAATAAAGATACCGCAGCGACAACGGCAGCAGGCTTATTTCGCCGCCCTTGAGCGGGTTCTCATCGAGCACCCCGATGTTGTCCGCGTCCACTCAAATCCCCTCACGGCTGGCGTAATCATCGTGTGTCGGAAAGGATTCGACCTGACGGCACAACACCGCCGGTTTCTCGGATTGCAAATGCTCGAAACAAAAGGCGCATTGCCGACGAGCGGTTGTCCGGCCCCTATGGCGCAGCCGAACGATGGAATTGACTGCCTGCTGCCCACACTCACTCTCGCCTCGGGGGCACTCAAGCTGATTGTGGCGGTCATCACCAAGCAGGTCGGTGTACAATTAGTTGAATGGGTCATCGACGCCATCGTTCGAGCTGCAAGGCATGAGGCTCAACGACGCGCTATGGGTCGCCACGCGCTCCTCGTTGCACCTTCGGAATAGGCGGCGACATAGCGCCGGCCTGTTGCGAGTCCGGTCGTTTAGCGCCTTCGCATAAGGTCTCCGAACGACCCTCGATGTCGGGCCTACGGAAGTGCAACCGGTTCAGCTCAGAGCTACGCATCTGCGCTATTGCGCTGGGCAATACTCCGCCCGCAATCATGGCACCGGCATCCAGCAAGCCGAGCGGTGCAACGTTAAGCGCGCTTCGCACGCCCGGCACAAGCATAGCTGCGATTTGCGCGGCGACCGAGCCGGAAATGATCTGCACCAAACGTGACTCCGCCCAGAGCTGAGCTGGCCTGAATTTGCTTGGCTTAGACGAGCGATAATTAAGAGTGTGCAGAAGTTGGCCCACGGCCAGACTGCCAAAAGCCATTGTTCTCCCTTCGGGCGATTTAAAGCCGTGGCGCATTGCACCGAAGACAGCCGTGCCGAACGCGCTTGCCGTGAGCACGGCGGCTTCGCTGCCGAGGCGGGAGAATTGGTCGGATCGGATTATCGGTTCATCGGCGGCGCGCGGTCCGCGCTCCATCACGTCGGGATCGATAGGCTCCATAGCGAGACCGATCGCGGGAAGGACATCGGAGATGAGATTGATCCATAGCAGCTGAATTGGCGAGAGCATCTCACCAAAGCCGGCAGCGGCCCCCGCCAGCATCAGCAGGATCTCGCTCGTGTTGCTGCTGATGATGTAGTGAACCGCATTGCGGATACTGGTGTAAGTGCCACGGCCGCGCTCGATGGCGAGCGGCAACGACGCAAGATCGTCATTCGCAAAAAAGATGTCGGCGACTTCTCTTGCTGCTGCATCTCCGTTTCGTCCCATAGCCATCCCAACGTTAGCCGCACGCAGCGCCGGGCTATCATTGATGCCATCCCCGATCATCGCCACCACAGACCCCGCCTCCTGAAGGGCACGCACGATCTGAAGCTTCTGCCCGGGACTGATTCGTGCGAAGGCATGCGCCTCGCGCGCCTTGGCGGCGAGCTCGAGAGGCGCTACGTGGTCAAGGTCTGCCGTATCGATGATCTTGACCTGACCATCTGAACTAAGGCCAATTCGTTCCGCCACTGCGCGCGCCGTCGTACTCTGATCGCCAGTCAGCATGATGGTCTGGATGCCAGCGTGATGCAGCTTCTGCATCAGCGCGGGAAGGCCGGACCGCACCGGATCGGCAAGACCGACAAGACCGCTCCATATCAGTTCTTCTATGTGGAGCTCCCCTGCCTCAAGATCGGCACCAGGCACCTGTAATTCACGGTACGCCATTCCCAGCACCCGAAGTGCCTGCTCAGCCATCTTGGCATTTTGAGCTTCGATCTGAGCGCGCCGTCTCGCGGTGAGAATTTGCCGAGTACCGTCAGGCAATGCTTCAAACGCGCAACGTGCCAACACCTCGCCCGGGCTGCCCTTCACCGCGATCAAGACGCGAGCTTCGTCAGCATGCGTCGTCGCCATGAACCTGTAGGCCTCGGTGCGATGCTGAATCGACCGCCTTACGTAGCGGCGCCGCAGCTCGCTCACGTCAATGTCGTGATCGAGTGCTGCCTGAACGAGCGCGATTTCAGTTGCTGAGCCGCTGAGCTGCATTTGCCCGTCGCGCTCCTCTACCTCGGTCTCGCTGCAAAGAGCGCCGACCAACAGCAGCATGCGAAGACGGCGGTCCTGCTCCGGTCGGGCAACCAGCCCGTTCTGGTCCACCAGGCCGTTCTCCTGTCGACCGCAGACGCGGTCACCGACAGCAACGACTCCCAATGACATGGAGCCGTGGGTCAGCGTGCCCGTTTTGTCGAAGCAAACGACATCGACGGAGGCCAGCGTCTCCAGTGCTTCGAGCCGTCGGACCAGAATTCCTTGCCGCCGCATCTCCTCGACGCCAAGGGCGAGGGTCGTCGTGGCAACCATCGGCAGCCCTTCCGGAACAGCCGCGACCGCTACCGATAGCGATGAACGTACCAGCTGGAGGACCGCCAGCCCACGCAGCCAACCTACACCGAATACCGCAGCGCTTGCCGCCAGTGTGGCCCAGACGAGTTGTTCTCCGAGCTCGCTGAGATGTCGTTGCATCGGAGTTTCGGGTGTGTTGGTTGCGCCGACAAGCCGCTGGATGCGTCCGAGCTGGGTTCTCGCCCCGGTCGCCACGACGACAAACGTTCCACTCCCGCCTGTCACGATGGTCCCCCGATGGACCATGTTCATTCGATCGGCGAGCGCCGCCCTGTGAGGCACGGTTTCGACTGATTTTGCGACCGGCAAGCTCTCGCCAGTGAGAGCAGCCTCGCTGATAGTGAGCGCGCGGGCGCTTACGAGTCTGCCGTCGGCGGGGACAACGGTGCCGCGCCGGAGAAGGACGAGATCGCCAGGGACGAGCAGGTCGGCGCCTACATCCATCTCTGATCCGTCGCGCACCACGCGCGCGGTCAGCGAGGCGGGGGCTCCGAGGCTCCGGATGGTCTGCTCAGCCTGATTTTCAGTTGTAAACCCGATAGCGGCGTTGAACGCCACGACAGCCATGATCGCCCCGGCCTCAAGCAACGTCCCGGTCACGAGTGAAACCACGGCGACGCCGGCCAAGAGTGCCACTGGCATGCTCTGGAATTGATCGAGAAAAATGCTGAGTTCCGAGCGCTGATGCAGCAGCGGGATCGAATTACCAAGCCCCTGAGCAAGTCGTTCCGATACTCGCGTGCTCGATAGGCCATCCGAACAGGAGGTGTCGAGTTCGGACGCGATGGCTCCCGTCTCAATTGTATGCCACGGGAGCTCGGCCGGATCGTCTACGGTGGGTGTGATGTCGCCCAGGAGCAGTCCGCTTATCCGTTCGACGAGCTGATCGATCGAGACCGAGTCCTCGTAGTGGATGAGAATGTTGCCAGTGAGGGCGTTGGCCGAGACATCATGGATGCCAGGCATCCCTGTGAATCCTCGTTCCAGCAGGCTCGCAATTGCCGGCGCGCCGCGCATGCCTTCGATCTTCAGCCGAACTCGTCCGGCCACGGCCGTGTGCAGCGGCACGATCGAGATGGGTATTTGGGCTTGTGGGTTCCGCGACGACAGCGGAACTATCGCCCTTTTGTTTGATGGAGCAACAAGACTCATCGTCCTCGGACCCGCAGCTTGCCGAGTGACACAACCCCACTGCGCCGCAATCAAATCGCTGCACGCAATTTGGCCGAGCTTAATTTAGTTTGAAAGCTACGTGCCCTGGTGAGCAGTTTCCGCTTTTCTCGGTCTTTTCGATTTTTCCTCTTGCTCGGCTTGTTCGGCAAGCTCAGACCGAGCCTCAGCCAGCACGTCGCCGGTTTGCTCATTGAGCTCTGCCAATGCGACCCGACCTTGATCATAAGCGACGAGCCCGGCCTTAATGACCGTTTTTGCGATCGGCCTGAGGACGGGCATAAGTGCCGGCGCCACGACTCCCGCGCCGATACCTATGGCCAGCCCAGTGACAATATTACCACCCTTGAAGATGTCCTCGAAAAAAGCCATGGGGATCCTCCTTTCACTGGCTGCATCGCCAGCGCACCTGCCCTCAGCTATCGTCAACGAGACGTCCGGGGCGAAGTTGCTGTGAGGTCCTGAGATTTGCGTTGCCTGCCGTCAGAATCAAGCCTGATAATTTTGGCAAGAGACCTGCCGTTTCGCAGGAGACGCGCGGCCGAGGCGCGTTCAACCGGCGAGGCTCGTGCGGACGTTGTAGTCGAATGCGGAGACCGAAGCAGAAGAGAGTAGAGTTTCCCAGCGGTCAGATCCAGGGAGCGACGACATCACTCCTGCTTCATAGCGAACTCAGCAGCTTAATTGCTGGCTGGGGCGGGAGGGATCGAACCTCCGAATGGCGGAATCAAAATCCGCTGCCTTACCGCTTGGCTACGCCCCATCAGGCGACTGGAGAAACGGCGGAAGAACTGGCTACCGCAGATTCCTTTTGGTCGCAGCCGGTCTATAGGGAGCGGCGAGGCATTTCAACCGCCTGGAGGAGCAAAATACCACAGGCCCCGGGGGGCCGGCCTGGCCACACTCCTTATAAGCCCGACCCCGGACCGTTCGCTCCGTTCCCGGCCATTGAGACCCCGCCCGTTTCATGGGAATACGTCGCCAAGCTTTGTCCACGGGGAGTGAGCCATGACCTACCGCGCGCCGATCTCTGACATGCTCTTGTCGCTCAACCATGGCGCCGGCCTCAAGGCAGCCGTGGAAGCCGGCCATTACGGCGATTTCGACGCGGACATCGCGAGCGCCGTGCTGGAGGAAGCCGGCAAGTTCGCAACCGACGTGCTGGCGCCGCTGAACAAGATCGGCGACGAGCACGGCATCAAGCTTGCCGACGGCAAGGTCACGACCGCGCCGGGCTGGCCGGATGCCTACAAGCGCTGGACCGAGGGCGGCTGGAACGCGGTGTCCGGACCGGAGGATTTCGGCGGCCAGGGCCTGCCGCTCGCGATCAACGCGGCCTGCACCGAGATCTGGAGCGCCTCCAACGTCGCCTTCGGCCTCTGCCCGCTGCTGACGGCGTCCGCGATCGAGGCGCTCCATGCGCATGGTAGCGATGAGCTGAAGACGATCTATCTCGAAAAGCTCGTTTCCGGCGAGTGGACCGGCACGATGCAGCTCACCGAGCCGCAGGCCGGCTCCGACGTCGGTGCGCTGCGCACCCGCGCCGAAAAGCAGGCCGACGGCACCTATCGCATCAAGGGGACGAAGACCTTCATCACCTACGGCGAGCACGACATGACCGACAACATCGTGCATTTCGTGCTTGCGCGCCTTCCGGATGCGCCGGCCGGCACCAAAGGGATCTCGCTCTTTCTTGTTCCCAAGTTCATGGTCAATGCCGATGGCTCCCTCGGCGCGCGCAACGACATCATTGCTTCCGGCGTCGAGCACAAGCTCGGCATGCACGCCTCCCCAACCTGCACCATGACCATGGGCGACCATGGCGGTGCGATCGGCTTCCTGATCGGCGAAGAGAATCAGGGCATGCGCTGCATGTTCACGATGATGAACCAGGCCCGCCTCGGCGTCGGCCTGGAGGGTGTCGGCGTTGCCGACCGCGCCTATCAGCAGGCGCTGGCCTATGCGCAGGAACGCAAGCAGGGCCGCGCAATCGGCAAGACAGGCGACGGCTCGGACGCGATTTTCGTGCATCCCGACGTCAAGCGCATGCTGATGCGGATGCGCGCGCAGACGGCGGCGGCGCGCACCATTTGCTACGCCACCGCCGTCGCACTGGACGTTTCGATGCGCGCCGGGGATCCCAGCGTGCGGGCCGATGCCGCCGCGCGCGCCGCGCTGCTGACGCCGATGGCAAAAGCCTATTCCACCGACATCGGCAACGAGGTCGCCTATCTCGGCGTGCAGGTGCACGGCGGCATGGGCTTCATCGAGGAGACCGGCGCTGCGCAGCATTATCGCGACGCTCGCATCACCACGATCTATGAGGGCACCAACGGCATCCAGGCAATCGACCTTGTCACGCGCAAGCTTGCGGCGAACGGCGGTGCTGCGGTGTGGGCGCTGCTCGACGAGCTCTCCGCGACCGTCAGCCAAGTCGAAGCCTCCAACGATCCCGGCTTTGGCACCACGGGTGTGAAATTGCGCGAAGCGCTGGAGGCGCTGACACGCACCAGCAAATGGCTGTTGGAGCGCGTCACGTCGGCGCCGAACGAGGCCCTTGCCGGCGCCACGCCGTATTTGCAGCAGTTCGGCGCCACGCTCGGCGGCTGCCTGCTGGCCTCGGAGGCGCTCGCTGCCAAGGCCGACGGCAACACCGACGCCGCGCGCTACGTCTCGCTCGCGCGCTTCTTCGCCGAGAACATCACCGTGCAAGCCGGCGCACTCGAGCGCACGGTGACGGAGAGCGCGGGATCCGTTGCAGCGGCGGATGCGGTGTTGTTGGGGTAAGGCGGAGCGCTCGTGTCCGGGGGCGCGAGGGCGCAATCCATTCGGGCTACGACGCTGCGACCTTTGCCCTTCTCCCGGGCCGCCACAGCACAATTCCCGCCGCGACGACGTCCAGCGCCACGCACATCGCGAACGCCATCGTGTAGTCGCCGCTCATGCTGCGCATGAGACCGACGATGCCGGGGCCAAATGCGCTGACGATGCCGCTGATCGAGGTCCCCAGCCCCATCGCGGCCGCGAAAGCGGCGCTGCCGATCTCGCGCTGGATGATCAAAGGCGGAAATGTGATCATGTTGCCGATCGAGAAGCCGTAGACGGCGCAGCACGTGAGCAGCACGGCCGGACTCTGGCTCTGCAGGAGGACGAGCAGCGCCGCCGCCTGGCTCGTCATCGACGCCGCGCAGGCAAGCCGCGGATCGAGCCGGTCGACGAACAGACCGAGCGACAGCCGCCCGACCACCGCCATCGCCGCCATGAGGGTGACCGCAAGGCCGGCACTGGCGCGGCCGATCAGCGGTTCGAGAAACGAGACCTGGTGGATGATGAATCCCATCTGCGCCAGCAGCGCAATCGCAATCGGCAGCACCATGGTCCAGAAGGATGCGTTCGCGAGCAGCTCCTTCCGCGGGTGACGTGCGGCCTCGCCGCCGGAGACACCTGCATTGGGCAATGCATCGACCGGCCAGCCGGTGAAGACGACCACCACCGGCAGCACCAGCACCACCATCACGATGGTGGCCGCCAGCATGGCGGAGCGGAAGCCGATGCTGCCGCTCAGCGCCAGCAAGACCGGAACGAGAATGATGCCGCCGCAGGTGGCGCCGTTGAAGGCAAGGCTGAGGGCGAGCCCGCGTCGCCGCTGGAACCAACCGTTCAGCACAGTTGCGATCACCACCGAGCCCATTCCGGTCCAGCCGACCGACATCAGCGCATAGGCGAGATAGAGCTGCCAGGGCGCCTGCATCAAGCCGATCAGAGCCGTCGAGGCGCCGAGCGCCGCGAGCCCGCACAGGATTAGCGCCCTTAGCCCGATGCGGGCGAGCAGATCGTCGGTGAAGATGACGAGGATGGAGGTCAGCAGGAACGAGAAGGTGCTAGCTGCCGACAGGAGCGTGCCAGGCCAGCCATGGGAACGCTGGAGCTCGGCGAGATAGACGCCCTGGCCGTAGAGGCCGAAGCCGAACATGAAGAAGGCCATCAGAAAGCAGGCCAGCACGACGCGCCAGCCACGGTAGTGCAGCGAGGATTCGTCAACGCCCGTTGCGGCAATCATCGATCGAGTATGGCCAAATGGAACGAGACTGCTGATAGTGCCGTACAACCCCCGGTTTTTCAAATGAAACATTGTAGCCGATTGTTGCAATGCGCAAGACCCCGCAGGAGATATGTGATGCAACTTTCGCGTCACAGTTCCCCGACGAACGCGACCATCAGGCGGGTGTCATGCAACCGCTCATGGAGCGTCACGGCCGAAATGATTGAGCCGCAGCATTGGCAGGTCGGTGGGATCATGTAGGCTGAGCCCTGCACGACTCGCCGAGGGCAGGCGCCGAGTCGGCCGCAGGGAGTGTTCATGCCGAACGGCAATATCATCGTCACGGAGGACCGCGCCACACGCGTGATCACCCTGCGCCGCCCCGGCAAGAAGAATGCGATCACGCAGGATATGTACCGCGAGATGAGCCGCGCGATCGACGCCGCGCAGAACAATCCCGACATCCGCTGCATGATCATCACCGGCGGCTCCGGCGTGTTCACGGCCGGCGACGACATCGACGATTTCATGAAGGCCGACGCATCGCGTCCCGAGACGTTATCGGATGGAGTCAGATTCCTCTATTCGCTGGCGCTCAACGCCAAGCCGATCATCGCAGCCGTCGACGGAGCATCGATCGGCATGGGTACCGTGATGCTGTTTCACTGCGACTACGTGCTCGCCTCCAACGCAGCGACCTTCTCGGCGCCTTACATCAATCTCGGGCTCGTTCCGGTCGGCGCCGCGAGCCTCTTGATGCCGAGCACCATGGGCTACCAGCGCGCCTTCGCCATGCTGGTGATGGGACGCAGCTTCACCGCCGCCGAGGCCCACGCTGCCGGCTTCGTCAACACCGTGGTGTCGCCTGGACATACCGAGGTCGAGGCCCGCAAGGTGGCGCGCGAGATCTGCCGGTTGCCGGCGGAGGCCGTCGCGACCTCGCGCAAGCTCCTGCGTGCCTCACCGGAGGAGCTCACCCGCCGCATCGACCAGGAACGCCATCTGTTCGGCGACCGACTGACATCGAACGAGGCGATTGCCGCGTTCAACGCGTTTGCGAACAGGAAGAAGCGGTAGCAGTACCAATCGATTTGCTCGTCGTTCCCGGGCACGCGAAGCGTGGGCCCGGAATCCATTGGGCAACAGAGTTGGTGGATGAATGGATTCCGGGCTCGCGCCCGAGAGGCGCGCCCGGAATGACGGCAAGAAGCTTCGTGAAATCTTCGCGCGGAGCGACTAATCTGGCTCCATGCGACATCTTCTCCGCCTGACCGCTTTCGCGCTCGCCTTCGCCGCCCGGCCCGCTTTCGCGCAAACCACAGCGCCCATCGAGTTGCGCATTCTCGCGATCAACGATTTCCACGGCAATCTCCGTCCGCCGCCGGGCGGCATCCGCATCTCTGACCCTGAAGACAAGAGCAAGAACGTGATGGTCGCCGCCGGCGGCGCCGAGTACATGGCGACGCTGGTCAAGCAATTGAGCGAGGGGCACAAGAATACAATTTTTGTCGCTGCCGGCGACCTCATCGGCGCGAGCCCGTTTTTGTCGGCGATGTTTCACGACGAGCCGTCGATCGAATCGCTCTCCATGATGGGGCTTGCGATCACCTCCGTCGGCAACCACGAATTCGACGAGGGTAAGACCGAGCTGCTCAGGATGCAGAATGGCGGCTGCCATCCGGAGGACGGCTGTCAGGGACCGCATCCCTTTGCCGGCGCGAAATTCCACTATCTTGCGGCGTCCACCGTCGAGACCGCGACCGGCAAGAGCATTTTGCCGCCGTACGAGATCAGGGAATTCGACGGCATTCCGGTCGCCTTCATTGGGCTGACCTTGAAGGAGACCGCCGGCATCGTCTCCCCGTCAGGCATTGCCGGGCTCGAATTCCGTGACGAGGCCGAGACGGTGAACGCGGTGGTCCCGGAACTGAAGGCGCGCGGCGTCGAAGCGATCGTGGTGCTGATCCACCAAGGCGGTGAGCCCTCGGGCGACTACAATGAGTGTCCTGCAATCACAGGGCCAATCGTCGATATCGTCAAGAAGTTCGATCGCGCCGTCGACGTCGTCGTCAGCGGCCATACCCATCGCGCTTATGTCTGCGACATCGACGGCAGACTCGTCACCAGCGGGGACAAATACGGCACGCTGGTCACGGCGATCGACCTCAAGCTCGATCCGGCAACACGCGACATCGTCAGCGCGCGGGCCGAGAACGTTATCGTCGCCAACGCCTCGCTGGCCAAGGATCCCGAGCAGACCGCGCTGATCGACGCCTATGACAAGCTTTCGGCGCCGATCGCCAATCGTCCGGCCGGATCGGTGACGCAGACGCTGTCGCGCGTTCCGAACGAAGCGGGCGAAAGCCCACTCGGCGACGTCATCGCCGATGCGCAGCTTGCGGCGACGAGGGACGTCAAGGACGGCGGCGCTGTTATCGCCCTCACCAATCCCGGCGGCATCCGCACCGACATCGTGCCGAAGGAGAACGGCGCGGTGTCCTACGGCGAACTGTTCGCGAGCCAACCGTTCCGCAACCGCCTCGTCACGATGACGCTGACGGGCAGCCAGCTCAAGGACATGCTGGAGCAGCAATGGCTCGATCCGAAGCGTCCGCGGATTCTTCAGGTGTCGAACGGGTTCAGCTACACCTGGGATGCATCGAAGCCGCTCGGCAACCGCCTCATGGCCGACAGGATAACGCTCAATGGCAGGCCGATCGAGGCAAACACGGGGTACCGCGTCACTCTCAACGACTATCTCGCCGTCGGCGGCGACGGCTTCACGGTTGCGAAACAGGGCGTCTCGCCGCAATATGGCGGGTACGACGCGGATGCCCTGTTTGCCTTCTTCAAAGCACACGGGCCGATCGGCCCGTTGCCGCCGACCCGCATCCAGCGCGTGAATTGATCCGGATCGAACCTGGGCGGAACGGAACGGCCCTTTGCCATTCCCTATGGAATGTCTAGATTGGGATTCGCATTGCGTTTTGGCGCCGGATGCGCCAAGCGACATCGAGAGTTCGTTCCCAGTGAGGCCGACCTGATGAGCACGCTTCTTCTCTCCCACAAGGCCTGCCTCGACCACGTCACGCCGCCCGGACACCCTGAAAGGCCCGACCGCCTGCGCGCGGTGGAGGAAGCGTTGTCGCATGAGCGCTTCCAGTTCCTGGCGCGCGACAAGGCGCCCGAGGGCGATCTCGATCTCGTCACGCTCTGCCACAACGAACATTACGTCACCGAGCTCCGCCACATCGCGCCGACTAGCGGCCAGGTCTATCTCGACGGCGACACCTCGATGTCTCCTGGCACGTGGGAAGCGGTGATGCGCGGCGTCGGTGGCGCGGTGGCGGCAACCGAAGCGGTGATGAATGGCGAGCACCGCAACGCCTTCGTCGCCGTGCGCCCGCCCGGTCATCATGCCGAGATCGGCAAGCCGATGGGCTTCTGCTTCTTCGACAATGTCGCGATCGCCGCGCGCCATGCGCAGCGCAAATACGGCATCAAGCGGGCCGCCATCGTCGATTTCGACGTCCATCACGGCAACGGCACCCAGGACATCTTCTGGTCCGACCCGACCGTGATGTACTGCTCGACCCATCAGATGCCGCTATTTCCGGGCACCGGCGCCAAGGGCGAGCGCGGCGACCACGACACCATCGTCAACGCGCCGCTCGCCTCGGAAGACGGCGGGCCGGAATTCCGCTCCGCGTTCGAGAACCTGATCCTGCCGCAGCTCGAAAAGTTCGGTCCCGAACTGCTGATCATCTCGGCAGGCTTCGACGCGCATTATCGCGATCCGCTGGCCTCGCTGAATTTGCACGCGGAGGATTATGCCTGGGTCACACGCAAGCTGATGGACCTCGCCGACAAGTCCGCCGGAGGGCGCGTTGTATCTGTGCTCGAAGGCGGCTACGACCTGCAGGGACTGAAAGAATCTGTTACGGCGCATGTCGGCGCCCTGATGGGCGCCTGAAACGACCCGCCACATTAAGCCCGCAAAACTCTGCTGTTTTACCAGGAAAGCGAATCGGGCAATCGGAAACGGATATGGCCGAAAATACCCAAGTCGACGTCAGCAGGCTCACCTTCGAGCGCGCGATCGAGGAACTCGAAAGGATCGTGAAGCGGCTCGAGGACGGCAAGGTGCCGCTCGAGGAATCCGTCACGATCTACGAGCGCGGCGAAGCCCTGAAGCGGCGCTGCGAGGAGCTTTTGCGCCAGGCTGAGGCGCGCGTCGACAAGATCACGACCGATGCCAGTGGCCAGGCTACCGGTACCGCGCCGCTCGACGTGCAGTAACCAACGCCCTTCGAAGCTGCCCATTTCGGGCCCCGATCGCCTGCGCTTTCTCAAGATCGCACGCCGCGGGTAGCCGGCACCGGAATTGAACAATTTTCGGCCTGCGCTTTTGGCCGGTGAGTCCTGCCAAATGCCGTCTGTTCGCCCGGAATCCTGCCAAGGAACCGGGCAGGATTGGAACCTCCGCCCCGGCGCCGTGATTAACCAAATTGGCCCGCCGGTTGCATCCGCATAACCCCAATCAGTCCGGCGGGTTGGCTTTGGCCCAAGCTTTGGTGTAAAGCTGCGCGGAGTGTGGCTTTTTGTTAGCCTTGACGTGGGGACCGATAACCTAGGACAAGCGCCTCAAATCGCTAATGAATTAGCTGGGACGGACGAAGCCGATCTAAGTGACAGGGATCACAGAGACTGAACCGGAGCGCACGTAAGCTCACCTAAGCTTGAAGACGGGGCATTGCCCCGTGCAGGTGGCTCCGACGGTTAAGGACTCGCGCTGCGCCGATATTGTGCAAACCCATCGCGCACCGGAATGACCTTCCGGCGCTGACAAATTGGAAATCGCCGTGAACGCATACAGTAAAACGCCGCTTCTCGACACCATCCGGACGCCGGACGACCTGCGTAAGCTCAAGATCGAGCAGGTTCGCCAGGTGGCCGACGAGCTGCGTCAGGAGACCATCGATGCCGTCTCCGTGACCGGCGGTCATTTCGGCGCGGGTCTCGGCGTGGTCGAGCTCACCACCGCGATCCACTACGTCTTCGACACACCGCGCGACCGGCTGATCTGGGACGTCGGCCACCAGGCCTATCCGCACAAGATCCTTACCGGTCGCCGCGACCGTATCCGCACGCTGCGCACCGGCGGCGGCCTGTCCGGCTTCACCAAGCGCAGCGAGAGCGATTACGATCCGTTCGGCGCAGCGCATTCCTCGACTTCGATCTCCGCCGGTCTCGGCATGGCCGTCGCGCGCGACCTCTCCGGCGGCAAGAACAACGTTATCGCAGTGATCGGTGACGGTGCGATGTCGGCGGGCATGGCCTATGAGGCCATGAACAATGCCGGTGCCATGAACTCGCGCCTGATCGTCATCCTCAACGACAACGACATGTCGATTGCGCCGCCGGTCGGCGCCATGAGCGCCTATCTGTCGCGTCTCTACTCCGGCAAGACCTATCGCACGCTGCGCGATGCGGCCAAGCAGATCAACAAGCGGCTGCCGAAGATCCTCGCCAATCGCGCCAACCGCGTCGAGGAATATTCCCGTGGCTTCATGATGGACGGCGGCACGCTGTTCGAGGAGCTCGGCTTCTATTACGTCGGCCCGATCGATGGCCACAATCTCGACCATCTCCTGCCCGTGCTGAAGAACGTGCGCGACATGGAGACCGGCCCGATCCTGGTTCATGTCGTGACTCAGAAGGGCAAGGGCTACGGCCCGGCGGAAGCCTCCGCCGACAAGTACCACGCCGTTGTCAAGTTCGACGTCGCGACCGGCACCCAGGCGAAAGCAAAGCCGAACGCGCCGGCCTATCAGAACGTGTTCGGCCAGAGCCTCGTCAAGGAAGCGCAGAAGGACGACAAGATCGTCGCCATCACCGCGGCGATGCCGTCGGGCACCGGAGTCGACATCTTCAACAAGGCTTTCCCGGACCGCACCTTCGACGTCGGCATCGCCGAGCAGCACGCGGTGACCTTCGCCGCCGGCCTTGCGACCGAAGGCTATAAGCCGTTCTGCGCGATCTACTCGACCTTCCTGCAGCGCGGCTACGACCAGATCGTCCACGACGTCGCGATCCAGAACCTGCCCGTCCGCTTCGCCATCGACCGCGCCGGCCTCGTCGGCGCCGACGGCGCGACCCATGCCGGCTCGTTCGACAACGCCTATCTCGGCTGCCTGCCGAACATGGTGATCATGGCGGCAGCGGATGAGGCCGAGCTCGTGCACATGGTGGCGACCCAGGTCTCGATCAATGACCGTCCGAGCTCGCTGCGCTATCCGCGCGGCGAAGGCCGCGGCATCGAAATGCCCGAGGTCGGCATTCCGCTCGAAATCGGCAAGGGCCGCATGATCCGCCAGGGCAACAAGATCGCCCTGCTCTCTTTCGGCACGCGTCTGGCCGAATGCGAGAAGGCGGCCGACGAACTCGCCGCCCATGGCCTCTCCACCTCGATCGCCGACGCGCGCTTCATGAAGCCGCTCGACACCGAGCTGGTGCTCAAGCTCGCCCGCGACCATGAGATCCTGATCACGGTCGAGGAAGGCTCGATCGGCGGCTTCGGCTCGCATGTCGCGCAGTTCCTCACCGACCAGGGCGTGCTCGACAGCGGTATGGTGCGCTTCCGCTCCATGGTGCTGCCCGACGTGTTCCTGGACCACGACACGCCGGCCGCGATGTACGCCCGCGCCGGTCTCGACGCCAAGGGCATCGTCGCCAAGGTGTTCGAGGCGCTCGGCAAGGACGCCAAGACCGAGACGGTCAAGCTGGCTTGATCGTTCACCTCTCCCGCTTGCGGGAGAGGTCGCGCCGAAGGCGCGGGTGAGGGCTCTCTCCTCTGGGGGAGTCTTCGTCGCCGAGATACCCTCTCCCCAACCCTCCCCCGCAAGCGGGGGAGGGAGCGCAGCTTTCGCGCGGCTTCTAGCTCGTCTGATTTCTTCAGAGCATCCACTCCATGAAAATCTATCTGGCAGGCCCCGACGTGTTCCTGCCGGACGCGATTGAGATCGGCCGGCGCAAGGTCGATATCTGCGCGGCGCACGACCTCACCGGCCTCTATCCTCTCGACAACGCGGTCGACCTCACCGCGCCCGACGCATCGCGACAGATCTTCTGCGGCAACGAGGTGATGATGGACGAGGCCGATGCCATCATTGCCAATCTCACCCCGTTCCGTGGCGCCGGCGCCGATCCCGGCACCGTCTATGAGCTCGGCTACATGGCCGGCCGCGGCAAGTTTTGCCTGGCCTATTCCAACGATGGCGCCACTTATGCCGACCGCGCCACGCGTTTCATGAACGTCACCTCCGAGAACGGACGGCTGGTCGACGCGCAGGGGCTGACGGTCGAGGATTTTGGCCTCGTCGACAATCTCATGATGATCCATGCGCTGGAGCTGCACGGCTGCCCGCTGGTGACGCCGGCAGCGCAGCCGATCGATGCCTGGCGTGATCTCGCCGCGTTCGAGACTTGCGTCCGGATGGCAGCCGCGCGATTGATCGCTACATAAGCTGCAATCCTGTTCCGGAGATCCGATGTCCCCTGCCCGCAAGCGCGCGGATGTTCTGCTGGTCGAGCGCGGCCTGTTCGAGAGCCGGGCGCGGGCGCGCACGGCCATCGAGGCTGGCCTCGTCACGGCTGATAACAAGCAGGTCGCAAAACCGTCGGAGATGATCGCCGAAGACGCTGTGATCCAGGCCGAGCCGGCGCATCCCTATGTGTCGCGGGGCGGCGTCAAGCTCGCAGGCGCACTCGAGCGCTACCCGATCGATATCGAGGACCATGTCTGCCTTGACGTCGGGGCCTCGACCGGCGGCTTTACTGAAGTATTGCTGGCCAACGGCGCGAGCCTAGTGTTCGCCATCGACGTCGGCACCAGCCAGCTCCACACCTCGTTGCGCGATCATCCCAAGATCGTGTCAATGGAGGAGACCGACATCCGCAGGTACGAGGGCAAGCGGCTGCCGGCGCGGCCCGATGTCGTCGTCATCGACGTCAGCTTCATTTCGCTGAAGAGCGTGCTGCCAGTTGCGCTGTCGCTCGCAGCTGCCCCCATGAGCCTGCTCGCGCTGATCAAGCCGCAGTTCGAGGCCGACCGGAAGCACAACAAGAAGGGCATCATCCGGGACGCTGCCGTGCACAAGGAGATCTGCGACGACATCGCTGCCTTTGCCGCGTCGCTCGGCTGCACCGACATCGAGGTGTTTCCCTCCTCGATTGCAGGCGGCGACGGCAATATCGAATTCTTCCTGGGCGCGCGCCGTGGTTGAACGCATCACGATCGATCATGTCGGCCATCGCGGCGACGGTGTCTCGCTCACGACAGGCGATGCGCTCTACGTGCCCTACACCCTCGGCGGCGAAAGCGTCGAGGTCGATCATGTCGCCGGCCATCATCCCGACCGCCGCAAACTGCTGGCGGTCGACGTCCCCAGCCCCGAGCGCATCCAACCGTTCTGCCCGCATTTCGGCATCTGCGGCGGCTGCGCGATCCAGCACTGGGCGGCAGTGCCGTATCAGGCCTGGAAGCGCAATATCGTGGTCGAGACGCTGGCGCAGGCCGGCATCGATTGCACGGTAGCGCCGCTGATCGATGCCCACGGCGCCGGCCGCCGCCGCGTCACGCTGCACGGCCGCTTCGGCACGCATGACGTGCTCAAGGTCGGCTTCTCGGCGGCGAGCTCGCATGACGTTATCCCGATCCATCGCTGCCCGATCCTCGATCCGGCGCTGGAGGGCGCACTCGATGCCGCCTGGGCGCTGGCCGAACCGCTGACGTCGAAAATGCCGGTGACGAAGCCGCTCGACATTCAGGTCACCGCCACGGCCAACGGTCTCGATGTGGACGTGCGCGGCTCCGGGCCGCTGCCGACGCCGCTGGTCACCGCACTCTCGCGCGTTGCGGAACAGCATCGCCTGGCGCGGCTGACGCGGCATGGCGAGCTGGTGCTGCAACGCCTGCCACCGACTATTAAAATGGGCCGCGCCGAAGTGACGCTGCCACCGGGCTCGTTCCTGCAGGCAACAGTGGCGGGCGAAGAGACGCTCGCATCTCTCGTTGCCGAGCGCATCGGCAAAGCCAAAGAAGTCCTCGACCTCTTCTGCGGCGTCGGTCCGTTTGCGCTCAGGCTCGCAGAGAAGGCCCGCGTCACGGCCTATGACAACGATGCGGGAGCTATTGCCGCCCTCGCGAGAGCCGCGCGCACGCCCAGGCTGAAGCCGATCAAGGCCGAGCCGCGCGACCTGTTCCGCCGTCCGCTGGTCCCGCCGGAGCTACGCGACTTCGACGCCGTCGTGCTCGATCCCCCGCGCCAGGGCGCGCAGGCACAGGCGTTAAAGCTCGCTGCGAGCAAGGTGCCCGTCGTGATCGCGGTGTCGTGCAACGTCGCGACCTTCGCCCGCGACGCGCGGCTCTTGATCGACGGTGGCTATAAGATCGAGACTGTCGTGCCGGTTGATCAATTCCGCCACACACCGCATGTCGAGCTGGTGGCGAAGTTTGCGCGCTAACGTCGAAGTGCACCCAACGCCGGCGACTCGCCCGGCAGCATGTTCGATCTGATGTCGCTGTCCATGAGGCCCGAGTCCCGTTGGGTGAACCCGGCCCCGAACGACAGGCTGAGGTTGGAAGTCGGCCTGAACTCGACACCGGCGAAGCCGCCATAGCCGGGTGCAGCGCCGGAGGTCAGCGGCGCAACCGAACTGCCGATGCCGTTTCCATATTTCAGCGTGTCGAAGCCGGCAAAGAACGTCACGGGCGAACCGCCCGCGCTCTTCATGTTGTAGCCGAACTGCGTGCTGTCGTAGGACAGCGCGCTGAAATTGCTCGCTGGCCCGGTCTGGCTGAAACCGCTCAAGCCGAGACTGCCAGTTTGGCTTCCGACAAAGAAGCCGGGGCGAAAGTCGTATCCGCTATTGGCGCCGCCGGCATTGAAGCTTGGAAAGCCACCGTAGCCGTCGGCGCTGCCGCCATAGCCGAAAGCCCCGCCCGGAATCCAATACCTCAGGGGCGCGACCTGCGCATGAGCCGGCGCTGCACTGAAGCAGATCACGGCGAGGAGAGTGGCAAAATCGCAGGAACGTACAAGCTTAGGCATTTCGGATGACCATCAGAATAGCCCGTAAACTATAAGCGACCGATGCCGCAAATGCCAGTGGAGCCGGCACGGGCCTCCCCCGGTTCCAGAGATCGCCATCCCGAATATGACCTGATTGCCGTCGGTATCGACCGCGTCGAAGGATATCTACCGCCCCAGCTCAACAGACATTCGAACGAGCGGGAAGCAGCCGTGAGCGGCTAGGCCGTCCTGTCCACCGAGGATGATGAATCCGCCGGCGGATATTTCGTCACCGGTACCAGGAAGGACTTGTTGCCGACCTGGTAGATGATCTTGCCGTTCTGGCCGTCGTCGGTCGCGATTTGCGCCTGCCCGAACATGATGACGTTCTTGTAGACGATGCCGCTGCCCTGGCGGGTGATGCCGTCGGTCGTGACGGCAACCTGCGCCTCGTTGCCGTTGACGGATAGCACCTTGAAGCTCGCGCTCTTGCCATTGTCGGGCGAGTAGCCGCCCCAGCTCCCGATGAGGCGGTTGTCGTCTGCCGGGGGCGCCTGCTTCTGCAGCGTCGCCGTCTGCCTCCCGCCGCCCGCGGAGAACAGCAGCACCAGGTTCTTGCCGTCCTTGGTTCCGACGGTGAGCGCACCGTAGGTGATGAGCGTACCGTCGACCTGGGCGATGCCCCGTTCGGTGTGGCCGTTATGGGTGTACTCGACCTGTGCGCGGTTGCCTCGGATATTCACGACCTTGAAGCCGACGGGCTGGTTGTTGCCCGCCCAATTGCCCTTCCAGTCGCCGAGCAGGGCGCTCTGATGATACATCCGCTCATTGACGGGCGAAATCTGGCTGGTGCTTTGCGTGACGATGGCCATGGGCTCGCTCGGTGAATGGCCCCGGCGACATTACCTGCTTTCGCGCATTGGCAGGCGGCGTCAGAAACACTCTGAAATAATAGGCCATGCCGCGGTTAACGAGCGGTTAATTTCGAGAGCCTGCTCCGATGAGGCAAACGGTCATCGGAGCCTTTAGCGGCCCCAGCGGTCCGACCAGATCTTCTCGCCGATCAGGCAGCTCACGCGCGGCTCCTTGTCCGCAACGCGCATCACCGGACGCTCGGGCGTGCGGCCGGCGACCTCCAACAGCAGCTTGGTGCGGATCGCCTCCTTGAACTTCTCGCGATCCTTAATCGCGATCACGAACGAGCCGGGCCCGCCAATGACGCAATCCTCGTAGTAATAATCGAGATTGTCGATATCCATGGTCGAATAGGATGGCTCCTTGACCATGATCGGCAGGCCGTTGATGACGATGCCCTTCTCGAGCGCCGCATCGCGCGCCACGGTGACCGGGCCGCCGTTGTTGTTGGGGCCGTCGCCGGAGATGTCGATGACGCGGCGAAGTCCGTGATAGGGGTCCTCGTCGAACAGCGGCATCGCAAATCCGATCGCACCTGATATCGAGGTGCGCGAGGCACGCCGGACCGGCGTCCTCATGATCTCGGTCGCAACCGCATCTGCGGTCTCCGGTCCGTCAATGAGGCGCCAGGGGATGATGATCTTCTGGTCACCGGACGCAGCCCATTCGAAATAGGTCACTGCGATCCTGCCATTGGGGCCAACCTTAAGCGCCTGCAAAAAGTCTTTCGATTGGATCGCCTGCGCATAGCCCTCGCGCTGGACCGCGAGCTCGTCCATATCCATGGAGTAGGAGACGTCGACTGCAAGGATCAGCTCGGTATCGACCGACTGTGCATCACCGTCGGCCGCCTGCCGCTGCGGTTGAGATTTGGAAGGTTCAAATTTGGGTCCCGGTGCCGCGATGCCCGCGACGTCCCCTCCGGCAAGCACGCCGGCCACCAGCACAGCCCCGATCGAGAATAGCACGCGCATCGCCGCCTCCCGTCGTATGACGCGATGGTGACATGCAAACGGCTTGCCGCAAAGTGCGAAGATCGCTTGTGCTTCACATTCAGGTTAGAGATTTGCAGGTTACAGATTTGCGAGTTAGGATTTTCGTGCGCCAGCGCGAAACTGCCGTCATGCCGCCACGCTTGCGCCGCCGCGCGCCCACCCACTTGTTCCCAGTGATTTCCATGCTAGGCTGACCATACAGATGGGGATGGAGTCCCCCGACAACTGCCCGGCGGTCGATCGACCGTAGTGGGCTGATGACTCCTGCTCGAGGTGAGGCAATGAACCTCTGCCTTTGGCGGGAGCAATGGACAAACCCGCCGATGGCGGGTTTTTTGTTGCCTGATGACGAAGGCCAAGGAAGGACACGTGAAGATCATACCGAATGTTGCGCGCACTAAGCTGCCCAGCGGAATCTGGGTGCTCGGCTTCGTCTCGATGCTGATGGATATCTCCTCCGAGATGATCCACGCGCTGCTGCCGGTCTATCTCGTCACCGTGCTCGGCGCCTCCACGCTCACCGTTGGCTTCATCGAGGGCGTCGCGGAGGCAACTGCGTCGATGACGAAGATCTTTTCCGGAGCGTTGTCGGACTGGCTCGGCCGGCGCAAGCTGCTCGCCGCACTCGGCTATGGCCTTGCCGCCCTGACCAAGCCGCTGTTCCCGCTTGCGCCCAGCGTCGGCTGGCTGGTGGCGGCGCGCTTCATCGATCGCGTCGGCAAGGGCATTCGCGGCGCGCCGCGCGATGCGCTGATCGCCGATATCGCACCTAGCGGCCTGCGCGGCGCGAGCTTCGGCCTGCGGCAGTCGCTCGACACGATCGGCGCCTTTGTCGGACCGCTCGCCGCGATGGGCCTGATGTGGTGGACGGCCGACCATTTTGTCGCCGTGTTCTGGGTGGCGGTGGTGCCGGCGTTTTTGTCCTTTGGCCTGATCGCGTTCGCGGTCAAGGAGCCGGAAGCGGATCCGAGCCGGGCGCCTGCGAAGAACCCGCTCAACACCGCCGCGATGCGGCAGCTTGGATCCGTGTACTGGCGCGTCGTCGCAGTCGGCGTGATCTTCACGCTCGCGCGTTTCAGCGAGGCCTTTCTGATTCTCCGCGCACAGAACATCGGCCTCAATGCGATGTGGGTGCCGGCGGTGCTGGTGCTGATGAACATCACTTACGCGCTCTCGGCCTATCCCGCCGGCGTGCTGTCGGACCGGATCAACCGGATCGCCCCGCTCGCGCTCGGCCTGGTCTTTCTCGCCTGCGCCGACCTCGCCCTCGCGCTGCTGCCGAGTCTCACCGGCCTCGCGCTCGGCGTCGTGCTATGGGGCCTGCACATGGGACTGACACAAGGCTTGCTCTCGGCCATCATCGCCGATACTGCACCGCCAAGCCTGCGCGGGACCGCGTTCGGCTATTTCAATCTGTTCACCGGCCTTGCAATGCTGGCCGCGAGCGTGATCGCCGGCGCGCTGTGGGACACCTACGGCGCGACGGGAACGTTCCTCGCTGGGCTCGGCTTCGCACTGGCCGCGCTGGTGGGACTGCTCGCCATCGGCAGCGGCTTGACGGCGGAAGACAAGGAATGACGGGGGCTGTTCATCGTGCTGAGCGGAGTGATCGCAATCATGGTCGGCAGCGTGCTCGGTGGCTGCGCCCGCTATTTCGTCTCCGGCGCGATCGCGCGACGGCTGGGCGAGACCTTTCCCTGGGGCACCATGACGATCAACGTCACCGGCGCCTTCCTGATCGGTATCTTTGGCGCGCTGGCGACCCACCCCGGCTCGGCCTTCGCCTCGCCCAATCCGTGGCTGTTCGCGGTGACGGGCTTTCTCGGCTGCTACACCACGGTATCCTCCTTCAGCCTGCAAACGCTGACGCTCGCCCGTAACGGTGAGCCGGTGCACGCACTCGGCAATGTCGTGTTCTCGGTCGGACTGTGCCTCGCGGCTGTGAGCTGCGGCTTCCTCCTCGCCGACAGTCTGGGAGGCTAGCGGCAGATGAAGCCCTCCTCTGCCGATCGCAGGCGCATTGCGATGCTCTATGCCTGGGTTTCTGCCGGCAGCATCGTCGGCGGGATGACGCGCTATCTGGTCGGGCTCGCCCTCGACACCGGCCCCGGCTTTCCCTTTGCAACGCTATTCATCAACGCGACGGGCTCACTCATCATCGGCTTCTACGCGACGCTGACCGGCCCTGATGGCCGCATGCTGGCGCGGCCGGAGCATCGGCAGTTCGTCATGACCGGCTTCTGCGGCGGCTACACCACGTTCTCGACCTTCAGCCTCGAGACCTTCCGCCTGTTCCACGGAGGTATGAAATATACGGCGCTGACCTATATCGGAGCCTCCGTCGTCTGCTGGCTGGTGTCGGTCTGGTTCGGGCATATGATGGCGACCCGCTACAATCGCTTGAAAAGGAGCTGATCATGCAGATCCCGCGTCAGGCCGTTTTGCTCCGGATCTTCATTGGCGAGAGCGATCATTGCGATGGCAAGCCGCTCTATGAAGCCATCGTGATGAAGGCACGCGAACAGCGCCTCGCCGGCGCCACCGTGCTGCGCGGACCGATGGGCTTTGGCAAATCGAGCCGGCTGCACACTTCGAAAATCTTGCGGCTCTCGGAGGATTTGCCGCTGTTGATCGAGATCGTCGACAGCGAGGACAACATCGACGCATTCCTGCCCATCCTGGATGGCATGATGTCGAGCGGCCTGATCACCTTGGAGAAAGTGCAGGTCCTGCAATATGGTGCGAAGGCCGCGAACTGATCGCTCCGGCTGGGAACCTGAGCCCGCCGTTTCCGGGAGGCGGAATGAACGACACTGTCACCAAGCCGAAGATGCGGACGAAGACCAAGGTCGAGCGGCCGAAGCTGCACAAGGTCATCCTGATCAACGACGACTTCACGCCGCGTGAGTTCGTCACCAGGATCCTCAAGGCCGAATTCCGGATGACCGAGGATCAGGCCTACAAGGTCATGATCACCGCGCACAAGCTGGGGGCCTGCGTCGTCGCCGTGTTCACCAAGGATGTCGCCGAGACCAAGGCGACCCGCGCCACCGACGCCGGCCGTGCCAAGGGCTATCCGCTGCTGTTCACGACCGAGCCGGAAGAATAGGGAAGCATCTGGGCGCGACGCCGAACAAATTCAGCGCCCCTAAGCCATCAGCACTGGCGTCTCCTCGGCAAGCCCGTATACGCGCTGCGCCTTGGAAAATCCTGCGATTGGAAATTCGCCGAGTTCGCGCCAGCCCTCGCGGCAGGCATTGGCAAAGCCCTCCGACACCACGACGGTCCGCCCCAGGCGCCCCGCGATCTTCTCCAGCCGTGCCGCGAGATTGACGGCGGGGCCGATGCAGGTGAAGTCGAGCCGGTTGCCGCCGCCGATATTGCCGTAGAGGATGTTGCCGACATGCAGGGCGACACCGAAGCGGAAGCGCTCGATGACATCGCCGACCGGAAAAGCCAGCGCCTCGACGCTGGCACGGGATTCCCGCGCCGCCTCCAGCACGCGCGTGCAGACATGCGCGGCGTCGCCGACATATTCGTCGATCGGAAACACCGCGAGCAGTCCGTCACCCATGAATTTCAGCACCTCGCCGCCATGACCCCGGATCGCGGTGACCTGGCAGTCGAAATAATGATTGAGGATCTGGACCACCGTCTCGGCCGGCAGCCGGTCCGAGAGCGCGGTGAAGCCGCGCAGGTCCGAGAGCCAGATCGCGGCCTGCATGGTGTCGTTGTGGCCGCGGCGGATCTGGCCGCCGAGGATACGCGCACCGGCGCGGTTGCCGACATAGGTGTCGAGCAGCATCGCGGCGGTGCGGCGCAGGCTGATGATTTCGCTGACGCGGGCGAGCGGCGCCATGATGCTCCTGATCGCGGCGATGTCGTCGTCCCTGAACCCAATGGGATGCCGCGTGGTCCAGCTCGTCGCATGGATCGAGCCATCGAGAAACGGCATCGGCAGCGCGATGTAGTCGGTCGCCCCTTCCGTGCGCAAATCGTCGAGAAACGGAAACCGCCTGCTGTCGGGATCGTCGATGCGGCCCCTCACCTCGAGCCCCTGCTCGAACACGATGCGAAGCGGGCTCCTGGCGAATTCAGGCGTCTCCAGAATCTCGAAATCGACCGTGCCGATCTCGACCTCTTGGCCCTGCCGCCAGATGAAGTTGCGGCCGAAGATTTCCGGATGCAACGTGCGGATGAAGATGCCGAAGCGCGACAGCGGCAGGCCGGCATCGACCAGACGTTCGCAGACGGCGGCGATCATGTCGGCCGAAGTCCCCGAGGTCCTCGCGCCGTCGATCAGCCAGTTCAGGACACGCTGGAGCCCGGAGCTTTCCATGCCTGCATTTGCGGACGAAGTTGTGGAATCGTCAAGCTGCGCGGTGGGCTAGTACCGCGGCATCAACGCCCGACCTGCCCGCGATCGCGGAGGAAATGGTCGGCCAGCACGCACGCCATCATGGCTTCGCCGACGGGGACGGCGCGGATGCCGACGCAGGGATCGTGGCGGCCCTTGGTAAAGATCTCGGTGTCGGCGCCCTGGCGATCGACGGTGAGGCGCGGCTGCAGGATCGACGAGGTCGGCTTCACCGCGAAACGCACCACGATCGGCTGTCCCGTGGAAATGCCGCCGAGAACGCCGCCGGCGTGATTGGAGAGGAAGCGCGTGCCGTCATTGCCGGTGCGCATCTCGTCGGCGTTTTCCTCGCCAGTCAGCTCGGCCGCGCCAAAGCCTGCGCCGATCTCGACGCCCTTCACCGCGTTGATGGTCATCATCGCGCCCGCGAGATCGGAATCGAGTTTTGCGTAGATCGGCGCGCCCAAACCGGCCGGCGCGCCTTCGGCGACGATTTCGAGCACCGCGCCGATCGAGGAGCCGTTCTTGCGGATGCCGTCGAGATAGGTCTCGAAGAACGCGGCCTTGTCCTTGTCCGGACAGAAGAACGGATTCCTGGCGATCTCGTCCCAATCCCATTTCGCGCGGTCGATCTTGTGCGGCCCCATCTGCACCAGCGCGCCGCGCACCTTCACATCGGGCAGCACTTTTCGCGCGATCGCACCCGCGGCGACGCGCATCGCGGTCTCGCGCGCCGAGGAACGGCCGCCGCCGCGATAGTCGCGCAGGCCGTACTTCGCCTCATAGGTGAAGTCGGCATGACCGGGACGAAACTTGTCCTTGATCTCCGAATAGTCCTTGGAGCGCTGGTCGGTATTCTCGATCAGGAGCCCGATCGGCGTGCCCGTAGTGACCTGCACGCCGGTCTCTGGATGCGCCATCACGCCGGACAGGATCTTGACCTGATCCGACTCCTGGCGCTGGGTGGTGAAGCGCGACTGGCCCGGCTTGCGGCGATCGAGGTCCTGCTGGATGTCGGCCTCGGTGAGCGGGATCATCGGCGGGCAGCCGTCGACCACACAGCCGATCGCCACCCCGTGGCTCTCGCCAAAGGTGGTGACGCGGAACATGTGGCCGAAGGTGTTGAAGGACATGCCGAACTGCCACTTAGCGTTGACGTTTTGCATAAACGTTGTTTGTCAATGTCCTAGCGCCGAGGAGCATCGGGTTCAACCCTAGTTCCGTCATTCCGGGGCGATGCAAAGCACCGAACCCGGAATCTCGAGATTCCGGGTTCGGTGCTGCGCACCGCCCCGGAATGACGCCGGTGGGATTAACTAAACTTCTCCAGCCGGCCGTCGCGGAATACGTAGACGGCGCCCTGCTCGATATAGAGCTCGGCGGCGCTGGCCGGCGTCTCCAGGCCGAGCGAGACCATCAGGGCCCGGCAGGTGCCGCCATGGGCGACCGCGACGGTGTCGGTCCGAAGCTCGTCATACCAGGCACGGACGCGGACCTGCACATCGGCGTAAGTCTCCGCGCCCGCAGGCGCCACGGTCCATTTGTCGGCGAGACGCCTGGCATAGATGTCCGGATCGTTCGCCTCGCTCTCGGCCAGCGTCAGCCCTTCCCAGACGCCGTAGCCGATCTCGCGCAGGCGATCGTCCAGCACATAGTCGGCAACCGGCAGTTCGAGCCTGCCGCGCGCTAGTTCCATGGTCTGGCGCGCACGGCCGAGCGGGCTCGACACATAGGACAGCGCCGTCTTGTCCTTGCCGTCACGTCTCAGGAGATCGGCCAGAATGCCGCCGGCCTGCACGGCCTGGCCGCAGCCGCGCGCATTGAGCGGAATATCCTTGGTGCCCTGAAGCCTGCCGAGCGCATTCCACTCGGTCTCGCCGTGGCGAAGATAATAGATCGTGGGCACGGGCATTTCGGGAGGCGATCAGTCCTTCGGCGCCGTGCCGGATGCCTCGGGCCGGCTCATGCCCAGCACGTTGTAACCGGAATCGACGTGATGGATTTCGCCGGTGACGCCACGCGACATGTCCGACAGGAAATAGACCGCGCTGTCGCCGACCTCCTCGATCGTCACGTTGCGCCGCAGCGGCGCGTTGACCTCGTTGTATTTCAGCAGCAGGCGGGAATCCGAGATGCCCGCGAAGGCAAGCGTCTTGATCGGACCGGCAGAAATCGCATTGACGCGGATCGCCTTCTCGCCGAGGTCGGCGGCGAGGTATCGCACACTCGCTTCGAGTGCGGCCTTCGCCACACCCATCACGTTATAGCGCGGCATCCACTTCTCGGCGCCGTAATAGCTGAGCGTGAGGATCGAGCCGCCGTCGGTCATCAGCTTCTCGGCGCGCTGCGCGAGCGCGGTGAGCGAGTAGCAGGAGATCAGCATCGATTTAGAGAAGTTTTCCGGCGTGGTGTCGACGTAGCGGCCGTCGAGCTGTTCGCCGTAAGCGATCGCGTGCACGACGAAGTCGATCTTGCCCCACTTTGCCTTGAGGGCATCGAAGGCCGCGTCGATGGTCGCGGCATCCGTGACATCGCAATGGCCGAGCACAAGTGCGCCGACTTCGGCAGCCAATGGCTCGACGCGCTTCTTCAACGCATCGCCCTGATAGGTGAAGGCGAGCTCGGCGCCGGCCGCCTGGCATGCCTTGGCGATGCCCCAGGCGATCGAGCGGTTGTTGGCCACGCCGAGGATGACCCCGCGCTTGCCTTGCATCAGTCCTTGCATCAGACCTGAATTCTGCGCCATCTGCTAACGTCCTGTAGCTCGCGTTGGGGTCTGGAGGTACACCAGCCCTCCCCTGCGGTACAGTCCTAATACGCGGCGTCGACGCTGTTTCCAGCGCCGGAATAGCCGTTCCATTCGGGTGTTATGATCGTTGAGGCGCTTGCGCCGAACGCGAGGGACGTGAAGACGGCAATGAGTGCGTTTCGGCAGAGCGTGGAAGCCATGATCCCAGCGTTGCGCCGCTATGCGCGCGCGCTCACGCGCGACGCGGATGCAGCGGACGATCTGGTGCAGGACACGCTGGTGCGTGCATTGCGTTCGGAGCGATTGTTTCTCGGGGGCGACGTCAGGAGCTGGCTCTACACGATCCTGACCAACCTCAACAAGAACCGGCGGCGCTCGTTGGCAAGACGGCCGCAATTCATGCAGCTGACGGAGAACAACCCGGATGCCAGCGGCACGGAGGCCGAGGGACGCGACATTGAGAGGGCGCTCTCGACGCTGGTCGAGGAGCAACGCTCGGTGCTGCTGCTGGTGATGCTGGAAGGCATGAGCTACCGCGAGGTCGCCGACATCCAGGGCGTGCCGATCGGCACCGTGATGTCGCGCCTGGCGCGGGCGAGATCCCACGTCAAAGCGTCGCTGGAGGGCGAGCGCCCGGCGCTCAGGCGGGTGAAATGATTGCAGGATTGATGCATCGCGCATGCGGCGTCTCCTGCTCAGAGAGAGGAGCAGCGCAGTTGAACCGCGTCAAATATTTTGGGCCGCAGAGCCAGAGACGACCGATATGAACGACCGCAATATTCCCGTGACCGAAGACGAGCTGCATGCCTTTGTCGATGGCGAGCTGCCGCCCGAGCGCCGCGCCGACGTCGAGGCCTGGCTTGCCGCGCATCCTGAGGATGCCGAACGGGTGCAATCCTGGCGCGCCATGGCCGAGATGCTGCACGCCCGCTACGACGGCGTCGCCCAGGAGCCGGTGCCGGCGCGGCTGGAGCTCGAGCGGCTGGAGCGCCGTCCACGGCAATGGCTCTACGGTGCGGTTGCGGCCGCGCTGCTCGCCTTCGTTGCCGGCGGCGCAGCCGGGTGGGTCGCGCATGGCGCCGCAAATGCGCCCTCGACCTTCCAGAGCTTTACGGCGGACGCACTCGATGCCCACCGCCTCTACGTCGTCGAGGTTCGCCATCCCGTCGAGGTCCCCGGCAACGAGCGCGACCATCTCCAGGCCTGGCTGACCCGGCGCTGCGGCTGGACCGTGTTCGCGCCCAATCTGGAGGCGAGCGGGCTGAAGCTCGTCGGCGGCCGGCTGCTGCCGGGACCGAACGGGCCGGCGTCGTTCCTGATGTATGAGGGCGCCTCGGGCGAGCGCTACACGATCTACACCGCCAAGACCGAGAGCGGCGCAACGCAGATGCGGTACGCCAAGGAGGACAAGGACGGAGCCCTGTTCTGGGCCGACCGCGGCGTCGGCTACGTCGTCAGCGGCGGCGCCGACCGCGACCGGCTGACAAAGGTGGCGCAGGCGGTCTACGACCAGGCAGAGAAGAACGGCACCTAAACAACCGCGCGAACGTTGTGCCTCGATTCCGACATTGAAAATTTGGAATCAAGACATCGGCACGTCTCATTATCGCACCGGATGCTCACGCGAAAATGAGCAGCGTTCGATCCGCCGATCGACGCGGGCGGCCTCGATTGGGGTTTTTTGGTACCGCGCTGGTCCCCCTCTCGAGGCCGCACCTTTTTTTTGTCGCCTGCCCCGCCGGACAGGCGATACGTCTGAACGTCAGCGTCGAAGCGCGGTCCGCGCTTCAAGCGTAAGTTGAACATCATCCTGTCGGAATAAAGAATGCTCCGATCGTCGAAGCGGCCTGGGATAGCGCCCTAGCCGAGTCCGCTACGTGGATTGTAGGGGTGTTGATCCCGCCACCTTTCCATCAATGCTTCAAGCTCGGCGTCGTTCCCGTCCGGTAACATAATCCTGATGGTGACGAAGAGATCCCCGGTTCCGCCGGCTTTCGGCAAACCCTTCCCTTTGAGACGGAAGGTCCGGCCGCTGGAGGTGTTTTTCGGGACTGACAGTTCCACGGCATTACCAAGCGTCGGCACGCGGACCTTGCCTCCGAGCACGGCCTCATAAAGCGTGACCGGCAGATCGATCCGCAGGTCCGCCCCCTCGATCTTGAAGAAGGGGTGTGGCGCGATGCTGATGGTGATGAGGAGATCGCCGGGCGGATGCCCTTGGGCGGTCTCGCCCTGCCCCCGTAGCCGGATCTGCTGGCCCTCGACCACACCAGCCGGAATTTTGACGTTGAGTTCCTTGCCATTCGGCAGTCGGACGCGCTTCTCGCCACCCTTGACCGCTTCCTCGAGCGAGACGGACATGGCGACATTGACGTCGAGATCGAGCCCGATCCCGCCGGTGTCGAATTCGAACTGGGCACCGCCGCCGGCCCCGGGCCGCGCGCCGCGCATCCCGCCGCCGAACATGCTGTTGAGGATGTCCTCGAACGCGCCGGCACCCTGGCCAGGGCCTGCGCCACCGCTGCGGAACGTGTAGCTCTCGAAGCCACCAGGTCCCGCGCGACCACGCGGCCCGCCGCCACCCGGAAAGCCCTGGAAGCGCGGCTTGCCCTCGGCGTCGATCTCGCCGCGGTCGAACTGCTTGCGCTTGTCCTCGTCGCCGATGATCTCGTTGGCCGAGTTGATCTCGGAGAAGCGCTCGGCGGCCCTGGGATCACCCTTATTGTTGTCGGGATGATGCTTCTTGGCCAGCTTGCGATAGGCGCTCTTGATCGCGGCAGCGCTAGCGCTCCGCGGCACCCCCAAGATCTCATAGGGGTCGCGCATCCGTCACGTCTCCTTCAAGAAATCGAATTGTTCAAAGGGCTCCCCGCCCCACCTGCGACCGATGTGGGGTTGGAGTGGCATTTTTGCAACTAGTCGATCGAGCCGAATCCTAGCGCCGCCATGGCTTTAGCGTATGAATCTCCCAACGGCCACGGCTGCTTTGGCAACCGGCGCCTTGGAGCCAGCTTTCGGTGGTGCCGTTGACATAGCTGGCCAGGAAGTCACGGCACTTGCGACCATCCTCGGCGGCGTAGGATTGCGCGATCGGCGTCACCGAGCCGCGTGCGCCGGTTTCCGGATTCTCCCAGTGCTGGCTGGCGTCCTTGTCGTCCATGCTCAGCACGTCGGAGGCGGCGTTACGGGCAAAAGCGAGATCGGTCTCCGTCGGCGGAGTATCCTTCGCCGGCCGCGCGATCGAACCGGTGAGGTCGCTGTCGTCGGCCTTGGCGTAGGCGTCGGTGCGGGACAGGCTGCAACCGCCGGCGCCGAGGCCGATCAGAATCATTGTGACGGCGAGACCCGACGACCGCATCGCCGATAGGCCAACGCGTCGCCATGCCCTATATAGGGCAGTAGCAGACAACAGCGCGCTTTGGGCCGCGGGACGCAATTCGGACTCCAGACATGACCGATACGACCTCGATGAAACACCAGACACCCTTAACATCCGGTGATTTCACCGCCGCCGACGAGCCTTTTGCGCTGTTCGAGACCTGGTTGAACGAGGCGATCAAGAGCGAGCCGAACGATCCCAACGCCATGGCGCTCGCAACCGTCGATGCTGACGGCTTGCCCGACGTGCGCATGGTGCTGATGAAAGGCTTCGATACCGAGGGTTTCGTGTTCTACAGCCACATCGCGAGCCAGAAAGGCCGCGAACTCGCCGCAAATCCTAAGGCGGCGTTACTCTTTCACTGGAAGTCGCTGCGCCGTCAGGTCCGCATCCGCGGCAACGTGATGCCGGTGACCGATGCCGAGGCCGACGCCTATTTCGCGACGCGACCGAAGCAGGCTCAGATCGGCGCCTTGGCCAGCAAACAATCGCAGCCGCTCGAGAGCCGCTTCGCCTTCGAGCAGGCCATCGCCAAGGTCGCGGCCAGATATGTCATCGGCGAGGTGCCGCGGCCGCCGGGCTGGAGCGGCTGGCGCATCACGCCGGTGCGCATCGAGTTCTGGCACGACCGCCCATTCCGCCTGCATGACCGCATCGAATTTCGTCGTGACGCGGCCGGCCAGCCATGGTCCAAGACGCGGATGTATCCTTGAGCTTTAAGCCGACCTGAAAGATGTCCATGCCGCATTCGTCCAATGCGCCGCGCCGCACGCTGCTCCTGACCGGAGCGAGCCGCGGCATTGGCCACGCCACCGTGATCCGCTTCTCATCGGCGGGCTGGCGCGTCATCACCTGCTCGCGGCATCCCTTCCCGGAGGATTGCCCGTGGGACGCCGGCCCCGAGGATCACATCCAGGTCGACCTCGGCAATCCCCAGGACACCTTGCGTGCGATCTCCGACATCCGCAACCGCCTCGAAGGCGGCATGCTGCACGCGCTGGTCAACAACGCCGCGATCTCGCCGAAAGGTCCTGGCGGCTCCAGGCTCGGTTCGGTTGATACCGAGCTCGACACTTGGACGCACGTCTTCAACGTCAACTTCTTCGCGCCGATCATGATCGCGCGCGGATTGATCGATGAACTGAAGGCGGCCAGGGGCTCGGTGGTGAACGTCACCTCGATCGCGGGCTCGCGCGTGCATCCCTTCGCAGGCGCGGCCTATGCGACCTCCAAGGCTGCATTGGCTTCGCTCACACGCGAAATGGCCTCCGACTTCGGCCGCGTCGGCGTCCGCGTCAACGCGATCGCGCCGGGCGAGATCGACACCTCGATCCTGTCGCCGGGCACCGAGAAGATCGTCGAGCAGCAGATTCCGATGCACCGCCTCGGCACGCCGGACGAGGTCGCCAAGATCATCTACGTGCTGTGCACGGAGACCTCGTCCTACGTCAATGGCGCCGAAATCCACATCAATGGCGGCCAGCACGTGTAGCGTTCGCTCGTCATTGCGAGCAAAGCGAAGCAATCCTGACTGCCTCCGCGGAGGCAGTCTGGATCTTCGTCGCTTCGCTCCTCGCGATGACAAAATTGGCCAGAAAGCAAGGCGATCCAGATAACGCCGCCGCAAGACTGGATCGCCCTCCCTCCCTTCCGCTCCTCAATCTAGGCGAATCCGACGCGACCGCTCGCGCAGTCGTGGACCGGCTGCGTTGAACGCAGTCGAGCAATCGTCATCGTTCTCGCCGTCGAGCAGCGGAGCACCACAGTGCCGGCACATGCGCGCCGACAACGACGGCGCCTTGCCGCTCGCCACGAGCTGACGATAGCTCGTCAGGTCGATGACATTACGGGGCGTCGTTATGTGTTTTTCAACCATGGTTGTTCCTCGCGGCTAACCCGCTGCTTATCGCAGACAAGTTTCGCGCAAACGTTCAGCTCACCGCTCAAATTTTACCGGAGGAATTGGGGCGCGGCATACACATCACGGCGCAGCCGCAATGGCGATCTATTCTGCGACATCATCAGCCCCGTCTTTGCGACCGGCGTAAGGTCTCGGTAGCTATCAGAGCCACTTCTTCCACTTGAATATCCAGTACGGCACGATCGCGGCGAACACCATCAGCACAATTGCATACGGATAGCCGTGCTCCCATTCGAGCTCCGGCATCGCCTTGAAGTTCATGCCATAGATCGAAGCGATCAGCGTCGGCGGCATCAGGACAACGGCCATGACCGAAAACAGCTTGATGATGTTGTTCTGCTCGAGATTGACGACGCCGAGCATGGCATCGAGCACGAAGGTGATCTTGCTGGAGAGATAGGAGGCATGGTCGGTCAGCGAGGCGACGTCGCGCTGCATGGTCTTGAGCTGCTCGCGCATGTCCTTCGACCATTTCACGCCCTCCACTACTGCCGAGAGAAACGTAACGACGCGGCCGATCGACACCAGGCTCTCGCGAACCTTGGAGGTCAAATCGCCCTTGCGGCCGATCGAGATCAGGATCTGCGAATATTGCTTGGCGTGGCCGTGACGCTCGCTCTCGGGCTCGAAGATGTCGTGCGAGACCTGGTCGATCTCCATGCCGCAGCGTTCCAGAATGTCGGCGCAGCGGTCGATCACGGCGTCGAGCAGTTCCATCAGCACCATCTCGCCTGTGATCGCGGGGGTGCAGGACCGCGCCAGCTTGGCCTCCACCAGAGAAAATGGCTTGGGCTGGTCGTAGCGCACCGTCACCAGGCGGTGATCGCCGAGGATGAAGGTCACCGCCGTGGTGCGGGGCATGTCGGTGTCGGACTGGCACATCAGCGTCGCGGTCATGTAGCGCGCACTGTTCTCGATATAGAGGCGGCTGGAGATCTCGATCTCCTGCATGTCCTCCCGGGTCGGGATCGCGATCCCCAGCAGCCGTTCCACCGCTTTGTCCTCGGCCGCGGTCGGGTTGAACAGGTCAACCCATACCGCGTGCTCAGGCACCGCCGCGAGGTCCTCGACGATGGCCTTCTTCAGCGAGGAGTCGGAGGGAACAAATACAGAAAACATGAACAACTCCAGCGAAGGGCCTGCGACAGGTTGATCGCGCTTAGCGCGATTCTGACAAGTTCATCATGACAACCACATTAACGGAGCGTTTGCATTTGTGGCGGCGACGTGGCTCAACTGTGGCACGGAATCGACAGTTCGGCATTCGTGCCCAAAAACCAGCCCAAACCTGCTAAACTTGCGGCAAAAAAGCCACAGGTTGGCTCTCGCAGCGCGGGAAAAGCCCCTAAATGCTGGAATTGTGGCAGATTTCAACGATAATGAAATCAACGGAGTCGAAGGCCTTGGGTGCTACGCTCAGGACCTGCGGTATTGTTTTAATTGGAACCAAACCATGTCGTCGCTGAAAGTTATGTTGGGAATTTTGGCTGCCGGTTTCATGCTGTCGGGCTGCATGCAGGCCACGCATTTTGAGGCGACCGACACCAAGGCCTTCAAGCCGAAGGACAAGGAGCTCCTTGCCAAGATCCGGTACGAAAATACGCCGGTGGCAGAGCCGTTCCGTCGCGCCATCGTCGACTACCACCGCAAGGAGGCGCCCGGCACGATCGTGGTCGATTCCGACAACCACTACCTCTACTACGTGATGGATGGCGGCAAGGCGATCCGCTACGGCATCACCGTCGGCGAAGAGGCCATGGCGTGGTCCGGTATTGCCAAAGTCGGCAGCATGACCGAGTGGCCCGCATGGCATCCGACTCCCGGCGAGATCTCACGTCTGGGCGTGCCGACTTACGTCCCCCCCGGCCCCGACAATCCGATGGGCTCGCGCGCGATGTACCTCTACTCGGGTGGCAAGGACACGCTGTTCCGCATTCACGGCACCAACCAGCCTGAATATATCGGCGCTTCGATCTCGTCGGGCTGTATCCGCCTGACCAACGAGGACGCGATCGATCTCTATAGCCGTGTCAAGGTCGGCACGATCGTGGTCGTGCTCGAGCCCAAGCACGGCGATTCCCCCTACAACTCGCGGCTGGCACTGCAGGGTGGCGGCAACAGCACCTCGCAGTACTGATCGCCTCCGCATGGCAGTTTAAAAGGCGCCGGTTTACCGGCGCTTTTTTATTGCCGGCTTGGACGGCTGGATCTTGTCGGTCAGCGGCCTCTCGGCAGGTGCGGCTGACTTTACCGCCCCTTCGTCCTCCGTCCCGTCCTTGGTCTCCGGTCGCGCCGCGACCTCGCGCGGCGGCGCCTCCTCGGGTCGCTCCGCCGGGAGCAGCGGGGCGATCTGGGGCAAGGGATCCCAGACATTCCATTGGCAGATCCGATAGTCGTTGCGCCGCTGCGCGAGATCAAGATGGATGTGGTCCTCGTGGTACCAGTCCGAGCCGGGGCCGAGCACGGTGGAAAAACGCGAGCAGGCCGAATGCAGCACGCGCTCACGCACGTCGCGGGACAGGGTGCGGTCGGTCAGGCCGAGCGACTGGCCGTTGGCGAGCTTGAGCGAGCGCACGTCAAGCGCATTGGCCTTGCCGTGCTCCGACAGCGTCGCACCTGTGATGCGGTTGCGGCCACGGCACTCGAAGCTGTCGAAATTGTCGAGGTCCGTGATGGTTGAGCCGAGGCTCGCGGCCAGCGGCACCATGTCGGTGCGGACCCAATCCGCGACCGCTGATGCCATGGTGCAGCGGAGGATCGCCGCCGGTTTGACCGCGACCTTACGCTTGTCCGGCAGCGCGATCGCTTCCAGCCGTACCAGATCCTCGCCACCGCAGCCGCCGGGGCCGTGGATATCGGGAATGGATGGCGCGATCGCGATCTCCTCAGTCAGCGCGATGCGGCATGCTGAGAGCTGCTTCTCGGGAGGCGGAGCAGCCTCGGCCGGCTTGTTGGATTTATCGGGGGAAGGCTTGCTCTCGCCCTCCGGTGCGGGCTCGTCTGTTGCTTTGGCAGCCTCCTCGGGGCGAGGCTTTGGTAGCGGTACCCTGGCGGAATGAACCCTTCCGCGCGGCCGTGGTGCACCAAGACCAAAGATATCGAGCGGCGCAGCATGGTTTCGCGCATTCGCGGGCTCAGACAGCAGGAGAGACAGGCCGAGCCCGGCGGTAACCATTGCCGCGCCGGCGGACATATTGCCACGACAAGACCATTTGCGGCGAAAGTCCGGCAGGCTAAAACTCATGACAATTCTTTGGCCCTGCGCTGAGAGCGATAACGCGTCCAGCGACTTCTCGGAGGAACGTCTGAATGCTCGGTTTGATGCAAGATTGGCCCCTGCTCTGCCACCGGATCATCGAACATGCCGCCAAGGTTCACGGCAAGCAGGAGGTTGTCACGCGATCGGTCGAAGGACCGATCCATCGCACCACCTATGCCGAAATCCACCAGCGCGCGCTCAAGGTCTCGCAGATGCTGGAGCGCGACGGCATCAAGCTCGGCGACCGCATCGCCACGATCGCCTGGAACACCTGGCGCCATCTCGAAGCCTGGTACGGCATCATGGGCATCGGCGCCATCTGCCATACCGTCAATCCCCGGCTTTTCCCTGAGCAGATCGCCTGGATCATCAACCATGCGCAGGATCGCATCGTGATGGTCGACCTCACCTTCGTGCCCGTGCTGGAGAAGCTCGCCGACAAGCTGCCGAGCGTCGAACGGTACGTCATCCTCACCGATAAAGCGCATTTGCCGGAGACCAATTTGAAGAACGTCGTGGCCTATGAGGACTGGATCGCCGAGGCCGACGGCAAATTCAAATGGAAGGACTTTGACGAGAACACGGCGGCCGCGATGTGTTACACGTCAGGCACGACGGGCGATCCGAAGGGCGTACTGTATTCGCATCGCTCCAACGTGCTGCACGCGCTGATGGCCAACAATGTCGACGCGCTCGGCACCAGTGCTTCGGAGACGATGCTGCCGGTCGTGCCGCTATTCCATGCCAATAGCTGGGGCATCGCCTTCTCCGCGCCTTCGCAGGGCACCAAACTGGTGATGCCAGGGCCCAAGCTCGACGGCGCCTCGGTCTACGAGCTGCTCTCGACCGAGAAGGTGACGCATACCGCCGGCGTGCCGACGGTATGGCTGATGCTGCTCCAGCACATGAGCGCGAATAATCTCAAGCTGCCCGACCTGAAGATGGTGATCTGCGGCGGCTCGGCGATGCCGCGCTCGATGATCAAGGCTTTCCTCGACATGGGCTCGAACGTGCGCCACGCCTGGGGCATGACCGAGATGAGCCCGATCGGCAGCGTCGCGGCGCTGAAGCCGCCGTTCCAGAACGCAACCGGCGAGGCCCGGCTTGACGTGCTGCAGATGCAGGGTTATGCGCCCTTCGCCGTCGAAATGAAGATCACCGACGATGCCGGCAAGGAGCTACCTTGGGATGGCAACACCTTTGGCCGCCTCAAGGTCTCGGGACCGGCCGTTGCCAAGGCCTATTACCGGGTCGATGCCAATATCCTCGATGAGGAGGGCTTCTTCGACACCGGCGACGTCGCGACCATCGACGAGGGCGGTTATATGCGGATCACCGACCGCTCTAAGGACGTGATCAAGTCCGGCGGCGAATGGATCTCATCGATCGACCTCGAGAACCTCGCGGTTGGCCATCCGGCCGTGGCGGAGGCCGCCGTGATCGGTGTCTTCCACCCCAAATGGGACGAGCGGCCGCTGCTGATTGTTCAGCTCAAGCAGGGCCAGCAGGCCACGCGCGACGACATCCTCAAATATATGGACGGCAAGATCGCCAAATGGTGGATGCCCGACGACGTCGCCTTCGTCGACGGCATCCCGCATACGGCCACGGGCAAGATCCTGAAGACGGCGCTACGCGACCAGTTCAAGGACTACCGCTTCCCGAACGCGGCGGCGTAGGTCCAGAATGGCCGCGAGATCGAGCCATCCGGTCCCTCTTCTGGGGGATTTTGTTTGGAACAGCGCGACGAAAGACCAATTGGAACCGACGCGTTGGCTTTCTAACTTCCGGCCCAACTTCAGAAAGAACAACGAGGAACGCCCAGATGAAATACATTGCGTTGAAGACGATCCCCTGGCTGCTTGCTGCGTCAGTCGCAGCTACAGCTGCACACGCGGCCAATGACAAAGTCGTGATCGGCGACATCGACGACATGTCCGGCCTCTACGCCGACGTGATCGGACCTGGTGGCGTCGAGGCGGCCAAGATGGCGATCGAGGATTTTGGCGGCAAGGTGCTCGGCAACAAGATCGAGTTCATGGTCACCGACCACCAGAACAAGCCCGACGTCGGTGCGCAGAAATTCCGCGAATGGGCCGACCGCGACGGCCTCACGATGGTTCTCGGCGGATCGAACACCGGCGTCAGCCTGGCGATGAGCAATGCCGCCAAGGAGAAGAAGATCCCGTTCATCGCGATCGGGGCAGCCGGCGCTTCGCTCACCGGCAAGGACTGCACGCCCTACACCGTGCACTACGTCTACGACACCACGTCACTCGGCAACGGTACCGCCAAGACCATGGTGAAGCAGGGCGGCAAGACCTGGTTCTTCCTCACGGCCGACTATGCCTTCGGCACGCAGTTGCAGGAAGCAGCCTCGAAGGTCGTCGAAGCCAATGGCGGCAAGGTCATCGGCGCAGTGCGCGTTCCGCTCTCGACGTCCGACTTCTCGAGCTATCTGCTTCAGGCCCAGAATTCGGGTGCCCAGGTGCTGGGGCTCGCCAACGCCGGCAACGACTTCACCAACTCGATCAAGGCTGCCGACGAGTTCGGTATCGCCAAGACGATGAAGCCCGCTGCGCTGCTGGCCTTTATCAGCGACATTCACAGCCTTGGACTCAAGACCGCACAGGGCCTCTACCTTACGACTGGCTGGTACTGGGATCTCAACGACAAGACCCGCGCCTTCGCCAAGCGCTATTACGAGAAGACGAAGCGTGAGCCCACCATGAATCAGGCGGGGTATTACTCAGCGACGATGACCTACCTCAATGCAGTCAAGGCTGCGGGCACCACCGACTCGGACAAGGTGATGGCCGAGCTCAAGAAGATGAAGATCGACGACATGTTCACCAGCAACGGCAAGATCCGCGCCGACGGCCTGATGGAACACGAGATGTACATCATGCAGGTGAAGAAGCCCAATGAGTCCAAGGCCCCCTGGGATTACTACAAGCTCGTTCAGACCATGTCCGGCGAAGAGGCGTTCGGAAAGCTGTCCGACTCAGCCTGCCCGCTGGTCACGCACTGATACTGACATCCAGCCGATGATCGGAAGAACGGGGCGCGCTTGCCGGCGCGCCCCGTTTTCGCAGACGCGGGACTGCGAAGGCCAATCGCCACCGGCAGAACCTCCCGGGATAATCCGCTTCACAGCTCCTCGAAAAATGGCTAGGTCAGCGTGTTCCCGTCGCCGTCCCAACCCATAACCGGCGACCCAAATCGGTGATCGAGCATTATGGCCCGCAGGTTTTCCGCTCCCTATCAGTCGGAGCCCGTGTCCAGCCTCGCGACCTGGGCGCGCAATCTGGCCGTGTTCGCCGTGGTGGCGGTGGTGGTGTCGATCATCATCGTCCGCTTCGACTTCCTGGAGATGAAGCCGGCGCTAGCTACCTTCTTCGGCGGGCTCGCTATCGCCGGGCTTTCCATCCTGTTCGGGCTCGCCGGCTTTGCCGCGATCTGGCAGAACGGCTCGCGCGGCATGGCGCGCATCCTGCTCGCTTTCCTCATCGACGGGGCGATCCTCGCCTATCCCGCTTATCAAGCCGTGCTCTACCGCAAGCTGCCTCATATCCACGACATCACCACCGATCCCATCGACCCGCCGCGCTTCGAGGCGCTGTCGCGCCTGCGCACCGGCGACGGCACCAACACCGCTGTTTATGCCGGTCTCTACTCGGCCGAGCAGCAGCGCCAGTTCTATCCCGATATCGAGCCGATCGAGCTCGAGATCCCCGTCGACCGCGCCTATGCGATCGCGCGCCAGCTCGTCATCAAGCGCAAATGGACCGTCATCGACGAACGCGAGCCGCAGCCACCGCGCCGCATGGGCCGCATCGAGGCGGTGGCGCGCACACCGATCATGGGCTTTCGCGAGGACATCTCGATCAGGGTCATGCCTGACGGCGAGGATTCCCGCGTCGATATTCGCTCCGCCTCGCGCTATTTCGAGAGCGACCTCGGCAGCAACGCCGCGCGCGTGACGAAATTCATCGACGACCTCAACACCGCCGCCGATGCCGACGCACTGAAGCCGGTGAAGAAGACCCCGGTGGCGCCGCCGAAAGCGCCGGCGAAGACGGTGAAGAAATAACTCCCGCCGTCATTCCGGGCTCGCGCTGACGCGCGCCCCGGAATGACGCTCAAGGCTAAGCGCCCGCCATCCGATACGTTCCGCCGATCACGGGATCGCCGTCGGTCGCCACGACACCACGTGCGACGAGGTCTTCCAGATGCGCCAGCACGGAATAGCCGGCGGCCGTGGTCAGCCTGGGATCGATGCCGATATAGATCGCCCGCACCAGGGTCGGGATGTCGGCCTCGCCCTTGGCGAGGCGGTGCAGGATCGAGGCCTCGCGTGCCTTGCGGTGACGGATCAGGAAACGCACGAAGCGAGGACCATCAGGGATTTCGGGGCCGTGGCCGGAGAAGTACAGATCCTCCGCGCGCGCGGCGAGGCGATCGAGCGACTCCATGTAGTCGATCATCGAGCCGTCGGGCGGCGCCACGATCGAGGTCGACCAGCCCATGACGTGATCGCCGACGAAGCTGAACTTTCGCTTGGGCCAGGCAAAAGCAAGGTGATTGGCGGTATGGCCGGGCGTGGCCACGGCCTCGAGCCGCCAGCCTGCGCCTTCGACGACGTCGCCATGGGCGATCCTGACGTCGGGCGCGAAGTCGCGGTCGGCGCCCGATTCCGGATTGTGCTTCTCGCTCTCGAAGCGCGGGCGCGAGGCGCGATGCGGGCCCTCGGCATACACCGGCGCGCCGGTCGCCTGCTTGATGCGCGGTGTATTGGGCGAATGATCACGGTGGGTGTGGGTGACGAAGATATGGCTCACCGTCTCGCCACGCACGGCCTCGAGCAGCGCCGCCGCATGAGCCTCATCGTCTGGGCCGGGATCGATGATCGCGACGTTGCCTGTGCCTATGATGTAGCTGACGGTACCGGTGAAGGTGAACGGGCTCGGATTGTTGCACAGGACGCGCCGCACGCCGGGGCGGACTTCCTCGACGACACCCGGCTTAAGCGGAAAGTTGCGGTTGAACGGGACGTCGTAGTTGTCGGACATGGCATCTTCTTTGTTCTTTGACGTCATTCCGGGGCGCTCGAAGGGCAACCCGGAATCTCGAGATTCTCAGGTGCGCAATTGCGCACCATAGTTCGATGCTTTGCATCGCCCCGGAATGACGGAGAACATATCAGAAAAACGCCTGAATGCCCGTGATCGCGCGGCCCAGGATCAGTGCGTGGACGTCGTGGGTGCCCTCGTAGGTGTTGACCGTCTCGAGGTTGTGGACGTGGCGCATCACGTGATATTCGATCGAGATGCCGTTGCCACCATGCATGTCGCGCGCGACGCGGGCGATGTCGAGCGCCTTGCCGCAATTGTTGCGCTTCATGATCGAGATCATCTCGGGAGCGAATTTGCCCTCGTCCATCAGCCGGCCGACGCGAAGCGAGCCCTGAAGGCCGAGCGCGATCTCGGTCTCCATATCGGCGAGCTTCTTCTGAACCAGCTGGGTCGCGGCCAGCGGCTTGCCAAACTGCTTGCGGTCGAGCGTGTATTGGCGCGCACGGTGCATGCAGTCCTCGGCGGCGCCGAGCGCGCCCCAGGAGATGCCGTAGCGGGCGCGGTTGAGGCAGCCGAACGGGCCCTTGAGGCCGGAGACGTTGGGCAGCAGCGCGTGTTCCGGAACCACAACACCGTCCATCACGACCTCGCCGGTGATGGAGGCGCGCAGGCTGAGCTTGCCGCCGATCTTGGGCGCGGAGAGGCCCTTCATACCCTTCTCCAGCACGAAGCCGCGGATCTGATTGTCGTGCGCGGCCGACTTGGCCCAGACCACGAACACGTCGGCGATCGGCGCGTTCGAGATCCACATCTTGCTGCCGGTCAGGCGATAGCCGTCGGAGACCTTTTCCGCGCGGGTCTTCATACCGGCCGGGTCGGAGCCGGCATCAGGCTCGGTCAGGCCGAAGCAGCCGACCCACTCGCCGCTGGCGAGCTTCGGCAGATATTTCTTGCGCTGGTTCTCGTCGCCATAGGCGTAGATCGGGTACATCACCAGCGAGGACTGCACCGAGTTCATCGAACGGTAGCCGGAATCAACTCGCTCGATCTCGCGCGCGACGAGGCCGTAGGCCACATAGCTCGCATTGGCGCAGCCATATTCCTCCGGCAGCGTGATGCCGATCAGGCCGAGCTCGCCCATCTCGTTGAAGATTTCGCGGTCGGTCGTCTCTTCCAGATAGGCCTTGGTGACGCGCGGCAGCAGCTTGTCCTGGGCGTAGGCGCGCGCCGTGTCGCGCACCATGCGCTCGTCTTCGGTCAGCTGCTCGTCGAGCAGGAACGGATCGTCCCACTGGAAGGAAGCCGCAGCCGGCTTGTCCTTGGTCTGAGGGCGCACGCTCATGAAACGTCCTTTCGGGTCTGGTTCCGTCTTAAAATTGCCCGACAAACTAAAACGCCGCGGCAACAAGTGCAATTGCGTTGCGGATGTACGGGTCTGCGCAAATCCCGGGGATGCGCGTGGCGCACCTCGGAATGATCGCGCTAGCTATCAAGCTGCTCGTTGGCGACGATCTCGATGCCGAAGCCCGACAGGCCTTTGTAGTCGTGCACCGACGAGGTGAGATGGCGGATTGAGGTGACGCCGAGATCGCGCAAGATCTGCGCGCCGACGCCGACCTCGCGCCATTGGCGGTTGCGGTCGGCTTCCGTCGACGTCTCGTCCGGCAGCGGCGCCACGGGGACGCCCGCGGCACCGTCACGCAAGTAAACCAGCACACCCCGGCCGGACTTCTTGAAGTGCTCGAGCACGGCCGCCATGCGCTTGTGGCCGGTAAAGGTGTCCTTGACGATATTCGGCTTGTGGAAGCGCGTCAGCACGTTCTTGCCGTCGCCGACTCCGTTATAGACGAAAGCGACATGGGCGATGGAATCGAACGGCGAGCGGTAGGCATAGCCCTGAAGCGGCCCGATCGGGCTTTCGGTCGTGAAGGTCGAGACCCGCTCGATCAGCTTTTCGCGCGCCTGCCGGTAAGCGATCATGTCGGCGATGGTGACGTGCTTCAGCTTGTGCTGGGCGGCAAAGCGGGCGACCTGCTCGCCTTTCATCACGCTGCCGTCGTCGTTCATCAACTCGCTGATGACGCCGACCGGCGGCAGGCCCGAGAGCTTGCAGAGATCGACCGCGGCTTCAGTATGGCCGGAACGCAGCAGCACGCCGCCGTCCTTGGCGATCAGCGGAAAGATATGGCCGGGCCGGGCGAAGTCGTTGGCGCCGGCATTGGGATTGGAGAGCGCGCGGCAGCACGAGGCGCGCTCCTCCGCCGAGATGCCGGTGCCGCCGTCGGGCTTGTAGTCGATCGAGACCGTGAACGCGGTGGTGTGGGCGGAATCATTGTGGGCGACCATCGGGTCGAGCCGCAGCCGGCGCGCGTCCTCGGTCGTGATCGGCGCGCAGACGATGCCGGAGGTGTGGCGGATGATGAAGGCCATTTTTTCCGCCGTGCAGAACGAGGCGGCGACGATCAGATCGCCCTCGCCCTCGCGGTCCTCGTCATCGGTCACGACAACGAGTTCGCCCCGGGCAAAGGCCTGCAAGACTTCCTGAACGTTATCGGGCATTTCCCAATCTCTATTGGTTACGGGCCGGCTTAGCCGGACGCCTTAGCCCGACGCCTTAGCCCGACTTGGGCCCAAGCGCTAGTGTTCTGGACGCAACGGATTCCTGCGACCTGACCGCAGTCCCGGATCGAATGGACCTATGCAGACGCCGGCGATAAAGGTAGGGCAGGATCGGCGGCCGCGGGGTGGGCGAGCAGGTCCCGGCATCCCGCCAAACAGACCACGGAGGGTGATCTCGCGAATGAGCCCATACTTGCCAGATTGGTCGCTTTTGCCGCCCCGTGAAGACCGGTCGCGATGCGGCAAGCGAGCAGCCCATCACCTACGGATCGTGCTCTGGCTGATGGTCCTGCTAGGTCCGCTCGGGTCCGCTTTGCCGGCGGCTGCGCAGCCCAAGACGAACCTCGAACAGACCTTCGCCGATTCGCTGACGGCGATGCCGAAGGAGGAACTCGCCGTCTCCGGAGGCTTCTACGTGCCGGCCTATTCCAGCGTCGCGATGAGCCAGGGCAAGCTGCGCGTCGACTTCTCTGTGACGCTGAGCGTCCACAACGCCTCGGAGACGCAAGCACTGGTGGTCAGGCGCATCGCCTATTTCGATACCGCGGGCAAGCAGGTGGAAACCTATCTCAAGGCGCCCATTGCCGTGAAGCCGCTCGCGACCATCTCGATCTTCATTCCGACCGACGACGTGCGCGGCGGGACCGGGGCCAATTTCATCGTCGACTGGGCCGCCACGGGCGAGATCGCCGAGCCGGCGGTCGAGGCCTTGATGGTTGGCGGTGTCGCCAATGCGCATTACGCTTTCATCAGCCAGGGACGTCCGACCCGGACGGTCAGCAAGAAGTAACGCAGGTCGAAGCGGCCGGGATCGACGACGCCGATCGGCCGCTGCTTTAAGCGAGCGCTGGCGCGACCCGCAGATCGAAAAGGCGAAAACAACCCCATGCACAGTAGCCATGCCCCGCAAAATCAATGGCTTGTTGACACGCAGGATACGGATTTTACGAATTTTGTTTGACGCGTCGGGCAAAACACTGGCATGATGACATCATCGAAATCGCGGTGCCCGGTCGGCACCGGGCCGGCGGCTCAATAAGAACAACGAGGAACGCTCCCATGACGTCCAGCTTCGATTTCGCGCCCCTGTTTCCCGCGGGGCTGCCGGCCCCTTCTGCACGCTGGACGGGCCTCGCGAAATACAGCTTCGTCGGCGGCAACAACGACTCCGAGCAGGTCCCGCTCGACGAGCTGATCGAGGCCGCCAATCAGGCCCTGCAACGCGAGGGCCGCTCGCTCGCCACTTACGGGCTGGCGCATGGGCCCCAAGGTTACTTGCCGCTGCGCGAATTTCTGGTGACAAAACTGAAGCGCGATGCGGGCATCAGCTGCACGGTCGACGATCTCATGATCGTCTCCGGCTCGCTCCAGGCGCTCGATCTCGTCAACAACACGCTGCTGGCGCGCGGCGACACCGTGATCGTCGAGCAGGAGACCTATCAGGGAGCGCTTCAGCGCCTGACACGGCTGGGTGTCAACACTATCGGCATTCCGCTCGACGAAGACGGCATGCGCATGGACGTGCTGGCCTCGACACTGGCCGAGCTGAAGGGCCGCGGCATCCGGCCGAAATACATCTACACCATTCCGACGGTGCAGAACCCGACCGGCAGCATCATGCCGGAGACACGCCGCGCCGAATTGCTGCGGCTGTCGGCCGAATATGGCGTGCCGATTTTTGAAGACGATTGCTATGCCGACCTGGTCTGGTCGGGACAGCGGCCGGCGGCAATCTACGCAATGAGCCCCAATGGCGGCGTGATCCATATCGGCTCGTTCTCGAAATCGATCGCGCCGGCGCTGCGCGTCGGCTTCATCGTCGCCCCCTGGGATGTGATGTCGCGTATGCTGGCGCTGAAGACCGATGCCGGCTCCGGCGCACTGGAGCAGATGGTGCTGGCCGCCTATTGCAAGCCGCATTTCGCGAGCCACGTGCCGGCGCTGACGAAAGCGCTGCGCACCAAGCTCGACACGCTGATGGAGGCTGTCAACGAACAGTTCGGGACCGCGGCCGAATTCGAGGAGCCCAAGGGCGGCATCTTCCTGTGGGTGAAGCTGCCCGACCAGGTCGATACGCTCAAACTCTATCAGGCCGCGCTCGCCGCCGGCGTCTCGATCAATCCGGGGCCGGAATGGTCGACCGACAAGGGCCACTCCGGCTCGCGGCTGCGACTGTGCTTTGCGAGCCCGTCGCACCAGCAAATCCGCGAGGGCGTCGCCGTGCTGGCAGAAGTCTGCCGAAAGGAGTTCGGCGTGCCGGCCCGCAGCGCCAATGTGGAGAAGCGCGCCTAAGGTTCGCTTAGGCCGCCTGGGGCTGACATGGACGACGATGCGCGGAATGCTACAATTTCGAACTGATCGCGGCGGGGCTTTTCAGGACATGATGCATCGTTTGAGCCGCTTGATGGCCGCGGCGGTGCTTTGGATTGCTTTCGCATCCCTGGCTCACGCCGAGACGCTAGCGGCGACGGTCGAGCGGTGGGGGCTGCTCGGCTCATGGTCGGTCGACTGCACGCTGCCGCCCGACCGCCACGAGGGCACGGTGCTGACCTACAAGATCAGCAAGGACGGCCGGGTGATATATCGGCGCAATTTCGGCCACGCCAGGGACGAGAACGAGGTGGTATCCGCCACGGTCGACGCCGAAGGCCTGCTCAATGTGATGGTGTTCTTCCCGTCGCTGCATCAAACGCGCGAGTTCGGACTGATGCTTTCGAACGAGGGCAATTTGCGCGCGATCTACAATCGGAGCGAGCGCGGCGAATACACGATCAGGGACGGCAAGTACGTCAAGACCGGCGCGCCGACACCTGCACAACACCATTGCGACTGACGATCGTCTCGATCCTGAATATCCATTCAGAATTCTCTTGCCGTTGTTCCGGAACGTTCCTGCGAATGCGCGGTTTAACTTTGCATTCCACTGGAGGAGGACATCATGAAGAAGCTTGGTTATGTCGTTGCCGCTCTGGGTGCGCTCGCGGTTGCGGCGCCGACGTTGGCAAGTGCTGAGACTGTGGTGATCAAGGGTCATCATCACGGCCCGTACGGCGCCCGTGCCGAATTCCGCGAACATCGCGACTATGGCTGGCATCGCGGCTGGCACCATCACGACAACGTCGTGGTGATCAAGCGCGGTCACCGCCACATGGACTACTAATGCGGAACGCAATGGAAATGGCCCCACGCGGGGCCATTTCTCTGCGTTCAACAGTGACTGCCGAGACTAATCCCAAGCCGGCGCAAAGCCTGGATTGACGCAACGCCTGTCCTTCGACAGCGCGGCAATCTTCTTGCGGTCAGCATCGTCGAGCGTGATCTTCAGCGCATCCAGATTGGCCTGCTGGCTCTCGCGGCGTGACGCCTTCGGGATCGCGGCGACGCCGTCCTGATCGAGCAGCCATTTCAACGCCACTTGCGCGCCGCTCGCGTCGTGTTTAGCGCCGATTTCGTTCAGCACCGGGTCCGAGGCGACACGCCCCTGCGCGAGCGGGCAGTAAGCGACGAGCGGGATCGACTTGGCTTTGAGATAGGCCAGCACCTTCGATTGATGGAGCATTGCGTGATATTCGATCTGGTTGCAGGCGATCGGTGCCTTGACCTCCTCGACCGCAATCTTGAGCAGCGCCGTGGTGAAATTGGCAACGCCGATCGCTCGTGCGCGCCCCTCCTCCTTCAGCTTCATCAAGGTCTCGAACACCGCGCCCCAATCCGCCGATCTCGACGGCCAGTGCACGAGATAGAGGTCGACGTGGTCGAGCCTGAGCTTCTTCAGGCTGGCATCGAAGGCGCGGCGGATCGCGTCCGGCGCCAGATTCTCGTGCCAGACTTTTGTCGTGACGTGCAGCTCGCCACGCGGCACCGAGGCCGTTGCGAGCGCGGCGCCGATCGCCTCTTCGTTGGCGTACATTTCGGCGGTATCGATATGACGATAGCCGATCGACAGCGCGCTCTCGACCGCGGCGCGACAGGCATCGCCCTGCATGCGGAAGGTGCCGAGGCCGAGCTTGGGGATGCTGATGCCCTGTGTTTCCAGATTGTCCATTGAACGGGCTCCCGAGTTATTTCAACCCGCTGGCTGCGCGCGGCGGTGCCGCGTGAGCAGACCCTTTGGTGATGGAAAAGAGATGGCGGGAACGGACACTATAACGCGGCAGGCGCGCGGCGGCTAATCAAGATCGGGTTAGCTTTTGGGGCGATTGTCACCACAAGTGAGGGTGAGCCCCTCTCCCGCTTGCGGGAGAGGGTTGGGGAGAGGGTGCATCCGCAACGGGACAATCCCCAAGCGGAGAAAGCCCTCACCCGGCGCGCGGGACGATGCTTCGCATCGCCCGGGACGCGCCGACCTCTCCCGCAAGCGGGAGAGGTTCAACGAGCCAACCGTCCCTCACGAATGCTGCGCCACCACGGCGGGGCGCGCCTGCGGCTGCGGTACGATTTCGACCGACCAGAGGTCGCGGTTGTCAACGTCCTTCAAGGTCACTCTCATCACACCGCTGGTGCCGTCGATGTCGACGCGGCCGAAGAACTGCAGGCCGAAGCTGGGTGCGAGGTTCTCGCCCTGCGCTTCGCTGCAGCCGTTCTGGTACATCGTCACCGGACCAAAAGTGTTGTCGAGCTCGCCCGGCCCCCAGCTGCCGGCATGCAACGGGCCCGAGACGAATTCCCAGAACGGCTCAAAGTCCTGAAACTGGGCCTTGTTCGGGTCGTAATAATGCGCGGCGGTGTAGTGGATGTCGGCGGTGAGCCAGACGATGTTGCGGACACTGGCGTGCTTGATGGATGCGAGGAGATCGGCGATCTCGCGCTCGCGCCTGTCGGGCGGCCCATCACCGAGCGCAACGGCATCGAGGCTGATCAGCCCGATCGGCAAGTCGGCCGCGATCACCTTCCAGGTCGCGCGTGAGGCGGCGAGCTCGCGCTTCAGCCAGGCGAGCTGCCCGGCGCCGAGAATCCAGCCGCGCCGCCGGGTCCATGCGCACGAAGCGCGGAGCGTTGCCATTCAGGAGACCTTCGTCGAATCGCGACGGAAGGTGCCTGCGCCGTTTGACTCCCAGCTTACGGTTTCTTGACCCCGCGCCTACGGTTTTACGACGCCGAGTTGGCGCGCGCGATACACGGCGTCGGCGGTCTGCTCCCTCGCCCCGTTCTTATGGGGAGAGGGTTGGGGTGAGGGGCTTCTCTCCACACGTGAGATGATCGAAAGACCTGCACCCCTCACCCGGATTGCTTCGCAATCCGACCTCTCCCCGCAAGCGGGGCGAGGTGAAGCGGCCGCAGCGCTCCGTTTTAGCGCTTCCAGTTGCAGATGCCGCCGGACCGGCACGGCCAGGTCTGGATGCGAGTGTCCATGGCCTGCGCGTTCAGCGGATTGCCGCGACGATGCGCGAGCTTGGTGCGGGCCGCGCCACGCGGGTGCGCGCTTCTTGCGTGCACGACCTTGGGCTCCGGCACGTGGACGCGTTCGGCCGCAATCTTCTTCGGCACGTCAACCGGCTCGGCGCGCGCCTGCGCTGCGCTGCCACCCTTTGCCTCCAGCGCGACCGGGGCAAATTGCGTCTCCGGCCCGAGCCGCTTCGGCGACAGCACGGCCTTGGAGAGGTCGAGGCTGAGATAGTCGTCGGGCTTGTAGTCGTCGGCGCGCGCGACGCCGCCCCATGCGAGCACGAGGGCGACGGAAACTGCAAAAGGGATGCTCTTCAGGACCACTGACGCCTCCTGAATTGATTATTAAACGAGTAATTTACCCGTATTTAGGAGGCGCCGCGGCTATTTCCAGCGGCCGATCGCCGCCGTGGTTAAGAAGTTTGGCGGTGTCAGGCGACTTTTCGCGCCGCACTCGTCCCCTCCAGGAATCCCATCAGGCGGCTGCGGATGATTTGTTCCGCTTCAGTCATGATGCGATCGACGAGTTCCTTGCAGGAGGGGATGTCGTGGATGAGGCCTGCGACCATGCCGCAGCTCCAGGCGCCTGCATCCATCTGCCCGTCCAGCATGATCCTGGGATAGACGCCCGCGACCTGGTCATGGATGTCCTCGATGGTGAGCTTGGCGCCCTTCTCGCGCTCGATCTCGAGCAGCCGGTCGACATTGGCGTTCTTGAGGACGCGCTCGGTATTGCGCAAGCTTCGCATGATCAGGCGGGTGTCGAGCTCGGTCGCCGCGACCAGCGCGTTCTTCACGTTCTGATGGACCGGTGCTTCCCTGGTGGCGATGAAGCGCGTGCCCATGTTCATGCCCGCCGCGCCGAGCGACAGCGCCGCGACAAGGCTGCGCCCGTCGGCCATGCCGCCGGAGGCGACGAACGGGATCTTCAACTCCTCCGCCGCGCGCGGCAGCAGGATCATATTGGGAATGTCGTCTTCGCCGGGATGACCGCCGCATTCAAAGCCGTCGACGCTGACGGCGTCGCAGCCGATGCGCTCGGCCTTCAACGAATGACGCACCGAGGTGCATTTGTGGATCACCTTGATGCCGGCCGACTTCAGCGCGGGCATGTAGGCTTCCGGACTACGGCCCGCGGTCTCCACCGCCTTGATGCCGCCTTCGACGATGGCCGCGATGTATTCCGGATAAGGCGGCGCCGAGAAGGCCGGCAGGAACGTGAGATTCACACCGAACGGTTTGTCGGTCATGTCGCGGCAGCGCGCGATTTCCCTGGCGAGCAGCTCCGGCGTCTTCTGCGTGAGGCCGGTGATGATGCCGAGCCCGCCGGCATTGGAGACGGCGGCCGCCAGTTCGGCAAAGCCGACGAAATGCATGCCGCCTTGGATGATGGGATGCTCGATGCCGAACAGTTCGGTGATCGCGGTCTTCACTTACATGTCCCCCCAGGATTTGCTTGGCCCTTGCGTTCAGTCTAACCGGACTTTTGCGCCGCGGTTACCATTTCTCTCCGAACGGCCTGATCTCCATCTCGAAGATCCAGGCGCTCTTCGGCTGCCGATGGAGCTGCCAAAGGACTCAGCCACCGCCGGCGGCGGCATCAAGAGGTCGGGATTCTCGAGCGCATTCGGGCCGAGCGCCTCGAGCCGGCGCTGCCGCACCCATTCGGTATCGACGCCGGAATCGATGATGAGGTGGACAATATGAATGTTCTTCGGTCCGAGCTCGCGCGGGGATACAACTATAAGTGCAGTAAGACCGATCTACATTGCCCGCCCTCAATGCCCCCGCGCCGGCGCGCCGAAATCGATCCGGCGCAGCACTGCCGCGGTCGGAATCATCAGCAAGGCGACGATCGCGAGCGTCCAGAACACGTCGATATAGGCGAGGAAGTCGACCTGCTGCTGCAAGGTCCTGCCGACCCACGCGACCGCTTGCGCGGCCGCGTCGCTCGCGTTCGAGCCCTGGGCCTGGAAGAAGCGCGTCATTGTATCGATGGTCTGCTGGTAGCCGAGGTCGGACGGCGCGGCGTGCTCGATCAGGCGACTTTGATGGAATTGCTGGCGCTGCGCCAGAACCGTCTGCGCCAGCGCCACGCCCATGGAGCCCCCGATATTGCGAGCGACGTTGATCAGTGCCGATGCCTGGTTGGTCCTGTCCGGCGGCACGCCGTCATAGGAAGCCGTCGTCACCGGCAGGAAAAGGAAAGGAAGGCCGATCGCGAGGAAGATGCGCGAGAGCGCCGCGTAGCCATAGGTGATGTCGGTAGTCAGGCCCGTGAGATGCCACATCGAGAACGCGACCACCGTGGCGCCGAACATGATGAGGTATTTCGGTTGCACCACGCTGACGAGGCGACCCGCGACTGGCATCAAGATCAACGTCGCGACCCCGCCGGGCGACAACGCGAGACCGGCGAGCATCGCCGTGTAGTTCAGCTCGGTCTGGAGCAATTGCGGCAGCAGCTGCGTGGTCGAGATCAACACCGCACCAGTGGCGAGCATGACCAGGAAGCAGGCGCCGAACTGCCGCCGGCCAAGCAACCGGAGATCGACGATCGGTTCCTCGCGCGTCAGCTCCCACGGGATCAACGCGAGCAATGACGCCGCCGAAAGCACCGCGAAGAAGGTGATCATGTTGGAGCCGAACCAGTCATGGCGCTGGCCTTCGTCGAGCACGTATTCGAGCGAGCCGAGCCCGATCGCAACCAGTGCGAAGCCGACATAGTCGACGCGCAGGCCCTTGCTGAGCAGCTTCTCCCTTTCCTCTTCCGCGCCCGACGGCTCCTTGACCAGCATGCCAACCAAGAACAGCGAGAGCAGTCCCATCGGCACGTTGATCAGAAAGACCCAGTGCCAGCTGTAGGTGTCGGTGATCCAGCCGCCGAGGGTCGGGCCGACCACCGGCGCGACGACGACGGCAACGCCGTAGATGGCAAAAGCCTGCCCACGCTTCTGCGGCGGGAAGGAGTCGGCGAGGATCGCCTGCTCGCTGGTGGCCATGCCGCCCCCGCCGAGACCTTGAATGATGCGGAAGAGCACCAACGCTTGCAGGTTCCAGGCCAAACCGCACAGCAGTGAAGCCACCGAGAACGTCGCGACGCAGATCATGTAAAAGCGCTTGCGGCCGATCACCGTCGATAGCCAGCCCGAGATCGACAACACGATGGCGTTGGCGACGAGATAGCTGGTGATGACGTAAGTGCTCTCGTCGAGGCCGACGGCGAGCCCGCCGGCAATGTGGCGCAGCGCGACATTGGCGATGGTGGTGTCGAGCACCTCCATGAACGTCGCAATCGAAACCACGAAAGCGATGAGGTAAGGGTTATGTCCGCCGGCCGCAGAGCGCTCCGGCGACCAGTCTCCGGCGGACGTGCCGTCTTGCGTGGCGTCCGTCATCGCACCCTGATCCAGGGTACGACCGACATGCCGGGACCAACAGGCAGATCGGCCGGCCAGTTGTCGACCACGATCTTCACCGGCACGCGCTGCACCACCTTGACGTAATTGCCGGTGGCGTTCTCCGCCGGCAGCAGGCTGAAGGCGGTGCCGGAGCCCGGCTGCACGGAATCGACATGGCCGGTCAGCTTGCGTCCGGGATAGGCGTCGATGCGGATCTCGACCGGCTGGCCCGGCCGCATGTCATTGAGCTGGCTTTCCTTGTAGTTGGCGACGATCCAGACATCGTCGGGCACGAACATCATCAGGCTCTGCCCCGCGGTCACGAACGTGCCCTTGGCGCCGGAGAGCTTGACAACGCGGCCGGATTGCGCCGCGACGACGCTGGTGTATTGCAGGTTCAGCCGGGCCTGATCGAGCTGCGCCTGCGACTGCTGGAGCTGCGCCTTGGCGCCTTCGAGCTGGGCCTGCAAGGTCTTGATGCCGAGTTGCGCGGCGATCACCGCGGTCTTAGCGCGCTCGGTATTGGCTTGCTGCGCCTGAAGATCGGAGCGCGTCTGCTGCTGACGCTGTACGGTGCCGGCGCCCTTCTCGGCCAGATCCTGGGCGCGCACGAATTCCTCTTGCGAGAACTTGAGCTGGGCCTGCGCCTGTTCGAGCTGCGCCTGGGCCTGCTTGATCTGCTCCTGCTGGGAATCGATCTGCGCTTCGACATTGGCGATGTTGGCCTTGGAGACCTCGACCTGCGCATCCGCCTGATCCACGGCGATGCGATAGTCGCGCTTGTCGATCCTGGCGAGGAGATCGCCGGCATTGACATGCTGATTGTCCGTCACCGGGATATCCGTGACATAGCCGCCGACCTTCGAAGCCACGGAGAAGCTGCGCGCGGCGACGAAGGCGTCGTCGGTGGATTCGTAGTGGCGGATCTCGAGCCAATAGAGCAGACCGCCGGCCAGCGCTGCGACCAGCACGATGGCGCCGACGGTCGCGAGCAGCCAGTGCTCGGCGAGCCGCTCGCGCAGCGACGGGGCTTTCTCCGGCTTCCCGGACTGATCCCTGGTCTCGCGCTTTGTATCGGGCGAATTCTGTGGAGCTTCCACCTTCTGCGGTTGCTCCGCGGAGGGCCCCCGCTCCCGGGTTTGAGCATCCACTGCGAACACCTCGATCGGAACTATCGCCGCGGCGAACGGCTTGGCCGTGCGCACACGCCGCGGGCGTAACCGCCGCCCTGAAGCATGGTTCCGGGTTTCGGGAGCACCGCCGTCATTCGTGAATGCATTGCGCAAGAAAAAACGGGGCACTATCAGTGCCGCACTTCACCAATTGTCTGCGCACGGTCAGTGCGTCTTGGTCTCGTGCCATTTCTCCAGGTCAGACTTTTTCTCGCCGGATTTCTGCTCCTTCTCCGGATTGCCCTTCCAGGGCTTGTCCGTCTGGGCATGCGATCCCCAGTCATTCTGAAGCCGGGGATCGTCATTGGGCTTTTCCTGGCTCATCGGATCTCCCTCTGCCTGTGAGGCGGTTCAAACGAAGGGAACGCCGTAATAGGCATTGATGCTGCGCATGGCGGCGTCATCGCCCCAGTTCCAATCGCTGCGCTCGCCATATTTCGGCGCACCTTCGAGCGCCTTGGCGGTGATCCCGGTGACGTAGCCACCGAGCTCGGTATCGTATTTCAGCGACTGCCAGGGCAAGGGATAGTGATCATTGCCGAGGCCCAGAAATCCGCCGAAGCCGAGCACGGCGTAGGATACCTTGCCGCTGATCTTGTCGATCATCAGGCGTTCGATCGAACCGATCCGGTTGCGGTCGATACCATAAACCGACGTCCCCTCGACCTTGTCGCTTCCGATCAGCCGGCCCATCTCGCTGCGGTCCAGTTCGCTTTGATTCAGCATGTCAATTCTCCACTCAACCAATATGAATCAACCGCAAAGCCGAGCGGTCGTTCCGGCGTGCGCCCGCGCAATATCAGGAACATCGCCGGAAACCTGCGGTTCTCTGGGGCGTGGGCTCGGCCTGGGAGCTGCGCTGGCGAGCGAGATACCGGTCATCCTGGAAGTGAAGACCGACACCCGGAAAGGAATGAGGCGAACCATGAGCGACTTCCGCGACATCCAGCATGGCGTCAACGATCCCGTCGATGGCGTCGACGTCAAGCGACAGATCAACACCAACCAGACCCCGCACGAGCGGGCACAACGCCACGCCGATGTGCGCGCGGATCCATCGGCCTCGCCGGCAGAACCATTCCTGCCTGAAAGGCTGCGGCGCCGGCCGACTGATCCGATCAATCCGCGCACCGGCCGCAATCCGACCGATTAGGAACCACGGTCCCGGCGCGGTGTTGTCGGCGCGAACAGCCGCGTGGCCGGCGGCCGCGCCAATCCAGAGGGATCGACCATGAAACGCACCGTTATCGCATTTGCTTGTGTGCTGCTCGCAGGCCCCGCACTGGCCCAGTCGGTCGGCGAAAAGACGGGCATCAACTCCGCGCTCGGCGTCGCGCCCGCCACCGCCGATTTCGTCAAGGAGGTGGCCATCAGCGACATGTTCGAGATTGAATCGAGCAAGCTTGCCGAGCAGAAGGGCAACGCGCAGGAGAAGAGCTTCGCGCAGCAAATGGTCACCGACCACACCAAGACCAGCAGCGAGCTGAAGGATCTGGTCGGCAACGGCAAGGTGAAAGCGACGCTGCCGACGGCGCTCGACAGCTCGCACCAGAGCAAGCTGGACAAGCTCAAGAGCGCCTCGGGCAAGGACTTCAGCTCGGATTACGACTCCTACCAGGTCAGCGCGCACGAGGACGCAATCTCGCTGTTCAACCGCTATGCCAAGGGCGGCGATAATCCTGCACTGAAGGACTGGGCCGACAAGACGCTGCCGACACTCAGGCATCATCTCGACATGGCCAAGGAGCTCGGCAGGGCGCCGAGCGTCGGACAGTCGAAGTAGCAGCTTCGGAGGGCGCCGGCTCTGCCGGCGTCCTCTTTTGGCAACGATGCTTCTCTGCGTGAGTTGACACTGCAAACTCGCGGAGACTCGTGTACGCCCCGTTCTGGATCATCAAGGCGGCGCTGCCCCATCTGGAGCCGGGCGCCTGCATCATCGGAACAGCCTCCGAGCAGGCCTACGATCCCTCACCCGACCTCTATGACTATGCGCAGACCAAGGCCGCTACGATGAATTACGTGAAGTCGCTGGCGAAGCAGCTTGCCTCCAAGGGCATCCGCGTCAATGCGGTGGCACCCGGACCGATCTGGACACCGCTCCAGGTCTCCGGCGGCGCGACCATGGAGAAGCTGGAAAAGTTCGGCGGAATGACGCCACTCGGCCGCTCCGGCCAGCCCGCCGAGCTTGCGTCGATCTACGTGCAGCTTGCCGCGGCTGACGCCAGCTACGCGACCGGGCAGGTGTATGGCTCGGCAGGAGGATCGGGGCAGCCTTAAACCGCGCAATTGCAACTTCGTAGCAGCCGGCTCGATTCAAGCATCATGGCGGTCCGTCCTTGTTTGTCTTGGAACCCGATCTGTCGCGGAAGCTTTACATAATCGTCACAAACGAAGCTCTGCTGATGGATTGATGGCCCTTCTAACTATCGAACCGACCCGTGCGGATATCGCGGTCGCGAATGAAATCGCGGATCATACCAACTCGGGGCTCGAGCGATCCGCCGAAGCGCTGACCTGGGGCGCGGACGAGCACGTGCTACTCGCGCTGGCAGCCGCGGGTTGGCTGTACGCGCAGCTTCGATCTCGCGAAGAGCGTCGCATCGCAAACCACCTCCTGGTGGTTTCGCTGGCAACCGCGGTATTGCCGCACATCCTGAAATCGGTGTTCGATCAGGTCAGGCCCGACCGGCTGACCGTTCGAGGCCATTGGCGCGGCGTTCCATTCTCCGGACAGCCGCATGATGCGTTTCCTTCCGGCCATGCCGTACATATGGGAGCGCTGGCGTCCGCTGCCGGCCTGCTGCCGCCGGCGCGACGGCGTCTCGTTCGCCTGATCGCCGTATTCCTTTCGCTGAGCCGCGTCGCGCTGCTTGCGCACTGGACCAGCGACGTCATCGCCGGCTTCTCGCTCGGCGTCGCCGTCGAGCGGATGCTGAGGCCACGGACATACATGAGGTGGACCGACAGGCACGACCATGACTGAATATGTCCTGCGCTTCATTGCCGGCGGCGTCATCGTGTCCGCTTTCGCGATCCTCGGCGATATGCTCAGGCCCAAGAGCTTCGGCGGACTTCTCGGCGCCGCCCCTTCCGTCGCGCTTGCCACGCTTGGCATCGCCGTCGTTGAGCACGGCGCATCCTACGCCGCAGCCGAAAGCTGGAGCATGATCTATGGTGCGGCCGCCCTCGCCTGCTATAGCGTCGCCGTCTGCCATTTGCTGATGAGGTTCCGGCTTGCCGCGTTGCCCGCCACCATCATCGCTTTTGCGGTGTGGCTTGTCGTCGCCTTCGGCCTGCTTGCGGGTTTCGGAGGTGCTGCCTGATGCTGGTCAAGCTGTCGCCGTCGTCGCTCAAGCAAACGCGCTGGTACGAGTATGGCATTCGTTTCCTGCTCGGCGGACTGGCAACAGTGTTGGCGGGGATCGCGGGTGCACGCTTCGGCGTCTCCGTGGGCGGGCTCTTTCTCGCGCTGCCTGCCATCTTCTGCGCCAGTGCAACGCTGATCGAAAGCCACGAGCGCCGTAGGAAAGAGAAGAACGCTCTCAGCGGCCGCAGACGCGGTCAGCAGGCCGCAGCGCTCGATGCGGCAGGTGCAGCGCTTGGAAGCATCGGCCTTGCCGCATTCGCCGCCGCCTTCCACCTCATTGTATCGGAAAGCATCCCAGGTGCATTCGCTGCCGCGATCATCGCCTGGGCCGTGGTCTCCGTGTCCGCGTGGTGGCTAAGGCGGACCGTTCGCGTCGTCTCGCGACACCCGCAGCCGGAACACAGGCCGCGATCAGCGAGCAATCGCGGTTTCTTGCGGTAGCAGCGGGAATCGGCGGAGCCCGCTCTCTGCCATCCGGGAGGCTCGCGAGCCTACGTTCGGGGCGCGCCCTCTGTGCTTCCAAACGCTGTTCGAACGTATGGGACTCAGATCGTTTTCGCATCGTCCGTCCTCGGTGGTTGGAGTCCTGGGCTGTTGGCCCAGCGCTCGACTTGCTCGATGACCTTTGGGTGGCTCGGCCGCACCGGCTTGGGCGCGTCCGACTCCTCGGAAAGCTTGCGGGGTAACCTGACCTCATCCGTCATGGCCCATCTCCCTTTCCTTTAGAATGCGTTTTCCGGGGGAGTCGTTTCAAGATTTAACACTCTGATATCGCTTGGGTTTTGTAACCTGGCAACCTACCTTGAGTTCCACAAGAGTCGGTATGCCGACGCGCGCCGGGGCGGTCCGCGAACTCCTTAGGTTCGGACTGGCAGCAGCGGACGTCGATGCATCAATTGGCCTGAAGTCGAGCAATTTCGGCGTATTCGGCCGTGGACCTGACGGACATACGCAAGGCGACCCCGACGGCGGCAGCGAAGGATGACCCCTCCAAGGGCTCAATACAAAACGACCCCGGCACAGTGGGGTGCCAGGGCCGTCCTTGGAGATTGCTTCCGGAGCACCGGGGGCATGTCAACCGGAAGCAATCTGTCGACTCCTCGTGCGAGGATTCGTTCCTCGCGCAATTAGCCGCTTGGCGCTGCGCCGGAATCATCCGAAGTCATACCCGAGCCCGGCGTCTTGCTGTCGTCGTTGAGCCTGGGATCACGTGTTGCCTCACGCGACGGCGACCCCTTCTGGCCCTTTTGGTCCGTCTTGTGCACGGTCTGCGCACGCTGCTTGTCGCGCGGCTGTTCTTCCGCGCGCTTGTCCTTGACGATGCCCTGGTTGGAATGTGCCATGATGTCCTCTTGCCTGGTCCGATGCCTCGAAGCGCTTACGCTCCCGTGCGTCGAATGTTCCGAAACTGGCAAGAGGTGTTTCGGGATCAGCTGTGCGACGCGTGCACCCCAACGGATGCGCTTTCCTGATGCACTTGCCGAACCGTCGTCACCGTCGCGAACGCAACCGAAACGCCAAATGCGAGAATGAGTGAGAGAAGTGCCAGACGTGGAGCCATCGCAAAAACCTCCTTCTGGATTCAAAAAATCAACGCGATCGACTATCCCTGATATGGCTGACCGATTGGTCCCGCTGATACCGTGAACGGTCTCACACGCGGAGTCACGAAAGCGAGAGCGGTCAGGCACTCTGGCCGTGCAGGACACTGAGCTTGACGGGCGGGATTTCGCCATCGAGCCAATCCTGCTCTTGCGCCAACGCCGTCCAGGCATCCGCCATGCGCGAATAGCGCTTGTAGGCGGGTTGCCCTTCCGAGCGCTCAGCCAATTGCAGGCAGTTCTCAGCGTTGTCCCTGAAGATGTCAGACTGTTTCATGGATTACACGTGGGCATGGAACCTCTGCCCTGCAACCGCCCCTACGGCATCGTAACCTCCGCGGGAACTTAGCACGCCATCGGCCATTGGATATTCATGCGGATATTCGTCGCAATTCTCCTGGCCTTCATCAGCACTCCTGCGCTTGCCGACAGCACCGGCGAGCAGATGCGCGGCGACCGTGTGCCTGACGCGACCGACGTCATCAGCGGCCTCTATGCCTTCAGCCGCTTCCAGCAGGGTCTGTTGGAAAGCACCGACCTGAAAGGCAATGCGGAGGTCAAGAACCTCGCCGCCTTGCGCGCTGAAGAGGCGGCCAAGCGCGACAAAAGGCTGAAGGAGATCCAGCAGTCCATAGGCACCGAGCCGCGCGTGAGCAAGATGGCATCCACCGGCATCAGCCTCGCCCAGCCGGACGATACGGACGGGCCGGCCTATGTCAGAAGCTTCTATGCCGCCCAGATCCCCGAATACGAAACCACAATCGCCCTGCTCGAGCGCTATCTGAGGACGCCCGACAATCCCGCGCTCGCCGCCTTCGCGCGCGAGCACCTGCCGGCGCTGCGTACGCAGTTAAAGGACGCCGAGCGCACCAGGGCCGACAAGTAACGGTCTCACTTCTCTTCCGGATGCGGCTGCTGGTCCAGCGGCCGCACGGTGCGACCGCTCTCGGGCATCTTGTCCCGGCCAGCATCGCCATTGGCATCCTTGCCGCCCGAGGTCGAGGTGCCGCTGCCACTGGGGTTTGACCTGGTGGCCGCCCCTGTGGTCTGCGAATCCGCATGCGGGGTGGCGGAGCTTGCAGCGGGATCGCCGGTCACAGCCCCGCGCCCGCTTGGCGCGCCGGCCTGGGCCAAGGCCGATCCGGTGGCGAATAATGCGGCGACAAAGACGGCCGATCCGGCTTTCATATGCGCTCTCCCTGTATTTGCAGGCTAACCTCAGGGCGGGCCCGGACGTTCCAAGCCCGACGGCGGGGGAGCGGGAACGCTGTCCCGATTGCAGTTTTTCTGAAATCTGATGGAACCGTTGGCGATCTTCCCCGTTGTGTCGGTTGGGCTGAGTACGGCAGGTTCCAATTCCTCGCGTCGCAACCTTGGCGCTTGATTTCGAATTTGGCTGACGCTCTATTTTGACCAGTCGCGTCTTGCCATCAGATTCGGCCGACGCCTGCGGGGGATTTAGTATGAGCGACCTCGATTCCGGATCAGCAACACGCTCCGGTCGTCGCGTCCCAAAGCCAAAACCCAACGGCACGTCGGAGCCGGATTCCCGGGCGGAACTGCTCCTCGCGCTCCAGGCCATGCGCAGCGGCGATTTCTCCGTCCGCATGAGCGGCGATTATCTCGGCATCGACGGCAAGCTTGCCGACACTTTTAATGAAATCATCGCCGCCAACCAGCGCATGGCGCAGCAGCTGGAGCTGGTCGGCCAGGTGGTCGGACGCGAAGGCAAGACCCGTCAGCGCGTGAAGTTCGGCCTGGCCTCCGGCTCCTGGGCCGACATGGAAGGCTCCGTCAACACGCTGATCGACGATCTGTTGTGGCCGACGCGCGAGGTGACCCGCGCCGTCGCGGCCGTGGCGCAAGGCGACCTGCTCGACACCGTCAAGCTCGACGTCGAGGGCCGTCCGCTCCGCGGCGAATTCCTGCAATCGGCGACCATCGTCAACACGATGATCAAGCAGCTCGGCGTGTTCACCTCCGAGGTGACCCGCGTCGCGCGCGAGGTCGGCACCGAAGGCAAGCTCGGCGGCCAGGCCCAGGTGCCGGAGGTGACCGGCGTCTGGAAGGACCTGACCGAGAGCGTCAACTCGATGGCGAACAACCTGACCAACCAGGTCCGCAACATCGCCGAGGTGACGATCGCGGTCGCCAACGGCGACCTCTCCAAGAAGATCACCGTCGACGTCCGCGGCGAGATCCTTCAGCTCAAGGAAGCCATCAACACGATGGTGGACCAGCTGCGCTCCTTCGCCTCCGAAGTGACGCGCGTGGCGCGCGAGGTCGGCACCGACGGCAAGCTCGGCGGCCAGGCCATCGTCCCCGGCGTCGCCGGCACTTGGAAGGACCTGACGGACTCCGTCAACGCGATGTGCGGCAATCTCACCGCGCAGGTCCGCAATATCGCCAACGTGACGACTGCCGTGGCGCGCGGCGACTTGTCCCGCAAGATCACCGTGGACGTGCGCGGCGAAATCCTGGAGTTGAAGGACACCATCAACACAATGGTGGACCAGCTCAACTCATTCGCCTCCGAAGTGACGCGCGTGGCGCGCGAGGTCGGCACCGAAGGCAAGCTCGGCGGCCAGGCCCAGGTGCCAGGCGTTGCCGGTACCTGGAAGGACCTCACCGACAACGTCAACTTCATGGCGTCAAACCTGACGGCCCAGGTCCGCAACATCGCCGACGTCGCCACCGCCATCGCGGGCGGCGACTTGTCGAAGAAGATCACCGTGAACGTCTCGGGCGAGATCCTCCAGCTTAAGGAAACGCTCAACACCATGGTCGATCAGCTCAACGCCTTCGCCGGCGAAGTGACGCGCGTGGCGCGCGAGGTCGGCACCGAAGGCCGGCTCGGCGGCCAAGCCAACGTGCTCGGCGTCGCCGGCACCTGGAAGGACCTCACCGAAAGCGTCAACTCGATGGCGTCGAACCTGACCGCGCAGGTTCGCAACATCGCCGAGGTGACGACGGCGGTCGCCGGCGGCGACTTGTCCAAGAAGATCACCGTGGACGTGCGCGGCGAAATTCTGGAGCTGAAGGACACCATCAACACCATGGTGGACCAGCTCAATGCGTTTGCCGGCGAAGTCACGCGCGTCGCGCGCGAAGTCGGCACCGAAGGCAAGCTCGGCGGTCAGGCCCAGGTGCGCGGCGTCGCCGGCACCTGGAAGGATCTGACGGACTCGGTCAATTCGATGGCGTCGAACCTGACCGGTCAGGTCCGCAACATCGCCGAAGTCGCGACCGCGGTCGCCAAGGGCGATTTGTCGAAGAAGATCACAGTGAACGTGTCGGGCGAAATCCTTCAGCTGAAGGAGACGCTCAACACCATGGTCGACCAGCTCAACGCCTTTGCCGGCGAAGTGACGCGCGTGGCGCGCGAGGTCGGCACCGAAGGCAAGCTCGGCGGTCAAGCGCAGGTGCCGGGCGTCGCCGGCACCTGGAAGGACCTCACCGACAACGTCAACTCGATGGCGGGCAACCTCACCGCCCAGGTCCGCAACATCGCCGAGGTCGCGACCGCCATCGCAGGCGGCGACTTGTCGCGCAAGATCACGGTGGACGTCCGCGGCGAGATCCTTCAGCTCAAGGACACTCTCAATACGATGGTCGACCAGCTCAACCGCTTTGCGGGCGAGGTGACGCGCGTCGCGCGCGAGGTCGGCACCGAAGGCCGGCTCGGCGGTCAGGCCAACGTGCCCGGCGTCGCCGGCACCTGGAAAGATTTGACGGACTCCGTGAACTCGATGGCGGGCAACCTCACAGCTCAGGTCCGCAACATCGCCGAGGTCACGACCGCAGTGGCCCGCGGCGACCTGTCCCGCAAGATCACCGTGGACGTGAAGGGCGAAATCCTCGAGCTGAAGAACACCATCAACACCATGGTGGACCAGCTCAACGGCTTTGCCGGCGAAGTGACGCGCGTGGCGCGCGAGGTCGGCACCGAAGGCAAGCTCGGCGGCCAGGCCGAGGTGCCGGGTGTTGCCGGCACCTGGAAGGACCTCACCGACAACGTCAACTTCATGGCTTCGAACCTGACGGCCCAGGTCCGCAACATCGCCGAGGTCGCGACCGCGATTGCCGGCGGCGATCTCTCCAAGAAGATCACGGTGGACGTGCGCGGCGAGATCCTGCTGCTGAAGGACACGTTGAACACCATGGTGGAGCAGCTGCGCTCCTTCGCCGCCGAAGTGACGCGCGTGGCGCGCGAGGTCGGCACCGAAGGCCGGCTCGGCGGTCAGGCCGTGGTGCCCGGCGTCGGCGGCACCTGGAAAGATCTCACCGACAACGTCAACCTGCTCGCGGCGAACCTCACCACGCAGGTCCGCAACATCGCCGAGGTCACCACCGCCGTCGCGCGCGGCGACTTGTCGCGAAAAATCACCGTGGACGTGAAGGGCGAAATCCTGGAGCTGAAAAACACCATCAACACCATGGTGGACCAGCTCAACGCCTTCGCCGGCGAAGTCACGCGCGTCGCCCGCGAGGTCGGCACCGAAGGCGAGCTCGGCGGCCAGGCCACGGTGCCGGGCGTGGCCGGCACCTGGAAAGACCTCACCGATACCGTCAACTTCATGGCGGCGAACCTGACCGAACAGGTCCGCGGCATCGTCAAGGTGGTGACCGCGGTCGCCAACGGCGACCTCAAGCAGAACCTCACCGTGAAATCGAAGGGCGAGGTCGCAGCGCTCGCCGACACCATCAACAACATGACCGAGACGCTTGCGACCTTCGCCGACCAGGTGACGTCGGTGGCGCGCGAGGTCGGGGTCGAAGGCCGTCTCGGCGGCCAGGCCGACGTGCCCGGCGCGGCCGGCACCTGGAAGGACCTCACCGGCAACGTCAACCTGCTGGCGGCCAACCTGACCTCGCAGGTGCGCGCGATCGCGGAAGTCGCGACCGCAGTGACCAAGGGCGATTTGACGCGGTCGATCCAGGTCGACGCCCGCGGCGAGGTCGCCGAGCTGAAAGACAACATCAACACGATGATCACGAATCTCCGTCTCACGACGGAGCTGAACACCGAGCAGGACTGGCTGAAGACCAACCTTGCCAAATTCACCAACATGCTCCAGGGCCAGCGCGACCTCGCCACCGTCGGCCGGCTGCTGCTGACCGAGCTGTCGCCGCTGGTAAACGCGCATACCGGCGTGATCTATCAGGTCGAGAGCGAGGACAATCCACAGCTCCTGCTGCTCGCCTCCTATGCCGGCGATGGCGTCTATCCATATCAGCGCGTGCTGCCGTTCGGCGACGGTCTGATCGGCCAGTGCGCGCTCGACCGGCGCCCGCGCGTCGTCGCCGACATTCCCGCCGATGTGGTGCCGATCAACTCGGCGCTGCTCCGCGTCGCACCGAAGAACCTCGTGGTGCTGCCGGTGCTGTTCGAAGGCCAGGTCAAGGCCGTGATCGAGCTCGCATCGCTCACCTCGTTCACGACCTCGCAGATGACGTTCCTGGAGCAGCTCACCGATTCGATCGGCATCGTGCTCAATTCGATCGAGGCGACGATGCAGACTGAAGGCCTGCTCAAGCAGTCGCAGCAGCTCGCCGGAGAGCTCCAGACGCAACAGCGCGAATTGCAGCAGACCAACGACCAGCTCGAGCAGAAGGCGCAGCAGCTCGCCGAACGCAACGTCGAGGTCGAACGCAAGAACCAGGAAATCGAGCAGGCCCGCCGCGCGCTCGAGGAAAAGGCGACCGAGCTCGCCCTGACCTCGAAGTACAAGTCCGAATTCCTGGCAAATATGAGCCACGAGCTGCGCACCCCGCTGAACTCGATCCTGATCCTCGGACAACAGCTCACCGACAACCCGGACGGCAATCTCTCCGCCAAGCAGGTCGAATTCGCCCGCACCATCCACGGCGCCGGCACCGACCTTCTTAACCTCATCAGCGACATTCTCGATCTCTCCAAGATCGAGTCCGGCACGGTGACGGTCGACGCCGAGGAAATCCTCACCGCGAACCTGCTCGAAACCGTCGGGCGGCCGTTCCGGCACGAGGCGGAGAACCGAAATCTGTCGTTCAAGATCGATGTCGATCCGAACCTCGCACGCAGCATCGTCACCGACTCGAAGCGCCTGCAACAGGTCCTGAAAAACCTGCTCTCCAACGCCTTCAAGTTCACCGGCGAAGGCGAAGTGCGGCTGAAGGTTGCCGGGGCGCTTGGCGGCTGGAGCAGCGATCATCCGGTGCTGAATGCCGCGCCGGCAGTGATCGCCTTCGAGGTCTCCGACACCGGCATCGGCATCCCCCTGGAGAAGCAGAAGCTGATCTTCGAGGCATTCCAGCAAGCGGACGCCGGCACCAGCCGCAAATACGGCGGCACCGGCCTCGGCCTTGCCATCAGCCGCGAACTCGCGAGCCTGCTCGGCGGCGAAATCCATCTCCGCAGCGCCCCCGGCAAGGGCTCGACCTTCACCCTATATCTGCCGCTGAAATATTCCGGCCCGACGCTGGCGCCGCGCGCCGCGCCGGCGTCACAACACCAGCCGCCGGCGCTCCAGCCGGCCGCGCCGGAACAGCAGCGCGTCATCGAGCAGCTGCCCGACGACCGGCTCAATCTCGAGCCCGGCGACAGCATCCTGCTGATCGTCGAGGACGATCCGCATTATGCCCGTATCCTCGTTGACCTCGCGCGCGACAAGGGCTTCAAGGTCCTGGTCGCAGCGCGCGGCGCGGAGGCGCTCGAGCTTGCCAAGCAGTATCAGCCCCGCGCGGTATCGCTGGACGTGTTCCTGCCCGACATGCTCGGCTGGACGGTCCTGAGCCAGCTCAAGCACAACCCGCTGACGCGCCACATTCCGGTGCAGATCATCACGCTTGACGAGGATCGCCAGCATGCGCTGGCCCGCGGCGCCTTCTCCTTCGTCAACAAGCCGACGACGACGGAGGGCGTCTCCGCCGCGCTGACCCAGATCAAGGAATATGCGCGACCGCGGCGGAAGCGCCTCCTGATTGTCGAGGACAACGAGGCCGAACAGCTGTCGATCCGGGAGTTGTTGCATCACGACGACATCGAGATCGTGACTACCGCCACGGGCGCAGGCGCGCTCTCGACCTTGCGCGAAGCGCCGTGCGACTGCGTCGTGCTCGACCTCAGGCTGCCCGACATGAGCGGCTTCGAGGTGCTGGACCAGATCCGCCGCGACGACACGCTGTCGAACGTTCCCGTCGTGGTATTCACCGGCCGCGAGCTGTCTGCCGAAGAGGATGCGGAGCTCCACACCATGGCGCGCAGCATCGTCGTCAAGGGCGTGGAGTCGCCCGAACGCCTGCTCGACGAAACCGCGCTGTTCCTGCACCGCGTGATCACGGAGCTGCCCGTCGAGAAGCAGCGCATGCTGGAGAAGTTGAACAGTTCCGATGAGGATTTGATCGGCAAGACCGCGCTGCTCGTCGACGACGACGCCCGCAACATCTTCGCGCTGTCGAGCGTGCTGGAACGGCGCGGCATGAAGGTGCTGACGGCGACCACCGGCCGCGAAGCGGTGACGCTGGTCGAATCCAACCCCGAGATCGCCATCGTGCTGATGGACATCATGATGCCGCAGATGGATGGCTATCAGACCATCGGCGTGATCCGGGAGAACCCGGCCTTCCTGCGCCTGCCGATCATCGCACTGACGGCAAAGGCGATGAAGGGCGACCGCGAGAAATGCCTGGAGGCAGGCGCCTCCGATTATCTCGCAAAGCCCGTCAACACCGATCAATTGCTGCTTGCAATCCGCATGTGGCTGCATCGCTGAGTAGGATCCGCGAATGGACCATGAAAAGGTCAACATCCTCCTCGTCGACGACCAGCCGGCCAAGCTGCTCGCCTATGAGGTGATCTTGAAGGAACTCGGTGAGAACCTCGTGGTCGCCTCGTCAGGCCGCGAGGCGCTCGAGGTGCTGCTCAAGACCGAGATCGCGGTGATCCTCGTCGACGTCTGCATGCCCGAGCTCGACGGTTTCGAGCTTGCGGCGATGATCCGCGAGCATCCGCGCTTCCAGAAGACCGCGATGATCTTCATTTCGGCCATTCAAGTCAGCGACATCGATCGCCTGCGCGGCTACGAGATGGGTGCGGTCGATTACGTGCCGGTGCCGGTCGTGCCGGAGGTGCTTCGCGCAAAGGTCAAGGTATTCGCCGAGCTCTATCGCAAGACGCGCGAGCTCGAACGGCTGAACCAGGATCTCGAGGATCGCGTCCGCGCCCGCACGGCGGAGCTGGAGAACTCGACCGCGAAGCTGCGCGAGAGCGAGGAGCGGCGCAGCATGGCCATCGCCGCCGGCAAGATGGGATCCTGGGACTGGGACTGGGTCAACGGCGACTGGATGTGGGACGAAGGGCAGTACCGCATCTTCGGCGTGACGCCGGAGACCTTCGAGGTCAACCCGGCCAATGTTCAGGCACTGCTGCATCCGGACGACGTCGATCAATTGCGCAAGGCCGTTGCCGAATTCAACAAAGGCACGCGCGCATATGAGACGGAGTTCCGAATCGTGCGGCCCGATGGCGAGGTGCGCTGGTGCGTCGGCACGGCAGCCGCGACGGCGGATCCGAGCGGCCGCGTGGTGCGGGTGAGCGGCGTCACCGTCGACATCACCGAACGCAAGCGCGCCGAGGAACGGCAGAACCTGCTGGCGCGGGAAGTCGATCACCGCGCCAAAAATGCGCTGGCGCTGGCGCAGTCGATCGTGCGCCTCACCCGCGCCGACGAGATGAAAGCCTATGTCAATGCCGTCGAAGGGCGCATCAATGCCCTCGCCCGCGTGCACACCATCCTGTCGTTGTCGAGCTGGCAGGGCGCCGAGCTCTCCAAGCTGATCGACGAAGAGCTTGCGCCCTATGCGCCCGGCGGACAGATCAAGCTGGCGGGTCCCGAAGTACAATTGCTGCCCGCCACCGCCCAGACGCTGGCGCTGGCGCTGCACGAGCTCTTCACCAATTCGGCGAAGTATGGCGCCCTCTCGACCCGGTCGGGGCGGCTCGCGATCGGCTGGCAGACCGAGAACGATCTCCTCGAACTGACTTGGGAGGAGACCGGAGGACCACTGGTCAGGACGCCGAAATCGCGCGGCTTCGGAACAACAAGCCTGCTCGCCAGCGTCGAATCCCAGCTCGGCGGACAGGCGCAATTCGATTGGCGTTCAGAGGGCCTGTTGTGCCGCCTCGAGGTGCCGTTGAAGCGCAAGAGCGCGGCAACATCGGCGGCACAGGACAAGTTCGAGGCCAGCACCTCTCCCGAACTTCAGCGTGCGTCGGGTTAGCGCGACGCAACCACCTTCAGTCGCAACATCGGCCGCGGTTCATCGGCAATGCGCCCTTCGAGCCAGGCTTCCGTTTGCGCGAGCTCGCGCAAGGCCCTGGCGTAGCGACGGGCCGCGCTGCGCTCCGCACCGCGCGGCAGCTTGCGCGCCTTGCGCAACATGTCGGCCGCTGCGTTACGGTAGGCCAGCGAGCGATAGAGAAAGACCACCTTACCCATGGCGAATATTCCCGTGTTGACGGCATTCATATTCGCAAGTCGTGCATGAACGTCGGATGAAGCGGCCGTTGACAAATCCTTCATCGGATGGAACCCGCGGTCACCGCGCGCGTTTTGCATGCCAATTGATCGGCAGTTCCATGCGCGCAAAAAAGTCGCCAAATAGGGCGCCAAGCCTGCTCTCTGCCACAGGCGTCATCAAACTAATGACGCATGCGATGATGGGCGCGGCACTGGGTCTGGCCTTCACGCTCGCGCTCATTCTGGCCAATCCGGCGGTTGCGGAATTGCTGAACCATGGAACCAGTGCGGCTGTCTTCACCTTGGTCGTCACGGTGGCGGCGATGTTTGCCATCGGTGCCGCACTGACTGGCATCGTGTTTATCCTCAACGAGGACAAAGAATCTTGAAGCGAGCGAGCAACTGCGACGCTTTATTGGGAACTCCTGGGCCAAATGGCAGTTGGCTGCCTGCGTCAATTCAACTCAGGGAGTTCCCCCACATGAAGACGATCAAGCTCGCTCTCGCCGTGATGTTGGCAACGGGCCTCGCTGCCGCGCCGTTCGCGGCTGAAGCGAAATCGCACAAAAAGCACCACTCCTCTATGTCGCAGACCACGACGGGCGCGAACATGAAGAAGACCGTTCCTCCCGATGCGTCCGGCCAAGGCGGTTCCGGCCCCGGCAGCGATCACGGTGGCAGCATGACCAAGCCCCAGAACGGAATGGGCAAGTAAGCACGGGCTCACGGCAGTCACGAAGCCCCGCGGCAACGCGGGGCTTTTCGTTGCGTGTTCGCAGGACCCCGTCGGTGTTTTGGCGATGCCGGTCTCGATCAGCAGCCAAGGCGTAGATACTCGCTCAGCGCCACATCGTCGGCGCGCGGATCAACGCGTCCCGGCCGGCTCGCTTCAACTCGTCGATCGAGCAGCGCCCCGACCGCACAAGATCAATCAGTCGCACGGCAACGCGTTCGCGCGCCGCCATTTCGGATGGCGCAACATCGGCGCAGACTTCATCAAGAACCGCCCGCAGCAGGGCGGCCATTTCGGCATCCGGCATGGACGAGCTCCGGCATATCGCGCTGCGCGACCGCTTTAGCTGCGTCGGATGTCAGTGATGTTAAGGCTGCTGGGTGCGGAGCCCGTCTTCATGAGGTGGTCGAGCTGGGCCCGCTTGCGCGCGATCAGGAGCTGGGCCGCGGCATCGTCGAGGCCCTCACGCTGCAATTGCCGGATCGCGGAGCCCAATTCGAGAATCTCGGCGCGCAGTTTCGGGATTCGGTAGGTGTCCGGTTCTTCCTCCACCGCCTGCCTCCATCTGTCGCGTCTCTCGAACGCCTCAGCGGCGCGCGAGCCTGCTCTCGCTCTTCAGCGGACGAAGACGCACCCGGTCGCGGATGTCGGGCAACACCTCGCCGCCGCCAGCGGCCTTCCATTCACCGATCAGCAGATTGATTTTCCGGCGCAGATCCATCTGCGCCTGGGCCTGTTCGGTGCAGTCGCGATCACGGTTGACGAGATCGCGCACAGACGCCTCGACACCAGCCATTTCCAGCCTCAAGGCGCTGATTTTACGGCGTATTTCACTAAGTCTGTTGTCCATGGCTTGTTAGAACAAAATAAGAACATATAGTCAAGCCACGAATCCGGGACGGAGAGTGAACATGCAGGTTCAAGGTAAATACGACGCCAAGGCTTTTCTGATGGAGCAGATGACCCGGGCGCAGGGGCTGCGGCTGAAGCGGCTGAGTGAAGAGGCCTACCAGCCCGCGCAATATGATCGAGGTCTGTCCTTTGCCGAAGCCGCGCGCCGCATCCAGGTGCTGGAAGCCGAGATCGAGCTCGCCAACTCCTTCTGAGGAACGCAGCCGCCGGCGCATTTGGAACGTTGTGTCAGCAATACGGTTCTTTCCCTGGGCCAAGGGAGAGAGCTGATGGCACGCAAGGCAAAGAAGCGCCGCTACTCGCGCAGCGCCGGCAGCGATGTCGAACGCGAGATGCGCCGTTACAAGAAGGGTACCGCGAAAAGCGGACGAGGCGGTCGCGGCGGACGCGTGAAGAGTCGCAAGCAGGCGATTGCGATCGGCCTCTCCAAGGCGCGCAAGAAGGGCAAGAAGGTGCCGAAGAAGGCATCGAGCCGGAAGACATCCAAAAAGAAGAGCTCAAAGCGGAAGACATCCAAGAAGTCGTCCAAAAAGAAGAGCTCAAAGCGCAAATCCGCCAAGCGGTGACACTGACCGGCGTTAAATCATGCTACCGGGCATGAAGCAGCGGATCGAAATGCCAAACGCCGTCTTGACTGGCCAGACCATGGTGCGGCCGGCGCGGTTCGGCTCGGTGATGACGGCTTCGTCAGGGACTTCGACCCACTGCCCGTCGAGATGGACGCGATAGTGTCCATTGTGCGAGTCCCAATCGGGATCGGCTACGACAACGCCGTCGGCATCCGAGCAGCACGGACCGAGATGGCTGCGCAGACTGTCGAACCAGGGTTTCAGCGGCGAATTTGCAAAGCGGCCGTCATCGCGCCCCATGGCAGTTCCGCTCGACAGCACGAGAGACGCCGCAAACAGCGCAAGCTTCAGCGAAAGCTTCAATCGATCCATATCGGGCACCGATCAAATGCGAACTACCGGCCGGTTCCACAAAGCAGCCGGAGGTCCGAAGTTCCACTCCTGCAATTTGCTTCGGCGCCTTCATTGCCGCCAAAGCCCAACGGGCTATCGAAGTCTGACGGGCGAACGCGGCTTTTTCGGACGAAGCCCCGTCATCATTGCTGCCGTTAACGAGAATGTTATCGGCGGCCTGTCGGTATCTCGCAGGCGCGCACAAAAAAAGGCGGCCCGCAGGCCGCCTTTTGAAGTTGTCCTCAAGACCGCAAGACTATGCCAGGGGCACCGCGACGAAGCGGGTCGCTTCCGCGCTCTTCACCTGCAACAATACGCTGTTCTTGCCGGACGATTTGGCCTGCGCCAGTTCGGAACGGACGTCGCCGACATTGGCGACGGGCTTGCCGCCGACATTGAGGATGACATCGCCGGTCTGGATGCCGTGCTGCGCCGCCGGCCCCTGCGGATCGACGTCGGTGACCACCACACCCTTCTGGCCGGCGCCCTGAACGTCGCCGGCCGGCGCCAGGCTCAAGCCGAGGCGCGGCGTACCGAGTGCCTGCTGCGTTTTGCCGCCATCGGCCTTGGCCTGCCGCTCGTTCGGCAGCTCGCCGAGCGCCAGCGTCACCGTCTTGGTTTGGCCCTTGTGGATGACATCGAGTTTCACGGACGTGCCCGGCGCCAGCGTGGCGATGGTGCGGGCGAGATCGCGCGAATCCTTGATCGCCGTGCCGTTGACGGCGGTGATGACATCACCCGCCTCGATGCCGGCCTTCGCTGCCGGACTGCCATCCTGCGGGTTGTCGACGATTGCGCCGCGCGCCGCCTTCAGGCCGAGGCTGTCGGCGATCTCCGGGGTCACCGGCTGCACCTGCACGCCGAGCCAGCCGCGGGTGACGGCACCCTTATCCTTCAGCTGTGCGACCACGAGCTTCGCGGTCGAAGCCGGAATGTCGAAGCCGATGCCGACCGAGCCGCCGGACGGCGAGAAGATCGCCGTGTTCACGCCGATCACGTTGCCGTTCATGTCGAAGGCCGGTCCGCCGGAATTGCCCTTGTTGATCGGGGCGTCGATCTGGATGAAATCGTCATAGGGGCCGTTGCCGATGTCGCGGCCACTGGCGGAGACGATGCCGGCGGTCACGGTGCCACCGAGGCCGAAGGGATTGCCGACTGCGACCACCCAGTCACCGATCCGCGGCTTCTGGTCGGAGAATTTCACGAACGGAAAATCCTTCTTGCCGTCGACCTTGATCAGCGCGAGATCGGTCTTCGGATCGGTGCCGACCACCTTCGCGGTGTAGATCGTGCCGTCATCCGTCGTCACCTGTACGGACTGGGCGTGATCGACGACGTGGTTGTTGGTCACCGCATAGCCGTCGGCGGAGATGAAGAAGCCGGACCCCTCGCCCGTGATCACCTGGTGGCGTTCACGCGCCATGCCGTTCATGCCGTTGGGCAAGCGGAAACCGAACTGCCGCGAGAACTGGTCGAACGGGGAATCCTCGTCGTGGTCCATCCGGTTCTGTTGCAGCATTGCGCTCTTGTCGCTGTCCTGGTCGATCTTCACCCGCACCGAAATGACGGCGGGTTTGACCTTGCTGACGAGGTCGGCGAAGCCCGGCGGCGTCGCGGTTGCCTCGGTCGCTCGTGCCGGTGAAATCAGGGAGCTCACACCGAACGGCGTCGAAGCCGGTGATGCAACCAGCACGGCCACACCAAGCGCGGCTACAGTACCGAGCAGCGCAAGGCGGCGCGGTTTCAAGATCTTGCGGGATGTCGTGATGTTGGAACTGACGGGATCTTTCATGTCGAAATCTCCATATTGGGTAAGTCGCCTTGCACCCAACATGGTCATCGCCACCTTACGACGTCCCGTCCGTCCGATTAATTCTTGGAAAAGAAAAGCCCGTTGGAAAAGAAAAGCCCGGCCCAAGGCGGCGATTCAGAATGCGCCAAGGCCGCAAGTGAGCGTCTGATTAGGCGTTGCCGGGAAACGCCATTCTCGGTCCGCAGGGCTCGCGGTCGCGCACGGCTAACGGGATCAAGGCAGCAGCTTCTCACGCCGCGGCGGGGGTCTCCCATGCCGCGGCTGCGATCGCGTCTTCTTCGCGCTGGGCATTGCACGCGTCGAAATGCGCCTTCAGCGCAATCTCGGCGAGATATTCGAAATGTTCGGCCTGTCCGAGGAGCTGCCAGTTCTGGAGCGGCCGATAGGCCGCCTGCTGGCGACAGAGGGACGCCAGCGCACGGTAGCGACGTACGTTCTCCATGAGACCCTCCCTCGCGTTCACATGAGGCTTATTGCCCCGATTTACGTCAGGGCGATGGCGATTGTGCAAAACATTTTTTGCGCCCACCGCCCGGTTAACCTGGGTTAATTTTAGGAAATGCGCAGACACGCATTGGTTCCTATCGGACGAATTCGAGCTTGGAACTCACGATGCATAGGCGTAGCGACGGCGTTCCAGGTTGATGCCGATCAACTCGAGGTAATGTTCGATCGGTTCGGGCCGCCCGATGAGATAGCCCTGCATCTCATCGCAAGCCTCGCGTTCCAGGAAGGCGCGCTGCGCCTCCGTCTCCACTCCTTCAGCAACGACCGGAAGGTGCAGGGCGTGGGCAAGGCCCAAGACCGCGCGAACGATTTCGCCCGATTGCGGCGTTGCTTCGAGGTTGCAGATGAAGCTGCGGTCGATCTTGATCTTGTCGAACGGAAACGACTGCAAATAGGACAGCGATGAGTACCCGGTGCCGAAATCGTCCATCGCGATGCGGATGCCGAGCGCCTTAAGCCGCCGCAGCAGATTGAGCGCGCGGGTGAAATCGCCGATCAGCACGCCCTCGGTGATCTCGACCTCGAGCCGCGTCGGCGCAAGTCCCGTCTCCAGCAGGATCTGGTGGACGGACCGTTCGAGGTCGCCTGCCTGGAACTGGACTGGCGACAAATTGACCGCAACCTGCAGCGGCCGTGGCCAGGATGCCGCCTCACGACACGCCTCGCGCAGCACCCATTCGCCGATCTCGATGATCAGCCCGTTCTCCTCGGCAAGCGGAATGAACTGGTCGGGCGGCACAATGCCGCGGCTCGGATGGTTCCAGCGCACCAGCGCCTCGAAGCCGATGATCTCGCCATCCATCCGCGCCTGCGGCTGGAAGTAGACCAACAACTGGTTCCGCTCCACCGCCTGCCGCAGATCGTGCTGCAACAGCCTGCGGTCGCGCAGCTCCCGGTCCATCTCGGTTTCAAAGAAGCAGACCCTGCGCCGGCCCTCGCGCTTGGCGCGATAGAGCGCGGAATCGGCGTTCGCAAGCAGTGTCGCCGCATCGACGCCGTCGTCCGGATAGACCGCGATGCCGACACTGAGGCCGACATGGGAAAGATAGTCGTCGACCTCGAGCTCCTTGCCGATCGCCTCGACCAGACGCTCAGCGAGCGAGAGCACGTCTTCACGGCGGGCGTCGTCGGGCATCAGTATCATGAACTCGTCGCCGCCAATGCGGGCGACAAAGGCGCCGTCGGCTTCAGCTGCAAGCCGCTCGGCCGCCGCCCGCATCAGCATGTCGCCGACGGGATGGCCGAACACATCGTTGATCTCCTTGAAGTGATCGAGATCGAGGCTGAGCACAGCGAAGCTGGTCGCCGCCTCCTGCGCCCGTTCCAGCCGCTCGTCCAGCGCCACATTGAAAGCGCTGCGGTTCGGCAGGTCGGTCAGCGCATCATGCTGGGCCAGGTGGCTGATGCGCTCCTGCGTGGTGACGCGTTCGGTGACGTCCTCGATCACGCCGAGCAGGTATTGCGGGTCGCCGTCGCCGTCCGTGATCAGCATCTTGCGCGAGTTGACCACGCGATCGTGGCCCTTGACGCCGATTTCGAGCAGATGCTCCTCGAGCAACATCGGCATGCCGCTGGCGACGACGCGACGATCCTGCTCGTTGACCATGCGGGCGACGTCGGCTGGAAAAATCTCCTCAGGCGTCCTGCCCAGCATCTGCTCGCGCGGCAGGCCGTAATAGTCCTCGCCGGCGCGGTTGAGCAGGATATAGCGCGAATCCTTCGCGCATTTCGCGAACACGGCGATCGGGATGTTTTCGACGATAGTGTCGAGGAACTCCTGGGTCCGCAGCAGATCCTGCTCGACTTGATCGGGCGTGTGCCCGCGCAGGTCGGTCATCATCTGGCGGTCGCGATCGCCCGCCTCATAGGCCGCGCTGACGAGCTCGCCCAGCTTGACGAGATCGAACTGTCCGGTCGCATCGGTGGCGCAGCGGAGCTGCTCGGCGAACAGAGGATGCATGCTCACGCCATCACGCCACGCCGCGTGCATGCCTCATGCTTGCAAATATCTTCGTTCCGCATCCCGCGCTCTCACAGCGTTCCTAAACCACAGATTGAGACGCTTATCATTGCACGGGTGTTAATCGAACTCTCGTCTTGGGTGTGTTGGTTACCCCGGCCTGAAAAAACCGATCGGTTTGCACCGCCTCCTCCGTAGAACCCCGGAGAAAAGTGGCACGCCTTGGCACAACCGGAACCACAACAGCATCGGTGCGCATCTCATCCGTAGTCTACCGGGTGAGCGCACTCTCTCCGGCCCGGATGGGCTGCGCGGAAATATTCTGCAGATTCGGAGCCCGACCGGCCTCCGCAGCAACGCGAATGGCCGCGATGTTGCCGGCATACTCGGCCCTGCTCTGGCCGCCGAACACCGCCGAACCCGCCACAAGCGTGTCGGCGCCTGCGGCGGCAATGGCGGCCGCATTGTCGCGCGTAACGCCGCCATCGACCTCGAGGCGAATCGGCCGCTCGCCGATCATGGCGCGAAGCCGCGCGATCTTCTCGAGCTGGGAGTTAAGGAACGACTGGCCGCCGAAGCCCGGGTTGACCGTCATCACCAGCACCAGGTCGAGACGATCGAGCACATATTCGATCGCGCTCTCGGGCGTCGCAGGGCACAGGCTGACGCCCGCCTTCTTGCCAAGCGCACGGACTGCCTGGAGCGAACGATCGAGATGCGGGCCCGCCTCGGCATGGACGGTGATGACATCGGCACCCGCCTTCGCAAACGCCTCCAGATAGGGATCAACAGATGCGATCATCAGATGCACGTCAAAGATCTTCTTCGTCAGCGGCCGGATCGCCCTGACGACATCGGCGCCGAAACTGATGTTCGGAACGAAATGCCCGTCCATGACGTCGCAATGGATCCAGTCGGCGCCGGCCGCGTCGATCGCCGCGATCTCCTCGCCGAGGCGCGCGAAGTCTGCCGCCAGGATTGATGGGGCAATGAGGATCTCCCGCGTCATGGCTGCGCCCTCCGCGTATCGGCGCCAGTGAAGACGCGACTCGCAAGGATGTCAGCAGGATCGATCGTTTCGAGATCGGCGACATCGAGCATGCGGTCGAGATCGGAGACCAGGCGATCGGCCTGCCGCAGGCGGATGCGGTCGACGGCGTTGCGGATCGAGCGCGCATTGGAAAAGAACGGCTGTGTCCGGCGCAATGCGATGTATTTCTCAAAAGCCTCGCGGGCCGCGGCCGAGAAGCGATAGCCGCGTTCCCGCAGCATCAGCTCGGCAATCACGAGCAACTCGGCTTCCGCATAGTCCGGGAAGTCGATGTGGTGGGCAATACGCGAGCGGAAGCCGGGATTGGAAGCGAAGAAGCTCGTCATCCGCTCGCCATAGCCGGCGAGGATCACCACGAGGTCCTCGCGCTGGTTCTCCATCACCTGGAGCAGGATCTCGATCGCCTCCTGGCCGTAGTCGCGCTCATTGTCGGGCCGGTGCAGATAATAGGCCTCGTCGATAAACAGCACACCGCCCATCGCTTTCTTCAATATCTCCTTGGTCTTGGGCGCGGTGTGGCCGATATATTGCCCGACGAGATCGTCGCGCGTCACCGAGATCACCTGTCCGCGCCGCACGAAACCGAGCCCGTGCAGGATCTTTGCCATGCGCAGCGCCACGGTGGTCTTGCCGGTGCCGGGATTACCGGTGAACGACATGTGCAACGTCGGCGGTGCTGAGGCCAATCCCGCCCGTTGCCGGATGCGCTCGATCAGCAGCAGGGAAGCGATCTGGCGCACGCGGCTCTTGACGGGCTTGAGCCCGATCAATTCCCGCTCGAGCTGTTGCAGCGTGTCGGTGATCCCAGCCGCTTCGGCCTCCTTGCGGAGATCGAAACTGGTCTCGTTGGGCTCGGTTGTCGTCGCGTGGGGCACGTCAAGCATCGGCACCTCGAAGAAAAGAGCTTCGCCGCGAGGGGAGCAGCGAAGCAGTTGTCCGCCAAGGATACGGAGCAGGGAGAGCTCCGTGCGGAGAGCAATGGCTATTGCGAGGCGTGAGTGGCCACCTTGCGAACGGTGCTGTACCGGATCGCGCGGCCGCCCACCTCCTGCCTCACCAGCTCGAACTCGGCCTCCTGCGGCGGGCGGTTGACCAGGAAGGAGATCCGCACCGATTCCCAGCCGTGGCTGGAATCGAAGCCGCTGATGCGGATGTAGCGGTCACCATAGACCCTGCGGCATTCTGCGAGCTCCATCATCACGCCGGCCGCGTCCTGGAGATCGAACATCGGCAGGCCCCACATTTCCCAATAAGTGTTGCGGGGATGCGGATCGTCGGTGAATTCCATGTTCACCGCCCAACCGTTGGCCAGGCAATATTGCACCTGCTTATAGATCTGATCGTCGGTGAGATCGGGCAGGAACGAGAAGCAACCCTGGGTCAGTTTCATGACAAAACTCCTCAAACGGTTTCCAGCGCCGTCGGCACGAAGTCCGGCGTGTCGGTGGACTGATAGTTGAAGGTGACGTCCTTCCAGACCTCGAGCGCCGCCTTCAGCGGCGTGCAGGTCTCGGCCGCCCTGGCGAGAATCTCCGGCCCCTCATGGACGTAGTCGCGCCCCTCGTTGCGGGCGAGGATCATCGCCTCCAGCGCCACCCGGTTCGCGATCGCGCCCGCCGCAATGCCCATGGGATGACCGATGGTGCCGCCGCCGAATTGCAGAACGACGTCCTCGCCGAGCAGGTCGAGCAGCTGGTGCATCTGGCCGGCATGGATGCCGCCGGAAGCCACCGGCATCATCTTGTTGAGGCTCGCCCAAGGCTGATCGAAGAACAGGCCGTGCTCGAGCTTGGTTGGATTAAAATCCTCGCGGCAGACATCGTAGTAGCCCCGCGTGGTATTGGGATCACCCTCGAGCTTGCCGACCACCGTGCCGGCATGGATGTGGTCGACGCCGGCAAGCCGCATCCATTTGGCGATGACGCGGAACGACACGCCGTGGCTCTTCTGCCGCGTATAGGTCGAGTGACCGGCGCGATGCAGATGCAGGATCATGTCGTTGCGGCGCGCCCACTTCGCCATGGATTGGATCGCGGTGTAGCCGATCACGAGGTCGATCATGACGATGCAGGATCCGAGTTCCTTGGCGAACTCCGCGCGCTCGTACATGTCCTCCATTGTCGCCGCGGTGACGTTCAGGTAGGTGCCCTTGACCTCGCCAGAAGCTGCCTGTGCCCGGTTCACCGCCTCCATGCAATAGAGGAAACGGTCGCGCCAGTGCATGAAGGGCTGCGAGTTGATGTTCTCGTCGTCCTTGGTGAAGTCGAGGCCGCCCTTCAGCGCTTCGTAGACCACCCGGCCGTAATTGCGCCCGGAGAGCCCGAGCTTCGGCTTCACGGTCGCGCCGAGCAGCGGACGGCCGAACTTGTCGAGCCGCTCGCGCTCGACCACGATGCCGGTCGCCGGCCCCTGAAATGTCTTCACATAGGCGACCGGGAAGCGCATGTCCTCCAGACGCAGCGCCTTGAGCGGCTTGAATCCAAACACGTTGCCGATGATCGAAGCCGAAAGGTTGGCGATCGAGCCCGGCTCGAACAGGTCGAGATCATAGGCTATGTAGGCGAAATACGAGCCTGGCGTGCCGGGTACCGGATCGACGCGGTAGCATTTTGCGCGATATTTCTCCGCAGCGGTCAAGCGATCGGTCCACACCACCGTCCAAGTCGCAGTCGAGGATTCGCCGGCGACGGCGGCCGAGGCCTCGATCGGGTCGACGCCCTCCTGCGGCGTGACGCGGAACAACGCGATGACGTCGGTGTCCTTCGGCGTGTACTCGGGCTCCCAATAGCCCATGCGCTTGTATTCCATCACACCCGAGCGATAGCGCTCCTTGCCGCGGACGGTTCCTGCGTGTGCGTTCATGGCTCTCTCCTGCTCTTCTCTCTCTGAATGACTAGGCGGCGACCGGCTTGCGGGCGTCGATGCGCGGATCGAGTTCGCCGGCGCGGTAGCGCCGCGCCATCTCGCTCATCGGCATCACCTTGATCCTGCTGGCGTGGCCGGCAGTGCCGAATAGTTCGAAACGTTCGCGACAGAGCTCGCGCATCGCATCCATCGCGGGTTTGAGGAATTTGCGCGGATCGAACTCATTGCGGCTTTGCGCGGCAACTTTCCGGAACACAGCGGTCATCGCAAGGCGGCAATCCGTGTCGATGTTGACCTTGCGCACGCCGCTTTTGATGCCGCGCACGATTTCCTCGACTGGCACGCCCCAGGTCTGGGGCATCTCGCCGCCGAACTGATTGAACATGTCCTGGAGCGGCTGCGGCACCGAGGAAGAGCCGTGCATCACAAGATGCGTGTTCGGCAGCCGGCGGTGGATCTCCTCGACCACCCGCATCGCCAGGATATCGCCGTCGGGCTTGCGGCTGAACTTGTAGGCGCCGTGGGAGGTCCCCATTGCGATCGCCAGGGCGTCCACTTTGGTGGCGCGGACGAAATCGACGGCTTGGTCGGGATCGGTGAGCAACTGGTCCTGGCTGACCTTACCCTCGACCCCGTGGCCATCCTCCTGCTCGGCGCCGCCATGCTCGAGCGAACCGAGCACACCGAGTTCGCCTTCGACGGAGGCGCCGACCCAATGCGCGAGATCGACGACGCGGCGGGTGATGGCGACGTTGTAGTCGTAGTCGGCCGCCGTCTTGGCGTCGGCCTTGAGCGAGCCGTCCATCATCACCGAGGTGAAGCTATGGGCGATGGCGGACGCGCAGGTCGCCTCGTCATTGCCGTGGTCCTGGTGCATGCAGAGCGGGATGTCCGGATAGGTCCGCTCCAGCGCGTCGATCATATGCGAGAGCATGAGATCGCCGGCATAGCTGCGCGCACCGCGCGAGGCCTGGATGATCACGGGCGCATCTACCTCGGCGGCCGCCTGCATGATCGCGATGCCCTGCTCCATATTGTTGATGTTGAACGCCGGCACGGCGTAGCCGTGACTAGCGGCGTGATCGAGCAGTTGGCGAAGGGTGATACGGGCCACGAAGAATCTCCTATTATCGCTTGCCTGCGCGGGCGATCGCCCGGCGGGCGGCTTCCGCAATGCTTTGCGGCGTGATGCCGAATTCACGGTAGAGCACCGGCGCCGGTGCCGAGGCGCCGAAGCCGCGCATGCCGACGAACTCGCCGTCAGCGCCGAGCCAGCGATGCCAATCGCCGACGACAGCCGCCTCGATGCCGACGCGCGGAGCGGTGCCGAGAACGGCCGCGCGATAGTCGTCCGGCTGCTCCTCGAATAGGGCGAAGCACGGTGCGGACACGACAGCGGCGCGGACATGCTCCGTCGCGAGCAGGCGGGCGGCTTCCAGCGCGATCGAGACTTCCGAACCGGTTGCGATCAGGGTGACGTCGCGGCCGCCGTCCGGCGAGACGATGAGATAGGCGCCCCGCGCAACGCGGTTCCTGCCGCGGACATCGCTGCGGAAGGTCGGCAGCGCCTGACGCGACAGGCACAGCACGGAGGGGCGATGCTCCGCTTCAAGCGCGCAGTCCCAGGCCTCCAACGTCTCGATCGCGTCTGCGGGGCGGAACACCAGCAAGTTCGGAATGACGCGGAGCGCCGCAAGGTGCTCGACCGGCTGATGCGTCGGGCCATCTTCGCCGAGACCAATGGAGTCGTGCGTCATGACATGGATGACGCGCAGCCGCATCAGGGCCGCAAGGCGGATCGCCGGCCGGCTATAATCGGAGAATGCGAGGAAGGTGCCGCCATAGGGAATGAAGCCCCCATGCAACGCGAGGCCGTTCATCGCGGCCGCCATGCCGTGCTCGCGAATGCCGTAATGGATGTAATCCCCGGCGAACGCATCAGGTTTGACGGGCGCTTGTGCCTTGGCGTGCGTCAGGTTCGAATGCGTCAGGTCTGCGGAGCCGCCGACCAGGCCGGGAATCGTCCCGGCGATGCCGTCGAGCACCTGCTGCGAGGCCTGACGCGTCGCGAGCTTCGGACGCTCGCTGGCAAAGCGCTCACGCAATTTCGCCGAGGCCTGGGCATAGGCGTTCGGCAGGGCAACCGTTTTGCCCTCGATGAACAGGTCGCGCTGCTCGGGCGTCGCGCGTTCATAGCGATCGAGCCAGGCCAGACGTTCGACCTGTCCGCGCTGGCCGATCATCCGCCACGCCTTCGCAACCGGCATCGGTACCACGAACGGCTGGTAGTCCCAGCCCAGTGTCCGCCGCGCCGCCGCGATCTGCTCGGCGCCGAGCGGCGCGCCATGCGCCTTCTCGGTGCCCTGCCGATCCGGCGCGCCATAGCCGATGATGGTGCGGCAGGCGATCAGCGACGGTTTTGCGCTCTCGCGCTCCTCGGCGATCGCCTGCGCGATGGCCTCGGGATCGTGTCCGTCGACGCGGCGCACCGACCAGCCGGAGGCGGCGAAACGTGCGAGCTGATCGTCCGACGTCGCAAGCGATGTCGGCCCGTCAATAGAGATGCCGTTGTCGTCGAACAGCACGATCAGGCGGCCAAGCTGGAGATGGCCGGCGAGCGAGATCGCCTCCTGGCTGATGCCTTCCATCAAGCAGCCGTCGCCCGCGATCACATAGGTGAAGTGGTCGACGAGGCCGTCACCATGACGTGCATTGGCCATGCGCTCGGCGAGCGCCATGCCGACCGCGGTCGCAATCCCCTGCCCCAGCGGACCGGTCGTGGTCTCGACACCAGGTGTGTGGCCATACTCCGGATGGCCCGGCGTTTTCGAGCCCCACTGCCTGAACGCCTTGATGTCATCGAGGCTGACATCGCCGCCGGTCAGATGCAGCAGCGCATAGAGCAGCATCGAGCCGTGGCCTGCGGACAGCACGAAGCGATCGCGATCGGGCCAGTTGGGATGCGCGGAGTCGAATTTCAGGAAGCGCGAGAACAGCACTGTCGCGACATCGGCCATGCCCATGGGTAGGCCGGGATGGCCGGACTGCGAGGTCTCGATGGCGTCGACCGCGAGGAAGCGAATGGCGTTGGCGAGATCGCCATGCGTGACTGCCGTGAGGTCGGCGTCGGCATGAACCGAGATGTTCATCAGATCCTCCAATTGTTGTCGTTGGCGCCAATCATTTCAGGCCCCGCCTGCGCTCGATGAGCTGCATGATCAGCGGCGTCAGGATGAGCTGCATCGCGAGATCCAGCTTCGCGCCCGGACACACGATGGAGTTCGCGCGCGACATCCAGCTGTGCGGCAGCATCGATAGCAGATAGGGGAAATCGATGCCGCGCGGGTTCTTGAAACGGATTACGACCATCGATTCGTCCGGCGTCGGGATCCAGCGCGCGATGAATGGATTGGAGGTGTCCACCGTCGGCACGCGCTGGAAGTTGATGTCGGTCTCGCTGAATTGCGGGCAGATGTAGTGGATGTAATCCGGCATCCGCCGCAGGATGGTGTCGGTGACGGCCTCGGTCGAATAGCCCCGCGCGCTGCGGTCGCGATGCAGCTTCTGGATCCATTCGAGATTGATGACCGGCACGACACCGATCTTGAGGTCGGCATAGCGCGCGACATTGACCTTGTCGGTGACCACGGCGCCGTGCAGACCTTCATAGAACAGCAGGTCCGAATTCTCCGGCAGCCGCTCCCATTCGGTGAAGGTGCCGGGCGCAGCCCCGTGGAGCGCGGCCTCCTCGGCGTCGTGTACATAGTGCCGCGTCGTCGCCGTGCCGGTCTCGCCATAGTCGCGGAACGCCCGCTCCAGCTCCTCGAACAGATTGGTCTCGGGGCTGAAATGGCTGAAATGCTTGTTGCCGCGCTCGGCCTCCTTCGCCATCTGCGTGCGCATCTCGGCGCGGTCGTAGCGATGAAAAGCATCGCCCTCGATGTAGACGGCGTCGACCTTCTCGCGAAAGAAGATCTGCTCAAACGTCTTCTTGACCGAGGTCGTGCCGGCGCCGGAGGAGCCGGTGATGGAGATGATTGGATGCTTCCTGGACATGGGTCACCTCACTCACAACCGGAAGAATCCGCGCCGCGCGAACAGCGGCGCGGAGACGCTGGCGACCAGCAACGGATCGCAGTGCAATTCGGCGACGCGCAGCACCTCGGTGCTGGAGCCCATGACCAGCGGTACGCGCTGGTGCAGGCTTTGCGCCGAGAGATCGAGGATGCGCTCGCGCCCGGTCGAGGCCGAACCGCCGGCCTGCTCCATGATCATGGCCATCGGATGCGCCTCATAGGTCAGGCGCAGGCGGCCGTCGCCATAGCCGGGCCGCGCGTCGGCGGGATAGAGGAACACGCCGCCGCGGGTGAGGATGCGATAGGCTTCCGCGACCAGCGAGCCGATCCAGCGCATGTTGAAATCGTGATTGGCGGGCCCGTCGACGCCGGCGAGGCATTCGTCGATGAAGGCGCGCACCGGCGGATCCCAATGCCGGCGGTTGGACGCGTTGATCGCGAACTCCTCGCAGGCCTCGGAGATCTGCACGCCGCCGCGCGCGAGGCGGAAGCAGCCCGACTTGCGGTCGAGGGTGAAGATGTCCACGCCATCGCCGAGCGTCAGCACCAGCGAGGTCTGCGGACCGTAAGTGACGAAGCCTGCCGCCAGCTGCGCCGAGCCGCGCTGATGGAACGCGAGTGTGAGATCATCAGGCGCGGGCAGGATCGAGAAGATCGTGCCGACGGTCATATTGAGGTCGATGTTGGACGAGCCGTCGAGCGGATCGATCGCGACGCAGATTTTGGCTTTGCGGTCGCCGATCTGCGGCTCGCGCATCTCTTCGGACGCCAGCGCCGCGATCGGCAGCTTGCCGAGGCAGCGGCGCAGGATCGCATCCGCGTGCACGTCGAGATCGCGCTGGACGTCGCCGTCGCTGTTGCGGCCCGTGGTTAGGCCGGAGGCGTCCGCGAGATCACCTGTCGCAATGAGGTCGGCGATCTCGATAGCTGCCGCCGCGATGGCGTCGACCGCGGCCGCCACGGCCAGCGCATGCGGCGCCGTCTCGGAATAGCGTTGAAGGTGGTCGTCCAGCCTGAGTTGCCCGGTCATCTGCGTCCATCCCTTGCAGGCGCCGCATCCAGTTCCCTCCCCGGCGGAGGCAGGTCGCGGTCAGTCCCAGCACGATGAGATTGACAGGGACGGTTTAATAAGGAAAATTTCTAATCATAATGGTCGCCAAAGAATTTTCTTATAATGGCCCCGGCCATGCAGCGGTACAGCTCCGGCATCTGACGATCCGGCAGTTGCGTTCGCTTGCCGCGCTTTCGGCCAAAGGCAGCGTCACCGCGGCCTCGACCCAGCTCGGGCTGACGCAACCGGCGGTGACGCAGCAGCTTCGGCAGCTTCAGGACCTTGCCGGTCTGCCGCTGGTGCAGCGGACCGGCGATGGCATGCTGTTGACGGAAGCCGGCCGGGAAGTACTGGCGCTCGCCGAGCGCGTCGAAGCCGCGATCACGGACTGCCAGGGCGCGCTCGATCTGCTTGCAGGCAGGACCGGCGGGACGGTGCATCTCGGCGCGGTCTCGACTGCCAAGTATTTCGTGCCGCACGCGATTGCGGCCTTCTCCAAGCGCTATCCGAAGATCGAGATCAAGCTCACCATCGGCAATCGCGAGGACATCCGCGAGGCCATGCACGGCTACGAGCTCGATTTCGCGGTGATGGGTCGGCCACCGGCCGACGTCAGCGTCGACGTCCGTCAGCTCGGCCGCAATCCGCACATCATCGTCGCGCGCAAAGGGCACTGGCTGGAGAAGGATTCAGGCCTCAGCCTGACCGACCTCGTGCACGAGACCTTCCTCACCCGCGAACCGGGATCTGGCACGCGCACGCTGATGGAGGGGATGTTCCAGAAGTCCGATCTCGAGCCGATCATCGGCATGGAAATGAGCAGCAACGAGACCATCAAGCAGGCGGTGATCGCCGGGCTCGGCATCGCCTTCATCTCGGCACATACTGTGGCACATGAGCTTGCCGAGGGCCGCCTCATCGTGCTCGATGTCGCGGGCCTGCCGATCGTCCGGCAGTGGTATGTGATCCGCCGCAGCGACAAGGTACTGCTGCCGCCGGCGCAGGCGATGTTCGACTTTCTGGGCTCCGAGGGAGCGAACTATCTGCCCGAAGTGCCCGAGTTCGGCGGGCAACGCCCTGGGGCGATCAGGCCATCAGCTTGATTGCGATCGTTGCCGCCAGGATCACGATGATCTGGAGCAGACGCTCTGTCGTGAAGATGCGGTTGAAGGTGGTCATCGCGCGCCCCGGCCGTCGTAAAGGAGATCTGAGCGGCTTGCTAGCACACGCAGCCAGCGGAGCAACTCCGTAATCGCCACGGTCCCTCTATTCGCGACCGTGATCGGAACTCGAAATGTTTCGAATGTTTCAAATCTGATGTCTCGGAGTTGCTGGGCGCCCAATGCAGGCAGCGAACGGAGCGGCGCAGTCCGCACGGCCTGCGAAATAGGCTTCCAGCTCCGACAGCGCGCGGGCTTCCCATTCGCTGGCCTGCTCCAGCAGCGACCAGCGCTGGCCCGGCCGAAACGCCGCGGTCTGGCGATAGAGCGATGCGATGCCGCGGTAGCGGCGCACGTTCTCAAAGATGGCGTGGCCGTTGATTTGACCGTTCATGTCGGAAACTCCCTCGTCATTTCCCGGGAGAAATTGCGGCCAAATCTTTTTTGAAAAGTTAGCGGCGCGATGCAGCTGCGCGGATGGTTGCCGGACTGTTGCGCGGGCGCCACGCGCTATTCGCGCAGCATCTGTTTATTGCGAATTCGTTGCCGCGCTCTCGCCCGACGATTTCAACCCGCGACGGCTGTTGATCATCATGCGCGCGCGGTAGAGGTCGGCAAGGCCGATCAGAAGCACGGCGAGCAGGCAGAACAGGTTGACGGAATCTGCGTTCGCGCTGGACAGCGGCGTAAACGCGAAAAAGGGCGGGATGAACGCCCACCACACCAGCGGAATGGTAAGGAGCGCGGCGAACACCGCCGCCGGTGCGCCCGCCACGACGCCGAGCACGAACAGGCTGGGCAGGAACGCCGCGAAATAGAGCTTCGCGCCGAACGCGACGCAGACGCCTTGGAGCACAGCCGACGCTGCGACGACGACAAATCCGAGCAGAAACGCCTGCCACGACCATGGCCGTACTCGCGGTACGCCAACCAGTCCCGCACGCCTCATAGGGCCTCCCTTGCCGCCGTTAACCAGGCCGCTTGCGACCAAAGTACTACAGCTGCAGGGAATCCGCGAGGCGAAATTGCGCCATCCGGGCGGTCCAATCCCCGGCTGGTAAACGGCCGCGACACACGATCGTACCCCTATTCGGTTGCCGCATAAATCAGACCGGCGACGGGCAGCGCAAGGCCAATGGCCGAGGCCAGCGTCCAGCCGCCTTGCGCGAACGCCCAGGTGCCGAGCGCGGATCCGGCGGCACCGGCGGCGAAGAACGTCGCCATGTAGAGCCCATTGAGGCGGCTGCGGTGCTCGTGCCCGAGCCCGAAGATGGCGCGGAAGCCCAGCACGACATTGCCCTGAACGCCGAAATCGATCGCGATCGCGGCCGCGACGAGGCAGGCGAGATTGAGCATCGACCCGGCCGCGCCGAGATGCGTCACCAGGAATCCCACGGCGACGAACAGCATCGCGGCGAGCGTGGCGATGCGGCTATGACCGCGATCGGCGAGCCGTCCTGCAATTGGCGCCGCAAACACGCCGGACACGCCGGCGAGCGCGAACAAGGCGATGCCGCGCTGGGTGAAGCCGAATTGCCTCGCAAGCTGAAGCGGCACCACCGTCCAGAACAGGGTGAAGGCGCCGAACAGGCCGGCCTGGTAGAGCGCGCGCCGGCGCAACAGCGGCGTGGTGCGCACCAGATGCGGCATCGACAGTAGCAGCGCGCCGTAATGCATGCGCGCCGCCGGCTTGCGCTTCGGCAGCGTGACGCGAAGCACGATCGTGAGCGCAATCATCAACGCCGCCGAGCAGAAGAACACCGCGTGCCACGACGACGCAGCGGTGACGAAGCTCGAGGCCGGCCGTGCCAGCATGATGCCGAGCATCAATCCGGTCGAGACATTGCCGACCACCCGGCCGCGAATCGCTTCCGGCGCGAGATGGGCCGCATAGGGGATGATGATTTGCACCGCCACCGAGCCGAGGCCGATGAACAGCGCAGCGATCAGGAACAGCAGCGCATGGGTCGCAAAGCCGGCCGCGAGCAGCGCCGCGGCGCCGAGCGTGATCACGGTGCAGATCAGCATGCGGTTCTCGACGAGATCGCCTAGCGGGACGATGAAGAGCAGCCCGGTGCCATAGCCGATCTGCGTCATGGTCACGATCAGCCCCGCCGCCGCATGCGACAGGCCAAGCACGGCGCTGATTGGGGCGATCAGCGGCTGGGCATAATAGATGTTGGCGGCGACCATGCCACAGGCCGCGGCAAGCACGAAGGTCAGTCGTTGCGGCACCGCATCCGTCTCCGGTGCGATCTCGATCGTGGCATTCATCGTCATTTCCAAAATCTCCGACACGTCGAGGTCTCCACATATAGGAAACGCTCATTCCCTAATTTGCCAAAAGTTCAAGCAAGCAGCTTCATCGCGACGCCGACCAGGCGTTCGCCATCGAGCGGCAGGCGCGCCTTGCCAATGACGCGCAGGCCCTGTGTCACGCACATCATCAGCCGCGCGGTGTCGTCGACCGCGACATGGCGGGGGATCGAGCCGTCGGCTTGCCCCTCGCGAATGAGACCGGCGATGAAGCTCTCGTTGGCCTTGAGCTGCGCCGTGACACGCGCCCGGATCACCGGATCGACCGCCGACAGCTCGACCGCGCTGCCGACCACGATGCAGCCGCGGCGCCCTTCGCTGCCCTGTGAGTGCTCGACATAGGACTTGAGCACGTTGCGCAATTTTTCGCGGCCATTCGGCCCCCGCTCCGCCGCGTCGCGGGTCTGCCCCCGGCGCACCATGACGTAGCGCTCGAAAGCCGCGACAAATACGGCATGCTTGTCGCGAAAGGCCTTGTAGACGCTGCCGGTGGCGAGGCGCATCGCGGCGGTGAGGTCTCCGATCGAAGTGGCGTGATAGCCGCGCTCGCAAAACACCCGGATCGCACCGTCCAGGGCCGTGTCCATGTCGAACTCCCGGGGACGGCCGGGCGAATGGGCGGCTGGTCGCAACTTTCGGGCGGCTTTTTGCATTGCGGTACATTAGGGAATGATCGTTTCCGAATAAAGACACGTGGTTGTGATTGGGGATTGGTTTGCCAGGGGAGCTCGAAGGATGCACGGCCCGGATGCAGCCGCGCCGTCGCCGTTCGAGGCCGCTTTCCATCATTGGGATTGACAGCCGGGGCCGGGCGATACAGGCACCGGTCCGTGAACCTGGATGGAGCGGGGCGCAATCTGGGGTTTTGTCCACTGGCTTCGGCGGTTTCCCGGATTTGCGAGGCTTCATTCGGAGCTTTCGTTGCCGATCTGCAACGGTTCCGGACGATCTAAGACCCGACAAAAGAAACGCCCATTGCGGCCACGAACCCTGCTCACAACGCCGTGAGACAAGTCAGGGGAACGGCGATGCGTGCACAGCGCGTTTGGAACGTGAACGGAGCCGCCAGCATCGGGCAGCTTCAGTCCAGATTGGACGATTTGAACAAGCGATTGAATCAGCTTGAAAGCCAGCATCCCGAGAGCCGGAAGGTGGAAGAGCTGAAATCGAGCGCGCTCAGCCTGTCCAGGGAGATCGACGACATTCGCTGCGCGGAGGCGACGGCGGCGTTGCGGGAATTGCTGCGGAAGTAAATCCGGCCTCGACGATTCGCGGCGTGCCAAGGAACCAACGCTCCGCCCCGCCATTGCCGTGGTGAGCATGGAGCAAAATCATGACCAGGCATCTGACGCGAGCCCATTTCGCACGCGGTGTGACCGGCGCGGTTTCCACGCTGGTCCTGTGCGCGACGGCGGCCTTCACCATCGCGCGCCACTTCGCGCTGTGAGGAATTTCGCATGACCTCCGACCCCGAAGAGTCGGTGAGGCTGCAAGGCTACGGCGAGATGACGTTGCGCACAGCGATCGCGACGGTGATGCCGCTTGCCCCGCGCCAGCGCGCCGAGGCCGCGATTTTTCGCGTGCGCGACGGCGTGCGTCTGGCCGCGAGCGAGATCGCCGAGCTCGCATCAGAGTGGGGCATTGAGCCGGCGGCCGAGGTCAGGTCGCCGAGACTCGCCCCGGAGCCGCACTGGCCGGACATCGTCCGCGGCATGGTGCGTGAGGCGCCGCTGCCGTCGCTGATGGTGGCGTTTTTGCTGGGCGTGCTGGTGGCGCGGCGGTGAGGGCCCCCACACCGCCGGCACCTTCGCGCCGGACCTATGCGTGATGGTCCATTGCGGACCTCGTCTTGGTGTCGCGCATTGTCAGGTAGATCAGCAGCGACACGGCGATGCAGCCGGTCAGATACCAGTAGAACCAACCTTCGTGGCCGATGGACTTGAACCACAGCGCGATCGATTCGGCGGTGCCGCCGAAGATCGAGACCGTCAGTGCATAGGGTACACCCACGCCCGTGGCGCGCACGCTGGTCGGAAATAGTTCGGCCTTCACTACGGCATTGATCGCGGTATAGCCTGACACGATCATCCAGGCGGCGGCAATCAGCAGGAACGCCGACAGCGGATCTTGCACAGCCTGGAGCGTCGTCAACAAGGGAATCGTAAACAGGGTGCCGGACACGCCGAAACCAATCAGGAGCCATTTGCGCCCGATGCGGTCGGAGATCGCGCCGTAGACCGGCTGCAACAGCATCGCGAAGACGAGACTTCCCGCCGTCACCATGGTGGTCTGATCGTCGGTCAGCTTCACCGAAAGGCGGAGGAATTTCTGCATATAGGTGGTGTAGGTGTAGAAGGCTGCCGTGCCGCCCATGGTCAGTCCCACCACCAGCAGCACCTCGCGCGGATAGTTCATCAGCGCGCGGATGGAGGAGGATTGCTTGACCGCAGCCTGGCTGTTCCTGAAGGCGTCGGTCTCGTGAAGGTTGCTCCGCATCAGTGCAGCGACGACCGCGAGCACGGCGCCGAACGCAAACGGGACGCGCCAGCCCCAGGCGCGGATCTCGTCAGTCGAGAGAAACACCTTTTGCAAGAGAAGCAGCACGAGGATGGCGCAGAGCTGCCCGCCGATCAGCGTCACATACTGGAAACTCGAGTAGAAGCCGCGATTCTTCGCGTCGGCGACCTCGCTGAGATAGGTGGCGCTGGTGCCGTATTCGCCGCCCAGGCTCAGCCCCTGCAAGACCCGCGCAAGGCCAAGGATGGCGGGCGCGGCCAGTCCGATCGAGGCATAGGTCGGGGTCACCGCGATGATCAGCGACCCGAAGCACATCATCACGACGGACAAGGTCAGGGCGTTACGCCGGCCATGGCGATCGGCGAGATGGCCGAACAGCCAGCCGCCGAGCGGACGCACCAGGAAGCCCGCCGCGAACAGGAGCGCCGCGTTAAGCTGTTGCACCACCTCGTCCCCGGCGGGGAAGAACGCCTTGGCGAAATAGAGCGAAAACGCCGCATAGGCATAGAAATCGTACCACTCGACGAGGTTGCCGATCGAGCCGACGAAGATCGCGCGCAGCCGGCGCTTCACGTCGGTGACATCAGCGCGCGTCTTCGAGACCGGCGCTTCGAGATTCTGAATTGAGGCTTCCTGTGAACTCACGACGTCTCCTCCCGTTTATTGTGCTTTGGCGAAACGATCCGCTCGCTTGCTGGACCGCGTGTCGACGCCGTCCCGAAGAGCCGGATGGTTTCAGCGCTCCATCAGCAACGGCCGTGCCAGTCGCGACCGGCGCGAGGAAACGCCAGGAATTGCAGGAAATTGCACAGCCTTTCCAGGAAAAGAGCCCCGCGAAGACGGGGAAGTCGGCAGAAATCCGCCGACGCGAACGCCGCAATCGGCGGATTTCCGCCGATCGCTCGCCTGCTCAGGGATCCTTGCGGCCGGGCCGCGCCAGCGCGTGTCTCGCCATCTTCTCGTTCAGGGTCCGGCGCGGAATGCCGAGCTCTTCGGTGACGGCCGCAATCGACCAGTCGTGCTCGCGCAAGGCGGCCTCGATCAGCGCCCGCTCATAGGCCGCAACGCGGTCGGCGAGCGTCCGCGGCGGCGCCCCCGGTTCGCCGCGCCGAAGGATCTCGGCAACGCTGCGGCCGGTCGCCGCGAGTCCCAGCGCGTATCGTTCGGCAACGTTCTTCAGCTCGCGCACATTGCCCGGCCAGTCATGGGCCAGCAGCGCATCGAGATCGTCCGCCCGCAGCGGCGACATCGTCCGGCCCGCGCCCTTTGCGGCGGACGCGGCAAAATGCTCGAACAATAGCAGGACGTCGTTGCCGCGCTCGCGCAGCGCCGGGAGGTGGATCTCCGCGGCCGCAAGGCGAAAGTAGAGATCGGAGCGAAAGCGTCCCTGGCGGCTTTCGGCGGCGAGATCGCCTTTGGCAGCCGCAATGATGCGAACGTCGACCGGCAGGAGCTTGTTGGACCCGACCCGTTCGATCGCGCGCTCCTGGAGGGCACGCAGGATTTTGGCCTGGAACGGGAGCGGCATGCTTTCGATCTCGTCGAGCAACAGCGTGCCGCCGCTGGCATGCTCGAACTTTCCGATGCGGACGCCACGGGCGCCGGTGAAGGCACCGGCCTCGTGGCCGAACAATTCGCTTTCGAACAATTCGGCCGGGATCGCGGCGCAGTTCACGGCGACGAAAGGCGCCTTTGCACGCGGTCCGAAGTCATGCAGTGCTCGCGCCACTACCTCCTTGCCGGTTCCGGTTTCACCGGTGACGATCACGTCGCGATCGTGACTGGCGAGCTCGAGGACGCTCGCGCGCACCGCGGCCATCGGCTTCGAAAGGCCGATCAGGCGGGCATCGATCGCGCCGGGTGCGGCGAGTCGATCCGACAGCTGCCGAAGCTGCAATTTCAACCGGCGCCGCTCGATCGCGCGCGCCAGGACTGCCGAAAGCAGTTCGGGATCGTGTGGCTTCTGGAGGAAGTCGTAAGCGCCCTCGCGCATCGCAGCCACGGCCAGAGGCACGTCGCCGTGCGCGGTCAGCAGCACCACGGGAATGTCGGGATCGGCGCGGTGAACGTCGCGCATCAACTCGAGCCCGGACCGGTGCGGCATGCGAAAATCAGTCAGCACGGCGTCGGGCGGGGTCTCTTTCACGAGGCGGATGGCCTCGTCCGCACCGGCGGCGACCTGCACCGTGAAGCCGCCCAGCTCCAGCCATTGCCGCACCGAATTGCGGACGATCTCCTCGTCGTCGATGACGAGCACGGACCCGCTCATGCGCCCAATTCCGCCTGTTGCGGGATCGGCGCGACGTCCATGACCGGAATGACGACCTTGAAAGTCGAGCCCCTGCCCGGCGCGCTGTCCACCAAGATATCTCCTCCGAACTCCCTGACGATTCCGTACGAGATCGAGAGCCCGAGGCCAAGCCCCTCGCCGATCTCCTTGGTGGTGAAGAACGGATCGAACAGCGATTTGATGTGCTCGGACGCAATGCCGGCGCCGGTGTCATTGACCTCGATCACGGCGCTGTCGTCTCGCCGGCCGAGCCTGACCGTAAGGACGCGCCGCTCGCGATCGCGCATCGCATCGATCGCGTTCGACAGCAGATTGACGACGACCTGCTCGAGCCGGATCGGATTGGCGAGGCCATGGAGCGGCTCCGCAGGCGCGGCGCGCACCACCTCGACATGCTCGTTGTCGATCCGGTATCGCAGCAGGCGGACCGCATTGTCGACGACCGGCGCGAGCTCGAAGGCGCTACGCGTGCCGGTCTCCTTGCGCGCGAACATCCGCAAGTGATCGATCAGCGCCATCATGCGCTCGGCGATCGAAGACATCAGATCGAGGTTGGCGGCTGCACGATCGACCTCGTTGCGGCGGAGCAGGACACGACTGCTCGCAACATAGGTGATCAGCGCCGCGAGCGGTTGGTTGATCTCGTGCGCGACACCGGCGAGCGCCTGACCGAGGCTTGCAAGCTTGGCGCTCTGCACGAGGTTTTCAAGGGTCCGGCGCAGCTCTTCGGTGCGCTCGGCCACGCGCCGCTCCAGAACGTCATGCGCCTCGAGCTTGGCCCTGACGGCCTGCCGCCGCTGATAGGCAACCAGCAAGATCAGCAGAGAAGCGATGAGAGCGAACACGCCCGCGATCGCGACGGTCGCCGCATTGCGCCGGGCATCGACGACGTCCGAAAACAGGAGCAGCTTCCAGCCCTGATCGCGCGGATGGACCTGAAGGGCGTATTCCCCAAGCTCGGCATTGCCGCGACCGCGCGCGTGGCCGATCTGAATGCGCTGCCGGTCGCCCCTGGGCACGAAGACCGGAGCTGGGTCGATCGCCTGACCGAATTGCTGCACGGCATTCAGTTCCGCAAGCCGCGCCGCCGGGACCGGCAGCAGCGGACGATATTTCCAGTCCTCGCGGCTGGCGAGGAAGATCACGCCATTCTCGTCCTCCATCGCCACGAGGTCGCCGGCACGCGCCCAGTCGGCCTCGAGCGCAGTGAGATCGATCTTGACCACGGCGACGCCAAGAGTTTTGTCGCCCTCCATGATCCGATGCGACAGGAAATAGCCGGGTTGTCCGGTGGTGGCGCCGACGGCGTAATAATGGCCCTCGCCGGCCCGCATGGCGTCCACGAAGTAGGCGCGGAACGCATAATTGTGCCCGACGAAACTCGAATCCTGATCGAAATTGCTCGCCGCCAAAGCAAGGCCCGTACTGTCGAGAACATACAGTTCGGCGGATCGTGCTCCCTGGTTGAGTGATTTGAGGTACCGATTGGCAGCGGCGATTGCCGATGCGTCATGCGGATCGCGATACAGTTCCCGAATGGGATCGGCGAGCGACAGAACCGCCGGCAAATAGCGATAGCGCGCGACCGTCGCGTCGAAAGTGCTGGCGATCAGCGCGAGCCGGTCATTGGCTTCCCGCTGCATGCGCGCAAACGCGGCATCCAGCGCAAGAACGTAAGCCAGCCAACCCGCCGCGGCGATCACCGCGAGCACAAGCCCACCGATCAGCGCGTATCGCAGCAAGGCTGGACGAGGAGGTTGCATCGGGGCTCCGGATCGAGGCGATGTCGCTAAGTATCACATGGCAGACCGGCGGCGCCGCTGCGAAGGTCGAGGAGGGTAAGGATTCCCGGCGGGGACTAGGAGCCGACTGTTCGGTCGCCGCGCCCCTGACGGGCCTTGCGGAGCCATGCCGCCGCGGGCAACACCCCTGCTCGACCAAATCGGCCGTGGACCCGCCCGCAAAATCGTTGCAAAAAGGCGTCCCGAGGCGTCGGCGGCCGGTCCGCCAAGCCTCTGGAAAACGTCAACTATTGGAAGAATGGTCGGAGTGGCAGGATTCGAACCTGCGACCCCTGCGTCCCGAACGCAGTGCTCTACCGGGCTGAGCCACACTCCGACAAGAAGGCGGCTTATAGCGTCGGGTTTGACGCACCGCAAGCGGCCGGCATAAGGAATTTTGTCCCTGTGAAAACGGGTCTTGAAACGTCGATTTTACCGGCAGGCCGGGCCGCTGCCGAAGCCGCGGCCCGGACGCTGGCCGCCGGCGGCCTAGTGGCGTTTCCAACTGAAACCGTCTACGGGCTCGGCGCGGACGCCGGCAATGCGACTGCGATTGCCCATCTCTACGCCGCCAAAGGGCGGCCGGCCTTCAATCCGCTGATCGCACATGTCGCGGGCCTCGCAGCTGCACGACGGATCGGGCGGTTCGATGCGCGCACCTTGAGGCTCGCCGAGGCGTTCTGGCCGGGGCCGCTGACGCTGGTGGTACCGAAGACGGATGATTGCCCGGTGGCCGAGCTTGCCACGGCGGGCCTCGACACCGTCGCGATCCGCATTCCCGCTCATCCCGTGGCGGAAGCGATCTTGCGCGCCTTCGGCGGCGCCGTGGTCGCACCGTCCGCCAACCTCTCCGGCCACGTCTCGCCGACGCTGGCGGCGCATGTCGAGAGTGATCTTGCGGGGCGGATCGACCTCATCGTCGATGGCGGGCCTGTTATGGTCGGTGTCGAATCGACCATCGTCGGCTGCTTCGAGGCACCAATGCTGCTTCGGCCCGGCGGCCTGTCGCGCGAGCGGATCGAGGCGGTGCTCGGCGAGCCACTGGCGCGACCGCCGATGGAGGCCGAGAGCGATGACAGCCAGCCACTGGCGCCGGGCATGCTGGCCTCGCATTATGCGCCGCGGACAATCGTGCGGCTCGATGCGCGGGATGTGACGCCGGGCGAAGCGTTGCTGGCGTTCGGGCCTGCGCGCCTGCCCGGTGTGGAGACCGCTGCCGCTGTCATGAATTTGTCGCCCACGGCTGATCTCGATGAGGCCGCCGCCCATCTGTTCGGCTATCTTCGCGCCCTCGATGCGAAGGCGCCGCGGGGAATCGCGGTGATGGCGATCCCCGAAGAAGGACTGGGCGAAGCGATCAACGACCGGCTGCGCCGGGCTGCGGTGGCACGATAAGAAGCAGAAGACGAGACGATGCACATCAACAAATCCGCCACTCCTCCGCTTGCGCCCGAGCTGATCGACCAATTCCGCAAAATCGTCGGCGCCAAGCACGCGATCACCGATGCAGCCGAAATCGAGGCTTACGTTACCGAGGAGCGCAACCTGTTCCACGGCCGCTCGCCGCTGGTGCTGCGCCCGGGCTCGACCGCGGAAGTATCTGATATCTGCAAGCTCGCCTCCGAACATAAGATCGCACTGGTGCCTCAGGGCGGCAACACCGGGCTCGTCGGCGGACAGACGCCGCATAATGGCGAAGTCGTGGTGTCGCTGCGCAGGCTCGACAAGATCCGTGAGGTCGACACCGCTTCCAACACCATGACCTGCGAGGCCGGTGTGGTGCTGCAGATCGCGCAGCAGAAGGCGTCCGACGTCGACCGGCTGTTTCCGCTGTCGCTCGGCGCGGAAGGAAGCTGCACCATCGGCGGCAATCTCTCGACCAATGCCGGCGGCACCGCCGCGCTCGCCTATGGCGTCGCGCGCGAGATGGCGCTGGGGCTGGAAGTGGTGCTCGCCGACGGGCGCGTGCTTAACGTGCTGTCGAAGCTGAAGAAGGACAACACCGGCTACAATCTGCACAACCTCTTTATCGGCGCGGAAGGCACGCTCGGCGTCATCACCGCAGCGACATTAAAACTGTTTCCGAAGCCGCGGGCGATCGAGACCGCCTATGTCGGGCTGAAGTCGCCGGCGGCGGCGCTCAAGTTGCTGACCATCGCGCAAACCGAGGCCGCCAATGCGCTGACAAGCTTCGAGCTGCTGTCGGAGATGGCGGTGGATTTCTCGATCCGCCACGGCATCGACGTCCGCGATCCGCTTGGCGAGAAGCATCCCTGGTACGTGCTGATGGAATTGTCCGCGGCCAGCGACGATGCCCGCACGCCGCTGGAGACGATCCTCGCCCGCGCCATGGAGGAGGAGATCGTCGACGATGCTGTGATCGCGGCCAATCTCACCCAGCGCAACGGCTTCTGGAAACTGCGCGAGGAGATGTCGTCGGCGCAGAAGCCCGAGGGCGGCTCGATCAAGCACGACATCTCGGTGCCCGTAGCCGCCGTGCCCGCGTTTATCGAGGAAGCGAATGCTGCCGTGGTCAAGCTGATCCCCGGCGCGCGGCCGGTGCCGTTCGGCCATCTCGGCGACGGCAATCTGCATTACAATGTCAGCCAGCCGATCGGCGCCAACACGGCGGACTATCTGGCGCGCTGGCACGAGATGAACGCAGTGGTGTTCGAGATCGTGCTGCGCATGGGCGGCTCGATCTCGGCCGAGCACGGCATCGGCGTGCTCAAGCGCGACGAGCTGCCCGAGGTGAAGGACAAGACTGCAATGGAGTTGATGCGCGCGATCAAGGCGATGCTCGATCCGCATGGAATCATGAATCCGGGGAAGGTGCTGTGAGCGTTCTTACGATCGACGCTATCAAGGATGCCGACGTCGAAACCGTCGTGGCGCTGTGGCAGCGCTGCGGCCTGACACGGCCCTGGAACGATCCGCATGCGGACATCGCGCTGGCGCGGCGGCGCGACAATTCCACAATCCTGGTCGGCCGCGATGGCGGCGCGATCGTCGCGACAGCCATGGTCGGCCATGACGGTCATCGCGGCTGGGCCTACTACGTCGCAGTCGATCCGAATTGCCGCAAACGCGGTCTTGGCCGGGTGATTATGGCGGCGGTGGAGGACTGGTTGCGCCAAGCCGGCATCGCAAAGCTTCAGCTGCTGGTCCGCCGCGAGAATGCGCAGGCCAATGCGTTCTACCAATCGCTCGGCTTCGAGGAATCGACATCAGTGATGTTCCAGAAATGGCTCGACGGGCGCGATCCCACCTAACTCCGGAAGGCAGCAATGACCATCTCCGACCGCGTTCGCATTAAGGACGTCCGCGTGCTCTCGGACAATTGGACGCCCCTGAAGACCACGACGTTCGATTACCGGCGCGCCAATGGCGAGTGGCAGACGCAGCATCGCGAGACCTATGAGCGCGACAACGCCGCCGCCGTGCTGCCGTACAATCGCGCACAGCGCAGCGTAATTCTGGTGCGTCAGTTCCGCCTGCCCGCGTTCATCCGCGGCTACGACGACCTGCTGATCGAGGCGGCTGCCGGCGTGCTGGATAACGCCGCGCCCGAGCTGCGCATCCGTGCCGAGGCCGAGGAGGAAACCGGCTATCGCCTGCACCACGTTGAAAAAGTGTTCGAGGCCTTCATGAGCCCCGGCGCCATCACCGAAAAGCTGCATTTCTTCGTCGCCGAATACGAGCCCTCGATGCGCGTCAGCGATGGCGGCGGCCTCGAGCACGAGGGCGAGGACATCGAGGTGCTGGAACTCGGCATCGACGAAGCGCTGGCGATGATCGCGGACGGCCGGATCATCGACGCCAAGACGATCATGCTGCTGCAATACACGGCACTGCATATCTTCAGGTAGCCCCACCTGCGCAGCAATTCTGGGCTGCACAGCCGCGGCGCCTGTTGAGCTCACCACCGACTATCTCTAGTCTGGTCTCCAACCAAGAACCAGGAGACGCCCATGTCCGCTCCGCGCGACGACGAATTCGGATTTGCGCCCGACTATGATGCCCCCATCCCCTATATGCAGCGCACGCGGGATTATTACGCGGCGATCGGCTACACCACGCCGTATCGCTGGGCGCACTACACCGAAGCGCCGTTCCAGAAGCTGAAAAAGCCGCTGGCGCAATCGCGCGTAACGATCATCACGACGGCTGCGCCGTACGATCCGACCAAGGGCGACCAGGGGCCGGCCGCGGCGTATAATGGCGGGGCGAAGTTTTATCAGGTCTATGACGGCGACACATCGCAGCAGCACGATCTGCGCATCTCGCATATCGGCTACGACCGCAAGCACACCACCGCGACCGACAACGGCACCTGGTTTCCGCTGCCGCAGCTCTTGAAGGCGCGCGCTGCGGGGCGCATCGGCGAGGTCGCGCCGCGCTTCTTCGGTGCGCCCACCAACCGCAGCCATCGCGTCACGCTCGACACCGATGCGCCGGAGATTTTGGCGCGCTGTCTGGCTGACAAGGTGGACGTCGCCGTGCTGGTGCCGAACTGCCCGGTCTGCCACCAGACCACGGCGCTGGTGGCGCGGCATCTCGAGGCTAACGGCATTCCGACCGTGATCATGGGCTGCGCCAAGGACATCATCGAGCACGCCACTGTCCCGCGCTTTTTGTTCTCGGACTTCCCGCTCGGCAATTCCGCCGGCAAGCCGCATGACGTCGCCTCGCAGGCGCAGACGCTGGAGCTGGCGCTGCAGCTGCTGGAGAGCGCGGGCGGCCCGCAGACGACGATGCAATCGCCGCTGCGCTGGAGCGCGGACGCCTCCTGGAAGCTCGACTACAACAACGTCGCGCAGCTCTCGCCTGAAGAGCTGGCGCGCCGCCGCGCCGAATTCGACAAGCAGAAGGAGATCGCGCGCGGCAATCGTGCTGCCTGACGTTCTCCGACGCAAAAGACAACGAGGGAGAGAGGCGTGACGCGACCGTTCGAGGGCGTGAAGATCCTGGATTTCACGCAAGTGCTGGCCGGCCCTTATGCGAGCTACCAGCTCGCGCTGCTGGGCGCAGACGTCATCAAGATCGAGCGGCGCGAGGGCGAGGACATGCGCCGTACGCCGCTCAGCCGCGAGTGGGCCGAGCGCGGGCTGGCGCCGGCGTTCCAGGCTATCAACGGCAACAAGCGCAGCCTGACGCTCGATTTGCAAAAGCCCGACGCCATTGCGATCGTGAAGAAGCTGGCTGCGACCGTCGACGTCGTCATGGAAAATTTCCGGCCGGGCGTGATGGATAAGCTCGGCATCGGCTATGAGACGCTGTCTGAGATCAATCCAAAGCTGATCTATTGCGCAGTCTCAGGTTTTGGCCAGACCGGCCCGGACCGTTTGCGGCCCGGCTATGACGGCAAGCTGCAGGCGCTCTCGGGTATCATGGCGATTACCGGCCATCCCGAAACGGGGCCGACGCGCGCCGGCTTTGCCGTGTGCGACGTGCTGTCGGGCGCGACGGCGGCGTTCGGCGTGTCGAGCGCGCTGTATCAGCGCGACCGCACCGGCAAGGGGCAGCTCATCGACGTCTCGATGCTGGAGGCAACGATGGCGTTTCTCTCAGGTCAGATCGCGGACTGGTCGGTCGCCGGCCATCGCCAGCAGCTTTCGGGCAATCAGGCCGTGAGCCGCAAGACCACGGCCAATCTGTTCAAGGCCGGCGACGGCTACATCCTGCTTGCCGTCAACAACGAGAAGCAATATCGCGCGCTGATGTCTGCGCTCGGCTGCGAGAACACGCTGAGCGATCCGCGCTTTGCCGACTGGTTCTCCCGCAACGAGAACGAACCGGCGCTCCGCGCCATCATAGAAGAAGCGCTCGCGGCCAAACCGGCGCGCGAATGGGAGACGATCCTGGAAGACGCCGGCGCGCCCTGCGCCAGCATCTGGAGGATCGAGGAGGTGATCGATCATCCGCAGATCAAGGCGCGCGGCGCGATCCAGGAGCTGGACACGCCCTACGGCCGCCTGCGCTTTGCCGGCAGCGGGTTCAAGCTCGCTCATGGCGGCGGCCGCCTCGATCGCATGGCGCCGGAGCTGGGGGCGGATACGGATGCGGTGCTGGGGGAGCTGGGCTTCGATGCGGCGGAGATTGCAGCGTTGCGGGCAAGGGAGATTGTGTAAAGGCTGGAGCCACGCACTCAATTGTCGTCCCGGCCTTTCGCCAGGACGACATGGGAAGGCAATGTGCGATGACGAAGCGAAATTTGACACCGCAATGATGGATTCTCAGATGCGCAATTTCGCATCATAGCTCGCGCTACGCGCGCCCCGGAATGACGGATGCCGTTGTTGCACCTTGCTCCATCAGGACCACAACAGCTTGCAGCCGTCGTCTGATTGCCTACCCCGCCCGGCGGGCGCGGGCTCGGTTCTCCCAGCGGTCCAGCATCTGGCCGAGCTCGCCGGTGGCCGGTGCTGGTCGCGCCATCCGATTGGTGGCCGTCATCTCATTGGTGTTAGCGGGCGGGCGCGTCTGGAGCCAGTCGGGTTCCGCATAGTCACGCCAACGGCGGGCCTCGTTGCGCTTCTTTCGGGAGATGTGGTCGCGCGTGAAATAGCCGGCCGCAAATGCGATCGCGAGCAATATGACCAGTACGACGAGACCTTGAACCACGTTGAACTCCGGCGTTTGCCCCGCGGACGTTCTGCCAGCATGGCGCTTGAGGTCAAGACTTGACAGGCCTGGAAGTCGGTTGCGGTTAACCTCGCGGAGTAGATGAATTGACGTTCAATGCAGAGCGGAGCAGCCATGCGCGCATGGTTCGGCATCATCAGCCGCGACAGTCCGCTGGCACAGGACGAATTTGGCGACATCAAGGAAATCGCGCGTAAAGCCTGCAACTGTTGCGCTCGCAACTGGGCGCGGACCGGACTAACCTCCACTCGGGCCGGATCAACCGGCCAGCCGAACACTGGGAGGACGCGAATGACACGCCAACAGCAGCGTGAGCAGGATGTTGCGCTTTCACGACGAACGCTGGTGCAGGGGCTTGCGCTCGGCGCCGCCGCCACGATGGCCGGAACAGGTGCCGCGCTGGCCCAGACCAGCCCCGCCGCTCCGCCGACGACGATCACCACCCCGCCGCGCGACTTCGGCCCGCGCGGCGCGCCGACCACCTATTTCTGGGACCCCGACGTCATCGCGGTCGATCCCTCCTTCAACGATCTGGCGCAGCCCAACACCGCGATCAAGCGGCTCTACACCGGTGTGTTGTGGGCCGAAGGCCCGGCGTGGAGCGCACAGGGGCGTTATCTGCTCTGGAGCGACATCCCCAACAACCGACAGATGCGCTGGAGCGAGGACGATGGTCATGTCAGCGTATTCCGCACGCCGTCGAACTACAGCAACGGCAACTCGTTCGACTTCCAGGGCCGCCAGCTCTCCTGCGAGCACCTGACCCGGCGGGTGACGCGCTATGAGAACGACGGCACCGCCACGGTGCTGTGCGACAACTACAACGGCAAGAAGCTGAACTCGCCGAACGACGTGGTCGCCCATCCCGACGGCAGCTACTGGTTCACCGATCCGCCCTATGGCGGCCAGCTCTATGAAGGCGAACCCGATGCGGCGGGCGGTCCAAGCAATGCGCCCGGCAAGCTCAATCCGCGGATCGGACAGCCGGCCGGCTTCGCACCGAGCAAGCGCGAGCTGCCGACCAATTGCTATCGCATCGATCCTTCAGGCCGCGTCGATCTCGTCGTTACCGAGGATCAGGTGCCGGATCCGAACGGCCTCTGCTTCTCGCCCGACTACAAGAAGCTCTATGTCGTCTCGACCGGCAAGGGTCCGGGCGATACGGGCGCGGGCGGCAAGGGCGAGGTGTTCGTGTTCGACGTCGGCAGCGACAACAAGCTGTCGAACCAGAAGCGGTTCAGCGACTTCATGATCGACGGCGTGAAGTGCGGCCCCGACGGCGTGCGCTGCGACGTCAACGGCAATGTCTGGGCCTCCAGCAATGCCGGCCGTGCGGTCGGCTATAACGGAGCGACGGTGTGGTCGCCGGAGGGCAAGCTGCTCGGCCGCATCCGCCTGCCGGAAGTCTGCGGCAACATCTGCTTCGGCGGGCCCAAGCGCAACCGCCTGTTCATGGCCGCGAGCCAGTCGCTCTATGCGCTGTATACGGCGACGCAGGGCGCGGGGCCGGGCTGAGCCGGCTTCAAAAAAATGGTGCCGGCGCAAGGCGCCGGCACCATATTTTGCGGAAGATGGGGCCGATCTCAGACCGGCCTTGGCATCGCTTGTCAGTTGTCAGCGCGGTTCGGGGGCGCCGGCACGGCGGTTCGGTTGGCGGGCACGATCTGCGGCTGGAACGCGAACACCTCGCGGGTGCGGTCGTCCACCAACACCTTCAGCCAGTGCACGTCGTTGTTGCCGTTGGCCTGATTGTCGCCAAAGGTCTCGACGCGAACGAAGTTTTCCAGCCGCCGGCCCTGGGCATCGAGGAACGGCCGATCGATCCGGAAATAGTGGGAGTCGCCATGAACGTAGGCGACGGGCCTGCCGAAGCCGACCACTTCATCGCGCAGCGCCAGCAGGAAGGCCTGGAAACCATCCGGATTGGCATCGGTTTCCTTGAGCGTCTTCGGATCCCGCAACGGGGAGCGGGTTGCATCCGACTGGTCCCAGCCCGGGTCCGCCTGCGAGATGAACATGATCGCCGAGGCGCGGTAGGTTCTCGCCATCTCGAAGGTCTGCTGCATCCAGAGGATGTCGGCGTTGTTGCGCGCGGCCCATTCGGCGTCGTCGGGCAGCGTATCGCAACGATTGTTGCACGATCCCTGAATGTTGAGCGTGGCGTAGACGACGCCTTTCATGATCCAGCGGCGATTTTCCACGCAGCCGGTCAACTGGTTGTTATGGTCAAGACAGAGCTTGTCGTGCTGCACCTGCTGCTTGATCGGCCGCTGGCCAAGTGAGAAGTCGGTGCTGAAGAAGATCTTCCGTTCGTAGTCGAGCCGCTCACGCGAGCTGTACGAGCCGTTCGCTGCCCGATCGCAATCGGTCCAGTCGTTGTCGCCGGGGGTCACCATCGCAGCCGATTTCAGCGCGTTGAAATATCCGAGCCCCTGTTGATAGAGAGCGTCGCTGCACGTCGTGGGGGTCACCGATCCCGGCGTGCCGTTGCCGGCTTTCAGGTCGCCATCATGAACCGTGAAGGCAAGCTTCTGGTCGTTCATGTCGGCGATCAGGTTCGGCACGCCGACCTGCGCCTGGAGGTCGGAATAGGGCAGATCGCCCCAGAGCCCGATGGCGTAAGCCCGGCTCTCGCCTCCTCTGTCGCGGTCGTCATCGTCAGCATGCGCGCCGACGATCGGACCAACTGCAAGGCAGGCTGCCAGCACGAGAAAGCTCATCCTGCGCAGCTTGCCGTAGACGCCTTCCGAATTCCATCCGCCGAGTCTCGTCATGATTGCTCCCCAAACAGGTCTAGACAAAAGGCAGCTCACCACAGCAACAACGTCGCGTTGTCCTGCGCCAAGCCTGGTTTACGAAATGAGAGAAAGCCCGCCCAAAGCTTCAAATTGCTGTGGTGAACGTAGCGGCGCGTTGTGACGCCCGCGTGAAAACATTTTGAAACACGTTGCGTGTGATGCAGCGCCACGAGCTATGTGATCAACGAGGCGGAGAGAGCACGCGCGCTGGCCACGCAAGTTCACGTCAGCTGTGATGAACGTAGCGCTTGAGCATGGCGCCAAGCTTCGCGTTGGGCCTCGGCCGCTCTATGCGTCACTGCTGCAAGCACGCGAGGCCGATCAATGCATCGCCGTGCGTCCGCGATGCAAATGCATGCCCCCCGACGAAATCTGCATGCCTGCTCACAAGCCGGAGTCCACGCCGGTCCGGCCATTTTACGCAAGCGCTAGACTTTAGTCCCCATCGTACAATCCTGAATACAGTTCCACTTGCCGAGGCTTCTCTCGTCGTTATAGTCGCGCCCAATAGCTCAAAGAAGCTTGGTTCAAGGGAGAGAACAACATGAATAAAGCACTCTCTGTTGCATTGCGAAGAGCGTTTGCTGCGGCCGCGACGGGCGCATTATTAGCAGTGTCAGGCGCGGCCTTTGCGGCCGATCCGATCAGGATCGGCGTGATCGCGGAAGCGCAGGCGATTGCCGGCGCCTCGATCCCGCAGGCGGCACAGCTTGCCGCCGACGAGATCAACGCCAAAGGCGGCGTCGATGGCCGCAAGATCGAGATCATCTCTTACGACAACCACTCCTCCTCGGCCGACTCGGTGCGCGCCTTCCAGCGCGCGGTGAACGAGGACAAGGTCAACGCGGTCATCGCCAGCTACATCAGCGAGGTGGTGCTGGCGCTGGAGCCCTGGGCCGCGCGGCTGAAGACACCGTTCGTGACGCCCGGTGCGGCCTCCAACGAGATCAGCAAGAGCGTCCACGCCGACTACGAGAAGAACAAGTACACCTTTCACGGCTATCTGACCTCGGCAGCATTGGCGCTCTCGGTCTGCGACGGCGCCAAGGACCTGCTCGTCGACAAGCTGCACATGAAGACAGCGGTGATCATGAGCGAGGACGCCGCATGGACCAAGCCGCTCGATATCGGCTACGAGGAATGCCTGCCCAAGATCGGGCTGAAGGTGCTCGACCACATCCGCTTCTCGCCTGACACCACCGACTTCACGCCGATCTTCAACAAGATCGAAGGCTCGAAGCCCGACGTGATCATCACCGGCATCTCCCACGTCGGCGTGCAGCCGACGGTGCAGTGGAAGAACCAGCAGGTGCCGATCCCGATGTTCGGCATCTCCTCGCAGGCGACCAACGAGACTTTCGCCAAGGACACCAACCAGGCCGCCGAAGGCGTGCTCTACCAGGGTGTCTCCGGTCCCGGCGTCGCGGTGACGCCTAAATCGGTGCCATTCGCGGAAAACTTCAAGAAGAAGTTCGGCAACTATCCGTCCTATGCCGGCTACACCGCCTATGACGAGGTCTACTACATCGCCGATGCGGTGAAGCGCGCCGGATCGACGGGTGCCGACAAGCTGGTCGATGCGCTGGAAAAGACCGATTGGGAAGGCACGATTGGCCGCGTCCAGTTCTACGGCAAGGACGATCCGTTCACCCATTCGATCAAATACGGCAAGGGCCTGATCACCGGGCTGATGCTGCAATGGCAGGACGGCAAGCAGATTGCGGTCTGGCCCAAGGATGTCGCCAAGGCCGACATCAAGTTCCCGGGCTTCATCAAGCTCAGCAACTAGCAGGACACGCTCCCGGGACCACCTCCCGGGAGCTTCCACATGCGGCCCTCCGCAGCACCTTTCCTCAAAGCGGCAGCTTGGCTGCCAGCCCTAGACCGGATTGCCAATTATAGATGCGAGCATTCCAGATTTTGATCGATGGCTTTGCCATCAGCGCTCTCTACGCTCTCGGTGCTACCGGCTTCACGCTGATCTTCGGCGTCTCCGGCGTGCTCAACCTCTCCCACGGTGCGATCATGGTGGCGGCAGCAGTGGCGGCCTGGGCCGCCGCCAGCTTGCTCAATGTCGGCACCTATGCCGGCGCGCTGATCGGGGTCGGCGTCGCCCTCCTCACCGCGTTCGCCACTTACTTCGCGGTGGTAAAGCCGATCCAGGACTCCCGTCGCATCCCGAACGAGGAGAAGGAGATCTTCGTCCTCACGGGCACGCTGCTCTGGGGCATCATGATCCAGGAGCTGATCGCCTATTTCTTCACCAACAACGCCAAGACCGTGCTGCCGATTGTCGAGGGCGTGGTCGACATTCTCGGCGTCCGCACGCCGAAAAACGAAATTTTCACGGCGATCGTGTGCTGCCTCGTCATCGCGCTGCTGTGGCTGCTGGTGAACCGCACCCGCACCGGCAAGGCGGTGCTGGCAGCCTCGATGAACCCGCGCGGCGTAACGCTGCTCGGGCTCGAGCTCACCAACATCTACATCGTGGTCTGGGCGATCTACGGCATTTTGGCCGGCATCGCCGGCGTGCTGCTCGGCATGTTCTTAGGGGTCAGCTCTTATAGTGTCGGACCGCTCACCGCGAGCGCATTCTCGATCGTGGTGCTCGGCGGGCTCGGCAGCGTCTCCGGCTCGCTGATCGCGGCTTTCGTGGTCGGCTATCTCGAAACGCTGACGGCTTATCTGGTCTCGCCGGCCTACCGCACCATCCCGGCCCTGCTGCTGCTCGTGTTCGTGATGTATATCCGGCCCCAGGGCCTTCTGGGGAGGCGCTGAGATGGCCGGCTTTTTCACCTCGCGCCTGTTCTTCGTCTCGCTCGCGCTCGTCGTCGTCGCGGCAACGTTGCCGCTTTATGTTTCCGGCTATGTGCTCGGGCTCCTCACCGTCGCATTCTATTTCGGCGTGTTCGCGATGGCCTGGGACCTGCTGTTCGGCTTCGCAGGCGAGGTCAATTTCGGCCCGACCTTCCTGATAGGTGTCGGCGCCTACACTGCGGGCATTCTCAATGCCCAGTTCGGCTGGTCGGTCTATCTCTGCATCGTGCTCGGCGCGCTCGCCTCCGTCATCGCCGGCCTCGTGCTGGCGCTGCCGGCGCTGCGCGTGCGCGGCCCCTATTTTGGCCTGACCACGCTGGTGGCGGTGCTGATGCTGCAGAACTTCGTGGTCGTGTTCGCCGACCTCACCGGCGGCGAGATCGGGCTGACCATCCCCGACGTCATCACGATCAATGCCGGCGCCAATTACTGGATCGCGCTCGGCTTCATGACGATTTCGGCGGCGATCCTCTACGGCCTGTCGCAATCTCCGGTCGGGCTGGTGCTGCAAGCCAGCGGCCAGGATCCGGTGCAGGCCGGCGCGCTCGGCTTCAACATCGTCAAGCACAAGCTCGCCGCGTTCATCGTCAGCGCGTTCTTCTCGGGGCTGTCAGGCGCGCTTCTCGTGTTCTATTTCGGCACCGCCTCAGTCGGCACCGTCGTCGACGTCGCGGTCGGCGTCAACGTGATCGTCTCGGCCGTGCTCGGCGGCCGGCGCACCGTGCTGGGCGCGGCGCTCGGGGCGATCTTCCTGATCGTGGCCGGCGAATTCCTGCGTCCGACCGGCGAGCTCGCGACCTTCATCGTTTCGGCGATTGCGCTCCTCGTCGTCCTGTTCTTCCCCGGCGGCTTCCTCGGAGCGGCCCTCTCGCGCGAGGCTCGCTCATAATGGATCAGAGGCTTTCCAACCGGCCCGTGCTGGAAGTCCGCGGCCTGACCAAGCGTTTCGGCGGATTGACGGCGGTGAAGAACCTCGGCTTCGAGGTCAATAGCGGCGAGATCTTTGGACTGATCGGGCCGAACGGCTCCGGCAAGTCGACCGCGATGAAGAGCGTGATGGGCATCGAGCGCCCGACCGCCGGCGACGTGATCTTCGAGGGCGAGAATGTCGCCGGTCTGCCCGCGCACAAGATCGCGCGCAAAGGCTTCGGCATGGTATTCCAGCACTCGCGGCCGCTGAACCGGCAGACCGTGCTGGAGAACATCATGGTCGCGCTGCTGCCGGACAGCCTGTTCATGCTGTTTCCCGACAAAGCGCTGGTCGAGCGCGCCAAATGGATCGCCGACCGCGTTGGCCTTGGCTCCGTGATGAACCGCCGCCCGCCGACGCTGCCCTTCGCCGACCTCCGCCGGCTCGAGCTTGCAAAAGCCATCGCGCGCGATCCCAAGGTGGTGCTGGTCGACGAGCCTTTCGCCGGCCTGACCCGCGCCGAGGTCGAAATGTTCTCCGACCTGATCCGCAGCTTTCGCGACGAGGGCCGCGCGGTGATGCTGGTCGACCACAACGTCAAGAGCGTCGCCGCGCTGGTCGACCGCGTGCTGGCGATGTATCTCGGCGAGGAGATCGTCACCGGCAAGGCCGATGACGTCATGAAGAACGAGACCGTGCGGCGGGTCTATCTCGGTGGCGCCATCGAGACCCATGCGCGGCCCGAGACCAGTTTCAAGGACAAGGTGCCGCTGCTCCAGGTCGAGAATGTCAGCGTCCATTACGGCAAGGCGCAGGCCCTGGAGAACGTCTCGATCCATATCCATGAGGGCGAGTTCGTTTCGATCGTCGGCCTCAACGGCGCCGGCAAGACCACGCTGTTCAACACCATCTCCGGCTTCCTGCCCTATAGCGGCGAGATCATCCGCGGCGGCGAAAAGCTGCGCGGCATCAGCCCGGCCAAGATCGCCCGCAGCGGCCTCGTGCAATGCCCCGAATCGCGCGAGCTGTTCGGCGAGATGAGCGTGCGGGAAAATCTCGATCTGGGCGGCCAGCATCTCGACAACGACAAGCGCGCCGCGCAGCTTGCCTGGCTGTTCGAGCTGTTCCCGATCCTGAAGGAGCGTCAGGGCCAGATGGCGCAGACGCTCTCCGGCGGTGAGCAGCAGATGCTGGCGATCGGCCGGGCGCTGATGATGCAGCCGCAGATCCTGATCCTGGACGAGCCGACGCTGGGACTTGCGCCCGTCATCCTCGAGCTGTTGTCCAAGGCGCTAACGAGGCTGCGGCAGACCACGTCGATCACCGTGCTGCTCGGCGAGCAGAACGTCACCTTCGCGCTGCCGCATGCCGACCGCGTCTATGTGCTGGAGCACGCAAGGATCGTCTGGGAGGGCGATCCCGGCCGCTTCGCGAGCGAAGCCGGCGCCGATTTTCTCTAATGCGCGCATATCAACAATAAACAACGAAAGGGAAACGATCATGCGATCATCGACGCTTTTGGGCTCTGCCCTCCTCACCTCCGCGCTGGCGCTGTGCCTCACAGCGCCCGCCTACGCCCAGTCGAACCAGCCAATCAAGATCGGCGTCATCGCCGAGGTGCAATCGATCGCGGGCGCGGCCACGCCCGGGGGCGCGCAGATCGCCGCCGACGAGATCAACGCCAAGGGCGGCATCCTCGGCCGCAAGATCGAGATCGTCACCTATGACAACAAGAGCTCGTCGGCCGACTCGGTGCGTGCGTTCCAGCGCGCGGTGAGCGAGGACAAGGTGTCCGCTGTGATCGCAAGCTACATCAGCGAGGTCGTGCTGGCGCTCGAACCCTGGGCGGCGCGGCTGAAGATGCCGCTGATCACGCCGGGTGCCGCCTCGAACGAGATCACCAAGGCGATCCATAACGACTACGAGAAGAACAAGTACACCTTCCACGGCTATCTGACCTCGGCCGCACAAGCCCAGCTCGTCTGCGACGCCGCCAAGGACCTGCTGGTCGACAAGATGCACACGAAGACCGCCGCGATCATGAGCGAGGATGCCGCCTGGACCAAGCCGCTCGATGTCGGCTACGAGGCCTGCCTGCCCAAGGCCGGGCTGAACGTGGTCGAGCACGTGCGCTTCTCGCCCGATACCACCGATTTCACGCCGATCTTCAACAACATGGAGGCCAAGAAGCCTGACGTGATCGTCACCGGCATCTCGCATGTCGGCGTGCAGCCGACGGTACAGTGGAAGAACCAGCAGGTGCCGATCCCGATGTTCGGCATCAGCGCGCAGGCGCTGAGCCCGACCTTCTGGAAGGACACCAATGGCGCCGCCGACGGCGTGCCGTCGCTCGCGGTGGCAACGCCCGACGTCGCGGTCACCTCCAAGACAAAGCCGTTCGCGGCGGCCTTCAAGGCCAAGTTCGGCACGCCGCCGGCCTACACTGGCTACACCGCCTATGACGACGTTTACATCATCACCGACGCCATCAAGCGCGCCGGCTCGACCGATCCGGACAAGATGGTCGCCGAGATGGAGAAGACCAATTTCGAAGGCACAATCGGTCAGATCCAGTTCTACGGCAAGAACGACGAGTTCACCCACGGCATCAAGTCCGGCCCCGGCTTCGTGACCGGCCTCGTCTTCCAGTGGCAGGACGAGAAGCAGGTCGTGGTCTGGCCGGAAAAGATCGCGGAAGGCAAGCTGAAGTTCCCGAACTTCGTGAAGCTGTCCCAGTAAATATCGGGCGAACGACTGCGCAAACACGTGTTGCCCGGGCGGAAGCGCGAAGCGCGTCTCGCGCCAGCTGTCCCGGGCTCTGCGGCTCATCAAGGAGGACGCATGCTCCCCTATGTCGCCCACGACCCTCGCTTCGAGCGGCTGGTCATTGGCCACGTCAATCTCGAGAAACTCACCAGCGGTTGCCGCTGGGCCGAAGGCCCCGCCTATTTTCCGGCCGGGCGCTACCTCATCTGGTCCGACATTCCGAACAACCGGATGATGCGCTTCGACGAGACCGACGGATCGGTGTCGGTGTTTCGTTCACCGAGCTTCAATTCCAACGGCAACACGACCGATCGCCAGGGGCGGCTCGTGACCTGCGAGCATTTCATGCGACGCGTCACCCGCACCGAGCACGACGGCTCGATCACAGTGCTGGCGGACGCGTTCGAGGGCCGCCGATTGAATTCGCCCAATGACGTCGTGGTCAAATCCGACCATTCGATCTGGTTTTCCGATCCCACTTACGGCATCGACAGCGACTATGAAGGGCAGCAGAGCCCGTCAGAGATCGGCGCCTCCAACGTCTACCGGATCGACGGCAGCTCCGGCGCCATCACGCGCGTGGTCTCCGACCGGGTGCAGCCCAACGGGCTGGCCTTCTCGCCGGATGAGACCCGGCTCTACGTCGCCGACACCGGCGCGACCCATGTCCGCGGGCTACCGCCGACGATCTGGTCCTACGCGGTCAAGGGACAGACGGTCGGAGAGGCCTCGCTGTTCGCCACCTGCCCCGACGGGCTCTATGACGGATTCCGCTGCGACATCCACGGCAACATCTGGACGTCGGCGGGCCGCAGCGTGTTCTGCTATGCGTCCGACGGCACTCATCTCGGCACGATCCCGATCGGCGAGATCGTTGCCAATGTCTGCTTCGGCGGCCCGCGCCGCAACCGCCTCTATATCTGCGGACAGACCTCGCTGTACTCGATCTATCTCAACTCGCGTGCGGCGGTGTAAGGAAGCAATCGCGACGAAATGAGCGTGTCGCGTCAGCTCGTGACACGTTCGCCGCGCCCGTAGACCAGCAGCATGAAAATGATGACGAGGCCGTAGATCACCTGGCGGCCGGCCTCGGGCATGTCCATGATCGACAGCACGCTATTGAGCAGCACGATCAGCACGACGCCGATTAGCGTGCCGAGATAACGGCCGCGGCCGCCGAGGATGTTGGTGCCGCCGATCACGACCGCCGCGATCGACGGCAGCAGATAGGCATCGCCCATGCCCTGATAGGCCTTGGTGGAGTAGCCGGCGAGCAGCACGCCGGCGAGCGCGGCGGCAAGACCGCACAGGACGAAGCAGATCACGGTGATGCGGCGGGTGTCGACGCCCGCCAGATACGCGGCCGCCTCCTTGTTGCCGATGGCGTAGACGTAACGGCCCAGCGCCGTGCGCTGCAGGACAATAGTGACGAGCACGGAGACCGCGGCCCAGACGAACAAGGCGTTGGGAATGCCGAGGGTGCGGTCGCCGGCGAGCATCTGCATCAGGTCGGTGGCCGTGGTCTGCGGGGCGTAGCCGCCGGTATGCGCGACCATCAGGCCGCGCATCACTGCGTTGACGCCAAGGGTGAAGATCATCGAGGGCACGCGCAGATACGCAACCCCGATGCCGTTGACGAGACCGACCAGAAGCCCGACCCCGAGCCCGACCGGAATTGCAAGCGGCCCGCCGATCGATGTCGCTATCATGGCGGCGGCGGCGAGCGTCCACGGCACCGACAGGTCGATCTGGGCGATCAGGATCACCATCATCATCCCGGCGGATACGATGCCGAGGAAGGCGCCGATCTGGAGCTGCTGCAACAAATAGGTCGGTGACAACAGCGGCGCGCTGCCGAAGCGGGCAAAGGTATAGACCGTGCCCGCCACGAGGATCACGAGGATGAACAGGGCTGCGATCAGGATCGGGCGGTCATCGCGCGAGAGGCTGAGGGAGGCCGAACTCATCGGAACAGCTCCAGCGTGTTCTTGACGCGCAGGACGCCGAGCGCGCCGATGCTGACCGCCCCCAGCAGGATCAGGCCCTCGAACAGCGGTTGCAGCAGCGGCGCGATGTCGAAGATGCGAAAAAAGAAGGAGATGACGCGCAGAACCATAGCGCCGAAGATCGAGCCGATCGCGCTGCCGGTGCCGCCGAGCAGCGACGTCCCGCCGATGACGACGGAAGCGATGGAGTTGAGGGTATAGGCGCCGGCCTGCGGGATGTCGGCATTGCCCGAGGACGTCTGGATGGCGAGGAACAGGCCGCCGCAGCCGGCGAAGAAGCCGGCCAGCGTGAAGGCCGCGATCTTGGCACGCTCGATGGGAAGGCCGGACATGTAGGCGGCGCCTTCGGCCGAGCCAACCGCATAGACGGCCCGGCCAAGCACGGACCGGCGGAACGGCACCCAGACCAGCAGCGCGATCAGGACGAGCAGCACGAACGGCACCGGAATCCAGGCCACCGGCGCAAACCAGCTCGCTGCGCCATCATCGAAGATATGGACGGTCGCGGCGAAATCCCCGAGCGAATTGGTCAGCGCCCAGTTGAGATCCTCGTCGATCTTGCCGCCCGGCGTCGGACGCAGGAACAGCGCGATGCCGATATAGACCGCGCCGGTCGCGAGCGTCGCGATGATCGGCTGGATCCGTCCATAGACGACGACGCAGCCGTTGACGAAGCCGGCCAGTGTACCGGTCGCGAGACATAGGACGATGCCGAGCAGGATGCCGCTCACCCCGCCGGGAAAGGTGCCGAGACCGAGATGCAGGCCGAAGATGTCGAGATGCAAGGGGGCGCCGCCCGCCACGCCGGTCAGCAGATAGCTCGCAAAACACCCCACCATGGTCATGACGGCGCCCACGGAGAGATCCAGTCCCGAGGCCAGCACCGGCACGGTCTGGGCCATCGCCAGCATGGCGAGCGCAAAAATCTCGTCGCCGTTCTGCACCAGCACCGCCGACGAGAAGCCCTTGGGGTGCGCGAGATTGTAGAGCAGATAGAGAACGGAGAACAACAGGACGGCGGTGACGATGCCGATGTTCTGGCGAATCCTGATGGCGACATCGTCAAGCATGGGCGGCTCCGGGAATGTCCGGCGTCGCGGCATCGATGTTCAGCGCGCTCGCGATGATGTTGGTCTCGGTGAGCTCATCGCCTTCGAGCTCGCGCACGATGCGACCGTCATACATGATCGCCACCCGGTCGCAGCAGCCGATGAGTTCGTCATAGTCGGTCGAGTAGAACAGGATGGCGGCGCCCTGGTCGGCGAGCTCGCGCATCAGCCGGTAAAGCTCCTGCTTAGTGCCGACATCGATGCCGCGCGTGGGATCGTTGAGCAGGATGAGCTTGGGATCGGTCATCAGCCATTTCGCGAGAACGACCTTCTGCTGGTTACCGCCGGAGAGCGTGGCAACCGCGTCGCCGGGCGCGCCTATCTTGATCTGCAGCCGCGCGATGGCGCGCTTGATCGCGTCGTCCTCCTTGGCGCGATCGACCAGCGGTCCGCTCGAGATCGCGTCGAGCGAGGCGATCACCAGATTGTCTGATATCGACATCGGCAGCATCAGCCCTTCGGTCTTGCGATCCTCCGGCACAAGCGCGATGCCGACCGATTTCGCCGCCGCCGGAGAGCCCGGACGCACCTCGCGGCCTTCGACGGTGATTTTTCCGGAGACGCCGCGGAGCACACCGAACAATGCCAGCAGCAGGGACTTTTGCCCCTGGCCGTCGAGCCCGCCGAGGCCGACGATCTCGCCGGCGCCGACGCGGAGCGAGATGCGATCGAGGCGTTTGTCCCAGCTCAAATTATCGACGGCCAGCATCGGCTTCGGCGATCCGCGCGCGGGCTTGGGCGGATATTGGGCCGCGATGTCGCGCCCGATCATGAGCTGAACGATATCGGCGGTCGAGCGCCGGCCCTTGTCGAAACTCTCGATATGGCGGCCGTTGCGAAACACCGAGGCGCGGTCGGCGAGCGCCTCGACCTCGTGCATCCGGTGCGAGATGTAGAGGATGGCAACGCCCTCGGCCTTGAGCCGCGCCAACATGGCGTACACCTTCTCGACGTCGGCGCTGGTCAGGGCCGAGGTCGCTTCGTCGAGGATCAAAAGCTGCGGCTTCTTGCCGAGCGCCTTTGCGATCTCCACCACCTGGCGGCGCGACAACGGCAGATCGCGCACGCGCATCAAAGGATTGACATCCTCGCAACCGATCTCAGCCAACAGCTGCTCGGCCAGGCGGCGCTGCGCACGCGCGTCAATGAGGCCGAAGCGGCGCGGCGGTGAGGCGATCGAGATGTTGTCCGCGACCGAGAGGTCGGGCATCAGCGAGAGCTCCTGGAAGATGCAGACGACGCCGGCTGCGTTGGCGGCGGACGGCGTCGCGAAGCTGACGTTCTGTCCGGCAAGGCGCATGCTGCCGGAATCGGGTTGCACCACGCCCGCGATGATCTTGATCAGCGTCGATTTGCCGGCGCCGTTCTCGCCGAGCACCGCATGGATCTTGCCGCGCTCGCAAGCGAAGTCGACGCCTTCGAGCGCCCGCACACCGGCGTAACGCTTGGAAATTCCTGATAGGGTCAGGAAGGCGGGCTGGGTCGGGATAGCGTCCTGCATGGCGGGGGCTCACGCGGCAGCGGCCCGGCGAACGCCGGGCCGCAACCGCGACATCTCCAGTGCGCTCACTGGGTATTCTTCTCGCTCTGTGACATGATCTCCGGCGCCGTGAAATTGACGCCGCAGGGCGTGAACTGGTTCGGCGCGAAGAAGTTTGCGTTGAGCTCCGGCCAGTAATTGACGCCGGGCTTCAGGTCCTTGTAGGTCGCAACCGGGATCGGGATCGAGATCAGCTGTGGCATGACATTGCCTTGCAGCGCAGAGATCGCGGCCTTGGTGGCGATGGCGACCAGCGCCGGCGACTGGCCATAGGACATGCCCTTGAGCCCGTCCTTGGCGTGATCGGCAATCTGCTTGCGATATTCGTTCTCGCCCTCGCCCGACATCGGCACGAAGGGATGCTTGGCTGCCATCATCGCCTGCACGGTGCCGTCGGAGCCGCCTTGCGTGAACACGCCGTCGAAATGGCCGTGCACCGCCAGCGCGTCCGCCGTCACTTTCTGCGAGGTGCCGGTGTCCCAATTGCCGACCACTTCGGTGATCTTGAAGCTATTGCCCGGCGCTTCCATGACTTCGCGGAAGCCGAGATGGCGGTCCCGGTCGACCGAATTGCCCGGCAGGCCGCGGACCTCGAGGATGTCGCCCGTCTTCTTGCCACTCTCATCGATGAGCCACTTCGCCGACATGCGGCCCATTTCCTTCTGGTCCTCGTTGACCATCATCACCTTGTCGGTGTCGAGGATGTTGTCGAAGGGGACAACGACCACGTTGTTCTTGTCGGCGAGGCGGATGATGCGGTCGAAACCGTCTGGTGCCACCGCGATGGTGACGATGGCGTCAAAGCCCTGATTGATGAAGTCCTCCATCGCGCCGAGTTGCGCTGCAACATCGGTGCCGGTCGAGACGACCTTGAACTCCTTGATGTTCTCCTTGATGCCCGGCTGCGCGGAGAAGGCCTTTGCGGTCTTCACCATCTGGATGCGCCAGGTGTTGCCGACGAAGCCGTTGACCAAGGCGATCTTGTACGGACCGGGCTTCTTGTCCCACTGGAAGAACTTGGTCTGGGACGACCAGGGCTTGAAGCATCCGGGATCAGCGCCCGGACCGGACACGACCTTCGGCCCTGCCAAGGCACTGACCGACGACAGCAACAGGCCAGCGCAAGCCAGCCCCGCAAAACGAAGCGTCCACACCATGTTTCTTCTCCCTATGCTTTTGTATTCCACCCTTAACGTGGCGCGATGGCCAAGCCGGGAATTGGGCTTCCGTGCAATTGCCCGGCTAGGATGGCACGCAACCTCCAAGGCGCACAAGCCGAATGCCCGTCGTAAGCCTCACTTCCTGCGAACGCGCGAGGCGACACCAACACAAGCTGCGAATTTGCCTGGTGCGGTGCATGTTGACTTTCGGACACTCCCTCCAAATACTGGCAAAAAGGCATAAAACCAGTCGCAAACGACGGTTCGGAGGGAGGATAGGATGCCCACTTCACGCAGGCAGCTGCTGAAGGGTACGGCGGCTGCCGCCGCTACGCTCAGCCTCGATTGGACCCGGGCCCAGGCGCAAGCCGAGAATTTGCGCATCGGCCTGATTTACGATCTCACCGGCCCGTTCGCCGCCGGCGGCTCGGTCGCCTCCTCGGTCGGTACCCAGATCGCCATCGACCTTGTCAATGAGAGGGGAGGCATCGGCGGCAAGATCAAGATCGTGCCGGTTGCGGCCGACTCCCAGAGCAAGGCTGATGTAGCGATCAACGAGGCCGAGCGTCTGATCAGCCAGGAAAAGATCGACATCATCAACGGCGTCTATTCCAGCGCGCATGCGGTGCCGATGGCGGCGAAGGTCGAGCAGCAGAAGAAGATCCTCTGGATCACGACCGCGGTCTCGACCGCCGTGTTCAAGGACAAGAACCTGCACTACGTGTTTCGCGCGCAGATCCACTCGGATCAATACGGCCAGGCGTTTGCCGGCTTCATCGCCGAGCACGCGAAGACAAAGCTCGGCATGGAGCCCAAGGACGTCAAGGTCGCGCTGATCCACGAGGACGGCCCCTATGGCGTCGGGGTCGCAGCCGCCGACGAAGCCTATGCCAAGGAGGCCGGCATCCAGGTGGTGCTGCGCGAAGGCTATTCGGCCTCCGCGCCCGACCTCTCGGTACTCGTGACCAAGCTCAAGCGCGCCAAAGCCGACGTGATCTCGCATGCCGGCTACAACCCCGATATCACCCTGTTCCTGCGCCAGGCCCGCGAAAGCGGCCTGCGCTTCAAGATGCTGTTCGGCGCCGGCGCCGGTTACAGCCAGCTCGACAAGCTGCGCGCGACCTTCGGCGCCGACATCGACAATTTCTGCAACATCGATCCGGTACCGGCGCAACTGCTCGACCCCTCGAAGCTCGCGCCCGGCATGGGCGACCTGATCAAGACCATGGTCACGCGCTATCGGGCCAAGACCGGCGCCACCGACGTGCCGCCGCATTGCTCGATGGGTTTTAACCAGACCTGGGTGCTGCTCAACAACGTGCTGCCGGTCGCCAAGGCGAAATACGGCAGCTTCGAGCCCGAAGCCGTCCGCAAGGCCGCACTTGACGTCGACATCCCCGCCGGCGGAACCATCCAGGGCTACGGCGTGAAGTTCTTCCCGCCGGGCACGCCGCTCTCCGGCCAGAACGAACGCTCAACGCCGGTGGTGATGCAGAACGCGGGCGAGCACATTTCGGTGGTGTGGCCGACCAACATGCGCACCCAGGATCCGGTGTTTCCGCTGCCGAAGGGCTCGACCTACGGGGTGTGACGATCGCTCTTCGCCTCTCCCCGCTTGCGGGGAGAGGCCGAAATTCGCGCTGAAAGCGCGGATTCCGGGTGAGGGGACTCTCCCCAAACTCCTCTATCACCTTCCCCGCGGAGACTCACCCTCACCCCAACCCTCTCAGCGCGAGCGAAGCTCGTCGCGGCCCCGCATCCGCCTTCGCCAAGGCTTCGGCGGACATGAGCGGGGCGAGGGAGCACAGTCCGGTCGCGGTGACGATCTGCCCTACAGCACCACCCGCCGCCCCTCCTCCGCCGCCCAATAGCCGGCGTAGTTCACCTTGATTGTCTCGTACGCCAGCGCAAGGTCGGACAGCGGCTGGCGCCCGCTCGCGGCGCATTCCATGAAGTCCTGGATCTCCTGGAGATAGCCGCGCGTCCATTCCTCTTCGAGGCAGACATATTGCCAGCCGGTTTTGCGGTCGACCTTTTCGGTGATGTAAACGCTTGCGAGTTTCTCCTCGCTGGTCTGGTAGCTCATCAGATGCGTGTTAGGCGTGATGTTGGCAAACAGCGAGCCGCCGCTGGTGTAGGTCTCGATCAGGTTGCGCACACCGCCCATGATCATGTCGCCGGAGAACACGGTGGCCTTGGTACCGTCGGAGAAGGTCGCGGTCAGCGTGCCCCAATCCTCGACATCGACCGGATTGGCTTTGATGTAGGTCCGCTCCTCTGGCTTCAGGCTGGCCGTGACGTTGCCCACATCGCCGGTGACGCTGGCAACCTTGATGATCTCGCCGCGCGCCTTCGCCTCGACCTGCTTGAGATAGAGCACGGCCGAGAGCGGATGACAGCCCATCCGGATCAGCGAGCCGCCGCCGGTCATCGCCCATTGCGCGGCATGCGCCGCGTGCGAGCCGGAATGGCTCTCCTCGCCTTTCATGAACAGGATCTTGTCTTTCGTCGCCTTGAGGATCTCCGCGGTCTTGGTCACCGCGGGTGCGTAGATCCAGTCCTCGGCATACATGAAGAGTTTTTCGGTGCGCTCGATCGCGGCGCGTGTCGCGTCCATCTGCTCCAGCACGCGTTCATACATCAGCGCCTTCGGCACGTGCTTGCCGATCGGTCGCTTGTCGTCGTCACGGCCGAAATAGCCGGCAAAGGGCTTTTCGCAGATCACGTGCTTGCCGGCCTGCATGCTAGCGACGATCATCTCGGCATGGAGATTGGGCGGCGTGCAGATGTCGACGACATCGAGCGCGCGGTCCGCGATCAATTCCGCAAAGCTGCGATAGACACGCGGGATGTTATGACGCGCGGCGAACTCGACGACATGATCGCCGCGCGCGGCGATCGCGGCAATCTCGACGTCGACACCATAGACGCGCCGGAACGCATACATGTGCAGCTCCGACACGAAGCCGCAGCCGACCAGTCCGACCCTGATTTTGGCCATAGCGCTCCCCACCCTTGCCTTGGGCGGCACTATAGCGCGGTGGCAAAGCTATTCCACCGAGACCCGCACCACGCCTGCGCTCATCATGCCGAGGGCGCGGGCGGCAGGCACCGAGAGATCGACGATGCGGCCGCGAATGAAGGGGCCGCGATCGTTGACGCGGCATTGAATCGTCCGCCCGCTGTAGGACACTTTGAGCACGCTGCCGAACGGACGCGTCCGGTGCGCGCAGGTCAGTTCGCCGTTCTTCGCGGCTTTCCCGTATCCATAATATGAGGCAAGTCCGCTTTCAGCGTGGGCGATGGAAAATGCAGAAAGCGAGAAAGTCGTCAGGCAAAGCAATAGCGTCGGTTGCGCTTGCACGGCACCGCTCCCCGGTTGGCCCTGCCCCCGCGCGGCAACGTCGCCTGGTTCCCGTTGGTTCCCAAACACTGCCGAGCCAATGCCCGGCAGTGCCATCACACATTGTTACTGTTTGTGAAAGAGTTACTGTTTGTGAAAGACCAGCGTGCGCACTTCGATGCTCTCGCGCGGGGCCGCATCCGGCGGCGTGGTCGGATCGGCGAAGGCGGTGTGCGGAGCGAAGCGGGTGCGGCCGTCCGTTGCGGAATCATAGCATTTCAGCAGCAGCGCCTCGTCCGCCGTCATCTCCGGGAAATAAAACCAGCGGTGGTTCGGATTGTATTTCACCGAATAGGTCTCGCCGCGGCGGTTGGGATAAATCAGGTCGGAGGCGACGAGATCGTCGGGCGCGACCGTCGTGCCGTCGGCCATCGTGAGCGGTGAATCGCGCAAAGGTCCGCGGATCGGCCGCCAGAGGTTGATCACCTGCACGCGCCCTCTCAGCAGTTCTTCGGCCTCCTCAGGCAAGTGCTCGCGCACGCGATTGGCGCCGGAGACGGCGGTTTGATCGACATGCACGCGCGTCGCCGGTTGACGCGGCCCACCATCGCGAATATCCGGCGCGCCCTCGACGCGCTTACGCACCGTATGATCGAAGATGACAACGCGGTCCGCCTTCAGCGTCGCGCGGAGGAAAGCTTCGACGGCGGGATAGTAGACGGTGCGGATTTCCCCGTCGTTGTAAAAATCCTTCACCTGGGTCGGATGGCGCATCAGCGCAAAGCCTTCACGGTCGAGCGAAAAGCTTTCGGTGATGAGGCGCGCATCGAAGATCGGGACCTGATGCGGCTCCGGCAGTGACGTGCTTTTCGGCTCGCCCGGCGGCGGATCGAAGGCGTAGGTGCGCGGCTTGCCTGATGTCGGCGCGAGATAGTTGAGTTCGGCGGTGACGAAGGGAAGCGATTCGATTTTTGTTTCTTGCAGGCCCATGGCCGGTCTCCCGATGTGGTCGTCTCATTGATTTTTGCCGGGATGAAGCGGCTGCAAGGCAGGCGATGCAAATAGCAATGGCACTTTTGTCGCGAGCCGGGAATGCAGAAGGATGTTTCGAGAAAGCCGATTGGGTTGGAACGTGCTGTGTCGGCTTCACGGATGCTTGAGGGAATCGTGACCTCTCGCCCGCATCGATTCCGGGGCACCCAAAGGGCGAGCCCGGAATCCGTCGGGCCGCAATGTATGTGGATGAGTGGATCCCGGGCTCGCGACTTCGTCGCGCCCCGGAATGACGACAGGATCGTGTGGCTGTCGCTCTAAGCGCGTTTACCAGTACCCGCCGTAATACGGGCGATACGGCCCATAGTGGCCATAGCAAGCCGGTGCATAACGGTAGCGATAGGGACTATCGTGGTCCGGTGCGCATCGCAACCACATGATCAGGCACCCTTGCACGAACTCAAAGACTCGAATTTGCGTGCAACGCACAAGACAGCCGCGCATGCCTCAATTGTGACCAGCGGACGACGCCTCGCCCAGGCCCAGTGACGTCGGGACGACGGTGCCACAAGGCCCGCGCGCCAAGGCAAAGCGTTAAGCTTCCCATGCGTTCGCAACCAACAAGCACCTTCCCGATTACCTATTCGTACCGTTACTATCGGTTCCAATGATGCGCGGCCGAAACGCAGTCGCGATGGCCTGAGCTTGCGCCTGACGAGTGGGAGGATGACATGAGTGCTGCCGGAAATGAGCCGCTTGCCCGCCAGGCACTGGCGTTTGTCCTGGCCGGTGGCCGCGGCAGCCGGCTGCTGGAGCTGACCGATCGGCGCGCCAAGCCGGCGGTCTATTTCGGCGGCAAATCCCGCATCATCGATTTCGCGCTGTCCAATGCGGTGAACTCCGGCATCCGCCGTATCGCGGTCGCCACGCAGTACAAGGCGCACAGCCTGATCCGGCATCTCCAGATGGGCTGGAACTTCTTCCGCCCGGAGCGCAACGAAAGCTTCGACATCCTGCCGGCGAGCCAGCGCGTCTCGGAGTCCATGTGGTATGTCGGCACGGCAGATGCGATCTACCAGAACATCGATATCATCGAATCGCACGCCTGCCGCTTCATCGTCGTGCTCGCCGGCGATCACATCTACAAAATGGACTACGAGGTGATGCTGCGGCAGCACGTCGACAGCGGCGCCGACGTCACGGTCGGATGCCTCGAAATGCCGCGCCAAGAGTCTTCCGGCTTCGGCATCATGCATGTTGACGAGAACGGCTGGATCAAGTCGTTCCTGGAGAAGCCGAAAGATCCGCCGCCGATGCCGGGCAAGCCGGACGTTTCGCTCGCCAGCATGGGCATCTACGTGTTCGACGCGAAATTCCTGTTCGAGGAGTTGAAGCGCGACGCCGAAGACCCGCACTCCAACCACGATTTCGGCAAGGACATCATCCCCTATATCGTCAAGAACGGCCGCGCCATCGCGCATCAGTTCTCGACCTCCTGCGTGCGCTCGGGCAGCGATCCGCGCGCCTACTGGCGCGACGCCGGCACGGTCGATGCTTATTGGTCGGCCAATATCGACCTCACCGACGTGGTACCGGAGCTCGATCTGTTCGACCGCGCCTGGCCGATCTGGTCCTATGTGGAGATCACGCCGCCCGCCAAGTTCGTCCATGACGAGGAGAGCCGCCGCGGCCAAGCGGTGAGCTCGCTGGTGTCGGGCGGCTGCATCATCTCCGGTGCGGCGCTGCGCCGCTCGCTGCTGTTCACCGGCGTGCGCATTAACTCCTTTGCCAATGTCGAGAACGCCGTGATCATGCCTTACGTCAATGTCGGCCGCGGCGCGCGACTGAAGAACGTCGTGATCGACCGCGGCGTGGAGATTCCCGAGGGGCTCGTGGTCGGCGAGGATCCCGAGTTCGACGCCAAGCGCTTCCGCACCACCGAGCAGGGTATCTCGCTCATCACCCAGCCGATGATCGACAGGCTCAATACATGACGCCTGTTCGCGTCCTCGCGGTCGCTTCTGAAGTCTATCCCATCGTCAAGACCGGCGGCCTCGCGGACGTCGCCGGCGCGCTGCCGATCGCACTGAAGGCGCACGGCGTCGAGATGCGCACGCTGATGCCGGGCTACCCGGACGTGATGCGGCAGCTCGCGGGCGCGGATGAAATCCGCATCTGGCCGGACTATTTCGGCGGGCCGGGCCGCCTGCTCGCCGGCTCCCGCGACGGGCTCGACCTGTTCGTGCTCGACGTGCCGCATCTCTATGCACGGCCGGGCAACCCTTACGTCAGCGCCGAGGGCATCGACTGGCCGGATAACGGCGTGCGCTTCGCGGCGCTGTCGCGCGTGGCGGCCGACATCGGCCACGGTCTCGTCGCAGCCTTCGTACCCGACGTGGTGCACGCCCATGACTGGCAGGCCGGACTGGCGCCGGCCTATTTGCATTACGACGGCGGCCCTCGACCCGGCACGGTGATGACCATTCACAACATGGCCTATCAGGGCAAGTTCGATCGTGCGCTGGCCGGCGCGATCGGCCTGCCCGCGGCGGCGGCGTTCGACGTTCACGGCCTCGAATATTTCGGCGGCATCAGCTTCCTGAAAGCCGGGCTGCAACTCGCCGATCGCATCACCACGGTGTCGCCGACCTACGCGCGTGAAATCCAGAGCGACGAAGGCGGCATGGGGCTCGGCGGCTTGCTGCGCGAACGCGCAAGCGTGCTGAGCGGCATCCTCAACGGCATCGACATCGAAGTGTGGAATCCGCAAACCGACCCGCACATCGCCTATCGTTTCGGCGCGGAAGATCTCGCATTCCGGGCCGCGAACAAGGCAGCGCTTCAGCAGCAATTCAGCCTCGATTCCTCCGACGAGGCGCCGCTGCTCGGCGTCATCAGCCGGCTGTCCTGGCAGAAGGGGCTCGACCTCCTGCTCGAGGCAATCCCGACGATCCTGGACCAGGGCATGCAGCTTGCGCTGCTCGGCAGCGGCGATCGCGATCTCCAGGATCGCTATCAGGCGGTCGCGCGCGCCAATCCCGGCCGGATCGGCGTCTTGATCGGCTACGACGAGGTTCTCGCCCATCTGATCCAGGCCGGCTCCGACGCGCTCCTCGTGCCCTCGCGGTTCGAGCCGTGCGGGCTGACCCAGCTCTGCGCCCTGCGCTATGGCGCAGTCCCCATCGTCTCCCGCGTCGGCGGCCTCGAGGACACCATCGTCGATATCGGCGAGGCCGGACGTGATGCCACTGGCTTCAAATTCGCTCCGGTGACGGCAGATGCCCTCGCCGGCAGCTTGCGCAAGGCGAACGCCGCCTTCGGCGACAAGCCGACCTGGCGGCGGCTGCAATTGAGCGGCCTTGCGACCGATGTGTCCTGGCGCAACCGCGCAGGCGAGTACGCCGCGCTCTATCGCGGTCTGACGGCGTCCCGTCGCGCCTGAGGCATCCTTCACCTCTCACCGCATTACCCAAACACATACGATGCCATCGCGACGCTTGCGACCTCGTCGACGAAGACGCGCTTGCCGACGTCGCTGCCGGCGGCACCTGCTGCGACCATCAGCGGCAGCAGATGGTCCTCGCGCGGATGGGCGAGACGCGCGCCCGGCGCATTCTCCCAATCGATCAGCATCGCATTGCGGCGCGCCGCATCCGGATTGCTGATCGCCTCGTTCAGATAGGCCTCGAAATCATACGAGACGGGCTTGGACTCCGCGCGTCCGAAGCCGCGCATGTTGTGATAGGTGAGCCCGCTACCGACGATCAGAATGCCTTCGTCGCGCAGCGAAGTAATCGCCTGCCCGACCCTAATGTGCTCGGCTGCATCGTAGGTCGCCTTCAGCGACAGCAGCACGATCGGCATGTCGGCGTTCGGATACATCAGGCCGAGCGGCACGAACGTGCCGTGATCAAATCCCTGATTGGCGTCCTCCCGGCAATCGAAGCCGGCGCGCGCGAGCAGCGCTTTCACTTCTGCTGCGAGCGCGGGCTGGCCCGGCGCCGGATATTTGATGTGGTACGTATGCTCGGGGAAGCCGTAATAGTCGTACACCATCGGCGGATGCGCCGAGGTCGAGACGGTGAACGCATCAGCCTCCCAATGGCCGGTGATGACGAGCACCGCCTTCGGCCGCGCGGGCAGAAGCTGCGGCAGCCGGCCGAATTCCGCGGCGGTCTTGGCATATTGCACCCGCCTGTCCTCCATGAACGGCCAGGGGCCGCCGCCATGCGACAGGAATAGCGAGGTGTCGGAGAACTCGCCCTGCAGGTCGAGGAAATCGGCGCCGGGAATGTGGCCGTCCGCGAAGGTCTTGTCGCCGGGGACAGCGCGATAGGGCACGTCACTGCCCGGCGGCACCGGTTCGTTGTAGGTCGTGCAGTCGTAGAGGCGCAGGTTGGGATCGTCGAGGATGCTGGCGAGTTGCTCGGTGGTGATGAGGGCGGCGGGATGGGACATTGAACTGTACTCCCGTTCGAGAGGAATGTAGACCTCGCCTCTCGTCATTGCGAGCGCAGCGAAGCAAATCCAGACTGTCACCACGGAAAGATTCTGGATTGCTTCGCTGCGCTCGCAATGACGGGCGGGGACGCATTGTGCATCCTTACAGGACAGCGTTCTACTGCTTCAGCGTCTCCAGAAACCGCACCGGCTCGCCCTGCGAGGGCGTCACGAGTTCGCCCTGCCACATCACGCGGCGGCCGCGGATGAAGGTGCCGACGGGCCAGCCCGTAACGCGGACGCCGTCATAGGGGGTCCAACCGGCTTTCGACGCCACCCATTTGTTGGTGATGGTTTCGCTGCGTTTGAGATCGACGACCGTGAAGTCGGCGTCGTAGCCGGCCGCGATACGGCCCTTGCGGGCTATGTTGTAGAGGCGGGCGGGACCGGCGCTCGTGAGATCGACGAACCTTGCCAGCGACAAGCGGCCGGCATTGACGTGCTCGAGCATGAGCGGCACCAGCGTCTGCACCCCGGTCATGCCGGAGGGCGAGGCCGGATAGGTCTTCTGCTTCTCTTCCAGCGTATGCGGCGCATGGTCGGAGCCGAGCACGTCGATGATGCCCTGCTCGATGCCGCGCCAGATACCGGCGCGGTGATCGGCCCCGCGCACCGGCGGGTTCATCTGCGCCAGCGTGCCGAGCCGCTCGTAGCATTCGGGCGCGACCAGGGTGAGGTGATGCGGCGTCGCCTCGCAGGACGCGACGTCCTTGTGGTCGCGCAAATATTCAATCTCTTCCTTGGTCGAGATGTGCAGCACGTGGATGCGCTTGCCACTCTCGTGCGCGAGCTTAACCAGACGCTGCGTCGCCATCAGCGCCGCGGTCTCGTCGCGCCAGACCGGATGCGAGCGCGGATCGCCCTCGATGCGCAGCGACTTGCGATCGTTGAGGCGATACTCGTCCTCGGCGTGGAACGCCGCGCGGCGGCGGATCACCTGGAAGATTCGTCGCAGGCTTTCGTCATCCTCGACCAGCAGTGCGCCGGTCGATGAGCCGATGAACACCTTGACACCCGCGCAACCGGGCGCACGTTCGAGCACCGGCAGGTCCTGCACGTTCTCGCGGGTGCCGCCGATGAAGAAGGCGAAATCGCAATGCATGCGGTGATGGGCGCGCTTCACCTTGTCGGTGAAGGTGGCCTCGGTCACGGTGAGCGGCGACGTGTTCGGCATCTCGAACACAGCAGTCACGCCGCCCATCACGGCGCTGCGCGAACCGGTCTCGAGGTCTTCCTTCTGCTCCAGCCCGGGCTCGCGGAAATGCACCTGCGTGTCCATCACGCCGGGCAGGATGTGCAGGCCCTTGCAATCGATCACCTCGGCGGCGGAATCCTGCGACAGTGGACCCAGCTCGGCGATGCGACCATTGGTGATGCCGATATCGCGAACACCCTCGCCGTCCTGGTTGACGACGGTGCCACCCCTGAGGATCACATCGAAACGCTGGGTCATGGCTGGAGACCTCTGTCATCCCCAAGCGCAGGGCTTGAGGTCTTGTCGTTTATGCCTTGCGGGCTTACGTTCCGAAGCAACATGTCGCAAGAGATTTTCGCATGAAATCAGCGTTTCTTCCCGACCGGGGCGTGGTCAAGGTCGCGGGCGATGACGCACGCAACTTCCTCAACGGCCTGATCACGACCGATCTCGACAGGCTGAAACCGGGCCTGGGGCGATTCGGCGCGTTGCTGACACCGCAGGGCAAGATCATCGTGGATTTCCTAATCACGGAAGCTCCTGCCGGCCATGGCGGCGGGTTCCTGATCGACTGCCCGAAACCGCTGGCCGATGGCCTCGCCACCAAGCTGAAATTCTACAAGCTGCGCGCCAAGGTGACGGTGGACAACCTCTCCGACAATCTCGGCGTGCTCGCGGCCTGGGACGGCCAGCTCGGCGGTCAGCCGGACCTCGCCTTCGCCGATCCGCGCAATGGTGAGCTCGGCACTCGCATCCTGATCCCCGAAGATCTCAAGCAGAAACTGTCCGACCTGATCGGCGCCGACCTCGTCGATGCCGGCGAATACGAGGCCCATCGCATTGCGCTCGGCGTGCCGCGCGGTGGGCTCGACTTCATGTACGGCGATGCGTTTCCGCATGAGACCAACATGGACCGCCTCGCCGGCGTCGATTTCGACAAGGGCTGCTATGTCGGCCAGGAGGTCGTCTCGCGCATGCAGCATCGCGGCACCGCGCGCACCCGCAGCGTCAAGGTGCTGCTCGACGGCCCCTCGCCGGAGGCCGGTGTCAGCGTTATGGCCGGTGACAAGTCCGTCGGCACGATGGGCTCGTCGGCGAAAGGCAAGGGCATCGCACTGGTGCGCATTGACCGCGTTGCCGACGCGCTCGATGCCGGCCAGCCGCTCACCGCCGGCGGCCTCGCTGTGAGGCTCGCCGAACCTGAAATCGTCCGCATCCCGACAAAACAGCCCATCGCATGAGCCGTGCTCCCCACCTGCATCCTGACGGAAAGACCCGCTGCCCTTGGCCGGGCGAAGATCCGCTCTATGTCGCCTATCACGACACTGAATGGGGCGTACCGGAGTATGACGACCGCGCGCTATACGAAAAGCTGATCCTCGATGGTTTTCAGGCCGGGTTGTCCTGGATCACGATCCTGCGCAAGCGCGACAATTTCCGCAAAGCGTTCGACGATTTCCAACCGGAGAAGATCGCGCGCTACAACGACAAAAAGGTGCATGCGCTGATGAACGATGTCGGCATCGTGCGCAACCGCGCCAAGATCGACGGCACGATCCTGAGCGCGAAGTCCTATCTGGAGATCATGGAGAAGGGGCCAGGCTTTTCGAAGCTGCTGTGGGACTTCATGGACGGACGGCCCAAAATCAACACATTCAAGACCACGGCGAGCGTGCCCGCTTCCACGCCGCTGTCGGTGCAAATCTCCAAAGAGCTGTCCTCGCGCGGCTTCAAATTCGTCGGCCCCACCATCGTCTATGCCTTCATGCAGGCGACCGGCATGGTCAACGACCATCTCGTCGACTGCCACTGCCACGCGAGTTGCAGCAAGATGCAGCGCAAGCCGCGCCTTAAGGCCAAATGACGGCGAAGAAGACGACGTCGCGCAGCGTGCAGATGCGCGCCTGGCAGCGCATGCTGTCGGGCCGGCGGCTCGATCTGCTCGATCCCTCCCCGCTCGATATCGAGATCGCCGACATCGCGCATGGGCTGGCGCGCGTGGCACGCTGGAACGGACAGACCACCGGCGCACATATCTTCTCAGTCGCGCAGCACACGCTGCTGGTGGAGACCGTGCTGCGTCACGAGATGCCGCGCGTCGACCAGCGCATGCGGCTCGCAGCGCTGCTGCACGATGCGCCCGAATATGTGATCGGCGACATGATTTCGCCGTTCAAGGCGGTGCTCGACGGCCATTACAAGGCGGTGGAGAAGCGCCTGCTCGGCGCCATCCATATCCGTTTCGGGCTGCCGCCGGTGTTGCCCGAGGAGATAACGCAGGCCATCAAGGCCGCCGATCGCGGCGCGGCCTACCTGGAGGCGACCGAGCTCGCCGGGTTCAGCGATGCTGAGGCCAGGCGCCTGTTCGGCAAGGATCCGTGCCTCTCCGACAGCGTCCGGCACGACTATCTGACGCCCTGGACCGCGGCGCGGGCCGAGAAGCAGTTTCTGGAGCGGTTCGGCGCGGTGTTTGCGTAGGCACCGTTCTGGGTCGATGGCGCCTCACGCTCCGCCGTCGTCCCGGCGAAGGCCGGGACCCATAACCCCGAAAGAGTGTTTTGCGAAGACTCGGAGTTACCACCGTCTCAATCACGAGGCCCTGTGGTTATGGGTCTCGGCCTTCGCCGGGACGACAATGTGGATGCTTTGCCCACACTACAGACGCCCGCTATAATGAGCGACAAAAAGGTCCGCCATGATCCACGTCTGTTCCCTCGCCGCCCTTCCCGAAACCGTCCGCCGCACCGGCGCCAGCCACGTGCTGACGGTGATGGCCAATGTCGAACAGGTAGCTCGGCCGGTGTCGGTGCTCCCTGCCAATCATCTCAAGGTGTCGATGGACGACATCACCGAGGAGATGGACGGTTTCGTCGCGCCGTCGGAAGCGCATGTCGACCAGGTGCTGAATTTCGTGCGCAGCTGGGACCGGGGCGCGCCGCTGGTGGTGCATTGCTATGCCGGTATCAGCCGCTCCACGGCGAGCGCGTTCGCTGCGGTCTGCGCGCTCAATCCACAGCGCGACGAGGTCGAGATCGCGAAGAAAATCCGCGCGGCGTCCCCGATCGCCTCGCCGAACCGGCGCATCGTCAGCCTTGCCGACCGTGCGCTGGGGCGCAATGGCCGCATGCTGCACGCTCTCGACGAGATGGGCCCGGGCGAGATGCTGGTCGAAGGCCGCCCCTTCGTGATCGAGCTCGAATGAGGCGGGAGTCGAATAGCAGCCGGGACGGGACTGCGCCCCCTCTCCCGCTTGCGGGAGAGGGATGGGGAGAGGGTGTCTCCGCAACGGGACAATCCCCTAGAGGAGAAAGCCCTCACCCGGCGTTACACGCCGACCTCTCCCGCAAGCGGGAGAGGTTACAGCGAGCCCGTGGCCAGGTGACCTCCATCAACCGGCAAGTCTTTCTGCCAACACCGGCGCCCTCAATCGCATGAGCGACAAGCAGCTGACGCCGATCGAGATCGGCCTGACTGCCGCGATCGTCGCGATCGAGGATCATGAGCCATTGGTGCTGACCGCACGCGGCAGCGACGGCCTCGCCGGGCTGCCGTTCGGCCCGTTCGATGCGCCGAGCCATCGCACCTTCGAGATCGGCCTGCGCGCCTGGGTCGAACAGCAAGCGGGATTGCGGCTCGGCTATGTCGAGCAACTCTACACTTTTGGCGATCGCGGCCGTCATGCGGAAGCCGGCGACACCGGCGCGCATATGGTGTCGATCGGCTATCTTGCGCTGACGCGCGCCGCCGAGGGCGCTGCAACGACGGCGAGCTTCGAGCCCTGGTATCGCTTCTTCCCCTGGGAAGACTGGCGCGAGGCGCCGCCCGCGATCATCGCCCGCGACATCATCCCGGCGCTGACCAAATGGGCCGAGGAGGAGACGCCGGAAACCACACGCGCATTGCCGCGCAGGGACCGCGTGCGGTTCTATTTCGGCCTTGAGGGCGCTTCCTGGGACGAGGAGCGCGTGCTCGACCGCTACGAGCTGCTGTACGAAGCCGGCCTCGTCGAGGAGGCGCGGCGCGACGGCCGGCCCGCAGCCCTTGCGCGCAAGACGCTGCCCGCGCTCGGGACATCGATGCGTTTCGATCACCGTCGGATTCTTGCGACAGCCATCGCCCGGCTGCGCGCAAAGCTGAAGTATCGCCCTGTCGTGTTTGAACTTTTGCCCGCCGAGTTCACACTTACGGAATTGCAATACACAGTCGAGGCCATCTCCGGCCGTCACCTCCACAAGCAGAATTTTCGCCGTCTGGTCGAAACCGAGGCGCTGGTCGAACCGACCGGCGTGATGTCGACACAGACGGGTGGACGGCCGGCGGCGCTCTACCGCTTCCGGCGCGACGTGCTCCAGGAGCGGCCCGCGCCCGGCTTGCGCGTACGCTCCCGGCGTTAGACCAAGATTACGGTCGGCCCCTGCCCGCCGATTGCCAGGAGACCCCATGTTCGACGCCCCGTTCGACGTCTTTGCAGTGATGTTTGCGATCGCTGCGTTCCTGATCGCGCTGAAGGCGTCGAACCAGGCGACCGAGCTGCGCCGGCGGCTCAGTTCGCTGGAGGCCGCGCTGCAGGTGCAGCGACAGGTCCAGCCACCGCCGCTGATGCCTGTGTCGGAGCAAGCGAGCACGCCCGCAGCAGAGCCCCCGCCGCTTGCGCCTGAGGCTGAGGCCGCAGCGCCTCCGCTCGTCACCGAAGACGTTTCGCCGCCCCCGCTCGAAGCGAGCCCCTCAGCCGATGCGCCGCCTCCGCTGCCTGCGCCTGGTTTCGAAGAGCGACTCGGCACGCGCTGGGTGGTATGGATCGGTGGCCTTGCGCTCGCGCTCGGCGGCTTCTTCATGGTGCGCTATTCGATCGAGGCCGGCCTCGTCGGCCCTGGCGTGCGCGTGTTCCTTGGCGGCCTGTTCGCGCTGGCGCTGCTGGGCGCCGGCGAATGGACGCGGCGCAGGGAGAGTATCTTGGCGGTCCAGGCGCTGCCGATCGCCAACATCCCCGCCATCCTCACCGCGGCCGGCACGGCAGTCGCGTTTGCAACCGTGTATGCGGCCTATGCGCTCTATGGATTCCTGGTGCCTGCCACGGCCTTCGTGCTGCTCGGCCTCGTCGCGATGGGCACGCTCGCGGCGGCGTTGCTGCACGGGCCGGCGCTGGCGGGCCTCGGCGTGGTCGGCGCGTTCGCGACCCCGGTGCTCGTCTCCAGTGGCAAGCCGGATTATTGGGCGCTCTACGTCTATCTCGCCATCGTCACCGCCGCGAGCTTTGGCCTCGCCCGCATCCGGTTGTGGCGCTGGCTGGCGGTAACGACGATCACCTTCGCCGTGCTGTGGACCTTTCTGGGACTCGATACCGGCGAGCTGCAGGTCGCGCCGCACGCTTTTCATGTCATCGCCGGCTTCGTGCTCGCAGCGCTGCTCGTCGTCTGCGGCTTCATGTTCGGCCCGACGATCGAAGACGGTGAGATCGAGCCGGTCTCGTCAAGCTCGCTCGGCGCTTACCTGTTCGGCGCGATGCTGATCGTGCTGTCGAGCGCGCATGCCGATCTGGCGCTGATCGCCTTCACACTGCTTATCGCGGCAACGTTGTTGGTCGCTTGGCGCGCCCCGGCGGCAACCGGCGCGCTGGGCGCGGCCGCTGCAACCGTGTTCATCGTATTCGCCGAATGGGCCGTGCGCGCCAATCCCGACATGCTGGTGCTGCCGGGCGGACCCATGCCCGGCGTCGGGCCGGTCGCAACCGACAATGCAGTGACGCTGCATCTGGTGATGGCCGCGATCTTCGCCGCCGGCTTCGGCATCGCCGGCTTTTTCGCACAGGGCCGCTCGAATTCGGCGATCATTGCCGTGGTGTGGTCGGCGGCGGGCGTTGCGACGCCGCTCGCGCTCCTGGTCGCGCTCTACGCCCGCATTGCCCATCTCGACCGCTCGATCCCATTCGCGATCCTCGCGGTGCTGCTCGCCGCCGCCTTTGGCGCTGCGACGGAAACACTGGCTCGCCGCGAGGCGCGGCCGGGCCTTGCAATCTCGACCGCACTGTTCGCGACCGGTACGCTCGGCGCACTGGCGCTGGCGCTCACCTTCGCACTGGAGAAGGGTTGGCTCACCATTGCGCTGGCGCTGATGTCGCTCGGCACCGCCTGGATTGCGATGCAGCGGCCGATCCCATTCCTGCGCTGGCTCGCTGCGATCTTCGCCGCCATCGTCACTGCGCGCGTCGGCTATGATCCGCGCATCGTCGGCGACGCCGTCGGCACCACGCCGATTCTGAACTGGCTGCTGTGGGGCTATGGCCTGCCGGCAGCCTCATTCTGGGCGGCGAGCATCTTCCTGCGCCGCCGTGGCGACGACGCGCCGCTGCGCATGGTGGAGGGGGCTGCGATCCTGTTCACTGCGCTGCTTGCCTTCATGGAGATCCGCCATCTCGCGACCGGCGGCGACATGATCGCCGCGCCGTCACTGCTGGAAGCCGGCTTGCAGGTCTGCGTGGCGCTGGCCATGGCGACCGGCCTCGAGCGGTTGCGGCTGCGCAGCCGGAGCATCGTGCACAATGTCGGCGCGATCGTGCTCACGGCAATCGCGGGCTTCATCAGCCTGTTCGGCCTCTTATTCCTGGAAAACCCGCTGCTCTGGCACATCGATGTCGGTGACGTCGTGTTCAACCTGCTGCTGCTCGGCTACGCGCTGCCGGCGGTGCTGATGCTGCTCCTCGCCTATGCGGTGGTCGGCGAGCGCGGCAAGGCCTATGCGAACACGATCGCGGGCGCGGCTCTGGTGTTTGCGCTGACTTACCTCACGATGGAGACCCGCCGCTTCTATCACGGCCCGTTCCTCACCAGCGGCGAGACCACGGGCGCCGAGCAATACAGCTATTCGATCGGTTGGCTCGCCTTCGGCGTCGTGCTCCTCGGCATCGGCATAACAGTCAATTCCGAGCGGGCGCGGCTGGCGTCTGCCGCCGTCATCGCGCTGACGATTTTGAAGGCTTTCGCGATCGACATGTCGACGCTCACAGGCGTCTACCGCGCGCTGTCGTTCATGTGCCTTGGCATCGTGCTGGTTGCGATCGGTTGGCTCTACCAGCGCATCCTGTTCCGGCGGCAAGTGACACCGCCTGCGGCTCCGCAGACAGGCAGCTAAAGGTCAGGCCGCGCGGACCGATTCGGTGATGAGTGTCCAACCCAGCCAGCCGCGTCAGCGCACTGTTTCGCCGACCAGGCTGATGCGGAACACCGGTTGCTTGTTCTCGTCGAGCAGCTCCATGCTCCACTTCGCGTTCGGCTTCAGATTGCGGGAGATGCTGCCGAGCAGATTGGCGCATACCTCGGTCATCTCGGTCCAGGCGGCGGTACGATCCTCGAATTCGTACGGCTGATCGGCGGCGCCGGAATAGCGGCCGGTGCTGATGCGGAAGAAATACAGCGACATCGTTGAACCCTTGCATAGGGCCGCACCCCACCGGCCACGCGCAAACTGGGGTGCCAGTCGCTACCAAGGCATAAAAGCCGCGGGCCGTATGACTACGGCGCGGGCTTCGTATGCGATGCATCCGTCAAAAGCGGGTGAATTGCGCGCGTCGTTCGCGCTGGACGTCACTCGGTGGAGCGGCGCAGTTCCAGCGGGCCATCATTCTTCGAATCCGATTTGGGCTCAGACTTCACCGGCTCGATCCGGCTGGTCTCGACCCGGGGCGTCTCGACCCGCGCGGCGACCTCCGTGCTCGAGGCGTTGACCGAACCGGTCCGCTCGGGTGCCCGCAGCGAGCGTGGCCGTGCGACGGCGCGCGCCATCAGCATCTGGTTGCCGCCCTGGTGGTGGAAGTCGCAATAAGCAAAGCCCATGCCCGAGACGGAGCCGCGGAAGCTGCGATCGTCGGTCTTTTCCAGGTTGAAACACGGCTCGAACGGAATGCCCTTGATCGAGGCGCACACGTTCTGGCCGCGGATCTGGAGCGTGTTGCCTGGCAGGCGGAGATGGCGCACCGGACCCGAGCCCGAGAACTGCACCGCGCCGGCGGCGCCGAGATCATCGAGGATACGGCCGGCGCCACGGGTGCCATCGAAACAGGTGAAGGCGAACACCTTACCGGCGACGAAGCGGCGTGCCTCATCCGCGTTCATACTCCCGGCCAAGGCGATGGCCGGTGCAAACGTCACGGCCGCCGTGACAGCCCCCAACACAATACGCGCAAGCATGCTCTACTCCGAACCAACCCCGCAGCGGGCGATGCCTTATCTCTTTACCCGCTGCTTACCATACTAACCATGGCGACATTGAAGCAGCTTGGTTGGTAAAGTCTGAACGCCGTTAGACAATTTTTACCACGACGCGGCCGCGGACCTGGCCGGCGAGGATTTTCGCGCCCCACTCCGGAACCTGGTCAAGTGAGATTTCCGTAGTGATTTCAGCCAGTTTTGTCCGATCCAGGTCGGAGGCCAGGCGCTGCCAGGCGGCTTTTCGCGGCGGAAGCGGGCACATCACGGAATCGATGCCGAGAAGGCACACCCCGCGCAAAATGAACGGTGCGACAGAAGACGGCAGGTCCATGCCGGCCGCAAGACCGCAGGCTGCGATGGCGCCGCCATACTTCGTCATCGACAGCAAATTGGCGAGCGTCGTCGAGCCGACGCTGTCGACGCCACCCGCCCAGCGCTCCTTGGCCAGAGGCTTGGCCGGCCCCGACAATTCGTTGCGGTCCATGATCTCAGCCGCGCCGAGGCTCTTCAGGTAATCTGCCTCGGACGCGCGACCGGTCGAGGCGATGACGTGATAGCCGAGCTTCGACAGCACGGCGGTCGCGACCGAACCGACGCCGCCGGCCGCGCCTGTTACCACCACCGGACCGCTCTTGGGCGAGACGCCATGCTTCTCCAACGCCAGCACCGAGAGCATCGCGGTGAAACCTGCGGTGCCGATCGCCATGGCATCGCGTGCCGACAGGCCCTGCGGCAGGGCGACCAGCCAGTCGCCCTTCACCCGCGCCTTCTCGGCATAGGCGCCGAGATGGGTCTCTCCCATTCCCCAGCCGGTGCAGACGACCTTGTCGCCCGTCTTCCATTGCGGATGGGAGGAGGCTTCGACCGTGCCTGCGAAATCGATGCCGGCGATCATCGGGAAGCGGCGCACCACGGGCGCCTTGCCGGTGAGCGCGAGGCCGTCCTTGTAGTTCAACGTCGACCATTCCACGCCGACGGTGACGTCGCCGTCCATCAGCTCGGCTTCGTCGAACTGGGTAAGCGCGGTGGCGGTGCCTTTGTCCGCCTTGTCGATCCGGATCGCCTTGAATGTGGCCACGGTTTGAACTCCCTGACTTGTTTGACCGGGATTGTTTAGCCGATCAGGCCGGCTGCGCAACCGCTCGTGCGACCGGCTTCTCCACGATCGGAAGATTGATCAGCGCCGAGAGCACGCCGAACAGGATCGAGAGCCACCAGATCGGCGTATAGGAACCGAACTTCTCGAACACGATGCCCCCTAACCAGACGCCGAGGAAGCCGCCGACCTGATGGCTGACGAAGGCGAAGCCATAGAGCGTCGCCAGCCAGCGGGTGCCGAACATCAGCGCGACCAGCGCCGAGGTCGGTGGCACGGTCGACAGCCAGGTCACGCCGGAGACCGCGCCGAACGCGATCGCCGAGAACGGCGTGATCGGGAACGAGATGAAGGCGAGCGTTGCCACCGCGCGGGTGAAATAGATCGTCGAGAGGATGTAGCGCTTCGGCAGCGAGTTCTGGAGATAGCCGACGCTGAGCGAGCCCATGATGTTGAACAGGCCGATCGCCGCGATCACCCAGCCGCCGGTTTGTGTCGAGATGCCGCGGTCGACCAGGAACGCCGGCAGATGCACGGTGATAAAGGCGAGCTGGAAGCCGCAGGTGAAGAAGCCGAGCACCAGCAGCACGTAGGAGCGATGGCCGAAGGCTTCAGCGAGCGCCTTGATGATGGTCTGCTCATGCGCAGGCGCCGCGTGTGCTTCGCTTGCGACCGGCGGCGTCGAGATCGCCAGCGCCAGCGGGACGATCAACAGCATCAGAAAGCCGAACACGGTGAGCGCTTGCTGCCAGCCGAAATTGTCGATCAAGGCCACGCCGATCGGCGCGAACAGGAACTGGCCGAGCGAGCCCGCCGCGGTGCCGGCGCCAAGCGCGAGGCTGCGCTTCTCGGCCGGCAGCAGTTTCGTGAACGCCGACAGCACCAGGTTGAACGAGCAGCCGGCGAGACCGAACCCGACCATCACGCCCGCGCCGATATTGAGCGACAGCGGCGTTGAGGAATAGCGCATCAGCAGCAGACCGCCGGCATAGAGCAGCGCGCCGACGCACATCACGCGGAATAGGCCAAAGCGATCGGCGACCGCGCCGGCCAACGGCTGGCCCAATCCCCACAACAGATTCTGCACGGCGATGGCGAGGCCGAACACGTCGCGGCCCCAGGCGAATTCATGGCTCATCGGCTGCACGAAGAAGCCCAGCGCCGAGCGCGGGCCGAAGCCGAGCATGCCGATCGCACAGCCGCAGAGGATGATGACCGCCGGCGTGCGCCAGTTGGAAGGACGTGAGAGCCGACCGAGTTCGCCCACTTGCGTCGACATGAGTTCCTCATCCCTCGTTGGCGGACCCGGAATGGGCGGCCGCCATTTATACGTTTAATGCAACTGCATGAACATCCCAAGTCAAGAGAGATCGCGTCCTGCGAGAGGCTGTTGCGGGAGCATTGCGTTTCGGACACGCGAGGGACGAGATTTGACGAGAATGTGTGCGGCGAGGCCTAGCGGCTTCGCGCCCGGCGTGTTATGTTCGATGTACTCATATTGAGCATATGGAAGTGAAGATGAAACCCGCCCGGCCCCTCGGCCGGATTTCTCAGGCTCTATATATACTCATAATGAGTATAATTCACGCGCACGGGAGGCTTGGATGCCGATCATTGGAATTTACGGCCCTGATGACTTCACCAACCGGCCACAGGGCCAGATCACCACCTCCACCCGCTCCGCGTCTGCGCGGACAGTGGCCTTGCTGCCGATGCCGTCACTGGAATGGACGCCGGAGATCGAGCGCGCCACCGCGCCGATCTATGACCGCGTCCAGCACGTGATCCCGCCGATCGAGTGGCCGCTGATGGCGCCGACGATTCATGCGATCAACCAGCTGAAGCGCGCGCGCAATGCGGTGATCCTCGCCCACAATTACCAGGCGCCGGAGATCTTCCACGGCATCGCCGACATCGGCGGCGATTCGCTCCAGCTTGCCGTCGAGGCCACCAAGGTGAAGGCCGATGTCATCGTGCAATGTGGCGTACACTTCATGGCGGAGACGTCAAAGCTGCTCAATCCGGACAAGACGGTGCTGATCCCCGACGCGCGCGCTGGCTGCTCGCTCGCCGCCAGCATCACCGGCGCCGACGTGCGCTTGCTACGCGAGAAATTCCCCGGCGTGCCCGTGGTTGCCTATGTCAACACCTCGGCCGAGGTGAAGGCCGAGGTCGACATCTGCTGCACGTCGTCGAATGCGGTGCAGGTGGTCGAGAGCCTGAACGCGCCGCGTGTGATCTTCCTGCCTGACCGCTATCTCGCCACCTATGTGGCCTCGAAGACCGACGTGAAGATCATCGCCTGGAAGGGCGCCTGCGAGGTGCATGAGCGCTTTACCGGCGGCGAGCTGCGCGCATTTCGCGAGGCCGATCCCTCTGTGCAGATCATCGCGCATCCCGAATGCCCGCCCGACGTGCTGGCGGAGGCCGACTTCACCGGCTCGACTGCGCACATGATCAACTGGGTGCGGGCGAAGCGTCCAAAGCGCCTCGTGATGATCACGGAATGCTCGATGGCCGACAATGTGCGCGCCGAGCTGCCAGACGTGGAGATGCTGCGTCCTTGCAATCTCTGCCCGCACATGAAGCGCATCACGCTGTCCAACATTCTGGAGAGCCTGCTGACGCTCGGCGAGGAAGTCACCATCGATCCCGCGCTTGCGGAGCGGGCGCGGCGGTCGGTCGAGCGGATGATCAATCTGAAGAATTGAGCGAACCCCGAAGCACCAAACTCCGCTGTCGTCCCGGCGAAGGCCGGGACCCATAACCACAGGAAGGCGTGGTTGCGAAGAACGACGCCGAACAGCTTCGTAGAACGACAACTGCTGCGGAGTATGGGTCCCGGCCTTCGCCGGGACGACGGTGGAGAACTTGGAGAGAGCTATGACATCAAACAACATCCACAATCTCACTCGCTCCACCGACGACGTCGTCATCGTCGGCGGCGGACTTGCCGGACTGTTCTGCGCGCTGAAGCTGGCACCGCGGCCGGTGACGCTGATAGCGGCGGCGCCGCTCGGACATGGCGCGTCATCCGCATGGGCGCAAGGCGGTATTGCAGCCGCGGTCGCCGAGGGCGACAGTCCCGAAGCGCATGCAGCTGATACCATCGCCGTCGGCGGCGGTATCGTCGATGAGGCGGTCGCGCTCGGGATCGCGCGGGAGGCAGCACCGCGAATTCAGGATTTACTCGCTTATAACGTTCCCTTCGACCGCGACCTCGAAGGCCGGCTCGCGGTCGGGCGCGAAGCGGCACATTCAGCGCGTCGCATCGTGCATGTGCGCGGCGACGGCGCAGGCGCGGCGATCATCGCGGCCCTGACCGAGGCCGTGCGCCGCACGCCGTCGATTCGTCTGATCGAAGGTTTTGTCGCCGAAGCGCTATTGACGGAGGACGGCGCCGTCACCGGACTTGAATTGCGCCAGGCCGGCAACTTTGCAGCCAGACCCATGATGATCGCTTCTCGCGCGATCGTGCTGGCGACCGGCGGCATCGGTCATCTCTATGCCGTCACCACCAATCCGGTGGAAGCCGGCGGATCGGGCCTTGCGATCGCGGCGCGCGCTGGTGCCGTGATCGCAGACCCCGAATTCGTCCAGTTCCACCCGACCGCCATCATGGTCGGCCGCGACCCGGCGCCGCTTGCGACCGAGGCGCTGCGCGGCGAAGGCGCGACGTTGATCAACAGTCGGGGCGAGCGCTTCATGACGGCGCAGCATCCGCTCGCCGAGCTCGCGCCGCGCGACATCGTGGCCCGCGGCGTGTTCGCCGAGATCACGGCGGGACGTGGCGCCTTTCTCGACGCGCGAGAAGCGCTGGGCGCGCGCTTCGCCGAGAGGTTCCCGACCGTGCATGCGAGCTGCATGGCCGCCGGCATCGACCCAGTGACGCAGCCGATCCCGATCGCGCCGGCCGTGCACTACCACATGGGCGGCATCGCGGTCGATGCGCATGGCCGCAGCTCGATCGACGGCCTCTGGGCTGGCGGTGAAGTGTCCTCCACCGGCGCCCATGGTGCGAACCGGCTCGCCTCGAATTCGCTGCTGGAGGCGGTGGTCTATGCCGCGCGCATCGCCGACGACATCGCCGGCCACGCCATCGCCCTACCTGGCCGCCTCCCCGAGGCGCTGGTGATGCCGCGCGGCGGCGCGCCGGATGCAGGCAGCGTGAAACGGCTGCGCACGATAATGAGCACCAATGTCGGCGTGATCCGCGAGCGCGACGGGCTTGCGGAGGCCGTGCGCAGCTTCGCCGCGCTCGAGCACTCGGCCACCAGCGTCGCCCTCCGCAACATGGCGACGGCGGCCCTGCTCGTTGCAGCCGCGGCGTGGAGCCGGCGCGAGAGCCGCGGCGCCCATTTCCGTGCCGACTATCCGACCGAAGTCCCCGCGCTGGCGCAGAGAACCATGACCACGCTGACTGCTGCGCGTGAGGTCGCGGACGGCCTCACCGAGCATTCAATGCCGCGCATCGCGCAATCCATGATCGCCTGACGGAGTTATTCATGATCACCCCGACCTCACTGCTCAATCCCGACGCCTTCCTCTCCCCGCTCGCCATCGACGAGGCCGTGCATCGCGCGCTTGACGAGGATCTCGGCCGCGCCGGCGACATCACCTCGCTGGCAACGGTCCCGGAAGCGACCACAGCGCAGGCCGTCCTCGTCGCGCGCCAGTCCGGCGTCATCGCGGGCCTGCCGCTCGCGGTCGGGACGCTGCAAAAGCTCTCATCCGACGTCGAGGTGCGCGCACACGTCCGCGATGCCGCGCGCGTCACCCGCGGGCAGCAGGTGCTGACGATCTCCGGCCCGGCCCGCGCCATTCTCACGGCCGAACGGACCGCGCTGAATTTTGTTGGCCGCCTCTCGGGCATCGCGACGCTCACGGCGGACTATGTCGCGCGCACCGATGGCACCAGAATGCGCATCTGCTGCACGCGAAAGACCACGCCGGGATTACGGGCCCTGGAGAAATACGCGGTGCGCTGCGGCGGCGGCTTCAACCACCGTTTCGGCCTCGACGATGCGATCCTGATCAAGGACAACCACATCGCGGTCGCCGGTGGCATCGGTGCGGTGCTGGAGCGCGCCCGCGCCCATGCCGGCCATCTCGTCAAGATCGAGATCGAGGTCGACACGCTGGCGCAGCTGCGCGAGGTGCTCGGCACGGGGCTCGCCGACGCCGTGCTGCTCGACAACATGGATCTCGCGACGTTGCGCGAGGCGGTGCGGATTGCGGAAGGCAGGGTCGCGCTGGAAGCATCCGGCGGCGTCACCTTGGAGTCGATCGCGGCGATCGCGGCGACCGGTGTCGACTACGCTTCATCAGGCGCACTGACGCATTCGGCGCCGAATTTCGACTGCGCGCTGGATATCGAGGCGTGAGGCGCGCTTAGCGCCGCTCGGTCACGCCCATCTCGGCGGAGCTCTTGGCTTCTTGGACGAGCTCGGCCGAGAGCGCGGCGGTCTGCGCTGGCGTACCCCAGCTCGGCTCCTCGTCACCGGCGCCCCAGGCGCGCGGCCGGTAGAAGGTGTGCACGCCGAATTTGTACATCTTCTTCATCTCGGCGACCCAGGACGGGCGCACCCAATAAGCATGGTAGTGCGTCGACTTGCCGACCTCGGGCAGCCAGATCTGGCCGTCGAGCATCGCCTTCGAGATCTTCCTGGCGCGCTCCCACATCTCGGGCTCGCGGATCACGTCGGGAATGTTGTCGCAGGCAAAGGTGAACTGGCAGGCCAGATGACGATACTTGTTCTGATAGACCACGCCGCATACGGTGTCGGGATATTTGCCGGAGAACACGCGATTCATCACCACTTGCGCCACCGCGATCTGGCCGCGCACAGCCTCGCCGCGGGATTCGAAATAGACCGCCTCGGCCAGGCACTTCTCCGATTTCGCGCGTGACTTGTCGTTCAGCGCCAGCCGCTCGGCCGGCGATTTGGCGCGCTGGTTGTCGGCATTGACCTCGCCCTTCGGCGCGACGCTCTCGCCGCTCTCGGTCGCGTTTCCGGCATCCTCATTCGGTGGCGACAGCGAGGCCAGCTTCATGTCGGGGTCGGGCATCACGATCAACGGCTCGGCACCCGGCTGCCAGCTCTCGATGCTTTCGACGGAGCCGCCGAGCGAGGAACTACCGAAGAACAGGCTTGAGGTCTTCACGCTGAAGGGATCCCGCGGCGGCGCAGCGACTGTTGCCTGCTTCAGCGCGTTGAGCGGCTGGGCTGCGAGGGACAGCGCATTGTCGTTGGCCTTCGGCGGATTGGCATATTGCGGCAGAGGCGGCGCGCGCATCGCCTCCTGGAGCTCGGGATCGAGGACGGCCGCGGACTCCGGGGACATCGCCTGCGGCAGCGCGACCTGCAGCTGAACGGTCTTGGCGCCGAACACGGACCTGTTCGAGGTCGCGGGATCGTCCTGCGCGGGCGCGGGGTCAGGTGCAGCCGTTTCAGGCGCAGGCGTCACAATGGCGAGACGGTCGCCTTTCAGAGCGCGATCAACCTTGGGGAAATCGGAGGCCTGGTAGCGCGCCGGCGCCTGCAGCATCGGATTGCGCGAGATGGAGCCGGTGACGTCGCGGCCATCGAGGCTCGCAAGGCGAACCATCGCGCTCTGCGGCACCGAGGTTCCGATCGGACGCGAGAAGCTGTAAGTGGCAAGCTGAATGGACGAGGCCGCCGAGAACACCTGCTTCTGCCAGCGTTCGGCAACACCGGGCTGACGCGCCAGCAGCGAGCCGATGTCCTGATAGCCGGTCTCTCTCGGCATCAATGCGAAGATGAAGAGACCGATTCCGAAGGACGCGAACCGCGCGCCCTTCGGATGGTTACGCAACACTGACATCGTTACGCTCACGCTACGCTTACGCTCGAAAGATCGAGCCGCAGTACATCCGTGCAATTCGATCTTTATCGTGAGTATCTAATTTAGGTTGCCGGGGCGTTAATCGACGTGGCGCAACCGACACACTCAAGCGATGTCAGGTGTTTACACGGGGCGATGCTGCGCGTTGGTAAATGCGGGCCCACTTGAAGTGGTAAACATCTGGTCAACGCGAATGGTGAAGGAACTCTTGCGTGCGCGTATCATTACGGGACTCGCGATGAGTTCCCGCCGTTGCGACACGCTCGTCATTGCGAGCGCAGCGAAGCAATCCAGATTCTCTCCGCGGAGACAGTCTGGATTGCTTCGTCGCAAGGGCTCCTCGCAATGACGAGGGGAGAGAGCATCGCTCAAAATGAAAGAGGCGGGGTTTGGCCCGCCTCTTTGCATCTCGTAGGTGTCTGTCTTACGCCTGGCTCGCAATCGCCTTGCCGAGCGCGGCCTGTGCCGCGGCGAGCCGCGCGATCGGCACGCGGTAGGGCGAGCACGAAACATAGTCGAGGCCGATAGTGTGGCAGAACGCGACGGAGGCCGGGTCGCCGCCGTGCTCGCCGCAGATGCCCATCTTGAGCGAGGGGCGGGTCTTGCGGCCGCGGGTGACGCCGATCTTGACGAGCTCGCCGACCCCTTCCTGATCGAGCGAAATGAAGGGATCGATCGAAAGGATGCCCTTCGTCACGTAGGGACCGAGGAAGCTCGCAGCGTCATCGCGGCTGATGCCGTAAGTGGTCTGCGTCAGGTCATTGGTGCCGAACGAGAAGAATTCGGCGCTCTCGGCGATCTCGCCTGCGAGCAGGCAGGCGCGCGGCAGCTCGATCATGGTGCCGACCTGATAAGCGAGCTTGGTGTTGGTATCGCGCATCACCGCCTTCGCGGTGGCGTCGATGCGCGCCTTGACGAGGTCGAGCTCGGCCTTGGTCGCGATCAGCGGCACCATCACCTCGAGGCCGACGGCCTTGCCGGTGCGCTTCTCGGCTTCGACCGCAGCCTCGAAGATCGCCCGCGCCTGCATCTCGGCGATCTCGGGGTATGCGATCGCGATGCGGCAACCGCGGAAGCCGAGCATCGGATTGAACTCCGACAGCTCGCGCGCACGGTCGGCGAGACGCCGCGGATCGGTGTTCATGGCGCGCGCCACTTCCTCGACCTCGGCATGGGTGTGCGGCAGGAACTCGTGCAGCGGCGGGTCGAGCAGACGGATCGTGACGGGCAGACCCTTCATGATCTCGAACAGCTCGACGAAGTCGGCGCGCTGCATCGGCAGGAGCTTTGCCAGCGCGGCCCGGCGCGACTGCTCGTCTTCGGAGAGGATCATCTCGCGCACCGTGCGGATGCGCGTCTCCTCGAAGAACATATGCTCGGTGCGGCAGAGGCCGATGCCCTCGGCGCCGAACTTGATCGCGGTGCGAGCGTCGTCGGGCGTATCGGCATTGACGCGGACGCCGATCTTGCGGACCTGGTCGGCCCAATTCATCAACGTGCCGAACTCGCCGGACAGCTCCGGCTCGATCATCGGCATGCGACCGGCCAGCACCTGGCCGAGCGAGCCGTCGATGGTGATGACGTCGCCGGCCTTGAAGGTGCGCGAGCCGATGCTCATGGTACCGCGGCCGTAATCAACGCGGATCGTGCCGCAACCGGAGACGCAGGGCTTGCCCATGCCGCGCGCGACCACGGCGGCATGCGAGGTCATGCCGCCGCGCGTAGTCAGGATGCCTTCGGCGGCGTGCATGCCGTGGATGTCTTCGGGGCTGGTCTCGATGCGGACCAGGATGACCTTTCGTCCGTCGCCCTGAAGCTTGGCCGCTTCGTCCGAGGAAAACACGATCTCGCCGGAGGCCGCACCCGGGGATGCCGGCAGGCCGGTCGCGATCACGTCGCGCTTGGCCTCGGGATCGATGGTCGGATGCAGCAGCTGGTCGAGCGAGGCGGGATCGATCCGCGTCACCGCTTCCTTCTTGGTGATCAGACCTTCATTGGCGAGCTCGACAGCGATGCGCAGCGCAGCCTTGGCGGTGCGCTTGCCGCCGCGGGTCTGCAGCATCCACAGCTTGCCCTGCTCGACCGTGAACTCCATGTCCTGCATGTCACGGTAGTGCTTCTCGAGCAGCGTGTAGATCCGCGTCAGCTCCTGATAGGCTTCCGGCATCGCCGATTCCATCGACGGCTTGTCGGAGCCTGATTCCTTGCGCGCCTCTTCGGTGATGTCCTGCGGCGTGCGGATGCCCGCCACGACGTCCTCACCTTGCGCGTTGATCAGGAACTCGCCGTAGAGCTTGCTCTCGCCAGTCGAGGGGTTGCGGGTGAAGGCGACGCCGGTCGCAGAGGTCTCACCCATATTGCCGAACACCATGGCCTGCACGTTGACCGCGGTGCCCCAGGATTCCGGAATGTCGTGCAGCTTGCGATAGGTCACCGCGCGCGCGTTCATCCAGGATGAGAACACCGCGCCGATCGCGCCCCAGAGCTGGTCATGCGAATCCTGCGGAAAATCCTTGCCGGTTTCGCGCGCGACCGCGTCCTTGTACTTGCCGACCAGTTCGACCCAGTCCTCGGCCGTGAGGTCGGTGTCGAGCGTGTAGCCCTGGCTGTCCTTGAAGGTATCGAGGATTTCCTCGAAGTGATGATGCTCGAAGCCGAGCACCACGTCGGAATACATGGTGATGAAGCGGCGATAGCTGTCATAGGCGAAGCGACGATCGCCCGAGAGCTCCGCAAGCGCTTCCACCGTCTCGTCGTTGAGGCCGAGATTGAGCACGGTATCCATCATGCCCGGCATCGAGGCGCGGGCGCCGGAGCGCACGGACACGAGCAGCGGGTTTTTGGTGTCGCCGAAGATCTTGCCAGTCAACTTGCCGACATGGTCGAGCGCCTTCTCAACCTGCGACTGCAGCTCCTTCGGATAGGTCTTGTCGTGCGCGTAGAAATAAGTGCAGACCGAGGTCGGGATGGTGAAGCCGGGAGGCACCGGCAGGCCGAGATTGGCCATCTCGGCGAGGTTGGCGCCCTTGCCGCCAAGCAGGTCGCGCATCTCCGAGCGGCCCTCGGCCTTGCCGTCGCCGAATGTGAAAACCCACTTGTTGGCCGGGATCTTGGCCGGAGCGGCAACCTTCGGAGCAACCGGCTTGGTCGCAGCCTTCGCTGCCGGCTTGGGGGCGGCCTTTGCTGCGGACTTCGCAGCCGGCTTCGCGACCGGCTTCGGAGCGCTCTTCACGGCGCTCTTGGGGAGCGCCTTGCGGGCCGCCGGCACGGCTTTCGCCTTGGCGGAGGGCTTTGATTTCGCTGCAGTTTTAGAAGGCTTCGAGGCGGCTTTGGCCATAGCTTGCACACAACCTGCGAGAGGAATGGGAAATCGCGCGCCTTACACCACTTTGGGCAGGTCCGCGCAAGTCGAAGAGTTCCGGAAAATCAAGGCCTAGAGATGGAGCCACTTCAACAAACCGAGCCCGATCGCGCCATTGACGATGAGAAAAATCGCCACGATCAGGTTGAGCAGGCGCGGCATGATCAAAATGAGCACACCCGCAAGCAGGGACAGGATCGGCGAGATGTGGGCGACGGTGATGTGCATGAATTGTCTTTCCGAACGTTAGGGCGAATCGCGGGCGGATCATAGCGGAGCGGGTTCCGCGGGTAGAGACGCGCCGCGGTCTTTGCGAGTTCCCGGCTTCGCGAAAACTGCCCGAAATTGCCGCGTATGCGGCAAGGCTTTTTCGGAACATCGTGCACGGCGCAGCATTGGCAACCGGTTGCGCCACTGGCGCTTCCCTTAGAACCACGTCGCAAAACCACGTCGAAGGAGTTGCCCATGCGGAACAGGATTCTTGCCCTTGCTGCGCTCGCGGCCGCGGTCGGCTCGCCCGTCGCCGCGCAGGCGCAAACCGGGATCACGGTGGGACGCGCGCCGGTCGTGGTCGATGGCGGCCCGACGATTGCGGTCGAGCAGCGGCCGGCCTTCCGTGACTATGTCGTCGAACAACGTGTCCCGGCCTTCAGCATTCCCGACCGTGTCGTGGTCGGTGCCACCTTACCTGAAACCGGCATCACCTATTATGACGTGCCGCAACGTTTCGGCGCGACGACTTATCGCTACACGGTCGTGAACGGCGAGACCGTGCTGGTCGAACCGCGCTCCCGGCGCATCGTCGAGGTGATGAACTAGACTTCTGGTCTGGACGCGTTTTCTTCACGCGAACCGGTACCCACTTCGCTTGAAAACGCTGCCGTTCAACTCGATGTCCGGCGCGCCACATCAGGCTGGCGCGCATCGCGTAGTCGGACATCAGGCCCCGCCCGGTCTTCCCCCCGCCGGGTGGGGCATTTTTATCTCTTGTCATTCCGGGGCGCGCGTAGCGCGAACCCGGAATCCATCGTGCAGCGCATGACGTGGAGAAATGGATTCCGGGCTCGCGCCAAGGGGCGCGCCCCGGAACAGCGGTGCTTGCCGCGCGACCGCGCCTCAATCCTGGATCTTCGAGAAATCCGCCACCGCACGCGTCGCGCTGCGGATCTCGTTCAGCAGCTTCAGACGATTCTCGCGCACCTTGGCATCGTCATCGTTGACGCGCGCCTTGTCGAAGAACGCATCGACCGGCGGACGCAGCTTTGCCATCGCGCTCATCGCGGCAGCGAAATCTTCCTTCGCAACAGCCGCGCCTGCTTCAGCCTTCACCTCGCCGATCGCCTTCGCCAGCGCCTTCTCCTCATCGAGACTGTAGAGCGCGGCGTCCGGCGCGCCGTCGAAGCTGCGCTTGTCCCTCTTCTCTTCGATCGCGAGGATGTTGCTGGCGCGCTTGGTGCCGGCGAGCAGGTTCTTGCCGTCATCGGACTCGAGGAACTTGCCGAGCGCCTCGACGCGGCGGACGATCATCAGGAGATCGTCCTGGCCGCCGAGCGCAAACACCGCGTCGACGAGATCGTGCCGCGCGCCCTGTTCGCGGAGCTGGACCTTCAGGCGGTCGGCGAAGAAGGCCAAGAGATCGATGGCAATCTGTGGAACCTTTTGTCCCTTCCAAGGCACTGAAATATAGCCTGGCACATACTCCGCCACTTGTTCGAGAAATCGGCGAGCCGGCTCGCCAAGAAACGAGACCATGTCGAGCCGCAAGTTATTGTCGACGACCAGTCTGATCACACCTAACGCTGCGCGCCGTAGCGCATATGGGTCCTTGCTCCCAGTCGGCTTCTCATCAATCGCCCAGAAGCCAACTAGTGTGTCGAGTTTGTCGGCCAGTGCAACTGCTACCGAAACGGGAAGCTGGGGCACGACATCGTCAGGACCTTTAGGCTGATAGTGCTGCTCAATCGAAAAGGCGACCTCACCGTCCTCACCTTGCTTCTGAGCATAGTGAGTGCCCATGATCCCTTGCAATTCAGGGAATTCGCCAACTACCTCCGTCAGCAGGTCTGCCTTCGCCAATTTCGCCGCACGTTTCGCTTTTTCAATGTCAGCGCCAACAATGGGCGCGAGCTCAGCCGCGAGCCTCTCGATACGATCGATGCGCGCGGCTTGAGTGCCAAGCTTTTCATGAAAAAGAATGTTCTCGAACTTAAATAACCGATCCTCAAGTCTCTCCTTGCGATCAGCCTCATAGAAGAACTTGGCGTCGGAAAGCCGAGCACGAATCACACGTTCGTTCCCCGACACAATTGTGCGTCCACCGTCGGTCGCTTCGATGTTTGCAACGAGAATGAATTTGGGAACCAGGAAACCCGTCTCGGCATTGCGGACAACAAAGCATTTCTGATTGTTGCGAATCGTAGAGCGGATAATTTCGCCCGGAAGGGTTAGGAAGGCGGGGTCAAAATCTCCCATCAAAACCACCGGCCATTCAACCAGTCCCGAGACCTCATCCAGCAGCACAATATCCTCGAACAGCTCAAACCCTTGCGCGAAGGCAAGCTGCTTGGCGTCGGCGAGGATGATGTCCTTGCGCGCCTGCGCATCGAGGATGACCTTGGCCGCCTTTAGCTTCGCCTCATAGTCCTCGAAGCGACGCACGGAGATCGCGTCCGGCGCCATGAAGCGATGGCCATACGTCGTCTGCCCGCTCTCGATGCCGTCGACCTCGAACTTGACGACGTCGGGCTCTTCGGTCTCGAGCCCAAACGTCGCGGTGATCGCATGCAGCGGACGCACCCAGCTCAGCGATCCCGGCTTTCCAGAGCGCGCGCCCCAGCGCATCGATTTCGGCCAATGGAAGGTGCGGATGATGACGGGCAGGATTTCCGCAAGCACGTCGATCGCGTCGCGCCCGGTCTTCTCGATCAGCGCGATGTAGAAATCACCCTTGGGGTCGCGCTGGATCTTGGCCTCGTCCAGCGATTTCAAGCCTGTCGCTTTCAGAAAGCCCTGCACGGCCGCATCGGGGCCGCCGACTTTCGGTCCGCGGCGCTCGGTCTTGAGATCAGATTGACGCGCGGGGATTCCGTGCACAGTGAGCGCAAGGCGGCGCGGTGTCGCGAACGCTTTGGCGCCGTCATAGACGAGGCCTTCGGCGACGAGCTTGTCGGTGACCAGACGGCGCAGATCGTCCGCCGCCTTGGCCTGCATGCGCGCGGGGATTTCTTCCGAGAACAGTTCGAGCAACAAATCGGGCATCAGGCCGCTCCACCGGCTTCGGTGTGGACCCAGGCTTCGCCGCAGGCCTTGGCCAGTTCGCGCACCCGGAAGATGTAGCTCTGCCGCTCCGTCACCGAGATCACGCCGCGCGCATCCAGAAGATTGAAAGCGTGGCTCGCCTTGATGCACTGGTCGTAAGCCGGCAAAACCATCAGATGCCGCTTTTGGTCACCGCGCGACGTCCAGCCGGCAGCCAGATATTTCTTGCAGGCCTCTTCGGCCATCTTGAATTGCTCGAACAGCATTGCGGTGTCGGCGTACTCGAAATTGTGCCGCGAATATTCCTGCTCGGCCTGGAAGAACACCTCGCCATAGGTGACCTTCTCGGCGCCTTCGCGGCCGTTGAAGTTGAGATCCATGATCCGATCGACGCCCTGGAGATAGCAGGCAAGCCGCTCGAGCCCGTAGGTGAGCTCGCCCGCGACCGGTGCGCATTCGACGCCCGCGACCTGCTGGAAATAGGTGAACTGGCTAACTTCCATGCCGTCGCACCAGCATTCCCAGCCGAGACCCCACGCTCCCAGCGTCGGGCTCTCCCAATCGTCCTCGACGAAACGGATGTCGTGCACGGCGGAATCGATGCCGATCGCGGCGAGCGACTTCAGGTACAGCTCCTGAAGGTTCGGCGGCGACGGCTTCGTGATCACCTGGAACTGGTAATAGTGCTGCATCCGGTTCGGATTCTCGCCGTAGCGGCCGTCCTTGGGCCGGCGGGAGGGCTGCACATAGGCGGCGTTCCAGGGTTTTGGCCCGAGCGCGCGCAGTGTGGTCGCCGGATGAAAGGTGCCTGCGCCCATCTCCATGTCGTAGGGCTGCAGGATCACGCAGCCCTGCTCGGCCCAGAACCGCTGGAGCGCGAGGATGAAGCCCTGGAACGAGCGTTCCGGGCGCATATGGGCGGGCAATGAGGCGTCCATCGTCAGATCAGGCTCTCGCGGGGGTTTTGAATCGCGCGGGACCGTATCGACGGCGGGGGTGGGAATCAAGGCAAAGGGGGAATCACAGTCATTCCGGGGCGATGCGCGAGCATCGAACCCGGAATCTCGAGATTCCGGGTTGGCCCATCGGGCGCCCCGGAATGACGGAGCGTGTGCAACTAACCCGGCCGGTAGGCTCCGGTGACAGGGTCACGCTTCAGCGTCTGGATGGTCCCCATAGGGGCGGCCTCGGCGACGCGCGACAGGCGCATCTCCTCCAGCTCCTGGTTAATCCGGAGTGCGGTCTTGTAGGCCCAGCGGACCACGGCAAGCCCACCCAGCACGCCCGCGAATGCGACGAACGGCGGCATTGGTCGATCCTTGTTCAATGCTCAGCCCCCACACGCATTCTCGCGCAGACCGGGCCGCGCCGCAATTGACTCGGCTCCGATTCACCTTGGACCAAATGGCGCGAGAGGGTCGGCGGCTAAAACCCGAATTTCGCCCAAATCGCTCGCGTTTCGACCGCCGAGATCAGCTCGTCCGGCAGTCCGGCCATTGATTCCATGGCCGAAAGCTGCCCCGCGCCGGGCGATTTTCGCCCTAAAAGGCCGGAGAGCAGCCCGGATGGCTGTGCGATCACGGGGGTGACAACCTTGTCGCCATAGCGGGCACGAAGAGTTGAGCGGAGATCGCCGATGCCGTCGGCGAGCCCGAGCGCGATCGAGGTTTCGCCGGCCCAATATTCGCCGGTGAACAAGGTGTCGTCGGCACCCTTCAGCCGCGCACCGCGGCTCTCTTTCACCAGCGCGATGAAGATCTGGTGGATCTCGCGCTGAAGCGCCTTCAGCTTGGCGACGTCGTCGGGGTTTTCGGGCAGGAACGGATCGAGCATCGCCTTGTGCGCGCCGGCCGTATAGAGCCGCCGCTCGATGCCGAGCCGCTTGATCGCCTCCTGGAAACCAAAACTGCCGCCGACCACGCCGATCGAGCCAAGGATCGAGGACGGATCGCAAAAAATCTCGTCGCCGGCACACGCGATCATGTAGCCGCCGGAGGCCGCTACGTCCTCGACGAACACCAGCACGGGCAGCTTCTTCTCCGCTGCAAGCTGCTTGATGCGCAGATAAATCTGCCGCGACTGCACCGGCGAGCCGCCGGGCGAATTGATCACCAGCGCCACCGCCTTGGCGCTGCGGTACGAAAACGCCCGCTCCAGCACCCGCGCCACGCCCGCCAGCGTCATCCCTGGACGCAGCGGCGTCACCGCGCCGATGATGCCTGACAACCGCACCACCGGCACGACCGCCGTGCCCGGGCGGAAGCGCGCCGGCAGATATTGCAAGAGCTTGTCGGCCAGGCCGGAATTTTCGCGATCGTTCAATTGTTCGGCCATGGCCTTACCTCTGGTTAACCATTTCTTATCACGCGACTGTCATTGCAGGTGCCTGGAACGTGTTTTGCAGAATCCCGGTTGGGAAGCTGCAATGAGGCAGCGGAGGAAGCGACATGAAGATCTATCTGCTGTTGATGTTGATCGGCGCGCTTTTCACGGCGATTCGCTTTACGTCCCCGCAGGAACAACAGTCGGAATCGCTTCCCCAGTAAGCCGTCACGGCTCCGCCAGCGGCAAGACTGCTCTCCCCTCCAAAATGTTTCGCACCTCTTTTTTAGGCACGCGTGACTCATCATTGAGCATGAGGCCCGGCAGCAATCGCGTCGGCGCCCGGCCGCCCTTGACCGCGCGCACCAGCACACGGATCGCAGGCCTCCCCGTTTCGCCATGAACCGGCAGGATCGACAGGCTGCCGAAGCCGCGTGACAGTGCTGCCAAGACCTCCGCGATCCCGTCGGCGCGCCAGATCAGGGTCAGCACACCGTGCGATCGGAGGATGCGCCGCGCTGCATGGATCCAGCCATGCAGCGTCTCATCGGTTGCCACATGCGCGGTGTGGCGCGCCTGGTCCGGCGAGCCGCGGTGCCGCGCAGCATCGTTGAAGGGCGGGTTCATCAACACGCAGTCGGCACTGTCGGGCATGAGTCCATGTGCGGCAAAAGCCTGCGCATCCGCCGTGACGTCGAGCACAATCACGTCCGCCACAATCGCATTCGCGGCCGCATTGGCGCGCGCGAGGCCGGCCAGCTCCGGATCGATCTCGACGAGACGAACATCGATCCCGGCGACGCGCCGGGCGAGCGCGAGGCCGGCCGTGCCGACGCCGGCGCCGAGATCGACCACGCGATCGCCTTCACGGGCCTGTGTCGCGGCCGCAAGCAGGATCGCGTCGTGCCCGGCGCGATGGCCGGACCGCTTCTGCTTGAGGCGCAGCTGGCCGCCGAGAAAGGCGTCCTCGGTGAGATCTGTGACGACGTCAATCATCGCCGCGCAGTTCGTGACTGAGGCCGGCCTCGGTCAAGAGTTGCCGGGCCTCGATGGCGTCGTCCTCATGGACCAGGATCCGCCGCGGTAGCACGCCGAGCGAGCCCTCGATGATGCTCATGTTCTGGTCCAGCACCAGATGATGGATGTTGGCGCCGTCGAGCAGCGCGCCGATCGCCGACACCAGCACGATATCGTTGGTCCGAACCAGTTCACGCAAACGAGCCTCCTGCCTGAAAGGGGTGAGCCGCAAATGTCAATTGTTCCACAGGCCTTGCCGCATCCCCGTCCAGTTTCTATTGTCTTTCCATCAGAATAGCCCCTCCGGGGCAAATATTGGAGACCGGCGTGGCCGTCATCGTACCTTTCGAAACTCCCGGCGCGTCGATCGAAGAGCTGGTTGCCCTTGTCGCCCCTGACATGGAGCGCGTCAACGCCACGATCCTGTCGCGGACCGGTTCGGACGTGACCATGATCCCGGAGGTGGCCAACCATCTGATCTCCTCCGGTGGCAAGCGGCTGCGGCCGATGCTGACGCTCGCCATGGCCAACCTCGCCGGATATACCGGCGACGGCCACATCAAGCTCGCCGCCTCCGTCGAGTTCATGCACACCGCCACGCTCCTGCACGACGACGTCGTCGACGAGAGCGAGATGCGCCGCGGCAAGCTGTCCGCGCGCATGCTCTGGGGCAACGAGGCGAGCGTGCTGGTCGGCGACTTCCTGCTCGGCCAGGCCTTCCGCATGATGGTCGAGGTCGGCTCCCTGCGCGCCCTCGATATCCTTTCCGCGGCCGCCGCCACCATCGCCGAGGGTGAGGTCATGCAGCTCGCCGCGGCCAAGAACACCGCGACCACCGAGGACGAATATCTCGCCGTGATCCGCGGCAAGACCGCCGAGCTGTTTGCGGCGGCCTGCGAGGTCGGGCCCGTGATCGCCAACCGTCCGAAAGCCGAGCAGACCGCCTGCCGTTCGGTCGGCATGAATCTCGGCATCGCCTTCCAGCTCGTCGATGACGTGCTTGACTATGGCGGCAAAAGCGCAAAGCTCGGCAAGAACACCGGCGACGATTTTCGCGAGGGCAAGATCACGTTGCCCGTGGTGCTTGCCTTCCGCCGCGGCAACGACACCGAGCGCGCATTCTGGATCCGCGCGCTCGAGCGCGGCGAGATCGGCGACAGCGATCTCGATCACGCCATCGGGTTGATGAACAAGCACCGCGCGCTCGAGGACACGCTGAGCCGCGCCCAGCTCTACGGCGCCATGGCCGTTGACGCGCTGGCACTGTTCCCGTCCTCGCCGATGAAGAGCGCACTGGAGCAGGTGGTGGCGTTCTGCCTAGCGCGGTCGCATTAGGACGCGATCGCCCTGATGCTCCTATCGGTCCCGCATCACTGTTAGCCCCGTCATCCTGAAGCGCGAGTGGCGCGATGCCAGCATCGCGCCGGGAGCCTCGAAGGATGCACGGCCGAGACGCATCCGGGCCGACGTCTTCGAAGCTCGCCCTGCGTTGCAGGACGAGCACCTCAGGGTGACGGTGATAGAGCAACGCCGGCTGCTCCAGCCTTCGTCATTGCGAGCGCAGCGAAGCAACCCAGTCTGCCGCCGCGGTAAGACTCTGGATTGCCTCGCTGCGCTCGCAATGACGGAGTGTTCGGCACGGCCGTCGCTCCAGTAGCTTGCATTTTGCAAGCGACCTCCCTACCTTGTCGCTATGCAGCCCAAATCCCCTTCCATCCTGGAATGCCCCGTCGGCCGCGCCGTGGAGACGGTCGGCGAATGGTGGAGCATCTTGATCCTGCGGGATGCGTTCCAGGGCGCGACGAGGTTCGACGAGTTCGAGCGCAATCTCGGCATCGCACCGAACATCCTGTCGCGGCGCCTTGCCCATCTCACCAGGAGCGGCATGTTCGCCCGCCGCCGCTATCATGAGCGGCCGCCGCGTTACGAATATGTGCTGACGGACAAGGCGCGGGATTTCTTTCCCGTGGTCGTTGCGCTGCTCGCCTGGGGCAACAGGCACCTCGCGCCGAAGGGCGAATCCATCGTGCTGGCGAGCCGGGATGATTTGCGTCCATTCGATCCAATCGTGGTCGATGCCGCCGACATGCGTCCGATCACGCTCGCCAGTGCGGTCGTCATCGCAGGCCCGCGCGCCAGCCGCGGAATGCGCGCACGGCTCAGCTCGCTGAAAGCCATGAACCCGGCCATCGCGCCGGCCGGAGACTGAACATGCGTCGTATCGTGGTGACGGGAATGGGTGCGGTATCGCCGCTCGGCTGCGGCGTCGAATTGTCCTGGCGCCGGCTGCTCGCCGGTCGAAGCGGACTGCGCCGCTTGCCCGAATGGTCGCAGGCGTTGCCGGCACGCATCGCCGGTCTCGTGCCCGACAAGGCCGGTGATGCCGACGGCGGCTTCGATCCGGCAGCGGCCGCCGCCCCGAAAGACCAGCGCAAGATGGACCGCTTCATCCTGTTCGCGCTGCTCGCGACCGCGGAGGCCGTCGCGCAGGCCAAATGGGCGCCGCAGGATGCAGCGTCACTGGAGCGGACCGCAACGATCATCGCCTCAGGCGTCGGCGGCTTTCCTGCCATGGCGGAGGCGGTGCGCATCACCGAGCACCGCGGCGCCCGCCGACTCTCGCCGTTCACGATTCCCTCGTTCCTCGCCAATCTCGCCGCCGGCCACGTCTCGATCAAATACGGCTACAAGGGCGCGCTGGGCACGCCGGTCACCGCGTGCGCCGCCGGCGTGCAGGCGATCGGCGATGCCGCGCGCATGATCAGCGCCGGCGAAGCCGACGTCGCGATCTGCGGCGGCGCCGAAGCCTGCATCGATATCGTCAGTCTGGGCGGTTTCGCTGCGGCACGCGCGCTCTCGAGCGGATACAACGACGAGCCGGCCCGCGCCTCGCGCCCGTTCGATCGCGACCGCGACGGCTTTGTCATGGGCGAAGGCGCCGGCATTCTGGTGATCGAGGGGCTGGAACATGCGCAGGCGCGCGGCGCGACGCCAATCGCCGAGATTGTCGGATATGGCACCACCGCGGACGCCTATCACATGACGTCGGGGCCGCCGGACGGCGACGGCGCCCGCCGCGCCATGGAGATCGCGCTGCGGCAGGCGAAGCTTGAGCCAGCGGATTTGCAGCACCTCAACGCGCATGCGACCTCGACGCCGGCCGGCGACGAGAGCGAGCTTGGCGCCATCGGTGCGCTGTTCGGCCGCAACAATTCCATCGCGGTCAGCGCGACCAAATCGGCTACCGGTCATCTGCTTGGCGCGGCCGGCGGGCTCGAAGCGATCTTCACCGTGCTCGCGCTGCGCGACCAGGTCGCGCCGCCGACGCTCAATTTCGAAAACGCCGATTCAGGCGCAGAAGGTATCGATATCGTCTCAGGCAACGCACGGCCAATGCCGATGCTCAACGCCATCTCCAACGGCTTCGGCTTCGGCGGGGTGAACGCCAGCGCGATCTTTCGCCGCATAGGCTAAACGACAGGCCTTGCAATCGCGGCGCGGTGCGCTACGAAAATGGGATGAGCGACACGAATTTCTGGTTGTTCCTCGCCGCCGCCTTTGTCATTGCCGCTATTCCCGGCCCCGGCATCTTTTACATCGCAGCGCGAACCCTCTCGGAAGGGCGCGCGAGTTGCTTTGCCTCGACCGCGGGGGCGGCGCTGGGCGGCCTGGTCCATGTGGTCGCGGGCAGCCTCGGCATCTCCGCGATCATCCTGGCGAGCGCCGAGCTGTTTGCCGCCGTCAAATTCGGCGGCGCGCTCTATCTGGTCTGGCTCGGCATCAAGACCTTTCGCAGCGCAGGCCGCGCGCTGTCGCTCGAAAGCGAGCCCGTCGGGGACAAGCGCGCGTTCCGTGACGGCGTGCTGGTCGAGGCGCTGAACCCGAAGAGCGCGGCGTTCTTCCTCGCCTTCATTCCACAATTCCTCGATCCCGCGGGAGCGAGCCCCACGCTGCAATTCATCCTGCTCGGCGCCATCTCGGTGACGCTGAACACGCTCGCCGATGTCGTCGTGGTGCTGATGGCGTCCGCGACGCGCACGCAGCTGATCGGACGGCCGCAACTGATGCGTCGCCTCACCCGGGGCTCCGGCATCTTCATCGCCGGCCTCGGCCTGTCGCTCGCGCTGGCGCGGCGGCCGGCGAACGGGTAGCCCATGCTCGCTCCACAAAGTCGCTATTACCAGTCCCACGGCCTGCGGCTGCATTATGCCGATTGGAGCAACGAGAGTGCACCGCCGCTCATCCTGATCCACGGCGGCCGCGATCATTGCCGGAGCTGGGACGCGATCGCCCGCTCGCTGCAGCCGCACTTCCATGTGATCGCGCCCGACCTGCGCGGCCATGGCGATTCCGACTGGACCAGGGGCGGCAGCTACGCGCTGACGGAGTATGTCTACGATCTCGCCCAGCTCGTCCGTACCATCGCAGCACCTCAAGTCTCTCTCATCGGCCATTCGATGGGCGGCATGGTGAGCCTGATCTTTTCAGGATCGTTCCCCGAGCTGGTTTCCAAGCTCATCGTGCTCGACGGTGTGACGATGTTGCCGGATTCACCAAAACCGCCGACGCATGAGCGGATCAGCAAATGGGTCGGCCAGCTCGACAGACTGCACGACCGCACGCCGCGCCGCTACGCGACCCTTGAGGACGCCGCCGCGCAGATGGTGCTGCACAACAAGCGCCTCGCCCGCGAACTCGCGCTGCACCTTGCAACGCACGGCGCGCGGCAGAACGAGGATGGCACCTATAGCTGGAAGTTCGATCCCTACCAGCGCGCCTCCGCGCCGCACCGGCTCTGGCCGGACGACCACGTCGCACTATGGTCGCGCATCGCCTGCCCAACGCTGCTGCTGAACGCCGGCGAAAGCTTTCTGGCCGGCGCGAGGGCCGCAGGCCTGGAGCGCTATTTCCAGCAGGCACGTATCGAGACCATCGCCGGCGCCGGGCACTGGCTGCAGCACGATAAGCCGGAAGAGGTGCTGGGCGAGATCCGAAAGTTTCTGGGGCTAGCAGAGCTATCGTAGGGCGGATTAACTCAACGTCCCGGCATGCACCCACCAGCCGGAGTGATTGCCGCGGATCTTTTCGGCGGCGGCATGCGCGTCGGCTGCCTCGCCATAGATCGCAAAACAGGTCGCACCCGAGCCGGACATGCGCGCGAGCTTCACGCCGGCGGAGGCGCGCAGGGCCTCCAGCACGTCCCCGATCACCGGTTCGATGCGCATCGCAGGTGCTTCGAGATCGTTGGCGACGGTCTCGAGAACACCGATCCAATCGGCGATCGAGGCGCCCTCCTCCGGCCAAGCGGGGGCGTTGAGGACGGACGTGGCGCCGATCAGCAGCTCGCCGTTGCGAAGGCCCAACGCCTGGAACACGTCCTTGGTTGCGACCGGCACGCGGGGGTTGACCATCACGCAGGGCATGCTCGGTAGCGCGAGCGGCAGCAACTGCTCGCCGACCCCCGTCATGTCGCAGGCGCGCGAGAGCAGGCACACCGGCACGTCCGCGCCGGTCGCAAGCGCGACCTCCTGGAGCCTGGGGTCATCAAGCGAGAGATTGTTGAGGCGCGCGAGCAGGCGCAGCGCCGCAGCTGCATCGGCCGAACCGCCGCCGATACCGGCTGCGACCGGCAGGACCTTGTCGAGCGCGAAGGCCCCGAGCTTTAAGTTCGGCACGGTGTCAGCCAACAGCTTTGCGGCCTTGAACACGAGATTGTCTGATGTCTCGCCGCAAGCTGCGGCCAGCGGCCCGGTGGTCGACAGCTTCAGCTCGGGTCCCGGCTCCAGGGTGAGCCGGTCGGCACAATCGGAAAACGCGACCACGCTTTCAAGTTCATGATAGCCGTCAGCACGACGACCGACCACGCGAAGGCTCAGATTGACCTTCGCGCGTCCTTCTTCAACCAACGCCGGCATCGGCGATACGCCCCCAGTTACTTGGATCAACCGCCCTTGTCGTCGTCTTTCTTCTTATCGGCCTGCGCGGCCGAAGAGTTCGAATTGTCGTCGGTCAGACCGTTGGCGATCTTGGCCTCGATCTTCGGCAGTTCGTCGGGCTCGGGCTTGAGATCGCGGGCATGCGCCCACTGGAATTTGGCTTCCAGCGTGCGGCCGACGCGCCAATAGGCGTCGCCGAGATGGTCGTTGATGGTGGGATCCTCGGGCTTGAGGTCGATCGCGCGCTCGAGGTTCTTCACCGCCTCTTCGTAATTGCCGATGCGGTAATAAGCCCAGCCGAGGGAATCGACGATGTAGCCGTCGTCGGGACGCTGCTCGACGGCACGCTTGATCATCTTCATGCCTTCGTCGAGATTCACGCCCTGATCGATCCACGAATAGCCGAGATAGTTGAGCACGTGGGGCTGGTCGGGCTGGAGCTCGAGCGCCTTCTTCATGTCGGCTTCGGCCTTGCCCCACTCCTTGGAGCGCTCCTCGCAGATGCCGCGGTAGTAGTACCAAACGCTGTTGGCCTTGTCGTTGCCGGCCGGCAGCGCGTCGATGCCTTTCGAATAGGTCGCACCGCAATCGGCGAACTTCTTGCGGCCGCGCTCGAGATTGCCGAGCGCCATGATGGCTTCGAGATCCTTGGAGTCCTCGGCGGTCACACTCTTGAGAATCTTGATCGCTTCGTCGGTGCGGTCGGCGGAATCCAGATCGATGGCGAGCTGGATCTGCGCGTTGCGCTTTAAGGGCGAAGACGACGGCACGCGTTCATAGATCTTGATCGCCATCTGCGGCCGCTTCACCGATTCATAGAGGTCGGCGAGCGAGAGCAGGGCCAGCGGATGACTGGGCTGGAGATAGAGCGCGAGCTGGAGATAGACCAGCGCGAGGTCCTCGCCGCCGCGGCGGGTCAGCGTGGCGCCGATGCCATAGAGCGCCTCGGCCGCACCGGCCTGCGCGGAATCGACCAGCGACGGCAGCTTCTTGCCTGCCTTAGTCTCCCGCAAACCTTCCACGATGAGCGGATGACGGGCGAGCTTCTTGTCGAAGGCTTCATAGATCGCGGTCGCCGAGGCCGCATCCTTGTTCCGCGACAGCCAGCGCGCATAGGCCTCGCTGACGCGCAGCATGGAATCGTCGAGCTTATAGGCGCGCTCGAAGCGGGCGCCCGCGTCCTTCTCCTTGCCGGCGTTCTCGAGGATCAACCCGGCGTGCAGGTCCTTGAACAGCGGATACCATTCCGGGCCCGCCAGCTTGTCGATGGTCGCAACCGCGCCCTTGGCATCGCCCGCGCCATAGGCGGCCCAGCCGGACAACAGCGTTGCGACGAGATCGGTGATCGGTCCGCGTATCGATTGGTTGATGTTGCTCTGCGCGCTCGAATATTTCTTCAGCTTCAAATCATGCACGCCGACCACGAGGCGCGCGACGCGATTGGTCTTGTCGATGGTCAGGATGCGCTCGGCGAGCTTGACCGCTTCATCGATGTCGCCATCGTCAACCGAGGAGATGAAGGCGCGGTCGAGCAATTCGTTGTTCTTGGGATCGGTTCGCAGCGCAGAACGGTAGAAGGCGGCAGCGGAGGTCGCGTCGCGCTCGACGCTGGCGTGACGCGCGGCGAGATAGCTGCCGGCGCCGGTGAGCGACTTCAGGTCGTTTCGGGTCGGAAACTGCGCCGCCGTATCGGCCGGATGATCCGGCGTCTGCGCCATGACCCCGGGGACCGCCACGATTGCAGAGCCGGCAAGGGCGATGGCAGCAGCAGTCCAGCGGTTGAAACGATTTGAAAACATCAGGGCTCGCCTTGAGTTGGTAGTGCCTGGGTTTGAAGCAAAAGGCCGTCTCGCAAGCGAACGCGGCCGGCGACAGGGACCCGGAACCGTCGGGTCCGGACAATGCCGCTTTTGGCGCTTCACCGCAAGGATTCGGACCGGGCGTTCCCCTCCGCACGCCCCAAATCGGCCAAGTGACCGTCAAGGGCGCCCCAAGACGCCGCTACTGTGGCCTTATCGTGACCGCGGGCACCCGGGATGCTCCCGTTCTCACGCGAACGTGCGCCGGGGCACGTTTTGTGACCCGCCGTCCTTACATCGCCTCGTAATTCGGGCCGCCGCCGCCCTCCGGAGGAACCCAGGTGATGTTGCCGTTGGGGTCCTTCACGTCGCAGGTTTTGCAGTGGACGCAGTTCTGGGCGTTGATCTGATAGCGCGGGCTCGCGCCCTCCTCCACCCACTCGTAGACGCCGGCCGGGCAATAGCGGTTCGACGGACCGGCGAAGACGTCATGCTCGGACGTCTTCTGCAGGTTCATGTCGGCCACCTTGAGATGGACCGGCTGATCCTCCTCGTGATTGGTATTGGAGAGGAACACGGACGACAGCTTGTCGAAGGTGATCTTGCCGTCCGGCTTCGGATAGTTCTTCGGCGCATGCTGCTTGGCCGGATCGAGCGTGGCCCGATCGGGCTTGGCATGCGACTGCGTCCCGAACAGCGAAGTGCCGAACAGCGTGTTGCACCACATGTCGAAGCCGCCGAGTGCGACGCCGAGCACAGTGCCGAATTTCGACCACAGCGGCTTGACGTTGCGGACCAGGAACAGGTCCTTGCCGACCGACGAGGAGCGCCAGGCGTTCTCATAATCGACGATCTCGTCATTGGCGCGACCGGCCGCGAGCGCGGCCGCGACATGCTCGGCAGCAAGCATGCCGGTGCCCATCGCGTTATGTACGCCCTTGATGCGAGGAACGTTGACGAAGCCGGCCGCGCAGCCGACCAGCGCGCCGCCGGGGAAAGTCAGCTTCGGGACCGACTGGTACCCACCTTCCGTGATCGCACGCGCGCCATAAGCGAGGCGCTTGGCACCTTCAAAGGTGCCGCGGATCGAGGGATGGGTCTTGAAGCGCTGGAATTCGTCGAACGGCGACAGATATGGATCCTCGTAGTTCAGATGCACGACGAACCCGACGGCGACGAGATTGTCGTCATAATGATAGAGGAACGAGCCACCGCCGGTTTTCAGATCGAGCGGCCAGCCGAACGAATGCTGGATCATGCCCTTCTGGTGCTTGGCGGGATCGATTTGCCAGACTTCCTTCAGGCCAATGCCGAACTTCGGCGGCTCGCTCTTCGCATCCAGTGCGAATTTGTTGATGAGCTGCTTGGTCAGGCTGCCGCGCGCACCTTCGGCAAACAGCGTGTACTTGCCGAGCAATTCCATGCCGCGGGTGAACGAGTCCTTCGGCTTGCCGTCACGGCCGATGCCCATGTCGCCGGTGGCGATGCCCCTCACCGCGCCCTGCTCGTCATAGAGCACTTCGGCTGCGGCAAATCCCGGATAGATCTCAACGCCAAGCGCTTCGGCCTTGCGCGCCAGCCAGCGGCAGACATTACCGAGCGAACCGATATAGCAGTGATGGTTGTCCATCAGCGGCGGCATCATGAAGTTCGGCAGCTTGATCGCACCGCCCGTCGTCATCCAGTAGAAGCGGTCGTCCTTGACCTCAGTCTTCAGCGGGCAATCCGAATCCTCGCGCCAGTCCGGGATCAGCTTGTCCAGCCCGGTCGGGTCAATCACGGCGCCGGAGAGAATATGCGCACCGACCTCGGAGCCCTTCTCCACCACGACCACGTTGAGATCGGCATTGATCTGCTTGAGCCGGATCGCGGCGGCCAGGCCCGAGGGGCCGGCACCGACGATGACGACGTCGAATTCCATGGATTCACGCGGAGGAAGTTCTTCGGTGCTCATCTGATCTCAGCCCTTGAGACGGTTCCTTATCGTTTGCGCCCCCTTGTTTCCGATTTTTCCGGGTAGGACAACCACGGAAATGCGTTCCGCTGGGATGCAAGGCGCCCTAAGATGAACTAATAGTCTGACTTTCCAAATGATCCCCGAGCCCGCACCCACCGTCCGAGAACTTCTCGCCTTCTATCTGGAGGCCGGTGTCGATTGCGCGCTGGCGGAGGACCCGATCGACCGCCTGGCGGAATTAGACGCCCCGCCGGCTTCGCGCGCGGCCCCTCCGGTCGAGGCGCCACGTCCGGTCGCCGCGCCTGCCGCGATGCGCGGCGAGGCCGCACCGGCGCCCGACGTCGCGATCGCCTCGGCGCGCGAGGCCGCACGCACAGCGCCGACGCTAGAGGCGCTACGCGATCTCATGCAAAACTTCGAGGGCTGCGCGCTCAAGCACACCGCGACGCGGCTGGTGTTCGCTGACGGCAATCCACAGGCGCGCATCATGTTCGTCGGCGAGGCGCCGGGCCGCGACGAGGACATCGAGGGTCTCCCCTTCGTCGGGCGCAGCGGCAAGCTGCTCGATCTGATGATGGGGGCCATAGGCCTCAACCGCACCACGGCCTACATCACCAACGTCATTCCCTGGCGACCGCCCGGCAACCGCACGCCGACGCCGCAGGAGACGCAAATCTGTCTCCCCTTCATCCAGCGCCATATCGAGCTGGTGAATCCCGACGTGCTGGTGACGCTCGGCAATCCCTCGACGCAGACGCTGTTATCGACTCGCGAAGGCATCATGCGCACGCGCGGGCGCTGGTTCGACTACGAGACGGGCCAACGCACGATCCGCGCGCTGCCGACGTTTCACCCAGCCTATCTCTTGCGCTCGCCATCCTACAAGCGGCTGGCCTGGCAGGACCTGCGCGCGATCGCGAAGGTGCTGGCAGGCGCGTGAGGGGCAGCACGCTCCCTCCCCGTCATTGCGAGCGTAGCGAAGCAATCCAGACTGTCACCGCGGAAAGACTCTGGATTGCTTCGCTGCGCTCGCAATGACGACGGAGAAAGTTCGCGAGCGGCTCACGCCCCCTTCGGCCGCACGATGGCCCAGCCGATACGCAGCAGTTGCTGACGTCCGGTCACCAGCCATTCGAAGGCACGCGGCACTTCCGGCACGATGCCGGGAAAGCGCGCAAGGATCTCGGGCGGCGGGGTGCCGGCGGTATCGGAAGCACGCCAGACCACGACACCGCCGCTCTCGCTGAATTTGGCCTGTGACATCCACGGCGTGCGCGCAGGATCGGCATCGATGAACAGATGGGGCCGGCCGGAGTGCAGCGTGATCAGGCTCGCAAGCTGGGTTTCACCTGCGACCGCGCGCAGGCGATGGTTGGTGCGGCGGGCAAAGCTTTCGTCGAAAAAATCCGAGATCGCACGGGCCGGCATCGAGGTCGCGATCTCGCCGGAGCCGCTCCAGGGCAGGAACAGCACGGCTAGCACGACGCCGGCGGCGGGTGCCACGATGGCCGCTATCCACACCGTGCGAAGCATTCGGGCGCGGCGCATCGCGATGAGATCGCCGGCTATGACGACCATAGCAAGGCCCGACATGACCAGCACGACGCCGGCACCGCCGACGACGACGTCGAGCCCGAACAGGCCGGAGATCAGGACCGCACCGAGTGCCGGCGCGAGCGCGAAGAAATAGACGAAGTTGCGCGCGAGCGGTTCGACCGGAGGCCGGTAGATGATCGGCGCCTCCTCGCTCTTGCCGGCGAACAGGGGTGTGTTGAGGAAGCTCAGCACCGGGATCGCCACTGCACCGAGCACGAGGCCGCCGAGCAGCCAGACGGCGTGGATCGCACGGGCGCCGAGATCCGCAATCTGCGGCAAAGCCGGTAGCACAAGGCTCTCCGCGCGCATCAGCCAGACCGCATAGGGCAGCGCCAGCACGGCGACGACGACGAGCGCGAACAGCGGATCGAGCGCGCGCAACGTCCGGCGGCCGCCGGCGGTCGAGATAGCGAAAATGACGAGCAGCGCGAGCAGGAAGATCGCGGCCGGGGTGGTCAGGAGCAGCAGGCCGGCCTCGATCGACCAGGCGAACCAGGCATTGCCGCGGCGCTGGCCGATGATCTGCCAGGAATGCAGCAGCAGCAGCGCCCACAATGGCCGCGCCAGGATCAGCGGGCCGAAATCGAGCGCCGACGAGGAGAAGGCCAGCCCCGTCATGGTCAAGAGCACGGCGAGCACCGCCTGCTGAGAGCCGACCACGGCGCGCGCCAGGTGATAGAGCGCGATGAAGGTCGCGACCTCGCAGAGCTCGGCCAGCACGTAAACGCCGAACATGTGGCCGCCCGCGGCGCGATAGGCGATGTCGGCGAGCCAGAGCGACAGCGGCGGCCCGAGATCAGTGCCGACCTGATATTCGCGGCCGAACGCCAGCAAGGTCGCAAGGCTACCGGGCGGGCTGCTGTAGAACAACAGCGCCACCAGCAGCCACATCGCGGCCTGCGCGAGCACGGCAATCCAGACGATCAGCCGCGGCCGGGCGCGGATGAGCTCGATGACCAGGGAGGTAAACCGCATGCAACGCCCGCAAGATGCAGCCAACCCGTCCAGCCGGCCCTATTCGCTCATATCTGTTTTGATAAGGGGCGCCACGCGTTGTGGCAACGACAGTCTACCCTAGAGGCCCGTTGAAGCATCGATGTCCACGGTCGCCTCCAGTTGCAGTTCGACCTCGGTGACCGCGAACAGATCCCGCGCCGGCTCGACCGTCCAAGGCATGTGCTTGGCGCGGGCGGCGGCGACCGGGGCGAAGAAGCTACGGTGGTGGACGGTGGGGCCGAGGCGGTCGAGCGCATCGAGATGCTCGGGGACGCTGTAGCCCTTGTGCTGCTCGAAGCCGTAGCCGGGGCAGTCCTGCGCCAGCGCGCACATCAGCCGGTCGCGCGTCACCTTGGCGACGATGGAGGCGGCAGCGATCGACAGCACGATGCCGTCGCCACCGATCACGGCCTCGCAGTCGCAGGCGGTGTCGAGGCGGTCGCGGCCGTCGACGAAAACGTGCTTCGGCGGCTCGGGCAATGCGACCACCGCGCGCTTCAGCGCCCAGAGCGAGGCACGCAAAATGTTGTCGCGGTCGATCCGGGCGCGTGAGGCGACGACGACCGAGACCTGCGCGGTGGCGCAGATCCTGTCGAACAGCCTTTCACGCTCCTCCGCGGTCAGCCGCTTGGAATCGTCGATGCCGCGCGGAATGCGGTCAGGATCGAGAATCACCGCGGCCGCAACCACCGGACCGGCGAGCGGCCCGCGGCCCGCCTCGTCGCAGCCTGCGACCGGCCAGACGCCGCGCTTGATCAGCGCGCGCTCGCGGCGGAAGCTTGGCGGTTTCGCAGGCAGAGCCTTCTTGGCAACTGCCTCCTGCGGCGCGTCTTTGGCCGGCTTGCTGGCGGACTTGTCCCGAATCATGGCCGGATCGTGCGCAAGCAGCCCGGCCAGCGCAACCTGGAACCGTGGATAATTCCCGCTATTCAGCCCGCCACTCCTCTGCCGTCGTCCCCGATCTGCGCTTGTCCAAGACGACACCGAGATGCGGCACCTGTCGTTCCACTCGCAACCTCCCTCTGGAACACCTCAAAACAGGCTGAGCTGATCGCCGTTCTTCTTTGGCCGGGCAAAGTGATCCGTGGTCAGCTTCGACCGGCGCTTGTTGAGCCCGAGCCGGTCGCAGGCGATCTCGAAACGGCGGCCGATGGTCCAGGCCATCGGTCCCGTGCCCTTCATCCGCTCGCCCCATTTCGCATCGTAGTCGCGGCCGCCGCGCATGTCGCGGATCAGGGTGAAGACGTGGCGGTAGCGATCCGGATAATTCGCCATCAGCCATTCGCGGAAGAGATCGCGCACCTCCAGCGGCAGCCGCAGCAGCACGTAGGAGGCTTCCCTGACGCCGGCATGGGCAGCCGCATCGAGGATGCGCTCGATCTCTGCATCGTTCAGCGCTGGGATCACGGGCGCGACCATCACGGTGGTCGGAATGCCGGCCTCCGAAAGCTGCTTCAGCGCCTCCAGCCGCTTCGGCGGCGTCGAGGCGCGCGGCTCCATGGTACGCGCGAGTTTTGGGTCGAGCGAGGTGACTGAGATCGCGACTTTGGCGAGATTGCGCTTGGCCATGCGCGCGAGAATGTCGACGTCGCGCACCACCAGCGCGGACTTGGTGACGATGCCGACAGGATGGCCGGTGCGCTCCAACACCTCGAGAATGCCGCGCATGATCTTGCGCTCACGCTCGATCGGCTGATAGGGGTCCGTGTTGGTGCCGATCGCGATCATCCGCGGCTCGTAGCCGGCGGCCGCAAGCTCCTTCTCGAGCAGCGCCGGGGCCTCGGGCTTCACGAACAGCTTCGACTCGAAGTCGAGCCCCGGCGACAAGCCGAGATAGGCATGCGTCGGCCGCGCGAAGCAATAGACGCAGCCGTGCTCGCAGCCGCGATAGGGATTGATCGAGCGATCGAAGCCAATGTCGGGGGAATCGTTGCGGGTGATCACCTTGCGCGAGGTGTCGACGCTGACATTCGTCTTGAACGGCGGCAGATCTTCCAGGCTCTGCCAGCCATCGTCGAAGGCGACGCGCGCCTCGGCTTCAAAGCGGCCGCTGGCGTTGGACTGCGCGCCGCGCCCGTGCCTTCGCGCGCGGTCGATCGCGACACCAAGCTCGGGGAAATCAGAAGGCGCACCCGCCGGCTCGGAGGGCGCCGTGACCGGCGGGTGCTTGAGAGCAGAAGAAGATGCTGGACTCATGCAGCCAAGATAGCACGCAATCGGAACAAATCAAGAACAAGAATGAAAAACGCGAAAACAACCCCATGCACAGTAGCGCTGCCCAACCTTCGCGCGCGAACCGTTGGCCTCACGCAACACCGTGTGACCGCGATCCCGCTTGGGATCGATCTCGCCGGAACCCGGTTGGTGACGATCCCTGGTGAAGGTCGGCAGGAATATGACAAATCAACAACAATCGCGCACGGCGAGCACTGACCTCGATCTCCTCGATCGCTATTGGCGCGCCGCGAATTATCTCTCTGTCGGGCAGATCTATCTGCTCGACAACCCGCTGCTGCGCGAGCCGCTGCAGCCCAAGCACATCAAGCCGCGTTTGCTCGGCCATTGGGGCACGACGCCCGGATTGAACTTCATCTACGCCCACCTCAACCGCGTGATCCGCGCGCTGGACCTCGACGTGATCTATGTCTGCGGTCCCGGCCATGGCGGCCCAGGCATGGTCGCCAACACTTACCTCGAAGGCAGCTACAGCGAGATCTATCCTGATATCGCGCGCGACGCCGACGGATTGCGAAAACTTTTCAGGCAGTTCTCCTTTCCCGGCGGCATTCCGAGCCACGCGGCGCCGGAAACACCTGGCTCGATCCACGAGGGTGGCGAACTCGGCTACGCGCTGGTGCACGCCTATGGCGCGGCGTTCGATAATCCCGACCTGACCGTCGCCTGTGTCGTCGGCGACGGCGAGGCCGAAACCGGCCCGCTCGCGGCGTCGTGGCAGTCCAACAAGTTCCTCAATCCAGCGCATGACGGCGCGGTGCTGCCGATCCTGCATCTCAACGGCTACAAGATCGCCAACCCGACCGTGCTCGGCCGGATGCCTGACAGCGAGATCCGCGACCTCTTTCGCGGCTTCGGTCACGAGCCGCTGTTCGTCGAGGGCGACCATCCCAAATTGATGCACCGCGCCATGGCGGATGCGCTGGACGTCGCACTTGCCAGCATCCGCTCGATCCAGCAGCACGCCCGCGACGGACGCAAAACGATCGAGCGGCCGCGCTGGCCGATGATCGTGCTGCGCAGCCCGAAGGGCTGGACCGGCCCGAAGGAAGTCGACGGCAAGAAGGTCGAGGGCTTTTGGCGCGCGCATCAGGTGCCCATTGCGAACTGCCGCGAGAATCCGGCGCACTTAAAGATTCTCGAAGACTGGATGCGCAGCTACGAGCCGGAAAAGCTCTTCGACAAAAGCGGCGCGCTCATTCCGGAGCTGCAAGCTCTCGCGCCCGAAGGTAATAGGCGCATGGGCGCCAATCCGCACGCCAATGGCGGGCTGCTGAAGAAGGAGCTGAAGCTGCCGGACTTCCGCAGTTTCGCCGTCGAGGTGCCGCAGCCCGGCGCTGTCACCGGCGAAGCGACGCGCGAGCTCGGCAAGTTCTTGCGCGACGTCATCCGCCTCAATGCGCAACAGCGAAACTTCCGCATCATGGGCCCGGACGAGACGGCGTCAAACCGGTTAGACGCGGTGTTCGAGGCGACCGAACGGGTCTGGATGGAGCCGACCGAATCTTTCGATGTCCATCTCGCGCAGGACGGCCGCGTCATGGAGGTGCTGAGCGAGCATCTCTGCCAAGGCTGGCTGGAGGGATATCTGCTCACCGGACGGTACGGCTTGTTCTCCTGCTACGAGGCCTTCATCCACATCGTGGATTCCATGTTCAACCAGCACGCCAAATGGCTGAAGGTGACGCGACACTTGCCTTGGCGGCGGCCGATCGCCTCGCTCAACTATCTCCTCACCTCGCATGTCTGGCGGCAAGACCATAACGGTTTCAGCCATCAGGATCCCGGCTTCGTCGATCTCGTCGCCAACAAGAAGGCCGATATCGTCCGCATCTACTTGCCGCCAGACGCCAACACGCTGCTGTGGATCGCCGACCATTGCCTGCGCACCTATAGCCGTATCAACGTCATCGTCGCCGGCAAGCAGCCGGCGCCGCAATGGCTGTCGATGCAGGAGGCCGCGACGCATTGCGATGCCGGCATCGGCATCTGGACCTGGGCCGGCACGGAAGGCACGACCGGCGAGCCCGACGTGGTGATGGCCTGCGCCGGCGACGTGCCGACGCTGGAGACACTCGCTGCCGTCGACCTGCTGCGCAAGACGCTGCCGGACCTCAAGATCCGTGTCGTCAACGTCGTCGACCTCATGACGCTGCAGCCGAACGACCAGCATCCGCATGGCCTGAGCGATCGCGACTTCGACAGCCTGTTCACATCGGACAAGCCTGTCATTTTCGCCTATCACGGCTATCCCCACCTCATCCATCGTCTCACCTATAACCGCACCAATCATATCGGCATGCATGTGCGTGGCTTTGCCGAGGAAGGCACCACGACGACGCCGTTCGACATGGTCGTGCTCAACGGGCTCGACCGTTACCATCTCGCGATCGAGGCGATCGAACGCGTGCCTGATCTCGCGACCAAGGCCGCGCAGGTGAAGCAGCAGTTCCGCGACAAGCTGATCGAACATTCGCGTTACGTGCGCGAGCATGGCGAGGACATGCCGGAAATCCAAAAATGGGTCTGGCAGAACAGTGCCGGTGGCAACACGCCGGCCGAAGCTGGCGACTGAAGGCGGCCATGTCCGACACGGTCCTCGTCCTCAACTCGGGCTCGTCGAGCATCAAGTTCGGCTTGTTCGAGATCGCGCCCAGCGGGCCTGCCCTGCTCTGCAACGGCCTGCTCGACGAGCACGAGACGAAGCCGCGGCTTGTGGCAAAGAGTCCCTCGGGCGAGACGCTGTTCGAGAAGCAGAGGGAGGGATCGGATGCCGACGGCGATCATCTGTTCGCCGACGTGCTCGCCTTTATCGAGGACCGCTTTGGCGAGGGCTGCCTGCGCGCCGTCGGTCACCGCATCGTTCATGGCGGGCAAGACTATTCCGGTCCGGTTCAACTGAGTGAAGAGGTCTACAGGAAGCTGGAGGCACTCACGCCGCTGGCGCCGTTGCATCAGCCGCGCTGCCTGGCGCCGGTCCGTGCCATCAGGGCGATCAAGCCGTCACTGACGCAGATCGCCTGTTTCGATACCGCCTTCCATCACGGCCTGACACCGCCCGCGAGCCGCTTCGCCATTCCGCGACGCTATGAAGAGCGCGGCCTCCGGCGCTACGGCTTTCACGGCCTCTCCTTCGAATATGTTGCCGGCCGGTTCGCCGAGATAGCGCCGCAGCTTGCAACCAAACGCACCGTCATCGCCCATCTCGGCAATGGTGCCAGCCTCTGCGCGATACGCGACGGCCGCAGCGCCGACACCACGATGGGGCTGACGCCGCTCGATGGTCTCGTGATGGGTACCCGCTGCGGCGCCATCGATCCCGGCGTGCTGCTCTATCTGCTGCAGCACGAAAGCATGTCGGTCGAGAATGTCCAGCACCTGCTCTATCACGAGTCCGGCTTGCTCGGCGTCTCCGGCATCTCCGCGGACATGCGCACGTTGATGGCGAGCAGCGAGGCCGCGGCGCGGGAGGCGGTCGATCTCTTCACCTTCCGCGCGGCGCAGGAGATCGCGGTCATGGCAACCACTCTTGGCGGATTGGACTGCCTGATCTTCACCGGCGGCATTGGCGAACATGCCAAGGAGATTCGCAGCGCCATCGGCGAGCGTCTTGGGTGGCTCGGCGTGCGCATCGATGCGGCCGCGAATGACGAGGGCCGCGAGCGCATCAGCGCCGGCGATAGCGCCGTGGATGTCTTCGTGATCCCAACTAACGAGGAACTGATCATCGCGCGGCATTGCGTTGGGGTGCTGCAAGCTACGGAGGCAGTATCGTAGTGCGGACAAAGCGGAAGCGTGCCCACCAATTCTAGGTGGTGGGCACGGCGCAAGTGCGCCTTTGCCCACCCTACGATACTGGGATTCGCTGAGACATAGCGCGCGACAACGCGCAGCTCAGCGCTAATGAATCCCGGCAATAATCTGATAGCCCCCGATCGCGACTTCGATCACGATCAGCACCACTACCGCGATTTCGAGGCGGAGCGAACGCTGGGTGTCGATGATGTCTGTCAGCGCATCGGCAGTCTCGGCGACGACCGTGAGCTTGCGCTCGAGCGTGTCGAGACGCTCCTTCAGCTCGTATTCGTCTTCCAGACGTGCATAAAGGCGGTCGAGCTGTGGCTTTTCCCAGAGCGCGTCGGGTTTCTCAGCGACGGCGACGCGGCCGGCGACGCGCTGCTGGACCAGCAGCGCGTTGCCGATGAGCTGCAAGATGCCCTTGCGCCGCCGCGACGTGCGGCCCTTCTCAGCGAGCTCCCGCGCAAAGGGTTCGATGACATCGAAGACCGCAGCAACACGCCGCTCGTCGCGCGCCAGCGACGTGCTCTTGGCGAGTGCGTCCGCGATCAGCAGCAGGCGTTCGTCGGAAAACTTGGAGAGATTGATCGGCCCGCCCGGCTGTATCGCCTCGGCGCTTTCATCGTGGCAAAGCTGTGCTTGCGCGGTCTCCTCTTCATACGGGCTGAGCTCGCCGATCACGCGCGACTTGAGGCTGTCGATCAGCACCTTCTCCTCCGACGGAAGCAGGCCGATCAGCACCACGACGCCGTAGCGAAAGATCACGGCAAGGCCGGCATGGACGCGGAAGGCGGCCGGCGTCGACGATACCAGCGTGCCGAGTTCGAGGCCGGAGGCGTTAATGCGGTCGCCCAGCATCAACGCCCGAATCCGCAAGGTCGGCGCGGCGTCCGGCTTCGGCGAAGTTACCGGCGCGCTAACAGCAAGTTGATCGGCGTTCATGCGAAGCCCCCCGTCAGCACCGTAGACTGCATGGTTTTCCGTCCCTGGATTCGCTCGTATCCTCTTGTTGCAGGATTGCGAACTGCCTGCATGCCGCGCAACATCCGAGCGAAACTCCAAGTTAATACCGTCAAGGCGAGCCTGCGCCGAAATATTCGGCAACATTGCCACCCCCGCAGGGGGTACTTTTCGATGCAATGGCTCCGACAGTTTACCATCGAAGACCGAAACTCCGCCGAAAAGTTGCACTCGGCACCGGAGCATGTTTATGACATCTTGATAACGAGCTACGCTTCTCCCGAAGTGCGGCCATTGAAGCCTCAATCATGCTGAGCGTCATCATACCAACCGAAGGCGTCGAGCAGACGACGGTCGCAACGCTGGCCGCGCTGGTACCCGGTGCCGCTGCGGGCGTCATCAAGGAAGTTCTGCTCGTGGACGGCAGCCGAAACGGCGTCATCGAGCGCGTTGCCGACGTCGCCGGCTGCCGTTTCGTCGGCTATGAGGGGGCCTCGCAAGGCGCGGCGCTCGCCGCCGGCGCACTCCAGGCCCGTTCCCCCTGGCTGATGTTCCTCCCGGCCGGTGCCGTGCTGGACACCGGCTGGATCGAGGAGACCACCCAGTTCATCCAGGCCGTCGCAGCCAGCGGCCGCGATCGTGCGGCTGTATTCCGCTACGCCCGTTCGCCTTATGCCGATACCAGCTTTCGCGATTTCCTGCGTTCCGTGGCGCGCAAGCTGATCGGGCCCCTCGGCGATCAGGGACTTTTGATCGCGCGTGATCATTACGACCGGATCGGCGGCTATCCGCCCCAGGCCCGCCGGTCCGAAGCGCGCCTGCTGCGGCGGCTCGGCCGCTCCTCCCGGACGCGGTTGCGGAGCCGTATCGTGATGATGGGATGAGCGCCTCCAAATACTTGCCAAAGTCAAATAATTGCTTGACAATGGCAAGTATCGAGGTGACCCAATGTCTTCTGACGGTATCGACAGCCAAATCGCAGCGGTCCGCGCCTTCAACCGCTTCTATACCCGCAAGCTCGGTGTGCTCGACCAGCATCTTGGAAAGAGCCCGTTTTCGCTCAGCGAGGCGCGTGTGCTCTACGAGCTCGCGCAGCGTGACGACCTTGCGGCCAAAGAGATCGGAAACGAGCTTGGTCTCGATCCCGGCTATCTCAGCCGCATCGTTCAGAACTTCGAGGAAAAGGGGCTGATCACGCGAAAGCCCCTGCTGGCAGATCGCAGGCAATACCAGCTGAGCCTCACCGCCAAGGGTCGCCAGACTTTCGCCAAGCTGAACCTGAACTCTCAGAACGAGGTCGCCGCGATGCTGGCTCGGCTTTCGGCCAGCGATACGACACGGCTCACGCAGGCTATGGCGACCATTGAGGCCGTGCTGGAGCAGCGACAAAGCCAGCCCGCAGCGTTCATGCTGCGCAGCCATCGCGTCGGCGACATGGGCTGGGTCATCTCACGGCAAGCCGCCGCCTATGCCGCGGACTACAACTGGGACATCAGCTACGAGGCGCTGGTCGCCGAGATCTGTGCCCAGTTCATCAGGAACTACGACGCCGCACGCGAGCACTGCTGGATCGCGGAGATCGGTGGCGAGCCGGTCGGCTCGATCTTTCTGGTCAAGGCCACGAACGAGATCGCCAAGCTCCGCCTGTTGCAGGTGGAGAAGAAAGCGCGCGGACTCGGTATCGGCCGCGCGCTGGTCGAGCAATGCATCCAGGGCGCCCGCGAGCGGGGCTACCGCAGGATGACGCTGTGGACGCAGAGCATTCTGGTGGCCGCACGCGGCATCTACCAGAGCGCCGGCTTCAAGCTCGTGAAGGAAGAGAAGCACCACAGTTTCGGTGCCGATCTGGTCGGCGAGATCTGGGAGCGGGATCTCTGATTATTTCGCAACGAGCGAGAAGCGCATGAATGTGCCCTCGCCCCTTGCGGGAGAGGGCGGCGACGCTAATAGACGCGGGCTCGCTTGGGCGAGGGGTATCTATCCACGCGCGCTGGCGCGAGTGGATAGATACCCCTCATCCGGCGCTTCGCGCCACCTTCGTCCACAAGGGGGAAGGGAAGAAAACACCAGCGTCCGCACCTACACCGTCGCGCCTTGCGCCTTCGGCCTTCGCAGATGCTCGTCCAGCCGCGGCATGATCTCGACGAAATTGCAGGGGCGCGTGCGGTAGTCGAGCTGGGCTTTGAGGATGCCGTCCCAGCCGTCGCGGCAGGCGCCAGGCGAGCCGGGCAGGCAGAAGATGTAGGTCGCCCCAGTGACGCCCGCAGTGGCGCGGCTCTGGATCGTCGAGGTCCCGATCTTGGCGTGGCTCAGCATGTGGAAGGCGATGGAGAAACCATCCATGCGCTTCTCGAACAGCGGCTCGATCGCCTCCGGCGTGACGTCGCGCCCGGTGAAGCCGGTGCCGCCGGTGGTGATGACAACGTCGATGCCGGCATCCGCGACCCAGCGGCGGATCACGGCGCGGATTGCCTCGACATCGTCGGTGACGATCTCGCGGGCGGCGAGATGATGACCCGCGGCCGTGAGGCGATCGACCAGCGTCTGGCCGGATTTGTCATCAGCAAGCGCGCGCGTGTCGGAGACGGTGAGGACCGCGATGTTGAGCGGAATGAACTGTTTGGATTCGTCGATGGAGGCCATTGCTCTATCCTCTCGTGTCCCGGACGCGATGCAGCGCGGCAGCGGTGCATCGCAGAGCCGGGACCCATTTCTCTAAACCTGCCGCGACCGGCATTGTGGGCCCCGGCTCTGCAACGCACCGCTGAAGAAGCGCTGCGCTGCGTCCGGAGCACGAGACATTCGCTACCCGCCGCCGCCGAACGTATTACAGGCCTGCAGCGTGCCCTGCTGATAGCCGGTCATGAACCACTGCTTGCGCTGCGCGGCCGAGCCGTGGGTGAAGGAGTCAGGCACGACGCGCCCCGTGGCCTGACGCTGCAGTGTATCGTCGCCGATCGCGCTCGCCGTGGTCAGCGCTGCGTCGATGTCGCCGGTTTCGAGGAAGTTCGGACGCTTCTTCGCCTCACGATTGACCCAGACGCCGGACAGACAATCAGCCTGCAATTCGACCTTGACCTGGAGCGCATTGGCCTCGGCCTTGCTGCCGGCCTGCTGCTGCAATCGCGTCACCTTCGGAATGATGCCGAGCAGGTTCTGGATGTGATGGCCGGCTTCGTGGGCGATGATGTAGGCCGTAGTGAAATTGCACGCGGACTTGCCGGAGCAGCCATGGAAGCGCGTTTCGACCTCGCGGAAGAACGACGTGTCGAGGAAGATGGTGCGGTCCGGCGGACAGTAGAACGGACCCATCGCCGACTCGGCCCGGCCGCAGCGGCCGCCATTGGTGGCGTTGTGGAACAGCACGACTTTCGGGCCGGTGTAGGATTGGCCGCTGGCCTGGAAGATCTCGCTCCAGCGGTCGTCGATCTCGCCGAGGATGCCGGAAATCATGCTGCCCATCTCGTCGGTCGGCGCGCCGCGCCTGGCCTGGGAAGATGGACGGTCACTGTGGTAGCTCGGCGCCTGGCCGCCGCCGGTGAGGATCTCGGCGCCGCCGATCAGGACGCGCGGATCGATGCCGAAGGCATAGCCGACCAGGCCGAGCACGATGATGGTCCCGATGCCGAGGCCGCCGCCGCCCATCGGCAGGCCGAACCCGCCGCCTCCGCCGCCGCCGAACCCTCCGCCGCCGTCGTCGCGACGATCCTCAATGTCGTCGCTGCGGCGGAAATCATCGTAGCGCATGGCGGCTTCCCTTAAGTCCTTAATGGCGTCAGTTGGGCGCAGGAGCGCCAAAGCTCAACGCGCCACATACGTAAAATTTCCGTTGCTTTTATCAATATCGTGGCCGGCAAAAATTGCCTAGTGCGACAGCGCGGGCGCATCAGCAATTTTTTCCGAGGGCCATGCACTTTTTTCCGAGAGAGTTTTGACCGCCGCAAGGCCGCCGCAGTGTCAGCAATGCGAAATACACTGCAAAACACGGCGGATGCGTGCAATCACCGGCTCCTGCAACGCGAGGCGCGGTCCGCTCACGAAAGCGGCGGGTTAAGCCGATTTTTACTTTGCCGCTTCATTGTAACGGTCAGTCGGTTGTTTGGTCCCGCGTCGCCGACAGCGTCGCCTGAGTCAGAGTTCTTGAGTCATGGTAGTGTCGCGTCGCGGGGCGTCTGCAAGGGCGCCCCGCACAAATTTTGAGTCCGCTTCGCACAGCATCATCCTCGGCGATTGCGTCGCCGAGATGTCGAAGCTTCAGGCTGGCAGCGTCGATCTGGTATTCGCAGATCCGCCCTACAATCTCCAGCTCAAGGGCGATCTCAAGCGTCCTGACGAATCCCATGTCGATGCCGTCAACGACGACTGGGACAAGTTCGATTCGTTTTCCGCCTATGACGATTTCACCCGCGCCTGGCTGCTGGCCGCACGCCGCGCGATGAAGCCGTCGGCGACGATCTGGGTGATCGGCTCCTATCACAACATCTTCCGCGTCGGCGCGATCATGCAGGACCTCGGCTTCTGGCTCCTGAACGACATCGTCTGGCGCAAGACCAACCCGATGCCGAACTTCCGCGGCCGCCGCTTCACCAACGCGCACGAGACCATGATCTGGGCCGCGCGCGACGAGAAAGCCAAGGGCTACACCTTCAACTACGAGGCGCTGAAGGCCGCGAACGAGGACGTGCAGGCACGGTCCGACTGGCTGATCCCGCTCTGCACCGGCGAGGAGCGCCTCAAGGGCGCCGACGGCAAGAAAGTGCATCCGACGCAGAAGCCGGAAGGCCTGCTCGCGCGCGTGCTGCTGTCGTCGTCCAAGCCCGGCGACCTCGTGATCGATCCCTTCAACGGCACCGGCACCACCGGCGCCGTCGCCAAGCGTCTCGGCCGCTCCTATATCGGCTTCGAGCGCGACAAGACCTATGCCAAGGCTGCGGAAGCGCGCATCGCCGCGATCGAGCCGCTGCCGGAAGAGAGCCTCGCCCCGTTCATGACCGCGCGCGAGGCGCCTCGCGTGGCGTTCTCCGAACTGATCGAGCGCGGCATGATCATGCCCGGCACGAAGCTGTTCGACGCCAAGAAAAAGCTCGGCGCGCTGGTCCGGGCCGACGGCGCCATCATGTTCGGCGACAAGGTCGGCTCAATTCACCGTATCGGCGCGGTGGCGCAGGGCGCACAGGCCTGCAACGGCTGGACCTTCTGGCACGTCGAGACCAAGAAGGGGCTCAAGCTGATCGACGAGCTCCGCGCCGAGATCCGCGCCGGCATGGCGGCGGAGTAGCTCTCTCCGTCATTCTCTCTCCGTCATTCCGGGGCTCGCGAAGCGAGAACCCGGAATCCATCCGGCCACAGTACACGCGGCCCAATGGATTCCGGGCTCGCGCTTCGCGCGCCCCGGAATGACGACCGTGGTTGAAACCCGCCCCAGCCAGGACTAAATTTCCCCGATCAGTCCCGTCCCGACCGGTCTTCCCATGCGACGACAGTCCGAGACATTGCTACTGGTGCCGCTCCTTCCAATCTTCCTGGTCGGCATGTTTCCGATGTTCTTGATCGCGCTGCTCGGCTTTTTCGGCCTCGCGATCTTCGGCGTGCTCGTGGTCTGCGTCGGGCTTGCCAGCAGCAACGAGGCGCACGACAATTTCAATCAGGACGTCATCGTGCACGGCTATGCGCGCGGGTCGGAGCGCGCGGCGCGGGCTTCCGACATGCATCTCGCAGCAAAGCTCGGGCTGAGGCTGGAAGCCGTCGGCGCGGCGATGGTCATTACGGCTGCGATCGGGCTTTGTTACGCCGGCTGATCTGCGTGGCGCGCAGATACTGCCCGGCAAACTCGCCGGTTGCCCTCCCCGAGGAGGTTCAGGCAAGAGAAGGCCGCGGCGCAGCCATGATGCCGCGTCCGCTTTCGGCCACCAACACCGGGGAAATGCTAGATGCTCAAATTCTATTTCAACGGGTCGCCGAACCCGACCAAGGTCGCGCTCTTCCTCGAGGAGGCCGGCCTGCCGTTCGAGCCGGTGAAGATCGACACCCGCAAGGGCGAGCAGTTCACGCCGGACTATCTGAAGGTCAATCCGAACGCCAAGGTGCCGGCGATCGATGACAACGGTACGATCGTGTTCGACTCGAACGCCATCCTTCTCTATCTCGCCGAGAAGACCGAAAAATTCCTCGCCGAGAACCGCGCCGAACTGCTGTCCTGGCTGATGTTCGTGGCGACCGGCGTTGGGCCCTATTCGGGCCAGGCCGTGCACTTCAAGCATTTTGCGCCGAAGGACCAGAACCACGATTATGCCCATAACCGCTACCAGTACGAGACCGATCGCCATTACAAGATTCTCGACGGTCACCTTGCCAGCCGCCGCTACATGGCCGGCGACAGCTATTCGATCGTCGACATGGCGCTGTGGGGCTGGGCGCGGATGGTACCGTTCAAGCTCGGCGACGACGCCTTTGCGCGCTACCCGAACGTTAAGCGGCTGATCGACGAGATCTCGGCGCGCCCCGCCGCGGCGCGCGCGATCGCCCTGAAGGACAGGTTCACCTTCAAGGCCGAGATGGACGACGAAGCGAGAGCCAACATGTTCAAGCACATGACGACGAAAGTGGCCTGATCACATCTCGCCGCGGTTAAAGGCCACGCGCACGTGCGTGGCCTTTTGCTTTTAGGCGGCGTGGACCGAGCTCAGGAATTTTGCAACTTCCTGCTTCAGCCGGTTGCTGTCTGAAGACAGCGAGCGCGCCGCCGAGAGCACCTGCGAGGAGGCCGATCCGGTGTCCGAGGCGCCGCGCTGGACGTCACCGATGTTGGTCGAAACGCGCTGGGTGCCGTGCGCGGCCTGCTGGACGTTGCGGGAGATTTCCTGAGTGGCGGCGCCCTGCTGTTCCACGGCGGCCGCAACCGTCGAGGAGATTTCCGACAGCCGCTCGATGGTGCTGCTGATCTCCCGGATGGAGCCGGCCGATTCTTCCGTCGCGGCCTGGATGCCGGAGACCTGCTGGGCGATCTCGCCGGTGGCTTTTGCGGTCTGCTCGGCTAGCGCCTTCACCTCGGCGGCGACCACGGCAAAGCCACGTCCGGCTTCGCCTGCCCGCGCGGCCTCGATGGTGGCGTTAAGGGCCAGCAGATTGGTCTGGCCGGCAATCGTGCTGATCAGCTCGACGACGTCGCCGATGCGCGCCGCCGCCTTGGAGAGCTCGCTAACGCGTGCGTTGGTCTTGGTCGCCTGCCCCACGGCCTCGCCCGCGATACGGGCGGATTCCTGGACCTGACGCGCGATCTCGCTCACCGAGGAGGACAGCTCTTCGGTAGCCGAGGCGACGGCCTGCACGTTCGCGGTGGCTTCCTGCGAGGCGGAGGCGACCTCGGTGGACAGGTTCTGGGCGCGCGAGGCGGTCGCGGTCAGCGTGCTAGCGGACGCCTCGAGCTCGTGCGAGGCCGACGACACGGTCTCGACGATCTCGCCGACCGTCTGCTCGAACTGGCCGGCGAGCCGGACCATATCTTTCTTGCGATCCTCGGCCTGCCGCGCCTCGGTCTCGGTCTGCTCGTGACGCAGGCGCTCGGTGTCGATCATGTTGTCCTTGAACACCTGGATCGCCTTGGCCATGTCGCCAATCTCGTCGGCCTTGCCACGCGAGGGGATCTCGACCGCGAGATTGCCGCCGGCCAGAAGGCCCATCGCGCGCGTCATCGCGGTCAACGGGCCGACGATGCTGCGGGCGATCAGGAAGGCGACGATTACGCTGAACAGAACTGCGAGACCGCCTGCCGCCTCCTGAATCCATGTCGTGCTGGCGATGACACCTGCGGCGATCGTACGCGTCTTCTGGTAGTCAGCCGCCAGTCCGGTGTCCGCAACCTTGAGCTTGTTGATACTTTCGGCGATCAAGGGCGCAATGTTGTTGCGGTAAGTCTCGTCGGCCGCGAGGATCGCAGCGGACGTGGACTCGAACGCCGCCTGGTAGGAGGCAAGCGAGGTCTTGACCGGGGCGAGCGCAGACTTGACCTGCTCCGGCAGACTGGCCTCCTGGAGCGCCGCAATCCGTTGCTGCGCCCGCTCTGTATTGGCTCTGAAGGTCGAGGATGCCTTGGAATCGCGCATGGCGAGGAAGCGCCAGCTCGCGAGACGCGCCTGGAGGATCTTGGATTCGAGGTCGGCGACGGGCGCCGTGATCTCAGGATCGTGGGTTCCATGCGCCGCAACGACCAGCTTGCCGGCATAGGTATTCAGCTCCTCGCCACCCGGCAGCAGAGCGGCCTTGCCTTTCGTCGTCTCCTTGACGGCGGCGCCCAGACGCCCGCGCAGCGACTGCAGCTTGTCGAAATCGGCAACGAGGCCGTCGTAGATCTTGCGCCGCTCCTCCGAGAACGAGGCCGCCGAGGCGGCTTTCAGCAACGCGACCGTCGCCGCCTCGCGCTCCGCGGCCTCCTTGAAGGCGGGCTCGTTGGCGTCATAGATGTAGCGCAGATTGGCCCGCTGGAGCGCCTGGAGATGGATTGATATCTCCTGGACGCGCGCGGCATCGTCCGAGAAGGCGGACATTCTCGCGACCTGGTCCTGGATGGCCCACAGATTCCAGACGGCAACCAACGCCATGATCAGGCCCACCACGGCAAGAGCCGTGAAGCCAGCGTAAAGACGCCCCCGGATTCTCAAACGAATGCCCGGCATGATGCCGCCCCCCAAGAATTCGAGCAGCCGAACACCCCCACGGCGACTCCAGCTGCGCGGCAGTACAATGAAGGACACTTGTTAATTGTGTCCTTCTTAATCCGGCCGGCGCTGCGGTTTCGGGCGAGCGCCTGCCCAGGCGTTCGCCCGGCGCTTCAAGACAAGCGGATCAGCCGGCCGTCCTGATGGCTGCTTGCGGGAACCGGCCGAGCGCCCTCTCGGTCAGGACCGAGTCGCAATATTCCCGGATCTCCTTGATCTTGCCGCCCTCGAGCCGAAACACCAGGCAATAATCGTTGTCGTAGCGCACGCCTTCGGGGGTGACGTTGTCCCCCTTGGCTTCCACCACGACGAGGTCGCCATCGGCAATGAAGCGCTCGGCGACCGTGCGCGTACGGTCGCGCAGGCGGGTGCGCACATAGCCGTGCAGATCGTTGAGGATCGCGTCCTTGCCAACGAAGGTGCGCGACCAGGAATACTGGCCGGTGACGATCCATCTGGCATCGTCGGCGAGGCTTGCTGTGAACAGCGCGCGGTCGCGCACCGCCGGATCGGGATTGGCGGCGGCGGCGAAAATATCCTGCATCAGTTTCTTGTTGGCGCTCGCGCTCATGGCGGCATCTCCGTTTGGTGGCAATACGGAGATGATCGCTGCGTGAAACGAATTCTTCAAATCGATAGCGGATATGGTATCTATTCGCCTCATGAATTTGAATTCGCTTGACCTCAATCTGTTGACCGCGCTCGACGCGCTGCTGCGCGAGGCCAATGTCAGCCGCGCCGCTCTGCGCATCGGACTGTCGCAGCCGGCCGCGAGCCACGCGCTGCAACGCCTGCGCGACATCTTCGGCGATCCGCTGCTGGTGCGCACCGGTGCGCGGATGGAGCTGACGCCGCGGGCGCAAGCGCTGCGCGCGCCGCTGGCGCAGGCGCTCGACCAGGTGCGCGGGCTGTTCGTGCCCGACGCGTTCGATGCCGCGCGCAGCGAGCGGCCATTCCGCCTGATGATGCCGGACCTCGCGGTCGAGCTATTAATGCCGCCCTTGATGGAAAGGGTGACGCGCCTTGCGCCGAACGTCCGGATCGATGTCGTGCCGTGGCGGGGCCCGGCGATCTTCCACGCCGAATTCGCCCGCACCATCGACCTCGTGATCTCGATCGGCAACGCCTTCAAAGGCTTTCACCGCCAATTGCTCTACACCGACGGCGACGCGCTGGCGGTGCGGCGCGGCCATCCTGTTGGCGCGAAGCTGAAGCGGCGCGAAGCTTTTCTGGCCGCACGGCATGTCGGCGTCATCATCCGCGGCAACAGCGAGGATCTGATCGACACCTGGCTCCGCACCAAAAGCATCGAGCGGCACATCTCGCTGGTGGTGTCGGGCTATCTCGAAGCGCTGCACGTCGCCGCGCGCACCGATCTCGTCGCCTTCGTGCCGCGCCGGTTGATCGCGGCACTGGCGAAGCAGCTCGGTCTCGTCACCGTGACGCCACCGTTCGATCCAGGGATCGACGAGCAGTTCATGTTCTACCCGACGCGGGCGCAGATGGATCCCGGCTCGATCTGGCTGCGGCGGCTGATGCTGGAGACGGGACGGGAATTGGAGAAAGCCAAGCGCAAGCTCTCGTAGGGTGGGCAAAGCGAAGCGTGCCCACGGCTTCTGCCGTCGCCGAAGAAAGATGGGGGGCACGGCGCTTCGCGCCTTTGCCCACCGTACAAGGATCAGCGCGTTATCACGCCTTCTGCGCGTCCATCACCTTGCGCACGGCGGGCCGATCGGACATGCGCTTGAAATGATCGGCGATCTTCGGCGTAGCGTTGATGTCGACGCTGTCGCCTTCGAGCCAGGTCGAGAGCGTGTAGAGATAGGGATCGCAGATCGTGAACTGATCGCCCATCACCCAGGGTCCCCTGAACATCCTCTGCTCGATCAGATTGAAGCAGGCGCCCATGGTCTTGGGAACCATCGCCTTCATGTCGGCGAACGAGCTCTCCTGCGTCGCCCAGCGCGCGCCGCGCATCTTGTGGGCGTGATTGATGTGCACGGTCGAGCAGAGATAGGAATTGAACGACTGCGCTTGCGCGAAGTCGAAGGGATCGTCGAGCGGCGCGAGCTTTGCCTTGGGAAAGATTTGCGCGATGTAGGCCAGCATCGCCGGCGTCTCGGTCAGGACGCCGCGATCGGTCACCAGCGCCGGAACGCGGCCCTTCGGGTTGATGGCGAGATAGGCCGGGCTGTTCTGCTGATTGTCCTTGAAGCTCAGCCGTTCGGCCGTGTAATCGGCGCCGGCCTCCTCCAAGGTGATGTAGGTGGCGAGCGCGCAGGTGCCGGTTGCGTAGTAGAGCTTGAGCATGTCGGACCTCATGAGAAAGCTGGAAACTAACGGCTGTCGGCGCTCAGGTCCATAGCACTCCGCTCCCTTCGCTGTTGCCCACGGCCATCAGCCTGTGCCAAGACGCCCGCAATCGGAGGGGGTTTGTCATGACGGTACTCATCGCCGGCGGCGGCATCGGCGGGCTGACGCTCGCACTCAGCCTGCACCAGATCGGCATTCCCGCAAAAGTGTTCGAAAGCGTCGCAGAACTGAAGCCGCTCGGCGTCGGCATCAATGTGCTGCCGCATGCGGTGCGCGAGCTGATCGAGCTCGGGCTGATGGACAAATTGGATGCGAGCGGCGTGCGCACGCGCGAGCTCGCCTATTTCTCCAAGCATGGCAAGCCGATCTGGAGCGAGCCGCGCGGGCTGGAAGCCGGCTACAAATGGCCGCAATTCTCGATTCATCGGGGTACGCTCCAGCAGCTCTTGCTCGACACCGCAATCGAGCGGCTCGGCCGCGAGAACATCCTGACCAGCCATCATCTGACCGGCTGGACCGAAACGGCGGGGGGCGTCCGCGCCGACTTCATCGACAGGTCGACCGGCAAACCTGCCGGGACCTACGAAGGCGCGATCATGATCGCTGCCGACGGCATCCATTCCGCCGCGCGAGAAAAGCTCTATCCGAACGAAGGGCCGCCGATCTGGAACGGCCGCATCCTCTGGCGCGGCGTGACGCCGTCCAAAGCCTTCCTGACCGGCCGCACCATGATCATGGCCGGCCACGAGATCCTGAAATTCGTCTGCTATCCGATCTCGAAGCAGCCGGATGAAGCGGGCAACCATCTGATCAACTGGGTCGCCGAGCGGCACATGCCGCCGACCTATCAGTGGCGGCGCGAGGACTATAACCGCACCGCGCGGCTGGAAGAGTTCCTGCCGTGGTTCGAGAGCTGGACATTCGACTGGCTCGACGTGCCCGGCCTGATCAGAAATTGCCCGCACGCCTATGAATATCCGCTGGTCGACCGCGATCCGGTGTCGCAATGGACGTTCGGCAAGGTGACGCTGATGGGCGATGCCGCGCATCCGATGTACCCGATCGGCTCGAATGGCGCCTCGCAGGCGATCCTCGATGCCCGCACCATCACCCGCGAGATCCTCGCGCATGGCCCGACGACCGCCGCGCTGCTCGCCTATGAGGCCGAGCGGCGGCCTGCGACCACCGACCTCGTCCTGCTCAACCGCAAGAACGGCCCCGAGCAGGTGATGCAGCTCGTCGAGGAACGCGCGCCTGATGGTTTTGAGGTCGTCACCAACGTGCTGTCGCAGCAGGAACTGGAGGACATCGCCGCGAACTACAAGCGCGTTGCTGGATTCCAGGTCGAAGCGCTCAATGCGAAGCCGCCGATCGTGAGCAAGGACGCGAGGCGGGTGGGAATTGAGTTGGCTCTCGCACCAAGCGAGATGCACATTGATGTGCCCTCGCCCCTTGTGGGAGAGGGCAGCGATGCCGGTAAGGGCAGCCTCACTTGGGGTGAGGGGTCTGTCTCCGCAAGTCCAACTCCCAGCTGAACTCGCGGAGCGAACCCCTCATCCGGCGCTTCGCGCCGCCTTCTCCCGCAAGGGGAGAAGGCGCACCGCATGCGTGGCTAAGCCCAGTTACCGCACCACTCGCGCCGCTTCTAGCAATCGCTCGCTAGCGCTCGCCGTTGCCAGCACCGTGCCGTCCTCCGCCGTCAGCTTGGCCTCGACGAACGCAATGGTCTTGCCGAGCTGTTTCACCGTCGCCTCACCAATGATCGGCCCGGGCTTTGCGGGCGCCAAAAAGTTCACGGTCATGCTGATCGTCGTTGTGTAGAGCCGGCCCTCACTCATCACGAGCACGGCTGGGCCCATGGTGTCGTCGAGCATGGCCGAGAGCATGCCGCCCTGAATGAAGCCTGCCGGATTGCAGAACTCAGGTCTGCCTTCGAAGCTGAGCTTGATCCAGCCCTCCTCCGGCCGGGCATCGAGCAGGCGCCATCCCAACAGCTCGGCGCAGGGTGGTCTTGGAAAATTGTCGAGCGCGGTCTTGATCATTGGCAGCCTCCATGTTGCGCGCTGATAGCGCAGGCCTGCTGCCAGCATGCTGTCAGGAGGATGGACCCGAAGATAAATCCAGCGCGTGCGCGATCACCTTGCGCATGACGTTAGGCAGCGCTTCGTCGGCCAAGGTCGCAATCGGCACCCAGCGCATGCCTTCGGGCGCGCGCGTACGGGCTTCGGCTCTGGCCGTGTAGACTACGAGCTCCAGCGGGAAATGCGTGAAGACGTGGGTGACCACGCCCATCTTGCGCTGCCAGCGCGACAGCCCCTTTAGTTCCGGCGCCTGCTGCTTTGCGGCTGCGTCGCCTTGTCCGGCTTGCCATTCCGAGCCAGGCACTTCGGTCATGCCGCCGAGCAGGCCTTTTTCGGGCCTCGAGCGCACGAGCAGCTCGTCGCCGCGCGTGACGACGAAGGCAGCGCCGCGCCGCAACGTGCCGCTCTTCTTCGGCGCCTTGCGCGGAAACGTCTCCTGCGTGCCTTGCGCGCGTGCCGTGCAATCCTCATTCAGTGGGCATAGCGAGCAGGCCGGCTTCTTGGGCGTGCAGATCGAGGCGCCGAGATCCATCAGCGCCTGCGCACTGTCGCCGGCGCGGGAGCTTGCCAGCAGCGTCGCCGCCAATTGCTGGATCAGCGGCTTGGCCTGCGGCAGTTCCTCCTCGACCGCAAACAGGCGCGACACCACCCGTTCGATATTGCCGTCGACGGGCATGGTGTGGCGATCGAACGCGATCGCTGCAATCGCCGCCGCCGTGTAGGGCCCGATCCCTGGTAGCGCGCGCAGCTCTTCCTCCGTATCGGGGAAGATACCGCCGTGCTCGCGCGTCACCGTAGCCGCACAGGCATGGAGATTGCGCGCGCGCGAGTAATAGCCGAGCCCGGCCCACATCCGCAGCACATCGTCCTGCGAGGCGTTCCCCAGCGCCGTGACATCCGGCCAGCGCGCGATGAATTTTTCGAAATAGGGCCCGACCGCCTTCACTGTGGTCTGCTGCAGCATGATCTCCGACAGCCAGACACGGTAAGGGTCAGACGTCTCGCCGGGCGCAGCGCGCCAGGGCAATCGGCGGCGGTGGCGGTCGTACCAGGCAAGCAGCGCGAGTGGGCGCAGTACGGTCTCGGGCTGTCTGGGTTCCGATTTCGCCTTCAGGGCGGATTTGGGGCTCATGCTCTTACTGTAACGACAACGCACTGACCTCTCCACGTCATGCCCGCGCTTGTCGCGGGCATCCACGCCTTTCTTCGCTGCAAGGAGCCTGTGGGCCGCGCGGCGGGGTGCTATAAGGCCCCATGTCCAAATTCCCTCCCAAACCCGGCCCCATCAGCGCCAAGCCGCTCGGGATCCTGCTCAACGATGTCTTTGCCGAGGCCTATGCCAAGCAGGGTTTTGCGGCGCGCGAGCTGGTGACGCGGTGGGCGCAGATTGCGGGGCCTGAGATCGCCGCCCATGCCGAGCCGCTGAGGATGCAATGGCCGCGGCCGGTGGAGAGGCAGCCGCAGCAGCCGGCGACGCTGGTGCTGCGGGTCGAGGGCCCGATGGCGCTGGAGATCCAGCACTCCGCCGACGTGATCCTGGAGCGGGTCAACCGCTTCTTCGGCTGGAGCGCGGTCGGCAAGCTCGCCTTCCGCCAGGCCCCCCTGTCGCGCGCCCGGCCGCGGGTTCGGCCCGGCCCGCCGGACCCCAAGGCCGTCGCCAAGGTGGCGGAGGGCCTCACCGACATCGAAGATGAAGAATTGAAGACGGCGCTGGCGCGGCTCGGGGCAGCCATCAAGCGAAATTGAGCCTTATTCCCTGGCTAATCTGGACCCGTCGTTATCCCTCGCCATTGCCTCAAACGACGTTTCAAGCTAGCGACAGGCCGCCCAACGGGAACTTCGGGCAAGACATCCAATTCGGGAGCCGACCTTGATCATCACCCGCCGCGCCTTCACCACGATGCTGTCGCTGACCGGTCTTGCCGCGCTCGCCGGGCTCTCGCCGCTGCGGTTCATTTCTGAAGCCATGGCCCAGTCCGCGGCCGATGTCGCCAAGCCCGTGTCGCTCCCCGACATGGCGCTGGGCCCGAAGGACGCCGCCGTCACCATCACCGAATACGCCTCGATGACCTGCCCGCATTGCGCTGCCTTCAACGAGCAGGTGTTCCCCAAGATCAAATCGGAATACATCGACACCGGCAAGGTGCGTTACATCTTCCGCGAGTTCCCGCTCGACATCAAAGCCGCCGCCGGTTCGATGCTGTCGCGCTGCATCGCCAAAGGCGACGCCTCGAAATATTTCGCTGTCACTGACATGCTGTTCCGCCAACAGAGCGATTGGGTGGTGAAGAACACCACGGAGACGCTGACACGGATCGGCAAGCAGGCCGGCCTGACCCAGCAGCAGGTTGAAGCCTGCCTGAAGGACCAGGCGCTGCTCGACAAGATCGCCGCCGACCAGAAATATGCGAGCGACGTGTTGAAGGTCGATTCGACGCCGACTTTCTTCATCAACGGCGAGAAGATCAAGGGCGAGACCTCGTTCGAGGAATTCGCCAAGAAGATCAATCCGCTGCTGAAGAGCTGATTCGCTCGTCAAGATTCTGATTCGCATCTCAAAAGCCGTAGCTTTCCCGTCACAAATCCCTTGGGAAAAGCGGCTTTCGCAGGTTGCCCTCGCGGCGCACCGCGGCCATTGTCCGCCGCATGAGGCGCCCCGCGCGACTCGCCCAGACAGCGACATTGCCTTCCATGCTATTGTCCGGGCAGGGGGATTCGCGCCTGCCAACAGAGATGCGTGCTTATGAAAATCACCCGCCTGCGCCTTCACGGCTTCAAGTCATTCGTTGAGCCCACCGACTTCGTCATCGAGCCCGGCCTGACCGGCGTGGTCGGACCCAACGGCTGCGGCAAGTCGAACCTGGTCGAAGCGCTGCGCTGGGCGATGGGCGAGACCTCGTACAAATCGCTGCGCGCGGCCGACATGGACGCGGTGATCTTCGCCGGCTCCGGCAACCGTCCCGCGCGCAACCACGCCGAAGTGACGATGACGATCGATAATGCCGATCGCACCGCACCGGCGGCGATGAACGATAGCCAGCTGCTCGAAATCTCCCGCCGCATCGAGCGCGAGGCCGGCTCGGTCTATCGCATCAACGGCCGCGACGTGCGCGCGCGTGACGTGCAGATCCTGTTCGCGGATGCCGCCACCGGCGCGCGTTCGCCCGCCCTCGTCCACCAGGGCAAGATCGGCGAAATCATTCAGGCCAAGCCCGAACAGCGCCGCCGCGTGCTGGAAGACGCCGCCGGCGTTGCCGGCCTGCACGCCCGCCGCCACGAGGCCGAGCTGCGGCTCAAGGCCGCCGAAACCAACCTCACCCGCGTCGAGGACGTGATCGGCCAACTCGCCGGGCAAATGGAAGGCTTGAAGAAGCAGGCCCGCCAGGCCGTGCGCTATCGCGAAGTCGCGGCCAAGGTTCGCAAGGCCGAAGCCACGCTGTTCCATCTGCGTTGGATCGGCGCCCATGCCGACGTCAACGAATCCGGCCACACCCACGATCTCGCCGTGCGCGAGATGGCCGAGCGTACCCAGCATCAGGCCGAAGCCGCCCGCATCCAGGCGATCCGCGCCGCCGAAATGCCGGCGCTGCGCGATGCCGAAGCGCGCGCCGCGGCGGGCCTTCAGCGCCTGACCAATGCCCGCGAGCTGCTCGACCGCGAGGAAGAGCGCGCCAAGGAGCGCGTCGCCGAGCTCGAGCGCCGCCTCGCCCAGTTCGAAGGCGACATCTCGCGCGCCCAGCAGCAGACGATGGACGCCGACGTCGCGCTGCAGCGGCTCGACGCCGAAGACGCCGAGCTGAAGGAAGAGATCAGGTCGCGCGTCGAGAAGCGCTCCGGCGTCGACGAGCGCGTCGGCGAAGCCGAGGCGGTGCTGACCGAAACCGAGCAACAGTTCGCCGAGCTGACCACCGCGCTCGCCGACCTCACCGCCAAGCGCAATCAGCTCGAGGCCAACGTCCGCACCCACCGCGACAAGCTCGCCCGGCTCGATCAGGAAATCGCGAACGTCGCCGCGGAGGAACAAAAGCTCGCGGCCGAAACCGGCGGCTTCGGCGATCTCGACGAGCTGACCGCAGCGGTCGAGACCGCCGAGCAGACGCTGGCAGCTTCCGAAGCCGCAGCGCAAGCGAGCGAAGCCGCACATGTCGCCGCCCGCCAGACGCTGGAATCCTCGCGCTCGCCGCTGGTCGAAGCCGACAAGCGCGTGCAGCGGCTCGATACCGAGGCACGCACGATCTCCAAGATCGTCAACGGCGAGACCAAGAATCTGTGGCCGCCGATCATCGACGGCATCACCGTCGACAAGGGTTTTGAAAAGGCGATCGGCGCCGCGCTCGGCGACGACCTCGACGCGCCCGTCGACCCGTCGGCACCGATGCGCTGGACCAATGCCGGCGTCACCGACGGCGATCCGGAATTGCCTGAGGGCGTCGTGCCGCTCGCCAATCACGTGCAGGCGCCGGCCGAGCTCACGCGCCGCCTGGCGCAGATCGGCGTGGTGCCGCGCGAGCGCGGTGCTGAGCTGGTCTCACAGCTCAAGACCGGCCAGCGGCTGGTCTCGCCCGAAGGCGACGTCTGGCGCTGGGACGGCTTTGTCGCCGCTGCTCACGCGCCGACCGGGGCCGCAAGGCGGCTGGCCGAGCGTGCCCGCCTCGTCGACATCGAGAATGAGCTCGAGCAGGCCCGCATCGACGCGCAGATCAAGCGTCAGGCGCTGGAGAATGCCGAGTCCGAATTGCAGATGGCCGCCAGCACGGAAGGCGCGAGCCGCGAAGCCTGGCGCGCGGCCCAGCGCGAAGTGAACGTCGCACGCGAGCGCCATGCCACGGCCGAGCGCGAGATCAGCCGCCACGCCGCGCGCAAGGCGACGCTGTCGGAAGCGCACAGCCGCCTCGCCGCCGACCGCGCCGAAGCCGAGGCCGCCTATGAATATGCCGAGGCCGGCATCAGCGAGCTGCCGTCGAGCGAGGACACCGAGACCCGGCTCGCCGCGGTCCGCAGCGACATCGAAGGCCAGCGCCGCATCGCCGCGCAGGTCCGCGCCGAGGCCCAGGCGCTGGCGCGCGAGGCCGAGCTCGCCGACCGCCGCGTCCAGGCGATCCTCGCCGAGCGCACCGAGTGGCAGAACCGCAAGGAGAGCGCAGCCTCTCATATCGACACCATCCAGGCTCGTATTGCCGAGCTCACGATCGAGCGCAGCGACCTCGAGAACGCGCCCGCATTGTTCGCCGAGAAGCGCAGCGCGCTGATCACCGAGATCGAATACGCCGAGAACGACCGCCGCATGGCCGCCGACGCGCTCGCCACCGCGGAGACCGCGATGGCCGAGACCGATCGCGTCGCCAAGCTGACGCTCGAGGCGCTGTCCAGCTCCCGGGAAGCCACCGCCCGTGCCGAGGAGCGCATGGAAGGTTCGCGGCGCCGGCTCGAGGACATCGAGCGCGAGATCCGCGACATGCTCGAAGTCGAGCCGCAGGCCGTTGCCGGCCTCGCCGAGATCGAGCCCGGCGCCGAGCTGCCGCCGCTGCACGACATCGAGGAAGACCTCGAAAAGATGCGCCGCGACCGCGAGCGCCTTGGCGCGGTCAACCTCCGCGCCGAGGAAGAGCTGCGCGAGGTCGAGACCCAGCACACGGGTCTGGTCACCGAGCGCGACGACCTCGTCGAAGCCATCAAGCGGCTGCGCCAGGGTATCCAGAGCCTCAACAAGGAAGCGCGCGAGCGGCTCCTGACCTCGTTCGAGGTCGTCAACAACCACTTCAAGCGCCTGTTCGTCGAGCTGTTCGGCGGCGGCGAAGCGGCGCTGCATCTGATCGAGAGCGACGATCCGCTGGAAGCCGGTCTCGAGATCATCGCCAAGCCGCCGGGCAAGAAGCCGCAGACGCTGTCGCTGCTCTCGGGCGGCGAGCAGGCGCTGACCGCGATGGCGCTGATCTTCGCGGTGTTCTTGACCAATCCCTCGCCGATCTGCGTGCTGGACGAAGTCGATGCGCCGCTCGACGACCACAACGTCGAACGGTACTGCAACCTCTTGCACGAAATGACCAGCTCGACCGACACGCGCTTCATCATCATCACGCACAACCCGATCACGATGGCGCGGATGAACCGGCTGTTCGGCGTCACCATGGCCGAGCGCGGCGTCTCCCAACTCGTCTCGGTGAGCCTGTCCGAAGCGGTGGACATTCTCGACCAGAACGTGGCGTGATATCTCTGCCGTCATTCCGGTCTTGCGAAGCGAGAACCCGGAATGACGGTAGGCCAACATGATCTCTCCCACCTTCCCCGCCGAACTCAAGACCGCCCTGGACGCCAAGCTCCAGGGCTTATCGCGTACCGACGCCGCACAGCGATCGCAAAAAATCTCGACCACCTATCGCGCAGGCGGCAGCTCCGGCTCTATCAAGTCCGAGGCCGATGCGCTCGCCTACGCGCTGGCGCGCATGCCGGCGACCTACGCCGCCGTTGCCGCAAGCCTGAATGCGCTGACGGAGATCGCACCAAGCCTCGCCCCGGAAACACTGCTCGACGTGGGCGCAGGTCCGGGCACCGCGAGCTGGGCCGCCGCGGAAGCTTTCTCGTCGCTGCGAGACTTTACCCTGCTCGATGCCAATACAACGCTCAGCCGTCTCGCGCTCGAACTAGCGCGCGACAGCACGCGCCTCTCCGATTGCCGTTATCTGCCCGGCGATGCCGCCGCGAACCTTGCCGGAGTCTCGCAGGCCGATCTCGTCGTCGCGAGCTACGTCATCGGCGAGTTCAGTGAGAGCGACCAGCGCAAGCTCACGGAAACAATGTGGGCCAAGGCGCGCCACGCGCTGCTCGTGATCGAGCCCGGCACGCCCGCCGGCTATGCTCGCATTCTCGCGCTACGCCAGCAACTGACCGCGGCTGGCGCCTTTGTCACCGCGCCCTGCCCGCACGAAAAACCCTGCCCGCTCATTGCGCCCGACTGGTGCCATTTCAACCAGCGCCTGCCGCGCTCGCAAGCGCACCGCCAGATCAAGGGCGCCGAGGTGCCGTTCGAGGACGAGCGCTTCGTCTACGTCGCATTGACCCGCACGCCACCCGAAAGCCGCGCCGCGCGCGTGCTGGCGCCGCCGGATGTCGGCAAGGCCGAGATCACAGCAAAGCTCTGCACCGAGGAGGGCGTCGCACTGACGAAGGTGCCACGACGTGACAAAGCTGCCTATGCAGCCGCGCGGCGCTGGCGCTGGGGCGACGCCGTTCTGTCCAAAAGTTAACCTCGTTAGCCGCTTTTCCCTTGAACTCGGATGGTTCCCCATTCGACCAAGTCTTACCTTTCCTTCGCGCCGGGCGCTCCCCGGGCCCCATTTTGGTTTACGCTGCCCGCCTTAAATCCCCTTTCAGGAGTTCTCCATGTCGACCGGCTGGATCGTTCTCGGCGTCATCGTCGTCCTCGTGCTGTTCGCCTTCAGCGCCTACAACCGGCTGGTGGCGCTCGGCCAGCGCGTCGGCCAGGCCTTTGCCGACGTCGACGTGCAGCTCAAGCAGCGCCACGATTTGATCCCGAACCTGGTCGAGACGGTGAAGGGCTACGCCTCGCACGAGCGCGGCACGCTCGACGACGTCATCAAGGCGCGCAATTCGGCGATGTCGGCGCAGGGCCCGGCGCAGGTGTCCGCCGCCGAGAACCAGCTGTCCGGCGCACTGGGACGGCTGATCGCGCTGTCGGAGGCCTATCCGGACCTCAAGGCTAACGCCAATTTCCAGCAGCTTGCGGGCGAACTCTCCGACCTCGAGAACAAGATCGCGGCGAGCCGCCGCTTCTTCAACAACGCGGTCCAGGAATACAACACAGGCATCCAGCAGATGCCCGCCGCTTTGTTCGCCGGCATGTTCGGCTTCACCAGGAAGGACTTCTTCGATCTCGGCGCCAGCCGCACCGAGGTCGAGGCGGCGCCGCAGGTGAAGTTCTGATTTGAGCCGATAGGCTGGCAGGACAGCGCGCCATGGCCGCGTACGGTCTCTACACGCACATCGCCTCGAACAAGTTTCGTTCGATGCTGCTGCTCGCCGGCCTGTTCGCGCTGGTCTATTTGCTGGTCTTCGCCGGCGCACTGGTGGCCGAAGTCGTCATCAACGGCAACCAGACCGTCGCTTATTATCTGAACCGCGCCTTCGTCGACCTGCTGAAGGCAGCGCCCTTTGCGACGGTTGCGGCGATCGCCTGGATCGTGATCGCCTATTTGTTCCACCAGTCGATGATCGACGCCGTCACCGGCGGCCATGACGTCACCCGGGAGGAAGAGCCGCGGCTCTACAATCTGCTCGAAAATCTCTGCATCTCGCGCGGCATCACCATGCCGAAGCTGAAGATCATGGAGAGCCCGGCGCTGAACGCGTTCGCGACGGGTCTGAACCCGCGGCAATATTCGGTCACCGTCACCACGGGTCTCCTGAAGGCGCTGAACGACCAGGAGATCGAGGCGGTGCTGGGCCACGAGCTGACCCACATCAAGAACGGCGACGTGCAGCTGATGGTGGTTGCCGTCATTATCGCCGGCGTCGTCGGCTTCTTCGGCGAATTGTTCTTCCGCCTGTTCACGAATTTGAGCTGGAGCTCTGGCGGCTCGTGGTCGTCGGGCACCTCCTCGTCGTCGCGATCGTCTTTGTCATCGAGCGACAGCAACAGCAAGAGCTCCGGTGGCGGCGCAATCGTGGTCATCATCATCGCGGTCGTGCTGATCGTGGTGGCCTGGCTGGTGTCGCAGGTGGTCAAGCTCGCGCTCTCGCGCTCGCGGGAATATCTCGCCGATGCCGGTTCGGTCGAGCTGACCAAAAATCCCGATGCCATGATCTCGGCGCTGCGCAAGATTGAAAACCGCGGCGAGCTGCCTGGCGCAACCTCCGCAGTGATGGAGCTCTGCGTGGACAATCCGCGCGAGGGCTTTGCCGATCTGTTCGCGACTCATCCCTCGGTGCAGTGCCGCGTCGACGCGCTGGTCAAGTTCGCGGGTGGCCGTGACCCCGGTCCATTGCCGCCGCCCACTGAGGAGACGGAACAGCCCACCGTGGACGAGCCCGGCGCACAGTCCGACCAGCAGGACGCCCCGCCGCCGCTGCCGCAGGGGCCTTGGAATGATGCAGGCAGCCGGGCCAATCCGCCGCCTGTGCCCAGCCCCTCCGGAACCGCAGGCGGCGATCCCATGGGTCCTTTGGTCGGTCCGTGGGGTCGCCATTAGGAGCGTGATTTTCTGCAACTTGCGACCGGTTTCACAACGATCGGGAAAAACCTCGAGAATTGCCGCTACGGCGTGCCGAGGAATTGAATTCTCCCTTGTTTCTGCCATGTTCGCGCCCAACAGCAGACTTGGGACATCCTTGGGGCATCCTTGGGACATCGATTTGGGGCCCGGCCGATTGCGACCTCGCGATCGGGGGCGCGCGTTAGGGGACTTAAATGGCAAAGCCGGCAGTGGTTGTGGTGGGCGCGGACAAGGGCGGGGTCGGCAAGACCACGGTGTCGCGAACTCTGCTCGATTATTTTTCCGCCAACAACGTGCCGACACGCGCCTTCGACACGGAGTCGCCGCGGGGAACGCTGAAGCGCTTCCACCCGGAGATCACCGAGATCGTCGACATGATGACGACGTCGGACCAGATGAAGATCTTCGATACGCTCAACGCGGCGAGCCCGTCGGTGACCGTGATCGATGTCCGCGCCGGCCTGCTTTCGCCGGCGCTGGCCTCCTTGCGCGACATCGGCTTCCTTGACGCCGCCAAGGCCGGCCAGATCACCTTCGCGGTGTTCCATATCCTCGGACCCTCGATCGCCTCGCTGGACGAAATCGCCGAGACCGCGGGCTTCATGGGTGGTGCAAAATATTTCCTGGTGAAGAACTTCATCAACGACACCCAGTTCTTCCAATGGGACCAGTCGACCTACAATTCCTACTTCCACCGCATCAAGGATGCGACTGAGCTGACCATCCCCAAGCTCAACGAAATGGCCTATGAGCAGGTCGAGGTATCGTCAGTTCCGTTCCTGAAATTCGTCGCCAACAAGGGCATGAACGACGAGGCCGCCAACTACTCCTTCGTGCTGCGCGGTTATGTCCGGCACTGGCTGGCCAACGTCTGGAGCGAGTTCGACCGCATCCGCTTGACCGACATTGTCGGTTCGAAAGCCGCGGCCCGCAGCAGCGAAAAATAGTTGCGAAGGCCGGGCGGATACGGCTGGATTGGGCGGTGAGTTGGCCTGATATAGCTGTCGATGTCCGCGACGCCCCTCTACATCATCTGCTCGCCCCGCCCGCAGGTCGGTAAGACGCTGCTGGCGCGGCTGCTTGCCGAATTTTTGCTGCTCAAGAATGGCAACGTCGCGGCCTTCGACGTCAATCTGAAGGAGCCGTCGCTGCTCGACTACCTGCCGAAGGTGACCGAGACCGCGGACGTGATCGACACCTACGGCAAGATGCAGCTGATGGACCGCGTCATCGTCGATGACGGGCTCGCCAAGGTCATCGACCTCGGCTTCCACGCCTTCGACGAGTTCTTCAAGATGGCCGACGAGATCGGGCTGCTCAAGGAAGCTGCGCGCCGGCATGTCGCACCACAGATCCTGTTCGTTGCCGACACTGACCGCGTGTCGGCCCGCGGCCACGAGATGCTACGCCAGCAGATCCCGCGGATGAACCTGATCACCGTCGACAATGAGTTCATGATCCGCGGCGAGCTGCCGCCCGCGATGGAAGGCGGCCGGCTGTTCCGCCTGCCGGCGCTGCCCGGCTTCCTCAAGACCTATATCGATCGGCTGAACTTCTCCTTCACCGGCTATCTGCGCCAGGAGAAGGATTCCTCGACCGAGCTGCACCAATGGATCCGGCGGAATTACCTCGCCTTCCGCGAGCTTGAGCTCAGTCTGATCCTGCAACGATCCTGAATATTTCACCCGGGTAATATTGACGCCGGACATCTCAGCCACTATTGAGTCTGCGCAATAGATTCCTCAGCAAGGCCCCCTCCCGTGAGCATCGACCGGAAAGCAGCCATCGCCGCCTACAAGGAGCGGAAGACCACTGCGGGCATCTATGTCGTGCGCTGCGCGGCCTCGGGCGAGATCTGGGTCGGCCAAGCCCCGAACCTCGAGACCATCCAGAATCGCATCTGGTTTACCTTGCGCCAGGGCAGCCACCCCTGTCTCAGCCTCCAGGCCGCCTGGGATGCGCACGGCGAGGCAGGCGGCCTGACGTTTGCCGAATGCGAGCGTCTGGAGGATGAGGAGAGCGCCTATGTCAGAAACACGCTGCTGAAGGAGCGCGTGGCGCACTGGCGGGCCGAGCTCAAGGCCGAGGCGATCTGACAATCGCCACGGCGGAGATTCAATGCCCCTCGAACGTCATCAGCGTGCGCACCGGCACGTCCATGGCGCGCAGCTTGGCGGCGCCGCCAAGCTCGGGCAGGTCGATGATGAAGCAGGCGGCGACCACGTTGGCACCGATCTGGCGCAGTAGCTTCACCGCGCCTTCCGCGGTGCCACCGGTGGCGATGAGGTCGTCGACCAAGATGACGCGCTCGCCGGGCTGGATCGCATCGACATGCATCTCCATCTCGTCGATGCCATATTCGAGAGAGTAAGCGATGCGCACGGTGGTATGCGGCAGCTTGCCTTTTTTCCGGATCGGCACGAAGCCGGCCGAGAGCTGATGCGCCACCGCACCGCCGATGATGAAGCCGCGCGCTTCCATGCCGGCGACCTTATCGATCTTGTTGCCGGCCCAGGGATTGACGAGCTCGTCGACCGCGCGGCGGAAGGCGCGCGCATCCGCGAGTAGCGTGGTGATGTCGCGGAACATGATCCCCGGCTTGGGATAGTCGGGAATGGTGCGGACGCTCGCCTTCAGATCGTGGTCAAAGGTCATCTCAGCTCCGATTGTCGTTCCGGGATGGTGCGAAGCCCCAGACCCGGAATCTCGAGATTCTCAGGTGCGCAACTGCGCACCATAGTTCGATGCTTCGCATCGCCCCGGAATGACGAGTATGGAAATTCTGCACTCAATTCGCTCCCGCATCCAGCCGGAACGCATTCTCGACAATCCTCAAGCCCACCTCGTTGCCGAGCGACATCAGCGATTCCGGATGGAATTGCACGCCGGCGACCGGCAGGGTCTTGTGCTCCAGCGCCATGGCGACGCCGTCCTCGGTGCTGGCGGTGACCCTTAGAACTTCGGGCATGCTGTCGCGCTCGACAAATAGCGAATGATAGCGGCCGATGACGATCTCGTTCGGCAGATTGTGCATCAACCGCCCGCCGCGCACCTGCACCCGCGAGGGCCGGCCGTGGGCAGGATGCGTGAGCTGGCCGAGCTCCCCGCCGAAATATTCGCCGATCGCCTGTAGGCCGAGGCAGACGCCGAACACCGGCAGCTTGTTCTCCAGCGCCGCCTCGATAGTCTGTTTGATCCCGAAATCCTCGGGGCGGCCGGGACCGGGCGACAGCACGAGCAAATCCCACCTCTTCTGCTTAAGCATGTCGAGCGCATGCACATAGCGGACTACTGTGACGCTGGCGCCAACCTGGCGGAAATAATCGGCGAGCATGTGCACAAAACTGTCGTCGTGGTCGATCAGCAGCACCCGCTTGCCCGAACCCGTGGCGTCGGGTGCAAAGGCTGACAGCGGCTTTGGCGGATCGCCGCGCAGCGCTTGGAACAAAGCTGCCGCCTTGACCTGGCATTCGCGGTCTTCGGCAGCAGGATCGGAGTCGAACAGACAGGTGGCGCCGACGCGCACCTCGGCGAGACCGTCCTTCATGCGGATGGTGCGGATGGTGAGGCCGGTGTTGATGCTGCCGTCAAAATTCACCGCCCCGATCGCGCCGGCATACCAGCGCCGCGGCGAGCGCTCGTGATCCTCGACGAACTGCATGGCCCAGAGCTTTGGTGCGCCCGTGACCGTGACGGCCCAAGCATGGGTGAGGAAGGCGTCGAGCGCATCGAAGCCGGGACGCAGCATGCCTTCGACATGGTCGACGGTGTGAAACAGCTTTGAATAGGTCTCGATTTGCCGTCGTGCCAGCACCTTGATCGTGCCGGGCACACAGACGCGCGCCTTGTCGTTCCGATCGACGTCGGTGCACATGTTGAGTTCGAACTCGTCCTTCTCCGAGTTCAGGAGCTGGCGGATCTGCTCGGCATCGCCGATCGCATCAAGGCCGCGCGCGATCGTACCTGAGATCGGGCAGGTCTCGACGCGGCGTCCGTCCGAGCGCACGAACATTTCCGGCGATGCGGAGACGAGGAATTCGCCCTCGCCGAGATTCATCAGCGCGCCGTAAGGCGACGGGTTGATGACGCAGAGGCGCTGGAACACTTCGGCCGGCGAGCGCTCGCAGGGCTCGGCGAAGAGCTGGCCCGGCACGGCTTCGAACAGATCACCGCGGGCAAAGGCCGCACGTGCCGTCTCCACCGTGGCCTGATATTCGCCGGGTGCGTGATCGGCAAAACCCTGACGCGACGTCTTCAGATACGGGCTCTCCGCTGTCTCGCGCGGCAGGCCTTCGGTCGATTGGCCCTTCCACGCGAAATCGTAGCTGAGCACGACGCCGCGCCCCGTGGCGCGGTCATAGGCGAGCAGGCGATCAGGAACGTAAAGCACAACGTCGCGCTGATCCTGTTCGCGCGGGCGCTTTTGCACGAGGTCCTCGATCTGGAACACGAGGTCGTAGGCGAAGGCGCCGAACAGGCCGAGCAGCCCGTCATCATTGGCGGCGAAAGCGGCGACGAGATCGCGTACCAGCGACATCACGCTGGCGCGCCGCGTGCGCTGGTCTTCCTCGACCGGGGCATCGCCGCGGATGATGTGGCCAGCAAGGCGCGTGGACGTCTTCTCGGAGACCACGACGCAGGGCTCGCGCAGGACGTCGGCGAGGAAGGCGATCAGCACCTCGCCACGCGCGTTCAGCGCTTCGAGCTTAAAATCGACACCAGTGGTCTCGAGCTTGAGCGGCGGATCGGAGAAGCCCAGGTCGAAGCTCTCGTAGCGGCCGGGCACGGTTGTCCCCGAGGACAGCACCACGCCACGGCGGCGGTCGAGCAGGCTGACGAGATCGTCGAGCCGGTTGGCGCCGCCCGTGAACTGCTCGGCCACGCGGGTGATCGCGAGACCGCCGCGGGTGACGTAGTCGCTTTTGGGTGGAAGGGCAAAGACTGTCCTGTTCATGGGGTCCTCTTACGAAACTTGCCGAGGGAACGCCACACAGGACAAACGATCAGGCCGCCGCACTGCGTGGGCGACCTCAGACGATTTGAGAAAAGAAAATCGCACCGGCCACCTCTTAGGAGGTGCGCCACCAACGACGGGATGGGCGGGCTGCGGTGCTCATGGCGGGATACTCACCATGGCGCAGGGACGGCGTCAAGAGCGGCTGCGGCACTCTTGATCGCTAAAAACTAGGTAAAATCCCGTGGCGGATCATGCCTGGGCGGGCAAACTGTCGCGACCAGCCGCCGCCTGAGCGGCATGACGCTCGATTTCGGCTCGCGTGACCGTGAGCTCGGTTTTACCATCAGGCCCGAGAAGATCGGCGCGGTCGCCCAACGTTTCAACCATGACTCCGGTCTTTCCAGTCACCGCGTACCAAGTCGCTCGATCGTCGCTCACTGCTAGCGCCGTTATCATCGCGGCTGGATCGAGACCTGAGTTTCGCAGCAACAAATCGATTGCTTCGGCCGCCAAGTTTTGCTCTGCGGCTCTCGAGAAGTTCGCAATCGTGTCAGCCGTCACGACAGATAACCGCGCGCCCACGAGCGATGGCGGAAGGCTCTTCAAAATTTCATGAATTTCCGCAGGCTTTGGGCTCCGGCTGCCCGGTCCGTATTCATAGAGTTGTCCACCCGCTTTCTCGTAAACGCACACCCGTGCGCCCTTGTCAGTCTTGACCTCGAAGGCGATGCATTGCTCTACCTCAACATCCTGATTGCTTCCCTGAATAACCATGAGCTTGAGCTCAGGCTCGGGCACCACCGCTCCGCAAGCCGCAGCGACCGTGATTTGCACGCGGTCGGTCATTTGGAAGCGGATCCGGCGAACGCTTCGCCATACCTGGCGCTGCGACCAATGTGGGTGAAGTCGCGCAAGCCGCTCGATTTCGGAGGCGTATTGGTCCGCCGTCACGGCTTGCAATTCGGGCCAGCTCGCGATCCACCGGGCCCAAGCGGCGTCATTGGCTGCTGCCGCTCGACCTCATAGAAGCGAGTGTCAAGCGCGTTGAGCATTGCGGCACGCTGGGTGAAGCCATTCTGCGCTGCCGCTTCGCCAGGATTTGCTTCCACCCAGGCCATCATCTTCAGCAATATCTGGTGTTGCGCGCCTGCTCCCATGATCTTTAGCCCTGCGAGCGCATCCCCAGCTGTTGTCGGAAGCTGCGCGGCCCCCGTGTTGCCGATGAACTGACTGTGACCGCCGTTGTAGACCTGAGCGAGATAGTAGTCGGCGTGATAGGCCTGCATGGCCACAGCGGGCAATTCATCTCGAGTGTAGGCGCCGGTACGTTGAATTTCATTGACGTAGTCGACGACAGCGCCAGTTAGATATTCGGCTTTCTTGGGCTCCCGAGCCGCTTCCAGCGCATCGCGAGGCACGACAACCGTCGTCAAGCGGCCACCCACAATCATCGCGCACCCTTCGCAGGAGCCTGGCGAAGAGTCAGACGACCACAGCCTATGATTGCATAGAGCGATTTTCAATAGCAACGCAGCAGAGCATTGATCGACTCGGGGCGCGCCGCCCCCGGGCGCGCCGCCATGCAGCTACCCCAGATGCTTCCTGAAAAACTCCGTCGCCCTGCCCCAGGCGAGCTCGGCGGCTTCGCGGTCGTGCACGGCCTGGCGCTGTTCGTTGACGAAGGCGTGTTCGGCATCATAGCGGAAGAGCTCCAGCGACTTGCCGGCGGCCTTCATGGCTTTTTCGAAGCCGCTGACCAGCTCCGGCGTGCACCAATCATCCTTGTTGGCGAAGTGGGCCTGGAGCGGGATCTTGACGTCGGCGGGCTTGGCCGCTTGCTCCGGCGGGATGCCGTAGAACACGACCCCGGCGGCGAGCTCCGGCACATGCACCGCGCCGATGATGGTGACGGCGCCGCCGAGGCAGAAACCGGTCAGGCCGACCTTGGCGCCGTTGCGCGACAGATATTGCGTGGCGCCGCGCACCGTCTGCGTGGTGGCGTCCATGAAATCGAGCGAGTTCATCTCTTTGCCGGCGGCATCCGTGTCGTGATACGGCACCACCTTGCCCTTGTAGAGATCGGGCGCCAGCGCATCGAAGCCGGCGAGCGCAAAGCGGTCGCACAGGCCCTTGATTTGGTCCGACAGGCCCCACCATTCCTGGATCACGACCACGCCCGGCGCGTTGCCGCGTGCAGCGTTGGCGAGATAGCCCGATGCGTCTTTGCCGTCCGGGCGCTTGAAAGTGATCACGGTTCCCATAGTGTCCTCCGACGCGTTTCTGGGGAGTGGCCGGCGGTATTTTGGCGGCTGCAGGCGCGTGTGGCAATCCACACTCTCGTCATTCCGGGGCGCGCGATAGCGCGAGGCCGAAATCCATTTTGCCGCGAAGTTGGTGGAAGAATGGATTCCGGGCTCGATGCTGACGCATCGCCCCGGAACGACGGCAACAAAAAAGCCCCCGTCTCGGGGACTCTTTCATCTCGTCTCGTCTGCCGCCCCTCAGTGCGAGTCGGCCCAGACCTTCTTCTTGGTGAAGTACATCAAGCCCGCGAAGATGATCAAGAACACGAACACCTGGAGGCCGAGGCGCTTGCGCGCTTCCATGTGCGGCTCGGCGGCCCACATCAGGAACGTGGTGACGTCGTGAGCGTACTGCGCGACCGTGGCCGGCGAGCCGTCGTCATAGGTCACCTGGCCATCGCTGAGCGGTTTCGGCATCTTGATGGCATGGCCCGGGAAGTACTTGTTGTAGTAGGAGCCCTCCGGAATGGTCACGCCTTCCGGCACCCTGTCCTCAAAACCCTGGAGCACGGCGGCGACATAATCCGGGCCTTGCTCCTGGTACTGGCTGAAGAAGTCGACGATGAACATCGGGAAGCCGCGGCCGTAGGAACGGGCTTTGGTGATCAGCGACAAATCGGGCGGCGCCGCGCCGCCGTTCGCCGCACGCGCCGCCTGCTCGTTCGGGAATGGCGAGGGGAAGTAGTCGGCCGGCCGGCCCGGGCGCTCGAACATCTCGCCCTGATCGTTCGGGCCGTCCTTGATCTTGTAGTCGGAGGCGAAGGCCGCCACCTGAGCAGTCGAATAGCCGGGGCCGCCGGGATCTCCGAGATTGCGGAAAGCGATATAGGACAGAGCGTGGCAGTTGGAGCAGACTTCCTTGTAGACCTTCAGGCCACGCTGAAGCGCGCCGCGGTCATACGTGCCTAAAGGGCCCGCGAACGACCAGCTGTTGCCCGGCGGCTTGGTGCCGCCTTCCTCGGCGCGAGCCTTGTCGGCCGACGCGGCGAACAGCGTGCCTGCCAACGCGAGCACGATCGCGGTCGAGACCATCGGCGTCGACCGGCTACCGGTCTTGGCAAGCACGGCGTCCGAGATCGAATTCGGCAGCGGCCGCGGCTTCTCGATGCGCGCAAGCAGCGGCAGCACGATCAGGAAGTAGGCGAAGTAGCAGCCCGTCAGGACCCGGCCGGCATACACGTAGATGCCCTCCGGCGGCTGCGCGCCGAGGTAGCCGAGCAGGATGCAGACCACGACGAAAATCCAGAAGAACTGCTTGGCAAGCGGACGGTACTTCGACGACTTCGTCTTCGCACTGTCGAGCCAAGGCAGGAAGCACAGGATGATGATCGCCGAGAACATCGCGATCACGCCCGCGAGCTTGTTCGGGATCGAGCGCAGGATCGCGTAGAACGGCAGGTAATACCATTCCGGCACGATGTGCGGCGGTGTCACGCCCGGGTTCGCCGGGATGTAGTTGTCGGCGTCGCCGAGATAGTTCGGCATGTAGAAGATGAACCAGGCGTAAAGCAGCATGAAGCAGGTGACGCCGAACATGTCCTTGATGGTCGCATGCGGCGTGAACGGCACCGTGTCCTTTTCCGTCTTCGGCTCGACGCCGTCAGGATTGTTCTGGCCGGCGACGTGCAGCGCCCAGACGTGGAGCACGACGACGCCCGCGATCAGGAACGGCAGCAGATAGTGCAGCGAGAAGAAGCGATTCAGCGTCGGATTGCCGACCGAATAGCCGCCCCACAGCAGCGTCACGATACTCTCGCCGACATAGGGAATGGCGGAAAACAGATTGGTGATGACGGTGGCGCCCCAGAAGCTCATCTGGCCCCAGGGGAGCACGTAGCCCATGAAGCCCGTCGCCATCATCAGGAGGTAGATGATGACGCCGAGGATCCAGAGCACCTCGCGCGGCTCCTTGTAGGAGCCGTAATAGAGACCGCGCAGCATGTGGACATAGACTGCGACAAAGAACATCGATGCGCCGACCGCATGCATGTTGCGCAGCAGCCAGCCATAGTTCACGTCACGGACGATCAGCTCGACCGACTTGAAGGCGAGATCAGCATGTGGCGTGTAGTGCATCGCCAGGATCACGCCGGTCAGGATCTGGATTCCCAGCATGAAGGAGAGGATGGCGCCGAAGGTCCACCAGTAGTTCAAATTGCGCGGGGTGGGATAGACGACGAAGGAAGAGTGGATGAGACCCATGATCGGCAGACGCCGCTCGATCCATTGCAGGGCCGGATTGCTCGGCTGGTAGTCGGATGGTCCGCTCATGATGCGATCCTGAGGAAATAAGACGACGAGACGGCGCGAAGCTTCGGACGCAGGTCCGCAGCTCAGCCGATCTGGATTTTGGTGTCGGAAACGAACTGATACGGCGGAACCGCCAGGTTCGCGGGCGCGGGTCCCTGGCGGATGCGGCCGGACGAATCGTATTGCGAACCATGGCAGGGGCAGAAGAACCCGTCGTAATTGCCTTCATGGGCGATCGGGATGCAGCCGAGGTGGGTGCAGATGCCGATCACGACAAGCCACTGGTCATGGCCAGACTTGACCCGGGCTTCGTCAGACTGCGGGTCGGGCAGGCTCGCCACGGGAACGGCGCGCGCCTCGTCGATCTGCTTCTTGGTGCGGTGGCTGATGTAGATCGGCTTGCCGCGCCAGAACACCTTGATGTCCTGCCCCTCGGCAACCGGGCTCAGATCGACCTCGATCGGCGCACCGGCGGCGATGGTCGAGGCGTCCGGATTCATCTGGGAGACAAAGGGCCAGAGCGCGGCTGCGCCCCCTACTGCTGCAGCTGCCCCCGTTGCAACGAATAAGAAATCACGGCGTGTCGGATGGTCCGCCGAAGACGCTGTCGTCACGATTCCAACCCTTTCTTCTTGTGCTGCCGGTGGAACCGCTCCAGGAGCCCCCAAGGTCCCCGGAACAGTGCTGCCGGCGCCCGCGGCCCCCCGCGGCGGCAGAACTTGGCGTGTCCCCGCCAAAACAAGGCGAAAACAGCAGTCCAGAATCGTTCTATTGGCACCCTTGCAGGACGAGCGCAAGCCCGCTAACGGCGCGGGAGCGTGCAATGCACGAATTCCGCGGCTGGCGATGTTTTATTGAGGCATTTCCGGCCCTCAACTGATCCGTCAACCGCTCATGCAGATCGCGCTTTTCCAACCCGACATCCCGCAGAACACCGGCACGATTCTTCGCTTGTGCGCTTGCCTCGGCATCGCCGCCCACATCATCGAACCCGCCGGCTTCCCGGTCTCCGACCGGCATTTCCGTAGGGCGGGAATGGATTACCTCGACCATGTCAGCATCGTCAGGCACGATTCCTGGTCAAAATTCGAGGAGTGGCGCACAGGCCAAGGCTGCCGTCTGCTACTGTTCACCACCAGAGGTGCCACCGACTACCGCGATTTTCGTTACCAGACGTCGGACATCCTGCTATTCGGGCGCGAGAGCGCCGGCGTCACCGACGCGGTGGTCGAGGCCGCGGATGCGCGGCTGGTGATCCCGATCACGCCAGGGCTGCGGTCGCTCAATGTCGCCATGAGCGCGGCGATGGCCGCAGGCGAAGCGCTGCGGCAGATCCGGAACCCGCACGATTGACAGGTTGAGGAGAGAAAATTGAGTTACGCGGTCAAGGAAATCTTCCTGACCCTGCAAGGCGAAGGCGCCCATGCCGGGCGCGCATCGGTGTTCTGCCGATTTGCCGGCTGCAATCTCTGGAGCGGCCGCGAGGCCGATCGGGCAGACGCAACCTGCAAGTTCTGCGACACGGATTTCGTCGGCACCGACGGCACGCTCGGCGGCCGCTATGCCTCAGCCGCGCAACTCGCCGACGCCATCGCCGCGCAATGGACCGGATCGGCCTCCAACCGCTACGTGGTGCTTACCGGCGGCGAGCCGCTGCTCCAGGTCGATGACGCCTTGATCGAAGCGCTCCACGCGAGAGGCTTCGAGATTGGGGTCGAGACCAACGGCACCATCGCCGCGCCGGATGGGCTCGACTGGATCTGCGTCAGCCCCAAGGGCGGCAGCGAACTGGTGCTGCGCCAGGGGCACGAGCTGAAGCTGGTCTATCCGCAGGCGCTCGCAGCGCCCGAAGCTTTCGAGAGCCTCGCCTTCCAGCGCTTCTCGCTTCAGCCGATGGACGGGCCCGCAGTGGCCGAAAACACTGCGCGCGCGATCGACTATTGCCTGCGCCATCCGCAATGGCGGCTGAGCGTGCAGACGCATAAATCGCTCGGCATCAGATAGGACGGGTTGACGGACAGATGTGGGAATTGACGAAATCGTTCCGCTTCGAGGCGGCGCATTCGCTGTCGGGAACGACCTTTGGTGCGGCGAGCGAAGAGATCCACGGCCACTCCTTCCGCGCCGAGGTGACGGTCCGCGGCACGCCGGACCCCAACACCGGCATGGTGATCGATCTCGGCCTGCTCGAGCGCGCCATCGAGGACGTGCGGCTCACGCTCGACCACAAGTTCCTCAACAAGATCGAGGCGCTGGGCACACCGACGCTGGAAAACCTGTCGCGCTTCGTCTGGGAACGGCTCGCGCATATCGGCAAGCTCACCCGCGTCAGCATCCACCGCGACAGTTGCAACGAGAGCTGCACCTATTACGGTCCGCAAGGCTAACGGCATGACATCCACGCTGGACCCCCACCTGATCGAAGACCGCAAGGCCCGCGCCCGCAGTTGGTTCGAGCATCTGCGCGACGACATCTGCGAAAACTTCGAGCGGCTGGAGGACCAGGCGCCGCAAAGCCTCTATCCCGGCGAGACCGGCCGCTTCCAGCGCACGCCCTGGCAGCGCACCGATCATACCGGCGCGGCCGGCGGCGGCGGCGTGATGTCGATGATGTCCGGCCGGCTGTTCGAGAAGGTCGGCGTGCACTGCTCGACGGTGCACGGCGAATTCGCGCCCGAGTTTCGCGCGCAGATTCCGGGCGCGGCGGAAGACCCGCAGTTCTGGGCCTCCGGCATCTCGTTGATCGCGCACCCGCGCAATCCACATGTGCCGGCCGTGCACATGAACACGCGCTTCGTCGTCACCACAAAGGCCTGGTTCGGCGGTGGCGCCGATCTGACGCCGGTGCTCGACCGTCGCCGCACGCAGGAGGACGCGGACACCCTCGCCTTCCACGCCGCGATGAAGGAGGCCTGCAGCGGGCCGAACGGCGTCGCCGATTACGACAAGTACAAGACATGGTGCGACGAGTATTTCTACCTGCCGCACCGGAGAGAGGCGCGCGGCATCGGCGGCATCTTCTACGACTGGCACGACAGCGGCGACTGGGACGCCGACTTCGCCTTCACCCAGGACGTCGGCCGTGCCTTGCTGAAGATCTACCCTGACATCGTCAGGCGCAATTTCGCGACAAGCTGGACCGCTGAGGATCGCGAGGAGCAATTGGTCCGGCGCGGCCGCTATGTCGAGTTCAATTTGCTCTACGACCGCGGCACCATCTTCGGACTGAAGACCGGCGGCAATGTGGATTCGATCCTGTCGTCGCTGCCGCCGGAGGTGAAATGGCCGTGACCGCAATGAGACCTCTCCCGCGCGCCATGCTGATCGACATGGACGACACCATCCTGTCGGCCTATGGCCGGCCCGAGATCGCCTGGAACACGATCGCAGAAGAATTTGCCGAGGAGCTCGCGCCGCTGCCGCCGCCACAGGTCGCAACGGCCGTGCTGGCCTATGCGCGGCAGTTCTGGTCGAAGGCCGAGCCGATCTGGCGGATGAAGCTTGGCGAGGCGCGGCGGCTCACGGTGCGCGGCGGCTTCGCCACGCTCGCCGCCCAAGGCCATCGCGCGCTCTCCGATGATCTTGCCGATCGTCTCGCCGACCGCTTCACGACCTATCGTGAGGAAGCGATCTTCGTCTTCCCCGGAGCCCATGATGCGATTGATGCGTTCAGGGCCCACGGCGTCAAGCTCGCGCTCGTCACCAACGGCGCTGCCGACATGCAGCGCGCCAAGGTTGAGCGCTTCGAGCTCGCCCATCGCTTCGACCACATCCAGATCGAGGGCGAGCACGGCTTCGGCAAGCCCGAGGAGCGCGCCTATCTGCATGCGATGGAGGCGCTCGGCGTCTCCGCGAAAGACACGTGGATGGTCGGCGACAATCTGGAATGGGAAGTCGTGACACCGCAGCGCCTCGGCATCTACGCGATCTGGATCGACGTGCATGGCGACGGCCTGCCGGAAGGCTCGACGGTCAAGCCCGACCGCATCATCCGCTCGCTGACCGAGCTCGTGCCGGTCTAAATCTCGAAAACAACCCCATGCACAGTAGGGCGCCGCTGCAAATTCAAGGGTTTGCGGATTTTACGAAAAACTATTGACCCGTCGGGCAAAACAGGCGCATGATGCCATCGTCGGGATGCTGGCGATGGAAGCGCCTCCCATGTGAGCGGCCCCTCTGCCCGCGAGCGCTATGCGCATCGCTCCCCGCCCGTGTTCGGCGTGTCATGACAAATTGCTAGTCTTGCACCCGGATCGATCAACTCGAAAGGACAATCCATGGAATTGAAAGCCGGCGATATCGTCATGCTGAAATCGGGCGGCCAGCCGCTGACGGTTGCGGAGGTCAAGGGCGACGACGTGCTCTGCCTCTGGATGGGCATGGAAGGCGATCTCTTCCGCGAGACGCTGCCGCTCGTCACTCTCGTGCAGGTCGACGAAGACGAGGACGACGAGGAAGAAGACGACGAGGACGACCAGTAGGCGCGCCTGAGATCGCTCCTCATTCGCTATATCGGAGCGCTCGGCTCCGTCGCGCCTGATGTCCGCTGCCAATAGCGGGCGCGATAGCGGACATCGCTGCGCGGAAGAGCCAGAGTGACGTTGTCCAGGGCGGAAGTTCGCCTTCAATCCGGAGCGCGGAGACGGTAGCCGATGCCGGTCTCGGTCAGGATGTATTCGGGACGCTCCGGATCGAGTTCGATCTTCTGCCTCAGCTGGCGGACGTAAACCCGAAGGTACTGGGCATCCGTGTGCTGATCCCAGAGCTTGTCGAGCAGGAATTTGTGGGTCAGCACCTTGCCGGCGTGCTGCACCAGCAGCCGCAACAAGTCGTATTCCTTGGGCGAGAGCTTCACCTCGCTATCGCACAGCTTCACGACCCGGCGGACCAGATCGACGGTGAGGTCGCCGACCCGGAACACCGGGCGCTCGCCCTGCACCTGCAGCCGATGACGCAGCGCAGCCCGGGTACGCGCGAGCAGCTCGTTCATGCCAAACGGCTTTGTGACATAATCGTCGGCGCCGCCGTCCAGGGCTTGGACCTTGCCGATCTCGTCCCCCCGGCTCGACAGCACGACGATCGCGACGTGTTCGTTTTGTGCCCGAACCATCTGCAGCAGATCGAGCCCCTGCATGTCCGGAAGGCCGAGATCGAGAATGATCAGGTCCGGAGACTGCGCTAGGAGCTCCAGCGCCGCCTTTCCGTTCGAGGCGTCCATGATCTCATAGCCCTGTGTGACCAGTCCCATCCGGAGCAGCTTGCGGATCGGGGGCTCATCATCGATCACCAGGACCTTCAAACCGGCGGTGCTCATGCAACCTCGCTCACGTGCGTCGGCACGGTCGGGACCGGCAGGACAATCGTGAAAACCGCACCCGTCCGGTCGCCGCGATTTGCCGCCGAAATTCGACCATGCATCGCTTCGATGAAGCCACGGGAGATGGCGAGCCCAAGTCCGGTGCCGGCGCGGACGCTGTCGCCTTTGCGGGCCCTGTAGAATTTATCGAAGATCTGATCAAACTCGGACGAAGGAATGCCGTCGCCTTCGTCCATCACCTGCAGCGCAACGACATCCCGCTCGCGACTGGTGCGAGTGATAATCGTCGTGCCGGGAGGCGAATATTTCGCAGCATTGTCGAGGATATTGAACAGTACCTGCTCGAACAGAACGGCATCCACTTCGAGCATCGGCAGACCATCGGCCAAATCGAGCTTGAGCCGATGACGCTCCAAGATCTTTTCGGCACGGCGGAGCACACTCCCGACAATTTCGTGCAGGTCGTGCGGGGCGGCATTCGGGCTCACTGCTCCCGACTCCAGCCTCGTCATGTCGAGCAGATTGGCAATAAAGCGGTTCAACCGCTCCGATTCGTCGATGATGGTCGCGAGCAGATCGTCCTTCTGGTCCGGCGTGAGTTTGTTCGCCAAGTCGCGCAAGGTGCCGGCGGCTCCCAGCACGGCCGCAAGCGGCGTCTTGAGGTCGTGCGATATCGAGGTGAGCAACGCCGAACGCAGTCGCTCGGTCTCGAACGTGCGCCTCACCCGCTCCATGTGCTCGACGAGGTGGACTCTCTCGATGGCGAGCGCGCTCTGGTCGATGAGCGCTTCGAGCAGCCGCCGATCGGCGACTGTCGGTATCGGATCGTTGCCGTCGCTGTCGATTCCGACCACGCCGATAACGCCACGCCCCGTCCTCATCGGCAGGAACAGCCGCTTCGCCTCGGCCCGAACGTTGGAGCCATGTCCGGCGGGCGCTTCGTGTTGCCACACCCAATGGGCCGCGGCGAAGTCCGTCTCGTCCAAACTGTCTTCGGGTGGATAGCCGGCCTTCACCGCGATAGACCCGTTCTCCGGAAGCAGGAGCACCACCCTCACGTTTAACATCAATGCGGTTTGGTGCGCCGTGGCCCAGAGCACGTCGTCAAGCGTGCCGGTGCTCGCCAGCTTGCGGCTGAACGCATAAAGCAGCTCTGTGGTGCGCGCACGCGCCATCGCTGCAATCGCCTGTGTGCGGGCGCGCGCGGCGACGTTCGAGACGATGATGGCGACAATTGTAAACACGATGACGGCGACGATGCTCGCTGGCTCATCGATCGTGAACGTGTAGTAGGGCGCCGTGAAGAAGAAGTTGTAGGCGAGCGACGCCAGGATGGTTGCAAACAAAGACGGCCAGAGGCCGAACCCCGCCGCAATCGCCACAATGGCCGTCAGAAAGACGAGACTGACATTTTCCAGGCCGATCCACCGCCAAAGCAGCAGTCCGAGTCCGATAGCCATAGTCACAGCCAGAACCGCAAGACCAAAGGCGCGCCAATCGAGGCGAGGCGCTAAAGTGGCGAGCCCATGGGCAGCGGCGCGGAGGCGAAACCGTTCTCCCGAAGCCGTATGTACCCGAAAGTCGTTGTCCGCCTGCGGCATCGGCGTGTGCCCATTCAAGCCCGGCGGCTGGTGAGTCCAGACCGACCGTCCATGCGGATGACACAACCCATTCGGGCGATCAAGACGCAGCGCCGTCGTTTATATAGTGAACCCAAATTCCTATGGGATTCCTATATCGCGACCGGCCCGCTGCTCTAGTTTCTCTACGGCAATTGTATCCATCTTGCGAACGCGGTCGCACGCGCGATCGTTTTCCGAGCGGCGAACTGTGTTGCCCATTGAACGCGATAATACGGCATGTTTGGATCGCCTGACCGACGAGCTCCGCCAGGTGTCAGTGCTCACGCCCGATCTCGTGTCGAGGATCCTGGCGGATGCCTGCACGAGGGGCTCGAACCTGGTGAGGACTCACAAGGCTTCGCGTCTGCAGCACTTGGCGGTCGCGGAAGCCTGGGCCGACGCGGTGCTCTTCCTTATCGAACTGGAACTGCCGATGTGGCGCGTTCGCCGGCTGCTCTATGACGGCGGCGAATGGGTCTGTTCGCTCTCCCGGCATTGCGAGCTGCCGATCGAGCTCGACGAAGCAGCCGAGGGACGGCACGGGGTGCTGCCGATCGCGATCCTGCTGTCATTCATCGAAACGAAACGGCTTCTCACCGCGAGCGGCCTCGTGGGCCTGCCTTCGGTGCCGCAGGTCCGGACAGAGGCGGCACACACGCTCTGCTGCGACAATTTTCGGTGACCCGGATTCCCGCCCATCCGCGAACGATGATCTCCGCTTTTTCAGCATGCATCGCGAACAGAGGTACCTGGACAGATGTCGACCAATAGAGCCGATCAAGCTGCAGCCGGGCTTGCTGGTGCGCAGACGCTCGATAGCAAGCGCCACACCGGATTTTGGGGACTGACTCTCGGCGCCATCGGTGTCGTCTATGGCGATATCGGGACCAGTCCGCTTTACGCCCTTCACGAGTCGGTGCTGGCGGCCGCCGGCCCGGGAAATCTGCCGAGCCACGAGGTCGTGCTCGGGATCCTGTCGCTGATCATCTGGGCGCTGCTCATCGTCGTCACGCTGAAGTACATCGTCATTCTGTTGCGCGCGGATAACCATGGGGAGGGCGGCACACTTGCCCTGATGGCGCTGGCCAACAAGGCGATGGGGGCGCGGACGCCTCTGATCGCGCTGTTGGGGATCATCAGCGGCGGCCTGTTCTATGGCGATGCCATCATCACCCCCTCGCTGTCGGTGCTGTCGGCGATCGAAGGCGTCAAGATCATCACTCCGGCTTTTGAACCCTATGTGGTCCCGATGACCGCCGCCATCCTGCTTGGGCTGTTCGCCGTGCAGTCGCGCGGCACAGCACGCATGGCCGCGTTCTTCGGACCGGTCACTCTGGTATGGTTTATCGCGCTGGCGCTGGCGGGCCTGTGGCACATCGCGGACGATCCGTCGGTGCTGCTTGCGTTCAATCCCTTGTATGGCGTGCGCTTCTTGATCGAACACGGCATCGTTGGGCTGTTGACCCTGGGCGCGGTGTTCCTGGTGGTCACCGGCTCCGAAGCGCTCTACGCTGATCTCGGCCATTTCGGCCGCGGCCCAATCCGTGCTGCGTGGTTGCTCGTGGCTCTTCCCGCGCTGACCATCAATTATCTCGGCCAGGGCGCATTGATTCTGGCGAATCCGGCGGCCCTCGAAAATCCGTTCTTTCTGCTCTATCCGCAGTGGGCCTTGATACCGATGGTCGTGCTGGCGACCGCGGCCACCGTCATCGCCAGTCAGGCGGTCATTACCGGTGCCTATTCGGTGACCCAACAGGCGATCCAATTGGGCCTGCTGCCACGGCTGGAGATCCGTCACACGTCCGAGGCGCTGGTAGGGCAAATCTACATGCCCAAAATCAACGGATTGCTGCTGGTCGGCGTGTTGGCGCTGGTCTTCCTGTTCCGTTCATCGAACGCGCTGGCTTCGGCCTACGGCATCGCCGTCACGGGCACGATGGTGGTGACCGCAATGCTCGCCTTTGTGGTGATATGGAAGGTGTGGAATTGGTCGCCAATCGCGGCCGCCGCGCTGGTAGCGCCGCTCCTGATCCTGGATCTCACTTTCCTTGGCGCTAATTTGCTGAAGGTCATGGAAGGTGGCTGGATGCCGCTGATGCTCGGAGGCGCCATGGTCACGGCCATGTACACCTGGCGTCGCGGCACTGCCCTTCTGGGGGCGAAGTCCGCCAGGCAGGAAATCCCGCTGAAGACCCTAATTGGGATGTTAAAGCGCTCGCCGCCCCACCGCGCCTCGGGCACCGCCGTCTTCCTCACCGGCGATCCGGCGCATGCGCCGACGGCGCTGCTGCACAATCTCAAGCACAACAAGGTGCTGCACGACCACAACGTGGTGCTGACGGTCGAATACGCGGAGCTACCGCATGTACCGAGGGACGAGCGGGTTCGAATCGAATCACTTGACGACAGCTTCCTTCGGGTGGTGCTTCGCTTCGGCTTCATGGACGTACCGAACATTCCGCAGGCGCTCGGGCTCGCTCGCAAGGCGGGATGGCAGTTCGAGATCATGTCCACGTCATTCTTTTTGTCGCGACGATCACTGAAGATCGCCGCCAAATCAGAAATGCCGCGATGGCAGGACCGGCTGTTCATCGCGCTTGCTTCCGGTGCGAGCGACGCCACTGATTACTTCCGCATTCCGACCGGCCGCGTTGTCGAAATCGGGGCCCAGGTCGCGATCTGATGCTGCTCAGGTCCGCAAGGGGTCATAGGCCGTCGATGACGGCAAGCGGGGCGACTTCCGGTTTGGGATCGGAAGCTGATGTTTATGAATACGCTTTGAGCGAGATTCGATCGCGGTCCAGGCTGACAACGCCTGGGCCGCGATTGTCTGTCGGATCAACTGTCTCGCTGCAGCCGAGATCATCACCAGCCCGCCGGTAATGACCGCGACGTCGAGGATCGCAGTGTGAATATGCACCGGCATCCGCTCGACGAAAGCCTTGGCGAGGAACGCGCCGGGTATGGCGATTCCGCCGATCAGCAGCGCAAAGGCGAGCACCTGCCCGGTCACGGCGCCGGCAAGGCCAAGCACCGGGATCACGGTGACACTCAATCGGCGGGATGCCCGAGACGAGGGTCACGTCTTCTGTTCGCGGCTGACGCGTGCCGCAGCTTGATCGGCGATGGCAGCGAGTGCGGCCTCCTCCAATGGAAAATCCGCCGCAAGCCAGGCGTCCTCGGCGAGAGTCAATACATGTCCGAGCGCGGGCCCTTCGGCCATGCCGCGCGCGATGAAGTCGGCAGCGCGAAGCGGGAATTTCGGGGCGGTCCAGCGCTGCGGCAATTCGGCGAGTTCGCGCCAACGCGACGAGGTCACGTCGCCGCCAGCCCGCGCCCAGGCCAGCAACACACGATCGTGATAGCGCTCCGCGCCAAGCCGATACAGCAGCCGCCGCGCCTTGGCCTCGTCCTTGGTGGCGAAGTGCCACCAGCGATGGCCCATCGCATCCAGCGCCTTGGCTTCTGCATTGGAGAGCCGCAGGCGCGTGGCGACACGCTTGGCGTCTTCGGTCACGGCCACCGTCAGCGCAGCCAGGCGGCGCGTCGCGCTTGCAGGCAAGCCCAGCTCGCGCTCGATCGCGATCATCGCAGTCAGCGGCCCGGTATAGGCGACGCCGCCGATCAGCGTTTGCAGCAAGCCGGCATCGGCCATCGCAAGCGCCGCGCTCGACGCGCCGCCCGCCACCAGCAATTTCAGCATCTCCATGCGCACGCGCTCGGCCGAGAGGGCGGCAAGGCCTGCGCGGCCGCGGATGCAGGCAAGATAGCCGTCGGGATCGGGCTCGCCGACGCCGAAGGCGGCGTGGATGCGGAAGAAGCGCAAGATGCGCAAATAATCCTCGGCGATGCGCTGGTCGGGATCGCCGATGAAGCGCACGCGCCGCGCCCTGGCATCCGCGATGCCGCCGACATAATCGTAGACGACGCCGTTCGCATCGACCGACAAGCCGTTCATGGTGAAGTCGCGCCGCTCGGCGTCCTTCACCCAGTCGCGGCCGAAGGCGACCCTGGCCTTGCGGCCGAAGGTTTCGGTGTCCTCGCGCAATGTCGTGACTTCGTAAGGCGCACCGTCGATGACGAGCGTGACGGTGCCGTGGTCGACGCCGGTCGGCACGCTCTTGATGCCGGCGCTCTTCGCCCGCCGCACCACTTCCTCCGGCAGCGCCGTGGTCGCGATATCCATATCGCCCGGCGGCAGGCCGAGCAGCGCGTTGCGGACGGCGCCGCCGACGACGCGGGCCTCCTCGCCACCCGCGTTGAGCAGTTGCAGGACGCGCGCGGTCCCGCCTGCAGTCAGCCAGCGCGCACCGGCAAGGACCGGCTCAAGTATGGGCTCCGCGCTCATCGTCCGGCCCTTATCTTTCCACTCAGCTTTCCATTCAGCTTTCCCTGCCCGGCACCAGCCTGCCGTTCTCGATATGGGCGGGAATGTAGGTCGAGTTCGGCGCCGCGCCGGAGAAATGCGCGAAGCCGATCAGCCCGGCGATCACCAGCACGAGCGCCGCCAGCACCAGACGCGCGACGATGGTGATCGGCCAGGACGATTGCACGAACAGGCCGGAGCGCGTGGCGGCCAGGAACAGCGCATAAACGGCAAAAGGGATGAGGAAAATTCCGATCTCTGTCAGAACCGGCCGGATCATGACGAATAGATCCGCTCATACAGCACGCGCAGCATTCCGGCCGTCGCACCCCAGATGTAACGTTCCGCAAACGGCATCGCGTAATAAGACCGCTCCATGCCGCGGAATTCCTTGCTGTGCACTTGGTGGTTCACCGGATTCATCAGGAAGGATAGCGGCACTTCGAATGCGTCATCAACCTCGGAATGGTTGATGGTGAGCGCAAAGCCGGGCCGCACCCTCGCCACCGTCGGCAGGATCCGGAAGCCGAATCCGGTACCGTAGAGATCGAGATAGCCGATCGGCTCGACGAAATCTCTGGATAGCCCGACCTCCTCCTCCGCCTCGCGCAGCGCCGCGTCGAGCGGAGAGGAATCGGTTGCGTCGATCTTGCCGCCGGGAAAGGCGATCTGGCCGGCGTGGTCGTTGAGATGAGCGGATCGCTGCGTCAGCAGGATGGTCGGCTCGGGATGGTCGACCACCGCGATCAGGACCGCAGCGGGGCGCACCGGCTGCTCGCGCGCGATGATCTCGAGCATCTTGTCGGTGCCGGGATCGCCGGAGGCCGGAATGATGTTGGGATCGTAAAGTCCCGGCGGCACGTCGAAGCCGAGCCTCGCCCTGGAGCGAGCGAAGAAATCCGCGGCGCGGAACGCGACGGGCTCGTTCTTTTCATGCCCGCTCTTGGAGATAGGCTTGTTCAAATTCAAAGCGCGGCCCTCACCTGCTCCGCGTCGGCCATGGCGAAGAATTCGCCGGCCGACTCGACGCCAAACATCGGCTGGCCATCGACCATCCGCTCCTCGCCCATGTCAACCAGATCGTAGTAAAGCGCGCGGGTGACCTTGGCCCAGAGATCGGCACGGACATGCAGATATGGTGTCAGGCCGCCGTCCGCCGCCTGCTCGAAGCGCAGCCGGTGCGCGGCGTCGCAGGTGACCCAGTCGTCGACATTGGTGCGGAAGCTCAGCACGCGATGGCTGTCCTCGCCATCCTTCCGCATCTCGACCGCCATGAACGGCGCGTCGTCGACGCGGATGCCGACCTTCTCCACGGGCGTGACGAGGAAATGATTGTCACCTTCGCGCTTCAGGATGGTCGAGAACAGACGAACCAGCGCATGGCGCCCGATTGGGGTGCCCATGTAGAACCAGGTCCCATCGGACGCGATTCGGATGTCGAGATCGCCGCAGAACGGCGGATTCCACAGATGCACCGGCGGCAGGCCCTTTCTGGCGCCTTCGGTATCGGCAGCACTTTTGGCGGCGGCAGTCAGCCCCTCAAGACCGCGATCGGCACTCTGCCCTTGGTTCGCCATGGTTTGCCCTGACTTTGTCATTTGGCACAATTGGTGCAGGTCTACGTTGTAAGTCACTGTACGGTTCCACTCCGGGCAAGTCCGGCGTGGAGGTCTCCACTTCGTGATGCCGTACATAACCCGAAGCCGATAAGGTGGGGATAGGTTAATTCAACGAATACATGGCCTTCCTGCAAGTCTAGCATGGGGCCCATGATCGCATCTGATGCGATCATTTGACGCCGCAAGAAAGCCGCGTGGCAGGCTTAAGGAGCTAACGGATGGCGGAAAGTGTCGAGAAGCTCGAAGACGGTGTCGTCCGTTCGGCCGAGCAGGTGTCGAGCCAGGTGCGCGCGGCGAAGGACGCGATCGCGTCCGTCATCTTTGGTCAGGATCGCGTGATCGAGAACACGCTGGTCACCATCCTGTCCGGCGGCCATGCGCTCTTGATCGGCGTGCCCGGTCTGGCCAAGACCAAGCTGGTCGAGACGCTCGGCGTCACGCTCGGTCTCGATGCCAAGCGCATCCAGTTCACGCCCGATCTGATGCCGTCGGATATTCTCGGCGCCGAAGTGTTAGATGAGAGCACCACGGGAAAACGATCGTTCCGCTTCATCGCAGGTCCCGTGTTCGCGCAACTGTTGATGGCCGACGAGATCAACCGCGCCAGCCCGCGCACGCAATCGGCGCTGCTGCAGGCGATGCAGGAGCAGCACATCACCGTCGCCGGCGCGCGTCACGATCTGCCGAAGCCGTTCCACGTGCTCGCGACGCAAAACCCGCTGGAGCAGGAAGGCACCTATCCGCTGCCCGAAGCGCAGCTCGACCGCTTCCTGATGGAGATCGACGTCGATTATCCCGATCGCGATGCCGAACGGCGCATCCTGTTCGAGACCACCGGCGCCGAGGAGACGCTGGCCAAGGGCTCGATGAATGCGGATGCGCTGATCACGGCGCAGCGGCTGGTGCGCCGCCTGCCGGTCGGCGATTCCGTGGTCGAGGCGATCCTGTCGCTGGTGCGCGCGGCCCGTCCCGGCGCGGAGAGCGGCGAAGCCGGCAAGTTCATTGCCTGGGGCCCCGGCCCGCGCGCCAGCCAATCCCTGATGTTGGCGGTGCGCGCCCGCGCGCTGATCGAGGGACGTCTCGCGCCCTCGATCGACGACGTGCTCGACCTCGCCGAGCCGATCTTGAAGCACCGTATGGCACTGACCTTCCAGGCACGCGCCGAAGGGCGCACGATTCCGGACGTGATCAAACAATTGAAAACGCGGATCGGTTGATGGCCGCAGAGAACGGGCATAGAGCGAAGGAGACAATAGCGATCCGACGTGCCGATGGCGAAAGCCGTACGCTCGCCGCTTCGCTGCCGCGCCTGGTGCTCGAGGCTCGCCGCATCGCCGCCAACGTCATCCACGGTTTGCACGGCCGCCGCCGCGCCGGCTCCGGCGAAAATTTCTGGCAATACCGTCGCTTCGTCTCGGGCGAGCCGTCGCAGAATGTCGACTGGCGCCGCTCGGCGCGGGACGACCATCTCTATGTCCGCGAGCTTGAATGGGAAGCCTCGCACACGGTCTGGATCTGGCCCGACCGCTCGCCGTCGATGGCGTTCGCCTCGAAGACCGCGCGCGAATCCAAGCTGGAGCGGACGCTGATCGTCGCCTTCGCGCTGGCCGAGCTGCTGGTCGCGGGCGGCGAACGCGTCGGCATTCCCGGATTGATGGCACCGACCGCAAGCCGCAGCGTCATCGACAAAATGGCGCAGGCGATGCTGCATGACGATGCCGACCGCCTGAGCCTGCCGCCGTCCTTCGTGCCTGCGGCGCTAGCCGAGACCATCGTGCTGTCGGATTTCTGGTCGCCGATCGCGGAGATCAGGACGACGCTCGCAGGGCTCTCCGGCTCCGGCGCGCATGGCACACTGGTGCAGGTCGTCGATCCCGCCGAAGAGTCGTTTCCCTATTCGGGCCGCGTCGAATTCGTCGAGCCCGAGGGCTTTGGCGTGATCACCGCCGGCCGCGCCGAGAGCTGGGCAGAGGATTACACCACGCGGCTGGCACTGCACCGCGACCAGATCCGCGCCGAGACGAACAAGCTGGACTGGCTGTTCGCGACGCATGCGACCGACCGCTCCGCGGCCGAGCTGCTGCTGTTCCTGCATGCCGGCATGCAGGTGAGCAAGTCGGGCGCCCGCATCACGACGATCAAGGCGGGGCCGGCCGCATGATGGGATTGCCGCTCGCCTTCACCGAACCGCTGCTGCTGATCGGCCTTGTCAGCCTGCCGGTGTTGTGGTGGCTGCTCCGCGTGATGCCGCCGCGGCCGCGCCGCATCGAATTTCCGCCGACGCGCCTGTTGTTCGACATCGCACCGAGAGAAGAGACGCCGGCGCGGACGCCGTGGTGGCTGACCGCGCTGCGGCTGCTGGCTGCGGCGCTCGTCATTTTCGCCGCCGCGGGCCCGATCTGGAATCCGCAGACCGGCCTTGCCGCCAGCAAGGCGCCGCTGATGATCATGTTCGACGACGGCTGGAGCGCTGCCTCGAATTGGGACACGCGGATCCGGGCCGCCGACGAACTGATCGCCAATGCCGACAACGACCGCCGCGCGATCGCGCTGGTGCCGCTGTCCGAGCCGAACCGCGACATCACCCTGATGCCGGCAGGCGCCGCGCGCGTTGCGCTGCGGCAGATCGTGCCAAAGCCCTATTCGATCGAGCGCGTTGAAACGCTTCCCGCGATCGACCGTTTCCTCAAAGCGACCGGCGACTGCGAAATCGCCTGGCTGTCTGACGGTGTCGATACCGGCCGCGGCGAAGAGTTCGTGGCTGGGCTCGGCAAGACCTTAGGGGATCGCAGCTTGACGGTGTTCGAAGGCGGCACGTCCTCTCCGCTGGCATTGGTCGCGGCGGAAAACGCGGCGGCGAAGATGACGGTGAAGGTGCTGCGCACCGACAGCGGCATTGCCAGCGGCACCGTGCGGGCGCTCGACCAGAAGGCCTCCCCGATCGGCGAGGCGCGCTTCACCTTCGGCCCCCAGGACAAGGAGACCGAGGCGGCGTTCGACCTGCCGGTCGAGCTGCGCAACGACATCTCGCGGCTCGAGATCTCCGGCGAGCGCTCGGCCGGCGCGGTGCAGCTGCTCGACAAGCGCTGGCGGCGGCGCGCCATCGGCATCGTCTCGGGCTCGACCAGCGAGACCGCGCAACCGTTGCTGGCGCCGACCTTCTATCTCACCCGCGCGCTGGCGCCGTTCGCGGACGTGCGGCTGGCCGACAAGGGCGCGCCGCAGCAGGGCATCACCCAATTCCTCGACCAGAAACTGCCGATGATCATCCTCGCCGATGTCGGCACCGTCGCGCCCGAATTGCGCGAGCGTCTCAACGCCTGGATCGACCAGGGCGGCGTGCTCGTGCGGTTCGCCGGGCCTCGGCTGGCGCAGGCCGAGGACGATCTCGTCCCGGTCAAGCTGCGCAAGGGCGGCCGCACGCTCGGCGGCAGCCTGACCTGGGAGAAGCCGCAGCATCTCGCCGCCTTCGCAGCCGACGGTCCGTTTGCCGGCGTCGCCGTTCCCAAAGATGTCACCGTCAGCCGGCAGGTGCTGGCCGAGCCCGATGCGGTGCTCGCCACCAAGAGCTGGGCCTCGCTCGAAGACGGCACGCCGCTCGTGACCGGCGAGCATCGCGGCAAGGGCATCGTCAGCCTGTTCCATGTCAGTGCCGATATGCGCTGGTCGGATCTGCCGATGTCCGGCACCTTCGTCGAAATGCTGAGGCGCGTCGTCGACATGTCCGGCTACACCTCCAAGCCCGGCCCCGGCGTTGCCGTTGAGGCGAGCACCGAGACGCTGGCACCGCTGCACATGCTGGACGGCTTCGGCGCATTTGGGCCGCCGCCCGCCACCGCCAAGCCGCTGACGGCTGATTATCGCGACCGCGCCACGCCGGATCATCCGCCCGGCTGGTACGGTCCGGCAGAAGGACCGCTCGCCGTGAACACGCTCGCCAGCGCCGACCGCATCGCCGCCCTCAACACTGCGAGCCTCCGCGCCCGGCATGCCACCTACACCAACGCCGAGCCGCGCGACTTGCGTGGCTGGCTGCTGTCGACGTCGCTGGCGCTGTTTCTGGTGGACGCCATTATCGTGGCGCTGCTCGGCGGCGGGATCGCCGCGCTGCTGCGCCGTCGCGCCGCGCCTGCCATGATCCTGCTCGGGGTCATGCTTGCCGGCATCGCGGTGCTTTCGCCGACGCCGTCGCGCGCCGACAGCGCGTCGGACGAATTCGCGATGAAGTCGACGTCGCAGACCCGCCTCGCCTATGTCGTCACCGGCAATGCCGACGTCGATTCCATCGTCAAGGCCGGCCTGACCGGCCTGACGCTGTTCCTGGCGCAGCGCACCGCGCTCGAGGCCGGCGATCCCGTCGGCGTCGATCCCGCGCATGACGAGCTCGCCTTCTTCCCGCTGATCTACTGGCCGATCGTGCCTGGCGTGCCGAAGCCGCCGCAGGACGCCATCAACAAGATCGACGCCTATATGAAGCAGGGCGGCACCGTGATCTTCGACACCCGCGATGCGGTCGAAGCACCACCCGGCGAGAACGGTGCCTCGCAGACGCCGGGCATGCAGGCCCTGCGCGAGATCCTGTCCTCGCTCGACGTGCCCGAGCTCGAGCCGGTGCCGCGCGAGCACGTGCTGACCAAGACCTTCTATCTGTTGCGCGACTTCCCCGGCCGCTTCAGCTCGGGCCAGACCTGGGTCGAGGCGCTACCGCGCGAGGACGACGACGAGAGCGCGCAGCGCCCCGCGCGCGGCGGCGACGGCGTCTCCCCGATCATCATCACCTCCAACGACCTCGCCGGCGCCTGGGCGCTCCGTCCCGACGGCCAGCCGATGCTGCCGCTGACACCCGGCGAGCCGCGCCAGCGCGAATTCGCCTACCGCGCCGGCGTCAACATCGTGATGTACACGCTGACCGGCAACTACAAGGCCGACCAGGTGCACGCACCGGCCCTGATCGAACGGCTGGGGCAATAGGATCGACATGAATTACGGCATCGCTTTCACGCCGCTGGTCCCCGCGATCGTCCTGTGGATCGCGCTCGCTGCGATCGTGGTCATCGCGGCCGTGCTGTTGCTTGCGCGAGCGCGTGGTGCGGCGGTGCGCGTGGCGGCGCTGGCGCTGTTTCTGCTCGCGCTCGCCAATCCCTCCTTCACGCGCGAGGACCGCGATCCCCTCACCTCGGTCGCCGCCGTCGTCGTCGACAAGAGCCCGAGCCAGAACTTCGGCAAGCGCAACCAGGAAGCCGCCAAGGCGCAGGAGGCGCTGGTCGACAGCCTGAAGAAGATCAAGGGCCTGGAGGTGCGCGTCGTCGATGCCGGACAGGCCGACGGCGAGACCGATGGCACGAAATTGTTCGGCGCGCTCGCCTCCGCACTGTCGGACGTGCCGGTCGACCGCGTCGCCGGCGCGTTCCTGATCACCGACGGCCGCGTTCACGACATCCCGGCCAACGCCGCCGCGCTGGGCTTCCAGGCACCGGTGCAGGCGCTCATCACTGGCCAGAAGGACGAACGCGATCGCCGCATCGCGATCACGGCGGCGCCGCGCTTCGGCATCGTCGGCCAGACCCAGACCATCTCTTACAAGCTTGACGACCAGGGCGTCACCGGCGAGCGCGCCAAGGTCACGGTCCGCCGCGACGGCGAGGTCATCAACGAGCGCACGCTGACAAGTGGCCAGAGCGCCAGCGTCGACGTCGAGATCAAGCATGCTGGCCCCAACATCGTCGAGATCGAGGCCTCGCCGCTGCCACGCGAGCTGACGCCGGTGAACAATCGCGCCGTCGTCGCCATCGACGGCGTGCGCGACAAGCTGCGCGTGCTTCTGGTCTCGGGCGAGCCGCATTCCGGCGAACGCACCTGGCGCAACCTCTTGAAGTCCGACGCCAGCGTCGACCTCGTGCATTTCACCATTCTGCGTCCGCCAGAGAAGCAGGACGGCACGCCGATCAACGAATTGTCGCTGATCGCGTTTCCGACCCGCGAGCTGTTCCAGCAGCACATCAACGAATTCCAGCTGATCATCTTCGACCGCTACGCCCGCCAGGGCGTACTGCCGGTCGCCTATTTCGACAACATCGCGCGCTATGTGCGCTCGGGCGGCGCGGTGCTAGTATCGGCAGGTCCCGACTACGCCTCGACTACCAGCATCTGGCGCACGCCACTCGACGCGGTGCTGCCGGCCGAGCCGGTCGGCGTCACCGAGAAGCCGTTCTATGCGCATCTCTCAGACATCGGCAAACGCCATCCCGTCACGCGCGGGCTGGAGGGCTCGGCGTTCGAGCCGCCGCACTGGAGCCGTTTCTTCCGCACCGTCGACACGCGCAATTCAGTCAACCCGCCGGTGATGACCGGCGCGGACGGCAAGCCGCTCTTGTTCCTGTCGCGCTTCGGCGAGGGCCGCGTCGCGCTGCTGCTGTCCGATCACATCTGGCTGTGGGCGCGCGGCTATGAGGGCGGCGGTCCGCATCTCGATCTGCTCAGGCGGATGTCGCACTGGCTGATGAAGCAGCCGGACCTTGATGAAGAGGCGCTGCGGCTCCAGGTGCAGGGCAAGAATCTCGTGGTGGTGCGCCAGACCATGGCGGACAGCGTGCAGCCGGTGAGCGTGACCTCGCCCTCCGGCGTCTCGCATGACCTGACGCTCAGCCCCGGCGACCCCGGCGAGTGGCGCGCCAGCCTGCCGGCAAGCGAGCTCGGCCTGTGGCAGGCGACCGACGGCACGCTGAAGGCGCTGATCAATGTCGGCCCGACCAATCCGAAGGAGTTTTCGGAGGTCACCTCCACCACCGAGACCCTGAAGCCGCTGACGCAGGCCACCGGCGGCAATTCCGTGCGGATCGCGGATGGCGGCAGCGTCGAGCTGCCGCGCATCGTTCCGGTGCGCTCGACCAGCGTCTTCTCAGGCGACGGCTGGATGGGCGTGCGGATGCGCGACGCCAGCGTCGTCAAGGGCGTCGGCGTGCTGCCGATCTTCGCCGGCCTGATCGGCCTGTTGCTGCTGCTCGGCGCCTTCGCGGCGACGTGGCTGCGTGAAGGACGCTGATCCTGCTCCGCCACCGCGGAGGGCTCGCCGGCGAAGTCTATCCGGTAAACATCCAGAGGCGCTCGCTCTCCAGATAGCCGGCCAACAATAGTCCTCCGAACGCGACGATGAGCGCCGCGGCGCCAACTTCAATCGCTCGCATGATGAGCATGCCCGTTCCGGAGCGTGACCCGGCAATGCGGCTCGCCACGCGCCGCGCGCCGACCGCGAGGGTTGCGATCGCGGCCACGGTGATCGCCGTTCCCAATCCCATGATCAGCGTTGCACCCACGCCGGTCCAGAACAGGTCCTGCGCCAGCGCGAAGATCAGCACGATGATGGCGCCGGAGCAGGGGCGCAATCCCACCGCGACCACCGCGGCCATCCCTCGTTGCCATCCGCCGGCGCCGGCGAGAGCGGCCGGCTCGGGTCCATGGGCATGGCCCCAAGCCGAAGCGTGGTGGTCGTGATCGCCCTCGCACTGAAAACCGTGCACGGTGCATCCGTCGAGCTGGCACTGCGCTGCGCGCATGGCCATCGCAGGAGGCCGCGTGGCGAAGGATTGGACGGCTTTGGTTGCGGGAGCTGACGCGAAAGCAAGCTCGGGCGCTTGGCGCCATGTCAGCTCGCGGCTGGCGATCAGGAAGGCGCGGCCTTTGACATAGAGAAGCCGCAGGCCGATCAGGACGACGAGACCATAACTGACGATCTCGACCAGATGGACGGTCAGCCCGATCGCCTTGGCAGTCGCGCCAAGCAGCACGGCGGCGATGGCCACGACGATGATCGCGACGATCGCCTGGATGCCCGCGGATGCAAACGACAGGACCACGCCTCGCCGCCACGTCTCCTCGTTAGCGACAAGGTAGGAAGAGATGACCGCCTTGCCATGGCCAGGACCTGCGGCGTGGAAAATGCCGTAGACAAAGGAAATGCCGAACAGCTCCCACATCGCGGCCCCATCCTCGCGGGATGCCCGGATGAAGCCCGACAGCGAGCGGTAAAAGGCCGCCTGCTCGGCAAAGATCCAGCCCGTAAGTCCCGACGAGGAGATGGCCGTTGCGGGATGCGGCGCTCCGAACGGTGCGGCCCATGCCGACGCCATACCGGTTACGCAGGACACGAGGATCACCATCCAGGCAGCCAAGGAAACTTTGCGGGATCTGGTCACGGGCACTTCACCTGGATCTTGTTGGCGAAAATTTCGCCATACGTGCTGGAGGAATCGAGCGGCACGGCATCGAGCTGGCTGAGCCGCGCCTGCTCGGCCGGCGTCGGCTGATGTGGAAGATCGTAGCTCACGGCGCATTGCGGCGCGCCGTTCAAGGACACCGGCTTGTCCTTGGCGAATTCGAAATCGACGAAGATCGTGGGGTCGTAGACCTCGATCTGCATGGCGTTGGCAGAGACCGCCGCTCTCAGAGGCAAGGTGAAATGCAGGGTCAGCGCGGCATTCTTGTATTCGAGCCAATAGTCGACCGGGTCGCCGAACTTCAGCTTCTTGCCGTCGGCGCGCGCGTAGGTGAAATAAGCGTATTCCTTCAGGGAATCCATGTTGGTCTGGGCAAGTGAGGCCAGCTCCTCGCGCGTGTAATGTCCTTTTTTGGCGTGGGAGATGCCCTGAAGCGCATAGGCCGAAAACATGTCGTCGAAGGTCCAGGCATGACGCACGCCCGTCATCTTGCCGTCGGCCGCGTAGAGCACTTCGCTATGGAACGTCACCCAGACGTGGGGATGCGCCTCCGCACGGCTCGCAAACAACCAAAGCAGGAAACCTGCGCAGCAGCAGGACATCGTTTTCATCATGATTTGTTCGCGAATCGAGACATGCGAGCACCCGCAGCAGGCGGGCACGGTGGCTTAAAAGCGCTCTTGGCGTGATAGCGCGCGAGCTGACGCGTCCACGAGAGCGTGCTACGCAGGAGATGTCCTGGCAACCACGGAGCGTCGTCGATCGTCAGCCGGCCGGCGGCGCGCGCGACAGGAATGCCGCCCGGCGCTGTTGAAATAGACGATCGGAAACCGGGTTCAACGCGCGATCAATTGCGGCGAACTGCAGGGAATGCGGATGTGCCGGCGCAGCCGGCAACGAAGAGTTCGAGAGCAGGAAGCTCGAAAAGCAGATCGGGCAGCGATCCTCGTCATCGGCCAGCCGCGACGGGAGCTTCTCGAGGGATGGCAGGGTCGAGCGGTCGTGCCCGACGCTTGCGACATCGGTGCGATCGAAGCCCAAAGAAGCGAGATCGTGCTTGTGGACGTGCGCGAAGGACAGCGCGAGCTGCAGTATCAACGCCATTAGCGCGAGATACGCTCCGCATCGCTGGGCAAAGAGTCTTGCCGGCACGATGTTCGCTTCTGCCAAGAAAGCTGTCCCCTTCTGAGGGTTCTGCAGCCTAAGAACCAACGGCATCACATTTAGCCAGCTTGCACGGCAATCATTGTGCAATGGACGCGGAGAATGTGGCGACCGAGGGGCCGCGAGGGCGCCCGACCCGCACTCGCGCGCGCAGCCCCAAGTTCGACGATTGGATGCAGACGCCCGAAGCGGGGCATTGCGGCTTGACGACCTCGGTCATGGCGGTGTAGCTGAATGTAATGTTATAACATTACAGCCAGGAGCGTCCATGCCCAAGTCTTTGATTGCGGAAGTCCTCAGCCCGCCCGTTAGCCGCGAGACGACGCTTTGCAAGGCTTTGACCGCGGACGTCGTCGTTCTCGGAGTTGACTTCAGGTCCAGACGTCGGGAGCGAATCTACGACGCAGACAAGATCTGGTCCGGGGAACACACGATGCTGGACTACACCGAGATCTAAGCCGTTGCGCTGCGGAATTCGATACCGAAGCGCCCGCAAGCCTGTCCTCGACTGACCACGTTTGATCCGGAGTGTTCATGAGCCAACGCCAAATCGCGGGAGACCGTCGTCTCCCCGTCACCGTCCTGTCCGGATTCCTTGGCGCGAGCAAGACCACGCTGCTCAACCACATCCTCAACAACCCGGGACGGATTGAAGGTCGCGGTCATCGTCAACGACATGAGCGAGGTGAACATCGATGCCGAGCTGGTGAAGCATGATGGCGGGCTCTCGCGCACCGACGAGAAGCTGGTCGAAATGTCAAACGGCTGCATCTGCTGCACGCTTCGCGATGATCTCCTGAAAGAAGTGCGACGCCTCGCCGACGACGGGCGCTTCGATTACCTCGTCATCGAGTCGACCGGCATCGGTGAACCGCTGGCCCGTTGCAATGCAGATCTCCGTCACCAATCGGCCACAAAGGGAAATATTCGGGCTTTCGACGCCCCCCCCGGCGATTGACCGGAGAGCCCGGTCAGATAACATTGCGGACTTAGGATAGCGGTTTGGGATGCGCTGGTTTCGGAAGCATATCGGGCAAGGTTCGTGGCTCGCACTCGTTGCGCTGGCCATCAACTTCACGCTGGCCTTCGGTCACGTCCATACGTTGAACGGACACGAGTCCGGGCCGTTGGTGCTGGCTCTCGGGGCGAGCCACAGCGGCCAAAGCCAGAACCAGCCTGCGAACCATCCTGACGACGATCTCTGCCCGATCTGCATGGCCGTCGCCGCCATGGGCAACGCGCTGGCCTCAACGCCTCCGGCGACGCTGCCGATCGAGCTGGCCGAAGCGCCGCTCGATCGCACGATCGATCAATTGCGCCCGGCACCGCGCTTCCCCCGCGCCAGCTTTCAGTCGCGCGCGCCTCCGATCTCCTGACGCCAAAGCTTCGATCCACAGCTAGCGCCGCGTATTAGGGCGCGCGCAGGCCACGGAGCGAAGCTCCTTTCGCCCGCGCGCCTTCGCCTTGCGGAAAAGTGTCTTGTCAGGACTCTCAAATGAACAGCCTCCCCTCCTTGCGTGCGTTCCGCATCCTGCTCATGTCGGCATCGTCGCTCACTCTCGCGACCCTTTGGAGCGCGGAGGCGATGGCGCAGAATGACAATGCAACGCCCGGCACCGCCACGCCGCAGCCCAGCGCTTCTCCGACCGCAGCGCCCTCGCCGACGCCGCAAGCGACCGAGACACCCGCTCCCGCGCAGCCGGCAGCGCAAGCGCCGCAGCAGCAGGCGGCTCCCACTGCCGGGCCAGGCACGACCGTACTGCCGGAAACCCGCGTAGCCGCGCCGGCCGAACGACGGCGGCCGCGCACACCGCCGCAGCCGCAGCCGACGAGGCAGGTCACGACCACTCCGCCTGCGACTGTGCCGACGCAGGCACAGGTCGAAGCCGCCGCCAATCGTCAGGTCGTCCAGCAGACCCAGAATTTCGACCAGCGGCGTGACAGCGTCATTCTGCCGAAGGCCGGCACGACGAACTACCAACTCAACCAGAGGGACCTCGAGACGCTCCCGCAGGGAAGTGCCGCCCAGCTCAGCGACATCGTGCTGCAATTTCCGGGCGTCTACCAGGACTCAACGAGCGCCGGCGATTTCCACATCCGCAACGAGCACGCCAACGTTCAGTACCGGATCAATGGAATCCTGCTGCCCGACGGCGTTTCCGGTTTCTCGCAGCTTCTGGAGACCTCCTTCATCAGCAACATACAGTTGCTTACCGGCGCGCTGCCGGCCCAATATGGCTTGCGTACGGCGGGTGTCCTCGACATCACTTCGAAGAGCGGAGCGGCGCTGTCCGGGGGCAGCGTCAGCATTTATGGCGGCAGCCGCCAGACCATCACCCCAAGCTTCGAATATGGCGGGGTCGCGGGAAACACCGACTATTATGTCGCCGGCCGCTATCTCAACACCGGCCTCGGTCTCGAGAATCCCCTGCCGTCCCTCAACGCCATCCACGATCATTCGGAACAGGGCCGATTCTTCGCCTATACGTCGACGGCTCTCGATCCGCAGACGCGCGTCGTCACCATTTCGGGCTTCGGCCTGACCCGCTACCAGATCCCCAACAATCCCGGGCAGCCCGGCAACGCCGGAGGCTTCTGCACCGACCCGGCCTGCACTACCTACACCGCCTTTGGCAAAAGCGCCTTTGATTCGGCGACCCTCAATGAGAACCAATACGAGAAGAACGCCTACAACGTCATTGCTTGGCAGAAATCCGAAGGCAATTTCGATGCGCAGCTTTCCTATTATTCGCGTTACAGCGATCTTCACTTCCTTCCGGATCCCGTCGGCGATCTCTTCATCAACAACGTCGCATCCGATGTTTACCGCAGCTCGTTCCTCAACGGCGTGTCCGGCGATTTCTCGTACCGCCTGAACGAGGCGCACACCGTTCGCGCCGGTTTTTACACCCACGGCGAGCAAACCCGGATCGCGAACGTCAGCACCGTTCAGCCGCTCGATCCGGCCGATCCGAGCGGCCTGACGGCGATCGACTCGCCATTCAACATTCTCGACAAGAGCAGATTGTTCGGCTGGCAGCTCGGCGCCTATGCGCAGGACGAGTGGCGGCTCACCCGGGAGCTCACGCTCAATTACGGACTGCGGTTCGACCAGATCTATCAATACACCGATGCCAACCAGTTCAGCCCGCGCGCCAGCCTGACCTACAAGCCATGGTGGTCGACCGTGCTGCATGTCGGCTACATGCGCACGTTCCAGCCGCCGCCGCAGGTGCTTGGCCGGACGGCTGCAGCCGATATTTTCAATGGAACGACTTCGGCCGTCCCGACGGTTACGGCCGATCAGGCGGCGGTGCTGCCGGGCCAGGTGGCCGGCCAGCCGCTTCAGAATATCGGCGCGATCCAGCCCGAGCGGGCAGATGTTTACGACGCCGGCTTTACGCAGCAATTGCTGCCGCAATGTCCGACCAGCGCGGGCGCGATGCCGACCAAAGCGCCCGTCGCAGCAAATTGTCCGAGCCTGGAACTCGGCGGCAGCATCTACTACAAGAAGGCCAGGGACCTGCTTGATGACGGGCAGTTCGGCCAAGCCTACACGCTGACCGCGTTCAACTACGATAGAGCCGAAAATTACGGCACCGAGCTGAAACTCAGGTTCAGGTGGGGCGGCTTCTCCGCCGACACCAGTTGGGCATGGGGCGTCCAGCACGCGCACACTGTCGTGTCGAACCAGACGCTGTTCAGTCCGGATGACCTGGCCTACATCCAGAACCATTGGATCCACACCGACCACGATCAGACCTATACGGGCTCAGGACGGGTCGCCTACCGGTGGTTCGACTCCAACACCTGGTTGGACGGCACCACTGTGAGCGCGACGTTCATTTACGGCAGCGGCCTGCGGACGGACCCTCCGGATGGCTCGACCTGCCCCAACTGCGCCCACCTGCCGTCCTACTGGCAGGTCAACACCGGTGTGTCGCACGAGTTCGTCAATGGCTGGAACGGACTGCCGGTGACGGTCCGGTTCGACGTGGTCAACGTGGCCGACTACATCTATCAAATCCGCAACGGCAGCGGCATCGGCGTGTTTGCCCCGCAGTACGGACCGCGGCGCGGATATTATTTCGGCATCTCGCAAAAGATCGGCGGTCCGGAGAAGACTCCGGGCGTCCTGGGTGCCTTCTACACCAAGGCTCAAGCCCCGATTGCCTATCATTGGGCCGGTGCTTATGTCGGCGCCAACTTCGGCGGTGCGTTGAGCGCGGGCGAGCATGTGCTCACGCCGATCGGCTGGGGGGCGACAAATCCGGCCGGCGCGCTTGGTGGTCTGCAGTTCGGGTACAATCATCTGCTTGCGCCGAACTGGCTGGTCGGCATCGAGGGCGAACTCGAGTGGACCTCGGCACAAGGCAAAGCCAACTTCATTGATCCCGCCGGAACGGCCGCACTGTCGATGACCAGCGATCACAGCTGGTATGACACTTTGAGCGGCCGGATCGGCTATGTCACGGGACCGCTGATGCTATATGCAAAGGGCGGCGCCGCATGGATGAATGCGGACTACCGCATGGACGTGAACAGCGGGCTCGACGGAACCACCCTGGTCAGCACGACCAGGCCCGGCTGGATCGCCGGCGGCGGCGTGGAATATATGCTGGGTTCTCGCTGGTCGGCCAAGCTGGAGTACAATCACCTCGACTTCGGCAGCAAGAGCTTGAGCTTCGCGACACCGTTCGGCAACAGCGTGACCGTCGAGTCCGCGGTCGACCAGGTCAAAGCCGGCGTGAACTATCATTTTGACGGACTCCTTTGACGGCTTTTCGCGGAACAATGAGGTGCGGGGGAACGATTGGGGGGCCGATCGAGACAAGAAAGAGCGATATGAATAGTTGCGGAAACAAACGCGGGCGCATGCTTTGCTCCCGGCCCGTCATGATGGGTGCCTTCAGCCTGCTTGCCACGGCTGCGCTGCTTGCGCAGCCCGCGCAGGCGCAGGCTCCGAATCCACTGCTGCCACACAACCTGTCGCCATGGGGGATGTTCCTCAATGCGGACATCGTGGTGAAGGGGGTATTGATCGGGCTTGCCTTCGCCTCGCTCGTAACGTGGACGGTCTGGCTTGCCAAGACTATCGAGCTGCGCCTCGCGAGCAGACGCGCGCGGCGCCGGATCAAGATGCTGGAGCAAGGCGGCAATCTGCGTGACGCGGTGGACGCATGCGACGGCGACCGCGACGCCATCGCGCAGTTGGTCCTCTCGACTGCGCGCGAGGCGGAGCTGTCGGGCGGCCTGGTCGATGACGGCTTCAAGGAGCGCGTCGCATTGCGGCTGGAGCGTGTGGAAGCGGCGGCGACGCGGCAGATCTCACGCGGCGTCGGCATCCTCGCCACCATCGGCGCCACCGCGCCCTTTGTCGGATTGTTCGGCACGGTGTGGGGCATCATGAATTCCTTTATCGGGATTTCAGAATCCCATACGACCAATCTCGCGGTGGTGGCGCCGGGCATCGCCGAAGCGCTGCTGGCGACCGCGCTCGGACTCGTCGCCGCAATCCCTGCGGTCGTGATCTACAATCACCTCGCCCGCGTGATCGCCGGGTATCGCGCCTTGTTGGGCGACGCCTCGGCGCAATTGCTGCTCATGATCAGCCGGGGCCAGCGCGGCCGGACCATGTCGCTGCCGCACGCGGCGGAGTGACGGTGATGGCGATGCGTCTCGGCTCACGCTCCGGCGGCGACGATCTCGAAATCCAGCACGAGATCAACGTCACTCCTTTCATCGACGTCATCCTGGTGCTGCTGATCATCTTCATGGTGGCGGCGCCGCTTGCGACCGTCGACATCGGCGTCAATCTGCCGGCGAGCACGGCGCCGGAACAACCGCGGCCCGACAAACCGGTTTTCGTCACCATCAAGCCAGACCAGAGCGTCGCGATCGGCGAAACCATTGTCGCGCGTGAGGCGCTTGCCGGAGCGCTCGATACGGCGACCAACAGTCACAGGGATGAAACGATCTTCATCCGCGCCGACAAGTCACTGAGCTATGGCGAGCTGATGGCGGTCATGAACGTCATGCGTGACGGTGGGTATCTGAAGCTCGCTTTAGTCGGGCTGGAAACGCCGGCGACGAAGCCATGAACGCGCACACCCTGCATCTGCCGGAGGGACAGGGCTTATCGCGCTGGAGCCTTGCCGGCCTGACCATCCTGCTGGCGCATGCGGCGCTCGCGGCGGGTGTTGCGTTCTGGTACGCCCACCGGCCGCCGGCCGAAGCCAACATCATCCCGGCTATCACCGTGTCGCTCGCGCCGGTCGACGCCAGCTCGCCCGAAATCCAGGACCAGGACATCGCGGTCGGGCCGGCCATGCAGCAGGCGGAGGAGGTACCGAAGGAGCCGCCCAAGCAGGAGCAACCGGTTGAAAAGGTGGAGCAGCCGCCACCGCCGCAGCAGCAGGCCGAAGTCACCTTGCCGCAGGAAACGCCTAAACAGGTCGAGGAGCCGAAGCCGGAGCCGGAGCCGCCCGCGCCGGAGACCCGCGCACCGCCGAAGACCGAACACATCGGACAATTCAGTCAGGCCAGCGCCAACGCTTATAACGCGCTGGTGTTCGGTCACCTGCAACGATTCAAGCGCTATCCGGCCGCGGCGCACGGCGCGTCCGGCACGGTCACCGTGCGGTTTGAACTGAATCGTGCCGGCGACGTCATCGACAGCGAGGTGGCAAAGACTTCCGGCAATGCGGTGCTCGACCACGAGGCGCTCAACCTGCTCCGACGCGCCAGTCCGTTCCCGGCATTTCCAGCCGCCAAGCCTGGGGCCCGAGAGAGCTACCTCGCGCCGGTGAGTTTCGCCCGGTAAGCGCAGCAACGCTTCCAAAGCGCGTCGAGATCGAGATGAAACGTCATTACCGCAACTTTTCGTTCACCCGCGATAGGCGACGCAGTCGATCTCCACCTTGCAGTCCACCACCATGCTCGACACCACGCAGGCCCGCGCCGGCGGATTGGCGCCGAAATATTCGGCAAAGACCTTGTTGAAGCTTTGAAAGTCTCTGGGATCGTCGAGCCAGACACCGCAACGGACGACATCCTTGGGCTCGTAGCCGGCTTCAGTCAGGATGGCGAGCAAATTGCGGATGGCCTTGTGCGATTGGGGAATGATGCCGCCCTCGATCACCTCGCCGTTCTCCATGGGAGTCTGCCCCGAGACGTAGAGCCAGCCGTTGGCCTCGACAGCGCGGGCAAAAGGAAGGTGCTGGCCGCCGGTGCCGGTGCCGCCGGCCGCGCCGTATCGTTTCAGCGTCATTGCGTATTGTCCTGTGTGTGATGATTTAGATCAGAGCCCGGCCCGGCCGCGCGAAGGTGCTGCGTCCGTCCGTGACCACGGCCTCGCCCGCGACGAAGACCGAACGGATGCCCGCTGGCATTTCCGTCGGCGCCTCGAACGTCGCTTTGTCCATGATGGTTTCATCGAACAACGTGAGATCCGCGATCATGCCCGGCCGCAGGATGCCGCGGTCGGACAGGCCGAAGCGCTGGGCGGGCATCGCCGTCATCCGCCGCACGGCGTCTTCCAAAGTCAGCCAGCCTTGCTCGCGCGTCAGGCGGCCGGCCACGCGCGGGAAACTGCCATAGGCGCGCGGATGCGGCTTGGTGCCCGGGCGCGGAATGCCGTCGGAGCCGACCATGTGCAGGCGATGGGTGAAGGCCGCGCGCAGATCGGCCTCATCGAGCTGGAACATGATGATGCCAGTCTGGCCCTGGTCTTCCTCGATGCAGCGAACCATGAGATCGAACGGCGAGATGCCGAGCTCGCGCGCGGCATCGACCATCGACTTGCCCTCGAGCGGCTTCAGCGCGGGATTGCCGGTGCCGGAGATGCGCACATTGTGCCAGCCGATCAGCACGATCTTGGACTGCGCGGCATGCGGATCGGGATCGCCCTCCTCCACCAGCACGCGCAGCGCTTCGCGCTGGGCCGGATCGCGCAATCGCGTACGCAGCGCATCGATGCCGCCTTCGAGCGCGGCCGGCGGCAGCAATTGCAGCATGTAGGAACTGCCGGCAGGATATGGGTACATGTCGAAGGAGATGTCGATCCCCTCTGCGCGCGCGGCCTCCAGCTTTTCGAGTGCGTTGGGAATCGCGCCCCAGTTCGGCTTTCCCGCCGACTGCAAATGCGACAGCAGCCCCGCCGCGCCGGAGGCGCGCAGGATCGCGATGAACTCCTCGATGGATTGTAAGAGGCCCGCTTCATAGCTGCGGATATGCGCCGTGAGCAGCTTGCCATGACTGCGCACGGTCTCTGCCAGCGCGCATAGTTCATCGGTGTCGGCATAGGCGCTCGGCGGATAGACAAGGCCGAGCGACAGGCCGGCGGCACCCTGGGCGAACTGCTGCGCGAGCAGCGCCTGCATCGCCGCGATCTCCTGCTCCGTCGCCGCGCGGCGCTCATAACCGAGCACGGCAAGCCGGATTGCGGCATGCCCGACCAGCGAGACGAGGTTGAGCGCGACGCCCGGCCCTTCCAGGGCCTGCCGGTAGCCGTCGAAACTGTCGAAGATTTCGTTGGCATGGGTCTCACCGGCGAGACCCGAGAAATGCAGGCGCAGCATCTCGGCGGAGTTTGCAGTTGCCGGATAGAGCGAGAAGCAGCAATTGCCGACCACGAGCGTGGTCACGCCCTGCAACGCTTTCTCCGGCCTGTCAGGCTCGCGCAGGCAGATCAGGTCGTCATGGCAATGCGCGTCGATGAAGCCCGGCGCGAGATAGCAGCCGCGCGCATCGATGATGTCGGCCCCGTCCGCCGGCAAGGACGCGCCGATCGCCGCGATGCGGCTGCCGCTGATGCGCAGGTGGGCCTCGAACCACGGCGCGCCGGTGCCGTCGATCAGCCGGGCATTGCGGATCAGAGTGTCCTTGCCTCTGCTTGGGCTTGCACCTTGAGGCATGCTTCCCTCCTCAGTGAACCGGCACGGCGTCTGGCAGCGCTGCCTCTTCGAAATCGGGGATCGATTCGATCCGTCCCAGCACCACGACATAAAAGAAGATGCCGATCAGCAGCACTACGCCGGCGATCATGAAAGCGCCGGCAAAGGATTGAGTCCAGTCGACCACGATTCCGGTCACGATGGGCGCGAGCACGCCCATCATGTTGTTGGTGAAATTCAGGATGCCGCCGACCGTTCCCGCGCCGCCCTTCGGCGCGATCAGCGACACGATCGAGGACCCGACCGGCGCCGCGGCCGACAAGCCCGAGATCGCGATCGACAGCCACAACAGCGCCCAGCCCGGCTTCACGGTGAAGGCGGCCCCGATCACGGCGAGCCCCATCAGCATGCCGACGATGATCACCGCCTGGCGCACCCGCGTAGAGTCGTAGCCGCGCGCGATCAGATGATCCACCAGGAACCCGCCGATCAGGAGGTCCGACAACGTCGCAAAAATCCAGGGAATTGTCGAATAACCTGCGGCCGACATCAGGTTCATGTGCATGGTCTGGGCGAGATAGCCCGGCAGCCAGGTCAGGAAGAGATAGAAGGTGTAGCCATAGGCCGAGAAGCCGATGGTCAGCCCCCAGACCTTGCGGTTGCGCAGGAGATAGCCGAGCATGCGGCTCTGCCCCGCCGTGGCCCGGCCTTCGGGCGTGCCGCCGCCGGCGATGATGTAGTCATGCTCCGCCTTGGAGAGCTTCGGATCCTCGCTCGGATTTCGATAGATGAAATAGTAGGCGACGAAATACAGAAAGCTCAGCAGCGCAGTGATGCCGAAGCCCCAGCGCCAGCCGTAGAGATAGATCACATAGGCGACCAGCGGCACGCCGATCACGTTGGAGAATTTTGCGGCGGAATCGAAGATCGCGGTCGAACGCGCGCGTTCGACGAGCGGAAACCAGTGGCCGGTCGCCTTCTGGCTTGCCGGAAACGCCGGGGCCTCCGCGACGCCGAGCAACAGACGCGCGGCGGCGATGCCCCAGAGGCCGCTGGCAAGCGCGGTGATGGTGGCGGCGACCGCCCAGAGGAAGCTGCTGGCGCGGCCGACGGTGGTGACGCCGAAACGGTCGAGCACCATGCCGCCGGGGACTTGCAGCAGCGAATAGGTCCAGAAGAACGCGCTGCCGAGCAGACCGATGTCCGTGGCGGTGAGGCCAAGCTCCTTGGTGAGCTCAGGCGTCGCGGCCGAAAGCCCGACGCGATCGATGTAGTTGATGAGAATTCCGACGCCGAGGAGGCAACCGATCAGCCAGCGTCGCCCAGGTACCTGTTGGCTTGCAGTCGCCATTTCGAATCCTCCTCGAAACGCGCGATCATGTCCTGGTCCCGACGTGCGGAACCGAGCGATCGCGCCGGTGATTGGTCTTGTCTCTTATAATGGACAATATGTTCTTATAGCGTCATCTAGATATGGCGGCGCAGTGATGTCAAGCGACATTCGGACCGCTTCACCGGGACGCACGCGGCAACGACCCGCGAACACAGCGCAGGAAACGGTGCGGGTGTATCGAGAGGTGCGGCCCGTCGGCTCGGCTCAGTGACGATCGGAAAGTTCGGTTGCGGTGGCGACGAGGTCGTCGAGCAGCGCGGTCCTGCGCTCTTTAAGCGAATCCGCGGGAATGACGAAGCAAAGCGTCGCGACCGCGATCCCCTTCTTGTCGCGGATGGGCGCGGCAAGACACGACGTGAACCGATCGGACAGCGCCGTCGTCACGCATTTGCCCTCGCGCCTCGCGCGCGCGACGTCCTTGATGAAGTCGTCGACGTCGAGCACGCGGCCGTCTGGAAGGCGAAAATCCTCTTTCGGAACGAACGCACGAATTTCCGTCGGGGTCATGTGGTCCAGCAGCAACCTGCCGGATGCCGTCCACGGCAGCGGCACCTCGATGCCGACATCCGTGGTGATCCGGAACAGGCCCGACCCGTCCCTGGTATCGACCACCACATATTTGCGGCCACGCAGCGCGCAGAGTTGCGCCGTGGCGCTATGCTCGGTCGCCAGCCGGTCGAGGGCTTCACGACAGCGGCGATGCAGCGGATTGGCCTCCGCATAGGCCCGGCCGTAGAGATGCACCGCCTTGCCGAAATAGACCTGGCCGCCCTCGCCGACGTTTTCCAGCAAATCTGCCTCGATCAGGCGGTTGGCGATGGCATAGACTGTCGACCGCGGCGCGCCCATTTGCTTGGCGAGGTCGCTGAGCCTGGAGGGCGCGCGCAAATGCAGCAGCGCTTCCAGGAGATCGATGGTCCGATCAATCCCGTTCTGGCGTTCCGCGGGCTCGGCGCCCTTTTTAGATGCGGCCAAACTTCACATGTCCTTCGTCAGCTTTTGCCCAGCGGTTTTGGCATAAACCGCGCCGACGGTATAGCGTGTCCGGCGCCCGCCTACCCGCGCGCCTTGCTCCAGTCCGGCGCGACCGCGCCCGAGACGCCTTCGAAGGCGCCGTCGATGAGTTCGAACACCAGGACACGGGCTGCATCGACCGGGCCCGGCATGGTGACGCGCCCCTTGGGCACGGGCTTGAAGCCGACGCGGCTGTAATAGGGCTCGTCGCCGACCAGCAGCACGAGGCGGTGCCCCTTGTCCCTGGCGTCCTTCAGCGCGCGCTCCATCAGCATGCGACCGATGCCGCGGCTGCGGAACGGCGGCTCGACGGTGAGCGGCCCGAGCAGCAGCGCCGGCGTCTCGCCGATCATGACAGGCAATTGCCTGACCGAGCCGACCAACAGCGTGCCGATGCGGGCGGTGAAGGAGACGTCGAGCAGATGGTCGACATGCTCGCGGATGCGATAGGCGCTGAGCACGAAACGGCCGGGACCAAATGTGCGTTCGTGCAGCCGCTCGATCGCCTGGGCGTCGCCCGGAGCTTCGGGACTGATGGTGATTGAGAGATCGTTCATGTTGTTTCGCGGAGTAGCATCTGCTGTTGCCGGCGTCCATGGCAGCACTCGACGTCAGTTCCTCTTCGGCGCCGCCTGGGACAGGTAGGCCAGCATCTTCATCTCCCGCCGCCCCCGCGTCACGGTGTCGAGCACGAGGCCGGAGGAGATCGACAGCATCGCCATGATCATGAGGCCCATCGACAGCACGGCGGTCGGCAGCCGCGGCACCAGCCCGGTTTCGATGAAGGTGATCACGATCGGAATCGCGAGCAGGACCGATACGACCGCCAGCAGGATGCCGATGGCGCCAAAGAAACGCAGCGGCTTTTCCGCCCGATAGAGTTTCAGCATGGTGCCGAGGATGCGAAAGCCGTCGCGCCAGGTGTTGAGCTTCGAGAACGAGCCCTCGGGGCGTGCGTAATAGGGCGTCTCGACTTCGGCCACCGGCAGTGACAATTCCAGCGCGTAGACCGCGAGCTCGGTCTCGATCTCGAATCCATCCGACAGCACCGGGAACGATTTGACGAAGCGGCGCGAAAACACGCGGTAGCCGGACAGGATGTCCTGGAAATCACGACCGAACGTCCATGCCAGAAATCCCGTCAACATGCGGTTGCCGGTGCGGTGACCGAGACGGTAGGCGGCCTGCGACTGGTCGATGCGCAGCCCGACCACCATGTCGAGATGCTCGTCGAGCAGCTTGTCGATCATGCGCGGGGCGCTGGGCGCATCGTAGGTGGCGTCGCCGTCGACCAGCACGTAAATGTCCGCCTCGACGTCGGCGAACATGCGGCGTACGACATGGCCTTTGCCCTGCCGCCGCTCGCTGCGTACGATTGCGCCGGCGTCGCGCGCGACGGAAGCGGTGCGGTCGCACGAGTTGTTGTCGTAGACATAGATTTCCGCCGTGGGCAGCGCGTTGCGAAAATTGGCGACGACAGTCGCGACCGCCGCCTCCTCGTTGTAGCAGGGCACCAGCACGGCGATGCGGGGTTGCACCGATGTCATCGCGGCAGCGCTCCGAGACTGGCCGCTTCGCTCCGGACCATTGCTGCCTCACGCGCTTCGACCGGCTGCAGCAGCCGGGCGAACGACAGCGTCCACAGCGACAGCATCGCAATCGGCACGACGTAGTACGGCGTGAAGATCGGGTGACTCATGAAGAAGCCGAGATTGACGACGAGATTGCCGGCAACGACCAGGGCTGCCTGCCGCACATGCCCCTGGCCGGTCCACAACAGCGAGAGCGTGGCGCCGATCGCGAGCACGATCAGCACGCACTGCATGTCGCGCAAATACTGGCCGAACACCGCGAGATCGAAGGCCGGCGCGACCACATCGGCGCTGCCATAGGTCGTCGCTAGCGCACTGCCGGCGTTGATGGCCTGGGCGGCCAACACCGGCACCATGCCGACGAGCACGCCGGCCCCGAAGGCAAGACCCTGCACGAATGTCGCGAGCGAGCGCGTCCACAGGAAGGGAATGCCGAGGAACAGGAAGTATCCGGCCGCGAGCAAAGCATTCGGCAATCTGAAATTAACGGACGCGCCGAGCAGGAGGCCGATCAGCGCGATCAGCAAGACGCTGCGTTTGTCCCTGGTCAGCCACAGTGCGGTCAGGAAACCCGTGACGGCGCATAGCGCCATGGTCGGCGCGACCGAATAGCTCGCCTTCGCCGGATTGATCATGAGATAGATCGCAAGCGCGCCGAACACGCCTGCGCCCAGAATCGACGGCAGCGTCCGCGCCAAAGCAATGCCTGATAGCGCGACACCACACACGATCAGGCTCGCGGCAATGTAGAGCGGCACCACCTGATGCCCTTCCGGAAACAGCGCCAGCAGAAAGCCGGTGCCCGGCGGATACTGCAACACCACCTTGCCGTTCGGCATCGGATTGTGGCACGGCCACCGGACCGGATCTTTCCACTCGGCGAAGCCGATCCCCTTCATCTTGCCTTCGAAATAATGATCGTCGTCCCTGACCGCGTTCGTATCGAGCCCAGTGGCGCCAAAGCGCTGGAACAGATGCGCCTGCCTGAGATAGCAGATGTCGTCATAGACCCCGCGCGCCTCGCTCCAGTGCGACATCGCAAGGATGTTGCCGGCAAGGATCGCGAGGCAGATCAGGCCGAAGGCGAGTTTTGCAATCTTCATCCGGTTTCCGTTAAACCCGTTCGGACCGGTTACTAGCATAGGCCGCCCTCACCGCCATGTCGCAATCGCGGGCTTGCCGTCGAGCACTTCCGCGATCCGCAGCCGCGTGCCGGGCGTCGCCCCCTCCGGCAGCGCGGCGGTATCGAAGAATCCGCATGCGATGATCTCGTGGTTGGGCGCGGGCAGCCGATCCTGCCGGAAATGCCTGACCACGTAGACCGCGACATGGTCGCGGCGCGAGATGTGGCTGTTGAGGAAGATGCCGTGCAGCACGGCATCCCCGGTCAGGTCGATGTCGCCCTCCTCCTTGAGCTCTCGGCGCATCGCCTGTTCCATGGTCTCGCCATAGTCGACACCGCCTCCCGGCAGATACCAGCCCGAGACGTAGCTGTGCTTGACCAGGAAAACCTTATTGTCGGCATCGAGCACCACGGCGCGGACGCCGAGCGTCATGCCGCGGACCAGCAGGAAATAAGCGTGGAAGACACGCCGCAGCAGCGGCTCGAATCTCCGTCGGATATGGTCCAGGCGCTTCGCCATTAGCCTCTCGTGATGCGCGCCCCTTCAGGCCCTTGCAGGCTTCGCTTGCGCGTTGCCAGCGACCTTGCCATTACAGCAGGGGAATAGCGAGGCAATCGCGCGCCATGGCACCCTTCACGCTCGCCCATCTGTCCGACCCGCATCTGCCGCCGCTGCCGAAGCCGCGACTGATCGAGCTCGCCGGCAAGCGCGTGCTCGGCTACGTCAACTGGACGCGCAACCGCCACAAATACCAGCGCCGCGAGGTGCTCGACGCGCTGGTCGCCGACCTCCAAGCGCAGGCGCCCGACCACATCGCGGTGACAGGCGATCTCGTCAATCTGGCGATGGAGGCGGAGTTCGCGCCGGCGCGCGCCTGGCTCGACGAGGTCGGGCCGCCCGACCGCGTCACCGCGATTCCCGGCAATCACGACGCCTATGTCCGCGCTACGTATCATCGCTTCGGCGAGACCTTTGCGCCCTACCTTGCGGGCGACGACGGCAGCATCGGCTTTCCCGGCGTGCGCCGGCGCGGGCCGGCCGCGCTGATCAGCCTCTCCAGTGCCGTGCCGACGCCGGCCCTGATGGCGACCGGCACGCTTGGACGTCACCAGCTCGAAGCCCTCGAAAACGTGCTCGACCAGCTCGCGGCCGAAGACGTCTTCCGCGTGCTGCTGGTGCATCATCCCCTGAAATCCGATGCGCGCCAGAAGCGGCTGACGGATTCGGCAGCCCTGCTGGCGCTGCTCAGACGCAGGGGTATCGAACTGATCCTGCACGGGCACGACCATGTTCACTCGACAATGTGGTTCGAAGGCCCCAGCGGCAACATCCCCGCGATCGGCGCGCCGTCGGCTTCCGCGCTCGCGCACGGGCGCTATCCGGCGGCGGCCTACAATCTGTTTGCGATCGAGAAGGACAATGCCGGCTGGCGCTGCGAGCAGATCGTGCGAAGCATCGATCATGGTCTGCAGATCCGTGAGATCAAGCGCACGCGATTGATTTGAGGGCTTCGTCATTGCGAGCGAAGCGAAGCAATCCAGAGTCCCTCCGCGGAAACATTTCTGGATTGCTTCGCTTCGCTCGCAATGACGATGTCTCACCAGCTCCGCAACGCCGCGAGCACGGCGACACCGAACAGCGCGGCGGCACCGAGGATGAAGCCCAGCAAGAACGGCCACACGCGCGAACGGCGCGGCGCCTCGGCGACCTCCGCCTTCGGCTCGGGCGGGACCACCATCGCGCGCTCGCGCTCGATCATGCGGCGGGCGACGTAGTCGGTCACGGCGTCCACGATGACGGTGGTGTCGTGCGATTCGGCGAGCACGATGCGGCCGAAGCGAGTGTCCTGGACGAAGCGGTACATCCGCTTGTCGCGCCCCATCATGATGTGGGCGACGACGTCGATCCAGAGCCGGGGCGTGTCGCCCTGGCTGATGCCGCGGTCGAACAGATCGACCTGCTCCGGCACCTGGGTAAACAGTGGATCGAGTGCGTCGTTGAGGATCTCGAGCCGCGCCACCTCCGCATCGCGCAAATCGACGACGACCCCGGTCCGGTCCGCGGCCTCAATCCGCGCGCGCAACAGCGCATCGCGCAGCCGCACCGGGCGCGGCTGGCTGGGATGGGTCCCGCTGGTCTCGGGCTCTGACATTGTCGGCCTTCCCCTCACTTGCCGCCATTAACCTATCAGCAACCATTGCCTCCGCAAAGGGTCCATAATTCCAGATACTTACGGCACCCACAGGCCGTTAATGTGTGCCAAAAACAGACGATCCCACCCGGCTTGCACCGGATGGGACCCTCCGTCCTTGGACGTTTCTTAGTTTGTCAGGCTGCCGTCAGGCCGAGACCCGCGACGGTTCTTCCACGATCGAGAAGCGGACGCCGGCCTTGTGGCGGTTCTCTTCCGAAACCGAGCGCCAGGCATCTTCGGCTTCCTTGCGGGTCTTGAACGGACCCTGCACCTGGGCCGAGCCTTCGACGAGCTTGTGGAAGTTCATCGAGCCGAACTCGCCACCGATCACCCAGAAATTGCTGCCTTTGGTCATTGTCAGTCTCCTGCTACGTGGCGTTAGCCGAACTGGTTCATCGTGTTGTGGGCGCCGCCCGCCTTCAGGGCAGCCTCGCCGGCGAAGTATTCCTTGTGGTCGTCGCCGATATCGGAGCCGGCCATGTTCTGATGCTTGGCGCAGGCGATACCCTGACGGATCTCCTGACGCTGGACGTTCTTGACGTAGCCGAGCATGCCCTGCTCGCCGAAATATTCCCTGGCGAGATTGTCGGTCGACAGCGCGGCCGTGTGGTAGGTCGGCAGCGTGATCAGGTGATGGAAGATGCCGGCACGCTTGGCCGAATCCGCCTGGAAGGTGCGGATGCGCTCGTCGGCTTCGATCGCCAGCGGCGTGTCATCGTATTCCGGCTTCATCAGTTCGGCGCGGTTGTACTTGCTGACATCCTTGCCCGCTTCCTTCATCGCGTCGTAGACCTGCCAACGGAAGTTGAGCGTCCAGTTGAACGACGGCGAGTTGTTGTAGGCGAGCTTCGCGTTCGGAATGACCTTGCGAATGCGGTCGACCATCTTGGCGATCTGCTCGATGTGCGGCTTCTCGGTCTCGATCCACAACAGGTCCGCGCCGTTCTGGAGCGAGGTGATGCTGTCGAGCACGCAGCGGTCTTCGCCCGTGCCGGGACGGAACTGGTAGAGATTGGAAGGCAGCCGCTTCGGACGCATCATCTTGCCATTACGGTTGATGATGACGTCGCCGTTGCGGGCGTTCTCCGCCGTCACTTCCTCGCAGTCGAGGAAGCTGTTGTAGAGATCACCGATATCGCCGGGCTTGTGGCTGACGGCGATCTGCTGCGTCAGGCCAGCGCCGAGCGAGTCGGTGCGGGTGACGATGATGCCGTCTTCGACGCCGAGTTCGAGGAAGGCGTGGCGGCAGGCGCGGATCTTAGCGATGAACACCTCGTGCGGCACGGTGACCTTGCCATCCTGGTGACCGCACTGCTTCTCATCGGAGACCTGGTTCTCGATCTGGAGCGCGCAGGCGCCCGCTTCGATCATCTTCTTGGCGAGCAGATAGGTCGCCTCGGCATTGCCGAAGCCGGCATCGATGTCGGCGATGACGGGCACGACGTGGGTCTGGAAGTTGTCGATTTTCGCGATCAGTTCGGTCTCGCGGGTCTTGTCGCCTTCCTTGCGCGCCTTGTCGAGCGCGCGGAAGATGTCGTTGAGTTCACGGGAATCCGCCTGGCGGAGGAAGGTGTAGAGTTCCTCGATCAGCGCCGGCACCGAGGTCTTCTCGTGCATCGACTGGTCGGGCAGCGGACCGAACTCGGAGCGCAGCGCCGCGATCATCCAGCCGGAGAGATAGAGATAACGGCGATCGGTTTTGCCGCCGAAATGCTTCTTGACCGAGATCAGCTTCTGCTGCGCGATGAAGCCGTGCCAGCAGCCCAGCGACTGCGTGTACTTGGTGGGATCGGCGTCATAGGCCGCCATGTCGGCCCGCATCAGCGCCGCGGTGTAGCGGGCGATGTCCAGACCGGTCTTGAAGCGGTTCTGCAGGCGCATGCGCGCGACGGCCTCGGCCGTCACCCCGTTCCAGGTCGGCTTGGTCTCGAGGAGCGCCTGGGCTGCGTCGATCTCGCTCTGATACGAGGCCGGGCCCTGGAGGGTATTGATGCCGCGGGGCTGGTAGTTCATGTGTCCGATCCTTTCGCTGACGCCAGCGATGCTTGTCATCGACATTTTTGACAGTGCATTGCGAAATGCGTGTCATGAGCTAAACGCCAGAAAGAGAAGTTCGTATAGAGACCTTGTATTCGAATGGTGATGTCATGTAATATCAGATATTGTAATACATGTCACTTTGTAAAATTTTGTAAAATATGGTCAAATTCGGCCTTGATGCACCTGTGGTTCCTTTGGGAGGCCTGAAAATGCCCGCCGAGTCCGGGAAGAAACTGTTCGTCGGCCCGCGCTTCCGGCGGATCCGGCAGCAATTGGGACTGTCCCAGACGCAGATCGCCGAGGGGCTTGGTATCTCACCGAGCTATGTCAATCTGATCGAACGGAACCAGCGCCCGGTGACCGCGCAGATCCTGCTGCGGCTGGCCGAAACCTACGACCTGGATCTGCGCGACCTCGCGACTGCCGACGAGGACCGCTTCTTCGCCGAGCTGAACGAGATCTTCTCCGATCCGCTGTTCCGCCAGATCGACGTTCCCAAGCAGGAGCTGCGCGATCTCGCCGAGCTCTGTCCCGGCGTCACCCACGCGCTGCAACGTCTCTATGCGGCCTACACCGAAGCGCGACAGGGCGAGACGCTGGCGGCGGCCCAGATGGCCGACCGCGACGTCGGCACGCGCTATGAGGCCAATCCGGTCGAGCGCGTGCGTGAGCTGATCGAGGCCAACCGCAACTATTTTCCGGAGCTCGAGCAGGCCGCCGAGACTCTTCGCGATGAATTGAACGTGCCGGCCGAAGGGCTCTATGCCGCGCTCGTGGCGCGACTGCGCGAAAAGCATTCGATCCAGACGCGCATCATGCCCGTGGACGTGATGCGCGAGACGCTGCGGCGCTTCGACCGCCATCGCCGCCAGCTGCTGATCTCCGAGCTGGTCGATCCGCCCGGCCGCTCCTTCCAGCTCGCCTTCCAGCTCGGGCTTGGCGAATGCGCACAAGCCCTGGAGACCATCATCGGCCGTGCCGGCCCGCTCGACGACGCGCCGCGCCGGCTGTTCCGCATCACGCTCGGCAATTACTTTGCAGCTAGCGTGATGATGCCCTACCCGGCCTTCCTCGCCGCCGCCGAAGCGCTCAACTACGACATCCATGTGCTGGCGCAGCGCTTCAATTCCGGCTTCGAGCAGGTCTGTCATCGGCTGACCACGTTGCAGCGGCCGAATGCGCGCGGCATTCCGTTCTTCCTGCTGCGCGTCGACAATGCCGGCAACGTGTCGAAGCGTTTTTCCTCCGGCACGTTCCCGTTCTCGAAATTTGGCGGCACCTGTCCGCTGTGGAACGTGCACTCGACCTTCGACACGCCGGATCGCCTGTTGAAGCAGGTGATCGAGCTACCCGACGGCACGCGCTATTTCTCGATCGCGCAGATGGTGCGTCGCCCGGTCGCGCCGCACCCGCTGCCGCAGCCGCGCTTCGCCATCGGTCTCGGTTGCGAGATCCGTCATGCCGCCCGCCTGGTCTATGCCGCCGGCATGGATCTGGAAAAAACAGAGGGCACGCCGATCGGCGTCAACTGCCGACTCTGCGAACGCGAAAACTGCGCCCAGCGCGCCGAGCCGCCGATCACGCGTACGCTGATTTTGGACGAGACGACGCGGAGGGTGTCGAGTTTCGCGTTCTCGAATGCGAGGGAGTTGTGAGGGGAGCAGGTCTCGCGTCCCGGACGCGCTGCAGCGCTCTTCCGCTGCTGCGCAGAGCCGGGACCCAGCGAGCCATGCAGTACACTGCGGCCTGGGCCCCGGCTCTGCAGCGCACCGCCAAAGAGGCGCTGCGCTGCGTCCGGGGCACGAAACTGCCACTGTCACGCCAGCGTATGCACGATCACCGGCCCCGCAGCAGCGCTGGCATGGCCGGCGAGCAGCGAGCCCAGATCCCGCTCGATCCATGCGATGGCGCGCTTGTTTGCCTCCTCGGCCTGCTCGAACTTGTCGAAGATGGAGATCGCGGTGACCGTGTCGTCGCCGGCATAGACCACGTAATAGGCCCTGAAGCCGTCGACATCGCTGATGATCGGAACGGCGCCGTCCTTGATGCGGCGCGCCAGCTCTTCGGCGCTTCCGCTCTTCGCCTTGGCCTGACGGATGGCGGCATACATGGCATCCTCCTGCGGCTCGAAATGTGGGGCTTGGTACCCGAAGGCATGTTACGCCGAAGCGCGCACCCGATCTACGGCTTGGTTAACCCTGCCCTAATCCACTTCCGCGATCTACAACCAAGGATTAAGCACGCTTCAACATCGCTGCCTTAGTCTCGCCCCACTCACTTTTCGCAAACAACGGCAGCCTATCCTGCCGCGTGAAGTGACATCAGGGGGTTCATCATGCGCATTGCGTTGCTGCTGACCGCGACCATTGCCGGCGCGCTGTTCGCCAATCCGTCCAACGCCGGCTCGCTCGACACTGCGTCCGCTGGTGCCCAGCAGGCGCTGCCGCCGGGCTTCCAGAGCTACCGCGGCTACATGTTCGACGTGTCGGAGGCGTCCGATCGCAAGGACCTCGACAAGCTTACGGACAATCTGAAACAGCAGATCGACGTCGTCGAGGCTGCCGGCCTCTCGCCGCGGGTGTTGCGCTTCTTCCATACCGTCCCAATCATCGCGAGCGAGCTCGCCTGCCTTGACGAAGGCGCCGCGACCGCGTGCTACGGCAGGGTCACGCCGGATATCCAGCGCACCACGCCGCGCACGTTGACGGTGTGGGACCACGACAAGCAGCGCTGGACCAATCCGAACGCCGTCGACCTCGCCGTCGATTCCGGGCTCGGCGTGATCATGGTCCGGCCGGACATGATGCGTTACGAGAAAGAGGCCGTGCTGCTCCACGAGATGCTGCACGCCTATCACGCGCGGCTGCTGCCGGACGGCTACGCCAACAAGGGCGTGATCAGCTATTTTGCCTATGCCAAGTCCAAGGAGCTGCTGCCCAAGGACGCCTATGCGATGAAGAATCACATGGAGTTCTTTGCCGTGACCGCCAGCATCTTCCTGGCCGGAAAGAGTGACTACCAGGATCCCAAGACCCGCGAGGCGCTCAAAGAGAAGATGCCCGACTATTACAAATACCTGGTCGGCGTGTTCGGCTTCGACCCCGATCCGGCGGCGTCAGCCGGACCGGTCGCCTCGCTGAAGTAAGGCCGCCACAGCGCACCTCGCGCCAAGCCAATACCAGAAGCCGCGCGAAATGCGCGGCTTTTCTGTTTTGTAAACCGGAAGCTGCGGATGACGGCCTGGCGGGAATTGCCAAGGCGGGGGCTGATCTGCATAGTCCCGCCGCATCGATTGGGAATGTTTCGAAGAGGATAGAAGACATGGCGGACGCCGACCTGGATGTCGTGATCCGGCAACTGGCCAGACAGCTGCATACGGGCCTGATGTCCCGCGCCAAGGAGCGGCGGGATCGTTTCAACGGTCTCGCGGCCAAGGCCAAGGGCAAAGAGACCGGCACTAGCTTCAAGATGATGGCCAAGGTCACGATGGAGCAGGCGACCGCCGCCGCCCGGCGCCTCCAGATGTCCGCAGACAACGTCGCCGACAGCTACGCCCGCGCCATGCGGCTAGCCGCCAGCACGCCCGTCGAGGCGAAGGCGGAGAAGCCGGCCAAGGACAAGCCGGTGAAGAAGGCTGCAAAGGCGAAGAAGGCCAAAGCCAAGAAGGCGAAGTAAGCCCGCCGCCTCTATCCGCTGGCGGCAAGATCTCACCGCCGCGGTGTGGAGACCTGGGTCGGCTCGGCGCGGGCAAGCTCAGCGAGTTTGGCGCGCGCGGCGTCGCGTGCGCGGCCGTCCTTGCCGGGCGGCAACGTAGCGGCGGCTTCGAGATCTGCGCGGGCATCATCGGCCTGGCCGCGGGCCAGAAGCGCAAGGCCGCGGTCGAAGCGATACTGCGGGTCCGTCGGATCAAGGCGGACCGCTGTGCTGAAGCTCAGGATCGCGCGATCGAGATCGCCCTTTGCAGCGAGCGCGAGGCCGCGCTCGTGATAGGGCGCCGCGGGCTTGGGATCCAGCGCGATGGCCTCATCATAATCGGCGATCGCAAGGCCCAAATCGCCGTTCCGCCGGTACGCCTGCGCGCGGTCGCGGTAGAGCGAGGCACGGTTGGGATTGAGGTGGATGGCCTCGTTGAAATCGGCGATCGCCCGGCCGTTGTCGCCGTGGCGCAGCGCGATCCGCCCGCGCCCCTCATAGGCGAAGGCAATCAGGGAGCCGCGAAACGGCGAGAAGCCGATCACGGCCGAGCAGATGTCAGGCTCGTCCTCGTCGCCGCAATTCACGACCGTATGCGTGGACAGGCCAATGGCCACGCCCAGGGCGATCAACAATGGCACGGCAGCTCTGGTCATCTTCGACGGTGACCGGCGACGGGCCAGCCACACTCCCCTTTCGAAGGAAGCACTCTCGATGAGGTGTTAGCACTGGCCAAGTCGACGCTGTGTGCGCCAGGTCACAAAGCCAGCTAAAATCCGACGGGCTCCGTCTCAGCCCCAAGGTCCACGAGAAGGCCCCCGCGAGGACGAGCGGCCCCATGGGCCCTGCGGCGGATAGTTTTCGTTGGCACCGACCGATGGTGTGGCCCGCGTGCCGAGCTCGGACGCGAGTTGCTGAAGCGCCGCGATGCGGTTCTGCGTCGAGGGATGCGTGGCGAAGAGATTGTCGACGCCATGGCCCGATAGCGGGTTGATGATGAACATATGCGCGGTCGCTGGATTTCGTTCGGCCTCGACATTCGGGACCTGATGTGCGGCGCCCTCGATCTTCACCAGCGCCGACGCCAGCCACATCGGCTGTCCCGCAATGCGCGCGCCGAGATTGTCGGCGGCGTATTCGCGGGTGCGGCTGATCGCCATCTGCACCAGCATCGCCCCGAGCGGCGCCAGGATCATCATCAGGATCGAGCCGACGATGCCGGGACCGTTATTGTCGCGGTTGCCGCCGAAGAACATGCCGAACTGCGCCAGCATGGAGATGGCGCCCGCAATGGTCGCGGTAACAGTCATCAGCAGCGTGTCGTGATGCTTGATATGAGCGAGCTCATGCGCGATCACGCCGGCAAGCTCCTCGCGGCTGAGCTGGTGCATCAGACCGGTGGTAACGGCGACTGCGGCATTCTCGGGATTACGCCCGGTCGCGAACGCGTTGGGCTGCGCCTCGTCCATCACGAACACGCGCGGCATCGGCAGGCCTGCGCGGCCCGCAAGCTCGGCAACGAGGCCGACCAGCTCGGGTGCGCTTTGGCGGTCGACCTGATGGGCGCCGTACATCGAGAGCACCATGCGGTCGGAGTTCCAGTAGGTGAAAAGATTGGTCGCCGCCGCAATGACGAGCGCGATCATGGCGCCGGCGGCACCGCCGATCAGATAACCCACCCCCATGAACAGGGCGGTCAGGCCTGCAAGAAGCATTGCGGTACGCAGATAGTTCATGGCCGCCTCCAGAGCCGGCCATGGCCGCTGAAAGCGTTGCAGGCCGGCCAAGATCAGGTAGGGATGACGCCGGTCCGGACGCAAGGTTTCAGGGTGCGTCGCGGAGCCGCGGCGCTGGCTTGAGCCCGATCATTCCATTAAACTTCGTCAAGAAATCCTCGCGTCTTCTCCCCCTCCGGAAACCTCATGTCCAAGACCCGATTTGCGATCGCGGCCGCCGCTCTGTTCGCGCTCTCCCTTCCCGCCTTTGCCCAGTTCACGCCACCACCCGCAAGGCCCCTCGCGCCCAGAACCACCGCGCCCTCGCCGCGCGCGGCGTCGTGCCACAATGGGGCGAGCTTCGATCGCTTCCTCGCCGAGGTGAAACAGCAGGCGGTCGCCGCGGGCGTGTCGCAGCGAACGATCGCGGAGGCTTCGCCCTACCTCGTTTACGATCAGGGCATCGTCAACCGCGATCGCGGTCAGCGCGTATTCGGCCAACTCTTCACCGAATTTGCCGGTCGCATGGCCGCGCCCTATCGGATGCAGAACGGCCAGCAGCACATCAAGCGACACGCGGCGGCGTTCGCGCGCGCCGAGAAGGAATATGGCGTGCCGCCGGCAGTGATCGCCGCGTTCTGGGGGCTCGAGAGCGATTTCGGCGCCAACATGGGTAATCTGCCGACGCTGAGATCGCTGGTATCGCTTGCCTATGACTGCCGGCGCTCGGAGATGTTCGTGAACGAGACCATCGCCGCGCTGAAAATCATCGACCGCGGCGATCTCACGCCCGACGAGATGATCGGCTCCTGGGCCGGCGAGCTCGGCCAGACGCAGTTCCTGCCGACGCATTACGTCAATTACGCCGTCGACTATGACGGCGACGGACGGCGCGATCTGCTCCGCAGCGAGGACGACGTGATCGGCTCGACTGCGAACTACATCGCCAACGGCTTGAAGTGGCGGCGCGGCGAGCCGTGGCTGGAAGAGATCAAGGTGCCGCAGAGCCTGCCATGGGATCAGACCGACCTCAGCGTGCAGCTGCCGCGCTCGAAATGGGCGCAGTTCGGCGTCACCTATCCCGACGGCCGCCCGCTGCCGAACGACAATCTGGCGGCGTCCGTGCTGCTGCCGATGGGACGCTTTGGGCCGGCGTTCATGGCGTACGCGAATTTCGCAGCCTATACCGAATGGAATAACTCGCTGATCTATTCCACCACCGCGGGCTATCTCGCCTCGCGCATTGCGGGCGCAGCGCCGATGCGCAGGCCTGCCGGGCAGGTCACGCAACTGCCGTTCAATGAACTGAAGCAATTGCAGCAGCTTCTGGTCCGAGCCGGCTTCAATGTCGGCAAGGTCGACGGCGTGCTGGGCCAGCAGAGCCGCGCCGCCGTGAAGGCGATGCAGATCAAATACGGCCTGCCGGCCGATTCGTGGCCGACCGCTGAGCTTCTGGCCCGGATGCGCGGCGGCACGGCACAGGTGCAGCCGGCGGGGGTGCTGCGATAGAATTATCGCACCGCACAAGCCGTTTCCGTGATTGTATTATTCCATGAGCCCCCCATGTGAGTGGCTCAGGTTTCCTCCTGATATCTCCCACCATTGAAGCGAGCATCACATGTCCTTCTACGACGCCGTCGTCCCCGCTTACCTGCAAATGCTGAACAGCCTGACCGGCCTGCTGACCAAGGCCGAGGCGCATTGCGCGGCCAAAAAGATCGACCCCAGCGTCCTGCTCGGCTCCCGCCTTTTCCCGGATATGCTGCCGCTATCGAAGCAGATCCAGCTCGTCAGCGATTTCGCCAGCAAGGGCTGCGCACGGCTCACGCACAGCGACGTGCCCTCGATGCCCGACACCGAGAAGACCTTCGAGGAGTTAAAGCAACGGCTGGCGAAGACGATCGACTATGTGAAGTCGTTCAAGCCCGAGCAGTTCGAAGGTGCGGACAGCAAGGACGTCACCTTCCCGGTCGGCCCCGACCGGACCATGACGTTGAAGGGCCAGCAATTCCTGAGCGCGGTCTCGCTGCCGAACTTCTATTTCCACGCCACGACCGCCCACGGCATTTTGCGTCACAATGGCGTCGAGATCGGCAAGCGCGACTTCCTCGGCGTGAACTGATTTACGGGCCGCGGCAGTGAAAAGCCCCTGCCGCGGCCCAAATTGCACATGATTCATGCTGCGCGGGCCCTGCCGCGCGGCATGCCTGCACTTTCCGTATGGCTCATCCCTTGCGCCTGATGTCGCAATGCACAAGTGTTCCGGACCTCTCACCGCCTGGAAGCATTTTTGCCATGAGCCGTCCGACCAAATTGTTTGAGACCTACAAGCTCGGCCCAATCACGCTGGCCAACCGACTGGTAATGGCCCCGCTGACGCGCAATCGCGCCGCGCCGGGCAGCTTCGTACCCAGTCCGCTCGCTGCCGATTATTACGGCCAGCGTGCTTCTGCGGGCCTGCTGATCACCGAAGCGAGCCAGGTCTCGCAGCAGGGTCAGGGCTACCAGGACACTCCCGGCATCTATTCGAAGGACCAGGTCGCCGGCTGGCGCAAGGTCACCGACAAGGTGCATGAGCGCGGCGGCAAGATCTTCATCCAGCTCTGGCATGTCGGCCGCATCTCGCATGTCGACCTCCAGGCGGGTGGAGCGGCCCCGGTCGCACCGAGCGCGGTCCGCGCCAAGGGCAAGACTTTCGTGAACGGCACCTTCGCCGACGTCTCCGAGCCCCGCGCGCTTGAGCTCTCCGAAATTCCAGGCATCATCGACGACTTCAAGCGCGGCGCCAGGAATGCGCTGGAGGCCGGCTTCGACGGCGTCGAGATCCACGGCGCCAATGGTTATCTGCTCGACCAGTTCGCCAAGGACGGCGCCAACAAGCGCCTGGATGCCTATGGTGGCTCCATCGAGAACCGCGCCAGGCTGATGCTGGAGGTCTCCAGGGCCGTCGCGGCGGAAGCCGGCGCCGAGCGCACCGGCATCCGCATCTCGCCGGTGACGCCCGCCAACGACATCGCGGATTCCAATCCGCAGGCGCTGTTCGATTACATCACCGATGGCCTCAGCGCGCTCAGGCTCGCCTATCTCCATGTCGTTGAAGGTGCCACCGGTGGCCCACGCGACTTCGCGCCGTTCGACTATGGGTCCTTGCGCAAGCGCTTCTGGGGCGCCTACATCGCCAACAATGGCTACGACTTCGATCTCGCGACCAAGGTGCTCGACGCGAACACGGCCGACCTGATCGCCTTCGGCAAGCCGTTCATCTCCAACCCCGACCTTGTCGAGCGGCTGAAGCAGGGCGCACCGCTGAACGATTGGGACAAGAACACGTTCTACGGCGGCAGCGCCAAGGGCTACACGGATTATCCGACGCTGGAGACAGCGGAGCCGGCGGAGTAAGGCTGCTTCGCCCTCATTGCGCGACGCGAGAAGAAGCAAAAGGCCGGGAGCGACCCCGGCCTTTGCCGTTCCACGTTGCTGTGCCCCAGCATCCTTGCTCTAATGCGGCGATGGATGACACCGCCGAGAAGCTCGTTCGCCGCGCGACTGAAGCGTTCAATGCGGGTAAGCCGGATGAGGCGCAACGTCTGTGCGAACAAGGCCTCGCGCGCACGCCCGGCGATCCGGTGCTGCATCATCTGCTGGCCGCCGTGTTGTTCTCCAGGGGGGTCATCGCGCCGGCTCGTGCGCATATCGATGTCAGTCTTGCCAAGCGGCCGAACAACGTCGCGGCCCGGCTGCTGGCCGCCCGCATCGCGCGCTGTGAAGGCCAATTCGACGCCGCGCTCGCCCATCTCGATGCTGCGATCGCCGCCAGCCCGCACCGCGAGATGTTCATCGAGAAGGCCCGAACGCTCGATATGGCCGGGCTGCGAAATCAAGCCCGCGGAGCCTGGCAGGCGATCCTCAAGGTCATCCCCGGGCATCAGGAAGCAACGGCGCGGCTTGGCCGGCTGGCGTGGGAGGACGGCGATGCCGCCACCGCCGCAAGCCTGCTCGCGCGAGCGACCGCGACGGACGCGCCGGCGTCGGTATGGTTCGATCTTGGCCTTGCGCGGCAGGATTTGCGAGACCACGCCGGCGCGGCAAACGCCTACCGCAAGGCGTTCGAACTCAAGCCCGATCACGCCGAGGCCGCGCTCAATCTCGGCATCGCCTTGCAGGAGGGCGGAGACGTCGACGCCGCCATGAGCGCCTTTGCCCAGGCCTATCGCCTGCGTCCACAGCTGTTCGGCTCCATCGCGATGGCCTTGACCTCCGCCTCTCACGGCCGGCTGTGGCTCGATGAGGATGGACTGCGGCGCGCTCTAGCGGCTTAACCGGCCGCGTTTCGCGCGAAACTGCTTGCGGTAGACGTTGGGCGCAGCCAGCACGTCGCTGACGACCTTCTCGTAAGATTGCCGGTGCGCTGCGTCGAAGGGCTCGAACACCAGCTCCGCCGCTTGTCGTGGAACGGCAAAGCACTGCGCAACCGGCGTCCCCTTGTGCAAGACCCCCGAGAAATCGGGTTTGGTCCAGACCGCCGGAAAGTTGATGCCGCCGTCGTGGAATCGGTCGGCATCAACCAGGCCCGAGACGAGGCGGAACGGCAGGTCGTCACGGTTGACCGGATGCGTCGCGAACAGCGACCAGCCGGGCTCGAGCTCGATGGTCCAGAAACTGTTGAACTTGAGCGCAGAACGCCCGTTGGCAAAAGGCGCCGCAGCGAATTGCGCAGCCGGATGGAAGCTGAGCGGCGCACGGGGATGCCCCGCCGTCTGCGGCTCGGGAATGTCCCAATCCCACGAAAACTCTCCGGCCTCGATCCTGACGTCGCACGGCAGCGGAATCATGATCCCGTAGGCCATCGCATCGACGAACGGCGGGCATTGCTTGACTGTGCGGATGTCGCGGCCGTGGATATCCGAATGCGCCGTCGCAGGCATCGCCCGCAGCCAGTCAGGCAGGGCGCTGCGCGCCGGAAACGGTCGCACCAGATGGCCGGCCAGCTTTGGATCGCAACGGAAAATCATGCGCATGGCGAAGTCTCGCTTCTGGATCTCACCTGTTCAATTCAGATCACGGCCGCCGTCAAGGCAAGAGGGCAACACGACAAAAGGCCGGGATTGCTCCCGGCCTCTGCTCTCATGGATGGCCGGAACGAACCCGGCCACGATGATGTCAGCGAATTACTTCGCTTCAGCGCGCTTCGGCGGCGAGGCCGGCCACGACTTGATCAGCGTGTCGTAGTCGATGGTCTCGCCCTTCGGCTTCTCGTTCGCCAGCTTGCGCTGAGGCGCGATATTGCCGTCCTTCGCCGACTTGTCGTACCAGTACTCAGCCGTCTTCTTCGGATTGAGCTTCGGTCCGCAGGCACCCTGCACACCGGACTTCTCCAGACGCTCCATGACGGAATCCTGAGCGGCTGCGAGCGCATCCATCGCGGCTTGCGGCGTCTTCGCACCGGACGACGCGTCGCCGATGTTCTGCCACCACAATTGCGCAAGCTTCGGATAGTCAGGCACGTTGTTGCCGGTCGGGGTCCACTGCACGCGCGCGGGCGAGCGGTAGAACTCGATCAGGCCGCCGAGCTTGGGCGCACGCTCCGTGAACGACTTGTCCCAGATGTCGGATTCACGGATGAAGGTGAGACCGACGTGGCTCTTCTTCAGGCTCACCGTCTTGGAGACGATAAACTGCAGATAGAGCCAGGCCGCCTTGCGGCGATCGACCGGGGTCGACTTGAGCAAGGTCGCCGATCCGACGTCCTGGTAGCCGAGCTTCATGCCTTCCTTCCAGTAGGAGCCATGAGGCGACGGGGCCATGCGCCACTTCGGCGTACCGTCCGCATTCATCACCGGCAGACCGGGCTTCACCATGTCGGCGGTGAAGGCGGTGTACCAGAACACCTGCTGGGCAATATTGCCCTGCGACGGCACCGGGCCCGATTCGGAGAACGTCATGCCCTGCGCCTGCGGCGGAGCATATTTCTTCATCCAGTCGAGATACTTGGTGATCGAGTAGACCGCTGCCGGGCCGTTGACGTCACCGCCACGCTCGACGCTCGAGCCGACCGGGCGGCAGCCTTCCATGCGGATGCCCCACTCGTCGACCGGAAGGCCGTTCGGAAGGCCCTTGTCACCGTTGCCGGCCATCGACAGCCAGGCATCGGTGAAACGCCATCCGAGCGAAGGATCCTTCTTGCCGTAATCCATGTGGCCATAGATTCGGGTACCGTTGATTTCCTTGATGTCGTTGGTGAAGAAATCAGCGATATCTTCGTAAGCCGACCAGTTCACGGGAACGCCGAGGTCGTAGCCATACTTGGCCTTGAACTTGGCCTTGTAGTCGGGGTTGGTGAACCAGTCGTAACGGAACCAATAGAGGTTGGCGAACTGCTGGTCCGGCAATTGATAGAGGTGACCGTTCGGCGCGGTCGTGAACGACTTCCCGATGAAGTCGTTGACGTCGAGCATCGGATCGGTGACGTCCTTGCCGTCCTTCGCCATCCAGTCGGTCAGGTCGACTGCCTGGCCATAGCGGAAGTGCGTTCCGATGAAATCGGAGTCGTTGATCCAGCCGTCATAGACGTTCTTGCCGGACTGCATCTGGGTCTGGATCTTTTCGACGACGTCACCTTCCTGGATGATGTCGTGCTTGACCTTGATGCCGGTGATCTCCTCGAACGCCTTGGCAAGCGTGCGGGATTCGTATTCGTGGGTCGTCAGCGTTTCGGAGACGACGTTGATCTCCATACCCTTGAAGGGTTCAGCGGCCTTGATGAACCACTGCATTTCCTTCATCGCATCGTCTTTCGACAGGGTCGACGGCTGAAATTCGCTGTCGATCCATTTTTTGGCGGCGGCTTCGTCCGCGCGCGCCGGCGCGGCAAGAGTCATCGAAGCCGCGATCAGCGCGACCGCGCTGGTCATGGTCAGAAGACTGTCCTTGGTCGTTCTCAAGTGTCGCATTAGTTTCCTCCGGTTGCAGCGACAAACTAAATCCAGGCCCGGGTAGACCCCGGATCTGCTCTTTCTCGCCTGCCTCAGACGGTGCGAAAGATCACCGCGCCTGAAACAAGCGAAATCACGGTTGCGAGCCACAGGCTCGTAATCTCAATACCCTCCTCCCCGATCGGCAGCGTCGCGATCGGGTCAGTGCCGACAAGGCCGATCCACGCGAGGTGAATGACGGCGGCGGCAATCAGCGAGATGAAGAGGCGATCACCGCGCGTGGTCGGAATCCGCAGGATCCCAACGCGCTCGGCTTCGGGGTAGACAGCGGCAAGCCAGGTCATCACGGCAAGCGTGCAGGCGAGCGCCGCAAAGAAGATTGCGGTCGGCAGCGTCCAGGCCATCCATGCGATGGATTCCATTGTCGCCTCCCTCACACCCGGCCGAGCGCGAAGCCGCGCGCGATATAGTTGCGGACGAACCAGATCACGAGCGCGCCCGGAATGATGGTGAGCACGCCAGCCGCGGCAAGAAGCCCCCAATCCATGCCGGCCGCCGAGACGGTGCGCGTCATGACGGCTGCGATCGGCTTGGCCGAAGTCGAGGTCAGCGTGCGCGCGAGCAAGAGCTCGACCCAGGAGAACATGAAGCAGAAGAAGGCGGCGACGCCGATGCCGCTCGCGATCAGCGGCACCAGGATCCTGATGAAGAAGCGCGGGAAGGAATAACCGTCGAGGAAGGCGGTCTCGTCGATCTCGCGCGGCACGCCGGAGACGAAGCCTTCGAGGATCCACACCGCCAGCGGAACGTTGAAGATGCAGTGCGCGAGCGCAACGGCCCAAGGAGTATCAAAGAGCCCGATCGCCGAATAGAGGTTGAAGAACGGCAGCGCATAGACCGCCGCCGGCGCCATCCGGTTCGAGAGCAGCCAGAAGAACAGATGCTTGTCGCCGAGGAAGCGGTAGCGCGAGAACGCGTAGGCCGCCGGCAGCGCCACCGAGATCGAGATGATGGTGTTAAGGACGACGTATTCCAGCGAGTTGATGTAGCCGGAATACCAGCTCTCGTCGGTGAAGATGCGCCTGTAGTGCTGGAGCGTCGGCGCATGCGGCCACAGCGTCATCGTCGAGACGATCTCGCCGTTTGTCTTGAAGCTCATGTTGACGAGCCAGTAGATCGGCAACAGCAGGAAGATCAGGAACAGCGCCATGATGAGGCGACGGCCGGGGATCGAGTGCATCAGGCCACTCCTTCCTTGGGCTTGAGCACGGCCGCGGGCTGGAGCGTGCCTGCGGGCTTACGCTCCGCCGCCGGCTCGTTTTCCGCCTGCACCCTGCGCTCCGCGCCGGCATTGGTCATCACGGTGTAGAATATCCAGCAGACGATCAGGATGATCAGGTTATAGACGAGCGAGAGCGCGGCGGCCTTGCCGAGGTCGAACTGGCCGAGCGCGATCTTGACCAGCTCGATCGAGACGAAGGTGGTCGAGTTGCCGGGGCCGCCGCCGGTGACGACGAACGGCTCGGTGTAGATCATGAAACTGTCCATGAAGCGCAGCAGCACCGCGATCAGCAGCACGCGGTTCATCTTCGGCAACTGGATCGCCTTGAACACCGCCCAGCGCGAGGCGCCGTCGATCTGCGCCGCCTGGTAATAGGCCTCAGGGATCGATTTCAGGCCGGCATAGCAGAGCAATGCGACGAGACTGGTCCAATGCCAGACATCCATCACGATGACAGTGACCCAGGCGTCAATGTCGTTGGAGACGTAATTATAGTCGAGCCCGATGTTGTTGAGAACATAGCCGAGCAGGCCAATGTCGGGCCGGCCAAAAATCTGCCAGATCGTGCCGACCACGTTCCACGGAATCAGCAGCGGCAGCGCGAGGGTGACGAGGCATGCCGCCACCGTCCAGCCCTGGCGCGGCATCGATAGCGCGACGATAATGCCGAGCGGCACTTCGATCGCGAGGATGACCAGCGAGAAGAACAGATTGCGACCGAGCGAAGCCAGGAAGCGACCGCCGAGATCGGTCGATGGATCGAGCAATTCCTTGAACCAGCCGACGCCGTTCCAGAAGAACTGGTTGTTCCCGAAGGTGTCCTGCATGGAATAGTTCACCACCGTCATCAGCGGCAGCACCGCCGAGAAGGCGACGACCAGGAACACCGGCAGCACCAGGAACCAGGCTTTTTGGTTGACGGTCTTGTCCATCAGGCGGCTCCTTCCACCAGAAGGCTGTCGGCATAGACGTGGATGTGCGCCGGATCGAATTTCAGCCCGGCCGTGTCGTCCGGGCTGGTGAAGCCCGCCGGCGCCCGAGCTGCGAGCTTGGCGTCGCCGAGACGCGCCTGCGCAAAGCGGATGCGGCCGAGATCGTCAATCCGTTCGATCTTCGCGGTGAGAAGGCCGGGTGTGGACGCAACGACCGCGACGAATTCCGGACGCACGCCGATCTCGATCTTGGCGCCCGCCTGAAGGCTGTCGTAGCTGCGGTTGAGCGCGATGACATGGCCGCCGATCCGCGCTTCGCGTCCCCTCACCTCAGCCGGCAGGATGTTCATGCCGGGCGAGCCGATGAAATAGCCGACGAATGTGTGGGCGGGCCTGTCGAACAGCTCGGCCGGCGTGCCACTCTGCACCACGCGACCGTCATGCATGACGACGACTGTGTCGGCGAAGGTCAGCGCCTCGGTCTGGTCGTGAGTGACGTAGATCATCGTGAGATCGAGCTCGCGATGCAGCGCCTTCAGCTTGGAGCGGAGCTGCCATTTCAGCTCGGGATCAATCACGGTCAGCGGCTCGTCGAACAGCACGGCGGCGACGTCGGAGCGCACCAGGCCGCGACCGAGCGAGATCTTCTGCTTAGCATCGGCGGTGAGCCGCGTCGCCTTGCGGTTCAGATAGGGTTCGAGGTCGAGCAGGCGGCCGATCTCGGCGACGCGCTTGTCGATCTCCGCCTTCGGCACGCCGCGGTTCTTCAGCGGAAACGCCAGGTTCTGCCCCACCGTCATGGTGTCGTAGATCACGGGAAACTGGAACACCTGGGCGATGTTGCGTTTCTGGGTCGATAGCAGTGTGATGTCCTGGCCGTCGAACTGGATTTTACCCCGCGACGGCGTGATGATGCCGGAGATGACGTTGAGCAGCGTGGTCTTGCCGCAGCCGGACGGGCCGAGCAGCGCATAGGCGCCGCCCTGCCGCCAGGTCATGGTCACCGGCTTCAGCGCAAAGCTTTCCTGCGGCGCATCGTTGCCGCCGTAGGAGTGCGCGAGATCGACGAGATCAATGCGGGCCATGGCGCATCTCCCTCAAGAACCGGGCGCCGCGACGAGGCGATCAGCCGCGTCGAAGACAAAGACGTCATTCGGATCGAGCACGGCATCGATGGTCTGACCGGGCTCGAACTCGTGCACGCCGTGAAGCACCGCAACCCAGTTCGATCCGTCGCGGGTCAAATGCACGAAACTCTCCGAACCGGTGATCTCGGTCACCGTTACCGTGGCATGGAAGGCGTGACGGTCGGCCTCACCATTGGCGAGTCCAAGCTGATGCGCGCGAAAGCCGACGCGATAGGCGCCATCGGCGAGTGAGGAATAGAGACCGGACGCCGGCGCGGCGATGCCTCCCGCATATTGCACCGAGCCGTTCTTCTTCTCGATACCGACGAGATTAAGCGGCGGATCGGAAAACACCTGCGCGACCCGCAGGGTCTGCGGCTGGCGATAGACGTTGGGTGTCCCGCCGATCTGGAGCGCCTGCCCCTGCCACATGCAGACCGTGTTACCGCCGAGCAGCAGCGCCTCGGTCGGCTCAGTCGTGGCATAGACGAAGATCGCGCCCGACGCCTCGAAGATGCGCGGCAATTCGGCGCGCAGTTCCTCGCGCAGCTTGTAGTCGAGATTGGCGAGCGGCTCGTCGAGCAGCACGAGATCGGCACCCTTCACCAGCGCGCGCGCCATCGCGGTGCGCTGCTGCTGGCCGCCGGAGAGCTGGAGCGGCGTCCGCTTGAGGAACGGCTCGAGCCGCAGCAGGCGCGCCGCTTCCGCCACGCGCGCCTCGATCTCCTGCCGCGGCTTGCCCTGCACGCGCAAGGGCGAGGCAATGTTCTCATAGACCGTGAGCGAGGGGTAGTTGATGAACTGCTGATAGACCATGGCAACCGAACGCTGGCGCACGTCCACGCCGGTGACGTCCTTGCCGCCAACCAGCACCTTGCCCGTGGTCGGCTTGTCCAGGCCGGCGAGCAGCCGCATGATCGAGGTCTTGCCCGACAGCGTCGGCCCGAGCAGCACGTTGAGCGTGCCGCTCTCCAGCGTCAGCGAGACGTCGCGAATGTGTGGGACCCCGTCGACGGTCCGGGTCACGTGATCGAGTGTCACGCTCATGAGCGTCCTCCTGCTTCCAGCAGTGGACTTTGCGACACGGCGTGGGTCCTGATCCAGTCGTCCAGAGCGGCAATTTCGTCGGCAGATAGTCGCAGACCGAGCTTGGAGCGGCGCCAGACAATATCCTCGGCGGTCACCGCCCATTCATTGGTCATCAGGTAGCGAACCTCGCGTTCGGTCAGGCTTGCGCCAAAAGCCCGACCGAGATCGGCGGCCGATTTGGCGTCGCCGAGCAATTTGATGGCGCGGGTGCCATAGGCGCGCGCGAGACGCCGGGCATGCTCATGGCTGAGGAAGGGATAGCCGCGCTGGAGCTCGCCGATCAGACCATCGACGGCCGACACATCCATGTCGCCGCCGGGCAGCGGCCATTTGCCGGTCCAGCCTTCGCGCGCTTTCGCACTGCGTAGATAGGGCGCGAGCCGCTCCAGCGCTTCTTCGGCGAGGCGGCGATAGGTCGTGATCTTGCCGCCATAGATCGACAGCAGCGGCGAACCGCCAGGCATGTCGAGCTCGAATACGTAATCGCGCGTCGCGGCCTTGGCTTCGCTGGCGCCGTCGTCATAGAGCGGGCGCACGCCGGAATAGGTCCAGACTACGTCCTCTGATGTCACCGGTTTGGCGAGATATTCGCTTGCGGCCGCGCAGAGATATTGGATCTCCTCCACTGTGGCCTTCACCTTGGCGGGATCGCCGTCATAGTCGCGGTCGGTGGTGCCGATCAGCGTGAAGTCGTCCTGATAGGGAATGACGAAGATGATGCGGCCGTCGGCGTTCTGGAACATGTAGGCGCGGTCGTGCTCGTAGAGCTTCTTGACCACGATGTGCGAGCCTTGCACCAGGCGCACTTTTGCCTTGGCGTTGACGCCGGCACCGCGACCGAGCACGTCCTCGACCCAGGGGCCGCCGGCATTGACCAGCGCGCGGGCCTGGATGGTCGAGCGCGCGCCGGTCAGCGTGTCGACCATGCCGACAGTCCAGATCCCATCGGACTGGCGGATCTCGGTGGCGCGGGTGCGGGTGCGGATCTCGGCGCCCTTGTCGGCGGCGTCTCGCGCGTTGAGCACGACCAGGCGGGCGTCATCGACGAAGCAGTCGGAATATTCGAACGCGCGGGCGTAGCGATTCGGGATCAGCGGGCGGCCGACCTCGTCGCGCCTGAGATTGACCGAGCGCGTTGCCGGCAACAGATGGCGGCCGCCGATGTGGTCGTAGAGGAAGAGGCCGAGGCGCAGGAGCCAGGCGGGGCGGAGGCCGGCGTGGTGCGGCAAAACGAAACGCAGGGGGCGGATGATGTGAGGCGCAATGCCCCAGAGGATCTCGCGCTCGATCAGCGCTTCGCGAACCAGTCGAAACTCGTAATATTCGAGATAGCGCAGGCCGCCATGGACCAATTTGGTCGACCAGGACGACGTCCCGCTCGCCAAATCGTTCATTTCGCACAGGAAAACCGTGTTGCCGCGGCCCACCGCGTCGCGCGCGATGCCGCAGCCGTTAACACCGCCCCCAATGATGGCGAGGTCGAAAATACGCTCCAACAGACGCTTCCCCCGGCGACCGCTCGTTCCATCGAGCAGTTACTTTCGCTTTTGATTAGATCACACCAGAAAACGAAAGCAAGACGAAAGAGAGGGGAGAGGAAGCGAAAGCGGAACTTTTTCCCGCCAGAATGGCGCGGAAATAGGCAGACAGAGCGGCGGATTCAGAGGCGGTCGACGCGATTGGATGGCATGTGGATATGATCCAACCTAGAGAGCCTGTTCGCGACCTTGAATGTAGAAACATGCCTACATATACTTGCCCATGACACCGCCGCAACCGGGAGCGCTGATCATGGTGACCACCCTCACCAGCCGAGAATTCAATCAGGACACCAGCGGCGCGAAAAAAGCTGCATCGCAAGGACCCGTCTTCATTACGGATCGCGGCCGCCCGGCCCATGTGCTGCTGACGATGGAAGACTATCTGCGCCTGAGCGGCGAACACATGAGCCTTGCCGAAGCTCTGGCACAAACAAGCGCGGACTTTGATTTCGATCCGCCTCGCGTGCCCGGCGGGGTCTTCAGGCCCGCCGATCTCGATTGATGTTTCTACTGGATACCAATGTCATTTCCGAACTGAGGCGACCGGATAAGGCCGATCGCAACGTCGTCGCTTGGGCCAATGCAGCTCCCGTGGCGAATTTCTTCATATCTGTCATCTCGATTCTCGAGATTGAACTTGGCGCCCGTCTGATCGAACGCAGGGACGCCGAGCAGGGCGCTCTCTTGCGCGCGTGGGTCGATGGTCAAGTTCTGACTCGCTTTGAGGGGCGCATCCTGACCATCGACACGGCCGTGGCACAGCGCTGTGCGCAACTTCACGTTCCCAATCCGCGGGCGGAACGCGACGCTCTCATCGCAGCGACTGCACTTGTTCACGGATTGACGGTTGTCACGCGCAATGTAGGGGATTTCGAACCTACGGGCGTACCGCTGCTCAACCCGTGGAGGGACGCGTGAGCCCCTATCGCAGCCGCACTACCGGCGCGGCTTCGGGCGCGGCGTCCTGCGCATCAGCCTGGGTATCGTCGATATCCGCGCCCTTCGGCATTGCCTCCACCACCTCAATGCCCTTGCTGTGGCAAATCGTGGCAAGCGGCTCGGGCAGTTCCTGGTCGGTGACGAAGGTCTGGATCTGGCTCATATGCGCGATGCGCACGGGCGCGCTGCGTCGAAGCTTGGTGGAATCGGCGACCAGCATAACGCTGCGGGCATTGGCGATGATGGCCTGCGCCACCTGCACCTCGCGATAGTCGAAATCGAGCAGCGCGCCCTCTTCGTCGATCGCGGAGGCGCCGATGATGGCGTAGTCGACCTTGAACTGGCCGATCAGCTGCGTTGCGGTCGAGCCGACCACGGCGCCGTCCGCGCGCCGCACCGTGCCGCCGGCGACCACCACCTCGATGCGGGGATGGCGGTAGAGCAGCATCGCGACGTTGAGATTGTTGGTGATGACCAACAGATCCTCGTGCGAGGTCAGCGCGCTCGCCACCTCCTCGGTCGTGGTGCCGATGTTGATGAAGAGCGAGCAGCCGTTCGGGATCAGGGAGGCGGCCGCAGCCCCGATCGCCTTCTTCTCGTCGGCCGCGACGAAGCGGCGCGCCTCATAGGCCAGGTTTTCCACGCCGGAGGCGATGATGGCGCCGCCATGGATGCGGGTCAGCGAACGGCGCTCGCAGAGATCGTTGAGGTCCTTGCGGATGGTCTGCGCCGAGACTTCGAAGCGGCGTGCGAGCTCTTCGACCATGACGCGGCCGGAGGCGCGGGCGATGTTGAGGATTTCAGCTTGGCGATGGGTCAATCCGGTCACGGCAACGGCCTCAAATCAGAATGATGCATGGTGCGGCGGTTCGCGCGCGCGGTCAATGTGCACGTTGATCACGGTTAATGGATGAAGCCCTCACCAAGCCATCTCTTACCAAGCCATCTCTTACGAAGCCATCTCTTACCAAGCCATGGCGATCGCGAGCCGCGCGAGCAGTTCGGGATCGTCGAAGGCGCTGGCCGAGGCGACCGCGCCCGATCCAACAAGATCCGCATCGCTGAGGCTGGTCCGGATACCGATGGTCGGAATCCCGGCGGCGGCGGCCGACTGCACGCCGGAGCGGGAGTCCTCGAACGCGATGGAGGCGGCCGCGCTGGCACCGACGAAGCGCAGCCCTTCCTGATAGGGCAGCGGATGCGGCTTGCCGTGCGGCAGTTCGTCGCCGATCACCAGCGCCTTGAAGCGTTGCGTGATGCCGAGGCCGGACAACAGCAGTTCGGCATTGAGACGCGGCGCGTTGGTGACCGCGACCATGGGAATGCCGGCCTCGTCGGCGCGGTCGAGCAGCGCCATCAGACCCGGCAGCGGTTCGATCTGCCCCGCGACCAGCGTCCGAAACACTTCTTCCTTCTCGCCGAGGATCACGGCGCGCCGTTCCAATGTCTCGCCGGGCAGAAAACGCTCGCCGATCGACACATTGGCGAAGCCTTGCAGCTCTCTCGAGAAGCGCACGTGGTCGAAGACGTGACCGTGAGGACCGAGCACCTGGTTGAATGCCTTCAGATGCAGCGGGTCGGTATTGGCGAGCGTGCCGTCTATATCGAACAGCAACGCCCTGCCCATAGTCTCGATCATGTCCGTACTTTCCTGAATGCGCGGCACAACGATGCGCGAGACCTATCAATTCGAGCTGGCCGACGCAATGCAGCGCATTGCAACGATCGCGATCTGACGCTCGACAAAATCGAATGCGGCTGCAACAGTGGGCGCAACATAAGAACGGAGGATACGATGACACTTGATCGCGATCACGCTGCCACGGCGGACGGTGAGGCGGTGGCAAAAAAAGTCGAGGCATTTCGCCTCGCCCAGATCGCGGCCGATCCGAAGGCGCTCGGAGCGCTGTGCGCCGACGATCTGAGCTACAGCCATTCCAACGGCTTCCTCGAGGACAAGGCTGCCTTCATCGCCAACGCTACCGATGGCAAAACGGAATTCCTGTCGATTACGTACACGGATCCAACCATCAAGATCGTTGGCCCTGCCGCGATCGTGCGCTTCCACTGGATGGCCGAGATGATGGCAGACGGAAGGAAAGTGGCAAACAGCCTTCACATCCTGATGAACTGGCAGAAGCAGGGCGACCAGTGGAAGCTGTTGTCGCGGGCAGCTACGAAGTTGTAGCCGACGACGTCATTCCGGGATGTGCCGAGAGGCGCGGGCCCGGAATCTATCCATCCGCTGATTCTGCTGCGCAATGGATTCCGGGCTCGCGCGATGCGCGCCCCCGGAATGACAAAGCCTACGCCGCCTCCTTCTCATCACCATTCACCAGCTTGCGCGCGGCGCGCTCGGCTTCGCGGGCGTTGCGGAAAAGCTGGCCTTCGAGACGGTTGAAGCGGTGGGATGAGGCGAAGAAACAATAGCCTCCCTGGGAACGAACGACGATACCTGCGGTCTGCGAATCGACTTCGATAATGTAGCTGTCCGACATGGTCCGTGGATTCCTCAGTGCGGGCAAATAACGGCGTGTCTGCCCAAAGGTTCCTAGGGCAAATCAACCGGTTTCCACCCCGAATCGACAGGCAATTGAGTACGCCGCGACCTCATCCGTTTTATGACCCGTTCTTGGCAGAGAAGCGACGCGTTGACTCACGCGCGCCACGTTTGGCGGACGCTGCACGTCTTCGTGAGATGAGGCGCAAAGCCGCGCGGTTACGTCGCAATCGGCGGCGTTTCTCGCTGGATCGCTTGCGGATGGCCGTTGTCGTCGATCGACACATAGGTGAAATTGCCATCGGTCACGAGGATCGGCCGCAGCTCGCGCCGCCGCAGCGCCCAGGCTTCGAGATGGACCGTAAGCGAGGTGCGGCCGACGCGCACGAGGTTGGCATAGACCGAGACGAGATCGCCGACATAGACGGCCTTGCGAAAATTCATGGCGTCGATGGCAACCGTGACGGTGCGCGACTTCGCGGCCTTCGAGGCGAACACGCCGCCGCCGACGTCCATCTGGCTAAGCAGCCAGCCGCCAAAGATGTCCCCATTGGCGTTGGTGTCGGCGGGCATCGCCAGCGTGCGGATGCAGAGATCGCCGCTCGGCTCGCTATTCCCCTGATCGCTCATGCGCCTCTCTTGAAATTGTCCCAGCCCGCATCGGGCGCGAAACGCCCGCCGAATCGCTCAGTCAGCGCACGCAAGGTCGATACGACATTCTCCACGCCGCGCGTACGCGCATAGTTCAACGGACCGCCGCGGAACGGCGCGTAGCCGGTGCCGAAGATCATGGCGCCATCGACCGCATCGGGATCGTCGACGATGCCTTCGCGCAAAGCTGCGACGCAGACATTCGACATCGGCAGTACCAGCCGGTCGATCATCTGGTCGGTCACGCGCGGACCGGTCTCGGGCAAAGGCGCCTTCTCCGCCTTGCCGTCCTTCCATGTGTAAAAGCCCTTGCCGGTCTTGCGGCCGAGCTCACCCTTGGCGACCTTCTCGCGCAGCCAAGCCGGCGTCGGCGGGAGCAGGTCGCCGAATTTGGTGCGCAGCATGTCGGCGACGTCGAGGCAGATGTCGAGGCCGACCTGGTCGGCCAACTCGATCGGCCCCATCGGCATGCCGAACTGCTCGGCGGCGGCATCGATCAGGCGCTGGTCGGTCTTCTCGTCCAGCATCACCATCGCTTCCAGCATATAGGGCGTCAGCGCGCGGTTGACGAGGAAGCCGGGCGAGCTCTTCACGGAGAGCGGCAGGCGGTCGATTGCGCCGAGGAAGGCGAGCGCTTCCTTCAGCACCTGTGCATCATTACCATCATGGCTGACGACCTCGATCAGCTGCAGCCGCGACACCGGGTTGAAGAAGTGCAGGCCGACGAGGCGCTCCGGCCGCGCCAGCGTGGTGCGGAGGTCTTGAAGCGGAATGCTTGAGGTGTTGGTCGCAAGGATCGCACCGGGCTTCATCTTCGGCTCGAGCCCGGCATAGACCTTCTGCTTGAGCTCGAGCTTTTCCGGCACCGCCTCGATGATGAGATCGGCGTTGCGGACGCCCTCGCCGTCCATGTCCGGGATCAGGCGATCGAGCGCGTCGCGCACCTTGGTCGGCTTGCGGATGATCTTGCCATAGAGCTCGGCGGCGCGCTTCACCGCACCCGCGATCGGCTCGGCCTTCATGTCGGCCAGCGAAACGCGCAGCCCCTGCCCCGCACACCAGGCCGCGATGTCGCCGCCCATGGCGCCGGCGCCGATGACATGGACGTGCTTGACCGTGTTGTCGGAGCCCGCCGCCTTCTTCATCTGCTCGCGCAGGAAGAACACGCGGATCAGGTTCTGCGCAGTCGGCGTCACCATCAATTTGGCGAACGAGGCCTGCTCCGCCCTGAGCATCGCAGTCTTGCTGCCGCCATGCGCCTCCCAGAGATCGATCAGCGCGTAAGGCGCCGGATAATGCTCGCGGGATGCTGTCTTCGCCGCCTCCGAGCGCATGCGCCTGGCTAGCAACCCGCGCACGGGTCCGAGATTGGCCGCGCGCGTGAGAAGGCCCGTGCGGGCCCGCTTCAACCGGCCGAACAGCGCATCCCTCACCGCGTTACGAACGTGACGCTCCTGCGTGACGGTATCGACGAGGCCAAGCGACTTGGCGCGGCGCGCATCGATGGTGCGGCCGGTTAGCATCAACGCCATCGACTCGGTCGGATTGACCAGCGCGGTGAAGCGCGCGGTGCCGCCGAGACCGGGATGCAGGCCCAGCATCACCTCCGGGAAGCCGAAGCGCGCGCCGTCGATGGCGATGCGCGACTGGCAGGCGAGCGCGACCTCGAGCCCGCCGCCGAGGCAGAAGCCGTGGATGACCGCGACAGTGGGCAGCTTCAACGCCTCCAGGTGATCGACCACCGCATGCGCGGCGCGGATGCGCATCTCCACCATCCCGGGATCGCTGGCGCCGCGGAATTCGTTGACATCAGCGCCGGCGATGAAGCCGGACGGTTTTGCCGAGCGGATCACGAGGCCGGCCGGACGCTCGGTCTCGATCGCCGCGAGCACGGCATCAAACTCCTCCATCACGTCGGAGGACAGCGTGTTGGCGCTGGTGTCGGCGCGGTCGAACAGCAGCCAGGCGACGCCGTCGGCATCGCGCGTCAGCTTGAGATGCTTGTAGGGACCATCGGTCGCGGGCTGGGGCCCGAGCGAGAGCATCCGGTCGCCGAGCGCGGTCATGATCTTTGAATCCATGGTCACACCGCCTCGATCAACATGGCGCCGCCGAGCCCGCCGCCGATGCACTCGGTGGCAATTCCGCGCCGGGTGCCGAGCCGCTTCATTGCGTTCACGAGGTGCAGCACGATGCGGTTGCCGGAGGTGCCGACGGGATGGCCGAGCGAGATGGCGCCGCCATCGACGTTGAGTCTTTCACGGTCGATCTCGCCGGCCGCGCCGTCGAGCCCGAGAATCTCGCGGCAGAATTTGTCGTCGTTCCAGGCGGCGAGGCAGCCGAGCACTTGCGTCGCGAAAGCCTCGTTCAGCTCCCAGGTCTCGACGTCCTTGATGGTGAGATTGTTGCGCTGGAGCAGCGGCGTCGCCGACATCACGGGGCCGAGCCCCATGATAGCAGGATCGAGCGCGGCCCAATTGCTGTCGACGATGGCAGCCTTCGGCGTCAACTTGTGTTTCGCGACTGCCGCATCTGAGGCGAGGATCACCCAGGAAGCGCCGTCGGTGATCTGCGAGGAATTGCCGGCGGTGACCTGGCCCCAGGGGCGCTCGAACACCGGCCTTAATTTTGCGAGCGTCTCGGCCGTGGAGTCCGGACGGACGCCGTCATCATGGTCGAAGAATTTTCCGTCGCGGGAGAAGGCGGTCTCGACCTCGCCCTTGAGAAAACCCTCCGTCTGCGCGTGCGCAAGCCGGCGATGGCTCTCGGCAGCATAGGCATCGGACTGTGCGCGGGTAATGCCGAAAAGATGGCCGACGAACTCGGCGGTCTGCCCCATGTTCAGTTCGGTGATGGGATCGGTCAGCCCGCGCTCGAGGCCAATGATCGGCTTGAGATAATTCGGCCGGAGTTTGAACGCGGCGGCGAGCTTCGCGGCAGCGCCCTTGGCGGTGGCTAGACCAGCGAACCAGCGCACGCCGGAGTTCGGCCAGACCAGCGGCGCGTGGCTGAGCGCCTCGGTACCGCCGGCCAAAATCATCTCGGCGTGGCCCTCGCGGATGTAGCGATAGGCGGTGTCGATCGACTGCATGCCGGAGCCGCAATTGATCTGCACGGTGAAGGCCACCATATCCTCGCCCATGCCGAGCCTGAGCGCTGCGACGCGGGCCGGATTCATCTCGTCCGCGATCACGTTGACGCAGCCGAGGATGACCTGGTCGAATGTCTCCGGCGAAAACGGCTGGCGGGCCAGGAGCGGCCGTCCACATTGCACGGCGAGGTCGACCGGCGTGAATGGGCCCGGCCCCGAGCGCGCTTTCAGAAACGGCGTCCGGCTGCCGTCGACGATGAAAACCGGTCGTGCCATCAGCTCGCCGCCCTCTGTTCACCGAGTTCCTGGAAGAATTGATGCACGTCGCCGGTTTTCTTGTAAATCGGCGACAGCGCCTCCGGCGCAAAATCGTCGACCTCGATGACTTTTGTGACGGCGTCATGGGCAGCTGCAAGCTGCTCGCCTTCGGCCTGCGTGATCACGCCCTTGGCGACAGCATCCTTCCAATCGCTTAGATGCGCGGCACGCATACGCTTGGCGATCGCATCGGTCCCCGCCACCAGCTTGAACGCGCGCTCCAGCCGGGCGAAGCCGCTGTCATCATCGATATAAGCGAGATCGGGCGTGAGGCGCTCGCGCGCCGCCGAGGGCTCCAGCACGAGGCTTGCGCATTGGTGGACGACACGGTCGGACGGGCCGAGCACACGTGCTCCAAAAGGCTGGACCACGAGCTTGAGGATCACGGCGACAAAACGATTCGGCAGATTGGCAAGGATTTCAGCGAACCGATTCTCGATCGTTTTGAAGCCCGTCGCCATGCACCATTCCAGCGCCGCAAAATCTTCCTTCTGTTGCCCCTCGTCCTGCCAGCGTTTTAGCGCGGCGGACAGGAGGTAAAGTTCGGAGAGGATGTCGCCGAAGCGCGCCGACAGCATCTCCTTGCGCTTCAGCGCACCACCGAGCGTGAGCAGCGCCATGTCGGCGCAGAGCGCGAAGGCCGCCGAATAGCGCGAGAGCTGGCGGTAGAAGGGCGTGGCGTCGCCGGCGTCCGGTGCCAGCGCAAACGCACCGAAGGTCCAGCTCCGGCCGACGGCGCGGAACAGCGTCTGGAAGCTATGGCCGACATGTTTCCAGAACGCCTTGTCGAACGCGGTGAGCCCGCGCTCACGGTCGGTGTCGGCAAGCGCATTCATCTCCTCGAGCAGATAGGGATGCGCGCGGATCGCGCCCTGCCCGAACACGATGAGATTGCGGGTGAGGATGTTGGCGCCCTCGACCGTGATGCCGACCGGCACGGCACGGTGCAGATTGCCGAGATAGTTTTGCGGGCCGTCGATCACGGCCTTGCCGCCATGAATGTCCATGGCGTCGTCGACCGCGACCCGCATCCGTTCGGTCGCGTGCAGCTTCATGATGCCGGAGATCACGGCGGGATGGACGCCGGCGTTCAGCGCCGCACAGGTCAATCGGCGCGCCGCGTCGAGCTGATAGGCGGTAGCGACGATGCGCGCGAGCGGCTCCTCGACGCCCTCGAACTTGGAAATGGAGATACCGAACTGCTCGCGGATGCGGGCATAGGCGCCCGTGGTGCGCGCGGCATAGGCGGCTCCAGCAGCGGACAGCGACGGCAGCGAAATGCCGCGGCCGGCGGCGAGCGCCGTCATCAGCATCTTCCAGCCCTGCCCGAGCCGCTCTTGGCCGCCGATGACATAGTCGAGCGGAATGAAAACATCGCGGCCCCAGTTCGGGCCATTCTGGAAGACTTGCATCGACGGCAGATGGCGCTGGCCAATCTCGACGCCGGGCAGATTGGTCGGGATCAGCGCTACGCTGATGCCGAGCTCCTCCTGTTGGCCCACGAGGTGATCTGGATCATAGGCCTTGAAGGCGAGGCCCAAGAGCGTCGCGACCGGGCCAAGTGTGATGTAGCGCTTGTGCCAGTTGAGCCTGAGGCCTGTGACCTCGCGGCCTTCGAAATTGTCTTTGCAGATGATGCCGGTGTCGACCATCGAGGCGGCGTCGGAGCCAGCTTCCGGGCTGGTGAGGCCGAAGCAGGGAATGTCTCGGCCGTCGGCAAGCCGCGGCAGCCAGCGTTCCTGCTGCTCCCTGGTGCCGAAGCGCATCAAGAGCTCGCCAGGTCCGAGCGAGTTCGGCACCATCACCGTGACGGCGGCGGCGATCGAGCGGGTCGATATCTTGCGCACGACTTCCGAATGGGCATAGGGCGAGAAGCCGAGGCCGCCAAACTCCTTCGGGATGATCATGCCGAAGAACTTTTCGCGCTTGATGAAGGCCCAGACATCCTGCGGCAGGTCGCGCCATTCCCAAAAGATCTTCCATTCGTCGAGCATGGCGCAGAGCTCGTCGACGGGGCCGTTGAGGAAGGCCTGCTCTTCGTCGGTCAGCTTTGCCTGCGGGAGCTTCAGCAGTTTCGACCAGTCCGGATTGCCGGTGAACAGGTCGGCGTCCCACCAGACGTCACCGGCCTCCAGCGCCTCGCGCTCCGTGTCGGACATCGCCGGCAGCACGCCGCGCGCCCGGGAGAAGATCGGCTTTGTCAGGGTGTCGCGGCGGAAGCTCATGGCGGACCTCATGCAACGGCGCGGATATCGGGCATGTTAGCGGAAAGTGGCCGGGGCGCGTGAACACTTCGCGCGCCAAAAAAGGCACGAATCGACGCGGCCGGGCGGCCGCCCCGAGGACCATAACGGCCGGGGCGTGGGGGCAGTTCCGGGAGGGATGTCATTCCGGGACGCGCCGGTAGGCGCGAGCCCGGAATCCATTCATCCACGCGGCCCGCAGCCCAATGGATTCCGGGCTCGCGCTTCGCGCGCCCCGGAATGACGACGTGGAGAGATTTGCGACTAATCCGGCCGGACCATCTCGAACATGTTTTCCGGCCTGATCTCGAAGTAATCGCCGCGGCGACCTGCGCGGACGATGGGCCGGGCGGCGGCCGTCTGGTAGACGCCGTCCTTGATCAGGGCCTTGTCGATATGGACGGCGACGACCTCGCCCAGCGTCAGCCAGGCATCGGCCTCCTTGCCGTCGGCGCCCTTGAGGCGGACGATGTCGGACACCTTGCACTCGAAGGCGACGGGGCTCTCAGCCACGCGCGGCACGTTGACGAGCTTGCCGGGTACGGCGGTCAGGCCCGCAATCTCGAACTCGTCGACCTCGGGCGCGACATGCGCGGCGGTCGCGTTCATCTGCTTGGCCAGATCCATGATGGCAAGATTCCAGACGAACTCGCCGGTCTGCTGGATGTTCTCGACCGAGTCTTTCCAGTTGGTGGAGGAGAAGCCGATGATCGGCGGCACGTAACAGAACGCGTTGAAGAAGCTGTAGGGCGCCAGATTGACGTGGCCCTCGGTGTCGCGCGAGGAGATCCAGCCGATCGGCCGCGGCGCGATGATGGCGTTGAACGGATCGTGCTTGAGGCCGTGGCCCTTGGAGGGCTCGTAGAAGTACAGGTCTTTGTCGGTCACGCGCTACTTCCTTCTTGTCATTGCGAGCGCAGCGAAGCAATCCAGAATCCCTCCGTCGAGGCAGTCTGGATTGCTTCGCTGCGCTCGCAATGACGGAGTTTGTTGATCCGTCGTCGCCTACGATCAGGTCAGTCCGGGGGCGGCCGGCCTGTCTATAGAAGGAAACTCCCCGACCCGTCAGTGGCGCGGGGACAGACCGGCGATGACGAAATCGATCATCTGGTCGATGGTCGGGCCCGGCTTGGTGGCGCACTGGGCGATCATCTGGGGGTGGAAGAAGCGCATCATGGCGGTGCAGGCGCAGAGCGAGGCCAGTTGCAGGTCCGGCGCCTCGAATTCGCCGGTGGCGGCCCCTTGGGCGATCATTTGGCCGATCACCCTGGCAATGCACTCCATATGGGTGACGCAGACGTCCCAGTCCTCCTGCATGGCGATCTCGACCATCTCATGCAGCTTGGAATCGCCGACATAGCGCTCAGTGTTCATGCGGTTGATGGTGGTGAGCAGCTCGCGGAAGCGCGGGAGTACCGGACCGGGCCGCGCCACGATCCGCTGCGCTTCGAGCTCGACCTCACCCATCAGCGAACGGGCCACCGCCTGGTGGATCGCTTTTTTCGATTCGAAAAAGCGATAGACGTTAGCGGGGCTCATGCGGAGCTCCTTGGCGATATCCCCGACCGTGGTCTTCTGATAGCCGATCTGGCGGAACAGCCGCTCGGCCACCTCGAGAATACGATCCCGGGTGTCGCCTTCGATGTGTTCCGAAACCAGTGTCATCTGTCAGGACTCGTCCGCTAGTAGTCTTCTCATCTATTCAGCCGCTTCAGCAAGCGGAATTGCGTGCTGATCATCGCTCCCATGCTGCGGCGCGGCAGGCTGTTCCGGCGTACCCGCCTCATCCAGGCTCTTCCTGAACCACAGGGCATAGAGGCCCGGCAGATACAACAGCGTTAGGAAGGTTGCGACGAACAAGCCGCCCATGATGGTGATCGCCATGGGGCCCCAGAAGGCCGAGCGCGACAGCGGGATCATGGCGAGGATGGCGGCGAGCGCCGTCAGCACCACCGGGCGGGCGCGGCGGACAGTCGCCTCCACGATCGCCTCGCGCCGGGTCAGGCCGTGCGAGACGTCGGTCTCGATCTGGTCGACCAGGATGACCGTATTGCGCATGATCATGCCGGCGAGCGCGATCAGGCCGAGCAGCGCCACGAAGCCGAACGGGGCATTGGCGACGTTGAGCCCAAGGGAGGCTCCGACGATGCCGAGCGGCGCGGTCAGGAACACCAGGATCAGGCGCGAGAAGCTCTGAAGCTGGAACATCAAGAGCGTCAGCATCACCATGACCATCAGCGGGAAGAGGATGAAGATTGAAGCGTTGCCCTTGGCGGATTCTTCGAACGCGCCGCCCGCCTCGATCCGGTAGGCCGGCTCGAGCTGATCCTGAATCTGCTTCAGCTTCGGCGCAATCTGACTGGTCACGTCGGGCGCCTGCACGCCGTCGACGACGTCGGAGCGCACGGTGATCGCCATGTCGCGGTTGCGCCGCCACAGGATCGGCTCCTCGTGGGAATATTCGATCTTGGCGATCTGCTGCAGCGGCACGGCCACGCCGTTCTTCGAGGTAATGGTGAGATCACCGACGCCGCCGAGGTCGAGACGCTCAGACGGGATCGCTCGCGCAACCACGCCGACCTTCTCGATACCGTCGCGCACGGTCGTGACCTGCGCGCCCGAGATCAGCATCGACAGTGCCTGCGAGACGTCCTGCGGGGTCAGGCCCATGGCGCGGGCGCGATCCTGGTCGACGACGAGCTTGAGGTACGGCGACTGCTCGTTCCAGTCGAGCTGAACGTCCTTGACGCTCTTGTTCTCACGCATGACGTCGCGGACCTGGTAGGCGATTTCGCGCACCTTGTTGGCGTCGGGGCCGATCACGCGGAACTGCACGGGGAAGCCGACCGGCGGACCGAAGTTGAAGCGGTCGACGCGCACGCGCGCTTCCGTCAACATGCCGTCGGCGACCGCGCCCTCGATCTTGGCCTTGACGCGCTCGCGTGCCTCGACGCCCTTGGCGACGATGACGATCTCGGCAAAGGCTTCGTTCGGAAGCTGCGGATTGAGGCCGAGCCAGAAGCGCGGCGAACCCTGGCCGACATAGGCCGTATAGGTCTCGATGTCCTTGTCGTCCTTCAGCAGCGTCTCAGCCTTCTTGACCGCCTTCTCAGTGACGTTGAAGGCGGTGCCCTCGGGCAGGCGCAGCTGGAGGAACAGCTCGGGCCGCTCCGACAGCGGGAAGAACTGCTGCTGGACGTGGCCGAAGCCGACGACCGAGGCAACGAAGACGCCGACGGTCGCGGCCACCACGGTGATGCGGTGATTGACGCACCATTGCACGATGGCGCGCAGGCCACGATACATGCGGGTCTCATAGACCGCATGTGGATCGTGGTTGTGGTGGACCTTGATGTTGGGCAGCAGCATGACGCCGATATAGGGCGTGAAGATCACCGCCACGAACCAGGAGGCGACCAGCGCGATCGCCACGATCCAGAAGATGCTGCCGGCATATTCGCCGACCGCCGAATTGGCAAAGCCGATGGGGAGGAAGCCAGCGGCCGTGACCAGCGTTCCCGTGAGCATCGGAAACGCGGTGGATTCCCAGGCAAAGGACGCCGCGCGCATGCGGTCCCAGCCCTGCTCCATCTTCACCACCATCATCTCGACCGCGATGATGGCGTCATCGACGAGTAGACCCAGCGCGATGATCAGCGCGCCCAGCGTGATGCGGTGCAGGTCCAGCGACATCGTATTCATGACGATGAAGACAATGCCGAGCACCAGCGGCACGGACATCGCGACCACGATGCCGGTGCGCCAGCCGAGCGCCAGGAACGAGACGAACAGCACGATGACGAGGGCTTCCATGAAGGAGTGCACGAATTCGCCGACGGCGTGCTCGACCACCTTGGGCTGATCGGCAATGAGGCTGACATCGACACCTTGCGGCACGGCTTTCATGAATTCTGCCGTCGCCTTCTCGACCTCCTTGCCGAGTTCTAAGATGTTGGCGCCCTTGGCGGTGACGACACCGATGCCGATCGCGGGCTTGCCTTCCTGGCGGACGACGAAGCTCGGCGGATCGACATAGCCGTGGGTCACGGTGGCGATGTCGCCGAGGCGGAACACGCGGCCATTGCTCTCGACCGGGGTCTCCGCAACGGCCTTGGCGCCGTCGAGCGCGCCGGTGACGCGCAGCGGCACGCGCTGGGACGAGGTCTCGACCGTGCCGGCCGGGGTCACGTTGTTCTGCTTGGCGAGCGAATCGAACAACGCCTGAGGCGTGATGCCGAGGGTGGCGAGCTTGGCGTGGCTGAACTCGACGTAGATGCGCTCGTCCTGGTTGCCATACATGTCGACCTTGGTCACGCCCGGCACCTTGAGCAGGCGCTGACGGAAACCTTCGGCGACCTTCTTGAGCTGGGCGTAGTCGGCGCCGTCGCCGGTCATCATGTAGAGGATGGAATCGACGTCGGAGAACTCGTCATTGACGACGGGACCCAGAATGCCAGCGGGCAGCTGGCCCTGCACGTCGACCAGCTTCTTGCGCAGCAGATAGAAGAGATAGGGCACGTCCTTGGGCGGCGTGGAGTCGCGGAACGTCACCTGGAGCGCGGTAAAGCCGGGCTTGGAATAGGTCTGCACCTTCTCGAAATAGGGCAGCTCCTGAATCTTCTTCTCGATGGGATCGGCGACCTGCGCCTGCATCTCCTGCGCGGTCGCGCCCGGCCACAGCACGGAGACGTTGACGACCTTCACCGTGAAGAACGGATCCTCGGCGCGGCCGAGCTTCTGATAGGAGAAGAAGCCGGCGACGCCGAGCACGAGCATCAGGAACAGCACCAGCGTCCGATGGCTGACGGCCCAGGCCGAAAGATTGAAGCGCTTCATCGCTCTCTCCGAAAAGTCGATCCAATTGCCAAAAACGACAGCCGCTCTGTTCAAGGCATCGTCGCAAGACAGCGAAGCAAATCCAGGGGGCTGGGCAGGTTCTGGATCGCTTCGCCGTTTCAGCCCTTGCATTTGCGCTCGGGCCGAAACTCGCCTTGCAACGACGAACGCGTAACTTTAGAAAGCCAGCGACGACACGACCCGCACCTTCTGGCTGGGATCGAGCTTCTGGACACCAAGGGCGACGATCTTGGCGCCCTCGTCGACGCCGCCGGTGATGACGACGTCGTTGCTGTCATAGGACTTCACCGCGACCGGCTTCAGCGTGACCGCGCCATTGTCGTCGACGACGAAGAAGGAGGGCTTACCGCCTTCGTTGAACAGCGCCGACAGCGGCAGCCGCGCGACGCGCTCGGTTGCGGCGTCCGACAGCGTCAGCGTCGCGGTCATGCCGAGCGCGACCTTGTCGTCGGCCTCGGGCAGCGAGAACTTTGCAAGATACGTCCGCGTGGCGGGATCGGCGGTGGGCGCGATCTCGCGCAGCTTGGCCGTATATTTCTTGTCCGGCTCAGACCAAAGAGTGACGCTGGCGACGCCCGACTTGGCTCGTCCAACCAGCGTCTCAGGGATCGCAACGACCGCCTCCTTTTCGGCAAAGCGGGCGACACGGATTGCAGCCTGGCCCGCGGCGACCACCTGGCCGGGCTCGATCAGCGTCGCGGTGACGACGCCACGGGCATCGGCGTTGAGCGTCGCGTAGGAAAGGGAATTGTTCGTCAGCTCGACCGAGCGGACGGCGCGGTCCAGGCGCGCGCGGGCCTCGTCGGCGGCGGCGCGGCTTGAGTCCATCTGGGCATCCGTAGTCCAGCCCTTGGCCTTCAAATCCTTGGCGCGCTGCTCGGCAGCCGCGGCCTGGGCCAGCACGCCGGTGGCAGCGGTCTGCTCGGCAACGGCCTGCTCGGCCTGGAGCTTCAGATCGACCTCGTCGAGGGTGGCGAGCGGCTGGCCGATTTCAACGGTCTGGCCGACTTCCACGAGGCGTTTTGCAACTTTGCCAGCGACGCGAAAACCGAGATCGCTCTCGATCCGGGGCTTGATGGTGCCGACGAAGCTGCGCTCCGGCGTCTCGGCATCATAATGGGCGGTTGCGACCAGAACCGGCCTCGGTGGCTCGGCCTTTTGCGCTACGGTGTCATTGCACCCGGCCAGCGCGGCAGCTAGCAAGGCCAGCGACACACCTGCCAAGATCCTGGAATAGCTGGATAAAACGGACCGGACGAACATCGGCGGACACTCCTGCGGCTGCAATGAGAGGAATGTCGACTAATCACTGATAAAAGTCAATAATCGTCAGTCATCAGAAATCCGTGATCGGAATGGGGTGGTAAGGATTCGGATCGGCGCAAAGCGGGCCTTTGCTCACCCTACAAGGCCTTCTTATCGCCCGCGCTCCACGAACTCGATCTTGCTGTCGTGGCCGCCGATAAAGGCCAGGATGCCGGCCAACAACGGCAGCACTGCGAGCACCACAAGCCCGGTCGAGGTCTGGCCGGTGGCTTCCTTGACCCAGCCGATCAAGTACGGCCCGCCGAAGCCTGCGAGGTTGCCGACCGAGTTGATCAGCGCGATGGCGCCGGCAGCGGCCGTGCCGGAGAGCCAGGCCGTCGGCAGGGTCCAGAACACGCCGAAGCAGCAGAACACCCCGATCGCGGCGACTGTCAGCACCACCATCGTCATGGTGGGATCGGTGAGATAGCTGGAGACGGCGAGCGCAACGGCGGTGAGCAGCAGCGGCGCACCGACATGCATCACGCGCTCGCGCTTGGCATCCGAATGACGCGCCCACAGGATCATGGCGACAGTGCCGAACAGATAGGGGATCGCGGTGACGAAGCCGGTCTGCGCGTTGGTCAGGCCGAACGCCTTGACGATCTGCGGCAGCCAGAACTGCATGCCATAGAGCGCGCCGACGAAGCCGAAATAGATCAGGCTGAGCGCGATCACCTTTGGCGACGACAGCGCTTCGCCGAGCGAGGGGTGCTTTACCGCCTGTTTGATTGCGATTTCGGAATCGAGCCGGGCTTTGAGCCAGGCTTTCTGCTCGGCCGAGAGCCAGTCCGCCTTCTCCGGCCTGTCCGTCAGGTAGAACCAGGTGACGATGCCGAGCAGCACCGAGGGGACGCCCTCGATGATGAACAGCCACTGCCAGCCCTTCAGCCCCATCGCGCCGTCCAGCCCGAGCAGAAGGCCCGAGATCGGCGCGCCGATCACGGTCGAAACGGGGACGGCGATCGCAAAGGCGGCGAGGAAGCGGGCGCGATATTCGGCCGGATACCAGTAGGTGAGATAGAGGATGATGCCTGGGAAGAAGCCGGCCTCGGCAACGCCGAGCAGAAAGCGCAGGACGTAGAAGCTGGTGGCGCCGCTCACCAGCGCCATCAGCGCCGAGATGATGCCCCAGGTCACCATGATGCGGGCGATCCAGCGGCTCGCGCCGAACCTCTCCAGCGCCAGATTGCTCGGCACCTCGAAGATGAAATAGCCAATGAAGAAGATGCCGGCGCCCCAGGAGAAGATCAGCGACGTGAACTTGAGCTCCGCATTCATGGTCAGCGCGGCGAAGCCGAGATTAACGCGGTCGAGATAGGAGAAGAAGTAGGCCAGCACCAGGAACGGGATCAGGCGCCAGGAGATGGCGCGGATGGTCGAAGTTTCGATTTCGCTCTTGGTTGTACCGGCCGAACCGGCATAAGTCGTGGTCTGGCTCATGGCTTCCCCCCGGGTTGTTGCTCTTATGGGCTGATTGCGGTTTTCAGCATCGCGGACAAAGAGTCAATGGAGCAAGCAATGCACGGGACGCAACCGGCCAACTCCGTTGCACCGATGGCGAGCAGCCTTCACTCCGCCAGCTGAAACCGCTCGAAGCGATCGAGCTCGTCCTCGATCTTCTGCTTGAGGTCCTTGCGCCCCGCCGCCTTCTTGCCCTGCCCGAGCCAGGTCCATTTCTGCATCAACAGCTTCTTGGTCTGCCGGTCGGTCTTGAGGTCGAGCGCGGCGACGATCTCGTCGCCGACCAGCACGGGGAGCGCAAAATAGCCGAGCTTGCGCTTGGCCTTCGGCACGTAGGCTTCGAACAGATGGTTGTAGCCGAAGATCAGATTGGTGCGCTTGCGCTGGATGATCAGCGGATCGAACGGCGAGAGGATGTGGACGAGATCGGGCGGCATCTCGGCAGGCTCAAGCGCCGCAGGCGCGGCCCAATGCTCCTGCTTGCCGGCTGCCTCGATCGCGACAGGTACGAGCTCGCCGCGGCGAACGCGCGTCGCGATCAGGGACGCGACCGCCTTCTTGCTTGGCGCGTCGAGATGGCAGGTCGAATCGAGGCTGACGACGCCCTGTGAGCGGAGCGCGCGGTCGAGCAGATAGGCCGTGATCTCCTTGGGCGAGGCCGGCTTCGGCAGCTTGTCCCAGCCAAAATGCCGCGTCATCAGATCATAGGTCTTGAGCATGCCCTGGCGCGCGCTGATGGTCGCAACGCCGGTGTAGAAGGCCAGCTGAAGCGCCCGCTTCGACGGCTTGCGGCTTTGCCACAAATGCTCCTTCTCGGTGAGCACGTCGTCCTCGATGTCGCGGATCGTCAGCGGGCCGGCACGCAACAGCCGCATCACCTTGCGCGTGTCGGCCGGCGTCACCGAGGCATACCATCGATGCCCCTCGCGCTTGTGCTCGCGCATCGCCGGCAGGAAGAAGCGGAAATCGTCCGACGGCACGTAGGACAGCGCATGGGTCCAGTATTCGAACACACTTTTGTCGATGCTCTGGGCATGACGCAGGTCGGCGCGGCGGTAGGACGGGATGCGGCTGAAGAGGATGTGATGATGGCAGCGCTCGATCACGTTGATGGTATCGATCTGCACATAGCCGAGATGGGCGACCGCATCCGCCACAGCTGCCGCGCCCTCGCCGAACGGCGCGCGCGTGTCGAGCCGCTGCGCATGCAGCCAGATCTGCCGGGCGTTTGTCGTGGTGAGGGGGACGGGTTTGGGCGCGCGTGACATTGCAGGGAGCAATGTAGCGGGATTCGCGCCAAGAGAAAGAACAAGAGAAAGAACGGGGCAAAGCGGCAGTCAAAGAAAAGCCGCGCTGCCATCTGCTGACAGCGCGGCCAAACGATGGGCGCGTTACTTCATCGACATGGCTTTCTGCGATTTCATGTAATGCATGCAGGCGCTCTTCATCTTGCCGTTGCTCATGTCCGTGTTGGCCATGGCCATTTCCTTGTTCGCCGCCATCTTGGCCGGCGTATCGGGGGTGCCGCCCATCGCGGCGGCGGTCTTCATCATGTTGTCCTTGGTGCAGGCCATCATCGCGGCGGAGGCGGGGGACAGCGAAAAAGCGAACGCGACAAAAGCTGCGGCGGTGAGCAAGGTCTTCATCGAAAAGTCTCCTCGAGCAAAACGAAACCGGCGTCATGCCGGCATTCGCAATACGTATTCTCGGGCGAGATCGTTTCGCGGAGAAGACAATTTTCTTGCTGCAATGCGAAGGCGGGAGCGCTCAGCGGCTGTCCTTCGGCGCGTTAGACCGGCCGCCGAGGCTGCCGGTGGCGATGTCCGGCTCGCAAATGGCCTTGCCGCGCGCCTCGGCCTGGCAGCGATAAACGCTGCCGGTGAGGCGGTCGACCAGCCACATGTTCTCCTCGGTCGGAGCTTCGAGGCCGACATAACGGCTGGTCAGCCCGGTGATCAGCGTCGAGAGCAGGATCGCGATCGCAATCATCGCCGCGCCGATATAGATGGGCATGGCGTTCAGAGACACAGTCCGATCCGGCGGGCCGCTGCGATAGAATTGATAGTCACTTGGCCTCGGCACTGGACGGAACTCGGCTCCCCTCGTCTCGATGTCTAATGAAGGGTGTTTGCTAGGCGGGCATCTGGCCGATTTCTTGTTCGCGAGCAGGCCACGCGGCGACGGCTTTGCGACGATCGATGTCCGCTGGTTTCCGCGGTCCGCCAGTGCCGGCGCGGAACCGGAGCGCCCCGGCACCGTGACGAGGATCACATCTGAGCCTTTGAACCTTCCCTATGCTCGCAGCATCATATCGTCATCAGGCGTCACAGCGAGGATCCGACAATGACCGATTTCAACAAGTTTTTTGGACTGAAGGCGATCACGCTCACGGCTGCGCTGTCGTTGACGGCAGGCTTGGCTTTCGCCGGAGAGACCGACGTCTCCGCGGGCCAGATCCTCGATGCGTTGAAGCCCAAGCCGATCACCCGCGGCTTGTCCGCCGGTCCGCAGGTCGATCCGACGGCGCAGGCCAAGGAAGCGAGCTTCCTGAACACCGTACGCAACCGGCAGACCCGTTCGCTCTCGATGGGCGAGCGCGAGCAGATCGCCGAGCTCGCGGCGACCAAGCCGAACATCGATCTGGAGATCCAGTTCGACTACAACTCGGCCGACATCGCCAAGACCTCGGTGCCCTCGGTGCAGGCGCTCGGCAAGGCGCTGTCAGATCCGTCGCTGAAAGGTTCGACCTTCGTGGTTGCCGGCCACACCGACGCGATCGGCACGGAAGAGTACAATCAGGGACTCTCGGAGCGTCGCGCCGACACGATCAAGAAATACCTGGTGCAGAATTACGGCCTCAACGGCAAGGATCTCGTCACTGTCGGCTATGGCAAGACCAAGTTGAAGGACACCGCCAACGGCGCCGACCCGATCAACCGCCGCGTCCAGGTCGTGAACATGGATACCAAGACCGCATCCAAATGATTGCAAGCGACAAGCCGCCTGCCGCGACAGTGGCAGGCGGCTTTTCTCTTGTCAGATCCAGCTCTGGAACAGCATCAGCCGGTTGAACATCTGCATCGACGTGCCGATGAAGGCGGCTGAGATCGGCAGCATCACGGCAAAGCCGATCGCGGCGACGCCGACATAGGCCCACAATAGCCACCGCGGCAGGCCCTCTCGGCGCAGCACGTACACCAGCGCGAGCGAGGCCGCGGTTGCAGCCGGCAGATAATAATAGATGAAGCCCAGCGTGCGCGGCAGCAGCGCCCAGGCGAGCCAGGGACCGAAATAAAACCCCACGATCAAAAACGCATCCCAGCGGCGCGCGACGATGAAGTCGCGCAATACGATTGCGAGCGCGAGCAGCGCCGGCCACAGCACCAGCGGATTGCCGAGGAAAACGATCGCCGCGACGTTGTCGTCCGTGGTCTTGTCGAACAGGAACCACACCGGCCGCGCCAGCAATGGCCAGGACGGCCACGAGCTCATATAGGTGTGGCCGGCGATGGCTGTCGTAGTGTTGTCCGCAAAGATGCGCCGCTGCGCTTCGATCAGATCCGACAACGACAGCCCGTAGAGCGGAACGAAAGCAGCGAGATACGTCAGTGCCGGCAGCAGCACGAAGCAGAGCGCGGCATCATGCGCCCTGAAGGCAGGCCAGCAATCGGGGCGGTACCAGTCGCCCGGCTTCGCATCGGCAAACAGCGTGTGCCAGCCTTGCATCAGGTGGATCACCGCCACGATGACAATGCAGACGCCGAGCGGAAACAGCCCGCTCCATTTGCAGGCGGCGGCGAGACCGAACAGGCTGCCCGCAAGCGCGAACAGCGCCTGCGGCCGTTCGCGTCGAAAGCCGTGCATGAAGGCGGCGATCGCAAGCAGGCTGAAGCCGAGCGCAAAGATGTCCAGCATCGCGATGCGCGCCTGCACATAGAGCATCTGGTTGAACGCCGCGATCAGCGCCGACGCGATCGCCGGCCCCTGCGATCCGAACAGCGCGAGACCGCAGAGATAGATCGCGACGATCGCGAGCGCACCGAACAGCGTCGCCGGATAGCGCCAGCCCAGCGCATTGTCGCCGAATGCTGCGATCGATGCCGCGATCAGCTCTTTCGCCAGCGGCGGATGCATCGGATTGAGCATCGGCTGCGACGGCGCGGCGCCCAGCATCTGCCGCGCCGCCGGCACGTAATGCACCTCGTCGAAGACGAATTTCTCCGGCGTCGTCAGCCCGACCAGCAGCGCAAGATGCGCGGCTAGGAAGATCGCGACAGCGATCACTGCGCTTTGCGACACCTTTGGAGCCGGGTGTGCTTCAAGCGACTGAAGTGGGGCTATTTTGCGTGGCAAATCTGCGTCACCGCGAATAAAAAGCAACTCAGCCGATCCATTGAACGCATCCCGCCACAACTCTCACTAAGCTAACGCTCGTCCCGCGCCGCTTGTGGTCATTCTGCCATAACACGAATGTGCGCGATCCGGTACGATCTGGTGCGCGTCGCCGCAAGCACGAGGCCGATTAATGTCGGCGACAGCATGCTGCGCGACGTGACCGTGCGCACCGGTGCCGACAGCGCGGCGCGCTTCGTCATGGCCGACAGCACCAATTTGTCGCTCGGGCCAAGCGCGACGCTGAAGCTCGACCGCACTGTCTTCAACGACGAGCACAGCTATGGCGACGTCGCGATCCGCATGACCACCGGCGCCTTCCGCTTCGTCACCGGACATTCCGAGAAGACCGCCTACAAGATCACCACGCCGCTCGCAACCATCGGCGTTCGCGGCACCACGCTCGACATCCTGTCGCAGCGCGGCCTATCGGTCGTCATGCTCCAGGAGGGGGCGGCCAGCGTCTGCACGCTGAACTTCCAGTGCATTCAGCTCACCCAGCGGGGCGTACCGCAGTCATCACCTCGGCCGGCGGCAAGGTCTCCATCACCGAGACCAACACGCCGCCCTGGACCTTCGCCGCCAATGCCGGGCTCTGCGCTATCAACCAATATGCCGATGCCTTGCCGACCATCACGCCCGCCGTCCACGAGGACGACATGCTGAGCGGGCGCTGACGATGGCGAAGCTTACAATGCGCCGCTTCGTCCTCCGAGCGGTGGCCGCAGCCGGGACGCTGATGCTGCTGGCCGCTCAATTGCAGACGGCGGCGGCTCAGACACCGACGCCCACGCCGACCCATACGCCCACCCCAAGTCCTACACCTACACCAAACCCTTCGCCGTCGCCGAGCCCGTCCCCGTCGCCGAATCCGATGCCAACCGGCTCCGACTCCAGCGGCAATTCGATCGGCGCCCTCGCCAATCAGCGCTTCAACCAGATGATCACCAACCGGGTGCTCGGTACGGTACTGCTCGGCGTCAACGAGCAGGTCAATTGCAGCGACTGCGTCAGCGCGTTCGGCTCGGCCGGCTCGTTCTCCGCCGGCGTCCACGGCCGCAAGGAGCTGACGCCCAGTCTGTCGCTGCTCGCCGGCCTCGCCTGCACGCAATATAGCGAGGGCGGCTACAACATCACGAGCGCGCCGATCGGCGCCTTCGCGCTGCGCTATGATTTCATCGATTGGGGCTCGTCGCGACCTTTCTTCGATGTCGGCACGATCCTCACGCCATGGGAGAAGGCGCGCCATAGCCGCAGCTACAACACCAGTCTGGGTTCGGTGAGCGTGACGAGTTCGACCAATGCTGCGAACTGGGTGCAATCGTTCGGCAGCCGCAGCGGCATCGTCGCCACCGTGACCGGCGATGGCATGGTGGTGCCGACGATGGGCAACCAAGGCTGGTTCGAATATGGTGGCCGCCTCGGCTTCCGCGTGCAGAAGGGTTGGATCATCGACCTCTTCGCTAACGGCACGCTCGGCCCGCAACCGGTCGGCAACACCGTCCACGGCGGCGTGGGGTTGAGGGTCAATTGCTAGCGGGCGGGCACGGTCTCGTAGGGTGGGCAAAGCGAAAGCGTGCCCACCACGTCTCTCTCAGAAAAGATGGTGGGCACGGCGCAAATGCGCCTTTGCCCACCCTACGGCACCTCCGTTGCCGTCACGCCGCCGACTTGCCCTCGAACGCGCGCCGCAAGACGTCCACGTCGAGCTTGACCATCTTCATCATGGCCTGCATTGCGCGTGCGGCCGCCGCCTTGTCGGGGCTCGAGAGAATCTCGAACATCACCTTCGGCACCACCTGCCAGGACACACCGTAGCGGTCATAGATCCAGCCGCACTGCTGCTCCTTGCCGCCATGGGCCAGGAACGCGTTCCAGACGCTGTCGACCTGGGCCTGGTCGTCGCAATGGATCATCAGCGAGATCGCGTGCGTGTAATCCATCTTCATGCCGCCGTTGAGCGCGACCAGGGGCTGCCCGGCCACCGTGAACTCGACCACGAGCACGGACCCCTCCTTGCCGGACGGATTGTTCGCAACGTTGTGCTGAACGTGCGTGATTGCCGAATTCGGCACGAGCGAGACATAGAATTTTGCGGCGTCCTCGGCATCGCCATTGAACCACATGCAGGGCACGAGCTTGGACATCTTGAATGCTCCTCTTCAGCCTTAAATCAGGCCGTCGCCATAGCGGGTTGCGAAGGGACGGCTGCCATGTCCAGCCAGTTCACACCCCACATATGACCATCCGGATCTTCAAAGCTGCGGCCGTACATGAAACTGTATTCGTCCTTCGGGCTGGGATCGGCCACCCCGCCCGCTGCCTCGGCCTTGGCGACGATATCATCGACCTCGTTGCGGCTGTCGGCGGACAGGCAGAACAGCGCCTGGTTCGAGGTCTTTGCGTCGGCGATCGGCTTCGGCGTGAACTGACGGAATTTGGCGTGGGTCGTCAGCATCGCGCAGATGGTCTCGGAAAAGGCCATGCAGCTTGCCGTGTCGTCGCTGAATTGCGGGTTCCTGGTCGCGCCGATCGCCTCATAAAAGGCGGTCGCGCGCTTGAGGTCGGTCACTGGTAGATTGAGGAAAATCATCCTGGGCATCGGAAACTCCTTGGGCGGGTCTGCCCAAGGACGGACGGCCGGACCGCCATCCGACACGGCTTCCGAATTATTTTTCCGGCTTCCGGCTGCGGGGTTCTATCGCACCGATGCCTGCGCGGCCCTTGGCCTTTACTTCTTCTCGTTCGGATCCCGATGCACCGGATCGACCCACAGCACGGTCTCGGGCTTCTCGACCGGCTCGATATCGAGATTGATCGCGACCGCCTCGCCGTCGCTGCGCACCAGCACGCATTCCAGCACCTCGTCGGCGCTAGCATTGATCTCCTGGTGCGGCACGTAGGGCGGCACGAAAATGAAGTCGCCGGGGCCGGCCTCGGCCGTGAATTGCAGGCTCTCGCCCCAACGCATCCGCGCCTTGCCTTTCACCACATAGATGATGCTTTCCAGATGGCCGTGATGATGCGCGCCGGTCTTGGCGTCCGGCTTGATGCTGACGGTACCCGCCCACAATTTCTGTGCGCCGACGCGGGCGAAATTGATGGCGGCCGCACGGTCCATGCCTGCTGTCGACGGAACATTGGTATCGAGCTGATTGCCGGGAATGACGCGCACGCCGTCATGTTTCCAGCGGTCATCGTGATGATCGTGGTCATGGTGGGAATGCGTGTGGTCATGGCCGGTCATAGTTCTTGCTTTCTGTTGGTTCTGTGCGCGCGAAACTAACCAATGCCGCGACCGCAAGCCACACCAAAATCGGAACTCTCATCGGCGCCCAGTGTTGTTATTTCAAGCAATCTGGAAGGAGAGTTTCCATGGGTAGCACGAGCGACAAGATCAAGGGCAATGCCAACGAGGCGGTCGGCAAGGCCAAGCAGGGTATCGGCGAAGCCACCGGTTCCGAGCGTCTGCAGGGTGAAGGCGCGGTCCAGGAGGTGAAGGGCAAGGGCCAGAAGGCCACGGGCGACGCCAAGGACGCCGCGAAGGAAGCCATCGATCGCGCTGCGGCGGCTGCAAAGCGCACGACAGAATAGCGCAGCTAAGATTGAAAGTGAAAAGACCGGCCTCAGGGCCGGTCTTTTTGTTTGCGAGTCTATTTGACGCCGAGCAATTCCACATCGAACATCAGCGTCGCGTTCGGCGGGATCACGCCGCCGGCGCCGCGCGCGCCATAGCCGAGTTGCGGCGGGATGATCAGCGTGCGCTTGCCGCCGACCTTCATCGACGCAACGCCCTCGTCCCAGCCGGCGATGACGCGGCCCTTGCCGATCGGGAATTCAAACGGCTCGTTGCGATCGACGGAGGAATCGAATTTCTTGCCCTTCTGGCCGTTCTCGTAGAGCCAGCCGGTGTAATGCATCACGCAAATCTGGCCGGGCTTCGGCGACGCGCCGCTGCCGACGACGCTATCGGTGATCTGCAAGCCTGAAGCTGTGGTCATGGTCTTTCCTGCGGTCTGGGCCGAGGCCGTGGTGGAAACGAATGTCGATACGCCACCGATCAATGTGATCGCGACTGTCGACGTGATGGCGAGGAGCATGCGCTGGAAACGCTGCATAAGACACCTTCGGTTTGAGGCGGGAGGTGTCTAGCGCAACGTGACCGGTGTTTCCACCCCTCAGACCTCGATATTTTCCAGCCGCACCGGCAGCTTGCGGATGCGCTGGCCGGTGGCATGATAGATCGCGTTGCAGATCGCCGCATTGGTGCCGACGTTGGCGAGTTCGCCCAGCCCCTTCGCGCCAGCGGGGTTGATGTGATCGTCCTGCTCGGAGAGCAGAAGCACCTCGACGCCGGGTACATCCGCGTTCACAGGCACGAGATAATCGGCAAGATTGTCGTTGACGTAGCGCGCCGTGCGCTCGTCGACCTCGGTAGCCTCCAGCAGAGCCGAGGACATGCCCCAGATCAAGCCACCCATCAGCTGGCTGCGCGCCGTGCGCGGATTCATGATGCGACCGGCCGCGAAGGCGCCGACCAGGCGCGGCGCCCGGATCTCGTGGGTGAAGCGATTGACCCGCACCTCGACAAACTCCGCACCGAAAGCATAGGCGATCTTGTCCTTCATCGCGGCGCCGCCGACCAGCCGCGCGTGGCCGCTGTGCATGCCCTTGAAGGAATCCAGCGGCGCGCCCTCCGGCTTCCACTCGCCATATTCCTCGACGACGCCGACGCCAAGCGCGTCGAATGCCTTCTCCAGATCAAGCGGACGGTCACTCTTCACGGCCTGCGTCGCTGGCGTCTGGCCGATGCCGACGGTTTCCTTGGCCTTGTCAGCGAGATTTTCGCTCGGCATCACCGCCTTGAACAATCTCTGACGGACCTGGTCACATACCATCATGACCGCCGAACAAGTGCTGGCCGTCGAATTGGAGCCGCCCGCGACCGGCGCCGGCGGCAGGTCGCTGTCGCCGATAAAGACGGAGACCTTCTCCAAGGGAACGCCGAGCCGCTCGGCCGCGGTCTGGGCGATGATAGTGTAGGCGCCGGTGCCGATTTCGTGGCCCGCGATCTCGACGCGGGTACGGCCATCGCGCTGGAGGCGCACGCGCGCCGCCGAGGGCGCCATTTGTGTCGGGTAGCAAGTGGCGGCACAGCCATAGCCGATCAGCCAGTCGCCATCGGACATCGATTTCGGCGCGGCCGAGCGCTGCGCCCAGCCGAAGGCCTTTGCGGCTTCGTCGAAACACGCCATCAGCGACCGCGACGTATAAGGCTTTCCGCCGATCGGCTCATTGGTCGTATCGTTGACGCGGCGGAGCTCGACCGGATCCATGTTGAGCTTGACCGCGAGCTCGTCCATCGCGCTCTCCAGCGCGAACAGATACGGCACTTCCGGCGGCGAGCGCATGAAGCCCGGCGTGTTGCGGTCGGCGCGCACGATCGATACAAGGCTGTCGACATTGGGGCACGCATAAAGCCGGGTCGTGGTCTTGGTGCCACCAACGCAATAGGGATCGGCGCGCGAGGAGACTTCGGCACCCTCGTGCCTGAGCGCGACTAGCTTGCCGTCCCGGCTCGCGCCAAGCTTGATCTCATGGTGCGTCTCGGCGCGATAGGTCGCGATGGTAAACCCCTGGTCGCGCGTCGGGACCAGCTTGATCGGTCGGTTCAGCCGCTTGGCAATGCCTGCGATGATCGCAGTGCGCGGCGTCATCGAGCCGCGCGAGCCAAAAGCACCGCCGACATAAGGATTGACCACCCTCACCTTGTCGGCGTCGATGCCGAGCTGCTCGGCGACGCCGTTCTTCAGGCCATAGACGTATTGGCTGGGCTCATAGATGACGAGATCGTCGCCCATCCAGACGCAGCTGGTCGAGAACAGCTCCATCGGATTATGATGCTGTGTCGGCGTATCGTAGGACGCGATGAGCTTGACCTCGGCCTCGTCGAACGCCTTGGCGAAATCGCCAACTTGCGGGTCCTCCTTGAACTGCGTGTTCTGCCCTTTCGCGGCAGCTTTCGTCGTCCCCGGCGAGTCGAAGCTCGCGCTCGGGACCTCGGCCGTGTAGCTCACCTTGACGCGGTTGGCAGCCTCACGCGCAGCCTCGTAGCTCTCTGCAACGACGACAGCGATAATCTCGCCATCATGGGCAATATCGGGTGATTTCAGTGGCTGGATCGTAGTCCCGGCATAGCCGCCATTGCTGAAGAGTTTTGACTCCTTCAGCTTCGGTGCATTCTGGTGCGTGACGAGATCGATCACACCACGAACACGCTTGGCATCGTCCAGATCAAAACTGTTGATTCGACCCTTAGCGATCGCACTGGTCACGAGGAACGCATAGGCCGGATTGTCCAGCGGCATGTCGGACGCGTAGGTCGCGCGCCCGGTGACTTTTGCAGAGGCGTCATAGCGCGGCACGGGCTGGCCCATATTCGCCTTCGGCTCGGGAGCAGCTGCGGTCATGGTCAAATCTCCATCGTTACGGCCTGCTGGAGCGCGCGCGCCACCACGCGCTTGCCGAGCCCGATCTTGAAGCTGTTGTGCCGCCGTCCGCGGGCGTCCGCAAAGGCGGCATCGGCGGCACGCTGCGCCAGACCGTCATCGAACTTTTGTCCCCTCAGCAGCGCTTCCGCCTCGCGCGCACGCCACGGTACCGTGGCCACACCGCCGAGCGCGACACGCGCGTCGCGGATCGTGCCGTCCTGGACATCGAGCGCCACGGCGGCTGAGGACAGCGCGAATTCATACGACTGCCGGTCGCGCGCTTTCAGGTAAACGGAGCGTGGCCAGCGGCCAGGAATGACGAAGGCGGAAATCAGTTCACCCGGTTGAAGCGTGGTCTCGATATCGGGCGTATTGCCGGGTGCCTTGTGCAGCTCGGCGAACGGCATGCTGCGGGTCCCGGACCTGCCGGTCACCTCGACCATGGCGTCCAGCGCGATCAGCGCCTGGGCGAAATCGCCGGGATAGGTCGCGATGCACTGGTCGGAAGTGCCCAGCACGGCGTGCATGCGATTGACACCATCCATCGCGGCACAGCCGGAGCCGGGATTGCGCTTGTTGCAGTTCTCGTAGGAGACGTCGCGGAAATAGTTGCAGCGGGTCCGCTGCATCACGTTGCCGCCAAGCGTCGCCATATTGCGCAGCTGGGCGCTGGCCGCGAGCTTCAGGGAATCGGCGATGACCGGATAGTTGCGTTGGATCTCGTCATGCGCGGCGACGTCCGACATCTTGGCGAGCGCACCGAGACGCAGGTTCTCGCTGCCAGGCGAGATGGCCGACCAGCCCGGCGCCAACGGGTTAATATCGACGATCGTCGCGGGCCGCATGACGTCGAGCTTCATCAAGTCGATCAGCGTGGTGCCGCCGGCCAGCGGCTGTGCCGTGGCCTGCGTCAGCGGATTGTTGGCGGCCGCGGCGGCGCTGAGCGCCTGAACGGCCATGTTCGGGTCTGTTGCCCTCTGATAGAAGAACGATCGCATGCGCCTAGCCTTTCATGATCTCGGGGGCGGCCTGCTTCACGGCGGCGACGATATTTGGATAGGCGGCGCAGCGGCAGATGTTACCGCTCATGTACTCGCGGATGTCCGCATCGGTGCTCGCGTGCCCCTCCTTCACGCAGGCAATCGCGGACATGATCTGGCCGGGCGTGCAATAGCCGCATTGGAAGGCATCGTTATCGACAAAGGCCTGCTGCATCGGATGCAGATGCTCGTTCGTTGCCAAACCTTCGATGGTCGTGATCTCCTGACCTTCGGCCGCCAGCGCAAGCGTCAGGCAGGAGACGACGCGCCGGTCGCCGATCAACACCGTGCAGGCACCGCACTGGCCATGGTCACAGCCTTTTTTGCTGCCGGTGAGCTTGAGGTGTTCACGCAACGCGTCCAGCACCGTGGTGCGCGCGTCGAGGCTCAGGCGCTTGTCCTGGCCATTCACCCGCAGCGTCACCTCGACAGGAAGCGCCGGATCCTGAGCAACTGGCGCGCGCGCATCCTGTGCAGCCGCGCGCGCCGTGATCGGAACGAGCGCGCTGCCTGCAGCGCCCGCCATGAAAGCGCGGCGGTCGAATCCGGATGGTCGGGAACTTGAATTGTGGGACATGGACGGCCTCCGCCGCTGATCTGCTGGAAGCAGCGCACGTCTGCACCGCTCATCGCCCCTTAACTTGGAGCGATGTGCGCAGTTCCGAACGAGAAAGGGCGGCGCAGCCTGCGCCGCACCGCCCTTCGTCAACTTTTCCTGATCTTGCGCGGGGAACCTCGCGAGGGGATCAATAGCCCAACGCGCAGCCATCCTTGCGCGGGTCGGAACCGCCGGTCAGCGTGCCCTTATCCCAATCGATCCAGATCGCCTGGGCGCCGCCGAGCGGGCCAACCACGCTGGTGGTCTTATGGCCGAGCTTCTTCAAACCTTCGACGATATCGGCGGGCACGCTGTCCTCGAGCTGATACTGGCCCTCGTAGTGCAGGCCACGCGGCATGTCGATCGCCTCCTGCACGTCGCAGCCGTAATCGAGGATGTTGGTCACGACGTGGGTCTGGCCGACCGGCTGGTACTGGCCGCCCATTACCGCGAACGGCATCACGGAGCGGCCACCCTTGGTGAGCAGGCTCGGCATGATCGTGTGCAGCGGACGCTTGCCGCCTTCGATGCAATTGGGATGGCCAGGCTGGATGCGGAAGCCGCCGGCGCGGTTCTGGAACAGCACGCCGGTCTTGTTGGAGACAATCGCCGAGCCGAAGGAATGGGCGATCGAATTGATGAACGAGCAGACGTTACGGTCCTTATCCACAACCGTGATGTAGATGGTCGAGGGATTCATCGGCGGCGCGACATTCGGCAGGTCGAGCATGCCATCCATGCGGATTTTTGCGATGTGCTCGTCGCAGAATTCCTTGGCGAGAATCTTCGACACTTCGACCTGCATGTGGTCGGGATCGGCGACATGCAGCTCGCGGTGCATGTAGGCGATGCGGGCGGCTTCGGCCTCGAGATGGAAGCGCTCGATGCTGAGCGGCGCATACTTGGTCAGATCGAACCGCGACAGGATGTTGAGCATCAACAGCGCGGTGAGGCCCGGGCCGTTCGGCGGGCACTGCCAGACATCGTAGCCCTTGTACATGGTGCCGATCGGCGTCGTGGTCTCGGTGGTATGCGCGGCGAAATCGTCGAGCGTATGGAGGCCGCCGATTCCGCGCAGCGTCTCGACCATATCCTCCGCGATCGGGCCCTTGTAGAAGGCGTCACGGCCGTCCTTGGCGATCGCGCGCAGCGTCATGCCGAGCTCGGCCTGGCGGATGACGTCGCCGGCCACCGGCGGCTTGCCGTCCGGCAAAAGGTAACGCACGGTGTTGGTGCCGTTCTTCAACTTCTCGAACTGGTTCTTCCAGTCGAACGCGATGCGGGGGGCAACGACGTAGCCTTCTTCTGCGGCCTTGATCGCTGGCTGGAGCAGCCGGTCGAAACCGAATTTGCCGTGATCGCGCAGCGCGGTGGCGAACGCGTCGATCACGCCGGGGATCGAGACCGCATGCGCCGAGGTCAGCGGCACGGAATTGATCTTGCGCTCGATATACCAGTCGGCGTTCGCCGCCTTCGGTGCGCGGCCGGAGCCGTTATAGGCGATAATCTTGCCCGCGCCGCGCGGCTGGATCAGCGCAAAGCAGTCGCCGCCGATGCCGGTCGATTGCGGCTCGATCACGCCGAGTAGGGCCGACCCCGCCACCGCCGCGTCCACCGCCGTGCCGCCCTCGCGCAGCACCTCGATCGCGGCGAGAGATGCTTGCGGATGCGAGGTCGCCACCATCGCATTGGTGGCGTGGACCGTGGACCTGCCGGGGAAATGGAAGTTTCTCATGCGAATTCTTGCTCTCGTTGGGCTCTTTTGGGCCGCCAGGCCAAGTCTGGGTGAGGGTCTCGCCTCTCGGAAAAACCGGGCCTTCATGACACATTTCGGCGCGCTCGGGCAATGCTGGCATACCAGGGAATGGCTGCCATCCGCTGGGAATAGACCTGCGCATTGCGGGTTTTCCGGACGCCGGCCGCCTGTTAAACGGGCGCCATGATTTACAAGGTCTGCGCCTTCTACCAATTCGCCGCCCTGCCCGATTATCGCGAGCTGCGCGAGCCGCTGCGCGCCTTTTGTGCCGACCTCTCGCTGAAGGGCAGCGTGCTGTTGGCCGAGGAAGGCATCAACGGCACGATCGCGGGCGTGCCCGAGGCGATTGACGCCTTCGCCCATCAGCTCGCGCACGGCGATATGTTCGGCGACAGGCTGAACGATCTCGAATTGAAGTTCTCGACCGCGGAAGCGATGCCCTTCGGTCGGCTCAAGGTGCGGCTGAAGAGGGAGATCGTCACGCTTGGCGATGCGGCCGCCGATCCGACCCGGCAGGTCGGCACCTATGTCGATGCGCGCGAATGGAACGCGCTGATCTCCGCGCCCGGCACGCTGGTGCTCGATACCCGCAATGCCTTCGAGGTGGCGATGGGGACGTTCGAGGGTGCGGTCGACCCTGATATCAAGAGCTTCGGCCAGTTCAAGGATTTTGCCGCCGAGAAGCTCGATCCGGCGAAACACCGGCGTATCGCGATGTTCTGCACCGGCGGCATCCGCTGCGAGAAAGCGAGCGCGCTTCTGCTCGCGCGGGGCTTTGCCGAGGTCTACCACCTCAAGGGCGGCATCCTGCGATACCTGGAAAAGGTGCCGGAGGCGCAAAGCCGCTGGCGCGGCGAATGCTTCGTATTCGACGAGCGCGTGGCGCTCGGCCATGGTTTGCGTGAATATGGCTTGCGCGAACGGGAGAAGGACACGGGCACGTGACGAATGAGATCAAGACGCTCAGCGATCGCATCGACATGCTGGAGGCGCGCCTCGCTTATCAGGACGACACCATCGAGACCCTGAACCAGACTATCACCGCGCAATGGAAGCAGATCGACACGCTGACGCGTCTAATCGCGCAGCTCAGCGAGCGCTTGCAGGAGGCCGAGACGAATGCGCCGGGTCCCACCAATGAGCCTCCGCCGCACTACTGAGCGGGATTACTGACCCGACGCCTTGAGCAGGTTCATCACCTCGCCCGACATCATCAACCGGTCGCGACCGGCATCCTTGGCGTCGTAGAGCGCCCGGTCGGCTGCCTCGACCAGCGATCCCGCACCCGCGGTGCGCTCGAACGATGGCCGGCAGGCCGCGCCGCCGACCGAGACGGTCACGCAGGCAGTCGCCGGATTTGAGGCATGGACCAGGCCCGCATCGTGGACGGCGCTGCGGATACGCTCGCCGATCCGGGCACAACCGGCGGCATCGGTGTTCGGCAGCAGCATGGCGAATTCCTCGCCGCCATAGCGGGCCGCGAGATCGCCGACCCGCTGCATCTCGGCCGCGATGATCTTTGCGACCACCCGCAAACAGGCGTCGCCCTCGGGATGGCCATACTCGTCATTGTAGGCCTTGAAGTGGTCGACGTCGATCATCAAGAGGCCGAGGCTGGAGCGGTCGCGATAGGCACGCGCCCATTCCTCGTTCAGCCGCTCGTCGAAACGGCGGCGGTTGGCAAGTCCGGTCAGGCTGTCCTCGATCGCGAGCGTCTCGAGCCGGGTCTCCAGTTTCTTCTGCTCGGTGATGTCGCGCGAGATCGCGACCACGCCGTCGACATTGCCGTTGTCCTTGCGCGTCACCCGCATGTTCGATTCCAGCCAGACCTCGGACTTCTGCCGGTGTACGTTGCGGTAGGTGACGCGCGCTTCGTCCATCTCGCCGCGCTTCATGGCATCGACGACGGCCTGCACATGCGGCCTGTCCTCCGGATGAATGCCGGCGAGCGAGTCCGTGCCGATCAGCTGATTGGGGCGCCAGCCAACGAGTCGGTTGGACGACGGCGAGACGTAGCGCAGCCGCTCGTCGAGCCCGATGCGGGTGACCATGTCGCTGGAGCCTTCCGCGAGCAGGCGGAAATGTGCCTCCTTCTCGACCAGCGCCGCCGCCATGCGCTGGCCGCGGTGCAACTGCCGCACCAGCACCGCGCCGATGATTGCGATCAGCATCACCAGCGCAAGCACGTAAAGCATCCGGGAAATCGCCGCCGCGCGCCAGCGCGCCAGCAGCTCGTCCTTGTCGACGGTGGCGAGCAGGACCAGCGGATAACGGCTGCTGCGCTTGAAGAAGCTGACGCGCTCCGCGCCGTCCAGCACCGACTTGAAATGATAGGCACCGCTCGGCCCTTGCAGGCTGGCGTCGCGGAACAGCGGAGCGTCGCCGACACTGCGGCCGACGAATGTCTCGTTGCTCGGGTTGCGCGCGATGATCGTGCCGTCGCCGTAAATCAGCGCCACGGCGCTGTTGCGGCCGATCTCGAACTGCTCGTAGAAATGCGAAAGGTATCTGGAGCCGATGGCGGCGAACACCACGCCGCCAAAGCTGCCGTCCGGCTTGTTGAAGCGGCGCGACAGGGTGACGACCCATTCGCCGTCGACGAGGCTCTTCACGGGGCGGCCGACATAGGCCTCGCGGTTGGGCGAGAGCCGGTGATGGTGGAAGAACGTGTCGTCGCTGAGGGTCGAGGCGATTGTGCCGGGCGAGGTCAGCCAGTTGGCCTTGTCATCGGTGATGGCGAGGCTGTGGACGCGCTCCATCGCCTTCTTGCGCGCGTCCAGGACGTCGCGCAGCTTCGCGATCGTGGTGGGACCGGAGCCATCCATCTCCAGCCGGCTGACGACGCCGACGACGCCGGAATCCAGGAGATCAAGGCTGTCCTCGGCGTGCTGCGTCAACGAGCGGGCGACATTCGCCATCTCGGTTTCGGCGCCCTTGAGCACCGCATCCCGCGCCGCCCATTCACGCCAGCCGCTGACGCCGAGGATCGCCACACAGGTGAGCACGACGAAGGCCGCCGCGCGCAACGGCAGGCGGCTCCATCCGGCTCTCTGTGAGGTGACATTCATGCGACAGAAATCTCCAATAGCTGGAAATTCTGCCGCTTCTGTTATTGAACCCTGAAGTCCCTGCCGAGATTCGCATTGATCTATGGGTTTTCCGTACTCCTACGGACCTAGGATTCCGCAGATCACTAACAAGGCCTTATCGAGCCTATCGGAAATCGGCGATCCTAGCTGAAGATCGACTTGACCTTGTCCCAGAGCGAGTGATGGTCCGCATCCGCGTCGGCCTTCGTCGGCGTCGGCTGTGCGGCGCTCACAGGATCAGAGGCGGGGAAGGTATCTTCCAACCCGGTGTCGAGCTTGGCGTGACGATCGGCGGCGAGCGCTTCGCGCAGATCGTCGGCATGCTTGTCATGCGGCGCGGGATTGAATGTCTGAGCCATGGAATTCCTCCTCCATTGGCGGGGTCAACGCGGCGCATTTGCGCTGGTTCCCCTGTTCCGCTCCCGCGCCCGGCGGTGTATCAGGAACCCCAAACCTGGATCAGGATCATCCGTGCCCCAGTCTGCGACAAAGCCCTTCATCGACGTACTCTCCGGCCAGCGGCAGGCCGTCCCGCCCATCTGGATGATGCGGCAGGCCGGCCGCTATCTGCCTGAGTATCGCGAGGTGCGCACCAAGGCGGGCGGCTTCCTCGATCTGTGCTTCAATCCCGAGCTTGCGGCGGAAGTCACGCTGCAACCGATCCGCCGGTTCGGCTTCGATGCGGCGATCATCTTCTCCGACATCCTGGTGATCCCGCACGCGCTCGGCCGTTCGGTGCGCTTCGAGGTCGGCGAAGGTCCGCGGCTGGAGCCGCTGGACGATCCCGCCAAGGTCGCAACGCTCGCCGCACGCGCTGACCTCGGCAAGCTCGCGCCCGTGTTCGAGGCGCTCAAGCTCGTGCGCGGCGTGCTCGATCCAAAAATCGCGCTGATCGGTTTCTGCGGCGCGCCGTGGACGGTTGCGACCTACATGGTCGCGGGCCAGGGCACGCCGGACCAAGCGCCGGCGCGGCTGATGGCCTACCGGCATCCGGAGGCGTTTGCGAAAATCATCGACGTCCTCGTCGAGAGCTCGATCGACTATCTGCTGGCGCAGTTAGAGGCCGGCGCCAACGCCTTGCAGATTTTCGACACCTGGGCCGGCGTGCTGCCGCCGGCCGAGTTCGCGCGCTGGTCGGTCGCGCCGACACGCCGCATCGTCGAAGGCGTGCGCGCAAAAGTGCCGGATGCCAAGATCATCGGCTTCCCCCGCGGCGCCGGCGCGCAACTGCCTGATTATGTCCAGGTCACCGGCGTCAATGGGGTCAGCATCGACTGGACTGCGGAGCCCGCCTTCATCCGCGAGCGCGTGCAGACCCGCGTCGCCGTCCAGGGCAATCTCGATCCGCTGGCACTGATCTCAGGCGGCGCGGCGCTCGACCGCGCGGTCGACAACGTGCTGGCGGATTTTGCGCAAGGGCGCTTCATCTTCAATCTCGGCCATGGCATCCAGCCGGAGACGCCAATCGCCCATGTCGAGCAGATGCTGAAGCGGGTGCGAGGATAATTTGTCGTGCCCTGGGACGCGGAGCCAAGAACCGCGAAAACAACCCCATGCACAGTACAAATCATTGAAGGATTTCGTCCCGCCCGGGTCGTCGTCCTCCTATGAGGAACGTTTGACACGTCGGGCAAAACAGGCGCACGATGCCATCATCGCCCATCGTGATTTTGCAGGCAGCCTAGCGCGGCCGGCTGCGCTCGATGATCTCGGCGGCACCCCTGCCCAGCAGATCGAGGCCCACGGCACGGCCGAGCTCGCGCGGGCGATTGGCGGGGCCTGAATGCGACGCTTCGATGATGGTGTTGCCGGAGAGGTCGAGCACGGATGCGGTGAGCGACATCTGATCGCCTGTGATGGTGGAGAAGCCCGCGACCGGCGAATTGCAGTGGCCGTTGAGCACCCACAACACTTCGCGCTCGGCATCGGCAGAGGCATGCGCCGAGGGATCGTCGATCGACGAGAGGATTTGGCGCGTTTGCCAGTCCTGCGCGGCGCATTCGACCGCGACGATGCCCTGCCCTGCTGCGGGCAGCATCTCCGCCGCCGCAAACTCATAGGCGATGCGACTGGAAAGACCGACGCGGTCGAGGCCGGAGCGGGCCATGATCAGCGCATCTGCCGGTCCTACCGCGCCGCCTTCCGGCAGACGCTGCTTCTCGCCATTGTCGAGCTTTCGTACGCGCGTGTCGGCGGCGCCGCGGAAATGGATGATCTCGATGTCGGGAAACAGCCGCCGCGCGTAGGCCGCGCGGCGAACGGCGTTGGTGCCAATTTTAAAGCCCTTGCCGCGCGATTGGCGCAGCGCTTCCAGCGTCACGCCCTCGCGCAGCACGAGGGCATCGCTGGGCGGATCGCGCGACAGCGTCGCGCCGATGACGAGGCCGGGTGTGTCCTCGTTACCCGGCATGTCCTTGAGCGAATGCATCGCGGCGTGCAATTCGCCCGACAGCACCGCGGCGCGGATCTGCGTGACGAAGGCGCCGCCCTTGCCGCCATGCGGCAAGAGCTTGCTGGTCTGGTCGAGATCGCCCGTGGTGTCGAACTTGACGATCTCGACGTCGAGACCAGGCACGGCGGCGGTCAGGCGGCGCGCAATCTCTTCCGTCTGTGCCAGCGCCATCGCGCTCTTGCGGGTGCCGATCCTGAATCGCGTAGCCAAGTTCGAAAGCTCCTGATTTGCGTCCTGCAATACCATATCGGACGCCTTCTCCGCGACCATGATGATGAGCGCATTGGTGTTTCCTGAGACGAGATCCGGCATGATCGAACCGTCGACCACAGGCCGACGCCCTCCTGCGTGGCGCAGTTGAAATCGGGATTGTAGGGCAAAGGTCTCGACCGCAGCGTCGAAGATGGCCCTCACAACGGGTCGGTCATAGCCCCAGCCGGTGTGGCCGAGCTGTCGCCATCGGTCGTAGTCCGCGCATGCTTCGGGCCGGCCTCGAGCAGCAGCACCGAGTGCTTGCCGTCCGCCGACAGCCGGTTGGCGAGCACGCACCCGGCACCGACGACGATGTAGTCGAATTCGGGATCGGACGGGGCGAGACAAAAATTTGGATTCACTTTTTGCTAAGATTAACCGGAGTTTTACGGAATGCAATCATTGATGACGGCGAGGACGGGGGCGCAACCCGTCCGCCGATTGTTTCAGCGCGTTTCCGAACAAACCGCAGCTTCTGCAGAGGACCAAAACGAGATGCTCGAGTCGTTGATGAACATGAGGACGTCCCGCAAGCTCGGAACGGCATTTCTATTGGTGATAGCTGTGGCTTTCGCCACATCTGCTCTGACCTGGCGCAACTTGTCGACGCTCGAACAAAACAACCAATGGACCGACCATACGCACAAGGTGATCGCGCAAGCCACCGCGATCGGGGCGGCCATGGTTGACGCGGAGACCGGGGTTCGCGGCTATCTAATTTCCGGCGCTGACAATTTCCTGGAGCCGTATCGCAATTCGGGCAGGGCATTCCGAAGCGCGTTGGATGAAGCAAAACGGCTGACTGCGGACAATCCCAGCCAGCAGAAGCGCCTGGAGCAGATCGATCGCACCGCCAGCGAATGGCGCCAGGATGTGGCCGAGCGCGAAATCGCGCTGATGCGTTCCCAGCAGACGGTGACAGATGCGCGCAACATCGAAGCTGGCGCCGCCGGCAAGAAGTATATGGACGGCATCCGCGCGCTTGTCCGCGAGGTGATCGATGCGGAAGCCAGCCTGCTTTCGGTCCGAGCTGCCGCCGCCGCTGCGGCGACCTCCTCGTCTTATACGATGATCATCGTCGGCGGTATTGGGATGCTGCTCGTCGCAATCGCTTCGCTTTTGCTGCTGAATGCAGCCGTCACCCGCGGGATCGTGGCCATGACCGCAGCGATGGGGCGGCTTGCCCAGAATGACATGACGATCGACATTCCGTTTTCGAACCGGCGCGACGAAGTCGGCGAGATGGCGAAAGCCGTCCAGGTGTTCAAGGACAATGCTATTCGTGTCAGCAAACTCGAGCAGAAGGAGGCTGAAGATCGGCAGGCCGAACAACGAAAGGCAGAAACGATGAAGCTGGCCGTTGCCAGTTTTGAGGACGCCGTAGGCGAGATCGTCCAAACGGTGTCCTCGGCCTCGACCCAGCTCGAAGCCTCCGCCCGCAACCTAAACTCGACGGCAGCACGGTCGCAGGAACTCACCACAAGGGTCTCGTCGACCTCGCAAGACTGCTCAAGCAATGTGCAATCGGTCGCATCGGCCACGGAAGAATTGTCCTCCTCGGTCAATGAGATCAGTCGGCAGGTGCAGGAGTCCGCCCGAATGGCCAACGATGCGGTCAATCAGGCGCGCCAGACCAATGATCGTGTTGCCGAACTCTCCAAGGCTGCCGGCCGCATCAACGACGTTGTCGAACTGATCAGCAGCATCGCGGGTCAGACCAACTTGCTCGCCCTGAACGCCACGATCGAAGCCGCCCGGGCAGGAGAAGCGGGGCGGGGCTTTGCCGTGGTTGCCTCGGAGGTGAAGGCTCTTGCGGAACAGACCTCGAAAGCGACGGGGGAAATTGGTCAGCAAATCACCGGAATCCAGGAGGCTACGCAGCAATCGGTCGGCGCGATTAAAGAGATAAGCTCGACTATCGAGAAGCTCTCGGAGATATCCTCAGCCATTGCTGCAGCCGTGGAAGAGCAGGGCGCCGCAACACAAGACATCTCTCGCAACGTGCAGCAGGCGGCCAACGGTACTCAAGAGGTGTCGGCCAACATCTCCGACGTGCAGCGGGGCGCCAGCGAAACCGGTACCGCATCGTCGCAGGTTCTGTCTGCCGCGCAAACGCTTGCCTCTGACAGCAATCGCTTGAAGACGGAAGTCAGTAAATTCCTGAACACCGTCAGAGCGGCGTGATCAAACTTGACCAAAAGATTAAGGGGTGGCCCGACTTGGGCCACCCCTCTCAATTTGTAGACTGATCTATTTGTGGATTGATCTAGGTGTTCGTTTGTTGGTGGGTGTTTCCGTTGGGGTCACTTAGCACACTCGCGCAGCGACGCGCAGGGCCTCGACCAGCGATTTGAACGCACGCGCATATTCCGCGCCCGCCTTCACGACATCCGCGCGACCGGCGCAGGCGACCGCGGCCTCCGTCACCGCGCCGAGCAGCAGCCGCGCCAGTGGCTCGACGGGCTGCTTTGCGATCAGGCCCGCCTCCATGGCCACCGCGAGGGCGCGCGGCATCTTGCCGCCAAAATGCTGCGCGTCGATCTCGCGCCAGCGCTCCCAGCCGAGCACGGCCGGGCCGTCGCGCAGGATGATCTGGCCGGTTGGACCCTTGGCGGTCGCGGCAAAATAATGCTGGGTGCCGGCGACCATTGCGGCCAGCACGTCCTTCTCGGTCCGCGCCGCACTGTCGATCTCGGCGACGAGATCGCGCGAGACCAGGTCGAACACGGCCTCGAACACCGCCTCCTTGGTCTTGAAGTGATGATAGACCGCGCCCTTGGCGGTGCCCGCGGCTTCCGCGATCTCGTCCATGGTGGTGCCGGCAAAGCCCTGCGTCCCGAACAGCCGCCGCGCCGCCGTCAAGATCGCCTCCGTTGTCGCCGCCCGCCGTTCCGCCTGTGTTGCCATCAGTTTCATCTAATCGAATTCGTCGCGGGCGGCCAGTTGACTTTTCGACTACCGGTCTGTATTTACCGACTAACAGTCGGTTTTAATCGTGAGGTGATCCATGCCGAGCCGTGACGTCGTCGAAGCTTTTGCAAAGCGCCTGGAGGACGGAGATTTCGTCGGCGCGATCGAGCACTTCTATGCGCCTGACGCTGCGACCTACGAGAACGATGCCGCGCCGATGGCCGGCCGCGACAAACTCGTCGCCAAGGAGCGCGGCGTGCTGGCCGCCTTCAAAGAGGTCAAGGCCGTTCGCGTCGGGCCGAGCCTGATCGAAGGCGACCATGTCGCGACGCGCTGGACGTTCAGCTTCACAAACGCCGAAGGTGTGACGCGGACACTCGACGAGATCGCGTGGCAGACCTAGCGCGGCGACCAGCTGGTCGAGGAGCGGTTCTATTACGACCCGAAGCAATTGGGGCGCTGACAGCGCCCTCCCAAACACCGGTGTCATCGCCCGGCTTGACCGGGCGATCCAGTATTCCGAGACAGCAGTGATCGAATCGATCGGGCCGCGGCGTACTGATGCCCCGCCCCCCGTGCACAATTGCGCACTAGGCGGGGCATGACAGCGGAGTTGGTTGCGAACATGCTCCTCCCGTTACAACCGTAACGCGGGATGCCGCATTTGTATCGATTTGTTATCGATACGCTCGTTTGAACAAGCAGAATTGGTCACGACGCCAGCAACAAACGGGGATAATTCATAGTTCGTCAAAGGTTTGCGGCGAATTCTCCGGATCGAGCCGGACAAGCGGCTCATGCTGCTAGGCCCTGGGATGCGGACTCAACTGACCAATTATGCCGCGCGGCTGTTTGCCGGCGATCTGTCAGCCTTTGGCGGTCCCGCAACCGACGAAGCCATCGCCGGCCATATCCGCGCCGAGCAGATGTCGCTGGTGCTCGGCTATTCCGTCGGCATCATGCTCGCCAATGCCTGCAATGCCACCGTGCTTGCGATCGCGCTGTGGCAATCGCCCGACCGGATCTTCGCGTCGACCTGGGCGGTCATCGTGGCCGGTGCCGCGATCGCGTTCGGCGTGCAATCGCACGCCTCGCGCAGGATCACAAAACCGCAATTCGTCTCGCGCCGGGCGATGCACCGGCTGGTGCGCAACGCCTTCGTGCTCGGCACCGCCTGGGGCATCGTCCCTGTCGCCTTCTTCGCGGACGCTTCGACCGGCGGACAGCTCGTCATCACCTGTCTGTGCTCGGGGATGCTCGCCGGCGGCGCGCTCGCCTTCGCCACCATCCCGATCGCCGCCATCGCGTTCACCGCTCCCATTTTTGTCGGCATCGCCATCTGCCTCAGTCAAAACGGCGACCTCGCCTTCCTGCTGATCGCCTTCCTCGTCGTGGTCTATGGCAGCGTGCTGCTGCGCGGCGTGTTCATCAATTCCTTCGCCTTCGCGCAGCGCGTGATGCGGCAGATCGAGGCGGAGCGCACGGTGCGCCAGGACCCGCTCACGCAGCTGCCCAATCGCGTCGCCTTCAACGAAACGCTCGAGGCCGCACTGAAGCGCCTCGCCCTCTCCGGTGAGGAATTCGCGGTGCTGCTGCTCGACCTCGATCGCTTCAAGGAGGTCAACGACCGGTTCGGCCATCCCGCCGGCGACGAATTCCTCGTCCAGGTCGCGAGCCGCCTGCAGCGCTGCACCCGCGCAGCCGAGCATGTCGCACGGATCGGCGGCGATGAGTTCGCACTGGTGATGGCCAATCTGGCGCGCCCCGAAGATGCCCTCGAGATCGCCGAGCGTTTCGTCGCGGCTTTCGGCGAACCGTTCCTGATCGAGGGCTGCGAGATCTCCGGCGCGACCAGCGTCGGCATCGTACTGGCGCCGCGCGATGGCAACACGGCACTCGACATCATGAAGAACGTGGACGCCGCGCTCTATCGCGCCAAGAAGGCGGGACCCGGCACAATCTGCTTCTTCGAGGAGGCCGACGACAAGGTCTCGCGCGACCGCAAGGCGCTGCAGGCGGATCTCGCAGGCGCCGTCGCGCGCGACGAGCTGTTTCTGGTGTTTCAGCCGTTCCTCGATCTCGGCGAAAACCGCATCACCGGCTTCGAGGCGCTGCTGCGCTGGCAGCATCCGTCGCGCGGACTGGTGCCGCCGAGCGAGTTCATCGGAATTGCCGAGGAGACCGGGCTGATCCATGAGATCGGCGAATGGGTCATTCGGCGCGCCTGCGCGACACTGTCGGACTGGCCGGAAGAGATCCGGGTCGCCGTTAATTTTTCAGCCGCGCAGTTTCACAACACCGGCATTCTCCAAACTATCGTGCAGGCGCTTGCCGACGCCAAGCTCGCGCCGCACCGGCTCGAGATCGAGATCACGGAATCGATGCTGCTGTCGAAATACGGCTCGGCCGCATCGATCCTGAACGCGCTACTGGAGCTCGGTGCCACGGTGTCGCTTGACGATTTCGGCACCGGCTTCTCGTCGCTGACCTATCTACGCAAGCTGCCGTTCAGCCGCATCAAGATCGACCAGTCCTTCATCCGTGACATGCTGGTGCAACCGGACTGCGCGGCGATCGTGAAATCGGTAATCTCGCTGGCGCGCGACCTCGACATCGGCGTGGTCGCCGAAGGCGTCGAGACCGCCGACCAGCTCGAATATCTCAGGCAGATCAGTTGCGATGAGGTGCAGGGCTATCTGATCAGCCGGCCGGTGTCGGCGGAAGGCGCGCTGGCACTGCTGGATACGAAGAAGCTTCGGACGATTTTTGCGGCGTGAGCCGAAATCAGATTAGATCCGAGTGCCGGCCACGAGGGCGGTGAGCTCCCTCCCCGCTTGCGGGGGAGGTCTGGGGAGAGGGTGTCTCCACAGAGGGACTCCCCCAGAGGAGAGAACCCTCACCCGCGCCTTCGGCGCGACCTCTCCCGCAAGCGGGAGAGGTGGAGCCCGCGGTGCCGACCATTCCTCGTAGCAGATTCCAGCTTCGTCTCGGTCAAACCGCATCCGCCCGCAGCAGCGTATCCACCGTGATGGTGCCGCGCGCCCGCGAAACGCAGGCGCAGATCTTCTCGTTGCTTTGTTTCTGATGATCGCTGAAGAAGACGTCGCGATGATCGATTTCGCCGTCGATAGCGACCACGTCGATGGCGCAGAGGCCGCATTCGCCGCGCTTGCAGTCGTACATCACTTCGTGTCCGCTGGCGTTGAGGACGTCCAGCAGCGAGCGTTCGCGCGGGATTTCGAGCTCGACGTTGGAGTCTTTCAGGCGCACGCGAAAAGTTTCGGTCGGCAACGTGCCGCTGGAGCCGAAGGTCTCGTAGCGCAGATCGGGAAGCGGATGGCCGACGCCGATCCAGGCATGGCGCGCGGCATCGAGCATGCGCATCGGGCCGCAGAACAGCGCCAGTGTGCCCTTGGGCAACGAAGCAAACAACGTGTCGAGATCGAGCCGCTTGCCTTCATCGCTGGCATGAACGACCAGCCGGTCACCGAGCAGGCCGGAGAGATCATCGAGGTAGGCGGCATCAGCGCGTCCGCGCACGGCATAGTGCAGCGTCACATCCGCGCCGCGGCGCGCCAGCGCCTGCGCGGCGCCAAGGATCGGGGTGACGCCGATGCCGCCGGCGATCAGGCAATAATTTTCGCGCGCCCAGTCGACCGCGACCAGCGAAGCCGGCCGCGTGATGTCCAGCCGCGCCCCCGGCGCGAGCTGCCACATGTAGCGCGAGCCGCCGCGGGAATCCTCGGCGCGGCGCACCGCGATCCGCAAACCCCGTGGCGAGGCTTCGCCGACCAGCGAATAGGACCGCGTCTCAGGCTGGCCGCCGATGGTGACGCTGACATTGATGTGGCTGCCGACCGGATAGGCTGCGCCGTCGAACTGATCTGGCAGGATCAGGAATTCGCGAATACCGGGCGCGAGATCGCGGGTCGACACCAGCGTCGCCGGAATCCAGGTCTCAACGAAGCGCATGGTGATTGCCCTCAATCAGTTGCAGTCTTGATCAGCGCGAGCGCCGGCAAGAGGTCGAGATGGGTCCGGTTGCGCAGCGCCAGCCGCAAGTTTCGCACGGCCAGCCGGGCATGCTCGCGCATGATGGCTTCGGCGCGCGCTCCCTCGCGGTTCTCGATCGCGTCGATCACGACGCGATGGTGCTCCTGCCCGATGATCAGGATCTGCTGCGCCTCGGGCAGCGCTGATTGCGCCATCACGAAGCCGCTCGGCGAGGCAAAGGGTAGCGCGGAGGCGCGGTCGATCTGGCGGATCAAGGGTGGGCTGCGCGATAGTTCGGTGAGCAACGCGTGGAAGCGCGCGTTCAGCGTGACATAGGTCGAGAAGGCATCGACCGAGATCGGCACCTGGCGCAGCAATTCGTCGATCGCGGCGAGGCACTCTTTCAATGGCTCGAGCTCGCGCGCGGAGACGCCGCGCTCGGCGGCGAAGCGCGCGGCGAGACCTTCCAAGGTGCCGCGCAGCTCGATGGAATCGGAGATGTCGCGCTCGGAGAACGCCTTCACCATGAAGCCGCCGGATGGAATTGCCTCCAGCAGGCCCTCCTCCTCCAGCCGCACCAGCGCCATGCGTACCGGGGTGCGCGAGGCGCCGGTGGTCTCCACCGCCTGCAGCTCGGAGATGCGCTCGCCGGGACGCAACGAACCCGCGAGGATCTGGTCGCGCAGCGCGAGCTGCGCCTTCACGGTCTGCGAGACGGAGCGGTCGACCTCACGCTCGGCCATAATCTACTCCGCGGCCTGGAGATGTTTTGGCGGGCTTTCCTTGGCGATCATCTTGTCGATCAGCTTGCGCGTCCACATCGCGCCGGCGTCGATGTTGAGGTTGTAGAAGATGCGATCCGGATTCTCGTCCATCGCGCGCTGCTGCGCCTCCAGGATCAGCTCGTCCTCGCGGAAGATGCCGGAGACGCCTTCGCGAAGCTCGGTGGTGAGCCGCTGCTCGCCGATGCGATAATTGCGCACGAAGGCCCAGAAATAGTGACAGGTCCTTTCGGTCTCGGGCGTGACGGTGTTGAGCACGAAGCCGTTGACGCCTTGCGAGCGGTCGCCTTCCGGCGCACCGGTGCCTGATGGCGCGACGCCGACATCGATGGCGATGGTGCACGGCGCCTCGAAGCGGATGATCTGCCAGCGATCGACGAGGCCCGGCTTGCCGAGCTGCTTGGCCCAGAACGGCGGCGCCTCGATGCCGCGCATCCAGCGCGTCACCGTCACCGTCTTCTCGCCATGGGTGACGTCGAACGGCGCTTCGGCGACCGCGTCATTGCCGATGGAGGAGCCGTGCACGAAGGTCTCGTGGGTGAGGTCCATGAGATTATCGAGCACGAGGCGGTAGTCGCAATTGACGCGGATGGTCTTGCCGTCGCCGGCCCAGGCCGGATCGTGATTCCAGTGCATGTCGGGCACCAGCGCGGGATCGGCCAGCGCCGGATCGCCCATCCAGAGCCAGATGTAGCGATGGCGCTCGACCACGGGATAGGCGCGCACGCAGGCCGACGGGTTGATGGTCTCCTGCGAGGGCATGAAGGTGCAGCGGCCCTGCGAATTGTATTTCAGGCCGTGATAGCCGCAGACGACGGTATCGCCCTCGAGCCGGCCCTTGGACAGCGGCACCAGACGGTGCCAGCAGGCATCCTCCAGCGCGGCCACCGAGCCGTCGGCCTTGCGGTACATCACCACGTGCTTGCCGCAAATCGTCCGCGGCAGCAGCGCCGGCTTCACCTCGGCGTCCCAGGCGGCGGCGTACCAGGCGTTCATGGGGAAGGGTTTTGTCACCGGCGATCTCCCAAGCTTATGCATACGCCATGTATACAATAGCGTGCGAGCAGACCCATTCAAGGGCAAATTGCCCTTACAATACTACCGCTACCTGATTTGGTGTATACAGATCTGATAAAAACGAGGAAGCCGACGGCTTCGTCGCCAGAGTAAGAGCTAAGCCCCGAATACCTTCTTCAGCCCTGTCTGCGCCTCTTCCTGAATCCGCTTCAGGTGATCGGTGCTGCGGAAGCTTTCGGCGTAGATCTTGTAGACATCCTCCGTCCCCGACGGCCGCGCGGCGAACCAGCCGAAATCGGTCTCGACCTTGATGCCGCCGAACGGCTGGCCGTTGCCGGGTGCCTTGCTCAGCGTTGAGCGAACTGGATCACCGGCGAGATCCCTAAGGCCGAGCTGCTCGGGCGTCACGGACTTCAAAATGGTCTTCTGCGGCCCGGTCGCGGCGACGTCGATGCGCGCGTAATGGGGCACGCCGAACTCGGCGGTTAGGTCACCAAACAGCTGGCTCGGGTCGCGGCCGGTCCTGGCCATGATCTCGGCGGCGAGCAGGCCGAGGATGATGCCGTCCTTATCGGTGGTCCACACCGTGCCGTCGCGGCGCAGGAACGAGGCCCCTGCACTCTCTTCGCCGCCGAAGCCGAAGCCGCCGGTGAGGAGGCCGTCGACGAACCATTTGAAGCCGACCGGCGTCTCCACCAGCTTGCGGCCGAGCTTCCTGGCGACACGATCGATGATCGAGCTCGACACCACGGTCTTGCCGATCGCAGCATCCCTGCTCCAGTTCGAGCGATGCGCGAACAGATAGGAGATCGCGGTCGCCAGATAATGGTTCGGATTCATCAACCCGCCGGTGCGCGTGACGATGCCGTGGCGGTCGGCGTCGGTGTCGTTGGCAAAGGCGACGTCGAAGCGGTCGCGCATCGCGATCAGGCTCGCCATCGCATAAGGCGAGGAGCAGTCCATGCGGATCTTGCCGTCCCAGTCCACCGTCATGAAACGGAAGGTCGGGTCGATCGCCTCGTTCACGACCGTCGCTTTCAGCCCGTAGCGTTCGATGATCGGATGCCAGTAGTGCACGGCGGCGCCGCCGAGCGGATCGATGCCGATATTGACGCCGGCGGATTTGACGAGATCGAGATCGACGACATTACCGAGATCGGCGACATAAGGCGTGATGTAGTCGTAGGCGTGGACGGTCGAGGATTTCAGTGCCCTGGCATAGTCGATGCGCTTCACGCCCTTCAGACCATCGGCGAGATAGGCGTTGGCGCGCTTCTCCACCACGGAGGTCGCATCGGTGTCGGCCGGCCCGCCATGCGGCGGATTGTATTTGTAGCCGCCGTCCTCGGGGGGATTGTGCGAGGGCGTAACGACGACGCCGTCGGCGAGACCCGAGGTGCGGCCCTTGTTGTAGGTGAGGATCGCGCGCGAGATAACCGGCGTCGGCGTGTAGCCGTGATCCTTATCGATCATGACCTCCACGCCGTTCGCCGCAAACACCTCCACCGCGCTGGCGAGCGCCGGCTCGGCCAGCGCGTGGGTGTCGATGCCGATGAAGAGCGGACCGGTCAGCCCCTGCTCTTGTCTGTAGTCACAGATGGCCTGCGTGGTCGCGAGGATGTGACCTTCGTTAAAACTGTTCTTGAGCGACGTGCCGCGATGCCCTGATGTCCCGAACGCCACCCGCTGCGCGGGGTCCGCCGCATCCGGTTTGTTGGCGAAATAGGCCGTCACGAGCCGCGGAATGTTGGCGAGCACGTCCGGCGAAGCCAGCTTGCCCGCCGCGGGATGAACATCAGCCACTGGGAATATCCTCGTCCTGTCACAGAGAGATTGCGACACACCATAGCATCGGCCGGGCTCGCGCCAAACCGGGAGCCTTCGGATCGCACTTGAACCCCTGTCAGCAACAAACGGCCGCATTTGGCGGCATCATGGAGCCATGATCATTCTCGCAACCGCCCTGCTGCTTGCTGGTTCCTTCACGTCTCCCGATCCGGCACATCTCCTGACGAACAGCATGCTGCGCGATGCCGCCGTGAGCCATGATCTGGCCAGGCTGCAGCGGCAGTTCGAACGGACGCTGCACGGCAGCGCCGAGCCTGGCCGCCAGGCGCTGACATCCGCCGAGCCGCCGATCACGCGGTGACGAGATGCGCGGCTCCTGCGCGCGGACGCAGCCTTTGTCCGCGCCCCGCACCAACAATCCCGCTCATCCGAATCCGGATTCAACCGCCGGTTAACGTAAAGAAGGGCTTCCGCTTCGGTTTGGCCGGCCGCGCCTTTATGCTTTCGCATCGCAAGCGCGAGAGAAACGCGAGAGCATGGAGCGGCGTGATGCAGGGGCAGGCCCGGTTGGCTGCCGGTCGGACCGACGGAGGCGCAACCCCGTTCGGGCGCTCGCACAGCCTCGACTTTCTGCGTGGCCTCGCCATCGTCGGCGTGATGGCGATCCACGTTTCGCAGTCCTTTCCGTCGAACATCCAGGCCGTCGATTACGCCTTCATGTGCGGCTGGACCGGCGTCAACGTGTTCTACTTCGTCAGCGCCATGACGATGTGCCTGATGTGGACACAGCGCACTGAGGCAAACCCGACGCGCAAATTCTACATCCGCCGCGTCTTGCGAATCGCACCGCTGTTCTGGCTTGCGATCCCGTTTTATCTCGTCATCAACGGCGCCGGGCCGAGCTCCAACGCGCCCAACGGCATCGGGCCGCTCCAGGTGATTCTGACCGCGACGTTCCTGCACGGCTTCTGGCTGGACAGCGTCAACAGCGTGGTGCCCGGCGATTGGTCGATCGCCGCCGAGATGATGTTCTATCTCGTCTTCCCGCTTGTGATCACGGCGTTCGGATCGCGTCGCAATCTCTATCTGCTGCTTGCGATCGTGCTGCACCTCGTCAATGTCGGCCTGTTCAAGACATGGGCGTTCGAACTGTTTCTGGCCTATTACGGGCCCGGCCACGAAGCCTTCGTCTGGAACACGCTGCACATCAGCTTCCTCAACCAGCTGCCGGTCTTCCTGGTCGGCTGTGCGCTGTTCTTCGCGCTGCGCGACGGATTTGCGAAATCGGACGCCGCGATCCTCGCCGGCTTCATCGCACTGTCCTTTGCCGCCAACCGCGCGACCGGAGCGCACGAGTTCAACTACCTCGTGATCAACCTCGTGCTCGGCGCATTCGTGTTCTGGTGCATCCGGCTCGCGATCCGCTTGCAGCCGCTCGAGGCGCTCGGCCGCAACTCTTATTCGATGTATCTGTCGCATTTCGCCGTGATCTGTGGCCTGCGTCACGTCTGGCCATTCGCGGACGGATTGGCATCGCTGCTGATCGCCTATGTCGTCACCGCCGCGCTGAGCTATCTCGTCGCGCGCGCGACCTGGCACCTGGTCGAGCGGCACGCGCAGGATCTGGCGCATCGCCTGACGTCTTCAGCAGCCAAATTCGAACAGCGCACGGATTCCGTGGCCGCGGCGGGCATTGCCCGCAGCGCCGGCGCGTGAACGGCCTCAGGACGATCCGACCTCGATCCGGAACGACAACTGGTCTTGCGCTCCCGGCGCGATATGCATCAGGCCTGGCTTGTCGCTGAACTCGCCGTCGAAGCCGGCGGGACTTGCATAGCCGCGCCACGGCTCGATGCAGAGGAACGGTGCGCCCGACGGTTTCGACCAGACGCCGAGCTCGCGGAAGCCGCGCCATGACATTTTCAGCCAAGGCCCGGCGCCCTGCCCCGACGCGTAGCGGACCGAACTGCTCTCGATACGATCAAAAACGATGGCGTCATCGACGAACAGGGATTCGGACAGAGGCAGCACCGCGCCTTTGACCGGACTTGGCTCCGCTGCATGGCGCATGAGCCCGCCGTCAAGGCGGCGGACGGGACATGATTCCTCGCTCGCAAAGATCAGCGCGTAATTCTCCTTCGCTTCATCCGGCTGAAGCGGCCAGTTGAACGCCGGATGGCCGCCGAGCGAGGCTGGCAACGTCTCCTTGCCGGTATTTGCAATTGTGAGCGTGAGATCGAGTCCGGATTCATCCAGCGCATAGGCGGCCGTCAACCGGAATGCAAACGGATAGAGCGCCCGGGTCGCCTCGCTGTCTTCGAGCAGCAGCATGCAACTGTTCTCTTCACGCGCTCCCCACACGAAGCGGCTGTCGCGCGCAAAGCCGTGCTGGGTCATCCGGTACGTCTTGCCCTCATGTCGCAATACATCATTGGTCAGGCGCCCGACGATCGGAAACAACAAGGGCGCATGCCGCGGCCAGGCGGCACCCGCCTGCCAGATGAATTCAATGCCGTCCTTCGACAAAGAGCATAACTCGGCGCCGTGCGATTTCACCACGGCCGTTAGACCGCCATTGCTCAAGACATGGCTCTCATCGCTCACCACGACTCTCCACAGTTTCGGCTTCAGGGCAGCAAGCTGCGCAGCCAGCCTCTCGTACACATGCCCTGCTGCTCAAGAACGCAAGTCATTTGCTGCATCCGAACGAGCTCATGCGCCTGCAATGTCACAATTCCGCGCCTTGCGCGTGTTTTGTAAAGGCCGATCGACACCTCGAACTCAACAAGCTTCGGCTGTCACAGAGCGAGCGACAATGGACCAATCTGTCTCCCCCAAAGAGCTCAAGATTTTTATCAATGGTCGCTTTCTGTCGCAAAAGCTGACTGGAGTCGAGCGCTACGCGGCTGAAATGGTCAAGGCAATAGATACCCTGCTGGACTCAAGCCAAGCTCCATCCTCGCTCGCACGAGCCGAATGGGAGCTGCTAGCGCCAAGTAATGCCAGCGATGTAATAAACCTCAAGCGGATCAGGATGCGCAAGGTTGGACGCTTCCGGGGCCATGCCTGGGATCAGCTTGATCTCGCGCGGGCGGCGGCCGGCGGGCACCTGATCAGCCTGGCGAATTCCGGGCCGGTCTTCCACCCTAATCATCTCGTGGTCATTCACGACGCACAGGTGTTCCGTCGGCCGGATTTCTTCAATTGGCGCTATTTGACCGCTCACCGAACGATCGATCGGCTGCTTGCTCGGCGTGCCACCATAGCCACGGTATCGGCCTTTTCCCGCAGAGAACTTTCCGCCGTGCTTGGGCTAAAGCCGGCCGATATCCCGATCTTTCCGAACAGCGCGGAACATTTTGCGGCTACCAGGCCGGATGCGACTATTCTCGCCAGACTGGGGGTCCGTCCCGGCAATTATTTCCTGTTTGTCGGCTCCAGAACAAAAAACAAAAATCTTTCCGTGGCAATTCGCGCGATCCAATTGTTCGACCGGGCAGATACTCCTTTGGTCATCGTTGGCGGCGACAATAGCAAGGTCTTTCAGGACAATTCCGGCGAGAGCCAATCGGGTCTCCTGCTCGCCGGTCGGCTCAGTGACAGCGAGATCGCGGCGCTCTACATGCACGCTTCGGCATTTATTTTTCCCACGCTTTATGAAGGATTTGGCGTACCGCCGCTCGAAGCGATGATCTTCGGCTGTCCGGTCATTGCTTCGACTGCCGATGCGGTCATGGAGACGTGCGGAGATGCCGCTGCATATTTTCGCGCCACCGATGCCGACGCACTGAGGCAGCTGATGCTTGAAAGATTGGCAAAAGGTGCGATCTCTGATCAGGAGCGCAAGAAGCAGCAAGATCGCGTCGCGTTGTATTCGTGGCGAAAGTCGGCACGGTCATTGCTTGAATATCTCGCACAGCCCACTCCGCTCGCAAGCGCAGCCTGAATCACACGCATTCACATTATTTACGCAGCAGATTTCAGCTAGAGGAGCGCCTAACGTGCATTCGTCGGTATTGTTCCTCCGGATATATCGCTCCTGCGACAATCATGGCCGTCGTGCGTCCTGGCGCAACATCACCACATCCCCGCCAAAATGTCGCTACGTATTCGATGGATCGTGGATCGCATCAACGAGGCCTATGACGAGGATTCCCGATGTTGCGCTCTCCGATGCGACCCCATGCGAGGCAAACGGTGAAAGTGCTTCACGTCGCGGAAACGATCCGGGGTGGGATTGCGAGCTATCTGAACGACCTGCACCCGCAACAGCAAACCAGCTTCGGGGCCGAAAACGTGCACTATGTCGTACCGTCAGATCACCGTCATGATCTCGTCGGAATCGCAGACGATCAAGTCACGACGTTCGAACGACCGGGCCGCAGTGTTTCGGGGCTATTCCAGATGTTGCGCGCGAGCATGCAAGCCTTGGATGCCTTCAGACCGGACGTCGTGCACCTCCATTCCTCATTCGCCGGCCTTGTCCTCCGCCCCGCCTTGGCTGCTCGCTCGGAAGGTCCCCGCGTGGTCTACTGTCCCCACGGCTGGGCGTTTTCACGGGAGACCGGCCGCCTCAGTCATCTGGTCACGAAGGCTGCGGAGACTCTTCTCGCGCGCACATCTGACCGCATCATCTGCATTTCCGGCGATGAATTTAATGAGGCCGTTCGCGCCGGAATTCCGGTCGATCGCCTCACCCTCGTTCACAACGGCATCTCGAAGATCCGCCCTTTGCCGGTGGGAGGCGCGGCGCATTGGGCATCGAAGAAGGTCAAGGTGTTGTTCATCGGCCGCCTCGACCGACAGAAGGGCTTCGACCTTCTGATTGAGGCCGCCCGTTCGCTCGAAGACGCTCTTGATGTTCGGATCGTCGGCGCTTCGGTGGTGGACAAGTCGGAGGGCTCGGACATTCCAGCCAATGTCTCCTTGCTCGGATGGCTCGACCGTCAGCAAATCGAGACCCAGCTCGATGCGGCTGATCTCGTCGTCATTCCGTCACGATGGGAGGGCTTCGGCCTCGTCGCGCTGGAAGCCATGCGCGCGGCCAAACCTATCCTTGCCTTCCGGAGCGGAGCACTGCCTGAAATCATCGTCGATGGCGTCACAGGCGTGCTCTGCGAGCCGGTCGCCGTGCAGCCGCTCGTCGACGGTTTCGGGCGCGTCCTTGAGCTCGATCTGAGGGTGCTGGGACAGCGCGGCTACGACCGGTTCAAGCAATTCTATGACATCCAGAAGACGCATTCGCAGCTGCATCAGGTCTACGTCGATCTTCTGCGGGATGACCCGAATCAGCTTGAGAAGGGGAAGACGGAGCTGCAATCGGATCTTTCCAATAATTTCTGATCGATCAGGCCACCCGCGCTTGTCGCGCATGGGCCCGTGTTTGTTATGGGCCGTTTCGACCACTCGCGAGCATGATCTGGAAAATGGCATACAAGCGCACCTTGAGCCGGGACAGGCTTGTTCGTCTGGCCAGCTTCGTCGCGTGCGTCTGCCTGCCAGATTATGTCTCTGCCCAGCAAGCTGAGCCGCTCTATACGCGCTTTCTATTGGGCGTCGGAACGCATCAGGGACTTGGGGGTCCGGTGAGCGCGCGCGGTTACGTCCCCTCGGAGAATATCGCTCAGATCAAACAACTCGGCTTCAACGCGTTCCGTGACGATTTTCCCTGGTCCGATTTCGAGTCGGCAGACCGACGGATGGGATTCACGCCTCAGCTCGGCAGACTAGAGGCACAGGTCAAGTCCGGCGTCGCCCGTCCTCTCCTGATCCTCGCGTTCGGCCATCATCTGGTTCCAAATTCTTCACCGCCCACCACTGACCAGGCCCGCTCGCGCTTTGCCGAATACGTTGCGTCGGCGGCGCAATCGGTCGCGGCGCAACAGCCGATTTTCGAGCTGTGGAACGAATGGAACATGGCAGGCAAGAAGGATGGTGCATTTTCGGCGGAAAATTACGTGGCGCTCGCCCAGATCGCCCAACCCGCAGTGAAGCGGGTTGCGCCAAATGCGCCTTTTCTGGTCGGAGCGATCGGCGATGATCCGGGATGGACCTGGACCGAGAAGCTGCTTCAGACCGGCATTCTCAAATATGCGGACGGAGCGTCAATTCATCTTTACAATTTCTGCATGACGCCGGCCAAACGCACGCCGGCCGAAATCATGGATCGGTTGACGGCATTTCATCGCCTCGTCGATCATGCGAGCGGAAGGGCGGATTTTCCGATCTATCTTACCGAGGCAGGCTGGACCAGCGCGACAAACAAATGCGGCGTCAGCGAGCAGGCGCAAGCCGATAAGACAGCACAGCTCATTCTGTGGGCGTCGACCGCGGCGCGCTGGCTCAAGGGGCTCTGGATCTATGAACTCAAGGATAGCGGAACGAATCGCTCGGAACTGGAGGACAATTTTGGCCTCTATCGTTTCGACAACTCGCCCAAGCCGGTCGCTTGCGCTTCGCGAGGGGCCTGGGCGTTCATCCGCTCCAGCTTAAGGGCAGAACAAAGGAGCCTTGGCAGCGGCGTCGTGGCGATCGAGGCTGCAACCGCGACCGGCGGCAAAGTCGCGATCTGGTCCGAGGATTCCGATCGGCGCTACGAGGTGCGGCTTAGGGACGATCTGCCCAGCGCGACCTTCGCGATGCCCTGCGATGAGACGACGCGGCCTGCCTCTGGAGTTTGGATGTCGGTGTCGAGCACGCCGATCCTGATCACGGCCAACGACAATGCCATTCCCGCATTGGAGATACGGGCGGCCCGGTAACGCAGGACCGCCGATATGAGGTTCACGCGATGAAGATCCTTTTGACGTCTACACTTTATCCAACACCGCAGGCACCGAAAATCGTCGGCGGAGCCGAGATCTTCGCGCGACGATTCGCCGAAGGTCTCGTCCAACGTGGCGACGAAGTCGAAGTGGTGCGAGCGGCTTCCGGACCGGAGTTGGCTCGCGAGATCTGCAACGGCATCGAGGTTCATTCCGCACCGGTCCAGAATGTCTACGTTCCGTTTACAGACCAGAAAAATATCGCGATGCGGAGCATCTGGCATGCGATCGACGATTGGCAGATTCACGCACCGATGATCGCAGAGCGCATCAAGGCCTTTAAGCCGGACGTCCTGCACTCCAACAATCTCTCCGGCCTGACCACGGCTGTCTGGCGGGTGGCGGCCCAGCTCGGAGTGCCGGTTCTTCACACCCTTCATGACTACTATTTGACATGTCCGCGGTGTTCGCGATTCGAAAGCGGGCAGTCTTGCGGGCGCACCTGCACGAGCTGCGGCATCCTGACCTATCACCGCAGGCGCGCCACCCATTGGCTGAGTGCCGTCGTCGGCGTCAGCGAGCGCGTGCTGTCCATCCATACCGATATGGGCCTGTTCGCCGAAACGCCGATCCGCACCGTCATACGCAATGCGTCCACCGAGCCGCCCCGGGCCCCGTATCCCAGGCCTATCTGCACAAAGGAGGTCGCGTTCGGGTTCATCGGGCGCTTGACCGAGGAAAAGGGCATCGACAATCTGATGCGCGCTCTCGCCCTGCTGCCGCCGGATCGTATCCGGATGATCATCGCCGGCCGGGTCAGCGATCAGGAACAACAGCGTCTCAGAGCGCTTGCGCAAAACGCGCAGATTGAATTCATGGGATTTGTGCCGCCCGACGAATTCTACAAGAGGATCGACGTGGTGGTCGCCCCATCGATCTGGCACGACCCCGGCCCCCTCGTCGTTGCAGATGCAAAGGCGGCTGGCCGGCCGCTGCTCGGAACACACTTCGGAGGAATGCCGGAGGTCATCGAACACGGCATCACGGGCTGGCTGACCAACGCCGATCCGCAGTCACTGGCTGCGAGCATGCTCGCGATCGCTGCGGATCCACACAAGATCAATGAGATCAGCCAACGGCTGATAGCCGATACCAACAAGTGGATCTTTTCCGACGTGCTGTCCTCGTACAAGGCTCTGTACGAGCAATTGCGGGAGCAACGCATGTCACGTCTGCGCGCGGCAACGGCGAAGATCCCTCGACGTTCGGCCGTCGCGAACGGGGGCTTCATTCAGAGATGACCCGCCTCTTCGCGCTCGCGGGCTATGTCTATCAAAGCGCGACGGCGATCGTCCTGATCCTGGCGATCAGCCACCTTTTGCCGGCTGCCGAGTATACCCATTTTTCCCTCGCATTGGCTTCGAGCCAATTGCTCTGCGTTCTGATGTTCGAGTGGTTGCAGCTCGCCGGCTTGCGCTTTCTCGCGGCCGCGAAGGACAACGATGCGGTCCGGCTGAGATCGTCGCTCTTTGCCGCCGGGCTGTTGAGCGCTGGCGCTCTCCTGATCATCGGAAGCTGCGCATTTCTCACCAGCACTCTCAATCCGGGTGTGATTGCGCTGGGCCTGAGCGTAGCCGTTTTTCAGGGCTTGACCGATCTCTATTTCTTGATGGTCCGCCTGGCCGATCGGCTCGGTGCTGCGTCTCTTCTACTTGCTTTACGTGCGACGGCGATCTTGAGCGGCGCGACCGCCGGCGCAGCGATTTCAGCAAATGCCGAAGCCACCTTGCTCGGGGTCGCGTCGGGTCATCTGCTCGGCTTCCTCGTCGGCCTCGTCCTGTATTTCATGCCTCTGGAGCGGGTGGCGTTGCCAGCGATGCGGACCGACTGGACCAGCTTCGCACGCTACGGCATGCTTGCGGCCGGCGCATCCGTCATTCACTTGTCGGTCCCGGTGCTGCTTCGCATCATCATTGTCGGCAGGCTGGGCGCAACGGGCGCCGGGGCGGGCTTCTCGATGGCACTCGATCTGCTGCAACGTCCCTTCTTTGTCGTCAACGCGGCGATTCACACGGTAAACTATCCCGAGGTAGTAAACGACTTCGAACACGGGAGTGTCGCCGCATCGGTTGGATCGGCACGACGCATGTTCGAATTCATGATCTGCTCGACCCTGGTGTTGCTCGGCGGGCTTATCGGCTTCATCCCCGACGCGGCCCGCGTTCTGGTACCGCAAGAGAGCCTCCACGGATTCCTGGGGGCCGCCCCGGCAGTGGCGCTATTCTATTTCCTGCATACCCATTTGCAGGCGACAACCGCCCTCATCCCGCATCTCGAGAAGCTGGCGATCAGGCTCGTCATCGTCGCCGCGGGCCAGCTCGCGATTGTCGCAGCCTGCGCAATCGCAGCCATATCGTCCGGCCTGTCACCGCGAGGGGCCGTCGCCTGCGCCTCGATCGCCACGGCGGCAACAATTCTGGTCGCGCTTGGCCCCACGATCAGGTTCGAGGCGTTCCCGCGCTGGTCCCTGGTCCTGCAGGCCGTGATCGCCGCGATCGTGATCGGCTCGCTTGGTTCCATGCCGGCAGGACTTCCTGCATGGCTTGCCGCTAAGATCGCGGTCGCCACGGCGGCAACAGTGATCATCGGCTGGAGCGGCGACTTTCTAATGCTCGCTCGTCGCCACTAACGCGAGGGGCCGCTGCGAACCGGCCGAGGCGACGGTCCGATGACCACTGCCCGTTCCCGAAATGGAACCGAGAGGTCCGGCACAATCATGCGTTTTATTTTGTCCTCTTGCTCGCTAGCTCGGACATTTATGCGGGCACGTTCAGCGTAACGGCACCGAGAAATCATGTCCTCGGAGGAATCCATCGACGCCGCGACAATAATTCGCCAGATCTGCAGAAGATCGGCGGCAGCAAATCACGCAGCTTTATTCATCAATACCCGCAATGACGAATCAACGGCGGACAACCTGCGCGAGGATTCAGCAGCGTCGGCTGTAGAAATCTTGAAAGTGCCTTTCTCACGCCATCCTGCACTGACATCTCAACGAGCTAAGCTCTCAATGAGCCAGGCGCGATGCGAACGTTGTTCCGATGCAAGGAACTCAATTTCCCTCGCGATTTGTACCAACTTTTTTATCTGAAATTCACACTCGACACTGAAGTTGAACGCCAATCCTTGCGAGCAATTTCGTTCGCGCTGAAAACGAGTGTGCAATGCCGTCAGACCAAAACGTCCTCTCCGCAAGCGGGTTCATCAACTCGATCGGCGTCAATACCCACGCCGCCTTCGGGTGGACCGACTACAACAATCTCGCAATGATGACGGATGACCTGAAATATCTCGGCGTCACCCACCTTCGCGACGCGCTGGCAACGAGCCCGGCCGCACAACCCGTCGTCGATGGTCTGGCGGCTGCCGGCTATAAGTTCGACCTTCTCGTTTCGTCCGCCCTGCCCGCACAAGGCGCCACCGGCCTTCAGAACTATGTCGCCTCGCTCGAGAAGTTCCTGGCCAGCCATCCGGGCAGCATCAGCGCGATCGAGGGCCTGAACGAAGCCAATAACCAACCTTTCAGTTATGATGGCAGCTCGAGCCTGACCGCGGCGGCTCAATTTCAGAGCGCGCTCTACCAGGCAGTAAAGGCGGATGGTGCCCTTTCGAGCATCCCCGTCTTCAATCTGTCGCTCGCCTACAATGATGCGCAGGGATACAGCGAACTCGGCAACATGTCGGGTTCGGTCGACTATGCCAACGCTCATGCTTATGTCAGCACCGGCTCCGCCCCCGCAAGCTCGCTCGCCGCGACTCTGAGCGCGGTGGAGACCGCTGCGCCCGGCAAGCCCGTGGTCATCACCGAAACCGGCTATACGACCCAGGCCGACACTCAATATGTCGGTGTCGACGAGACTGTACAGGCGAAATCGATCCTGAACACGCTCGTCGATGCCTACAAGGCCGGCGTCAGCTCGACCTATCTCTATGAATTGTTCGACCGGAACTCCTCCACCGGCGACTCCAATCCGGAAAACAAATATGGCCTGTTCCATTCGGACGGAACGCCAAAGCTGGCGGCGACCGCGATCCACAACCTGACAAGCATCCTGGCCGATGACGGTACGGGCGGCCATCAGCCGACCGCCGCATTGAACTACACGCTGAGCAACATGCCGGATTCCGGCAGCAGCATGGTGCTCGGCAAGAGCAATGGCGCCTATGAACTCGTCGTCTGGGCGGAGCCCAAGCTCTGGAACGATGCAAACGACTCGGAGCTGTCCAATCCAACTCAGACCGTGACCGTAGATCTCGGCGGCGTGCATCATTCCGTACATGTCTACGACACGCTGACCGGAACGACGGCGATCGCCAGCTATACCGACGTCAGCACAATTACCATTCCCGTCAGCGATCACCCCCTCGTCGTCGAGATCGATGCACCAGCGACGTCGACTCCGCCTGTGAGCGAACCTGCGACCGTCAGCGGCACCGCTGCCGAGATCGTGCCCCAACTTTCGGATCTGAACGACTCCACTTCATTGCAGTCGATCACGCTGACCGATACCCACGTCCTGCAAGTCGCTTCGCAGGCGACGATGGATTACATCATCTCGCACTACACGAACGCGCTGTCGAAGATCCAAGGCGGCTATTCGTTCTCCGTGACCAACTCGGCCGCGAGCTGGACCAATACGCTCACTTACGATTCGACCGGAACACTCACCTCCGATTCGAATACCGGTCTGGATGGCAACGGCCGTCCCTTCACGACAACCGTCACCCATTCGGACGGCTCGCAGGACGCTATCGGCTACACCAACGGCATCGAAACGGCCCTTGTCCATCTCGCAGCCGATGGCACGAGAACCACCGACAGCTATGCAATTGGCGGCGCCCTTGTCAGCGAGATCGTGCAGAAAGCGGACGGATATTATTCCACGACGCTCTACACCAACGGGGTGAAGGCGGCGGCCTATGTCCTGAACGCCGACAAGACCCAGGACAATTACGCGTACAACATTTCCGGCCAGAGCTACACGACGCAAGTGCAGCACCTCGACGCAACAGGACGCGTCGCGAGCGTGACCCGAACCCATGCCGACGGCACCCTGGACTCGACGCAGGTGTTCAACAGTGACGGCAGCAGCGCCATCACGCTCTACAGCGCCAGTGGCGTAAAGCAGGTCGAGACCGACTATCATGCCGATCACAGCATGGACGTCTGGACCTCCAATATCGTCGGGCAGAGCTATACGTCCGAGCACGACGTCTACGACAGCACAGGCTTTCTCACGTCGTTGCAACGTACTCATAGCGATGGCAGCCGCGCCTTCAGCCTGGTCCAGAGTACCGATGGAACCAAGACAAGCGACTGGTACGATGCCACGGGGGTGCTCGCGACCGAGGTCGTGCAGATGGCTAACGGCTATTATTCGACCGCACTCTACAGCAACGGCGTCGAAACCGCGGCCTATGTCCGCAACTCGGACGGCAGCCAGGACAATTACAGCTACGGCATCATAGGCCAGACCTACAGCACCCTGATCCAGCACGTCGACCCTGCCGGCCAGGTGACGGCCGTCACCCGTAAGCATGCCGATGGGACACTCGACTACACCCAGGTCATCAACAACGACGGCAGCAGCGCCGTCGTCGTCTACGACAGCACGGGCACGAAGAGCAGCGAGACGGACTACCATGCTAACGGCAGCAAGGATCTATGGCTCTTCAACGTCAGTGGGCAGAACTACACGACTGAACACGACACCTATGATGCGACGGGTTACCTGACCGCGCTCGAGCGAAGCCACGCCGACGGTAGCCTGGCTTTCACGCTGACGCAGACCAGCAACGGCCCCAAGACGTCCGACTGGTATGATACGACGGGCACACTCACCAGTGAGGTGGTGCAGAACCCCGACGGGTCCAACTCGACGACGGTCTACACCAACGGCGTCAAGACTGCCGCCTACATCACCAACGCCGACCAGAGCCACGACAACTACAGCTACAACATCACAGGCCAGAGCTACACGACCGCGCACCAGCACCTGGACGCAGCCGGCAACCTTACGGAGCTCGTACGAACACATTCCGATGGGACGCTCGATTACGTCCAGCTCATCAATGCCGATGGTAGCAGCGCCGTCAGCAATTACGATGTCACGGGGGTCAAGACGGACGAGACCGACTATCATGCCGGCGGCTCAAAGGATGTATTCCTGTACAACGTCGCCGGTCAGAACTACACGACTGAGCATGATACTTACGACTCGACCGGCTTTCTTACCAATATCGTGCGCAGCCACGCCGACAACAGCCTGGCCTTTACGCTCGCGCAGACCACCGACGGCACGAAGACGTCGGATTGGTACGACGGAGCCGGAACTCTCACGAGCGAAGTGACCACTCAAACCAACGGCTATAGCTCAACCACTGTCTATAACGGCGGGGTGAAGACCGTCGCCTACGTGACCAATTCCGATGGCACCTCGGACAATTGGAGCTACAACATCACGGGGCAGACGTACACCACTCAGCACCAGCACCTGGATTCTGCTGGAAACGTCGTCGCAATCACCCGGACCCATGCTGACGGCACTTTGGACTACACCCAGGTCGTCAACAAGGACGGCAGCACGCTGACCGACATTTACGACAGCACCGGCAACAAGGCGCAGGAGATCGCCAATAATGCCGATCACACCAAAGACGTCTTCCTCTTCAATTTCAACGGACAGACGGGAACAACGCAGCACGAGAACTATAATTCGGCCGGCGCGTTGCAATTCTTCGATGACCAGAAGGCCGATGGCACTCACAACGTGACAGCGGTTGCCGCCGGAATCACCATTCAGGGCGGCAATGGTGACGATGTGTTCTCGTCGCCGCCGAGTTCGACCACCATCGTTTATGACCATGGCCACGACCAGATCCTGAACTTCAAGGCTGGTGACGCCACAACTCACGATACGATCGAAATTTCCAAGCTGCTGACCGCCGACTACAGCCACCTGCAGATGTCGCAATCGGGAACGGACGTGGCCATCCAGTTCTCGGCAAACGACTCGATCCTCATCAAGAACAACTATCTCGCCAACCTCACCAGCCACGACTTTGCCTTTGTTTGATCCGGGCAACGCGAAAGACAGCCAATTCTCGGCCTCTACGTAAAGCTGGAGGATCGGCCCGCTCCGTGGGCCGATCCTCCGATCAAGGTTTGAGCGTTTGCCTCACCCGTAGGCAGCATCGTCCGTCGTCCGTCGTTCGGCTTCAACTCCTGGCTAGGCCCGTTGCAACAACGATGCAATGCACCGTTGCGCCGCGCTGCACCATCGTGCGAACTTGCGTCACAATTCGCTTCTACGGTGGTCGTCGTAGGTCCTGATCAAGGCGATGCACCGACATGGATGCCAATGAACCACGACGCTTTGTCGTTCTCGATTTCTACCGGTTCATTGCCGCTCTTGGGGTCTTCGTCTTTCACCTAAAGAACATCGACGGAAAGATTTCGCCGGCCTGGAACGGATCGTTCGGCCTGTTCGTCGACATGTTTTTCATCCTCTCAGGCTTCGTCATCTCATATTCGTATCCGGCCAAGTCGGCCGAAGGCCACTCCTATCTTCGCTTCATGCGTCGCCGGATCGCGCGGATCTATCCCCTGCATGCCTTGACCCTTCTGGCATTCGTCGGGCTTACCATCGTCGGAATTCAAGGTTCGACCTTAAGCGGGAGCAAGCCCGATTTCGTCTACAACCTGTTCCTGGTGCAGGCTTGGGGCGTGACCGATCATCTGAGTTTCAACACACCGGCCTGGTCGATCAGTGCAGAGCTGTTTTGCTATCTGCTATTCCCGCTTCTCATGTATCTCGCAAGGAGCGTATCTCCGCTCATTCTGGCGCTGATCGTCGCCGTTTCGTACGGCGTTCTCGCCCATGGCCATCTCCCCATCTGGCAAGAGCGATCCCAGATGTACGGCGCGAACTTTGACTACGGAATGCTGAGGGCCTTGCCAAGTTTCCTGAACGGCATTCTTCTCGCCATTCTGTTCCGGCTATCGGGCGGCTACCGCAGAAAGATCGTCATCCTCGCAGGCATTTCGGTCTTCGCTCTCGCGGTTCTGATCCTCAACGTATTTGCCAAGCCCGATCTCGCGATCATCCTGTTTTCGCTGGCGATCCTGTTTACTGCGATCGGAGAGAGTGCACTTGATCGGGTTCCCGGAGCGGCATGGCTGGCCCGCCTGGGCAATACGTCCTATGCGGTCTACATGCTGCACGAGCTCTTGATCATTCTCCTGTTCCTTCCGCTCTGGCGGCATTTTTCGCTCAGCGCCAACGACTTTCCGCTGTTCGTGCTCGCCTGCTGCGTCCTTCTCACGATCGCTGCCGATGTCACATATGCGTACGTTGAAAAGCCGGCACGCGACTGGATCAATCGGCTTGGTCGTCCGGGCTCCAGACCGATCGTGGCCCCACCCTCGCTCGCTCCTGACGTTCCGAAGGTCGACAGCGCGCAGACGGTAAGTGCGCGCTAACAGTATCCATTTTGCAACTCGCACACATCGATCCGGGTGACCGCGAGCCATCCACAGGATTATGGAATTGACCGACCTAAATCCACGCTATTCCGAAGAGATCCACGCGCAGCGGGTTCGCGCCGGCGCGATGGCCGCCATCGCCACTCAAATCGTGCGCGTGGGCACACAAGCCGGCTCGGTCATCATCCTCTCCCGACTTCTCACTCCGACTGATTTCGGCATTTTCGCCATGGCGTCGCCGGTGCTCGCCTTTGCTGTCTTATTTCAGGACCTCGGGCTTGGACACGCAACCGTACAGAAGGACTCCCTCAGTCAACGGGACCTTACTTCGCTGTTTTGGGTCAATCTGTCTGTCGGCGCGGGACTGGCGCTGACGCTGGTCGCGCTCTCGCCCCTCGTTGGTGCGTTTTATGGCGAGCCCAAGCTGGCAGCGCTGACCGCGGGCATGAGCCTAACGCTCCTGCTTAGCGGCGCCGACGTTCAGCATCTGTCGCTTCTCACCAGGCAGATGCGATTCTGGACGCTTGCCGTGCTCGAATCGCTGGCCGCTCTGTCCGGACTTGGAGCGTCGATCCTGATGGCTCTGCTGTATCATAGCTACTGGGCCATTCTCGCCGGCAGCCTGACATCGGGCGTCGTTCTGGCAGGTGGCGCCTGGTTGAGCTCGGGTTGGTTGCCGTCGCGTCCGGGGTCCATTCGGCAATCGGGTGGAATGCTGGCATTTGGCTTGGGTGTCACCGGCTATAATCTAGCTGAGTTTATCTCGCGCAACATCGACAGCGTTCTGATCGGGCAAGTGTGGGGCGCAGCGTCCCTCGGCGTCTATAATCGCGCCTACAGGTTGCTGCTCTTTCCTCTTCAGCAGATCACAAATCCGATGATCCGGATCATGCTTCCGACGCTGTCCGGCCTTCTGAACGAAACCGACCGCTACCGCCGATCGTATCGCCGCGCGGTCTTTCCCGCCTATGCGGCGGTCTTGCCGGGCGTCGCCTTCATGATTTCGACCGCAGGTATTCTGGTCGAAATGCTCCTTGGCGATCGATGGAAGGAGGTGACGCCGATCTTCATCGGTTTGAGCGTGGCCGCACTCCTGCAAACCACGAACAGTCCGGCGAACTGGCTGTTTCTCAGCCAAGGACGATCGCGAGAATACATGAAGTGGGGGCTTTTCGTCGCAACCACATCGGTCATCGCGTTCGTCGGCGGCTTGCCTTACGGGCCCGTGGGCGTCGCCGCGGCCTATTCAATCAGTGAGTGCCTGCGCACGCCGATCCTATGGTGGCTGGTCGGGCGCAAAGGTCCTGTCGACCATCGCGATGTCATGCAATCGATTGCTCCGCACCTCGCAGGTGCGATGATATCGATCGCGGGCGTTCACCTGCTCCGTGAATTCATGATCGATCGGCTCTTCGGCGACCTGCCGACCCTTCTGGCATGCTTTGGCTTTTCGTATCTTCTCTCTCTGCTCGTCATCGCGATGTTCCCCTCCGGGCGCCGTGAGATTGCCCGCTACGCTGCGCGCGGATTGGTCAAAACGAGACTGAGCGCGCGTTTTGCCGACAATTGAGTTCCAATCTCCATCCAATCTTTTCGCGCTGCCATCATCGGGCCGTGAGGATGCTCTGATCTAATAACGTCAACCAAACCTGGAGATGCTCGTGCACGGCACGGTTGCCCACAAGACCAGACGCTTGCGTGTTGCGATCTACGCGCCGCACTTTGCGGAGTATTCGTATCGGTTGGCAGCCGGCCTGGCGCGGCACTGCGACGTCCGCCTGGTGCTCAACCGCAAGGACGCCAATCAGCAGTGGGAATTGAACGACATCGCGGTCGCGGCGCCGTTCGAGACCCGGATCCGCGATCTGAGCCTGCGCCGCGGTGGCGCGCTCGGCATTCCCGCTTCCTTCCTCGACGTCGTGTCGTTTCGTCCGGACGTAATCCATTGTCACGAAGTGCCGGAGATCTACACGTGCAGGCTGATCCAGCTGCTTCGCCCGCTCGGCATTCCCCTGGTCCTGACCGTGCATGATGCCATTCCCCACTCGGAGGGTGGCTCCGGCACCACGGCGCGCGAGGACGGCTGGCGCGAGCGGATGCGCGCCGCCGCCTCGGTTGTCACGACACACGGCGAAAGCTGCATCGCCGAGTTTCGCCGCGCCTCGCCTGACTTCAAGGGCCGGACCGTCTCCAGCATGCATGGCGTGCTCATGGTTCCCCCGGCACAAGCCGCGGTCACCGAACCCGAACCTGCACGCATCCTGTTTTTTGGGCGGATGTGGGCCTACAAGGGCCTGGATGTGTTCGTCAATGCGATCGACATGCTGGCCCGCCGTGGCGTGGCGCATGAGGCGATCGTCGCCGGCCGCGGTCCCGAGATGACGCGGCTCGGAGCGCGGATGGCGGCGATGCCGACGATCAAGGCCATCAACGCTTACATCTCGCCGAACGAGACGGGACGGCTGTTTCAATCCGCGACCGTGGTTGCCCTGCCCTACAAGGATGCAACGCAGAGCGGCGTGCTGGCGTCCGCTTACGGGAATTCTCGTCCCGTCGTCGCCAGTGCGACCGGCGGCATCCCCGATGTCGTGACGGACGGCGTCAACGGGCTGCTCGTTCCTCCCGGTGATGTCACCGCCCTGGCCGATGCTCTCGAGCGCGTGCTGACCTCGAAGCCGCTCGCTGCGGCGCTGACCGACGGCGCACGCCAGACCGCCGCTGGCCTTCTCAACTGGAATCGCATCGCCGAGGAATTGCTGGGATCCTATCACGCTCTAACCGGGCGCACCGCAAGTCAGGCGTAGCGACTGGCGCTAGACCGGGTGCTCTACCTTGTGCAGTGGCCGAAACAACAGGCTGCGCGTCGCACTGTCCAAGAGGCGCCTCAGCCTGACCTCAATCAGCTCATAGCTGATCGCGCTTGCAACCAGCGACATCACCAGCCCGAGCACGATGAAGGCAGCCCACAGCAGCCAGCGATCGACGCCGGCAGCGACGAGCTTCAGGCCGATGACCTGGAGCGGGAACAGTACGAAGGGATGCACGAGATAAAGGCTGTAGCTGATCTTGCCGACATATTGCAGTGCCGGCGCGCTCAGCGCCTTGCCGATCCCCGACTCCGGGGCGAGCACCATACCGAACAGCAGGAATCCGGGAACGAGCCCGACGAAGGGGTGATACAGCACTAGGCTTGCGTACATGGCGGCGGCGCAAGCCAGGCCCGCAATCAAGCCGGCGGGTCCGCGAAACGAAAAGCGCAAACCCGTGGCGCTGAACAGCATCCCGATGCAGAAGAACGCCGTGATCGGCCAGTGCAAGAGGCACGCGACGCCAAGCAGCGCCAAGGGCGCAGCCAGCAACTTGCCGCCGGCGCGCAACGTCGAAAATGTCAGCGCAAACCAGATGTAGAATGCCCATTCATAGGTCAACGTCCAGGCATTCTGCTGGGCGATGGGCAAACCGAGCGCGTCCTGCACGAAGAAGAAATTGGCCGCGAAGATCGCAAGGTAGCTCGACAGATCTATCCCGCGGAAGAACTTGTAACCGACCATAGGCCCGATCGTGAACACGGCGAGATGCAGCACCACGAATACCGGCATGATGCGCAGCACGCGGTCGAAAAAGAACCGCGACAGCGAGCCGTGCCGCACCAGGCTCGCCGGGATCAGGAAGCCGCTGATCATGAAGAACAGCTCGACACCGTGCCCGCCGACATTGATCACTGACTGCAGCCAGGGCCAGAGCGGCGGCAGGAAACCGGGATTGGGGATGTCGTACATGCCTGCCTTCGGCATGTCGTAGAAATGATCCATCAGCACGCTCAGTGCTGCAATGCCCCGAAGCCCCTGGACCGCTGGAACGAACGATCCATCATAGGCCGGACCCGGCTGATGCGGCGCCTTGTTCACTCGGCGGCACCTTGGGTGCTGAGGGCCGGATCGAGCACGAGCGGCTTTTGCCGCGCCGAGCGGAACCTGTGCCCGAAGGAAATGCAGGGCTTCTCGATCCAGGCGTAAGTCGTCCAGCTGACGAGGATCGACAGCGCCGCGATCACCGCCATGAAGGCCGACCACCCCAACGGTCCGTCGCCAAACCAGAGCAGCCGCTCGACAGAGACGATCACGAATGGCGACATCAGGTAGACGGAGTAGCTGATGACGCCGACGAAGGCGACCGGACGCCACGCCAGCCTCTCGCCGAAGGCGGCAAAGCCGATGAACACCAATGCCGCGCAGACATAGGCCGATCCGATCGAATAGCTGTAGAAGAAATTCTCCTGATACACGCCGCCGAACCGCCGCTCGGCCAGCGCGATCGCGAAGATCGTATAGAGCGCGGTGCAGACGGCCACGTGCGACCATCGCAGCTTCCCGCCGATGACCGTGTCGCGAATGATCTTGCCGAGGAACATCGCCGACAAGTTCAGCCCGACCTCCATTAGCGAGGACACCGTCCTGCTCTCGATCAGCAGCGCAGCAGCGGTTCCGACCAGCGCGGCCGCAGCGACGATCGTCACCGCGGTGAAGCGCTGGTTCAACAGCCCCATTGCAAACAGGATGGTGCATCCGACATAGAACAGCAGCTCGATCGCGAGAGTCCAGTAGAACACCCAGAGATTGGGTATGTCCACAAAGGTCTGCAGCATCGTCACGTTCGCCGCGATCTGCGACAGCGGGTAGACCTTCGACTCCATCACCTGCATGGTCACCAGCCCAATCACGAGCGAGGTCCAATAGGCCGGATAGAGCCGGAAAAAGCGGCTGATCGCAAAATCCCGCACCGGGGCTGCGCTCTTGGGAAAACTGAACGGGATGACGAAGCCGCTGACGAAGAAGAACAGCACGACGCCGAACCGGCCCAGGTTGATGTAGTAGCCGATCACGTCGTGTATGGGCCAATAGAACGCGCCGGTCGGGTGCTTCTGCACGATGACCTCGAGCACGTGCTGGACCAGCACCGACAGCACGGCAATGCCGCGCAACGTATCGATGAATGCGAGCCGTTTATGCATGGTTCGTTCTCACCTGCGGCCGCCCAAGGCCGTGCCCGACACGTCTGCATCGAAGCCACCCAGCGACCGGATCGGCCGCGGCATCCGCAACGCCATGCCGTCCGTGGCCCGCGCGGACGCCGCCCGCCTGGAGAAGACCTCGCTGAAGCTCAACGCGATGATCAGGAGACCGGATGCAGGACCGTAGTTCAGGACCGTGATGGTGAACATGTTGACGACGAAGATCAGCGTCAGCTTGTACACGTCGGTCGCGCCGAACGTCGCCCGGAACACCATAACCATGAAAGCCACGAAGGGCAGCCCGAACATCAGATAGGTCCCTATGTAAAAATTGTCGACGGGTACCCAGAACGAGGCGAGCGGCGAGAAGAGCTTCTGCGGATAATTGAAGCAGCCCGCACCGCAGCCGGTCACCAAGCCGATCGGCATCAGCTGACTCATGTAGACGAAGGGCAGCTGCCAGCTATTGTTGATGCGGTCGAGAATGCTGTAGAGGGTGGAATGAGGTACCGCAGCAGTTCCGGACACCAAGACGATCATGAAGAACGGCGCGAGGATCGCGGCGAACGACCACAGCGCAATCTTCCGGATCGCCGGAAACCGCGACTCCTCGGGCAGCATTCGCACGAGCACCAGCAACAGCAGATAAAGCACGAGGACGATCATGGTCGTCTTGCTGGTAGTGAGAAGGATCGCGTAAACCGCAATCGAGCCGAACAGAACACACCAAAGCGTGCTTTTGCGAATCGAGGTGATCGAAAACGACACGAGAATGAAGAACGCAGCCATGGTGTTGTCGGCAGCAAAGCCCATGAGACGCTGATCGTCTCCGCCATAGGACCACCACAGCCGGCCGGCCTCCCGCACAGCGCCGAACGATTCGTATTTGTAACCGATCCAGGGCACCGCGTAGTATTTGGTGATGAACACGCCGATCACGGAAAGATAGAATGTTATGGCAATGACCTTGAGCAGCTTTGGGTAAGAACCGAGGCTCGTATCGCAGAAGCAGAATCCGACGAACACCGGGAGCATCATCTTGAATGATGAAATCGCCGCGTTGAATGTGCCGAGCATGAAATAGCCCAGCACGAGCGAGAGCATAATCTGCACGAGGACCAACAGGGCCAAGATGCTTCGGTTGCGCAGGATGCAATGAATGACGAACTGGGCGAGGCACAAAGGTGCAACAGCGTCCGGCACATACCAGAGCAGGTCCAGATGAAGAATGCTGGTGCCGTACCTCATCACACCGCCGAATGCGTCTCGGATCAGATAGACCCCAAGCGCAATCGCTTCGATGTTGAGGCTGATCAGCCTCATCCGTGGTCGGTGTAGCGCAACGTCGGCCATTCAGAACTCAGTTTGTCAGTTGCGCCGATGGCGCAGGGGCCGCTGAGAAACCGGACCGGCTTCCAAGCACGTTGCGAAGCCATTTGCCGCCGGCAATTTCGACATAGCGGTACGTGAAGTGCGAGACCACCAGCACGGCAGCCAGAGAGACGACAAGATTTAACGTGGCGGGCAACCCCGGCGCCATCGAATCGAGCGCCAGGATCCGGCGCCCCCCGAGCGCGCGAACGAAGTATTCGGCGAAAAGCACGACAAGCGCGTGAACCATGTAGATGGAATAGGATCGGCGCCCGAGCCAGACGAGCGGCCTCGCCACCAGCATCCGTGGCACCAGCGGCGCATCCGGAAAGGCGAGCAGACTGCCAAGGAAGAGGGCGAAAGCCAGCGGCGCAAGAAAGGTTACCTCCGGATTGTTCTCCGCCAGGGACACCAGCACGATACTCGCGATCATGGCGATCAACTGCAGCGCGCCCTGCACGACCGGACTGGGGCGGCCCGGCAGGCCGCGCACGATCCTGACGGTCAACACGCCAATAAAGAAGCTCACGAAGCAGCGCAGGATGCCGAAATCGGTCTGTAGTCCCAAACTCGTCTTGTCGAGCACGAAGACAATGACAAACAAGCTTCCGACGACGAGGAATCCCGCAAGGACGTATAACCACAAGAGCGAACGCAGCCGCTGCGCAATCAAGACGACCAGGCCGAACACCAGATAGGTGTAGAATTCAACGCTGATGCTCCAGCTCGGCGCGTTCCAGCTGAGATAGTCGATGAACCCCATCGAGTGCAGCAGAAGGACGTTCAGAAGAAACGAATAGGCGTTGTTCACCTCGAACGCCATGGGCGCTGCGACCACCACGCCGGCCGTGACAAGGCCGATCCGCAAAAAACGGAATAGAAGATTCGCGATCAGCATGACGATGTGCAGCGGATAGACCCGCGCCAAGCGCCGCACCATGAACTCGCGGAGAGAAAATCGCCCGAATTCGCTCTCAACGTAGCTCAGCGACATCACCATGCCGCTGAGAACGAAAAACAAATCGACCAGCAGCCACGCGCTTCTGAAGAACGAACAGTTGATCCAGGCGTTGTGCGGAAATATTGCAAGGAACGTCGGCATGAGCAGGAGGTGGTGGATCACCACGGAGATCGCCGCAATGCCCCGGACACTGTCGAGCGGCAGAACATGCGCTTTTTCACGATGAACCAACTCCGTCACATCCGCATTCCGTAGCTATTGCACTGCCGCACTCTGTATCACGTCTTGCGCGCATCCAAATTCACGATTCGCCCAATTCACATCCACGCATGCTGGATCGACGACAATACATCGCTCATCGATCGTTCCGATAGATCGACGCCAGAGTCGCGCGACGGTTGTTCGACGCAAGGGCATGGGCGCGCGCAAACTGATCGCTGCAAATGTCGGAAGTATATGCGTACAAAGTAAGAGCGAAATTCGGCGTTGTTGCGGTCCGCGCCACATCAGCGACATCTTTCTTTTGCGCGATTGTCACTGGAACAAACTGCGCGGCTGTTTGTTGCGGCGCTGGCGCGGCCTCCGCTGCCCTGGACTTTTCACGCTGCAATACTCGTGAGCGCCAGATTGCCGATCTCGTGGGCATTGCATTTCACACTCGCAAGACGATCAAAAAAAAGGCAACGCGTGCATCGCGGAGCATCGAAGAACCTGCTTTCTGCGCCGCACAAAAATTGACACAGTTGTTCGCCAAGCTCCGCTCGCTTTCGCACCTGGAGTGAAGGGACACGGATGAACTGCGAACCAACATCCCGTCGTACCATACAGCGGTGGCTGTTCGTCGTCATGACGACGTCCGCCCTGGTCGCATCGGGCATTGATCGCAGTGACGCTCAGTGCGTCGAGTTCTCGGACCGCGCCTCACAGCCTGAACTCGACACATTCGTCAAATCTCCGTCGTCGCTTCTGGAGCGGCTGCGCAATGACAAGGACAAGCTGAAATATCGGCTCTCCGCGTTGATCGCGACGAACCCCGCGGTCTTGCCATCCGTGAAAACCCTCGTCGCCGAAGCAAGTTCGACCGATCGTTCCTCGATCGGCGCAGGGCTCCGGCTTGCGGAGACGCGTTGCACGCCGACGCAGCCGGATGCCGCACGCAAGATCAAGGATTTCGCGCAGCGGATCGGCGACCTCTCGGTCCAGGCGGGCTACGCGGCAGCTGGAGAGGACCGATCCGCTCCTTCCGGCGCGCAGGCGCCATCGCTGAGCAGGACCCCGGCGCAGCCGTCGCGCGGCGACGCTCTCTTGGACGGACCGGGGAAAACCAAGCTGGCCGATCCGTTCAAGCCCATTCCCATTCCGCAGTGATCCCTGATTATCAAAGGCAGTGAATTCGCAAATGTATCAGCCTCGAGAACAGTTTCGGTCGGGACACAGGTTCGGCCTCGAATTCGGCGGCGCTGTGCTCAGTTTCGAGCGGGTGGCCGACGTCCTGCGCCGTCAGTGGCCGCTGATCGCGACAGCGGTCGCGGCTTCGCTCGTGCTGGTGATCATTTACCTTGTCACGGCTCCGGCGATGTATACGGCCAATGCCCGGATCATGCTTGATACGCGCCCGACTCAGGTTCTGCAAAAGGACAACGAGAACAGCAACAGCGCTCTGATCGACCCTGGCTTTGTCGACAGCCAGGTCGAGGTCATCAACTCGGACGACCTCCTTCTGTCGGTGGTTCGCAGTCTCCACCTGACGGAGGACCCCGAATTCAGGGGCTCCAATCCGGGAATCATCGCCGGCATGCTCGGCAGGATCACGTCCCTGTTCGAAACCGGCGAGCCGCCCTCGCAGGAACGGCTCGAACATGCCGCCGTGGGGATGATCCAGAAGAACCTCAGGGTCGAGCGCCTCCTGACGACCTATGTGCTGTCACTGAGCTATCAGGCACGAACGCCGGACAAAGCCGTCAAGATCGCCAACGCCATTGCCGATGCCTACATCGTGGGCGCGCTCGAGGCCAAATACCAGTCCACCAAGCGAGCGACCGAATGGCTGCATCAGCGAAGCATCGAGCTCAGCGAGCAAGCCACGGCCAGCGACCGCGCCGTGCAGACCTTCAAGGCCGAGCATAACATCGTCGGAACCAGTCGCGGCCTGATGTCCGAACAGCAATTGTCGGACCTCAACACGCAGCTGGTCCAAGCGCGCGCAGCGACGGCTGAGGCCAAGGCGCGCCTTGACCGGATCCAGGCGATTTCCGACCAGGATGTGGCACAATCTACGGTGACCGACGCGCTCAACAACCCGGTCATCACCCGCTTGCGCGCGCAATATCTCGATCTGTCGGCGCAATATGCCGATTGGTCAAAGCGTTACGGCAAAACGCATCTTGCGGCGGTGAACCTGGCCAACAAGATGGACGAAGTGCGCAAGAATATCGCCGACGAGCTGCATCGGATCGCTGACGCTTATCGCAGCGATTACGAGATCGCAAAAAGCCGAGAAGCATCCCTGGAGAAGAGTGTAAAGGACCTCGTGGCCCAGGCCGGTCACACCGGTCAGGCGGAAGTCCAGCTGCGCGATCTGGAAAGCGCGGCCGACACCTATCGCAATCTCTACAACACCTTCCTCGAAAAACTACAGAGCACCACGCAAAACCAGAGCTTTCCGATCAGCGAGGCGCGCCTGATCAGCACCGCGACCAAGCCCGACCACAAGAGTTCCCCGCGCTCGGTTCTGGCGCTCTTTGGCGGGCTTGTGGGCGGCCTCTGCCTAGGTCTCGGAGCCGCATTTGCGAGGGAACTGCTAAGCGACGTGTTGAGAACCCCCGGCGAGGTCGAGGAAGAGCTCGGCGTGAAATGCCTCGGTATCCTTCCGGACATTGGTCCGGCAACAAGGGCAAACGCCATGCTCTCAACTTCCGCTCAGACGAACGCTCCGGAGTTGTCGCGGTATGTCGTCGACCACCCGTTCTCGCGGTTTGCGGAAACCTTGCGCAACATCAAGGTCTCGATCGATGTCGCGCGTCTGACGCGCGAGATTAAGGTGGTCGGCATCGTGTCATCGCTGCCGAAGGAAGGAAAAACGACGGTTGCGGCGAATTTCGCTCACCTGATCGCCCTCACGGGCCACCGTACGGTCCTGATTGATGGAGACCTGCACACGCGTTCGCTGACCCGTGCGCTCGCGCCCAATGCGAAGACCGGGCTCGTCGAAGCTTTGAATGATCCGGGCAGCCTTGGCTATCACGTGCAGCGAAGCAAAGAAACGGGATTGGATTTCCTGCCGTCCGTCGTTGCGTCTCGCATGGTCAATTCGGCCGATGTCATAGGATCCAAGGCCATGGGCGAATTGCTCAAGGTATTGAGGGATCACTACGACTTCATTGTCATTGATCTTGCACCGGTGATGCCGGTAGCGGATTCCAAGGCCGTGAGCTTCCTCATTGATGCAATGGTCTATGTGATCGAGTGGGGACAGACCACGCGATCCGCTCTCCAAGAGAGCATTTCAGGATCGGAAATGCTTCAAAAGAAGGTGCTTGGCGCCGTTCTTAATCGTGCCAACCCCAAAATGCTCAAGCGTATCGAGGCCTATAAGGGCAAGCACCACAATAGCTACTACGTCGAACACGCTTGAGCCAGGCCCGTTCGGAGACCGCAACTTAGGTTCACTGCCGCCCCGGGGGCCCTGCCCTGGGCTCTGGCGCACGGTGAAGAATGTGCCCATTTCCGGGTAACAAGATCCCATGCCGGTAACAAGGCCCCGGCGGTCAACAGCCGATCCGGAACCCGAATAGCCGATGCGTCTTCCGTATTCACCCGGAATCCACAACTTGCCATCAATGCCTTAGCCAAAGCATCGGCAACGGCTAGCTGTGGCATACATGCAGAAGTGGCCATCTCGTTAAGGCGAGGAGGTCGTCAGAGCGCCAGAGATCGCCCCTGCCGATCTCCTAGGCACCTTTTCTTCTGAGTTCCCCGAGGCTAACTTGAGCGTATATTCGCAGCTCTTTTTTGGCGGGTGCAGATGCTGATCGTTCTGACGATTCTGTCGATATGGGTCTTGCTCAATATCCTGTTCGTGGTGATCGTAGTCCCGCCGCGCAAGCCGGTCCGCCAGCCTCGTCCCATAGCAAAAACTCTAGCGCCAGCTCCCATCGAGCCAAACGGGCAAGAACTCGAGCATGACGAACCCTTCTCTCTCCGCCATGTCGTGATTTCGTTGGCGATGGGAGCGTTTTTCGTACTTGCGCCGCCCCTGCTCGCGCTACGCGATGCCATCAAGCGACTCTTCAGCCGCTCCTCCCAAAATGATACCTAGTTCCTGAGTGAAATCTAATAGGCCTCCTGGAACATCACGGCCGACGCGGTTCGCGCCATGATCTTCAGATCGAGCCAGATACTCCAGTTGCTGACGTACCAAACGTCGTATTCCACGCGCTTTTCCATCAGATCGATGGTCGGCGTTTCTCCGCGAAGGCCGTTCACCTGAGCCCAGCCGGTCAGGCCCGGCTTCATGTGATGGCGATAGACGTACTTGCTGATGAGCTCGTCGTAATAATTGTCATGGGCAAGCGCGTGCGGACGGGGCCCGACGAGGGACATGTCGCCGCGTAGCACGTTCCAGAGTTGCGGCAATTCGTCGATACTCGTCATGCGAAGAAAGCGCCCGATCTTGGTGACGCGGGCATCTTGCTTAGTTGCCTGCGTGATCGTCTGGCCGTTCTCGCAGACGGTCATCGTTCTGAATTTCCAGATCTCGAACGGCTTGCCGTTAAACCCGCGCCGCGACTGCCGGAAAATGACGGCTCCCGGCGAGTCGAGCTTTATCAGCATGGCGACCGTCAGCAGCAACGGTGTCAGAATGACGAGCGCGAAAATGGCCACTCCGAGGTCGAGGCAACGCTTCTGCAAGCGCTCGAAGATGCTGAGCGGAGGTCGCTGAATCTCCACCGCCACGGTCCCGCTGACAGGCAGAAAGGGACGCGAGACAATGTCGGCGATCGAATCATCCGGAAGAAGACGAACCGGCTGCGGCACGGCGCGAAGGTGCTGGCCGAGCTTTCGAAGCATCGGCAACTCGTTCCAATCGATCGCAAGGAGGTACTCGTCGACATCCGCAAGGCGCGACTGGCGGATGACATCGCGGACCTGCCGTTCCCAATGGGAGCCGTCGTTATCGACCCCCAACACGAAATGCCGGACGACCTCGAAACCATTCCGGTGCAAGTCCTTGAAGCGGCTCGAGGTGAAGTCGAGCGGCTTTAAGCTCAGCAGGACAACTTTTCGGTCGACCAAACGGGTTCTCGCAAAGCTCGTGCCGAGCACGAGCTGCCAGGCGAAGCGGAGACTGATCAATCCCACGCCACCTATTGCGGCAAAGACGATCACCGTGCCTCGGGACAGGTTGTCTGTCGATTTCAAGAGGAACGCCGCAACGGCAAGGACCGTCAGCGAGATCAGCCAAATGAAGACGGCCTTGCGGAGCTGCCAGACGACGTTCAGCAGGCGATGCGTGGCATAGACGTCCTGAAAGTACGCGAGCGCGACGAACACCAGACCAACGATTAACCCGGCGCCGAACGAGGCGCCGTCGGCCGTGGAAGCGACCACGAGGCTGTAGAGCGTGGAGCCCACGACATAACTCAGCAGGATCAACAGAAAGTCGGCAGCGATGACGACGATCTGGAAAGGTCTCTGAAGGGCAGTGCCACGCGTGGGTGACAGCGGATAAGCCTTTTCAGTACCAAAAGTTGCAACAGCCATTCGAACCCCTACGTATCGAGAGTGTCTGACGCGTATCGTGATGCTGAAGACTCGTCACTGGACGGAGCGAAACGTGTTCAGTGATCACAGCGATATTGTGGCGCTGCACGCAAAACTTTTGCAATGCAGGGACACGACTTTGAAACGCGCAGCGATGATAACGTTTGACGTCACAGCGCTGACACATCATGAACACCATGCCGCGCGTGGATCGGGTTCCGCCACAAGCTTTTGCGTGCGGCACTTTCTGCGAGCACAAGCTCATTTTCGAGGCGACGCTGCCTGCCCGCAGAACGACAATAGATGTAGTGATCGCCTCCGATCAAGGCATGTATCCTTGCTGCACTTCTGGTTCGAACAGCACTCGTTGACTGCGAGCGGGTTCGCCAAAGTCATGCCCTTCTTTCGGCGCGATCAGAATTGAGAAACTTTGGCACATTTGCCAAACCTACGATGTTCACGTTAGATAGAAGTTCTCCGGTGCCTGGGACTTGGGGAAATTTCTCGAGGACCCGATGCTGCACGCCATGATGTCTCTTGCCCGATCACGCCCGCCGGTTCACAAGCCCCGATTGCCGGAGGGGGTTCGGATCTACGCGATCTCGGATGTTCACGGCTGCGCTCACTTGCTCAAGCCCATGCTGGAGGTGATCGACATCGACGTGGTCCGCAGCCGGCCGCGCTATGCGATCGAGGTATTCATGGGCGACTATATCGATCGCGGCCCCGACACGCGCGCGACCCTCGACATTCTGGTCGAGCGGAGCCGCCGGGGAAATGCAGTTTTTCTCAAGGGAAACCATGAGGCGTTCTTGGTGAGGGTTTTCGAAGACCCCTCCTTGTTCGAAAACTGGCTTAGCGTCGGGGGGACCCAGACGATGATGTCATACGGGCTTGCGCCTCCAGATCTGAACCGAAGCGAGCCAGCATCAATATTGCGCGATCTCATTCACGCGATGCCCACTGAGCATCTGGAATTCCTGGACAATTTGCGGCTGAGCTTCACCTGCGGAGATTTCTTCTTCGTTCATGCCGGCGTTCGCCCTGGAGTGCCTCTAGGCGAGCAAACGGAACGCGATTTGCTCTGGATTCGCGAAGAATTTTTAACGAGCCGCGAGCAGTTCAGCAAATACATCGTGCACGGTCATACGCCGGTCCGTAGCGCCGAGTTTCTGGCGAACCGCGTCAACATCGATACCGGTGCATACGCAACAGGCAATCTCACGCTAATGAGCATTCAAGGAACAAGCATGCTCGCGATATGAACGGCCCAAAAGGTGCCGTTCCAGCGAAGATCGGTCCGGTGCAACGATCCGGCGCTCTATCCGATGTCAATTGAGCAACGGCGGGGTCTGCAATCGTGCGCCCGTTTCGGCCATCCAACGGCTCCAGGCCCGCTCGTGCTTTAGGTAAAGTTCCAACCAACGACCCGCTCGATCGCCTTGGTGGACATAGCATGCTTCGCCACGCGGGTCAGGGTCGCCCGAGCGAGTATCCGGATTGTCCAACATTTCGAACTCGATCGTCTCCGAGATCGTCAGGCCGACAATCACGCGCTGTCCGGCGCCATCCAAGATGTATCGCCGCGGAGCGTCCTTCTTGGGCTCGGTCATGTGCTCATGCCCCTATCTATCGTTCGTGAAAAGCGAGGCGCCGCCCCCAACTCTGCAAGGCTAAAAGGCCTGGCGGACACGGCAGAATGTGGACGTGGAGACCGGCCGGTTTTCTCGCCGTGCGCAGAAGATCGAAACGGCGGCAGTTAAAGAAGCCATGGGAACCGACCTGAATAGTGCCTTACCCATGAAGACCAAGCAGTGTGTCGACATCGTGGTTCTTGAAGCCGAAAGATTGTTCGTCCTGGACACTTCTTGTGCGCCGATGCCTCGGCCTGTTTGGCTTGGGCGCTTGTCGGCGCGAGCGACCCGTTCTGCTTACCGACGAGAGCCAACGCTCCAAGCTCGAGCTGATTCAACATTTTTATCGGTGCGGGCGGGCCGGGGGACGCCGCAAACCGAAAGTTGCGCGACCGTGCCTAGGCCCATCCACTTGCAACCTTTTGAAAGCCGTCGCATTATTGCTCGCTGCATTTTGAAGAAGGATTTGCTCCATGGGCTTTCGCGCTTTTTGGGTATTGCCTTGCTCTCTCACCCTTGCTCTCGCGCTGACGACGAGCGCAGTTCCAGCAGCGGAGCTCGCGCTTGCGCCGGTACATCACCGAGCGGCTCACGTCCGGACCGGATACGTGTTTTGGGACGATGTGTATCCGCCTGCAGTCTTTGGCCCCACTCTTCGCCCTGTCGAAGAGGTCGCTGCAATGAAGGCGGAAGCCCGACCAGTGTCTCAGCGCTGGTGGGGTTATGGCTATTGGTTCACGCGCTAAGCGCTCGAGCCTTGACATAGAGGCGAGCTGCACTCCCTCTCGGCCGCCACGCGCCGTCCCTCGCTCCTCCCACCGGACCACTCGGCCGAGCTCTTGAACCGCCTGCTCGGCGAATTGGCTCCAAGGAAGCTGGCGACGGCATCCTCGCCTGGGTCAGGACCAGCCTCCCCCTGAAGAACACTCTCCTGGCGGCGGACGCCCGGATGCTCGAGGCCGCCTACCAGAAGCAGATCGAAGAAGCCGCCCTCCCCGACCTCGATCTGGCACGGCCGACGCCCGGGTCAGCGGTCGATTGGTCTGCCTGCCAAGTCGACGTCTCGAAGGAGGCCAGCGACGCTCGGGCACCTGCAAGAGCTAGCGTCGCAGCGCCAGTTGGAAATACCGAGCCAATGAACAGCCCGTTCTCTCACCTGTAAACGGCTATCCCGTAGCTTATTTCTGATCTTCCTCGCTGGTGCCCGATCCGGGGCTTCCAATTGGCACCCCGTTGGCGGCATGACCCACCCCGGAGTTTCGCTCGGCTTGCGTCGAAGCTGGGGTCTTCCCATTCGCGGTAGGAGGTTGGACGTTCGGATTCGATGGCGTGTTGTTGGTGTTCACGTTGGCGCCGGTGGTGGTGCCATGGATTCCCATGCCGGCCGGTGCCGAGGGGCCGGACGTCGCGCTGCTCGACGTGGTCCCCGTTCCTGCGCCAGAACTTGCTGCTGAACCTGCGCTACCGCCAGCGCTGCCACCCGAACCGCCACCACCGCCCTGGGCGAATGCTGCCGATGAAACTGCGATGTACGCTAATGCCAGGAGCGTGGAAGTCCGGATCATGGATGGCTCTCCCTTGTTGGGCAAACAATCCACTCGCAATCGGCCGGTTCCTCCAATGCTCCTCCTTCAGGGCTTTGCCGACTTGCGTTCCCAGGGGCGCTTGCCGTCCGCGTCGCGATCCCACGGGCGAGCAATCGGTGCTGCTTTTTCGTCCTCCGCGGCGCGCGCGCGATCGGCTTTGACTTGTTCTCGATCGGTCAGGGGTGGCTCAGAGGGCGCGCCGGTCTGCGCGAGGGCCGGAGCCATAGTGAGTATCGCAACGATGATGAATTTCGACATCACGCGCTTTAACACGCATATCATCGCAATGCACGCGTTCCACGATCGGCCAACATTTCACGAAACCTCGGATGAACGTTCACCTTGAGACCCGCGGTTTTCAGTGACCCCGACGGCCGCCTCATCGCGAGCCCGGTCGATTCAAATCGAAGGCTCGGGCAACTGAGCGGGTCATCGCCGCCGCCACCCACCTCGTGCATGAGGTGCCCTGGCGATCATTGAGCGAACAACCTTGAGCACTTTCTCGTCGGAAAGCCGCACTTTGCTCGCGGGTCAGCACCTAGGTGCGGGCTAACAATATCAGCCATTCCGCGGATCGAACGCGCTGTTTAGAGTCCGGGAGTAACCCTACCGACGTGCCATTAGGCAAATGCTCAACTCTGCACTGCCCGACACGTTGCCTTGTCGCCGGATTCCCGGTATCGACAAAGAATGGTTAGGTTTTTCCTCATTGCTGGATGGCTGACGCTTGCCTTTGTGGCATTCGTCACGCTTGGTCCGATCTACGACCGACCTGAAATGGCCTCGCCTCATCTCGAGCATTTTGCCGCGTTCTTTATGCTCGGCTCGGTGTTTGTTCTCGCCTATCCGAACCGGCCCGTTCTCGTCATTTTACTCGTCGTCGGAAGCGCGGTTGTCCTGGAAGGACTCCAACTGCTGACGCCCGACAGGCATGGCCGAGTTGTTGATGCATTGGTGAAGATGGCCGGGGGAGCCTGTGGAATAACCTTGGCTATGCTTGCGCGCGGCGTGGTTCAGATGGCAAGGGCAGGGAGCGCATCACGAGACTAATTGTCTCTGTGACCTTGTAAGGTCTGCGTAAGACAGCGCCGGCGTGCTGGCGATCAACCGTCCCAGACCGGGGCAGCGTCCAAGACAAGCCGAAGGTGTCCAACGATTAACTCCAAACTCGGGCAAACAATTTCATTCGATATTATTGAACGACAAACCTCCATCGCTCATGTTCTTTGATAGTCGTCTTCAATTCGGATGATGTCGTCTTCCCCGAGATAGGATCCGGTCTGGACCTCGATCAGTTCCAGCATGATCTTGCCGGGATTCTCCATCCGGTGCACGGCGCCCATCGGGATGTAGATCGACTCGTTCTCGTGCACCACCTTCACGGTCTCGTTGACGGTGACGCGCGCCGCACCGCGGACCACGATCCAGTGCTCGGCGCGGTGATGGTGCTTCTGCAGCGACAGACGCCCGCCCGGCTTCACCACGATGCGCTTGACCTGATGGCGTTCGCCATTGTCGACCGACTGATAGCTGCCCCAGGGCCGATGCACCCTAAGATGCTCCTCGGTGACCTTCGGCGCGACCGCCTTCAGCTTCGTCACGAGGCGCTTCAGGCCGTTGGCATCCTTCTGGCGCGAGACCAGCACCGCGTCGGCGGTCGCGACGACGACGAGGTCGTCGACGCCTTCGAGCGCAACCAGCGCATGATCGGTCGTGACGTTGCAGTTGCGCGAATCCTCGAACACCGCGGTGCCGTGCACCGCGTTGCCTTGCGGATCCTTGTCGGACAGCTCCCACACGGCGCGCCAGGAGCCGACATCGGACCAGCCGCAGGACACCGGCACGACCGCTGCGCGCGAGGTCTTTTCCATCACCGCATAGTCGATCGAGATCGCCTTCGCCGCGCCGAACGCCTCGGGCTCCAGCGTAACGAAGCCGAGATCGCGCCCCGCGCTGGCAACCGCGTTGGACACGGCCTCCACGCTCGCCGCGTCAAGCTTGCGATATTCGTCGAGCAGCAGGGCCGCGGGAAACATGAAGTTGCCGCTGTTCCAGAGATAGCCCGAATTGACGTAGTCGGCGGCCTTCACCGCATCAGGCTTCTCGACGAAGCGCGCGACCGCGTGCACCTCGCCGGAGATCACTTCACCCGGGCTGATATAGCCGTATTCGGTCGCCGGCCGCTCCGGCTTGACGCCGAAGGTGACAATGCGTCCCGTGCTTGCGGCAGCGAGGCCCTCGCGGCAGGCCGCGACGAAGGCGGCCTTGTCCTGCACCACATGGTCGGCGGCGAGCGCCAGCACGATCGCTTCACTGCTGCGGTTCTGCGCGAACGCCGCGCCGGCGGCGATCGCGGGGCCGGAGTCGCGCCGCATCGGCTCGAGGATCACGTCGGCCTCGATGCCGATCTCGGCGAGCTGCTCCAGCACCATGAAGCGGTAGGACGCGTTGGTGATGACGATCGGGCGATCGAACAGCGCGGCGTCGGAGACGCGCAGCAGCGTGTCCTGGAAGGTCGAGCGCGCGCCGAACAGCGGCAGGAACTGCTTCGGCCTCACCTCGCGCGAAGCCGGCCACAGCCGCGTGCCGGCACCGCCGCACATGATCAGGGGGATAATGCGTTTGTCCTCCGCGTCAAGTTCGCTTCCGCAAGTAACAGGAGATCCACAAGACCATTTCACGGCGGCTACATGAATTGAGAATAACCTTAGCACGACAACGTGCTGCCCAATCAGTATCCACTCGGCCGTTAATCTAAGCTTGTATTTTTTCCAAGGCCCACCTCCCTATTGCTTCAGTTTTCCCGTACGAAGCGGCACCAACCCAGAGATTATTATGACAAAAAAACGTGCACTGATCACAGGCGTTACCGGTCAAGATGGCGCCTATCTCGCCGAATTGCTTCTGGAAAAAGGGTACGAGGTCCACGGCATCAAACGCCGGACCTCCCTTTTCAACACCGATCGCATCGACCATCTCTATCTCGACCCCCACGAGCCGAACCCGCAGTTTCGGCTTCATTACGGGGATCTCACAGACTCTTCCAGCCTGATACGGATTGTGGGCCAAGTACTGCCTGACGAGATCTATAATCTCGCCGCACAAAGCCACGTGGCCGTCTCATTCGAGGAGCCCGAGTACACTGCGAATTCCGACGGTTTGGGGACTCTTCGGATTCTCGAGGCGATGCGAATTGTCGGGCTCGAAAAAACGACTCGATTCTACCAGGCATCCACGTCCGAACTGTACGGGATGGTGCAGGAAATTCCTCAAAAAGAGACCACTCCCTTCTACCCGCGTTCGCCCTACGCTGTAGCGAAGCTCTATGCTTATTGGATCACGGTCAACTACCGCGAGGCCTATGGGATGTATGCCTGCAACGGCATCCTCTTCAACCACGAATCTCCTGTGCGCGGTGAGACCTTCGTGACCCGAAAGATCACGCGTGCTTTGGCACGGATCCATTTGGGCCTGCAGGAGCGACTGTATCTTGGCAATTTGGATGCGTTGCGCGATTGGGGGCACGCTCGCGATTATGTGCAGATGCAGTGGCTGATGCTGCAGCAAGAAAACGCGGAAGATTTCGTCATCGCAACCGGTGTTCAACATTCAGTGCGTGACTTCGTCGACGTGGCGGCGAGCGAAGTCGGCATGAAGATCCGGTGGGAAGGGTCTGGCGTTGACGAAAAGGGCTATTGTGTTGCAAACGGAAAATGTGTGGTGTCAGTTGATCCACGCTATTTCCGCCCAACTGAGGTAGCCACCTTGCTTGGCGATCCCTCCAAGGCGAAGGAAAAGCTTGGCTGGCGGCCCCAAACCTCATTCGAGAGCCTCGTACGCGAGATGATGAAAGAAGATCTCGAGTCCGCGAAAAGAGATGAGCTCATTAAGCAGCATGGATTTAGATATTTTCCACGCCACGAGTGATTACTCGGACAACTTTGTCCTTTCGAAGCGGGAGCATGTTGCTCCCGCTTTTTTTGCTTCCGTTTTGTCGCGCTTGAGAGAACGTCCCGCTGCACGGCCCCCGTCATTTCAGGGCAGCGGGACAGCGTCGTTCACGGGAACGGACGCAGACGGTCCGGACAAAGTTTCGTTAATCGCCAATCTAGCTGACGTTCCACGCATCGCGATCATTTCATCCAACCAACGACGAACGATTGTTCGGCGATCCCAGCGCGCGATCGACCGTCGGCGTCCCTCAGCGCCGAGCTCGTCACAGCGCATAGAGTCCGCAATCAATGCATCAATCGCTTTCGCGAGCGCGCGCGTGTCGCCGGGCGGGACAACGAGACCTGCGCCGTCAATCTCTGCCGCGAGACCTGTACCCTCTCCTGCCATGGCGATAACAGGCCGACCGGATGCAAGCACAGCCCCCAGCTTCGAAGGCAGAACTAAATCGGCCGCTTCTGCCTTCTGAGGTATGAGGTGGAAATCGGCCGTCGCCATCAGCTCGTTGAAGCTTTCAACAGGTTGCAATCCGAGGAAATGGATCCTCGGATGTCCCGCTGCCGTTTCAACGAGCTTCGCCTTGTGGGGGCCCTCGCCAGCAAGGACAAAATGAAGGTGTGGTTGTGACCCCTCCAAGCACGAAGCTGCTTCGATGATTAAGTCGAGCCCCTGCTTGTTGGACATCGTACCTGAATAGAGGCCCACAACGTCGTGGTGCGAAATACCCAGCCGATCCCGGTACTTGGTCTGCCGTGGAGAAGGAACAATCGAGCTCGTATCGATCCAATTTCTGACCTCCGTCGTCCGGTCAACCGCAACTCCCTTCTCTCGCAGGCGATCAACCATCTGCGGGGAGATTGAAGAAACTCGATCAAAAGCTTGAAGGATAGCCGACTCGACCTTGAGCATAGCCGAACGGAGCTTTTGATTTCTGAGCAAGCCCAGATCAAAAGCGGCATCGACCTCAAAATCCTGAACGTGAAGCCAGGACCGCGCACCTGTCCGGCGCGCGATGAATGACACGAAAGCAGCGGACATTAGTGAAGGAGCAACAGACAACACGATGTCCGGCCGCCACGTGATGCACTCCTTCAAAATGGGCACCATGCTCGTCAGCGCAAATGATGCATGATGGACCAAACGTCTCGTCCCCGACGGCTGCGCTGGCACGTAGATCGGAACACGTGTTACGGGAACACCATCGACGTCTACTGCTCTAAAATAGGAGGTGCGAAAGTTCGCGGGGATCTTCCAGGCGGGATAGTAAGGCGGCGCCGTGATTGTCCTGACTTCGTGTCCCTCGCCAACAAGGCTCTCACAAAGCTCAGTGTTGTATTTCGCGACCCCTATCAGATCAGGCGCGTAGTTAATACCGACTAGCAAAATGCGCATCGAGCACGTCCAATTGAAAACTGATAAAAAAACTGATGTAAATGAACCCCACGGCAGCCTGTCAGATCAGCTCACCGCAGGCACCTCTAGGTGACGCCCATATCCTTTGAGAAAATCCTCATAAGCGGCCGCAAGCCCGACTCGCAAAGACGTATTAGCACGCCACCCCAGCGCGCGAATTCGAGTACTATCCAGCAGCTTGCGCGGGGTGCCGTCGGGCTTCGACGTATCGAAGTTCAACTCTCCATCAAAACCCACGACGTCCGCTACCATCGCAGCGAACTCCGCGATCGAGAGTTCGTCGCCGCTGCCGACATTGATCGGTAGGTCGCTCGAGTAGTTCTTCACCAGGAACACACACGCATCTGCAAAATCGTCGACGCTAAGAAACTCGCGGAGTGGCGTGCCCGTGCCCCAAACGGTCACTTTAGGCGCCCTAGCAAGCTTCGCTTCGTGAAAGCGCCGGATTAGTGCCGCTGGAACATGACTATGGTCAGGATGGTAGTTGTCGCCACGACCGTAGAGATTGGTCGGCATCGCTGAGATGAAGTCATCGCCATATTGCCGACGATATGCTTGGCACATCTTGAGGCCGGCAATCTTGGCGATCGCATACCATTCATTGGTCGGCTCTAGCGATCCCGTCAGCAATTCGCTTTCGGCCATCGGCTGTTTGGCATGTTTCGGGTAAATGCAGGAAGAGCCCAGAAACAGCAGACGTTCCACGCCGATCCTATGACTTGCGCGGATGACGTTTAGCTCCAGCGCCAGATTGTCACAGAGAAAGTCCACTGGAAAGTTATTGTTGGCCGCGATTCCGCCAACCTTCGCCGCGGCGTGGACCACCACATGCGGATGATTGGCCTCGAACCAACTTAGCGTTGGGTCCTCCTTCGTAAGATCGAGCTCACGACGATCAGCCGTCAAGACGATACAATTTTCCGACGCAAGCCGCCGAACGAGCGCTGACCCAACCATGCCGCGGTGTCCCGCTACAAAGACGCGCTTACCCGTAAGATCGTAGGTTGAAACCCCCGTCATCGTGCCCTCTAGCGGCGCCCCTTCAACTGCAACACCACGGCTGTCGTGATATCTCCAGATGCAAGCTGCGCCTTGCAATGAATTGGTGCCTAAGATTGGGCAAGCCAGTAACACAATCATCAGCCGTGCGGCACGCTGTTCCTGTGATCGAACATATTCATAGTGAACACGGTCGGCGCGCACAAAGGAACGGCAGGCCGCGACATAAAAATGAGCAAAGCCAGCCCGGCGAGTTTTCGCAGCTGCGTTCAGCGGTCAGAAAGGGATTGCGCGAAACAACCGCTGTTCAGTATGCCCGACGCAGAACCGGGCCCAGCGGCGCGCAAACACGATCCATGTACCAGCCATAGGGTGTTTCCACTCGCACGAGCGGACAGCGCCGCCAGGGCACATAGCGATACGGATAGGGCTGGGCCCAAAAGGTGATTGGGATTACGTGCCCCTGCCCCGGAAGCAGGGTCGCGGATGTCGGGATCGGCATGGCTGCGGTTGCCCCGCTCGCAGCGAGGAAAGAAACCGTCGCAGACAAAAGTGCCGCTCTTAAAAATGTCTTGAACATCGCCAAAAGCTCCCCGCTTTTGCGGATTTGACACACCTCGAAATTCTCAAACGAGACTGCGAGCGTGATCATACCGCGAACCACCCTAAATCACCCGTTGATGTTACCAAGCCTACGGGCTGAAAGGCAACCGACGCGGCCGGTCAGATCGGAGCTTGAGGTGATATGGCGCAGAACTGTGGCTTCCAGGTCTATTTCTCGCCACTCAATGCCGCGGGCGTACCTAGGTCGGGTGAACGATGGTAAACATCCCTGAGAAGTTGGTAGTTGACGACCTGAGCCAACGGCACCTCTTCTTCGCCCAACTTGGCGAAGATCAGGATGTCCCGGAGGGTACGCCAGCGGCTTTCGTCGTAATCGGCGATGCGACCACCCGTTGGCAGGACCAAGGCTCGTTGTTGTTCAAGCTCGAACTTAAGCCGTCCGGAATTGAGACTACTTGGGTCCACGCCAACGAGAACGGGCACGCTCTGTGCATAGTCAGAATAGGTAAATTGCCAGCCTCGGATGAGGCCTTGAAGGACATCGAGGACGATGGACGGCTGGTCGTGCATGAGATCATTGCTCGCAAAATAGACGAGTCCCGGAACGTGGATGCCGTAGTCCTGTGGCCGTATGATATTGAGCTTGGAAAAATCCGGCCTGGCCGGATCCGGTCGCTCGTCGATCGCGGCAACGATTGCATCCACATCGCCTGCCCGCAGAGCTTCGAAGCTATTGCGGTCCGGGATCTTCGTGATCTGGCTACGCGGAAGCCCCAGCTGAGCCATCATGGCATCAAAAATCACCTCTTCCTCGCTCGCTTTCCGACAGCCGAGCCGCTTGCCGACCAGGTCGGCGGGTCGCCGCAGGCCGGAGCTCTCCAGAGTGAAAATCGCGACCGAAGTGTCCAAAAAGCTTGCAGCGAAGGCTGTGACAGGCACTCCGCGCCAGCTCGCCAGCAGGAACTTTTGGCCGGTTGTCACGCCGATGGCATGTTCGTGTGCGATCAGTTGGACAAAATCGGGAGCATCGGGCTGGGCAGCCAATTGCACGTGAGAGGAAAAATATCCCTGTTTGGATGCGGTGAGTTCGCCGGCGAACCGCGCGCTATACGTCCCGTCCAACAAAAATTTGACCTCTGTCTTAGGGGCTCTCGGCGCCTGATCCGACATCACATCTGGTCGAAGCAAGACAAGCACCGTCCCGACGACCGCTACGGTAGCCAAGCCGAAGGCCGGATAACGGCTCCACCTCCGGCTGGACCGCCGGGATGCAGGTTGGGGCAATGGAATCTTCCTATCAGTTGCAACTTTTGACATTTCAATAGAGGCAAGATGGGCTACAATCAAAGGTGGAGGGTAAGGTTACTTTTTCCTTCCCCTTGTTTTGACAGCTGTTTCGGCTGATAGCGGTTGCATATTTGGCAGTCTATTTGAGTCAATGGGTTTGGCAGGATGAATATTCTAACCCCTCGGCCGACGCCTGTTCATGATTTGCCTGCGATAATTCGTCCCGGCGAGCAAGCGGCCGTCACATCCAAAGGGTTTGCCGCGCGCCTTATGCAACCTTCGGTCGTCGAACGGTTGATGCCGGTGATCGATGCGGCTCTGATCGTCAGCGGCGGGATTGGCTGTGCGGTCGGGTATCATCTCGTCACCGCGGGGGCAGTCGGCAAGGCCGACGTCTACGTAGCGGCGAGCGTGCTGGTTGCAATAAATTTCATCCTGCTGACTATAGTGCAGCATGGCTACCGCCTGAAGGCCATCACCGACCTTCCGCGCAGCTTCCGGATGACGCTGGCGACATGGACGGGCCTGTTCGGCGCATTGCTGGCGATCGCCTTCACCATGAAGGTCAGCGACGAGTTCTCCCGCGGCACCATGATCTCGTTCTATCTGGTCGGGCTCATCCTGCTGCTTGGCTGGAAAGCCGCGGCCGCACGCTGGACTGCCCGTGCGTTGCGGACCGGCGCGTTCGCCAACGCCCGCGCGATCATGATCGCCGAATTGGGCCTGCCGGCCTCCTCCAACGCCGCGTTGGACCTCGCCCAGCACGGCTATCGCCTGATGCGGATCCTGGAGATCCGTGCCAACGAGCTTGCTTCGCCACTGCTCCTCTCCACCATCGCGCCGCGTTTCGACGAGCTGATCGCCTATGCGCGCGAGAATCGGATTGAACATGTTTTTCTGCTGATGAGCTGGACCAGGCAACACGCGATCGACAGCCTTCTGGACGCGCTGAAAATCCTGCCGATCCCCGTTTATCTGGTCCCCGATGCGCATGCCGCGCGCTTCCTGCGCTATCCGCTGGTCAACACCGGCACCACCTGGACGGCCGAACTGCGCCGGGCGCCGCTGTCCTGGAAGGAGCGCGCGATCAAGCGTGCGTTCGACCTCGCCGGAGCGAGCCTGGCGCTCGTCGTATTCGCCCCGGTGATGCTGGTGACGGCGCTGCTGATCAAGGCCACCTCGAAGGGGCCGGTGTTCTTCTTCCAGACCCGCAACGGCTTCAACGGCCGCGCCTTCCGGATCTTCAAGTTCCGCACCATGCGCGTGCTCGAGGACGGCCCGAAAATCGTTCAGGCGAGCCGGAACGACCCGCGCGTGACCGGCATCGGCAAACTGCTTCGCAAGACCTCGATCGACGAGCTGCCGCAGCTCTTCAACGTGCTGAACGGCGACATGTCGCTGGTCGGCCCCCGCCCGCACGCGGCCGCGCACAACTCGGAATACGAGCAGATCATCGGCAACTACGCCTTCCGCCACCACGTCAAGCCCGGCATCACCGGCTGGGCCCAGGTTAATGGTTACCGCGGAGAAACCCGCACGCTCAATCTGATGCAGAAGCGCGTGGAGTTTGATTTGTGGTATATCAATAATTGGAGCGTATGGAACGACTTGCTGATCATCGTCAGAACGATCGGGGTTTCCATTCGCCAAACTTCGGCATATTAAGAAGCGGATGAATATCCATCTGTTCGCGCAACCGAACAGAGAGTGCAATCACGATGATGGCCTCATCAAGCTCGTGGACTGCGGCGAGCAGCAACGAAACATCATCGGCGATATTCGAGATGTGATAGCGCCAGTCTCGGCCGAACGCGCCAACCAATGAACAAGCTATTGATCACAATGGGTAACAAAGCAAAACAATTGCCTTGGCTGGCCTCCCCATACGCAGCAGCGTCGTTCTTTGGAACTATGACGCTAGTTCCTTATCTGCTGGCGGAAGACAATATTATCTTCTCGCTGGGCCGCGTCCTGGACCCAGTTGAGCACATTATGTTGGCCGGCATTATTGTCCTAGTTTTGCTTGGTGCGACCCACTTCGGTTATAAGAAGATGGCTCGCTATAGAAGCATCTTTCCTCAAACGGGCGTCAAGGTACACTCCGGCAGGAAGAGATTAGCAGCATGGGCACCTAGCTTTGCGCGTGCGACGTTGTGGGCATGTGCCTGCATAAGTGTAATTGTAGCGGCCTACACATTTGTAGCATATCGATCTGGAAGCTTCTTAACAGCCCGCGCGGCCTTGGATTTTCAAGGGGTCGGCGTATTGCTCAGATTGTATATCGTTGCGCTCCCCGTGTATTTGGCCTCGGTTGGACGAATAACGAAGGAGATTGTGCTTGCAGTGCTTGTGCTATTTGCAAGCATCTTTGTTCGAGCCATCGCGCTGAGCGAACGGTCCGCGGTGTTGGAATTTTTGATTGTTGGTTCGATCTGCTATCAGGGAGTAACGCGCCGCTCGCTACTGAAGTACGTTTTCGCAGCGATGCCGTTCTTACCAATCTACATGGCTTTGGCTTTGCGAGATCGACTCGTTACTCAAGGCGTTCGACTTACTGGAGACACGCTTGATGCGATCTATTTCGAGCTAAACGACACTCTTATCTACTATGCCGATACTATCAATAAGCTCTACGCTGGCCTTTTCCAAGGATTGACTTCGGACGTATTTTACTTCGCCGATCCGTTTTACAAGCTACTCGGCGCGGGAAAAGTTACTGACGTCGCTGCCGGAACTAAGGCTCTACTTTTGGAACTTAATTCGGCGGGCTTGACCAACTCGGGCCTGAGTAATCCCGGTGGCCTCGCTCAGGATTTCAGCGACTTCAGCTACTTCTTCATTCCGTTAGTGATCGCAAAGTTTTATATCTTCGGACGCCTTGGCCGCTTGTTCGCAGACGAAAATCCGATTGGGGTTTGCTTATATCCGGTTAGCTTCGTCGCAATCTTTGAGTTTGCTCGATTTAACTACTTTTACAATGGATATGGATTCCTCCTCGCCTTGACATTTATTATATTCGCGGTGGTCGTTAGTGTATCTCCACGTCATCCGAATCGAGCATCATCTTGGCGGCGTGCAACTCCGACTGGGATCCCGGTCGACCCATAACGCCGAACATCATCTTGCTGAATAGCTGCAATCTTTACACAGATGTCTGGCCGGCGTTCGCATCTTAGGTTGCAGCTTTCAAGCGCTTGAGTTGGGCAACGGTCGCAGAACCTAAATGACCTTCTTGATAGATGCCGACATTTAGCGTTACGGCTGCCCCTACTTGCAACCAGTTCCTTGCAAACGAAAACAATTGGGCATCTTCGTACTTCGGAGGCGGCATCGGACCAGGAACCTCATGTCCCCATTTTCCGTTACAATCGATCGGGGTAAGCACGTGATATAGGCAGCCAGTGTTGGCAACCATCGCCTGACTTGGCTGAAACCATTCACGCAGATCACGACCGAGTGCGGCGTGCCCGTCGATAATACCTGCACACTCTCCCGATAGGAAATCCTGCTCTGCATTCGTCGGAAGTGTCTTTCGAGACAGGAAGGAGCCATCGTTGAATGCTAAGGCTCGCTCCAAATATCCGCTTCTAGCCGCCGCTGCCCAATTGCGCCAATTGCGCTCAGACCAAGGATAGCTCTTGGAATCATAGCAGCCGTCAAAGAACCATCCATCGCAATTTTTACCGAGATGGTCCGAATAGGCTTTCACGAACGGCAAATATGATTCTTCAAACTCGCTTTTTCCAGCCGCATTCCAATTGAACAATGTTTGCACTTGACGAGAGTTACCGACTTCCCCGGGCAAATAGGCGATAAACTTTCGACCTCCGACCTTGAGCGCCGTAGCCACTTCGAGAGCAAAATCTCGGTTGGACTGAAGCTTATCAAAGCCTCTTTGTACCAAAAATTCATTCCGACCGAGATAGACCCCTGTATTCTGTCCGAGAGTGAAGATTACCCACGAGGCACCACACTCAGAAACATCAGCGACGAAACGCGGCACGTCGAACTGGTTCACGGCAGATTCTAGATCTCGAATTCTGGCCCCAACCTCCGGGGCAGGACCGGGCGGAATCCAGTGCACCATGATTCCCCAATTGCCAGACATCCACTTAGCGCGACCAACCCCCACGCCTTCCGTGCCGGCCTGCAAACGACTCGATCCCTCCAAGAGTGCGCTCGCTCCCATCACAGCTGAAACGCCGAAGCGAAGCGCATCTCGTCTATCCATTCTCACCACGATAAACCTTCTCCGGGATGCTCTCGATCAGGCGTAGTCTTGCAAAGTAGCTCTACAGATACTTTGCAGCTCGAAATTTTGGAGAGAATGCCACAAATTGGCATTTCATGCTCGTCACGGTGCTGAACTCTATCTTTCCAATGTAGGACTGCATGAACTGACGAATAGTGTCCTGCTCGCCGATCCTCTCTGCGTCGTCGAAGATGACTATAAATTCCTCCGCAAGATGCCCGGATAGGATTTCCAAGCTAGTCCAACGCGAGTTGCGCTTCGATCCATGCGGGCCATCAACCAACACCAAATCAAATTTTGTATCTTTCAAGGGAGTAAGATCAACGTACGCGTCCACCTCGATTCCCGCGATATTCCTTCGAACGAGAGGCTGGTGAAAAACTTCGTGCGAAACCATTTTCGATATCTTTTCGTGCCACTCCTTATTGCTTTCCAGAGTGACCACCTTCATTTCCGGCTTTCGCACCTGAAGCGAATCTAAAAACCGAGTCGTTTGGCCCGCCCCTAACTCCAGAACCGTAGAACAGCCCATCTCTGTAACGGCCCTCATCAAAATGTAGAGAAGGCCGTAGTTTGCCGCCGAATGAACTGGATAGAGAGGCGGCAGGTGCAGGTCCATTGCCAAAGCGCTTTGATAGACCATTCCTTGATAGAATATCTCTCGGCTGTGGACACCCCCCGTAACATTTATCAGGGGCTGTAACCGACGCCACAATCTAAGCCTACGCAATGCGCGGCTCAATTCCGAACTAGTTTGTTTTACATCTTGCTTCAGCATATTCCGATCGGCCTTCAAGTTTATCCTGTTGAAGTCACAAAGATCGCCAAAGAAGCCACAGATAGAAAAACGAGTAGGCTACAGAGACAACCACCAAAAATGGAAGGACAGAAACCTCCGCCGAGTATGCGAACCATGCGGCTGCACAAACAAAGCCTATCCTCGCAATATCCCAAACCAGGACCGTGATGTGCTGATTGCGTGCAAACATCGAGGTCGAGAAAGGCGAAATAACAAATTGGCAAATAAAAATCGGAGAGAGTGCTCGAACATAATTACCAGCGTCAGACCACTGCAAACCGAACACAAGACCATAAAGTTCTTTGCTAAAAACCAGAAATGGCCCCAATATGAGTAGACCAGCCGCAATTATCCAAGGCGCGTAGTTCCGAAACAAGATTTTAGTTCGGCCATGATGAGCGGCAGTCCCGACTTCAGGAGCGATAAAGTGTGTCAGCGCGATAGAGATCGCACCGAGAGCGCCGTTTGTCGTGCGAAGCGAAAAGGTGACTAGACCGGCGGGGCTATTACCATATAGCAACGCCACCAAAAGGACCAATATCTCGCGCTGAGCCATAATGTTTACGCCCGCCGCGGCTCCGCCCCATATGAGATAGGATGAAAGCCTTCTGCAACTCGCGGAAATTTGGCTGCTTGAGCACGACCCGCCAAAAGTCTTGAGCAAGGGCCACAGCAAAAGAAGCATGATCGTTGTGGAAACAGCCTGACCAATCGAGTGCCCAAGCGCGAGCGTCGAATCTCCAAAAATGAAAATTGATAACGTCTGAACAAATATAATTATGAGAATATTCAGCACACGCCCGACGCTATAGATTCTCGTGCGCCGGGAATTAGCTGCCAGCATTAGCAGAATCTGGTAAATCGAGAAGCCGACAATCGTGACATACGCCGCGCATGCGTCGACAAGACCGATAGCAAGTAGATGAGACAGCATCGCCGCGCAAAAAAGTAATGGCGCGACTATGCTCCCGATCACCACCACAAAGGCAATTGAGGTAACCGTATTTTTTTCAATCTCGATTGCGTCCTTCGACAACGCGACGGCCATATCCAGCCGAGACAGCAACAGCGCCGAACCTATGGATGTCGTCGCCAAGAATATACTGTATTGCCCAAATGACGAGGTTGTAACTAAACGTCCAAGAATAAGCGCCGCGGCAAACGAAACGGCCTGCGCACCTATATTGCTGATTATGAACTGTATCAGGTTGCCTGGCACGCTCGGAATTTTGCGGGCAGGGCCACCTTGGGAGTCCTCAACCTTTGCTGTCAACGGACCACCAGATCATGGATCAAATCAAGGTATTTCTCTGCAATAGCACGCCCGGAGTATGCCTCGCGAAGTTTACCAGCAATCGCTCCGGATGCCTCTCGAGAGATCGAACGCGATAACACGGCATGGATTTGGTCTGCCCACTCGTCCACCGAACGAGGATCCGACACATAGTTAGCGAGTCCTAACGTCACCTCGCGTAGAGCCGCAATATCACTTACAATCGCCGCCGACCCAAGGCCCATAGCTTCTACTGGCGGCAAACCAAAACCTTCAAACAGTGAAGGGAAACAGAACAAAGTAGCGGACTTATACAGCTCGCCCAAAGTTGCGTCGTCTATATGACCAGTAAACATTACGAGATTTTGAAGACCGCATGTGCTGATGACTTCATTTAATCGATCCGTGTAGCTGCCAGAGCCGAGGTTAGCTGATGACTGTCCAACTAAAACAAGCCTGATGCTTGGCACCCTCTGGGCAACCTTCCCAACGGCGCGTATCAACGTTTCCAGATTTTTGTGCGGGAAATGATGCGCTACAGATAGGATGTATGGTCGCTCGGATTGACCGGCATTCGCGCTCGCGCCGGTCTCAAAACGCGACCAATCGACTGCGTTTTGAATAACCTCCAGCCGAGATTTTGTCCTGCCGTAGTGAGATCGAATATCGCAATACGTTGCCTCCGATATACATACCGTTGCATCACTCAGGTTTAACGAGCGTGCGAGGTTGTAGCGCAGCCATAGCTTCTTCTGGATGCTGAAATTATTCGGATAGTGAAGATGTTGGAGGTCGTGGACAATGACAATCTTCTTGCCGAAGCGACTATTGCTCACCAGTGGGAGATAGTAATTTGGAAATATCGTAGCATCGAACGCATCCCTGCAGGAAAGAGCAAACATTTCCTCCGCTACGAAGCGATTTTCTAGACCTCCTAAATATTTTAATTTGGCTCCACCCCGACTCAGCCGCTTCTTTGTCTCATCGGGAAGGCGCGTCGGTGTGGCAGCAACTATTGTAACTTCAGCGCCACAGTCCAGCAGCCCGTACGCAAGGTTATAAAAGGCCTGCTCGACGCCCCCTACCCTGCCTGGCTTTACAAAGTTAGCCGATAGCGCGATCCGCATCGATTATTTGCCTACGATTCCATAGTAAGCGAAACGGCTCGCAGATTTTATCTTGTTCAACATCTGCTGCGTCCTACCTCGGCACGGACTACTTCTGCGGAACAGCCCGCGCCACGTTGCGCCAGGTTTGGCGCGAGAACTTAAGAAACCCCAGCGCCATCAACAGAACATTGGCGACCATAAGCTGCCCTCGTTCCACGCTCCGCATGGCAACTTTTGCTCGCCCCTGCATGTGCAAAGAATGAACGTTCACTCGATTCGCCGACCGTTCGCCAAACTCAAAGACACAGGGTTGCCCCGCCCGAGAAGTCAACAATTTCGAGCCGAATACATTCAGGAATTTACGCTCATTCTGACAACCGAGAGTGACGTTGTGATCCCATAAGCCGTCAGATATGGAAGTCAAAATGTTGAAAACCCTGTTGTTCTCTTTCATCCAGCCACCCAGGGCCACCATGTCGGAAAAGCCGGGGTAGTTCGAACGGACTCTCGCACTTTCCTCCATCGCAGAAAATGCTGCTTCGTCCTCGACAAGATGCTTAACGTAATCGACGAAATCGTTCACGCCACGACTTGTCCAGAACGAGCAGTGAGGAGATGCATGCCAGTAATCCTCAGGACTTACGCACACACTGACGCCCGCGAGCCTGCCCTCGGCCCGCATCCTCGAAAACATGCTATTTCCCGCACTCAATGCGGACGGGAAGAGCATAAGGTCGGTGTCGATCATGACGAATTCATCGACTCCCGTGCGACGAGTATACTCCTTGGCGCGAAAATATCTTTTGAAGCAAGCCTTTTCGAACGACAGTGAATTCACTGAGGTATGCTTATAGTGACGCTCGAAGTGGAGCCAGTCATCATCAACAAACTTGGCAAGATCATTCAATTCCACAATCTCGAAACCAGCCATTTTAGCCTGGCGTCGCGCAATGTCGCTATACCGCGACGCTCCGTCGTGTATCATCAACACGGTACAAGGTACGTCGATCATGCGAGCCTTTTCGACACATCTGAAGTAATGATGTCGTCAATTTCGGCGCAGACCGCACTCCATGGACGGCTAGGCGAAGGGATTTGCACCCCGTATCGCGTGGCTCTTTCGAGGGCTCGGCCGAAACTTTGCACGCAATCTGGTGAGTACGAATATAGGCCCCTCATTTCCGCCTCTCGATCTAATTCAAAGGGACATACTACGGGCTTACCCAAGGACAAAAACATTCGAATTTTATTGCTGCTCTCCAAGAGATACGATGGGCTTCCCCTTTTATAGAAAGCAGCCCCTATATCGGCAGAAGTCGCTTGACGGACCACATCTGCGTACGGTTGTTCCCCATAGAGAACGATGTTCGACGAGTGAGGAATCCCGGGGATCTCGCCGAAAAAATGAAACGCGTATTCCGTGAGTTGAGGGACAAGCGATGACACAAAATCGCTATCGAACGCCATCCCGCCTACTGTCATTACATTCGGTTTCTCGCCTGAAAATTTGAAGATGTTCCAAGTTTCTCCAGTTTGACAATCAAGGATTTCCCGAGACACTCCGTGAGGCACAATTGAAATCTTTGTCGGATCTACACCGCGCAACTCGGGCGACTCCAGCATCAATTTGCTTGGCACCAGAAAGCGATCTATTTGTTCGCGAGCTGCCAAGAATGACGCGATTACATTCGGATGAATATCGATCGCAGACAACAAATCGGATGGGCGGTAGACAATAGTCTTATTCTTGAGCCAGCCAAACGGCTGACTATTCAACAGCAGCACTCCGTCGCAACTCTCCAGCAAGATGACGTCCACATCTTCAATGATCCGACCAATACTATGCACCAAAGAGTGTTGGTAGGGCGCAGCCGCAAGGCTTAACAATCCCTTCAACGCTGAACTTGATGTCGCCTTTGGATGAATCGCCGGGCAGTGGATATAAGATAAATATCGGTCCCCATTTTCTCGGAGTACATTCAGCCCGTGGGATTTGGCATCGCGCCAGCGTTCGGTACTTTGAAGCTGATCGAGCCGTGAAATTCCAACTGTGAGGAATGTTACCTCCCACCCGGCGTTTCGAAGCCCCTCCGCGATGAAATGGAAGCTGGTACGTTTGCGACTTGTCGCAATTTGATAGCTAATCAGCGCGATCTTGCGACGGAATTTGGAACTCCCACTAGACTGGACAAGAGTTGATTTCATTGGAAGGAGGCGCTCATTCATTTTTGAATTACCGAATACCTAAAAAAGTTAATTCCTCTCATAGCTCCCAAGATCGTGTCGACCCGCTTATACGGTCGCAGTTCGACGCCTGTGCATTGGTCGGAATTAAAGTAGCAAACCTTGGCCTTAATGATTCTCGGACAATTGTTCTTGATGCTGACGATGTGATCGAGCATTTCCGAGTTGACCACCTCTCGGCGCGCCGCAGCTTCAACGTCAAGACACGGTCGCCCGAAAGCGTCCCTTATGACGCCAGTACCGGATTGTTCCGCTGGGCCTTGCATCGTGAGCTTGGGCACGGCTGCAGTGGACTGTCCCTGTGCGGCTGGATTGACGCCGAGCATGGCAACTACCACCGCCCAATAAATGCGACCGCACATCATCGCCAAGGCCTCTCATCAAATTCGACACCGGGGATTTTGACCCTGATCCCATCCGCCGAAAGCCACTTGGACAGCCGCTCCTTGGATTCGATGTCCACCGCGCCGAGACCTGCGAGCAGGCGGTCCTTCTGGCTCCAGCCGACGCCCTCCAGGTTGCTCACCGCAGCGTCGGTGAGATCCGAATCCACCAAGCCTGCGAATTCGGCGACCACGCGATCCTGCAATTGCCCGCCGAGCATGGGAAAGGACGCGAGCGCCAATCTGTTTCGCCGGAGCGCAATCCAGCCCTCCAAGGGTCCGGTCGCGTAGGACCGATCTAGAAACCGGATGTTGCCCTCATCGAAGCCGCCGCGCGCGATTGCCACCGAATAGCGCATCATCCAGAGAAAGGAATCCCCGGGGCTTTGCGCCAACGTCGATCTCACCCAGCCCTCCGCGGCCTCGATCGCGCGATCGGCCTGCGCCTGGCCGCCGCGCGCCATCGCTTCCTCACTCGTGCGCAAGGAGACTAGCGCCCTAGCGCGCGCGATATCCGGGTGCTGAAGGCGCGGCTCTGCCTGGCTTTCGAGCAGCGCCTGGATCTCCCCCAACGCGCCTGGCTTGAAGCGGCTATCGGCCACAATCCGCTCCGTCACGTGGTTGGCGGGCACCAGCAAACGGAACGTCGGTAGCGTGCCTGCCGGCCATAGCACGGCAGCGAGGCCGAACAGCAACAGCAGGGCACGTACGCTCATCTCTGCAATCGGGAGCCGGCGGCGCGAGTCCCCGAGTGAGGGGTTGTACTCCATCGAGAGACCTCAAGTCCCCCCACCGGTGCCGGAGCACGTCATAGCGCGCGCGCCCCTACCACGACCAGTTGGGCGCAACCTCTTATCCCCCACGTGAGGCGGGTCCAGTGCGCGGCGGGAGTCCGTTCGACCGGGAATCATCCGTCGTTATTCCACGTAGCCGTAGCGGGCATAGTATTTCTGGTAGTAATAGCGACCGTGATAGGACTCGTAGCGCGCGAGTGCCTTGGTATCAGCCTTGTTCAGGACCACGCCGAGCAGCTTGTCCTGGATCTCCGGCGAGCCGCGCAGATTGTGCCTGATAACGTCGATCTTGGTCCGGCCCCACTCCACCACGAAGACGTAGGAATCGACGAAGGAAGAGGTGACGCGCACGTCCACCACCGGCGCCATCGGCGGCATGTCCAGCACCACGTAGTCGAACTGCGAGCGCAGCTGGGTGACAAGCGCGTGCATCGCCTTCGAGGCCAGGATCTCGTTGGTGTGCAGCAGCTTCGAGGTGGTGCCCGCCGGCAGAATCGAGAGTTTGGTCTCGGGATCGACGAATACCGCGTCCTCAAGCCGGGCCTTTTGGGCAACGACATCGACCAGGCCGATCTTGGCGTCCGGCACCAGCGTGCGCGACAGCGAGGGGTTGCGCAAATCGGCATCGACCAGGATGACGCGCGCGCCGCCATGCGCCATCAGCTGGGCGAGATTGGTCGAGAGCGTGCTCTTGCCCTCGTTCGGCAGGGTCGAGGTGGTCGCCAGTACGCGGTTCTCGCGCACGATCGCATTGAGGTCCACCGCCACCTTCACCGAGCGCACGGCTTCCGAGAAGCGCGACAGCGGATTCTCGACGACGTAGCGTAGCAGGTCGGGCTCCGGATTGCCCTTCCGGGCGCGCTTGCCGCCCAGCATCTTCCCGCCGAGCCCGGGCGCGGCAGCAGCGGCGCCGAGCGCCGGCAGGATGGCGATGCAGTTCGTGCCCAGCACATCCTCGACCTGACCGGTGGTGCGGAACACCTTGTCGGTGAACTCGCGCGCCATCGCCGCGCCGAACGCCAGCATCATTCCGCCGACCAGGCTCGCGGCCAGGACGATCAGCGACTTCGGGTAGCTACTCTTCAGCGGCGTTGTCGCCGCGCTGATCACCCGCGCCTCGGTGATCGGGAACGATTGCTGCTGCACGCTTTCCATATAGCGCTGCAGGAAATTGTCGTACATCGCCTGGTAGGATTGCGCGTTGCTGTCGAGCTCGCGCAGCTGGATCTGCGCCTGGTTGGTGAGCTGCGATTCCGAGACGACGTTGGCGAGGCTGGACTTGATGCTCTCCTCGCGGGTCACCGCGATGTCGTATTCGCTCTTGTAGGATTCCTGGATCCGCTTCAGCTCGTCCTGGATGTTCTTCTTGATCTCCGCCATCTGCCTGCGCAGGTTCACGGCGGCGAGATGCTCGGAGCCGTATTTGGCCGACCAGATCGATTCCTTGGAGGCCATGTCGACATATTGCCCGCGCAGCTTGACGATCGTGTCGTTCTTCAACGCGTCGGCGACGTTGGCGTCCGGAATCTCCTGCTTCTGGATCTCGTTCATGCGGTCGAGCCGCGCCTTGGCCTCGGCGGTGGCGGCATGCGCCAGGATCAACTGGCTGTTGACCTCAGCGAGCTGCTGCTCGGTCATCAGCCGTCCACCGGTGTCGACGATGTTGTTGGCGGTCTTGAAATCCACCACCGCCTTCTGCGCGGCGGAGGCCTGGGTGCGCAGCTCCTTGATGCGGTCCTGCAGCCAGACGCTGGCGCGGCGCGTCGCCTGGTATTTCGCCTCGAGCGAATCGACGATATAGGCGTCGGCGATCGCGTTGGCGATCTTCGCGGCTTTCACCGGGTCCTTCGAGGTGTAGCCGATCTCCATCACATAGGTGAGGCCGAGCCGTTTGATGGTGCGATTCTTCTCAAAGCGCTCCAAGGCTTTGCGGGTCTGCTCGAACTCGGACGGCGCGTGGCCATCCGAGAAGAGGCCGGACACGAAGTCGACAACAGCACCGAGCAGACCGCCGCCGCTGCCGGTGAATTCGGGATCGTCGACCAGATGCAGGTCGCGGATCACCGCGAGGCTGATATTCTCCGATTTCAGGATCTCGACCTGGGTCTCCACCGTCGCGGAATCGACCGCGACGTCGCCGAGCAACGCTTGCTGCTGGAACAGCTGCACCTTGCGGGTGTCGATCACCATCGAGGCGGTGGAGGTGAATTGCGGCGCGGCGGTGAAGAGATAGAGCAGCGCCAGGATCACGCAGGCCGAGACGATCGCGACGATGGTCGGGAACTGCCGGCGAGCGATCTCGACATAGGAGGCGAGCGACTGCGCCGGCGCGCTCTCGGCGTCGGCATAGCCGCGGTTGATCTCGGACGACGGCTTGTTCACCTGGAGCATGGGGCAATTCCTGACATCATTCCGCGATCAATTTGCGAGAACGGCATTGGGCAAAACAGGATGAGTTGAGCGAAGCTGCTCAAGAAGGACCGCTAAGGCCATGTCCTATATCACGCGAGAGCACGCAGAAGAATTCAATTGATGCAGCGCAACCGCGCCGGGACATTACAATTTACGCGAAAGCTTAACGCGGAAAACACAGAACGGCGCCACGAAGCGCCGTTCCGTAGTTTTACGCGATCCAACCGGATCGCATGCTCAGCCTCTGGTCGGGTTCAGCGCCGCGCGCTGACGCTGACAGTCGCCCCGGCCACAGAGCCGTTGCCGGGAGTCGAGCCGGTGGTGCCGTAATGCAGGCCGCCGAAGCTGCTCGCGTTGCCGCCGGTGCCGCCGAAGGCGAAGCCGCCGGTGCCGGTCGGGCCGCCCGCGCCGGAGCCGCCGCCTGCGCCACCACCACCGCCGCCGGTCGCGGCAATCGCGACGTCGCCGGTTGCGGCCTGGTAGGCGGCGATCACGTCGGCGTTCTGGGTGCCGGCGATCGCGGTCTGGATTTCATTGGCGAAGGCCTGGTCGGCCTGCGCGGCCATGCGCGCGACCTGCGCGAGACCGCCGACGATGGCGCGGATCTGGTCCTTGGTCGTGGCAGGATCCTTCAACAGCGCGATCAGGCCCGGGAGCGTGGTCGGATCAGAGGCGCCGAGATCGCGGACCCGCGAGATCAGCTGCGGGCCACCATTCGGAAATTGCTGCAACAGGCTGGCGGGTGAGGCCTTGAACTCGGAGATAATTTGGGTCGGCAATTGGCGCTGCGGCGGATAAACAGCGGCAGACGCGGTTGTGGAAATGGTCGCGGCAACGGCCGCGGCCGCGGCCATGCGAAGCGCGATCTTGATAACGCTCATAACATATCTCCAAAAATCAGCTGCCCCGATGTGCTTCCTCGCCCCCGGGCAAAATGGCTGTGCAATGCAGGAAAGTATCCGAAGACGCGAGTGCTGTCCACTCAATCTAAAGACTTCGTAAACGACGCAACTGCTTCATATCTAGACAGTTTTGTGACACTCGCGGGCTCGCTCGAGCGGAAGGATTGCGCCAGCCCGGCGCCGAACAACGCAAAGAACGGAATGCTGTAACCGGGCACCTGGAGGGTGAAGTCGAGGCACGAATGCAGCAGCGAGAGGGTAGCGGTTGCGATCGCGGCAAGCGGTATGATGGCGTCGCGCCGCCGGCTGAACACGCCGCGCCCCAGCACGAGCAGCATGATCGCCCACGCCGAAGCGATCAACAGCGCCATTGGAATGCCCACCTCGGAGGCAAGCTCCAGCGGGGTCGAGTGTGCAGCATCCCAGACTCCACGAATGGAAATCTTGGGGCTCCGGTAAGGCGGAAAGGCCCATTGGAAGGTGCCCATGCCGGTGCCGAACCAGGGATTGTCGGCGATGATCCGCAGAGTGGATTTCCAGGCTTCCACGCGACCTTCATCGACCAGACCCTGGCTATCGAAACGGCTCGAGACTTGTCCGCCGAGCAGCTGGAGAAGACCCAGCGCGATCACGAAACCGGATCCCAGCGCAATCCATATGCCGGTGCGCGGCGGCAGGTCCTTCCGGAGGAAAATGGTCGTCGCGACGATCATGGTGAGCAGCGACAGCCCGACGCCGGCGCGGGAGCCGGTCATGAACATCGCCATCAGGCAGATCAGCAGCGCTGCCAGCCGCGGCAACACGTCTCCCGGCGGAATCTCGGCAAAGTACCGCGACAAGCGTCCCCATTCGATGCGCCGCTCGGGAAGCCGACGGCGGACATGCTCGAGGATCAGGAGCAGCCAAACCACCGCGCACGAGCCGAAATAAGCCGCCGCGGTGTTGCGGTTGATGAATGTGCCGGTGACGCTGCCAAGATACGCGGTCTTGTCCCGCCACAGGATCATGGTGGGCTCGATCAGGAACGAGGCCACGCCGTAGAGCGCGTAAGCTGCGCCGGAGATTGCGATCACCCAAAGCAGTCTTCGCGCGCGCTCGCGATCGGCGCCAACGGTGATCCCCAGGACGATCGCGAGGATGTTTGCAAGCGGCGCGCCAAGCGCGAAGAACGCCTCGTTCTTCACGATCGAGGCTGAAGGGGCGATCGGGACGCCTAGGAGGTCGGAGGCTTGCTTCCAGATCGGCTGAAATGGCGCGACCCAAGGATGATCGGAGAGCTGCTCGTGCAGCACGAAAGCGTAACCGGCAACGATCACACCGATGCCGGCGAGCAGCCAGACATGCTGCCGACGCAGGTTGCGCGCAGGTGCGAACATGACGGCAGTCCCGAGACACAGGCACCAGAACGCGATCGAGAGATCATTGGTCGAGCCAAACGGAAACGGCGCGCCGGCCGCAACGAAGTGAAGCAGGAAAACGGCCGGAACGCTCCAGGACCAGCGGATGTTGGGAAGCCGAAGGCGCATCGTCGTCAATGGCGGCCCTGCTTAGAAAAAGCAATCGATCGGATAGATCTTCAAATCCACGTTCAAGCGGCTGCTCCGGGTCTGCGCTCGAAAGCCATAGAATACTCCAAGACTATCACTTCCTGGATCGAGTTTTATTCCCGGGGTTAATTCATCGGGCGGGACCACAAGACCGATGTGGCGGTTGATGGCGGATATTTCGACCCGCCCCTCTCCCTCGCCGAAATGGCCGGTCAGCTGAGTGACCGTCACTTTCGGCAGACCGCGGCGCTGGTGGCAGACCTCCTCCTCCCACAGCTTGGTCTGCTGGGCGAGCGGCTTATCCGCTGCCTCGGGAACGACAATATCTTCGAACGACGGACGCAGCATCCCAAAGAACCGACTTTCCTTTGAATTTGCTGACAGCCGCACCTTCAATGAAAGCTCGCCTTTCGCCCCACGCAGGTGCCGCAAGATCGGCGCATCGGGTTCGGCGGAGACCACCACGTCGATCCGATGACGGACGCCGAACTCCTCGGCGCAAGCCCCTCCAAGCAGATCAGGACCGGCGATGAGAAGAGCCAGAACACGCCAGAATGCTCGCGGTCGAAAGCGCATGATGCCCTCACAACACCCCGGCCTGACCGATAATCAGCGAGCCTTGCCCGGTGGTGCTTTGATCCAAGCCCGACACTCCGAATAGGAGTACCTCGGTTGCTAAACGAAAATGGCACCGGGACAAGGCCCCGGTGCCATCGGTTCTGGTCAATCAAACTGGCTGAAGCTACGGCGCCAGCTTGATGTTGTTGCGGAAGATCAGGCTGTCGTTGGCAAGGTTCACCGCATCCGAGCCGGTCGCCATGATCACACGCAGGTAGCCGAGGAACTTGGCAACTTCGACATTGCGCGAATTCGAAACGTAGATGACGTCGCCGTTCTTCATCATGACTTTCGTCGCGAGGAAGAAGCCACCCGGATCACGCAAGTTCACGCTGAAAATCACCGGGATGGTCTCAGTCGTATACTTATTGATGTCGATGCCAAGCTGGGCGGCAACCTCACGCGGCTCGCGGCGATAGAGGAACACTGCCGCCGGATCAGCCTGAGCGTCCAGAAGGCCACCGGCCTTGCCCACGGCTTCGCCGAGGTTGATGCGCCAGGCATCAAAGTTGAATTCGCCGCTCTGGCCGCTCGCACCGAACGCCAGGAACTTCTGCTGCTCACGATAGACGTAGATGCTGTCGTCCGGACGAACATAGATGTTGTTCTCCGGGCTCATGACGAGGTTTTCGAACGGCACGGTGGCCCGGCGCCCGCCACGCTCTAACATGACCCAGGTCTCGAAGCCCTGGCCCTTGATGCCGCCGGCGCGGGTGATCGCATCGAGCACCTTGTCCTTCGCGCCCGCCGCGCTCGCCGGATAACGCGCCGGCGAATTGACTTCGCCAAGCACGCTGATGAGCTGGGTCCGCTGGCTCGACATCGCAACGACCGCTTGCGGTTCGATGGCGCGGTTGCCGATCTTTTCGATGATCGAACGCTGGATCTCCACCGCCGTACGTCCCGCAGCCTTGATCTGCCCGGCATAGGGCACGGTGATGAAGCCGTCATTGTCGACTGATTGATCCGGGATCGTCACATAGTTACCCGGACGGACACCGGCTTCGGCCGGGATGAACAGACCGCCTGCCGCAGCCTCGAAGATGGTAACGCTCACGACGTCGCCGATCCCGAATACGATGCTGGCCGGCGGACGCTTGTCCGTGAACGCTCCCGCAAGTCCCTTGGGCTCATGGGTATGCAGGATGTTGACCGTAGCCGGGTTCAGCGGGACAAGCTCGTACTCCGGAGCGTTGGCCGTTTGAACATGATTGTTAACGTCGTCCGTGAGAGGGCCCGAGCCGGGATTGGTCGAACACGCCCCGAGCGCCAATGCGATCGTCAATAATGCCGGCTTAAAAAAATAGGTTTTGGCAAAGGAATGCATGAATGGCGCCCCGTGGTCCCAATTGCCTTTGATTGGTACGGGGAAGCGGGCGGTGCGACAAGAGTTCCCGGGTAAGGTTCGGCACGAACACTCGGGGCCTGTTGCGTCTCGGCAACTGTTTAGTGTCTGGATTAACCTATTGTGACCATTTGTTGTATTCGGCGTGCTTGTTTGGTGAGCAGATTGCGGTGACGGAGGTCACATTGTCAATCGTCGGTCTTCTTGGCTTCAATTCGCTCTGCTAAGGCAGAGCTGTTCTCGACAGGATTCCCGGCGTGCTTGGCCCCTCCCTAGTTCTCCTATTGGCAGGATCTTTCCTGATGGCCGCGGCAGATCGGCCCATGCAAGGAGCCACGTCTTGCTTGAACGACACGCTCTCCGCCTGCCGCAGCGATCCGATTCAGGTTGCCGCGGCCTCCTCCTCCTGGAAGTTCACCCGGACCCAAGGCGCCAAGGAGGGCGAGAGCTACGGCGCCATTATGAAGACGGCCGACACAGCCCAGTCCAACCCCGACTTCGCCGGCCTGATCGTTCGCTGTGCCCCCAAGGGCAAGGTCGACGTGCTGGTTGCTTTAGTCCGGCCCTTCCCGCCCCGCAGCCACCCCCGGGTCACGGTAACTTCCACCCCAGGCGGCACTGTAGCCGTTGAGGCCAGCATGGCGGCAGCCGGCGCTGCGGTCCTCTTGCCCGACGAGGTCTCGGCGTTTGCCGCAGGAAAGTGGCAGTTGACCGCCTCGCTGTCCATCGTGGTCAAGGAAAGCGATAGCGAAATCAAAGGCGTGGTTGCCCTGAACGGGTTGCGCGAGGCCTACAATTCCTTGCAGGCGAATTGCGGCCAATAGACAAAATTTAGCCATACGAGTTAAAGGTCTTTTTAGGGTCCGGAACCTAAGGTCCGAAGCACGGAGTGTTTCGGATGACCGAGCTTTTGATCTTCAGTTTTCTCGCAGGCGCCGTGCTGGGCCAACGCTTCCGCGTGCTAGTGCTGTTGCCACTCACCTTCGCAATGATGGTCATCGCCATCCCGGCGGGATTGGTCGCCGATCTCAGCTTCGTTCAAGGCCTGAAAAACCTGGTGCTCACAGCCATCGCCCTCCAGGCCGGCTATCTCTTTGGCTCGGCCGCGCGCTTTGCGCTGGGCGCCGCACGTGCTGCCCGCATCCTGCCCCGTCAGGTCAAGACGGCGCGCTGATTCCCATTGTTGCCTTTCGACGCGACGCTCGTCAGCACTGTGAGGCTCAGCTCCTCGCGCACTGTTATTCGCACTCCAAGCGCGCACCTTCTGTTTGAAAACCGACTTGCGGCTTGTATGGTGACCTAGTCGTTACAGGAATCGTTTCGAGCCCGCCGTTTGTCCCTCGCTTATTTTGCCCTCATCGTTTCCATCGTCTCTGCCTCCGCGCTCGAAATTGCCGGTGCCAAATTTGGCGCTCAGCTCGGGGCGTTGGCTGTGGCGCTTGCCTTGTTCGCAACCGTCTTCAGCGCGCGAAAGGCCGACTACGAACATTATGCGCGCGCCGCCGCCTGGATTGGTTGGCTTTGGCTTGCCATTCCGCTTTGCATTGCAGCTCAGTTGGTGCCTGTTTGGCTGAGTTGGGCGCATCCGATTTGGACCAGCACGCGTGAGGCCTTGGGCGGACCGCCGCTTGGGCCCATTACGTCCGATATTGGATTGACCTTTGACACGCTTATGCAGACGCTTGCAGCGATGTCGCTGCTGGGGCTTACGATCGTGGTGGTTCGCGATCGCAATCGCGCCGAGCTGGTTCTCTTTGTGCTGAGCGGGATTGCCGCATGTTCGGCATTGGTCTTGGTCCTGCATCGCTTCTCACCTGCGCTGATGAGCGCGACGCCGATCGATTTGGCAACAACCATGGCCGGCCTCGGTCTTGTGCTTAATCTGGCGGTTATGCAGCTTGCGGCCGAGCGAGCCGAGACACGTCACTCGGCCTTCCGCTCGATCGTGATCGGACTTTGCGGCCTGACTGGTTCACTCGCGAGCGCCCTCGCAATTTTCGGCTTTTCCAGCACCGGCAGCGCTGTTGCTGCGGCCTTCGGCGTCGTGCTGATCCTGCTGATTCTGCTCATTCGACGGCTGGATTTGGCACCACTGGCCGCCACCGCTCTCTCGATCGCAGCCCTGATCGGAGCCGGTATCGTGCTCACCTTCCTCTTTGAGAAGAGTTCCGGGCCGATCCTTTTGCGGCTTGGCCCGGATCTGGAGCCCGAAACAAGGGCTGCGCTTGAGCGGATGCTGGCGGATGCGCGATGGTTCGGTGCGGGCGCAGGAACCTTCACGGCGGTAGGCAAGATCTATCAGAGCGAAGCCGGAGCGACTCTGATCGCCCCCACAGCGGCCACGGCCATTTTTGGCGACGCGGGATGGATCGGCCTTGCGGCCACCATGCTGGTCGCGGCAGCCCTTGTGGTGCGCCTGTTCTTCGGAGCGCTCCAGCGCGGCCGGGATTCCTTCTTCCCGGCGTCGACCGCAGCCTGCCTTCTCTTTGCGCTGGTCGAAAGCTTTGCGGGATCGGGATCACTCCGTCCGGCGGTCATCCTATGTCTGTCGGTCATCGCAGGCTTGGGTTTGTCGCAGAGCGTCAGCCAGTCCTCACGATGAGAAATACGGCTCGTCAGACGCCGCGATCTCCGAGCGATGCCCAATAGGTCGGATTCTTCGGCGTCTGGATACGGACCCAGCGATAAGGCTTTTTCGACCACGGCAGGATGTGCGAGCTGAGATTGTCCAGCACGAGATCGCCGGAGAGGGTGCGCACGACCACGATGAGGTGATGCTCGCCCCATGGTGTCACAACCTCGCTGAGAAGCACCGAGCGCGCCGGAAAGCCGTTCGCGATAAGGTCGTGACGTTTTGTCACAGCGTAGTCGTTGCAGTCGCCGCTCGCCGGATGCAGCAGCCATTTCTCGCCGCGCAGTCCTTCCAGGTTGGGCTCGGGACGGATCGAGTTGTTGACCTGCTGGTTGACTTCCTGAAGCTGCGCCAGCCGCTCAGCCGTGAGCTTCAGACGGTTACCCCTGAACACGATGTGCTGTGGCCGCGGCTTACACTCATCCTTGTATTTCAGGCAAAATATCGTGAACGCCATTGGCGGCAGCGTCGGCTGGTCGAACTTGATGTATTGAATGGCGCCACGCAGTCCCATCGGAGCACCAACGAAAGCAGCCTTCGCACTATAGTGGCCCCCAGCCATCACGAGGACCGCAGCAACCGCCAGAAATCTTCCAACTTTGCGCATATCGCGCTCCCCATTCTTGTTGGGGAGACGCTACAGAACACGTCTTGAAATACGGCTCAAAGGCCGACCAATCCTTTATTCAAAACCGAGAGGAGTCCTTTAGGCACAATTAAGAATACCGATATGTGTCTTTGTCTGGTAAGAGCGGCCCATGATGGCCGTTTCCGACGGCACATGCGATTCGACCGACCTGATGGGCCTTTCCAAACGCTTTCGAAAGAGGACCAAGCCCCGGCTACCCGACGGCGTGCGCATCTATGCGATCGGAGACGTGCATGGACGCGCCGATTTGCTTCAGTCCCTGCTAACCGTAATCGATGCTGATCTCGCCCGCTCAGCGCCCGAGCGGGCGATCCAGGTCTTTCTTGGCGACTACATTGATCGCGGTCCGGACTCCCGCGCCGTGCTTGATGTTCTGATCGAGCGGTCGAAGTCGCACGAGACGGTATGCCTGAAGGGCAATCACGAGGTCTTTCTGCTCGAGGTCCTGAAGGATCCGACGCGGTTGGAGGAGTGGCGCCACTATGGCGGGCTGCTAACTTTGGTCTCGTACGGCATCATGCCGACCATGAATCCCTCGGCCGAACAACAGGTCGAGCTGATCGAAGGACTAAGACGCGCGATCCCCCCCGAGCATCTTGCCTTCGTGCAGCATCTGCCTTCATCCTTCACCTGCGGCGACTTCTTTTTTGTTCATGCCGGCGTCAAGCCAGGCGTCGCGCTCGAACGTCAAAAGGAGGAAGATCTCCTCTGGATCCGCGAGGAATTCCTCAACTCCGAAGAACGCTTTGGCAAATATATCGTCCACGGCCATACCCCGATCAGCGCTCCCGACATTCGCCCGAACCGCATCAACATCGATACGGGGGCCTATGCCACCGGCAACTTGACGCTACTCTCGATCCAAGGCGATAGTCTGCTCGCAATTTAGGGCCTTCTTCCCAGCCGTCACGTTGCAGGGTTCTATTTCACTTTGTATTGCCCGATTCAATCATGAACCATATCATCTGGATTCGCACCTTGGGCGCCTGCATTGCGACGGCGCTGCTGCTTCATGCGGGATCGCGCCTCTACGGCGAGTTCGTGCTTCCGGACTTTCGCGCCAGCGACCTGTTCGCCGGCAGAACGCCTCTGGACAAGATCAGTCTGGCATCATGCACTGTTCTGTCGTCCTTTTCATTGGACGGCAACTGGCTTGCGAACTGCGCCGCCGCGGAAGCCGCGGATCTTTTTCATCATCCGTCGACTGATGCACAGAGAAAGGCGGCCGAGAACATGGCAGCCCAGGAGGCCGCGGTTGCCGCCTTGAAGAGGTCCCCGATCCGGCCAGCGCTTTGGCTCACGCTCGGCACGCTGAAGGCGCAATCAGGCGAGCCGGTCACGCCCGCGTTCAAAATGTCCTATTTGACCGGGGCGGTACCGATCGAAGTTGCCTTCTCGCGCGTGCAAGCCGTGACAACAAGCGCGGCCGCGACCGATGATGAGATCAAGCTGCTGGCGCAGTCCGACATCCGGGCGGCGCTCTCCAACCGCTCACGCTACGAACCGCTGCTGATGTCGGCCTATGCACAGGCAACTCCACAGGGCAAGTCGCTGCTCTTGGAAGCTGCGCAAATGATTGATCCAAAATTCAAGGACATCTTGCGCCGGTACTGACGCCGATGCGTGAATTGCTTCGACAAGGCTATAATCGAGCGAAGAGCTCGACGTCTTCCGTCGTGCTTTGCGCCGGAGCGAAATGGAGTGCGCGGTAAATTCACCTCGCAGGCAGTCCCAAAATCGCAAGATGGAAGTCGCAGCCCCTGAGAGACTCGACGAAGGCGGAGTACTTCGAACGGGTATGGCGGTTCGCCGGAAGGGAACTTGCTGTCATCGCCGATGCGAACACAATTCCGTAGATGGGCCAACCCGAGCGCGACAGCCGAATCACCGACGTCACTTCCGTTCGTGACGATCCGGGAATCCGTTTCTACCGCGGCTGTTTGTTCGCGGCACTCATCAGCATCCCTCTCTGGGCATGTATCGCCGTTTCGATCAGGATATTGTTCAAAGCCGCCTAGCTTACGTCGTCCGGCCGAGGGAGCGGACCGCCAGCAATCAACAATCAGCTTCAAAAGCCACCTCCCCTTTCCGCTTGTCGGTCTAGCCGAAGCGCTCTCTTTGGGCAGCGGCAAGTTCGTCTATGATGCGGCCCCAGACACCAGCCCGCCGCCAGCGGACGAAACGGTTCTAGCAGGTCGTGTAAGGGCCAAGGTGATCCGGCAAGTCGCGCCACGGTGCCCCAGATCGCAGGACCCAGAAAATGCCATTGAGGACACGTGGGTCGTTTACCCAAGGAACACCACGCGGCTTGTTCGGCAGCATGGGCTTGATGGCAATCCATTCACAATCAGCGAGTTCGTAGTGCATGATTCGAGCCCCCAGTTCGGGAGTTTGAAAATACAGAGGGCACAAGAGGAAGCATGGTCCCGCTTAGAAGGAGCGCAAGCGTAGCTGCGACAGCTGCGAGCCGTAACCTCGTCTTCACTGCGAGTTTTCTTTCGTCGGCCCGCAATCAATCATGGGGAGGCTAACAGTGCCGGATTTCGGGGGAGCGAAAACGATTGTTCAGTTGTTTGCGCGACATTTGCTGCGCTTGCACAGAGGCCGTCGCTGTGGGGGCGAAGCGGACATCACCGACGGGAGTGGCGCATGTGGTACTCCTCCATTCCAATTGCAGAGTTAGCCGACCGCTCCTCTCATCTCTCGCAGAGCTTCTCACGCCCGCGAGCGAACGAGATGGTAGACATCCAAGATCCGCCGCCGATCTGGAATGATGTCGCGCCGCCGACTATGGTCGAGTTGCGGTTGATGGCATCGCAGGTCAATTCGATTTGCCGTCTCCTGCGTGCCGAGGTTCCGCCTGGAAGGGATGTTGTTGGTTGCGCAGTGTTCGGCTACGGCGGCTGCCTCATCATCGTTCCAAAGATCGACACTGTCTTTGATCGGGTTAGTCAAGACCGTCTCCGAGCCCACGAAACCGCTCACTGCAACGGATGGCAGCACGAGACAAACTAAAGCGAATTTCGTGCGGCCAGAGCCCGGTTGACTTGGAGTGATGCCCTGTTGCTGATCTCCGGAAGAGAAGCGGCGAATAGCTGCCTAGGACGTGGACTAGCATAGCTCAATATTGCCGGCCCCCAATCGTCTTCATCGCGAGCCTTACGGGCAGCATCTGACAACTTTGATCGTTCTGGGATCTTGGGCATTGCGCCAACGCGCAAGAAAGAAGAGAGGGCACATCGGGGAGATCAGCAAGAAAAGATAGATTATCTTCTCAGCCATCTCGATCATCTTCCCCATTTGAGGCGCTAGAGGCCTCCCCTGTCGCGAGCTAATTTGGGGAGATCACCCCGTTTAATAAGGTAACCCCGACCTTCGATGTGCCGCCGTCCCCTTCATCTGCGTAAGGCCGGCGTTGATCTGATTGAGGTGTCCGAGAAAACGCCTCCAGTTGACCGAGCACGGCAATAGCACCTCCTGTTGTAAGAAGCCGATGGCATTCCCCCGCCGAAGGTCAGCGCTGGGTTTGCGGAGCGACCGGCACAAAGTCTTGCTCTCGGCGCGGTTGATCAGCCCGCCCCTGGTAAATGAACATGCCCTTCTTTGTCGCAATGATGTCGCCTCTCTGCAGGCTTTCGTCGTTGAGGACTCGTTCGGTCGCGACAAGATCGGGGTCTTCGGGGACCGGCTTATAGAGTTCGGGATGTTCGCGGCGCTGGCGCGCAACTTCCTTGGCCCGTTCCCTTGCATCTTCGATCCGCTGCCGCCACTCCTGTCCTGTAGGTTCGGGCTCGCTTGGCTGCAGATATTCGTTGATCGAGGCCTCCTGCTCGTCCTGGGCCAGGCAGGACGATAGACAAGCAAGGGCGGCGAGGCCGCTGGCACTCCCCATTGCTGCTCCCAGCAGTGCACGTCGGAGACCACGAAAACGCGGTGAAGCACCATGCCGAGAGGGATGCACGCTTATAGCTCCAAAACGAGAACCGATCCTCAATGCCCCGAGCGGCCTTGACTTTACATCGTTACCGATTGCAAGGCAGCACATTCGCAGGCAAGCTTGCTTCTTTAGTTCGCAAGGTTTGATCCTGTGTTTCGCACCACCCTCATTGTTCTCGCTCCAGCCTTCTTCCTTGCCGTGCAGCCTGCGACAGCCGCCTCGGTCGAATACCCCCAAAGTCATCCATACCCAGTATGAGGCGGTCGACCCCAAGGCTGGTGGTCACTTTGTGGTCGGAGCGGGAAAAGATATTCTATGGCCTAGACCAGAAGCTCTTTCCGGGGGCCCGTTACGTCGACATCACCCAGGTGACTCCGAGCACAGGGTCGGTCACACTGACCTATGTCGAAGTGCGTACAGCAGGCAGCAACACGTTGCCACCGAATGCGCCGTAGACGGCGCGCCATGGCGATATCCAGGACGCAGACCGCGTCGAGCGTTGAAGGACTACCGCTGGTTCGACCCGCTGCCCCTGGTTCGGCTCCCGTAGTAAGGTTGGGCGCGCCCGCCCCTGATCAGTGGCGCTTGGATTCGGCTCGGGATATTCGGTGTAGCCGTGGTTGGGGATGGCTGCGAGGGATTGACGACAATCACGTTGCGGTTGGGCGTCGACGGATCATTGACCCCTTGGGCCAATGCGCCGGTAGGACCAAGAAGCGCGGCTGCGATAAAAACCAATCGTTTCATGCGATATCTCCCAAGCGAGAACGTCAGGGAGGCGGTCACCGTTCCTTCACGGTTCCTTGGGTGATCTTATCGAGGCACGGCAATGAGCTTGCCGTCCCTCCACACTCCTTGGGCCGCGGTGCCGGCTGGCAGGCTTCCCGTTGTCAGGTTCCGAATTGCGGTGGGTCGCGAAGCGGTCTGGCCGGCCTGCGACTTCTTCGTGGGTGTCGTCACGATGCTGGTGCTGGTCACATTGGCCCGATCCTTGACACCCTGCGCGAACGCAGGCTGGCCCAGGAAGGCCAAAAGCGTGATTGCCGCAAGAACGCCGCGCATGCTGAACCACCGGAAAGAGGAGCTTAGTGAAATGTCACAGGTTCATGCCCAAAAGCAAGAACCTTCGGGAGGTCGAAGAGCGACTTTGGGCAGCTCGCGATCAACGGAATCCTGGAAAGCCAGCGGGTTCGAAGCGGGACAACTTGGCGAAACAGCCTTGTTCGGGTAGTGGAACGGCCCAAATGAGCGACCCCGGCGACCCTGCGGCCAATGCGCCGAAAATGGAAACGATCGAGGCGGGATTCATCCGTCTTCTGTCGGGCCGCATTCATGACGCCTCCAATGACCCCAGGCAGATGCGGGCGATGGTTTACGAGCTGGCACGCTCGAAGCTCCTGCAACAATTCACCCACGCAGACGCGCGGGATGCTCGCGAATTCCAGCAAGTCCTCGAACGCGCTATCGGAGCGGTTGAAAAGTCGTTCGAACAAACAGCCGCGCCGGCAGCATCGAACACTGCGGCAGACGTCGTTTCGGCTGCTCCATCGATCAATACCCCGTCGCCCGCACCCATCGCGCCCACGCTCCCCTTTTCGAACGCTGCGCCCGTCCCGAAAGTCGAAGAGCCTCGCCCTCGCATCGCACCGCCTAGGCTGTCGGCTCAAGGGAAGCGGAGCGGCGCCTTCAACGCTCCCATTCGATTGACGGTTGGCTTTATGCTGGTGGCGTGCATCGGCGTGGCGGCTATGTCTTGGCCGCGATTGAGATCTCAATTTACTGCACCGTCGCCGCTCACCGCGTCACGAGCCCCTCAGCCTCAACCAACCGCCACCCCGGTATCATCGGACAGCGAAGTCGCCGAACGGCCCGAGAGTCCGAAGGAGGCGGCACCGGCTCCGCAACCCTCAATGCCTTTGCCGGCGTCGTTTGGAGTTTACGCCTTGAGCGAGGGCCAGCTTCAGGAGCTGAAACCCGTTCCGGGGAAGATACCTGATCGTCGCGTCGCGATTTCCGCAGCCATTAACATGCCGAGCGCGACCACGCTGACGAGTGGCGACGTCAAGTTCATTGTCTTCCGGCCTGACGGAGGTGTCGACGCCAGCGGGACAGAAGTTAGGGTCGTTGCAAAAGTCTCCCGGGCCATGGGCGTGGATGCCAGCGGAAAGGCATCGATAGTGAGCGCCGGCGACACATGGGTTATTCGCAGCATGTCCTTCCCTTACAAAGTGGGGCCGGTCGAGGATCAGCCGAGAATGCTCTTGCTGCAGCCAGAACAGGACGGCTTTGCGCTCGCGCCAGGTCGCTATGTTGTGGTGGTCAAAGGCGCGGGCTATGACTTCACTGTGTCGGGGGCAGTGACGGATCCCAATCAATGTGTCGAACGCATCAACGCCGCAAACGGCGCGTTCTACTCGCCCTGCCCGGCATCGCGTTAGTTCCAGCGCTTACTTGCTGCCACTTACTTGCTGTCCTTCGGAGAACCCGCTGCGGCATCATCGACCTTGCCGTTGTTCGCAATACACTTCTGAAAGTAGTCGCGCTGCGCCTTGGCGTTGCCTTTGCTGCTGCCGGCTGCGGGATTACCGATTTGGCTGGGCGGAAAGGCCTTGGCAACGGCAGCGTTACATGTGCGAGCCAGTTCGGCAGTGATCGCCGAAGCCGTCGCCGGTGCACCCAACGTCAATACGGCTGCTAATCCAGCCAATCTTTGCGCATTTCTCATAGATACCTTCCTACTCCCTCGCTCCGTTCTTGATGGAACCATATCAAAAAGGAGCGTTGCTCCCAACGATAAACCAGTTCAGCCTGGTATTTGAGCTCCGGGGCGCGCCAAGCCGGGTTTCCTTGCCCAAGGACCTGCTCCATCCCGTTAACATCAGTCCAGAGCGGACAACGGAAATGGCCGTTCAACACGCGAGCTCAGATCCCCGCGGCTGCGATAATGCGATTGCCAGGTGCGGCATCAGCCTAAGGTGGTGCCGGCGGCTCGGGCGCCGCCGCATGATCGAGCATCACATAGCGGCGGAGCTCAGCTGTTGAGGCTCGGTCCGCTTGACGTTCGGGAAGCGGGTTAGCAACGCCGCTTTAACAAATTTCAAATGCGCAATGGTGCTGGCCAGCTCCTTGAGCCGTCGTTGCCCATTCGAGATGTCGGCCGCGAAGAGGTCCTGATGATGATTATCGAGCGGCTCACGTTCCAAATATTCATCGGTGCCGTTGCCGAACGTGACCGACGCGCGCGCCAGCGCATCATCGACACGTCGATTGAGCCCGGCCTGCTCGATCTCCGCCTCTTGCAAGGCGGTGTCGAGCGCGGTCATCACCGCCTCGATCCGTATGCGGTCGGTCTCAGCGTCGCGCTCAGCCGAGCGCGCCTTGAAGCCTTTATCCTCCCGGCGGTAGTTGAGGAGGTTGTGCGCGCGCGTCCTCAGGAACAGCTGAAACATTTGGGCCATCCCATATGTGAGTTTTTAATTTCCCAGCATCGGTCAGATATAGTTAACAAAGCCTGAATCTGCGGCCTGCTCGGCCCGGCTCTGTACCTTCCAGGCCTGCCACGCGCTCTCGTGCCTGGAATAGAGCTCAAGCCATCGAACCTTGCCTTGTTCCGCAAGATTTTCAGATTGGCAATTTTTCATCCGGTCAGCGTCCGCTCTCATCGAGGAGAGATCCAACGCCTCAAATTCCGCCGTCTCGTCCGCCGAAAGACCGATCAGCACGCGATGTCCATGCGCATCAAGAAAATACCTTCGCGGAGCAGCCTTGTTTGGATCAATCATTGGTTCGGCCCTCGTTGAGGATCCAAGGACCGGAGAGACCTTCCACGCGTCGGCCGTAGTCGCGAACGAACACAAAAAGTTTCGACAAGCCACACGTCACGCCAACTAACATGATAAAAAAATCCGCCATCCAGACTTTCCACGTGCACCTGAAATTTGTACGTCGAATTGCTCGCAATTGACTTCAGTCATTAAGCCGCGAATTCAAAAGCTCTCAAGCCCAAACACAGGTTAACCTAACCGGGCATAGTTGTTGCGGCCACTCCGCGGCCATAAGGCTACACCGACAGCGGCACCGGATTGGCTGATCACGACGGATGCTGACCTTTGTCGGCTCCCATGGAAGTCGGTGTGTACGGCGCGTAAAGACGGTACCGAACCGATCGCTTGTGCGAGCGCCACGCTCGCACACCGTAGCCGCAGCAAAAGCCGACTGCAAAAATCGATGACAAAACCAAAACAGGTAGCATCTGGAATATTCCAAAGTTGTCCGAAACGTTCCTCCCCAACGAATTTCATCGTCTCGTTGTGACGACTTCAAGATCGGCATCGCTGAAGGTTTTGTCAGATGAAGATGAACTTTGTGCAACGGCCTGCTTGAAGATTGATCGTCGCGCGTGTCGGGGAGAAGGTGGCGGATCTCCGGTTTTTTTGATATCCGAATTTGAGGGTTGACTCCTACGTCACCGAGAGCCGCGCAGTCACAGAGTGGCGCGACTTCGTCATGAGCCATCCAGATCTGAGGCACGTCCCTGTTCGTTCCCTGTTTGGGGCTTCAATCCAAATTCTAAGCCTGAATGCGGGGTTGCTGCGGCGCGATCCCGCGATCGTTTTCCCGGCAAGATGCTCAACGAGGCTAGATGAGAGGGTTGCTATGCGGATCGAAGGGAGTGGCAGGCGATCCGGGGACAGGGACTCTCGGCATCAGGCTCACTTCGGACGCAGCCGAGCAGAGCGGGCCCGTTTCTTGACCTCAATGGGACCAAACGCGTGTAGCTCTTCTGATCGTCAAACGGGTCCAAACCAACCCACTTGCATGCCCCGACGATAATTCTATGCTTGAGGATAATTGCGGTAGGTCTATAAATTTTCCATATCGAGGGGTTTGGTTGAGATTTCTCGAGCTTCGATCTCTTAGTATTTCGGCCGTAACGACCTCTTGCCCTGGAGGTCTTTCTTCCGGAATGCTGGCAGCGTTATCTTGGATGATCGTTGCGCTTGTTCTGGGATAAACAAACATGATCGATCGACCGCCAGTCCTCGTCACAGGAGGCGCAGGGTATATTGGCTCGCATGCCTGCCGCGCACTCGCGGCCGCCGGCTATCAGCCCGTCGTTTATGACAATCTCTCGACAGGCCATCGCAGCTTCGTTGCTGGTGAACTGGTGACGGGCGATCTGCACAGTAAGTGCAATGCCGTCGGCTTCGAGGGCGCATGAAAGGCATCATCCTAGCAGGCGGAACGGGTTCGCGGCTCTATCCCGTGACCGCGGTCGTGTCGAAGCAGCTTCTGCCGGTGTTCGACAAGCCGATGATCTATTACCCGCTGTCCACCCTGATGTTCGCGGGTATCCGGGACATCCTCATCATCACGACACCGCAGGACCAACCGCTATTCCAACGACTGCTCGGCGATGGCTCGGAGATCGGCCTGCGCTTCTCCTATGCCCATCAGGACACCCCGCGCGGGCTCGCCGATGCCTTCATCGTGGGCCGCGACTTTGTCGGCGAGGACCCCGTCGCCCTGGTGCTGGGCGACAATATCTTTTATGGCAACCGCCTGCCAGAGATGCTGAACCAGGCCGCCGCCGAGTACGGGCGCGGAGCCACGATTTTCGGATACCCCGTCAATACCCCGGAGCAATATGGCGTGGTCGAGCTCGACGCCGGCGGACGGGCACTGTCGATCGAGGAGAAGCCGGCCCAACCGCGATCGAACATCGCGGTGACCGGCCTCTATTTCTACGACAATGAAGTTCTGGACATCGCCGCAAGGGTTTCGCCATCCGCGCGCGGCGAGCTCGAGATCACCGACGTCAACCGGGTCTATCTGGAGCGCGGAAAGCTGTTCGTGCGGCTCATGGGCCGCGGCATGGCCTGGCTCGACACCGGCACTCACGCCTCACTGGTCGAAGCCAGCCATTTCGTCCAGATCCTCGAACAGCGCCAGGGGTTGCGCATCGCCTGCCCAGAGGAAATCGCCTTGCGGCGCGGTTACATTTCTCTCGAAGCCTTCGCGAAGGTTGCCGAGAAGACCGCCAAGAGCAGCTACGGCCAGTATCTGCAATCGGTGGCCCGCTCCTTCGCCGCTCAAGACTGAGGCAGATCACCCATGCGTTTCGAACGCTCCACGATTTTCGTCACGGGCGGTGCGGGATTCATCGGCTCCGCAGTCGTCCGTCATCTCCTCCGCGACACGCATGCGCGCGTCGTCAACATCGACAAGCTGACTTATGCGGCGAATCTCGAGTCACTCCCCGACGCCGAAGCAAACCCGCGTTACGTGTTCGAGAAGCAATGCATTTGCGAAGCGGCGTCGCTGCGCAGGCTGTTCGAGAAATACCAGCCTTTCGCGGTGATGAATCTGGCGGCCGAGAGCCATGTCGATCGCTCGATCGACGGCCCCGGCGAATTCATCCAGACCAACATCGTCGGTACCTTCACGCTGCTGCAGGAAGCGCTGCGATACTGGAGGGCCCTGAGCCCGGACCGCCGTTCGCAATTCCGCTTCCTCCACATCTCCACCGACGAGGTGTTCGGGTCGCTCGGCAAGGACGGTTATTTCACCGAGACCACGTCCTATTCACCCAACTCGCCCTACTCGGCGAGCAAGGCATCGTCCGACCATCTGGTCCGCGCCTGGCGCGAGACCTACGACCTTCCGACGATGGTGACGAACTGCTCCAACAATTACGGGCCCTATCACTTTCCCGAGAAGCTCATTCCGCACGTCATCATCAAGGGGCTCGCCGGAGAGACGCTGCCGGTTTACGGCGACGGACAGAACATTCGCGATTGGCTCTACGTCGAGGACCACGCCAAGGCGCTCACACTCGTGCTCGAGCGCGGAGCGATCGGCGAGACGTACAATATCGGCGGCCGAAACGAGCGTACCAACCTTCACGTCGTGGAAAGGATTTGCGACCTGCTCGATAAAATGTCGCCGCGCGCGGCGGGCTCGCGGCGTGGCCTTATTTCGTTCGTCGCCGACCGTCCCGGTCACGACCGCCGCTACGCCATCGATGCTTCGAAGCTCGAGCGCGAACTTGGATGGCGCGCCGACGAGAATTTCGAAAGCGGCCTGGCCAAAACGGTTCGCTGGTTCTTCGACAATCGCCAATGGTGGCAAGCCATTCTCGATCGCGGCTATCAGCAGAAGCGCATCGGCGTCGGATAGCGGATTGATCTCCCTTTCGCGACGGCTGCCGTCCGTACGATTGGCGACGGCAGCCTGACCGCGTCGATCTGCAAAGGGAATTCACACGAGGATGGACGAATATTATTTCGTCTGGATTGGCGGGCTGGACGGTCGTCCGAGGCCTCAATCTTCCGATGAGCCACCCGGAAGCGGCGCTTTGGACCAACTCGAGAGATTACAACTTCCACGAGAGACGTTCACTGCTGCGTGCGAAGATTTGGCAAGCAGTCTTACCAGCACCCGGGCCCGTTCTGCGGCAACCGGACGTGGTGAAGTAACCTCAGCTCCGACGCCCGCAGTCAACGCTGACCGGCCCGATGCCGAGAAAACCCCGGAGTTGTACGGGGCGCCAGGTACCGATTTCGTCGCGGTAAGGTTGAGCAGTTAGCTTAATCCGCGTTGTTTGTTGCGAAGTCTCGCCGATCGCATATTCATCTCCGCACCGGGCGTCCCCAAAGGCCCGGCCCCACCCAAGCAAAGCCGTCGAGCGACATGGGTCCGCTTGGCGGCTTTGTCGTTGTGTCGATGCAGGAGGATCATTTCGGTTATGGCGCGGAAGCCTTGGTCGTTCAAAGAGGACCGCCGGCTCATGGAGCTGGCCAAGTCTTCGACGTCGCTGGAGGAGGCGGCGAAGCAGCTCGGGCGATCGCCCGACGCAATCAAGCGCATGGCCTTGCGTCTCGGCTTGGTGCTGAAATCGAAGGCCACCAAGAGGAGCTAGCGGGCGACGCATTTCAAGCGTTTCAGCGCTCTCGATCTCTCCACGCATGGATGTTAGACTGGAGAGCAATGACGATTGTCTGCCTTCCGTGGCATCAGCGCAGGTGCCTGTTGCCTTCGGATTCCCGAATGGTGCACCTTGGTGCGCGTTTGGTTTCGACCCTGAACTTCCATGAATGCGCGGATCGGATCTATGATCCCGCAGGCAATTGCCTCAAGAATCCCTACTTCGCCGCTCGCTACCGACCAATGTCGACAAAGGCTGGTCCTACAATCGGCGTTGACGCGGCGCTTCGAGGGCGAACGCGGTCTTGCCATGAGGCGATTGGCCTCGCGCCTGCCCCGGCCGGCAATCCCGCAGATGGAACTCTCGGTTCGTGCCGGTTTGGTTCGCCGTTAACGTCCTGTTCGTGGCATGGCGATTGTGGGCGACGAGACCAAATAGCCGGAAAATCGGTGTCTTTCCTCGCCAGCTCAGACCAGTCACTGTGAAATGGCACCTGCGCCGCCAGGTCTCATGCCCTGCCGAGCCATCATCGCTGCGCGGATCTTCGGAAACCGCTGCCTCCATTGACCCGTGAACTTCGGTTCAAAGGTCCGGACGCCATCGTCTTAAACCCTATCTTAGTGCCTCCGAGGCTAGAGTTCTGATCACCTCTCTTAACTTTCGCGGGCCGGATGAAAGCAGCACGGCCGAGACTCTCACTGGCGGCGCTCGTGCTTGCGGGCACGGCTGCGTTCGCCCTCGCCGGACACATCGCGGCGACGCGCTTCATCCACGATCAGCAGGTGCGCCGGCTTAGCGAGCTGACCGAAGTCGTGCTGCGCCGATCCGAATTTGCCGTGGACTTTGCAACCGCGAGCCTTGACGAGCTGGCCAGCCGCGGGCTCGCGACCTGCGACCCCGCCTCGCTCCAGGCGATCCGGCTCCATGTCTATCAACGCTCCGCCGTGAAGGACGTCCGCCTCGTCAATTCCGATGGCTCGGTGATCTGCTCGGCCTATTCCGAGACGCTCGAATTCGACAAGGGCTGGGTCGATCGGGCGGACATGCTTGCGTCGCGCGATTCGAAGCTAATGCTGTTCCGTGTCGAGCAGTTCGGCGGTGACGCACTCGGCGTGCTCAGGGACATCGGCGACAAGAAGGCGCTGGTTGCCATTCTCGGCATCAATTCCAGCCTGTTCGACATCATGCCGACCGAGCTGCGCTCGCATGGCGAAGTGCTGCTTGCGCTGACGAACGGCGCACAGCTCGGCGAGTTTGCGCTCGACGCCAACAAGGCGCTGCCGCATCCGATCGATTTCGAGAAAAGCTCGGCGCGCTATCCGCTGCGCGCGGTCATCCGCATCGACAAGTCGGTGCTGTCGACATGGAACAGCGAGGCCTATTGGCCGGCTATGGCGGTCTCGCTCGCACTCGGCGTGCTGTTCGGGGTCCTACTGTCGCGGACCCGGCGCATGGAGGGGCCCGTTGCCGATCTCGATCGTGCGCTGGCGCACGGTGAATTCAAGCCTTACTTTCAGCCGATCTTCGATCTTCGCACCGGTGAGATCAAAGGCTGCGAAATCCTGGCGCGCTGGCTGCGTGAAGACGGCACGGTGGTGCCGCCGATGAACTTCATTCCGCTGGCGGAATCCAGCGGACGGGTCGAAGCCATGACCTGGCAGCTGCTCAGCCGCGCGCTGGCCGACCTCCAGCCGCTTCTCAAAGCCGACAAGGATTTCAAGCTCTCGTTCAATGTCGTGCCCAGACACATCCTCGGCGCAGGCTTCGTCGAAACGCTGCGCAGCACCGTCGCTGCCGCACGGGTCTCGGCGCGGCAGATCGTGCTCGAGGTGACCGAGCGCGACGAGCTCGACGATCTCACGCGCGCCGCAGCCGTGGTCGGCGAGTTGCGCGACTACGGCTTTCGTGTCGCCATCGACGATGTCGGCGTCGGCCATAGCGGGCTGTCGCGGCTGAAAGGGCTCGGCGCCAACACGATCAAGATCGACAAGTTCTTCGTCGACACCATTACGGTGGACGCCTCGACCACGACGATCGTGGAGATGCTGGTGGCGCTCGCCAGGGACTTCCACATGACCGTGGTTGCGGAAGGCGTCGAGACCGAAGAGCAGGTCCGCGCGCTGATCTCGTGTGGCGTGGAAGAGGGCCAGGGCTATCTCGTCGCCGCGCCCCTGCCCTTTGCAAAGTTCAGCGAATTGATGGCGTCGCGACGTGCCGCAATTGCCGGCGCAGGTCCGACCGGCAACAACGAGCGGGTCGCCTGACCGGCCGACTGGCTCGAATTCGGACAGCCAGGCACCTCCAGATAAGTCCCGGGACGAACCACGAGCGGCGAACCACCATGGGCAATGTGCGAGGCTTAACGATATTCTCCGCTTTCGGAAGCGGCATGCCGGCCGACCGGCTATGATGCTACAATGCGCCGAAATCATCTCATCGCAGCCGCGACCATCTGCCTTGCGCTGATCGCCTATGCCACGCTGGCCACGCTTGCGGGCAGGCCAGTGCTGATAGGCCATGCCGAGGCCTACTGGGTGGTCGTGATCGAGCGCTTCAGCGCCTATTGCCTGCTTGGCTTCCTGCTGTCGTTCCTGCTGCCAGGCCGCTTGAGGCTGGCTTGCGCATTCGTGGTCGCCGTCGCCGTCGGACTCGAGATGCTGCAGGCGATGGTGCCCGACCGCGATCCGCGGTTCATCGACGTGCTGCAAAAGACGGCCGGCGGCATCCTCGGCGTGAGCCTCGCCCAGACCATTCTGGCTTTCCTGCCCAGACCGCCGTCCTGAGGCGAGCGACGTCAGGTCGCGTCGCACGCGCGATCTGCAGCCCGGTCCGACAGACTATTTTGCCATCTGCCCGCGCAGCTCACCACCTGGATTGGCTGCGGTATGGACATTCGCATACCATTTGCCGGCCAGCAGATCGGCAGCCTGCGCCTCGGTGAGGGTCGCCGTGCCCTGGATCGGGCTTTGTGTCGACTTGAACGGCAGCGCAATGCCTGCATTCTTGCCCGCTTCGCCCGGTCCATGGAAATGCGCACCGAGCGCGGGACCCGTTAGACCTGCGTAGGTGACCGTATAGGTAAGGACCTTCGTCTCGGTATCGAAAGCCGCCTCGGCCTTGCCGGAGCCGGAGCTCGCATTGGGCGGCACCTCGTTGCTGCCCTTGAGTTCCGCCTGCAATTTGACCACTTCGGCACCGGCCGCCGTCACGAGAAGAAACGGGAGCGCAAGAACCATCGCACCCGCTAGGTATACGGCTCTCATCATGGCAACCTCCCAGCCCGGATCCCGTTGGTTTCGACCTATTCCGGTGTGAACACCAAGGCTCGCCCCAAATTCCGGCTGGCTGATTATGCCTGATTCGGACCAAGCCGACTGCTGCCGGAGCAAAGGACTTACACCACGCCGCGCCTGAAGCCGTCCTGCTCGGAGGAGAAGCCGCCGGACATCTGCCGGTGAGTTGCGCGCAACGCCGTGATCGCGTCATCGAGGCCGAATTCGCGTTCGCGAATGGTCTCGAAGAACCGAGCCATCAAGGCGAAGTCCAGCTTGACGCGGGTATTTCCGTCGCGGCTCTTGCGGCGATCGAGCGACAGATGCAGCGCCTGCACCCTGGCCTCGGTGGCACTACAGCCGCTGAGTGTCGCGAGTTCGTCATATGTCATCCAGATCTGAGGCATATCCCTGTCCGCCTTTTGTTATGAGCCTCAATCTAGATTTCACATCTAAAAGTACTATTGCCGCGATGCGGTCGCCACATGCTTTCGCGAAAACAGCGTCAACGCAAAGCTAAGGCGCGGGACGCATCAGGACGCGGGAGGCCTGGAGGGCAGGAAAGAAGGCCGAGGCCGCGAGCGGCTATCGAGCTCCTTGGGCAATTTGTCGGCATTGAGCTTCACGATCGCGCATTTGGCGTCGGCTGGAGCATCTTCTTCCTGGCTGTAGATCAGCGTCGCTTCGAAGCTGATTTCGGGCACTTGCCTTGCCGTCCCCGAGCATGTCGCTACCGCGCCGCTGCACATGCCGGACAGATCGACATCGACCTCATCGGGGCCGAACACGCTCGGATTGCCCGCGGAATGTCTTTTCACGGTGAGAACGCCCGTGAAACGTTGCCGATCGACCTGATAGGAACCACCGTAAGTGAAGAAGCTGTCGCAGCCCGCGATCCGCCCGTCGACAAGCTCCACAATGCCCGTGCCCTGACCACGCGGGGTTCTGAACCAGGCAGCGTATTTGCCGTCTCTCAGCATGAAAAACATCCGTCGTAAAATTCAAATGTATTTGCGGCCAACTCTGGGGCGCGACAATGACCAATATGGTGCATGTTCCGCGACGGTTAACGGCCCGCAAAGTCAATTCGTCAAATTGCCGGCGCATGCGCGACATCGGCGGCGGGCTCAAAACAGTTCTACGCCGTCATCCGCCGATCCAATCACCTCGACCCGGCGTGCGGCGCCGATCGACGAAAGCCCGAGGGACTGCAAGAATTCCCGGTGGACGTTGCGCTCGCGCTCCATCGTGCAGCGCGCGAAGAGATCGTCGAGCACTGCCTCGTCCTGCGGCTGCGGGCGATGCGTGCCTGCGCTTGCGATCTCGAGGCGCGCCGCGACGGCCGGCAGTGACGCGGAGCTCTCGCCGAGCGAGCTCATCAGGCCTTGCGCCGAATTCATCAAGCCTTCGAATTCTGCGCCTTCGTCGACGAGCCGGCTCATCAGCTTGCCGAGCCGTTCGTTGCCGGCCTCGACCTCCCGCAGCGCCTGAAGGATCTGCGGCTCTAGGTTGGCGAGTTGGGTAGGATCGCCCCGGACGCGGAGCTCCCTCAATTCGTTGGCCGACCGCTCGATGCAATCGAGGACGGGCCGCAAGCGTCCGGCGCCCGCCGAAACCTGGTCGGCGGTCGCCTTGAGCTCGTTGGCGATGACGACGAAGGCGCTGCCGCGGCTACCGAGATGGCTCGCCTTGAGGCCCGCGTTCATGCCGATCAGCGTGATATCGACCGTGGCTTCGGCCAGGCCCGCAATGGCCCGGCGGAATTTCGCCAGCGTATCCTCGACGACCGCCAGCGCCTCGTCGACCGAGCGGCCGGCGCCCTCGCAAGTGGCGATCAGGGTCGAGGCCTGGGCCAGCCTCTGCTTGATGCGGGTCAGGAACGACGACGAGCCGTTCTCATCGCCGAATAGCGAGCGACCGTGACTGACGACGCTGCCAGCATCATTCAGGATTGCCGACAGCGCCCGGATGATCTGCCCGATGTCGCCGCCGAACTCGCGCTGGGCGTCCCTGAGCTGAGCCGCCTGCAGCTGGCGGATTGCATGCACGCCATCTTCGGTTGGGATCGGCCCCGGGATGAGGCTCGGCGCGGAGACGGACGAAAGCCGCAAGCCGTGGCAGATATGTTCGAGGCGTTGCCGCGTGCTGTCGCCAGCCTGCAAGGAAATGATCGCGCCGCCGACCGCCTCGGCGATCTTTCGCGTGCTGCCGCTGGCGAGATCGGCGAGATGGCTGCTCTTGCTGCGCTGGTCGCGCAGGCCGGAATAGGCTGCGCCGAGTTCGGCGCTCTCTGCGACCAGCCGATCGCCGTAGCGGCTCTCGAAGTCCTTCTGCCGGCCGAATGCGGTGGCGACCGCCTCCGACAGACGCTGCTGGTCCCGCGCGCACCCCTCGATCGAGCCTTGCACGGACCTTCCGAGATCGTAGGCCTCCTGCGTGAAGGCGAGAAAACCTTCGCGTTCGCCATCGAGCGACGCCGCCTCGATCCGCGCGCTGCGCGCGATGATAGTGATCATCTGGATATGCTTGAACAGCGGCTTCAGCAGCGCAGACGCCTCGGTCGTGCTCTTGCCGATCATCGCGAGCAAAGCGCTCTCGGCCGGCAACGCCCGCGCCAGCTCGCTCAGCCGCGCCGCAATCTCCTGCAGCGCAATCGCGGCTCCTTCGATCCCCGCACCGGAGAGCTCTCCGGAAAGAGAGGCGAGCCCCTGATTCAGCTCCTTGAAGATGATGTGGCCACGACCGAGTTCGTGGCCGACGCGGGCAAACACATCTTCGATGCGCGACGAGACGTCCTCGACCGCAGCGATCGCATCAGTCAAATTGCCGGCAGGAGTCGCAATCATCGCGATCAACCCGCCGCCGCCGCATGCCCGGCCTGATACCAATGCATGATCTCGCGCGGAATGAGGTTCAGCGAAACCACCTTCTCGACCCCACCATGGGCGATCGCTTCCTTGGGCATACCGAACACCACGCAACTTTCTTCGTCCTGCGCCCGCGTCGAGGCGCCGAGCTTACGCATCTCGAGCATGCCGCGCGCACCATCGTCGCCCATGCCGGTCATGATGACACCGAGCGCGTTGGCGCCGGCATGCTGGGCCGCCGAGCGGAACAGCACGTCGACAGAGGGCCGATGCCGCGACACCGGCGGACCGTCCTTGATCGCGACCTGGTAGCGCAGGCCGATACGCTGGAGCAGCATGTGGCGCGCGCCCGGCGCGATATAGGCCCAGCCCGGCAGCACCGGCTCGCCGTCCTCGGCCTCCTTGACGCGGATCTGGCAAACGCCGTCGAGACGTCTGGCGAAGGCGGCGGTAAAGCCCGGCGGCATGTGCTGGACGACCAGAATAGGAGGACAGTGCGCCGGCAGCATCTCCAGGACGTCGTTGAGCGCTTCCGTCCCGCCCGTCGATGCACCAATGCACACGATGCGCTCGGTCGTGGGTCGGGACTTGCCCTGCACCGGCGGCGGGATGATGGCATCGGCCGTCAGCTTCTTCTCGATCACACGCCGTTCCGAGCGTGGCCGCACGCGCGCGCGCGCGGCCGACTTCACGGACTCGCACAGCCGGGTCGAGCACTCGAGCAGCGCCTGCCGCGTATCGATCTTCGGCTTGGGCACAATATCGACGGCCCCGGCCTCGAACGCCTCGAACATCACGTTCGAGCCCTCCTCGGTGAGCGAGGAGCAGATGATCACCGGGATCGGCCGCTGCGCCATGATCTTGCGCAGGAACGTCATACCATCCATGCGTGGCATCTCGAGGTCGAGGATCATGACGTCAGGGATTTCGTCTTGAAGGCGGCGGGCCGCCGCGAAAGGATCGGAGGCCGTCCCCATCACTTCGATGTCGGGATCGTCGTTGAGGATCGTCTGAAGGATTTGGCGCACCGACGCCGAATCGTCCACGATCAGCACGCGAACTTTCTGCCTCGGCATATTGAGCGTGCTCCCGATCAGACCTGGAAAATGGTCGGCTGAACTTGCTTCAGGCCAGGAACGGAACTGTGGATCATCGATTCGGAATGCCCCACCAGCAAATACCCTCCCGGCCGTAGATGACTGCAAAGCTGCTCGACGACCTTTCGCTGCGTTGACTTGTCGAAATAGATCAGCACATTGCGGCAGAAGATCATGTCGACGTCCCGGTCGACTGGATAGGACGAATCCATCAGGTTCATCCGCATGAAATGCGTCATGCGCCTTAATTCCGGCACCACCCGCACTTCGCCGCGCGACCTGTCGCGCGAGGACAGGAAATATCGCTTCACGAAAGGCTCCGGCACCGGCGCCAGTACGTCACGGGTGTAGATCGCGGTCCTGGCGAGGCGCAGCACCGCGGTGGAGATGTCGGTTCCGAGGATGCGGTACTGAAACCGCGATCCGCTCCGCGTCATGTCGTCCAGCACCATCGCCGTGGTGTAGGCTTCCATGCCGGTGGAGCTCGCCGAGCTCCAGACTTTCAGGTTGGCGTTCTTGCGTCCGTGCTGCTTGAGCAGCGCAGGGATGGCGATCTCCCGCATGAAGGTGAAATGCTGAGGCTCGCGGAAGAAGTCGGTCTTGTTGGTCGTCACCACATCGATCAGATGGGTGAGCTCGACATCGAAATGATCCGCCTCGAATAGATTGTCGACGTATTCGTTCAGATCCGAGAAATTCAGTGCGCGCACGCGCTTGTGCAGACGCCCCTCCAGCATAAGCCGCTTGCCCTGCGGCAGCTTGATGCCGACCTGCCCCTCGATCAGTTCGGCAATGGTCCGGAAATGACGGTCCGACAGATGCACGGCCGTATCCTGCACCGCCCTATCCTGCACGGCAGGAATCATGGCTGCCCGCCCCGACCCGGGACGGCCGCCGGCATTGCAAATCGGGCTATACGAGCCATCTTGAATCCTGCACCATTACATGACCATCGAACATTGATCGGCCCGCCCATGGAGGGCGGGCCGATGCCGCAATCCTAGCGCTGGAACTCGGCGTCCCGATCGTCCGCGCCGTCATTCATGTCGAAAGCGAAGCCGCCGCCACCGGCAGCCTTCACGGCACGCGCCGGCTTGGCTTGCGGCTTCTTGGCCGGACGCTCAGCGGCCGCCATATGAGCGGCCTTGGCGCGCAGCTGATTGACCGCCCGATCGATCGGAACTGGGGCTTGGTCCTTCGTGCCTTGTTCGATACGGAAATAGGCGATCGTCGACTGGAGCTGCTCGGCCTGCGAGGCCAGCTCCTCCGAGGTCGAGGATACCTGCTCGGAGGCGCTGGCGTTCTGCTGGCCGACCTTGTCGAGCTGCTGGATCGCCTGGTTGATCTGGGCCGAGCCGACGTCCTGCTCCCGGCAGGCTGCGGTGATCTCCTCGACCAGCTCGGCAGTTTTCTTGATATCAGGAACGAGCTTCGAAAGCATGCTGCCCGCCTCCTGCGCCACCTTGACTGTCTCGGCCGAGAGCGTGCCGATTTCGGCCGCCGCAGCCTGACTGCGCTCGGCAAGCTTGCGGACCTCGGAAGCAACCACCGCAAAGCCCTTGCCGTGCTCGCCGGCGCGCGCGGCCTCGACCGCCGCGTTGAGCGCGAGCAGATCGGTCTGACGTGCGATCTCCTGCACGATGGTGATCTTCTCGGCGATGGTCTGCATCGCATTGACGGCGCGCCCGACGGCGGCACCGCTGGCTTCCGCATCCTTGGCGGACTGCGCGGCGATCTTCTCGGTCTGGTTGGCGTTGTCGGCGTTCTGCTTCACGTTCGAAGCCATCTCCTCCATCGAGGATGAAGCTTCCTCAGCGGAGGACGCCTGCTCGGTCGCACCCTGCGACAGTTGCTCGGCGCTGGCGGAGAGCTCCTGGCTGCCAGCTGAGACGTTCTGCGCCGCGGTCAGGGCCTCCGAGACGATCTGCCGGAGTTTTTCGACCATGCTCTCGAGCGCGAGGCCCAGCGTGTCCTTGTCCGAGAGCGGCTTGGCTTCGACTAGCAGATTGCCTTGCGCGATCTCGTTGGCCACCGCCGCGGTGGCATTCAGATTCACGGTCATCGCATTCAACGACTTGATGAGATCGCCGAGCTCATCGTTGCTTACGACATCGATCTTCCTGCTGAGGTCGCCAATGGCGACGGCATCGGCGAGGTCAACTGCGCGCGACAGCGCGCGGCTGATGTTCAGCGCAATCCAGGCGGCGGCAGCGACTGCAATCAGCAAGGATGCCAGCACAAGGCTCATCAGCAAGATCACCGCGCGACTCCCCTCGATCCTGGCGGCCTCGCTCTCTTCGGCTACCTGTTTCTTGACAAGGTTGATGTATGCGCTTGCCGCTTCGATTGCCGGCGTCGAGGCCGTCACGCCTTCGGTCATCGAGCGCTCGGCGGCTTTGGCCTTGTCCTGCTTCGCGAGCTTGAGCGTTTGATCCTGCACCACGCTCCAATTGGAGTAAGCGGCCGCGAACGCATCGATCATCTTCTTGCCGTTCTCGCTCGCGCCCTTGTAGGCCTCATCCTTGATCCTCATCGCCCGCTCCCGCAATTGAGCGATCTGGCTGATGAACTTGTCTTGTTCGGCCTCGGAGGCGAGAATGGCGTTCTTCTCGGCGCGGACCTGAAGCAGAACACTTTCCTGAAGCTCCGCCACCTTCGCCAATCGGCCGGCCCGTGCGGAGAGGTGTTCCGCGGTTTCTACCATGTCGTTCAACTTGAGATAGGCGACGCCGCCGGCGATCGTGGAAAGCAGGATGACAACGCCGAAGGCGCTCGCAAGCTTTGCTTTGACTGTGAATCTCATATCAATCTCATTTGGTTCGAATGGGGGGGCTTACGCTTGACTACGCATCACTCTTGCAAACTCAGGCGGCCCGGGGCGCATCACTCGGCGACGCGCGTCCTTCCGGGATCTCATCGTGGGCCATCAACTTGGCGAGATCGAAGATGACGACGAACTTCTCGCCCTTGCGGCCGATGCCCGCGGCATAGTCGGACTGCCATTTGCCGCCCACTTCGGGCACGGGCTCGATCGCCTGCTCGTCGATATCGGTGACCTCGAAGACGCAGTCGGCGACAAAACCGACGCCGACCAGTCGACCCTTCATCGGCACGTCGAGGATGATGATGCGGGTGGCTTCGGTAGCTGCCACGCTCGGCAGCCCCAGCTTGATCCGAAGGTCGACGATCGGATAGCCAGCGCCGCGCACGTCGATCATGCCGAGCAGGAAGTTCGGCGCATGTGGCAGGCGCGAGATCGGCCGCATGTCGAGAATCTCGCGGACATTGCGGATGCTGATGCCGAACGTCTCGCCGGAGAGCCCGAGCGTCAGATATTGCGAGGTTGCGGCCATGGTGAAGTCCGGGTCAGAAGGTTTTCAATGGGTGGTCAGCGTTGAAACTCGGCGTCGCGGTCGTCTTCGCGATCATCCATGTCGAAAGCGAAGCCGCCGCCGCCGGCCGCCTTCAGCGCTCGCGCCGGCTGACGCGTCGGTGCAGGCTTCTTCGTGCCGCGATCGACCGCCGCCATGTGCGCTGCCTTCGTCCGAAGCTGGTTGACGGCGCGGTCGATCGACGCGGCCTTTTCCTTGCGCGTAGTCTGCTCGATCCGGAAGAACGAGATGGTCGACTGGAGCTGCTCGGCCTGCGAGGCGAGCTCTTCCGAGGTGGAGGAGACCTGCTCGGAGGCACTGGCGTTCTGCTGGCCGACCTTGTCGAGCTGCTGGATCGCCTGGTTGATCTGCGAGGAGCCGACGTCCTGCTCGCGGCAGGCTGCGGTGATCTCCTGCACCAATTCGGCGGTCTTCTTGATATCGGGCACGAGCTTCGACAGCATGTCGCCCGCTTCCTGGGCAACCTTCACAGTCTCGCTCGACAGCGTGCCGATGTCGGTCGCGGCCGCCTGGCTGCGCTCGGCCAGCTTGCGCACTTCGGAGGCGACCACCGCAAAGCCCTTGCCGTGCTCGCCTGCGCGGGCGGCTTCGACCGCGGCATTTAGAGCAAGCAGGTCGGTCTGACGCGCGATTTCCTGCACGATGGTGATCTTCTCGGCGATGGTCTGCATCGCCTGGACCGCGCGGCCGACAGCGACGCCGCTGGCTTGCGCATCCTTGGCCGACTGTGCAGCGATCTTCTCGGTCTGGTTGGCGTTGTCGGCGTTCTGCTTCACGTTCGAAGCCATCTCCTCCATCGAGGACGAGGCTTCCTCCGCCGACGAGGCCTGCTCGGTCGCACCCTGCGAGAGCTGCTCGGCGCTGGCAGACAGCTCCTGGCTGCCGGCCGATACGTTCTGAGCAGCGGTCAGTGCTTCCTCGACGATCTGTCGAAGCTTTGCGACCATCACGTTCAGCGACTTGACGAGATCGCCGATCTCGTCATTGCTGGCGGAAGGAATGGTCTGGTTGAGATCTCCGGCGGCCACCGCACCCGCAAGGCTGACCGCGCGGCCGAGCGAACGGCTGATCGAGATCGAAATCCACAGCGCCGCGGCGATCGCGACGATCAGGGAGACGCCGAGCAGTGTCATCAGCATGAACTGCGCCTGATGCCCCTCGTCCTTCGACTGGACGGCCTGCTCGGCCAGCTCCTTCTTGGTGTTGTCGACATAGGCGCCCATGGACTCGAGCGCTTCGTTCACGATCTTGCGGCCCTCATTCGTGGAGCGATCGGTCGCCGTTGTCTTGTCGGTCTTCGCGATCCGGATCGTCTCCTCCTGATAGGCATTCATCTTGGCGTAGGCGGCGGCGAATCCATCGAGCAGCTTCCTGCCGGCCTCGCTCGCCAACGCGTAGACCTCGTCCTTGGTCTTCAAAGCGGACTCGCGGCGCTTGGCGGCGTCCGCAGCGGCCTGGTCGACCTCGCTGTCGTTGCCGATAATCGCGTTCTTTTCCGCACGAAGCTGGATGAGAATGCTCTTCTCGACCTCCATGGCCTTTTCCATGCGCTTGGCGCGCAGGACCATGCTGTCGGCGGTCGTCATCATGTCGCCGAGCTTCATATAGGCGACGCCACCGGCGACCATGGACAGCACGATCACCAGGCCAAACGCACTGGCAAGCTTTGCTTTGACCGTAAATCTCATCTTCAGCCTCTACCCCGATCTCGCCCGAGACCTCGTTTCAATTCAGAATGCGTTCCATGTTCGGAACGATGACGAACTCTTCACGCCATTTAGCGATGAAGCGAATGAACTCCGGCTTCCAGTGCATGCCGACACGCGGCGTCTGCTGCACGTCGGTCTGCGAGATCTCCGTGACCTCGTAGACCTTATCGGCGGTGACACCGACAAGCACGGGCTCGTTGTCGAGCTCGATCTCGATGACGACGATGCGCGTGTCCGCGGAGTGGTCGAACTGCGGCATGCCGAAACGGATACGCAGGTCCGCCAGCGGGATGACGTTGCCGCGCACGTTGATCACACTGGGAACGAAGGCCCGCGCGCCCGCAACCTTGGTCACGGGCACGGGATCGATGATCTCGCGCACGAGGCCAGCGTCGAGCGCGAATTTTTCCTCACCGAGACCGATCATGACGACTTGCATCGCATCGGCCTGGTGTTCGGCTGCTGAAGCTTCGGTCATCAGGCCGCCTCGTTGATATGCTGTTTCTCGACCTTCGACTGCGCCAGCGTGACGAGCTGCGCGACATCGAGGATCAGCGCTGCCGTGCCGTCGCCGAGGATCGTTGCGCCGGAGAAGATCGTGACGTCCGAATGGAGCTTCGAGAGCGACTTGATGACGGTCTGATGGTTGCCGATGATCTGGTCGGCGACAAGACCGACATGAGTCTCGCCGGTCGAGATGATGATCGTCTTCTGGTGCCGGTCGGGCGAACCCGACGACGACATGATCTCGCGCAAGCGCAAGAACGGGACGAGCTTGCCTCGCACGTTGAGGAAATTGCGCCCGCGGGAACGTTCGTCCTCTGCGGTCAGCTCGATGCATTCCTCCACCGCCGAGAGCGGAATGATGTAGCGGCCCTCGCCGACGCGGATCAGGAGGCCCTCGATGATCGCCAGCGTCAGCGGCAGGCGCAGGGTCACAGTGGTGCCCTGGCCCGGCCTGGTCGTCAGGTCGATCGAGCCGCGCATGTTCTCGATGGTGCGCTTGACCACGTCCATGCCGACGCCACGGCCGGACAGCGCCGAGATGGTCTGCGCGGTGGAGAAGCCCGGATGGAACAGGAACTGGTGGACGTCATGGTCGGAGAGCACGGCACCGGCGGCGATCAGCCCCTGCTCTTCCGCTTTCGCACGAATGCGCGCGGTGTTGAGACCGCTGCCATTGTCCTTCACGGTGACGAGCACCTGCGCGCCGGAATGGACTGCGGCGAGCTCGATGCGGCCCTGCTCTGTCTTGCCATTGGCGGTGCGAGTCGCGGTGTCCTCGATGCCGTGGTCGATGGCGTTGCGGATCAGGTGCACCAGCGGATCGGCCAGGCACTCGATCATGGTCTTGTCGAGCTCGGTATCCTCGCCCGAGGTGACAAATTCGACCGGCTTCGACAGGTCGCGCGACAGGTCGTGGATAAGGCGGCGGAAGCGACCGAACAATGAGCCGATCGGCACCATGCGCGCGCCCATCGTGGTGTCGCGCAAGGAGGAAGCGAGACGCTCGATCTCCTCGGCGATCAACTTGATCGAGAGGTCGGAACCGGAGGCGGCGAGCTGGGTCAGCCGGGCCTGAGCAATGACGAGCTCGCCGACGCGGTCCATCAGCTCATCGAGGCGCTCGGCCTGGACGCGGACGGTGGCGATGCCGCGATCGTCGCGCTTGGCTTCGGCCTTGGATTCAGACTTCGGCTCGACCTTCACTTCGGCCTTCGGCTCCGCCTTTGCGACGGGCCGCGCGTCGGCGGGCGCAGCAGCGACCTCGATGACCGGTGCGGTAATTTCAGCAACAGTCACCGGCTCCTCGTCGAGGAGCTGGAACAGAGGTGCCGGCGCTGGCGCTTCGACATGCTCCAGCGGCGAGACCGTCAGTTTCATCTCGTCCGAGACGAACATGAAGACGTCGTCGATCGCGTCCTTGTCGCAGGCCGCGTGCAGCTTGACGTCCCATTTCAGATAGCAGTCTTCCGGCTCCATCTCGTCGAGGAACGGGATTCCGTCGGTGATCGGCACGACGAAGCAGGGACCGAGCTTGCAGAGATCTTCCAGCAGATCGAGCGGGTTCGAGCCGTTGCGCAGGATGTGGGATTCAAATTCCAGGTAAAGGTGCCAGCCGGCCGGCTTGCTCTCGGCTGGCGCCAGAGGCCGTGCTTCCGCGATCTCGGCGCCCGGAGTGGCAGGCTGATCCGGCGACACGAAGCGCTTGAGGTCGTCGAGGATGGCTTCGCCGATAATGTCGTCGGTCGACTGCGGATCCTCGATCAGCGCGCGGATATAATCCTTGGCGGCGAGCGCGACCGAAATCAGCTCCTGGGTCGGCTTGATCTCGCCCTTGCGGACGCGGTCGAAGGCGGTCTCGAATTCGTGGGTGAAGGAGGCGACCTTGTTGAAGCCGAACATGGCGCCCGAGCCCTTGATCGTATGCAGGGCGCGGAACGCGGAATCGACCAGTTCGCGGTCGTCGGGACGCTGGCCGAGGTCGAGCAGGGCCCCTTCCAGGACCTCGAACAGCTCACTGGCTTCCTGGCGGAAAACCTCGGTCGGGTCCATCGCGTTCATGCGCGCACCAGCTTTGCGACGACGGCGAGCAGCTGCTCGGGCTTAAAGGGCTTTGTGATCCAGCCGGTGGCGCCGGCGCTTTTGGCTTCCAGCTTCACTGTGTCGTTGGATTCGGTGGTCAGGAACACGATGGGCATGCCGAGTGCGCTCGGCAGCTTGCGCAGTGCCCGGATCAGCTCCAGCCCGTTCATGACAGGCATATTCAGGTCGGTGATCACGAGGTCGAGCTTGCCGGCTTGCGCCTTGGCAAGCCCCTGTGCGCCGTCACCGGCCTCGATCACGCTGTGACCGGCCGGCTCGAGCACGACCTTGATCATCTGCCGGATGCTAGGGGAGTCGTCGACCGTGAGAATCGTGGCCATTAGGTGCCATCTTTCTTTTGCGGGAAATGCTGATCGATCATCGCCTCGCTGGCAAAGCCGGCGCGGCGAAGAGTGTTACGCAGAGACTGGGAGAATGCGGTGAGCACCACTGGCCGGCCCTGGGCCTCGCCGGTCTTCGCGGTCGACAGCAGAAGCTGGATCGAGGTCACGTCGGCCTTGTCGACGCTGGAGCAATCGATCTCGAGCCGGTCCTGCCGGCCGAACGCCTCGCGGATCAAGTCATAGACACTGCGGATCGCAGCAATGCTGCAATCTGCAGGCAGCCGTAGGGACCACTTCGGATCGGTGAGATCAGACGACATTCGTCCCCCAAATTTCCAGGGATTCGGTGCACGCATGGCGCGAATCCCGCGCGACGACTATCCGGGACGGAGAGTATGCAAACTCCTAATCGAGCCCCCCGTACAACTACGGGTAACAATCCGAAAAACTTCGCGTGTGCATGCATACGTGCATAGCAAACTCAAATCTCATGCGCTGCGCGCAATGTTGAGGCAGTTTGCCGCGGCACAAATGTTTGCTCCGCGTTAAATCGCGTGGGCTATTCATAGAGGTCACGCTTCGCCATCCGAACGAGTGCGGCCGCCAATGCTGACCCAAGCGCTTCTGGTTGATGACAGCCGCTCCGTCCTCAATTTCCTGAAACGTCATATCGAAGCGGAAGGCCTGGTCGAGGCCACGACCTTCCTTGATCCCGTCGAAGCTCTGGCCTGCGCGCAGGAACGCGTGTTCGACCTCGTGCTGGTCGACTACGAGATGCCGCACATGGACGGCATCAGCTTCATCCGCACCTTCCGTACCCTGCCCGGCTGTGCCGACATCCCGATCGCGATGATCACCTCGCGACAGACGGATGACGTCAAGATGGAAGCGCTGCAGGTTGGTGCAACCGATTTCCTGCCCAAGGCACCGCAAACCGTCGAAATGACGGTGCGCCTGCGCAATTTAATTCAGCTCGGTGCAGCCGTGCGCAAGCTGAACGATCGCGCCGCGCATCTGGCCAGCGAGGTCGCTGCCGCAACACGCAAGCTCGGCGAGCGCGAGGAAGAGATCATCCTGCGGCTCGCGCTCGCAGTCGAATACCGCGACAACGATACCGGCGAGCACGCATTGCGGGTCGCCCGCTACAGCCGGCTCATCGCCGAGCAGCTCGGCCTCCCCGCCCGGCTCTGCCGGGACATCTATCTCGCCGCACCTCTGCACGACGTCGGCAAAGTCGCCATTCCCGACAACATCCTGCTCAAGCCCGGCAAGCTGACCGACGACGAGATGGCGGTGATCCGCACCCATGCGAGGATCGGCGAGAAGATTTTGGCGGACTCCAGCTGCGAGCTGATCCAGCTGGGTGCCCAAATTGCCGCAGGTCATCACGAGCGCTGGGACGGCGGCGGCTATCCGAACGGCCTTAGGGCGCAGGAGATCCCGGTCGCCGCGCGCGTGGTCGCGGTCGCCGACGTCTTCGACGCCCTGACAACGCGACGGCCATATAAAGAGCCGATGCCGCTGGAATTGGCGCGTGGCTATCTAGTCGAGAACCAGGGACGGCAATTCGACCCGGCCTGCGTCGAGGCCTTTCTGTCGCGTTGGGACGAGGTGGTGGCGATTGCCGCCGGGCGAACGACGATACCGTTGCAGAGATCCGAGGCTACCCTCGCGCCCTTTATATCAGGAGCGATCGGGAGCCGTCCGGACCAAGGCCGCGCGCCCGACGCCGCCGCGGCGGTCTGACATCGCGCGTGATGTCCCGGTTTGCCACGGCGCCGTTTTCTGCCATCAACTGTTTGAACCTGCTCCTGCCAGCGTGCACCAATACCAAGAGTGATTCTGATCACACTTGCCTGGGCCGTCCCTTGCTAGGCCTGCACCGGGATGTGGTTCATCGCCTATCGTTCGAACTGGATGAGAAAGTCATGAGAAGCCTGATCGGCACCATCGTCGGCGTGTTTTGGCTCGCGGCCGCCGCCATGGCGGAGACGCCGGCCGCCATTGTCGAGGACGTGCAGGGCAAGGTCGACGGCGTCGAATTCATGGACTATGTCGCGCCCGGCAAGATCATCAAGCTCGGCCCCAAGGCCGGCATCACGCTCAGCTATCTCAAATCCTGCCTGCGCGAGACCATCACCGAAGGCGTCGTGCTGGTCGGCGCAGAGCAGAGCACCGCGCAACTCGGCAACGTCCAGCGCGTCAAGGTGCCGTGCGATGTCAACGCCGTGCAGCTCTCCGAGCGCGAGGCGAACCAGAGCGCGGCGACCACGTTCCGCACCATGCGCTCCGGTGCCAATAGCGCGCCGGCCAAGCTGCCGACGATCTACGGCGTCGCACCAATGATTCAGGCCAAGAGCGGTAGCACGCTGGTGATCGAACGCACCGACGGCAAGGAGCCCACGATTAGCGTGCCGCTGAAGAGCGACGTCATGGTCGCCGGAAAGTTCTATGATTTTGCAAAAGCCGGGAAGTCGCTGACACGGGCGGCAGCTATCTCGCGAAGATCGGGGCGAAGCGGTACACATTCCAGGTCGATGCCAGCGCGACCTCGCCGCCGACGCCGATTGTCAGTCGTCTGCTGCGGTTCGAATAGACGGACCGCGACAGCAACGATGCGGCGGATCGGCAGGCGGGACATCGTTGCAGCAGTCCTGATTGCGCTCGTTACGGGCGCGGCGTTCACGTCTCCGCCTATGCAGGCGCTGCAAGGTCTCTCGCTCGACATTCTCACGGCGCTACGCTGGAAGCTGATCGGCGACCGCCGCGATCCCGCGACGTCGCCGGTTGCGGTCGTCGCCATCGACGGCGAGACCTACGAGACCGCGCCCTTCAAGGGATCGCCGACCCAGACCTGGACGCGTGAGATCGCCCGGGTGCTCGGCAGCGTCAGCGAAGGGGGTGCCAAGGCGATCGGATTCGACGTCATCTTTCAAAGCTCGATCGAGCAGTCGGAGATTCCGTTCGGCGACGCCTCGTTCGGCAGCCGCTTGAAGGGATTTGACCGGGACTACCTCATCGCCCTGCGGAAGCTTTCCGACGGCGGCAAGTTGGTGCTCGGTGAGATTCTCAGCAATGACCATCCGGAGCAGCCGGATCGCGCGCAGCAACTGGCGGTGAAGTCCAATATTCGCGCGCTCAATGTCCACACCGACCTCGACGACGTGATCCGGCGGATGCCGTTGAGCTTCTCCATCGGCGGCAAACCGGTCCCCGCGATGGCCGTCGAGCTCGCTTCGCGCGCAGTCGGGTCGCCGCCGCAGACCGGACCGCCCGGCGTAACGACATTGTCCAGCTATTCCATCCCGAGCGCAGTGCCCAACACGTTGACGCTCAACTTTCCGTGGCATGGGCCGCGACGTCCCGACCTATTCCTTCGCCGACCTCCGCGCCTGCGTCGAGAAGGGCGACACCGATTTCTTCCGCCGCGCCTTTGACGGCAAGATCGTGCTGCTCGGCAGCATCCTCAATTTCGATGACCGCAAACTCACCTCAACGCGGCTTGCCGGCGGATATGACGGAACGTCGGTCGCGCGATGTGCCCTGCCCGCGCCGATAGGCGCCGTACAAAAGGCCCGCAGCGATATCGCCGGCGTTTTCGTCCACGCCACAGCGGTCCGAAACCTGATCGAGCGTGACGCCGTCACTGAGCTCGGCCCTCCAATGCGACTGATTCTGGCGATTGCGTTCGCAGCGGTCATTGCCTTCGCGGCCTGCATGCTCGCCCCGACCGGTGCGGTGCTCATCTGGGTCGCGTTCACTGCCGCCTACACGGCCATCGCCGTGGTGACATTCGTCCATGCGCTTGCGCTACCACTGAACGAGCCCGTGCTCGCCGATCTCGCAGCGCTTGCCATGATGATCGGCTACCGCTTCGTGATCGCCGACCGCGAGGAGCGCTTCCTGCGCAAGAGCTTTGCGTTCTATCTCGCGCCTGAGGTGATCGACGGCATGGTAGCCTCCGGCAAGATGCCCGTGCTCGGCGGCGAGATGCGCAACATCACCATGTTCTTTTCGGACCTCAGCGGCTTCTCCTCGATCGCCGAGAAGATGACGCCGGGCGAGCTGGTGGCGCTGATGAACGAATATCTCTCCGCCATGACCGACATCATCGAAAGCCATGGCGGCTATGTTGATAAATATATCGGCGATTCCATTGTCGCGATGTTCGGTGCGCCGGCCGACGATCCCGATCACGCAACGAGAGCGGTCGCGGCCGCGCTGCAATGCCGCGACCGGCTGGAGGAGCTCAATGCCAGCCATCCCGCGTTCCGGGGCCGCGGCCTCGCCCACCGCATCGGGCTGAACAGCGGCGAAGCCGTGGTCGGCAACATCGGCTCGCACCGGCGCTTCAACTACACGGTCATGAGCGACACCGTGAACCTCGCCTCGCGGCTCGAAGGCGCCAACAAATATTTCCGCACCGTGATCATGGCCTCCGAGATGACCGTGAATCAGAGCCGCGGCGCCTACGCCTGGCGCGAGCTGGACCTGGTCAGGGTGCAGGGACGCGACGAGCCGATCAGGGTGTACGAGCCGCTTGCCCACAAGAACCAGGAGACGCAGGAGCAGGGTATCCGAGCGGCGACCTACGCCCGAGGACTGGAATGCTGGCGCGTACGCGACTTCGCGAAAGCCGCCGATCTGTTCGAAAGCGCCGCCAGCAACGATCCGCCGAGCCGATATTTCGCGGAGCGTGCGCGGGCATTGGCGGCGAATCCACCGCCGGCAGACTGGTCGCCGGTGAATACGCTCGAGGGAAAGTAGCGGCAGAACGGAGGGAGCCTAGAACGGCAGCCCCACATAATTCTCCGCGAGCAACCGCTGCGCCGCCTCGGACGAGAGAAGGTGGTCCAGCTCGGTCTGCTGGAGCCGGTCTTCATACTCGGAACGATCGGGGAAACGGTGCAGCATCATCGTCATCCACCACGAGAAGCGCTGCGCCTTCCAGATCCGCGCCAGCGCCTTGGCGGAATAGCCTTTCAGCCCGGACTCGTCGCGATCCCGATAATGCGCGAGCATCGCGTGATAGAGATAATAGATGTCGGAGCCGGCACTGTTCAGCCCGCGTGCGCCGGTCGGCGGCACGATATGGGCGGCATCGCCGGCGAGGAACAGGCGACCGTAGCTCATCGGCTCGGCGACGAAGCTGCGCAAGGGAGCGATGCTCTTTTCGATCGAGGGGCCGGTGACCAGTCGCGCAGCGACGTCTTCCGGCAGCCGGCCTTTCAGCTCAGCCCAGAACGCATGGTCGCTCCAGTCCTCGATCTTGTCGGTGAGCGGCACCTGGACATAATACCGGCTTAACACCTGTGAGCGCAGCGAGCACAGCGCAAAGCCGCGCGCGTGCTTCACATAGATCAGCTCCCGCGACACCGGCTTGGTGCGCGACAGCACCCCTAGCCAGCCGAACGGATAGACCTTCTCGTATTCACGCAGCACATCCTTCGGGATCGACTTGCGGCTGATACCGTGAAAGCCGTCGGCGCCGACGATGTAGTCGCAATCGACGCGAACGGTCACGCCGTTCGCGCGATACGTCACGTAGGGCCGATCCGACATCAGATCATGCGGGCTCACGTCTTCCGCGCTGTGCACGACCTTGCCGCCGAGACGGTCGCGCGCCTCGTAGAGGTCGCGGGTCAGTTCGGTCTGGCCATAGACCAGCACCGAATTGCCGCCGGAATGCTTGTGCAGATCGATATGCGAGAGCGCGCCGTCATGGACGATCTCGAATCCGTTGTGGATTTCGCCCTCGCGGTCCATCCGCTCGCCGCATTGCGCTTCACGCATGAGCCTGGCAAAGCCGTGTTCGAGCACGCCGGCGCGGATACGGGCCAGCACGTGGTCGCGGCTGTATTTCTCCAGCACGACCGTATCGATGCCCTTCAGGTGCAGGAGCTGGGACAGCAGCAGCCCGGACGGACCGCCGCCGATAATGCAGACCTGAACTTTCATTTTTCCGTCCTCCCGTCGGCACTTTTTTGCAGATTCCGCGCCGCGGACCGATGGAGGGTTTCGCCATTGTCTTGTATTATTCGAACATGAAAGCCGCAGCATCCGCCCCAGCCATCCGGGTCTACAATCTGTTCGGCGAAGCCGGCGACCTGCCGGACGTCGTCCATTGCGAGACGATTGCGTCCCGCTCGGTGCTGCACGACTGGACCCTTGCCGTGCACCGGCATGCCCGGCTGCATCAGGTGCTGCTGATCGAGCGCGGCGGCGGCGAAGCGACGCTCGACGGACGCGTGGTGGCCTTGAGGCCGATGCAGATCGTCAACGTGCCCATCGGCCACGTCCACGGCTTCCGCTTCCTGCCCGGAACGCAGGGCTGGGTGCTGACCATCGCCGCGGAAATCCTGGATGAGGCGCTGCTCGTCGCCGAAGGACTGCGCGGCGTGCTGTCACGATCGGCCGTGGTGCGCGGCACGCCGCAGATTCGCGCTACCATGAAGCAGATTTTTGCCGAGCACGCCGCGCGCGATTTCGGCCGCGCGCACGTGCTGCGCGCATTATCGGCGGCCATGATCGGCCTCGTGGCACGTGCGCTCACGGGCGAAAGCGGCGGCAGCGGCAGCGCAGAGTCGAATCTGTTCCGTCGATTCGAAGCCGTGCTCGAACAACATCATCTCGAGCGCTGGACCGTTGCGGATTACGCGAAGTCACTGGCGATCACGCCAACCCATCTCAACCGCGTCACCCGCGCTGCGACCGGCGACACGGCCTCGCACCTGATCCTGAACCGGCTGATCCGCGAGGCGCGGCGCAACCTCGTCTATACCAACCTGCCGGTCTCGACGATCGCATACGCGCTCGGCTTCGAGGACCCCGCCTATTTCAGCCGGGTCTATGCCGCAGCCACGGGGTTGTCGCCGCGCGCCTTCCGCGCGCAGCTGCATGGCGGTGAAGGCTGATCCCCGCGCTAACGGTGCGCGCTCTCCCGCGCGGATTCCGTCGGCGCCTCGTCCGGATGCCGCTTCTCATAATGCAAGAAGAGATCGAGCAGCGCCAGAAGCACGATGACCGCACCAAAACCGATGCTCAGGTGCATCGCCCGGGTATGCGGAAATCCGAGTAGCCAGGGTGAAGCGATGAGCCAGATGCCCATCAGGACGTTGATCCATTCCTCCCAGTCCCGGTAGGCGATGATGGCCGCCAGCGAGAGCACGACGATGATTGCGCTGGTGATCCAGAGGTCAATCTTGCCTTGGCTGTTCGTCAATTTGAACAGCCACGGCGATATGAAAAGGACGGCTGCGAGAAACAGATTGTAGACGTCAGGGGCGGTTTCGCGCTCTTGCAACTTGCTCATGACATCCTCCGCGAGGGACCTGTCGAACAAAGAAGGGGAAGCGATTTGGTTCCCGACCGGCAGAGACCTTCTGCCTAGACTTTGGTCTCACTCACGAGCCGAAACGGCGGCGACAATCCTGCGGTACGGTCGCGAGCATCCGCCGCGCAGCCTGCACCCGCAGCCTTTCGATTGCGTCTGTTGCCGACGCGACCACTTACCTTCGTATATCGAGTCCTATCTTTTGGATAGAGGCTCTTTACCTCGGTACAATTGAGTGGGCAATGCGCGCGCCTTAGCGTGGCTGCATTCGGCGCCCTGGCGCTGGTGGCGTGGAACCTCCCTAACCTTGGCGCAAGGCGGCCATCCCTGTCCGGTCGTCTGCGCCGTTTTTTTCAGCAAGCCACCGGCGCCTTCAGAGTTTTCCGGCTGACACACCGCGCCATTCGGCTGGGCCGTCCGGCTTTCTGCGGAACTGGGGATTTGTGCATAGTGTCTTCAATTAAGATTGCACTCTTTATCGATGGCGCCAATCTCTACGCCACCTCCAAGGCGCTCGGCTTCGACATCGACTACAGGCTTCTGCTCAGTGAATTCCAGAGCCGAGGTACGCTGTTGCGCGCCTTCTACTACACGACCGTCATCGAGGATCAGGAGTATTCGTCGATCCGCCCCTTGATCGATTGGCTCGACTATAACGGGTACACCGTCGTCACCAAGCTCACCAAAGAGTTCGTCGACGCCACGACTGGCCGCCGCAAGATGAAGGGCAGCATGGATGTCGACATTGCCGTAAGTGCGATGGAGCTCGCCGAGCACGTCCATCACATCGTGCTATTCTCGGGCGATGGAAATTTCCGTTCGCTGGTGGAGGCCCTGCAACGCCGCGGTGTCCGCGTGACGGTCGTCTCCACGCTCTCCACTCAGCCCCCCATGGTCGCCGACGAGCTGCGCCGCCAGACGGACGTCTTCATTGATTTGGCAGAGCTGAAACCAAAAGTGGGGCGCGATCCGGCCGACCGGCCGGGATCGCGCGAGATGCGTCAGCCACCGCAATTCCTCGCGCGCGGAACGATCAAACGCGACGACTGGGTAGAGTGATCCTGCGGGACGGCCGCCGGATCTTCACACGTCGAAGAACACCATCTCGTCTGGTCCTTGCAAATTGATCGTGAAGGAATACACGAGGCGGAACACCCGCCCCGTGTTCTCCGAGACCGAGCTTTCCAGCGACAATAGCGCCTGACGCAGCGCGCGCAGCACCGAGGATTTGTAGCCGGGAGCGTAGGCCGGCGGATGGACGGTGCGATCGCGCTGGAAGAAGCCGCCATCGCGCGGCGTGAACGGCTCGGGGCGGTTGAGGCGGGGATCCCTTAAGGCTGGCGCCTGGGCATTCATCGGCGTTGTCTCTCCCTGTGGCGCCCCCGGGTCCGGGCGCGCGGCTTATCGGGAGATCATGGGGCGATCTATTCTCAAGATGAATAGATCGATTATGATGAACTGCATGAAGGAAATCGATCATTTGGCCCTCGACGGCCATGCCCTCGAATTATTCCTCGGGGTACTGGAGGAAGGCTCGGTGACGGCGGCGGCGACGCGGCGCGGCCTGACGCAATCGGCCGTCAGTGACGGCCTGAACAAGCTGCGGCGGATCGCCGGCGATCCGCTGTTGGCAAAATCCGGCCGCGGCATTGTCGCAACCGCCCATGCCCAAACCTGCGCGTGATCCCCTCGCAATCCCCCTCGCCTGCGATGCTGCGCGAGAACCGCTGCGATCTCCTGATCACGCCGCTGCCGCCGTCCGGTGTCGATATCGTGCAGAAGCGCCTGCTGAGCGATCATTACGTCTGCTACCACGACTCGAAGGCACGTGCCGCGCCCGGCAGCCGCAGCGCCTATCTCGCGGCTCGTCACATCACCGTGGTTTACACCGACAATGAGCGGCTTGACTTCGACCGGCGGCTGGCGGCCAACGGCTTCCAACGTGACATTGCCATCTCCGTGCCGAGCTTCTCCGGCGTGCCGCCATTCCTGCGCGGTTCGCAAATGCTTGCGAGCATGCCGAGGCTGCTGGCGTCCGGCACGATGGGTGGCTTCGCACAAACGCCGATTCCGCTGGCGTCGCGCACCCGCACGCTGGCCGAGCTGCCGATGTTCATGGTCTGGCACCAGCGCTATCAGAAGGATCCGGCGCATCGCTGGATCAGGGGGCAGCTCGAAACGGTGGCGGCGACCGTCGCCCGCCCCTGAAAGTCCCTCCGCCAGAGCCTGACCTTACCCATTGCGAAGCCAACGTTCGACATCGGTCAGTATCGCTCGTGCCGTCAGCTCCAATCACAAAAACTCAACGGCAAGCGACCGGTACTCAGCGGCCGTACAAGCCGGTGAACGTGGCTTTCGCCAGGGTATGGAAGTGCAGGTCGAACCCGACCAGCGCAGGTGAAGCTGAGTCGTTCTTAGCATCGGGCAACTTGTCGACATCAACCGCATAAACCGTGATCTGGTAATGATGCGGCTTGTCGCCGGGAGGCGGACATGGACCGCCGTAACCGTCGGCTCCAAAGTCGGTTCGGCTTTGGATGGCACCCTTAGGCATCAATTTCCCTTTCACGTCGCCTGCGCCTTTGGGCAACGAGTTTGTGCCTGCCGGAATGTTGAACACGACCCAATGCCACCAGCCGCTGCCGGTCGGCGCGTCCGGATCATACATGGTGACGGCAAAACTTTTGGCGGCAGCCGGTGCCCCACTCCAGCTCAAAGCCGGTGAGACATTGCCGCCGGTGCAGCCGAATCCTTTGAACACCTGTTCGTTGCTGATGGTGCTGCCATCGGCAATGTCGGGGCTTGTCAAAGTCATACTTTGTGCATTCGCTCCGCCCGCAAGGAACGAACCCGTGCCAAGGACTGCAATCCAATACGCCAATCTCGCCATTGCGCTTCCCCTCCGATAGGCTGGGCATCCTCAGATGCTTCCGAGCCGGTCTGATTCATAGCAATTTTCGGAAGTGCCAGCGAGATCAGCGTTGCCCTGCCCCCTGCCAAAGCCACTGGTTGCGCGCGGGCGGCCACGCTAGAATTCGGCCATGACAGTGACCGACATTGCGAGCCGAACCTACAATCACAGCTGGCGGCTGGATCCCATCATCCGCAGCCTGCTTGATACCGACTTCTATAAGCTATTGATGTTACAGATGATTCGGGAGAACTACTCGGATCAGCAGGTCACGTTTTCGGTCATCAACCGCTCCCGCCATGTGCGCCTTGCCGAGACCATCGACGAAAGCGAGCTGCGCGCCCAGCTCGACCACGCCCGCACCATCCGTTTCGCCAAGAAGGAGCTGATCTGGCTCGCCGGTAACACCTTCTACGGCAAGACCCACATGTTCTCGGCGGACTTCATCCGCTGGCTCGCCGAATTCCGCCTTCCCGAATACGAGCTGCGCAAGGTCGAGGGCCAGTACGAGCTGCATTTCCACGGGCCGTGGACCCACACCACGATGTGGGAGATACCGGCGCTCGCCATCCTCAATGAATTGCGCTCGCGTTCGGCGATGAAGGGCCGCGGCCGCTTCGAGCTCGACGTGCTCTATGCCCGCGCCAAGGCCAAGCTGTGGACCAAGGTCGAGCGGCTGCGCAAGCTGGAGAATTTGCGGTTGTCCGACTTCGGCACGCGCCGCCGCCATGGCTTCCTCTGGCAGCGCTGGTGCGTCGAGGCGGTGAAGGAAGGCCTGGGCCCGTCTTTCATCGGGACATCCAACGTGCTGCTCGCGATGGACAACGATCTCGAAGCGATCGGCACCAATGCACACGAACTGCCGATGGTCGCCGCAGCGCTCGCCAGGGACGACGAGGAGTTGCGCTGGGCGCCCTATCGCATTCTCGACCAGTGGCGGCAAACCTATGGCGGCAATCTGCTGATCGCACTGCCCGACGCCTTCGGCACCAAGGCCTTCCTGCGCGATGCGCCGGAATGGGTCGCCGACTGGACCGGATTCCGCCCCGACAGCGCGCCGCCGATCCAGGCCGGTGAGGAGATCGTCGCCTGGTGGGAGAAGAAGGGCCGCAACCCCAGGGACAAGCTGCTCGTGTTCTCCGACGCGATGGACGCCGACTCGATCGAAGAAACGTATCACCACTTCTCAGGCCGAGTCCGGCTCTCGTTCGGCTGGGGCACCAATCTCACCAACGATTTCATCGGCTGCGCACCGGACGGCTCGTTCGATCTCGATCCCATCTCGCTGGTCTGCAAGGTATCGTCGGTCGACGGACGTCCTGCCGTCAAGCTCTCCGACAATCCCGAGAAGGCGACCGGCATGCCCTCGGAGATCGAGCGCTACCTGCGCGTGTTCGGCAATGCCGGTCGCGTGCGCAAACCGGTGCTGGTCTGACCAAACCACAAGCCGAATTCTCTCAATCGCGTAAATCTCAAAGACCGGATTCGCGACATCGGCGCGCCAGCGAGCTAAGCAGCATTCCCAGCGGAATGCTCCGCTGGGACCGGGTGATTTGGGGAACGAGGCGGCTCACGCCGCCGTCCGGCGCTCCTGCGCGTAACGCACGAGCGCCGCGAAGCGGTAAATGCCGTGCACGAACTTGCCGTAGGGCATGGTGATGAAGAGCGCGAACACCGCGCCAAGGTGCAGCGCGAGCAGCGGTCCCATGGCGGCGGTCTCACGCAGGACAAGCAACGTCATGCCGGTGAGCCCGGTCAGGAACAGCATGGCAATGAAGCCGATGTCCATGCCGTAGCGGTTCTCGTCGAGCAGAGCCGGATCGCGCCGCATCTTCGCCGCGCACAGGCCGACCGGGCCTATGATCAGACCGATGCCGCCGATCGTGCCGAGCACGACGGGAAGATCCCACCACGGATATGGCGCCTCGCGGCCGATGAGATAGTGATAGAGCGTAGCCACCGAGGTCGCCGCAAAGCACAGCAGGAAGCCGTAGAACGTCAGGTGATGATAGAGCTTGCGCCGGTCGGTGGGCTTGTCGTCCTCATTGTAACAGCCGACTCCACCGCCATGGAGATAGCGTAGCTCGCCGGCATCGCGGATCGCCTGTAAGACCGAGCCGCCGTCCGCGCGACCGCCGATCGGCGTGCCGATATCGCGCCAGAAGCCGCGTACGCTCATGACCAGCGCGAGGATGGCATAGAGGAACGCGCCGCTGAACAGCGCGGCCATCGCGTTGTGCGGCATCAGCTTGTAGAACGCTCCGGGGCCAGTGTGCACGCCGAACAATACGCTATGGTCATTGAGGGCGGCGAAGCCGAGGATGAAGGCCGCCATGCTGAGCGCGGCGATAATGCTGACGACGAGGCCGTTGCGCGCGAAGGCGCCGGACAGCGCCTGCGGCCAGGCATAGGCCGCATAGGATTCAGCGCGCGCGACCGCGAGCGTCTGCGGGACGTTGACATTGAATTCGTGCGGCGGCGAGAACTGGCAGTCGACGTAACAGGCACCACAGGAATGGCAGAGGTTTGCGAGATAGTTGAGATCGCCGTCGGAGAAGGCGCGCCGCATCTCCATGGCCGGGAACACCGCGCACAGGCCCTCGCAGTAGCGGCAGGAATTGCAGACCGTCATCAGGCGGTCGGCCTCGTCGAGAATCCTAGTTCCGTGCATGTTTCGCCGCTTCCTGTCCTGCGATCCGCCCGAACACGCTGCCGATGGTCATGCCCATGCCGGCGGCGTAGCCCTTGCCGAGCACATTGCCCGCCATGATCTCGCCGGCCGCGAACATGTTGGCCGACGGCTTGCCATCAGCCATCACCATCCGCGCCTCCTTATTCACGCGCGTGCCGAGATAGGTGAAGGTGATGCCGGGCCGCACCGGATAGGCGAGATAAGGCGGCGTCTCGATCCGCCGCGCCCAGTGCGTCTTGGAGGGCGTGATGCCTTCGGTGCGACAATCGTCCAAAATGGTGTGATCGAACGTGCCGGGCCGCACGGCGGCGTTGAACTCCGTGACGGTCTTTTCCAGCGCCGCCGGATCGAGCTCGAGCTTGTCGGCGAGCTCGGCGATCGTCTGCCCGGCGACCGGCGGGAACAGCGTCGGCATGAAGCTGGTGACGACGGTGGAATCGAAGACGATGTAGGCGATCTGGTCGGGCTGCGCCGCGACCAGACGGCCCCAGATCGCGTAGCGCTTCGGCCAGATGTCCTCGCCTTCATCGTAGAAGCGCTGCGAATGCTTGTTGACGACGATGCCGAACACGACGGAGTCATGCCGCGTGATGATGCCGCCATCGAACTTCGGCGCGCGGGCGTCGATCGCAACCGCGTGGCACTGGGTGGGATCGCCGACCTCCTGCACGCCCTTGTCGAGCAGCATCTTCAGGATCGAGCCGCGATTGTGCGGCGTGCCGCGGATCAGGAAATTGTCAGCGGCCTCGCCCCAATATTGCTTCAGCCATTCGATATTGGCCTCGAACCCGCCGGCCGCGGCGACCAGCGAGGTGGCGCGGATTTCGGTCTCGCCATTGATCGGCCGCTTGAGGCGTGCGGCGAGGAACATGCCGTCCTCGATCACGAGGTCGGTGACCTCCGCGTCGTATTCGACGTCGATACCGAGCCGTTCGGCGGTGAGATAGAGTGCGTTCAGCATTGCGCGGCCGCCGCCGAGGAAGAAAGAGTTGGTGCGACCGAGGCTCAGCGTGCCGCCGAGCGAGGGCTGCCAGCGCACGCCCTGCTCCACGATCCAGTTCAGGATATCCTTGGACTCACGGATCATGTGGCGGGCGAGCACCTCGTCGGTCTGCCCGCCGGTCACGCGCAGCAGATCCTCCCAGAACTCCTCCTCGGTGTACGGGCCGGTGAGGATTTCCGTCGCGGCGTCATGGGCGCAGCGCATGTTGCGGGTGTGACGGGTGTTGCCGCCGCGGTAGAACTTTGGCGCACCTTCGAGCACCAGCACCGAGGCGCCACCGCGGCGCGCCGAGATCGCCGCACAGAGCGCCGCGTTGCCGCCGCCGATCACCAGCACGTCGTACTTGCTACCCATGCCGTCGGTCCGATACGACGAAGTTAGAGACATTCTGCCCGCCAGCGGCCCCAGTCAAGCCGGCCCGCCATTGCGTACTATTGTATACAAAGATATACATACGTATTGCAAGTCGCATCTCTGCATGGGCAGGATGCGCATTGCGACCGTGAGGATTCATGGCCAGACGCCCGGCAAAGGCAGGCGGATCGATCGCACGTGGCGGTGGTGTCGCGCTGGGTGAAGCGGTGTTCCGCTCCCTCTGCGAGGCGCTCCAGGCCGGCAGCTACCGCGCCGGCGATCGCCTGCGTGAGGAAGAGGTCGCCCAGCGGCTGAAGGTCAGCCGTACGCCGGTGCGGGAGGCGCTTGGCCGGCTCGCGGCGCGCGGCTTCGTCGAGCCAGCCGGCGGCCGCGGGCTGATCGTCCGCAACCTCGACATATCGGAGGTGCTCGAGCTCTACGCCATGCGCGAGATCATGGAGGGCGCCGCCGCGCGCCTCGCCGCCGGGCACGCATCCGCGCCGGAAATCGACGCGCTCCGGGACATCGAGCAGGCATTTTTGGAGGCGCCCGAGACTGATACGGTCGAGATGGCGCGGCTCAACCGCGCCTTTCATGAAGCGATCTGCCGCGCCGCGCGCAATCGCTATCTCGACAATGCGTCCGGCGAATTGCAGGATTGGATCGCCCTCCTCGGCCCGACCACCTTCACCGTGACGGGTCGCCCCTCGACCAGCCACGGCGAGCACCAGGCCATCATCGACGCCATCGCCGCGCGCGACGGCGACAAGGCCGAGCAACTCGCGCGCGCGCATATACGCGAGGCGCTGCGCTGCCGGCTGAAACTATTGCAGAAGCAGTAACCAAGACGCTCATGCCAGCACGTCAGCGACGACCACTTTCGCGATGTCCCGCACATCGGCCGGGGTGACTTTGGACATGGATTACATGTAGCAGGGGCAGGCTGGCACCACACAATAACTGTTATCGCCCGGCTTGACCGGGCGATCCAGTACTTCGAGCCGGTTGTGGCTCAATCAATGGGCCGCGGCGTACTGGATGCCCCGCCTGCCGCCTACGCTAAAGCTTCGGCGCCCCTGGACCGCAACCCCGGCGAAGCCTTGGCGTAGCCGGGTCGCGGGGTATGACAGCGGTTGTGTGGCAAGCCTGGTCCGCGGTGACGGGAAGGCTCCCCTACTCCGCCGCGTCCCGCATCTCGGCCCGTTCGGCCCTTGCGGCGCAGAACTTGAACTCCGGGATCTTGCCGAACGGATCAAGCGCCGGGTTAGTCAACAGGTTCGCCGCCGCTTCCGCGTAACAGAACGGCATGAACACCATGTTCTCCGGCACGTCACGGTCGGAGCGCACCTTGACCTCGACCGCGCCACGGCGGGTCTCCAGCCGGATGAAATCCCCCGGCGCCAGCTTCTTCCTGCGCATGTCCTTGGGCGACATGAACGCGACAGCCTCGGGCTCGATCTGGTCGAGCACCTGGGCACGGCGGGTCATCGAGCCGGTGTGCCAGTGCTCCAGCACACGGCCGGTCGACAGCACCATCGGATATTCGTCGTCGGGCAATTCGTCGGGCGGGATGACGTGAGCCGGCACGATCTTGCCGCGGCCGCTCGCGGTCGGGAAGCCCGTGGTGAAGATGATCTCGTTGCCGGGCTTGTCGGGAGCATCGGCCGGATAGGTGACCGCGCCTTCGCGCACCAGCCGCTCCCAGCTGATGTTCTTGAGCGACGGCATCAGCTCCGCCATCTCGGTGTAGACCTCGCCAGGGCCTGAATAATTCCACGACAGGCCCATGCGCTTGCCGATCTCCTGGATGATCCAGAGATCCTGGCGCGCATCGCCGGGCGGCTTGATGACCTGGCGCGCGAGCTGCACGCGGCGGTCGGTGTTGGTGAACGAGCCTTCCTTCTCGGCGAAGGCCGAGGCCGGCAGGATGACGTCGGCGTGGAACGCGGTCTCGGTGACGAAGAGATCCTGCACCACGAGGTGATCGAGCATGGCGAGCGCCTGGCGCGCATGCTGGAGGTCGGGGTCGGACATCGCGGGGTTCTCGCCCTCGATATACATGCCCTTGATCTCACCGGCATGGATCGCATTCATGATCTCGACCACAGTCAGCCCGCGAACGGGATCGAGGTCCTGCTGCCAGAGCTTTTCGAACGCCCCGCGCATGTCGTCACGGTCGACCGGCTGATAGTCGGGCAGGAACATCGGAATCAGGCCGGCGTCGGAGGCGCCCTGCACATTGTTCTGACCGCGCAGCGGATGCAGGCCTGTGCCGGGACGGCCAACCTGGCCGGTGATCAGCGCCAGTGCAATCAGGCAGCGGGCGTTGTCGGTGCCGTGAACGTGCTGGCTGATGCCCATGCCCCAGAAGATGATCGACGATTTTGCGCGCGCATAGGTCCGCGCGACCTCGCGCAAGGTTTGCGCCGGGATGCCGCAGATCGGCTCCATCTTCTCCGGTGTGAACTCCTTGATCTTCTCTTTGAGTTCCTCAAAGCCCTCCGTGTAGCCGGCGATGTACTGGTCGTCGGTCAGGCCTTCAGTGATGATCGTGTTGATCATCGCGTTCAGCATGGCGACGTCGGAGCCCGGCTTGAACTGCAAATGCTTGGTCGCGTGGCGCGACAGCGTCTGCCGGCGCGGGTCCATCACGAACAGCTTTGCGCCGTTCTTGGCGGCATTCTTGATGTAGGTCGCCGCGACCGGATGGTTCACGGTCGGGTTGGCGCCGATCACCCAGATCACTTCGGCGTCCATCGCCGCCGAGAACGGCGCCGACACCGCGCCTGAGCTCAGGCCTTCGAACAGCGCCGCGACCGAGGAGGCGTGGCACAGACGGGTGCAGTGGTCGACATTGTTTGAGCCGAAGCCAGTGCGCACCAGCTTCTGGAACAGATAGGCCTCTTCGTTCGAGCCCTTGGCCGAACCGAAGCCGGCCAGCGCCTTCGCGCCCTTCTCGTCGCGGATCTTGACGAGACCCCTGGCGGCGATATCCAGCGCTTCGTCCCAGCTCGCTTCGCGGAAATGCGTGAAGGGATTGGCCGGATCGACCTGGTCGTTGGGATCCTTCTTCGCATTCGGCAGCCGCACCAGCGGTTTTGTGAGGCGATGCGGATGGTGGATGTAGTCGAAGCCGAAGCGGCCCTTGACGCAAAGGCGGTTGTGATTGGCGGGACCGTCGCGGCCCTCGGCGTAGATCACCTTCTCGTCCTTGACCTCATAGGTCACCTGGCAACCGACGCCGCAGAACGGGCAGAGCGAATCCACCTTCTTGTCGGCGTAGGTGACGCGGGTCTGCTGCTCGTCCAGCATCACGGCCGGCATCAGCGCGCCGGTCGGGCAGGCCTGCACGCATTCGCCGCAGGCCACGCAAGTGGACTCGCCCATGGGATCGTCGAAGTCGAACACGACCTTCGAGCCGTGATTGCGATACGCCATGCCGATGACGTCGTTGACCTGGACCTCGCGGCAGGCGCGCACGCAGAGTCCGCATTGGATGCAGGCGTCGAGATTGACCCGCATCGCCGGATGGCTGGCGTCGGTCTCCCAGCGCTCGGCGGCGGGGAAGCGGCTCTCGGTGACGCCGGTAGCTTCCGCCCAATGCCAGAATTTCGAATCCGGATCGTGGCTGGTCTCGCGCGGTGGCTGGTCGGCGACCAGCAGCTCCATCACCATTTTCTGCGCCGACACCGCACGCGCGGATTCGGTCTTCACCTTCATGCCAACCGACGGCGTGCGCTTGCACGAGGCCGCCAGCACGCGCTCGCCCTCGATCTCGACCATGCAGGCGCGGCAATTGCCGTCGGGGCGATAGTCGGGCGCAGGCGAATAACACAGGTGCGGGATCTCGCGGCCCTGGCGTTTCGCGACCTGCCAGATCGTCTCGCCGGGTTTGGCTTCGACCTGCTTGCCGTCGAGCTCGAACGTAATTTTCGTCATTCCGCCGCTTCCTTGAACTCGTCAGGGAAATATTTGATCACGGAGGACAGGGGATTCGATGCCGCCTGTCCGAGCCCGCAGATCGAGGCATCGCGCATCGCCTGGCTCAATTCTTCCAGCAATGCGCGGTTCCAGACCGGCTTCTGCATCAACTGCGCCGCCTTCTGGGTTCCGACGCGGCACGGCGTGCACTGGCCGCAGCTCTCGTCCTCGAAGAACTTCATCAGGTTGAGTGCCGCCGCGCGCACGCTGTCCTTTTGCGACAAGATCACGATCGCCGCCGAGCCGATGAAGCAGCCGTATTTTTCCAGCGTGCCGAAATCGAGCGGGATGTCGTCCATCGACGCCGGCAGGATGCCGCCGGAGGCGCCGCCCGGTAAGTAAGCATAGAACTGATGGCCATCGGCCATACCGCCGCAATATTCATCGATCAGCTCACGCACGGTGATGCCCGCGGGCGCAAGCTTCATGCCGGGACTGTTGACGCGGCCGGAGACCGAGAAGCTGCGCAGGCCATGACGCTCATGGCGGCCATTGCCCTTCCACCAGTCGGCGCCCTTCTCGACGATGTCGCGCACCCACCATAGCGTCTCGATATTGTTGATCAGCGTCGGCAGCCCGAAGAGGCCGACCTGGAACGGATAAGGCGGCTTGTGCCTGGGCAGGCCGCGCTTGCCCTCGATGCTTTCGAGCAGCGAAGATTCCTCTCCGCAAATGTAAGCGCCGGCGCCGCGGCGCATGTGCAGCGTCGGGCCGCCCGCGGGAAGCTTTGCGATCTCGCGTTCGAGGATCTCGCGCGAGGCCGGATATTCGTCGCGAATGTAGATGTACATGTCGGAGGCCTGCACCACATGCGCGCCGATCAGCATGCCCTCGATGAAGCGGTGCGGATCGGTTTCGAGATAGACGCGGTCCTTGAAGGTGCCGGGCTCGCCCTCGTCGCCGTTGATCGCCATCAGCCGCGGACCGGGCTCGCCGAGCACCGCGCGCCATTTGCGCCCCGTCGGGAAGCCGGCGCCGCCGAGGCCGCGCAGCGAGGCGTCGTCCAGCGCCTTCAACAGGTCATCCTTCGACAATTCGCCGGAGCGCAGACGATTGAGCAGCTTGTAGCCGCCGTCGGCGACATAGGCATCGTAGTCGATATATTTCGGCAGATGCGCGTGGGTGTCGCCAGCCTTCGCTGCCGCCATCACATTAGCGACCGTCGCATGGTCGACAAAGTTATGGCCGACCTCGGCGGCAGGCGCGGTATCGCAACGGCCGACGCAGGGCGCGCGCACGACGCGGATGCCGGGGCCGGACGCGTCTTGCAAATCCGCGAGCAGTTTTTCACCGCCGAGCATCGCGCAGGTCAGCGAATCGCAGACGCGGATCGTCAGCGGCGCGATATCGGGCTCGCCTTCCTTCACCACGTCGAAATGCGCATAGAAGGTGGCGGTCTCGAACACTTCGGCGAAGGCGAGCTTCATCTCGTCGGCGAGAGCGGCCAGATGCGCGGCCGAGATCTGGTGATAGTGGTCCTGGATCAGATGCAGATATTCGATCAGGAGATCGCGCCGCCGCGGCCTGTCGCCGAGCAACTGCTCGATCTCATGCGCGGCGGTGGGATCGACCTGCCGGCCCTTGGGCGTGGCCTTGGCGCGCCGGCGCCCCTCGCCCGGATGCTCGAATTCCCTGACCTTGTGAACGTCGTCGTTGCTGCTCATGGAAACGTCGCGTTCTCCTCAAAAGCCCGATGATCGCAGGCAGCGTAGTCATCGCGGTCCACCTGAATTTCCAAGCCCGACTACGGGGAACCGCGTCAACTGCATCCCGGGGATCGAGGCTCATTCCAGGTAACTCTAGCTTCTGGTATACCAGACGCCAAGAGAATTTAGAACGTATTTAGGGGGCAGGCAGCCGCCCTGCCATGCCCCCGCATAACCTCCTTCGCGCTCTAAGGCGGCCCCCGCTCGTAATGAAATGGGGGCCCCTAGAACAAGCGACCCTATTGGAATAACTTCATTGAATTGATGAGCGTTTGCACCACCCCAAACAAAAGCGGGATGCCCACAAATCCCCACGCGAGAACCAGTTGCAGCGTCGTAGTCGGATGGTCTTCGGTGCTCATGATCAATATCCTTATGCCCGCACCGCGGCCGGCGCCGTGGCGTTCGCTTCCTGGGGTTCAGTTCCGCGTGAATCATCCGACTTCATATGGAAGCGGGCGTCCACCGCCTTGACGAGGAAATTGCAGATAAAGCCGATCACTAGCAGGCCGGCCATAATGTACATGGTGGTGTTGTAGGCCTGCGCTTTCGGCACGCCATGCGAAACGTTGTACTCGCGGATGTAGTTGACCAGCACTGGCCCGAAGATGCCGGCCATCGACCATGCCGTGAGCAGCAGACCGTGGATGGCACCGACATAGCGAGTACCGAACATATCCCTGAGATAGGCGGGAACGGTGGAGAAGCCGCCACCATACATGCTGATGATGATGAGGAAGCAGATGACGAACCCAGCCACACTACCGATCGAGCCTGTGTAGGGAACAGTACAGTACAGCGCGAAGCCGAGGAGCATGAACACGAAGTAGGTGTTACGGCGGCCGATATAATCGGAGATCGATGCCCAGCAGAACCGACCGCCCATGTTGAACAGGCTCATCAGGCCGACGAAGCCCGCGGCTGCGACCGGGGTGATATGGCCGGGGAACATCTCCTGGCTCATGGCCGAGGCCTGTCCCAGCACGCCGATACCGGCGGTCACGTTGAGGCACAGAACCCACCAGATCAACCAGAACTGCGGTGTCTTCAGCGCATCGTAGACGAACACGTCATTGCGCGTAATTAGCTTCCTCGACTGCGTCGGCGCGACGTATCCCGCGGGCTTCCAACCGGGCGCCGGCACGCGCACGATGATTGAGCCAATGATCATGAACACGAAATAGACCACACCGAGTACAATGAACGTCTCGGCGACGCCGATATGGGTCGCGGTCTGAAACTTGCTCATCAACCAAACCGAAAGTGGCGAGGCGATAAACGCGCCGCCGCCAAAACCCATAATTGCCATACCCGTCGCCATGCCGGGTCTGTCGGGAAACCATTTGATCAGCGTAGAGACCGGCGAGATATAGCCAATGCCGAGCGCGATGCCGCCGAGCAGGCCGTAGCCGAGATAGATAACCCACAACTGATGCGCGTACACACCGAGAGCCGATATGAAGAATCCGCCAGCCCAGCAGCATGCGGCGGTGAACATGGCCCGACGCGGGCCGCCCTCTTCGACCCAACGACCAAACACGGCCGAAGAGACTCCGAGAAAGAAGATGGCGATCGAAAAGATCCAGCCGAGCTCGGTCAGCTTCCAGTCCTCAGGTGCGGACTGGCTCACACCGATCAACTTGGTCATCGGCAGATTGAAAACACTGAAGGCATAGGCCTGGCCGATGCAGAGATGCACACACAGTGCAGCCGGCGGCACCATCCATCGGCTGTATCCAGGTTTCGCGACGGTATGTTCGCGATCAAGAAAAGATAAGATTCCCATCGTCGGCTTCCTCCCCTGCAGCCGCCCTTCTGAGCGAGACTGCCGCTACGATCCCGTTCCTCAGCCCATTGCATTGCAGCTGTTGTCCCTGCTGCTCCGCACAATCACCCGACGCGCGCCAGGATCGCCACGCGCGTCTGAAAAGTTAACCCCTCGAACGGAACTCTATGCCCGACGGGGTCGCGCAGGCTTCGCGTGTGGCCCGTTGATCTACGCATGGCAGACAAGACTCAACCTCCGTGCCTGCACGGACAAAGTCAATTGGGGCAGAAGCCGTGTTCGATGTCGATAGATAAATGGTCGGTATCAACGCGGGAACGCGCTCAAGAACGCAGCGCAGCATTGGCGCCGTCTATCGAACCATTCGATTTTTCAATCAAGAATACGATGCGGGCATCGTTGCGCTCGGTGATCTCCACCGAGTCGCCGGTCTCGCGAATCAGGTTCGGAATATCAATCACCGACAACGGATCGGTGCAGTGCACTTCGAGCTGATCGCCCGGCTGCAACGGTTTCAGCGCCTTACGTGTTTTCAAGGCCGGCAACGGGCATTTCAGCCCGGTGAGATCAAGCGTCGTTCTGGTCATGGGCGCAACATGGCGGGACGGGTCGACGGCGTCAACGCGTCGCCTCAGATCAGATCGGCATAGGATAGAAAACCCACACCCTGCCCCGGCTCAACCTGCGTGATGTCCTCGCCGAGTTCAACGAGGCCGTCGGTCTCCACCAATGACGACAGTAACCCGGCCCCCTCGCGGGGGAATTTGACCGCCTCCAGCGCGCCATCCTCTCCGCGCCGCAATGACGCGCGCACATATTCACGGCGGCCCTGCTTCTTTTTGTAGGTGAATGCCGCACGCAGCGGGATCGGCAAGAGCGGTTCCGGTAAGCTGCCGGCGAGCGCCAGCACGGTCGGTCGCACCACATGGACGAAGGTCACGAAGCTTGCGACGGGATTGCCGGGCAGCCCGATCAGCGGCGTGCCACCGACGATTCCCATTGCCACGGGCCGGCCGGGCTTGATCGCCATCCGCCACAGCACGAGAGAGCCGACACTCTCGACCGCTGCCTTGACGTGATCCTCCTCGCCGGTCGAGACGCCGCCGGTGGTGAGGATCAGGTCATGTGCGCCTGCAACCTGCTTCAGGCCGTTCGCGAGCGAGGCGCGATCGTCGCGCAGAATGCCGAGGTCACTGACCTCGCAGCCGAGACGGCGCAGCATCGCCATCAGCATGAAGCGGTTGGAATCGAACAGCTGGGATGGCGCGCGCGGCTCTCCAGGCGAAGCCAGTTCGTCGCCGGTCGAGAACACCGCGACGCGGATGCGCCTGACAACGTCGAGCCTGGTCAGGCCGAAAGCCGCGGCAAGCGCGACATGCTGCGGCCGCAGTCGCTGGCCTGCGCACAGCGCGACGTGACCCTCGGGAATGTCCTCGCCGGCGGGGCGGACATTCGCTCCCGGCTTCAACCCCGGCGGCAGCACGATCCTGCCGGCCTCGTCGATGCGGACGTCCTCCTGCATGAAGACGGTCTCGGCCTCCGGCGGCATCGGTGCGCCCGTGAAAATGCGCGCGGTGTGGCCTGGCTTGATTGCGGTGTTCGCGAGACCACCGGCCTGGATGCGGCCATCGAGCGGGAACGCCTGCTCCCCGCTTTCCGGAAGATCCGCATTGCGCACGGCGTAACCATCGACGGCCGAGTTGGTGAACGGCGGCAGCGGCAGCAGCGCCGCGATATCGCGCGCCAGCACGCGTCCATCGGCATCAACGAGCGCCACCGTCTCAAGATCGGCAATAGCGTTGACGCGCGTCGTGATCAGGCCGACGGCCTCGTCGACCGACATCATCGGTCCACCGAAAGCAAAGCAATCGTCCGAGAGTTGCGCCATGGTGCCTCGTCAGCGCATCGCTGCGCTTCTTGCAACCGCTTCCTCGACCGGCATTGCCGCACGGAGCAGCAATGCCGCCGCAGCCTCGATATCGTCGAGATGGACGGTCGGCAGCCGGGTTTCAATCGCAGCGTCGGTCGCAATCCCGACTATTCCGGAATCGTCGTGAAACAGCAGCGGCTTGTCGTTGGCGGCGCGATAGACCTCGATCTTGCGATGCGGCTCGCGCTTGAAGCCTTCGACCACCACGAGATCGACCGCGGAAAGCTTGCCCAAGAGTTCCGCCAGCCGCGGCTCAGCCGCCCCGCGCAACTCATGCATCAAGGCCCAGCGGTTCGACGAAGCCACCAGCACCTCGGCCGCACCGGCCTCACGGTGGCGCCAGGAATCCTTGCCGGGCAAGTCGACGTCGAACTGGTGATGCGCATGCTTGATCACGGAGACGCGCACACCCTGCGCGTTGAAATGCGGAATCAGCCGCGTTAGCAGCGTGGTCTTGCCCGCACCGCTCCAGCCTGCAAGGCCGATGACTTTCATCGCAACTCGATCTCCGCCGGCTGCATGACGCGCCGGAACCAACTTTTCCATCGTCGTGCGCATGCTTATATCGGCTTGACCCGAATGTCATGCTAACGTCGCGCCCATGATGAAGATCGTCAAAGCCCGGGTGCCCCTGATTGTCCCGAACCCCGACGATCCGCGCCTGACCCAGAGCGTGACCGGGACCGACCAGACCGGCGCCAAGGTCGAGATCAAGGTGCCGATGGAGCGGCCGTTGACGCTCTACCTGAATTCCCAGGAGATCGTCACCATGATGACGATCGGCGACTACCCGGAATATCTGGCACTGGGCTACCTGCTCAACCAGAACATGCTGAAATATAATGATGCGGTCACCGAGGTCGAATACGATGACGACCTGCAGGTCGTGGTCGTGCGCACCGAGCACCACACCAATTTCGAAGCCAAGCTGAAGAAGCGCACGCAGACCTCGGGCTGCGCACAAGGCACGGCCTTTGGTGATCTGCTAGAGGCAGTCGAGAGCGTCGCTTTGCCGAAGGCCGAGCTGCGCACGTCCTGGCTCTACCAGATGACCCAGATCATCAACAGCATGCCCTCGCTTTATCTCGAGGCCGGCGCGATCCACGGCTGCGTCCTCTGCAAGGAGGGCGAGCCGCTCTGCTACACCGAGGATGTCGGCCGCCACAATGCCGTCGACAAGATCGCGGGCTGGATGTACCGCCACGGCGTCGATGCTTCCGACAAGATCCTCTACACCACGGGCCGCCTCACCTCGGAGATGGTGATCAAGACCGTGCGGATGGGCATTCCCATCCTGGTATCGCGTTCCGGCTTCACCGCCTGGGGCGTTGATCTCGCGCGGCAAGTGGGCCTGACGCTGGTCGGACGTACCCGCGGCAAACGCTTTATCGCGCTCGCGGGCGAGGAGCGGATCGTCTACGACCAGAACCTTGCTTATGTCGAAGAAGAATCGGCGAAGCACAAGCGCAAGGGTGAAGGCGGTGACGACTGAAATTCCACTGACGCAAGGCGTGCTGCTCGCCGGCGGTCTGGCGCGGCGCATGGGCGGCGGCGACAAGCCGATGCGCACGATCGGCGGCCGCACCATCCTGGAGCGCGTGATCACGCGCCTCTCGCCGCAGTGCAGCGGGCTAATCCTCAACGCGAACGGTGATCCCGCGCGCTTCGCCGCGTTCGGCTTGCAGGTCATTGCCGACGACGTGCCCGGCTTTCCCGGCCCGCTCGCCGGCATTCTCGCGGCGCTCGATTGGACCGCCGCGAACCGACCGGAGATCGAATGGGTGCTCAGCGCCGCCGGCGACTGCCCGTTTCTGCCACGCGACCTCGTCGCGCGCCTGCATGAGGCGCGGGAACGGGAGAGCGCGCAGCTGGCCGTCGCCGCATCGGGCGACCAGTCGCATCCGGTGATCGGCCTGTGGGGCGTCGCTTTGCGTCACGAGCTGCGTCACGCGCTGGTCGTCGAGGACCTCCGCAAGATCGACCGCTGGACCGCGCGCTATCCGCTCACGACGGTGACATGGCCGACCGAGCCGCTCGATCCGTTCTTCAATGCCAACACGGTCGAAGATATCGCGGAAGCCGAGCGGCTGGCGGTGCTGGATGACGCGGCCTGAACTGCCTTACGAGTCATGGGCATATCGAACGGGGGACGAACGCCCGTTGTCTAAGCCGGTCGGAAGCCCGCTCGCTCCAGCGCCGCTCTGGCTTCGTCCGAGCCGAGTGCGTCGAGGAACGCCTGCACTGCAGGACGCTGCTTGCGCGACGTCACCAGGGCAAAGTCATAATGCTCTTCCGCGAGCGGAATGAAACCGAGGCCGACCGCATGGGCGACCGGCGCAATCGTCATGCCCCAGTCGGCGCGGTGCTGCGCGACGGCCGCGGCCACCGCATTGTGCGAGCGCGGCTGGTTCCAGTAGCCTTCGGGCCGCGCGCCGCCGAGCAGCCGGTCGATCAGGATGCGCGTGCCGGCACCCTGGTTGCGGTTGACCATGATGCAAGTGGGGTCGCTGAGCGCGGCGGCAACGGCCTCCTTCGCGCCGAGCTCTTCAAAACGCTCGTCGCCCTTGCGAAATACGATGCCCTGCATCCGTCGCCAGCCCGGCACGAGCTCGAGCCCCTCGACGAGATAGGGCGTGTTGTAGGTCTCGGTCTTGTCGTCGAACAGATGGATCGGCGCAAGATCGCATTCGCCGCGCCGCGCCGCCGCGAGTCCGCCGAGGCTGCCGACGGCGATCGAGCGCACGATCAGGCCGGAATGCGCGAGCGGCGCTGTGACGAGATCGAGGCCGGTGCAATGGCTGCCGACGATGACGAGATCGGGCACCCGCACATGCGGCGTGAACAGCGTCACCTCGGCTTCGGTTCCCGCCGGCATCTGGTCGGCGAGCGCGTCGATGCGCAAAAAGCCGTCGGCCTGAGCGAACGACGTGATCGCGCCCGAGCCCTTGCCGGTGGGATAGGCAATCAAGCCATCCTTGCCTTCGACCAGCGCGACCATCACGAATTCCGCGCGACCGAGTTCTGAGGCGATGCGCACCGGCACGGTCGCGCTGACTTTGGCATCGGAGCGCGGCGGCAGTCCGGCCATCCTGCGCAACACTGGCACGATCATGTCGTGGAAGGAGAACATCGCCGAGGTCGGGAAGCCTGGCAGGATCACGACCGGCTTGCCGTCGCACACCGCAAGGCAGAGCGGCTTGCCGGGCTTGAGCGCAACGCCATGCGCGATGATGCCGGGCTGGCCGAGCCGGCTAATGATGCGATGGGACAGATCGCCCGCACCCTTCGACGTGCCGCCGGACAGCACCAGCATGTCGGTATCCGCCAGCGCCTGGCGCATGGCAGCCTCGAGCTTGGCTTCGTCATCGGGAACGGCGCCGAGGAAAACCGCCTCGCCGCCGTTCTCGTCGATCACGGCTGCGACGATGGCGCCATTGGTGTCGTAGATCGCGGCAGGCCCAAGTGCCTCGCCGGGCTGCACCAGCTCGTCGCCAGTGGAAATCACGGCAACACGCGGCTTCCGCGGAACATTCACCTCGGCGACGCCGCAAGCCGCCAGCATCCCGATCTCACGTGAGCCAATGATCGTGCCAGCGCGCAGCAGTGCTTCGCCGCGCGCAATATCGGATCCGGCGTAGGAGACGAATTGCCCTGGCGAGACCGCGCGACGGATGTCGATCGCATCGGGGCCGGCCGGCTGGGTGTGCTCGACCATGACCACAGCATCGGCGCCACGCGGCAGCGGGCCACCGGTGGCGATCGACGTTGCGGTCCCCACTGCGACTTGCAGCGCCGGCGCCGTGCCGCAGTGGATGGTCTCGCCATTCAGCGCGAGCCGCACGGGTGCGCCTTCACCGGCAGCTGAGAGATCCGCCGAGCGCACGGCAAAGCCGTCGACATTGGAGCGGTCGAACGGCGGCACGTCGATCGGTGCGGTGATATCTTCAGCAAGCGCCGTGCCGAGCGCATCGCCAAGCTTGCGCTGTTGGCTTGGGATCGCGCGCGGGAACAGCGCCGCCTCGAAACGCGCCAGCGCCTCCTCGCGCGAGAGGATCCTGAGAAATTGCTCCTGTTCGAGTGCGCTGCGGTCTGGCTGTTTTGAGATCATCGTCACGCCGGAACCCATATTATTCCTGCATCAAATAAGCATCGACCGGCTCGCCCGCCGCAAATCCCTCGTGGCTGGCAGGAACGAGCAGCCATGCATCCGCGCGGGCGATAGCCTGGAGCGGCCATTCGCCCACGGCAAGTGGCATCCACGTTTTATGTTCCTTAGCCAGCAATGCGATCTCGGCGATGCCGACATTGGAAGCGATCTTGCGCCCAAGCGGCAAGGTCATCACGCCGCGCGGCTGCCGCGCCGCCAATCTCTCGATCAGCGGAAGCACCAGTGCGAACCAGATCGCGAGCGCCGGAGCGGGCGACCCGGGCAGGGCGACGACAGGAACTGTTCCGAGCTGCCCAGCGGCGGCGGTGCGTCCGGGCTGGAGCGCAAGGCCATGCACAAACTCCGCCCGACGCTGAGCCAGCACCGTTGCCGTGGCATCCCCGCGCCCGACGCCGCTGCCGCCGATCGTCAGCAGGAGATCGCAAGCGGAAACATCGAGCGCCTCCGCGATCGATGTCGCATCGCGTGCGCTGGCTTCATGCTCGCTTACATCAAGTCCCGCCGCGCGCGCGAGGCCGACGATCATCTGCATCGTCGCTGTTGCGCCCGGCACGTTGACAATGCGCAGCCGCGGCCGCCTGACGCTCAGCTTTTCGCAACCAGCGACATGCGCAAGCAACAGAGCCGCCCCACCGATGCGATATCCCGCTGCGGCGGCAGGCGAGCTTTCGGCGATATCACGACCGCTACGCCCGACGCCTTGCCCCGGGACGCCCTCCGCCAGCACCTGGGCGAGCGGGCCCGACATCTCGACAGCGTCAGCATCGAGTACGCAATCGCATCCCGCCGGCATCGCGTCACCGGCTTCGACCCACGCTGGAAGCTCGGTCAGAGCCAGCGGCGAATAGGAGGACGCGCCGACGAGATCGTTGGCGCGCAACGCCCAGCCATCTACGGCAGCGATATCGCCTGGCGGATAGGCCGGCAGCAACGGCATTCCCGCCGAGATACAGCCGGCCGCTTCAGGCAGCGGCAACTCGACCGGCGTGACCGGGCCAACGCCTTTCAGCAGCGCAGCGAGCGCTGTATCGAGCGGTGTCAGCGAGGGCGGCAGGCGCTGGATCATGCCCCACGATGGATCACGCATCGCGCGGTTTGGCAACCGCTCGTGCTGCGGCCATCAACCGCCCGGCTTGTCCGCGTTCGGAAAGAACACCTGTTGCCCGTCGACCTTGTAGCCAGCGATCGCCGCCTGCCCCTCCGGCGAGATCAGCCAATCGATGAAGGTCTGCCCCAGTTCCTTCTTCACGTTCGGAAATTTTTCCGGGTTCACCAGCATCACGCCGTATTGGTTGAGCAGTCGCTTGTCGCCTTCGACGACGATGTCGAGATCGCCGCGATCCTTGAAGGCGATCCAGCTGGCGCGGTCCGAGAGCACATAGGCGTTGGCCGTGCGTGCGGCGTCGAGGGCAGCGGTCATACCTTGCCCGTTCTCGCGATACCATGCCCCCTTGGCGGCCGCGATGTCGATGCCGGCGACGATCCAGAGCGCGAGCTCCGCCGCATGGGTACCGGAACGATCGCCGCGCGTCACGAACGGCGTACCCTTGGCCTCGATCGCCTTCAGCGCCGTCGCGATGTCCTTGCCCTTCACGCCGGCGGGATCGCTCTTCGGCCCGATCAGCACGAAGTCGTTGTACATCACGTCGTAGCGCTTCGTGGCAAAACCGTCGGCGACGAACTTCTCCTCTTGCGGCCGGGCATGTATCAAGACCACATCGGCCTCGCCTCTGCGCGCGCCCTCAAGCACCTCGTTGCTGCGGCGCGCGATCACCGTCACCTCGATGCCGGTCTTGTCACGAAAGATCGGCAGAAGATAATCGAGCAGACCGGAATCCTGCGTCGCTGTCGTCGTGGCCAGAACGATCGCGCGCTCCTCGGCAGACGGGGCCGAAATGCTCCCGGCAAGGCCGCAGAGAAGCGCAAGTGCAACGGACAGTCGGCGAACGGCCATGAACGGGTTCCCATTGAAAACGACCCGATCATGATAATCGATTACGCCGCACTCGTGACGCGTTTTGCCGCAGCGAACGCAATAGGTGGGAAAGTTCAGCCACGAACCAACCGGCATGTCGATTGCCATCGCGAGCGACGGCCGCAAGGCCCGCCAGATCGCTTCGCGGCCAGAGATTGACGTCCACCCCTGAATAGTTGCAAAAGAAACCAATTCAGCCGGGCCATACCCGGGACAAGCAACTTTCGGCCAACGAGCCGGATCAGGGGAGGACAAACGTGAATCCAGCCAGATTTGGACTGCCGGTCGCAGCCGTCTCTACAGTGACGTTCTTGGCGGCGGCGCTGCTGCCCGGCGCCGCAATGGCGCAGGTGTCGGACGACGTCGTCAAGATCGGTGTGCTCACCGACATGAACGGCCCGGCCTCCGCGCCGACCGGCCAGGGGTCGGTGACGGCGGCGCAGATGGCCATCGACGATTTCGGCGGCACCGTGCTGGGCAAGCCGATCAGCATCGTGATCGGCGACCACCAGCTCAAGGCCGATGTCGGCGGCGCGATCGCGCGGCGCTGGTACGACGTCGACCAAGTCGATCTGATCGTCGACGTGCCGGTCTCCGCCGTCGGTCTCGCGGTGCAGAACATCGCCAACGAGAAGAAGCGGCTGTTCATCACCCACTCCACCGGCACGGCCGATTTCCACGGCAAGTTCTGCTCGCCTTACGCGATCCAATGGGTGTTCGATACCCGCGCGCTCGCGGTCGGCACGGCGGATGCGGTGGTCAAGCGGGGCGGCGACAGCTGGTTCTTCATCACTGACGACTACGCCTTCGGCCACTCCCTCGAACGCGACGCCTCCGCGGTGGTGACCGCCAATGGCGGCAAGGTGCTGGGCTCGGTGCGGCCGCCGCTGGCAACGCCTGACCTCTCCTCCTTCGTGCTGCAGGCGCAGGCGTCCAAGGCCAAGATCATCGGCATTGCCGCAGGTCCCCCAAACAACATGAACGAGATCAAGACCGGCTCGGAGTTCGGCGTGTTCAAGGGCGGCCAGCAGATGGCGGCGCTGCTGGCGCTGATCACCGACATCCACGGCCTCGGTTTGCAGGCCGCGCAGGGCCTGTTGCTGACGACCTCGTTCTATTGGGACATGGACGACAAGACCCGCGAATGGTCGAAGCGCTACTTCGCCAAGATGAACAAGATGCCGTCGATGTGGCAGGCCGGCGTCTATTCGAGCGTGATGCACTATCTCAACGCCGTCAAGGCGACCGGCACCGACGATCCACTCAAGGTCGCGGCGAAAATGCGCGAGACGCCGGTCGAGGATTTCTTCGCCCGCAACGGCCGCTTGCGGGAGGACAATCTGATGGTGCACGACCTCTGGCTGGTGCAGGTGAAGACGCCGGAGGAAAGCAAATATCCGTGGGACTATTACAAGATCCTCGCGACGATTTCCGGCGACAAGGCGTTTGGGCCGCCGGACCCGGCGTGTGCGATGGTGAAGAAGTGACCGCGTAGCGGTCGTTCCGGGATGGTCCGCAGGACCAGACTACGGTGCGCAATTGCGCACCTGAGAATCTCGGGATTCCGGGTTCGGTGCTTCGCACCGCCCCGGAGCCTCCGGTTTGAGCAGCAGCGGAATTTGCAAGGGGAATTTGCCAGCAGCGCCGCGCCGAGCAGAAAAGCAAAAGCGAATTTCATGGGTCGTTCCGGCTGCGCTGCGTCAACATCGACGTGAGGCGATGTAGGCAGCGGGCGGTTTTTGTGAAAGCATGTCCCACAACGACAATAAAGCAATGGGAGGCGTCATGTTGCGAATTTTGCGTAACAGTTTTTTCGGGCTGGTCTTTTTTTCAGGTCTTTTCGCCGCCACCTCTCCCGCCTCCGCCGCCGACTACCCCAACCGTCCCGTGCACTGGCTGATCGGCTTTGCCGCGGGCGGCCCGGTCGACATCGTGGCGCGGATCATGTCGCAGTGGCTGTCGGACCGTCTCGGTCAGCAGTTCATCGTCGAGAACCGCACCGGCTCCGGTGGCAATATCGCCGCCGCCGCCGCGATCAATTCGCCGGCCGACGGCTACACGCTGCTGTTCGTTGCGCCCAACAACGCGATCTCGACCTCGCTCTACAAGAAGCTGCCGTTCGACTTTTTGCGCGACACCACCCCGGTCGCCAGCATCATGCAGCTCACCAACATGCTGGTCGTCTCCAACGCCTTTCCCGCGAAAACCGTCCAGGATTTCATCGACTATTGCAAGGCCAATCCCGGCAAGATCTCCTTCGCCTCCTCGGGCAACGGCACCTCGGTGCACATGTCGGCGGAGCTGTTCAAGGCGATGACCAAGTGCGACATGGTGCATGTGCCCCATCGCGGCTCGGCGATCGCCTTCCCCGACATCATCTCCAACAAGGTGCAGCTGATCTTCGACAACCTTCCCTCCGCGCTGGAGCAGGCGCGCGGCGGCAGCGTCCGTGCGCTGGGCGTGACCTCGCCGCAGCGCTGGCCGAGCGTGCCCGACGTGCCCGCCATCGCCGAAACCGTGCCGGGCTTCGAGGCGGTCGGCTTCTACGGCATCTCCGCGCCGAAGGGCACGCCACCCGAGATCGTCGAGATCCTCAACAAGGCCGTCGGCGAAGCGCTGAAGGACCCGAAGCTGGTCGCCCGCCTCGCCGAGACCGGCGGCATTCCCAAGCCGATGACGTCAGCCGAGTTCGGCAAGCTCGTCACCGACGAGACCGAAAAGTGGCGCAAGGTCGTGGAGTTCGCCGGGGTCTCGGTGGACTGAGGGGGCGGCCCGCCACCGCTCACGCGCCGGCGAGACGGAGGGGGCCTTGGGGGCCTCCTCCCGTCAAAAGTCGAAAACAACCCCATGCACAGTAAAAAAGGCAAGCGATGTCAGCCGGTTACGGCAGCGAAAATTGACAGCACGCGAAACCGGTTGACTCGTCGGGCAAAACAGGAGCATAAGGGCATCATCGCAAAATTCGGTAATTCGGAATCTACCGACGGCGCGGCGCAGACGCGACCGCTTCGCCAGACCCGGCATTGCACCCCCGCCTCCGTCCCTGTAAACGAACCGCGCACCGTTGCCGGCCGCGCCTTCCCGCGGCCGCCTCGCGGCGGGGCCTGTAGCTCAATGGTTAGAGCCGGCCGCTCATAACGGTCTGGTTGCAGGTTCGAGTCCTGCCGGGCCCACCAGTGGGATCTAGTCTCCCTTCCGCGGATAGCCCCATTGGGCTTCTGCCAGCTAGTTGCCCTAGAGAACGCCGCGCTGGGGCCGGCGTTTTTTCTTACCATTCTCAATATCTTAATCAGGGTCTATGATGCTTCTATTCGGTAGCTCTTCCGGGAAGCAATTGGCCGGAAAGCCGGCAACGCCGCGTTGTTCACAAGGAATCGTCCTTCGTAGCAGTGTCGTCGCCCAAAAATATTCGTATAGGTTGTCCTGTTATGGCCAAGAGCGACCTCCTCATCTCCCTCGTGCGCGCCGGCGTTGCTGGCGATAAACCTATGCTGCGCTCGACGGTAGAGGCGATCGTGGCTGACGAGCGCGCCAAAAGCCATCACGCCTATGCCGATCGGCTCGAACGCGCGTTACAAACTGTCGCCGTCACGCCGCCCAGCTTGGTCGCCTCGCAACGCGCTACAAGCGCGCCGGGGCGCGATACAATTCTCGAAGTCACGCCGCGCATCTCCCTTGACGATCTTCTCCTGCCCTTGCCCGCACGGAGCGAAGGAGTTCAGCTCATCGAAGAACATGTGCGGGCTGATGTACTTCGAGCAAGCGGTTATGAGCCGCGACATCGCATTCTATTGTCCGGGCCGCCCGGCAACGGCAAGACATCTTTCGCAGAAGCCGTAGCTGAAGCCTTAGCCTTGCCGTTCTTTGTCGTTCGGTACGACGCTTTGGTCGGAAGCTATCTCGGTGAAACGAACGCGCGCCTTCGCGCACTCTTTGACTACGCGCGCACTCAGGCTTGCGTTCTATTTTTTGATGAATTTGACGCCATCGGAAAGGAGCGTGGAGATGACCACGAAACCGGCGAGATAAAGCGAGTAGTGTCGTTTTTGCTGATGCAGATCGACAAGCTGCCGAGCTACGTTGTGACCATTGCGGCTACCAATCATGCGGAATTGCTTGATCGAGCCGTTTGGCGGCGTTTCCAACTGAAACTTTCATTCCCGGCACCTCAGGTCGCGGAAATCGCACATTTCATTGAACGAATTTTTATTGGCTGGCCGGATCGTCCATCACTAACGGCTCAAGAGCTGGCAGAAAAGATCGAAGCAACATCTTACGCTGAGGTGTTGGATTTCTGTCAGAACGTTCGGCGCCGCCAAATTCTTGGCCTCGGCGAGGTCTCCATTAATTCGGCAATTGCGGCTGAATTCGAAAATTGGTCAGCGAGAGTGAAACCAGAGAACATTGATGGTGGGCGATCCAACCAAACCCCTGTTGCGACTGGAGCCAAGCAAGCAAACGAAAAGGCCAACTGGTCGCCAGCGAAATCTCCCAAAGCCTACTAAGTTTTCTCCTGCTGCACAGAACGCCGCGTTCGGGCCACGTTTTCGGCGGCTAGACGACGCGTTACGTCGGGACCCTTCCGGACTGACGCTTCGCGCCGATCCCTCTGCGCTCGCACCAGAACGATTGCTTGTTTTCGAGGTTCGCGGCGCAGTCGGCACCTTCGCCAACGCGATTAAGAAGGTCCCTGGGCTCGAGCTGATCGACGAGGAAGAACTTGACGGCGACGATCAAGACAAGACACCCGAAGCTTATCTGTTGGTGCCGGACGCGGCTGCTCTACAGAACATCCTGTCGCTGTGGAAACGATGGACGGCAGGGCAGGAGTTGGGCAGTGGGTTTGCGCCTTGGCGCGATGTGTTCGCGACGCTTCGAGACATACGGACGTGGGGTCCAAGCGATCGAGTTCACGAGGAAGATAGAGCAATCCTTGTCGAGGAAATCGAGTTTATGAAGGACGAGGAGTTAGTCCTCATCGAAATCGAACTCGTATTTAGATCGTCTGACGAACTGGCGCTGGCGGCCGAACACGCGGTCATCGTGGCCGTTACGTCGCTAGGCGGCAATTTGGTTTCCAGGAGCCGGATCGCAGACATAGCCTATCATGCGCTTTTGGCTCGATTACCCGTATCTACCGTTCGACAAATTGCGGAACGTTCGGACGATGGCATTAGCGGGATGGACGCCGTGATGCACATTCGGCCTCAAAGCATCACTGCACCGGATAGAACCGACGATGCCGCACGGCCATCAGCTGAGCAAGAGGTCCCGCCCGCCGATGGCGAACCTATCTTAGCAATTCTCGACGGGGTGCCAGTATCTCAGCATCCTCTCCTTCGCAATCGATTGGATGTTGACGACCTATTCGGACTTGAGCCCTCCGCTCTTGTAGCCGATAGAATTCATGGCACGGCGATGGCGTCATTGATTGCACACGGCGACCGAAATCTTTCCGAATTGCCGTTAGCTCGGCGCATTCACTTCGTGCCGGTGCTGGGGGCGAATGATCAATTTCCTGAAGATAGGTTGGTCGTCGACTTAGTTTACCGGGCCGTCACAACTATGCGTCGCGAAGACGATCCAACCGCCCCGTCAGTTCTAATCATCAATCTCTCCCTCGGGAATGCTAGAAAGACGTTCCAAGGCAGGCTATCGGCTTGGGCGCGACTAATCGACCGGCTCGCCCATAGATACGGAATTTTGTTCTGCGTCAGTGCGGGTAATCACTCCCAGCAGTTCGACGTCCCGCCTTATCTAACGATGATGGAGTACGAGGCAACTGTTCAGCCGGAGCGCGCGACCCAAACGCTTACAGCGCTTTCGCAGCTGATTGGATATCGGCGCCTCCTTTCGCCATCCGAAACGGTCAACGGAATAACAGTCGGGGCGGCAAACGTCGATGCAGTCAGCACAGTCGAACGTCGTGGCGCCATTGGCCGAGTTGACCCATTTCAACTGATGATTACGGCCAACCCATCAAGCGCTCTAGGGCCAGGGTTTGCGAACAGCGTGAAGCCGGAAATCTTGATGCCGGGTGCTCGCGAACACTTGATGATGGTCGCCAGCGGCTCGTCACTTGCGGTAAGGCCGACAGGAGGGGCGCGACCGCATGGCTTGAAAGTCGCGGCACCCCCGCGCGACGGCACTAACAACTGGGAGCACTACACTTGCGGCACAAGTGCAGCGTCGGCGTTGGGATCGCGGACGGCGCACAGAATTCACGACGCATTGGAAGCCACGTACGGCGAAACATTCACCTCGCTGCCGCACGGTCAACGCGCGGTGATCCTCAAGGCGTTGCTGGTCCACACCGCAGCGTGGCCGTTTGACAGCGCAGAACTCATAAAAAGCGTCTTAGGACCAGCTGACCCAAAGCAGCATGTCCGGCAGAAGGATAATATACGACGCTTCTTAGGCTATGGAATTGTCAGCGCTGATGATGCAATCTATTGCGCCGCCGATCGTGCGACGTTCTGGGCGGTGGGCAGGCTGGGTGCTGAACAAAGACGCTCCATCTCTGTTCCGCTGCCGGCCTGCATGAGCGGACAAGCCCTCAATCATTCCGTACGGGCAACGCTTGCTTGGTTCACGCCCGTCCTTCCTGGGCGGCAGTCATATCGCTCTGTCAAGCTCTCACTCTTGGCTCCTGATGAACTTGGCGGTTTTCGCGTTTTGCCGAACAAGAGGCAGCCTGATGTCAATCAGGCCAGCAAGGGCACGGTGTTTTCTAGACGTTGGGATGGCGACAAAGCACCGGTCTTGACAGCTAGTTCTGTCATTGAGTTCGTCGTCCAACGGGAGCCCGACCGCGGAGCCGACATCGACGAACTGGTGCCGTTTGGGTTAGCCGTCACGGTTGCGATGCCGGGCATCGTCGAGGTGTACGATCAGGCAAGGGCGCGCATCGCGCCGGCGGTACCCGTGCGCGCGCGTTAGTCTCAATAAGTATTGTCAAAGACATGCCCGTGCGTTGCTCGTCGGTATTACGGTGCATCAAACTCTCCGTCCGGCGTTGCTGCGAACAAATTGTCTCGCGCGGATCGGGCCGAGGCTACAGCCGCTGGCTAGTGCAGTGTCACCCAGAACCGCGCCTTCCTCTCAAACCAGTTCCTGCCGCAACGACCGCCCGACCATGCGCGCGGCGCGCTGAAGCGTGGTCAGCGTGACATTGCCGTCCTTTGGGGCGAGCAGACGCCCAATCTGGCTGCGCGAGATCTTCATGCGCTGGGCTAGGTTGTTGCGGGATATGTTCTTCTCCTTCATCGCCTGCTCGATCTGCCACGCGAGGACTTCCTTGACGGCGATGGCCTCGAACTCGTCGCGCTTGCCTTCTTCCCCGAGGAAATCATCGAGGGTGGTGAGTTTGGCGGTGGCACGGATGACTCTCTTATTTCTGACCACATCCTTCTTCCCGGCCATGTTGGTCTCCTTCATTTTTCGAATTCATGTTTTCTGCGACGCGCCAAGGCTAGGTCATCCGCCGGTGTCTTCTGGGTCTTCTTGATGAACCCGTGAAGGACCAGAATGCGGCCTTGCTGCACGCTGAAAAGGACGCGAGCGATCCGGCTGCTCGGCGGCGGCGTACGCACCTCCCACAAGCCGTCACCCATCGGACGGCAAAGCGGCATCCCCACCGGGGATTACGGTAACAGTGTTGGACTGCCCCCCTGAAGTGAGACACGTTAATTGCGGTGACAGTCGTGGACTGCCAGCGCAACACATCAAAAGCGAAGCGAGTGAAGGCTGCCGCGCCGCCGGGCCCACCAACAAAGCGCATTTCCATTCGCGTCGGTGACATTAGACCGCAGGCGCTTGCGTGTGGCTGTCACACGTTGCCGAGATCATGAATGATGGGTTGGAGAGCATTTCGATCCACATCGAGCGTTGCCAGCGTGATCGGCAGCTTGAAGCGCCTGCGCCCCGCACTTCCCGGGTTCAGGTAGAGCACGCCATCGACGGTCTCGATCGCGACGCGATGGGAGTGGCCCGATATCACGACATCGATCCCAAGCTCCTTCGGGTTGATCGCCAGCTGCTTGAGATCGTGAAGGACGTAGAGGGCGCGGCCGCCAAGGCGCAACGTTTCGATGTCAGGCAGGCGCCTCGCCCAGTCACCCGTGTCGACGTTCCCTCTGATGGCGGTCACAGGCGCGATCCGGCCAAGGCGGCCCACGATCTCCGGAGTGCCGATGTCGCCGGCGTGGATGATGTGGGACACGCCGGCGAGGCAGCGCTCCGCCTCCGGCCTCAGCAGCCCGTGCGTGTCCGAAATCACCCCAATCTTGAGCGTCATCCCAGAATCGCTATTCAGTGCAGGATTTCCAGCGGGAGCCTACCAATCTCTTCGCCATCCTGGTTGGTGACCAGGATCGAAAAGCGACGACCTTCGAGCTCAGGACGTTGCTTCAAGAGCCGCCTCGCAATCTCCTCAGCGACGTCCAGCGCCTTGATGTCATCGGGCAACTCGGCACCTCCTTCGTCGGCAACTGTTTTCGAATCGACCAGATCAAAATGATAGCGCAACATCAACACGGGCGCAGGAACCTCACGCGCAACGCCCAAGCTTGTCCAACCGCTCGACGAACCTGCCTTTCTTCGCGTGACGTGCCCGGATCGCGCCGATGCGACTGTTGAAATCGTGCTGGCTCCGCTCCTCCACGGCGATTGCGCGAAGATCGGAAAGAAGGCTTATCGCAAGGTCATACCCCGCCGGATTGCGACGCTCGATGCCTTCCTCGATGTCGCGCCAAACGCCGTCGCCGCGCCGCTTGAGAGCGTCCATCCGTATACGGCGCGCTTTTTCCGCCTCCGCCGCCTGACGGCGTGCCTCCCTCTCGCGCCGCTCGGCGTCGGCTCGCTCATTTGCGTCTCTGATCTCCTGGGCTCGCATTCGCAATGTTCCGGCTATGCGGTGCGGGCTCGCGACAGGGCTTTTCTGGCGAAGTCTGCTCCTGAGCTCCGCACCGACATAGGGGTCGCCGTCGACGACGCGCTGCAACAATTCGATCTTCTCATGCTCAGCAATGGTCGCGAGCGCCTTTCGTATCTCATCCTCGGATAGTCCCGGATCTTTCTCGCCCGACTCGCTGGCCGCCTGCACGAGGTCTGCATCGATATAGAAAAACTCGGCAAGAGCTTCGAGCGGGCCGCTCAATGGAGCTATGCCCGGCAGCGGTTCGACGTCATCGTCGGGGATCAGCTCGTCCTGCACTGCCGTCAGCCACAGCAAGTAAAACAGGCGGAGGTCTCCCGACAGCACATCGGTTCGCAGCGATGCGAGCGCCGCGAGCCGGCCGGAGCCATCCTCATCCCATTCGTCGTAGCCGCCCTCCTCGTGACGCTGAATGTCGACAATCAGATTCTCGCCCGAGGTCCACACCTCGACCCAATCGATTTCACGAAGAAAGGGTTTGAGGTCGGCTTGGTCCAGAAGACGCTTCGGCACCTTGATCATCAGGCGCCGCGTGCCCCAATTCGCGAGATAGAGGTGCAGGTCGAACCAGCGCTCCATGAACTTGCGGGGGTCGCCCTTGAGATCACCCCATTCGTAATGGTTGATGAAGCTCGTCGCCGTGATACGCGCCCGCGAAGAAATCGACCGCAAGGCCTCTTGGGCAGCCTGGTCGAGAGGTCGATCGATCACTTGAAATTCGTAGTACTGATATTCGCTCATGCACGAGGCTGATTCGCAGAGTTTGGAACGCTGCTGCAGTTTCGCATCCGTCTCTCACTTTAGGCAAGCGCACCAGTTTCCCTGCGACCGAGCGGCCCGGCAACGGCATGTCTGGAAGACGGTTCGTCGTCGCCCGTCCTCGCCAAGCTAGTGCGATGTTGTATTCGCGGCGGTGGCGACCTGGGCCCGCTACGAACAAAGCAGACTGCACACGGCGTGAAGAATGCTGACGGCCAGTCCCGACAAGCACAGCGCCGCACCGAGATCCGCCACATAGAGCAATTGATAGCGCTCTTCGTCATCTAATTCCGCCAGAACCTTGCGCATCTTCCCTCTCCAGTTTCCGGAAAAACGCGATCGAGAGTGTCGGGTTCCCGCGAGGATATAGATGACGCGCCTCGGCCGGAATGACGGCGGAGCGGCTTGGCAGACGCGATGCGGCAGAGCAGCTTGCTTGTTTTTCCCGAAATAGGAACTCATGCCTGTCCTTGCCGTTGGCGAGCGGGAATATATCCCTAGGAGAGAGAAGCCATGAAGTTCGCTAGCAAGGTTGCAGCCGCTGCCGCTGGGCTGGGATTTCTGACAGCAGGCACGGTGAGTGCGTCGGCCGCCATCGCATGTACCGGCAATGTGTGCTGGCACACCCACGAAACGTACAGCTATCCCCCGGAGGCGAAGGTCGTCGTGCACGAGGACAGCTGGAAATGGGGGCCGACGGAAAAATTCAGTTTCCGCGAGCACGAAGGTCGCGGATACTGGCGCGACGACAAATGGGTCACCTGGTAAAGCAAACACCCAAGGGCCGCCAATCGACGGCTCTTTTCTTGTGAGCTCCCTCCCGCTCCAAGGCTCCCTCGGCTTAGGAGCGGCAGATCCATCGTCGGCATCGGCGATCAACTGAGGAAAAAGGGTCGACGCTTTCAGCTCCCCTCATCCCTCCACCCGATACAGCCGCCACCGCGCCGGCACGCCCTTGAGCTGGTGGCTGCCGTGATCTCTGAGGCGGATCTGCGATTGCGCCGCGAGCAGATCCTTGACCGCGCTCGAGACCAGGACTTCGCCGGCGCGCGCTTTGGCGGCGACGCGCGTGCCGATGTGGAAGGCGAGACCGACCATCTCGCCGCCGCTGACCGTGTACTCGCCGGCGTGCAGGCCAACCCTGACATCGAGGCCGAGCGTGCGCACGGCCTCTCGGATCGCGGTCGCGCAATTGATGCCGGCGGCCGGCGCCTTGAAGGTCGCGAGCACGCCATCGCCCGTCGTCACGACTTCCTTGCCGCGCGAAGATTTCAGCTCTTTACGGACCGCCGCGTAATAGAGGCCCATCACCTTGGTCCAGCGCACATCGCCGAGCTTGGCGGCTTTTGCCGTGGAGCCGACGATGTCGACGATCAGGATCGTGGCGAGCGCCTGCTTGAGGTCGGCGCTGCCATTGACGGATTTGCGCGGGGTCGCGATGGCGCCGGTGAGCGGCTCATAGTCATGGCTGCGCCGCCGCGCGATCGCGGATTTGGTGTAGTCCTGGGCGCGCTGCGCGGTGCCGCAGCGGATCGTCTTCTCCTGCGGCAGACGCGCCCAATAAACCTTGCGTCCCTTGCCGGCGCCCTGCACTTCCACGGCGCCCCATTTCAGGAACACCGCCGAGCCGACCCGCCGCACGCACCACGCCTTCGATGTGTATCCTGATACGTTCGACTGATGCAGGCCGATGCGAAGGAATTTTGGCATGAGTTTGCGGCCGGTCGCTGGACCATTTTGGTGGACCTGAAGCGTAGTTGGACGCTCGCATGTTGGCAACAGCGCGCGATCAAGCGCGGCGGTTACGTCCCCGCGCCCGGCTAAAACGCAAACAGCTCGATCGGATCGCTGAAGCCGCGCACCATATGCTGGCCGACCCGCTCCAGCTCGAACTCCGGCGCTACCAGTTCCGCAAAGTCGCGCGACAGCAGCACCGGCTTGCCGATCTGCTTGGTGAGGGTCTCGAGCCGCGAGGCCATGTTGACGGCGGGGCCGATCACGGTGAAGTCGAGCCGGGCCTTCGACCCGATATTGCCGTACATGACATCACCGACGTGGACACCGATGCCGTAGTTCAGCGGCGCGCGGCCGGTCGCGCTGTTTCTCTCGTTCAGTGCGACCATGGCCTGGCGGGCCTCGGTGACGGCATGCAGCAGGTTTACGCAAGCCTTGGGCTGGCTCAGCGGGAAGATGGCGAGCAGGCCGTCGCCGATGAATTTCAGGATCTCGCCGCCATGCCGCGCGATCGGCTCCGACATCGCGTCGAAATAATCGTTGAGCAGATCGATGACGTCGTCGCGGGGCCAGTTGTCGGAGATCTTCGTGAAATCGCGCAAGTCGCAGATCATGATCGCGGCGCGCACCGTCGTCCCGGTGCCGCGTCGTGTCGCGCCCGCCAGGATCAGCTCGCCGGCATGGGTGCCGACATAGGTCTCCAGCAGCGTGCGCGCCAGGCGGTTCTTGACGCGGATTTCGCTGACCAGGGCCAGCACCGGCAACACTTTCTTCAACACGGCGAGATGGGCGTCGTCGAACCCGCCGCGGCGGTCGGTCGCGAAGGTGATGAGATGGCGCTTGCCGAGGGTGTGGTAGAGCGGCCAGGCCACATAGTCGGTCAGGCCCATGGCCCGCATCTCGTCATAGAGCGCGTGCTTGCGGCCGAGCGCAGGATCCCGCTCCAGATTCTCGCGCACCTCGGTTGCGCCGTCCTGCAATTCGTTGGCGGGGCTGCCGATATATTCGGAGCGCTCGCGCACGTCGTAATCCACCCGCGCGATCTCCGCCTCCCGCATGCCGTCGGACCACATGAAGCGGGCGCCGAGCCATTGCGGATGGTGGATCAGGACGTGAAGCGTCGACCGCTTGAGGGGAATGCCGGCCTCGCGGAGGCGGATGCACATCTCGGCAAAGATGTTGTCGATGAAGCGCTGGTCGCGCGTGCCGTTGGTCAGCCAGTCGACGATGCCGTCGGACAGCGTGGGGGCATTATTACCTGGTGCGTTCATATCCTGCCCCTTCGGCGGCGGTCTGCATCGGTGCAGATATCGTGTTCCGGCGCGGCCGCGTCAACCTAGCCAGTTGCACGGATTGTGCGCAGCCGCCACGACGACAATGGGGCGATACCGTCTCCTTACTCGCTCTTGCCGCGGTTCAGCTTCGGCAGCGTCTCGACGATCTTCTGCTTGCCATCGACGATCTCGGCGAGAAAGCTGGCGCGGTCGATATCGCCGTTCTGGTCCCAGCTTGCCTCCATCAGCATGCCCGGCGCCTTGTCGGGCGTCAGCGTGAGGCCCTTCATCGCCGCGCCAAAACCCTTGCTGTCGAACTTGCCGATCTTCTCGGTGACGTATTTGACGAGGTAAACGGCCGTCTAACCCTTGATGCCGTTGTGGTCGGGCAGATATTTGAAGCGCGCGGAAAACTTCTTGGCGAACTCCTGGATCGCCGGCACCGGCGCGTCGGCGGAAAGGCCGACATGGCCGCGCACGCCGTTGGCGGCGGGGCCGGCGAGCTCGACCACCTTCTGGCTGAGCAGCGTGGTCTCGCCGAATAGTGGCGTCGACAGGCCCTGCCGCTTGGCTTCGATCAGGAAGCGGGCGCTCTCCTCTTCGTTGGTGTAGACGAAGACCGCATCGGCCTTGGCGCCCTTGAGCTTGATGACGTCGGAGCCGAAATCGACCTGGCCCTGCTCGGTGGAGATGTCGGCAGCGACTTCGATATTGCGCGTCTTCATCTCCTTGACGAAATTGTCGTGGCCGCCCTTGCCGAAATCATTGTTGACCCAGAGGACTGCAACCGACTTCACCTTGAGCTTGTCGTGCAGATAGTTGGCGATCTTCGGCATGGAGAATTGCTGGCCGAAGGCGGTGCGGAACACCCAGGGATTGCCTTGCGTCGTGATGTCCGCGGCTTCGGCACCGACGATTTGCGGAATCTCGGCTTGCTGGGTCAGCGCCATGTTGACCTTGACCGAGCCGGAATAGATCGGCCCGAGCACCACATAAGGGTCCTTGTCCAGAACCTTCTGCACCTGCGCGCGCGAGATGCCGGGATTGCTCTGGGTGTCCAGATGCTCGGTCTGAATCTTGCGGCCCAAGATGCCGCCGGCGGCATTGATCTCGTCGACCGCGAGCGCGACACCGTCGCGCCAGTTGGTGCCGGAGACGGCGCCGGGCCCGGAGAGCTCGACGACGTCGGGGATGTAGACCGTGCTTTGCGCGCGAACCGCGCCTGTGGCGAGCGATGCGACCAACCCAATGGCGAGCATTCCTGCAAGATGCCTCATCATGTCCTCCCTTGTTTTTTATGATCCATCGAAGCCGAGCAGCCGCGCCGGCGTTCGCCACAGCAGGCGATGCTGATCGCCCGGATCCGGAAACAGCTTTGTCAGAACCGTCAGCAGCGGCCCGTAGTCCAGCCGCTCGGCGGCGCGCAGGAACGGATAGTCCGATCCCCAGACGCAGCGGTCGAGCGTGAAGACCTCGACCAGCGCGGCGATGAACGGCCAGGTGTCTTCATAAGGATGCGGCTGCTGCGAAAACTTATAGTAGCCGGAGAGTTTGATATGCGCGTCGCGCTCGCGGCCAATGGCCAGCAGCGCCTGGAAGGCCTTGCCCTTCAGTCCCTGCGAGATCGACGGCCGCCCGCAATGATCGAACACAAGGCGCACGGGCGATTTGTCGATCAGCGGCAGCAGGTCGAGCAGTTGATCCTGCTCGACCTGAATCTGAAGGAACATGCCGAGACTTGTCAGCTTTTCCAGCAGCGACGCTGCCTTGAGATAATAGCCGGCGCCGTGGAACGGTACGTTGAAGGCGATGCCGATCACGCCGGCAGCCTTCAATCGATCGAGCTCCCCGATATCGACGTCATTCTCGACGACGGCGACGCCCTTGAAGCGGCCGCCGCCCTGCCTCAAGGTGTCGAGCAGGATGCGGCTGTCATTGCCGTAGCCGGTGTTGGTGGCGACCACGAGCGCGTGGCTGATATCGAACACATCGAGCACGCGGATGAGTTGCGCGGCCGGCGCGATCTCCTGCCCACTCGGCCGATACGGCGTATCGGCGCCGTAGGAAAAACGGACGGGATCGATCGCATGGATGTGGCAGTCGATCTTGGGGCCTGCCGGCAAGGTCATGGCGCAAGGCTCCCCGCGCGATTCAGAACGTCGCCTCGATGGCTTTGATCAACTCGGGCGTCACATCCGGCATCACGCCGAACCAGGCTTTGAAGGCGAGCCGCGCCTGGTTGAGCAACAGCCCAAGCCCATTCACCGTAACGCAGCCGCGCGCGCGGGCCTCAGCCAGGAACGGCGTCTCGAGCGGGGTGTAGATCAAATCCGCGGTGAGCGTTGCGGGCTTGAGCCGCGACAGATCGATGTCGAGCGCGTCCTTGCCGACCATGCCGCGATCGGTGCAGTTGACGAGCAGCGCGACATCGCCGAGCGCTGTGGCGCGATCGCCCCACGCGACGGTGCTGACAGCGGAGCGGAATTCCTGCGCGATCGCCTGCGCTTTCTCCGCCGTGCGATTGGCGATGCGGATATCGCGCGCGCCGTTCTCAAGCAGCGCCACGACCACCGCGCGCGAAGCTCCGCCCGCGCCCAGCAGCAGGATCGGCCCGGCGTCGCCGCGCCAATCGGCCTTGGCATCGCGCAGGCTTTGCACAAAGCCGTTGCCGTCATTGTTGAAGCCGGACAGCGTGCCGTCCGCCTCGACGACGATGGTATTGACGGCGCCGATGCGCTTGGCGGTGTCGTTGACGCGGGCGAGCCGCGCCATCGCCGTCTGCTTGTGCGGCATGGTGACGTTGCAACCGCGGAACCCGAGCGCGACGAGACCGCGAAGCGCATCATCGAGCCGCTCCGGCGTCACCGCGAGCGGCACATAGGCGCCGCGGATGCCGTGCGCCTTCAGCCAGTAATTGTGAATGACCGGCGAGCGCGAATGCGCCACCGGCAAGCCGATGACCCCCGCCAGCCCAAAACCATCCTGCGACATGCCGCGCTTCCCATTCCCTGACGCGCGCCCTTCGGCACGCGACCATGCTATTTGGTCATTTGTCCAAGACAATTAGAGGGAATGGCTAGCCCGCGCAACGTGAATCTCGGGGTGCGCGCATCCACAAGCGCGGCGGTCATCCTGAGGGTCGCGCTCTTGCGCGCCTCGAAAGATGGCCCGCCGGCCGACATCACATCGCTGCTGGCACGATAGGCAACGATCTGTGGTAGCCTGAATTCGCGTCTGAACCTTCAGCGAGGCCAGCATGTCCGACACTGACAAAGTTTTCGCCGGCTCGGTCCCCAAACTCTACGACGATTATCTCGTCCCGCTGATCTTCTCCGTCTATGCCGACGACCTTGCCAGGCGCATCGCTGCGCTGTCTCCCTCGGTCTTGCTCGAGATTGCGGCGGGCACCGGCGCGGTCACGCGGGCCGTGGCGGCCGCGCTGCCTCCCGGCGTCCGCTATCTCGCGACCGACCTCAACGAGCCGATGCTCGCGGTCGCGAAGCAGCGTCAGGGTGACGATCCCCGCATGACCTGGCGCCAGGCCGATGCGTTGGCGCTGCCCTTCGACGATGCTGCGTTCGACGTCGTCTGCTGCCAGTTCGGCGCCATGTTCTTTCCGGATCGCAGCAAAGGTTACGCCGAGGCGAAGCGGGTGTTGAAGCCGAATGGCACATACCTTTTCAGCGTCTGGGACCGCATCGAGGACAATGTGTTCGCGGATGAGGCGACGATCACGCTCGGCAAGATGTTTCCCGACAATCCGCCGCTCTTCATGACGCGGACGCCGCATGGTTATCACGACAAGGCGATCATCAAGGCCGATCTCGAAAGCGCGGGCTTCACCGACATATCGATCGAGACGCTGACGGCGACGAGCCGCGCGCCGACGGCGGACTACGTCGCGATCGCCTATTGCCAGGGAACGCCGCTGCGCGGCGAAATCGAAGCCAGGGATGCGAGCAAGCTTCATGCCGCGACCGATGCCGTCGCCGAGGCGATCCGGAAATGCCACGGCTCCGGACCGGTCGAAGCCAAGATTCAGGCCTTGGTGATCACGGCCCGCCCATAGTATCGGGACTTGCGGCCTCCGCCACGCGCCTACCAGAAGCTCCGCTGCATCGGTTGCACCGATTGATAGTACTGGTATTGGCCGCTGCGACGGCGCGGATTGACCGGCTGCGGGTTCGGATCGCGCTGGCCGAAGAAGAAGAAGCCATTGCCGCCAAAACCGTTGCCGCCATTGCCCCAGCCATCGTCGGTGGCAACCTCCATCGGCGGTGCGCTCGGTTTGCGGGTGATGAAACCGCCTTGCGGATGGTTGCTCAGGACCGCAACGAACTCGGTGCGGTAGTTGGTTTCAGCGCTCAGCGGCTCGTCCGAGATGATGATCGATGAGCGCGGCAATGCGGTCGGCCCGATGCGATCCCACACTTCTTGCGGGATGGTGATGCGGTCGAGCGCGTCCTTGGCGCTGTCGCCCTCGTCGATGGTGACCACGCTCCAGCGCAGACCCGTGTCGTTCGTCGCCATTGCCGTGAAGATGTGAGTGCCGAGCGGCTGGTCGGGATTGCGGATGGTGACGGGAACCTCGATACTGGTGTCGAACACCTCGCCGCCGCCATCCGGCGCCGGCTTATGGGTGTTGCGCCGCACGTAAAGCTTTTGCGTTGCGCGGCTGATGTAGACCGAGACCGGCTCGAGCGCGAGCTTGGCCTCGGTCGCGGCCTTCACGGCCTCGGCCTTCTTGGCCGCTGCGGCCTTGGCGGCCTCCTTGGTGGCGGCAACCGCATCGCGCTTCGGCTGTGCCGCAGCCTTGGCGGCGTCCAACTGAGTCGCCGCGTCCGCAGCCTTGGTCGCGGCCTTCTGCTTCAATGCGTCGGCCTTTGCCTTGGCCTGGTCGGTCTTGGCATTGGCGACCAGCTTGTCGGCATAGGCGTTCTCGGCGTCGACGCGGGCCTTCTGCTGCTCGAGCTTGCGCAGCAAGGCCGGGATTGATTGCGCATCTTTTGCTGCGGCGGTCGCGGCCTTTTTGGCTTCATCGGCGGCCTGAATGGCCTCGTCCGCCTCGGCGGAGAGCTTATCGGCACGCGCCGGAGCAGCCGCAAGAGCCTGCCTGCTCGGCACGAACAGCGAGGGATGCGAGAAATCGACCGGGGCGGCGTCGTTCGGCGAGATGATCACCCGCATGCCGATATTGGTCTTGTCGAACAGGTCTTCGGCGAAATTGAAGGGCATGCGCACGCAGCCGTGCGAGGCCGCGTAGCCGGGCAGCGGCCCGCCATGCAGCGCGATGCCGTTCCAGGTGATGCGCTGCATGTTCGGCATCCAAGCATCGTCATACATGGTCGAGTGGTGGTCCTTGTCCTTCTCGACAACAGCGAACACGCCGGCCGGCGTCTCGCGTCCAGTCGTGCCGGTCGAGACCGGCGCGCGTAGGATCCAGCCCTCCGAATCGTAGAACGTGACCCGCTGGCTCTTGAGCGACACGATCGCCATGATCGGCTCGCCCGCTTCGCGCTGCGCCACCGCCTCGGCGGTCTGGCGCGGCTGCTTGGCCGCCATGGCGCTCGGGGTGAGCGTGGTCAGCGCAAGCGCCGCGGCGAACATCACAATTCCGGGAAGCACCGAACGCCGCATCGCTCCTTTGGATTGCGCCGTCATCATCAGGTCTTTCATGCCATTCCCCGGTTGCCAGTCCGCATTTGGTCGATCATTCGATCAGATTGCGATCTTTGGATTAAGAATTCGCGGCCACTATCCGTTCCGTTTCCGGCGATATTCGGTCCGTTCCAGCGGCGAAACTCTCATATATGACGGTCCGTGCGGGCGAAAGGCGGTCCGCAGCCAACGCTGGCTTGTAGCTGGCCTGGAGCTGGTTGGCGCGCTGCCGCATGGCGGGAGGGCCTTGGACCGGCGATCATGAGCGCCTCCACCGGCAGTAAACGCGGACCGTCAGCCTCGCCCTAGACGCCCAGCGCCTTGCGATTGAACGTCCGCAGGAAGCGCAGCGACAGCGTCCGCACGTTTGCGACATTCAGCAGCCACGCCGCGGCGGTGTAAGCCAGACCGCCTGCAACGCTCACGATGACCAGCGCCACGATGCCGGTGCCGCTGACCTGCGACCGCGCGGCGAGGATCGCCCCCGCCATGGCCGCGGCCGACGCTGCAACGCCGGCGAGCCGGTTGACGTCGAACGGCACGGGATAGGCTCGGTGCATCAGCACGATGGCAACGACAAAGCCGATCGCCTCGGTCGCGAGCGTTGCCAGCGCCGCGCCGTAGAGACCATAGCCCGCGACCAGCGCGAACATCAGCGTCACGCTCGCGACCAGCGTGAGGAACGACTGCGCCGCCAGCATGAATGGCCGCTCGGCGAGCTGGAAGCTGATCTGAACGTAGAATTGGTTGGCGATGCCGAAAAAGCGGGCGAGCACCAGCGTCGGCAGCAGCGCCGATACGCCGGAGCGGAAATCGACACCGACAAGCGTGCCCGCGACCTGATCGGCTGCGAGAGCCAACCAGACCGCGACGGGCGCGACGACGACGAGCAGCAGCTCGAGGCTTTCGGTCAGCCGCTCCCGCGTCGTCCCGTTGTTCTTCTCCGACAGCGAGCGGAACACCAGTGGCACGGTCGCCGCGGCCACGCTGGAGGCGATCATGACCATAAACTGGCGCGGCAGATCGGCGGCGACGCCGAAAATGCCGGCGGCGTCCTTGCCAAGAAGGTAGGCGACGATGAGCCGGTCGCTGGCCGAGTAGACCGCGACCGAAAGTCCGGCCAGCGTCAGCGGTAGGCCGTAGCGCGCCAGCTGCGTGAACTGGCTGCGCGAAAAGCCCGCGATCCTGGTGCGGTCGCCGGCAAGATTGAGAATGATGCCGGTCAGCGAACCCAGGCCAAACGCAGCGAGCAGGCCCATGCCGCCCCAGCCGAGCCAGATCCCGAGCAGGCCGAAGCCGACGCTCGACACGCTTCGCACGATCGAGATCGCCGCGAAGCGATAGGGCCGCAGCTTGGCGCGTTCGAACTCCTGGCCGACATCGACCGCATTCGACATGATCGCGACGAACATGCTGGCGAGCACCAGCTCGACACTGACGTCGCTGCGGAACAGGAACGCCAGCGGGCTCGCGGTGCACATGGCGACGACCGTGAGCGCGAAGGCGACCATCGCCGTGCCGCGAAAATCCACCTCCGCCGACATCGCCTGGTAGCGCGACACCGACAGCTTGATCCAGGCGAAGAAGATCGCGCCGAGAATGCCGGCGATGCTGATGCCGACGACATAGACGCCATATTCCGCAGGCGTCAGCAGCCGCGTGTAGGCGGTGACCGCGAAGAAGCCCACCGCCGCAGGCAGGATGTAGGCGACGAGATAGATCGAGAAATGGCGATTCAGCATGCGTGCACGGAACCGGGAGCCCTAAAATCGAGCGGCCGTTAATCAGTTGGACATTGACATGGCGATCGAAGGCTTGGCGATCGGACTGCGCCGCAGCATCTCCCAAGATAGTCATTTAAGTCTGCAAATCGGCCGCCGAATGGGGCGGCTCCGCCGCTTTCGCGCGTTAGCGTTAAATTTGCCCTGTCCTTGAACAGGCCGCAGTGATCACCGAAAAGAAACCATGATTTCAAAACGCCGCCCGGCTCTCTCTGATGCGTGGACGTGACTAAAATGGATGTTGCCGAGCGTATAAGGGCAAACCCGGCGTCCCTGCCTCATGGCGGGACGGATGCGTCCCTGGTTCCGGCGGCTCCCGGGGACGAGCGGATGACGCTCAACCTGTTCTTCGAGGAGCGGGACGACCGCTGGTTTCCGGGTGATCGCCACGTCCGGCCGCTGCTGCGGCGCGTGCTGCTCGGGAAATCCTGGATCAGCGGACAACGGCGCGTGTTCCTCAACCTCTGCGCCGGCCTCGACAGGGTCGGGATCCGCTATCGCGTCAACGATTACGGCTATATCCGCAAGCATCCGGATGAGCTTGCCTGCATCATCGGCCGCCCCTTCGTGCTCGACTGGTTCGCATGGCAGAACCCGCTCCTATTGGGCGTCGCCATGTATAACCATCCAGTGGATGCGCCTGCGCATCTGAAGGACCTGGACAGCAGGACCATCCTGGTGCCCTGCGACTGGTACGCGGAGATGTGCCGGCCGTACTGGCCGCATGTCGAGGTCTGGCCGGTCGGCATCGAAACGGACTTATGGACGCCAACGCCGGCCGCGCAGAAGAGCGTCGACGTGCTGCTCTACGACAAGGTGCGCTGGGAGCATGAGCGTTACGAGAGCGAGCTGATCGAACCGATCCGCCGGCATCTCGAAGCGAGCGGCCGCTCGGTCGAGTTGATCCGCTACGGCCATTATAGGGAAGGCGACTACAAGGCGGCGCTGGCGCGCAGCCGCAGCATGGTCTTCCTCTGCGAGCACGAGAGCCAGGGCATCGCCTGCCAGCAGGCGCTGTCGAGCGGCGTGCCCGTGTTCGCGTGGAATCGCGGCGGCCCTTGGCAGGACCCGGAATATTACCCGAAGAAGGTGAGATACGAAGGCGGCGTGTCCTCGGTGCCCTATTTCGATGCACGTTGCGGCAGCAAATTCATCGATCCGGCTGGCTTTATCTCGGGCTGGGCCGATTTCTGGTCGCATGTGATTGCGGGCGACTTCGCACCTCGCGATTACGTGATGGACAACCTCACGCTCGAAAAGGGCGCGCTTCACTATTACGGCATCGCTGAAGCGGTGATGCAGCGTCAGGCGCGCTGACAAGGCGGTCCGCAAAAGTTAACCCAATAAAGGGAAACCCCGGCGTCGCAAGGCGCCGCTTGGTACGATGGCGCGTTGGTTCCGAAAGGACGACGCCACGTGACCAAGCTCGACAGACGCGAATTTCTCCTCGGCAGCGCCGCAACGCTCGCGGCGGGCGCATCGGCGTCCGCGGTGTCGGCGTCGAAACTTGCGCAGCGCCGTCCGGGCTACGGTGCGGCCGCCACGCTCTGGGATCTGCAAGCCGATCCGCGGCTCGGCGAGGCCATCAGCACCTATTGCACCCAGGTGGTGCCGGTGCTCGAGCTGAAATGGCCGATGCTGCGGCCGGACGCGCACACCTTTGCCTTCGAGCGCGCCGATGCCATCTATGATTTCGCTGAGAAGAACGACCTGACCATGCGCGGCCACGCGCTCGCCTGGTATCATGACATTCCGGACTGGACCAAGCAGATCAAGGATTCGAAAGGCGTCGAGCGCGCCTATGTCGATCACATCTCGACCGTCGTCTCCTATTACAAGGACAAGCTGACCTCGTGGGACGTCGTCAACGAGCCCATCCCTGACAATCCCAAAGGCGTCAAAGACCGGCGCGACACGTTCTGGACGCAGCAGCTCGGTGACCGCTGGATTCCGCTTGCCTTCCGTACGGCCGCCGCGGCCGATCCCTACGTCAAGCTCGCGATCAACGAATATGATATCGAGTCGGCGAAGGACTCGTTCATCGCCAAACGCGCGGCCTACCGGAACCTCATCATGGAGCTGCTCGACCAGGGCGTGCCGCTGCACGCTGTCGGACTGCAATCGCATCTGCATGCTGAGCTCGAGATCGACACCCATGGGCTCGCGGAATTCGTCACCGAGCTGCGGTCGTTGGGCCTCGAAGTGTTCGTCACCGAGCTCGACGTCGACGATCAGAAGCTGGCAGGAAGTCCTGCGGAGCGCGATGCCATCGTCGCCAAACGTGTCGACGATCTCCTGACGGCCATTGCGACCAGCGGCCCGGTGCGCTCGATCCTGACCTGGGGCATTTCCGACCGCTACAGCTGGATCAACGGCACCTTCGCCCGCAAGGACAAGCAGCCCAACCGTCCGCTGCCGCTCGACGGCGAGTTCAAGCCCAAGCCGTTCATGGACGTGATCAGCAAGTTCACGAAGGACGTCTAGCGCGTCTTCTAACGCGTCTTCGGCGTCTCGAATGCGGTCGTGTCGCCGATGTGATCGGGAGACAGGCTCGGGCCGCGGCGATCGCGCGAGTTCAGGCGGAAGACGTCGCGGATGTCATCGATCGAGGTCGACGAATAGGACTGGATGCAGAGCGCGACCTGCCCGGGCGATGCGGCAGAGATCAGCGCTTCGATCGCCCCACGGTCAAGGCAGGTATCGTCCCAGTGCGAAACGGCGATGCTGTCTTCGGTGACCCGATGCCGCGCCAGATGTTCCGGCGAGTTCGCGACGAAATTTCCATACAGCAGGTATTCGGAGAACTTCTTCTTGCGGCACAGTGCCAGAGCCCAGCTGAGGCCCGTCGCCGACTTGATGGCATCGGTCATCGCGCGCGCGGCGTCCTTGTCCCAGACCAGCGCATTGCCGACATAGTCGTCGGCCGGGAACGCGCGCTGCTTGATACCGAGAAGCTGGTCAACGGTGCGGAGCCACAGCACATGCAGGGGATGGTCAGCGTCGATCCCCTTGCGCGTGACGAACAGCGGCGTCTTCTCGGCGCCGGCATATTGGCGGACGTCGAACTCGCGGAAGAACAGATTGTCCGAGTCGAGAATACAGACGCGCTGCTCCGGCGCATTGAGAACGCCGGCGATCTTGAGGATCTGCTGGATGTGCCAGCCATGGACAGGCGACGACAGCAGCGACAGCCAGACCCGCCGGCTGCTGACGAACTGGAGTGACGGCGGCAGCGCCCAGAGCCATTTCGGCAGGTAACGCGAGGCCGGAATGATGACGCGCTTGTCGGACGAGAACCGCTCGAACAGCGGCACGTCCTCATCGTTAACGAGAACATAATGCCGCGTGTATCCCGAGAGCCAGGTGTCGATGCTTTCGCTGAGCAGCGAGAAGCGCTCGATATCCTTGGCAAAGCTGGCGGTCAGCAGGGCAACAGAATGCATCATGCGTGCTCAAATGGCCATCGGACCGAACTCATACAAGCGACGGACGACGTTGGAAACTTCGATTAGCAATCAAGGTAAAATGAAACGAATCATTAGCCATCCGACGGCAGCCCTTGCGCGATGCCGCGAAAGCGCAGCGGCGCCAGCGATGATGCCCGCTGCCACCAACCGGCGACGCGATCATCGAGCGCTGTCACCCCGCGGCCGTGGCCCGGAAAGATGCGGATCTGCTGCACCGTCTCGGCCTCGAATCCCCTGCGCTTGCGCGTGATCTTGAGCGCGGCACCTTCACGGTCCCGCTGCGTCAACGGCACCAGCAGGCGACCGCGGGGGCGGAGCGAGTCCAACCAGAGCGGATGCGGATGCGCGAAGCCGGCATGCACAAGGATGACGTCGGCCGGCTCGCTGATGTCCCGGCAGCCATCGCCCTGGATGACTTCGACATTCCGATAAGCACGAAGATAGGCCGCGGCGCGCGTGGCAAGCCGCGCGTCGCATTCGATGGCGCGCACCCTGCCCTTCGGGCCCACGATCTCTGACAGGATCGCCGAGAAATAGCCGAGCCCGCAACCAATCTGGACCACACGATTCTTCTCGCCGACATCGAGCAGGTCGATGAAATGCGCCCACAGGCTCGGCAGTCCGGTGTCGAGCCTGCGACGTGCGTCGATGGCGACCAGCACATTGTCATAGAGATGCACGGGATCCGCATTGGGCGTCAGGCGATAGCTGCGTGCTGCCTCGCTCTTGATGCGCCACGGCCCCTTCGCCAGAAAATTTTCGCGCGGCACCGTCGCAAGCGCTGCAAGCAGGCGCGGCGAGGAAATCCGCTCCCGCTTTGCAATCAGCTCGACATAGCGCGCCCGCGCGGCGGACAAATCGCTCATTTCACCGAATCGGCCCGCTGACGGACGGGGGCATCCCCGCCGAGCTCATGCACGAGCCGCATCGCCTGCTTCAGGTCCGGCGTCAAAAATCCTTCGTTGAACTTGCCGACGATCGGCAAAAGCAGAAGGCTTGCGTGTTCGCGCTTGCCGGCCTCATGCGACAGCCGCGCGAGGCTGACAGCGGTTCTGAGCTCCCAGGACAGCGCGCCCTGCTTGCGCGCGGTCTCCAGCGACAGGCCGAACAGGTCTTCGGCCTCCTGCACCGAGGCGGGATTGCCGTCCGACAAGATGATTTCGCCCTGCAGGCGATAGACTTCCGCGAGGTAGGAGTGGTCGCCGGTCCGTCTTGCGGTCGCGAGCGCACCGTCGAGCGCCCGCAGGGCGGCATCGCGCATGCCGACCTTGGCGTAGGCCTCCGCGAGCAGGCAGCGGAACCAGCAGCCGGCGAGCCACGAATCCATCGCCTCGTATTCGTCGAGGCCGACACGCATCTGGCTGATGCCTTCGTCGGCCTCGCCGAGCTGGGCGAGCGCCCAGCCGCGCAGGATCGCGGCCTGTTGCTTCCAGTGCAGGAAATTGTGCTCGGTGGCGATGATCATGGCGCGGTTGGCGTGGTCCCGCGTGCCCTCGATATCGCGCAAATGCTGGCAGAGATAGGCGCCGAACACCAATGCGAAGGCGAGCGAGAAAGGATGGCGGATCTTCTCCGCGTGCAGGATCGCCTGCTCGCTGTGCTGGCGCGCCGCATCGGGCTGGCCGAGGAACCAGAGGAGGTAGCCGAGATAGGACAGCGAGACGACACCGGGATCGGTGCCGTGGCGCTCCATCAAATCGGAGTGCAGATCGGGGCTGTAGAGATCGATGCAGCGGTGCAGATGATGCTGCGCGGCGGCGAAGCGGCCGCGATAAAGCATGGTCATCGCAATCGAGCGGTGCGCCTCGATCAGATAGCCGGTCTGCTGCGCCGGCTCAGCCCCCTCGTTCAGCCGCTCGCGCTTGGCGAATTTCAACAGCTCGACGCTGAGATCATGCGCGCGAGTGAGATCGGCGCGGATGAAATGGCAGACCCAGAGGCCGCGCGTGGCGGCAAAGGTCTTTTCGTCGTCGTCGAGCTGCTGCCCCAGTTCGAGGGCGCGGATGTAGTTCTCCTCAACCTCCTGCACGGCGTAGCCCTTGGCGGCGATCAGCGCGTTGCCGAGTGCGATCCGGAGCTCGAGCTCGATCTCGTCGGCGCCCTGCATGCGTGCGTTGGCCTGCACCACGCTCAAGCCGCGACGAAGATGCCCGATCGCCTCGAGATTGGCGCCGCTTCTGGCCGCCTGCTTGCCGGCCTTGAGCCAGAAACTCGCCGCGCCCTCGCTCTGGCCGGATTCGGTGAGGTGATGGGCGAGCAGCTCCGGCTCGCGCTCGGTCTTCTCCGGATACATTTTAGCGAGCACCTGCGCGATGCTGGCATGCAGCTTGCGCCGCTCGCTGTGCAACAGGCTCGCATGTGCTGCGTTCTGGATCATCACGTGCTTGAAGGAGTAGAGCGCGTCGGGCGGATGGCCGCGGCGCATGATCAGGCCGGCCTCCTCCAGATGCGACAGCGCCGCCTCGATCTGCTCCGCCGGCGTGTTGGCGACCGCGTGCAGGGTCTCGTAGGAGAATTCGCGGCCAATCGTGGCGCCGATCTGCGCGATCCGCTTGAACGGCCCCATCCGGTCGAGACGCGCCATCAGCGAGTCCGTCAAGGTCGCCGGGATCGCGAGCTGCCGCCACGGGCCCGACAGCACATAGCGCCCGTGCCGCTCAGTCAGGAGGTTGGATTCGAGAACCGTCTTGGTCAGCTCCTCCAGGAACAGCGGCACGCCGTCGGTCTTGACGATGATCTCCTCGACCACCTCCTTGGGAAGCTCGCGCCCCGCGACGCGCTCGACCAGCGTCGTACGCAACGGCCGGCTCAGCCGGTTCAGCACCAGCGTGGTGATATGCGAATGCGCGTTCCAGCTCGGCTGGAATTCGGAGCGGGCGGTGATGATGGCCAGGATTGGCCGGTTCTGCACCTGGCCGACCAGCAGGTCGACCACTTCGCGGGAGGTCGGATCGATCCAGTGCAAATCCTCAAAGGCCATCACCAGCGGCATCTCGCGTGCCAGCCCCATGAAGTGGTTGACCAGCGCCGCGACGGTCGCGTCCTTTTGCTGCTGCGGCGACAGATCGAGCGGCGGATAGCGCTCGCCGGTCGGTATCGACAACAGCGCGGCAAACAGCGGCGCCACCTGCTCGATATCGCCGTGGCCCGCGGCAATCGCCGTCTCCAGGTTCGTCAGCGACAGCGCGGACATATCCTCCCGGTCGAGGCCGAGCGAGAATTTGAGCTGCTCGGCGAAGGGATAGAGTGCGGTCGAGGTGTAATAGGGCGAGCACTGGAACGAGACCTGTCCGTGCCGGTCGCCTGCTATCCGCTCAAAAATCTCCTGGATGATACGCGACTTGCCGATCCCTGGCTCGCCGAACTTGACGACGACCTGACCGTCACCGTCCTTGACCTGCTGCCAGCGCCCCATCAGCAGCGCGATTTCCTCCTCGCGATTGACGAGCGGGGTCAGCCGCGTACCCATGGCGGCGGCAAAGCGAGTCTCCACCCGCGTGGCGCGCACGACGTGCCAGGCCTGGGCTTTCTCCGAGATGCCCTTCAGCGCTTGGGCGCCGAGATCGCGGTAATCGAACTTGCCCTTCAGCAGCGATTGCGTCGAGGCAGAGATCACCACGCCGTTGGGCGGCGCCAGGGCCTGCAGGCGCGCGGCAAGATTGACGGTCTCGCCGACTGCGGAATCGCGCTCTTCGGTGCCTTGGCCGACGAGATCGCCGACCACGACGAGACCGGTCGCGATCCCGATGCGGACGGCGGGCGCGTGGCTGAGCGCGCCGCGCGGCTCGATCGCACGCGCGGTCGACAACATCCGCACGATCTCGAGCCCGGCGCGCACCGACCGCTCAGCATCGTCCTCATGTGCGGTCGGGTAGCCGAAATAGACCAGGATGCCGTCACCGACGAAGCGGGCGGCAAAGCCTTCGTAATGTTTGACCACCCGCACGCAGGTCTCGCGGAAGCTCGCGATCATATCGCGCACGTCCTCGGGGTCGAACTGGGCCGAGAGCGCTGTGGAATCCACCATGTCGCAGAACATGGTGGTGAGTTGACGCCGCTCCGCGCCGACCTCGGTGCGGATCGGCGGGTGTGCCGGCGCGACCGGCGCCTCGGCCGTCTCGGCCTGGAAAAGCGAGGCCGTCGCCCGCTGCAACCGCTTGCGGTCGCCGAGCGGCAGTCCGAGCTCGGCCAGATCAGCCTCGGTCAGGTCGCCCATGACGTCGAGATCGAGGCGGTGCTGCGCGAACAGATCGGTGTAATGGGCAAGACCGATACCTTCGAGCCAACGCTTCAACCCGACTTCCGTCCCCGGCTCTTTCTCCAGCATGGTGATTCCGCCCGACACTCCCTCCGCCAAAGCGCTTAAGGTCCCTCAACCACAGATTTTGGGGGCCAAACTTCACCTCAGACTGGACGCGTTCCCTAACTCCAGGGAAGAATAGCCCAATCAGATCAAAAGGGAATGGCATTTGTCGAGGATTGCATCCGGGGCGGGCACCGAAGCCAATACTATCGGCGGCTTTCTCGCGTTCCACGCGCGAACGAGGCCGGCGGCGCCTGCCCTGCTCGCTCCCGGCCGCCCGCCCCTGATCTATGGCGCACTCGGCGCCAGGATCGAACATCTCGCCGGCACGCTGCGCGGGCTCGGCATTGCGCCTTCCGACCGGATTGCCGTTGCGCTGCCGCGCGGGGCCGACAGTGCACTGGCCCTGATCGCGGTTGCATCAAGTTGTGCCTGCGTCCCCGTCAACCCCGATCTGACGGCGGACGAGCTGCAGCGCTATTTCAGCGAATTGAAGCTGACGGCGCTGGTGACGCGGGCCGACATGAACTCGGCGAGCCGCGACGTCGCCAGGGCGCTTGATGTTGCGGTGATCGACTTCGTGCCGGGACCGGAGATGGATCTCGGCGGCTGCGCATTCGTCGGCCCGGCGGTCGGTCCGGCTAGCGCAAGCGGCGCTGCACGCGCCGAGGATGATGCATTCATCCTGCTGACGTCAGGCACGGCGGCGCGGCCGAAAATGGTGCCGCTGACGCATCTCAATGTGTGTCTGTCTGCGCAGAACGCCAGCCGCGTGCTGTCGCTCACTCCGCACGATCGCCTGCTCAACGTCCTGCCGCTGTTTCACGCCCATGGCCTGATTTCCGGCCTGCTGACGGCACTCGTCGCAGGCTCCAGCGTGATCTGCACCAGCGGTTTCGACGCGCCGTCCTTCTTCGGCTGGATCCGGGACCTGCAACCGACCTGGTACACGGCGGTGCCGACCATTCATCGCGCGCTGCTCACGGCCGCGGAAGCCAATCCCGAGCGCGTCCGATCGTCATCGCTGCGCGTGATCCGTTCTGCTTCGGCTTCGCTCGCGCCGGCGATCCTGAACGGATTGGAGGCGACATTCGGCGTCCCGGTTCTCGAGACCTACGGCATGACGGAAGCGACCTCGCAGATTGCCGCCAATCGGTTCGAGCTGCGCAAGATCGGATCGGTCGGCCGCGCCGCGGGTCCGGACATCGCGATCATGGACGAAACAGGCCGCGCGCTCGCAAGCGGCCAGCGTGGCGAGATCATGCTGCGCGGACCGAACATGAGCCGCGGCTATTATAATGACGAAGCGGCGACACAGGCTGCATTCCGCAACGGCTGGTTCCGGACCGGTGATCTCGGCTATCTCGACGCCGACGGCTATCTCTTCATCGTCGGCCGCATCAAGGACATCATCAATCGCGGCGGCCAGAAGGTCTCGCCGCTGGAGGTGGAGGAGGTGCTGCTGGCGCACTCGGCGGTGCTGGAAGCCGGGGTCTTCGCTGTTCCCCATGCCAAACTCGGCGAGAACGTCGCCGCCGCCGTTGTGCTGCGGCAAAATTCCGAGGCGACCTCCGACCAGCTGCGCCAGTTCGCGCGCAAACGTCTTGCCGCCTATAAGGTGCCGAGCCTGATCCGGAGTGTCGCGGCCCTGCCGAAGGGCGCCAGCGGCAAGGTCAAGCGTAACGCGCTGGCCGAGCTGATTTCGGCATCCCATGATGACGACGAGACACAGCTGCCGCGCAACGATCTGGAGACCCAACTCGCGGAGATCTGGGCCAATCTGCTCGAGCTTCCGCAAGTCGGCGTCGATCAGGACGTCTTTGCGCTCGGCGCTGACTCGCTCGCGGTGACACAGATGCGCTCGCGCCTGCGCGAGCGCTTCAACGTGGACTTCTCGTTCGAGGACATTTTCGATTGCGCCACGGTCGCCGCGCTTGCGGCCCGGATCGAGACGACGACGCATCGCGATCCGATGCTGCCGGCATGGCGCCAGGCGGCTTCTGAAGGCGCCGCGCCCCTGTCGTTCCAGCAACAGCGGATGTATGTGCTCTCGCGGCTCGATCCGACGGGCTACAATTATAACGTGGTTGAGGTCGCTCTCCTCAAGGGTGAGGTGGACCTCGGCGCGCTACGGGCGAGTCTCGCGTCGATCTGCGCAAACTATGAAACGCTGCGCTCGGTCTTCGTCGAGCGCGACGGCGAGCCTGTGCAGCGAGTCCTTCAGGCGCCGCCGCGGTTCGAGCGGATCAAGCTCAAACCCTGCCCTGCGCACCGGCGGTCTGCAGTCGTCAGGCGCGAGGCGCTCAAGCTCGCGCAATATCCGTTCGATCTCGCCCGTGAGCCGCCGTTGAAGGTCACGCTGCTCTCGTTCGACAAATCCAGCCATGTGCTGGTCGTCAATGTCCATCACCTCGTCACCGACGGCTGGTCGCAGCGGCTGTTCTGGGAGGCGCTCGCCGCCGCATATTCCGCCGCACGCAAAGGAAACACGGCGGTGCTGCCCTCGCCCCGCTTCCAGTATCGCGACTTTGCGCGCTGGCAGCAGAGCTGGTCGCAGACACCGGCGGCAAAGGAACAGCTCGATTACTGGCGCACGCAGCTCGAGGGCGTCACCACGCTGCCGTTGCGGACCGACCGGCCGCGGCCGGAGATTTGGAGTGGTCAAGGCGCCCGTCATTATTTCGAAATCTCCAGGGCGCTTTCGGCCGACATTCGCGCGCTGAGCCAGGACCAGGGCGTAACGCCTTTCATGACGCTGCTCGCGCTGTTCCAGTGTCTGCTGTTCCGCCATACCGGCCACGAGGATGTCGCGACGGGTTCGCTGATCGCGAACCGCAACCAGATCGAGAGCGAGCGGCTGATCGGGCTGTTTGCCAACACGCTGATCCTGCGCAACGATTTCGGCGGCGACCCGACTTTCGGCGAAATGCTGCGGCGGGTGCGCCAGGTCACGCTCGATGCCTATCGCAACCAGGATCTTCCGATCGAGGAAGTCCTGCGCGCGTTGCAGATCGCGCGCAGGAGCGACGGAAATCCGCTATTCCGGATCATGTTCATCCTCCAGAACGCCTCGATCGAGGCCGCGCGCTTCCCCGGCCTGTCGACGCGGCGGCTCGAAATCGACCCGAAGGTCGCACGCTTCGACATCACGCTCGAGCTGGTCGAGGCCGAGGGCCGCCTCACCGGCTTCTTCGAATACGCCACCGATCTGTTCGACGCGGGGACGATCGAGGGCATGGCGGATCAGTTCAAGACCCTGCTCAAGGCCATCATCGCCAATCCCGAGCAGCGCATCTCGCGCCTGCCGTTGCTGACGGAAGCGGAACGCCGGCGACTGCGGACGAAGGGCCGGTCGGCCGATTTCACGACGCGCGGCAATCTGTGCGAGCGCTTCGAACGGCAGGCGAGGAAGACGCCGAATGCCATTGCGGTCTCCGATGGACGTCAGTCCCTGAGCTATCGCGAGCTGGCGCGCCGCAGCCAGGCGATCGCGCGCTGGCTCGCCCGCGAGGGCGTCGGCGCAGAGACCGTGGTGGCTTTGCTTGCGGATCGCGGACCCGATTTGCTCGCGGCAATGATCGCCGTGCAGCACGTGGGCGCGGCCTTCCTGAACCTCGATCCCGAGCAGCCACCCACGCGGCTCGCAACCATCCTCGGATCGAGCGGCGCACGCATGCTGCTGACGGGACGCGCGCAGGCCACCATGGTCGACGCGCTGCTCGATCCGCGAATCGCGCGCATCCAGGTCGCCGAGCTCGAAGACGCAATCGCGCTCGAATCGACCAGACCGGCCCGCGCGGCGCGGCGCGCGGCGGCGAGCCTCGCTTATCTCATCTACACCTCCGGCTCGTCCGGTGCGCCGAAGGGCGTCATGATCGAACAGCGCGGGCTGTCGAACCATCTGGCGTCGCTCATCGCCGAGCTGGGCCTCACGGCCACGGACGTGATCGCGCAGACGGCGCCGCAGAGCTTTGTCATCTCGGTCTGGCAGTTCCTCGCCGGTCCCATGGCCGGCGCGCGCGTCCATGTCTGTGACAATTCGATCGTGCAGGACCCGATGCTGCTGGCGCGGGAAATGGAACGCGAGGGCATCACGGTGCTCGAAATCGTGCCGTCGCTGCTGCGCGTCATCCTCGATCGCGTGGAGGAGGCGCACCTTCGCCGCGCCTTTAGAAAACTGCGGCTCCTGATCTCGACCGGCGAGCCGCTGCCGGTCGAGCTCTGCCGCGCCTGGTTCGCCGACTGCCCGAAGGTACCGCTGATCAACGCCTATGGCGCTTCGGAATGTTCTGACGACGTCTCCCTGCACCGGCTGACCAAGGCGCCCGCGGCCACAACTGTCAACGTCCCCGTCGGCGCGCCACTGCCAAACACCCAGCTCTATGTGCTCGATGCAAATCTGGAGCCGCAGCCGATCGGCGTGGTCGGCGAGCTCTGCATCGGTGGCGCCGGCGTCGGCCGCGGCTATATCAACGATCCCGCGGAGAGCCGGCAACGCTTCATCGCCGATCCGTTCTCGCGCGCGAAAGGCAGCCGGCTGTACCGCACTGGCGACCTCGCCCGCCGCCGCGCCGAGGGGGCGATCGAATGCCTCGGCCGCGCCGACCTTCAGGTCAAGGTTCGCGGCTATCGCATCGAGCTCAAGGAGATCGAAGCTGCGCTTGCCGATCACGCAAGTGTGCGCGCCGGCATCGTCGAGCCGCGCCGCGACGCCAATGGCGATCTCAGGCTGATCGCCCATATCGTTGCCAAATCCGCCAGCCAGATCAGCGCCAGCGAGCTGCGCGACTTCCTCAAGAGCCGGTTGCCGGGTCATGCGATACCGTCGGCGTTTCTGTTTCTGGACCAGGTGCCCCTCAATGCCCATGGCAAGCTCGATCGCTCCGCTCTGCTGGCACCCGCGCAACAGGAGAGCGCAGCGACGGAGACCACCGTGCCGGCGCGAGGCTTCACCGAAAAAGTCCTGTCCGACATCTGGGTTGATCTGCTGAAGGTCGAGAGCCTCGGTATCACCGACAATTTCTTCGACCTCGGCGGCCATTCGCTGCTGGCCGGCCAGGTGATGGCGCGCGTGGCGCGTGCGCTCGGGGTATCGCTGCCGATCAAGACGATCTTCGAGGCGCCGACGATCAAAGAGCTCGCCCGGCGCGTCGACGAGGTCGCGGCAACGAAACCGCAAAAGCCCGCGGCCGGCGTCCAACGCCTCGCTGAAACCGGCCCTCCCACGCTGTCGATCGCGCAGGACCAGATGATGCGGATCGAGCAGAACTTGCCTGATCTGCCGCTGTTCAACCTCCCATTCGCTTTCCATCTCGAAGGACCGATCGAACCCCGCCTGCTGGCGCAGGCCATCGACGACATCGTGCGCCGCCATGACTCGTTGCGGACGGCATTCGGCTGGAATGGCGAGGAGCCGGTCAGCCGCATCATCGCGCCAGCCACGCTCGGTCCGATCCTGACCGTCGAGACCATCGGCGACGGGCGGCCCCACAACAACAAGCGGCGCAAAGCGCTTGAGCAGAGGAAGATCGAACTGCTGATGGCGCAGGAGACCTACAGCCCGGTCGATGCCACCCGTGCGCCGCCGCTGCGTGCGCGGCTGCTGCGCCTTTACGCCGAGGATCACGTCCTGCTGCTGACGCTGCACCACGCCGTTGCCGATGGGTGGTCGATCGGCGTTCTGTTCCAGGAACTGTCCAATCGCTATGCAGCGCTGGCAGGCCATCCGTCGACGCCGTTGCCGACGATCCCGCTCGCGTTCTCCGACGTCGCACGCTGGCAGCGCTGGTGGTGCAGCACCGCGGCGGCGCGCCGCCAGGCCGCCGACTGGACCGAGAATTTGCGCTGCGCAGTCCCCTTGTTCGACGGCGAAGCCCGCCCGGGCGCCTCGACCGGCCACCATCCGCTCAGCCTAGGGCATGACCTGGTCGTCCGGCTCACGGCCGATGCGCGCCAGCATAACGCCACCCTGTTCATGTGCCTGCTCACCGGCCTGAAGGCCCTGCTGCTGGCGCGGACCGGACGCACCGACATCTCAGTCGCCACCGCCATGGCCAACCGCGCTCAGCCGGACACCGAGGGGATCGTGGGCCCGTTCGAGAACACCGTGATCGTCCGCAGCCGAATCACGCCGGATCTGTCGTTCACGCAAGCACTGGCGCGCGTGCGCCAGAGCGTGCTCGAGGCGCATGCGCGACAGGAGCTGCCGTTCAACATCCTGGCCGACCATCTGGAGCGGGAGGGCATCGACCCGGCTGCGCTGCTCCAGGTCTATTTCACGCTGCAAAATCCGCTGCGCCAGCCGCTCGACCTGCCCGATGTCACTGTGCGATCGATCGGAAATATTGCGCGTGAGGGCCAGCCGGTACTGCCGGTCGACCAGACCTGGCTGTCGCTGATGCTCAAGGAGCGCCCGACCGGAATTACCGGCTCATGCAACTACAAGCGCGATTTGCTCGACGGCGACATGGTCGGCACTTGGATGGAGGATCTTGTCGCGCTGCTGGCTGCCGCCCTCACCCAGCCTAATATGCCGCTCGCCCGGCTGCTCGCCCGCCGGGCGGCATAAACCGGCTGGACAGGGCAGACGAACAAGGTTCACTCGCCGAAGCTGTGAGTGATCAAGTTGCATCTTGATTATTTGGCGCTTGCCGCGCAAGATTATTCTCGCCGTTTTGACTTGGACGAGTATTTCAACCGGGGGAGTGTTATGGGTTTCATCAAATTTACCAAGAGCACCTCGCTGAGCGACAAGGACCGCAAGGCCCTGCAAAAGCTGCTCACCAGCGAGAAGAAGAAGCTTCAGTCCGCGCTGAAGGACGTTGATGCCAGCCTTTCGACGCTGGGTGGCAAGAAGGCCAAGAAGAAAAAGTAAGATTCGTCGGCCGGGACGCCGCACAAATCTTCGATTTCATGTTCGAATTTCGGCCGCTCGCCTGTCGAGTTGGGGTCTCTTACAAGCTTGCGCCGGTAAACCGGCCAGCAATCGACAAGAATTCGCCCGGGTGGACCGCTAGAAGCAGTCCGCTCAGTTGCTTTCTGGTCGGCTGATTCTTCAGTCAGGACCGGATTTGGCCTCTGCCCGATGCTATGGGCCCGTTTAGATGGCAGACGACGGAATTGAACTGTTTGTCGGACTGATCGAGAGCATTGACACGCCCGGCGCGGTCGAGGCCTGCCGGCGGCTGCTCTCGGTCGAGGAACGGATACGCGCCGACCGCTTCATGTCCGAGCGGCATCAGCGGCAATATATCTTCGCGCACGCGATGTTGCGCATGGCGCTCTCGCACGCGGCCCCCCAGGTCGCACCGACCGACTGGTCGTTTTCCATCGGCCGCTACGGGCGGCCCTTTGTCGCAGCACCCCAGAGCTCGACGGCACTGCGTTTCAGCCTGTCCCATGCCGACGGCTGTGTTGCTTGCGTCGTGTCAAAGCATGAGACCGTTGGCGTCGACGTCGAGACCGTGTCGCGGCGCGTCGCGACGCTGTCGACCGCGCTACGCTTTTTCGCGCCGGAAGAGGTCGAGACGCTGCGCGGCCTGCCGGAGCCCATCGCAATCGAGCGCTTCTTCGACTATTGGACGTTGAAGGAGGCCTATCTGAAGGCCCGAGGTTTTGGTCTCAATCTGCCGCTCGATGCATTCGCGATGCGGGTATCGCGGGAGGCGATCGCCATCAGCTTCAGGCCCGATATCGCCGACGATCCCGCCGGCTGGCGCTTCTCGCTGTGCTCGCCCTCGCCCTCGCATCGCCTCGCGATCGCCGACGGGTCGCGCGCGGCTGGCGGCCTTCGCATCAACCGCAACGCCTGGCCGTTCCAGGAAGTGGCCGAATGATGCCGGAGCGGCTGCGCGTCTTTCCCGCGATTTCGCGCAACCGCGATCCCAAGACATATGTCGGCGAGTTGATGCGGGTGGCAGAGTTCGCTGACCGCAACGGTTTCGAAGGCATTCTGCTGTTCGAAGGCAACGACGTATTCGTCGAGCCCTGGGCCATGGCCCAGCACATCATCGTCGCGACTACGCGATCTTCGCCGCTGATCGCCGTCAATCCGGTCTATATGCACCCGTTCACGGCGGCAAAATTCGTCTCGTCCTTTGCGCAGCTTTACGGCCGCAAGGTCTATCTCAACATGATCACGGGGACCGCAATCAGCGACTTGCAGGGGCTGGGTGACGAGCAGTCGCATGCCGATCGCTATGTCCGGCTCGGCGAGTTCGTCGCATTGATGCGCCAGCTGCTGGCGGGCCCGCGCCCTGTGAATGTCAACGGCCGGTTCTATCAGGCCAGCAATCTGCAATTGCGGCCGCGCTTGCCGGCCGAGCTGATGCCGGAATTCCTGATCGCGGGACAATCGGACGCAGCGCAGCGCGTCGCAGAGGAGACCGGCTGCATCAAGATGCAGATGCTGCCACCCGATCTCGATCGCGGCTTCAACGTATCAGGAATGAATTTTGGAATTTTTGCGCGCGAGAACGGCGACGAGGCCAGGCGCGCGGCGAAGGCACGTTTCCGCGACAATCCCGATGATCGCGAGCTGCTCGCGCTTACGGTGGAGAATTCGGATTCCGTCTGGAAGCGGCGATTGTATGAAGGCCAGAGCGGCGAGCTCGCCGACAATGGCTATTGGCTGCTGCCGTACCTGACCTTCCAGGCCGACTGTCCTTACCTTGTCGGCAGCTATGCCGAGATCGGCGCGAAGCTGAGGGAGTTTGCCGCGAAGGGTCTGACCACCGTTATGCTCGACATGGTCGCGGACGAGGCCGAGATGCAGCATGTTTGCAAGGCGCTGAAGGCGAGCGGGATGTTTTGAGGGTGCTTACCTTCTCCCTTTCCCCGTTCTTTACGGGGAGAGGGTTGGGTGAGGGGCTTCTCTCCACAGATGAGATGGTCGTGAGACCTGTACCCCCTCACCCGGAATTTGCTTCGCAAATTCCGACCTCCCCCGCAAGCGAGGAGAGGTGAAGAAGCACTCACCGCGCCTCTTCGAACCCAGCCAGCACCGAAGTCAGGTTCGCGCCGAGAATATCCGAGAGATAGCCGCCCTCCTGCACGAACACGGTCGGCAGGCCCAACTTCGCGATGGCCTGGCCGATGCGGCGGAAGCCCGGCGTGGTGACGGCAAGGCCCTTCAGCGGATCGTGCTCGGAAGCGTCGAGGCCGAGCGCGATCACGAGCGCGCCGGGCGCAAAGGACTCGATCGCCTTGCGCGCGACGTCCATCGCCTGCATATAGCCGTCGTCGCCGGTGCCGATCGCCAAGGGAATGTTGAGATTGGCGCCGAGGCCGGGGCCTTCGCCGCGCTCATGCGCGTAGCCCCACACATAGGGATAGTAGGCGATCGGATCGGCGTGGATCGAGATCGTGTAGACATCCGGCCGCGCGTAGAAAATTCCTTGCGTGCCGTTGCCGTGGTGGACGTCGACGTCGAGGATGACGACGCGCTCGTGCTTGAGCCGCAAATGCGCGGCCGCGATCGCGCTGTTGTTGAGAAAGCAGAAGCCGCCGGCCATGTCGCGATAGGCGTGATGTCCGGGCGGACGGCAGAGCGCGTAGGCCCCATCCTCGCCGTCCATCACCATCTGCGCCGCGGTGACCGCAACGTCGGTCGCGGCGCAGGCCGCGGCCCAGGTGCCCGGACCGATCGGCGCCGCAGTGTCGGCGGTGTGCCAACCAAGCTTGCCGACGATGTGGGTCGGGTAGGTCGCGGCATGGCGCACGGGATGGATATTGCCGATCATCTCCGGACCGGAATCGCCGAGCGCCGTCCAAGCGTCCCAGGCTTCACTCAGGAACGACAGATATTCCGGGCTGTGAATGCGCGCACGGGGTCCCGGCCCGAAATTCGTCGGCTCGACCAATTGATGCTTGCCGTCTTTCAAGCCCTTGAGCAGGCGATCGGCGCGCTCCGGCTGCTCCGTGGTGCGATTGACGACGCCGCGCACCAGGAAGAATTGCGGATCATGGCTGCGGTGCAGTTCGGTATGGACGGCTTTCACTCAAACACTCCGTGGTCGCTTTGATGGCGTCACAGGAGTCTTGATCTTTACGGCGGCCAGAAGCAAGCAAGAAGAAAGGCGCCCCTCATTGCGCCGCCTTGCGCTCTGAGCAGACCGCCCTCGACGCTCAGCAACGCCCGGCGCTGGAGACAGTGCTCGCGACCCTGCTGGTCGGTACGGAAGGATTCGATGAAGCCGCCTTGGCGTTGGGCACGAAGACGGTCTTGCCGTCGCTGCCGCCGAAGGCGAGATTGGTCGGCTCCTTGCCCTTCAGCGCGATCTCGCGCTCGACCACGCCGCTGGGCTTCATCAGCGCGATCATCCCCTTGAGAATGCGCGCGACGTAGAGACGGCCGGTGACGTCGGTGCGCAGGCCGTCGATGGTGTCGGGCTGGAATGCCTTGACGAGTTTTGCGTCCGTAAGCTCATTGCCGCGGATGGCGTAGGACCAGACCTGGCCATTGCTGGATTCACCAACATAGAGCGTCTTGCCGTCAGGACTGAGGTCGATGCCGTTGGTGGTGCCCATCGCGCGCGGCGCTGTCATGATCTCCCCCTGCACCGAGTCGTCGGCAGCTCTGGCGATGCGCCAGATGTGGCCATCCCGCCCCTTCCAGTTCGGATCGCTCGCATAGATCGAGCCATCGCGGGCGATGGTGATGTCATTGGGCTGGCTCATCTCGTCGGAGTGAAGCCAGACGACCGGCTCGGTCGCGCCCTTCGGGATCGCGAAGATGCTTCGAGGCCGGCGCAAAAGCCCGCCTTCATGTCGATCTGGACCTTGGGAAAGGCGAGATCGCCGCTGCCGCAGGTCTCCGCTCCCACCGCGTAGCCGCTTTTCCTCACCGGATCTGAGGCAGCCGGTGGGGCGAAGCCGAGCAGTATCGCGGCGAGGACGACATTTACGCGCAAGCTTCGCCATCCATGCTGGGATATGAGCCGATTCACAGCGGCCTCCCCGACTTTCGGTCGAAGCTTGTTCCATGCCGTGCAGGTGTCGTCCAGTTGAACATCACTCGCCTGTGATCAAACCCGCGGGGCTCGTGGTGCCGACCAATCTCCGTAGATTCCCTTACCGGGCTTGGCCCGAATATTTTTCACTCCCTTCGGGTGGTATCGATATGCCGTCCAAATCGCTTTCCAGAGGAGGCGTGTATGGTTCAAATGTACTTCCACTGCTCGAATCCCGAAGGCACGCTGATCGATCGCTACGGCACCGCGGTCGCCAACCTGACAGAGGCCCGCGACCGCGCCGCCCAGCTCATGCGCTCGATGATCGAGACGCCCGGCGCCGAAGACTGGCGTGACTGGGTCATCCATATCAGCGACGACGACGGCGAGGAAATCTTCGATCTCCCCTTCACTGCCATGCTCGGCAAACCGCATTGAGGTGATGCCATGCTGCTCGCTTCCCTGAGCCTGCTCCGTCAGCCCCTCGCCTTCGTCGCGACCAAGTGGCAGAAGCTGGTGCGGGTCGCCGGCAATCCCTACCGCCCCGAGCTTCACTACATGCGTGGCCCTGGCCCGAAATGGCACGCCAAATATCAGACCAGCCGGCTGAACCGCGGGTTCTGAGCGCCGCCGGCTCCGCCGCTTTCCGACTGATCTCGTCTCTTCGTCATCATGGCCGGGCTTGTCCCGGCCATGCTCGTTTTTGACGCGGCCGTAGACGTGGATGCCAGTGACAAGCCCGGGCAAGACGAGCTTGGCGAGGGATCCTGTCTAGCGACGCCACAAGCCATTCCCAACGGCGCCATCCCGCGTCTCTTTCACACCAGCCATGTCATTCCTCCTGTGAATGTTTTCGTTCGCGGCAATGTGCCATTCTCCGTGTGCTTCGCGAACGCTCAGCAATTCCATCCAGCGCAATAAGACCGGCCCATGCCTCATCAGTTCAGCCTCAACCAAACCGTCCGCAAACCCGCCGTCACATCCAAGGGCGGCATCGTCGCTTCGCAGTCGCGGCGGGCGGCCGAAGTGGGAGCGCAGGTGCTGGCAGCCGGCGGTGACTGCGTCGATGCGATCGTGGCCACCACCTTCGCGCTGAACGTGCTCGAGCCCTGGAACAGCGGCATCGGCGGCGGCGGCGCGATGGTGCTCTACCGCGCCAAGGAAAATCGTTATGAGGTGATCGACTACGGCATGTGCGCGCCGCAGAGCCTGCGCGCGGCAGACTATCCCGTCACCGGAGACCGCGTCGCTACCGACCTGTTTCCGTGGCCCCGGGTGATAGATGACCGCAACGTCCACGGTCCCCGTTCGATCGCCGTGCCAGGTGTCGTCGCCGGCATGGAGCAGGCGCACCGTCGATACGCCAGGATGGATTGGAAGGAACTGATCGCTCCGGCAGCGGCGCTCGCCGGCGAAGGCCTGCTGGCCGATTGGTGGACCGCGCTGACGATCGCGGGATCCGCGGCAGATCTTCGGCGCTATCCCGCGAGCGCGGCCATGTTTTTGAAGGATGGCCTGCCCCCGAACCCGCCTTGGAGCATCGAAGCCGAGATCCGGCTACCGCAGGATAATTTGAAGGCGACGCTTTTACACCTCGCCGAGGCCGGCCCGCGCGACTTCTATCAGGGTGAACTCGCCCAAAGCATCGCATCCGAGATCAAGGCCGATGGCGGTTCGTTGTCGGTCGAGGATCTCGCCGCGTTCCGCAGCCATGTGCGCGAGCCGCTGGCGATCCCCTATCGCGGCGGCAAGGTGTATGCAACTCCCGAGCTAACGGCCGGGCCGACCATGGCGCATGCGCTGCGCCTGTTGCAGCAGAATTTGAAGCCGACAGGCATGCCGGATGCGGCCGCCTATGCCGAATATGCCACCGCCCTGCAGGCGGCCTATCGCGAGCGGCTCAAGGATATGGGCGATGCCGACGGCAAGCGCTCGCTCGGCGCCGAATATCTGGCGCCGGCCTGCACCACGCATTTCTCCGTGGTCGACCGCGACGGCAACATCGCCGCGGTGACGCAGACGCTGCTCTCGTCCTTTGGTTCGAAATATGTGACGCCGCACACCGGCATTCCCATGAACAACGGCATCATGTGGTTCGATCCGATGCCGGGCACAACCAACTCGCTCGCGCCAGGCAAACGCTGCCTCTGTAACTACACGCCTGTGATCGCCGAGACCAGGGACGGCAAGCGCCTTGCGGTCGGCGCCTCCGGCGGCCGCCGCATCCTGCCATCGGTGATGCAGCTCGTGTCCTTTGCGATGGATTTCGGCATGGATCTCGATACCGCGATCCACCAGCCGCGCATCGACTGCAGCGAAGGCGCGATCGTGCTCGGCGACATCAGACTGCCGGCGGATGTGCGCAGGGCGCTCGCCGCACGCTTCGATTACAAGGAGGCGTCGGTGCAGACCCTGCCGATGAAATTCGCCTGCCCGAGCGTGGTCATGCGCGATGGCGATATGAATTCCGGCGCGGTCGAGATCTTCCAGCCCTGGGCCGACGCCGTGGCGGAGGGCTAGATCCCCAGCCGGTCCCGCACGCGGCCGGCGATCACGGCTGTCGTCACGCCCACCGGCCAGAACGCGTGCATCGGGATCGGCTTGATGCCTGTGATGGGCATGTCGATCTCGGCCTTGGCGCCGCCGATGAGCCGACGCGCGAGTTGCGCGCCTATCGCAGTCGAGAGCGCGACGCCGCGACCGTTGTAGCCGAGCGAGATCAGGATGTTCTCCGCAGGCTCATGCACATGCGGATAATGGTCCTTGGTGATGGCGAGCCGGCTGTTCCAGCCATGGGTCCAGGCCACCCCCTTGAGCTGCGGCCACAGCCGCTCGGCGTAACGGATGAGATAGGCGACGTCGTTCGGTGAGTTGATCCAGCGCATCGGGCCGCGGCCGCCCATCACTAGGCGGTTGTTCTGATCAATGCGGTAATAAACCGTGATGTGGCCGCTCTCATAGAGGACGGGGCGCATCGGCATGATCGAGCGCGCCACGTCGTCGGACAGCGGCGCCGTGGCAGCGATCGAGGAAAACACCGGCACGATGGTGCGACGGAGCGCGGGCCAGAGATCGTCGGTGAAACCGTTGGTCGCGAGCAGCACCTTGTCGGCACGCACCACCGCGTGCGGCGTCTCGATACGCCAGCGGCTGCCCTCGCGGCGGAGCGATAGCGCCGGCGTCTCGCCATGGACCCTTGCGCCCGCCGAAATCGCGGCGCGCGCGAGGCCGCGGGCGTAACTGAGTGGATGCAGGTCGCCGCCACGGGTGTCCAGCATCGCGCCGATGTAGCGGTCCGTGCCGGTCATCTCGCGCAACTGCTCGCGGTTCAGATACGTTACCGGCATGCCGCGGCGGATGCATTGCTGCGCGGTTGTCTTGATCGCAGCAGCGCTGGCCTCACTATAGGCTGCGCGCAGTGTGCCGTTCTGTCGCGCCTCGCAGGGGATCTGGTAGCGGCGGATCAAATCATGCGTGAAGTTCGTGGTGCCGTAGGAGAACGCGATCATGCGGCGGCCAAGTTCGGCACCGAAATCGGCCTCGATCTTATCAGGGTCGTGCTTCAGGCCAGGATTGGTATGGCCGCCATTGTTGCCCGACGCGCCCCAGCCGGGCTCCTGCGCCTCCAATACCAGCGCCTCGACGCCCTGCTCGGCCAGATGCAACGCCGTGGACAGGCCGGTGTAGCCGCCGCCGACGATCGCAACGGAAACGCTCTTGTCGACATCGAGCGGCGGCGTGGCCACCCGCGCGACGGCGGTGTCGGCATAGAGCGAGGGCGGCAGAGGCAGGCGCGCGTTCATGGCGAAGTCCGGTCAGAGCGGATGCAGGACGCGGCGCAGGAAATCCTGCGTGCGCGCATGCTGAGGTTGGTTGAGCACCGACTTCGCCGGCCCCTGCTCGACAATGACGCCGCCGTCGATGAACAGCACGCGGTCGGCGACGTCGCGGGCAAAGCTCATCTCGTGGGTGACCACGACCATGGTCATGCCGTCGTCGGCGAGCTTGCGCATCACGCCGAGGACGTCGCCGACGAGTTCGGGATCGAGCGCCGAAGTCGGCTCGTCGAACAGGATCGCCTTCGGCTGCATCGCCAGCGCTCGCGCGATAGCGACGCGCTGCTGCTGACCGCCGGAAAGCTGCGGCGGATGCGCGTCGGCTTTCTCGGCGAGCCCCACTTGCGCGAGCAGCGCGCGGCCCCGCTCGAGCGCTGCAGTCCGCGGCTCCTTCTTCACGAAGAGAGGCCCCTCGATCACATTCTCGAGCACTGTCCGATGCGGGAACAGGTTGAAGCGCTGGAACACCATCGAGACCTGGGTCCGGATCGCAACGATCGACTGCGCATCACGATCGACTCTCAGGCCCTCGACGCTGATCTCGCCGCGGTCATAGCTTTCGAGACCGTTGATACAGCGCAGAATGGTGGATTTGCCGGAACCTGATGGCCCGATGATGCAGACCACCTCGCCCTTCTCGACCTTCGCCGTGATGCCTTTGAGCACCTCGACCTTGCCAAAGCTCTTGTGGACGTCATTGAGCTCGATCATTTCTTGCCCGCCCGCTTCTCGAAATGACGGACCAGCAGGATCAGCGGGATGCTCATGGTGAGATACATCAGCGCGACGAGCGTGAAGACATTGGTGTTCTTGAAGGTCGAAGAGGCGATCAGCTTGCCTTGCAGCGCGAGCTCGGCGACTGTGATGGTCGAGGCCTGCGAGGAGTCCTTCAGCATCATGATCATGACGTTGCCGTAAGGCGGCAGCACGATGCGCACCGCCTGCGGCAGCACCACGCGGCGCATGGTGAGCCACCAGCCCATGCCGATCGACTGCGCCGCTTCGATCTGGCCCTTGTCGATCGCTTCGATGCCGGCGCGGAAGTTTTCGGCCTGATAGGCCGAATAGGCGATGCCGAGCCCGAGGATCGCGGCCTGGAGCGCCGAAAGTGTCACGCCGAGATCGGGCATTACGAAATACAGGTAGAATAGAAGCACGATGATCGGGATGCCGCGGATCACATTGATCAGGCTGGCGCTGAGCATCGACAGCGCCTTGATGCTGGACACCCGCATCATCGCCCAGATCAGGCCGAGCACCGTCGAGAGCAGCAGCGAGCCGATGGTGACGACGATCGTCAGCGCGACGCCGTTCATCAGGATCGGGAAGAACTCGGCGGCGTCGTGCCAGAAGCCTTTCATCGGGCAGTCTTCGATGAGCTTCGCATCAGCCCTGGGCCTTCAGGCCCCATTTGTTGAGGATCTTGTCGATGGTGCCGTTAGCCTTCAGCTTCGCGAGCGACGCGTTGATCTTCCCGAGCAGCGCGGCCTCGCCCTTGCGCACGCCGATGCCGACCGAGCCCACGGTGACGGGCTTGTAACCGTCGACAAGGCGCACCTCGGGGAAGCCGCCCTGCTTCAGATTGTAGGCGAGGATCGGATAGTCGGCGTAGCCGGCCTTGAGACGGCCGGTGTTCACGTCGCGCAGGATGTCGGGAATGGTGTCGTAAGCCTTGACCTCGCCGAACAGGCCGGACTTCTTCAGCGCATCGACGAAGGCGGTGCCGACCTGCGCGCCGACGGTCTCGCCTTTCAGATCGTCTTGCGTCGCGTAAGCCTTGGTGTCGCTCTTCGGAACCACCAGGCCTTCGCCGTAGGTGTAGATCGGGTCGGAGAAGTCGACGACTTCCTTGCGCGGCGCCGTGATGAACATCGCGGCCGCGATGATGTCGATCTTGCTGGAGGTCAGCGATGGCATCAGTGCCGAGAACTGCATCGGCTCGATCTGCACGTTGAAGCCGGCATCCTTGCCGATTTCGGTGACGAGATCGACCATGATGCCCTGAATGGAATTGGTCTTGGTGTCGAGGAAGGTGAAGGGGATGCCGGTCGGCGTGGAGCCGACCTTGAGCACTTGCTGCGCCGAAGCCGGCACCACCACGGCGGCCAGTGCGAGCGCCGCGATCGCGGCCAGACCAAAACGCGTCATCGTATCCCCCTTTGGGCTTGGCCGATGACGGCGCTCGCGCATGTCGTGATCAGACGTTGCGGGCCAAGCCGTTTCGGCCTATTTTCATCTATATGAAAATTTGGTCACACTTTCATGGATGATGCAAGCGGTTTTCATGCACATGAAGGAAGCGGTTTGACGTGAGCGGTGGCAAAAGAATGCGCAAACCGGCCGCCACAAAACCGGGGCGACAGGCGAAAACAAAGGTTATCGCCAGACCGGCCGAGCCCGCGATGGACGTCGCTGTCGGGCGCCGCATCAGGGATCTCCGGCGCGTCAGGCAACTCTCGCTCGATACGGTCGCTTCGCGCACGGACCTGTCGATCGGCTTCCTCAGCCAGATCGAGCGCGGCCTGTCGTCGCCGTCGCTGCGCGTGCTGGCCACGCTCGCCGACGTCCTCGGCGTCGGCATTGCTGCATTGTTCGGCGCAAGCCCGAGCGCCGATGGCGCATCCGATCAGGTGGTGACGCGCGGATCGCAGCGGCCCGAACTCAAGCTCTGGCGCACCGGCGTCTCAAAACAACTGTTGAGCCCGGCGAATGCCGACACCAAGCTCAACCTGTTCCTGGTGCATCTGGAGCCTGGCGGTTCAACTGGAGACGAGCTCTACACCCATGACGGCGAAGAGGCTGGCCTGGTGCTCGAAGGCGAGATGATGCTGACGGTGGACAGCGAGACGTGGTCGCTGAAGCGAGGGGACAGCTTTCGCTTTGCCAGCCGACGGCCGCACCGTTTTTCAAATCCGGCGCAGGATGCGAAGGCGGTGGTGCTGTGGGTAAATTGCGTGACTGGGGCGGGCTGAATTCTCCGCCTCCGTCATTGCGAGCGAAGCGAAGCAATCCAGACTTTCACCGAGGAGAGTTCTGGATTGCTTCGCTACGCTCGCAATGACGGGGGATAGAGCCTTAGCCAAACCGGTGCTTGTACCGCTCCACCGTCAGCGCGCTGACGTCGACCTCCGGCTTCTTGCCGGACAGCATGTCCGCGAGCACGCGCCCGGAGCCGCAGGACATGGTCCAGCCGAGCGTGCCGTGGCCGGTGTTGAGATGGAGGTTGGCGTATTGTGTCGGGCCGATCACGGGCGGGCCGTCCGGCGTCATTGGGCGCAGGCCGCTCCAGAACGTTGCCTTTGAAAGATCGCCGCCGCGCGGGAACAGGTCGGTCAGGGAGTGATCGAGCGTGGCACGGCGCGCATTGTAAAGCTGGCTCGAATAGCCTGATATTTCGGCGGTGCCGCCGACGCGGATGCGATTCCCCAGACGCGTGATCGCGACCTTGTAGCTCTCGTCCATCACAGTCGACTCTGGAGCGCCCGAGGCATCCTTGATCGGCACCGTGATCGAATAGCCCTTCACCGGATAGACCGGCAGCGAAATGCCGAGCGGCGCGACCAGCCGCGACGACCAGCTCCCGAGCGCAAGGACGTAAGCGTCGGCCTGCAACAGGCCGGCGCTGGTCACAACGCCGCTGACGCGGGTGCCGTCGGTGACGATGCGGTCGATACTCGTATTGAACATGAAGCGCACGCCGAGCGCCTCGGCGTGCTTGGCCAGCGCCTGCGTGAACATGTGGCAGTCACCGGTCTCGTCCTGCGGCAAACGAAGCCCGCCGGCGAATTTCTCCTTCACGCCTGATAGCGCCGGCTCGACCGCGATACAGCCCTCGCGGCTCAGCACCTCGAAAGGCACGCCATATTGCTTGAGCACGGCAATGTCCTCACCGGTGCCGTCGAGCTGCGCCTGGTAGCGGAACAGCTGCAGTGTGCCCTGCGCGCGCTCGTCATATTGAATGCCGATGTCGCGGCGCAGATCGCGCAGAGAGTCGCGGCTGTATTCCGCGATCGGGATCATCCGGCTCTTGTTGACGGCGTAGCGCGCACTCGTGCAATTGCGCAGCATCTTGAGCAGCCAGACCCACATCACAGGATCGAGCTTCGGCCGGATTACCAGCGGGCCGTGCTTCATCAAGAGCCATTTGACTGCCTTCACCGGCACGCCGGGCCCTGCCCATGGCGAGGAATAGCCGGGCGAGACTTCGCCGGCATTGGCAAAAGAGGTCTCAAGCGCCGGCTCGGGCTGACGGTCGACCACGGTCACCTCGTGGCCGGCACAGGCGAGATAGTAGGCAGAGGTGACACCGATGACGCCGCTGCCGAGGATCAGAACTTTCACGCTTGGTCAAACTCCCGCGGCATCACGCTCGCCGCTGCAAGAAGAAACTTTCGCAACGGCGAGAGCAATTATCAAGCCACCTTCTTGATGGCGTCGCCGAGGATCGAGACCATCTGATCGATCTGGGTCTTCTCGACGATGAGCGGCGGCGACATCGCGAAGCTGTCGCCGCTCATCCGCAGATAAAGACCAGTGTTGAAGCAATCGACCATGACGTCATAGCCACGCGCGCCCGCAACGCCGTCACGCGGCGCCAGCTCGACCGCGCCCATCAAGCCGCAATTGCGAATGTCGACGACGTTCGGCAGACCTTTCAGCGAATGCAGCGCATCGCGCCAGTATTCGGCGATCGAGGCACCGCGCGTGAGCAGGCCCTCGTCCTTGTAGATGTCGAGCGTCGCGATGCCGGCGGCGCAGGCGGTCGGATGCGCCGAATAGGTGTAGCCGTGGAACAGCTCCATCTGGTTCTCGGGACCGACCATCATGCCGTCGTGCACCTTGCGGCTGGCGAACACGGCGCCGCAGGGAATGGTGCCGTTGGTGATGCCCTTGGCGGTCGTCATCAGGTCGGGCGTGACGCCGAAGAAGTTTGCGGCGAACGGGGTGCCGAGGCGGCCAAAGCCGGTGATGACCTCGTCGAAGATCAAGAGGATGCCGTGCTTGTCGCAGATCTGGCGCAGGCGCTGGAGATAGCCCTTCGGCGGCGGCAGCACCGCTGTCGACCCCGGCACCGGCTCGACGATGACAGCGGCGATCGTCTCGGCGCCGTGCAGGCCGACCAACCGCTCGAGATCGTCGGCGAGCTCGGCGCCATGCTCGGGCTGGTCCTTGGCGAAGGCGTTGCGGGAGAGATCATGGGTATGGCGGAGGTGATCAACACCCGGCAAGTGGGTTGCGAAGGCGCGGCGGTTGGCGACCATGCCGCCGACCGACATGCCGCCGAAGCCGACGCCGTGGTAGCCGCGCTCACGGCCGATCAGGCGAGTGCGGCTCGACTGGCCATTGGCACGATGATAGGCGAGCGCGATCTTCAGGGCCGTGTCGACCGACTCGGAACCGGAGTTGGTGAAGAAGATGCGGTCGAGCCCCTTCGGCGCGATCTCGGCGAGGCGCTCGGCGAAGTCGAACGCCAGCGGGTGCCCCATCTGGAACGTCGGCGCAAAGTCCAGCGTCATCAGCTGCCGCTCCACCGCAGCCGCGATCTGCTTGCGGCCGTGGCCGGCATTGACACACCAGAGACCGGCGGAGCCGTCGATCACCTTGCGGCCGTCGACCGTGGTGTAATGCATGCCCTCGGCGGAGGAGAACAGGCGCGGCGCCTTCTTGAACTGCCGGTTGGCCGTGAACGGCATCCAGAACGAGTCGGTCTTGATAGTGTTCGGAATCTGATGAAGGGTCACGGCGGCACTCCTTTGCTGACAGGCTACCAGAGGCACGGCTTCACAACGGCAACAAGTCCTTTTCTGGCAATCTGCAAGCCATTGATTTTGCGTAGGCTGTCGGTCCATATTTGCGCGATCTGCAACACCTGCAACACGGGACCCGTGCATGAGCGTCGACATTGGTGGGCGACTGCGATTCATTCGAGCGCGCCACAAGCTGTCGCAGCGGGCCCTCGCCAAGCGCGCCGGCGTCACCAATTCGACGATCTCGCTGATCGAATCCAACCAGATGAACCCGTCGGTTGGCGCACTCAAGCGCATCCTCGACGGCATCCCGATGGGGCTCGCCGAGTTCTTCGCGCTGGAGCCGGAGTCCAGGCGCAAGATCTTCTATCGCGCCGAGGAGCTGACCGAGGTCGGCAAGAAGCCGATCTCGTATCGACAGATCGGCGACAATCTGTTCGGCCGCAGCCTGCAGATCCTCAAGGAGCGCTACGAGCCCGGCAGCGACACCGGGCGCGTGCATCTCGTCCATGACGGCGAGGAAGGCGGGATCGTGATCTCGGGCAAGCTCGAGGTCACCGTCGAGGACGAGCGCCGCATCCTCAATCCCGGCGATGCCTATTACTTCGAAAGCCGGCGTCCGCACCGCTTTCGCTGCATCGGCGGCAAGCCGTGCGAAGTGATCTCGGCCTGTACACCGCCGACGTTTTGACGTCCGGGCCATTACGAGCCGGGATACTACGGAGCGTGAAATTAGGGCATCACTCGCTGATTCAGCTTAAGGTTGGATATCTGGACCGCGCTTCAACTCGCAAGAAGCGGATTGGGGCGCTGAGCCACGATGGTCAAAAGGTCAATGTCGCGGATGTTCGAAGAGAAAAGAAAATCACCTCGCGTCCAATTCGAGAAGCCACTCGATGCCAGGCTGATGGCGATCGACGGCACTTGGTACCGCGATTGTCAATTGCTCGATCTCTCGAAGAGTGGGGCGCGCATCAGGATTGAGGGTTCCGCCGCAGAGCTCATCGAATTCTTTCTTCTGCTCACGCGATTTGGGACACCGGTGCACCGCCGCTGCAAGCGCGCCTGGGTCAACGGTTCGACGATCGGAGTTTCCTTCGAGGGAGGGCAGCAGTATCCATCGAGGTCGCTCACGTACGAAGCCGCACTCGCACAGCCCAAATGCTATACCGCACCGGGAAGATGATGGCGCATGATGACGGTCGAGACCGACATTCGTAGCGCGGGGAAACTGATAAAGGAGCGCGCAGAACGAGCATTCAGGCTCGCCCGCGTCGCGCACTGCCTCACAGCGCCATCACCAGCTCCTCGATCCGGATCGGGAAACGCCGTACCCGCACGCCGGTCGCGTGCCAGACCGCGTTTGCGACCGCGCCGGCGCTACCGGTGATGCCGATCTCACCGACGCCCTTGATGCCAAGTGCGTTCACATGCGGGTCGTTCTCTTCGACTGTGATCACGTCGAGCGGCGGCACGTCGGCATTCACGGGGATGTGGTACTCGCCGAGATTGGCGTTCATGATCCGCCCCGTACGACGGTCGGTGATGGCCTCCTCATGCAGCGCGAACGACATGCCCCAGATCATGCCGCCGAACAGCTGGCTCTTCACCAGATGCGGATTGACGATCCGCCCCGCCGCGAAGGCGCCGACCATCCGGGTGACGCGGACCTGGCCGAGCTCGGGATCGACCTTCACTTCCGCAAATACCGCGCCATGGGCGTGCATGGCATATTCTTCCATTGCCGCCGGATTGGGCGCGCCCGTGCCGCGTGCCTCGATCTCGGCGACGCCGGCACGTGCGAGGATCTCGGCGTAGCTCTCGCTGCGACTCTCGTCGTCACGCCGGATCAACCGGCCATCGCGCGCGATCACGCCGGCATTGCCGGCGCCGAACAGCGGCGAGCGCTCGTCGCCGGTCGCGAGATCCGCGAGCTTTGCGATCACCGCCGCGCCGGCGCTATGGATCGCAGCACCCGCGGTCGCCGTGTGCGCCGAGCCGCCGGCGATGCCGGCATCCGGCAGATCCGATGTCCCGGCCCTGAACGCGACACGGTCGATATCGAGCCCCACGGCATCGGCCGCGATCTGGGCGAGCGCGGTCCACGCACCCTGCCCCATGTCATGCGCACCGATCTCCATCGCACCGGTGCCGTCGCGGCGGATCACAGCGCGCGCCTCCGCCTGGAACATCAAGGCCGGGAAGGTCGCGGTGCCCATGCCCCAACCGACCAGAAGGCCGGCATCGTCGCGCATGTGCCGCGGCTGCAGCGGGCGCTTCGACCAGCCGAAGCGCGCCGCGCCCTGCTCGTAACAGGCGCGCAGCGCTTTCGACGAGAACGGTTTTCCGGTGATCGGCTCGACCTCAGCGTAATTCTTCAGGCGGAAGGCGAGCGGATCCATGCCGCACGCCCAGGCCATCTCGTCGATCGCGCTTTCGAGCGCAATCGATCCCGTCGCCTCGCCCGGCGCGCGCATGAACAGCGGCGTGCCGGTGTTGACGCGCACGGCGTCGTGCGAGGTGCGGATCGCCGGCGCCGCGTAGAGCGTGTGCGAGGCATCGGCCGCAGGCTCGTAGAAATCATCGAACGTGCTCGATACGGTTCTCGCGTGGTGATCGAGCGCGGTCAGGCGCCCTTCGGCATCGGCGCCGATGCGCAAGCGCTGACGCGTCGGCGCGCGATGGCCGACCGGGCCATACATCTGCTCACGGCGCAGCACCAGCTTGACCGGCCTGCCGACCAGCTTTGCAGCCATGATGCCGAGGGTCTGCGGCCCCGCCAGGAATCCCTTGGAGCCGAAACCGCCGCCGAGGAACGGGCTGCGGATGTGGATCTTGTCGTGCGCGATGCCGAACAGTTCGGCAATGCGCGCAAGCGACAGCATCAGGCCCTGGGTCGGCATGTCGACCGACAGCTTGTCGCCATCCCAGTGAGCCACGATCGCATGCGGCTCCATCGCGTTGTGATATTGCGGCGGCGTCTCGTAGGTCGCATCGATCTGCTTCGCGGCCGAGGCAAGGCCTGTCTCGACATCGCCACGTTGATTTTCCGTGGGGTTGCCGACACCGACGACCGGTGGGACATAGCTTTCACCGGCATCAAGCCCGACGAGCGCAGGCAGCGTCTCATAGCGCGGCGCCAGCAACATCGCGCCTTCCGTCGCCGCCTCCAGCGTCTCGGCGATTACGACGGCGATGGGCTGGTTGGCGTAGCGAACCTCGTTGCTCTGCAACACCTCCATCCGGAACACGAAGGGATTGGTCTTGGTTTCAGGATCAACCGCAAGCTGCGGCTTGTGGTCGGGCGTCATGACATCGACGACTCCGGGATGACGCTTGGCGGCGGCGATGTCGAGCGAGATCACGCGGCCATGCGCGATGCTGGACACCGCCATCACCGCGAACAGCATGCCGGGCGGATGGTTGTCCGCCGCATAGGTCGCCTGTCCCCTGACCTTGAGCACGCCATCGCGGCGCGTCAGCGGCTGACCGATATTCGAGCCGTGCCGCAAATGGGCGGGCGCGCTGGTGAGATCGAGCTCAGGCATGGATGGCTCCGGACGTCGAGGCAAAAGGAGAAGCCGGCAGCGCCGGCATGCGCGCCGGCGTACCTGCGGCAGCGAGGGTCAGCGCGCGCACGACGATGCGGCGCGCGAGCTCGACCTTGTAGGCGTTGTCACCGGACGGTTTGGCGTCGGTGAGCGCACGCCAAGCGGCTTCCTGGAAGGCATCTGCCGTCGGCGCGACACCTCTGAGCGCGTCTTCCGCGGCGCGGGCGCGCCAGGGCTTTGCGGCGACGCCGCCGAGCGCAAGCCGAGCTTCCGCGATCTTGCCGTTCTCGATCCGCAGCGCTGCCGCGGCCGAGACGATGGCGAACGCGTAGGACGTACGTTCGCGGACCTTGAGATAGCGAGCATACGCCGCAAATCCGCGCGCTGCAGGCGGCAGACGCACCGCGACGATCAGGTCGCCGGGCTCGAGGGCGGATTCACGCTCCGGCGTATTGCCCGGCAAGCGATGCAGTTCGTCGAGCGCGATCTCGCGACGGCCGCCCGTGCCCTCGATCTCGATAATAGCGTCGAGCGCAACGAGCGGCACGCAGAAGTCGGACGGATGCGTGGCGATGCAGCTCTCGCTCCAGCCGAGCACGGCGTGGGTGCGGTTCTCGCCGTCGCGCGCGTCGCAGCCGCTGCCCGCCTCGCGCTTGTTGCAGCGGCTGGCGGTATCGTAAAAATACGCGCAACGCGTCCGCTGCAGCAGATTGCCGCCCACCGTGGCGGCATTGCGCAGTTGCGCCGACGCGCCGGAGAGCAGCGCTTCGGCGACCGCCGGATACGCTTTCGCGAAGTTTGCGTCATGCGCAAGATCGGCGTTGCCGACGAGCGCGCCGATGCGCAACGAGCCGTCATCGAGATGCTCGATCCGGTCGAGTCCGTCGAGATGCGTGACATCAACCAGCCGATCCGGACGGCTGATACCGCCCTTCATCAGATCGAGCAGGTTGGTGCCGGCGGCAAGATAGGTCGCGCCCGGCTGGGCGGCAGCGGCAACGGCTTCAGTGACCGTGGCCGGCCTGACATAATCAAACTGTTTCATGCGGAGCGCCTCTGAGTGGATTCGTCCATACCGGCCTGCGCCTCGAGCACGGCGTCGACGATGCCGGCATAGGCGCCGCAACGGCAGAGATTGCCGCTCATGCATTCGCGGATGCGTTCGGGATCGCTGCCGGCCTGTGCCTCTTGCATCATGCCGATGGTGCTCATGATCTGGCCGGGCGTGCAGAAGCCACACTGGAATCCGTCGTGGGCGATGAACGCGGCCTGGACGGGATGAAGCTGATCGCCGTGCGCAACGCCTTCGATGGTGAGGATATCGGCTCCATCATGGCTGATGGCGAGTGCAAGGCAGGAGTTGATGCGCTTGCCGTCGACGAGAATGGTGCAGGCGCCGCACTGGCCACGGTCGCATCCCTTCTTGGTTCCGGTGAGATGGAGGCGCTCACGCAAGAGATCGAGCAGCGTGACGCGGGGATCGTCGAGGACGAAGTCGCGCCGCGCACCGTTCACGGTGAGGCTGATGGAGTGGTTCATACAAGGCTCCGATCAGATATGGGTACGGCTCATCGGGCGGCGCGCCACCGCCGCGGCTGCCGTCGATATCGCGCCGTCCGGACATAGTCCGGCCGGCGCTCAGCGAAGATACGGAGGCACCCTCCGCTTAACAAGGCCCGGCGAAAAATATTTGGAAATCGTCAAAAGCCCGTGCGCAGACAACGCGATGCGGCGAGCCAAGGGTTCAACCTAACCAATTCGTGATCTACACTACCGGCATGGACGACCACACCGACCAGACCCGAAAACCCCGCGCCGATGCCGTGCGCAATCGCGAGCGCGTGCTCGAGGCGGCCAAGGTCGTGTTCAACGCCGGCGGTCCGGAGGCAAGTCTTGAAGCCGTGGCCAAACGTGCCGGCGTCGGCATCGGCACGCTCTATCGGCATTTTCCAACGCGCGAGGATCTGTTCGAGGCGGTTTACCGGCGAGAGGTCGAGCAGCTCAGCGAGCTCGCCGAGCAATTGAAGAGCGCGAAGGATCCGGTCGATGCGCTGCGGCGCTGGCTGCGTTCCAATGTCGAATTCGTTGCGACAAAGAAAGGCATGTCGGCCGCACTCGCGTTGACGTTCCAGAGCTCGTCGGAGCTCGCAGCCTTCTCGATGGACCGGCTGACCAAAGCGATCGGCTCGCTGCTCGATCGCGCAGTCGCCGCGGGCGCGATGCGCGCCGATATCAGCCCGGAGGATCTGCTGCGTGCGCTTGTCGGCATGTGCTACATGCACGACCAGCCCGGTTGGCAGTCCTCAGTGCTGAGGATGCTTGATGTGTTCGTCGACGGCCTGTCTGTGCGGCCCGGCTCCAGAGCCAAGCCAAAGCCACGCGCGGCACGCGCGGCAAAAAATGCTAAGCGGAAGCGATAGCGGTCACGATCCGAAGGCAGAGCAGCCAGTTCAGGTCGCGAAGCCCGGATCTGCCTTTGCCGCCTTGATCCGCGAGCGGATCAGCAGCGTCAGGACGATGCCGATGTTGAGGGCGTTCCACGCCACGCCGTTGACGAACGCCGCGGCGTAGGAGCCGGTGGCGTCGAAGATGAGGCCGGAGACCCAGCCGCCGAAGGACATGCCGAACACGGAGGCGAAGATCACAATGCCGACGCGGGTTGCGGCTTCACTGGCCGGCATCGCCTCGCGCACGATGATGGCGTAGCTCGGCACGATGCCGCCCTGGAACAGGCCGAACATCGCGGAGATCAGATAGAGCGAGGAGAGGCTATCGAAGAACAGGTAGAACACCAGGGCAAAACCCTGCGCGACCGATCCAATCAGCAGCGTGCGGATGCCGCCGATCTTGTCGGCGAGATAGCCCGAGCCGATGCGGCTGACGATGCCGCAACCCATCATCAGCGACAGCATCTCGGCGCCCCGCGCCACGCCGTAACCGAGATCGCCGCAATAGGCGACGATATGCACCTGCGGCATTGCCATGGCGACGCAGCAGGAAATGCTGGCGATCGAGAGCAGCGCTGTAAGCGTATTGGTCGAGAGCCTGAGGTCGACCCGCGGCGGCGGCGCGTTGGCGTGATCACGGACCTTGTCGTCGCCTATCTGCGCGCGCAGGACCAGCACCAGCCCGGTCATCAGGACCACACAAACCAGCGCGATGCCCATGTGCGTGTAGCGCCAGCCGATCCGCTCCGTGCCCGCGCTGATGAGCGGCGGCCATATCGTGCCGGCAACGTAGTTGCCGCTTGCGACGATGGTCACGGCGAGGCCGCGATAACGCTCGAACCAGTGCGAGGCCTCGGCCATCAGCGGCGCGAAAGTCGCTGATGTGCCAAGGCCGATCAGGAAATAAGCCGCCACGAATTGCCAGAGCTGGGTCGAGAGCCCCGCCAGCGTATTGGCAACCCCAAGGAAGGCAATGCTGATCGCCATCGCCGGCACGATGCCGACCTTGTCGGTGATCTTGCCGGCAATCACGCCGCCGAGCCCGAAGCCGAACATCATCAGAGTGAAGGCCAGCGACACCGCGCCGCGGGTGGCGGCGAACTCGGTCTGCACCACGGGAATCACAACGACGACGGCCCACATGCCGACGGCGCCGATCGAGCCGATCAGGAGCGCGAGCAGCAGTCGCACCCAGGCCTGACGGGAATCAGGGGTGAAGGAAGCCGGTCTTTGTCCTGGGTGATTTGGCGCGTGCACTGCCACAAAGTCGCCGCTGCCGCCCTTTTGGTCAAGCACGATGGCGCGATATTAGGCATGCGTGGGGCGCTGCAATAGCGTCACGCCGCGGTCATTCCGGGGCGGCTCGAAGAGCCGAGCCCGGATCTCGAGATTCCCCGGTGCGCAATTGCGCACCTGAAGTCTGGTCCTTCGGACCACCCCGGAATGACGTCCCATCAGGCCCGAATTCGTTGCCTCCGTCTCCCACATTAACCCTTTGCTAACCATACACCGGGCAAAAATTGCCGGGTGAAGTCGAGTGTCGTCAGCCGCGTAGAACGGGAGCTCCCGTGGACGCCAGTGCGGTGCCTCACTTTCGGAACGGCGGCCTGTCGGCCGCCGCGCAGACGTTTGGGGCGCGCGGACGGCAGTCGCGCGGGGAGACAGCTACGATGGTCGATGTCACCGCGGGACAGGGTGTAGGCGCCGCAAAGCCCGGCCTCCCCTCCCTCTCCGAGATCGTCACCATCCTCAAGCGCGGCGACATCGCGCTGGCGCTCGGCGTCCTCACCATCCTGGTGGTGCTGATCCTGCCGCTGCCCGCGATCGTGCTGGACCTGTTCCTGGCGATCTCGATCACGCTCTCGATCCTGATCCTGATGACCTCGCTCTTCATCCAGGCGCCACTGGAATTCTCCGCCTTCCCGACCGTCCTCTTGATCTCGACCATGCTGCGGCTGTCGCTCAACATGGCCTCGACCCGGCTGATCCTGTCGCACGGGCACGAGGGCACGGATGCCGCCGGTCACGTCATCGAAGCCTTCGGCAGCTTCGTGATGGGCGGCAATTTCGTCATCGGCATCATCGTCTTCGCCATCCTGATCATCGTCAATTTCGTCGTCATCACCAAGGGTTCGGGCCGTATCGCCGAAGTCGCCGCCCGCTTCCACCTCGACGCCATGCCCGGCAAGCAGATGGCAATCGACGCCGATCTCTCCGCCGGGCTAATCGACGAGAAGGTCGCCAAGGAGCGCCGCAAGGCGCTGGAGGACGAGAGCGGCTTCTTCGGCGCCATGGACGGTGCCTCGAAGTTCGTCCGCGGCGACGCCATTGCCGGCCTGCTCATCGTCTTCATCAACGTCGTCGGCGGCATGATCATCGGCGTGGCGCAGCAGGGCCTGTCCTTTGCCGACGCCGGCCGCAGCTACACGCTGCTGACCGTGGGCGACGGCCTCGTCACCCAGGTGCCGGCGCTGATCGTCTCGACCGCGGCGGGCCTGCTCGTCTCCAAGGCCGGCGTCTCCGGTGCCGCCGACAAGGCGCTGATGAAGCAATTCTCCGGCTATCCTCAGGCGCTGGCGATGTCCTCGGCGGTCATGCTGGTGCTGGCGGCGCTGCCGGGCATTCCGACCCTCCCCTTCCTCGCGCTCGGCGCCGGCGCCGGCGCGCTGGCCTGGTCGGCGCGCAACCGCAACCGTGCGACGGCCAAGGCCGAAGCAGCTGCAAAGGCCGCGCCCGCTCCGGGAACGCCCGGCGCGCCGGGCGCGGCGGCAGCAGAGGAGCCGATCTCCGCGGCACTGAAGATCGACGACCTCAAGATCGAGCTCGGCTATGCGCTGTTGCCGCTGGTCAACGGCCCCGACGGCACCGACCGCCTGACCGAGCAGATCAAGGCTCTGCGCCGCTCGCTCGCGATCGAGATGGGTTTCGTGATGCCGGCGGTACGGATTCTCGACAACGTCCAGCTCGAGGCCAACACCTACATCATCAAGATCAAGGAGGTCGACGCCGGCACCGGCAAGATCTGGCCGAACCAGTTCATGGTCATGGACCCCGGCGGCAGCCAGGTGCAGGTGCCCGGCATCCACACCACCGAGCCGACCTTCGGCCTGCCCGCGACCTGGGTCGACGCCAGCCTCAAGGAGGAAGCCTCGCTCAAGGGCTACACCGTCGTCGACGCCGCGACCGTGCTCTCGACCCACCTCACCGAGCTGCTCAAGGCCAACATGTCGGACCTGCTCTCCTATGGCGAGGTGCAGAAGCTGCTGAAGGAATTGCCGAAGGAGCAGAGCGAGCTGGTCAAGGACATCGTGCCCGGACAGGTCACGGTCTCCGGCATCCAGCGCGTGCTCCAGCTGCTGCTCGCCGAGCGCATCTCGATCCGCGACCTCTCGACCATCCTCGAAGGCATCGCCGATTCGCTGGCCTTCTCGCGCAATCCCGCGACCATGGTCGAACATGTCCGCGCCCGCCTGGCGCGGCAGATCTGCGCCCAGAATACCTCCTACGCCGGCTATCTGCCGCTGATCGCGCTATCGGCGCGATGGGAGCAGGCCTTTGCCGAATCCATCGTCGGCCAGGGCGAGGAGCGCAGTCTCGCGATGCAGCCCTCGAAACTGTCGGAGTTCATGACCGGCGTGCGCGAGGCCTTCGAGCGCGCCGCCCGCGAAGGCGAGGCGCCGGTGCTGGTGACCTCCGCGGCAATTCGTCCCTTTGTCCGCTCCCTGGTCGAGCGGTTCCGGGCTCAGACCACCGTGCTGTCGCAGGCCGAAATCCACCCCAGGGCGAGGCTGAAAACGGTGGGAAGCGTCTGATTTGTCTTAAGAAGCCGTGTGTTTTTCGGCCACAGGCAAATGGTTTTTCAGTTCCTGGCGCCTTGTCGACCAAATGCCGACAGGCCGTCTTATAGGCACATTACAGCTTTGAAATAACTATAGAATCGCACGATTGAGACTCGTCCTTGATCGCGATCTTTCACGTCCTGTCACGCTCTTGTGATGACCCCTTGGGAACGAATCCTCCCAATACTAGGTTGTTGGGCACCGGAAGCATGAACCTGCCTTAACGGGGCAGCGACTACTTCGGGTAGATGGCGGCAGGAGCCTTCCATGAACCACTCGATCTACAGCGCAGATCGCTCGACCCACTTGAAGATCGTGGTCGTGGCCCTCGTCGCAGGGATCGCAGTGGCTGGCTTCGGCATCACGGCACGCACGGGCTCGGATGACGGCCTGACCCAGACTGCCCGTGTCATCAAGGCCGGCAAGCCGGTTGTCATCACCAGCTCGAACGCATCGTTCGTTCGCTAAGGAGATCAGAGTTTCAGGAATTCACGCGGCTCTTTACCAGCCCCCCAAAGTCGCCACGTGGATATGTAGACGACCCCAACCCCAAGTCGACTACAGAAAGCGCCCGCCCCCCACGGGCGCTTTCTCATTTGTAGGCCCCCGTCATTGCGAGCGCAGCGAAGCAAATCCAGAGTCCCTCCGCGGAACGATTCTGGATCGCTTCGCTGCGCTCGCAATGACGGTAGGTACACGGCCCTTCTTCCAGCCGCGCCGCACAAATCGCCGCTTACGCCTCGCGCAATTCCGACGGAGTCGCGCCAAAGCGCTTGCGGAAGGCGCGGTTGAAATAGGACAGATCGGAAAAGCCCGACGAATGGGCGATGTCGCTGATCTTGCGCGCTCGCGCGCGGGGATCACCGAGCAGTTTTCGCGCGAGCAACAGGCGCTGCTCGAGCACGAATTCGGTGAAGGTGGTGCCGGCCTGCTCGAACAGCCGTTGCGCCTGGCGCGGGCTGAGGCCAGAGCGCGTAGCGACCTCGGACAGGCAGAGATCGTTGCGGCCGAGCGCAGCCATGACGTCGGCGCGCATGAGATCGAGACGGGCCGCCGCGTGGCCGCGACCGCGCGCGAGCGCGGCGTGCTCCGCGTCGGTGCCGAGCAGCAGGCCGACGAGATCGACCATGTGCTGGGCGGTCAGGCGCTGGCCGACGGCGTCCAGATGCGGCGCGTGATGGGCGGCAAGCGCGTGATAGCGGAAGATGGTCTCGGCGACCGCGCCGTCCGACAGCACCTGCGACAGCTTCTCCTCGGCGCGCGGATTGATGTCGAGCAGCGCGCGGCGCGGCATGCGGATGGTGGTGAAGCGGTTCTCGTCGGTGTGACCGACGCTGCCGGAGATGCCCATGTCGGCCAGCACCATCTGTGCCGGCGCAAGCTCGACGGTATGGCCGTTCTGCCGGACGGTGACGAGGCCGGCATGCGCGGCGATCAACACGAGATCGTCGCCGCCGTCCGCGAGCCCGCTTTGCGTGCGCGAATATTGCGCGGAGGCGCCTTCGGGAATGGCCAGCGCGATATTGTCGACCACGCTGATCTGCAGCCGGCAATCGACGCTGTCGCCATGGCTCGGTCCGATCTCGAGGCCGCAGGACCGCAAAGTCCTGTCACGCCAATGCTCGAACGCGGGCCCGTCCGGCAGGCCTGCATATTGGTGAATAAAGATGCCCGGCGGCTTGGCTGCATCCATCTGATTTCGAGCCCTCTCCGGCACTTTGATCGGCGGTGCCGACTGCAAATTCCGGGCATTTGACGCCGCGAAATCGATGGAGGTTCAAATCAGGGGCGGATTCAGCAGGACTTGTCGGATTGCGACGACGGAATGGTCCCATGACGACAAGAATGCGCTTGTGTCGCGACTACTTGTTCGCAGGCGCCTGCGGCTGGGACGGCGGCACGGTCTCGATCAGCTTGCCGGAAAACACCGGCGCCGAGGTCGGCTGGCCGTTGGGCGAGCCGCCCGACTGCTCGACGGTGACGGCGTAGGTGGCGCCATTGACGACATCGGCATCGTAGCCGGCGAGCACCGGACGCGCCGTGAAGTCGCCGGCCCCGATCACGCCCAGCGAGCGCGGGCGCGGCAGCTTGTCGGAGATCAGCCAGAGCTCGAAGCTCTTGCCCGGCTCCGGCGTCGCGCCGACCTTGCGCACCATGAAGTTCTTGGTCGCGCCATCGATGGTGAGGATAAAGGCGGGGCCGCCGCTCTGGCCCTGCAACAGCGCGACATATTGCGCGGACGCAGACAGCGGCGCGGCCGGCGTCTTGACCTCGACCGTCTGGATGCGGGGTGCGGGCCGTAGCGCGCCCGGCAGCGCATCGGGCAGGAAGATCTGAAGCGACAGCGTCACCAGCAGCGCGGCCGCGAGCGCGCCCGCGGCGGAGGCGATCGTGCGCCAGCGCTTCACGCGGCTCTCGAGATGGATCACGTTGGTATCGTCGACGACAGCCACCTGCGTCACCGGCGCAACGCGCGGATCGGGCGCATGGGTCTGCGGCACGAATTGCGGTGGGAAAATCGGAATGGCGTCGGAGCTGGATTCGGACGGCGTCGGCTGCTGCACGTGCAGCGACGGAGGCTCCGGCGACGAAGACGCTGTCGTTGAAGAGTCGGGCGATGAAGGCTCCGATGAATAGAACTCTGGTGGTGGTGGCGGCGCTACAGACAGCGCCGCGGGGCTTTGGGACGGATGCGGCGTCGATACAGTCTGCGCGATCTCGCGCCTGATATTTTCCCACACGATCGGTCGCGGCTCGATTGTGCCGACCATCTGGTTGAGGCCGCCGAGCCGGAATTCCCAGGCTTGCACGATGGCGGCGAACTCGGAGTCCACCGCCATCATGGTCTCGACCTGCGCGCGCTCGTCGGCATCGAGTGTGCCGAGCGCATATTCCGCGGCAAGCGCGATATGGTCCTCGCTGTAGGCCATCAATTGCAGTCCAAAACCACCCTGATGATCGAAGCCGTCATAGTCCGAGGCACTCCCGGATATCCAACATGCTGCGCCGGAGCCACGTCTTCACGGTGTTGACGGGAGCTGCGAATTTCTCTGCCAATTGCTCGCGGCTCCAGCCGTTGTAATAGGCGAGAAGCACGAGCCGCTGCCGGTCCGGCTCGAGCCGGCCGATACATTCCAGCAGCCGTTTCAACTCCTCGGACATCTCGCGGCGCGCCAGGGGATCGGGACTGTCGGCGGCGACGTCCATCGCCTGCGGCTCCTCCTCGATGGAGGCTTCCGTTTTCTTGCGCACGATATCGATGGCGCGGTTGCGCGCGATCGACGCCATCCACGTGATCGGCGACGACAGCGCCGGATTGAACTGGCCGGCGCTGTTCCAGATCTTGACGTAGGTCTCCTGAATGACCTCCTCTGCGAGATCCTGTCGGCGCAAGATACGGAGCACGACGCCATAGAGTTTCGTGCGCGTCGCACCGTAGAGGCGCTCGAACGCGGCCTGATCGCGCTGCGCCACCGCCTCAATCAGCCCGACCAGCTCTGCTGGCGTCAGCATTCAGCCCCCCAAGGCGCAAGCTCCGCCGCATCCGCGCGGACCCCTGCACTCCGCTACCATAGCGCGCAGCCAAGCCCGTCACCAAGAGGCGGCGCGCCACGCTGTGGACAGCGCATGCAAAAACCCGGACCTTGCGGGTCCGGGCTCGCAAATTTGTCAGACGGTTTTGACCGCTGGCGGCGCGTTCAGGCGACCGCGCCGATGCGCGAGCGCATCAAGCCGATGCTGTCGAGATCGGCCTGCTCGCGGGCGTTTTCCTCGGCGCGCTCGCGGGCCTGGTCGCGCTCATCCAGGAGCTCGACCTTCTTCAGCTCCTCGAAAGCCTCGCCGAGCGCGGCCTTGGCCTCCTCGAGCTGGCCCTTCAGCTCGTCAGCCGAGCGGGTCAGGTTCTCGCGGCGCTGGATGGCGGCCTTGGCATAGGTCGGATAGGCGAAATGTGCGGGATCGTTGATCCCGGCACGGTCTTGTTCGGTCTGGATCTCGCGATCCAGGTCCGTCGACATCCGCTGGAAGTCGGCGATCATGGACTCGATCTGGGCGACCCGGCGGCGCTTCTCGTCGACCTGAAACTTCTTCAGGCGGATGAGGGTATCACGTGACTTCATCGACTCGTACTCCCCAGAAGTCCCTTAGCTGCACGTGGGACGGCACCAGTCTCCCCACAGGCCCGATTGGGGCCGAGACCGGCTCTGCTACTCTGTGAGACGGGATGATGACGGGACAAAGTTAGCGTTCCGTTTCCAAATTACCGAGGATTTGCGCCAACTGGCGGTAGCCGTCGGCAAGTGATGCATTTTCGTCCTTGCGCTGGCGCAGGAAGGCCTCCAGCGGCTCGTGCAGCCGGATCGCCTCGTCGACCTCGGTGCTGGAGCCGGCCCGGTAGGCGCCGAGCCGGATCAGTTCCTCCATGTCGGCGTAGGTCGCCATCACCGCCCGCGCCTTCTGGATGGTCGGCCAGAACTGCGGATCGGCCGATTTCGGCATGGTGCGCGAAACCGATTTGAGAATGTTGATGGCGGGGTAGCGGCCGCGCTCCGCGATCGAACGCTGCATCACGATATGGCCGTCGAGGATACCGCGGACGGCGTCCGCGATCGGCTCGTTGTGATCGTCGCCATCGACCAGCACCGTGAAGATCGCGGTGATGGCGCCCTCTCCCAGGCCCGGACCGGCGCGCTCCAACAGCTTCGGCAGTTCGGTGAAGACGGTCGGCGTATAACCTTTGGCGGTCGGCGGCTCGCCGGCGGACAGGCCGATCTCGCGCTGGGCCATGGCGAAGCGCGTCACCGAATCCATCAGGCAGAGAACGTCCTGGCCCTCGTCGCGAAAATATTCGGCGACGGCGAGCGTCAGATAGGCCGCCTGCCGCCGCATCAAAGCCGGCTCGTCGGAGGTCGCGACCACCACGACGGAGCGCGCCAAGCCCTCCTCGCCGAGGTCGTCCTGCAAGAATTCCTGCACCTCGCGGCCGCGTTCGCCGATCAGCCCGATGACACTGACCGCGGCATCGACGTTGCGCGCGAGCATCGACAGCAGCACCGACTTGCCGACGCCGGAGCCTGCGAAGATGCCCATGCGCTGGCCACGGCAGCAGGTGAGGAAGGTGTTCATCGCACGCACGCCGAGATCGAGCGGCGCCCCGACGCGCTTGCGCGAATGCGCCGGCGGCGGCGAATTGCGATACGGCATCGGCGAGGCGCCCTGCGGCAACGGCCCCTTGCCGTCGATCGGCTCGCCCAGCGCATTGACGACGCGGCCGAGCCAGGCCGACGACGGCCGCACCTGATTGGCGGCATTGGCGATCACAGCCTTGCAGCCGCGACGCACGCCATCGAGGCCAGCGAACGGCATCACGACCGCGTTGTTGCCGGAGAAACCGATCACCTCGCAGGGAATGGAACGGTTGGCGCCGGTCTCGATCACGAGCCGCGCGCCGACTGACATCGCATGAATGGGTCCGGCCACCTCGACCATCAGGCCGCGAACGCCGACCACACGGCCGTAAATATTGACGCCGTCGATATCGCCGATCTGTTCCGCAAGAGCCTTCATAGAGCAGCCTTCATATGGACGGCACGCGCCTTCATGATTGGACCTGCACGACGAGCTCTTAAGTTTCGCCACATTTCTGAACGGCGCTTAACTCCGTGTTTACCCGCATCGTTAATCATTGCGTCACTGTCTTTGTGACTGAGCGTGGCTCCCCTTCAGAAGAAGGCTGAGTCGCGGGAGTCGGTTAGGCCCGTCTCTTAAAGTGGAGCTTGAATGGAGCCGGATAACGAAAGCTGCTTCGCACGCAATACCTTAGGGCGATTCGACAAAAATTGCACCGGGGGACTTGCGTTCCAGAATCAGGATTTGTTAACCATCTGTTGTCAGGATCCGAATCAGTTGTTCAAAGGCGTTTTGTTGAGTGCCGCGAATGCGGCCGACCTGACGCCCAGGAGCGGCGACTATGGGGAACTGGCATGCGCGTTTTGCTGATTGAAGATGACAGCGCCGTCGCGCAGTCGATCGAGCTGATGCTGAAGTCTGAGAGCTTCAACGTCTACACGACCGATTTGGGGGAAGAAGGCGTCGATCTCGGTAAATTATACGATTACGACATTATCCTTCTCGACCTCAACCTGCCCGACATGTCCGGCTACGACGTGCTCAAGCAGCTTCGGGTCTCCAAGATCAAGACACCGATCCTGATCCTCTCCGGCCTCGCCGGCATCGAGGACAAGGTCAAAGGTCTCGGCGTCGGCGCCGACGACTACATGACCAAACCCTTCCATAAAGACGAGTTGGTTGCCCGCATCCACGCGATCGTGCGCCGCTCGAAGGGTCACGCCCAGTCGGTCATTCAGACCGGCGACCTCGTCGTCAACCTCGACACCAAGACGGTGGAGGTCGGCGGCCAGCGCGTGCACCTGACCGGCAAGGAATATCAGATGCTGGAGCTGCTCTCGCTCCGCAAGGGCACGACCCTCACGAAGGAAATGTTCCTCAACCACCTCTATGGCGGCATGGACGAGCCCGAGCTGAAGATCATCGACGTCTTCATCTGCAAGCTGCGCAAGAAGCTCGCCAACGCCTCCGAAGGCCGCAACTTCATTGAGACCGTGTGGGGCCGTGGCTACGTGCTGCGCGAGCCGCACGAGCACGAAGAGCGCATCCCCGCCTGATTTGGTTTACGTCGCGCGCCTCTTTCGGGCTCGCTCCTCCCAGCCTCGACCCCGCCGCAAATGGCGGGGTTTTGTTTTTGGGGGGTTGCTTCACCCGAAGCTTAAGGTTTGAACCGCTATCCTTCCCCCGCCGACGAATGATCGCTGCATGATGGGGGAACGATGATCCTGCATCCCGGGCCGGCCTGCCCGCCTTCCTGGTCTATTTCTGCACCGGGCTGATTGCGATAGTGGCGTATCTGTTCGTCTACACCCGGATGACGCCGCACAACGAATTCCAGCTCATTCGCGACAACGATCCAGCGGCTGCGATTGCGCTCGGCCTCAGCCTGCTCGGTTTCGTGGCGCCGCTGTTCAGCGCGATCGCGCATTCGGCCAACGTGCTGGACTGCCTGATCTGGGCTTTCGTCGCGCTGATCGTGCAAATCGCCGTGTTCTACATCGCGAAAATCCCGCTGCCGAACCTGTCAGGGCGGATCGCCGCCGGCGAGCTGGCGCCTGCAATCTGGCTCGGCCTGTCCTCCCTCGCCGCAGGCCTGTTGAACGCCGCCTGCATGATCTACTGATATGGCCGCCAAGCCTCCCTCAAAGGATTTCGGCAAGCGCAGGCCCGCTGCCGTGCCGCCGGCACCGCGCGAGCCGGTGAAGCGCTCGGGCCATGTCGCGCTGCTGGTGATGGGCACGATCGCGGTCGGCACCACGGCCTACGCGCTGATGCCGCGGCGGAGTTGCGATCCCTCTCCTCCCGGGACGACAGTCCCCGGGACGACAGTCCCCGGGACGACGGTCCCCGGCACGGCGGCGCCGGCAGCAACGATCACTTTACGCGCGGCCCTGGAATGACGAGGAGAAGTCACCTTGCCGCGGCGACCTTCAGCGGTTGCGGCATCAGTCCGCCCATCGCCCGGCCGGAGCGCGCCGGATTGAGCTGGTAGAGGCCGCGGCGGTCGGAGACCGGGCGGAACGCATCGGTGATGCCGACAACGGATTCGGCCGCCCCAAGCAACAACGCGCCGTCGGCTTCCAGGCCCTTCGCCATGCGCTCGAAGATCACGGCCTTGGTGTCCTGGTCGAAATAGATCAACACGTTACGGCAGAAGATGACGTCGAACGTGCCGAGATGAGAGAAGTCCTGCAACAAATTGAGCTGGCGGAACTGCACCATCGCGCGGACATCGGCGTTGAGCTGCCAGACGTCGCTAAGTTGCGTGAAGTATTTCATCAGGAACTGGATCGGCAGGCCGCGCTGCACCTCGAACTGGCTGTAGATGCCGGCCCTGGATTTCTCCAGCACCTCCTGCGACAGGTCGCTGGCGACGATCTCGATGCGCCAGCCGGCGAGCGAAGCGCCCATCTCCTTCAGGCACATCGCGATCGAATAGGGCTCCTGCCCCGTCGACGAAGCCGCCGACCAGATCCGCAGCGACTTGCGCGCGGCGCGCGCCTGGATCAGGCCGGGCATGATGCTGTCGCGCAAATGATCGAACGGGATCTTGTCGCGGAAGAAGAACGTCTCGTTGGTGGTCATCGCCTCGACCACGTCGGTCGCAAGCCGGCCATCGCCGTGCCTGATCTTGAGAACGAGATCGGGGATGCCAGGCAGGCTCGCCTTGCGGGCCAGGGGCAGCAATCGGCTCTCGACCAGGTATTGCTTGTCGGGCGAGAGATCGAGACCGGAGCGCTCCTTCAGGAACTTGCGCAGATAGTCGTAGTCCGCGGGCGTCACGAGCGGTCTCCCGCGAACAGGCGGTTGACCTTGGCGCCGATCTGGTTCAGCGGGAGGATTGCCGCGCAGATGCCGGCATTCGCGGCCGCACCGGGCATGCCCCACACTACGCTGGAGGCTTCATCCTGCGCAATCACGCTGCCGCCGGCGGCGACGATGTCCTTGCCGCCGCGCATGCCGTCAGAACCCATCCCGGTCAGGATCACGCAAAGGATGCCGCCGTGCCAGATGTCGATGGCGGAAGTGAAGAGCGGATCGACCGCGGGCTTGCAGAAATTGACCGCCGGACCATCGTCGAGCGCGATCGCGACATCCGCGCCGCTGCGCACGACGCGCATGTGTTTGCCGCCGGGCGCGAGGTAGATGCGGCCGGGCTTCACCGGCTCGCCGTCGACCGCCTCGGCTGCCGGCTTGCGGCTCGAGCGTGCCAGATGCTCGGCGAGAATGGTGGTGAAGGTCGGCGGCATGTGCTGGGTGATCAGCACCGGGAAGCGGTCGATCACCGGGCCGAGCTCGGTGACGAGTGCCATCAGTGCCTGCGGGCCGCCGGTTGAGGAGCCGATTAGCAGCACCTTCGGCGTCTGGGTCGAGAACGGACGCGTCGAGAGCGAACCCGACGTCGGCGCATGCACGGCCGGAGCCGATGCGGGCCGCACAACGGCTGGCGCACGCGCAGCAGGGCTCGCGGGCGCCAGCGGCGGGCTCGCCACGGCCGGCTTACGGCGCAGTCTCGCACCGAGGTGGCGGATTTTCTGGATCAGATCGTGATGGAAGACGTCCGCGGCGGATGTCTCGCGCGTCGATTCCGGTTTCGGAATGTAGTCGGCGGCGCCGAGCGACAGCGCCTTGAAACTGATCTCCGCGTTGCGGCGGGTCAGCGTCGAAGCCATGATGATGACGAGATCGCGCTTCTTCGCCAGCAGTTGCGGCAGCGCCGAGATGCCGTCGAGCTCGGGCATTTCGATGTCGAGCACGGCAACCTCGGGATTGATGCGTTCGATCCGGTTGACCGCTTCGAGGCCGGTGCGCAGCGAGGCCGCGACTTCCATATCGTGCTCGGCTCCGATCCAGCGCGAGATCAGACCGCGTATGACGACGGAGTCGTCGACGATCATCACCCGCAGCGGCCCGGCTTCACGCGACGAGCCCGTGGTCGAATTGCCTGCGAACGCAACACTCATTACTCACCAACTCAGACTGGAACGGTTCAGTTGAAAACAATCGCCGAAGGATCCGTCAGCCCCCGGGCGTTCGCTCAGATCAGGCCGACTTCCTGGAACTTCGCTGTCACGATGTCCTTGTCGAACGGCTTCATGATGTACTCGTTGGCACCGGCGTGCAGAGCACGCGCGATATGCGCAACATCGTTCTCGGTGGTGCAGAACACGACCTTGGGCTGGTCGCCGCCGGGCATGCGCCTGAGATGGCCGAGGAACTCGTAGCCATCCATGACCGGCATGTTCCAATCGAGCAGCACGGCGTCGGGCAATCCGCGCTTGCAGGCCTCGAGCGCCTTCTCACCATCCTCGGCTTCGAGAATCTGGAAGTCGAGGCCTTCCAGGATCCGGCGCGCAACCTTGCGGATGACGCTGGAATCATCAACGACGAGACAAGTTCGCATGTGAACCTCTGCTTCCTGTCCCGTTGCGGGGACACTTCCAATTGCAAGTACGTCGGCGGCGGTGCCGCCGTATCAGGCCGCCATCATCTCGGGCGCGAGCTCGAGGACGCGATCGACGTCGAGGACGACCATGAGCTGTCCGTCGAGGCGGTGGACGCCGCCGGCGAGCTTGGCCATGCGGGGGTCGAGGTTGACGGGGTTGTCTTCCTTGCCGTCCTCGGCAAGGCGCAGCACCTCGCCGATCTGGTCGATCAAGAGGCCATAGGATTCGCCGCGCAGGTCGACCCCGACCGCCATCGCGGTCCTGCCGTCCTCGGGCTTGGGCAGGCCGAGCCGGGCGCGCATGTCGACCACGGTGACGATGCGGCCGCGCAGGTTGAGCACGCCCGCGATCTCGCGCGAGGACAAGGGCACGCGGGTGACGCGCTCGGGCATGAACACGTCCTGGACGCGCGAGATCGGCAGGCCGAACAGCTGGCCGCCGATCATCGCGGTGACGTATTCGACCATGGCGCCTTCGCCGGACTGCATCTTCTTGCTCATCTGCGTATCTCCTTAGGCCGCCGCGCGGCTCAGCTCGGAGGCGCCGGCGGCGCCCGCGGTCTGTTCCTTCAGCGCCGCGATCAGGCCGGGACGGTCGAACTTGGCGACATAGTCGTGGAAGCCGGCCTGCCGGCCGCGCTCGATCGCCGCCGGCGACACCAGCGCCGACAGGCCGATGATCGGCATCGCGCCGAGATTGCTGTCGGAGCGGATAGTCTCGGCGAACTCGAACCCGTTCATGTCGGGCATCTCGATGTCGGTCAGGACCACGTCGAAGCTCTGGGCGCGCAGCGCCGCCAAGCCCTCCTGCGCGGTCGGCGCGGTGCGGACGCGGTAGCCGGCGGCCTTGAGCACGGGCGCCAGCATGTTGCGGAAGAAGGCGCTATCGTCGACCAACAGCACCGACTGCGCGTGCATCGAGGGCTTCATCTCCTTGCGGGTGAACCAGTCGGCGAACGCCATCGGCAGGAAGTGACCGACGTCGATCACCTCGGTGGCCTGGCTCTTGATCACGGCCGAGCCGAGGATGCCGCTAGCCGAGCCGCCGACCTCGATGTTGAGCCGCTCCTCGACGATGTCGATGATCTCGTCGACGACGAGGCCCATGGAGCGGCCGTCATCGGCGAACACCAGGATCGGCTGGGCGCCCTGGGTGGCGACACTGACGCCGTCCATCGCCACCAGCGGCATCAGCTGCTCGCGGTATTGCACCATGTAGCGGCCGTTCGAGAGCTCGATCTTGTCGGCCGGGAGCTCTTCGAGGCGGGTGACGAGCCCGAGCGGAACCGCCTTGGGCTGCGAGGTGCCGGCGCGGAACACGAGCAGCGAGGTGGTCTGCTCGCCGCTTCCGATGTGGAGGGCGGCATTGTCGTCGGCCATGTCATGGGCCGAGGAGCCGGCGGCCCCTAACGCCTTGGCGATGCCGTTGGGATCGATGATCATGATCACCGCGCCATCACCCAGGATGGTGTTGCCCGAGAACATGTCGATGTGACGCAGCTTGGTCGACATCGGCTTGACCACGATCTCTTCGGTGTGGAACACGCCGTCGACCACGATGCCAAAGGTCTGGCTGCCGACTTGCGTGACCACGATGAAGCCGTTCTCGGGATCTGAGGCCGCGCCGTCGTCGATCTTGAGCAGCTTCTTGAGATGGATCAGCGGCAACAGCTTGTTGCGCAACCTGAGCACCGCGGTGTCCTTGATGCGCTCGATGCGGTGCTCGGAGTTGGCGCGGGCCCGGACCAGCTCGACCACCGAGAGCTGCGGGATGGCAAAGCGGTCGCCGGCGGCTTCGACAATCAGGGCGGAGACGATCGCCAAGGTCAGCGGGATCTTGATGGTGACCGAGGAGCCCTCGCCGGCCACGCTCTTGATGTCGATGGTGCCGCCGATCTGGTCGATATTGGTGCGGACCACGTCCATGCCGACGCCGCGGCCCGAGACCGAGGTGATGGCGGCCGCGGTGGAGAAGCCGGGCGCGAAGATGAACTTGTGAATCTGGGCTTCGCTCATCTTCTCCAGCTCGGCCTCGGTGACGAGACCGCTCGAGATCGCCTTGGCCTTGATCTTCTCGGTGTTGAGGCCACGGCCGTTGTCGGCGATGCAGATGATGATGTGGCCGCCCTCGTGATAGGCGGACAGGCGAATGGTGCCCTGCTCGCCCTTGCCGGAGGCGAGCCGCTCGGCCGGGGTCTCCAGGCCATGGTCGGCGGAGTTGCGCACCATGTGGGTGAGCGGGTCCTTGATCAGATCGAGCACCTGGCGGTCGAGCTCGGTGTCGGCGCCGTGCATCTCCAATTCGATCTGCTTGCCGAGCTCGCTGGAGAGGTCGCGGACGATGCGGGGCAGCTTCTGCCACGCATTGCCGATCGGCTGCATGCGCGTCTTCATGACGCCTTCCTGCAGCTCGGCGGTGACGTTGGAGAGGCGCTGCAGCGGCACCTTGAACTCGGTGTCCTCGTTGCGCCTTGAGATCTCCAAGAGCTGGTTGCGGGTCAAGACCAGCTCGGAGACCATGGTCATCAAATGCTCCAGCGTATCCACGTTGACGCGGATCGACTGGTTGGCGACGCGGTCGCCTTCGCCCATGGCCTCGTCGGCCATCGACTTCTTCGGCGCGGCCTTCTCCTTGGCAGGCTTTGCCGCTTCCTTATTGGCTTCCTTCGAAGCAGGAGCCGGCGCTTCAGCTGCGGGCTCGGCCTTCACCTCAATCTTGGCAACCGGCGCGGGCGCCTCGATCGCGGTCTCGCGGAAGGCACGCTCGAGCTCGTCGAGCGAGACCTCGCCCGGACGCAACGGGCGCTCCAGGGTCTGGTCGATCAGCGACCCCGTGGTCATCTCCTTGACCGGAGCAGCCTTGGCTTCAACGGCAACCGGCGCTTCCGGCACCAGCGGCGGGGCGTCGGTGACGTGAGCAGTTGCGCCGGACGCGATCGGCGAAGCCGACGCTGACATGACCGCCATGCCCTGCTCGACCATCGCTTCCAGCTTGTCGATGAGATCGCGGTCGTTGCCCTCGGGCTCGGCTTCGGTCGCCTCCAGCCCGGCCAGAATCTCCTTGATGCGGTCGATCGAGGCCAGGATCACCGTCACCGCGGCCGCCGTCACCGGCATGCCGTCGCGGAACTTGCCCATCAAGGTCTCGCCGGCATGCGCCAGCGCTTCAAGCCGCGGTAACCCCAGGAAGCCGCAGGTGCCCTTGATGGTGTGGACCAGGCGGAAGATGTTATCCAGGATCTTGGCGTTGTTCGGCTCCTGCTCGAACTTCACCAGCTGATTGTCGACCGTGTCCAGGCTCTCGCTGGTCTCCGTCAAAAACTCCCGCAACAGATCATCCATGAAAACAGGCCTTCATACAGAGAGGGCACGCACGAATTGTGATGCGCCTATTCGGAATGGGGCCAGCTTCACCGCAAAGCGTTTAATATTGGTTGAGTATGTGCAAAAGAACGGAACCAACAGAGAGGTAAGGCGCTCCGGACAAGCCGAAGCGCCTCGTAAAGATTCGATTAACTATCCGAGAACGGCCGCGCGTTTACGAAGCGGTAACGATGATCGCTTCGCCTTCGGGCTTGAGCGTTACGGTGAGCCCGCAGGCCTGTGCGAGCAGCCGCGTGTAATAAGGCTGGATCGCGTGCGCATCCGCGGCGGGGCCGCGTGCGCCGCTCAAGAGCTCGGAGATGTTCTGCGGCAGGCGCGCGTTGTGTCCGGTCGCGGTGATGCGAAAACTCATCGTCTCGCCCTCGCCAATCGGGTCAATCGTGAGCATGCCGCCGCGTGGGATCGTGTGCTGGGACACGACCAGCATGTTGAGCAGCAGCTTGACGCGATTCTTCGGCAGCAAGAGCCGCGGCAGATTCCACGTGATCGTGCACTTGCCGTCCTCGATGTGGCCGCGGGCCATGGTCTGGGCATCGCCGAGGTCGATCTGCGCGCCGGAGGAGCCGGCCGCGCCAAAGGCGAGGCGGCAGAACTGCAGGCGGGCGGAGGCCGTCTTCGCGCTTTTGCGAATCAGATCGAGCGCGAATTCGCGGTCCTCGGGCTTGGGATCGTCATCGAGCACTTCGAGCCCATTGACGATGGCGCCGACCGGGCTGATGAGATCATGGCAGACCCGCGAGCACAGGAGGGCCGCGAGTTCGAGCATATCGGGAGCAGAAGCGGTACCGGGTGACGGAGCGTCGGACATAAAGGGTTCCTGGAATTGCACGGCGCGGACGCGGCGAATCACGCATGCTTGACGGATGCGGCGGGTTCTAACATTCGCCAGCGTGTGGCAGCTAGCTTGCGATAGGTTCGAAGCGGCCCTAAAGCGCGGGCCAATCACGTGAAGAGAGGCAGGTCTTGCCGATGAATGGGGCATGCAGGTGAGGATTATTGACGGCGAGGCCGCATTCCGGCTGATGGAGCCCCTGACCGCACTGGTGGTGCAGGCGGGCGAGGCGATCCTTGGCGTCAACCGCGCCGCGATGCGGATCGACGGCAAGCAGGACGGCTCGCCGGTGACTGAGGCCGATCTCGCTGCCGACCGAATTATCGCGGAGGGGCTGGCGAGGCTTGCGGGCGATGTGCCCTCGCTCTCGGAGGAGCGGTGCCAGCTCGCCTCGCCGCCGTTTCGCGGCAGCTTTTTCCTGATCGATCCGCTCGACGGCACCAAGGAGTTCGTCGCCGGCCGCGACGAATTCACCGTCAACCTTGCCCTCGTGACTGAGGGCGTGCCGCTGCTCGGCATTGTAGCCGCGCCCGCGCTCGGGCTGCTCTGGCGCGGTATCGTCAGCCGCGGCGCCGAGCGCGTGGCGTTTGACGGCGCCACCATCGGCGCTGCCGAGCCGATCCGTACCCGCAAGCTGCCCGGGCACGGCGAGCCCTGGATCGCGGCGGTGAGCCGTTCGCATGGCGACCCGAAAAGCGAAGCATTCATCGATCGCCGCCCCAACGCCGTCAGAAAGACGTGTGGCTCGGCAGTCAAATTCGGCAGGATCGCGGAGGGAAGCGCCGACATCTACCCCCGCTTTGGGCCGACCTCGGAATGGGATGTCGGGGCGGGCTGCGCCGTCGTGACCGCGGCTGGCGGCAAGGTGACCGACGGCAACGGCGGCGAGCTCCGCTTCGGCGAGCGCAGCGACACCGGCTTTATTATCCCGGCATTCATCGCCTGGGGCGACGCCGGTGCGGCAGCGATCTATTGACCGAGCTTGTCCTGCAGCGCCGGCCAGCGTTTGCCGACTTCATACAGGAAGCGTTCCGGATTGGCGGCGAAGGCGTCGCGGTTGTCTTCCCGGCTGAACAGATAGAGCCGCTGCGCCGAGATCACGAAGAAGCGGGGATTGCCGGCGACGATCACGCCGCGCGCGATATCGGCCGGGTCATAGCCGCCGAACTGCGGTCCGTAGATCTCGGGATGGGCCAGGAACGAGGCCCGGTTACCCTCGTTCCGGAAACGCCAGACCGCGCCCCAGAGGTTGGCCTCGAACTCGGCCTTCCCCAGCTCGGGGCCGCCGTCGACGAAATAGGCCAGGGGGTCGAAGCCCTCGATGGCGATGCCCGAGAAGCGATTGACGACGATACGCTCGGTGGTGGCGGCCTGCGCTGGTAATCCGGAGCAGACGAGCCAAATGCCCGCCAGCAGGCAGACCAGACGGCCGATCAAGGCAATTCCGGGGCGCAAAGGGCTGGCTTCCTGCCGTTGTGCCGTCATAGTTGCTGCGGATAACATCCGAGTCGAGGGGACATCCGGCGCAACCTAGAGCCGTGCCTGTTGGCGTCAGGTTAAGGGAAGCGGACCGGAATCGATACCAGGGGTTCTTTTATGACTTTCGCATCACGCCTTGCCGCAGTGGCGCTTGTAGCGCTGGCTGGCTGGATCGTGCCGGCCTCCGCCCAGACGGCCGCGCCGCCGCCGGACCTGCCGCCGCCGCAGCGGTCCCTGTCACCCAATACCTATGGGCCGGACGAGCTCGTCACCGCGGGCCACCGCTTCTTCGGCAATGTCTCGCGCGGTCTCGCCTCGATCATCGAGAAGGCTGTCAGCCAGTGGGGCCTGCCGAACGGCTATATCCTAGGCGAGGAAGGCTCCGGCGCCTTCGTCGCCGGCCTGCGCTATGGCGAAGGTACGCTCTACACCAAGAACGCCGGCGACCTGCGCGTCTACTGGCAGGGTCCGTCGCTCGGGTTCGACTGGGGCGGCGACGGCGCGCGCACCATGACGCTGGTCTATAACCTGCCCGCCACAAATGCGATCTACCAGCGCTTCGCCGGCATCGACGGCTCGGCCTATATTATCGGCGGCTTCGGCATGACGGCGCTCACGTCAAACAACATCGTGCTGGTGCCGATCCGCTCGGGCCTCGGCCTGCGTCTGGGCGCCAATATCGGCTACCTCAAATACACCCCGCGGGCGACCTGGAACCCGTTCTAGGATCCCTCCTTCCGATCCCGTTTCCGGATTCACGTTAACGACAGGGCGGGGCTGGCTTTTTGCCGGCCCGCCATGCATTGTCGTTGGTAAATTTTTCCTTAGCTTTGGAGTTCTGGCCCATGGTCGAACCGATCATGTACCTGGCGATCGGTTTCCTGCTGTCGATGCTGTGCGGACTCGCGATCGTGCCGCTGGTGCATAACCGCGCGGTGCGCCTGACCACGCGGCGGCTCGAGGCCGCGACGCCGCTGTCGATGGCCGAGATCCAGGCTGACAAGGACCAGCTCCGCGCCGAATTCGCCATGTCGGCGCGCCGGCTCGAGATGAGCGTCGATCAGCTCAAGAACAAGACCACGAGCCAGCTTGCCGAGCTCGGCAAAAAGAGCGACGCCATCAACCGCATGAAGATCGAGCTCGGCGAGAAGAACGCCACGATCTTTGCGCTTGAGGCTCGCGAGAAAGCCGTGAAGGAACAGCTCCGCGCCACCGAAGAGGAATTCAGCGCCAAGACGGCAGCGTTGCGCGCGGCCGAGATGGCGCTGACTGACAAGCAAGGCGAGCTCGCAAAAATCAATTCCGAACTGTCCGACCGTTCGATGATGGCGGAGAGCCGCCAGGTCGAGCTGGTCGCGGTGCGCGCCCAGATCGAAGCGCTGAAGAACCGCGTCGGCGATGCCGAGAAAGAATTCACCGCCACGCAAACGCGGCTGGCGCAGGAGCGCACCGACTCGGAGACCGCCTCGCGTGAGCTTTCCGAGGCACGCGGCCGCGTCGAGAATCTGAGCCAGCGCATCACCGAGCTCGATCGCCAGCTGATCGTGCAGGTCAAAGAGGCCGAGATGCTGTCGGGCCGTGTCGCCGACCTCGAAGGCCGCCTCGCCACGCAAGGCAAGCTGCTTGCCGAGCGCGAGTACGAGAACAACCAGCTCCGCCAGGCCAATGAAGGGTCCGAGCGCACCATCAAGGAATTGCGCGTCGAGATCGCCGCCTTGAGCGGCGGCAAGTCGTCAGCTGCGATGGAAACGCTCCGCGCGGAGAAGAGCGCGCTGGAAGAGCAGCTGCGCACCGCACGCGACGAGCGCGCAAAGCTCCAGCGCGACATCAATGCGATCCAGCAGCAGGCGGAAAGCTCCTGGGCGACCGAGCGGATGGAGAACGCGCTGTTGCGCGAGCGCATCAATGACATCGCCGCCGAAGTGGCAAAACTCGCGATGCAGCTCGAGGGCCCGAACTCGCCGATCGAGGCACTGCTGGCAGCCGAGGCCGGCCAGCCGCCGAAGCCGGCCGCCCGCCCGGCCAATGGCGTCGCGACCAACGGCGCGGCCGCAGCCCTTCCCGAAGGCGGCGGAACGCTCGCCGAGCGCATCCGCGCACTGCAGGCCCACGCCTCTCGCGCCCGCCAACAGGGCGCGTAAGCGGCCCGAAATCCAGCCTCGCCGCCGAATTGTAACACTGGCCGAAGGTTTTCCGGCCGCAAGGCGCCTGAAAACTTGACACTTCTAGCCCGCACTTCTAAATCGCGGGCTCCGATGCGCCGGCCGGCCGATGAGGTCCGGCCGTCTGCATGATGGTCCCGGGCGCATAGCTCAGCGGGAGAGCGTTCCCTTCACACGGGAGAGGTCCAAGGTTCGATCCCTTGTGCGCCCACCATTAGCTCTTTCTTTTCAAAAACTTAGCGGCTCCTCTCCCCCACGATGTGCCCCCAAAATCCTGGGGCTCAACCGGGGCACATCCCAAATATCTCCGCCCACGTCACCTGCCGCACCGATCTCGACGGCCAATCAAGAAGACTTAGCTGCAGTCCGCGCTGGCAGACCGGCGTGCCAGGGCGATCCATCGCGACGGTTACGTGATTAATCCCCTCTCGCTCCGTTATTGCCCACATGAATGGAATCAACAGCCGCTGCTATGTCGATCCTGACTTGATGCGCAAGCACCCCTGTCCCAACAGACCGGATCTCGGTCTTGTTCAGAATGTCAACGGCGTTCCGCCCGTACCGCGATCGATGCAATGGTTCGCGCACCGCAAAGCACAGATGGGCCCCTCTACCGGATAAACGACCAAGGCTCGTGCCGCATTCCGATCAAGCGGAAGAGTTGCCGCATGGGACAGAGCAGCGGTCGTTCTTGACTGACTTTGCGTCCGAGCCATAGCGCTTTACCGTGGCCATCAACGAGCAGGTGACTGCACGACGAGTTTGGAAGTAACAGCCGCGACTGGAGCGGGGCCGTATGTCAGCGTTGATCGACTAATTCGATCGTGCGAAGGTGACGCGGTATTTCGCGTGAGCGATGTCTGGTGACGCCAGCATGTTCTGGGCAATAATCGGAGTCGTTTGTCCGCGCCCGCTACTCATTCGCTATGCCGCGTGCGATCCATCCGAAAAAGCTACCCGATGCTTGCTCATCCGAGTTTAGAGATAGTTCAAGATTGTCCCCTGTTAGAAGTTGACCAATTCCGTACAACACCGACATCGCAACAATCACAGCGTAGAGATAGGCTGCAAGTTGAGACCAGAATTCACCGTCACGGCTGAACATTAGCGCGCCACTGAAGCTCAGAAGCCATTGCTGCCATCGCAGACAACAAGTCGCGTTTGCTCTGTCCAGCCCGTCATCAATGTGCCCCCTGACCTATCCGCGCTTCCAACTAAAAATTAGGAGCCCCGCCTCCTGGAGCACAAGGGCGGAGCCGCTTCCCATGCCCCCCAAGGCGGGAAGCCGCGCTGCTGGGAAACAGCGCGCCTCTTCGGGGTCACTCAGAGACCAAAGGGCGTGCCGATTGTCGCCCCTCGTCGCTCTCTACGACGTTGCGCAACACAATTTCAGAAAGCTGCACAACCAGCTGTTTCAGACGCGAAATCTCTTGCTTGCAGCGCTCCAGCTCGCGCTCTTCGTCTGTCATCGCCTGTGCTTCACGGCGATGCCTCCTTGCATCATGATTCATGTAGAACCATTGTCCGCGGAGAGCTCAAACTATTGCGTTCGGCAGACGCCTTTTCGACCACGAATTGCGCGGGCTCGCCGTGATTGCCTTCGACAAAGCCCCTCGCCACCAACAGCTCGCGGGCATCGCGCACCAGTGCAGGGCTGCCGCAAATCATGACGCGGTCATGCTGCGGCTGGAGTGCCGGCAGCTCGATGTCCGTAAACAGCGTGCCTGACGCGATCAGATCGGTGATCCTACCGCGGTTGTGGAAGGGATCGCGCGTCACGGTCGGATAATAGATCAGCTGGTACCGCACGAAGTCGCCGACCAGCTCATCGCTCGGCAGTTTTTCCGTGATCATCTCACCATAGGCGAGCTCGGCGATCCGGCGGCAGCCATGCAGCAGCACGACATTCTCGAATCGCAGATAGGTTTCGGGATTCTTGATCACGCTCAGGAACGGTGCAAGCCCGGTGCCGGTGCCGATCAGATAGAGATTGCGCCCGTCCTCGAGATTATCGATGACCAGCGTCCCCGTAGCCTTGCGGCTGACGATGATCTCGTCACCCTCCTTCAGATGCTGCAGACGCGAGGTTAAGGGACCATTCGGCACCTTAGTCGAGAAGAATTCGAGCCGGTCCTCGTAATGGGCGCTGGCGAGGCTGTACGCACGTAACAACGGCTTCTCGTCGACCTTGAGCCCGATCATCGTGAATTCACCGCTGCGGAAGCAGAATGATGGATTCCGCGTGGTGGTGAAGCTGAAGAGATTATCGGTCCAGTGATGAACGCTCAGCACGCTTTCCTGGTTGAAATTGCTCATTGTGACCGCTTGCGAAAAAATTAGAGCATGATCATCGTTCTGAGTTGCCGAGCATCTCATCTTCAAATGGAATCCCTGATTGACAGAGCGCGAAACGCACCAACGCGTTCTCTTTAAGCAAAGGCAAAGGCGAGCAGGCTTGAGCTGAGCAGTACAAGACCGACTCCGGTCAGTGCCAGGAAGCTGTCGGAGACAAGGTCGTGATTGCCCACGAAATAGCCTCGACAAGGCGTCGCCGCTGGAAGGATACGCAACTCACGCTCGGGTCGCCGCGGAAACAGGATCATGACCGCGCCTCCGTCACGCTGAGATGAAGCCTCTGCCCACCCTCCAGCAAGAGAGATAGCAGTGGGCAGTCGCTGGTTGGCTTGCTGATAGAAATCGCGACTTTGCGCCGCCCAGAATAGTATCTCAGAAGGGCTTCCTTCACGTCCTCTGCAAGGATTTCTCGAGGATCTGAAAGCACGGTGGTTGTCATGGCTTTTGGTTTCCCGGTTTGCTGTGGGCTCGAATCTGCAAAGTGGCGATCGCCGGGTGGTTGGGTTGATGTCCTAATTGCCATTATTCAGCAGCAGAGGTGTCGTAAAACTGTCATTCAACATACTCGTGTCGTATAACTGTTTTCGTTGCATTTTCCTGTCATTCGGAGGACTTTCTGCATCGCATGGGCATCTGGCGACGGAATCCTCAAAGGCAGGAGCCGATCGTGCGATACGACCGAACCGACGCCCGCATCCTCGAAATTGTGCAAAAGAACAACCGTCTAACTTCGGAGGCGATCGGCGAATTGGCCGGGCTTTCGCGACCGCATGTCACGACTGAAGAGGCTCCGCTAGGAAGGCATCATCGAGGCCGATGTCTCGATCGTTTCGCCGAAGGCGGTAGGAGGACCCATTGAAATGTTTGTGCTAGTGACCCTGGAGCGGGAGCGTTCAGATTCAAGAAGGCCATCAAATCGTCAGCTGAGGTCGTCAACGGCTTCTACGTGACTGGTGACGCGGACTCTGCCCTGTACGTGACCGCCCGTACCATGGAAGATTGGTTCGAGTCTCCCCGGCCCAGTCGTAGACGTCCTGGAACAGGTGCCCGTGGATCGCCTAGAAATGCATGAAATCCAGATCGTCGGCCGGGAGTGCTTCGTCGGCCCGGGCGTCACTTACTTCCGCTTCGAACGCGTCGAGCTCGTCCGCGTCGGTAAGGTCGAGCTTGTTGTTCAGGACAGTGGTTCCGGGATAGCAGTAGTCATCGGCGACAGCATCGTACATCCCGGGTTACGCCTTACGGTAGGCCTTGATGATCGCTTTCTGGCGCTCTTCGGGGGTGCGCGCCTTGCTTGTCGCGACCGCAGTACTGCCCTTTCATCTTCGCGAAATAGACGATGCCCTCCACGGAACTGATCTTCCGGAAGCGCGCGCTGCCGATCACAAAGCCCAATGCTTTGCCCTTTAAGGATGGTTTTGTTCGCCATCTGCTACGCCTTCATGGATTAGAATGCCTGAGATGTCGGCGCACAGCATAGGTCTCGATCGCGCGGCCCGCGCTGAGGCGCTGCGAAGCGCCAACTTGACAGCGTAGCACTTCCCGCTTTTCAAGGACAAATTCTGTAGGAGGCCCTTCGTCGTCGGCGACTTCGAGCCCTTCCTCGAAGTCCTCATGCTTGGCAAAATGGGCCAATGCAGCTTCAGGGCTCAGTTCTCCGGGGATTGACCATTCATCCTTGTGTGCCGGGTCAAACAGCGGCGTTGTCCGCTGCAGGGTGTACCAATGAACTCGATCCGAACCGTCGTTGGCAGGCCGCCTGGTCAGTATCTCCAGGGCTTCTACAAAGCTCTTTCGGGACGCCGTGAGACGCTCAATGTCGGTGTCGGTCTGGTCGATCCTGCCGGCACGCGTAGTTTCGCCGCTGGTCATTTTGCCCGAGCGCAACATGGCCAGCTGCTTGTCGATCAGCTTGATACTCTCGAGATAGCCTATTGCCGTTTCTAGAATAACGATGACGGGCCCGGGAATTTCGCGTTCGCCGACTTCCCATCGACGCACCGTACGCCCATCTTCAACCCGCACGATTTTGGCCAGGGCGCCGGCGCTTAATCCAAGCGTAGCGCGCGCATCCTTCAAAGCTTCCGGCGTTCTGACGATGGTCATAAAGCACTCCTAGGGCCATTGGCCCTAGGGTATCGTGTAGGGTTTCATTGGTCCTAGAGACAAGAGTTCCATCTTTTTTGCCTTTTGAAACGGCAATAAAAGCGGCAAATTAAGCGGCACAAACTTTACATAATCATTGATTTTGCTATATATTTGGCGGCAATGAAAGCGGCAAAAATGGACGTATCAGCAATGGAACCCCTCCTGCCCGAGGATCGGCAGGAACTTGAAGATCTGGGGACCGACCTGGTCGCTAAGGCCAACACACTGGCTGGCCGCCTCCACCCGGTGATGCGGGCCTCGGTAGGCGACTTGGTACGTTCGATGAACTGTTACTACTCCAACCTCATCGAAGGCCACAACACACTGCCCATCGACATTGATCGAGCACTGAACAACGACCTGGCCAAGGAGCCCGAGCGCCGCAATCTGCAATTGGAGGCGCGTGCTCACATTGAAGTCCAGCGGCTGATCGATCGCGGCGAAGCCCCCTCGCCTGCGCTGTTCGTCGATTTCATTATCTGGACGCACAAAAACTTCTGCGAGCGCCTGCCTGAAGAGTTGCTGGTGGTCGACCATCCCACGACCAAAGAGAAGATCAAGATTGTCCCCGGCGAACTTCGTAAGGACCAGGTGAGAGTGGGGCGTCACATCCCGCCCGATCCAGCCGATCTCCCCGCATTCCTGAAGCGTTTTGCCGAAGGATATTCGTCCCCTCACCTTTCGAAGCTGCGCAAGATTATCGGCGTTGCAGCATCACACCATCGCCTAGCTTGGATTCACCCGTTTTTGGACGGTAATGGCCGCGTGACACGCCTGTTGTCGCACGCGCTCTTGCGAGAATTGGATGTCGGATCCGAGCTTTGGGCCGTTTCGCGGGGACTTGCGCGGCGGGTCGCCGATTACAAAGCAAATCTGCAGGCAGCGGACGAACCGCGGCGCGGCGACCTTGATGGCCGTGGTAATCTCACAATGTCGGGACTTGTCGGATTCTGTACGTTCTTCCTGACCACGTGCGTCGATCAAATCGACTTCATGGCCGGGCTCCTGGAGCCCGAAGAATTACTGAGGCGCATGGAAATCTGGACCGAAGAGGAAACGCGTGCAAAGCGGCTTCCAAAGGGCTCTTGGCCTTTACTGCGCGAAGCGGTGATGGCCGGAGAGTACGCACGGGGTAAAGCGCCTGCCCTTACGGGCTACGAAGAACGCCAAGCGCGAACGGTCCTGAATGCCCTCATTGAAAAGGGGTACCTGGTTTCACCCACGACGCGCTCGCCGGTGAAGCTCGGATTCCCCACAGCCGTGGTCGATCGATGGTTTCCTAGACTGTACCAGCCGGTCGGCTGAATTCCCGGTGGGCGAGGCCGGGCGCGACCATCGCAAAATCGTAAATACGATTCGAGCTCAAGTATCGCTCCTCACCATGCGTCCTCTCGAAACCAAAAGCTTTCGACGTGCCGGTCGAGGGCCTGCCGGATGTGTCGCACGTGGGTGGGACGATAGCGATTCTGAGCTTTGGCACGTCGACGAGGGAAGCCAAGGTAGATCGGTCGCCGGTTACGCTCCAGACGATAGAACGCCGGCTGTTATCGTCGATTCCACCATCGACCGAGCCTCCATGATGACGTAGATGCAATCCTTGTTGTCGACTGCGACGCAGGCGACGTCGGTGGGCTGCCAGCCATCCGATAGCTTCGCGCGATTGTCGACGACGCGGTACCCGAGCCGAGAATGGCTGCCAATTGGTCTTCTCGTTATTGCGCGCCTGCGGCGCGTGACCCCTCAGGCGAAGGTGCAGCCCTTGGATTCCAGCACCTTGCCTATGCCGGAGAGTTCAAGGATGTCACCGCCGGCCTTGAGTGCCTTCATGATGCCGGCCTCCTTCTCCTCGCGCGCAGCCGACTTGACGCAAACGTCGGCAATGTTCTCCTTGGGCACGATCACCACACCGTCGTCGTCGGCACTGACGATATCGCCGGGACGAACCGTAATCCCGCCGATGACGATTGGCTGATTGATGGTGCCAAGCGTCTCTTTAACAGTGCCCTTCATGCAGAGGCCGTAGGAGAAGACGTTGAAGCCGGTGTCGTGCACCGCGAGACCATCGCGAACGCCGGCATCAGTGACCAGCCCGACGATGCCCTTGGCGACGCAGGCCGTCGCCAGTACCTCGCCGAAGCCGCCCTGCTCGGGATGATCGCCCGCGCTCACCACGAGCACGTCGCCCGGCTTGGCCAGCGAAATCGCGGTGATCAGCATCATGTTGTCGGCTGGATGGCAGCTCACCGTCAGCGCCGGTCCGCAGGCGCGCATCCCGGAATAGATCGGCTTGATGCGGGAAGTCAGCGCGCCCAATCGCCCCTGCGCCTCGTGAAGGGTGGACGGAGGAAACTTCTTGATGCGCTCGACAAGCTCGGCAGAGGGCCGATCGAATGTCCTGATCACATGCACCATGATAACTCCTTGCGGCCGCGATTTCCGTTACACCTCCATAACTAACCGCGTTGGGGCGGCAAATTCAGATTTTGGGATTGCCGCATCGTGTTTCGTTATGGCTCGTCTTTCGGCGCGTCCACAGACGACGTTGAGCCCCCCGTGGCGATAGTCGCCGGGCCGAGATGGAGATCGAGCGGCCCCCAGGTCTTGACGATGATCTCAAGCAATATCTTGTAGACGGCGAATGCGGCGTCGGACAAGGCAGCGCTATCGGAAATGCACAGCGACATCTGTTGTGAGGCCGACGGCGCATTGATCCGCCGAATGCAGAGTTCGTCGACGTTCGGCAATTCCTTTGCGATCGACATGGGCAGCACTGCCGCCCCTACTCCGGCTGCAATCGCCGAAGATAGAGTCGATTGGGAATGGATCTCGGCAACGATGCGCGGGCGGAGTCCCACCTCGGCGCAGACGCGCTCGACCGTTTGTCGCAGGAAGGATTCCCGGTATGGAAGAAGCAGGTCGAATTGCGCGACCTCCGTCGCCGATACTTCCTCCGGAGGCATCTGCTCCGGAGACATGCTGCGGGGCACGACAAGATAAAAGTACTCGCGCATCAGCGGCTTGTAGTCGAGACCGGTCACCGGGCGTTCGCCGTAGAGGACAGCGATATCCATGCTCCCCTTCAGGATCATCTCGCTGAGCATGACCCCGGAGCTGTCGTAGATGTGCGGCACGATGCCGGGATAGCGTTCACGCACCTGCATCAGTAGCGGGGTCGCGAGCAATGCCGCCGAGCTGAGCGGGGCCAGACCGATCGTGACATTGCCGGTTAATTCCGGCTTGCTGTCCAGAATGGTGCGCCTGGCTTCTTCGATCTGCCGCTGGATCGACTTGGCATAACGGTAGAGGATTCGTCCTGCTTCGGTGGGCTTGACCCCGCGGGCACTGCGATCGAGCAGCTTGCACTTGAAGTCCGCCTCCAGGCTCGCGATATGCTGACTCAGCGCCGGCTGCGCGACATTCAGCACCTTGGCCGCGCTCGTCATGCTGCCGAGATCCACGACCTTGATGAAGGCCTCCAAACGTTTCGTATCCAATACGGCGTCTCCGGATATCCAGACAGGGAGCAATGCAGCAGCAATAGGCTGAAGCTATGGGATCAGAAGGAATTGTTCTTACCACCGGGAACCTGAGGGGCCTATAGCTAGTGCTGAACTCGTCCTCCGCGCGCGTTACAGCCGACGCCACCAGCGGGTCGGACGATAGCAGGAGCCCTCGCCGATGGGATTTTCGGATTATCGGACGGCCTTGGTGACGGGCGCGTCCTCGGGAATTGGGGCCGCGACGGTTCGGCGCCTGGCTGCGGAAGGGCTCCAGGTGCACGCCGTGGCACGCGACGCCGCTCGCTTGAGCGCGTTGGCCGCGGAGACCGGATGCCAGCCCTGCGCCGTCGACATCAGCGACGTCGACGCGCTTGACGCGCTGGCGAAATCGGCGGAGTTCGATGTCCTCGTCAATAATGCCGGCCAGTCCCGGCGCGGCAACATCCTAGATACCACGCCGGACGATATTGACGCGCTCATCGACGTTAACTTACGCGCCGTGCTGCATCTGACGCGCCTGGTCGTGCCCGGCATGGCCAAGCGCGACCGTGGCCACATCGTCAATATCTCGTCGATTGCCGGGCATTATGCCTTCGCCGGCGGCAACACCGTCTATCACGCGACGAAGGCCGGAATCCATTCGCTCTCTCAGCAGTTGCGCGTAGACCTCTACGGGACGCGCGTCAGGGTGACCGAGATCTCGCCGGCGCGCGTCGAGACCGAGGTTTTCGGAAGATTATTGGGCGACCTTGCCGAAGCCAAGCGCCGCTTCTTCGACGATTATGATGCGCTGCAACCAGAAGACATTGCCAACTCGATCACCTTCGCGGTTGGCTCGCCCGCGCACATGAATGTTGCATTCATGGAGGTGCTGCCGACGCAGCAGGTCGTCGGCGGGCTCAATTTCGCGCAGAAGAGCAGGCCGGCGGCTGAGTAATGCGTGACGCCCCGAGCCCGATAGGCCGTCAACGCGGAGCGTGACCGTGGATTTCGCCAAGATCGAACAACTCGTTGATCTGGTTGCCCGCTCCTCCATCGCGGAGCTGGATCTGACGCAAGACGGAACCCACATCCGCATCCTCAAGCGCCCGTCTGCGGAAGCGCCGCCGGCGCCGGCTCGCCCTGGCGGCGGAAGCGATCCGCAAGCTCCTTCCGCCAACGGCCCAGCGCCCGGCGCCCCCGCCGATATCGTCGTCTCCGCGCCGATGCACGGCGTGTTCTACCGGTCTGCAGCGGCGGACGAGCCCCCGCTGGTCGAGGTCGGCGCGAGGATCGAGGCCGGGCAAAAGATATGCACGATCGAAGCGATGAAGACCTTCATCGACATCGCCGCCGAGACGTCCGGTGTCGTGCTTGCGATCCTTGCCGAGAATGGTGACGAGATCGCAGCGGGGCAAGCGCTGTTCCGGATCGGTCCTGCGGGTTCATCCTGATGTTCGACAAGGTCCTGATCGCCAACCGCGGCGAGATCGCGCTCCGTATCCAGCGCGCCTGTCGGGCCATGGGTCTCAAGACGGTCGTCATTCACTCGGAAGCAGACAGCGACGCCCGCTATGTCGCGCTCGCCGATCAGGCGCTCTGCATCGGACCGGCTCCGGCGCACAGCACCTATCTCAACGTCGCGGCGATCCTGCTCGCGGTCGAAGTCAGCGGCGCCCAGGCGATCCACCCGGGATACGGGTTTCTCTCGGAAAGCGCGGAGTTCGCCGATCGGGTCGCGCGCGCCGGTCTCACCTTCATCGGCCCTCCCGCGGAATGCATCCGGACCATGGGCGACAAGGTTGCCGCCAAGCGCGCGATGCGGCTGGCGGGTGTGCCTTGCGTACCCGGGCCGGACAGCGCCCTGCCGGATGATCCGGCGGAGGTGCGCGCGATCGCGCGGGACATCGGATATCCCGTCATCATCAAGGCCGCCGGCGGTGGCGGCGGCCGCGGCATGCGGATCGTGCGCACGGAAGAGGCGCTGGACGATGCGCTTGCGCTGACGCGCGCGGAAGCCGGCAAGGCCTTCGGAAACGCTGCGGTCTATATCGAGAAATTCCTTGAGAAGCCGCGCCATATCGAGATTCAGGTGCTGTGCGATCAGCACGACAACCATCTCTGGCTCGGCGACCGCGACTGCTCGCTCCAGCGCAGGAACCAAAAGGTCGTCGAGGAAGCTCCTGCGCCGGGCATCGATCGTGCACTGATCCAGCAGGTCGGCGCGAGCTGCGTCGAAGCCTGCCGGCGGATCGGCTATCGCGGCGCCGGCACGTTCGAGTTCCTCTACGAGAACGGGCGGTTCTTCTTCATCGAGATGAACACGCGCATCCAGGTGGAGCATCCCGTCACCGAGATGACGACGGGTATCGACATCGTCAAGGAACAGATTCGCATTGCGCGCGGCGAGCACCTCGGGATCGCGCAAGGCGACATCGCGCCTGTCGGCCATGCCGTCGAATTCCGCATCAATGCCGAAGACCCCGCCACCTTCACGCCCTCGCCCGGCACGGTGACGCGCTGGGACGTGCCCGGCGGCATCGGCATTCGCGTCGACTCCCATATCGCGGCGGGCGCCACCGTACCGCGTCACTATGACTCCCTGATCGGCAAGCTGATCGCCCACGGCAGCACCCGCGAGGAGGCCCTGGGCCGCGCGCGCGTCGCCTTGTCCGAACTGCGCGCCGACGGCATCCGGACCAACGTGCCCTTGCACCAGGCGATCCTTTCGGACCCGACGTTCTGCCGTGGCGGCTTCGATATCCACCACCTCGAACACTGGATGAATGCGAAGGTGGCCGCACAATGACGGTGCCCGACCGGCCGCGGATCAGCCTGCTCGGCACATCGGCTCTCCTGTTCGAGGCCCCCGGGGGGTTCGACCTGCCGCACCAGCGACGCATCTGGGCACTGGCCGCCACGGCATCGAAATGGCCTGACATCCGCGAAGCCGTTCCCGGCATCACCAACCTGATGCTGACCTTCGAAACGCCTCCTCGCCAACTCGACGCCCTGATCGCCGCTCTCAACAACGGCTGGGATACGGCGGAAGGCCTCGCCATCGGCGGTCGCGAGATCAGGCTGCCGGTCACCTATGGCGGCGAGATCGGATCGCAGCTCCAGTCCGTCGCCGATCATTGCGGCCTGTCCATCGATGACGTCGTGGCGATCCATGCAGCGCCGCTCTACACGGTGTTCGCGCTGGGTAGCCATCCCGGCTATTGCTACCTTGGCGGCATGGATCCGCGCATCACCATGCCGCGACGACGGACACCGCTGCAACGCTCCGCCGGCGGTTCGGTATCGATCGGCGGGTCGCAGACCGGCGTCTCCGCCTCGCCCGGCCCCAGCGGATGGCACGCTATCGGACACACGAGGTGGACTTTCTTCGACCCATCCTGGCCAACGCCGGCCGCGCTCGCGCCGGGCGATAAGATCCGTTTCGAGATCGAGCGGGTGATCCGGTGATCGAGATCCTGTCAGTCACGGGTCCCGCAAGCGTCCAGGATCTCGGCCGCTTCGACCAGTACCGCTTCGGGGTTGGCACCTCGGGCGCGATGGACGATGTCGGGCTGCGCGCCGGCAACATCATGCTCGGCAATGACGAGAATGCCGCCGCCGTCGAAATCCCGGTGATGCCGTTCAGGCTCCGCTTCGATCGGAACATCGCTTTTGCGCTCACCGGCGCCGCCGTCGAGGCCGAGATCGCAGGACGCGCCATTCCGCCGTGGTGGCGCTCGTACGCGCGTGCCGGAGATATTCTGAACATCAAGGCGATGTCTCACGGCGCACGAAGCTATCTCGCCGTCAGCGGCGGCATCGACGTACCGATGGTGATGGGCTCGCGCAGCACACAGTTTCGCGGCGAGTTCGGCGGCTTGCACGGACGGCCGCTGCAGGCGGGCGACATCCTGCCCTGCGCTGCGTCCACCGCAGTCTTTGGCGAGCTCGGGATCGAACCCGCCGGCATCACGCTAGCGCGAACGAACGGTGCTGCGGACGAGACCATCGTCAGGGTCATCGTTGCCGGTGAATATGAGGCGTTCGATGCCACGGCGCAGGACTTGTTCTGGTCTAGCAGCTGGACGATCACGCCCCAAAGCAATCGCTATGGTTACCGCCTGCAAGGCCCCTTGGTGCAGCCGAAAGCGCCGGTCGAAAAGCGCTCGCACGGCATCGTTCCGGGTGTCATCCAGATTCCTCCCAACGGACAGCCCATCATTCAGATGCGAGATGCGCAGACATCCGGGGGCTATCCGAAGATCGCGACCGTGATCGGGGCCGACCTGTGGCGCGTTGGGCAGGCGCGGCTCGGCGGTAAGCTGCGGTTCGAGCAGACCGCCTACACCGATGCGCTTGCAGCCGAAGGCGAGATGTCGGCCTATCTCGATCGGCTGCGGGCCAATATGCGTCTTGTCGAGGAGGCCCGAACATGCCGATAGAGACAACCGATATCGCGCGGCTGGCGCAGATCCTCGAAAACTCCGGCGTCGACACGATCGAGATCGAGGAGCCGGGACTGACCCTGAAGCTCGTTTTGGACACAAGGCTCCGCACGGCAGCGTCTGCATCGCGTGCCGCCGCAACCGCCCCTGCCGCCGATCATTTCGTCATGGCGAAAGCCGATGTCGCGGGACATTTCCGTGCCGCCCATCCCTGGCAGGACAAGCCGTTCGTCGCGCCCGGCCAGCGCATCGAGGCTGGCGCGACGCTCGGCCTGGTGAAGATCGGGCTATTGTATGCACCCGTCGTTGCGCCCACCGCGGGCATCGTCGATGCCGTGATCGCGGAAACCGGCGCCATGGTCGGCTATGGCACTCCGATCGTGCGCATCCTTCCGCTCGCGCCAGGCAACCCGCTCAATTGAGCAGTACGGTTGCAGGCGTGACTTCGCCGCCGCCCTGTTCGATCACGCGGCGAACCGTGCGGGCGAGATCGACCGATCCAGGCGTGTCGCTGTGGATCAGGATCGAGCGAGCCTCGATCTTGATCGACTTGCCCTCGATGGTCTTCACCGTTCCGCTGTCCAGGAACCGCTTGACCCGCTCAGCCACCCCTTCCTGCGAGGTGATGACGGAATTGGGAAGCTTGCGTGAAACCAGATGGGCGTTCTCGTCATAGGCCCGATCAGCCAGGAACAACGTCAAGACGCGCAAGCCAACCTCGCGCGCGGCGCGCACGATCTCGGCGTCGGGCTGCGAGAAAACGATGAAATCGCGGTTGATGGTCGCGATCGCGCGCGCGACGACATCAGCCATGTCGGGGTCCGCGTTGACCATATTGCCCATCGCGGCGTGGAAGCTGACATGGGTCACGCGGTGGCCGGCATTGGCCGCGATCGCCTGCAAGGCGCCGATCTGATAGACCATATGCTTCTCGAGTTCGGCGGCATCCATCTGGATCACGCGGCGGCCAAATCCGAGCAGGTCGGGCAGGCCCGGATGGGCACCGACCTCAACTCCCTTCTGCTTTGCCAAGCGGACCATGCGATCCATGATCATGGGATCCCCGGCGTGGAAGCCGCACGCCACGTTGGCGGACGAGACGATGCCCATCAGCGCCTCGTCATCGCAGATGCGATAATTGCCGAAGCCTTCGCCCATGTCCGAATTGATGCCGACTTTCATGTTCGCACCCTGCTCTTGTTCTCGTTGACGTTCACTCAAAGCTGTCGATAAAGATCCGCGACAGCCCGCAAGCTGGCGAGATAGTCATTGACGGGGGCCATGGCCGCGACCGCGTCCTGGTAGCTCACATCCCTGAAGGCGATGAATGATCCTGGCGCCGCCTGGCCCAGGCGCCAGAGATCGGCCTGAATCACGGCCGCCATCTTGGGATAGCCGCCGGCCGTGTTGGCGTCGCTCATCTGGATGATCGGCTCGCCGGCCGGCGGCACCTGCACGACGCCGGCCACGACGCCATGCGAGCGCATCTCGATCGGCGCGTCCAATGTCAGCTTGTCTCCAGTGAGGCGGTATCCGCCGCGGTCGCTCCGGGCGCTGACCTTCCACGCAGTGGACCAGAACCTCGCCTGCATCGCCTCTGAAAACAGATCGTATTCACCGGCCCGCATGACACGTATCCGCAGCACGCCGTCATCTCGCGGGCCGGCGCCTGGGATCGCGACGTCCGGCGGCGCGGCGCCGAAGTCGAAACGGCGGGCAGCCTCTTGCGGTGGCTTGCCGACCGGAATGACGTCGCCCGTCTGCAAGCTTCGCCCCTCGAGCCCACCGAAGCCGGCGCGCAGATGCGTGCTGCGCGAACCCAGCACCCGCGGAACGTCGAGGCCACCGCCGAACGTCGCGTAGACGCGCGCACCGCGGCGCGGCGTTCCGATCGCGAGAATGTCGCCAGCCCTCGCCCGCTTGCACCACCACGGGCGCATGGATAATCCGGCCAGCGTCGAAACGTGATCGGCGCCCGTGAGCGCAAATGTCGTGTCCTCCTGGAAACGCAGGCGGAACGGAAATGTCTGGATCTCGATGCCGGCCGCACCGTCCTCATTGCCGAGCAGTGCATTTCCGGCCGCGAGCGCGACGGGATCCATGGCGCCGGACGTACTCACACCGATGCCGCGCGCACCATGCCGGCCGAGATCCTGGATCGTATTGAAGGCGGGGCTGGCGAGGATCTCGATCATAGCTCGATCCGATCGATCCTGAATCTGACACGGTCCCCCGGCAGCATGAGAGACGGTTGCTCGCGCTGCGGATCGAACATGGCGACAGAGGCCCAGCCGATCGCGTTCCATCCATTGGGGCTCGACAGCGCCGCGACGCCGGTCTGCATCCCGCCGATGGTCACCGAACCCGCGCGCATGTTGAGCGAGGGCACTGATTTGCGCGGCATGTGGATGCGCGGATCGAGGCCATGGAGATAACCGAACCCCGGCGAGCTCGCGACGGCGCAGACCGTGTAATCGCCCTCGCTATGAATTCTGATGACCTCGCGCGCGGGCAGTCCGGTGTGCTTCGCGACCGCCGGCAAGTCGAAGCCGAGCTCGCCGCCATAGATCACAGGAATTTCGATGACCTTGCCGTCGGCCTTGCGGCCGGGCAAGCGATGCCACAGCTCGACGATCGAAGCGGCGAGCATGCCGATATCAGCAGGCGGCTGCTCGAATACCAGCATCACATTGGTGACGCCGATGACGGCTTCCTGGACATTCGGCCACGACGACGCAGCATCCGCAAGCGCCCAGATGCGTCCCTGTTGGATCAGGTCAAACTCACCCGGTGCCTCGACCAGCATCGCGAGCGTGCCGATCAGGCTGATCTTCGGGCTTTTCTCGATCGCGCCGACAAGGGGAGCGCTGGGCTGATTAATCGACAAAAGGGCCTCATTGGTCCAACGCCTGCGGCGCCGCCGTCTCCATTTCTAACCAAACAGCCCAAGTCGATCCAAGACGATGTTCGTCTACGGGTATAAGGGATGTCGATTGCCCGCACCCGCTGCGCCAGTCTCGCGCGTCAGTGACGGGCAATGATATGATTGCTCGGCGACTCCCACCGCGCGACAACCTCCTCGCCCACGGCGTATCGAAGTCCCGCGTGTTGCGACTGATTCTGCTCGAACACGATGATCTGCCCGCCACTCGGCGTCCTGAGGTAATAGTGACTGACGAAGCCGCGATAGATCGCCTGGTCGACACGCGCCATCACGCTGTTCGCAGCTTGCGCCGCCGAGGCCTGACCAGCCCTCTCGACGATGATCGCCTCGGGCCTGATCGAGACCATCGCGTCGCTCGCCGATGCTGGAAGCTGGTCGACCTGAATGCTCAATTCGGGCGACACGCGAATGACCGCTCCACTGCCATTGCGCTGCTCGACCGGACCTTCAAACAGGTTCGAGGCGCCGATGAATTGCGCTACGAATTTCGAAGCCGGGCGCTGGTAGATTTCGGTGGCCGAGCCGACCTGCTCGAGCTTGCCATCGCGCATCACCACGATCTTGTCAGCCATGGTCAGCGCTTCGTCCTGATCGTGGGTCACCATGATGGTGGTCAGGCCGAGCCTGCGCTGCAGGGCGCGCAGTTCGACCTGCATGCTCTCGCGAAGCCCCTTATCGAGCGCCCCGAGCGGCTCGTCGAGCAGCAGCATTGCCGGCTCGATCACCAGGGCACGCCCCAGTGCGACGCGCTGTTGCTGACCGCCGGAGAGCTGGGCCGGATAGCGCTTTCCGAAGTTCGAGAGCTGGACGAGACTGAGAGCTTCGCTCACCTTCCTCGCAGCATCCGCCTTGGACATCCCGCGCATCTCCAGGCCGAATACGATGTTCTCCTCGACAGTCAGATGAGGGAACAAGGCATAGTTCTGGAACAGCATCCCGACGTTGCGGCGATGCACCGGCACGCCGGTCATCCTCTTGTCGTTGACGAAGACGTCGCCGGATGTCGGGCGGATCAGGCCCGCAATCATGCGGAGACAGGTCGTCTTGCCGCATCCGCTCGGACCGAGCAGAGCGACCATATGCCCGGGCTCGATCGCGAGCGACACGTTGTCGACCGCGACCATGCGGCCGTATTCCTTGCCGAGGCGCTCAAGCCTGACTTCAGAAGATTTCATGACGACTCCGCTCAGCTCGTGAACACCTCGTTATATTTCTCCAGCCAGGGACCGCGGCGCGGGACGATGAAATTCCAGTCCGGCGTGAAGAGCCCGAGATCGGTTGCCTTCGTATCGGGATAAGCGAGGTACTTTGCGGTCTCCGGCTTGAACTCGATGCCGCCGACCGAGGGTGCGCTCAGCGTCTGCTCGGACAGCATCTTGGCGACCGCCGGGTCCAGGATGCGGTTGATGAACGCCGCTCCCAGTTCCGGCTCCGGTGCATTCTTGACGATCGTCATGCTGTTGATGCCGGTGAAGGCGCCCTCCTTGGGGAAGGTCATGTCGAGCGGCAGGCCCTTCGCGGTGTGCGGATAGATTGCCTTGGAATATTCGATGCCGCCGATCGTCGCCTGCCCCTGCGCGACCTGGAGCACCTGCGCCTCGCTGTCGTAGATCGTCAGCACGTTCGGCTTGAGCGTCGCCAGCTTCTCCCAACCCTGGTCGACCAAATATTGCGCCTCCTTGAACGGCTTGCCCGTGACGAGCGAGGCCGCAACGATGAGCATCAGCACGCTCTGGGTATTCTTCGGCGTGTTGAGGAGGATCTGCTTGCGATATTTGGCGTCGAAGATCTCTTCATAGCTCTTGAGCGGCTTGGTCACCTGCGGATTGATGAACATCGCCGCGCTGGAGATCGAGAATCCGACGCCGTATCCGTCTTCGAAAATATATCGCGGATAAACCTTCGCGAGATTGGGGATCTTGTCGGCGTCGAGCTTGCCGATCAGGCCCTCCTGCTTTGCCTGGGGAATGCCGACGTCATCCATCATCATGACGCTGAACCGCGGCGTATCGCGCGTTGCACGAAGCGCGGCGATGTTGGAGAGCGTCGCGCCTTCAATCGTGAAGACCCGGCATTTGAACTCGGTTTCGAACTTGGGAATGACCTCCTTCTGGATCAGTTTGCCCAGGGCGGAGTTGTAAACGCCAACATGCAGCTGCCTGGCGTCCTGCGACCAGGCCCGGCTGATGATGGTCGGGAAAGCGACCGCGGATGCACCGGCCTTGATGAGAGTCCTACGCGTCAGTCTCATGGTCCTATCTCCATCTACAAGAGTACATCAGGCGGCCAGCGCGCGGCGAAGACCTACCAATTTTTCCAAAATCAAGACGCCGACCATTGCCATCAGAATGATGATGGTCGACATCGCCGGCACGGACGGATCGAAAACATTGACGAGCTGCCGCATCAAGACCAGCGGAACGGGCGAGTATTCGGAGTTCGCCAGCCACATCGTGACAGGGTAGTTGTCGAACGAAACCATGAAAGCAAACAGTCCGCCGGCGGCGACGCCAGAGGCGATCTGCGGCAGCGTCACCCGCCAGAAGGTTCGCAGCCGGCTGGCCCCGAGGGTGCGTGCGGCATCCTCCAGATTCTCGTCGACTAATTGCAGGCTGGTAACCACTGTCCGGATGACATAGGGCGAGGTCACGACGATATGGCCGATCAGAAGATTCAGCCGTGCGTCCGTCGAGCCGAGCTTGTTGAGGACCTGGAGCAGCGCGAGGCCCGTTATCAGGGCCGGAAATATCAGCGGCGAAAGCAGGAAACCCTTGATTGCCGCGAGGCCGACGAAATGTCCGCGCACCAGCGCGAAGGCCGCGGGCACACCGAACAGCAGCGAGCCCACCGTCGTGCCGAGCGCGAGCAAAATGCTGAGCCGCATCGCTTCGAGGAAGTCGCGGTCCTGGAGAACCTTGGCATACCATTTCAGCGTGAAGCCCTGCGGCGGAAAGGTCACGAAATAGGAATCGGAGACCGACGCAGCCATGACGAGGAGCAGCGGCGTCAGGATGAACAGCATCATGCCGGCCGTGATGGTGTAGAGGATGAAGGCACCGAAGCCGGAAAACCGCTCGTCCATCAGTCAGGCCTCCTGAGACGCCGGCCTTCCAGAAGCCACATCGAGACGCCATTGACCGCGAGAACGAGGCCGACGAGTACGACGGCAATCGCAGCACCGAACGGCCAGTCGTAGACGACGAAGATCTGCTGCTCGATCAAATTGCCGAGCATTACCGCCGAGGCCCCGCCCAGGATCGCAGGAATGACGAAGGAGCCGGCGGTGAGCGAAAATACCAGGGTGAAGCCCGCCACGAAGCCAGGCATGCTCAACGGCAGCGTCACCCGAAGAAAGACCTTCCACCAAGGCGCCCCGAGCATGCGAGCCGCGTCCTCCAGGTTGGGATCGATCTTGCCAAGCGCGGACGCCAACGGCAGAACCATCATCGGGAAGAACACGTGCAGCGATCCGATCACGACGGCCGTTTCGGTGTAGAGGACGGATATCGGTGCGTCGACGACATGCAGCGTCATCAGGATCCAATTCAACATCCCCTTCGGGCCGTTCTGGAGCACCAGCTGCCAGCCGTATCCACGAACCACCACGCTGACAATCAAGGGCGCGATCACGATCAAGGTGATGACCCGCGTGACCATCGGACGGCTCTTGACCATCACCAGGGCGACCGGATAGGCGAGCACCGTCGCAAGCGCCGAGGTGATGATGCTGATCCGCAGCGTCGTCCAAAGCACGCGCGCGTAGAGTTCGACATTAACGAGGCGTGCGTAATGCGCCAGCGTGAACGGGCGGCCGATGATGCCGCGGCTGTCCTGCGTCTGGATGCTCGAGAACAGCAGGGCGAGCGCCGGATAGAAGAAGAAATAGGTCAGGAAAGCCAACATCGGGATGGCGAGAACCCCGACGGGCAACGCCAAGCGCCAGCGCGATCTCTCCCGGGCGACCGGTGGCGCCTCAACAGTCAAAACTGCCACCGCCTCGTCACTGGTGGTCATCGCTGGCCGTCCTCGACTGTGCGATACCAAGACTACCCCTCTTTAGAACAAAGCTTATGCGTTGGCATTCTACAGGACCAAGAACATCTTCGTTTAGGGGCATCAGGAACGATTATGACAACCGGTTCGGGATATTGCTCCGATCTTGACCTGCGAACGCCGCTGGTTACGGCGTTCGCCGAGCGTCCGGGGGCCCTCCCCCTTGCATTCCGAATACCCGGTCAGCGCAGGCTTTCGCAGAAGCTTGCGATACGCCGGCAGCCTTCCCTGAGCGATCCGATATCGGTCGCGTAGGAAATGCGGAAATACGGGCTCATGCCATAGGCGCCACCGTGCACCGCAGCAACATGCTGCTCCTCCAGCAAAGCCGAGATGAAGTCGGCATCGGTGTCCAGCCGCCGCCCACCCTTAGTGGTCTTGCCGATGCAGCCGGCGATGTTCGGAAACACGTAGAACGCCCCTTGGGGCTTGTGGCAGGTGATGCCGGGGATCTGATTCAGAAGCTTGACCACGAGATCGCGCCGATCACGATAGATGGACGAGCGCTCGTTCAGGAAATCCTGCGGACCGTCCAGGACCGCAACCGCCGCCGCCTGGCTCACCGTGCAGATACCGCCGGTCGCCTGGCCATGGACGTTATTCATCGCCGCGATTAGGTCCCTGGGACCTCCGCAATAGCCGACCCGCCAGCCGGTCATGGCGTAGGCCTTCGACGCGCCGTTGACGGTCACGACGCGGTTCTTCAGCCGTGGCTCAACCTCGGCAATGGTACAGAACTCGAAACCATCATAGGTGAGATGTTCATAGATGTCGTCCGTAAGGATCCAGACGTCTGGGTGCTTCAGCATGACGTCGGCGATCGTACGCATCTCCTCGCGCGTGCATGCCGCCCCGGTCGGATTGTTGGGAAAATTCAGGATCAACCACTTCGTCCTGGGTGTGATCGCCGCATCGAGGTCCGCCGGGCGGAGCTTGAACCGGTTGTTCTCAGGACAGGGCACGGCGACAGGCCTCGCCTCCGCGAGGAGAACGATGTCCGCATAGGTGATCCAGCCGGGGGCCGGAATGACAACCTCGTCGCCGGGATTGCAGGTCGCAAACAGCGCGTTGAAGATGATCTGCTTGCCGCCGTTGGCGATCAGGATCTCGTCAAGAGCATAGTCGAGATTGTTCTCGCGCTTGAACTTGCGCTGCACCGCGGTCCTCAGCGCGACGGTCCCAGGCTGCGCCGGATATTTGGTATCGCCGGCAAGCGCCGCCCGATGAGCGGCTTCGACCGCATGCGGCGGCGTCGGAAAATCGGGCTCCCCGGATGACAGGCCGACGATCTTGACGCCTGCGTCACGGAGCTCACGCGCCTTGTCCGTCATCGCCGCTGATGCCGACACCTTCACGGTCTTGAGGCGATTTGCGAGTTCAGGCATTGTCGGCTCCACTTGTCATTTCTCTCAATCGCGTGGTCTCGGATCGACTGGCGAATCGCAGTTCGCCGACGACCTGGAACGTGGGGACGACCTCGATCATCGCGACGTTCATCCGCGCCGGCGCCCCCACCGCGAACGCAATGGCTTCTGCGATGTCTTCGGACTGGAGCGTCTCGAACGCGCCGACGAAGCGGGCATCCGGATTGTCGGCGGCATTCTGGTTCTGGAAGATGCTCGTGGCCACGCGCCCGGGCGAGACTTCGGTGACGCGAATGCAGGTTCCGTAGAGATCGATGCGCAATTGCTGCGACAGCGAATGAATGCCCGACTTGGTCGCGTGATAGGCCGCCGATGAATTGAATGTCGTTGCATTTTCGCCGAAGGCATAGTGGCCGGCGATCGACGAGATGTTGATCACGTGGCCGCGGTTGCGCTGTGCCATACCGGGTACGATGAGCCGCGTCAGATGCAGGACCGCGCGCAGATTGACGTCGACCAGCGTGTCGACATCGTCCGGTGCAGTATCCAGGATATTGCTGCGCCGCGACTGACCGGCACTATTGACGAGGACGTCGAACTCGGCCGAGCCCCCAAGCCGTGTCAGGGCGGCGAGATCGTTCACATCGAGCGCGCATACTCGACAGCCCGTCTCAGCCGAGAGCCTCGCCAATCGCCGATGGTCTCGCCCCAGCGCATGAACCTCGAGCCCCTCGGCGCAGAGCCGCCGAACCGTCGCAGCCCCGATACCGGAGGACGCGCCCGTCACCAACGCCGTTCGATAGTCCGAAAATCCCATCTGCGGGGGCTCTTTTGCAGGCAGCCAAAACTACGTGCATGGGCCGATGTAGGCATACAGCAGATTTGTTCTGCCCTCATAAGGACATCCAATATCCCGGCCGGATGCGCCGGCCTGCCAGCCATAAGCACGCCCGATACCGGCAGAGCGAATTTCTCTTACTCGCTACCGGTCGCGTTCCCTTACAGTTCGTGATGCACCTGGCTCGCTTATAGGAGACGGACTCGGATGTTGGAGGTCGGCAATCGGATCGTCATGGTCTCGGGAGCTTCGCGCGGCATCGGACGCGCCGCCGTCGACCGGCTGCTGTCGTCGGGCTTCCGTATATCGGCGGGGCTTCGCGATGCGAGCCGCCTTGCCGAAAGCGATCGCCTCATGACGCATCGCTATGACGCCGAAGATGCCGCGAGCCCGATCGCGTGGGTCAATGCCACGGTCGCACGATGGGGCGGCGTCGATGCCATTATCAATGCGGCGGGGATCAACCCGAAAGTTCGCGTCTCCGACGAGGGCGAGGACGACCTCGACGACATGTGGCGCGTTAACGTGAAGGGCCCCCTGCGCCTCGTCAGGGCCACTCTGCCTCATCTTGCCGTGTGTGGCCACGGCCGGGTCGTCAATCTGGGCTCCCTCGCCGGCAAGCGCGTGGGTAGCAATGTCGGCTACGCCATGACCAAATTCGCGGTGGTCGCACTCACCCACGGCATTCGCCGGGAAGGACGTGCGGCCGGCATTCGTGCAACGGTGATTTGCCCGGGCTACGTTGCCACCGACATGACGCTGAACGACGACGAGATCCCTCGCCACGAGATGAGCCAGCCGGGCGACATCGCCCGCCTGGTGGAAACCGCACTCATGCTGCCGAACAACGCCTCGGTGTCCGAGATGCTCGTGCACTGCCAGTTCGAGCCGATGCTGTAGGCCCTGGGCGTGAGGGGCGACGTTTATGACGCCCGGCGAACTATGCCGACCCGGGTCGTTCTGCCCAGATTTCTCGCTGACTGGCGTCTCATAGGCGGGCCGCACGCATAGCTCGCCGAGTGCTATGCCGCTCGCCTCCTCGAAGAGAGGCTCCTTCGGCACGGCGCGTGGCATTGCTCAACCGCCGGTACAGCCGGCTTCCGCCCAAATACTCTTCAACTTCCATCTTCCTGTCGGCATGCGTGGAAGCGCTGCAAGCCCTACGTCTACAGCGAAGATCGAGGCGTTGTTGACGGCAACGCTGGCTATGCCAGCCGACGGGGTGCGCCAATCGACCTACCATACCTTGTTTGGGCTGATCGCGGTGACAGGCATGCGCATCCGAGGCGATGGGCCTGGAGCGTGGTGGCGACCTCGACGTCGGAGTGCTGACGTCTTCGAGGAAGGTGTTATCGCGGGACCCAACGCGGTGCGCAGCATGCGCGCGCCACGCGAGAACGCTTCCGAATGGATTGAAGTGCTTGCCACGATCGTACCCGTCGAGCGCCAATCGCGGCAGGCGATCAGCGACGAGGATAGATAAAAAAGGCAGCGAATGGATCAGTTCAACAAGTATTCAGCCGTCGTCGCGAGCCAGTGTAGAGGAGAGAAAAACTACTTGGTGTGTAGAAGGCGATAACCTCACTCGATCTGACGTTATGAGCCCCATCGACAAGCCTTGCCCCGCGGTCGGTGGGCCGTCACTCACCAGGCTCTACATCGATCAATCCGACCACAGCGTGGCCGCCAGACAATGGCAGCGGCCGGGCAAGCCATCATCTTGCCAAAACAGGCAATTCCCTGTGGCCTGCCCGCGTGCGCATTCTTGTCAGAATACAAGCGCGCTTCATGTCTGAAACCCGCCTCCGACTGTCTTCGAACACCCCATTGCGCCAAAAAACACGCGAGCCTGCCCCTTCTACAGTGCTGGCCCAAATCTTGCACCGGCTCTCCGCGCCAGAAAGTTGGGCGTCAGCAACAAGACGGGAGTTGCGCTTGGTCATCGATCTGTCAATCGACAATGCGGTTGCCGCACCCGAGCTCGACTGTCTGCACCCCGCTGGGAGAAGCGGAAGACGCTCTTGCTTGCCATCGGTCATGCCGCTGGAAACCTGTTTTCAGAAGATGGCCGGCGTATCTTCATTTGCGCGCGGCAATCCTTCGGTGGCGGGCGATGTGCGTGGGATTCGGAGACAGACAACCATGTCTAGGTCGATCAAGGCATTGGTCGGACGGTGTCGCACGCTATCCCCGAGGTCGGGAACGGCTTGTTCGCGATCGCTACAAGCATTGATCCACAATGCCGGCATTTTGCCACTGGAGCGTACCCCGCGGACGTCTTTGACGGGGTCAGCCGAAAGCGGGATGAGGCTGTTCCGGCTCAATCTGGTCGGCATGATCCTGCTCGCTCAAGACCTCTTTCTCGAGCTGAAGGCGACCTCGGTATCGATCGTCAACGTGAGTTGATCGGCGCCTTGCCGCGCACCCGTTTTCCAGCAGCGCCAATGCCTCCCGCGTCGAGGTTGACGGTTGCTTGCTCACTTGAAGCGAGGCGTCAATACATGATCGATGAACTGGATCTGCGAACCTTCACGCCACATCCGCAACGCGACGCCGTGCTCGGCGAAGTGCACGCGCGCCCTTTCACGCGCCTTGCTTCGCCATTCAGCGTGATCCACTTGGCTTTTCTTGCGCAGGGCGAGGCGGCCGCAAGCGATCGCTGCCGCTTTATCGATTTCTGCGTAGACCGCAATCTTCCGCCGCCTGCGCAATCGGCGAAACATCATCAGATTGTCATCGGTCCCGCGACGCTACGCTGGGAGCAGCATGCGGAATTTACGACATTCACCTGGTTCTGGACTAACGCAAATCGTCCTGCCGCTCACCAAGTCGGCAAAGTTGATGATGCCGTCCGATCGCTGATCCGCGCGTTGCGGCAGTCCGGACAATTGCTGGTCGCCATCAGGTTAGAAGTGGAGCAGGAGGCCTCGCCGACCAAGCGGGCCGAACAGATTTTTGACAAGAATAGCCTGGCGATGGTTGCCACAAAGAGCGGTGCAGGCGTTGCCGCCTCAGACTTCCGCGTGGACGAAAAAGGCTTCACGAAGATCCTCGTCTGCGACCTCGGGTTGACGTCGCACGATCTCGGAGCGCTGGTGCAACGGCTCCTGGAAATAGAGACCTACCGTCCTTTGGCGCTGCTTGGTCTGTCGGCGGCCCTTGAGCTTGCACCGTCTGTTGATCGCATCGACCGCCGTCTCGTCGAGGCGCTCGAAAAAATGCAAAGCGGTGCGGGGCTGCAATTCAACAACCATCTGCTTGCCGAGCTGACGGCGTTGGCCGCCTCCTTCGAAAGAGGCGCGACCGCCAGCCTGTTTCGCTTCGGGGCCAGCAGGGCCTATAACGAGCTGGTCCAATCGCGATTGTCAATCATCGAGGGCAACGACGTCTCGGGCTATCCGACCTGGTCGTCGTTTCTGGCGCGCCGCATGGCGCCTGCGATGCGAACTTGCGCGACCGTGGAGGATCGTCAGGCGACCCTGTCGGTCAAGCTCGCGCGTGCCGCCGATCTGTTGCGAACCCGTGTCGACGTCGAAATTGAACGACAGAATCGTGACCTCTTGCACGCTATCAACGAGCGCGCGCGGCAGCAACTTCGGATGCAGTGCACGGTCGAAGGATTGTCGGTCGGGGCGATCGGATATTACGTGGTCAGCCTGTTTGGCTATCTGGCCAAGGGCGCGCACGACGTCGGACTGCATGTAGAGCCCTCGTTCCTAACCGCAGCGTTCGTGCCCATCGCGGTCGGCGTGATCTGGCTGGTGAGTTACAACATCCGGAAGCGACACCTCAAGCACGACGACGCGCCTTCGGTGGCCCGCGACTAGAGCTCGTTTAGGGAATCAGTGCGTCCGTCCTACGAAGGTCGCATAGTCGTGGTGCGGCGCTGCCGAAAAAGCCCCGACTGGTTAGCCCGCAATTTGTGCTTTGATTGATCGGGACAGGGGGAAGTCTCGCGATGCCCGCCTTGCCACACCACTTGGCATACACGAGTCCGTACCGCGGCGGTTCGACTGAGCTCAGCTAGCCCGGAAACCACTATTCGGGAGAGACTGCGAGCGTCAAAGACGTGGTTGCGCAGGGCGTGCTGGACCGCCGGTGCCCGGACATTCGCCAGAGCCCGCCGGCGAACCGGCCGCAATCGATGCGGCGAACTTCGCGACGCCAAGACGGGCTCGGGCCGTGCTCGCAGAGCCGATGAATCGTGTCAGCCGGGATCAGGAGGATATCGCGATGCTTCCAAGTCAGTTCAGGCCGTTGAAGACGAGATCGCTATCGTCGAGGCTGATCGCGAGGAGTTGAAGCCGCAGCCCGGCTCGCTGCCGGAAAACGAGTGGACGTGAAGACGCTGAGGCTAGGGGTGGTCTCCGGCTTGAATAGCGCTGACCAGCACTTCACAAATTTCTGGTAAGCAGAATTTAACTTGCAGCGTCGGGCAAAACAGTGGTTAATAGGGTGCTGGTAGCCGCCACCGGGAGCCAGCATCGTGACCGATGAATACGATACCTCTTCAGACCTATCAAAGATTGCCAAGCTCAATGGAGACTTCAGGAGGAACTACGGGAAGCTACTAGGAGCATTCCTGTATCTGCGCTCCATCAATGCCGGACGCCGACGTTCTTGGTTTTTGGGCGGCTTGATTTCACTCGTCTGCTCGGTGGCGATGACTTGGCTCGGGAAACACGGGCTTTCTTGGTTAGTCGCCGGGTGATTGCTCGAACGAGTGCATCGGGCGTCTTGAAGCACATTATTGCGCGGCGTTCGCGAGCGGCCTCCGAAAACCTGATAGTCCGTTTCACAGTGCCATCGGTTGGCATCAGAACGTAGTCAAGCACGGCCTGATTGTGCGGAGACAGCCTGATGGCGGCGATCCATCCAGCGGGTACGTGTGCGTCACATTGGATCGTCCAATGTGGAGAATGACTCTCTAACTTCCCAGGAGTCCAGCGCGCTGCTCTGACGGATATATAGGTTGATCCGTTCACACCCATTGAGTCTGTCCACCCGCCTGTGCTGGTCCGACCACCGGCCTTTCTAATTGCAGTACCAATTCGAGACGCAAGCATTGTCTTCTGCTCGGACCAAATCCTACGGGAGTCAAGAAATTCGTAGTTCCGCTTCGGAGTATACCCGAGCAGCCGATAGAGATTCCGCATGCTGCCAAAATGCGTTTGGCAGGTCGCCACACAGGGCAAGCCCGGCGTCCGGTCGATGATGTTAATGCTAAGACGTCCTTCCTTGAGCAGCGTCTTGCGTAACCGCAGGAGCATCTCTTCATCGGTAAGATCGACGCGACGCTCTCTGATGACCTTATTGGCTCTTACAAAGATATCGCGATCGACGATTGGTTCGATGCAACCTTCACTTCTGATCCACTGTTCGGGAGGATTGTACGTGCGAGTTTGGCGAAGCTTCCATGATCGCCGATTGAATACAAGATTCCCGATGTAACTTTCGTCTCTAAGAATGGCACCAACCATCACTCGCGTCCACGGCTTGCCTGGCCTCGTGGGCACCTTCGCTTTGTTCAGCTCCCAGGCAACAACTGTCTCACACTTTACTTCCAGGAAACGTTCAAATATCCACCTGACGACGGCAATCTCCTTCGTATCGCCCGGCCGGATTCGGATGTGATCGGTCGTGAGATATTTGCGGTCGCCACTCTTCATCACCCCCTTTGATTGATCCTTCTCGTCGACAAGCTCTCGTACCAGCCCATATCCAGCCACGCCGCAAGGCTTGTAGCCGAGGCGAGCAAATCGGCACTGGCCTGCGTATACCTTCGCCGACAGCTCCCGGCTGTATTCGGCTGCCATCACTCGTTTGATGTTTTTGACGATGCTCGCCAGCATGCTGCCGTCATTATCGAATTGTTCGGCGCAATAGGCGATCTTGATGCCGGCGCGCTTACACATGAACTCGTAATGTGCGCTTTCGTCGACGTCTTGGAAGCGTCCCCATCGACTTACGTCGTACACCAGGAGATGACCAAAGTCGGTCTGTCCGCCTTCAACGTCCTCAAGCAATTGTAGGAGACCGGCTCTATTTTTAATCAATAGTCCGCTCTCACCTTCATCCTTATAGGTCCGTACGAGCGTGAAGTTATGGGCGTGAGCGTAGGCCGCGATCACAGCAGCCTGATTTTGTATCGAATACTGCTGCCGGTCCGTAGACATTCGGACGTATTGAGCGGCCCGAAGACCAAGGACAGCTTTCGGTAGATGACTCTTGTGAACGACGAGGGCATTGCTCATTCATCGCCTCCGCCAGACAGCCATTTCCGAGTGAGATAGACCCCCTGAATGCGCGGCTATTCAAGAGAGACTCCCAACGCACGCCGGCCGGGTCAAGAGTTTTCGGGAGAACGGTCTGGACGGGTATCGCCGATAGAGTCCAGAACTTCCCGTATCTCCCTATGAATTTGGCGCTCTCTTCGAGCGCGCGTGGCCTGGCGTAAGCGACGATCTCGCCCCTCGTGGTCCCGAGAGGAAGCCGCGAACCCAGCCGCGCCATCGTTTATGTATCGGCTTTTTTACGGCCGCTTCGTGCGAGCTTCTTCAAGTGTTGCACAGGTACGCGGAACACGTGGACAAGCGCGAGCCGGGCCGATCGCGAATCCCTGCTCCGTGCTAAGCGCCCGGAACGAGCAGGCGGGCGGAAGAATTCGTCCAGGCAGGAGTGGTCTCGATGCTGATGGCGAAGGAAAGGCGGCCGGCGATCCGAACGCTGCGCGGTTGGGCGATCTCCGTGCTGCAGGAGGCCGGCGCCATCCGAGAATGCGAGGAGCACGGCTGGATGCAGGACCTGGCCGACCCGCATGCGCGCGAACGCGCCTTCGACATCGCCCGCCAGGATCCGCCGCCTGGCGTCCCGCTGGAGGCAGCGTCCGTGGCGATCGCAGAAATGCTGGACTCGATCGGCGATAGCTGTCCGGAGTGCCCGCCAGACTTCGCCTAGGCCGCCTCGTCGGCGCCGCCGGACGTCGCGGGCGCCCGCATGCGGGCGAGCTCCTGCCAGGCCATCGCCAGGTTGATCAAGCGTTGCCGCTCCAGCCCATCGGCCGCGATCGCGAGCTTCATGGCCGCTATCGCCTCGCTCTCGGGTTGGTAGTCGTTGCCCATGCTCCCGATATCGTAGCTGGACAACGTAAACGGCAGGTGGCCGGGACCCCGTAGGATTCCGGTTCTGACAGGCCATCCGTCAGGTTTTGCGCTTCCGTCCCGCTTCCGGATTCCCCGCCGCCTCGCGAGCCAGACGTTCCGCCTTCAGCCGCTCGCGGTTGGCGTGGAAGGCCTGCTGGGCGCGCTCATGCTCGGACAGCGCCACCTTTACCTCCGCCTTCCGAAAGACCTTGTGAGCCTCCCGTTCTGCCGCGGTCGGCGGCCTCCGTTCGGATATGTGGTTGCTCATTTGCTCCCTCCGTCGGTCGCAAACGGTCCTTGGCGCCAAGTGGTGCGCGCATCAGGACCGCCAACCTAGGTGGTAGGTTTTCCTCCGGCTTGGGGCTTTGGGGAGTAGGGTGCCAGAGGCAGGGAATCGACGCCTGACGGGCCGGTTCGTTCCATCCGGCGCTCCGGTCGGCCAATTACGTTCGTCGAGGCAGGATGCGGCTCGTGCTGCGAAATGAGGCTGCCGCTGCCGCCCGGTCCCGGAGCATCGTGCTCTAGCCTTCGTCCGGCTCGCGCACCACCGCCGGTTCTTCGGCACCTTCGTCCTCGTCGCCTTCCTCTTCGTCCTCGTCCTCGTCGTCTCTGTCTTCATCGGGATCTCGCGGTGGTGTCATGTCGCCTATGGCCATGAACGGACTGCGGTCGATCAACCTGGCTGACAATTGCTCTGGGAAAAGTGGGGTCATGCGTTGCTCCTCGGGTGTCCAATCTGCGGGACGGCGCCCGCCGCGCGTTGGTCTGCCACTCACGCGGACTTCCGCTGTCGACCAGCCGCGGGCTTCTTCGCCGCGGTCTCCTTCGCCAGCTTCTTCCCGGCGAGCGGCATCAGCATCTCCTTCTGGCCGGCCGCCGCCTTGCGCGGCGTCTTGGCCGTCTTCTTCGCGGCCGCTTTGGTCTCGACCTTGGCCTCGGCCGCAGCGCTTCCCACGCTCTTTCGCAGCGCCTCCATCAGATCGACCACATTCTCGCCCTTGGGTCGCTCCTTCGGCCTGATCGTCTTGCCCGCGCGCTTCTGGTTGATGAGGTCGACGAGCGCGGTCTCATAGTGGTCCTCGAACTTCTCCGGATCGAACCGCCCCGCCTTCTGGTTCACGATGTGCCTGGCCAGGTCGAGCATGTCCTTCGTGACCTTCACGTCCTGGATCTCTTCAAAGTATTCCTGCTCGCTGCGCACCTCGTAAGGATAGCGCAGCAGCATGCCGACGAGGCCCTTGTCCATCGGCTCAAGCGCGATGATGTGCTCGCGGTTGGTCAGCACCACACGGCCGATCGCGACCTTGTCCATCTCGCGGATGGTCTCGCGGATCACGGCGAAGGCGTCGTGGCCGACCTTGCCGTCCGGACGCACGTAGTAGGGCCGGATCAGGTAGCGCGGATCAATGTCGGTCCTGTCGACGAACTCGTCGATCTGGATGGTGCGCGTGGACTCCAGCGCGATCTCCTCGAGCTCCTCCTTGGTGACCTCGATGAACTGGTCCTTCTCGAGCTGGTAGCCCTTGACGATATATTCGTTGGGCACCTCGTCGCCGGTGTCGGCGTCGACCTTGAGGTACTTGATGCGGTGACCGGTCTGCCGATTGAGCTGGTTGAACGAGATCTTCTCGCTGTCCGATGTCGCCGGATACAGCGCCACGGGACAGGTGACGAGGGACAGACGCAGGAAGCCTTTCCAGTTGGCGCGCGGGGCCATGAACGCAGAACTCCGGTCGTGGCGGCCTGGATTCAAGACGAACGGCGGGCGCCAGTTCCGACAGGCATGGGTCGCCTGGTCGAGATTCATGCCGGATCCTACAGCCTGCGCCAGAGGAATCCGCCGCCGACCCTTGACTCTGCGAGAACGGAAAGGGAACATGTCGCCATGCGCGCTGCACCTCAACCGTTCGCTCCTGCCAAGCGCGATCTCGAGCTCGCCGCCGACCAGGCGATCGAGGCCTGCGGCGGGGACGCCCGGAAGGCGGTGAAGGCGCTGCTCGTCGCGGTCGACTTCCTCGAGTCCAAGGTCGACGAACTCAAGGGCGCGGTGTCGAACGGTTATGCGCTCGGCCGCTACGTCGCGGCGCGCGATCGCAAGGAGTAGCGATGGACATCACCTACTACGTGGCACTGCCTTTCGTCATGGCAGACGACGGGCTCGCGCCTGGCGAGGCGGTGGAGTGCCTGAGCGCCAACGCCGCCGTCGTGCGCGCCGAAGCGCTGTCGCGGAAACCCGGCTGCGCCGGCGCGGTCGCCTTCTCGCGGACCGGAGACCCATCCAGCGGCGACTTCGGCGACGCCAAGGTCATCCGGAAGTTCGGCGAGGTACCGGACGATCTGAGCACGCTCTGACGGACGGCGGCTTCGGTTCACTCCTCGCTCGGACCGGCCGCATCTGTTGGATCGAGCAGGTTCAGCGCCGTCTCGATCTGGGCGAGCAGCGCCTGGATTTCCTCTCGTTCGTTCGGTCCGAGATCGCTCTCCAGCCGCTCCATGAGCGCCTGCTTCCGCGCAAGCAGCTTCGCAACCGTCGACATCTCGTTCCCCGCTTCTGGACACCTAAACTGGGGTGTTGGTGCGCCCGCGACGAACTTGCCAGTTATGGCTTTGCGAGTCCGGATTATCGGCTCAGGCTGATTTCTTCCGGATCACACTATTTGGCCGGCGGCCGCAGCGGGCCCTCCACCCACTTCCGGGCGTCGGGATCGTGCAGCGGATCGTCGTCGCAGTCGCGGCAGACGTAGCGCTCCCCGCCTCTGGCCGTCTCGTCGCGCACATGCTTCATCGGCCGCCCGCAGTGCGGGCACGGCTTCCGGATCGGATGCAGCAGTGACATCTGGCTTCCCCTGCCGCGGTTAGACTATTGCCGATCGCTGCGCGGACACAAGCGAGCTCTTGACGCGAACCGCGCCACGCAATCAAATCCAGCTTCGGTGATGTTGTGGGGTGGCGTCATGGAAGAGTTCTACAGCGGCTACGCGCAGCGGGCGCGCGATCTGGCGGAGAAGGCGGACCCGTTCACACGAAGACGACTGCTCGATTTGGCCAAAAGGTACGACGCCAAGAGCAAACCAGGCGGCAGCGCCCGGCCGCTGCCGCCGCCGCGCACCTCGCCCCCGGCGACACTCTTCGCCGGCCCGGGCGAGGCATGAGGAAAGTCGGCTCTGCCGAGGTCAAATGCGACGCCTGCAATGGCGCCGGGCACCAGCCGGCGCGCGAGACCGAACCCGGTCGCAGGATCTTTCCTGGCCCCTGCACGAAGTGCGGCGGCAAAGGGCGAATACCGAAGCAGGAGTGACCCTACCCGAATTCAGCAGCCGAGCGTCCTCATGGCCGCGGTCGCAACGATTCCCGGGCCTCTCAGCGGCATTGACGCGGTCAGCGTCAATCCGAACTGGTCTGTTCGTGAACCAACGATCGTTCCTGCCGTTGTGCCGCATCCGGGTCCGCCTTCGACTGCGTGCGCCGAGGCACGACCATGAGGACCGATTCGCGCCAGCATTTCGTTTCAGGCACCGAGGATCGAACCTACCTCGAGTCGCTGATCCGTGAGGATTTCGAGCGATGCCATCCCGGCGAGACGCTGGAAGATCTCAAGCGGCGCCCATCCTTTTCGAGGGAGGACAGAGGCCTGCTGCGGGACTGGATGGCGGTAGCAGCGGCTCGCGCCGCGGCTGCATCCAGGGCCAACGCATAGCCAGCGTTGCAGGCTCGAACAGGGATTCAACCCGGCTAAGCCGCCGTATCGAGCAGCTGCGACACGGCGGCAGCCAATTGCGCTGGCGCAAAGGGCTTCTCGATTAGGACGCTACCGTCAACGCCCTGCGATTTCCAATCCGGGGCACTGGCGCTCGTCATGTAAATCACGGGAAAGCCGGGCGTGATTTCCCTGATCCGCCGCGCCAGCTCCCAACCCGTGATGCCATCACCCAGATTGACGTCCGTCAGCAGGGCCCGACACCCCTTGCGGCCATCGGAGAAGGTGGACAGGGCCGCCTCCCCCGAAGAGACCGAGCAGGCCTCGAGACCGCCGTCGAGCAAGGCGTCCTCGATGAAGCTGCAGATCAGCGCTTCATCCTCCACGACCAGAACACGAACGGCATTACCCACTTTCAAGCCTCAGGCCACCGGCACACCGTAGTAGGCGTTCACGGAGCGCGTGGTCGCCGGGTCGCTCCAATTCCAACTGCTCTCGTCGGCGTATTTAGGGGCGCCGCGGAGCTGGTCCTGAGTGATGCCGGTAACGTAGCCGTCGAGGTTGGTGTCGTATTTCAGCGCCTGCCAGGGCAGCGGATAGTGATCGTCGCCGATGCCGAGCAGGCCGCCGAAGCTGAGCACCGCATACGATACCTTGCCGCTGACCTTGTCGATCATGACGCGCTCGATGTAGCCGACCTTTTCGCCGCCGGCCCCGTACACGTTCGTGCCTTCGACCTTGTCGCTACCGATGAGACTGAACGTCTCGCGATTTTCCATGGCCATGTTGACCTCCTGGATGTTGTCTTCTGGATCAACCGGACGACGGATGGCTTCGTTCCCGGCTGGGCGGCGTTGTTCTGGACGAGCGGAGATCGAGATGGAGCTGATCAAATCTGGAACGTGATTTTCTGAGAAGGCTCCTCGGCGAATCCTGGGTCAGCCTGCCGATGTTCGACCATGAGATCGTGGCGCGGCTGGTGGAGCTTGGTTTCCTGAAAACCGAACCGCTTCCCTCCGGAGATGTCGAATACCGGATCGCCGGGGCTGGGCGAGCGGCGGCTACCGCGTAACCCGCCAGGTCTGAGATCCAGCAGGTCGTGCGGTCTGGGGGTCCGGAGCCTCCTTCGGTCGCCGACCGAACCCGCCAGATCTGCTCCCAAGGGACAAAGCTACGAAGGAATGGCGGACCCAAGTTCGGAGGGAACGATAGTCCTGATAGCCCATTGACCGTCGAGAGACCGTCGCCGGCCGCTGAACTACGGCGCCTGTCGCGGATAGCCAAAGGTCTCACGACCCGCTATTCAGAACTAGCGCTCGCGAGATAGCCAAAGGCGGCGGCCTATCTCGAAATCAGAGTTCATCCTCAGCGCCATCCCGATGACCGGAGCTCTCGCTGTCCGGAACAGGCGCCCCCTACTCAAGCGCCGGGTCGAACGAAGGGAGCAGCGAGATCGCCGCCCTGTCCGTTGAATTCAGGATGGTGAAGCCGATCTGATCGAGCCAGGGTGTCGGCTTCCGCCGATACCACGATTGCCAACTTGAAATCGGCCTTTGCGCTTCTTATCTGGCGCCAGATTCGAATAAAATATATATGAGCGGAGGTTGTAATGCCGAGGCTGGTCACGTGGACCTGCTTGAATTGCGGAAATCGCTTTAACTACGAGGAACTGACGCCCGACGAGGTTCGGAAAGCGCAGCGGCGGAGGCAGCCTCTTTCGCAAATCCACTGCCCCAGGTGCAATCGGACGGATCTCAGGCGCGAGAGCTGATGCTTCGCGCTACCCGCGGCTGGAGAGAGTGAATTGGCTACCGTATTTTTCTCGTACTCGCACAAGGACGAAGACCTGCGGGACCGGTTGGAAACGCATCTCGCCATGTTGAAAAAGCAGGGGCTGATCGATGCGTGGCATGATCGGCGCATCAAGGCCGGCGACGAGGTCGACCACAGCATCGACGCCAACCTGAACGCAGCCGACGTCATCCTCCTGCTGGTGTCAGCGGACTTCCTCGCGTCCTCATACTGCTACGATGTCGAGATGCAACGCGCCATGCAGCGTCACGAAGCACGCGAGGCCCGCGTGATTCCCGTCATCTTGAGACATTGCGATTGGCACTCGGCTCCGTTCGGGAAGCTTTTGGCTGCACCGAAGGACGGAAAGCCGATCAAGGCCTGGTCCGATGTCGACGAGGCATTCCTCGATGTCGTCAAGCAAATTCGAGCCGCCTTGCCGGCCAAAGCGACCGCCAATACCAACGCGCCGAAAGCCTCTCCAGCTCCGACCTCGGCAGCCGTCTCGGGTGCCAAGCCGCGGTCCAGCAATCTGCGGCTAAAGAAGACGTTCACCGAAGCCGATCGGGACCGCTTCCTACACGAAAGCTTCGATTTCCTGGCGGAATTCTTCGAGACATCTTTGACAGAGTTGGCAGAGAGGAACGACGGCATCGAAGTCAACTACCGCCGCATCGACTCCGATCGGTTCACCGCCGTCGTGTACAAGAACGGAAAGGCGATCGGTCGGTGCAAGATCAGCTTCGGCGGGGCGTTCGGACGCGGCATCTCCTTTTCACACAATGATCAGGCCAGCGACGGGAGCATGAACGAGAGCCTTTCGGTCGAGGCGGACGACGGCGGTCTCTTTCTGAAGGCTCTGGGGCTGGCGTCCTACGGTTCGGTGGAAGACCGCAAGCTCTCGCAGGAAGCGGCTGCCGAGTATTACTGGTCGCTCTTCATCGAGCCGCTCCAACGGTGAGCGCTGGCCGCTCGTCGGCGCCCTCCCTGCGCGGATCGATGCCGTCTGCAGCCACGTGAAGCTTTCCCTGCCTTCCGGAAACGCGCCAAGACCAAGCTCCACGCTCAATGCGCGCAACTGTGTATCCGTTCGCGAATCCCGGCGACGGGCTTGACGGCAAGCCCCGCTGGCCGATTGAGTTCCATTCAAGCCATCCCAGGGCGATTCGGAGGTGAGGCATGAAGGTTTGGCACGGTATCTGGCGGATCGCGCATTCGATCATTCTCCTGGCCGTAGTCGCCGTGATGATCGCCATCGGCGTCTTCATCGGCCGTCCGGGGGAGAAGGGCGGCAACCAGTCGAACCTCGCCGGCGCAGATCAGCAGCAGAAGCGCCTGGCTGTCTTTCTCGACGGTACGTGGAACAGCGTCGACACCAACACGAACGTGTGGCGCATGCGCTCTCTGTGCGCGCCGACGGGCAAGGACGGCAAGCCTCAATTGATCTACTATTCCGTCGGCGTGAACGGTTTTCTGGGCGGAGCCTTCGGGCAAGGACTCGATGATAACATCCGCCTGGCCTACGAGTGGCTGATCGAAAACTACCGGGACGGAGACGAGATCTTCATCTTCGGCTTCAGCCGCGGCGCGTACACGGCCAGAGCGCTGGCGGGCCTGATCGCCATCGACGGACTACTGCAGCAGGGCTCGCCGATCGGCGTAAACGAGCTTTTCGATCGCTACAAAAGGGGCGACGAGGAGACGATTTGGCAACTGAAGGAGAAGGAGGCGGCCGGCGATATCGCCAAGATAACTCCCCAGGAGAAGTGGCTGCTCAAATACGCGCGGCCCGTAAACGTCAAGGTGGTCGGCGTGTGGGATACCGTCGGCTCGATAGGCATCGCGGCGGGCGACTTCACCGGGATCAGCAGTTCGCAGTTCGACTATCTGCAGACGGGACTGCGTCTTCCTATCCAGAACGGCTATCACGCGCTCGCCATCGATGAGCATCGCGCCAAGTTCGCTCCTACGATCTGGGACGTCCATCGCAGCACTGCCAAGCCGCGACCGCTTTCGAGCGTCGAACAGCGTTGGTTCCTGGGCGCGCACGCCAACGTCGGCGGCGGCTACGAAACCGATCTGCTCGCGCAGCCTCCGCTGCGCTGGCTGATGAAGAAAGCGGAGTCGCAGGGGCTGGCGTTCCGGTCGGAAGTCGATCTGGACGGCGACAACGTCACCGCGAACATCAAGAACTCATACGGGGATTTCATGTACGGCGCCTACCGAATCATTTCTCCACGGCCATTTTACCGGACCATTGGCGCGGCGCCGGACGTGCGCGACGACGGAACTCACACCAACGTCAACGAGACCATCGACGCCAATGTCTTCAAACGATGGCGGGCCGATCCGTCCTACCGGCCGCAGAACCTCGTGGAATGGGCCAAGCGCAAAAACGTGGATCCAGGCCAGTTGCAGACTTCGGTCCGCGCCGACGATCCCAGTGTAGCGGTGCCCGATCCATAGCCGTCCGGATCCGTTGGGGCCGCTCACAGTCGGGCTCGCTGCGTCTGAACCGCCCACATTGGCCCGGCCGTCGCATGCGTTTCCGACCAACGGACGCGCTGCGCCTTCCTTCCGAGCGACCGCAGATGTCGTCTGGCAGTGCTTCACGGAACGAATCGGCCTCGGCGCGTTGAGTCCGCATGTGTGCCGTGGCGTTGCGTCAGTCTCGTTCGGGAGTATCGGGCGTTCCCGGCGCCTGCAAAGCCGCTATTCCAGGTTACATCGAGCCCTGCGACCCCACGCTGCGCGAGAGTCCGCCGCGCGGGGCTGACTGGGTCTACGAGATCAAGGCCGACGGATACCGCGCGCAACTGCATCGCGATGATGGGGATATCAAGGTCTATTCCCGCACCGGCCTCGATTGGACGGAGCAGTTTTCCTCGATTGCGGCCGCGGCTCGAAAGCTGAAGGCGAAGAGCTTGATCGTCGACGGCGAAGCAGTGGTCTACGGTACCGGCGGCCTGCCGGATTTTCAGCAGCTCAGGCGCGAGCTCGGCCCCAAGCGCAGCGCGCGCGTGCGCTACCACGCCTTCGATCTCCTGTACCTCGACGGGTACGATCTGCGCGATGCGGCGTATGAGGACCGCAAGCGATTGCTGCAGCAGCTTCTGAAAGGCGCACCGGAGACTTTCATCTACGTCGAAGCGCTCAAGGCCGACGGCAACGCGATCTTCGAGAAGGGCTGCAAGCTGGGCCTGGAGGGACTCGTCGCCAAGCGGCTCGGCCGGCCGTACCGCTCGGGTCCGCAGGAGAGCTGGATCAAGCTCAAGTGCAAGAAGAGCGAGACGTTTCCGATCGTCGCCTTCGTCGAAAAACTGGGAGCCCATCCGCGCAAGGTCGCCTCGCTCTACGTGGGCCGTCGCGAGAACGGCAAGCTGATCTACGCAGGCAAGGTCCGCACCGGCTACACGGAGACGACCGCGCGCGAACTACGCGAAAAGCTGGATCCGCTGATCCGGCGAACATCGCCGCTCGATGTCCCGGTCAAGAAGCCGAAAGCGACCTGGGTCGACCCGACGGTCAATGCCGAGGTGGAGTATGGCGCGCTGACGGACGACGGGCTGCTGCGCGAAGCCGTGTTCAAAGGGCTCCGCGAAGATCTTGCTGTGCGGAAGGTCAAGGGGCCGCGGCTGGTGCCCGGCGCCCGAGGACAGCAGAAGCTCGGCGTGCCTGCGGAAAACATCCTCCAGCTTCTTCCTGATGCGCTGGTGCCTTCCAAGGAAGAGCTGGCGGACTATTGGAAGCGGGTCTGGACGAAGGCGCTGCCGCATCTGGGGCATCGCCCGCTCAAGCTGGTGCGCCACGTGCACGGCACCACCTTCTACCACAAGGGCCCGCTTCCCAAGGACATTCCCGAATCCGTGCACCAGCTCCGCATCCAGAAGCGCGAGGGCGGCCAGGGCACGCGCCTGTGGGTCGACAGCCTGGACGGCTTGCTCGGGCTCGTCGAACTCGGGGCGGTCGAGCTGCACCCGTGGAATTCGACCGTCGAGGATTTCGAACACGCCGACCGCATCGTCATCGACCTCGATCCCGGCGAGGGTGTGGAATGGGAGGCGATCGCCAACACCGCGCTCGAGCTCCGCGCGCTCATGAAGCGGGAAGGCTTCGAGACCTGGCCCAAACTGACCGGCGGCAAGGGCGTCCATCTGATGGCGCCGCTCGACCAGCCGATGCTGCATGACCAGGCGCATCGCATCGCCCGCAGCCTCTGCTCGGAGTTCGCCGCAACCGACGCCGAGCGGTACATCCTCTCGGCGCAAGCGCGGCGCAGGGGGCGGATCTTTCTCGATTACCTGCGCAACGGACGCGGGACGACCGCCATCGGCGCCTATTCGCCGCGGGCGCGTGAACACTTTCCGATCGCCGCGCCGGTGACGTGGGCGCGCATCGAACGAGGAATCAGGCCGGACGCATTCACGATCGAAAACCCATTCCGCGTGAAGAGGAGGTGACCATGGCGGACGCATTCGACCGCTGGATCGAGTGGGCCAACAACCCGCCCGGCCAGAGACCTGGGCTTCCGTCCGATGTCCACGCCAGCGTGATGTCTCTGGATCAAGAGGATCGGACCGACCGACGAAAGGTCAATGCCGCCGTCGCGCATCGAGCCGAGTTGCGTCGAACGCGACGGACCGCGTGGATGTATCTCAACGACTTCGACTGCGGAACACAGCGAGCCATCGGCGATGCCGAATGGGTGAAGCTGTTCGCGTCCGCCGAGGCTGCCGACAGATGGTTCGACCAGCACGATCCCGAGGGCGTTGCGTGGGAGTACGAGATCGAAGGCGGTTCGCGGCAAGCGTCCGTCTGGATACACCTCCCCAACGAGGTCTCCAGAGCCATCGGAGATCCCGCCTGGGCCAAACTGTTCGCGTCGAGGCAAGCTGCCGAAAAGTGGCTTGAGCAGAACGCCCCCGGCGGTAAGATTTGGGAATATCCGGTCGAGGAGTGAATGGTGAGCACGTTCGTCGACACTTCGGTCTGGTTCGCCGCCGCCTCTGCCCGCGACCCCGAGAACGAGCTCGCCAAATCCATTCTGCTCGGACTGGACGGCTGGACCCTGACGGATCACGTGTTTGCGGAGACCTGGCAACTGCTCAAGGCACGGTTCGGCAGCGAGGTCGCGAACACGTTTTGGGACCGTCTGCGGGAGTCCGGCGCCGTGATCGAGCCCGTCACGGCCGGCGATCTCGAGGCGGCTTCGCAAATCGAGGCGAGTTATCCGGACGAAGAGTATTCGTTCGTCGACCGCACCAGCTTCGCCGTCATGGAGCGGGTCGGCATAACCCGAGCCGCATCGCTCAGCCCGTCCTTCTCCAAGTACCGTTACGGCCGCCGCAAGCAAGCTTTCCAGATCGTTCGCTCAGGTCACAGCGCTGCGTTCGCGGCCCTGAGGGAAGCCAACCTCCACCGGAGGCCCGTTCGATTGACCTATGGGGGGAAAGAATTAGTGGTCTGCCCGTACATCCTCGGCCACGCTGTCGGGGAAGAGCGGGCATTCGTCTTGGTCGTGGATGGGACTGGCGAGCGAAAGGAATCAGAACGGGGACATTGGATGTGCCTGCGTCTTACCAAGATCCAGAACATCGAGACGCTCGACTGCTCGTGGGTTGACCGGCCATATCCTGGGCCGATTCAGCGATGTGTCGATCAGGTGCATCTGGACGTGCGCCAGCTGTAGGGCAAGCACGCGGGCGCGCCTGGCTCGGTGAGGAAAGCTGCGATGCGGTTGGATTGAGCGCCAGCAGGCCTGCGGGGCGACTCGTCCGCTCAGGCGGCGTCCAGGCCGCGATGCTCGCCGACCCGCGAGCTGGCGGAGCGGCGGAGCCTACCGGCTTTCTCGCTGCCGCATCTGGTGCATCTGAGGTCACCTCGCGCGCGCCGAGGCGAAGCAGTTGAAGGCCCCGGCGGGAGCCGAAAGACTGGAGCGGGGGCTGATTTGCGTCGTCCTCGCCATCGGAACAGCCACGCTCAGGTCCTGCTCTTCTTGCTGACCCTCGGGCCAGCTTCCGGTTGGCGGTCTCGATCATGGCGATCGGACGTGCTCGTTATTGAATCGCAGGTTCAAATCGCATTCTGTAACGGCTCGCCGTGCGGACCGCCCTTTCGCGGCATCTCCCGAGAAACGAGGAGTTACTCGCTCGTCGGGGGGCGACGCTAGAGCGCTACCGCCTTTTCCCCAAACCAGCCGAACCTCAATACTCGCTCTAGTCCTTCGCTTGCCGAAGCCCGATAACGATCGGGTGCTGGCAATCAATCTGTCTTAGAGACCACTAGTGTCGGCGATCAATATGGAGCCGGTAGATGATTCTGTGGTGAACAGAGCGCCATTTGGACCCAATGCGACATTCGTGCAGGTTGGGCCAGCGCAGGATTTGACGCGCGCGATACATTCACCGTTGGGCGCCAGCACGAAGACATGACCGAGCGAGGCATGCGCAACGAATAGTCGCCCATTCGCGTCCATGGTCAGCCCGTCTGGACCGCTTATCCCGAAGAACACGCTGAACCTGCCGACCTTGGCGACTCCTCCATCGCGCACGAGCGGCACCCGCCAGACGCTGTTGTCACGCGTCATTGCCACGAACAGCGCGGTTTCGTGGGGGTCGAGCACGAGACCATTCGGGCTTGGCCCATTCGAGATCAGGCAATCCAGCCGTCCATCGGGACGCAGGCGAAATACGCGGCCGGTTGGATCGTGTAACCCGGTCTGGCCTTGGTCGGTAAAGTAGATGTCGCCGGTCGACGAGACATGCAGGTCGTTGCAGCCCTTGAAGGACTCGGAAATGCGATGACCAAGCAGGGTTCGAACCGTGCCGCGCCGCGCATCCAGCTCCATCAGGCCATTCATGTAGTCGGCGACCAGAATGCGGCCGTCCGGCGCGATCTTCAGTCCGTTTGGCCAACCGTCATACTCGATGATCAGGGACCAGGCGCCATCCGTTGCAATTCTGAAGATGCGGCCGAAGGGAATATCGACCACATAGAGATTTCCGGACGCGTCGAACGATGGCCCTTCGATGAAGCAATCGACCGGCTTGCCGCCGCGGTTGGCGTCGGCCCAATCCGAGCGAACGCCGGGCCTGCGAAATTCAGCTGGCATGGTCGCCCAGACGCGCGTTTCGATGACCTGTGGTGGCCCGTCGAGATACATCATGGCGCGCCCGTCAACCTTCGCTTCGGCTGCCCCTCATACTTGTAGGCGAACTGCTTGGGCATAGGTCCCTTGTTGCGGTCCTTACGTCCGGTCTGCTCCCAGGCATGTGCCAGGATGCCGACCACGCGCGACAGGCAGAAGATGCCACGCGCGAGCGGCGCGGCAAATCCCAACTCGCCATAGATCACCGCGGTCGCGCCATCGATGTTCATCGGGATGAGCTTGCCCTTGCGCCGCTGCATGACGCGCTCGATCGCGCGCGCGGCGCTGGCGTAGCGGCCACTGACCACGCCTTCGCCCACGGCAGCATCGACGAGGGCCAGCAGCGGTGCGGCACGCGGATCAACGGGATGGAAGCGATGACCGAAGCCAGGCAGATATTTGCTGCGTATGGCGATGAACCGGTCGATGGCATCATTGGCGGCTCGGTCGGTTTCCGCGGTCTCGCTGCGTCGCAGGACGTCCTCGTATAGCTCGATCGCCTGCTCTCCGGCTCCGCCATGCACGTCGTCGAGCGTGTTGATAGCAGACGCCATCGCACCATTGAGCGGCAGCCCGCAACTGACCGCCATCTGGGCGATTGCAATCGATGGCGCGTGCGGACCGTGATCGACGGAGGCGACGAGCGCAGCTTGCAACAGCTTCTCCTGCGCAGGTAGAGGCAATTCGCCCCGCAGCATCAGCCAGATCATGGCGGGGAACGAAATCTGCCCGATCAAGTCCTCGATCGGGTATCCGCGATAAGCGATCCGCCCTGGGGCGATATCGCATATGGAGGTTCGCCACCAATGGGCAGCCTGTTCTCGCAGCTCTGTTTCGCTCATTCTGCTTTTCCAATCCACATTGGCTGGTGGCCGATCTGGCCACCCCTTGCGTGGAACTGCTTCACGCAGCGCCATCGGTTGCGGCCCGAACCTGCGGAAAGTGTGCCTCGCCTTGGCGTGGCGTCCCGACCACGCCACTGGAGATCAACTGCTCAGCCTCCTGAGCGGTGTAGCCGAGCCGCGCCAACCATCGTTCAGTGTCGGCACCGAGGGTCGGCGGACGCGATGGGACGGGAAACTCTTCGTCCAGCAGAAAACCTGGGCGCGTGACCCGCAAGGACGGCTCACCTGCCGTTTCAGCAGGTAGCCTCTCCACGAACTTACGATTCAGCACATGCGGCTGCTGCAGAATTTGGGGAACGGTCAGCACACAGCCGGCAGGAACGCCCGCGGCGTTCAGCAACGCCTCCCATTCCTCTGCCGGCTTGGAGTTCAAGGCCGCGTTGAGCTCCTCGGCCAGTAACGCGCGGTTCAACTTGCGCGCCTCGCGCTTTGCAAAACGCGGGTCCGATTTCAGATCTTGCCGGCCGATCAGGTCGCAAAGGGTCTGGTACTGCTTTTGCTCGTTGGCGGCGATATTCAGGGGACCCGTAGCGGTCCGAAAAGTGCCTGACGGCGCAGCGGTGAAGTTCTCGTTGCCCATCGGCTGCGGCTCGACGCCGGCGTTCAGATGATTGGATACTACCCATCCCATCGCCGCGATGGTCGCCTCGAGCAGCGAGACGTCGATGAAACGGCCGCGCTTCGTATGCCGCTGCTCGACGAGCGCGGCGGCGATGGCAAAGGCGGCCGTCAATCCGGCGATCGTATCGGAGATCGGGAAGCCGGTCCGCAGCGGAGCCGTGGCCGCATCGCCCGTCACACTCATCGCACCTGAAAGGCCCTGGACAATTTGATCGTAGGCCGGCCGGCCGGACCACGGGCCGCTCTGCCCAAAGCCCGAGATCGCGCAATAGACGAGGCGTGGATTGCGCTTGCTCAAGATGTCGAAGTCGAGACCAAGCCGCTCCATGACCTTTGGCCGGAAGTTTTCGAGAACGACATCGGCCTCGGAGACGAGCCGCAGAAACACCTCCTTACCCGGTTGCGACTTCAGGTCGAGTGCGACGGATTGCTTGCCGGCATTGACCGCCACGAAAGAGAGGCCTTGCAGACGCTCTGCCCTTTGCGGATCGGCGCCGAGCCGGCGGGCAAGGTCACCGCCGTTTGGGTTTTCAATCTTGATGACCTCCGCGCCGAGGCGCGCAAGATGGTAGCCGCAGAACGGACCTGCCAAGACATTAGACAGGTCGAGGACGCGGATGCCGGAGAGCGGCAGAGACATCTGACAAAGCCTTCCTTGAGAGGCGCGGCAACACCCGGACTTTATTTCAGCAACTTGGCTGCATGTTCGGCAAACCGATTGGTGAAGGTCTTGCCGAGATCGATGTTGGCCGCCGCAATCTTCGGGTCGAAATCACTCAGCACCGCCAGCGGAACCTTGGCCGCTTCGGCGTCCATGAGGCCGGTCTGGGAAAACAGCGCCTTCGAGGCCTTCAGAATCTCGATGTTCACCTCGCGGTTGTCCGTCTTGTACCCGGCCGGAATTGCATCGACGAGTTGTTCGGTCGACGCCGAGTTGATCCAGCGGTGGGTCTTTAGCAACGCATTGACCAGGCGCTGCACGGTCTCCGGATTCTTGTCGATGAACGATTGCTGCAGGTAAAGGCACGCCGTCGGATAGACGCCTCCAAAGGTGACCTGGGAGCCTTCCACCGTGCGCGCATCGAACAGGGGCTTGGCCGCATTCTTCCGGGCCAGCAGCGTGGCGATGGGATCGAAATAGACCAGAGCGTCGATGTTCTTGGCCTCAAGCGCGACCATGCCAGGCGCGCCGCTCCCGACCGCGATGATATTGACGTCGCGTGGTCCGAGGCCTGACTTCTTGATGTAGTAGCGTGCCATCGTATCGGTCGACGAGCCGGGCGCGGTGATACCGAGCTTCAGTCCCTTGAGGCCAGCGCCGGTCTTCACTTTGTCAGCGAGGTCACTGCGTACGCCCAAGAGAACTCCCGGGATGTCGTTGAGCAGGAACACGCAGGAGATCGCCTTGCCCTGCGCCTGCATCTGGATGGTGTGATCGTAGAAGCCTACCGTGCCATCGACCGAACCGCCGATCAGTGCCTGAAGTGCCTTGGAGCCGCCGGCCTGAAAATTCTCGACAGTGACGTTGAGGCCTTCTTCCTTGAACTTGCCGAGCTTCACCCCGAGTTCGAGCGGCATGTAGTTGAGGATCTGGGAGCCGACAGCAATCTTCAGTGTCGCCTTCTCCGGTTCGGCGGCATAAGCCGACGAGAGGCCGATAGCTGCCACACTCAGGATGACTCCCATCAACGCGCGCATGTGGATCTCCATGGTTGACGATGCATCAGTTCAGGTTTCGTGAGCCGGCGCCGGCCGCCAGACCAGGAGCCGTTTCTCCGCACGGTCGACGACGGCGTCGAGAGCAATGACGAATGCGGACAAGACGATGATTCCGGCGAACACGCCGGTTGCGTCGAGCACGCCTTCGGCCTGCGCGATCAGATGCCCAAGACCTGCGGACGAGCCGAGGTACTCGGCCACGACGGCCCCCATGACTGCCATGCCGACGGACACTCGCAGGCTCGACAGGATCCAAGTCGTAGCGGACGGCAGATAGACGTGGCGCAACAACGAGGATTTCGAGGCTCGCAAAAGCCGCGCATTTGCGAGCACGACCGGATTGACCTCGCGCACGCCCTGGAAGGTGTTGAAGAAGGCGACGAACAGCACCAGGGTTACGCCGAGCGCGACCTTGGACGTCAGTCCGAGGCCAAACCAGATGACGAAGATCGGTCCCAGCAGAATGCGGGGGATCGCGTTGAACATCTTGATGAAGGGCTGAACGACGTCGGCCGCGAACGGGCTCAGGCCGAGCCAAATCCCGAGCGCTGTGCCGATCGCTATCCCGACGACGAAGGATAGGATCGTCTCGACCAACGTGATACCGACGTCGGTCCAGAAATCGCCGGTGGACATCCACTCTTTTATCCGCTCGATCAGAGCGGACGGCGCCGGAAAGAAGAACGCATCGATAATCCCAGACCGCACGCCGAATTCCCAGATCAGAAGCAGCACGAGGATGATGGCGACCTGCGTGACGACGACCTTAGTTCTGCGCGGCATAGCTCTTCTCCACCTCAGTGCCGAGCAGGGACCAGATCTCGCGATAGAGGGCGACGAACTCGTCCGTGGTCTGCAGCGCAGAGACATCGCGCGGACGCGGCAGGGTGATCTTGACGTCGCCGACCATCCGGCTCCCAGGACCCGACGACATGACGACCACGCGGTCAGCCAGCGTGATCGCTTCATCGAGATCGTGTGTGATGAAGATCAGGGACCGGCGCTCCGCCTGCCAGAGGTCGAGCAGGATGCGGTGCATCAGCCGGCGGGTGTGGACGTCAAGCGCCGAGAAGGGCTCGTCCATCAGGACGATTCTCGGCTCCATGATCAGCGTCTGCGCCATAGCGACCCGCTTGCGCTGGCCGCCAGAGAGTTGATGCGGATAGCGCTCTTCGAATCCTTTGAGGCCGACCTTCGCGAGCCAGGGTCGCGCTTCCGCGCGCGCAGCTTGGACAGACTTGCCCTGGAATACCAGACCGAGGCCGACATTGTCCTGCGCGGTCTTCCAGGGTAGCAGCCCTTCCTGCTGCAGCATGTAGCCGGACTGGTCATTCAGCCCGGCGAGCGGCATGCCGAAGATGCGGACCTCCCCCGAAGCGGGCTTCAAAAGCCCCGTGACGGTATTCAGGATGGTGGACTTGCCGCACCCGGTTGGCCCCACGACCGCGACGAATTCGGTGTCGCCGACTTGGAGGTTCATACTCTCGACGGCCGTGAAGGCGCCGAAGCGGATCATCACGTCACGCAAATCAACGGCGAGCGCCGGCTGCCCTTCCATAGTTTCGCTCCGTAGAACTTATTCTGTTGTGTGAAATCAGTACCTGCATGAGGCGGACTGGTCAACCATATTCTGTGAGTCAGAACTACTCCGCTCGATAAAGGTGGATTTCACCTGGCATCGACGATAAGAGTTCTATTACATAGAACTGGAGCAGATATGGGCAAGACTGGCGTTGACGCCGTTGGCAGGGCTCTCGCGATCCTGAAAGCCTTCGGCGCGGAACGCACCGCGATGACGCTCACCGAAATTGCTGACGCAACCGACCTCTATAAGAGCACGGTGCTGCGGCTGGCCGCTTCGCTGGAAGCCGACGGTTTCCTGGTTCGGGGCCCGGACCGGTTGTTTCGGCCGGGACCGGAGCTGTGGCGGCTCGGCGCGCTCTATCAACGCGGCCTGGACCTCGGTGAAGTGATCCGGCCGGCGCTCCGCCGACTGGTCGAAGCAACCGGGGAAACCGCGTCCTTCTATGTCGCGGATGGCGATGAACGCATCTGTCTTTACCGCGTCAATTCTCCACGTTCGGTTCGACACCACCTTGAAGAGGGTCAGCGGTTGCCTATCGATCGCGGCGCCGGTGGCCGGGTTCTCACCGCCTACCGCGAGTCATCTGATCCGGCGGGGAAGAAGATCCGCGATCGCGGCTTTTACGTTTCGATCGGCGAGCGGGATCCGGAGGTTGCTGCTGCAGCCGTGCCCCTGGTCGACGTGCATGGCAAACTGAGGGGAGCCCTCTCACTGTCAGCGATCAGAACGCGGTTCGATGCTGACGCGCGCAAGACCGCAGTCAATGCTCTGAAGTCTGAAGCGAAGGCCTTGGTGGGCTTGCTGCCTGCGAGCGAAGAATGACGACCGAAGCGCCCGCCTGCGCCATCTGCCCCGAGCGAGGTGGATTCTAATCCCGGAAACCGAATGCGAGTGAGGCTCGCTCTTCGAAAGCAGGTGTCAAGCGCGTTCTATTTGGAAAAGACTGATCCGCGGCAGGCACGTTCTAAAACCAAATTTTGGGGAACGACGACGGTCGGGAGCTTCGTCGTTATCATCGTGCAGCATCGTGGAGGCCTCATGCGGCCCATGTAAGCCCTAGCATGCTGTTGAAAAAGGTGCTCGCCGCCGACCTGCCACCGTGATTCATTGTCTCCGACGAGATTCGGAGACGAGCGTGCGTGGCGGCGACTATCGAACCGGCGAGCTGTTCAGCTACGTTGAGCTCGGGGCGCGGGTACGGCGCGATCATCCGCTGCGAGCGATCCGGACCATTGTGAACGAGGTGCTGTCGACGCTGGAACGCGAGTTTTCCGCGCTCCATTCGCCGATTGGACGGCCGTCGGTCCGGCCGGAGAGGCTGGTGCGGGCGATGCTGTTGCAGGTGTTTTATTCGATCTGCTCGGAGCGGCTTCTGATGGAGCGGCTGGAATACGATTTGCTGTTCCGCTGGTTCGTCGGGATCGGCGTCGACGACGCCGTCTGGGGCCATTCGGTGTTCTCGAAGAACCGCGACCGGCTGCTGGAAGGCGACATCGGGGCCAAGTTCCTGGTGGCCGTGTTGGCGCAGCCCAAGGTGAAGAAGCTTCTATCGAGCGATCACTTCTCGCTCGACGGCACGCTGATCGAGGCCTGGGGCCTCGACGAAGAGCATCAAGCCGAAGGACGGTTCTGGCGAGCCGCCGGCTCAGCGCGGCGGTCGCAATGCGGAAGCGAACCTCCATGGCCAGAAACGCTCGAACGACACCCATGCCTCGACCTCTGATCCGGATGCCAGGCTCTACCGCAGGGATAAAGGCAAGGAGACGAAGCTGTGCTTCATCGGGCCGACCGGCCGACAGCGATCACGCTTGGTGCCGACAAAGCCTATGACGCAGAACGCTTCATCAACGAGCTGCGCTCGATGAACCTGACACCGCACGTTCCACAGAAGATCAGGGGCCGCAGCTCTGCGATCAATGGGCGAACAACCCGGCACGGCCGCTATGCCGTCAACCAACGAATCCGCAAGCGCATCGAGGAGGCATTCGGCTGGATGAACACGATCGCCGGGCAAGAGAAGACGAGCTTCCGTGGCCGTGATCGCATGGGATGGGCTTTTACCTTCGCTGCCGCCGCCTGCAATCTGGTGCGGCTGCCGAAGCTGATAGCGGAGGCCGGCTGATGGCCAAGGTTCCCGGCTTCGCCAAGGCCTTTGCGGGCCGCTGGCGCATCGTCGAAATGGACAAGTGGGACAGCGACTTCCTCGATCTTGTCGAAGAGGCGCATCTCACCTTCAAGGGCAAGTCCGATGATGAAATCGCCTTCGGCGCGCTAAAAGGCTTTATCGACGTCCGCTACAGCACCCGGGACGGATCGGCCTGCGCGGAGTTCTCGTGGGAAGGACACGATGAGAGTGATCCTGCCTGCGGTCGCGGATGGGCTATGATCGGCACCGCGGGCAGGCTCGTCGGCCAGTTCTACATGCACAATGGCGACGATTCAGGCTTCGTTTGCGAACGCGGCTGAGTTCTTCAACAGCCTGCTAGATCATAGCGGTACGCATCATTTGCCAGCAACGTGATGATGCGAAGTTTGCCGTTGGAAACTGCACGTACTCGCTAGGTAAAATTCCATCTTCCGCCTGTAGGTCAGACGGTCAGTTTTGCTTTAAGCAGGTGCGAGAATTGCGTTATCTTCAACGCGGTTGTGACACTCTCTCCGCGCTGCAGATCGAAGAAACGACGGGAGCCATTTCCCGAGTGCCGGGTGTGAATCCACGGAAAAAGACAGTTTAGTACCCAATCATCGGCGCTACATCATTCATTGCCCATGGCCTGCACCAGATCGTCCACCGAGCGGGTCAAGACGCCTTGCACATTGGATTCCTGCACTGCGGCGGTGAGCGCCTTCTCGGCCATGCGGCGCGGCTCCAGGAAGCCGGGGAAGTAGGACCCTTTGCGCAGGTTGGGAATGCGAAGTTCGACGGCGCCGATGCGGGTCTCCCAGATCCGGTCGCGGCAGCCGTTGCGTTGGGCCAGGCGCTGGGCGCTGCTCTCGCCGTGGGCAGCCTCGCTCTGGCCGTGGATTTCCAGTTCGATCAGACGCTGGCCCGCAAAGCCGATCATCTCACGCAACAGATCGGCATTGGGGGACTTCTCCACGAACGTGCGCAGGTTCGGCATATCGTCGCTCATCGATGGTTCCTCGGTTGCGTTGGCATGTCGCAAGTCGATCCTGCCGGCGAACCGCCGGTGACCACCGCAAAGCCACCCGCGCGCTACGGCGCACGCGTACCGGGCGGCATTGATTTACTGAGCTACACCATCACTGGCGACACGACCCTCCTTTGTCACCACCATAGGCATCTATTACTCGCTCCTATTGCTGGAAAACGTGGATGTCGTTCTGCTTGCCTGATGGCCCCAAAGTGGCCGTGTATAGCACACCATGGATTGTGAAGTTGGTTTGGGGGCGGCCCGCGCTCGGCAGCACATTGTACCAGTGCATCCCGCGCATGAGGTTTTCCGGCGCGCGTTGATTGCGGTGCTGCCAGGTTGAAGGGACGAACCCTCCTAAGTCTTGCACGGGCGGCGGCATGTACTGTCTCGCGCCGAAAATCGATTCCCCAACGCTTTGTTCCCATGATGGGCTTGGCTGATCGACGCTTTGTACGGGCGAATGGTCGGGTATCGGCACATCCCGCCAGAAGCTCGCAGTATTCCAGCTATCGGAGGGAGGCTGGCCGGCTTGGTCCACTCCATGCCAAAACTCTGCCGAATCGACGCTTCGTATCGAGGGCCCCGGTCGATCGGCTGCAGCTGCCGCTCGCGGTTCGCTGGGAGCGGCGCTCAGACGTCGTCGGAGTTGCTCTCGATCGATGACAAGGCTGTCGAGGGGGACCGCGGCTGGCCACAACCCTTCTGCTAATCGTGAGACCAGCGCCCGTGTGCCATCCAAGACGTATACGCCGCAATCCCGACCGTTCCGCTGCTGGGCCATGAGGGCGGACTCAAAGTGAGCGCCGAGCCTAGCTGCGAGCTGATTTGCAAGCGATTCGTTGTGCCTGCCCGCGGAATCATAGTGATAGGCAAGGGGCCCTGAGCGGTCCCGACGATCAACGAATAGCAGTGACCAATGGTTACCGCGGCGATTGAGATCCGCCGGGCTGGCGTCGTTCACAGGCAAGAACAGGAAATCGGCTGTATCGTAACCAGTCGTCCGATCATTAACGATGCGATGGAACGCGCGTAGCGCATCGCTCGCTTCGAAGTGGAGCAACTGAGTGGCTATGAGGGGATCCACGAACCGCGTGCGGATGGCAAGATCCGGATTGCTCTGCAGCAATTCCTGCGCCAGGAGCCCGTAGTCCCGGTGAATATGCTCGTCTCCCAGCCACTGCGTCGCACCAAGTGAGGCTCCGCTGCGGTCTTGGATAGGTTGATCAACATGCTGCGGCGGCCGGGTTGGCTCGGACCCGGCAGGTTGATCCGACCGCGAGGGGGTGTCGGGATCGGCCGGTCCCGCCCCACTTGCTTGTTCCCTGGCTTCCCCAAAAGCGGCGTTCGCCTGAACGACTTGTAGGTACTGCCCAAGCCGCTTGAGTGCCACGGAGCGTTTTCCCACGGCTTCGCTGAAGTCCTGGTAGTCTTTTTTCAACGACCATTTCTGCTCGTCATCGCCGTTAAGTCGGCTTGCTATGCTCTCCCTACCCCTTGTCTGAAGCCAATCACTGAACCTTCGTTGATGGCGGGCTGTATTTGTGGCAACTCTCCTTTGGGTAGCCGAGCCTGCTCCGAGCTTGCTCAGCTCTTCGTTGACCAGACCATCGATGATGAGGGCGTCGTCGGGATAAGGATGAAGCTCCTTCACTTCGGACTCGGCGCCTAGGTACTGCCGAAGCCGATCTAGATTCATGTCTGCTTTTCCCACAGTCTTGGTAAAGTCCCTGTAATCGTTCTTCAACGAGCGTTGCTGCTGATCACTGCCGTTGAGCCGGCTGGCTATGCTCCCTCTACCCTCCCTTCGCAGCCAGTCACTGAACCGGCGTCGCGCGCTGGCATTCCACGTGACACGACGACGGTTCTGGTAAGTCGAGTCGGGTCCGAGCATGCTCAACTCTTCGTTGGCCAGACCATCGATAATGCGGGCGTCGTCGGGATAAGGATGGTGGATTCCTAGCCCCATCAGGCGGGGGCCGGGGCCGACGGCTTGGAGTTCTCGCCCGTCAGGCGCGATCCTCCGGAGATGAGACAGAGCCGACTTGAGACGGTCGTCATCGTCCCCACCGCTTGCCCTGTAGTCCTCTATGTCAGCGGCTAGTGACTCTGGATCCTTAAAGAGCCGAGAAGCCAGCGGATTCCTGTCCTCTGCTCGGAGCCAACGAGCAAACCTTCTAACATACGCTAAATTGGGCCTGATCGTACCCTCGGGAACCCTTCCGTCCCCTCGGCCAATGCTACCGTCGGGTAAAATTTCGTAGTCTCGGACTGCCTCGCCGAACTGCGAAATGCATTGCTCGTCTTCGGGATATAGCTCGCCAGCGGGACGACTACGTTTTACGAAATCCATGCGAAGCTCTTTATAGACCTCGTCGGGCGCCGCGGTGCCGGACGACTTGCTGCGACGGTTTCCCCCGAAGGCATTTCCGACCCCAGACTTGACACGCGACCACAAACCGCGGCTTTTGCGGTCCTTCGTCTGGGCCGCGGGCTCCGGTTCGGACGGTGCTGTATAGCGCGTGCTTTTGAACGGCCTGTCGCGCAAATCAAGGTAGGATTCACCCGCCGCCGAACCGCCAGGGTAAGCGCGAGGCACGTCTACGCTACGGCGCATGCTGCCGAAGGCATCGTCGCGGAGGTTGAATCGAGGCGGCGTTCGCATCGATTCAGTACGCGTGACAATTTCATGCGGCTCGGTGGGTCGAATATCGGGCGAACTCCGGTCAGATGAACTCTCCTCGGGCGAACTGAGCTGCAGATTTGTCAGCTGTTGCTCAAAGCCAGTTTGATTCGCTGGCATGTCGTCCGATTCTTCCCTCGCACGCTGCAGCTCATGCTGCTCAGCGTACCAGCGGGTCCAATAGTTCGGATCGTTATAGTTCGGCTCCACATCGCTCTCCTTAGATGAGCAAGATTTGATAGCTGCCCCTGAGCTAACTCGACGCCACTGGCCACAAGGGCTCTAACCGTAAGCCGAGGGCGAACAGAACACGAGTGCGGTCGTGGCGCGCACCACGAGCTCGAGCATTTCTCACATGCGCCGTCTGGCGACAGCAGATCTCAGCGCGGACTCTCGGACTTAAGCGACCGCGCACTTTTCAGTGACCTAGCACGACATCGCCACCATCGGCACGCAACTCGTTAGCATGCCTAACCAGCCGACCGTGATGCTAAGGCTTGATCAAAATCAGAGAACTGAACGAGCGCGGCAATATAGCTCGAAACCGTTCTCTTCGACGGGCCGCTAGCGAGAGCTTCTTCACGGACGGCGCGAACGAGGTCAGCCTCTGCATCGGAGGGATTCTGGTTTGCCATGCTGGGAGGCTTCGCGCCATCGGATTGCGGATCCTCGTTTAGTTTCTGCTCACACTCCGCTTGCCACGCTTGCTGCTCGTGCAGCATGGAATTGTACATCGGGACATTTCGGTCCAGATCGTGAAACGGGTCCATATCAGCGCTCCGCGGGTTCGCCTAGATGTTCTTATGCTAGGAGGCATAGCTTTCAAGAAGCTGACGAGTCAGTTTCACAATGAGCTGTGATTTGGCAATCGTGGGAATGCCTTGCAGCCCTATCGGCGCATGGCGATGTCGTTGAGACGCGCCGCCATGATGTTCGACCTTGATACGCCGCTGTTGATACCTTTTCTCGGCAGAGCAGAGCAGATCCAAGATATGCCTCTGTATTTGGCCGTCAGTCCGCCCGCATAGCGCGGCAGGAAAGTGAACTGCATCCCATTATCAGCGAGACCCTTGAGCATCTTTGTAGGACGGTTCCAGAGCTTCCAGGAAGGCCGAAGGTCCTGCCCGTCCTCTTGGACGTTGCACGAAGACGAACTTACCGGTGCGATCTACCGCGAATTAGCGGTGGCCTTGCCTTCGGCGGTCTGAAGCTCGGCGATGCCGATATTGAAAATGCCGATCGGCCTTGAACTTCTTCATCGGCTTTTTTGGGGCCTCGGTCCCCTGCAATGGCCCAATGCCGCGGTCTTGCAAGCCGCGATGCAAGGATGACTGTGTCGGATGCGGGCTGGTCGACTGCAGCACATGGGGGCAGCGGTCGAGCGGCATCCAATTGCACGGCATGAGTTGATGGATTTGGGAGTCTACCACCTGTTTGGCGATGCGCCCGGGCGTCCCCAAGTCGCTGACGAAGGAATTCCTGCTGGTCGATCTCGTCAACAACGTGGATCAGCTTGCCGAGGAAAGAACGAGGTTCTCAAGCGCGTGGCCGAGCGCGCCGCCGAGACTGATCAGAAGCGCTTAGTCGTGCGGTGCGAGCGTACGGCAGCGAGCGCGCCAAGAAGTTCTTCGAGCGCGCTGCGAACAAGCGAATTGCATGCCGCGTGACTTCCTCCACAATCACCCGCAGTTTGCGGATCTGATCCGGATTGTGGCGTAAGAGAAGGGCATTGATCCGGCCTTGGTCGAACAAGACTACTGGATCATGCACTGCCTCTATTGGGCTTGATGAGCTCGGCTTTATCTTCCAACTCAAAGGCGGCACGTCCCTCTCCAAGGGGCACCAGGTCATCAACCGGTTCTGGGAAGATATCGATATTCTGATCGAACCGTTTCCCGGCCAGGACGTACAAGCCGGCAAGAACCATAGTAGCGCCGAGCGCAAGTACTAAAATCCCGGAGAGGCTGCGCGATGGTCGCCCACTGCGGTTGGCATCAACGGCTCCAACTCCGCGATGATCGGGCCGTCCAGCCCATGGAGACTGAGCCGCTTCACAATATTTTCGACCAAAGACCCCTGGCCCGAGCGGTCAGATGTTGCTGCATGCTCCAGGATTGGAAATCATCGTGGGCAATCGGGAAAGGCGAGTCATGCTGCTTCTTAATGGAGCCTCCCGATCGTTGTCGCGCTAAGACGCGGCAGACTAGATCCGCGAACGCATCGCAGGATGGGCGTCCGACCGGGCGTCCACCAACTCTTGACTCGCGTGACGGGTCAATCCGAAGGAAGCCTGGATCACGCTTGACGATCACGCGTCAGTGCACCTGTCCTTCGTGCCGCTGAAAGGCGTAGATGGGGTTCATACCGCAATAAGCGTAAGTGCCGGATGCAGTGGCCATGCACTGGTCATAGGTCGAGAACTGGCAATTGCCCGGATATCCCCAGGTACGTCCCTGCAGACAATAAATGTCCTGCCGAGCCGGGGGAATGTGCCCCCGCGGAGCGGCGATCGAAGGGTATCCCAAGTCGACGAGAATGGTAAGTGCAAGCACACCAATGGTCGGAAGATTGGGCATGAGACCTCTAGCCTCCTTTTAGTCTTGGTGAAGATATAAGATTCTCACTTGGTGTTTTGATCCTAGTCAATGGCAAAGACCCGATCGCAGTGCGTCCCGCGATCGCCTCCAAAGAAGCTCGACCGTAGTGGCACCCCGAGCTCGGAGCAGAACTCGTGCTCCTCGTAGAAAAAAGGCACTTTTCCAGCGCGATGGGGTAGATGTCCGGTGGAAACCTGCAACCGAACAATCGATCAGGCTTGAGAACTTCGCGGTCCCGAATAGTTCGGTCGATCGCGAAGCATACGGTGAGCTTACCGGCGACCGAAATGGGCGGAAAGTTCGCCCCTCGTCAGGTTTGAGAGCCCGCGTCGCGTGACCTGTATGGCTTAACGGCTCTATGGGCCTCCTGAACTTCCAACGAGTTCTCTAGCGTTTCGTGATCGGCTTGATCCGTCGCATCAAGGAATCGGCATATTCCTCGCGCTCGCGCATGAAGCGCTCTTGATGCGCTTTGAAACTCTCGACCCGCTTCTTGATCTCATCGCGTTCGCTGCCGCCATAGTCAGGCCCGCTGGAGGTACCCTGCTCGACGGCTTCGTTCGGCTGAGGCCGCGAGATATCCACCTTCAGCGATCTGGCGAATGCCGCGGTTTCAGCGACCAGCGCATCGAGCTCGCTCTTCCAATCATGCATTGACGCCCCCATGCAATACGGCTTACTAGATGAAGCAGTTCGTCACAAGCTAGGCTGCGACCGTGACGCAGACGCCAATTGCCAGATAGGCCACCCCAACCAGCATCTGCTTCTCGTTAAAAGGCCCAACCGGCAATAATGATCGACGATGCCCTTCCGCGCTCAAAATGCTCATCGCCAAAAGCGCAGTCAAAAGCCTGAGGCAACAATTCTAGAGCCGAAACATCTCGCTTCCTAGTTATACCGTTCAGCACGCTTAATGCAGGCCGATGCTGTTTCCGTCGGGGAAGGGCTCGCAGAGATTTCTCCCTGTCATATAACCCTGCAATCGGCGCCAACTGCTCCGAGCGGCCTGTATCAAGGGTCACAACGGTCTTGTGGCGGCCGATGAGCTATGTCACGCGCCGCAAGATGCCGGGATGAACGTCCGGTGATGATACATGAAACCCGGTTTCCGAGCCGGTGGCATCTTGAAACGACGACGTGTGTGATTGTATAGGCGCATCGAGGACAATTACATCATCTGTGCGGTCGGGCATTCCGCAGCGCACGCGACGGCAAAATAGATTGGTGGTTTGAGCGGGGCGTCGAAAGGGTGCGTTTTTCAGGCGCGGTTCGCATGACTGGGAGGATTGGACTCGAACAGAGACCTGCACCCAAAGGCCAGCGCGAGCTGGCGGTGGTCTCACAAGCCTTTGGCGACTGCGTCCGAGAAGGAGCGGTCGACGAGATCCTCGGCATCAAGCTTTCGCTTGATGAGGCCCCAGCGGAAGTAGAGGTCGATCGTGCTTTGTTCATCCCTGGTCACACTGTCGTCGATAGGCGCAATGCGCACCTTTGCGCGCGCGAGCCAATGCAGCGGGACCCTGGCCGGGATATTCATCAACCTGCCCCACGTATCGGCATAGCTGCGGGTATTGTTGAGCGACCAGGCCCTTGCAGCCGCGAGCCGGCGGATGAAGTCGGTCAATTCGAGTCGAATATCACGAATGGAAATCGCAGTTGCGACTTGGAAGCCAAGACCTGGTGTCAATCCTTCCGCGGTGATCACGCGGCGCGATTTGACTAGGGCTTCCTCCTGGCTGACATAGGGTCGCTCGGCCGTGAATTCACCGTGGCTACGCCGGTCCACAGCATGACTACACGTTGCTCAACCTCTGCACGATAGGGACGCCGAGGAATGACGCTGGGTCGGCAGACGATCGGGCGTATCGATGGTAATGCAACCGCTGACCGCGCGCGACACGCAGGTGCACAGCTTCTCGTTCGTCGCCTGCTCCTCGCTGCTGAAGAACACGTCGCGATGATCGACCGGGGCCGACGCCTCCAGAATCGGCAGGACGCACAGCCCACATTCCCCGCGTCGGCAACCGAAGATCATGTCGACGCCTGCATCTTCAAGCGCATCCAGCATGGAGCGGTTGGCGGGGACCTCGACTTCGAGACCCAGCCGGGGAATCCTAATCTTGAACGGCACGTCCGCAAAGTTGCCAGCATTGCCAAACGTCTCGTAGCGGAGGTGCGCCAGGGGCCTGCCTGCTTCGCACCACAGGCGCCTGGTCGCCTCCAACATGCCGAACGGGCCACACACATAGAGCTCGCCGCGCCGATCGAGTTGGGCGATCTCGCCGGCGATGTCGATGCGCTGTCCCTCTTCACCGACGAAGAGCTGGAGCCGTTCGCCGATGTAACGGGCTAGCTCGTCTGCGAGAGCCAAGTCGCCGCGGCTGCGCGCGGCATAGAGCAGGCGAAAATTCGCGCCCGCTTGCTTCAGCGCCAGTGCCATTGTGTAGATCGGCGTGATGCCGATGCCGCCGGCGAGCAGCAGATATTCCGGCCGGCCGTAGCTCAATTCGAAGCTGTTGCTCGGCGCGGAGATCGTAAGCCGTTCGCCCACCTTGAGGCGCCACATGCCGATAGACCCGCCCCGGCTGGACGCGAGCCGCTTGACGGCGATGCGACAGAGTCCGTCCGGACAAGCTCCTATCAGTGAATAGCTGCGAAGCTGCGGCCGGCCATCAATGGACACAACGACGTCGATGTGACTGCCGGGCGTTGCGGTGACGAATGCGCGGTCCGGCTCGATCTCGAAGAGACGGACGTCAGGCGTAAGCTCGCGCGTGGCGCGAAGGCGCGCGGCTGCCCATTCGATCGGCTTGGTCATGACCTTTCGCTCACTCGGCCGCAACATTTGCGATCACGCGGGCTTGTTCGTCGGCCAGCATCCGGTCGATCAGCCGCCGCGCCCAGAGCGAGCCCGCATCGATGTTGAGATCGTAGAAGGGCGAACGCGGGTTCTTGTCGATCGCGGCCTGCTGCGCCTCCAATATCCTGTGATCCTGATCGTAGACGCCAGCTCCGCCATTGACGTGGGCGAGCTGGAGCTCTTTCGTCAATTGCGCATCATCCCTGCGATAATTTCGGACGAAGTTCCAGAAATAATGGCAGGTCATCTCGGTCTCGGGGGTGATCGCCGCCAAGAACGCGCCGTTGGCGCCATGCGAGCGGTCGCCTTGCGGCGCGCCCGTACCTGTCAGCGCCACGCCGACGTCGCCGATGACGACCGACGGTGCCTGGAATGTCACGATTTGCCAGCGATCGACACGGCCCGGCCGTCCGAGCTGGCGCGCCCAGAACGGGGGCGGCTCGATGTCGATCATCCAGCGCGTCATCGTCGCCGTGTCGTCGGTGTGGGTCACATCGAAGGGCGCGGCCGTGATCGCCTCGTCACCGATGCTGCCGGCGTGAACATACGTCTCGTGAGTGAGGTCCATGAGATTGTCGATCACAAGGCGATAGTCGCATCTCAACTGATAGAACGTGCCCCCCTCGCCGACCCATTGCGTGCCGTCGTTCCGGTGAAAATCCGGAATTGTGGCAGGGTCCGCCAGCGCGGGGTCACCGGGCCACAGCCAGACCAGGCGATGCCGCTCGACGACCGGATAGGCGCGCACGCAGGCTGACGGATTAATCGTCTTCTGCGCGGGCATGTAGGTGCAGCGGCCGGCCGAATTGAAGATCAGCCCGTGATAGCCACACATGACCTCATCGCCCTTGAGATGTCCGAGCGACAGCGGCAGCAGCCGGTGCCAGCAGGCATCCTCCAGCGCGGCGATCACCCCGTCGGTGAGCCGGTAGAGCACGATGTTCTTGCCGCAGATGATGCGGGCGGAAAGCTCGCGGCCGATTTCGTGGCACCATGCAGCAGCGTACCAGGCGTTGAGCGGAAAAGGCTTTGATGCGTTCATGGTAACGTCTCTCCCTGGTCGGGTCGATGGGCGCGGGTTTGTCTAAGCCCATTCCAATAGCCTGCGCCTTGCCACCCTGGCATAAGATGTTCCTCGGCGATCACTCATCACCCTCAAATGACAAGCGCTGACAATAGCCACGCCGCTCGAATTGGTTTCTCAATGAGCTGCAGGCGCTGCCAAGGCTACAACCTGATGCTACGTCAGGTTCAAGTTATTTTGTGCTCATCTTAAAGGCACCGGCGATGTAGAGCAGAGCGCCAGAGGCCGCGCCCTTTTCGAGCTGCTCGATCTCAATTAGAATCGCACCAGAGCGGCGCATCGTTCGACTAAGGCCACGTGATGTGCTTTCGCCTCATTTCTCAATTCGATCAGAAGCCAATTTCGGATCATATTTGGGCAGCCCGATATTCGGTTATCAACCTGTCGCGTAGGGGAAAGCCATCGATCCGTCTGCACTCGCCCATGGTTGTACGGCGCAGCCAAGACAGGAAATTTGCGGCGAACCGGCAGGGGTTCCATTTCGCAGAGTCCGAGAAGCAGGTGTCTTTAATTGCGAAGTCTGTCAGCGGACCAGGTTGCTTTCTCTACTTCCTTTGGAAGTTGCCGTTCTGATCGATCAGTTCCGCCGCGAGGCAGTGAGCACAGATGCGCAGCAAAGGGGTACGAGGGACACGTCCTCAGGCTTTCATCCTGCGGCGCGTGTTCTAAACTCGTTGTTATTGACGACATCGCCGCGATTGTTTGCCAAGCCACGCCTCCCTTGAGATAGGCCAGCGTGTGGCCCTGCGGGCCAAACGTGCTCGTTCTTGAGCACGAGAGCTGTCTTCGATGCCTGCGGCCGCCACGTCTTGATTATGACGGCGAGCGCGCTGCGGGTCAGCCGCACCCTTGCACCGTCAAGCCAATGAATTGGACCGGCCGAGGGCGTGGTGACCGGCATGCCGACGGCCGGGGCTCTCTTTATCGCCGCCATCGCTTGCGACCGGAAGTGATCAGCGATGCGTTGGGGGTATTCCGGTTTAGCTTAGCTGCGCATGGTCGAGCAGGCGGCGCGTGGCCTTCCTGACCCATGAAACCGAGCGCCAGTGGGGATGGCAATTCGGCAAGGCGCTCTCCGATCGGATCCGCCAGCGCGCTCTCGCTCGCGGCGACAAATGGCACCTGGACCAAGCCCTTATCTCGATCGTGGGCAAACGATGGCTCTTGGCGCGCTGTCGACCAGGGGCTTTGTTCTCGCCGTCCTGATCCAGCGCCGAAGAGACTCGCGCGCGGAGCAGCGGCTTATGAAGAAGCTCTTGAAATCCGCCGGCACGCCGCCGCGCGTCATGATCACGGACAGCTCCATTCATATGGTGCTACGATGTCCGCGGCAGCTAGGTATGTTAGTACTTCATGATCGCTTCGATCTCTGCGCGAAAGGCACGGCGCGAGGAGTCGCGTGAATAGAACATGTGTCCGCCCGGATAGACCACGAGTTTGACTCGCGGTGCCGAGGCAAAGGGCGGCAACTGATCGAGCGCCATCTTCGAGCCGAAATACGGCGTCGCAATATCGAAAAGGCCATGTCCAATCAGCACATTCATTGTCGCGTCCGTCGCAAGGATCTGGCGCAGGTCCGAGAGAGATTCTGGAGAGCTGCCGTGGCCGAAATCCCACGCCCCAATTACCGCGCTGTTGGCCAGTTCATACGAGCCGTCCGGCCGCCAGTTGAGCTTGCGGGTCAGGACCTCGACTGCGGCACTCGTCAGCGGCGCCCGCAGTGCATCGGCCGAGGGGTCGCCGAAGCGGTGGACATCGGAATCCGGATAGGGATCAAGGCCGCGCACGGATGCGTCATAACGGCCGGTCACGTTGCCGCTCTCGCGATCGAACTCGCGGCAGAATTCGCTGACGTCAAGGCGCCCGGCAAGCCGTCGGCTGATGGCCCGGTCTATGCCGATCAAGCCGGCAACCTTGTCGGCGAGACGGCTTGTGGCCTCCTTGTCGGCCTTGCCCTTGACGAGGTCGGCTAGGAATTCGCCACGTGCGTAATCTTCCACGTCGGCGATGTCGGCTCGACTGACCGCTCCCTTGCCCTCGCCCTTGGCTTCACGGGCCACCGCGACATAGCTTGGCAGCATCGCAACATATTTCAGAAGGCTCCTGCCTGTGAACTCGCTGTAGTCGAACAGCGGCGAGATCAAGATCAGACCCTTCACGCCAACGCCCTGCCGCATCTGCAGATTGCGCACGACCTTCGGTCCGCGAATGCCGCCATAGCTTTCGCCCGCGACATATTTCGGCGAGGAGAGCCGCTCGTGCCTCTCGAGCCAGCGGCGGATCACCAGCGCGATTGAACAGGCATCGCCATCGACTGAATAGAATTGCTTGCTCACATCGTCGTCCGTCGCTACGAAACGGCTATAGCCGGTGCCGACGGGATCAATGAAGACGAGGTCGGTAAAATCCAGCCAGGTTTCGGCGTTGGGCCTGATCTCGGGCGAGACCGACGGCGTGACGAACTCCGCATCGATCGGCAACCGCCATGGCCCGGCGCTGCCATATTGCAGCCAAGCCGAGGCCGCGCCCGGGCCGCCATTGAAGAGGAATGTGACTGGACGCTTGGCACGATCTGTGCCGCCGAGCTGATAGGAGGTGTAGGCGATGTCCGCCTGCGGCTCGCCCTTGTCGCCGAACACGCGGATCGAGCCCGCAGTCGCGATGAAACCAAGCGTTCGCCCGGGCAGCTCGAGCGTCTGTGGGGTGGTAGAATCTGGCGGCAGGCGATGCTCGATGGACGATAGGGGACTTGGCGTGCCAGCGCTGCGCGCGTCCGTGCCACTGGCCTTCGCCGTGGTGTCGTGGCACGAGGCGGGATCGTCGCCCCCGGCGCTTCCCGTCACGGGCAGCCAACCAGGGCCAGTGCAACAGAGATGCGGCGCAGCGGGGTCAAAACCCAACTGGATCGAGATTCTGCTATCGCGGCCGTACTTCGCGTTGTCGCGCAAAAGCAGTGGGCCGGCCTAGTGGCCAGTTTGGGTTCGCGTTCAGGGACAGGCCGAACTAACAAGCGTTTATTCACGTGGGTCTGGCCTTGTTGCACGACGCGTGTCTCGCAAAATGGCTCTACTCACTTCGCTGAGAGCGGGGAACCTAATAATTCTAGCAGGCCTCGAGGGTGCTCGCCGCAGATCGGCGGCGTATTCATTGGCTTCGACAAGATTCGGAGACGCGTGCGCGCCGGCAACAAGAGAACGATCGATCTGCTCAGCTCTGTTGATTTTGAGGTGCAGGTGCGGCGAGATCATCTGGCGCGAGCGATCCGCACGATTGAGAAAGGCCCTTCCACGCCAAAACTCGATTGGGCGCGCACTATTCGGCGATGCGGCCGTCGATCCGCCGGGGCTCTGCCAGGTGCAGCGCACAGCCAGCGAGGCGAACAAACTCCAATGCCATGCTGCAGCTTCATAAATCAGCCCTGCCTTCGATCGAACTTGGAGCAGTGACTTGGGCCTGACACTGCTTAAAGCCTGCCGGACAAGTTGCGCGATGATGACAGACGGCTTGTTCTGAGCTCATCCGGTTTCCAGGGGCGTTGTTGCAGGCCCGGAGTTCAACCAAGCCGCGTTCCGTTTGGAGCTGTGACCTTTCAATCGAGCCTATAAGAGGCTTGAAAGAACGTGCCCCAGCGCTCTGCGCTGAACTTCGAAAGCACAGTCTCCGTGGTTCCCGGGCCATCACAGCCTGTGCATGTCACTTCGCTGTCTTTTTTGGTCCACATAGCCCAATAGCGCGCGCCGACGCCGACGCTGAAGTTCTTGGTAATGAAGTAGGACAACACGCCTTCGAGTTGGACACCCCCGCCTCCGCTCCCGCGTTGATCAAGGAAAGTGGTCGGCGGGCGCGCAAGATGATGGTCACGTCCGTTGAAATCGGTCCAAGGCAGGTAAGCGACGTCGCTACTCAAACGCCAACGCTCGGTGAGCCTGGTTTCGGCGCTTAGGCCGACACGAGGTGCATTCCACTGGGAATTCTGGCTTCCAACGACCGTGTCGTCACCATCTGAATCCGGCCGCGAGCATGGACCCATCGGGTTAGCAATCTGTACACATCCGATGTAGTCGGAGCTCTGTTCGTAGTAGGTCCAGCCGACAAAGCCCCCGACCTTGTAGTCGACCCCGCGCAGGAGATCGTAACCTACGTCGGCGGTATAATAGCTGAACCTCCCGTTTGCCTGGCCTGCTTTCGTGTTAATGTAGGAGAGGCTGGGATGGTTTCCTTGGGTGCCCCAATCTTCATCGTTGGTGCTTCCTTTGTCGAAGCGACCGATGCCAACGTTGCTCTTCAAAAACACTCCCCACGGGCTGTCAAGACGGCCGAACAATTCCCCGGAAAGTCCGTCGAGACCGTGGTGGGTGATCCTCGATACAAGAATGTCAGGATCTCCAGCAGGGATTTGATTAGGCAAATTCCATTGGAATCGTCCGCGGCTGAGCCAGAGCCGCGAGCCGCCTTCGAACGACCAACCGGCTGTGTCAGTCGTCGGCGGCACGCTGCCCGTTGCTTTCGTGAACAACGGCGCATCGGACCGTTGCGCACCCCAAGGGTCGGCGTCAAAATGGTAATTTAGACCGATCGTTCCGATGTGATAGCTGCTAGACAAGCTCGTTGTATTCGCCGGAAGGATTGCGAACGGCGGAAACTGCACCGTCGAAGGCGTTACGATACTCGGCCCACCGAAATGCAGGTAGTCATATTCGACCTTGAGCGACCATGCAGACGTCAGCGCTTGCTCGACACCCAGCCCGATGATGCCACCGACCCGACCATAGTCGAAACTGGTGTTCTCTTGACTCCCGCGGCCATTGAACTCGTTGTTGTTGACGACATCGCCACGATTGTTTTGCCAAGCCACACCTCCCTTGAGATAGGCCAGCGTGTAGCCTTGCGGGCCAAACGCATAACCGACCCGGCCGGTCCCGGTCGCAAAGACGTTGGGACCTGCCTTGCAGTTTGCGCTCACAACAAAGCCCGAGGCGGCGAGGCAAGTATTTGTGCCCTCGGAGACAGCACCGCTGGCATCGAGTTCGACGCCAAACACCCAGCTGTCTTTCTGCCAATTAAAGCCTATCTGACCACCTGCGAGGAACACTGGGGTGTCAACGACGCCGCCATAGATTGAGGGACCGTAGGGGTTGCTGAACGAGGTTCGGCCGGACCCGCCGCCGACGTGCCCGCCAATATAGCCTCCGGACCAGCTCCACACCGCGGGTGGCAATTCCACTTCTGGCTTAAGGTCTGCCGCATTGGCTGCACCGCTTGCGACGAGCGCAATTGTTACGCCTCTCGAAAGAAGAACTCCAGATCGCATCCCAACACTTCCCTGCATTTGCTCCGTCCGCAACCGAGCGCCCTTGAATTAATTGTCACCACAGCAAATCGCCGGGGGAGACCACACGCTTGCGACGCGCGCCCTGGTCCGCCGGAAAATCACCGCTTGCGATAGGCAATGGTGACCTCAGGAAAGCAAACCGCGAGCCAGTTGAATTCGGCGGTTCTGCAGGCATTTCGCAATGCTAGTAGCGTCAACTTGCTGACATTTGTCTCAAGACTCACAATCTACGTTGGATCGCTTGATCGTGAGGCGCACGTGTGGATCGGCGCCGAAGCATGTCCCTCTATGTCGCATGGATCAGTGACTTATAGCGGCGATCGGTCGGGACCGCGCACCGATGCACAGACAAGGCTTAGGTCAGGGTTGCTCCAGCCTTTGCGAGTGAGGCGTTGCGAAAAGTCGTCCGGCCTCCCGATCAACCGGATGGGATCCGGTGCGCACGTCGCATCACGACGAAAAACCTGTCGCCGCCAGCATGCGTCAGGAATGGCGCTGCCGTTTGTCAGATTCCCGACGAGCGCCGTTTTCAACCCGACGTGGCTCTGATTTCACAGCATTGAACGCGTTTCGCGGATGATTTCGCTCGAGGCGCACGGATGACGCGCTTCAAGGCGACGTGATGACGACCTTCTAATCGAATCTTCGCGCAGGAAGGATGCGGAGCGCCGCGAGCAGCAGCGAACCGTCGTCGGCGAACAGGTCCCAGATCATGATCCCGGCGAGTCCATGGGCGCACGCGTACATCGTCTTGCGGGCGATGGAGAGCGGATCGTCGTAGCTGATCCATATCCGCCGTTCGGAGTCATAGAGCCACGGCACCTGCGCCTCATCACTCCAATAGCGGCGAAAGCCCCGCTCTTCCGGTCGCTTGGCAACGAGATCGCGATAATCGATGCCGTCGCTCCCTCCCCACTGCTCGCTCGCCCTCGTCCCCGCTTGCAAGAGTCCCGCATTCTCCTGCGGAACGTCTGCCACAGCTCGGCCATAGAAGGCGACGCCCAGTGTGACCTTGCGCGGCGGCACCCCGGCCCGGATCAAGGCATTCACACTTGCATCGACATTGAGATCGGGATTTGGATCGCCGGCACAGGCGAACAGCGGGGCATTGAAGCCGGCAAAAGCCGAGCCCGCATGATAGTCGTAGGCCATCAGATGGATCCGGTCGACCAGCGGGGCCAGAGCGGCCGCATCCAGATTGACAATCTTATTGGGGGCGGCCGATACGGCAATGGTGAGCTCGAGCTCCCTGCGCTCCAATGCGGAAAACTCAATGAGTCTTCGGCGAAGCTCCGCAATCAGGAGCGTGAAATTCGTACGGTCGTCGAGGCGGGCGAGATTTCCTGGACGTCCTCCTGAGACGGGAAACTCCCAATCGACATCCACACCATCGAACAGACCAGGATACGGGCGAAAGAACGCCTCGATAACGGATTGTGCGAACCGCGCGCGCGACATCGGTGTGGCAGCGGCGGCCGAGAAATATTTCGACCCGCTCCAACCGCCCAACGAAATCAGGATGCGAAGCTCTGGACTGCTCCGCTTCAATTCGGCGAGTTGGGCGAAATTGCCGCCGAACGGGGGCGAGGGCGCGGTTCCGTCGCAGGCTCCTGCGTCGAGGCAACGATCCGCAAGTCCAGCCAGTCCTTCTGCCGAAACGGTGCCGAACGCGTACATCAAGTGGGTCAGCTCGCGCGCCGGGATCGTCTTGATGTTTGGACCGCCCGTCCGGGCTTTCCACGGGGCGACATAGCCGGCGACCACTGGCCTCCCGGACGGCGTGGTCCGCCCCTGCTGCATCAGTGCGTATCCGCACACGAGCGTAGAAAACCCGGCTGCAGCGAAGGTTCGACGATTAATTGCCACGGCCTACGACCTTATGCTCTCTGTCTGATTGTACCCTGCGCCGTTCGATAACGCGATCACCTCAGCGAGCCTTCGATGTGCAATGGCACTGTTCCTTTCCTTTCACCCAATCGTTACGACGTCATTGCGGCATTCTTGATCGAGAGCTGTAGTTGCTGCGCAAAGGATTCGGCTCTCGAATGGCGAGGGTAGACGGCGAAATTGAACGCTCTGGAGGAAGGCGATGCGTCTAAGACGAGGCGTAGAAGCTGTAACTGCTCTTCTGTGGCTGGCTTCTGGCCGTTTCTTGCCTGGCATCGGGCGCGTTATCCCATCCGAATTGTCGAAAGGCGCACAACCAGAATCGGTGTATTGGAACGTATGGGCAGCAGCTACGGCTGCTTTAGTCGCTGAATTGCGCTTCGCTTCTGCGACAGGATGGGAGGCTATGAAGCGAAACGGTGGCGCGCATCCTACCCGTGCCGGCTCCGGACAGTGTGAACTTGCTTTCAGGTCTGAGCGGAACCCCTCCTTTTCGTAGGATTCATGTTGCAACCAGCGGGAGATGATGAGCATTCTTGCACTTGCAATTAGGACCACCTACAGAAAGTCAGGGAGCTCGAAATGAACGAGAATGTGTCTTCAGCGCAAAGCGATCTGCAGGGACTTAGGCTGATCCGCGCTTTTCTCCGGATACGCGATCCACGCACCCGGTCCGAACTCGTCGAACAAGCCGAAAGGCTCGTCGCGGAAGTGGAGCCTGCGGGATCTGGTTCGAGCTTGCCCGGTTCACCTGGTTTCGCCGAGCGTCCGCCGGATCCTCTTAGTTGATCTCTCGCCCTCTTCGTGTCGCCCAACGCCACCGTTGTAGTACCACTCCCGTCTGCCCGCGTTGCAGGAAGCCTCTGACCTGCCCGCAATCGTCATGGCAGCGAGCCACGGCGGTCGTCGTCAGGATCACCGCCTTTGCTTTCGCAGGGACGCGGCCGACCTCGGCGTTCGGCTCGCAGGTTAGAAGCGCGAAGATGCCGGCGGGGATCTCGCCTTACTTGGCCTTGCGCACGCTGGTCCAGTTGGTCCAGAGACCTCGCGAATGCGAGAACAGGGCAGGTCTCCTCGGGAGCGAACCGGACCGCGGCACCTTCTTGCCATCGATAGTGTCCGGAAGAACGACGTGAACGGCACGAGACAGCGGCTCTCCAGATCAAGCCAGCGCCCTCGATGCGTGCTCTCACTTGCGGACGTTGATAGTGCCGCTGGATCCTCAGCAGCTCTTTGAAGTCGACTGGCCTGCCCTTTGCATCGAGCTTCTTGGTGGCGTCATCAGAACCCGGCGCGAGCTCGGCGTGCTCCGGTGCGCCATCACGAGTCCGAGTCCGCGCGGGATAGTGAGGAAAAATCCTAGGCAGCGAAGGCAGGTCGCCGGTCCGGTTGTTCGCCGGCATGCCCCGAAGAGCCGAATACCCCGGGCATCTATTTTTCTGTCAGAAACCCTTGCTTCCGGAAAGGACCAGCCCCATTTGAGCCCGGCCCGCGCTAGCACTCGCTGGCATCGACTGCTAACAAGTCTGAAATCCAAACCCGAGCAACTACTTAGGAGGACTGCATGAACTTCCGTCCGCTTCACGACCGCGTCGTGGTCAAGCGCATCGACGCAGAAGAGAAGACCGCTGGCGGCATCATCATTCCCGATACGGCCAAGGAAAAGCCCTCGCAGGGCGAAGTGATCGCCGTCGGCCCCGGCGGCCGCGACGAGAGCGGCAAACTGGTTCCCATCGACCTCCAGGTCGGTGATCGCGTGCTGTTCGGCAAGTGGTCGGGCACCGAGGTCAAGATCGATGGCCAGGAGCTGTTGATCATGAAGGAGAGCGACATCATGGGCGTTCTCACCGACGCGTCGGCCAAGAAGAAGGCCGCCTAATCCAACCGCTCGCACCGCTCACCCCTGAGGAGCGCCTGCGGGCGCCTCGCCAAGGGTGAGATGAGACCAGTCAACTCAGGGAAACCAATATGTCAGCTAAAGAAGTCAAATTCGGCGTCGATGCCCGCGACCGCATGCTGCGCGGCGTCGACATCCTCAACAACGCGGTGAAGGTCACGCTCGGTCCGAAGGGCCGCAACGTCGTGCTCGACAAGTCGTTCGGCGCTCCCCGCATCACCAAGGACGGCGTCACCGTCGCCAAGGATATCGAGCTCGACGACAAGTTCGAGAATATGGGTGCGCAGATGGTGCGCGAAGTCGCCTCCAAGTCCGCTGACGCGGCCGGCGACGGCACCACCACCGCGACCGTGCTCGCGGCTGCCATCGTCCGTGAGGGCGCCAAGGCGGTTGCCGCCGGCATGAACCCGATGGACCTCAAGCGCGGTATCGACCTTGCCGTCGATGCGGTGGTTGCGGACCTGCAGAAGAACACCAAGAAGGTCACCTCGAACGACGAGATCTCTCAGGTCGGCACCATCTCGGCCAACGGTGACGCGGAGATCGGCAAGTTCCTCGCCGACGCCATGAAGAAGGTCGGCAACGAGGGCGTCATCACCGTCGAGGAAGCCAAGTCGCTCGAGACCGAGCTCGACGTCGTCGAGGGCATGCAGTTCGACCGCGGCTACATCTCGCCCTACTTCGTCACCAACGCCGACAAGATGCGCGTTGAGATGGACGACGCCTACATCCTCATCAACGAGAAGAAGCTCTCCTCGCTGAACGAGCTGCTGCCGCTGCTCGAGGCCGTGGTGCAGACCGGCAAGCCGCTGGTCATCGTCGCCGAGGACGTCGAAGGCGAGGCGCTCGCGACCCTGGTCGTGAACCGCCTCCGCGGTGGTCTGAAGGTCGCGGCCGTCAAGGCTCCGGGCTTCGGCGATCGCCGCAAGGCCATGCTGCAGGACATCGCGATCCTGACCGGCGGCCAGGCGATCTCGGAAGACCTCGGCATCAAGCTCGAGAACGTCACGCTCAACATGCTCGGTCGCGCCAAGAAGGTGATGATCGACAAGGAGAACACCACGATCGTCAACGGCGCCGGCAAGAAGACCGACATCGAGGCGCGCGTGGCCCAGATCAAGGCGCAGATCGAGGAGACCACCTCGGACTACGATCGTGAGAAGCTCCAGGAGCGTCTCGCCAAGCTCGCGGGCGGCGTGGCGGTGATCCGCGTCGGCGGCGCGACCGAGGTCGAGGTGAAGGAGCGCAAGGATCGCGTTGATGACGCGATGCATGCGACCCGCGCGGCGGTCGAGGAAGGCATCGTCCCGGGCGGCGGCGTCGCCCTGCTCCGTGCCTCCGAGCAGCTCAAGGGCCTGCGCACCAAGAACGACGACCAGAAGACCGGCGTCGAGATCGTGCGCAAGGCGCTCTCCGCGCCCGCCCGCCAGATCGCGATCAACGCCGGTGAGGACGGCTCGGTGATCGTCGGCAAGATCCTCGAAAAGGATCAATACGCCTATGGCTTCGACTCGCAGACCGGCGAATACGGGAACCTTGTCACCAAGGGCATCATCGACCCGACCAAGGTGGTCCGTACCGCGATCCAGAATGCAGCCTCGGTCGCTGCGCTGCTGATCACGACGGAAGCCATGGTCGCCGAGCTGCCCAAGAAGGGCGGCGCCGGTCCGGCGATGCCTCCGGGCGGCGGCATGGGTGGCATGGGCGGGATGGACTTCTGATCCAGCCGTTAAGGCCAACCACGGAAATGCGAAACCCCGGCAGCAATGCCGGGGTTTTTGTTGTGTGCCGAGCATGTTCGACAGCTCTGCGGAGATCAACCTGCTTAGCGGACATCGAACATCTGCCGCATCCAGGGCGGCGGCCAGGGCCTGCGACGAATAATTTCATCGCGTGCTAGCATATGAAGGACGCCAGTGGCTCAGCGAAAAGGCGATCGATTGAGATGATACGGTGTCGCGAGTGTATCATCGGCATCCTACGTCAGCGATCGAGCGAGATGGGCAATAGCCCTCTCTGAGGCCGGCGGAACTGTAATACGTCGGCGAAAAGCCAGCATGTGCCTTGCGTGGAGCTCGCGGAGTACCGAGAACTGACGGATCAGAGCCGGGCTTCTGTCAAATGAACGAGTTGCGCCCCGATCCGATAGAGCGCCTCCCGCGTGGCGCGGAAGCGCGGCTCCTCCACCGGTGCGATCGGAAGCGGAAGATCTTTGTCCGCAACCCGCCCTAGCACATAGGACGCGAGCACGTCTCCGAACACAGTGCCCGGCGCAATTCCGCGGCCGTTGTACCCATTAAACCCAATGACGTTGCGGTCCAATTTGTGAAAGCGAGGCAGGTTGTCCGAGGTCAGACCGATCGTCCCGAACCAACCGGCCTCGAATTCGATATCGGAGAGCTGAGGAAACAGCTTGCCGAGCGAACGGATCGCCCACGCCCTGTGCACTGCTGTACTGCTCCACTCAAGAGCACCGACGCTGCCATAAACGAGCCGACCTGCACGGTCGAAGCGAAATGAACTGAGCACCTGTTTCGTATCCCAGGCTCCCTGGCGTTCGGGCAGGATCGATGCCCTCAAATGATCCGGGAGAGGTTGGGTCGCAAAGTTGAAGTAAGGCAGTTGGATCTGCTCCTGCCGGACCAGCGACCACGGTCCTCGCGCGTAGGCATCGGTGGCAACAATCACCCAATCTGCACGCACAGATCCGGCTGCCGTATTGACCTTCCAGCGCGAGCCGTCATCGCTGGCGGCGAGAGCAGCGCTGTGAGTGAATATTTTCGCGCCGGCAGCAAGCGCGGCGCGAGCCAAACCACGGACATAGGCCAGCGGCTGAATTGTGCCAGCGCGTTTATCCAGCAGTGCGCCAGTGTAGTCGCCACCGCCAATCCTCCGGCGCGTCTCCTCGGCACCGAGAATCTCGACCGGCGCACCACGTCGCTGCCATTGTTCAGCACGAGCCTCGATTTCTTCCAATCCCCTGCGTCCGACTGCACAATGCAACGTGCCCGTGGGCTCTTGCTCGCAGTTAATATCATGTTGCGCAATAAGATCGAACACCCGTCGCGGCCCATCGCCGAGCAGATCGATCAGGCGCTCCCCAAGGGTTTGTCCCAGCGTCGCCGCGAGAGCGTCCGGCATGACCCACATACCGGCATTCACGAGACCGACATTGCGTCCGGAGCCGCCGAAGCCGATTTCAGACGCCTCGAGGACAGCGACGCGCGCTGCTCCTTCAGCAAGATGGAGAGCGGACGAAAGCCCGGTATATCCGCCACCGATGACGAGGACATCGACGTCGATCTCGCCAGCCAGACGAGCGGTCTGAGGTGCATGCGGAGCCGTCAGTTCCCAGAGCCCGTGCGATCTCGGATCCCCTTGCATCAGGCAAACTCCCTCGGCTGCAATTGTCCGTCGCGTCAGCAACGCGCCGACAACCGTCCTGAGCTCCGCGGCCGTAGCGTAGGAACTCCGGAAGTAGCGCGCAAGCCTGCGAACAATTCGCGGAGAGGTCAAATTTGAATGCCGATCGACAAGCCTTGGCATAAAGCTCGCAAAGCGGATTGGCATGAGAACGCAAAAGTCCTCACGGCACGAAACACCGCGATGGCTTCTTCACTGCATCCGGCTCGAGCACGTTGTTGACCGGCATCAGGCGAAGAAAGCCTGATCCTAGTTGTCAGATTCGGGCAGCCGGGCTAGCGATGTCCTGCCGGAACGCGCTGTGACGACCCCATTCATGGGGGTAGCAGCTCCGCCACTCCGCTGCGGAGCCTGACGCGTCCGCGCCGAGCATCACCATTCGGCGCTGCGCGATTTCGATAAGCGATAGCAAGAGCAGGTCGGGGCGCACCTAACGCTTGGCTGAATCATTCGCACTCGCCGAGAGCGAGGGCAAAAGCTTCCGCCCTATACCGACCAGCAACTCATTTTCGTGGACGAGCCGGAGGGGGCGCTGACAGCCTCGACGCAGCAATCAACTTGACTGCTTCCTGCTGGGCCATTCGCGCCGAGATCGAACTGAACACGAAAAAAAACCTCCGGCCGCCTGTGCGCGACCGGAGGTTTGCCGATAAGAATCGCCTGCGTTAGTGGCGCTTGCCGGCGGTCGGCGTGCCGCCGACTGAAGAATCGTCAGCTGCCCCCTTGTTCGGAGCGATTCCGGTAGTGCCGGCTGCACCCTTTGTGCTCTTGACCGGCTTCATACCTGCCTTTCGGTCCGCAGCGCCGAGCTGAGTGGTCGAATCATCATCATCATCGCTCATACCCCCCTGTATGCTCTTGCCTTGCATGCCGCCGCGACTCTTGGAGTCGGTCGAAAGGTCTTGCGCAAGCACTTGGCCTCCAAGCAAAGCCGAAAGGACACATGCCACTACAGAGGTCTTCACCAACTTCATCATCTCTCCTGGACTTGTTCGCGATTGAACGATTCCATCACTCTACGCCATTCGCTTTCACCGGATCGTTCAACGCGTCAATACTGCGAACGGCGCCGTCGCAAGCAACGTGATTCTTGTGGTCATCGTTTAGAGATTTTGAGGCGATTTCGCGGAGTCGCCTTCCTATCGGCGGTGCGTCGAGCATCTGCGCAAGCAATTCAACTGCCGGACCGAGATTCTCAATTTCAGGCCATGATCCGCACCGGAGGAAGCTTCCTAGGATCCGCTGATGACTCATGATCTTTAGAGGCGGATGCGAGCACGCAGCAGCTTGCATGGTCTCACCTCAGGCTCGCCCGACGCCCACAGTCGGGCTCGCATGCTATCTCTGGCCAGTCAGTTGGCGAGGAGTTCATTGGTAAAGAACGACGCCGCCGGTTTGGATGATCAATCGTTTATTCGGTCTTGAGCAACTCGATCGCTTGTTCGATCAGCTTCGTATCGATCTGGCCCGTGGGCTGCCCTCCTCGATGGCCATCGCGTTGACCGTTGCCCGGACTTGCTCTTCCATCGACTGAGGGCTTGCGAAATCTTGGCGATAGCATTGGCAGCCGTCAGCCTTTGTCTTGCTCGGATTTGGCTGGGAAAAGTGCTCGATCATTCCGGAATATCGCGGGAGATTTACGCAGTGCCTATATTCTGAGTTTATACGCGCTAGCGTCTATTTTCCTGATATACGCGGTTGCGTATATTGAGTGCGTATACGCAATTGCGTATACTGGTGCTTGAGGTTCACATGCCGCAGCACATCGCCCGCAACGAAAAACAACTGGGAGCCATTCTACGAAGGGCTCGCAAGCAGGCCGGACTGACGCAATCCGAGCTCGGAAAAAAACATCCACCTGCGTCAGGGAACCGTGTCCCGGCTTGAAGCGGGCGCACCCGCCGTTCAACTCCACACCCTGATGGAAGCGCTGGCTGTCCTTGACTTGGAATTGTTGGTTCGCTCGCGAAGTAAAGCGAGTGCGGCCGATATCGAGCGCGCATTCTAATGCCCCGTCCGAAAGCCAACGCTCCGTTAAACGTGTTCGTAAATGGCCGCCTGATCGGCGTACTCAAGCGCGAGTCCAGCGGCGCCATCGACTTTCGCTACGACGCGCAATGGCTCTCATGGCAGTCGATCTTCCCGATCTCGCTCTCCCTCCCCCTTCGCGAGGACCGCTATATCGGCGCTCCGCTCATCAACGTCTTCGACAATCTGCTGCCGGACGGCGAACCGATACGCAGGCGCGTCGCCGAACGTGTCGGCGCGACCGGTACGTACGCCTAAAGCATCCTCTCGGCTCTCGGACATGACTGCGTCGGGGCACTCCAATTTCTACCGGAAGGCATCGATCCGGGACCGCCGGGCAAGATCGAAGGCAAGCTCATCAGTGACGATGAAGTCGCGCATATCATTCAAAATCTGGCGGCGGCTCCGCTCGGTCTCGATGAGGACGAAGATTTTCGAATTTCCATCGCCGGTGCGCAGGAAAAGACCGCTTTGCTGCGCCAGGACGGCAAATGGTACAAGCCGGTGGGGACCACCGCCACCACCCATATCCTGAAGCCACAAATAGGGCGCTTGCCGAACGGCATTGATCTCTCAAACAGCGTCGAGAACGAATTCTTCTGCCTCAAACTCATTTCAGCTCTTGGTATCCCGGCAGCGAACGTCGAGATGACTCATTTTGGAGGCCGCCGGACGCTCGTTGTCGAGCGTTTTGATCGCCGCTGGACAAGCGACAAGCGATTGCTCCGCCTGCCCCAGGAGGATAGCTGCCAAGCGTTGTCGGTACCGCCGACTAGAAAATATCAGTCGGATGGCGGGCCCGGACTAAAAGACATTCTGGAGCTGCTGAAAGGAAGCGATGCACCAAGTCAAGATCTCACGATGTTTCTCCGTGCGAGCATCGTGTTCTGGCTAATTGGAGCAACTGACGGTCACGCCAAGAATTTCAGCATCTTTCTCGGCCCCGGAGGCCGCTTTCGTCTGACACCACTTTATGACGTGCTAAGTGCACAACCCAGTCTAAACGCGAAGCAAATTCAACCCAAGGCACTTAAGCTTGCGATGTCGGTCGGCAAGAGCCGACACTACACCGTGAATGAAATCCTACCTCGGCATTTCATACAGACGGCCGAGATCTCCCGCGTCGGGGTTGCCGTCGTACGCTCCATCTTCAAGGATCTCGCAGAAACGTTCGAGACAGCGTTTGACGATGTGCTCAAAGCCCTTCCTAAGGACTTTCCGGAGCAACTAACAAGCTCGATACGGACTGCCGCCCTTCATCGCACCAGGCTCATCGCCGAGGCCTGACATCCCTATGGCGATCGTGGCGCTGTTCGAAATCCGTCAAGATCATCTCGACGTGAGCGGCCAGCCAACCGGTTCGTCGACATCTCGTCTTCCGCGACAAAGAAGTCATTGCCCTGTAATCGTAGCGAGCGGCGGCTCAATCTGTGCTACAGCGCGACGGCATGTCGCCGCAACAGTTGTTCGGTTGGCGACGTCAGTTGCGAGAAGCAGCAGGCGATAATTTCTGAAGAAGAAGTACAGGTTGTGGCGGCGGTGGATGCCGTGGTGCCGGCGGCTGTTCTTGGCTATGAGCGCGGAGCGGTGCACTGAAAACTCTGTTCAGACAACGGGGACCAGCTCTGTTGTTCACTTCACGGGAGCATACAGTGCCAATATGTCGGCTGTAATTCTCCGAGATATCCGATCATTTCCACCCTCGCCATAATGCCCGCCGTCCATGTAAATTGGGCTGGCAGCATCGGAAAAGATAGTACGTAAGTCATGAAACACGTTTTGCTCCGAACTCTCATCTACTCTCTTGACCAACTTGCTTCTCATAAGAGAGTAAAGATCGTTTTTTCCTGGAAGCCGTTTCTCTGATTTTAGAAGCTGATCCTCTTCATATTTTGTTCTGTGTGTTTTATCAGACAGCTGAGGCTCAAGGTAGAATAATGTTTTAAAGGATAAGCTCCTTGAAATAGCCTCTATAAACCGAACATTCCCTAGATAGACATCTAGAGCTCCGTCAGACAACACGTCTAATTTTTTCGAGCACCCCGCGAGCTGTGTTTTGCCAGTGAGCAATCTTATCAGCGCGAAGTTTTCTCGCCTTATACTTATGCGCGCTTTTGCCTCCTTTTTAGGAGATATTTTTTCGAGGTTTGAGTTGCCAAGCGGAACGCCCGGTTCTCCTTCATAACAAGCGGAGAAAGCCTCAACCGATCCGCCGTAAAAGACCACCAAATCAGGAACATTCCGCTTTCTCAATTCGAGAACGAAGCGAATCAAGCTTTGGGTAGTTACATCACCAATGACTGCATAATTTGTGACTTCAGCGCTGATTCCATTTTCGGCTAACCTTTTGGCGACAAGGGAGGGAATGGTGAAGTCGTCCCTAGATCCAAGCCCCCACAAAGTCGACCCGCCAAAAAAGAATATTTTTAACCTGGTACGCTTATCATCCTTGATTGCCTCGGAGTTCCACGTTCTTCTGGTGCCTTCGTGTACGTTAATGAATTTGCCCGCATAGTCCGTTTGTTGTGATTGCGTATATGAAGCCCACACCCGCGCCTTGGCTTCGGTGAGTTCTTTGAAGTATTCTTCCGCCAGGTCGGGATTTGCATACACCCCAGAATTAGCTGCAGCCTTGGCGGCGCTTTGACGTTCTCTCTTGTCAGCTCTCTCGTAGTAGGATGTCAGCGATACTTCCAGAGTCGTCAGCAAAAGAAGAGCGACACCAAGGATTGCCCATATCTCGTTCAATAGGGCCGTCAAGCGAACGACCCTCGTCCTCACAGCGGCCGTTCTCAGCAGCGCATCTGCTTCCACACGGTTTTCCGTGGAAGAGGATTCCTTCAATTTACAGACCCTCGAAAGTCTTCGGGAATTTGGGCCACTAGGGCTCTCATAATTGAGTCCGCGTAGAGTCCGGCCGCTTTACCGTTTGGGTGGGAGTCTGTCTTCGTGACCCAGAGGGACTGTGGGGCTTGATTTTCCACAGCCGGAAGAAGATCCAGAAATGGTATACTGAGCGCTTTCACCTTGGAGGCAACGAGACTCGTTATATCCTGAAATGGATATGGGGACAGCTCGTGCAGTTCCGGGTAGTTAACTACAATGAGTTTGATGTTTCGCGCCTTGCAATAGCTCGCAAGTTCTTTCAAGGCAGCCTGTGCAACCAACCAGCCGGGTTCATTCCCTTGGTAGAGACCGCGGTAATAGTGCTGCCAATCGGCCTTGCCGAAGTATGTTCGCATAAGGGCATCGAAACGACCCGCGATGAACACCGCTGAATAGAAGTGCTCTAGAAAGAAATTCTCCGTCCTTCGCGGTGTTGGCTCTGCGTCATTAATAAAATAGTTCAGTACGACGATGTCAGGCTTGTATACGTACGCCTTCTTCATGAAGTACGTTGCTTCCATAGCTGTGTTAGCATTTCCAATCCCAGTATTTATGACCTCGAATTTTTTTTCCTTCGCGTTCAGCAGCCTTTCCAATCGATATGATGTGATGTCTTCAGGTCTTGCGCCCCATCCAAACGTCAAGGAGTCGCCAAGCATCATGATCCGAACAGTGCCACTCTCTTTCTCCACGGAATGTTCGCGATCGCGCCAACCTGCTGAGTTGATTGTTACTGGGACCCCCATGTAAACCCCACCCTTTCCAGGGGTATGTTCGTGCCCTGCACCGGGTATGTCACTAACCACTTTCAGGTCTTTGGCGTAACGCCACATTTCGATGTCAAAATTAGTGCCGTCTGCCTGCGTTAAACGCACATAGAATTCCAGTAGGGCGGCCGCCGTAATCAGGCTAGTAGCTATTGAAAGCATTCCGAAGATTGCGTTTTTTGTTTTGACATCCATGTGGATGGCTTTCTTCGAAATGCGCGCCAAAATCGTTCGTACAGGAGATAGAAGTCACGACGGCTGCCAAGCGCACAGCTTGAACGCCTCGCGTTCTAATCGAGTTCATAGCAACGACGATAGTTCTTCATCAACGTTCTGCTCTGGTCTTCCTTCCGTAAGAGCGAATTGCCGACGGCCAGCATTTCGATTTCCGTTCCCATGAAACAGCGGAACGCATCCTCTGGAGTGCAAACGATCGGTTCTCCTCGCACGTTGAATGAGGTGTTCACGAGAACAGGGCATCCGGTTAGTTCCTTGAACTTCGATATCAATCTGTGAAACCGCGGATTGGTCGTGTTGTGCACAGTCTGCACGCGCGCGGAGTAGTCCACGTGTGTGACGGCCGGAATTTCCGAGCGCACGACGTTCAATTTATCGATGCCGAAGAGCTGCTTTTGCTTTTCTGACATCGGCAACTGCTTCGTGTTCAGCACGTCGGCCACAAGGAGCATGTAGGGGCTGTCGGAATGAAGCTGAAACCATTGCGACACGTCCTCTCGCAAAACACTCGGCGCAAATGGGCGGAAAGACTCGCGATACTTCACCTTGAGATTTAGCTGCTTCTGGACAGTCGGTGAGCGGGGATCAGCAATGATGGAACGTCCGCCGAGCGCTCGCGGGCCGAACTCCATCCGACCCTGCATCCACCCAACCGCCTTACCGTCGATCAGAGCATGTGCGACACTGTCGATCAGTGCTTCATCGATTTCCGCCGTGAATACCGCGCCGGCTTTTCCTAGACGCTCTTCGATTTCGCGCTGACTGAACTCCGGTCCGAGGTACGCGCCGTTCATGCTGTCGCCCGCAGGGACGCTCCTGGGCTTTTCAAGCATGAGATAGTAGGCAGCCAGTGCTGCGCCCACCGCGCCGCCGGCGTCGCCAGAAGCCGGCTGAATCCAGATGTTGTCGAAGAGTTTTTCCCGCATGAGCTTTCCGTTCGCCACACAATTAAGCGCCACTCCTCCTGCGAGGCAGAGGTTTCTCTGGCCGGTTGTGGTCCGGATTTCTTTTGCGAGCCTTAGGACGACCTCCTCGATAACGGCCTGAATGGAGGCCGCTAGATCCATCTCCCTCTGCGTCAACCCACTTTCCGGGCGTCTGGCCGGACCACCAAATAGCGTCTCGAAGCGACCATTGGTCATTGTTAGTCCGGTACAATAGTCAAAGAAGCTCATGTCCAGGTGGAATGACCCATCCTCCTTGATGTTGATCAAGTGCTCCTTTATCAGATGCACATACTTTGGCTCGCCGTAGGGCGCCAGTCCCATTACCTTGTACTCACCGGAGTTCACCTTGAAACCGATGTAGTAAGTGAACGCTGAGTACAACAAGCCAAGCGAATGCGGAAAGTGAATCTCCTTGTAGACTGACAGTTCCTTTCCCTTACCGATCGCAAGCGAGGTTGTCGTCCACTCTCCGACACCATCCATCGTTAACACTGCGGCTTCGTGGAATGGCGACGGGAAGAACGCCGACGCTGCGTGACTGAGATGGTGCTCTGAAAAGCGGAGTCGCCTCGACCAATCAACATCACTCCCGAGGTGCTCGTTCAGGGCCTCGGCAATCAACGTTCTTTGAAACAGCTTGTCCTTCAGCCAAACCGGCATCGACGTTGCGAAACTGTAAAATCCCTTCGGCGCGAAAGCTAGATAGGTTTCAAATATCCGCTCGAATTTACTAAAGGGCTTGTCGTAGAAGACTACATAGTCGACGTCTGCTGGACATAGCCCTGCAGCGCGAAGACAGTAACGAGCCGCACAGGCAGGAAAGCCTGGATCGTGTTTTTTCCGCGTAAAGCGCTCTTCCTGCGCGGCAGCTACCAGTTCGCCGTCTGAGACGAGACAAGCGGCGGAGTCGTGGTAGTAAGCTGAGATACCCAGAATATTCACTGGTCAGAACAGCGTGTAAACGAACGGCGCCATGACAGAGCCTTGCGCCAGAACTAGCAGAGCGGCTATGAGCACCATGAGAAGAATTGGGGGGGCGAGCCACATCTTTTTGCGAACACGCATGAAAGCCCAGAGTTCCTTGATGAAGAGAAACATATGCGCCTCAGAACTGGTGTGTGAAGGACTGACCTGTCGGACCTGGCGGGCTACGACTGATCCAGTAACTTGCGACTGGTCGTCGCTTCAAATGAAGCTCATCGCGCCCGAGCAAGCGAGCGATGAAGGCGATCGGTACCAGAAGCCCGAAATAAATGATGCCCAGAACCAGCGGGCTGACGATCCGTCCAAGCAACTCGCCGAAGTAGAACCAGAGTAGGTTGGCCGGCGCGAGCAATCGCGGGAGGGTCAATGCTATGCCGCCGAATGCGACACCAACCGCAAAGAGCGACACGTAAGCGGCAGCGAGTTGTCCCTTGATGGCCGCGCATGCGCCCAATGCAAAAAAAAGGGCGCAAAACGTGAGGCCGAAGCGTCGATTGGACGGCAGTTTGGCCGGCACTCTCATGCTATATCTCCTGCTATGTATCGTGTCTCACAAGAATGGCCGCACGGTACATACTCCGATATTGTGGCGATCGGAGCCGGAAGTCCGGACGACATTATTCCAAGGGCGACAGCTCTCGCGGCAGTTCTGTTCGTCTCCGCGAAGTGGAGCCAGCCTGTGTTGGATGGCTGCAGAATCGCTGTGACGTGGACGGGTAGCGCAGCCCCTGATTTCTGCGACATTGCCAGTGCAGACGGTACTCATGCTCTCCTCGGAGTTCTCGGTTGGCGTTGACAACGCCCGGCCAGGATGTGGCAATGATCGTGCCAAGACTGCATCAGAGAAAAAGTCCGTGCTTTGAAAGCAGATAGTGCGCGCGAGCCGCCTATCAGAGGGTTGTTGTGATCCCGACCTGGCCGCAGACCGCTGTTACAAACCCGACAACATCGGTATCAACAAATGCCTGCGTTTGCTGGTCGTGATGACAGTCACCAGCGCGCGCTCACCAGGACAGCACCGGCTTCGCGATTGCAGAAATCGGTTCGTTTGGATCGAGGTCGTCCGATCGAATGTGAATGGACAAACGGACGCCTCAGCTTCTCATCTTGCAAAAGCTGCCGCAGGAGCGTCAGCATCCCGCCGCCCCCTAGGCAGCGGAGACGGGATCGACTGCCGTCCTCGTATTCGATCCAGAATCGCCGAACATGGGGCACGCGCTTTGTGTCCTCTTCAGACGCACCGTTTCAAATCCGCCCAGCCTTGAGAGGCAAAGACGACATCGCCAACGAAAACCGCAGGCAATACGCGTCGTGTGCACTGGCCTAGATCCTGCACATCTTAAGCGGCCTGGAGGCGGCGCCAACAACATCGGCCACTCGGGGTTCATTCCAAGACGGCGCGTTGTGTTTGGTGAGGTGAGATGCGATCTGGAGTTTTTTCTTGGGGTGCAGCAACAGCTGCGCTCGTTGCAAGCGGTGCGGTCAATTCGGCATTTCTTAAGACCGAGATAGAAGCCTCACCGGTGCTGTGGAGCTGGACCGGAGGATATTTCGGCGCGCACGGTGGCGGGGGCTACGGCCGGACATCATTCAGTGACCCGTATGGCCCATCAATCTACGGGGATGTGGTCGATACCCCAATGTTTCTGCTGGGAGGCCAGATCGGCTATAATTGGCAGAAGGACAACTGGATTTTTGGCGTTGAAGTGGGTGCCAGTGGCGCCGCATCGGACGGTACAAACACCTGTCTTGCCGTTTCCGGATCTGTTGTGAGCGCAACCTGCAATGCGAGTCCAAACATCTTTTTCACCGGCACCGGTCGCCTCGGTTACGCGTTTGGCTCGCAGGGCCATACGCTGGCTTATCTCAAGGGAGGTGTGGCCTGGCAACACAATCAGGGCGATGTCCTCAACAACCGCGAATTTAGCTGGGCGCCACAGAATGTTACTCAATTCGAGTATGGTCGGGTCGGTGGCACAATCGGCGCCGGCGTGGAGCAGGCGATCACGCCTGCATGGTCCGTTGGACTTGAGTACGATTATCTGTGGTTTGGTGGACCAAGTGTTGCAACCCCTCCAACCGCACGGCTTCCGTTGGAAACGGTCCCAGCCAACATCACCCACCCGTCCAGCAGCTATCACATCGGCATACTTTCCCTGAACTATCATTTCGGCGCCGATCCGAGGACGCTGGGATGGCCCGATACGCCGCTGTATGGGGCAACGCCGACTCTCAACGCGTCGCCGATTGCCTTCACTCGCGGTTGGTCGCTGGAAAGCGGCACACGGTTATGGCTGAGCCGAGGAATGTTTCAATGGGGCGCCGGGAGCGAGCTCGTATCAAGGCTCACCTATCACAAACTGGACGGGATCTCCGGTGAGCTGTTCGAACGCGTGGACAGCCCCTGGGGGATCTTCCTGAAGGGCAACATCGGCCTCGGCCGATTCAACAACGGAAATGTGAACGATGAAGATTGGGCCGCTAGTTTCGCCTATTCCAACACGATATCGGGCCAGACGAACGGAAGGTTCATGTACTACACGGCCGATGCGGGCTATGATTTCTTGCGCGGTACCGCCTTTAAGGTTGGCGGGTTTATGGGCTGGACCTATTACGGCCAGAACTCTGACACGACGGGATGCGCGCAGATCGCCTCCTCGCCGCCATGCCGTCAAGCAGTCGGCGGTAAGGTCGTCATCGGCAGCGAAGACACCAATTGGAATGCGCTGCGCATCGGTCTCAGCGCTGAGACGATGTTCCTCGACCGTTGGCGCGTCAGCGCCGATGCTGCTTACCTGCCTTGGACAGACTTCCAAGGCCGTGACAATCATCTGTTGCGAGATTTGACGTTCTTCAGCGATCAACGCGGGAGCGGTGGCGGTGGGGTGCAGGTCGAAGGAACCCTCTCCTATTTCCTCACCAATAACTTCAGCATCGGCATCGGCGCCAGGTATTGGGCCATGTGGACTCGAAAACATAGCGAGATATTCCCCAATGAAGCCCAAAAGGCGGACAGCTTTCGTGTTGTCGAGGGGACCCTTCCTGCGAACTATCGCATGGAGCGATGGGGCACGTTCCTGCAGGCCTCCTACAAGTTTGATTGAAACTGCCCGCTCTCCGTTCCAAGCTTCGAAATCGCGGATCCTGGGCTCGAGTCGGGCCGAGACCCGAGAATGACGCTGCGTGCTTTCGGGCAGTTCAAGGCCGAAAGCACGCATTGGTTTGCTTAAGCTAACGGCTAGGCCCCATGGGGCCGCTTCGTTGATTGGCGCCCGCGGTATTTGGGGTCACCAACTCTCTGCAAGATGGCACGTCTGACGCAGTCCTGTCATTTTCCGGTTCGATTTCGTCTGCCATAGCCGGCTAATTCCATATGCACACGAGAGACGGGAGACGCGGCTCCGGACTCCTAGGAGCCCCGCGCCGATCGCGTGAGCATACTTATGTCGATCGACCGGGTGACTCTCGTTCCCTGCCAAATGCCCAACGAGCATGCACTCACCAGATTAGCGGAACCACGTCTGAGGACCCCAAAGCCAACAGAGTTGAACCCTCTTAGGGCGTTGGCCGGGCCTCTGTTCGAGTGGCCCTTCTAGGGCCGAACAGTTTCAACATGTTTTTGAGAGCGGATCCCGAGGGGACTTGAATCGCACGTAGCGTAAGCTTGTATCGTCATACTGGTAGGCGACGGACCGCGTCCGACCGTCGGCAGCTTCCTGATGCGTGATGACAATTATGAACCTCTCAGACCGTCCAGCCTGCTTCGCAAGACTCTGTGCTGGTGCCAGAGCATTCCGCAAGCGGCCAAGCCACCACCATGCGCTGGCCGCCGATCGGGCGGCTGCTTTGGTTAATAGGACATCCGAGATCATATTGACAAACCATCGACTTGGCGCTTGCAAACCTTTTCTGATGATCGTCGGCTCTTCCGCGGCGCGACAGCAAGGGCGGAATTTGGCTGCGATTGCCGTCACTCGTTATGAACCCCTGAAGATGAGTTCGTCAGCTGCTCGGCAGCTCGTCAGAACAGCACTTCGTCTATGTCACTGATCAGTACGGAATGGCCCAAGATGCAAACGCTTTTCATTGTTCTCGGCATATGGCTGTTAGTAAATGTCTTGTTCGTCGTGATCATGATCCCGCCGCGCCAACCGCGCAGGTCGAATGGTCGGAAGGGATTCAGCTGCCGGTCGCCCGTCTTCATCAGACGCGGTTACCACCTTGATGAGGACGACAGCGTTTCGCTCCGTCATGCCATCATCGTACTTGGTGTTGGTGCATTCTTTTCTCTGACGCCGCCCCTGCTTGACGCCTACGACGAGCTCAAGGCATTTGTTCGCAAGCGCCACTCAAAGGTGGGAACGGGGGATGACTTTCCAGCAGCCGATCAACCGCCCGGATCGCCTAACTCGCGTATTCCTGACGGACGCCACGGCAACTCTTCAGAGCCGACTTCCACCAAAAATGATGAGCAGACCTGACGGGCGCGAACTTACCAGATCGTTGCCAGCGAGGCTGCTTTCAATTTCGGGCCAAGTCAGGCGATGTACGGATTGTGGTCCCCTGTCTGGTGCCGCCAGGCCCCGCAGGAGCCCATGAGCTTGCTCCTCAAAAGACAAGAGCCGGCAGAGAGCAAGGCGCCGCCAAACTCGAGTTGCGCGTTTTAACGCGCTAACGCCTTGCTTCGTCTCGAGATCAGCAAGGAACGCACCGACAACGACGCATCAAGATCATCGGCCGCCAGGGTTGACGCAGCTTGCACTGTTGGACGTTGTGGGGCGCAAGCGTGTCTCGGTGAGAGCTGGCCCTGTTGAGCATACCATTGCACTGGTCCATGTGCCGGGCGCGAATTAGACGCGCGATGAGCACGGCGGGGCTGGTACTCGGCTCTATCCTTTGGCTCCCTAGCACCGCTCAAGAAGCCGGGCCCGCTTGCATGAGCTTCGGGCAAGCCAAGCGCTACCACTATAGCTGCATGGCTCTGCACACCACCTTAGTCATTCCCAGGAGCGCAACACCTTTCCGGGTTGTAGACTCAATGCCGAGGCCTCGCTGATGTTCGAGGTCAATTCAATTCGCGATCGCTGCCGCGGTGGGATGTCGGAGCGATCGTCTGAGCTCAGCAAACTGCTGGAACATGACAAGCGTTGCGACCATTCCGGCCCCCAGCTCAGCGGTTGCCTGACTGGCCAACAGTCCGTTAAAGCCCGATATTAGTGGTAACAACAGTACGGCCGGTATGAAGAAATAGCAGTGCCTCGCCAAGGACACAACCACACTAAGGCGTGCTCTCCCGAAGGACTGAAGCATCGACGTCACGAAACTCTCAATACCAAAAAGCCAAAAAAAGAGATGGAAGACGACACAGGTCAAGACGGCAATTTCCGTGACGTTCTCGCTATTGCTGAACAGCTTGACCAAAGGTCGGGCAAAGCTCACAACGGCCGCAGAATATGCAGCCGAAAGTGCGACACTCATGGAAAGCATGAGCTTTGCGGCCTTTAATACGCGAGGCAGATCGCGTGCGCCCCAACCGAAACCCAGAACAGCTTGAGAGCCCATACAAAAGCCGGTGATGGGCAGTGCGCCGATGGTCAGCAATCGCACAGCTATCCCTATCGCCGCGATGCAATCGTCCCCGAATGGCGCAGCAGCTCCGTACAAGAGCATAGACGCAATGGCAGATAAGATGCCTGTCATGGTCGCAGGCGCTCCAATAGACGCGATCTGCCTGATGCGACTTGTTCGCAATGAGATGTAAGACAGTTTGACGAGAACTATCCCGCGCAGCTTCGAAAAATGCGCAATATAGAGGCCAATGGCAGCGATCTGAGATACCAGTGTTGCGAGGGCTGCGCCTCGCACACCGAGGCCCAGCAAGAAGATGAAGGCCGGATCGAGCACGGCGTTCAGTATGAAGGCGGTCATCATCGTCCACATGCTAAAGCGTGTGTTGCCCTCGGCCCTAACGATGAAGCCGTTGACGATGTTTAGAAGCATCAGGGTGTACCCGAACAAAAGCGTCGCCGCATAGTCGAGCACCACGGGCATGATGGTTGGAGTTGCCCCGAGCGTTACGAAGATCCGTCGCAAGTTTAGCAGGAGAACAACCGTAAGCATGATACCGATCGGAGCGGCCAGGGCCAGTGCAGTACTCGCCCCTCTACTCGCCTCCAGGTACTCACCAGCACCAAGATGGCGAGATATGAACGAGGCTGTTCCAACACCGATTCCCTGACCGACTGCCGTCAGCAGGACGACGACAGGCAAGGTCATGCTGACAGCTGCGATCGCTTGCGCGCCAAGTGCGCCAACAAAGATCGCATTGACGGCCTGCTGCAGCGCGTTGATCGATAGGCCAACAATAGACGGAATCGCAAGCCGCAGGATAAGGCCCGACAGGTTTGGATCAGATAGATCGATGTTCTTCTTGTTTGCCATCACATCTCGAACGCTTTCGACGACCACTTCCGATCCTGCTCATCCATGGATGACAGTGTCACGGGCTCTTTCGAATTCGTCGATCGTCAGCAACAGCTCCTGCTGCAACACGGTGCAAAAGTTATGAGTCACCTCATAACCGATCTGGGTTGGGTCATACCTTGTTTCAATTTGTAGAGCGCCGGCTTGATATCCAACATCGAACCAGAAGATGTGACTCGCGGCCGCTTCATCCATGTCTTCGCCGATCCAGATTGGAGACGGCTCCTGGGTCAGGAGGCGGCGCGGAAAATGGCGCTGCAAACCCGCTCGATAATTCAGTCCAATTTTGGGTAAGGGCAGACGATCGATCCGGCTCCGCACGGCTGGATCTCGGTTTAGGAATTTCAAGGCCCGGAACCCTATTCCCCTGCGCGGCAGGATATTGCGCTGGCGGTTTATTGAATGGGCACGATCGGGACGGGACTCCGTTCCGGCGAGACTCAAGGAAAGCGGAACGAGTTCGCTGATGTGGCCAATGATCTGCGATGGATCAATATCTTCAAACAGCCGACCTCGGGTCGAGGTAAGGCTATCAATCCAGAGCGAATAGTTGCCGAGAACACGTCCACAGGCGCCGGATATGGCCGCAAGAAATACGTCGATGTCCTTACAATGCGCCGATCTGGCTGCAATATTGAGGAGATCAGCTGTCGCTTCTTTGCCAATCTCCAGATGATGCTTCGCCTGATCTTCCCAAAGGAATCGGCAATTCGCGTCATCCTTGCGGCCTTCAAGGCGTGCATAATGCAGCTCTCTAGCGGTCACGTCCGAAAAGCTCGCGCCGCCGGATGAGGCGTCGCTGACGTCCAAATTGAACTGATCGTAGTCGATCCCCTCCCAGCATTCGAGTTCGGCTGGGGCTTCGCTGTTCGCGTAGTGCTCAAGGCGCTTCAACCATGAAGAGAGCATTTGCAGGTTTTCGGGACTACTCACGGCTTGGCCTGAGCTAACGGCGTCGTAGGCCGAATCCAATGCTTCCAGGAACAGTCGATAGCCTATCCCGTCCGCAACGAAATGATGCATCAGGACGAGCAGATAGTAATCGCCGCTTTCCGATGTGCGGAAGGCTGTGACGTTAAGAAGAGGCGCCTGGCCGTCAAAACGAAAAATATGTTGACGTCTTGCTGAGATGCTCTCGATTGCCTTACGCTGCCGCAGGCTGGTCATTCCGACAAGATTGACCTCCTCCACGAGGCGTTCGGCCAGCGAAGCTGCAATCGTCAGACGTAGGCCATCGTCGGTTCGGGCGATACGGAGCCTGAGGCCTTCGTGCCTATCCATAACATGGGCAAGGGCGCGCTCCAGCAGCGGGATATCCAGCATCCCGCCGGGCAGAAAGAACAGATCGCCTATGTTGTAGTGCTCATCGAAGCCGACAAGAGGCTTCCAAGATGCGATCGCGGGGATAACCGGCAACGAGCCATCCGCGGAAGGGACGGTATGGGGTGTAACCGTCGCTCCATCTGCCGCCAATTCCCTAATGGTCGGGGTTCGATAGAGTTGGTCAACAGTAAGATTCAGCCCGGCTGCGCGCGCCAGCGTGACGCAGCGCACGCTCAGAAGAGAGTCTCCGCCGATATCAAAGAAGCTGTGATCAATTCCAACCCACTTCGCGCCTAGCAGATCCTGCCAGATCCCGGCAAGAAGACGCTCCTTCCTCGTGCGGGGCTCCGCAGACAGACCAAACCCGACGTCGCGGTAAGGAACGGACAACAGGTGAGCACGATCTATCTTTCCGTTCGCCGTAAGGGGGATACTGTCAACCAAACGAAAGGCGGCGGGAATCATGTAGGACGGCAATGTGTGGCGCAGATGGGCGACGATATCCTCAGAGCATAGCCCGTCCCGCGCGGGAACCAGGCTCGCGGTCAAGTGACGATGGTCATCCATGCCTTGCGCGACGACCGCGGCCTTTGCGATTGCCGGATGAGATTCAAGGGCCTTTTCGACCTCCTCCAGCTCAATGCGATGGCCCCGTATTTTGATCTGGTTGTCGGATCGGCCGCAAATCTCGAGAAGGCCGCTGGTTGAGATCCGTGCGATATCACCAGTTCGATAAAGAACGCTGTATTGTCCGTCACCATAAGGATTCGGCACGAAACAACGGTCTGTCCGTTCCGGATCCCGCCAGTAGCCGGCGCTCACGCAGCGTCCCGCGATGCAGAGTTCGCCGGCGGCTCCGACAGGGACTCTCTTCAACCTGTCATCGAGCACGTAGAGTTTGACGTTATCGATTGGATGCCCAACTGGGACGAGCGACGAGCCGTCGTCGGAATCCGATGTTTTGTAGACTGAGGCATTGGAGGCACATTCCGTAGCACCATAAAAATTCCACAACGGCACATCCGGGAAAAGCGCACGCCAGCGAACCGGGAGCGAGGACGGCATCGGTTCGGCGCTGCTTGTGACCAGCCGCAGGGAAGTGGGGCGCCGCTGCCGTTCTTGGGAAGCAATGAGGCCGGTCAGGAGCGACGGCGAGGCAAATAGATGTGTTGCGCGACATCTCGCCAACGTGCTCAACAGCAGATCTGGATCCAGCAACTGCTCCCGGGTCAGGATCAGCGTGGACACGCCTCTCAGAAGCCCCCCGAAGTATTCCCAAGCCGACGCAACAAGTGATGCGGACTTCTGGACAACCATTACGTCGGTATTGTCGAAGGGAGCGCTTCGCCACATCCAGTGCAGCCGATTGAGAATTGCCGATTCCGGTATAAGGACCCCCTTCGGCTTTCCGGTTGAGGACGAGGTGTATATAAGGCTCGCAATTCCCTGATCTGATGGTTTGTCGATGCGCTCGGAATGGTGCGCGGACGTGCCGTACCCTTCTAGGTCCAACAAAGAAATCGACGGAGTCTCAAAACCAAGGTCAATGGCACTTGCATGAACCAGAAGCTTTGGCTGACTATCTCGCAGGACATGTTCGATCCGTTCACGTGGATAATCCGGCGATACAGGGACGACGATGGACCGCAAGGCTCGTGCCGCGAGAATAACAGCGGCCACGTCAGGCGACCGGTCGACCAGCAAGGCGACCCTGTCGCCAGCGCCGACGTCAGACGCCTGCAGTAGCGACCTGATTGCTGTTACGCGCTCACGCAGATCGCCGAATGTTATTTCACCGAAATCACCAAAATATGCCAGCTGGCTAAGATGAGAGGCACTGATTTGCTCGAACGCTTCGACAAGTGGACATTCAGTCGAGTATGACTGCGCCGAGCCATCCAGCGAGTCCAGCATAACGACATCCGTCGCGCTGAGGCAGCTCAGATCCTTAAGGGGCGCAAGCGGATTCTCGACGCAGGCTGCAATCAGACAGCGCAGATTATCAGCCATACGGCCGATGAGATCGCTGGAAAATATGTCTTCTGCATATGCTAGCTGGAGCGCAATTTCATCGCCCTGATCTTGTGCGTACAAGGTCAGATCGAATTTTACATAGCCGGTGTCGTATTCGCGGAATGTCAGATCGAGCTCATGCTGACCAGCCGGCTCCGCAGCCTCGGAATACATGTTGAACATGACCTGGAAGATCGGCGATCGTCCCGCTTCACGACACAGCCGACTATCCCTTACCATCCAGCCGAACGGATATGCCGCATTTGCGATGGCATCGCTGACCAGGCCCTGGGTGCGCAAGCCATGAACCGCAAAGGACTGACCGACATCGATCGCGGAGCGGATTGGCAGCATATTCAGGAAAAAGCCGACAATGTCGGCACTGCCGGCTTGATCCCGTACGACGTGCGGTATGCCGACGATAACGTCGTCTTGACCGCTATACATCCGCAGAAGCAGCTTGAAGCACGCGAGGAGGGTTGTCGACGGGGTGCACCTGTGTTGGCGCGCAAACTCCCGTACCCGATTGGAGAACTCGCTGCCGAGCAGCACGGCATGCGAGGCGCCGCGGTGAGAGTTTGTCTGCGGCCGCGCCTGTCCTGTTCCAAGCGAAAGCACCGGCGGATCATCACCAATCTGGCGGCGCCAATAGCTGCGTTGGTTGGCCAGCGCCTCTGGAGTTGCGTGCTGCTTTTCCCAGACCGCGTAGGTCGAAAGTGAGGCGCGGTTCTTTGGCAAAGGCGCCGCAGGATGTAGGTACGTTTGTCGAAGGTCTCTGAGCAGAACAGAGATCGACCAGGCATCTAGGATAATTTCGTGAGCGCTGATCAGTATCAGATGGTGGTCAGGGCCAAAACGGATCATGCGCCCGCGAAACAGATTGCCCTGGCTGAGATCAAAGCCGCCGTTCAGCTCTGTTCGCCGCAACTCTGCGATCAGCTCCTCAGCTTCCTGCGCCGACAGATGAGATGCATCAGCCAATTCAAGATTTGCACATTGCAGAGCATCAAAGAGCTGGACCGGACCATCCTCGTCGATAAAGCGTGCAGAAAGGGCCTGATGGAAGCGAACGACATCGGTCCAGGCGCGATTGAACCCGGCCAGATCGATGATGCCTCTTATTCGCAGGCCGCCTTGAATAATGTAGTTCTTGGCAGACGGATCGAGCTGGGAGAGAAACCATAGGTGTTCCTGAACTCGCGTCAGAGGCGATCGCGTAAGCTTTCCGTACGCGGGGCCTATGCAGGGTTTGGATTCGCCTCGGGTCGAGATCGAAGCCGCAAGAGATCGTATCGTTCCATTCAGGACGAGCCTGAAGTCCGTTCTCACTCCGAATTCGGTCTGCAATTGGCCCAATATGAGCATTGCCCGTAGCGAGTCTCCGCCCAGGCTTATGAACTGATCATTCACGCCAATGTTCTCAATGCCCAGAATGCCTGACCAGATTTGACACAGCTTGGCTTCAATCTCTGTTCGTGGCCCCTCGAATGGCGTCGGCATTGCAGGGCGAACACTGGTCGGGTCCGGCAATGCTGCGAAGTCGACCTTTCCGTTTCTGGTCCGTGGAATACCGCCGACGTGGATGATCCTTTCTGGGAGCATGTAGGTGGGAAGCGTTTCGGCAAGAAAGTCCAAAAGCTCGCCTTCCGTCACTTCAGCCGGAGCCGACACGTACGCCACGATTCGTCTCGATCCAGTGTCCCCCTCGTCACTGGTTATGTCTCGCGCCGTAAGCTTTACGCCTGCGCAGGCGGACGCCACCGCGACAGCGCCACATACCAGGTGATGAGCGGAGAGCCGCGCCTCGATTTCTCCCAGCTCAATTCTGTGCCCGCGGATTTTGACCTGACGGTCCCGTCGACCAAGACATTCCAAAAGGCCATCGGAACGAACGCGCCCGAGATCACCTGTCCTGTATAGGCGCCCGAACGGCGGGTCGTTCGAGAATGGGTTTGGCCCAAAGGCATCCTTGGTGCGGATGTGGTCATTGACGTAACCAGTGGCGACACCAACACCGCTAACGCAGATTTCGCCGACCTCTCCCGTATCGCACAGACGAGATCCATCGGTGATATAGACCTGAAGGTTCGCAATCGGCTTGCCGATCGGCACATAGGTGTCGGTCACCGCGGGAGGTACGGAAACCAGATTGTGCGTAACGCCGTCGGCGCACTCGGTCGGCCCGTAGTGGTTTAGAATGGGGATCTGTGGATATAGGGTAAGCCAGGCGCGCGCCAGCCCGGGTGTTAGGGGTTCTCCAACCGTGGAAATAATCCGCAAACCGTCCAGAGCTCGCTCAGCCGCCGCAACGCGCTGCAGATATTCAACAAATACTGCAAGCATTGACGGGACGAATTGAGCAACCGTCACGCCGTACCCTTGAATTGCTTTGAGAAGAGATACTGGCGATTTCAGTGTCGCATCATCAATGATCGCGATACTGGCGCCGACGCAAAGCCCTGCCAGAAGCTGCCACAGCGAGATGTCAAAACAGTGCGATGCCGTCTCGGCAATGCAATCCGTTTGAGTGAGGGTCAGGGCATCGATTTTTGCCGCCAAATGATTGTTCAGGGCTGCGCGCGTAATCATTGCGCCCTTAGGCTCGCCCGTCGAACCAGACGTAAACAGAACGTAGGCATGTCCATCCGCGCTGGATGATGGCACGAAGGACGACGGCTGGCCGTCACGCAGCTCCGCCTCTATCGGCATGAATTGGATGGTGCCTTTGCTGCTCGACTGCAACAGGCTGAGCGAATGCTGCTGCTCGGGACCAATAATCAGGGCACAGCGACTCTGCTCAATTATGAACGATGTACGTGAAGCCGGTAACGATGGATCGAGCGGTAGGTACGTTGATCCGGCCTTCAAAATTGCGACGACCGCCGTCGCCCAGTCGACGCCGCGCTCACCCCAATACCCGACGACAGCGCCCCGACCGCCATGCTCTCGCAGGCTCCTTGCGAGGGCATCCGATCTTAGTCGCAGCGCCTCGTAAGTGAGTTCGTCTGCGCCGCTCCTCAGCGCAATTCTCTCCGGATCCGATCTTGCAATGCGATCGATCGACGTGGTCGCCTCGATCGCTTGACGTTCCACATACGGATTTCTTTCGGATAGATCTCGGCTAGGCAAACGCGTCCCCCATTCATCGCCTTCTGGGGCCTCAAATCAGAACGCCGATGATCTTGATTGCGGGTATGGATTGGTCACCCCCCGGTATCGGCCAGACATAGTGGTGCCCTTTGGTCGTTTCTTAGCTTCCCGCCCTAGGCGTTCACCACTGTTTGCTCGATGACGTCAGGGCAACACGGCCGGACGTGTAGGGCCTCGAATTTGCCTTGGCACCTACCGGATCTTGTAGTCGACACGCGTCAATCTGCATGGCACCCGCAACCAACGGGTGCCTGCCACGGTTTGGTGCTCTCCTCACGAAAGCGGACTTGGGCGCTCGCCGGGCTGCGGATTCCTACGGCACCCAAGCGGTAAACACCGATTGCGTACAACTGATTTGTGCCTTTGAGACGACGCCCAAGTCTTTGATGCGGCATTGAGGTCATGAACGTACCGGCAAAAACGCGCCGCCTGATCACCTCGTCATCTAAATCCCGAACAGCTCATTTCACTGAGCCGCCAATTCAATGGAGATTCCTCAATGATTATTGATAGCGACCAAGAAGTACCACCGCCTCTGGCCACCGGCGCGACGCATATGCTTATCGAGCTATGGGGAGCGAAAAACCTGGACGATCCGGACGTTGCGGAAGACGCAATCCGAAAAGCCATCGATGCGGCGAGTGCAACATTACTCCACCTTCATGTTCATAAATTTTGTCCAGGCGACGGCGTCTCGGCAATAGCCTTGTTGGCTGAATCGCACATGACCTTACATACTTGGCCTGAGAGGTCCTACGCGGCCGTTGATGTTTTCGTATGTGGCGACAGCAATCCTGCGAGCGCCGTGCCAGTTCTGGTTGAGGCTTTTCAGCCCGAACGGTCGGACGTTCGCAGCTTCCGAAGAGGTGTGTCAATCAAGCCAACCGGTTGAGCAGGTAGTCGGCCCCTTGGGTCAGTCATCGAGATCGTTGCATCAATCAGACAACTATCTTGCGGCGCAGCCCCTGCCTACTGGAAGTGCTCTCATCTCCGCCACAACTGACGCTTGCTTCAGCGCGAGTGCGCCTTAGCAGTGGCCATTGCCGCATTGCATCTTCAATCGATGCCGCCTCAGGTCGGCCGCAGCGCCTTGGAGCCGAGACCCAGCTCCTCGATCTGCTTGTTCCGCACGGACCCGGTCTTGGCACGGTGGTCGGTCGCTAGCACTACATAGACCGCCGGCAGCACGAACAGCGTGAACAGCGTGCCGACCGACATGCCGGCCACGACCACAAGGCCGATCGAGAAGCGGCTGGCAGCGCCCGCGCCGGTCGCGGTCAGCAGCGGAATCAGGCCGGTGACCATCGCGGCCGTCGTCATCAGGATTGGCCGCAGGCGGATACGGGCTGACATCTCGATGGCCGAGCGGCGGTCGAGCCGTTCATTGAGCTGGAGTTCGTTGGCGAACTCCACCATCAGGATGCCGTGCTTGGTGATCAGGCCGACCAGCGTCAGCAGACCGACCTGGGTGTAGATGTTCATGGTTGCCACCCCGAAGAACAGTGGGATCAGCGCGCCGACGATCGCCATCGGCACCGAGATCATGATCACCAGCGGGTCGCGCAAGCTCTCGAACTGCGCCGCCAGCACCAGGAAGATGATGATCAGCGCGAAGGCGAAGGTGATCGCGAGCTGATTGCCCTCCTGCACATACTGTCGGCTGTCGGCGAGAAAGTCATGGCTGAAGCCCTGCGGCAACCTCTTGGCCTCGCCTTCAAGGAAGTCGACCGCCTGGCCGACGGTCACGCCGGGCATCGGCACCGCCGAGAACGTCGCCGAGTTGAGCTGGTTATAGTGCGTCAGCGAATTCGGAGCGGTCGTGGTTTCGATTGACACCACCGTCGATAGCGGCACTTGCTGGCCGGTGCTGGTCGCTACGTAGTAGTTGCCGAGCGATTCCGGCGAGAGCCGCTGGGCCCGTGGTACCTGCGGGATTACCTGGTAGGAACGGCCCTCCAGGTTGAAGCGATTGATGTAATTGCCGCCGCCCAGGAGCGCGAGCGCGCTGCCGATGTTCTGCATATTGATGCCGATGTCCTGCGCCTTGGCGCGGTCGACGTTCACCTTCACGGTCGGCTGATTGAAGGCGAGATCGCTGTCGGAGACGATGAACATGCCGCTCTTGAGTGCCGCGTCCTTCAGCTTCTCCATTTGCTCAAAGACGGCCTGGAATCCCGCGGTCGAGTTGATCACCATCTGCACCGGCAGACCGCCCGGCCCGCCCGGCAGCGGCGGCAGGTTGACGGCGAAGGCCTGAACACCCTCGATCTTGGAGAGCTCGGCCTGGACCAGCGGCTTCAACTGAATCGAGGAGCGCTTCCGTTCATCCCAGGGCTTGAGCAGCATGCCGGCGATACCGTTCTGAGGGCCGTTGATGCCATTCAGCACGAAGCGCAGATCGGTCTCAGGGAAGCTTTGAAATTTCTTGTCGAGCTTGTCGCCATAGAAATCGAGATAGTCGTTGTTGGCGTATTTCGGTGCTTTGATCACCGCGAACACGATGCCTTGGTCTTCCTCGGGTGCGAGCTCACTCGAGGTGTGCAAGTAGAGGAACCCAACGAGGCCAAGGATCGTCATCGCGAATAGGCCCGTTACCGCCTTGTAGTCAAGCGAGCGGTCGAGCTTGCGGCCGTACCAGCGCGTCAAGGCACCAAACACCTTGTTCACGAGCATGGCGAAGCGGCTCTCGTCGCTGTTCTTGAAGAGCACCGAGCACATCATGGGCGACAGCGTCAGCGCGATCACCCCCGACACGACCACCGAGCCGGCGAGCGTGAAGGCGAATTCACGGAACAGCGAGCCGGTTAGTCCACCGAGGAAGCCGATCGGAGCGTACACGGCGGCCAACGTGATCGTCATCGAGACGACCGGGCCGACGATTTGCCGCGCGCCTTCCAGCGCCGCCTGCACCGGAGTCTTCCCCTCCTCCAGATGGCGATGAATGTTCTCCACCACCACGATGGCGTCGTCGACCACGAGACCGATTGCGAGCACCATGGCGAGCAGCGTCAGCAAGTTGAAGCTAAAGCCCAGTACCAGCATCAGCGTGCAGACACCGATCATCGACAGTGGGATAGTGACGACCGGAACGATCACGGAGCGGAACGAGCCCAGGAACAGGAAGATCACCACGATTACGATGATTACGGCCTCGCCCAGCGTCTTCTCGACCTCATCGATCGACGACTGGATGAACTTGGTCGAGTCGTAGGCGACCTTCATCTTCATCGAGGGCGGCAGGTTGCGCTCCAGCTCGGGAAACAGCGCGCGCACGCCCTTCACCAGCGTCAGTGGGTTGCCTTGTGGCGTCGCCTGCACACCGATGAAGATCGCATGCTCGCCGTTGAAGGCCACGCTCGCATCAGTGGTCTGCGCGGCAAGCTCGACGGAGGCGATATCCTCCATCCGCACAAAGCCGCCGTCCTTGGCCTTGACGATCAACTTCTTGAACTGGTTGACGTCGGTCAGGCCCGTGTTCGTCGTGATGTTCGAGACGATCAAATAGCCCTTGGTCTGGCCGGCGGCGGACTGGAAGTTGTTTGCGGTGATCGCGGCCGCGACATCAGTCGGCGACACGTTGTGGCCGGCCATCTTCAACGGGTCAAGCCACAACCGCATCGCAAAGGTCTGGCCGCCGAGGATGTCGGCAGACGCGACGCCGTCCACAGTGGACAGCACCGGCTGCACCACGCGCGTCAGGTAGTCGGAGATTGCCGAGCCGGACAGCTCCTCCGAGGAGAAGCCGAGATACATCACCGCTGTCGTCTGGCCGGTGGTCTTGGTGACGACCGGATCATTGGATTCCTTCGGGATCAGATATTTGATCGAATTCACCTTGGCGAGCACCTCGGTGAGCGCCTGGTTCGGATCGACGTTCAGCTTGATATAGACCTGAATCGTCGAGGTGCCGAGCACCGAGGATGAGGTGATGTAGTCGACGCCCTCGGCGGAGGCGACCGCCTGCTCGATCGGCGTGGTGATGAAGCCCTGAACCAAGTCCGCGGACGCGCCGGGGTAGACGGTCGTGATGTTGATGACCGTGTTCGACAGCTTCGGATATTGCCGTATCGGCAATACCATCGCCGCACGGAAGCCGATCAGCAGGATCAGCAGACTGACGACGACCGACAGGACCGGGCGCTTGATGAAAATGTCGGTAAAGGCCATCGCGACGATCTCGAATTCGTCTGCTTGAGTGATGTGACCCGGCGTCAGGCCGGATCACGCGAGCGCGTTATCAGTAGCGCGGGGGCCGAAATGGCCGGCGCCGGTTCGGACGAACTCGCTACGGCCGCATCCGAGTGCAGGCCGAGTGGTCCGAGCGCAACGACCTTGTCGCCCGCTTCAGATGCAAGCGAAGTTACCATGTCGTCGGCCTCCTGAAGGCGCGTGTCGAAAACCTGTTAGACTTCGGCGCAGATTCGAACGCGAAGCGGCAGACGCTGACATCTTTGACCGCCTAGGTTTGGCGGCGCTGGCCGGTGGTGAATGCTCTAACATAATTCTCTAGACCGGTTTGGCGACAAGACGCGATCGACGGCTTCCGTCCTCCCTATTCGACCGTCACGGATTTGGCGAGATTCCGCGGCTGGTCGACATCAGTGCCCATCACGACGGCCGTGTGGTAGGCTAGCAGCTGCACGGGGATCGCGTAGACCATCGGCGTGAAGACGGCAGGCATGTCCGGCAGCACGATCGTGGCGAACGTATCCAGTGTCGCCTCCTCAGCGCCCTTGGCATCGGTCAAGAGGACAATGTTGCCGCCGCGCGCTGCCACCTCCTGCATGTTTGAGACCGTTTTCTCGAATAAGCAGTCATACGGTGCGATCACCACAACTGGCACGGCCTCGTCGATTAGCGCGATCGGGCCGTGTTTGAGCTCGCCCGCAGCATACCCCTCTGCATGGATGTAGGAGATTTCCTTCAGCTTCAGGGCGCCCTCTAGCGCGATCGGGAAGCTCGTGCCGCGACCGAGATAGAGTACGTCGCGTGCTTTCGCGATGTCGCGCGCAAGCCTCTCGATCTGCGGTTCGGTGGTGAGCGCCGCCGCCATCAGGCGAGGAATTTCCACCAGGCCGCGCACCAGCTCGATCTCCTCATCCTCGGACAGTTCGCCGCGCGCCCTGGCGGCCGCGACCCCAAGCGCCGCCAGCACTATCAGTTGGCAGGTAAAGGCTTTCGTCGAGGCAACGCCGATCTCCGGGCCGGCCAGCGTCGGCAGCACGGTTTCGCTCTCGCGAGCGATGGTCGACGTCGGTACATTGACGACTGCAAGTGTGTGTGCACCTTTCGCCTTGGCGTAGCGGAGCGCAGCAAGCGTATCTGCGGTCTCGCCCGACTGCGAAACAAAGATCGCGAGATCACCTCTGCCCATGGCAGATTCGCGGTAGCGGAACTCGGAGGCGACGTCGACTTCAACTGGCACGCGGACAAAGCGCTCGAGCCAGTATTTCGCGACGGAGCCAGCATAGCTCGCTGTGCCGCAAGCGATGATCGTGATGCGGCGGACGTCTCTGAAGTCGAACGGCAGCTCGAGCGGTAGAGCAACGCGTTCGCAGGCTGCGTCGATATAGCGCGCCAGAGTCTGCTCGATCACCTTCGGCTGCTGATGGATCTCCTTGGCCATAAAGTGCCGATAGTTCGCCTTGTCAACCAGGAGCGACGACGCACCCGATTTCAGCGTCTCGCGGCGCGCGACTGCCCCTTTGGCATCGTAGATGACGTGGATCTTGCGGGTAAGCACGGCGCAGTCCCCGTCATCAAGATAAGTGATGGCGTCGGTGAACGGCGCGAGCGCAATGGCATCCGAACCGACATAAACCTCGTCATTGCCATACCCGATCGCGAGCGGGGATCCCTTCCGAGCAGCGATCATGAGATCGTCGTGCCCCTTGAACAGGAATACCAGGGCAAACATCCCGCGCAGTCGCGGTAAGGAAGCTTTCACTGCCTTTTGGGGCGAGTAGCCCTCCCTCAGATAGGATTCGACCAGGTGCGCCACCACCTCGCTGTCGGTGTCAGAAAGAAATCGAGCACCCTTCTGCTTGAGTTCGGCGCGCAACTCACGAAAATTCTCGATAATTCCGTTATGGACGACCGCGATATTGTCCGTCGTATGCGGATGCGCGTTGTACTCCGTGGGCTTGCCATGAGTGGCCCAGCGGGTATGACCAATACCGGTGTGACCCGCTAGCGGACTGCGGCGGAGGCTGGTCTCTAGATTTTTCAGCTTGCCCTCGGCGCGTCGGCGCTCAAGATGATTGGCGTCGAGCGTTGCGACTCCCGCTGAATCATAGCCGCGATATTCCAGGCGAGTAAGCGCTTCGATCAACCGCTCCGCAACGGGTTCGCGCCCCAGAATGCCTACAATCCCACACATGCGGATCAACATCCCCCAATTTCAAGAATGGAGTTTTTGGAGCAGCTAGACTTTTCTTGAGACCGTCGATTGAAGGTGCTCAATGATTGTTGCGGATTTGGGTGCTTTGGATTGTTCGGCCCAATCCAAGCTCCCCCGGCCGACGCGCGGTTCGGGCGAGCAGCATCGAACACAAGCATGCGGCGGCAGCAGGAGGCGGTAAAGCGCGATGGCGTGGCGAACGGAAAGACATGGCAACTGCAGACTCTCTGGAAGACCACAGTGTAGTCGCGGTAGGGGTGCTTGGGCACATCACGCAAGTTGCCTCTGCAAGATCGATGGCACTCGATCCAGATCGAGGATCCGCGAGGTGTCGAGTTATCTGCCGGCATGAACTCCATCCGTTGGATCTGTTGAGAGCCAAGCGTCATGGCCCAGCCTCCTTCGCAAGAGATTGGTAAAGCGGATGCTGGATAGTGGAATTCCATCTCGAAGCTGTCGCTCGTACATGGCACACAAAAGAAGCCCGGCGGCCTTCGGCGAACGGGCAGAAGTCAGCCTCGGCGGAACGGCGCTATTGCGCCAGCTTCCGTCGACAGTGGCAGGGCCTACGGGCCGCAGTACCCGCCCCGGCACGTGGCCGGATTAAAATGCACTGGATTGATGCTCGAGATGCACCGAAACTTCCCCCCGGCTCTAGGCAAAGATCGAACACCATTCTGATTGGCTGAAGGCTTTTCTCCAGACCAACATCTTTCTTATGCGGGACCTTATAGGATTGGTAAAATCGATTGTGTTGATGGGCCGCATCTACAGAATGGATAGGTACCGAAAAGCTTCTTACGATCCGTTGTCATTGGCGACTTCGCGGCTTCGAGATCGCTCGCCTCCAATACGGTACGAGCGCGGGTAAGGACGCTGGATGGCCAAAGAGGTTTTGCGGTTCGGTACGGCGAGCTGCGCTCAAGGCGTTGTGCAGCTCCGGCCTGTTCGTTGCGAGGACTTTGCAATGTCCCTCGCGGGCCAACCCTCACATGTTCCGGCGGAGTGCTGAGCCTCCTGATGTGGCGTAGTACATCGGGCTACTGCTCAGAACGGATCTTCCGCACGTTTCTGGCGAGGCCGTTGATCAATTTGCGGACGCTCGATATCCGACGGATTCCGTTGTAGTCGAATCCCCCGGTCAAAATCCACGGATTGTCATGAATTCCGATGGATCAGCACGATCTGCGCGCAGTCGGTTGATCGGATGCTCTCGATCCATGTAGCCGAGAGCCATGCCGCAAAAGAGCATCAGATGGGAGGGCAACCCGATGAATTCCGCGACGGTCTTGTGCCACAGCGCCCAAGCCTCTTGCGGACAGGTACTCAATCCCTTCTCCAAAGCGAGCAACATAATGGATTGCATGTACATGCCGAGATCGGCCCATTGCCCAGGCTCCATCTGGCGATCGATGGCAAAAAACAGGCCGACAGGTGCACCGAAAAAGATGAAGTTCTTCGCGAGCTGATTGAGACGCGCAGCTTTGTCTTCGCGCGGAATCCCGATGGTGCGATAAAGATCTTCGCCGTTCTTGAATCGCCGACTTCTATACGGCTCCTTCAGTTCTGGCGGGTATATGTTGTACTCTGGCGGCTCGCCCATCGGGCTGATCTTGATCCGCTCGGCCATCAACGCCTTGAAACGTACGAGCTCTTGGCCGCCTAGCGCCCAGACATGCCACGGCTGTAGATTGCCGCCGGATGGCGAACGACTGGCCCCAAGCAGGATGTCTTTGACGACCTCGCCGGGGACAGGCTTCTCCAGGAATGCCCGCACAGAGGTCCGGGAATTCAGCGCGTCCGAAACATTCATGAGGATTCTCCAAAAACCCAATCTAGGAGGATCGTCAGCCGATCCGGACGACCATCTTTCCAAGGGCAGAGCGCGTCGTCATCGCCTTGAACGCTTGGTGGAATTCCTCAAATGCAAAGACCTTTCCTACGACGGGAACAAGCGTCTTCTCACTTAGCCAAGTGAATAGCTGGGCGATGACTTGATCTCGCACATCCGGTTCACGACGACCAATCTGCGCCAGGTCGACACCCAACAGCGCCCCTCCTTTTAGAAGAGGCAGATTGAACCGCAGCGCTGGAATAATCCCTGAAGCGAAGCCGATCACCAGGTGCCGACCATTCCAGGCGATCGAACGGAATGCCTGCAGGCTCAGCTCTCCTCCGACGGGATCGTAGATTACGTCCGCGCCGTGACCGTCGGTGAGTTCCTTGAGTTCGTCGCGCCAGCTTTCGTGCGTGTAATCCAGGCCCGCATCTGCCCCATATTGAATCGCAAATTGTCGCTTCTCTTCAGTCGAAGCGGCCGCAATGATGCGGGCACCCAGCAACTTCCCGACCTGAACAGCCGCTATTCCAACCCCGCCGGCGGCACCCAGAATCAAAAGGGTCTCGCCGCTCTGCAGCTTTCCCCGGGCGCTGAGTGCATATAGTGCCGTCAAGTAATTGGCGAAGAACGAGGCGCCGACCTCAGGCTCTATGCCTTTTGGCGTCACGAAAAGGTCCGCGGCCGGCACGCAAATATATTCGGCAAGACCGCCATTTCTGACCATGCCGATGACCGGCGTACCGGGCGCGAAGCCCGCAACATCTGGGGCTACCTCGTCGACAACCCCGGCGAACTCCGACCCCGGCGTAAATGGCAAAGGGTCCTTGGTCTGGTACAGGCCCTGCACCTTCAGGCCATCCACGAAACCGACGGCAGCGGCCTGGATTCGAACGCGGACCATTCCCGCTGACAAGTCCGGCCTAGCCACGTCCCTGATCCTGATATTTTCGATGCGATCGTAGTTTTCGACCAAGACTGCTTTCATGACACCCTCTTCAGCGCGCCGGCCTATCGGGGTCGGCCATCGAGTTTACGCGTTGGACAGACTCCCCAAATCCTAGAGCTCCCTGGAGATCACTTCCTTCATCATTTCGCTGGTTCCACCGTAAATGCGCTGCACGCGTGCGTCGGCATACATGCGTGCGATGAGGTACTCGTTCATGAAGCCGTAGTGCGCTACGACCGTGTGGACAGAGGGATTCATTCCCGTCAAGCCGCGGCGCGCCATGGCATCGTAAAAGATCGCTTCGTGCCGAAAATCGCCTCCGCCGCCGCCATATTCGCTCGGGATGTCCGAACAGAGAAGCCCAAGCGCTCCAGCCTTCAGCCAGAGTTCGTGCCCGACATTGCCTCGTTCGCGCGCCTCTTCATCCAGCGGCGCCATTTCCTTGTCGATGAAGCGACAGACCGTGTCTCGGTACATCTCGAGCTCAGAATCGAGCCAAGAGGGTCGATAGTTGATCATGCGCCTACTCATCGCTTCTACGAGCGTAACAATTACGTTCGCGGCCGCTTGAATTCGCAAAACATGCCGACAGTGTGCGACTGGATGGCTGCGGTCGGGTCGTTCGGGCTTTTCGTGACCGAACGCTGCCGATTGCAAACGCCGCATACCTTTCGCTCTGCCGAAGGCATGCGCTGCGGTTCTCTGCGAGTGGCCTAGTCGGCCGTGTCCCCGTTGATCACGTCGCCGAACAGCTGCCATTTTTCGCCGCCAAAGCGCATCAGCTGAAGTTGGGTGATCGGAGCAAAGTCGGTCGGCGAGGTGATCACGTAGATCCCCGGCAGCAGCGCCTCGGTGCGCCAATCCTTCAGGTTCGCAGCCTGCTTCATGACGTTCTCGCGCGTGAGGTCGTCACCGCATTGCTTCAAGGTTTGCGCCAGGGTCTCCGCAAGTGCGTAGCCGGTAATCAGCAAAATGTCGCGTTTGTTGCCTTCCGGATAGTATTTGCCAAGAAAGCTCTGAAACTCCTTCATTCCGGGATCATTGTCCCACTGCGGATCCGCCGGATCCTTCAAGTAAGTGGCAGAAATGATGCCTTGCGCGTTCTCGAAGCCGGCAGGCTTGATCACACTGCCCACAGACGCCGAAATGTTGCTGAGAATATGCAGCGGCTTCCAGTCGACTTCAGCGATCTTCTTGATTGCCTGAGCGGCAAACTTGGGAGAGCTGATGTTGACCAGGGTATCGGCCCCCGTCGCCTTGAGCTTGACGATATGACTGTCGATCGTCGGCTCCGAAGTTTCGTAGCTTTCCTCGGCGACGATCTTCGCGCCGAGCCTGTCCTTGAGTCCCTTCAGGTAATCCTTTCCGAGATCGTCGTTCTGGAAGAATACGGCGACTTTGGCGTTCGGCTTTTCCTTCAAGATATACTTCGCATAGGCATGCGCCTCGCTCTGGTAGGAGGGCTGCCAACCCGTGGTCCAGGGAAAGTTCTTGGGGTCATTGAATTTGGTAGCGCCCGACGCGACGAAGAGCTGCGGGATCTTCTTGGAATTCAGGTATTTCTGGATGGCTGTGTTATTCGCTGTGCCCAGCGGATCGAATATGAGCAGGACTTCATCGCCCTCCACCAGCTTGCGCGTCTGCTCGACAGCCTTGGGAGGCGAGTACGCATCGTCATAGCTGATGAAGTTGATCTTGCGGCCGTTGATGCCACCCTTATCGTTGATCATCTTGAAGTATGCGGCCTGCACCTGGCCGATGACGCCGTAGGCGGATCCTGGGCCACTGTAGGGCATGAGATTGCCGACTTTGATCTCCGTATCGGTCGCCCCGGTGTCGTACTTCTTCTGCGCGAACGCGACGCCCGAGGCGAGCGTGATTGCCGCTGCCGCCAGAGCGATCGTCCCTATAATCCTTACAAACATATAATCTCTCCTTGTTGGGTTTCGCTTTTATTTTGTTTTGACGTTCTACTCCTGGCTCTTGATCGCGACCCGTCAGCACGTCCGGAAGATCACGCCAAAGCCTCATGATGGTCACGTTCGCGATGCCGCCGCCCTCGCACATCGTCTGAAGCCCATATCGCTTGCCCGAACCCTCAGAGCATGGACCAGGGTTGAAAGGAGCTTCACACCCGGGGCACCGAGGGGGTGACAGAGCGCAATCGCGCCGCGAATGCACCAATCATTCGGCCAGAGATGAGGGAGGGCAGAAATCCAGCTTGCTGAGCTGGCGTGCCGTCCTTGAGCAGGGCTGAAACGATCAGAGTGTTTTGAATGTTCAAAATGGTAGACAGAGCACCGGTCAGCCGCGGCGATTTCAATAAGCGAGAGCGCGCACGAAACATAGTCGGCGCCTGCTCCGCCGACCGCTTCGGGCGCCGTGATCCCCATAAGTCCGCGGCTCGCGAGTTCCTCAAACAACCGCGATGGGTGTTGCTTGGCTTCTTCGTAATCGCGAGCGAAGGGCGCAACGCGCTCCCGTGCGAACTTGCGCACCTCGTCGCGAATGGCGGCTTGCGTTTCAGTCATGATCACTGCGCGCGCCTATCGACTATTCGCCCAGGCGACCTCAAGACGGGGAGCGCGACTGCGCTAAGGACGACACGGAAACACAGTGAAGTATCTGGCTTTATTAGTTTTTGCCGAATTGATCGGCTCCTCCCCTGTTGAATGTTCGCGCTTCTGCACCGGCGCTAAAAGTGATATTGATGTCATATTACTGAAGAAGCGCATCGTCAAGCCGACCCGCGGAGCGCAGGGCCAAGCCTGTCCACCTGACCTTTTGGATGATTGCCACCGCTCGAACGCTGTTCGCGATCTCTGGCAGACTTCAGCAACAAGCGGCATCGCGCCTGTTTGGCTACGACACACAGGTTCGATCGATGGCAGAACGGATGCTAGTTGGGAGCCGCGGGATCGTCATTGGCGGCACCAAACACGCCACGATACCAGACCTTTGCACAGTGTGACCCTATGTGCTCGATCTCCGCATCGCTTGGATCTTCCGACGCGAGATCAAATTTCATGTAGGCAACCTGCTCCATCGTGGCGCCGAGCACTTCAGCAGCCATTTCAGGATCGAGTTCGCGGCTGAGTTCGCCCAAGCTCTGAAGCCGTGTCAGCCAGGTCGCGGTGCGCCTTACGAAGCGGCTACGTTCCGTGACATACAAAGACAGAAACGTCGCTTTCTCGCCGCGAGCCGCCGCCTCGCGCATGACGCGCAACAGCTTGCGATGCTGGGCATAGATCTTGAGATACGCGATCGTATTCTCAACGAACTCGGCTTCGGTTGCCTTCAACGAGCGGCCCGACCTTCGCTTACTCGCAACGTAAATCTCGTCGACCAATGGCCGCAATACGGCCAGCAGAATCTCATCCTTGTTTCGGAAGTGCCGGTAGAAGTTGCCGTAAGACGTTCGAGCGAGCTTGACGATGTCTTGGACCCGGGTGGCCTCGTATCCTTTGCGCGCGAATACGCGTGCCGAGGCGTTCAGCAGGCGCTGACGCATTGCCGCGCCCTTCGCCGTGGCAGGGGCTAACGGCTCCAACGCAGAATCGGTCTCCAGCATTTGGCACCCATAACACCGCGGCTGCTTGACCACCAGCTTGGAACCCGGTAACATGACGTCGATGTCAGTTTAAGGCTAGGCTCGAATCGCAATCATTTCAAGGCCGGGAGCTGCAGAGCTCGCCTGGCCTGTCGATGCAGCCAGTAGCCCCCGAGCAGGGGTGGGCGCCCTCGGGTGCTCGGTCGCGGCAATTCCGTTCAAATTCCTAATTTCGCCTCTCTCTTGGAAAGGCGACGTCCAAGGACGTGTTGATGTATTCGGGCACCCACGCGCTAACAAATCCGGCCCGCCCGGCCCTCATCATGACGCATTGGACGACGGTCGGCGATATCGGACACGTCGGACGGGTATGTTTTCTTGACCGATCGCAAGGCGTTCATGATCATCTCAGGCGGGGTCAATATCCGTCCTCAAGAGATCGAAACGTTCTCGTGCTTCATCCTGCGATCGCGGATGTAGCCGCCATAGGGATCCCCGATCCAGATATGGGCGAACAGGTCAAAGCCATAGCGCAATTGCTGCCAGGCATGGAGGGCAGCGATAACTTGGCGGAAGAACTCATCGCTTTCATGAAGAATCGAATTGCAGGCTACAAGGCGCCCTGCAGCATCGATCTTGCACGAGGTTGCGCGTTCACAGACTGGCAAGCTCATGAAGCAGGAGTTGCGTCGTCGGTATTGGTCGGAGAAGGCAGCCTGACATCAAGCGCCTGAAATGGAATGAACCGCTCTGCTCTGCCGCCCGCCATCGCATGTATGCCGCTGAATTTGGTCAACACAACATAACGCCATGTTGCTCCGCAATACCCTCAGTGACTATCGATTGCCGCTCGATTCCTCCGATGCCGATGCTCTCGGCGTCGAGGCTGCCCTGGCAGTGCAGCACTTTCTCCAGCATAGGCAGGGAGCGGCCCCTACCCCGATGGTTTCACTTCCTGCCGTTGCGTGTCGTCTGGATGTCGGATCCATTTACGTCAAGGACGAAGGACAACGACTGGGTCTCGGTAGCTTCAAAGCACTTGGTGGGGCCTATGCAGTCATACAGCTCGTCCTTGGGCTCGCGTCGCAACGGTGGGGCCGTCCAGTGGATATTTCCGAATGGCGCTCGCCGGAGGTCGCCACGGTCGCCGCGGGCATCACCGTGACATGTGCCACCGACGGCAACCACGGCCGATCGGTCGCACAAGGCGCGCAACTCGTCGGCGCAAACTGCGTCATCTTTGTTCATGCTGGAGTCAGCGATGAGCGCTGCCGAGCGATCGCGCGGTATGGTGCCCGTATCGAACGTGTTCAGGGCAATTACGATGATTCCGTTGCGTCGGCATCGAAAATCGCCAGCGAACGGGGCTGGATTGTGGTCTCAGACACATCTTGGCCAGGTTACGAACGGATTCCTCACCTCGTTATGCAAGGCTATACGGCATTGCTTCGTGAGGCCCTTGCAGCACTGCCGAAGCCTCCAACCCACGTGTTTGTCCAGGCCGGTGTTGGCGGCATCGCAGCGGCGACTGCCGCTCATTTTTCGCTTGTATTCGGAAAGGACAGACCCTTCTTCACTGTGGTGGAGCCGGATCGAGCGGCCTGCCTTCTCGAGAGCGCCAAGGCCGGCCAGATCGTGAAGGTGCCGCACGACAGACCAACTGTTATGGCGATGCTTGAATGCTACGAGCCATCACTTGTTGCCTGGCGCATCCTCTCACGCGTTGCCGATGCCTTTATGACCGTCGATGATGCCGAGGCCGTTACGATGATGAAGCAGCTTGCTTATCCCGTTAACGGCGACCCGGCGATCGTCGCCGGCGAAAGTGGCGCAGTCGGTCTCGCCGGATTGGCAAAGGTGGCGGGCGATCCAGCGCTGCGTGCGGAGATCGGGCTCGAGTCAAATGCCTGTGTCTTCCTGATCAATACCGAGGGCGCGACTGATCCAGCGCTCTATGAGAAACTCGTGGGCGCTCGCCCCGAGGACTTGACCGGCTGAACCGGCTGAGGATCGCACATAATATGCCGAGTTGTCTGACATTTATGGGGTTTGCAGTGGCCGCCCATGACAGCCCTGCGTCCGGTGGTCGCGGTGCGACAGCGCTTTCGGTTCTTCACATGCCTCGCGATCACCGGCCATTGCATGTGGATTTCAAAAGTCCTTCTGCACTCTGGAATCGTTCGCGACTCCTTTGCCGGCTTGCGGATCCAGTTGAACACTGCAGTCACCTGCTCGCCTTTCGCGGCAAACCCAAAGCGAAGTCGGAGGGCTCTTCGATTGTACGGAAGCAAGTAGCTGATATACGAAGGTTTGGGAAAGCTATACCAAGGTTTGCGTGCAGCAGTTCGTCATCATCCTGCTATGTCTCGACTCTAACTCTCCATCCAAGATTTGCCGCAACTCCCGAGAGTAGGTAAAATCGATTGTTTGGATGGAGCACATCGACACGATGGATAACTTCGCGCCATGCGTTTCAACGGTCTTGATCTAAATCTTCTCGTCGCGTTCGACGCTCTCATGACGGAGCCGAACCTCACCGCGGCCGCGCGGCGAATCAACCTGAGTCAGCCGGCCATGAGCGCGGCCGTGGCCCGGTTGCGCACCTATTTCCACGACGAGCTTTTTACCATGATGGGTCGCAAGCTTGTTCCGACGCCGCGAGCCGAAGCGCTTGCTGCCCCAGTTCGCGAGGCTCTGTCGCACATCCAACTCTCCATTATTTCTCCTGACGGATTCAAGCCGGCCGAATCGAATCGCCGCTTCAGGATCATCCTTTCCGATTTCATGATGACCGTGTTTCTTCGAAAGGTCGTGGACCGCGTCGCGCAGGAAGCTCCCGCCGTCTCTTTCGACTTGCTGCCACCCGAAGAGGACCCCGATCAGCTTCTCCGGCGCGGTGAGATTGACTTCTTAGTTTGTCCGGAATTGTTCATGTCGCGCACGCATCCCAAAATGCCGCTGTTTGACGAAAGCTACGTGTACGTCGGCTGCCGCACGAACAAGCAGCTAAATAAGCCGCTCACATTAGAGAGATACCTGTCGACTGGGCAGGTTGCGGCCAAATTTGGGCGGACGATCAGACCTTCGTTCGATGAATGGCTCTTGGTCGAGCACGATCTCAAGATTCGCATTGAGGTTGCTGTGCCGGGCTTCAGCTTGATTCCGCCGTTGATAATGGGGACTGATCGTATAGCGACAATGCCATCGAGGATGTTCAAGCATTTCGAGAACACAATGCCCTTGCGAAAGATCCAAGCTCCGCTGCCGGTTTTTGCCTTCACCGAGGCCGTCCAGTGGCCTGCACTTCACAACGCTGATCCGGCCAGCATTTGGCTGCGGAGCATTTTTCTACAGGAGGCGTCCCGCATAGCATAAGATCGCCTGAGCTCGAACACGTGGCTGGTAAACCACAGCACGCGGCGATCAACGACATATCGCATCACGGGATTTGAGAGTACGCATCCGCACAGGGCGTAGCCTGATTGGACTATTCTGGCTGAAGTGCTCGAGCCTCGCGGGATTTTCCTTGTCCATGCGGACGAAGTCGATCCCTAGTCCATACAGAAGTCAGTGAAGGGCTGGATATCCTCTTCTCCGAAGACATGGACGCGAATGAGGCCGCCCTCGATCTCCATTTCGTTGGCCGACGTCGCGCTGCCAGTCTTTGTTTCGCCGAAATGCGATCCCGTCCACCAGAAATGCATCGCCTGACATCAACGCTGGCTCGTGCTCGGTTCGGAGATCAGTGGCGCGCCCCCGACCGAGACCGGCCCTTCTGGTTTAGCGGGTTGGACCGCTCGCTTGCCCGGCCTCGAAACGGGTGGCGCTGGCGGCTGAGAAGGAGCCAGAAGAACGGAGGATGGGACGGTCGGTTTCTGCAACGATTCAATTCTCGATGTCAGCGCCTCGATCTGATCCGCCATCCGTTTCAAGTCGTCTTGCTGCGTGCCGATGTTACGATTGATCTCTCCAATTTGATCACTAGCCTTCTGCTGCTCGGACCGAATCTCCAAGAGTGCCTCCCTATCTTCAGGTGACAGGCTTGTCGTTGGGGCGACTTCACCAACCGACGGCTTCTCGAAAATTTCTTCAGCATTGGTCCAGAAATAGGCTGCTCCGGCACACAGGCCGATGGATACGGCCGCGAGCGCGAAACACGACGCAAACCGTCTTGACGACCTGTGCAAGACGGGCGGTGGTTCCAAGCTGCTCGGTTCATCAATCACATTCGTCATCCCTCAGCCTGCCATTCTCATCCGTGCTGGTTTTTCTCGTGACGCGATAAAGGGTGATGGTCAAGAGATCCTGGGGACCGAGAGCGCATCGTTTGCGCAACTTTGTCCGATCGCTTGGTCTCATGAGACCCATTGACAGCCGGCGCGGCGAGCCCCGTAGTCCATACTTCGTTGAAACTGAACGACCGGAGCTGCGACCCAGCGGATGAGCGGTGCCCAAGGGAGTGCCATCTTGGCAAGCTCGCGCTCGTCGAGCTCAAGTGATCTCCTTTCAGACAAGCGCTATTGGGAGCGCCTCGTCTCCTCGCCGCCCCGTCGTCGCCGCAAACAAGCCTCGAGCGGTTCAAGACCAGGGGCTCAATCCTCGCTCTCGCATATCTGAGTATCCAATTGGCTTGCGCGGACGGTCGGTCGCGTTCAGCCCGTTGTTGGAAATGCCGGCATTTTTGCGCGCAGTCAAATACTGCTTCTGCTTGCGCTTTGGCGGCCGAATGGTCAGCTGCATGAAGGGATCGTGGGCCTGCAATCGAGCGCTCCTCGTCGCCGGCTCGCTCGTTCAACGCTTTCTTGCGCAAAACGCAGACTCACGCACAAAAACTGCAATGTGAAAAAAGCGCAGGCTGCATGCTTTGTCTCGGGTCTAATTTCATTGGCGTAATGGGGGGCTTACGTGACGAGCCCGATGGCGATTGCCGCAATCGTTATCTCGCATCTGATTGGTGTTGGGGATGTGCCGCCTCCGCAACTTCGATAAGAATGCAAACTATCCGCAATCATTTGCCGACGAGCTTTTTGATCACGGGCCGGGACGCGCGACGCTCATTTCCGAATCTACCGGTGCATGAGCCATCATCGCGAGCTGGGTACTGCATCAGGACACGTCCTGCCGCCACGGGGACGTCCTACGCATACGCCAGCGCAGGAATCGATCCGATGCCGATTGATCGTCCAGGCCGGCCAAATCCGAAATTGAGTTGTCAGACACAGAAGTCGCCGTCGGGGTTCTGGCTGTGATGAGGATGGCTCGGCTGAGGCCCTTCACGTTCGCAGGATTCAATTAAGAACGTAGAAGGGCTCAGCTAGGGCCTATACCTGATCTGGTCGCGCAAGGCAGCAATATGGGCATGTCTGCCTTGCCCCGTGAGAGATCAAGCGCCTGACGGCGAGATATAGTCGCCACAATCCGCGTAAGTTCTACATACAATTTATGCAAATGTTGCAACGGTTGAGTCCGGAATAGCGCGTCGCGGTGCGCGGCGCCGCCGAGGCTCCAGCCGGGTTGGAGCCGCAGGGCTACCCTGAGCTGGGCCGTGCAACGGCAATTTGAGGCGCGGACCAATCTCTGAGAAGCCGAGCTTCAAGTACAATGCTGAGTTGGGACTGCGGTTCCACATCGGCTGCCTTGGCGCTCCCACCTCGAGTTGGCCCCAGCCTTTTGTGGTCCCGAGGGTAACGGCCGCGTCGATGAGCGCCATCGCAACACCGGATGATCGCTGATCCGGCACCACGTAGAGCTCAGTGATAATGCCGTAGGTTCCGCGGGCAAAGAGGGCGGCGCTTTCCGATAGCATGATGAGGCCAACAGGGTGTTCCTCCGCAAAAGCAAGAAACCCCGAGATGCGCTCCTTCATGGCAAGCAGTTCCGCAACCAGTTGAGTATCCACTCCGGCCTCCACGTGACCGGCCCCAAGTTCGGCAAGCAGAGCACTGACCATCCGAGTCACCGTTGCGGCATCGTCGACCGAAACCTCACACGTCGTCACCATGTCACATCCTCCACCACGCAGTTCAGCGGCAAGGAACGGAGCCGCCGCAGCCAACAACCAAAAGTAGATACGCTGACAATTTGAAGGTCCAATGACGCGTTCGTTCACACCATCGAGAGGTCGCCAGATCTCCGCTTGGCTCCTAGCTGACGGTGACGGCTCAACGTTTAATGAAACCCGCTTCCTCAGCGACCTGCGCGAGCTTTCGATGTCGCCGGCCTCACTGCTACGAGCTAAATGAGCTCGATCAGACTGGCGACCGATCGACGCAGGTCGCATTTTGCTCCATGCGAGCAGGCCCTCGGCTGTTTAATGCGGCGCCAAACAATCGTTTATGGGGCATTCCGCGATCGGCGGGGTCAGCATGTGGACCCGATGTGAGTTAGGCCAAAAAACGACGCGCACGATCGTGCCGTGTGACTCGGAGTTGACGAGGGCGTCGAATCCTTCGATCTCATCAGTGTACCACGACGAACGAGCCATTGGACGATAGTGTCTCAGAGAATGAACTACGGCGCTAGTCGAAGACGCACTCTTTTTTGTCGTGGTTGGAAAACCAGCTTTCTTATATTTACGACCAACGGATCGTTTGTTGCCGCATGAAAGCATCACCGCCTGGCAAGTGCCAAGGGAGCTTTGGTCGAGACAGCATCTTGCGCCATCTCGTTGATCCTGGTTCTCCGCTCGAAGTCATGCTTGTCTTGGTTGAACTTACTCTTCGCGCATCACTCAAGGGCGGCGCCGCGGTGTGGGCCGCGGCGGCGTTGCGCCAGACGATCTTGGGAAATTCAGCGGCGAATTTGCCGACCAGGAAGCACACACGCCTGCGCAGCCGTGGCGATGATGCGGACGCTCCGCTTTCGCGCTCTTTTTCGGACTGCCGAAGCAGGACCCGACGCCTTGCGCCAAAATCCCGCGAAGACGTTCTATGGGCATTGCCGTGTTTTTTCGGATTGGCTCCGGCAATGCCGTTTCGGCCCAGTCTTCGATGCGTAGACGGCGTGAGCATGTCCTTGCTGAGGTCGTATCGGCTGTCGCTCTCGGCTAGCTGCGCACGCCGTTCTCACCTCGCCAGAGCCTGGAGCAGTCACGGCACTGCTTCTCTTGTCTGCGCCTGACATTTCAGTCTCGCTCGATCAGCACTCGCCATACCTGAGTGTGAAGCTCGCTTAGGCCTGATCGTCCAACCATCCGATCTTGCTCTTCAGGAACTGAAAACCAAGCACCTGAAAGCTGGCATGCTCCTTGTTGTCCCTGCCATAGCCGTGCCCGCCCCCGTCTGCTTCGTAGAAATAGGCCTCGTAGCCCATCACCTGCAGTTTCGCTACCATCTTGCGGGCGTGCCCCGGATGAACCCGATCGTCCCGCCGCGTGGTGGCAATCAGAATCGACGGATAGCGTTGGCCCGGTTTGGCTGCATGATAAGCGGAGTAAGTCTTGAGCCATTCCCACTCCTCAGGTTTGTCGGGATCACCATATTCCGCGATCCAGCTCGCTCCTGCCAGCAGCTTTGTGTACCGACGCATGTCGATCAGCGGAATCGTGCAAAACAATGCGCCGAACCGCGCAGGATAGCGCGTGAGCATGTTGCTGATGAGGATGCCGCCGTTCGACCCGCTTTCGGCGGCTATCCGCCTCGGCTCAGTCACGCCGCGGCGCACCAGATCCGCGGCTACGGCCGCGAAGTCATCGTGCGATAGTGTCTTGCCGGCAAGCCGCCCGGCATCGTGCCAGCGTGTGCCGAACTCGCCCCCACCGCGCAGGTTTGCCTGTACCGTGGTGCCACCACGCTCCAGCCAAAGCTTGCCAAGGGCCGCATTGTAGTACGGCCTCACTGAGAGCCCAAAGCCGCCATAACCGCTTATATGGACCGGCGCGTTGCCGGTCTCCGCGGCTGGACCGGTCTGTACATAGGGTATCCGCTCGCCATCGGTCGAGATCGCCTCGTGCTGCGTGACCACGAGGCCCTCGGCGCTAAACGTCTTTGGCGCCTGCTTCAGTACGATCGGGCTGGAGATGCTGCGTTCGATCAACATCAACGAGGGTGGTGTGAGCGGATCCTGCACGGTGGCGAGAAGGTCGCCGTTGCTTTCGGTTGAATGACGATCAAGGGGCCACACGTCGACCACGCCGATGCCGGGCAGCCCGCGCAAATTCTCGTGGCTCCAGCCGGCGGATGAAGGCGTGCAAATCTCGAATACTGGGCGTAGCTCGTCGAGAATGGAAAGAACGAGTTTGTCGTCGGCCCAGAACAATCCCTGCAGTGCCCGGCGCGGCCCCGGCGCGAAAACGATCGTGAAGTTGCGATCGCCGGCCAGAAAGGCAGACAACGACATCCCAAGCACAGTATCGGGCGGGTGGGTGACGCCGGCAATGCTCCATGCTGAGCGCAGCTTGACGACAAGCCAGTCCCGGTACACTCGCAGCCAGATGTCGGAGGGAAGGTCGAGCTTCACGCTCGCCCCGGTTTCGGTTCCGAGCCAGACGTCGGAGTTGAAGAAATCCAGGTGATCGACGAACCAGACACGTGGCAATAGTCCGGTCCGATCGACCTCGCAACAGGCCCACATGCGATCTGGTGTGGTCTCGAACATCACGGCGGCGCGCTCCACAGGCTCGCCACGGCGCCACAATCGCACGGTCCTCGAATAGCCCGCTGTCGTTGCCATGCCGCGGCCATGGGCGCTGGACAACAGCAGCGTGTCGGGATCGACCCAGGTGGCGCCACTCTTGGCTTCCGGCAACGTGAAGCCGTCGGCCACAAACTCTTTCGTGTTAAGGTCGAATTCGCGCAAGACGACAGCATCGCTTCCGCCGCGCGACAGGCCCAAAATGATTCGTGGATGATCTCCTGGCAGCGAGGCCATTGAGTTCAAAAGCCAGTCCTCGCCCTCCTTTGCCGCGAGCTGGTCGATGTCGAGCAAGGTTTCCCAGGAAGGATTCGGCTTGCGAAATTCGTCCAGTGTGGTCACTCGCCACAGGCCGCGTAGGTTGCTGGCGTCCCTCCAGATATTGTAGAGATGATCACCACGCCGGCCGACATAGGGAATATTGTCCGATCGATTATAGATCGAAGCCAGCGCATCGCGATCCCGCTCGAAGGCCGCTCCGCCGAAATCCCGCAACGTTCTGCCGTTCTGCCGCTCGACGAAATTTAGCGCGCCTCCGCCGTCTATCTCTTCGAGCCAGAGATAGGGATCATCATCAGGAGCGGAGAGCGTCGGCCTTCCAGCTTGCGATTTTGCCATCAATCTTGCTTTCGACACCGTTCACTCCTCGGACTGGCATTGGTGCGCACTTTTCGATGCGCCATCGACTTGGATACATGCGCGGTTTGATCGCCGCGCCGAGCCTACAACCTAACGCGGCATGCGATTCAAGTCCTTCCTTCGAAGTGAACGCTGCTCGGCAGATTGAGATATTGAGGTTGGCTCCGCGCCATCAACTCGGCGACGAGCGCAATTACTAGTTGGCGCTTCTATTCGGGTTTTTATCTAACCTTCATTTGGCGAAGCACGCATTGGAGGGATTTCCGGCCAAGATGCCGCAATGATGGTCGACCCAAGCTGATAGCTGCAAAATGGATGTTGCATAAAAAGCGACGCGCACGGCTTCTGCGCCGCCGCCAACGGCCAATGTTAATAGTTGACGCCGAACAGCGCGTCATTGCTTCTTCACGTCTGTCAAAGAGTTGCGCTGCCAACCCGCTCCTGCTCGAGACCATAATTGAGCGCGTGACATGATGTGCAGAGGGCGACACATCCAAGAACGCAAGGCTGGATCATGACCGCGGGGGTCCTATTGCAGGATCTACCAGGATGCGTGGTTTACTAAACCAATTCAGTGAGGAGCATCCTCTCCAGTACCGTGACACTGACTGGGTGCCGTGTGCAACGGAAGCAATCGAGTGCATCAGAACCTGCACCAGCAATCTCGTACTCAATTTGCCAAGCGGGGTGCATCTGACTTCCTCAAATGGCAAGCCATTTTCGAATGAAGATTGGCATTGTCCGATATACGACATGTCGGAGACGCAACATCGCTTATTCGAGCTGCACTCGTATTTGCGAGGTTTCCCCTTTGGCACGGCTAATGCTTTGGGGGATTCGCATCGCGTTGGGCCGACATAGTCCTGCGGAAGCGCACAGACTCTCGATTGGATTATCGGAGAGTCCAGAGCGAGCGAGAGATGAAGTTCGTTCATCACTCATCCCCCATTTCCTGACGAACTAGAATGGAGCTTTTGAACAGCCATGCCGATCCAGCAACTGACGAACTATGTCAATGGCAACATTGGAGCCAAATGCCGCGCGCTCTATCGTGCTTTCTCCTGGGATCTTTGGGCTCGGATGTTTACACGAATCTCAATGTCCTCGTACCCGTCGGCGGCTTGCCTTCTTGCTGCACTGCTCACGAGTTGCACTCTTTCTAGCGGCAGCGCCTTTGCCCAGACGACGCTCACGTCGGCGCCGCCCGCCAGCTTCACGCTCAGCAACGGGCTTCAGGTCGTGGTGATCCCGGATCATCGCACGCCCGTGGTCACGGAGATGATCTGGTACAAGGTCGGCTCGGCCGACGAGACGCCCGGCAAATCCGGGCTTGCCCACTTTCTCGAGCATCTGATGTTCAAGGGCACGGAAAAGCACCCGATCGGCGAATTTTCCAAGACGGTGTTTCGCGTCGGCGGCAACGAAAACGCTTTCACCTCACTTGATTACACCAGCTACTTTCAGCGCGTCCCGCGTGAGCAACTGCCGACGGTGATGGAGTTCGAGGCGGACCGTATGAACGGCCTCGTCCTCAAGGACGAAAATGTGCTGGCCGAACGCGACGTCGTGCTCGAAGAGTACAACATGCGCGTCGCCAACAGTCCCAACGAGCGCCTGGTCGAACAGATCATGACGGCGCTCTATCTCAATCATCCCTATGGCCGGCCCGTGATCGGCTGGCATCAGGAGATTGAGAAGCTCGGCCGCGAGGACGCGCTCGCCTTCTATCGCCGCTTTTATTCGCCGAACAATGCGATCGTCGTGATCGCCGGCGACGTCGAACTCCCCGAAGTCCGCTCGCTGGTCGAACGCAATTTCGGTCCCATTCCGGCCCAGCCCGCGATCCCCGCCCAGCGCGTCCGCCCGCAAGAGCCGGAACCGGCAGCCCCGCGCACGGTCACGCTGTCCGACCCGCGCGTCGAGCAGCCCGTCCTGTGCCGCTTCTACCTGGTGCCCTCGGCGAGCACGGTCGCTCCCGGGGAGAGCGCGGCGCTAGACGTGCTCGCGCAGCTCTTGGGCAGCGGCAGCAATTCCTATCTCTACCGCGCGCTTGTGGTCGACAAGCCGCTCGCCGTCTCCGCCAACGCCAGCTATTCGAGCCTCTCGCTCGATGCGACCCAGTTCGCGGTCTCGGCCTCGCCGAAAACCGGCGTCGGCTTTGCCGAGATCGAGGGGGTGATCGACGGCGTCATCGCCGGCATCGTGCAGAACCCGATCCCTGCCGAGGACCTCGAGCGCGTCAAGACGCAGCTCATTGCAGGAGCGATCTACGCCCAGGACAACCAGGCGGCGCTAGCGCGCTGGTATGGCGGCGCACTGACCACGGGTCTGTCGATCGAGGGCATCCGAAGCTGGCCAGACCGAATTCGCGGCGTGACCGACGAACAGGTCCGTGCGGCTGCACAAAAATGGCTCGATAAGAAGCGCTCGGCCACGGGCTACCTGATCAAGGACACCACTGCCGCCAAGACTGACGCCAAGACTTCCACCAAGCGCGAGGAGAAACGTACGTGATCCATCCCATCCTTCACGCCCGACGCATCGTCCTGTCGTTGGCCGCCGGCGCAGTGCTCGCTCTGGCTCCGGTTTCGCCCTCCAAGGCCGCCGTAAAGATCCAGCGCCTGGTCTCGCCCGGCGGCATTGAGGCCTGGTTCGTGCAGGACGCGACCGTGCCGCTGATCGCGATGGAATATTCATTCGCCGGCGGCTCGTCCCAGGATCCCAAGGACAAGCCGGGCGTCGCCAATCTCGTCGGCGATCTCCTCGACGAAGGCTCCGGCGATTTCGACTCCAAGACGTTCCATGAACGTCTTGCTCGCCGCGCCATCGAGCTGCGCTTCCGTGCCACCCACGACAGGTTCCAGGGTAGCCTGCGCATGCTGCGCGACAACAAGGACGAGGCCTTCGAGCTGCTCCGGTCCGCACTGACCTCGCCGCATTTCGACACGGCCGATGTCGAGCGCATCCGCTCCCAGGTCATCTCTGGGGTGCGCCGCGAGACCACCAACCCGACCTCGCTGGCAATCCGCAAATTCCTGGAGGTCGCCTTCGGCGATCATCCCTATGGCCGGCAGACCAATGGCACACTGAACAGCGTGCCGACCATTACCGTCGCCGACATGAAGGATTATGTCGGCCGCATCCTCGCCAGGGATACGCTGAAGATCGCGGTGGTCGGCGACGTCGATCCGGAAACCCTCGGCAAGCTGCTCGACGACACCTTCGGCGCCTTGCCAGCCAACGCCAATCTGGCACCGGTCTCGGAGATCGAGGCCGCAAAGCCACCGCAGCGCGCCTTCGTGCCGCTCGACGTGCCTCAGACTGTGATCACCTTCGGCGGTCCCAGTTTCAAGCGCGACGATCCGCACTTCATGGCGGCCTATGTTGTCAGTCACATCCTCGGCGGCGGAATGTCCTCGCGGCTCTATCATGAGGTCCGCGAGAAGCGCGGGCTCGCTTATTCGGTGTTCGAATCACTGCACTGGATGGAGCATTCGGCGGTCTTCATCGGCAATACCGGCACGCGCGCCGACCGCGCCGGCGACACCATCGACGCCGTCGAGAAGGAGGTACGCCGTATCGCCGAGGAGGGACCGACGCAAAAGGAGCTCGAAGATGCCAAGTCCTACCTCAAGGGCTCGCAGATGCTGGCGCTCGATACTTCGTCCAAGCTGGCCCATGCGCTGCTGCAATATCAGCATGATCAGCTGCCGATCGACTATATCGACAAGCGCAACGGCATTGTCGATGCGGTGACGCTGGACGACGCCAGGGCGGCCGCGAAGCGATTGTGGGGCCAGGGCCTCCTCACCGTCGCTGTCGGCCGCGCACCGCAACCCGTGGCGCTGCCTGCCGCCGTTCCGGCGCCGAAGTCAGACTGATCAGGCGCACATCGATGGCTGGGCTTGCCCCGGCCATCGATATCGTGACGCCGTACTGTTGATATGCCGGCAGCCACTATTCTTGGTAATTCCCGGCGCCCACGCTGGTACACCTGCTGCGGGCAATCCCGCGACACGGCCATCGCCGAGCCGATGTGCTGAGCCGGCTTTCCCTGCGTCTCAGGCGCGGCCGGACAAAGAGCAAAACCGTCGAGCGATATCTGCTGGCGAAGCTTCCCGATTGGCAATCTGTGTTGAGGCCGGCTGGGCCCTTCAGTTCGAAAGCAATGCTGAATGTTCTGGCCGGATAGCGTCGCCAGGGACTTACATTGGAAAAGTGTACAAGGCGCACGGTGATATGGCCCCTGACCTCAGCCCCCGTTTGCTCAGGCCGAAATGCTAGATAAGGCGCAGGTTATCGGCTGATATTTTCCCCGAGCGGCCGATCTTTGGTTCGTAGCTGATCTTGCCTCTTTCCGGGAGTAGGACCAGGCCAGCCTTCTGCACCGCAGAGATATGAACGAACACGTCAGGGCCGCCGTCGTCCGGCGCGATGTAGCCGTAGCCTTTAGTCGGGTTGAACCATCTCACGATTCCAATCGCCACTGTCTTTGCTCCCTAGAACGACACCGAACGACGCGCTGCGATCTAGCAGTCGCGTTGCTCGTCTCAGCAACTCGCGTGCCACTCCCAAACGCGCTGTAGATGGGTGTAGAAGGCCGTGTGTTTGGCGCGAATTCGCGGGCTTCTTTGTCTGTCGTTCTTGAATGCCACCCAGCGAATGTCTTCAATCCAACAGCACTGGTACGACAAGATACGAGGGCGATGACTCGGCCCCTCTCTCTCGTGTGCAGATCACAACCGGCTCATTGAAGTGATGTTGAAGTTCGGCGTGAAGTTTGGCAGCGGTCGAATTGACCGGACATCTCTGCGGGCCTCGGGCGAGCCGCTCGATCATTGGCAGACTTGAATTTTGATGGCAGTCGGCCATCCACGCCAAACCACGTAAAGTGTGCGCTACCTTCCAGATTCCTCCTGTGGCATGCTAGGCTCATGCATTTTGGACGGCTCACAGGATCGGCACCGTCGAGCCGGGATGCAAACAATGCCACAAAGATTAGATCAGCGTGGCTGGCCGTTGAATCAGAGGATGGCTGGTTTCAGCGTTTTTTTCATTCGCCGATGGAGAGTCGATGTCTACGAGGCAAGCGGTATGCCAGCTGAAACAGTCATTGGGAATGCTCGCTGGATTCGCCGGCATTGCTGGGATCTCCTGTGCTATCGCAGCGAGCAATCCGCGATGGGACAGCGCACAGGGCTTTGGTGCCGGAACGACGGGCGGCCTGGGAGGCGAAGTGGTTCAGGTCAGCTCACTCAAGGATCTGACTTATCAATTGTGTCGTTCGTATAGCTCTGGAATCTGCAATGACGATACTCCGCGCGTTGTCCAGATCGTTGGGACCATAGATTTCACAGGAACGGAAGGGCGCGGTAAGGGTCCGGGTTGCCAATACAGCAACACCTGTCAGACGCCCTACAAGGGTGAATCGCTTCTCCTCTTGGATGGGCTCGATACGCACTGCGACGGCAAGCTCAAACTGGACGTCAGCTTCGATAAAGCGGGCAAGCATCCCTTGGAGGTCGGATCAAACAAGACCGTGATTGGAGTCGGATCAAACGCTGCAATTAGGGGCAAGGGACTGCGACTAAATGGTGTGAGCAACGTCATTGTCCGCAACCTGACCGTCAGTGACATTAATCCCGGCATTGTCTTCGCGGGCGATGCGATTGCGATTTCGCGAGCGAACCGGGTCTGGATCGATCATAACCGCTTTCATAACATCGGGCGCCAGATGATTGCCGGCGGCCTTGGGGCGACGACGAATATCACGGTCTCGTGGAACGATTTTGATGGTAGGGATAACTACTCCTCTTATTGCAACGGAGCGCATTACTGGAACCTGCTTTTCCTTGGCAGTCCTCAGTCGATCACGCTTGCCAACAACTACTTCCATGAGGTCTCTGGACGGGCTCCGCACATTGACGGTCTACGGTCGGTCATTCACCTGGTGAACAACTACTTCCACAACACCGAGCTGCTGCAGCACAATGGTTTCTTTCACGCCCTGGATGCCGGACCATCCGTTGAAGGCCTGATTGAGGGCAACTACTTCGACAACATTGAAACCCCGATCAGGGCCGAGACTGGGCATGTCTTTGGCGCGCTGGGAGGCATAAATCGGGAAATGCAAGACCTCTGCCGAGCCATGCTTGGACGCATGTGTGCGGGCAACATCGCGAGGCCCCCCCCGCGCATCAATGGATTCCGGCTGGATGAAAGCGTCATTAGATCTTTTGGCGCTGTTCCGAAGGCGGCTGTTCATCGTCCTGTCCAGCCGGATGGTGTCCCGGCATTGGTCACCGCCAATGCAGGTCCCGGACACCTTTGAATTTTCCGATAGGATCCAGCGAAGCCGCAGCCGCACGCACGCATCTGGGCTGATGGTCCGGCGGAGTTCCTCCCTTTTTCCGGCACACCAATTGCCGGTCCGTGACAGCTGCGCTTCAAAGAGCGCCTTAAGCGTTCAGGCCAATCGGTGCTCACTCCGGGACGCATGGATTTTTTGCAAGAACGCAACCGCCTCGAACCTTTGGCAGATCTAGTTCGGGCTCCCGCTCGCCCAAGTCTCAATCCACGAAATACGATAACGTCTGAACTGATTGAGACCTTATCGGCTGCCGTCGGTTCAAATACAAATGCCCTTGTGTCGACGAAAGCAGCTCTTGCTCCGCCGGGCTGCTTCAATGGGCTGACACAAAAAGCTTTCGGATGCAGCGTCCTATTCCTGCGGTTGCAGCCGAAGAACGCATTTTTCCATCGTGACTGCGGGATATTTAGCGGCCTTGCGGCGAAGACAAAGCAATATCTCGAGCTTGAGAGAGCTGGCATGAGTAACTTGGACTAGCAATCTTCCGGAGCGATGGCTTGATGCCACGCATGCATCCGGAGCGGCCAGTGAGAGTGCGTCATGGGGCAGGAATTCTACAGAGAACTGGCGCAGCAGGCACGTGGTCTCGCTGAGCGGGCCGATCCGTTCACTAGGCAGCGGTTGCTGAAGCTCGCCGGCAGCTACGACGTGAAGGGCGGAAATTTTGCACGGTCGCCACGGCCAATGGAGCGTCCGCTGCCGATTCCGCGTACCACGCCGCCGGCGTCGATCTTTTCGGGTCCGGGCGAGGCTGGATGAAATTCGGTGCAGGCCACCCGTTCGCTGATCCGGAAGCCGCGGCACGCAAGAGATCGCTGGCGGCATCGAGCCCAATCAATGGTCCCTTCCTATGCGATGCCAGCGGCACCGGCAGCGGTTTCCGAACGGGCCGGACATTCGCGGTCGAACGCGAGTGGATCAGGCGGCATGAGACCGGAACGCATGTGAACCGGCTGAGCACGGACTTGAGTGTCAACCAGTTGTCGAGCGCGAAACCAAGCGCTCTCGGTTGCTTTCGCTGGAGCCGGCCGACCTTCTTGAATCGATCCCAAGTTCAGGCCGATCAGGACGCGAAAAGCATGATCAACGAGCATTGGAAGGATGACGGCCATGATAGAAGACAATTTGGCTCGCATGCGGACACATCGGAACGCCATCGAGCGCCACCGAAGGCTGCTGAAAACCAAGCTCACCGAACAAGACCGGCAGTACGTCTGCAGACGTCTGTCGGAGGAAGAGTCCGCGCTCGAAAGCTTGCGAGCGACGAGTTTTCCAATGGTGTTCACCGAGAGCCTCAGGCCGATGACGTCAGCCTCGTAGCCGGTACGGTCGTGTCGATAGCGACGAACTACGCGCACAGGAGGGCCGCTATGGCACCCCCGTCTGCGAGTTCATATATCGGCTACAAATATTGGAGCCTTTTTTGGATGCGTGGCCTAGTGATTCTTTTTGTGGCCTTTGTGATTATGCTGGCGGCGCGCGGCCAGCATAAGAGTAGTTTCGTGCCGCGTCCAACCGCATCCATGCCACCGGTCAATGTGCCCTAGAGCCGAAGGTTTGGTCCAAACAGCACGGATTTTGCTACAAGGTGCTTCCGTCTCTCCCGGAGTTCGGACCGGTCTGCATTAGGGGGAGCCTCGTTTTCCGAGTTCTCTGAGGACCTGCAGGAAACGGGCAAGCCATGCCTCAATCCATCCGTCAGTTGAGGCCCCTTGCGCTGCTGCGATCGTGCGCGCGCCCGTCTCATCATCAAGAAAGATTTGAGGACGGCTGTTTTGGCTTCTGACTCGACCTTGCATTTCTCCCACCCTTTCGCGAGGAGCGTGGCAGGGAGGTGTCCGGACCTCCCAAGCCACGCAGCCGCAACAGCTCGGTCGGCGAGCGGTTTTGGCATGTGCAGAACTGTATCGTTTCTCGGGCAGGTTGAATTGATCTGGCGCAAACACGAGAGCCATTTGTCTCCCAGCATTTGTGGATTGTCCCGGTTGTGTCATCGGAGAAGACCAGCTGCGTTTTTCTGGGCGCATTTTCGGGGCCGCGCTTCAACGATAGCGTTGCCCGACGAAGTCTCTACAGCACGCCCTCAAAGCGAGGGGGACCAAGCGAGTAGAGTGGGCATCGGCGCTGCCCTGCCTTGATCCTCTGAAGCTGCGGTCCGGCCGAATGTGCCGTGCGTGCGAGCGGGTCAGGACGCGTTTGCGCTTCTTCGCACGTGGTCGGAGCGGCGGCGCTGCCGCCGCCCGCGTCGACCTGAGCGCGCGAGCACCGGCAGCGGGGCCGCGGGGCTGGAGTATTCGGGCGGATCTTTTGCGGGCTCCGGACGGCTGGGGCGCGCTTCCATGAATTCCAAGACGGCGCGTCCCTTTTGCGTTATGCGCCACCCGCCGTTCATACGTTCAATCAGGGCTTGCGAGAAGATGTCAAGGTCGGGCACGAGCGAACCCAGTCGTCGGGTGCGTTCGGCCCAATCGCTACCGCTGGTCGCCAGGATCGCCATGTCGCGCTTCAAATCCGCCATCAGGGCAAACCCGTCCGGATAGCTCACCAGGATCTTAAGAACTGTGACCTGGAAGTTCACCCCGCCCTCTTGTGACTATCGCCACATCATCGACGGCTTCGAGAGCGCGTCGCGGCGAACCTGCGGTACACAGTCGGACGACGTCTCTCCCTGAGTGGCTGCTCTCAGGATTTTTGAAGCGACATTGGTCTGGCCGTCGCTGTCGCACAGGGACACATACTCGCAGATATCGTCAACAACCATGCGCATCAGAGCAAGTATGACCACCTGAATGTCGATGAACCAAAATATAAATAGAATAAGCTGGATCCCAAGCTACGCCTTGGGATCGCAAGCTGCAACACCCCTTCAAGGATACCGGTCATAGTCCGAGGAGCCAAACCGCATACAACACGGCGAGTGGGTGTAGACCACGTCCAGGGTGACACTGGGTTTTAACGGGGCCGCCATCTCGTTCCGCGCAGTTCCGAGTCCTCCCACGGCATTGCCGCCGATGACAGGCCGTTGGCCCGGACGTCAGGAACCGCGGGCCGATGGGCGCCGATCATCAACGTCGGCATGAGTTCGCCGGATTCAGGCGGCTGCCGGTTGCCTCCGATTACCCCAATTGATGATGCAGCTGCTGACCCAACCGCCGACGGCACCATCATGACAACCATCATCGTCGACATGTCATCAGGTAGCACAGCATCACGATAGCTAGGAGGCGTTATCCGCCACACCAAGGCTGTTACCGTTTGCGGCGTGGTTTCATTGTCGGCGCCGTTCTATGGCCGGATGCGCAATCGCCACGGTCGTCATATTGCGGAATAAATGGGCGTCTTACCCGGCTCGGTGAAAGCAACATTCGGATCGCACCAATTCACGCGAGGCGTCGATCAGGGCTCCCTTTTACCTTGGCATTACCGATCGCGACGACTTTGACGTTGGCGCCGACAGCCATCTCTCCCAGTTCCTTGACTGGCGGCAAAACGAGCGAGATCGCCGGCCACGTTCCCTTCGTCCTCGCCAACGGTCCGGAAGGTCTGATCGTGACCGTCGCCCCGGACCGGGCCTCCAAACTGGCGGCGCGCTGCCAGACGTGTCAGGAGCGGATAGCCAGCTGTTGGCCGATGAGGTTCATAGGGCATCCCTAGGTCGGCAGCGGCAACCTCGGTGCGCTATCCATCCTCGCACCAGCGCCAGTTGGCGCGATCCACGGCAGAGGAGCTCATCATGTCGCGACTGCGTCTTTAGCAACCTTGAGCGGTGACGCTTTGACCGACTTGCTGGCTGGCTTGGCTGCGAATTCCATCGGCTCCTTGGTGAAAGGATTAACTCCGCTGCGGGCTTCAGTCGCAGGCTTGTTGACGACCGACAGCTTGGCGAAGCCGGGGATGACGAACTCGCCAGCCTCGTTCAACTCCTTGTAGCCGACGATCGCCAACTGCTCGATGACGGCCTTTACATCACCTTTGGAAACCTGCGTTCCTTGAGCAATTGCGTCGATGAGCTGGTTCTTGGTCATCTTGGTCACGATGAAATCCTTTGTAACGCGGTCCGATACAATGCGTGAAGCACGCCGGCCTCTGTTGCTCTTGTTCGAGCAGGGCAAAACTACACGAATTGCTTCGTTCACTGATGTGCTGAGGCACCTATGGGAAGCGAAAACACAACGATCAGTTCGATCTGTGTTTCCAGCATTGGCTCACCCGTCACAGGTGGACGGCGCATGCCCTATTCGGTATGCAGTTCAACGTTTGAAATCACCCGATGCAGTAGTCAGCGCGGCAATTAGCCAATCGGTCTCGGTTTTCGCAGACGAGTGATGATCGCATGACTTCATTCGCGATGACAGAGCGAGCCTCATTCTATTTCAGACTTCGTAACGCTCGCGCAGACAGGTCACTGCAAAGAAAACTCAGGGGGCGAATCTGTCGGGAGTGAAGCACAAGCTATTCCCCTCTATCTTACCGGCGATGCCCTAGAGAGATGCCGAGCTTGATTGCCTTTTGACGGAGAGAACCTTCCGTCCTTTTCATTGACTTCGCGATCTTCGCTACGGGCACCCTCGCCTTGGAGTGCGCGCGAAGTTCTTTGACGTCCGCCTTCGTGTACTCGCGGCGGACTACTTTCTTCACTTTCTTTGCCATTGCAAATCTCCACTCGTTGTTGAGCGGGGCTTCTAGCACGAAAGATCAAATTAGCAATCTTGCGACGCGTCGCATTTCGTGCGATTTATAGACCGTTTTAGCGAATTCACTTCCGGCCTGATGCCTGCAGAAGTGCTGCTTTCAATTGAACCAGCCAGAATTGAGATCCTGAAGGGTCTTCCGGACGTGATCGCGGCGCGACGTTCGTGCGCGCGTCGTAGTACCGCTGCCAAGTGTGACTCGCATGCGATAGGAGTGATGTTGGGGAGCCGGTCGCGGCGCTGAATCATCCGTGTGTGCGCCTGCACTGGGATGCAGTTACTTAGGAAACGCATTCCTGTAACTCGCCTCGACTTTGGCGATCTCATCGTCGGTCAGTTTGGCAGATTCTTTTTCGCGGCCACGTTTCAACAGAACACCCGTGTTCTGGCGCAGGAAGCGAAACAACAGTCGACGGTGCCGTCCGGCATGCCGACGATCTCCGTCACGCTACGACTGAAGGTGTCGTAAGCTTGCAGATATCTGGCTTCCGCCGGCAAATCGACGTCGATCGTCCTTGCCACGCATTCATAGAGGAATTCGGCGTGAGGCGTGGCGTCGAAAAAACGATAGAAATCGGCCGTCTCATTGAGGACCCGAACATTCCCTTTGTCTGTCGGCTCCCATTTGATGAATGGCAGCAGGCGGGCCGAATAGCTTTCAAGAGTGCGCCGGTAATCGTTAATGCGATCCAGGATAGCGGCGGAGACTGGAAACACCATGCCCGGCGGATTTAAGCCGCATTCCGCCAGAATATGATGGATCAGATATCGGTGCAGCCGGCCGTTGCCGTCCGCGAATGGGTAGATATAGATAAACCCGAAGGCGAGGACTGCGGCGGCAAGGACCGCGTCCAGATCCGGCGCTGCCTTGCGGTCGAACGCGACGAGCCCCTCGATCAAGGACGGCAGGTCCTTGTGCCTTGCGCTGATATGGTCCGGCAATGGCGCGCCGGAGTCGCGGTCCCGGTCGCCCACAAAGCTCCCCTCGTTGCGCAGGCCCAGCAGCACAAAGCGATCGTCGCCGATGACGATGCGTTGCAGGCGCAGCAGTTCGTCGAGGTCGATCGGCTTGCGCCCGGCTTCGCCAATGGCTCTACCCCAGCGTTGAATACGCTCCTGCGGCGGATGCTCGCCTTCGATCTCAAAGCTTGAGCGCGAGTCCTTTAGCAGCAGGAAGGCGGCCGTGCGCGCCAGCACGTCGGCGGGCAAGTCGGGAATAACCTCACGTGCGCGCGCCGGCAGGTTGCGTTTGGTGAATTCACGTAAGGTCTCTGTCCGGAAGATCATCGGGCAGAAGGACGGCGTCCCAGGCAAATTGCTTTTGACGCGGTGACGCGTGGAGGTAACCGCGGCTGCTGTCCATTGCAGATCGGGATCGACAACCTGCACGTAAGTGCCCTTCTCTGCAGCCGGCAGATCGAGGGTCTTGCCGAGCAGCCACTCGTACAGAAACCAGCTCCGTCGGGCATAGGTGCCGGTCGGGGTGCCCCTGACCATGGCCTCGATCGGCTCTGGTCCGGTTGCCTGAAACAGGGCTTTGAGGACCAGCAGGTCCAGCCCTTCGTATTTGAGAGCGAAGGTCAGATGTCCTTCAAGGCTGGCCGGCGGCGCGTGGCGTGGCGTGTAATGTGCCAACCGTCTTGCTGGTATGTCTTATGGAGCGGGCCGACGGCGGATAGCGTGCGCGGCATCGGAACTTTCAAGCCGACGGCGTCGATCAGCGCCGCGTATCCCACCGGTGTGGCGCGTTCGGGTAGCCTCGAGCCGTGAAAAGTCGTGATAGGCTCTAAAAAACGATATTTGCGGGTCGTGGCAGCCGAGCTTGCCGGTGAGGCAATTGGCATGAAAAGTCGAAATTTTCTACGAAAATCCATAACTTTTCGGCCGTTTGCGTGAAATATAGGGTCTCGTGACTAGAGGGGATGGTGCGGAGCGGGCGTTCCCTTGCTGACCTGATGGATAGAGCATGGTCGTTTCGGCAGGAGACGCGCCAATGCAAACCGCGTGACATTGGCTATCAGTGATCCGCACCGGCCGGCAGTGGTGTCAGGATCAGCCCATTCAGGAGGCGGCGCATTTGCGCTCAGTTGGATCGCCTCGATTTCAAGCTGGGGTTTGAAGGTGAGCGGACGACCGCGGGCTTCCCTCGCGTTGGGACTGCGGGCGCAAATGACTTTTCCAGGCCGACGGCGTTCTGACTATCTGGGCAAATTCAGCACCGTCAGAAAGCGTTCGCCCTGTTCGCGGGCGACGCGCCGGCGCTCACGGCGTACGCGCCGACCGTGGTGCGTCAACGCCGCAAGCTGCGATGGGCAAAACTTTGGAGCAATCAGGTTGAGATTTTCGGCCGCCGGCGTTGAATCACTACGACGAGCTTCCATACTAGTCGTCTGGTGCGTTCGGCCCAATCCTGGCCGCTGGTCGCCAGGACCATCATGGTACGCGTGAGGCCCGCCATCGCGGCCAATCCGTCCGGATAGCTCACCAGCACTGCCAGGCACTATGTGACCTCGAGGTCACCGCCTCGCGATTATCGCCACATCGTCGGCGCATGCGACAGAGCTTCGTGACCGACCTGCCGCAGACTGTCGGGCGACGTTTCCCCCTTGGTGGCGGCTTCTAGAATTTTGGACGCCACATGGTGCGGGCGCCGGTCTCGTGACGGGACACGCCCTCGCAGACCTCTTCCAGGACCGCGCGCAAGAGCGCGGTGGTAGCCGTATTCAACATTGGGAAGCCCCCAGCGGAAAGTCCCCTCCTAGCAGGTTTCTTCCTCCCGGAGATTCAACAGTGTTAAACTGACGGAAAACTTTTACGAGCCTCAAGGTCGCGGCGTGCATCGCGCGCTTTTGCTCCCCATCTTCATGCGAGTTCAGCGTGCTCGGCGGTCACGATGCGCTCGTGCTCAAATTCGGCCTTGCTCGCTTCCGACCGGAGGGGACCTATCCAGCGTCAGCCCCAAATCTGCCTCAAGACAATGACCATGGGTGCGGACGCAAACCTCCGACGAGAGGATCGTCAGTCTGTGGGTAACGGTTGAATCGAACTGAACACAGTCTCCAGGATAGGCCGCGCCAATCCCCATGGCCACGCTGCCGACAACGGACTGCAGAGCTCGGATCAACAGGCGCGCGGACGTCACGAGTGGAACGGCAATCACTGACGCGGCCATGTGAAGCGAGGGCATTCTCCTGCATCATCACCCGCAGAAGCGATGAAACGATTTTTGCGCGCAAGAGGACGCGCGTCCTCAATTCTGCGCCGAGACGGCAGCTACGCGCGCGAAAGAAGAGTACATTCCCGGGACTCTTAGCACGGGCCCGCCTAAAGCGGTCTCGCTCGCACAACCCCTCACGTCCGTCAGCTGGCGGTCAGCTTCGCTGACTATGACCCCTCGCGGGCTCATCAGCCGTCGGCAATGTAAACGAATCACCGATAGGAACTCGACTGACCATGGATCGCCGAACCGGCCGCTACATCCACTTTTTAAATGGCGCGCGAGCGATGCAAGGCGAGCTTGTCCACTGAAGCAATTCCGACGAATGGAGCTGGATCCGACCAGGTAGAGTGTCTCCAATGCCATGCTGAGCTGTGAGACGTTCTCGAAGCAGTCAAAGTGATCCTCCATTGATCTAGCAGCGGGCCGCAGGCTGCCTGGCGAGAACATCATCTCGGTCCACAGCTGAGTTCAGCCAAGGCGCCCCCCCGCTCCGTGATGATCCAGTCTCTGAAGTGAGCCGAATTCAGTTCCTGCCTGCTGCTTCAAAAGCCTGATTGTTTGGCAGAGCGCGATGACCAGGGCAGAAGCGGGAACGAGCCGACGAAGACACCTACAGCGCCGAGACGAGCGGCACTCTCGGGCGACAAATCGAATCCGAGAACCACGCTGCGCCGCATGAACCCTTATCGGCGGACATATGACGGCTGATGATCGGAGCTTATCAACACCAGCATCGTGGTGAGTCGTAGCGGGCCGCGTTCGCTTTGGCCACGAGTTCGGACCTTCGACCGACAATTGAAACACACAGAATAGGAGATGAATCATGCACTGGCGCACACCAAGACTACAGCTGAATGAGGGCGATGGCTATTTTTCGTCTGGTGCCTCGAAGCCCCTGAGGACCCGGAGCCGGTGGCCGCTCGCGGCCCTTGCCCTCACCTTGATGCTTTGGGGCGCGCTATTGCTCTTCGCCACGTTCTCGTAAGCGCCAAGCCATCCGCGGGCTCGCGGCCATCTGGCCGCGCTCCCGCTGGCCTACACGAGCAGGCACACTCGATGGATCGAGATATCAGCGAATGCCACTTTCGAGCTCAACAACACGCCCCTCAGCGCCACAAAGCCCATGTGCGTTCCACAAGCACACCGTTGGTTCCAAGGATTGCCTCGTGCAGGTGGCAATGCCGTTCCCAGTACGATTCGCAGCTAGACGCGATCGAGCCGAGCCCATCCCCCATGGGTGCGATCAAGGCACCAGCTGCGTCGATGCGGTTGGTCGACCCGGGCTGCATACGGAAACTGCCGAGAGCGCAACTCCCCTGAACGATCATGCAGCAGCTCCTGCTTGCGCTCTCTAACGTCAAAGGCGCAAGTTCCCGCATATTCGGCATCCGGACTCAATTGGCTCGCGGGCGGTGACCATGTTGATGCAGCACGTCGCTGAAGCTTGCAACGAGCGCACGCGATGTCCAAACCGACTTGTTTTCGGACCGTTCGGCAGCGCTTACAGCTCCTGAAGCACGCTTCGTCAGAAGACCGCTCCTGACCGACCGCTATCCCTGTTTATGCCGTACTCCATCAAGATGCCGCAGCACCTTGGAATTCGGTTCACTCCGACTGAAGAAGATCGTGCGAGACATTTGCCGCGCCAATCGACAAATTGATCATCGATCTAAAACATGAGTGATGGCGTTTTGCGCGAGAACAAGGCGGCCCCGGTTCAGGTGTCGTAATTTGGATTGATCCCGAATGGCAAGCCTGGATCTGCGCGGGTTGCGAGGTCGCGCACCGCCGGGCCGTTTTTCTGTTCATCCGAGCGCAGCAGCAAGAGGCAGATATGCGCACCATCACTTTCCTCTGTCCGATCACACGAGTTATGGTTCAGCATCGGCTAATGGACGACGAAGCGGCCGAACACCAGTTTCAAGGCGTCTTTTGCCCCGCCTGTTCCCGGCTGCACTTTGTAGATCGCAAGACCGGAAAGCTGCTAGGCAGGAAGACGAATGACGGCGCGTCCTCACAAACCGGCTGAAGTACGGCGCAGCCGAAGGCCACTCCGCTTGCGATACGCGCGCATTTGGCTCCGAGTACCAGCACCGAGGGCGTGCACATCTGCCTGCGGGCGAAAACAACAGGCGAGGTCGACGCGTTTCATGCCACAGCGCTTGCGAGCGGCGGCGCATCCAATGGCGCGCCGGGCATCCGCCCGCATGGCCGCGTGCATTACTACGCAGCCTTCGTCGTCGATCCTGATGCAACCGGATCGCGGCGGTGACGTTTCCGGCTGAATAATCTTCTAGAGCTTCCGCGCGATCTCCGGGGCGAGCTGCTTTTCCGCCTCGGCGATCTGGGCCGCCGCCGATTTCAGCTTCGGCAGAATATCCTCGACGCGATCGGCCTTGAGGATATCGACCGAAAAGCCGACGCGGATGAACTCGGTCTGGCGCATGTGCGACAGCAACAAGAACAGTGGATCCCAGAAATTGTCGATATTGGCGAGCAGCACGGGCTTGGCGTGACGGCCAAGCTGCTTCCAGGTCAGTTGCTCGACCAACTCCTCCAGGGTGCCCACGCCGCCCGGCAGCGCCACGAAAGCGTCGGAGCGCTCGAACATCAGCCGCTTGCGCTCGTGCATGTCGGGGGTGACGATCATCTCCTGCACCCGAGCCAGTGCTTTCTCGCGCTTCCGCAGGAATTCGGGAATGATGCCGGTGACGATGCCGCCGTGATCCAACACGGAGGTCGCAACCGAGCCCATCAGGCCAAGCGAGCCGCCGCCATAGACCAGGCGGATGCCGTTCTCGGCGAGCGCCTTGCCGAATGCCTTGGCACCTTCGGTGAAGTGGGGATTGGTTCCGCGACCGGAGCCGCAATAGACACAGACGGTTTTGATCGTGCTCATTGGCACCATGATACATTGCAACGAAGTCTTTCGATCGTCCAAGGTGTTGCGATGAATGACCGGAGCCGATTTGCATCTGAACCCGCAGGCTTTGCCTTGACGGGCTCCTGATCGCAAACGGCGCTGTTCGGCAACGCGACCGCAAGAGCAAGCGCAAATGTCTTGCACCTTGGTCCGGCACAGCGGATCTCGTGACCAGATTTCTGGCCTGAATTCCTTGATCTGCCTCTTCTTTGCCGTTTCGATTGACGGTCGCAGGTGCCGGCCAGGGAGACAACGCTTGTGTCGTGCACGTATCGCTCCATCTTCGGCCGATCAGAGGTGTTGGCCACCATTGATCGGCACTTCCACGCCGGTAATATAACTGGCGTCATCCGAACACAGGAAGAAGATGAGTTTAGCGACCTCTTCAGGGGTCCCCACCCGGCGCAGCGGAATGTTCGGTACGACCCGTGCTTCCGTATCTGGTGACAAAATGTCCGTCTTGATCTCGCCCGGGGCGATCGCATTCACACGAATTCCATGCGGCGCATAGTCGTGAGCCATCTCGCGTGTGAGACACGCAAGAGCGGCTTTCGAAGTCGCGTATGCGCTGCCGGCGAAGGGGTGCACCCGGGAGCCTGCAATTGAAGTCACGTTGACGATTGATCCGGACGCGGCTTTCAATTCGGCAAAGAGCCCTTGCGCTAGCAGAATTGGAGCCACCAAATTGAGATGGAATACATCCATCCAGGTCTCGATCGAGGTCGCCAACGATGTTAGTCGTGCGCCGCTCGACGTCTTCGGTGACATCGCTGCATTGTTGATCAGGGCGTGCAACGGCGCGCCCGCGAGACGCTCTTTGACGTCCGCGATGGCGCGCGGCAGCAAGCGATGGTCGCTGAGGTCGAGCTGGACATGACCATTGGATGCGCCCTCCCAAGGGCATCGCCGGGCATCGATCGGCTGGCGCGCACAAGAAATGATACGCCAGCCGGCGTCCGAAAACAGCTTTCCGGTGGCGTAACCTATGCCACGCGATGCTCCGGTCAGCAGCAGCGTCTTTCGTTCTCTCCGCCGGGCGCGGGCCTTATCGGGTTTGGAACTGCGCTCGTTGTCAACCGACATTGGTCTGGCGACCGCATCTTTGTTCGGCAGATCGGCCCTCAAACACGCCTCCTATCAGATTACGCTCAACCTTCTTGGTGCAGGAATTGGGCCATCTCTACCGACAGAGTGATTCACGCGTTTTGCGAAGCTAAGTCCTGTGGTTTTGCGACCTGCTTGGTGAGTTCGAGACACCAAGTCCGTTGGCTTTCCGACAGCGGCACCGCGGGGACCGCGCCACAGGACCTTCTTCCTTCGCGCACAGCTGCGCACAACTTCGCTCAGTAGATCTGGGCTGCAAGCGCGAGTGAAGGTCCTGCCGATGTTGAACGCCGCCGCACGCGGCTCATCCTCGAGCAGTCATCAGCAACCATGCGGCCATCCAATGACGCATGCCAATTCGAGATGCCTGCTCGCGGGTAACCCCAACCGTTCATAGCGCTGCTCTTGCCTCCACCAGGGGGCATTTGAACGCAGGCGCCCCGGCATAGAGCAATTCTCAGGCGTCAACAGCCTCAAAGTACTTGGCGTAAGGTCCTTCTTTGAATTCGCGACGCAACTGATCAAAGTTCTCTACGGTTTGGTCTAGCGCTCGCACTTCCTGGCGCTGAAGCTTGAGGCGACCGGAAACAGGCCGCACAGGAAGGCCGAGGAATTCCCAAACCCGCTCCAAGCACAGGCGCGGCTCGCGAAGAAGCCTCTCATACTCGAGCTCAAGGATATTGGACGAGGCGAACGACTGCCTGATCCTGTCGTGGAACTCAGCGGTGGCCTTGAAGTAGGTTTCGCAGGTGCTGAGGCTTAGGCTGACGAGCGGCGGTGGCTTGCCGTCGCTGTCAGAGTCGTATTTCAACCATTCACCGGTTTGCCTCGCCTGCACGAGTGAGCGGAGAGATTCCAGCGGATTTCGACGACACACGACGACCTTAAGGCGCGGCCAATCGGCCAGCTCAGCCATCATCCCCGGACGGTGATGAAACTGCGGCTCGTTGATCTTGCAGCCAACATGCGTCACATCGTTTTTGTCGCTCCGTGCTGGATAGCGCAAGTAGGCACACTCCAGAAGCTCACGATCGCTACCTAGGAGCCGCGCCTTGTCGGGCCAATTTGGATCAAACTCATTGAGCAATTCCCCATTGCTCACCACGTTTGGATGTTCATTGAGCAATTCTTCCAGATAATGGGTGCCGGTCCTCGGCATCGCGAGGATGACGAATGGCTCAGGCGATCGTTCGGATTTCAACATTGCGACAGCTCCTGATTGACAAGGTCGAGACAGTTCGACCCCTACCAATGAGGCAAGGTCAGGCCACACGTGATACTATCGTTCCATAAAGCGGATATAAGAGCATCCTTGCCGCCGGCCTCCGTGACTTTTCCAAAGAACCGATTCACACTATGTTTGGCGTTTGTTCAACGCATCAGCCGGCGACGAAGCAGCAAAGCCGATACGACGAACGCGACGACAGTGTATATGCAAAGTACGCCCACATGCAGGCCGATGCTGCCGGCGTCCCGGTCCAGCATTGCCGGCCGAATGAGGTCAATCGAATGCGCTAGCGGCAACGCCTCTGCTACGCGCTGCAGCGCGACAGGCAGTTGGGCTACGGGAAAGATCGCCCCGCAGAGGTACATCATGGGTGTGAGAAAGAGGGTCTGATAGAACACGAAGTAGTCGTAACTGGGCGCGAGCGCTATCACGACCATGGCGAGGCTGGCGAAGGCAACACCAGTGAGCGCAATGGCTGGCAGCGCGTAAGGGATAGACGGCCATGCCGCATAGCCCAGCGCGGCGGCGACAATCGTAATTCCTGTTCCTGCCAGAACGGCCTTTGTCGCAGCCCACGCCAATTCACCGAGAACGACGTCGCCAAGCGTGAGCTCCGTGCAAAGGATCGCATCCCAGGTGCGCTGGGCGTTCATCCGAGCGAAGGCGCCATAGACGGTTTCAAAGGTCGCGGAAATCATCGCGCTTGTCGCGACCATCCCAGCTGCCAGAAAGGCCACGTATGAAATGCCATCGACTTGGCCGATCATCAGTCCCAGGCCGAAGCCGAGACCGAACAAGGCGCTCATGGGCTCAGCGAGGTTGCCAAGAAGCGATGCCAGCGCCGCTTTGCGCCAAGCCATGTAATTCCGGCGCCATACGGCGCTCCAGTTCCACGCATTGGCGGGCAGAGCCGCCGCATACTGCTCCCACATCATTCAGTCCCTCATCTCCCGTCCGGTCAACCGTAAGAAGACATCCTCTAGGTTCGGTGGCCGCTGAAGCAGACGAAGACCGGTCCGCCCACGCAGCCGCGCGAGCACCTGCTCTGGATCCGGCGCATAGCAAAAGAGCGTCTCGCCGCTGATTTCGGTACGTTGAGCGAGCGGCTTGACGAGAGCGGAGAGCTCGTTCGGGTCACCACCGTAAACCTCAATGACCGGGCAACCGATCTGTTCGTCGATCAATGTGTGTGGCGGCCCTTCGGCGATCTTGCGTCCTGCCTCGAGGACGCACAGGCGGTCGCACAATCGCTCCGCCTCCTCCATGAAGTGCGTCGTCAAAAGGATGGTCTTGCCGCGCGACAGCAGCGCCCGCAGCCGCTCCCAAATCAAATGCCGCGCATGCGGATCGAGCCCGGTGGTCGGCTCATCCAAGATAAGGATCTCCGGATCGTTGATGAGCGCCCGCGCCAGCGTAAGACGCCGCTTCATGCCACCGGATAGTTCGGTCACCCGCGCGTTCGCCTTGCTCTCAAGGCGGGCAAACTCGAGAAGGGACGGCGTGACCTTCTCGACATCCTTTGCTGTCATCCCGAAATAGCGCCCGAACACCAGCAGGTTTTCGCGTACGGTGAACTCGAGATCAAGATTGTCAGCTTGTGGAACGACGCCGATGCGTTTGCGCGCCAATCGAGCGCGGGCCGGCACTTTCTCGCCGAGCACAGTTATCTTGCCAGCCTCGGGCGTGGACATCCCGAGAATCATACGCGCAATCGTGCTCTTTCCGGCGCCGTTCGGCCCCAACAGGCCGAAGCACTCTCCCGACGAAACCGTGAACGACAGCTGGTCGACGACCACCTTCTCGCCATACGACTTTTTCACGGCCGTGAAATCGATCGCCACGTTCGACACGCGCTCGGCCCCCCTGTCAGCCGGCGTGACCGGCGCCGGCTCCATCGGGATTGTCCGCCTTGCGATTGGCGCTGCTTCGACGCCGCCGAGCATTTTTTCTATTCCTTCTGCTACCAATTTCTCGGCGCGGCCAGCCCGCTGATCTCGCCTTCAACAATTGCAAGGCATCCGTCTGCGATACGAGAACTCTGAGATGGATATGTCAGCCTGCAAACCGGATTGCTTATGCAGCCGGTCTCCGAAAGCTGGCGATCAAGCAATCTTCGTTATCCGACTCACCTTTGCATTGGACACGCTCGACCTCGACCAGCGCTTCATTCAGCATGGCGATGACCGTCTCTGCACCGGCCACGTGACCCCAACGTCGGCAGATGTGGTCGCGCGCCGATCCGAAAATCACAAGCCCGTCTGGCGCGAGCATTCCGACCAAGTTGTCGACGGCTGCGCGCATCTCCAGCGTGTCGCTGAGGTAATAGAGGACTTCTGCTACCACAATAAGGTCGAACCGCTCTGGTGGCGAGAAATGTTGGAGGTCGGCGACTTTCCAGCCGATATGTGACCATCTCTCCGTCCGGCGACGTGCGCGGCTAATGGCCTGCGGCACGACGTCGACGACCGTGAGCCGTTTGCAGTGAGGCGCGAGCATCTCGGTGAATGCGCCGGCAGCGCACCCGACTTCCAACGCGCTTGTGATGCTTTGGCGGGAGAGCGACATCCGAAGCATTTGCGTGTATCGCTCCCGCTCGAACGGATTCGCGTCCAGACGCCACGGGTCATCTGCGACCAATTCTCGCTCTAGCAACTGATAGTTCTTATCTAGGCTCACGAGCTTCTCACCTCCTTGACGCGCACAGTTCCGCCTCGCCTCCAGGCCTGTCAGGTACCGTCAACGTCAAAAGCATGTGCACGTGTAGCCGTTTCGCCCATCGACGGTGCAATACCCGAATGGCCTGCGGCATCTAACCTGGCGCTCTGCCTCAGCGTGCTGGCCTGGCCTTCACCTGAGTCCGGCATATTGGCGGCCTTGCGCGACAACCAATCGCTATTGCTCAATGTACACAGCGCATATGCCTTCACAGGAAGTAACAAGAACATGCTGATCGGCTTGTGCAGAGCGAAAGCGAGAAAGCGAAGCTGTCGGGCACGAAATGCTGCCAGGCTGCAGCGAACCATGGTCATGGACGCGATGATCAGTATTGTCGGCCACGGCAACTCGCTCGTAACTGCGATTTGCGCAAGCGCGGTCAGTATTGAAACGCCGAGCAGCAGCGGAAGGAGGTTCTGCCCGACAATGTCCAGCGTGATGTAGAAGTCGAGCCTTGGCAGCAGGGGTAGCGCAAGCCCCGTGTCCCGGAAGGTACTGCGTGCCCACCGCAATTGTTGACGCAGATATGGCATCAGCCTATCCGGAACGACGGTTGCTGCGATCGCGTCAGGAACGTACTCAGTTCGAAATCCGGCCGCGAGCATCAGGATCGTGAGATGGCGGTCCTCGCCGAAGTCGCTTGGCTTTCCTCGAAAATACTGCGTCTCGTACTCGTGGAGAACCAAATCGAGCGCCGTTCGGCGATACATGGCGCACGGGCCACAGCAACACAAGACCGCTCCGAAGCGAGCTTCCGCCAAACGCTCTTCATTACAGGCTAGCCAGTACTCCATATCGATCAGCCTGGTCAACCAAGAGCCGCTTCGATTGCTGGCTGTGAGCTGCCCCATAACAGCGCCAACCGCTGGATCTTGCATCTTCCGTACAAGCTTGGTCACGACGTCGATAGCGATTGTCGTATCGGAATCGACGTTGAGAACCAGATCGCCGGACGAGCGGTGCAGCGCTGCAATTTGCGCTTTGCGCTTGCCAACATTCTTTCCCAGCCACATGAAGTTGAACCGTGGATCATCTGCATAGGCGTCCTGCACGGGCCACAGGTATCTACGATTGTCCGAGCCATCATCGACCACATATACCCGCACCTGCCCTTCGTAGTCTTGGCTTGCGATCGACTCCAGGCACGCCGACAGCGTGTGCGGGTCCTCGTTAAAGCAGGGCACGATCAAATCGACGCTCGGCAGCGGGCCGGTCTCTGACGCGTAGTCAGTCGGGGACGGAACCTGTGTTCGGAGCGCGTTGAGCGTCTGCATGCTCCTGTAGATCGCGGACAGCAGGGCGTAGGACGACACGGCGACAAGGCTTGTTGTGGCAAGCAAACTCATGGGGGGACGTCTCTTTTTTTCAATGGGATTGAGGAAGTGAGCAGATGGCGAACCCTTGCTCGCCCAATGCCGGAATCAGCCGGGAAAGCGCCTCGACGGTCTGATCGCGACCGCAATCGACGGCTTGCTCGCGCTCGCCGGGAGGACATCCGTCGTGCAAGAGCACAACAGCACCAGGCCGGACCGACGTCAGCACTGCGTCAACGATCGCCGGAACACCGGGACGAGACCAGTCTCTCGGGTCTACTGACCAGTGCAAGGGGATCAGTCCGGCTTTGGTTGATATCGCGCGTACTTGGTCAGTCCAGATGCCATACGGAGCACGTATGTGCCGCAGTGGCGCCTCGGGACAAACTGCCCTGATGACGTCGCTTGCCGACTGAATCTCATGTTCCACCTCAGCTGGTTCGCACCTGGAGAGATCGGGATGGGTCATCGTGTGGTTTCCGACTTCATGCCCTTCTGCGATTATTCGTTGGATCAGCTTCGGGTAAGCTGCCGCGCACGCCCCGATCACGAAGAACGTCGCCGGCACTCCGTGCCCCGCGAGAACGTCAAGGATGGAAGCCGTCCAGCGTGGATCAGGACCGTCGTCAAAGGTCAGGTAAACGTTACGATCTCCGGTGGCGCACACGTGCTCGCTTCGCGCTTCCGACAAGCCGCCGAGAGCGGTCACAGCTCTGGCCCGTTCCGATCAATCATGGTCCCGGCCGGCCATTCGCTTATCGGACGTCCGATTGGGAAGACCAGAACCACCAAATCGTGGTCGGTACGGGTCGGCGGCAGGTCCAGATAAATATCCGGCCGAGTTGAGCGCACGCTCACTCCCGGCAAAATCGTTGCGAGACCCTGACGGCCGACCAGCTTGGTCACATGCTTCTGTAGTGCCGGCCGTACAGCGCCAAAGCCAAACGGAACACCGAGCTGCTGCAGCAGCGGATACATCACCCGCATCGAGTGCGTGATCCCTAGCCCTTCCAGATCCGGACGTACGCCATACAATCCCAGCTCGGCTACGAGCAGGTCGACCTCTCCGACTTTGATGAAGCGGCGCAGTGCGCTGATGTGAGCGGCTATGCCATGTGCATCATAGCCGATGACACGAAGCTCAGGCCTCGCGCCGGCCCAGCTTCGTCCCCCTTCGAACGGCTTTGCGTTGAATTCACCGGTCGGCCCGTATGTCTTGCGAAAGAACTCGGACAGTTCGATGTGTTCGGCAAGCTCCAACTCGTTTTCCCAGCACACCCTCCACCGCACTTTGGAGTGCGTGGAGAACACTCCTGTATCGTTGGATATAGCAATGTTCATTGTGGTCCCCGTGGCGACGTTCGAGATCTGATCTGGCATTTTATGCACGCGAGTTTTTCATTCTCACCCGGCGCAGTCATGAGCCAACGTGACACGTCGGCGCGCCTTGCCCAGTGCCCGGAGCCGCGTTCACGATGGAGAGAACATTGAGGAGCGGCGCCGTCCGCATGAGATCGCGCAGATGTTCCAGCAGCGCTTTGGGCAGATCGCCTTCGATCCGCTTGGACGCGTCGCCAGCACGCTTGCCAACCGTACGCGAACCGAGCAATGGCGGGGTCGCGATGGACATGCGCCGCGGTGGATGCTTAGAGGACGCTAGAAGATCCCTCACGGGGCTGGGGCAACGATCAATAATCATTGTGGTACGCCTGACTCCGATCCGCGATTTTGATATCTCGCACTGCATCAATCGGTAAAATCGATTGTTTCTATGGTAGACATCCACGGATTGGATACTTCCCGCCATGCGTTTCAAAGGGCTCGATCTGAACCTTCTCGTGGCGCTCGACGCTCTGATGACGGAGCGCAACCTCACCGCGGCTGCGCGCAGAATCAATCTGAGCCAGCCGGCCATGAGCGCGGCGGTTGGCCGTTTGCGATTCTACTTTCGCGACGAACTATTTGCGATGAGGGGCCGAGAACTCGTGCCGACCCCACGCGCGGAAGCACTCGCTGGCCCAATTCGCGAAGCCCTGCTGCACATCCAGCTCTCCATTATTTCGCGGGATGCGTTCAACCCAGCTTTATCGGATCGCCGGTTCAGGATCGGCGTTTCAGACTTCGTCATGATCGTGTTTTTTCAGGCGATCGTGGAGAGGCTCGCACGAGAGGCTCCGGGCGTCGCGTTGGACTTTCTGCCCCTCGCCGACGACCCCGATGAGCTTCTCCAGCGCGGTGAGATCGACTTCCTTGTCTTGCCGGCAATGTAATCGACTTCCTTGTCTTGCCGGCAATGTACATGTCGCGCTCCCATCCAAGAGCGGCGCTGTTCGAGGAGAAACTCGTATGCGTGGGGTGCCGGATCAACAAGCAGCTCTCACGCAAGCTGACGTTCGAGAAATACATGTCGATGGGACACGTAGCAGCCAAATTCGGGCGCACGCGGAGGCCTCCGATCGAGGAATGGTTCTTGATTGAGCACGGTTTCAAGCGACGCCTCGAGGTTGTCGTGCAGAGCTTCAGCATGATTCCGCCCATGCTCTTGGGCACTGGTCGGATAGGCACGATGCCCTCGTTGCTGGCCAGGCATTTCGGAAAGACGACTCCCCTGCGGATCGTCGATCTTCCACTGCCAGTCCCGTCTTTCACCGAGGCGGTCCAATGGCCGGCCCTTCGCAACACCGATCCGGCAAGCATCTGGATGCGGACCCTATTGTTGGAGCAGGCCTCGCGCATGCCTTTGGCGCGCGCCGCCGCATCAACTCGCAAGGCCTTTTCGTCCTTCAAGTGAATAGACCACTGTTGCACAATTCAGATGTGAACTGAAAGCAACCTGCTAGTGAATGGCGGCAGAAGGACCAAAATGCTCTTTTGTTGCATCTTCGCGTTCAACTGTTCTGACCCCGCCATCAGAGCCGGCGCCTGACGCCGAGCCAATAGCGAAGGGCTGAGCAGATGCAGCACACTCGGGCCGCTGATGTCGCCAAGTGTGTTGCGTCAACCTCACTCTGTCGCCGCGAAAATTTGACGACGCATCACTTTGGTGGTAGCCGCGCACTCCCGTCGTTTTCATCGACATGCGATGTGTCGCTTGCGATCGTCCTAGTAATGGAGCCAACATGTCTTTGGTCTCTGGCCGTCCTGATCGATGTCGATCGAAGACGAAATCGCGAATCAGTTGGCGCGATTGGCAAGGCGCAATGTGCGGCTGCTGCACATGTCGAACACGCCAAGGGATGCACGGACGTGCAAGTTGATCCCGTTCCAGACCATGCAGAAACCGCCTCGCGCCTGCGCGAGCAGGTGTCCGCCCTGAACTCACCACCGCGCAGATCTCAGCCGGTCGTCTGGCTCGCGTATCCGCACGAACACGGGAATGATAGTTCGACAGTCCTTGGCCGCCAGCGCAAAAGAACGGTGGCCTCTCAATGACGCACCGCAAGTAAGCCGCTCTCCTCGGCCGTTCTCAGTTGCGATCGCCGCGCCATCTCTATTCCTGCCGTATCTCCGCCCATCCATCGCGGTGATCGTTCAGGCGCCGCGATGCTCTGACTCGAACAGTTCGCCGTCAGTTTCGCGCACCAGTCCGCTGTGGATTCCGCAGAGCATTCGATTGTCGAGATTCGCTTGGCATCGGCTGCCTGGCTTTCAGGCAAGGCAACGTCGGTCGCTGTTGCACAACCGCGTCACTTGAGCGCTTATCGCTGCTTCCTCGATGAACGTTGCCGATCCGTCGTCTTTTCGCCCAACGGCGCAGTCAAGCGCCTCGGCCACCTAACACGATCACAAACACGGAGCCGAATGTTGGTGGAGTCTAGTGGTGTCTACGATCCGGAAGATCTCACGGTCCTCGGCGCGATCTTTGATAAAATCATCGCGTCGCTGCCGGAATGCATGCGAACGCCTGACAACCGGATCACAATCGCCAAACTTGTTCTGGAGCGTACAGCAGCAAGCCAGTCCGGCTTGGCGTCCCTTATGCTCTTGCTCGACGCCCTTCCATCCGCCCACTCGGTTGAGCGGCGACCGGAGGAGAGTCCGCTTGCTTGCGCCAGAAGAGACGACTGTTCAACCAGCTGATTCAAGTAGCTTGATTCTCACGTGACGTCAGGTTGTAGGCTTCCAATTGAACATCATGATCAAAGCTACACCACGACGGCGTCGATGGCGCATTGGAGAACTTGCGGAGGCGACCGGGGTCACGGTACGCACGCTGCATCACTACGAGCACACGGGTCTGCTCAGTGCGTCCGAACGTACGGACGGCGGTCATCGAATGTACGAACGTGAAAGCATTCAACGGGTGTCGCAGATTCGTGCGCTGCGCGAGCTCGGCTTTTCACTGAACGATATTCGCACCGCAATGGGGGGTAAGACTTCACTTACTGACCTCTTGCGCAAGCATCTGGAGCAAATTGAACTTCAGGTCGCGCGCACAACTCAGTTGCGGGATCGTTTGCGCAACATGACGACGGGCTCTGAGACGCAAGTCAGCGTGCATGAGCTTCCTGCTGCTCTGAATGCGGCCTCGCGCGCTGACGCACGCCCCCAGCCTCCGCCATGCACGTGCGCGGTCGGCGTTGAGCGAGAAGAGCGCTGGCGAAAGATCCGCGATGAATTACGCGACTGTGTCGATCGCGGCGAGCACCCTTGTAGCGAGCGGGCCGCTGCCGTGGCACTCAAGGCGCGCGCGCTCATCACAGAGATTGCGGGGCCTGACCCGGCTGCCTCAACCATGCTGAAAGTCCTTGCGCGACTGAGCACGCCACGCAACCTGGCCGGCTGGAACCACAGCTTGATGCAGTACCTTGATCTCGCAATGGCCGCACTGCAGGACAGGCAGTAGCGCGGCCGTCGATTCAGTCGCGTCCTTCATTTGAAGGATTGGCGACCGCAGGCCTTGAATGCTGCGTTTCCGGCTCAGGGCTCTTTTATGCCTTTCCATCATCCTTCCGCTGTCGCTCCCTTCACGAGAACCACTCACGATCATTCGAGATGCGTGTCTCGAATGGGCTTGAATCGGACGTAACGTCAGATTGTAAGATTGACTCTGCTGGCGCGGGGACGCTCTCAAGAGCATGGGTTGCCCTTGGCCCCGCACGCCTGTTTTTCCACGGTGCGCATTCTCGACGTTCGCAAGGCAATGAAGGATCGTTATGGGGCTACCAGAGTCTGATCAGCGCGGATTGCTTTGCGCCGACCGCGAGTGTGGTCCGAGCCGGCTTTCCTATGACCCTGCCCGAGCGCCGGTCGAAAGAAAGGATCCTTGGGGCATCGTTCGCCAATCTTTCACTCACCGCGGCACGCGCGCGAGCACCTGGCGGAGACCGGCTCCCAGCAAGAGCTTCCGTCCACGGCTGTCGTTGTGCGCGCCTCAGCAAAAGTAAATAACTCCAGGTAAACAAACTCAAGCCCATATGGGGAGCTCATCATGTCAATCCATCGCGCCATTTCTGTCGCAGCGATTCAACTCCTTGCTTTGATGTCCGCTGCATCTGCGGCCGACATCAATATTGCTGTCGCAGGGCCGATGACTGGAAGCAATGCTGCGCTGGGAGCGCAGATGCGAGACGGAGCTGCTGCCGCGGTCGATGATTTGAATGCGTCAGGCCTCCTTCCAGGAACGAAGGTCGTGTTGAGCGTCGCCGACGACGCATGCGATCCCAAGCAGGCGGTCGTCGTCGCCAATCGGCTTGCATCAGATCAGGTCAAGTTGGTCGTTGGCCACTTTTGTTCTTCCTCGTCGATACCGGCGTCCAATGTTTACGACGAGGCGCAACTTGTTCAGATATCGCCGGGATCTACCAATCCCGCGCTCACAGAGCGTGGCATAAAATCCGTATTTCGTATCTGCGGTCGCGACGACCAGCAAGGCGTCGTGGCGGCCGAATATATCCGCCGGCACTTCCCCACCACCAAGATTGCCGTACTCGACGACAAGAGCACCGCTGGCAAAGGCATTGCCGATGTCGTCTCGAATCATCTTCGGGAGCTCGGGATGTCGGATGTGAAGCGACAAAGTTATGTGGCCGGGGAGAAGGACTACACGGCCCTGGTTTCGAGGATGAAGGCGGACGGAATCAAGCTTGCTTACATCGGTGGCTATTACAATGAGATCGGGCTGATCGTGCGTCAGGCCTCAGACGCAGGTGCAGGTATGACCGTGATGGCCAATGATCCTCTGATGACCCACGATTTTTCGATGATCGCGGGCAAAGCCGGAAACGGTACACTGTTCACCTTTATGACGGATCCCACCAAGAATGCTGACGCGGCGAGCGTCGTGGCACGGCTCAAGGCCTCCAACCGATCTGCCGAAGGTTACTCGCTTTACGCCTATGCTGCTGTGCAGGCATGGGCGAAAGCCGCAAAACGCGCGGGCACTTTCGATTCTGTGAAAGTGGCAGCTACGCTGCGTTCGCAGCCAATTGACACGGTGATCGGGGTCGTCCGATTCGACGCCAAGGGAGACAATTCGGCTCCCGGCTTCGTTGTCTACCGTTGGCAAGACAACATCGTCGAACAGGCCGAGTGAATTGATCCCCCTCATCACGGCTGGATCGGCTCGTTCAGCCGCTCGATGCAGTGATGCATCTGTCAAGGGGCACGAGCGCACTGCTCGTGATTTTCGTCCCCCGTAACCGGACTTCTTCAGAACTCTCGATAGTCGATCCAGCTGGTCAACTGGTGCGGTTTGCCGCGCTTGTTGACCTGGGCTGCACCACACCAAAACAGAGGCTCTCCAATGCGGAAGATACTTGTAGCTTGTAGCATGCTCGTTCTTGCTCAAGCTCAAGCCAATGCTCAAGATTCCCACCTGCTTGCCGCGGTGGAGCAACCTGCCGCGGCAGGTGAGGCTGATGATCAATCGGCCCAAGAGCCATTTGGAACGCCAGAGGCTCCAAGCCCAGTTCCGGCTGATACTACCGAGTTGGGGTCCATTGACGCGACCATTATGTTTCTTGCGGACGTATATGGACCCGCGCCACAAACAGCGGAGCGTCGCAGTCTTCGTTATGAACAAGCCAAGAGATACATTGACGCGCATCCGGGTACGCCTGGCGTGCTGTTCATTGAAGACGTCATCGATCATCGTGGCTCGAACGACTTGGGACCACATCACGAGCTCGAGTATCGCGAGACCCCGGCTCACTATTACGTGGGCGGCGGGACGCTAAATGACACTGTGTTCGGGTTCGTTGACGGACCGTTTCCTCCCGTGTGGACGATTGAGGCGGCACCGGTCTATTCCAGTCTTATCTATGTCGATGCACAAGGCAACGAGACGTATGTCAGCGAGAGCAAGGTCAAGCAGATGAACGATCTCGCCCCCGACCTGCTGGACGAGATGATGCGACGCCAGGATGCGGATCGACGCTATCATGCCAATCAAGGCTTTCTGGCAGATGAGATTCAGAGAGCCGCGGATAACGGCGATAACTTCCGCCTGGCCCAACTCACCGAGCAGAAACGGCAAGCACAAGCTGCGTATTGTGCGGCGATGCAGGTGCGTCAGAAGCGGGATGCGGAGATCGATCGGATGCATGACCTCAACTCGAAGGCGGACGCCGGTACGATCAGCGCTCCCGAGCGAGGGGAACTCGACAACTACTCCAAGCGATCTGAGTTCATCGACTCGACTGCACTTATTTCTGACCGCGATGCCGCTGGTCCTCCGCCAATCAGCTGCCCATTGTGTCGGAGCACGAACATCGCAGTATTGCGAACTCGACATTTTACGGGGAGATACCAGTTTACCTCTAGCGAGGACCGGTCTGTGGTCATGGCTTATCGCCACGGTGACGCGGGTCCTATTGGCCTGCTGATCGGTCTGCCGAAGGATCTGTCAGGACCGATATTCGGTAACTGGACCAATGCGGGAATGACCTTGCCGTCCCCCCAGAAGTGACAGCAGTTTGCGACGCCGCCCAGCATGGTCTGCATAGGTACGATCAGGACCGTTCCGCCGGTCCGTGCGAACCTAAGCCCGTGCTTACTGGAACGCTCGGCGCCTGGTCAGTCCTTGCTGGCGCTATCGAATCGGCGAAAGCGGTCGTCCACGAGAACCGGCTGCCACGGCTCCGTGCGGCTCGAGGCGATGTCCACGTTTGTGGTTTGCAGTTCCAGGACGGACGCCTCTCACCGAACGATTCGGTCCGGGCATTCAAATGAGGTTCTGGCGAATGGCCTTTGCAATTCCGTGGGTCCGGTTTGAAGTACCGAGCTTTCGTATCGCGTTCTTGAGATGGAAGTTGACCGTATTCTCGCTCACCTCGAGTATCTTGCCTATTTCCCAGGAGGACTTGCCCTCTCCCACCCATCGCAAGCAATCTTTTTCCCGCTCTGACAGTGCAACTTCGCAAGTTGAGCCCCTCGCGGAGGGGCGCGAGATCTCGGCAAGGGCAATGTGGAAGTGCCAGGCTAATACGTTGAGATGACTCATCTGGCACTGCGGATCAGCATCGTCGAACGGGGATGCAAAGGATGCCAGAGCGACTTGGCCCAATGGTCCGTACAACGGCACGCTCATACCGTGCTTCAGACCTGCCTCTTTGGCTTCTGCGAGTACGCGCTGCTCGCTGGGTTGCAACTGACATTTCTTCGCAAGTTGATCCCACAGGAACGGCCGCGAAAGCGTTGGTGCCCGTCGTACCACCGGATCGATGACACGGTACTTGCGCTCAACGTACCGGCCGCACCAATCGGGCGGGAAGGTCACCGTCACCCCCGAGGGCAGATATTCGGGTAGACCACATGCCTCCGCGAAAGTGAGGGCACCATAAGCGACTTCACTGAAGCCTTTTTCGCTCGCGCAGCTTACGAGAAGGTCGAACAGGACCTTGATGGAGTGCGTTGCCTTGGCGCATTCGATGAAATTGAAAAGATCCATGTAGCGCCTCTCGAGGCCGCGCGCCCCAAATGTCGTACTGCGTCGTTGGGCGGAGCTTGTTGAGGGCGGAGTGTCGTTCGATCGCCTTCACCGTTGGGCTTCGCCTCTTTGCAATGCGAGCGCTCGAGCGTTGCGGCACGCAGTTCCCGAGTTGGTTAAGCTCTCCCGAAACGCGCTCGGAAGGAATAGGCGCCTCGAAGCAGCGGCGGTTCGAGAAGGCCGCGGACGCCTATCGATCGCCTAGGCGCGCGGACACATCGCAACTGTCGTGTCGACAGCTCTGTGATGCGGCTGCTGGGGGCGCGCTGACGAGGAGAACGGTCCGGCGTCCTATTCGGCCCTAGCTCGGCTCCTGGTTGCGATTCGGCTCGTCGTAGCGCGCAGCGCCGGCTTTCACGAAGAGGGAGAGCGGCCGGTATCGCGCTATCTTCGAGCATCTCGCTGACTTGAGCACGACTGACGTTTAACAGTGTGCGGTTGTGCCATTTTAGGCGCCATAGCGGTGGCGGGGCCTCGACGTGCGTATTTAAGTCTCCGCAGCCCGGATCCACGGTGGAGCGAAGCGCTTGCGCTCCCTTTGTTCGATGCTGGTGACGACGCGCTTGATGGGCCGCACGAGATCGCCGTTGCCGAGGACGAGAGCGCCCAAGGCTCGCACGCCGTCTCACGCGCCAATGGCCAAGACTTTCAGCTCCTCGCGGCACATGTTCCCTCACCTCCGCCGCTGACGCCATTGCGATCAACTCGCACCGTCCAGAATGGTCGGAATTACGCAGGCGCGCCTGACCTGGAGCTGGGACGCGGGCCCGCGCGCAGTCGCCACTTTGCTTCATCGAGACGAAACGGTGCATGCGGGACTCCGGCACTTCCGAGCTGGCCTGAAGACAGCAATTGTCGTACCAGTTCCCGGCAGTCATGAATTTACTTCTAAAGCAGTCTGTTGAGCCATTCGCCGGTCGTTCGCCGGGCCAGAGGACCGAAGCAATTCCGACATTCGTCCGAATGCGACACTGCGCTTTACTACAAGCGCGATTTTTGGCGATGCAGGTCTGCACACTTGCCGCTGGGGACGACAGACGCCCCCCGTCTGCCGCACCAGGCAGGCGCGCAAGAGGCGCCCCTGTAATCCCATGCACGGCGAAGCGTATGGTGGAGAACTGCTGAACGCGGCCGACCGTCAGACCGACGTCATCCAGTCCTAGCAAACAAGGATCGAGCGTGCCGGTGCGGCACCAATGCTCCGGGTTGCGACCAGCGATTCGCTCCCCCTCGATGTCAGAGCATACTCGGCCGCTGGCTGGTCCACTTGCGGATCATCGGACAGATCGCCTTGACCGGATACTGGACGACGCATGCGGCTGAATGGCCGCCCCCTTCAAGATCTGTCCGATGGACCGGTGCTCATCGCTCGACGCCGTCCCCGATCTGCACAGTTGCGGGCAGTAGCCGCCAGGCTCTCACTATCGACGGCCGGAACAAACCAGATGCCAACACGTCATTCTAATTGCCCGGGGCGGCAGCACTGCTCCTCGACTGAGCTTTTCAAGGCGCGATCGTTGTCACATGATTGACCGAATGTGGCACTTGGTTGTTGCCAAGAGCCTCGGTCGCGTTGCACCAGAGACTGAGCGAGTGACGACGGGATTGAGGCGTGCAGCATCCCGTCGTTCTGGAGCGTTCGCGCCAAACGGGAATGCGCCACAACCCGAATGCGCGACCCGCGAACAACACCCTCGGCGCCGTTTACATCCGACGTGCGCCGAGGGCTTTTGCGTGCACGGACAATGAATCCGCTCGCAAACTCAACATCAACTCTTTTGGTCCATTCAGTGCAACTCCCCGGTAGGAGGACCGACGAACTCCAGAATCGACTCTGCCTTCTGAACCTCGTGCGCGAGGCGCTTGAAAATACGAATGGCAGACGCCGGCGTAATGAGGAGTCCAACTCTCTCGCAGGCGAGTTCGAAGTGACGCGCGACCTGCTCGTTACTAGGGGCAACTCGGCTCTGCAGCGCGCATCTGGTTAGCGAGGCGAGCATGTGCTCGACCACATCCATTTCAGCCTGAATCACCCCTCTTCCTTCTTTCAGCTGTTGGCCCCGCCCGCAAACGTCATCTCGCTAATTGACGGCCAAGTTATGACCGACACACTAGCGGTCCGTCCGCGGCGGGGCTCGCCTCGCGACGGCCCTAGCACGACGTGCGATGATGGCACAACCCGCGATGACTTGCGTCGACAGCTCATGCTGCACACTTCGCTGCGCGATGCAGCTCAATTGCAAAGCTGTCGAAGCTTCCAACAAGTCTACACTTCAGTCGAAGATGCCTGACTCGACCGCGGCACAGCGCACAATGCTCCCTTACAGCTGAGCTGGTCCTGCCGCTGATCCAGCTCGCCTGGCATTCGCGAGATGCGTTCTCGCTTGCGCCCGATATCTTGCATCCGCACCGCTGCTAACAAGCGATGGACGCCGCATGTGCTTGGCGCCAGAGTTAAAACCTGACGCAACGTCAGATCGACGGCGATGGCCGCGGTCGGGATTTCTTCAAGCTGTTAGATTGCTGCGAACCTGACGTAGAGCGCCGCCACGTCAGACATCGCTCGCAAAACTTTGCAAAACTTCCACAACCTCTTCTTTCTGCCATGTTCACATCCAAAGCAGCGGCTGTCGATCGCGCCTCGCGGTTGGCGTATCGGATGTCTAAAAAGGAATTCCATGGCGAAGCCGGTTGTAATTGTGGTGGGCGCGGACAAAGGTGGGGTCGGCAAGACGACCGTATGTCGGACGCTTCTGGACTATTTCAGCGTGAACAAGGTGCAGACCCGCGCCTTTGACACGGAGTCGCCGCGAGGCACGCTGAAGCGCTTCCATTCCAACATCACTGAGATCGTCGATATGACGACAACCGCAGACCAGATGAGGATCTTCGACACCTTGAACGCAGGGCTGTCGGTGACCGTGATCGACGTCCGCGCAGGCTTGCTATCGGTCGCGCTGAGCTCATTGCGCGACATCGGATTCTTGGACGCAGTGAAGTCCGGCCAGATCACCTTTGCCGTCTTCCATATCCTTGGCCCGTCGATCGCTTCTCTGGACGAGATTGCCGAAACTGCCAACTTCATGAACGGCGCAAGATATTTCCTGGTCAAGAATTTCATCAACGATACTCAGTTCTTTCAATGGGATCAGTCGACTTACGACTCGTATTTTCACCGCATCAAGGGCGCCACCGAACTGACGATCCCGAAACTCAACGAAATGGCCTATGAGCAGGTCGAGGTCGCTTCCGTTCCGTTTGTGAACTTCGCAGCAAACAAGGGACCGCTCGATGAGATCGCGAACCACTCCTTTGTGCTGCGCGGCTATGTCCGGCACTGGCTGGCCAATGTCTGGTCCGAGTACGACCGCATCAATTTGATCGATCTGACCGGCGCCACATCAGCACCCCGCAGCAGTGAAACGTAGTCCCTTTGGTATGCACCTTGGGGAATATACGAACGCGTGTGATGCCGCTGGAGATGCCACCTACACCGGTCTACATCATCTGCTCTCCCAGCCTGCAGGTCGGCAAGACGCTGATCGCGCGGCTCTTGAGCGAGTTCTTGCTGCTCAAGAACGGATCGGTGCTCTCCTTCGACATCAATTTGAGGGAGCCGTCGTTGGTCGATTACCTGCCCAACATTACCGAGACGGCATATGTGACCGACACCTGGGGCAAGATGCAGTTGATGGACCGGCTCATCCTGGACGACGGGGTCGCGAAGGTTATTGATCTCGGTTTCCACGCATTCGACGAGTTCTTCAAGATGTGCATCGAGATTGAGTTCGTGAGGGAGGCGGTACGCAACCAGGTCGCACCGATCATCTTATTTGTCGGGAGCGCCGATCGCCTCTCATCACGCTGCTATGAGGTGTTACGGCACCAGATCCGCGCACCTGCGCTGATCACCGTCCATAACCAGCACGTGCTACGCAGCGAACTGCCCGAAGCAATGGACCGCGGTCCTGTGCTGCGCATCTTCGCACTGCCCCAATTTTTAAGAACCTATATCGATCGCCTGACGTTTTCCTTTACGGGGTATTTGCGCCACGAGAAGGATTCGACCACGGAGCTGCACCAATGGATTTGGCGGAACTACAGCCTGTTCCGCGACATCGACTTGAGCCTCGCGCGGAGCGCTCGTCTCGGGGCGAGGCGATGAGTCGGTGATCGGTATGGCCGGCGATCTCACTCCACCTTGAAACACTTCCCGAGACCTGGAGCAACGCGCTCCACATCCGAGTGGATGGCGCCGGGTGCCCATTGCGCACACTTCCGATCATGATCGTGCTCTCATTCGTGCCAACAGCGAGGCCGCCTCGGACGGTCCGAGGCCAACGACGCCTATGAAGGATGCCGGCGGCCTTGGAATGTTCTCGCGAATGGGCTTCCAAAGATGCAGGCAGTACCTGCTGTTGTTCACGTATTGCGAGTATGGCGGGTGCAGCTGCATCACGCATTCCTCTTCATCCCAAAACAGGTCCTTGACGAAGCACATCTCTTCCCAGTTCGGACAACGCCGCGACGTCGAGACGGAGACGTGCTCCCATCCCGGACGGACCAGTGCTGCGATCTGCAGTTTGCAGCCGCAAGGTCCTTGAACAAAAAAGAGACCACAAGGACCTGACCCTGGCGCGCTGGCGAACTGCCCATGCTGCACGCGGCCGGCCTCCAGCCTATCTATGATCTGCGCTCTCACGCGTCCTCCTTGGCTTTGCTAACTGCTTTGAAGTCGGCGCACACGAACGCGTCCGCCCGTGCATCATCGACTCTACCCGATGCGACCGCACATCAGTCAGCCTGAAACAATCCCAATACGTCATCTATGTGGCCGCATGCCTTGAGCTGGTTAGTCAGTGAAGCTAGTGCTCGCATTCGCCGCTGCATGCCGTCTAGCGAATGATCGGTCTGTGGGAAAGTGGCGTTCGGCGGCGCGTTCCGAAAGAGCTTCGACAGCCGCGGATTTGAATATCTCCGCCGGGACGCGTGGAGCAACAGCCGACCCATCGGCTGCGAACGCGTTAGTCCAAATGTCGCGGTCGCCAAAGCGCGGGATTCGAGCAAGCTTCGTCAAACGGGTTTCGTTGACGAAACGATCGGAAGAGACCGCCCGCGCACGGCTTAGCATTCCGTCCGGTTTGTGACAAAGACGTCGGAAACCGGACCATAAGCCCGACACCATTTGCCCCAGCGACGCCAAAACGCCTGGGATTTCTTGTCCTAACCAACGCCTGCGGCACCGCTTCCGCGGCACGCCGATTGCTGGGTCGAGCGTGCGGCAGCGAACGCTTGCGCACAACCCACCAACTGGGGATCACTCCATGACACTTGCTCGACTGACGCCGATCAACACGCGGGCGAATCGCGGCTTGGCCATTGTCCGAGATACACTTGCCGGTCGTTGCAATTACGACCGAACCGATATGTGTAATCAACCGATCCGAGACCGCCCAGCGCTCGGCTTGGCCTAACGTTTCAATCGGCTGTCGATGAAGGCGGCCGGGCGTTGGCCGCTCCGATCATCAATTTGCGAGCAGCTGGCCGTTTCGCCTGGTCATGGTGCCGTTCGATTTCGCGCGAATCCCGACGCTCGCCTCGATCCTCAATGGCATAGATGAGTCCTGATGATGCACTGGCGCGTACCAAGACGACGCCTGATCAACGCGCAGGACGCGTTGCGAGGAGCGCGTTGTGATCTTCCCGTGCGGTCGGTCACGCCACGACTTTTGTCGCTTGCTGCCATCGTCCTCGCCGCGCTTCTCTGGGTGTGCACCTGCTGGCTTATCGGAACTCTGTGAATGGGCGACCTCAACCGGCCACGGGCGCGTGCTGCGCTCAATGCGCCGACGACGTGGGTCGCCGAGTTCGCCCGCGCCCAGGCCAGATCCAAATGATTTGGGGCATCGCATTTTCGGTCAGCTTGTGGGCCATGCTTATCGCCTACTGCTTCGACAGTCCGGGAGCGTTCATCGCTGCGAGTCTTGCCGCGGCACTGAGCCTGTGCCGCCTTTTTGATTAGGCCAAGTACCCGGAGGATGACGCAAATCCGCCGACGAGAGTTGCGCACGAATCTCGTTTGGGCACCCCGATCGTCGATGGGCGCCTCACCCGCGTCGGGTCGTTGGCGCTCGTCCTCGATCCGTGATCACAACCCCTGTCTTGAGGCACTCAGCCGCGCTCTTGGAAGGACGATCGGGAGCTGCGGCGTTGCTCGGCTCGAGCCGCGCGATGGTCCCAAGAGTGCTGTCGGCGGTCGATGGAAGGATGAAAACGATCGCACTGCCTCAACATGAAAAAGCCCGACGCCCTCGGGGCAGGAGGAGGTGCGTCGGGCCCAACCTAGCGAGGTTGGGGCATCGACGCGGCGCTGAGGGAGCCCATGTCCATGCCCACGATGATTGTTGCAAGCGATGTGCCGCCGCGATTGGTCGAAAGATTTTCCCGAGGATCATCGAATGTGGTGCCGCCAGCCGTGGCTGGGTACTCCTGCGTGAGGACCATACACAATTTCTTGCGAGCCCGACAATGTCCCGAATCCTACGAAGCCCAACATGACGGGTCGTTATTCAACACGGGCCAAGAATGTCATAGGCTGGTCGATACGGCTCATTGTGCACCGCTCGGCCGCGCAGCACGAAAAGCCCGACGCGCCTTGCCGGGTCAGAAGGCGCGTCGGGCCGCCGAGGCATAGGCACTGGAGAGCCTAGCCCTCGGGAGCCTTCAGCAAAACACGTGCCACTCTGAAGGCTGATAATCAGTCGCGTGTATCGATTGCCGGGACGACGCGCGTGCTCACTTCACGATACGCGATCCGACCCGAGCGTCCGAATTCGATGGCGCTTCTGGGCGACAGCACGCGTGATCGTCCTATCGCCAGATCCGCAAAGACTTCAATCGAGCCGGTGAGATAGGAACTCGGCATTGGCACGCCGCAGCATTTGAAGCGACCTCGATCATGCGCTCGCTCACTGACATCCCTCGCCCACCATCCGCATGTTGCCCTCGACCGCCGAGAGAGAGTCTTCGCGGAAGCCCGCCAGATTGAAGCTGCTCATTGCTCCTCATCGACGTTTAGTCTTTCCCGCTCGGCGGCCCACCATTCCAGCCTCTGATACTCCTCGGCGATTTTAAGCAGCTTGGCTTTTGACTTTTGGCATTCGAACGACTCCGCCTTGGTAAGCGTCGCTTGAGCTCGCTGCCGCCAGTGCCTTGGACCGAACGATGGGCCGTTGCGTTTCATGGAGATGGATATGCAACGGCTAGACCAGATAAAGCGGCGTCCGACTCGGTGATGATACGCAGGAACTTCTGGGGCGCAGGTCACAATTCTTCAATATCGGGAGCGGCGCCATCTTCGGCGAGGCGGACATTATTGATCTCACGAGGGCGTTGGTGGAAATCCCTGAGAGGCAAAAGTAGCGCAGGTCCCGGTTGCCTGGCGGACTCTCCGCGCTGACAAGTGAAGAGTCGTCGGCAGTTGGGTGCCGTGCCGACCTTCGCGCAGCGAATTGTCCGCCGAATGGCGTGAGCCCGAACACACTCGCATGACATTCGTGGGGCTTGAATCGTACGTGGCGTCAGATTGTACGGTTTTCGGACCCGAGGGCGAGCCTTTCCCCGTCCTCGATCTCTTCCCGCGCAGTCACAGAGGTTGCACATGTCTTCCAGTTTTGGGATCACGACGCACGGGCTGCCGGCACGGAATGGACCTGCGCATGGCTTGCGGAACGCGGCGTCAAAGACGTGCTGCGATCGACCGAACCTTTGGACGGCGGCGTTCCGTCGGTCACTTGGGCTCTTACGTCCGCCGCGTTCGATCTGTCGTTTCGTGCCGGAGACCTCGGCTCTGATCTGGCTCGCGTCAGCTACAGCATGCCCAGGACATTAATCCTGGCTGCAGTCGCAGCCACTACAGTTGTGTCTCAAGTGATGACGACCGCTCGATCGGCCGATGGGAAATTGTCGGCTATGCCGACGATCGCGGCGTCGGCTTCTCCGCACCTCAAGCTTGACCGTCTGACGCTCGCTCCAATGGCATACACCATGTTCTGCGTCCGCTATCAGGATGAATGCCGCGTCCGCCCCCTGTTTCGCGGCGGTCCGGTCCACCTGACCGAGGCACGGTGGGCAGATCTGAAAGAAGCCAACCAGAGCGTAAACAGGGCCATTATCCCGGAAGCGATTGAGCCCGGTCCGTCGGTGGAAGCCTGGCTCATTGATCCGGAGCGCGGCGACTGCAACGACTACGCCGTCAGCAAGCGCCACAAACTTCTACAGCGTGGGTGGCCGCCGCGAACCCTACTGCTCGGCGAGGTCGTGACCGCCTCGGGCCAGCATCATCTGGTTCTGGTGGTACGGACTAAGAGCGGCGATCTTGTGCTGGACAATTTGACGCCGCAGATCCGATCGTGGTCGCGCGCCCCCTATCGCTGGGTTCGAGTTCAGTCGCCAAGCAATCCGCGATATTGGCGTAGTGTCGCGTCGCGCGGCGAGTAAGCGCCTTGCAAATCGTGGCACCGAGGAGATTGGAAATGTTCCTGGCTTGCCGCCCCGCGGGCGCACCGCAGACGATCGAAGCTTTGCGTGACTTCGTTCAGCGCGCCACTGGTCAGTCCCTGATTGGCGTCGTAACTGATCTGTTGTCCCTCACTTTGATCGGCGGCGGTCAGCCGTGACGATATCGCCTGTTGTCAGGCCAGCATCGCGAGCCCCTGAGATCGCGGTCTCGCCAAGGCCCGTTTTGATTCATCCATTCTCCTTATTAATTGACAATTTGCCTGGCGTGGTCGGGCGTCTTCAATCTTCGGAGGCTCGTAGCAGAGCCGACGGACATCACGCCTCTGTTGGCCGCTCCGGGAAACTATGGATGATCATGATGAAGAGCCGATCGGACGCTCTCAAGGACCGGTATTTGCAATGCCGTCTCTATTGTCATCCCCAGAAGGAAGAACGGATTGCCTTGCGAGGAGACCGGCTCCTCAGCGCCGATGGGCTGTTGGGAGCAGCAGAGATGCGTCGTTTGGAGCGAATGGCAGTCCAAGCGGGTCGATCACGCTGGACCGTACCAGGAGAGTTCACCTATGCGCTGCCCGAAATGTGAGGCCGACAAATGGTACGAAGTTGCCACTCACGATCCCTGGAGCGGCCGGCCGGTGATCGCCTGCAAGATCTGCGGCGAATATGCCGAGCCCGAGGCGCTCAAACGTGAGAACGCGCACGATGTCATTGCCCGCGTGCTGACGGCTCACTTGGTCGGTGAGGGCCAGGCTGACGCGCGCGCCATTGCGAGCAAGATTCTCCAAGCAATAGAGAATGCAGGTCTGACAATCAGCCGCTCCTGATGTGATTCCGTCGACATACCTGATTCCGTTCTGGCGGCTCAGACAGGTCCGGGGTCTCGTTCCAGGTGCTAAACGGTTCGACAGTGAAAATGTTCGATGTCGGGCACACTGGTGTCCGATGTCTGCAAGACTCCGTAACGCGTTGCAAACCTGCGGCCCGCCCGGTCGGACCTTGACGTCGCGTGTAGAAATGCCCGCAGACGTGGTCTCAACCGCAGACATGAGTATAGAGCCGCTTGGCTCCTCAATGCCGTGATTGCGAGGAGGCGCATTTGGTTGTTTCCAGAACGAAATAAGCTCCACCTGGCCATCGAAAGGGCTTGAACCTGACGCTGCGTAAGATTGTAGGCTTGCGGGTGCGGCGAAAGCTGGTTTGGCCTGCCACCGCCGAGATCATTGAGCCGCCAGAACATCTGGCTATTCGCTTGACGTCTGCGGCTGTTGCTAAGGAAGAACCGATGATACCGGAGCGAATGACGACCACGCTCAACTCAATCGACCGCATGTTTCAGAAGATTCGGGAACTGATCGACACAGACGACTCGATCTCGCTTGAGCTTCGTGCGTCACTGCACACGACACTAGACAGACACCTTCGCCTGGCAAAAGAGGGATTTTTCAAGACTCCTGTGAGAAGCCAATAAGCGGCTTGTGTCGCCCGGCCTGCTCGGTTTGCCTGCGGAGCCCGCATCTGGTGAAGTGGCCCGAATTGGCAACCATCTCCGCGGTAACAAACATGGACATTCTGACAGTCCTTTGAGCGAGCGTCATCGCACGCCGATAAACTTCTGCGTCTGGATGCTGACGCGCCAGTTGCGTGCGGGTGCCTCTCGGATGCACAGCTCCGTCGCTGTCCGGCTTTGGCTCAAAGGTTGGAGCCATATCTCTGGCTTGAGCGCGTGATCGATAGGAAGGTTCGGCAGGCTTTGGATGTCCGCAGGCTTGCCCCACCGGGTGTTTGATCTCGATTGGCGCGCCCCAAGGCCTCACCCACAACCGATCTCGCACCCGGCATGCCGCATTTTGGGCTGACGGTCACTCATGTGAGGCAATTCACCTGAATGGCTTGGGTGCCCGATGTCTCCAATTGCACCGAGAACCGGAGCCGACGAGCAGCGCGGTCAGTGGCCGCAGGTCGTACAGCGCGGGGTCGCCACCCGTAATCACGACATGACGGGCGTTGAACGCCTGCGCTGCGAGCAGGACCTCCTCCGGCGACATCATGGCCCAGGTGTTGGTATCCTCGGTCTTAATCATCATGTCGCCTATCGACACCCGCCGCTCTGGATCGGCGAACCAAGGGTGCTTGGTGTGGCACCCGGACACCTGACCGAGCATGCCTGCAACGGTACGAACATGGACGGTGTGCCGGTCTTGCAGACTTCTCCTGGATGATCTCGAACCTTTCACTAATCGGCAGCACGGCCCGCCTCCCGATAGATGGCGCTGTTCGCGCCGTGCTCCTTCACCTCGACTGACACCAGCCGGCAACGCGGAGCAAATCCTTTTTCCAGCAGCCAGTTGCTGCCGACGCGGAAGACGTGTTCGGCAAATTTTTCGCAGCCAACTGCCGGAAGGACAACGACGTCCGCTAAGCCGCGCCGTGCGGCTTCGCGGAACCATTCAAGCTCGGGGTCGTCCGCGGCTACGACCGTCTTATGGTCGAACGTACCTTCGAGGATCGCCCTCAGCTCTTTGAGGTCGCCAAAATCGACAACCCAATTCTTGTCGTCCAGCATGTTGGCTTCGAACTCGAAACGAAACGACAGCGAGTAGCCGTGCAGTAGGCGACAGTGCGACTTTGCGCGCCACTGGCGAAACGTGGCAGATAGGCCGACCTCATGGCCGTATGTCTTCGTCGACAAGTATGCCACGCCTAGTCCTTGATCTGTTGCATAAATTCACTGCCCGTCGCCTTGCTGTCGCGGGAATGCTCGGCGCATGACGCTGGTCGTCATGGAGGGGCACCTCTAGAGGAGGAACGCCTCGCCGCAAATGTGCGAAACCTTATCGACCTGGTGGGGGCCGATGACGCTCCGGTTCGGTGCAGCGCATTGCCTCTGAGCTTCACGTTGTCAGATGTTTCAGCATCGAGTTGCAGGCCTGCTCGGCATCGGCGAACGTTGTGAACGGCGAGCCAGCGATCTTGATTGCACTACGACTTCGATGAAGCGGGCGCCATGACGCCACATAGCCGGGTCGCCCGTGAAAGCCGTGGCCTTCACGGCTCGCATAGGCGATCACGAAGGAGAAGCCGTTTCCGCTTGCACTCCACACGTCCAAATGCTCGACGGCGCAGTGGAATCGCAGGATCATCGCCAGTGTTAGCCTGCAACGTTCAGCTGAACGTTCTTTCTTTCTACGCACCTACTCTGCCCCGACGCAAGCACGTTGGCGGACGTCGCGCGTCCTTGCTGATCGCCCGAACCTCTCGCCCGGTCATAAGCCTCGGGCCAATGCGGCAAGCTCATTTTCGAGCTTGGGCTTCTGCTTGAAAATGGTGTCGATCAATGCTTGCGCCGGCTGCTCGGCGGCCTCTACGAGCGTCGCCTTCTCAGCCCGCGCCGACGGCGCGAAGACGCGCTTAACAACGGTGGGCGATCCCCTGAGGCCGCATTTGGAGACATCCTCGACGCCAGCCTCCTGGGCGTTCCATTTTACGATAGGCGCTCGAGCGGCCCGCAATGCATCTGCCATCGCGCCACGCCGAATCTGGTTGGTCGCCTCCATCATGGTGATGAGCGACGGCAGGCTTGCGCGCAGCACCTGGGTGCCGCCCTCGGAGCGCCGCTCCGCTTCGATTGTCCGCGCCGTGAGATCGATAGTCATGATCTTGGCAACATAGGTTAGCTGTTGCATAGCAAGCCGCCTTGCGATACCTGGCCCGACCTGCGCGGTGTCGCCATCGATCGTCTGCTTGCCCGTGAATATGAGGTCGGGCTGGCCATAATCCTTGCCGATCTTGCGGATGGCGGTCGCAAGCGCGTAGGTCGTTGCCAGGGTGTCCGCACCCGCGAAGCAGCGGTCGGTCAGCAGCACCGCGCGATCGGCGCCAAAGGTCAGGGCTTTGCGTAGAGTGTCCTCGGCCGAGGGCGGGCCCATTGTAAGGACAGTGATCTCACCACCAAACTTGTCGCGCAGATCGAGCGCAGCTTCGAGCGCGAACAGGTCGTAGGGATTGATGATGGTTGGTACGCCCTGGCGCATGATCGTGTTGGTCACGGGGTGCACGCGGATCTGTGCGGAATCAGGGACCTGCTTGATGCAGACGACGTTGTGCATGTGCCTCTCCAGAGACTTTCGAAATCGGGAGAAAGCACAGCAAATGTCGTACCACTTGCGGTTCAAGGCATGCGTCGATGAAAGCAATGAGGTCTGAGGGCCTGACGTGCTCCAACATGTGCAGACGCACTTCGGACATGCGTCGTCATTGCGACAGCGCTGTGCGCACCGACACGAGACCGCTCAGCGCTCAGAAACGCTTGATCTCGATGCCGTATTTCCTCAGCGCGTAGCCGATCTGGCGTGGAGTAACGCCAAGCAGACGCGCCGCCTTTGCCTGAACCCAACCCGATCGCTCCATAGCCGCGATGACGCGCTCGGGATCGGTCATCTGTCCGGTACTTACGAGTGCGGCGCCAGGTGGCCCCAGCCCGGCCTGCTCGCCCCGAACAGGCGGAAGAGCGCCGGCGGCTGACCGACTAGCTTCAGCCCCCGCGCTGTTCGGCTTCGGGGCCTCAGCGCAAGTAGGGCGCGCGTGCAGCGGCACCTCTTCAGATCCACCCTTCCACAGCATCGCCGAAAGGCACTGGCCGTGGCAGCAGGCGAAGTCCTCTCGGCAGATCGAAGGTCCCGGGGCGAGGGTCGCTGTCCGCTGCACGCAATTTTCGAGTTCGCGGACGTTCCCCGGAAACCCGCAATTCATCAGCACGTCCGTCGCACTTTGATCGAACGTCAATGTGCGGCCGTTTTCACTGTTGAAATTCCTGAGAAACTCCGCGGCCAGCAGCGGAATGTCGCTGCGCCTTTCGCGCAACGGCGGCAGCAGCAAGGGAACCACGCTCACACGGTAATAGAGGTCCGCGCGAAACCCGTTATTTGCTACCGCCTCCTCCAGGTTTCTGTTCGTGGCGGCAATCACGCGAACGTCGACCTTCATGGTCTGATTGCTGCCGACACGCTCGAATTCCTGCTCCTGCAAGACGCGTAGTAGCTTTGCCTGAAACGAGGGCGAGATCTCCCCGATTTCGTCCAGGAACAGCGTGCCCTTGTCCGCCAGCTCAAAGCGCCCCTTGCGTGAACTGAAGGCACCGGTAAAGGCACCTTTCTCATGGCCGAACAATTCGGATTCCAGAACCGTCTCGGGAAGCGCCGCACAATTGAGCTTGATGAACGGCCGCTTGGAGCGCGCCGATAGGGCGTGAATAGCCTTGGCCACCAGCTCCTTCCCAGTACCGGATTCGCCACGCAGCAGGACCGTGCTGTTCGATCTGGCAACGACCGCGATCTTGTCGAGCAGCGCGCGCAGCGCCGGACTATCGCCAATGATGCCTTCCACATTGACCTTCTTGCGCTCGCGCGCGGGTTGCTGGATTTCGGCCAATTGCTTTTGCAATCGATCCTTTTCCGCCATCAGTCGCTCGCGGTCTGTCGCGAAGAGCCGATGCAGTTTCACTGTCTGCCCAACAAGATTAGCGACCATGGTGAGAAGTCTCACGTCATACTCGAGCCGTACGCTTGAGCTGTCGTCCAAGACACGGTCGATGGTCAGCGCGCCAACGGCTTTCGCGTCAATCCGAATGGGAACGCCGATGAACGACACCCGCGCGTTCTCGGCGGCACCGAGCATCTCCAGGTCGGCCGTAGTGAACGCCGAATGGACCGCGATGTTCTCGGCGACGAGCGGCATGTCCGTCGCCACGATCTGATCGATTGCTTTCGGCGGCAGGCGCATCCGGTACCGCTCGTCGCTCCCTTCAGTCCAGCCGACGCCGACCGTAATGTCTGGCTGGCCATCGGTGTCGAAAAGCGAGACGATGCCGTGCCGCATCTGAACAAACGAATGCAGAATATCCACGACATTGGCTAAGGTGAGTTCGAGCCGGCAGGGGGCGGTGAGTATCTTCGAGATTTCGAAGATCCCGACAACCGCGCTTTCGTGCAGCGTCACGATGGGAACAGTTTGGCTCGTCTCCGACACTAAGTCAGACATTTCGTGTGCGGAAGCGATGTTCAACATGACGACTTCTCCGTTATTCTCAGCATCCTCCGTACCATCTTGTTTGGATTTTGCGAGTTTGATGCTTGTGCGCAATTCAGGGACGCTGCCGAGAGATAACGCTGTTTCATGGCACCACTATAAACGGATCGTGGTTTTAACGTTCTTGTTACGAGGTCGCCCTGCCTACGCAGTGCACTGTACAAGTTCCATGAACCTTGCGCGGATTGTGTAAGATTGTCGACTCCATTTGTCGCCGACCGCTAGCCGTCGGCAACCGCTGAATAGCAATTTGATAAACGCGCCATCTTTTTCCCGACCGGAACGGGATTTTTCCAGAGAAGCGTTGGGAATACGACGAAAGAAGTCTCTTCTGGTGCAGCCGCGCAGGAGCGCCGACATGCTTTCCACGGAGGGTCATTCCTCACATGCGACAAAACGCGCATGCAATCGCACTGCCGGAAATCTGACGCGATGTGCTGATACGTGCGATTTCGCTCGTGAGATTGGAGAACCTCGCTTTGCAAGGAGGCTGATGGCTGCTTGCAAGGCGGCGAACGCGCAAGCGCCGGCAATCACAGTATCGAGGTCGGTCTTGGTCTTAGCTAACGAACAGGATCACGCGATTCACATCGGCTCCCCGATCCATATGCAACAGGTCGGGCCAAGTCTCGACGGGATTCGTTAACGACGAGCCCGGTGGCGCCGGCGCATGAATTCCGCCAGTGTCGATCCGGGCAAGCATTGCGCTCGCAGGTCAGTCATCGAGGCCGCGAATCATTGCCGCTCATATCCGCCGCGATTGGACTCGATGTTGAACGCGATCGCAGGGGCGCACCTGCGTCGCTCACGTCGAAGCGGCGGGTGTGTGCAGAGGGCCACCGGCCAGCTGGCTCCCGAGACGGCGCTCGCGCAAGGAGCTCGGAATTGCGTGAGGGTGCGGCCGGGATCAGCGTCTAGTCGTCGCTCGGGATGTTGCGTTCGGAACTCGTGAGGCCGAGGGGCGCCAGTCGTCGGCTTCGGGCGACTGAACATCCCACGTTGTTCACCAAGACCGAGACGCAAGCACACACCTTCCAGAACGCCACCCGTGGGCGCGTTACAGCACTCTGGGCCAGCGCCATCAACAGCACAACAATTCGCAGCCAACGGTCGTCTCGCCAACGGGCGGGGACTCAGGACATTGGCTTTGTTCGCTTTCTTACAAAGCGGCAGGATTTTCGAGACCCGATTGATCGAGAGCCGTCCAAGGCGCGCGCCGCGGGGCCGGATCTCGCCCCTTCATGCCACCGCGCTTTGATTTGCCGCACACGCTCTCATGCGCCCGACCCAGGCACAACGAGCGTTCGGCCACAAGCTTGCACGAATTTTGCGACGAGCACCTCGACGAGACTTGATTCGCACGTAGCGTCACATTGTAGGTTCGGCAAAGCAGGTCGACACGGCCTCTACAAACACCGTCGTGGGCCAATGCCTCGCCGGGGAGCATCGCATGACGCCGCCACGCATGTACGGATCTTTAAACCAAAGCTTGCGGCCTCGAGCGCGCTGGGCCAGTGCTCGCAACATCGCGCACCACCAACCAGGTCGTTCTCGCGATGCGCAGCACTTTAAGCGCCGACATTCGGCGCGTGCACCGGCAACGCCCCAGCCGCCGGCACGCCAAGTGTGCGAAGCGGACTTCTCGTTAGACCGCCTCAGACCACTCTCAATGGCGACCGCCGCCTGCGCATCTAGAGGGAACACGATATGGTCGATGTAAAATTGCAAAGTGTGCTCTCTTCGTTTGCGCAGCCGGCTAAAGACCTCGAAGCCCAGTCGCCCGGCCAGCGCACGCCAGATGCGCGTTACGTGAAGCTAAACACCAATGAGAATCCGTTTCCACTACCAACAATGGTATGGCGAAGTGCAATCTCGGCGCTCGAGCGTCAGTATCTTTATCCGGAGGACGACAATATCGGTTTGAGGGAGGCTGCCGCCAATGCCTACGGCCTTTCAAAGGAGCATGTGATCGCCGGGAACGGATCGTCGGAGCTACTCGGCCTGATCTACAGGGCCTTTCTTGGGCCGGGCGACAGCGTCGCAATGATATCTCCCGGATTTTCGTTCAATCGTAAGCTAGCTGCGTTGCAGAGCGCCGCATTTCTCGAAGTTTCCTGGAGCGACTCGCATTCGATCCCGACTGATCAGTTGCTGTTCGGTCCGGCAAAGGACGCCAAGTTCATTTTGTTAGCTAATCCCAACAATCCGACCGGGACGTTCGTCCCTATCGCCGATATCGAACGCCTCGTTGCACAGTCCGAGCGCTTAGTCGTTCTGGATGAAGCCTATGTCGACTTCGCACCTGATAATGCTCTTAGGCTTGTCCGCCGCTACCCGAATCTCCTGCTCCTGAGAACCTTTTCGAAGAGCTATGCGGCCGCTGGCATTCGCGTCGGCTTCGGCCTTGGCCATCCAGAGGTTATTGGACGATTGCGGAACATCCAGAACGTCTTCAACATGAATGTCATAGCGCATGCGGTCGGCGTCAGCATCCTATCGCATCGCGCCGCCTATGAAGAGAACCATAGGCATATCAAGCACGAGAGAGAACGCGTTGCGGCCGCACTGCGTCAAGCCGGGTTCTGTGTAGCGCCTTCCCATACTAATTTCTTGCTGGCGCATGTGCCGAACGGACAGGACGGCAGGTGGTGGCAAGCCGCGCTGGAGAGAGAGGGAATACTCGTTGCTGTTTTTGTAGATGACGGCCTTGACCACTGCATCCGCATCAGCATCGGTACAACGGAGCAAATGGACGCGTTTTTGGCAGCGATTGCCGCCATTTCAGAAAGCCTGAAACGGGATGAATAGCCAACGCGCGCCGATGTCCGCTCATGTCCCTATACCGCCGATGCAGCGAGAAGGCCACGACGGCGGCTCGACCCAGGCAGATATCTTGCAGCTGACGGCCAACAGGCCGCTTATTGCGCCCCTCCCCCTCGCGCGGGCCGCAGATGCGAAGTGACACCAATGTCATCCGCTCGAATGGCACACGCAATCGAGGTCCCGGCCCGATGGTCGCGAGATGCGAGGACAATAAGCACGGTCTCTAAGCCCCCGGAAGCGAGCAGGCAGTCGCCCCTTAAGGATTTTTTCTGATGACACACCGGCCTTCGTCAAAACTCACCTGCGGCATTTTCGACCACCTGGACGACGATGGCGGCGATGTTGGCCGTCAATACGAAGATCGCCTGGTGTTGGCGGAGGCGTACGATCGCCTCGGCTTTTATGCTTATCACGTGGCAGAGCACCATTGCACGCCCCATGGGAGAGGCCCTTCGCCTGGTCTTTTCCTGTCGAGTGTCGCGCAGCGTACGCTGCACCTTCGTCTCGGCCCGTTGGTCATGCTGCTTAATTGCTACCATCCGCTACGCGCATATGAGGAGATCTGCATGCTTGATCAGCTAAGCGGCGGCAGGCTCGAGTTGGGCCTCGGACGGGGCGCCCTTCCAACCGAGCTCGGCTATTTTGGGATTTCCGAGGACGTCGCGCCAAGCCGATATGAGGAAGCCAACGACATTCTTCTGAAGGCCATGAAGGGTGGAGCCCTGTCCTATCAGGGTCGGCATTTCCAGTTGAGCGAGGTTCCTCTGACATTAGCCACCCATCAGCGTCCAAGTCCTCCGATATGGGTGACCACCAATCGGCCCGAGACGGCCATCTGGGCCGCGGGCAGCGGCGCAAACCTCGCCTGCGTTGGGCCCGCCGCCGGCGTCCGCAAAATCACCGACGCCTACCACGCCCATCGAGAACGCAGTCCCAGCGCCCCTGATCGTGGCTCATTTGTTGGATTGCTGCGCATGATCGTGATTGGGCGTTCTGCGGGGGACGCTTATTCCCTGGCAAGATCCGCTTACGAGCAATGGCTGCGGAGCTTCAAATATCTCTACGAGCTCAATGACATCGCGACACCACAGTCTCTTCCACTGACATTCCATGCGGCAGTCGAAAGCGAATTGTGCGTCGTCGGAACGCCGAGCTCCGTTCGAAACGTTCTGCTCAATCAGCTGGAGGAAGCAGGCGCAAATTACCTGCTTTGTCAGCTCGCATTTGGCAATTTGCCACTAGATGCTTCCCTCTACACCGCTGGGACGATCCAATCCGAGCTGCTCGGCACATCCTGAGTCTTCACTCCGCCGGTTCAACAACAACTCACTTCGCCGCTCATTCGCATTTCGTCAATGCGCGGCACTAGTCACGACCTCGACCTTCGCCTACCCCATCAGGCGTTGGTCGCGGTGGAACATTCTCAGGACGAATGCATTCGTCCGCGTTTGCAACGCGCGCCTTCAGTCCGACTTGCTCCTCTTGTGCGCGCAATCTCTGCATTGCGCGTGTCCTCCGAGGCAGGAACGGCGTCAGCCATCGCGGTCGCCGTATCCACATCGGGCAGATCGGCCCGCACGACCAGGCGTGCATGCAACGTGATCCGGTCGAGCTCGCCTTCCCACCAGGACACGAACACAACGGCAACGCCATTGCCTATGATATTGGTGAGTGCGCGCACCTCGCTCATGAACTTGTCGATCGAGAACACGATCGCCATCCCTGGCACCAGAGCCGGGTTGACCGCGGATAGGGTTGCTGCCAGCGTGATGAAGCCAGCTCCGCTGACCCCGCTTGCCCCTTTTGAGGTCAGCATCGCCACGATCAAAATCGTGAGTTGCTGGTCGAAAGCGAGGTCGAGCCCGAGGGCGCGCGCAATGAACAATGTCGCGAGCGTCATGTAGATGTTGGTGCCGTCCAGATTAAAGGAATAGCCGGTCGGCACCACGAGCCCGACGACGGGCTTCGAGCAGCCCAGCCGCTCGAGCTTCTCCATCAGCTGTGGCAGCGCACTCTCTGAGGACGATGTGCCGAGCACAATCAAGAGCTCGTCTTTGATGTAGGCGATGAACTTGAAGATGGAGAAGCCGACGAACCGCGCGATCAGCCCGAGAACCACGATCACGAACAGCGCGGCGGTCGCGTAGAACAGCGCGATCAATGCGAGCAGATTGGCCAGCGCCGAGGGTCCGAACTTGCCGATTGTATATGCCATGGCGGCGAACGCTCCGATCGGCGCGGCCTTCATAATGATGGCGATCACGCCGAACACGGCCTGCGCGGCGTCATCGATCGTGCTGCGCAGCCTCTCGCCGCGGTCTCCGAGCGCCATTAGTGAAAAGCCGAGCAGAATCGCAAACAGCAGCACCTGCAGGATGTCACCGCGCGCGAGCGCGCCGACCACACTGTCTGGAATGATGTTAAGAGCAAAATCAACGAACTTGGTGGCTTTCGCCTGCTCGACATAATTGGCGACTGCCGCCGCACCGGGCCTCGCGGCAAGGCCGCGGCCGATCTGAAACAGATTGCCCATGACGAGACCAATCACGAGCGCGAGGGTCGAGACGATCTCGAAATAGACCAGCGCCTTGATTCCCACCCGGCCGACCTTCTTCGCATCCTGAATATGAGCGATGCCGGACACCACGGTGCAGAAGATGACGGGCGCGATCACCATCTTGATGAGCTTGACGAAGCCGTCGCCGAGCGCCTTCATCCAGTCGGAGGTGGCAAGCGATGGCCAGCCCCAGCCGACGATGATGCCGAGTAGGATTGCGAACAACACCTGGATGTAGAGGAGCTTATACCATGGTCGAGACCCTGGCGCGGGTGGCGCAGCTGCAATGGTGGTCATGACGCTCCTCCCAGACTTGGCGGCGGTCCCGCTCGACGGGGTATCGGAGCTGCTCCGACACGATCCTACGAGCGAACTTCTGACCCAGAAATCGTGGGCCAGAACATCCCGACGACGAGCGCGTCTTTCGCTCCTCATCAAAAAGCGCCGATGGCATTTCCTTCACTACTCGTTCACTGCCGACTTCTTTCTTGGCCAGGCCAAGGTTCGGCTTCGAGTTGACTGCGCTCAAGCCCGTTTGGAGAGCTCAGCGATAGCTGCATCATCATTGTCAGGACCTACACGACCGCGTCTTGTCTCCCAAGCCGCGTCAAGCGCCTGATACATATCAACAATCAGGTCGGTTGCGTCCTCCAAGCCGGCGTGAACCCGAATCAGTGGCCCGGCCAGAGCAAGCGATGTTTCCACGCGCTTTAATGGGTCGACATGCATCACGAGGCTTTCATATCCGCCCCACGACCATCCGATGCCAAAAAGCCGCAGCCGATTAAAAAAGGTCGAAAGCTGCGGCTGCGACATCGGCTTCAGCGCAAGACCAAAAAGGCCGCTCGCCCCGGAAAAGTCTCGCTTCCAAAGCGCATGCCCAGGGTCGTTCGGACACGCCGGGTGCAAGATGTTGTCGACAGCCGGATGCGATTGAAGGCTTTGGGCCAGCTTGAGACTATTGGCCCAATGACGCTTCATACGGACGGCTAGGGTGCGCAGTCCCCGCAGGGCCAAATAGATGTCATCCGGCCCAGCAATCTCCCCGAAATTGTGGGCGCTCGACCGCAGCGCCGGCCACGCCGATTCGTTGGCCGTGGCGATACCAAGCAGCGCGTCTGAATGGCCGACGATATATTTGGTCGCCGCTTGGATCGAGATGTCGACGCCATGCGCAAACGGCTTGAAATACAGAGGTGTTGCCCATGTATTATCCATGACCACCAGCGCATCGCAGCGATGGGCGATCGCAGCAAGTGCAGGGACGTTTTGCACCTCAAACGTGAGGGACGAAGGTGATTCCAGATAGATGGCCCGGGTCTTCCGGGTGATTTTCGTTGAGAGCTCTGCAAGCTGCGTTGGAGAGAAATATTGCACCGTGATCTGAAGTCTTGAGAGAACCTCGTCTGCAAATGTCCTGACGGGTGTATAGACGCCGTCGCTGATCAGAACGTGGTCGCCTGCGCGCAGAAGGCCGAGAAGCGCATGCGTGCAGGCAGAAAGTCCCGACGGAAACAGGAGCGAGCGATAGCCGCCCTCCAGTTCGCAAACGGCCAGCTCGAGTGCGCGCGACAGAGGCGAGCCGAAGCGGCCGTAATTGGCGGTCGGATCGCTCTGCCTGCGCGATTCGTATTCCTCCAGGGTTTCCGAAACAATTGTGGAGCCCCGGTAGACGGGCATGTTGACCATCCCGGAATGTTCGGCGGGCGCGCGGCCGAGACGAGAAAGCCGGGTCTCGATGTCCAGGTCCTTGCTGTCCTCCAGGTACTTCATTGCTTCTTTCTGTTGAGATGGTATTCGGCCTGGCCGGGGAGAACGGCACCGGGTCCGGTTCGCACGGGCCTAATCGACGCGATTCGCTTTCGCAGGCCCCCTCCTGGTTCCAAATGAAGTCGGCTCCCTCCTTCGCACCAGAACCACCTGCGTTGCGTTCGCCTCATCAAGATTGGTCGCACATCAGGACGGCGCAGAATCAAAGCGCGCCCCCTTGTAACATCCACCAACAGGTGTCGGCATTCACCGCCTCCTATCAAGTCGAGCGAATCCTCTAAGCGCAATCGAAGCAAGAGGCGGGCCAGACATGCTGCGTGTTCGACCGCAACGGTCATCGTGCATTCTCAGCAGCGGCGACGTCGCGCGCACACTTTGTCTCCAACTAAACACATCGCGTTGAGAATCCGCCACTATCGGGCGACCAGTTTCAACGCCTGCTTTTCCTGATGATGGTTGTGAATCAGCAGCGTGCGTGCCGCGTTTGATGCGAGTGCGGTCTTGATCGTTCGAGCCTTCGGCCAACGCATCGCGTCGTGATCAGCCATGGTATGAGAGGAAATGGGCAGACATGATAGCGCTCGCAGGACTTCTACCGTTCACGCTGCTTCAGTGCACGCGCGTGTCGTGATCGACCTCGTTGGCGTTCAATGGCTCCTCTACTTCCAAGTAGGAATTGACGCGCACGGCCTTGGGTTCGATACACGATGGACTGCTGCGTGTTGTCTGTCGGTTTGATCGTGATTTGCGAGCGCGCGAACCTGACGCGGCGTAAGCTTCAAGAGGTTCTGGAAGAGAGGATGTTGCTCGACCGCTACAGCAATTCAAGACAACACTGTTAAGACGCGTGCGGCGCAGGGGACATGTGAAGGAGCGTATACGAAATGAAGAAGTTGTTGCTTGTGACTGCCAGCATCGTCGCGTTGATCGGGGCAGCGCCCGTATTCGCCGCCGATCTCGCTCAGCAGCCCATCTACACCAAGGCACCGCCGCCGCCAGCACCGGTCGCGGCCGCAATCTATGACTGGAGCGGCTTCTATCTTGGTGCCAATGGCGGCTGGGGTTCGACCCATAGCTCCTGGGATTTTGGAGGCGTCACGCCCGAAGGCTCCCACGATGCGAGCGGCGGAACCGTTGGTGGCCAGTTCGGCTATCGCTGGCAGACGGGCCAGGTGGTTTTCGGTGTCGAAGGCCAAGGCAACTGGGCCGATTTCAACGGCTCCAATGTCAGCACCGCCTTGCCGGGCGACATCAATCAGACGAAGACCGGGTCGTTCGGCCTGCTTACAGGCCAGGTCGGCTATGCCATCAACAACGTATTGCTCTACGCCAAGGGCGGTGCCGCGGTGACCGGCAATACCTATCAGATCAACTCCCTCAGCGGCGCGCAGCTGGCGAGCACCGACAATACCCGCTGGGGCGGCGTGGTCGGGGCGGGCATCGAACTCGGCTTCGCGCCGAATTGGTCGGTCGGCGTCGAGTACGACCATATATTCCGGCAAGACGCTAACGTGAACTTCAACACCCCCGCGGGTGCGGTCGCTAACGATCGCATCGGGCAGGATTTCGATCTGCTGACTGCGCGGCTGAATTACAAGTTCTGGGGCCCCGTAGTTCTCAAATACTAATTCCATCGCACCAGAGCGACGGATCGAGAGCCCCGGCCCCAGGCCGGGGCTCTTTTTCAGCCGTTCATTTGCCCCTCAGGCCGAACATGACTGACGACAACACGAACAATGTTGAGGGATGACGGTGTCTCCCCGCCTCGGGAGTCTGCTCGACAACGTGTCTAGAGCGGCGACCTTACGACGTGAGCGCTCTTTCTTGTCGGCGGTTTCCTCTGCTTCGTTCTGTGGCAGCACGACGCAGTTACGTTTCGTCGCGCGCCAACGGACGTGGGCCGGCGTAAGGCTCGCCGCGTCGTTACCAACACATCAGGTTACCAATTCCGTCGCGCCAGGCGGTGCAATCACTGGCTTCCAGCTGCAAAAGCGCCAATCGACCATGTTTAGATTGACGCCTTTAAGCGGTCTGACCCGTGCTGAAGCGGTCATGATCACCACCGTCTGCCTTCCATCGCGACGAGCGGGAACTGCAATGCCTAGCGTCACGGGCGACACTCCGGTCGGGCGCACAAGACGCTTTTCGAACGAGCGGTGCTCTTTCCCGTTCCTGCTCCGTCACTCCAATGACAGCTCGTTTAATCTATTCTAAGCGATGACCGATCGAAGGACTTGAATCGTACGTTGCGTCAGATTGTACGATTTCGGACAGCGTGGTTCGTGCCCAGAATCGCACGTTGCGTGAGATTGTACGATTCCGAACACGCGTCGTTCGTACCCAGAAAGGTTGCGACGGTCTCCCGTCGCATCAACACTCATGACAGACAGAATGTCTCAGAGCCCAAAGCTCGCCTCCCTCTATCCCGTCACGCTCCTTGACAACACCGCTCCGCTGTCAGTTGACAGTGCGATCTATGCACGCCTCGCAGCGGGTCGGCTCCGGTGGACGAGCCGTGCAAAGGCTCGACGGCCAACGGCTGCGCGGCCGCACGTCAGACCCGGTGCAATGCCGGCGACCACACCGCCTCACATGCAGGTTTCACGCCCATGCGGGATGTGCCCGCCAATGGTTCGGCGCGAGCGGCAGCGCGTGCACCGTCGCCAGCCCTTCGGACATGACTGGATACCCAGCCGCCGGCGTTCGGCGTCCATCGAGGGTCTATGCCTCGCAGCGAGAGATATTGGGTACAGCATGACAAAGCCCAAGCAAATTTGCGGCCAGCAGACGTGACAACGGGTCGCGTACGCGGCGATCGAGACGTCTTTGCAACCGCCCGCATTCTAGGCACCAGTAGGCGAATGGCCGAGTTCGCCGCTTCAGAACGGAGTGTCTAGCAATGTGAGGCGGGCAAGTTGGACGCGCGGCGGTGCAGATCGCCTAAATCATCGCTCGTCAGCCATCAACCTTCCGCCGCAAGGCGCCACTCCTTTTCAGGTCGTCAAACGCGATGAGGAGATCTAGATCAAGATTCCAAGAAACGCATTCTCAGCGATCCGCGATGTGAATGCATTTCATCCAAACAATCGATTTACCGATTCAACGTGTTCTCGCGATCATATCGACATCACGATGTCGGGAACCCACGAATTTGTCGCAGCGACGAGCGAGGGTGCTGCCACGCCTATGGATGCTTTTGATTGATCCCGTCCTACGCCCTTGTGGCAAAGCCAGATCTGACGTCACCAAAATGCATGTGGAATCGAAAATGCGATTCAAACTGACAGAAGTGTTCGATTGGCCAGTGCCCCTCTTCTTCGTCTGCTCCGCGACACTTTTAAGTTTCGCTGGGGCCATGTTCGCGGGCGCCAACGTGCTCAGTGGTTTCGGCATGATTTGAGACGAGGGGATGAAATGCGAACGCTACTGGTTGATCATGAGAGAGATCCAGCGCGCATTATACACCAAGCGCTTTCTGGCTGTGAGTTCGCCGTTGATTTGGCATCTACGCTCGATGAGGCAGCCGCCGCTGTTGGTTGTGCCCGCTATGACATTCTCCTAATCGAGTTGTCTCTACCGGATGGAGACGGCTTGGAGTGGCTAAAGCAGTTGAGGCGCGACGGGTATTCGATGCCCGCAGTGATGATGAGCAGCCTTAACCAGCTCGGCAGGCGGATCGCGATTTTCAATGGGGGCGCGGACGACTTCCTGCCAAAGCCCGTGTCTCCTGATGAACTCATCGCCCGGATGCGCGCCACGCTGCGCCGAGCAAACCAAATGACGGCGCCCGTCGTTACTTTTGGAAACTTAAGATTCGATCCTATCGACCGGCAAGCATCCGTCAATGGTCGGCCGCTGAAGATTGCGCGCCGCGAAGTGTGCATTCTTGAACATTTGCTCAGCCGCGCAGGGCGCATCGTGGCGCGCGCGTCATTGGAGGATGGCCTGTATGCATTTGACAACGAAGTCTCGACCAACGCGCTTGAGGTTGGCATCTATCGTTTACGCGCTCATTTGCGTCAGTCCGGTGCGACGCTGCGGATCAAGACAGCGCGCGGGATCGGCTACATCCTTGAAATCCGCGACGTCGGCCGCGTCGGCAATCGAACTTGAAAGAAAAGATCATCTTGAACGTCATTATTGATAAGCATGTTGGCGCCAATGGTAGAGCGATCGTTGCCAACGCCTTCTCGTCGACCTTTCTGCCTCCGCTGTCGCATCTTTTGTGCGCGGTCGTTCTGCTATGCCCACTCGCTGCTGTAGCTCAGATCAAGCGCGATGATGGAGGGGGAGCGCAGCGTAAGGTCCCTGACAGCATCAACGGGACGCTGAACCTTACCTCTTCTCTCGGCAAGACAGTTCATCTGCCCGCGCCAGCCGCGAGCATCTTTGTCGCCGATCCTACGATCGCGGATTATCAGGCGCCGTCGAACAAGACCATCTTCGTCTTTGGCAAGAAATCGGGACGCACGAGCCTGTTCGCACTGAACGACAACGGGGACGCTCTTGCTGAGCTACGCGTTGTGGTATCGCAGCCGATCGCGGATCTGCGTGCCACGTTGAAAGCCCAGGTCGGCGACTATCCGATCCAAGTCAGCTATACCCCGCGCGGCGCTATTCTTAGCGGAACGGCCCCGAATGCGGAGATCGTCGACAGCGCGATGAAGGTCACTGAGCAGTTTCTCGGTTCGGGTGCACTCGTCGTCAATAAGATCCAGGTGGCGGGATCCTTGCAGGTCAATCTGAGCGTACGCGTGGCCGAGGTGTCTCGGAGCGCCATGAAGGAATTCGGAATCAACCTTTCCGCTTTCGGTCAAGCTGGTCCTTTCACCCTCGGTTTGATCAGCGGCAGTGGTGGAGGTACCGGCGCCAAGCAGGGTGGCGGTACTGCAACGATCGGATTGAATGCCGGCGGTGTCAACATCAGCGCTGTACTCGATGCGCTGGCCAGCGAGCACCTCGCTTCCGTCCTTGCTGAACCGAACCTGACCGCAATGTCCGGGGAATCCGCCAGCTTTCTGGCCGGCGGCGAGTTTCCGATTCCGGTCTTGCAGGACAATCGGCAGGTCTCCGTCGAGTTCCGCCAATTTGGCGTGAGCCTCGAGTTCGTGCCGACCGTTCTTAGCAACAACCAGATCAATATCCGCGTGAAGCCCGAAGTCAGTGAGCTGTCGGCGCAAGGCGCGGTCACCGTAAACGGAATCTCCGTGCCGGCTCTCGCCACCCGGCGTGCCAGCACGGTGGTCGAGCTCGCAAGCGGCCAAAGCTTTGCAATCGGTGGGCTCATGCGGCGCAATTTTAACACTGATATCACGACTTTCCCTTGGCTCGGCGACCTGCCGGTTCTTGGTGCGCTGTTTCGCTCATCGCAGTTTCAACGGGAAGAGACGGAGCTCGTGATTATCGTCACGCCTTACGTTGTGCGGCCGAGATCGAACACACGGCAGATGAGTGCCCCCACCGACCGCATCGCACCGCCCTCAGATCTAGCGCGCGGTCTGACGAACAATTTGGCAACTCGGCCGCAAGATCATGCTCCCCGCACCAGCGTACCGAGCGCGACTAGGGCTGCCGGCGATACTGCCCAATGAGGATCAGCCAATGACTTTTCGCATCGTATGCCCCCTGATCGCTCTGACGGCGAGTCTCGCCGGCTGCACCAGCGCTGCACCGAGCTATATCGAGCCGGCCGCGCAACCGACCTTAGTTCAGCAGGAGAGGACCGTTTTGGTGTTAAAGAGTCTTGGGGGGCCCGGACGGAAGCGTCTGCGGGAGTTCATAGCGAGTGCCAGTCGCGGTCGGCGTGACGCGCTCCATCTCGATGTCGCCGGCCCACCTCAGCTCGGAGCGGAGATAGCCAGTGAGGCCCGCGCAATGGGCGTCGCCCCTTACAACATCCGCCTGTACGGCCCGCTCGTCATCCGGCGCGATCGCTTGGTCGCGCGAATCGAGGCGACTACCTATGAGGCCCACCCGCCCGTCTGTCCCTCGATTTCGATCGTCGGTCCTTCAATGAACGACAATTCTTTTGACCCGACGCTTGGCTGCTCGATCCGCAACAACCTTGCTATCGTGGTCAACGATCCCAGCGACTTGATCGACAATCACACCGTTATGCCGAGCGACGGCAATCGTGCGGCCATGCCCGTGGCCAACTACAGGAGCTTCGGAACGATCAACAACAGAAGCTTGGGACAGGCAACCAGCACCAAGTCGTCATCAGATCTCACGTCAGTCGGCACCACGGCGGTACAGCCGTCTCAATAGCGACAACTTCCTTAGGTCAGGCGATGCCATTCACAACATGATCTAGACCTGACCGGCAGCAAGGAGAGCTCTTGCGACGGGCTCGAAATGCTGAGCGGGAATGGGATTACCAAGCTTTGCACTGTGGATCAGCTCACGGACCACGGCGTCGTCAGCGACAATGCTGATATGGAGAGCCCGCGCCTCATCACAGAGCCGTGAAGCGGCTTCGCCTTCGCCGCGGCAAACCACGACAGGCGCGCCGGTTTCGCCACGGACGTAGCGTACGCCGACCACCCCCTGCTGCCCAGTCAAGATCAATGTTGCGCGATGCATCCCGAGCGGAGCCTCGCGCGCCTGCTCCCGGCGGAGACGACGGTGCTCCCGTTTCACCTCGGGGTTACCTTGCTGCTCCTTGAGCTCCCGCTTTGCCTCGCTCTCGGTCATGCGCATGCTGCGCAAGAACAACCAGCGCTGGATGAGAAGATCGATCAATCCACCGATGAGAAGCGCACCGCAGGCAATTGCAATCAACAGTTTTATTTCCATGAAGACGAAGCCGAAGCAGCCCATGCCGCAAATCGGCAGATAGACCAGCGTCTTCCATGCGCCAACCACGACGAAGAAAAAGATCGCACCCAGGCTGACGGCCTTGAGCAGGGTCTTTCCAAGCTCGACTAGGGAACGCATGGAGGCGATGCGCTTCAATCCCTGAATGGGATCAATGTTCTCGAATTTGAGCTTTATCGGTTCGAAGGAGAATATTATCCCACCATTGGCCAAAACTGTGGTCAGAATTGCCGCGACGACAATAGCCGCGAGGAACGGGCCAACAATTCCCAGAGCTAGTTCGGGCAAGACTCCGAGCGCCAGCTGGACCGCAACATCAAACGGTTTATCCAGCAGCTTGTCAGTGAGCATGAGCGCTTGGTGGCACTTGGCCTCGATGGAATTGGCTTTTAACCAGAGATAGCCGAGACCTGCGCACGTGCTGACGGCTCTCACCAAATCGGTGCTGCGCGCAACCTGTCCTCTTCTGCGCGCATCCTTTAGCTTCTTGTCAGAGGGGGCGAGCGTTTTCTCTTCGCTCGTGTCGCTCATTTCGCTCGTCTTTCAATCTTCTCCAACTCGCGGCTCGACTGCTTGATCTCCGATTGCATGTATTCGATGAGATAGACGGTGTAGGTGACCATGACGATCGCAAAGCCGATATTCTTGATCGTCAAAGACAGGTCCCTCGGGTTGAATTGCGGCGCAAAGCGCTGGAGTAAGATCGCTGATATGTCGACGAGCAACAAAAACGCCACCACAGGCCCAGACACCAAGATTGTGGCACGTATGATGCTGTCGATTACGCCGAATAATTCAATGGTCCCTTGCAAGCTCAGCGCGGGCCTGAACTGATACACAGGCAAGATCAGATAGCTGCCGTAAAGTCCGCTGACCATCGTCTGCAGGCCTCCCGATAGTACGAAAATGGTGATTGCCGTGATACCGAGAAACAGTCCTGTCGCCGAAGCCTGACTGCGCGTGGCGGGATCGGCGGGCGCGACCACGCTGGTGATGCCTCGTTGGGTATCAATCAGTTCCCCGACAGCCTGGATGCTCCATAGCGGAATGCTGAGCAGGGCACCGATCAGGAGGCCGACACACGCCTCCTTCAAACCCAGTAGCGTAATCCTGATCAGACGTGTGTCCGGATCTAACGCCTTCAGGCCGTGGGCGATGTACGCCAAGTACGGGAGCTCGATCGCGACGGCCAGGCAGCCGCGGATCAGCCCGCCGATCTGCGAACGCGTAAATACAGGAAGAACCAGCATAATGCCCGCGGGGCGGGCCGCACCAAGGCCAGCAGCAACGACGAGCTCGACGGCCGCCCGGATCAGGCTTTGAGTGTCGGCGCTTGACAAGTCAGTCATCGCGACAATTGCTAGTAACCCGCCGTAAGTGCGGGAAAATCAGTGAAGATCTGCTTGGCTTGTTCGATGAGCGGTGCGCTCAGCACCGGAGAAAACAGAGCGATAACCGCAACAACGACCAGAAGCTTCACAGTCAATGGCAAAGTCTGGTCCTGGAGCTGGGTTGCCGCCTGGATGATACCGATAACGGTTTCGGCAACCGCCGCTGCAATGAGTGGAGGCAGAACCCAGATCATGAACAGCACAAGCGATCGGCTCATGTGAACGAGAATCGTTGTTTCGTCCATGCTCACCCCCCCGGCGTTGTGTAGCTCAGCACCAGGCCGTGCATCAGACGCGACCAGCCATCGATGGCCACGAACAGAAAGAGCTTGAAAGGGACAGATATGACCGTCGGGGACACCATTGACATGCCCATGGCCATCAGGATCGTCGTTACGATCAGATCGATCGTAATAAACGGCAGATAGAGTAAAAACCCGATTTCGAAGGCGCGCTTGAGTTCTGAGATGAGAAAAGACGGAACGAGAATGACAAAGTCATCAGCTGTGGCTCTGCCACGCATCTCCTCTGGCCAGACACGTTCGGTGGAGGACAGGAAGAAGCCGCGCTGATCCTCATTGGTGAACTTCTTGAGATAGCCTCGCAGCGGCTCCTGCCCCTCTTTTGCTGCGCTTACCCAATCGTCGAGCGTCTGATAGCGGAGCTGCAGATCGGCGATTCGATCGTAGCTCTGCTCGAAGATCGGTGCGCTCGTGAAAGCGGTGAGGATCAATGCCGCGCCGTATAAAACGATATTCGGCGGTATCGACTGGGTCCCAAGAGCATTGCGAACGAGAAAGAGAACGACAGATACCTTTACGAACGCCGTGGTCGTGACGACCGCAAAGAGCAACAAGCCGAGCCCAGCCGTGACCGCAAGGAGCGCCAGGATTGCTGGTTGAACCTCAGTCATGGTCCGCTAACCTGCCACGAAGTCTGATCCCGAGCTCGTCGCCAATACGTACGATGTCACCACTGCCGATACGTCGGCCGTTTGCAACGATATCGACCGGGCTGTCGACTGGCCGGCGAAGTTCGAACACATGTCCTTCGCCGATACTGCTCAATGCTCCCAATGTGATTGGCCAGCGGCCGCATTCGAAGACGAGCGACACTTCGATATCGTCGAGATCGGCCTCCAAGGGGGGGTGCTGCTGTTCGGGCGGTGTTGTCATATGTGTATGCTCCAGACGTCGCGGTACCGAGCGAAATGGCCCCCGCAGGATCAGCCTATTGCCGGCGACATCCGCCAGGGTCCATAGCCGGCCCGTAGTGAGGGTGATCCCACCCCGGGCCAATGGCATGACGTCCGGCAACAACGCGTCGCCTGCACTTGCTTTGCGAAGAAGCGAGGCCGTCGCGCGGAGCGCCCCCACTTCTCCTGCAACGATGATGGGAAGCTCTTTGGAAAGCTTGCGTGTTTCTCGCGGCAATCGATCGAAGAGCTCGCCCAAGGCATGGAACGGCGGCGGCATCGGTCCATCAAGCGGCGAAAACAGAAACAGTCGGCCTTTGCTCCGTACCGGACCGTAGATGATGCCGAATTCAATATAAGGCCCTATGGTCTCGGCCTTTCCAACCCGAAGAAGTTGGAGCTGCTGCTGAAGCTGCTTTTCTAGACGAGCCAGCAAAGGTTCGAGTGCAAGTTCCAGAACGAGCGAACGAATTGGCCCTGAGGGCAACGCCAGGCCGCTCTGTACTGCCGAGATAAACGCCTCGGCAAGTGCATGGGGTATCGACAAAACGATCGTTTCGTCTCCGACGCCCCAAACGCAATCGAGCATCGATATAGCCGAAGGTTCGCTCTGCCAGACAAGTCGTTCCAATCGCACCGATAGCGGCTTGTCGCCAAGGCTAATCTGCAGAGGCGTGCGGGGTACGGCGATGCTGTTGAGCCAGGAGACGACCTTATGGGTCAGAATGAGTGACGGCTCGTAGGTCCCGTATTCGTCCGCACGATCCGCGCGAGGCGCGTCTGCAAGACGGCAGGTTTGCGATGCAAAGGAACTAGCGCTCATGAGATTGAGCCGTCTGCCGCTCGTGAGGCAAAGCCCGTCCGAAACAAGACTTCATCATCGGCCTCTATCTCGGCTCTCACTTCCGCATGGGTGTCGGCCGCCCGCCGGACGTCTGTCTCGATCTGCCGCCATTTATCGGTCGCCGCGGAACATTTGGCCCAGTGCGTCCGCCGTTCGGAGGCCGCTGTCTCGGCCTGCTCTCGAGCGACACGCGCGTCCTCAAACGCCTGGCGTTTCGACGTGACCTCAAGCGCGAGCCTCTCAATGATGAGCTCGCAACGATCGAGTTCAACGACGGACACCGTACCGGGCGATGTCAGCTGCCGGTAGATCTCCGCCTGCGCCTTTACGCGGCGTTCCTCTGCAACTGCAAGTTCTCGCGCTGCGCGCTCGGCGGCCAAGGTCTCAAAGCGGCATTTCGCCTCCATATTGGACAGCTCAGTCCGAGCCCCGCGCTCACGTATTTCCTTCACGTGCCGCAGCCTCGAAACGTGAATGCAACTCATGCGGTCAGACGGCACATCCATGTGACGGTTTCTTCAAAACTGGACGCGTCGTTTTCGTCCTGGCGCAAGAACTTGCGCAGATCATTGATAGAGGCGATAGCCCGGTCTGTCAGCGGATCGCTGCCTTGCTTGTACTCGCCGATCTTAACCAAAAATTCGGCCTCTGCGTGGCGTGAGAGCAGATCGCGGAAGAACGCCGCCGCCTTACGATGTGGTGCAGATACGACGGCATCCATGACGCGGCTGCGACTCGACAGCACATCGATAGCGGGGAAATGCGCCCGCGCCGCGATCGAGCCAGAGAGAACGATATGGCCATCGAGAATGCCGCGCGTTTCCTCGGCGATTGGATCGCCCGTACCCTCACCTTCTACAAGCACGGTATAGAAAGCTGTAATTGAGCCACGCTCATCCATGCCCGCACGCTCCAGCAAGCCCGGCAGCATGGCAAAGACAGAAGGAGGAAAGCCCCGCCGGGTTGGGGGCTCACCCGCAGCAAGCCCGATTTCGCGCATCGCGCGGCTAAAGCGCGTCAATGAATCCATCAGTAGAACGACGCGCAGGCCTTGTTCACGAAAATATTCGGCGAGCGCGGTTGCCATATAGGCACATTGCGCCCGTTCCATCGCCGAGCGATCGGAGGTCTCAACGACGACGACCGTGCGGCGAAGGGCTGCCTCCCCAAGATGCCGCTCGATGAATTCACGGACCTCGCGGCCACGTTCGCCTATGAGGGCAACCACAATCACGTCGGCGATGGCGCCCTTTACGATCTGTGCCAACAAGGTCGACTTGCCGCAGCCAGGCTCTCCATATATTCCGATCCGCTGGCCCTCGCCGCATGTCAGAAGACCGTCTAAGACGCGGACGCCGAGTGGCAAGGGCTGTTTGATGATGCGCCGCGTCATTGGGTTTGGAGCATGGCCGCGCAGCGGACGAGTCTCTGTGGCCTTGACTGCGCCTTTGCCATCGAGAGCACAGCCGAAGCTGTCGATCACCCGGCCAAGCAGATCGGGCCCGACCGGCGCTTCATGCATTCGTCCGGTAGCGACGACTTCTGCGCGACCGGACACGCCCAACAGGTCTCCGATCGGCGTCAGCAACACGCCATCGGGCAATAGACCGATCACCTCGGCCTCAAGCGAGAATCCGGTGCGCGGATCCTGGACGACACAAAGTTCTCCGATACGAGCATCCGGCAACACTGCATGGAGCAGCGTGCCGATCGCGCGCGTGATCCGTCCACGTACGGCACGCGTGTCGACATGCCCTGCTGTCGAGCGCAGACGCGATAGTGCCGCGTGCATACTTCGCTCGCCATCGGCGTTGCCATGATTTGTTCCCCGCGTTGTCACAGCTCGTCTGCCTCAGCCGGTAACCCAAGCCCGAGACGGAGCGCGCGGAGCTGGGCGGCAAGCCCGAGATCGACATTGCCGAACTCGCTCCGCAGCACGCATTCGTGCAGGGATAGCGCCGGGTCCGCAACAATTCGAAGCCTCGGCCGACCCTCCCGTCCGTCGCAAGCAGCAAATTCGCGCACAAGCTCATCGACATTCGCAGGCGACACATGAAGCGACAGTTCCGCCCCGCCATATTTTCGCAGGATCGCGTGACGAACCGTCCTCACCAACATCTCGCCGGGATCGAAAGCGCCCAGCAGATTGGTTACGATCTCCATCACGAGCTGTGGCAACTCCTGCTCTAGAACGGTGCTTCTCCGTGCCACTTCCGAGGTCGCCTGCGCGACCAGCTGCGCCATTTCCTCGGCCCCGGCCGCCACCCCCTCGGCACGGCCGCGCGCCCGCTCCAGCTGGTAAGCTCTGCGGGCCCAGCCGCGAACGCGCTGCAGATGCCGCTCTGCTGCCGCTCGCGCCTCGACGGCCTGTTGCCAGATCTCGAGATCGCTTGCTTCTACGATTGGCCCAAGCGGGCGCATCTGCGGAGCCAAGGGCGGCGCGGAATCGTCGGCTGTCATAGCACCTGACCTTCCGCCGCCAAATGAGCCAAAACCAAGGAAAACACTTGGTCTGCGGATCGGCGATGTTCGGTTGCTGGATGGTCGGCGGCCGTTCCGACCGCTAAACGTAGAAGCACGCGGCTGCGATCAAGCACCGGCTTTTCGTCGAGCCATGCGCCGAGACAGGCATGCCCATCTTTATCGATCTCCTGCGCGAGTTGTTGTGGATCGGCAATGATACTGGTTGAAACCGCATGCGCTGCATGTCGGATACCGAAAGCCTGGGCTTCGGCACCGACACGCCCGATCAGCACGCCGACATCCTGCTTTGAGATCAGCTTTATCAGCGATCGGGCATGCCAAATACCGCCGGCGAGCAGAGCGGCCCGCTGCGGATCATGTCCCAGTAGAAGGTCTGGGCCCGAGACAAGTCCCTTCAAATCCAGTTCATTGTCAAGCAGCAGCCCTACCATCCTTATCTGCAGCCTGGGGCTCTTCTGCAGCCGTACCCACGTCGCAGCCGATAGGCTCGCGTCAACACGTGCGGCAAGACGGGTCGGATGAATCGAGGCAGCAAGCTCGCCAACACTGACCGAAGGCGATCGGGGACGCCGCTCGGCGGACGACTTCGCTGGGTCCATATCGGATGCTACGCTAGGCCGCATTAGGCTTAATCGCTTTGCGGACGACCTCAATAGCGGACGCCGCCGAACGTACGCCAACTGTAGCTGGTTTGGGCGATGATTGGCTGCGCTGCCGTACACGAGCGCTCAGCAAGATGTAGAACAGCACGCCGAATACCAAGCCACCGAGACTCGTTCCAAGCGCAAGCAATGGGGTTGAAACGATTCCTGGCGCTTGGGCGAATGCAGTCACCGGCGCAGGCCGCTGCTCGAGGGCAGGCCGCTCGACCGATGCAAACACGACAGCCACCTTGTCGTAGGAGAGGCCCTCGATGCTGTTGGCAACGAGCATCTTGATCTGCGGCAGCAGGATTGAGAGATCGGCCTTGGAGTCATGCCGGATGAAAACCGACGCCGAAGATGGCGTGGCGTCCCGTCGCAATAGGTCGTTCTTCGGCAGAACAACATGGACGCGTGCCGAGAGGACGCCGTCGATGTCGCTGATCGTGCGCGACAACTCCTCGCTCAAGGCATAAACGTAACGGGCGCGCTCCTCGGTCGGCGAAGCAATCAGGCCGGTGCCGCTGAACACTTCGCCGAGACTCTTGAAAGAGTGGTGCGGCAGGCCCTCGCCATTCAGCAGGTCGATGGAAAAGGCAATCTGGCTCTGTTCAACCTGGATCGTGCTGGTCCCGTCTTTGGCCCCAACACGAGCCGAATCGACCCCGTTCCTAAGGAGGACAGCAAGCATCTCATTCGCCTCACGCTCCTGAACTTTGGTGTAGAGATCAGCTTTGCAACCAATAAGGAGCAGAAGGAGCGGCAGCAGGGCTAGGGCGCGAAACCGCTTCCTGGACAGACGACCATGGCCTCCTTCATGATAGATTGAACCAATCATTCGGCCCACTCAGCCCGCCGATATCAGCTTGTTCAGAGACGAACTGACGCTGCCCATCCCATTCGAAATGAGCGTGACCTGAATGACGCTGTCAGAAACCTCTTTCAGATTCGCCATCATTGCCTCGAAGTTGTCGACGCTTTGAGGAGCGTTCGACAGACGTGTTTCCGACGCGCCCGGTTGTCGCAACAGCGGCTGCGACGCCGGCCCAGGCACCACAGCCTTTGAAAGCGAGGCTCCACCGCCGGCGACGACGTGAGGCGCTGGATCGATCCGATATAGTGAGGAAAGATTCTGGAGGATGCGCTCGCCCAGCGGACTGGCTTGCGTTGTTGCTCGCGAAACTTCGGCTATGGGAGCAACAGGCGGTACGTCCGCCACTTGGGGCGCAGCGCCTTGAAACGAAGCCGTCTGCAACAGTGTCTGTTGGAACTGGAGCTGCGCGCCGACCGCTGGTGACGTGCAGGTCTTGGACAAGCCTTCGGTTAGGCTGTGTGAAATCGGCGCAGCGCCTAGCATCATCATGGAGGACCTTGCTCTCTTGGAGATGTGATGAGACCGGCCGTTCAAGAACTCATTGAGAGCCAATGTCCTAGAGAGGCGAGCTGACGACAAGCTGACGAGTTTGGCTCGTCGAGTGCCATCTAAAGATCACGTTTGATCTCCAAGTTTCGTGACTTCACTCCCGTCGGAAAACTTCAAGAGAGCCGTGAATGCTCATCCGGTCCATGATCCTGTGCGTCTTGAACGCCGTTCTGTGTGTCGTGGCCTTCATTGCGACCGGAATACAGACAGCGCTCGGCGCTCCCCTGTTGCTCCCTTCGACGCCTTATCGCTATTTGGTTGTGGAACAGGAGCTCCCTGTCGCGCTGCAGGAATTCGGCAACAATCTCAATTTCAGAGTCAGCATCAGCGCCGAGGTGAAGGGACGGATTCGCGGGCGCATGCCGGATCTGGCACCGCGCGAATTCCTTGATCGTCTCACCAACCTCTACAATCTTCAGTGGTACTACGATGGACTCGTGCTTTACGTGTCTGCCGCAAAGGAAGCGCAAACTCGTCTGCTCCTGCTGGGCCCGATCAGCTTCGAGACGTTCACGGCGGCCCTCGATGCGCTCAACATCTCCGACGAGCGGTACATCCTGAGGCCGGCGCCTGGAAATGGCCTCATCCTGGCGTCCGGTCCACCACGCTTCATCGCACTCGTGGATGAGACGCTCAATGGGTTGGTGGCGCAGGCGCAAGCGCGACCACGCGCTGTCGAGACGCCATCGCGGGAGTCTGTGCTGATGTTATTTCGCGGTTCCTCGGAGACGATTGTTCGGGGCGGACGACCAGAAGCCCCCTCTTCTTTCGACACCCCGCGCCAGGATGGCGTCACGTCTACCCTTGCGCCGGGCCAGAGATGATAAAGTCGTTGTCCAACTCCTGCAGTGCTCTCCATGACGGGATCGACCTGGACTTCGCGCAGTCTCGATCTCGTCAAGGAGCTTGCAGCACTCGGCGAGGTCCGGCGCGTCTGTTGCGCTTGCCAAAGATCCGTGGCGAACAGCGATGTGGTGCCATGAGCCCAAATCTCCACGGGAAACGCAATTGAAGAAATGCGCGGCCTCTAAGAGGCCGCATTCTGTGTGATAAGCAGTCCTTGAAAGCGTGAGCGTATGGCAGCGCACCAGAGGTGAGAGGAGGATTTCGATGTTCGAAGCTAAGGAGTATCGCGTGTGTTGCCACCACTTCGTCACGCCGACCGATCGCGTTGTGTATCCGGCGCAGGAGCCCCTGCTGACCTACTCTGAGGCCCTCCGGCACGTGGAGGCCGAGCGGGAAAAGGGCCATATGGTGGCCTGGGTCATCGATCGCGCCGGAGCATGCGCCACCAAATGAGACGGGTGGCTCGAAGGCATTCGTCGGACATTTGACCTGCCACTGACTATTTCCTCCAGAAAGCGTTGGAGCCGAGCCCGAAGAAGGACGGATAGATGAAGCGAGCAAGGTTCAAGGAAGAGCAGATTGTCGCGGTCCTAGGCGGCGATATTCCGAGCCGATTCCCGCTCGCGGCGAAGATGGCCATGCAGCACCGCCACGCATTCATCCACCTGATATTTTTGCGAGCCATCGCCTGAGTTGACCGTGAGATCGGCGGTTTGATAGACCGGCTCCCGCTCACTAACCAGTCGCATGACCATCGCCTCCGACTCGGCGGCCTGCGACAGCCGGCGGCTGGACCGGCCCTTGTTGCGCCGCACTATCACGCCGGCGTCGGCCTTGAGCCAAATTGAGACCGCGTTCTCATGGACGAGGCTACGGGTCCCGTCATGGACGAACGCATCGGAGCCGGTCGCGATCACCGCCGGCCCTTGCTTGAGCGCACCCGCGATCACCCTCGCCTCAAGATCCTTGAAATGCTGCTCGCCATGAATCTGGCAGAGTTTGCTTATCGACATCCCAGCCTGCGCTCTGATCGCGTCGTCGGAGTCGACGAACTTCATCCGCAGCCGCTTCGCGAGACGCCGGCCAATGCTGGATTTTCCCGCGCCAGGCATGCCGACGAGCACGATCGGCCGCTGGCCAAGCCCCGCCACAATCTCTTCGTCTTCGTGGCTTCCTGACTCGGCAGCTTGCAACGCAAAGGCTGCACCGGCGCCGCCGCTATGATCCGCTTCGATCTCCCAGTGCGGGATGTCCTTGGCTCCGTCGGGGACCACCACCTCCTTGCAGCGCTCTCGCGCGCGCTGCGCCAGATTCTCCTTGAGCCGCTCAAGAGCGTCTCCGCTCTGCTGGTGCCGCAACTGAGCGTCCAATTTGTAGGTATCGTGATTGGCAATCTTGACGTTGTAGCTGGCTGGCGTGTGAAACTCCACTTCGAAGCGGTAGTCTTTCGGGGTGGCGAGCACAGCCTTGATGCCCACAAAGGTCGGATTGCGCATTCTGAACCAATTGGTGGTACGGATTTCGGCGTAGCCTTGTTCGTCGAAACTCAGCATCGCTTTCTTAAACGCCCTCGCAAAATCCCCATCAGACACTTCGAAGACGTGGCGTACGGCGTTGCTGATCAGCTGTGCGGAGCCCGCGGAGGTCACGCTCATGCCAGTGAGCTGGTCTGTCATCGATCCCTCTGATCGGACGCGGCGATCGAGGTGCGACATGTTCACGTGGATGCCCGCTTGTCTGAGGGTCTCAGCAACCGAGATTGCCGCTGCGGTGATTGTCTCCTCTTCGGCTTTGGCACGGGCAGCCTCAATTCTGGCGCGCGCTAAGGCGTCTTCGGGGGTAAGGGTGACCGCCATCCCGGTATCCTCGGCGACGACGCGTCGGCTAGACGGTTTTGGTATAATCTTCTTCTGCGCAGCGACACGAATCGAGGCATCCATCACTGAAGCCGCGAGCGTTGGATTCTCCTTCAGATTCTCCAACGTCGCATCGACATCGAACCTGCCCTGGCTAAGGGTCGCCGCCATGCTCTTGCTGAAGGGGACGAATTTGAGGCCTGGCGTCTGATGTAAGAGCCGCCCAAGCTCTTGGCTTTTCTTCATGAAAAGCCGGACGCCGGTATCGGATTTATAGCCATCCGTTCCGACCTTGATGCCGAGGCTCAGGAGGTTGCTTGCGCTTTGCACGAGGTCATCCGCAATGTACCCATCCGGACGCGGATCGATGCGGGCAGGATAGTGATCGAGCAAGACTTGGATCCGGTCGCGCGGCTGAGCAGTTGCCGGATAGGCCTCTGCCAGCTCCGGGAAAAGCTCGCAGAGCGCTGGACTGACAGTTGGGCTTACTTTGGCCAGGCTTTCACTTGGATCCGAAAGGACGTGCTCATCCGTCTTCGCAGCCCAGGCATCGAGGTCGGCGACAAGCAACTCGGCCGCTTCACGGGCAACTGGATGCTCTGCAATTTCAAGCTCGCGCTTCGCCCGTTCGAGTGTTTCCTGGATATCGGGGCCATGTACCTGTTCTTGGTTCAACAGGTGGCCGATCTCTCGCCTGAGCTCGTGGTGGACACCCTCGTACGTACCAAAGATGGCGCGCTCGGCAAACCAGCGTCGTGCTTCATGGGACTGCGCCAAAAAATTTCGCTGCAGAGCGCTGTATATTTCCAGGACTTCCAGCGTGGCAGCAAGGATCTGGCTGGCACGACTGAATTGGTAATTGTTGCCCTCAATCGCCGGAGTATAGGACTTTGGCGGCTTTAGGGAGTGAACGCCGCGAGCTTGCTCCGTCTCATCGAACTGGCGAACATGCTCATAAAGCTGCGGCCGATCGCCGATGATAACCACGGTATCCCCGTCAAAGTCGCCGTCGAGCTTTTTCTGCTCGCCGATCGGGACGGCAACCAACGACCCCGGAGCGAACACCTCGGTCACCTGCAGGATGCCGACGCAGTCGACCGGCGTGTCGTTCTTTGCGCGGTCCTTGCGCTCGGTCCAGCTCGAATGGCACTTGACGTCCTCGGCAGACAGCACCAGTCCACGGTCGGCGTAGTCGGCGGGCCACATCGCATCCGGCACCACGATCAGAATGCCCTTGGCAAAGAAGCTTGGGTCATCGGCTGCCAGCTCCTCCCGCAATTTCTGGGCGACACTGAAACTGTATTGTACGGCCACGCATCGATCGAGGAATGCCGCGGTCGGATCGCCATCGACTGCCGACTTGACTCGTTGGGGTATGAACGGGCGCAGGTTGGGCTTGTCATAGGGCGCCCGCCCGATCAGCACGCCACTCGTTCCCGTCAATGTGTCGCTTTTGAGTGTCGGCACATGAAGACAGCCATCATCGGATGGGACGGCGACAGCGCCAAGACCATCCAAGTGTCCGGCCGTCACGGCGCGAAACAAGTCGTCGGACGTCAGCACTTTTCGGCTCTCAAGCCAATTCCAGACCTTGTCACCGGCCTCTTCCGCGACCTGCTCGCTGCGCGAATAGTGTTGCAACGCCGAGGCCGGCACAGACGATCTCCTTGCCTCACCAAAGGCCGGCATCCGATCGGGACCTTCCTGGGGGCCGGCCCGGCGAACCGCTGGCATACGCTCAGCGAGCGAGGCCTTGATGAAGCCACAGCCGTCATGCGGTCGCAAAGCAATGGGGCCCTTCGCTCCTATCAGTTTGAAGGGATGCGCCTCGTTGGTCGCGCGGTCTGGCGCCAGCAACAGCTTGAAGGTGCCCTCCAGTGCGTAGTCGTGAGGGCCCAGACCTTTGACCGACGGGGGCGCCGCAAAGCCCCTGCGCTGAGTATACCAATAGGCTTCCTTGAAGGGCGCCCAGGCGCGCAATAACTTCTCGAACGAGGTGCCCGGAGCGGTTTCGGCATAGGGAATGGCCAAGAGCTTCCCGCCGGAGGACCCGGCTGGCCGTTCGCTTGGAAGGCGAGCCGCAACTTGCGACAGGGTTGGTTTCGGCGGTTTTAACTTGCTGCCGCCGAACAGGTCCATGCGGTATGGCACCCCCTTGTACGTCAACGTACGTGCCAGCATGAAGGCGCTCGGCTTTCCGGGCAGCTGCACCGCGACCACCTCTATCGCTCCCGACGTCAGGCGGTGAAAAGTCGAGTAGCGAATCTCGGGGTCTGTGGCCACTGGCCGTCCCTGCAGGTCAACCACCGGCAACTGCATCAGTCCCGCATTCCCTTGCGGCGAGCGGGGCTCGTGGTCCATGTCGCGCAACACTTGATACACGTCGAATACCGATGCAGGATGTTGCGCCTGGATTGTCGCCGCATCCTGCGCCATGAACGAATCCAGCGCATCGACCGGATTGTCCACCTCGATCTGCGCGATCAGATTCCAGCTCATGTTGGAAAGATCGGCTTGGATGAGGTCGCGCGTGCTGGCCAGAATCTCCTTGGTCCCCCTCTGCAGCTCTTGCTGCCTCACCTTCAAATCGGGCTTCTTGCCCTCGACGTAGGGGCGCTGAAACAATGTCTCGAGGAGGGCACGGGCTTTTAGGACTTGATAGATCGACAAGGCCGGGCGGCGGCTCGCGAAGGGCGCACGGGTACGCTCGGGCTCGCTTGCTTTGAGATGAGCCTCGATCTTGCGCTCCACGACAGGCTGGATATCGTTCAGCAAATAGAGAGCTGGCCTCCGGTGCGGGCGTAATTCCTTTTGCGAGCCGCGCGCCAGAGGAAGTAGAGCGATGGAGAGATTGCCTATGGTTTCGAGGTTCTCGGTGTCAAAATCAGGGGCACGAACCAACTCTGCGAGCCGACCCAACCCTACCGGCGCCAGTAAACCAACGTCTTCGAACAGGCGGGCCTTCGCCAGTGCCTTGAAAATGAGCGTGATGCCTTGAACACCGGTGTGCTCCAGCCGATCAGGAGCATAGTGCAGGTAATGGGCCAGCTGGTGTAGGCGATCTTTCAGCAGAGCGGTCATTGCATCATCATCACTGCTCGCTCCGTCCACGACACCGCGTCCCAGTGCATTGGCGACCATTCTGAGCTCAGGCGTCGTGAACGAACCAAAGCGTCGGCCTCCTTTGCCGAGTCCGCGCGCGATGTCGACGACCACCTGGCGGCAGGCAGCCTCATCACCCCACTTGCTGAAGCCGTTCAACAGGTTTGCCAATCCCTGGCTCGTAAAAGCAGAGAGGCGATCGGCGCGACGAAGGAGCTCGCCGGCGATACCGACTATGGCTTTGCCCGTCTGCGCAGCATCCGGCCACTTGCAGAAACCGTTCACTAGGTTTGCCAGGTCTTGCGGCGCAAAATCAGAAAGCTGGCGCCGAAGGACTTCACTCGCTATCGCGAGCGTTGCCTCGCGACAATCCGCCCCTTCCGGCCACTTGCTGAAGCCGTTGACCAGGTTTGCCAAGCCTCGGCTGGTGAAATCACCGAGGCGGCCCGAGCGGCGCCGGACCTCACCAGCGATCGCGGCTACGGCTCGACCCGTTTCCGTCTCTTCCGGCCACTTGCTGAAACCGTTCACCAGATGTCTCAGGTCCAGCTCAGCAAGTTCGAAAAGCGGCCGCCCAACGACTTCAGCCGCGATAACAAGTATGGCCTGGCGCGTGTCTGTCGCCTCCGGCCATTTGCTAAACCCGTTCACCAGGGTCGACAGGTCCTGGTGAGTAAAGCGATAGAGCTGGTTGGCACGGCTAACGACCTCACGCGCTATCACGACGATAGCGTCGCCACAGCCCGTATCCTCCGGACACTTACTGAAGCCGTTCGCAAGGTTTGCCAGATGCTGGTGAGTGAAATGAAAGAGACGGTCGGCGCGGCCAAGGATCTCACCAGCAATCGCAACTGTGGCTTGCCGCGCGTCCACCTCTTCTGGGTATTTGCTGAAACCGTTCGCCAGGTTCGCCAAGGCCTGGCTATCGAAACCAGACAGACGGTCCGCGCGGCGACGGACCTCACCGGCGATCGCGACAATGGCTTGGTGCGTATAGGCATTCTCCGGCCACTTGCAGAAACCATTCGCCGAGGTTGCCAGCTCCTGCGGAGTAAAACTATCGACCCCGTTACTACGGCCAAACGCCTCACGGGCGATCGCGATCGTGGCTTGGTGGGCCTCCGGCTGTTCCAGCCATTTGCTGAAACCGTTCACTAAACTCGCCAGCTCCTGTTGAGCAAATTGGGAAAGCCGGATATCGCCGCGGTCGGCGCGGCAACGGACCTCGAGAGCGATCGCGGTCGCCGCATGCCGACACTCCGCCTGTTCCGGCCACTTACTGAAACCGTTCAAAAGGTTCGCTAGCTCCTGGTGAGCAAAATTGGAGAGCCGGACGTCGTGGTGGCGGGCGGCGCGGCAACAGATTTCTGCCGCGATCGCGAGGGTGGCGTTGCGACACTCCGGCCTTTCTGGCCACTTGCTGAACCCGTTGACGAGGTTCGCCAGCTGCTGCGCCGGAAAGTCAGATAACCGGGGAGCGCGGCGACACACCTCTCCGGCAATCGTAACCGTGGCTTGGCGGGTCGCCACCTGGTCCGGCCATTTGCTGAAACCGTTCACGAGGTTCGCTAGTCCCAGGGGGGTATAGGAGAGCTGGCCGGGACGCCTGACGACCTCGCCAGCGACGCTGAGTGTGGCTTGGCGGCATGCCACCTCTTCCGGCCATTTGCTGAAACCATTCACGAGCAAGGACAGGCTTTGGCTGTTCAGCTCCTGAAGCAGCCTGCTTTCATCACAGCAAAATTCGGCGATCCTGATTGTTCCATGGCGGCATTCCGCTGCCCGAGGGTGCCGTCCGAAGGACGATGCGAGGAGCGAAAGAGCTCGGCCTTCGGCGTCCCTCATGAGCGCGTTATCGAGCTGCGACACCCGCGCCGCCAGGGCCTTACAAGCTTTCACACCTTCCTGACCGCCAGCCTCCCGGCTCACCTCGTTACAAACCGTGGCGTAGTTCCAGGACTTCCCTGAGCGGATATTTTCTTCCAGGCGCGGGACAAATCGACCCTGGAAATCAGCCGCAGCCTTTTGCAAGAATGTCGCCTGGGCCGGCATCCGCAACTGCTTGGCATGCTTGACCAATGGAGCTGAGAATTCACGGATGTCGCGGGCGCGATCGATGTCCCTTAGCGCTGCATTCAGTGCATTTGAGGCCCTCTCGGATCGCCCCGACATCGCACTCTGAATACTCTGCGTGGCGGCATCGTCGAGGCGACGCTTTCCTGGTCTTTGATCAAGGTCAGGCGCGGATTGCCGGTGCGGCGGCATCGGTTCTATTTGCGAATGTCCGGCCTCCTGGCCATAGCGCCGGAATTCACCACGAGAACGCAGCGTATCGCGCTCCCGCTGCCGCACGTCACGATCTCGCCCATGGAGCCGTTCAAAGCTTACACGATGGCTGCTTTGCGCCTCGACATCGTGGATGTGCTGCCCTCCTGGTCTAGATCCGACGTCGCGCGCGGATTGCGGGCGTCGCGGGAGCACGTCTGATTGCAAGCCTCCTGGCGCAAGTGCATGGGGCAACCGAGAATGCGATGAGCCTCCGCCTTGAGCTAGCGCCTCACGATAAGATCTATAGGGCCGTTCGGAACTTGTAGGATACCGCGCTTGCGCGGCGCAATCGTCTCGACTCTCCCTTCCTGATCCAGCTTCCCGACCTGACATCGATCGCCCGTGCGAGGGGAGAGCGTCAGTTCGCGATCCTCTGAATGCTTGATCACTGCGGGACGCTTCGCCACCAAAACGCGACGAGGTTTCTTCCCGATGTTGTGCGCCAGTATGAGGCCTGTACGAGACGTCGGAGCTCCTACCATGGCTGCCTTGGGCGCTACGATCGTCGACATTAAGAGGAGGAGAGGAAGCATCCGAATCGTGCGGCCCAGGGTGCATTCGCGCAAGCACAGAGCCGAACGATTGTCCGCCTTCTTCAGGACCACGGCCTGCTTCAGCGTGAGGCTCATCGAGCTCTCTGCGATTGTCGGCTCTAGTTCCCCGCGACCTTCCTCGACCGGTGATACCCCTCATGCAAACTCTCCAATGTCGGGCGTCACTGCGCTGCTCCGATCTTCGCAGGAGCGCACTCGATCTACTCGTTCCTGCTGAGACCGACGCATCGGACGCCACACTTGCGGCCGGACAATGCGACGCGTGATCTGTGAGCAGTCGATGAGTTCTGGATGACTCGTGAGATCGGAACACTCAGGCCCGGCGCTCTGTTGAGTGCGGCGGCATGCGGCTGGCGAGATGACAGCATCAATACGGACCGTGCCGCTCATCCATCGCTCGTATAAGCTGTGCAAGTGTGGCGAGAACACATGCTACTCGCTGGCTCCCTTGGATATGCGATGAAGCTAGGTAAGCCGGACCTGTTAGTTAACGCGGCGAGCTGACCACAAGCTGACGAACTCGGCGGGGCATTGCCGCTTAGACATCGAGACTATCGTGCTAGGCGCCGGCTTTCGAGAAGCCGAAAAGCTCGGCAGCGCCGAGTTCAGGTCCTGGCATGGCCAACGGCTCGTCGCCCATTCATGATGGCCCTTGTCGTAGCTGATGGCGCCAAAACCGTTCGGCCTCTTTGATGGCAAGTGGGTCGAAGTCCGAGCGCCCACCTGTTGTCTTTCGAGACTCACCGACAAGTCAATTTGTAACGCAACAGCCAGTTCGCTTGTGTTGCCGCGAGTGCTTGTCGATATTGTGCTTGAGCCTCACACTTGCCCATCACCCGAGGATAAGTTTACGTGTTCGGCGCGTGGGTCGCCTGGAGACACGGGCAAGACATTCACGAGCACCTCAAGCGCCCCCTCGGGCGCTTTAGGATCGAGACGACCTCCAGTAAGCGACATTCGCGTTGCCTGCCTCAGCGCGCCGCGCCGAGCCTCTAGTCAGAATTCCGACCGATCGCGCGTTCGATACGTTCGCGCATAGCGGGATCGATATCTTTGGCGCCAAGCAATTTTGGCGAGGGCGCCTCCTGCACTTGGAGAGCAGGTCTATCCCAGCTGGCACAGCCCCCGAGCCCCAGAATGGCGAGGAGAACCGAGCACGAGAGCGGACAAAATGAACGCGACTGCGTTGGGACTATGTTCTGACGTGACTTCATGCGGTCCTTCTCAGATCGAGCGCTGAGCCGGTGAATCGGCTGTAGCGAGCATGTTACGAACTTGCTCCGACGGAGCCTTGTCCTTCGTGGACTGTCAGCGTGATCGATCCAACGGGATGGATCGTGAAGTCCGTCGCAAGGTCCTGATAGGAGAGAACAGCAAGCTCGATCCCATTGCGGGTGAGAAACCCGCGGACAAAGCGTCGGACATCCATCGAAGTCAGGATAACGGGATGGGTCTGACCCGGCACTCTGTTCGAGTTGATCTGACGCATTTTTGACAACAGCGCTTCGCTTTGCTCCTCAGACAACACCAGGTAGGGTCCTTTGGCAGTCTCGCGCACCGCGCTGCGCACGATCTCCTCAGTTTGACGCTCGATGATAAAGACGGGCACGACGCGATGAGGGTTGGCATAGCGGTGGCAGATCTGCCGCTTCAAACCGGAGCGAACATGTTCCGTGAGTAAGACGGTGTTTTGTTCTCGTCCACCCCATTCGGCCAATGCTTCCAAGACCAGCCGGGTATTTCGGATCGGAATTCCCTCCTCCAACAAACGCCGCAGAACGTCGGCTACCTTGGGGATGGGGGTGGTACGTAAGACCTCCTTCACCAGATCGGAATATTCGGCCTCCATTCGGGCCAGCAATTGGCGCGTCTCCTGGATACCGACCAAGCACTGTGCATAGCGGGTCAAAGCCGAATGCACGCGCAAAGCCAGAATCTCAACGGGACGGCGGTGCCCAATGCCGGCTGCCGTGAGAGCCGGTGCATTGCTTTTGTCGATCCATATGTTATCCGTCTCCGGGTCATGCCGGAACGGAATGCCACTCAGTTCGATGTTGGCCAAATCGTCATTGAGCGCCAGCTGCGTTGGATCAATGAGATCCTGATCGACCGGCACACCCTCGACATCCACCCTGAACTGTGATTCTGGCAAGCGCTCGTCGATCTCAATGGGGATGCGCGGAATCGCAATGCCCAGATCAGCTGACACCAGTCCCGAAACGCGTGCAATGTGCTGTTGCAATTCGTCCTTGTCGATCGCCTGTGTCAGACCGGGCGCGAGGAACAACGCGATTGGAAGTGCCTCCGCAGGCACGGTTTGCTTCTGAGGCTGAGCGGGCGGCGGGGTAGAGGCGCTTTTCTTGTGGACCACACTCTCGGCAAAGCTCGCCGCCGCAAACACCGCGGCCAAACCGAAAAACACGGGGAGCGGGAATCCCGGAATGGCCCCCATGACAACCAGGACGCAGGCAGCCAGTCGCAACGCGTAAGGATTGGCCGTAAGCTGGTTTACGATATCGGTACCGAGATTGAGCCTGGCAACTCCATTGACGCGCGTGATGATCGTTCCGGCTGTAATCGACAGCAGGAGCGAGGGAATCTGTGAAATAAGCGCATCGCCTATGGTCAGAAGGGTATACTGATGCAGCGCCTCCGCGAAAGACATGCCCTTGGAGAGGCCAATAGACGCCCCGCCCAACATGTTGATGCAGATGACCACCAACCCCGCGATGGCATCGCCCTTCACGAATTTCATGGCGCCGTCCATGGCCCCATAAAGCTGGCTTTCTCTCTCCAATGTTGCGCGTCGGCTGCGGGCCTCGTTCTGATCGATATGGCCATTGCGCAGTTCCGCGTCGATCCCCATCTGCTTACCGGGCAGAGCATCCAGCGTGAAGCGCGCCGCCACCTCCGCCACGCGTTCAGCGCCCTTGGCGACCACGATGAATTGCACCATGGTGACGACCAAGAATATGACAATGCCGACGACGATATTTCCCGATATGACGAAGTCACCGAACGTGTGAATGATGCTGCCGGCATCCCCCTCCGCCAAGATCAGCCGCGTTGTCGAGATGGTGAGCGACAGACGGAATATTGTCGAAATCAGAATGACGCTCGGCAAGGACGAGAACTCAAGCGGCGTGCTGATATAGAGCGCAACCATCAGCAGCAGTATGGCCAAGCTGAGATTAAAGCCGATTAGCGTATCGATTGCTATGGTCGGGATCGGCATGATCATCATGCTGATCGTCAGAAGCAGCATCAACGCGACCATGAGATCGGACTTTGTCGATGCGCGCACAATGATGTCACGCAGGACGCGGGTCATGGAATCCTTCTGATTGTTGTTTGGCAAGAACCGTGCCGCCACGCAACGAAACGTAGTTTTGGAAAACCGCGCGCGCCTCCTCCATGCGGCCGGCCCGGCGCAAGGCATGGCTACGTAAAAGCGTCAAAGGAATGCGCGATGACGGAGCGTCATCAACTGTATCAAGTCTATCCAGGATCGGCAGCGCTTCATCGCCGAGGCCTTCCGAGATGAGGGCGTAGGCGAGAATCCGGAGTAGATCGACGTCTTGGGAATTGTTGCGGACGATGAGCCGCAACAGAGCGACGCTTTGAGCCCCCTGCCCGCATGCAAGATGGAGATAGGAAAGGGCGCAGAGCAAATCTCGCTCCTGCCCGGACGTCAGCCTGACGCTACCGGTCTTGGAAAGCTCTGTTGTCGGCTGCGCTCCATCGGAATGGACCATGGCTAGGCTTCGATCAAGCTGTTCCGATTCTGGCGGAGAAGGATCAGCCACTGCAGTGCCTGCTGCAGGACGACCGCACCTTCGCGCGGCATCGAATCCTCAGGCGCGGTCGAGAGCTTAAGGGCGAGACGTTCCAGAAGACTACCGTACGGCTCTGCCCGCAGCAGGTCTGGTTGGCGCAGCCGTGGTGTGACGAAAGCGAGCAGATCATGCGCAATATCGCGGCCATAGAGCGAGGCCAGAGCTGCGGACGAGTCGACCTCATGAATGGGGCGGCGCATCTTGTTGAGACTGACGCGCGCGACTGCATCAATATCTTGAGCCTCCGATGTGGCTTCGATCGCCGCATCCCGCTGCAAATATGTCGCGTTCAGTTCTCTTCGAACCGACGCGTGCTCGTTCTCATCCTTTGCACGAGGGCCGTCGATCTCAACCTCGTTGAGTTGGTCGATGGTTGGCTCGACGCCTGGTGCGTGATGGTCCTCATCAAGTCTCTGCGAAGCAGTGCCAGGCCGGACATCGTGGCGGGACAGCTTTGACATCACGCTCTAAGTTTCCTTCCGATGCTCGGAACATCTAATAGGGGATGACAGCAAAACGACCATTCCGGCTTAGCAACACACGCCCCTCCTCAATTCGGCTAACCGACCATCCGTCGGCCAACAGAGCACCGGCGAAATATTTCTGCCCACCGATAAGCAGATAGGGCTGGACTCCACGCCAAACGGCTTCGAGGGCGATTGCGGATGGCTGCTTGTCCTCCTTGACCAGCACTCCGTTTACGAGTGTCAGCTCGCCATTTGTGCGACGATCGAACCATTGCTGGAGCTCCTGCCACTTCGCAACTGTTGCAGGTGTGACGGTTCCTTCAGCACTAACAAAACCCGGCCCAGGACCGACCCTGATATCGAACAGGCCCGCCTTATCAAGTTCTTGTTTCAACAGTTCGGCTGCGTCTTGGGCATGCCTATCGTTAGGGCGATTCATCCGCAGCTTGGGTGCGAGCTCGGCAGCAGTCGGCGCATTGGCGCCCGGTGCACCTCCGTTGGCCTTGAAGACCACGGGCAAGAGAGCACCGATCGCGACAAGGCTGAGCAACACCAGGGCCATCGCCGAGATCGACGCGCGGGATAGGCCGATCGCACGATCTTGGACGGCATTCTGCATCGACCAGCGAATAGACATCGCCCCCACATGGACGACCACGGGAAGGGAGTGAACGACGCGTTCGCCTGCTGCAACCTCCCCCTCGCCCGCCGCAGTGCTGATGGCTGCAAGAGCCTCGATCTCGATCGAGTTACCGACGAGGGTGACACGAAGGTGATGCGGTTCGAGCTCTTGCTCGACGAAGATCATATCTGCGTCGAAGCCACTACCGATAAGACTCGTTCCAACCGGCGCTTTTCCGCCTAGCCCAGCATAAAATCCCGATAGCACCTCGAACTGGAAGGAGGCGGCCTCATTCACGGACAATCCCCACCAACCAAGAGGAGCAGGCGCAGGGATCACCGTACGACTCACTCCCAAGCCGCACTAGTCACATCGCCGCCGACGACGAGAAAAGCAGAGCAAGGACTGCCCCGCTTTTCCGGTGTTACCCGTTGACACGCTCGCTGGCCGCCTTCCTCTCGCTCGAGAGCTCGGTCGACAATGAACGCAACCGCATGTCCTGAACCATGGCCTCCTGGTTAACCGCCTTCAACTCTGCGATGAGCGCCTCGAAAGTGGCGGCGCCACCAACCTTATCGATCACAGCCCCAGCGCCCGATGCCACCGCAGACCCCCTGCTAGCATTGCTCGAGTCTCTGGCCGCGTCCTTGGACTTGTCGTTCGCGGACTTATTGTCGACCTTGCTTTCATCGAGGTCATGACCACCACCACGAGAGCTCACACCACTTGTTTTGGTCATTTCGTTTCACCTTCTGTTGGTCTCTGCCGCTACCTGTGCGACACTCCCTGACGCCGAACTATTCGGCGTCAGGCGTCCTCTTCTGTTTCAGCCACGGCTTCGTGAAGGTTCGCCATGTTTCGGTCCATCATCTGCAGCGCAACCGACCCAAGAACCGAACCAAAAGCTTTTTCCAATTCTTGTTGCTGAGCTGCAGATTGCGAACTATCGCTCTCCTTCGCGTGAACCACGCTTTCGATTGCGCCCGACATCTGGTGCCTCTCACTTCCGTTCCAGAAAGATGGCATCGCCGACTAGCGATCCACATTGCGTAGGCTAGTGGGGGTAGCTGTCGAGAAGCTGACGAGCCAAGACGGAATCTGGCGACAACCTAATATCAGTGAAATCGGCGCTGAGAGCCCGACATCGTCCACCACGCCGGAACTGCCACAGCGCGAGTTCAACCGGCTTGAGACCTAAGCTCCACAAAGCCTCCGCCCGCCAGACCTGACGCCTGATCAGCCGTACGTTATCGCATTCGCGAGCAGACGTTAGATCGTACCGGGCCGCACACCGCGTCACTGGCTGCGGAAATGCCGACGGAATCGGCGGTGATATTGTTGCATGCCCCCTCGACGACGGTATCCGAGATCGGCGACGGGAAGACGCCGCCCATACGTCCAATAGACCGCCTCGTGTTGAGATCATGTGCGCGCTTGCGCGAGGCGAGAGGATATTGAGGACCGACACAGGTCCGTATCCGGAGAACTTCTAAGGTGGCGCCGGTGGCTCAACGTGAACCTTCCAGGACTCGTCAGCTTGTCGAAAGGTCGCCGTCCTATGAGAGCGTTGATCTCAAGACGCCTCTACCGTCTATTGTCCGCAGGGGAAACAAACACGGTGCAGCTCAACAACTTCTCGCGCCCCGCCAATTCAGATCAAGCTCAGTTTATTCTTCCTGGGGCTTCGCCGGCGGTGTTCTCGCAGACGCCGGGGCACATTCGGCAAAGCGATGCTTTGCTGTTCGAGTCAGCGGTGTCCCTCTACTCGCCGCAGGACAAACCCGAAGACTCCTCCACGCCACCAGATCTGCTGCAGCGGAACTTGCAGACGGCGCAGGATTCGATGGACGAAATGCCGGCGCATTTGAAGGCGTCGATCAAGGCATTCGAGAAGGCATTCGAGCAGCAACCGCTCCCCCCCGCCCCCGTCGAACAATCAGAGCCGACCGAGCCTGCTCCACCGCCTGTGCCGGCCTATCCGGTGCCAAGCACGAGGATCACGTGGAACGGCGGCACGCTAACCGATGCCGAGCTACAGATTGTGGCAGTGCTGAACCGGCACACGGACCAATGCCCGCTCAGTTGGGACCAGCTGGCAGATAGGGCCAGCGACCCCTCGACGCCACCGGACCTGGCGGAGGCACTCTACAAGTTGCGGCAAGACCCGGAGCTCTTCTACGCGATCGGCTCCCAAGGCGACGGCCGCTGCGGAGGCAAGATCAAGGCGAACGATCTGTCCGGGTTCTCCGCCAGTCACCCGCAGGTTGCTGCGTTCCAGGAGAAGCAGGCGCGCAGCTACCAGCAGAACTACATTTCGTCCGACGGTACCGGAAATGGACAACCGTCGGTCATGACCGCCAATGATGCAATGCGCGAGCTCTACCGATATTCCGATTATCTGCCCAAGTCTCTAAGTTTGGACGACTTCAAGCAGATCGTCGATGGCAAGGCCCAACCGGGCAAGTGTCCGGCCCAGGTGATCGCGGCGGCTCAATACTTCGTCGACCATCCGGACGCCTGGAAGCAGTTGTACGGCGGCGCGATTGATCTCGTCCACAAAGAGGATTTTCTGCAAGTCGCTTCATCGTCCATGAGTCTCAACCGGAGCGAGCTCAACACGCTCGAGACGATCAACAAACATCAGTCCGCATTTTTCGGCGGCGGCGTTCTGAGACGAGACAAGCTGAAGAGCATGGCCGACGACCAGAGCCTCAATCCAAACGTACGCCAAGCGGCGTCACAGCTGCTCTCGGACCCGCTGTTGTTTGGTTTGCTAAACAATTCGATTACGGGCTACAAGACCCACCACAAATTCTGGGACTTCGGCGGCGGGCATACCGTCGATTCCGGCAACATCAGCAACAACGACTTCGCGCACTTTTACGGCAACATGTCAGCTGCGAACCGTACCGTTCAGCAGACGAAGACCCATGTCCCCACGACCGGCGACGAGACGTCCGCTGTCGCGGACATGATGATAGGGATGACCAACCAGCCAGATATTAAAGCTGCCAAGAAGAATGGCGGAGCGCTCATGCATGTGGTCGATACTGTGCTCCAGGTAGGCTCGAAGGTACTTGATTGGGAGGCCACAGCAGTCGGCTTACTCGGCTTCATTCCGGGCTTGGGCGAAATAGCGGATGCGGTAGCGATGGGGCTCGAGGTCGAGTCGCAAGCAGCGAACATTGTGCACACGGCTATTACCGGAGGCAATATGAAAAAGGCGCTGGCAGAAGCAGGTCTCAATGTCGCCGCGCAGGCCATTGGCTGTATCGCGGGGCCGCAGGTCAAATTGGCGATGCGCGAGGGCCTCGCAAAGACGGTGCTGCAAGAGGCGGCGACGAGAGGGATCGATATGACGATCTCGGAGGCGCAATCCTATGCGGACAACTATTTGAACGACCTGAAGGCGCGGCTTGAGACCGAGTCGACGAGCGTCGCCGATGTTCCGGGTAAGGCCGCCATCACGCCGTCGTCTCAGAACGCGGCCTGAGGCCGGTTGCGCTGGCAATCTCCGGCTGGGTGTATCCTTTCAATGGCGAATGATGCGAACCTCGCCGCCACGTTCAAGCGCGTAACGGCGAGGACCTCGCGCAGAAGACTCCACCTTTCCACCGAGAAGCCGTCCCTTGGCAAGCGTGAGAAGAATGCGCGCCGGCAACAGGCACTCTCAGCAGCAAGTGAACCCCTGGCGCTAACGCCGCCGTTGCATGCAACGTCCGATCGCCGTGCCTTGGGTCTGGCCGAGACTGCGAGCAGGGCCAGCTCGACGCCTTGGAACGCGGTTTTGGCTCGGCTACAAGGCAAATTGCTTGCTATGTGCCAGATTTCGACGGGCGGGTATTTTCGAACCTGACGATCGGTTTTCCTAACTGAACCCTCTGCGGTCGAGACCTCACCTCCGAGCTTAACTCGGAGGTGTCCAAACCTCTATTCTCAATCAATCCAGCTGTCCTTGCGCTCTGTGCTGAACAGGGGGGAATGGATCCCGCATTCTTGCTGAGCTTGCCGGCGTTGTTAGAACGCCAGTTGTCCGCCGAGTGCAGGCCCGGCTCAGTATACCTTTTGGGTGGTGATTGTCGTCAAATGCTGCTGGTTGGGGTTCCTGTAACGATCAGCGAGGCTTTGCCACAAGCCCTCCATCTCCTCTGGTTGAACGGTAAATTCTCCGTGGTTTGGATCGAAGAGTGTAGTACTTCCATTCGACGCCGACGTTGCGATTACGTGTGAGCCACCTTCGGCGAAATACAAACTGAGCAAATATTTCGATCCGTCGTTGGTGATTTTCCCCACCATGCGCGAGAGGCTCGAAGAGTCGCCGAATTCATAGACCTTCTCTTTTCCGGATGGCTGCAAGCCTGCTTCCCGCAACACGCTGTTTTGTGCTTCAAGGTCTGCCTGAGAAGCTTCTGCTCCTCTCCTTAGCAGGTGATCCTTCATATCCTGATACTGCTCCTGCCGCACAGCCGCTGCGCCGTGCCTTTGTGATCCGGGTGTTAGCGCACGCATTCGGGCCGACGGGGTGTTGCTGAGAATGGAGAACCACTCCGCAGTTAACCCGACGCAGATGCCGTTTATATTCGCCTCGTGCAATTCGGCCGTCCTGTATTCGAACAGAGAGGTGCTCCACCTCGCCGGTGAGGATGTACTGGGATTGCGAGGACCGCTGGTCTGTGGCGTGCTGACGCAGCACCCCATTTTGTCGGGCAACTCCCCAGGCGGCAGCCTCCTCCGCGACGTGAGATTTGGCCTGTTTCTGCCAAATGAAAGCCTGTCAAACTCCGTGATAGGGGGCTCGGAAAGGAGCGAGTACGGCCCTGTTGGCGTCGGAGGCGAACTCGCATGGGAATCTGGCACCGATCGGGCCGACATGCCCGCAAGTATCTGCTGAAAGCCGTCGCTGGCCACCGAGTGGCTCGGCTCGTGAGCTTGGCTAGGACGTGTGGATAGGTCACTGATTTGATTATGCACGGCCATTCTCGCTTCCCTTCAACGGGGTGCCTCTTCGCAGTGAGTTCTCGCTGCTTAGGCCCTGCTTTGAATGATCTTTGGACAAGCTGATGACAAGCTGACGGGCAGGCGTTGCCCAGCTTGGAGCGCATCACGAAGACGGGAACGGCATAGTTTCCTGGCAGGAGCGCGACCGGGGTTTTGGCCCGCCCTGCCGGCGATCCCTCGGCCCTCGATAGGCGCTCGCAATGCCAGATAGCGCCCCTGTGAAACAGGTTCGCCACGGATCGTGGATAGAAGGAAAGGAAAGAAGAATACGTGCCCTTGTCGCGCGGATTTGAAGGGCATCATCCGCTTTTTCCCCGGCGAGAACGTTGGTCGGAGCAGAAAGATTTGACGAGGGTCTAGCGATGCGTGCGACTTATGCAACGCCCACGCTGAGACACGCTTTTTCATGAAATCTCGTTCCGCCGGCTTGAACGAACTCGATCCCTGGCGCAGGGACATGGGGTGCATTCCACAGGCCGAATGGCGAGTTCGTCGCGTCCATGGAGGATGTGTTCGATCTTTATGCCGAAAGCCCGATCAGAAGCGCCCGGTGGTCTGCTTTGACGAAAAACCGCCCATCGCCGAGCTCGCTCCGACCGATTTCGGTCAAAGCCGGCCAGCTCGAGCACTACGAATTGCGATTACAAGCGCAACTGCACCGTCAGTCTGTTCATCTTCCTCGACGCGCACCGGCTCTCGCCGCAAGGTCAATGTCGTCGACAGCACGCGGTCGGCTTCGCCGCCTGCATGCGCGCCCCTCGCCACCGTCACTTCTCAAAGGCAGAGCGCATCCGGGCCGTGCTGGACAATATGCCCACCCACCCCGTCGACGCTTTACCAAGCCTTCCGGCCGGCCGAAGCGCGCCGCCTGCTGTGCCGGCTCCAGTTCCACTACGTCCCCAAGCATGCCAGCTGGCTGAGCATGGTCGAGATCGACATTGGCGTGCTACGCAGCCAGTTCCTGGATCGGCGGATCCAATGCACACAACGCATCCTGTCCGACGTGGGGCATGGGAGCGACAACGCAATGCCTCGCGCGCCCGCATCAAATGGATGTTCACAACTGAGAAAGCTCGCGCCAAAGCGGGCCGCGCTTACACCAGCCGGTCTTCGGCGAAAGAGGCTTAATCACCGTGCCGAGAATCAGTCGCTAGCCTGCCTCCCCTGGTCTGCACGCACTAGGAAGGCAAGACCCACCGCGTATCCTGTACATGCTTTACCGCGCCATTCAGCTCCTCCGGGGTTTGGTAGCTGGGCATTTCGGCCTCGTTGAGCCAGCCGAAGCCAAGATATCGGAACTGATCCGCTGGCACTGCCACCCGACTGTGGCCGAGCTCGCGAAGGAAGTCCTTCGACCAGTCGTGGATCGTATAAGCCTCAAGCTTGTCCATCATCGGTCGCCAGCGTTCGATGCGCTCCTCGCGCGGCATCTCAGTCGCTGTCGAAATCGCAGTCGCGATGTCGTCAGGAGAGGCCGGATCCACGTGCAGTGCCTCATTTCCGTTGAGGTCTTCTGCCGCCCCGGCGAACTTCGATAAAATCAGCACACCCGGGTCGTTTGGATCTTGCGCAGCAACGTACTCTTTTGCCACCAGGTTCATGCCGTCACGCAACGGTGTCACCAGACCAACCTCCGCGGTACGATAGAGGCCCGCGAGTTGCATCTGCGATACGTGGCCCTTCTCGTAGAGCACCGGCTTCCAGCCCTGGTCCGTTCCGTGCTTACGGTTGACATCGCTGACGAGGCTGTCGATATCGCTCTGATATTCACTGTATGCTGGAATGTCCCCGCGCGAAGGCGTCCCAATCTGCAACAGCGAAATGCTGTGCGGCTTATCGGCCAACACCTGATCAAGAGCTTTGATCCGATTGTCGATACCCTTAGTATAGTCAAGGCGATCCACGCCGATCGCTAGCTTCGTGCCATCGAGTTTGTCCTGCATCGACGAGATCTCCTGTCGATGCGTCGCGAGCGATTCCACTGCGTAGTCAACGAACTGCTTCGGATCGATCCCAATCGGAAACGTTTGGCACCGAGTCAGGCCACGAGCCGAAATAACAGCATCGCTCTTGCTCTCCAGCCCCAGATGCGCCTGTAGGCAACAGAGGAAATTTTCCAGATCGCTGCGGGTTTGAAAGCCGACAAGATCGTATGCCAGCATCGATTCCATCAACTCGTGATGATGGGGAACCTTCTCCATCACGTCAGGCTTCGGCCATGGCGTATGCAAAAAAAAGCCGATCGGCTGCTGAATCGAGAGCTCGCGCAGCTCATCGCCGAGAGGAAGGAAATGATAATCATGCACCCAAATCGCGCCTTTGTTCTTAAGGCGTGAGAGCGCGCGCGCCATGGAGCAGTTGATCTCACGATAGCTCTTATAATGCGGCTCCTCCGAAGGCGACATCCGTTCAGTCAGCGAATGAAATGCCGGCCACAGAGTGGAATTCGCAAATCCATAGTAGAAGCTATCATAGTGGGCGGCCGGTAGATCTATCTTTGCAACCTGACCCGTGCCGTGCCGCTCGAGATGATTTAGCCGCTCGCTGCCCTCGCTTAGCGTGCCGGAGGACCCCGTCCAAACGGCGCCGGAACGTTCAACGACTGGCTCAAGGGCCGCGGCAAGACCACCCGTCTTGGGCTTGCCGGGATCGAAGGTCGAAACACGGTTCGAAACAACAACTAGTTTCTCATCTGACAGCTGAGACTCCATGCCAGTTGCCGCCTCGCGCTGGGCAAGGACAACATGAGGGCCATCCGCTGGCTTCGCCCGCCCCAGTGCGGCTTGGCTCAGCTGCTGCTCGAAAGCGGCTTGGTTCATTTTCAGCTGTTCCGGCCTGGCGCGCGACGTGACAGGAGCAGCTGCAGGAACGGATTTCATGACATTAAACGGATCCATTCTATACCTCCGATTCAGTGATCAGAACGGTTAGCGCGGGACGTCCATGCTTCTTATCTTAGGAGCTCGAGCTTTCGAGAAACTGACGAGATTCAGAGCGAGTATTGGTGGCCGCAACAAAAGCTGGAAGCGGTGCCAAGCTCTATTGTTTTGAGGATGCCACGATGGAAGTCGAGGCGTCCTATGACGAATTTCTTACGGAAGAGGATACGCTTTGAAGACCAGACTCGGCCCTCTGAGTGGCGGCTTGAGCTTTCGGGAGAAGCACCACCCTTCTCCGCGACAAGTCGCGCAACTTGCGCTGCTCCATCACCACGCACGTCGCCCAGATGCATTGAGGATACCGATTTATCGTTCATGTCTCACAGCAGACGTTGAACGAATCCTCGCCACGCTGGCCGACGGGATCCGCGGCGCATTGCGGGGGCCAGCCGTGGTGGGCGACTGAGTTCGCTACCCGCGTGCGAAAAAGCTCGCGCCGATCGAGAACAGGTGTCGTAGCGACGCCCAACCGTCGCTGCGTCGCGATCAGTGGAGTAGCGCACTCAAGGTGAAGAGACCGTTCAGCACGATCGTTCAGCGCGACATCGGCAGTCATGGAATGTTGTGAGCGAGGACATCACGGTGTCGCTCCGATCACATTGGCCGCTGTCCGATCCACGCCTCCTTCGCCGCAAAGATGAGCATGCAGCGCAGCCACACATTGATCTGCGTTCTTGTTGTCACGTTTTTGAGCGGGGACGATCGTGAGATCGGCAAGTTGATAAAATGGCGCGCGCTCGCTGATCAGCTGCGCGATCGTGTCCTCGCGGCTCGCGGTCTGCAACAGCGGGCGAGTGATGTCACGACGAAGGCGTTTCCTGATCTCGCCTATATCGGTATTGAGCCAGATCGAGACCGCCTTATCGGCAACGTGGCGCCGCGTCTCCTCATGCATGAATGCGCCGCCACCGGTCGCCAGCACTACCGGCCCGGACCCAAGAAACCGTGCGATCGAGTTCGCCTCGAGCTCCCGGAAATGCTGCTCTCCTTTGCTCGCAAAAATCTCTGTTATCGACATGCGAGCCGCCGTCTCGATTTTTTTGTCGGAATCGATGAAGGGCAGGCCCAGTCGTCGCGCAAGATAGGGGCCAATGGTGGATTTTCCGGAACCGGGCATGCCGACGAGGACGATCGGCCGCCCGTTAAGAGCCGCGACAATCTCCTTTGCACCAGGCTCGAGCGTTCTTGACTGTTCGGCAGATCGCAAGCCGAATGCCGCGCGAACGCCACCGGTATACGCACCTTCGATTGACCAGTGGGGAATGTTTCTGACACCGTCCGGTATCGCAACTTCTTTGCAGATCTCTCGCGCGCGCTGCGCGAGTTGCTCAATCTTATGGGGATCCGGTGCATCCCCTCTGCCCCGTCGCTGGATCTCCTTGTACGTGTCGTGATTGGCGATTTTGGCCTTGTAGCTGGCCGGCGTATGGAACTCCGCATCGAAGCGGTAGCCACCCGGCGTAGCGAGCACAGTCTTCATGCCAACAAACGTCGGAGCGCTCAGCCTGAACCAGTTGGTGGTGCTGATTTCCGCGTAGCCTTGCTCCTCGAACGCCAGCATGGCTTGGCGGAACGCACGTGCAAAGTCCTTGTCGGGCACTTCGAAGACATGGCGAACGGCACTGCTGATCAGCTGAGAGTCGCTGTCGGGGGCATCATTCATTTCCATCAGTTGGTCTCTGAGGGAGTTCTCCGCTCTCAACCGGAGGTCGAGATGGGGCATTTTCACGTCGATGCCCGTTTGCCGGAGACTTTCGACAACCTGCAGTGCCGCTGTGGTGATTTCCTTCTCTTCAGCAGAGGCGCGGGCAGCCTCAATTCGAGCGCGCTCTGAAACCTGCTCGCGGGTTAGCGTCATTGTGTTGGAAGCTTCCAGGGCAGCCCGTAGACCAAAGGGGCGAGGCAAAATCCCTTTATCCGAAGCAAGTTTGATCGAGACTTCCATGATTGAAGCCGCCAATGTGGGATTGTCCTTCAGATCCGCCAAGGTCGTGTCGATATTGAATCTTCCCTGGTTGAGGGTCGCCGCCATGGACTTGACATAGGGTACAGGCTTCACGCCCGGCGTCTGTTGCAGGAGCCGCTGGAGTCCTTGGCATTTCTTCATGAAAAGCGCGACGCTCGTGTCGGATTTAAAGGCGTCCGTTCCGACCTTGATGCCGAGGCTCAGGAGGTTACTTGCGCTTTGCACGAGGTCCTCCACAATGTACCCATCAGGACGCGGATCGATGCGCGCAGGATAGTGATCGAGCAAGACTTGGATACGCTCGCGTGGGTGAGTGGCTGCCGGATAGGCCTCCGCCAGATCTGGGAAAAGCTCTGCAAGCGCCCGGCTCACGGCCAGCTTGGTGTCGCTCACGGTTTTGGCTGTTTCGGGCAGCACCTGCTCATCCGTGCTTTCTGCCCACGCCTGGAGCTCGGAGACGAGCAACTCGGCGACCTCGTGGGCGACTGGATGGTCTGCAGCCTTGATCTCGCTCCTCGCTCTGTCGAGCTTGTCCTCTATGTCCTGGCCACTCACCTGTTCCTCGTTCAGTAGCTGACGGATGTCGCGCCTGAGCTCGTGGTGAACACCCTCATACATACCAAAGATGGCGCGCTCGGCAAACCAGCGTCGTGCTTGATGGGACTGCGCCAGAAAGCTCCGCTGCAGGCCGCTATAAATTTCCAAAGCATCCCGCGTCGCCGCGAGGATCTGGCTGGCACGACTGAATTGGTAATTGTCGCTCTCAATGGCCGGAGTATAGGACTTTGGCGGCTTGAGCGAGCGAACTCCGCGAGCTTGCTCCTTCTCATCGAACTCGCGAACATGCTCATATAGCTGGGGCCGGTCGCCGATGATAACGACGGTATCTCCGTCGAAGTCGCCGTCGAGCTTTTTCTGCTCGCCAGTCGGGACGGCCACCAACGACCCCGGAGCGAACACCTCGGTCGCCTGCAGGATGCCGACGCAGTCGACCAGCGTGTCGTTCTTTGCGCGGTCCTTGCGCTCGGTCCAGCTCGAATGGCTCTTGATGTCCTCGGCCGACAACACCAGTCCACGGTCGGCGTAGTCGGCCGGCCACATCGCATCCGGCACCACGATCAGAATGCCTTTGGCAAAGAAGCTCGGATCGTCCGCCGCCAGTTCGTCCCGCGACTTTTGGGCAACACTGAAACTGTACTGCATGGCCGCGCACCGATCGAGGAATGCCGCGGTCGGATCGCCGTCGGCTGCAGACTTGACTCGTTCGGGTGCGAGCGGGCGCAGGTTGGGGGTGTCATAGGGAGATCGCCCGATCAGCACGCCTCCGGTTCGCGTCAACGTTTCGCTCTTGCGCTTCGGCACATGGAGGTCATCATCGCTCGACGGGACGGCAACAGCACCGGACCCATCGATGTGGCCTGCCGTCACCGTGCGAAACAGCTGATCGCCGATCAAGCTGTCCGCTCCTCTGCTCTCAAGCCAAGCGTTGGCCTTCTCGCGCGCCTCGTCCGCAACCCGCTCACTGCGCGGATAATGTTGCAGTGCCGAGGCCGGCACGGACGATCTCTTTGCCTCACCGTAGGCCGGCATCCGATCGGGGCCTTCCTGAGGGCCGGCCCGGCGAACCGCTGGCATACGCTCGGCCAACGATGCCTTGATGAAGCCACAGCCGTCATGCGGTCGCAACGCAATCGGGCCTTCCGCTCCCATCAGTTTGAAGGGATGTGCCTCGTTGCTCGGGCGGTCCGGCGTCAGCAACAGCTTGAAGGCGCCCTCCAGCGCGTAGTCATGAGGGCCTAGGCCGGTGATCGCTGGCGGCGCCGCAAACCCCCTGCGCTGAGCGTACCAATAGGCCTCTTTAAATGGCGCCCAGGCCCGCAATAGCTTCTCGAACGACGTGCCCGGCGCGGTTTCGGCGTAGGGAACAGCGAGCAGCTTTCCTCCCGAAGGCGCCGCTGCGGGCTTGCCTGGAGCATGGGCGGGGTTTTGCAACTCGGTCCGTTTTGGCGCCTTTAACTTGCTGCCGCCGAACAGGTCCATGCGGTATGGCACACCCTTGTACGTGAACGTACGTGCCAGCATGAAGGCGCTCGGCTTTGCTGGCAGCTGCACCGCGACCACCTCGATCGTTCCCGAAGTCAGCCGATGAAAAATCGAATATCGTGTCTCGGTCTCCGTGGGCAGTGGCCGCCCCTGCATGTCCACCACGGGCAACCGCATCAGACCCGCTTCGCCCTGTGGGGGCCTGGGATCGTGGTCCATGGCTCGCAAGACCTCGTGGACATCGAATACGGCCGCCGGATATTTCTCCCGGATCATTGCCGCGTTCTGCTCGACGAATGTATCCAGCGCATCGACCGGATCATCCGCCTCGATCTGCGCGATCAGATTCCAGCTCATATTGGAAAGATCGCCTTGGATGAGGTCGCGCGTGCTGGCCAGGATCTTTCTGGTCCCGCGCTGCAGCTCTTGCTGTCTCATCTGCAAATCGGACTTCTTGCCCTCGACATCCGGTCGCTTGAACATGTTCGCCAAGACCGCGCGAGCCTTGAGCACCTGATAAATCGAGAGGGCGGGACCGCGACTGGCGAGCGGCCCACGGATTCGCTCGGCCTTGCTTGCGTTGAAATGTGCCTCGATCTTTTGCTCCACGACGGGTTGGATGTCGTTCAGCAAGTGGAGAGCCTGTCTGCGGTGCCAGCGCAGGTGCGGGCTGCGCGCCAGCGGCACCAGTGCGGCACAGAGATTGCCCATTGTTTCGATGTTATTCCCAGCGGCAAATTCGGGGGCGCGAAGCAATTGGTTGAGCCGATCTAACCCGGTCGGTGCGAGCAAACCAAGATCGTCGGTCAGCCGGGCCTTCGCCAACGTCTTGAAAATGGTCGCGATGGCCAGGACATCGCTGTGCTCCAGCCGATCATTGGCATAGTGCAGGTGATGGGCCAGCTGATGTAAGCGATCCTTCAGCAGCGCGGTCGCAACGATTTCGCCCGCATCTTCCCCTCGCGTGATGCCTCGGCCTAGGGCACTGGCGATCATGGTGAACTGAGGCATCGTGAAGGCACCGAAACGTTGGCCTCCACGGCCGAGCCCACGCGCTATATCCACGAGCGCCTGGTGGCACACCGCTTCTTCCGGCCACTTGCTGAAGCCATTCACCAGGTATGCCAATTGCAGCGGCGTGACATCGGAGAGCGGGCGGCGACAGACCTCACGCGCAATCACGACTGCGGTTTGGCTGGTGTCCTCATCCTCCGACCACTTGCTCAAGCCGTTCACCAGGATCGCCAGCGGTTGATTATCGGCATGAGAGAGTCGGTCGCCGTCACGGAGCTCACGGGCGATCGCCACTGTGGCTTGGCGCGCGTCCTCCTCTTCCGGCCACTTGCTGAAGCCGTTCACCAGATTTGCCAGCTCCTGCTGACTGAACCCGGAGAGTTGATCGCGACGGCGACAGATTTCGCGGGCGATCATAACTGTGGCTTGGCCCGTGTACGCATCTTCCGTCCACTTGCTGAAACCGTTCACCAGATTCGATAGCTCCTGCCGCGCAAAAGCGGCGAGTTGGTCGCTACGGCGGCAGACCTCAGCGGCGATCGCGACGATGGCCTGGCGAGTGTCCTCCACCAGCCACTTGCTGAAGCCGTTCGTCAGGTTTGCCAATCCCTGGCTAGTAAAAGCAGAGAGACGCTCAGCGCCGCGATGGACCTCGCAGGCAATCGCGATTGTGCCCTGGCGAGAGGATTCCTCTCCCGGCCACTTGCTGAAACCATTCGCCAGGTTCGCCAGCTCCTGTTGACCAAAATCAGACGGTTGGCGCCGAAGAACTTCGCTGGCGATCGCAATTGCACCCTGGCGAGCCGGCTCCTCTCCCGGCCATTTGCTGAAACCGTTCACCAGGCTGGCCAGCTGCTGTTGAGTAAAATCAGACGGTTGGCGCCGAAGGACTTCACTGGCGATCGCCATTGTGCCCTGGAGGGCGGCCTCCTCTTGCGGCCACTTGCTGAAACCGCTCACCAGGTTTGCCAGCTCTTGTTGCGTAAAAGCAGAGAGTTGATTGGCGCGACGATTGACCTCACCGGCGATCGCGAGTGCGGCATGTCGGGTGTCGGCGTCCCCCGGCCATTTGCTAAAACCGTTGACCAGGTTGGCCAATCCCTGGCTGGAAAACACAGGGAGGCTGTCAGCCCGACGATGGACCTCGCGCGCGATCGCCATTGTGCCCAGGCGAGAGGGCTCTTCTTCCGGCCACTTGCTGAAGCCGTTCACCAGGATAGCCAGGCCCTGCTCGGTAAAGTCCGGGAGCCGCGTGGCGCGGCTGCAGAGTTCGGTTGCGATCAAGCGTGCAGCTGGCAGACAGGCCTCTGCTGTTGACCATTTGCTCAAGCCGTTCATCAGGATTACCAACTGCCGGTCATTGCAATGGGAGAGCCCTGTAGCGCCGCGACGAACGAGCTCATTTGCGGCGGCAAATATGGCTTGGCCGATGTCCTCCTCGTCCGGCCACTTGCTGAAGCCGTTGACCAGGCTCGCTAATTGCCGCGGGGTCAAATCAGGTAGTCCGCCATCGCTGACGGCCCGGCGGCGCAGTTCAGCAGCAATCAAACCTGTGGCTTGCAGACAGGCATCTTCTTGCGGCCATTTGCTAAGGCCATTCACGACCGCCGCCAAGTGCCCGTGAGTAAATACCGACAGTTCGTCCGCGCGGCCTTGGACCGCATCGGCGATTGCGACTATGGCTTGGCGGGAGTTCAGCTCTCCCTTTGGCCACTTGCCGAAAGCATTGGCCAGGACTGCCAAATGCTGTGGAGCAAAACCAGGTAGCTTGGCGTCCAGGCCGGCGCGGCCGCCGAGTTCGGCCGCGATCAAGCCTGCCGCTTTGAGGCAGTCCTCGGTCTCCGGCCAGTTGCTGAACGCATTGAACAGGCTCGTCACTTCCGCTGGTGCAAAATCAGGCAGTCGGTCGGCGCGTGCAATGACCTCCTTGGCGATCGCGATCTTTGCGGAGCCAGAGCCGCTCTGGTCCGGCCACTTGACCAATCCATTGACCAGGCCTGCCAGGCCCTGCGGATCAAAGTCAGAGAGCCCTTCGTTGCGTGCGGCGATCTCGTGAGTGATCACGATTGTGATGTCGCGACAGATCGTCTCTTTCGGCCACTTGCTGAAGCCGCTCACCAGGTTCGATAGTGCCTGCGGATCAAAAGCAGAAAGCTCTTCTTTGCGCGCGAGGATCTCGTTACCGATCGCGACTGTGACGTCGCGGCATTGTTCCGGCCATTTGCTAAAACCACTCACCAGGTTTGCCAGGCCTTGTGGACTAAAAGCAGGGAACTGGCCTTCACGGTCCGCGCGGGACAGGATCTCACCCGCCATTTTGAAGGTAGCTCGGCGACAGCTTTCTTCGGGTCTGCTACTGAAACCGCTTACCAGGTTCGCCAGGAGCTGTGGGGAAAGGCTTGAGAGCCGGCTTGCCTCGGCGTGAACAACCTCGTCGGCGATCGCAAGGGTCGCTTCGGTGCAGCCCGCCTGTTCCGGCCATTTGGTGAACCCGTTCACCAGGTTCGCCAAGTGCTGTGGGGTGAAATCGGAGAGCCCATCGGCGCGGGTGGCGCGGCGACAGAGTACGGATCCGACGAAGCCTGCGGCTCGAGCAGGAATCGCCTCGTCCGGCCACTTGCTGAAGCCGTTCACCAGGTTCGCCAAGTGTTGGGGATAGAAATCAGAGAGCAAAACGTCGAGCACGGCGTAGCGGCAGAGTTCGGCTGCAATGTCGACAGTCCCCTTGCGGCATCCCGCCTCGTTTGGCCACTTGCTGAATCCGTTCACCAGATTGGCAAGGTCCTGCGAGACAAAACCACGGAGCTCGTTGTTTTGGGCGCGGCGAGATACTTCATTGCCGATCGCGGCTGTGGCCCGACCGGATTCCTCCTCTTCCGGCCATTTGCTGAAACCATTCACCAGGTTAGCCAGTCCCTGTGACGTAAAATCAGGCAGTTGGTCGGCACGTGCGACGATCTCCTTGGCGATCGCGACTATAGCCTTGCCGCAGCGGTCGTCCGGCCACTTGCCGAGACCATTCACCAGGTTGGCTAGTCCCTGTTGATTAAAATCGAATAGCCCGTCCCTGCGAGCGGCGCGGCGGCAGATTTCACCGGCAAGCAAGCTTGCAGCTTGGGAGCAGTGTGCCTGTTCAGGCCACTTGCTGAAGCCGTTCACCAGATTCGCCAGGTGCTGCGGAATGTATTCAGACAGGCGGGCGCCACAAACCTCCCGGGCGATCGCTTCTGTGGCTTCGCCACAGCTCTCCTCGTCTGGCCATTTACTGAAGCCGTTGACCAGCAATCCCTGGCTTTGGTTTTGCAGTTCGTCAAACGCAAAGCTTTCATCGCAACACAATTCAGCAATGCTGATGATTGCCGCCTGGCATTCCGCCGAGGGATCCCGACCGAACGATGATGCGAAGAGAGAGAGGGCGCTGGGGCTGATTTCCTTCATACGCGTGTTGTCAAGACGCGACACCCGAACCGCCAAGGCGCGGCAAGCTTCTATGCCTGCCTCACCTCCGGCTTCCCGGCTCACGGCGTTGCATGTCGTGGCGTACCCCCATGAGGACCGGAGATTGTCTTCAAACTGCGCAACAAATCGCGCATCGAAACGGCCAGCCGCGGTTTGCAGAAACTCTGAAAGATCTTGCCCCCGCAGCTGCTTGCTGTAACGCACCACTGCACGTGAGAACATGCCGATCTCGCGAGCGCTGGCGATTTCTCTCAGCGCAGCATTTAGTTCATCCGAACGTCTAGAGGGCCTTTCCGGTACTCCACCTCGCACGTTCTGCACGGCTGAATTGTCGATGTGCGGCCTTCCTGCTCCGCCATTCAGGCCAGAGAGGGATTGGCTATGCGGCACCCGCCCGCCTGTTTGCGTGCGTTCGGCCGCTCGATCGGTACGCGGCCGGCGGCCATCAGAACGCGACGGGTCAAGTTCCAGATTGGCGGCACCACGATGAGTTCGATGGGCTCGCTCCGAGTTCTCAGCCTGGGTCGGGTGCGCGTGAACACCGTCGATGCGCCAGCTTCCTGGCCCATCACGCCGCTCAGACACGGATTGCGTATTCGCTGAGACCTCGGCTCTTTGCGAGCTTTCAGCGGTGCGGTGGGCACGCCAGGGACCGTCATCGGAACGCGACAGGCGTGATTCCCGATTTGCCGCGCCATCATAAGTACGATCGGCTCGTTCCGAACCTTCACGCTGGATCGGCTGCGTCGGCGCATCGGGGGTGCGCCACCTTCCTGGTCTGCTACTCCCCTCAGAGACGGATTGCGTATCCGGCGGACGTCTGCCCGCGTGTGAACTTCCGGCCTCTCGATCGCCACGCCAGGACTCCTCGCCACGAGGCGGCAAGGGGCCGACGTCTCGACTTGGTTCCCCAGTGTAACGTCTATATGGTCGCTGCGGGCCTCGGGCCTGGACCGTCTGGGCGGGCACATCATGGACGTGTCGCCCTTCTGGTCCGCTAGCCGCGTGCGAGGGGAGTGAGCGTGCTGCTGAGCTTTCAGCTTCTGGATCGTCACGCCGCAGTTCCTCATCAGATCGCGACGAGCCGGATTCTGGCAAGGAGCGGAAACGACGGCGGCTCCCGCCCATTGCGCCCTGCAGCGCGGCCCCGAGGAGTCGATGTGGGCCGGCGGGAGGACCGGCAAAGCGCCCCGCACCGCTGGGGCGCGGCGCGACGCGAGAGGAACCAGTGTCTGAATCCTGAGGCTCAGACTGCATCCGCTCCACAACAGAAGTGAATGATCGGCTCTCTTCACCATGGCCATGAGCCGATCCAGCGCCAGAACCGTCAGCGCCTCGGCCTTCGTTGGCACCAAATTGCGAAATGAGCGATTTGCCCCGCTCGTCAATAGGCCTCATAGTCATCTCCAATGTAGCGAAAACTGTGCTGCCTGTCCTCACCAGCGCGATAGCCACGCGCCGGCTCGGCCGCTTATGCTGGCCTTACCCGACAGAGCAGACTGAGTGGCATCGTCGGATCAGCAACTGGCGAGCACGCAGAACTTCCAATTGCATGCCCGTTAGGAACGACAGACCGACAGAGCGCATCGATCTCCGAGCCAAAAACGCTTTCGAAAAACACACTCAAGATTCCCAAGAAGCGGCGCAGCGTAAAAGTCCAGTTTGATGTCTTCGGTCTTGTTTTGACACGCGACAGCTTTCGCGGGATCATTCAAAGCTCGCCCAGGTTCCCACAGCCGACCACAGCCACAGAAACGTACAAGCCGCGCTTCCAGATCGACCGCACGACTTGGCCGGCTCAAGAGAGAGAGAGAGAGAGAGAGAGAGGGAGAGACAACCGCCAGAACACGAATGAGGTGACGGGAGCCGCCGCCCAGTCACTTCGGTTGAGAAGCTTCAGGCCAATCTGCGAACTCCATCTCGAAGCGACGAGAGCCGACGGGTTTGGTCGTGAATTTGACGGTCTTTCCGGAGAGAGCCGCCAACGAGCCGGATGCGAATTTGAACACCGTCTTCCCGGCAGCTGCGATGCCGGCAGCCCTGTTATCCTCCATGACCGAGGAGCCGTCCCCCTCCAGGAGCTGACCGACCGCATAGCCTTCGAGCGCGCGGTGAACGTCGAGAGAAGCCAAGTACCTGCCTTTCTCGCTGTCCCATTCGCTGACCGATATCGCCGTGATTCCTGCGTCCTTCAACAGCCCATCTGCAACGTGGCAGGTATATTGAAGGCTGACGATCATGTGCCCATTCCGATCACCTATCGGCTCGCGATCGGTTCCGTCTATGGTGCAGTCGTAGCGTCGGATTGAGTCCGCGAGCGCCCCCCCAGTCAGCCCGAGCAAACCGAAAGCAGAACATAGGACAATAGTGAAAAACGGTTGCTTCATTTGCCGATGCTTTCGCGAACATGTCTTTGCAAAGGATGTACAACCTGACGCAACGTCAGGTTCAAGTGCCTTCGATCTGTTGCTGCATTCGCTCTTTATCGCTACAGAACAGCCGAGAGACGCGCCAGGTTTAGCTGCAACGAAAACCTGATCGCGCTCGGGCGACCACCACAAATCCTCTCCGGCTTGAGATTCACGCAGCCACAAAAACGCGACCCCTTCCTTTGCGACACCATCGGTGCCACCTCTTCGAGAGCCTATGCCTACCAAGAGGCACTGAATGGAAGGGCAATTCTCTCAATGGTGCTGCCGCGGCGCGGACAGCATGTCGCATCGGCTACGGCAGCAGCCGACTTCAATTTGATAGCTTATGGTGATTGTGAGCGCTTGCGCCTCGCCGTCAGGCGGACCGCGAATTGCGCCCTGCCAACCTGCCTTTGGCCGGCGCGACATGGAACACGCGTTTCCCAGAGACTAAACCCGAGGCTGGGGCCTCGCGCGGACAGTGAACTCTGCATTCGGGGCGCGCGAGGTTGTTGCGGGATTCCGGTTCGCAGTTGTTGCCTTTAGCAAAACACAAAGTGCCACCTCGAGCAGCTCGCCGCACCTTCCGACAAGGCGCTCTCGGCCTGCGGTCAGCGCATTGTATTCAGCTCATTCTTTGTGTGACGACAGTCACGAGATGATGGCCCCTGTTCCTGTAATCCTCGGCGAGACTTCTGAGCAAGTCACCCATCTGGTCTGATGGGACAGCGAATTCTCCATCGCTCGGATCGAAAAGAGTGGTCATTCCATTGGAGGTGGACGTTGCGACCAGATGTCCGAGGCCTTCTGCGAAGCGCAAGCTGAGCCAATAGACAGACGGGTCTTCGGTGACTTCATCGACGATCCCGGCGATCTCCGAGGACCTACCAAACTGATATCCCCACCGTCGTTTGGATGGTTGCAAGCCTGCTTCCTGCAACATGATGTCTCTTGGTTGAAAATCTTCCGCCTGATCATCTTGCAATCGATTCCTGAGTTCTTCATACCGCTGCTGCCGCATCGCCGCCGAGACGTGGCTTTGCGAGCCGGGCCGCAGCGCGCTCATGCGTGATCGCGGACTGCTCGGAAGATTGAGGAGCCACTCTGCCGCGAGACCAACGCATATGCCATCTACATTCGCGTCACGCAATTCGGCAGTCTGGTATTCGAAGAGAGGAATGATCGGTCTTTGCGAAGGCGATGGGCTGGAACCGAGCGACGCAGAGGGTGGGGTCAAGCTGAAGGAGCTTGGGGTCGGAATATGCGCATCAGAGGTATGTGGTCTGCTGCAGCACAGCCCCATTTTTTCGCACGCACCGCCAGGTGACAGATTGCCCTGAAGTGTTAGATCCGCAAGCCTTCCCGCAAAGTTGCCATCGTCCGTCGACTCGCTCGATTCGTCGTGCTGATTCGGATATCCATGGAGATTCGCCTATCGCTTCGTCGTACTTTTCCGCACCGCGTGCGCCCCGGGTCCTGCTGCGACGATATGCAGTCAAGCTGACGACGAGCTGACGCTGCGCCCGTGGATGTGGTGGACAAAGCGGAGGGAAGTCGGCGAATTTCGCCGCCTAAATCGCCCGCAACCAAAACCGCCAGAGCGGGCGGAGAATGACGGGTCGGTACATTGAAATATGGGGAGACGCTCTCAGAGCACCGTGGGACTTGGCCAGGCGCGGGGGAGCACGATGAGAGGTAAGGACCGGAGGCCGCGCATGAAGCCAGTATTCGCAGGTCACGTGCGCGAGGGGGCATCTGATGTCGTGCGGAGGGATCTGGATGCGAGTGAGGCCACGCGCTTCGAAGATAGAAGCAATGACCTTTCTTCCAGCGGTTGCGAGGGGACAATCGCGACCACTCCTGTAGAGATCCTCCCTATCGTCGCGACTGGTTCACGACATAGCATGAGCTCGAGCTGTTAGTGCATCCGGTTCCTCGACATTCAGATAGACCCAGGCGCAGCCCGAAGCTTGGTGGAAGGACGATTGAATCTGGCGAGATGTCGAGAAGATGCTCGCGGTCCGCCTCGAGGCGGGTCCCCACATCTTGGAATGTCGCAGCAGATTCGTCGCTCTACGTCTTCACACCGCCTCAATGTCCAGCGTCAGCATCAACGCGACCAGCTGCAGGCCTCACGGAGGGAAAATGACTGGCGCCTCTTTCAAGGATAGGGGTTAGGCAGAGCGCAAAAGCACCGTGGGGTTCATATATCGGCCAACATCTGCGACAAGAGGAGTACTGGTCGAGGCAAGAGCCTTAGGCATGCGTACAAATCGAAATGTGGAGACGTCGGGTTGCGAGCAGATTTTTCGCGTATCAATCGGGATAAAGCTATCTTCGATGACATTTACGCTTTGGATGATCCAAGAGCGTATTTCTCCGTTCTGGGAGGCTTGGATTATATGATCCCGGATGTGGCTGAGCCGGTCGTGCGTCAGATTCTAGCAGCGAAAGCTTCGGCAACCAGCCTTAAGCCGATCGTGCTTGATGTCGGCTGTTCATACGGCATCAACGCGGCCGTGCATCGGTTTCCACTGACATTCGGCGGATTGCGTTACCGCTACGCCCGGCGCGAGATGAGGGCGATCAGTTCCGAGACACTGGTGGATCTCGATCGCAGGTTTTATTCGGCTTGGCCTGATGTTGGTCTAGCGCGGTTTATCGGCCTCGATGTATCGGCACCGGCAATCCGTTATGCAACGGCCGTTGGCCTGCTTGAAGAGGGTATTGTCGCCGACCTTGAAAAGGAATCGCTTTCGACAGAAAGCGCGCGGATTCTCCGTTCCACTGATGTTATCATGTCGACGGGCTGCATCGGCTACGTGACCGAGAAGACATTCAGAAAAATTCTCGATGCGACAGAGACGCGTCCATGGATTATCTCTTTCGTGCTGCGGATGTTCCCGTATGATTGCCTGGCTGCGACATTCGCGAAGCGTGGCCTTGTGACGGAGCGCCTTACCGGTGCGACATTTATTCAGCGTCGATTTCGCGACGCTGAGGAATTTGAAAGGACCTTGGCCACCCTGGCAGCTCTTGGCGTCGATGCGACGGGCCTTGAGTCAGAAGGTCTATTCCACGCCGATCTGCTCTTGTCACGCCCTGAATCGGATGCACGCGCCGCTCCTCTGGACGACATCGTCACCGTCGCCAGCGGTCGAGGTCGGCCAATCGGGCCGCGTTACGTTCACGTTGGCGGTCTCGAGGGTTTGCAGGTCGCACTGGAGCCGTGAGAGACTCGTGGTTTCAAAGATAGCCGCGCGTGCGCCGCTGGAACGGCGCACGGAAGCAGATCATGCTCCCATCCTTTCGAGGTTGGAGCATGATCGGGCTTGACTGCGCGGCTGCGACACGCGCATCCACCCAGCGCAGCGATACCGGGTCCGGGCGGCAGGCGTGCATCGAGCAACGTGCTGCCCGATATCTCTCTTGCGCGACTCCATAGCAGACTGAGCGAATTGGCTTCGCCGTTTCCGAGCGTGAAACGGGCGGCATCCGGACGCCGATCGGTCAGTGAGGCGTCAGGAACCGCCCGCTCAACAGCATCATGTGAGTGGCCCGCACCGAAACGGCGCGCAGCGCCGCCGATCCAGGTGCCAGCAACTTCAGAAGCGAATGCCGCGCGGCTAAAGGCGTGTAATGCGACCCAGGATGCCTTAAATTCCCCTGTCGCCTGCGATCGCGCTCCCACTCTGCATATCGCATGAGTTCACGATAACGGCGAATGCAGGCCACCTCGAGCATCGGGCTCGCACCTCCGTTCGGCCGGCTCTGGCAGCGTGATGGTCTCCATCTATTCTCACCAGTGGCTCTCAAGAGGCTTGAATCGGACGTAACGTGAGCTTGTATCATCATACAACTAAGGCGGCGGACCGCGTCCGACCGTCGGTCACTCCTGACGCGTGATGAGAATTGTGAACCTTTCAAACCTTCGAACCTGCATCGGGACACTCTGTTCTGATGCCCGGGAACTCCCGACACGGCGAATCGGTCACCATGCGCGGTCCGGCGGCCGCTCGGGTGAATCGTACCTGTGAGATCGAAGCGCGACATTCTCACATAACGGCAGGGCTTAAACGCAAGCTCGCCCATCGCACGATCATCGCGCCGTGCAGCATAAACAATATCGTAGATTACCCCGACAGAGGATAGCCGTGAACCACATGCCGCGCACCAACCGCTCGTCGCGCCCCAGAGCGCTTGGCTATACAACTGCTCTTTTTGGCGTTGCAATGACGACAGCTCTGTGCTGCGGAAGTGCAGGTGCGCGAGATCGGCCGGTCTCAGCGGAGGCGCGACAGGCGTGCACACCGGATGCGTTTCGCCTCTGCGGCGCCCATATACCTGATGAGGACGCCGTCGCGGCCTGTCTCAAAGCCAATGTCCAACGCCTGAGCGTACAGTGTCGCCAAGTCATCTCAGTTCGGGATGCTGCCACCGGAAATGGGGGCCCAAGATGAGGTATGCGCGACAGCTGGTTTTGCTCGATCTCATTTGTGCCGCGGCACGTGTGCGTGGGACCACCTTAGACCGACCCGATCAATGGTTGTGATACCTGACGCGGGGCTCACTGGACGATCGCCGGGCTCAAGCTCACGCCTGTAGTCGGGCACACCAAGCAGCTGAAGTATCCCCATGCACGAACTGCCTTTTGATACTGTTCTGATCGCCAATAGGGGCGAGATCGCCGTTCGTATCATCAAGACCCTTCGCAAGCTGGGGCTTCGTGCTGCGATCGTCTACCACGACATTGACGCCGGCACGCTTGCCGTCGCTATGGCCGATGCAGCCATCGCGATCGACGGACCCACGCCGATTGCTGCCTATCTCGACATTCCGCAGATTATCGCCGCGGCCCGACAAGCAAACGCTGGTGCATTGCATCCAGGTTATGGATTTCTGGCTGAGAACGCGGAGTTCGCCAGGGCCGTTACGAGCGCCGGCATCACCTTCATCGGGCCTGCCCCCGAAAGCATCGAACTGATGGGTGACAAAATCCGAGCTCGCAATTTCGTTCAGCGGCACGGGTTTCCTGTCGCTCCTTGCGCCATCGAGGAAGATGATCCAACGACCTTCGTGCGCAGAGCCCGGGCTATGGGACCTCCGTTGCTCGTCAAGCCTTCCGCGGCCGGTGGCGGCAAGGGCATGCAGATCGTGCGCGACATCCGCGTCCTGGAGGACGCAATTGCGCAGGCGCGCAGCGAGGCGCAGCGCTATTTCGGAGACGGCCGGCTTTACGTCGAACGATATATCGAGACCCCGCGCCATATCGAAGTCCAGGTGCTCGGCGATGCCTTCGCCAACGTGACTCATCTGTTCGAGCGCGAGTGCTCGATCCAGCGTCGGTTTCAGAAGGTCATCGAAGAGGCTCCCGCGCCGGGTCTGACCTCGGAGTTGCGTCAACGGATCTGCGATACCGCCGTCGGCATCGCCCGTGCAGCCAACTATCACAATGCAGGCACTGTCGAATTCCTCCTTGGGGGAGGAGAGTTCTACTTTCTGGAAATGAACACGCGCTTGCAAGTTGAGCATGCCGTGACCGAGATGATCACCGGCGTTGACCTTGTTGCCGAACAGATCCACATCGCTGCAGGCCGCTCGCTTCGATTGGCGCAGTCCGACATTGTGACGAGCGGACACGCGATCGAAGCCAGATTGTGTGCCGAAGCGCCGGAGCGCGGATATGCTCCGACGACAGGCAAGGTCCTTGTGCTCGACTACCCCGAAGGCGACGGTATACGCATCGACAGTGGCCTTTCGCGAGGTCAGACGATCACCACAGCATTCGACCCCTTGCTCGCCAAGATCATCGTGCATGCGCCCTCACGTGTCGAGACCGCGCAAAAGGCGCATCGCGCGATGCGGGACTTGGTGCTGCTCGGTTGCACAACCAACGCCAGCTTCCTTGCCCGTATCCTCGCGGACGATGGATTTCTGCATGGACACATTCACACGGGCTATCTTGAGGAACATCCGCATATCGCCGCAGGCGACCTCCGAGCCGACTTATCGGCCTTCCTGGCAGCAGGCGCCCTCCTGACCGGACCGGTCCGCGAATCGGCAGATGCCGTGTCCGATCTTCACGCGGCGCTGGGCAGTTGGAGAAACTAGCGTGAATCACTCTTTTGAGGTCGATGGCGTCGAATACCAGCTATGGCTGTCACGATGCCGAGAGGGCTACCGTCTCTGCTTGCATGACAGAGTGATTGCCCCGGTTGCGTTCTCCCATCGCGGTGACGGCTGCGGTGTTGTGATGATTGCGGGTGAAAGCCAGCCGGTCAGGTTCGCCATTGATGGCGAGACCATTCACGTGCACATGAATGGCGAAACGCGCAGTTTGCATTACCGCGATCCATTGCGAACGCTTGCTAGGTCGAGGCAGGAGATAAGCCAAGCCGTCGCTCGCGCGCCCATGCCGGGCGTCGTCATTGTCGCCCGGGTTTCGCCTGGGGAGGCCGTTTCTGCCGGGACGGCCCTGATGACGATCGAGAGCATGAAGTTGGAGACGGTCATACGGTCTCCACAAGACGGCATTGTCGAGCGTATTCACTTCAAGCAAGGCGAGAGCTTTGAGCAGGATGCTGTCCTGGTTACGCTCCTCGAGGAGCGGACCTGAAATGCAGCAGCTCTCGTCTCTGGTCGACGTCAGGTCGGAAGACTATCGGCTCAACGAACTTCATAACAGGCGACTTGCAAAAGAACTGGAGGAGCGCCAGCATGCCGCCCGCTTCAAGCGTCCGGTGCGGGATCTTGAGCGTCTCAAGCAGCAAAACAAGCTGTTTGTGCGTGATCGGATCGAGGCTTTGCTTGATCCAGACACGCCGTTCCTCGAGCTTTCGACATTGGCGGCGAACAAGGCCTATGACGGGGAGGTGCCCGGCGCCGCTCAGGTCGTTGGGATCGGCATTGTCGCGGGTCGCGAGGTCGTCATTCACGCGGATGACGCCAGCGTCAAGGGCGGGGCCTGGTATCCGCTTTCGGTCAAGAAGATTGTGCGGGCCTTGGACATCGCGATCGAGAATTGCCTGCCGGTCGTTCACTTGTGCGACTGTGCCGGAGGTTTCTTGCCCTTACAGGCGGAGTTCTTCGCAGATCGCTATCATGCAGGTCGGATCCTTCGCAATCAGTCCATTCTCTCGAAGATGGGAGTACCGCAGATCGGTATAGCCATGGGCCATTGCAGCGCCGGCGGGGCCTACGTCCCGGCGCTTAGCGACTACAACATCATTGTTGAGGGCACGGGAGCGATCTTTCTGGGCGGTCCTCCGGTCGTCAAAGCTGCCACTGGCGCAGAGATTTCTGCCGAAGAACTCGGCGGCGCTCACTTGCATACCAGCGTATCGGGGACGAGCGACTATCTTGCAAGCTCGGAGCTGCATGCGATTGCAATTGCCCGAGACATCGTCGCTCGCTTCAGTGATCCTGTAAAGGCCAAGATCAACCGGGCCGCTCCGGAGCCTCCCGCCTATAGTGCATCCGAACTGTACGGCATTCTTCCGAGGGATCCCCGGACGCAATTCGATATGCGGGAGATCATCGCCCGTCTGGTTGATGGCAGCCGATTCCACGAACATAAGGCACGTTATGGCGAGACCCTTGTGTGCGGCTTTGCGCGACTGCATGGCTATCAGGTTGGCATTCTCGCAAACAACGGTGTGCTGTTGAGCGAAAGCGCACTGAAAGGTGCTCAGTTCATCCAATTGTGCGACAAGTCTCGAACGCCTCTCCTCTTCTTGCAGAATACGACCGGCTTTATGGTCGGCCGCGACTACGAAAGGCGCGGCATAACCAAGGACGGCGCCAAGCTGATCATGGCCGTCTCCGGGGCATCCGTGCCAAAGTTCACGATCGTCTGTAATGCCTCCCATGGAGCAGGAACCTACGCCATGGCGGGGCGGGCCTTCGATCCGCGTTTTGTGTTTACTTGGCCGCAGTCCCAGATTTCGGCGATGGGCGCCGAGCAGGCAGCGGGCGTCCTCACACACGTCAAGGCAAGACAGCTGGCCCGGCACAATGGGCACCTCTCCCCGGAGCAACTGGCAGCCATTCGCCAGCCGATCCTGGAAGAATATTGGGAGCGGTCGGGCGCGTACTATGCGACATCCGAGTTGTGGGACGATGGCATCCTTGATCCCGTCGATACCAGAAACGCGCTTGCAATGGTTCTGAGTGCTTCGCTCAACAGCCCAATCACCTCGCCGCATTACGGCGTATTCCGAATGTGACGGTGGCAGCGAAGGCGGCGCACGTGGCGAGATGCCCTACGCCAGATCTTCGTCAGCACAAACGTCAACTATCCCATCGCGAGAAACAGCTCACCCGATTGCGTTCTTGAAGGAATAACGAATCACGGTGGATTGATTGACGATTTGAAGCTCACGCGGCGTCAGGTTGTAGGCTCGAAACGAGATGATGATCGATACTGCGCCATGCAAACCGCAACGGCTACACTGCAGTTCCGCCAGTTCGTCTCGCCGCCAGCCCGGAAGCCGCGGGCCTACTTGAAGGCGCCATGAGATCAAAAGCCTAAAAGAAGATCTTCGGTGTACCTGCGACAAAGCGAGCGAATTCAACCACCAATTTGATGCGATTGCTATCTCCGTCGCGACGATTGAGTAGCTCTCGCTTCGAACGCACCGGCGGCAGCTGGCGCAAGTGAAAGAAGCGGATGACTGATGATGGATCTTGCTACATTGATTGAGCGCAATGTGGCGTTCGCTCCGGACAAGCCAGCGATCCGCTTCGAGGGCACGATCTTGAGCTACGACGCGTTCAATCGGCGCATCGAGCTGGCGGCGCGCGCCCTCAAAAGTCAGCTCGGCGTCGAAAAAGGTGATCGCGTTGCGATCCTGAGCCTCAATCGGCCTGACTATCTGGTACTGCTGTATGCCTGCGCGCGGCTTGGGGCAATCCTCGTGCCGTTGAACTGGCGGTTGGCTGTCACCGAGCAGCTCTTCATCCTGTCTGACGCTGGCGCCAAAGTGCTGGTCCTTGAGCACGCTTTTGAGCCGATTCTATCGGTTTTAGCGGAGAGACTGCCCTCGACCGCCATCGTCGGCCTTGATTTCGCGCCGGGTTGCGGAAGCGGGTGGGATGAGCTGCTTGAAGGAGGTCGGGGCGATGGTCGCAATGCCCACCCTGGCCTGTCTTGCCCGCTTCTGATTGTCTACACCTCAGGCACGACCGGCCGGCCGAAAGGTGCCGTGCTGCGCCAGGAGGCACTACTGTGGAACGGGGTGATGAGCCAGCACATGCACGGACTCACCTCAGCCGATCACGTCTTGACCGTGTTGCCGATGTTCCACGTCGGCGGCCTCAACATTCAGACCACACCAGCACTGCATCACGGCGCAACAATAACGATGCACCCACGGTTTACGCTGGACGCAACACTTGCTGCGTTTGAGCGGGATCGACCTACGTTAACGGCGCTCGTACCTACCATGATCCAAGCGCTGATCGATCATCCTCGGTGGTCGACGACCGACCTATCGTCGCTGAAGGCGATCTCTACCGGTTCAACCATGGTCCCGCAGCAGCTTATCGCAGCTGTGGCGACGCGTGGGATCTCGGCGTTGCAGGTTTATGGCTCCACGGAGACCTGCCCCATTGCGATCTATACAAAGTTCGGTGGCGATCTTGCTCGTGAGGGATCGACCGGCCTGCCCGGCCTATGCTGCGAAGCGGTAATCCTCAACGATGCTGGCGACAGATTGCCGACAGCGACCCCGGGCGAGATCGCGGTGCGAGGACCCAATGTGTTCTGCGAATACTGGGGTAATGGACAAGCAACGCGCGAGGCGTTGCGCAATGGTTGGTACCGAACGGGAGACATCGGACATTGCGATGGGGACGGATATTTCTGGGTCCATGACCGAAAGCCAAATCTGATCATTTCCGGCGGAGAGAACATTTATCCGGCGGAAGTGGAGCGTGTACTCCTGGAGCACCCAGATGTCGCGGAATGCGCGGTCGTCGGACGGCCAGATCCGAGTTGGGGCGAGGTGCCGGTGGCCTATGTGATTCGGCGTTCGGGGGCTCAGATTGAGCAACAAGCGCTGACGGCACATGTGCAGTCGCAACTCGCCCGCTTCAAAGTGCCTCACGAGATTATCTTCACCGACGATTTGCCGAGAACGGCATTGGGTAAGATCGAGCATTTTATCCTGAAAGCGATTCAAGCGAAATCACGCTCCTAGGTGAAGAACAGTTAGGTTACGCCTTTTATCTTCGGCCTGCGTTGTCCTGCCGATATGGATAGGTTGCGGGCAGGAGAGACCATTCGCAGAGTCGCCGCGCGCCGATGATTTGCCGAAATGCCTCTGCCGCGAATGGGTCAGACAGCTGATCGTTGTCTGTGCATGTGCTGCTGGAGTGAGGCATCCGACTGGTGCTCTCAGGTGCGTCTCGAAATCGCGCTTCTTCGGTGCAAGGCGACCGGCAGCCACAGCACCGCGGCATGCATCGTAAACTTCCCTGCGCGTCCAAATTCAACTGAGTTTTGACGGCGCCGCTACAGCTGAAGTCCGTATCTGTGCCGTCTGTCCTGCGACTTCAAAGCCCGGCGTCGAATTCCCACGCCGCCCAGCCGGCACGTCGCATCATCGCCCGGCACCGGGCGACAATGGGCTCTGGCAAGGCGACATGGCGGCCGGCGGCGCCGTCTTCAGGAACTGTTGCTATGGAATTTGAAGTACCCTAACGCGTCTGTCGCGCCGCCCCAAGCAGCTTTACGAGGAATTGCTCGCCCTCGACCAGGAAACGATGCGGGCTCAAACAGCTTGATGGCTTCATCGTAGCTTTTCTGGCTGAGTTGATCAGGGCCAGCGATTGGCTTGCAGTCGCGCGGCATGAGGACAGCACGGAGCAGCAGCCGGTCTTCGAGACTCTCGACCATACCAACTGGGCTCGGTCTCGGCATGGTGCATTGCGACAACGTCGTACGCACTCTTCTGAAGCGACCGGGTCAGTACGGCTCGTTGTCTCTGCCGATCGCTCCAATGCGACATCGTCTGGGAGCTTTGGATCGAGGCGTTCGAGCAGGCCGTCGCGTTACGCCTGGCAGGCCTGAAAACAATCCTCGACGCCGACGTCAAAACGGGTCGGTGATGAGCCGAATGCTGATGCTTGCTGACTTCGCCCGAGAAGAAAAAGAAGTGAATAACCGCGATGCGTTCCAACGCCGGCGCCCGACGAGATCAACGAGTGGGTCATCACACTCATTGAGTGGCGACTAGTAGCCAATCTCCCGACAAGGCAGCGCGTCGACCCAAGATCGCCGCATCCGCGAGGAACCGGTGGGGCCGCAATGAGCCCTGTCCGTGCGGATCGGGAAGGAAATACAAGAACTGCTACGGCCTCAATTAACGCCGCTGCCGTGATCCATTCCGGAGCCGTCAAAGGCCGGGCCGCCTGGTCCAGCAGTTGAGTTCTTCCATGCATAGAAGGGTCCGGGTAACCACCTCATGGCGCTGAGCCAGATCGGTCGGCATCGCCTGCTCCGCCACGCCTCTCAGTGCGATCTTTGGCTTCAGCGCCTTATCACGGAGAGCCCCCACCAAGTATGTGGCCCTGGGTACGTGACGACCCAACTGATATTGTCGGAAATCATTCAGCGCCGATTGTCGGTTTTGAGACAATTCGAGCATGTAACGCGACCCACGCTTCAAGCCTCTTGAAGATGCTTGTATCAAGCGCCTGCTGAAGCGCCAGTGTCAGTTCGGCACGCCTTTTGCGTGTTGGAAGGACATCATCGGGCAATCGGTGATGTCGGACGGATCCAGCGTCCCACAACAGCCTACGTTGGGCCACCGCGTTGAAATCGGAACGAGGTGGTATGAACCGGTACATCTGGACGGTTGCGGCGCGGTCGCTCACGGCACGCGTCGGGATGTCCTTGGGGTGTACGAACACGAAGCCGCGTGCGTACGACAGGACGGTGTACCTGTACGCACGCATAGTGAATAGATCGAGTCCTCATGCAGCCAATCGAATCAGCCGCGTTTCCAGATCCAGACTACTGGCGCTCCATGTTCGACGAATTGCCTTTGCTGGTCGAGGGCGAGTCGAAGGTGATCCGCGTTATCGACGATCAAACCGTCATCGTGCGATTAAAGCCCACGTTGTTTTCGTACTCTGCAAATCGCGCTGCCACAGTTGACGGCACCGACTGGTTACGTCTACGCATCAGCGAGCGGCTTTGGCGGACGCTGGAGACTGAGGGCGTGCCTTCCACGATCGTTCACGTTGGTGAAGACTATTACATCAGTCGGCGAGTTGCGGCTCCGCCTATCGAGGTCATCGTGAAGGCAGCTTATGTGGGGACACCAAAACATATCTATCTCGGGCTGGAGACTTTCCCAACGCGTCATGGCGGATACCTCCGACCCGATCAGCGGCACGAACCCTATGTGCGCTTCGACTGGCGCAACCCCCTACCACATCGGGACGAATGCATGCCGGATTGGCTCGCGGACCGCTTCATCGATACGGATGCTGCCAGGCATTTGGCCTTACGCGCCTTCAAGGCGCTGGCGAGAGTCTTGGCGTCGTGCGAAATTGACCTCCTCGATATTTGTTTTTTTATCACCGCCGAAGGCGATGCGATATTTGGCGAGGTTTCGCCAGACTGCATGCGAGCCAAGCACGCGTCAAATGATTTGGATAAGGACCTGTGGCGGAAGGGCAAAGATCCGGAGATTATCCTTCGCCAGTGGCGAGCCTTTCTGGATCGGCTGAAAGCGCTTTCATAGAGATGAGCAATCCCGGAGCCATCATCTTTGATTGGGGTAACACCCTTTGCGACTATCCATTACGGACCGAGGCCGAACAGATCGAGTTCTTGCATGATTTCCTCACCGATCCGTCCAGCTTTACAGATTTGGCCACTGTCGCAGCGCCGAGATCCATCGCTAGCGCAACATTGCAGGCGCTGAACAGAGAGCGCGAGGATTGTCGTGTGGTTTCTTTCGCCGACCGGTTGAGATGCGCGTTGGCACCTGACATGAATGACGCGGATGCAACGATACTCGAGCTGCGTCTCTGCAACAGAATCTTTGCTGGTGGCCAGCTCATGCCAGGAGCGGAGAAAGTCATTACTACGGTTCACCGCATGGGCTACCGGACGGCAATCTTGTCCAATACGCCTTGGGGAACGAGTCATAGGTTGTGGCGAGCCGAGGTCGCTCGGCACACAAACGTCAGCCGCAACTGCGATCTTGTCATGTTCTGCGGCGATTGCGGCTATCGCAAACCCAGCCAAGCCGCTTTTGACGCCTGTTTAGACTTTTTGCGTGAGGCGCCAGACAAGGTTATTATGGTAGGTGACAGCTTTCGCTCGGACGTTCTGGGCGCACGCGGCGCGGGATGCCGAGCAATCTTGTTTTGCCGTGACGCCTCGTTGCCAAAGGAAGACTGGGTTTCTGTCGTGACGACGCTCGATGACATCATTGCGCTCCTCGGCAAGGGCGCATAAGCAGTATCGGTCATTTTATTTCTGGAGGAAGCGTTGGTGATTCTGGATGCCCCTGCGCCAGGCTGAGATTGAGCCCTACAGCTGGTGCGCTGGGAAACCCGCAAAGGGGTAGGTGGTGGACGTCCACTGCGGACAGGGAGTAGGCGCCACTCTTCTCTTCACCGGCACGAAGCGCATGCTCGGCCGCGTCACCGGCTCGCAAATTGCTGCCGCATCGGTCGCGTCGTTCTTACCGCGGTTGAGGCAGGCCTTGACGTCGCTCGGCGGCACCAGCCGGACCTGGTGGCCAAGCGCGATCAATTCGCGCGCCTCGATACTGATCAGGCACGGAGCGAGGCGGGGCTAAGCACGCCAGCAGATCGATCTGTTGCGCAGAAAAGCTGACGTCGCCCCGGCGGCCACAATCATCCACCAAAACTCGTTCTTGGTCTGGCATTCGGCGGCGGGATCGAGGTCGGTCAACCCAGAGCCGGCGCCTCCTGACCGGGGCCAACCCGTCACCAGAATTCCGCGGTAGCTCGCAATGACGCTGAAACCAGCTGAGCCTGGTGTGCGAGGACCAATGATAGCAGTCAACGCGAGCTCACGCCCCTCTCAATCATGGTAGGGGAGCTGCGCTCCAGCCTGCGATATCGTTCGACCATTCGAACCGATCAATCGTTCGCAACCGAAAGCGCCGCGGCGGGCCGGAAATGATGGGTCGGTCCATTCAAAAAATGTGCGGAGCTCTCGGAGGCGCCGTGGAAACGCGCCCAGGCGAGCGAAAGCAACATGAGAGGTTAAGGCCGGAGGGCGATCATGAATACAGTATTGGCAGGTCACGCGCGCGAGGGGGCATATGACGTTCCTCTGAGCGATCTGGATGTCAGCGAGATCAAGCGCTTTCAGGATGACAGCATTTGGCCCTACTTCGAGCGGCTACGAAAGGAAGATCCCATCCACTACTGCCAAGACAGCCCCTACGGTCCCTATTGGTCCATAACAAAATACCACGACATCGTTGCAGCCGACATGACTCACGGAGTGTTCTCGTCAGAGCAAGGCGTGACGATCGTCGATGTGGCGGAGGAGTATTGGACCCCGAGCTTCATTAAGATGAGCCCTCCGAAACATGGCGAGCAGCGCAACACGATCAGTCCGATCGTGGCGCCGGAGAACCTGGCCAAGCTCGAAGGCTTGATCCGTCAGCGGGTCAAGGTCGTTCTGGATGGGCTGCCGCGCAATGAAACCTTCGATTGGGTTAATAAGATCTCGGTCGAGTTGACCACGCAAATGTTGGCGACGCTGTTTGACTTTCCGTTTGAGGATCGGCGCCTGCTGACTTATTGGTCGGACGTTGCCGCCACAACTCCGCGGACTGGCCACGAGATCGACACCTGGGAGAAGCGACGGGCAGTCCTGTCCGGGTGCTTGGACTATTTTACAAGACTTTGGAACGAGCGCAAGAATGCCGAGCCCCGCGCCGACCTGATTTCGATGATGGCGCACTCACCTGCGACCCGGAATATGGAGCCACGCGAGTTCCTGGGAAACCTCATCCTGCTGATCGTGGGTGGGAACGACACCACGCGCAATTCAATGACTGGAAGCGTGTTGTTCATGAACCAGAATCCGTCCGAGCTCCGGAAGCTACGCGAAAATCCTCGGCTCATGTCGAGCGCCGTCTCCGAGATCATACGCTACCAGACGCCGATCGCACACATGCGCCGCACCGCCGTGGTCGATATCGAGATACGTAACAAGCAAATCAGACGAGGCGACAAGGTCGTCATGTGGTACATTTCCGGGAACCGGGACGATGAGGTCATCCACCAGGCCGACAGCTTCATCATCGATCGGAAGAACCCACGGCAACATCTCTCGTTCGGGTTCGGTATCCATCGCTGTGTCGGAAGACACCTTGCGGAACTGCAGCTGAAGATCCTTTGGGACGAAATGCTGAATAGGCGCCTCGACATCAAGGTTGTCGGCGAGCCGGAGCGCGTCGCATCTAACTTCGTGCACGGTTATTCCGCCCTCCCAGTCCAGGTGGCCGCTTGGGGAATCGGCGCCTCCGTGCAATCGCTCTAAGATAACCGGCGCTTGCAACTTTGAGCCGGTCGGAGCAGTTCCACTGCTGGGAGAGGGTTGTCTCAGTCGCAAGCATTTTTGGCTTCCCATGTGCCTCCCTGCGTTGTCCCCTTCACCCAAAGAACGCGCCTTTACAGTGATAGACCATGCTATTTTCCTGTAGACGGCAGCGGCGTCGTGTTGGTCCGCGTTGGCAGTATCGGATACTCGATCCTGGGCAACTGCCCGGTCAGCGAATTCAGAAACGCGACGATATCGTTCTCTTCCTTATCGCTGAGCTTGGCGCCAAGCTGAACTTCGGCCATCACGCCGACAGCTTGCTTAAGGCTCCAAACCTGACCCGAATGGAAGTATGGCGGTCGCAACGCGACGTTGCGCAACGGTGCTGCACGAAAAACGTATTCGTCGCTGGCCGCTTTTGTGACGGCGGACCGGCCTTTGTCGGCGGTCGGAAGCAGGCTTGTGCTTGGTCTTTCGACGGCGCCAAATGGAAAATAATCCTGTCCGCCAACGTTGATTCCACTGTGGCAGGAGGAGCATCCTGTTTCCATGAATAGCTTCAATCCTGCTTTCTGCTGATCATTGAGAGCATTTGGATCGCCTTCAAGGTACTGATCGAAAGGGGCTGCGGGCGTAATGAGACTCGCTTCAAAGGCTTCGATCGACTTCGCGAAATTGTCGAAAGTGACTGGCGATGCCTCGATTGGAAACGCCTTTTTGAACATGATCACATACTCGCTCATCGAGTTCAGCGTGTTGATGACATGATCTGGGGTGGCGTTCATTTCAGCACTTGCCTGCACGGGGCCCTTTGCTTGCGCCTTGAGATCCGGCGCCCGTCCATCCCAGAACTGCGCCACATTGAAGACCGCGTTATAGACGGTTGGAGCCCGACGTGGTCCCAGCTGCCAGCCGTGTCCAACCGACGTTGGACCGGCATCGACTCCGCCTGTACCAAGATTGTGACAGCTATTGCAGCTAATGATCCCGCTAGCCGACATCCGCGGATCGAAGAACAGCATCTTACCGAGTTCGATCTTCTCGTGGGTGACCGGGTTGTCCTTCACCGCCGGGACGACCGAGGGGATCGGTTTGAACGTCCGCCTGGCAGCCTTCATCAAATCATCTTCTGCACCAGCGTGTGATGTGACCAGCATCGCAATGACTGCAGCACACACCTTGCGTACAAGGGGGAATTCCAGGATCACGCACTTCTTTCTGGTAAGTACCATCGTTGCCGGTTCTCATTGATGCTTTGGGGAATTGGAAGGCACGACGCCGCGTTCGGCTATCCTGCATGAGCTAGTCCGGTCTCGCGAGAGCGCGTCGGGCTGGCGCTACCTCGGAGCTATTTGCGGCTTTTCGATCTGATCGCGCGGCGCAGGTGGGCGCCTTTTAGACTGGCTGAACCGCGCCGCGACTTCAGCTAAGACAAATCTGACAACGATACCTTCCTTTTGGCCCGCGGGTACGATTCGCGGGCACGCTCAGGTCGGCGCAATCGGCAGCCAGCTTGATCGAGGCGGTTCCGTGCACACAGGTCTCCAACTTCCGACGACGTGAAGTGAGAATAGCAAGTCTTGTACCAGTTCTGGCCCGCGTGAAATCAGCGCAAAATCGCACGTTAAGAACATCGCGTCACACGACCAGAGCGATTGCGGACCTATGTCCGAAATCAGACACCGCCGGTCGAGGTAGCCGGAACACGAGCTAATACCGAACGAGCCTGGCCGGGGACGCGCTTGTTCGATGCATCCTTACGAGAGCAAGGCACGTGAACGAGCGCTGTGTCCACCAGGGACACTTCCACCCCATTTACCTGGACCACGCTTGACAACGCCAAGGTACGCCGAGGGTCGTCAATCGCGTACGCGCATCTACGTTCGGCCAAATCAATGATCAACATCTTGCAGCTGCTGGAGGCTCGCCGCAACCGCTGCATGTTTAGGGCACGTTGCAACTACCAACGCCGCCAATTGATCCGGATGACAGTTGCATGTCACCTGTTGATTGGGCCGTGGGGTTGCCCGAGCGCTTTGGTCACGGGCAGCCGGAGCAGCGTTGTTGAGAGCCCGACGAGTCGAGCGCTCATGCAAGGAGACAGCGTGCAACATCAACCGCACCCGGCGGCCACGAATGTCCCTGAGCGACGCGCGGGTTCCCTGCTTTCGCAAATGCTGCGTGCTGAGATTTGCTCCAGAAGTACCCTCTCCTTCCTCATGGAGGCTCACGATGCGCTTTCCGGCACGATTGCTAAACGCGCAGGCTTAAAAGGCCTCTGGGCGTCAGGCCTGTCCATTGCCAGCTCCCTCGGCTACCGCGATGCCAAACGAGGCTTCCTTGCACATCGTTGACGTCCTGACACTTATCGACGAAATTGCGAAGCTCGCCTTCGCTCTCGGGAAACGGAATGCCCTCGACCAGCAGCGCAGGACGAATTCGTGCTCCTATCCGGAGATACTCCTCGAATTCCGCACAGGACCAGATCGCAACGCTAGGAACGCCCGGTTTGGCTGCCGCCGAGCGAACCTCGCGGAAGCGAGCGCCGCGCGGAAGCCTGGCTGACCTGGATCTCTCGCCCCGAGGTCCGCGAACGGTAGGGCGCGCTCAGCAGCATCAGAAAAAGCGCCCTATGAGCTTCATAGCGAGCAGCGGATCGGCTGCTTCTTGAGCCCGTGATGACCAGCATGCCTTCGTTCGTGCGGACCGCCCACATCCACCTTCGTCTTCGCCGTTCCAAGACAACGTCGAAGATTGGAAATCGATCAGACATGTCGTTCAGCCCCTCAAGAAATAACCTCCACTCGTAGTCTGCATTTCTGCATCGGTAGCCAAATCTACCCCGTGCCGCTTGGTGTTTCGCTCCAGTGATTCTACGGACCGCGGCGCGGGTTCTCAGAAGGCTTTGATGAGCGCGTAAGGCCCAGACGGTATTCAGCCGGCATGTTTTTCCTTGGGCACACCGAACTCGCTTCGCACACTCGCCTAAGATCCGTGTTTGATCCGGATAGCAGTTCCTTTGCCTGCAAGCTCGCCGCGCACGGATCAAAACACGCAGAACTCCAGCTCTTTTTGTGCCATTATGCAGGATTCCGGACGACTCACTTTCGGCATGGTCGAGGGCACCGCCCGACCCGCCCGCAATCTCGCTGCTCGGGGGTCAGCCGCGTTCATCCTCATCACTCGCGCACATGGCGCATCGCAGGCCTCTCCCTCCGCATCCATCGTCGCCCCGTTGCAAAGCCGAAAGTGGCGGCTGTCTGGGAGCCAGAAAAGGCCGGGACATCATCGCCGATTATTGGGCGACCTCTTCTTGGAACGGAAGCGACTTGAGATCAGAATGATGGGTGAGAACATCTCGGACCGGGTGGGCGACATAGAGGGGAATCCGCACTCCGGGTCGCGCGTCAAGTTCGAACAGACATATTCACGTCCTCGACCAGTCTTCACACTCCGCTCTCACCCTCACCGCAGACTTTCCTTCTCCGGTTCGCACTCTTGCGGCCTTTGCGCACCCCTTCTCCCACCAGCAGGCCCCGCTCCCTCAATTTGAGCCGTTATGGCCCCTTCCTTCCATAGCATGAATTCGATCTTTCCGGGGACATCAAGATGTTCAGGAAAGTCAGGAAACAAAATCGGACTTCCATCGCGCACAAAGGTAGCAACATCACGATCATCCGTCGCGATATAGTTTTCTCGCCGCGCCTTTCCGCTCTTGGAGTCGAATACAAAGCGTGTCGAATTGATCCATGATGGCGCGGTGGCGTTAAGACGATCAGCTTTGCGCCACACACGACTCAAGCGCACGCGGAATGCCGCGGAGAAGTTGATGGGATCTGGAATGAATATCGAGAGATTGCGTACGCCCATCTGGTCGAGCATCTCCAGGAGCCGGTAGAGGACGAAATGGTGATCATTCGTGTTACGTAACAGCGGGAACTGGTTGTAGAGCCTGATCTTTTTGATCTTTTCAGACACGTCCCCGCAGATTTCATATGGGTGCACGATGTGAAAGACGAGACGGATGTTATGCTTTGCAAAGAGATCAATTTTCTCGGCGGTGAAGGCTTTCGGTTCATACACAATAGCCTTCGTATGAATTCGGATTGACTTAACGGATGGAACCGAACGGATTCCCTCAATGATTTCCGCCAGCCTGGACGCCGGCAGAATCAACGGATCACCGCCTGACAGGATAACCTCCACGACCTCTGGGTGGTCGCCCAGATAGTCGCGCAGCAGGTGCAGATCAGCAAGTCGTTCAGCTCGTTTGTCGGTTGCACCGATTTCTGTAAGCACGTCTGTGCGGAAGCAATATTGGCAATTCCCAAAGCATTCCGATGTGGTGAGGAAAAGTATGCGGTCAGCATACTTTCTGACGATGGACGTTTTGTGGGTGCGGCCGAACGCATTGGACCGATCGTCGACGAAGTCCTTCACCTCGTTCGGCGCCCTTAACAACAGTCTGTCTTGCGTTGGAAAGGACACTCGGTGAAGCGGGCCCAGATGATTGCCTAACGCCGCGACCTCCTCCTTGATCTTCCTGTGATAGAACGGCGTCACCTTCAGCGGCAACAGACCCTCTTTGATCGAGATGGTCTTGAACCTCTCGTTGACAACGGATTGATCCATATCAGGTCAACTCCGTTCGATTGTTGCGGCTCAAGACGTATGCAAGGATGGCACTCGATGCGATAAAAGGGTGAGAAGACCTGAAGCCGGCGATGATCAGGACAGAGCAAATCACAATCGGCGTAGCGAGGAACCACGAGACCAGCCCTCCCCGGAGCCTCACGAGTGCAAGCGCCGAAATCATGTAAATGAAAAGAAGATTCATTCCAGCAAGACTGAACATCGTTTCGATGTCGAGCCACCCAATCAGGTCGCAGGCCAGAACCAATAGCAAGCATGCAACCACGAAATAGACACCGGTCCGGGGCGCACCATTGTGCAAGCGCCCGAGGCAGGCCGGAAGGACGTGTCGTCCGGAGAGGTACAGAACGAGCCGTGAGATCGCGACAACTGACCCGAAGAGGTTCGCGGCGATCAACGATATGCCTAACAGGGGAACCAGCCAGCCTGGTGCGGATGGTGCAAGTTCGGCCGCCGCCTGAAAGACTGGCGCGTTGAAATTCGATTTTATATCAGCGACATGGACGAGCGCTGCGCTGCAGATGTAGACTCCACAGACAACGACAAAGGCCAACAGCATCGCCAGACCAAAATCCCTTTTGGGATTGCGAAAGTCTGCAGCTAGATGGGTCGCAATGTCCCAACCGCTGAAGGAGAAGAAGATCACGGGAATCTGGCTCGCAATGGACAATAGGTTTGCGGGTCGGTCGAACTGAACACCCTTGGCCCGCACTGCCAGCACCATGAGGGCGAACAGAGTGCCTACCAAGAAACAGACCGACCAACTGCCGATGAGCTTCACGCCACGATGGAGTGCCTCGCCACCGGACAGGGCAAAGACGCCAGCCAGTAGGATGAGCAACGCGGCAAGCAGATGGACGTCGACACTGGGGCCTGTCAGCTTCTGGAGGTAGACAGCCCCCGCCAGCGTGATGGATGGCAAGCCCACCATTGTCGCTCCCAGAAACAGCAATGACACCAGCAATTCCAGGTATTGGCCAAAAGCCAGCTTGGCATAGTATGCAACACCTCCGGAACTGGGATATGCGCCCCCTAACAGGACCATCGTCGCCAGGATCGGCGCAGAGAGCAAGGCGCAGGCGAACCACACATAAATGCCGTCCTGGCCAATGTTTTCGAACACAAATCCTGGAAGGACAAGGATCCCGGATCCAATGATGACTGTGACGATCAGTAAAATCCCGGAGGCAAGCCCCAGATGTCCCTCGAGTTTGCTCTCGCTTCCATGTTTCACGCTGATCTCGCATGAGCTCCCCGTAATAGCCGACCACACGATCTGTCGATCGCCGGGCTAACGGGAGGGGTAAGCCAATCTACAAAACCTATGCTGTCATCGACGCCGCCGCTGAGTTCGCCATTGGCGAGCCACGGTCCTGCACATTCAAGGCTCACGGTTCAAGCGGCGAGAACAGCCACGCCGCTGATGTACTGACCGTCACTTGAAGTGCAGAGGGCACGGGCGTCCTCATTGTTATCGGGTATCATGTACTGCTGCCACTGCGCTTCGCCCAGAACGTACGATCCCAGCAGCCCGCTGTGTGCAACGTCATCGTAGGTGTCGATGTTCTGTCTGATCTTAGCCGTGATGGCGCTGCCTTGTTGATTGGCAGGTGCAGCAATGTCGAAGATCTTTCGTTGATTGATAATGAAAGCCAGCCCGGCGCCCATGTTTCTGCTTCTGCGGAGAACATGCGCTGGATGGCTTACATTCACGAAGAGTTCGCAGCCGTGAAAGCACATCGTCCAGGTGCGGTGCGCGGGATCCTTGGACACGTGCGAAGGCCACGGTCGCTGATCTTCATCGAGTAGAAACTGCATCGCTTCGATGAATATATGCTTGAATTGATCCGTGGTCGTGAGGGTCGCGAGCGGCTCAAACAGCACCAGGAGTGAACGGTTGTGGTTGACGTCGAGCGCGTCGATATTGATCTGATCAATGTAGGTGCGTAAGCCGGAAGCAAGAAGCCCAAGCTCATACCGCGAATTTTCGGGTTCGTATGGAATCAGGAGGAAACGCAAATTGCCGCGCTTGACCGTGTTGCGCGCGAAAACGCAAGGAAATGCAGTGCGGGAGCCTGCTTCATTTTCGAATTTCGAAAGGATGTGCGAAATCGCTGATTTGCCCCAGCGGAACTTATCAGGGAGCCCAGCAAGTTCGTCCTGACTGAATAGCATGTTTTCTCCCCTTAGGTGGTGCATCGCGCATGTGTAGATTGCCTGAGCCATCTGCCCGACGTCACCGCTTCTGCAGTGAGCGCATGTCATGCGGTTTTTGCTGCATGTCCGTTTACTACTCGGTCTGACATATCAACGGTGTGAAACATCGATCACATGAAGACTGTCGTGCAATCTCTGCGTCGGCTCGGGAAAGCTCAGCTTTTCGCTCAGTGATCGTTGCTCGGAAGGTGATCGTGAGATCTCTAGACGGTGGCGCGGGCATTTGTGAATAGTTGTGCATGTGCCGTGCCAAGTGGAAGATCAATACGATCAATCCGAGAGCGCTGTGTCCCATGTCCGACATGTCGGAGATCCGACAATGAGTGCAAGCCTAGCGCGAGCTCGGATCGGCGAGCATCCCTCGGACGCGCACCTGCGGCGCGAGCTCGCCGATGGAGATGGATGTACGATGGGAGCCCGGTTGTAGGAGAACCGTCAAATCCGCATCCACGGAGCGGACCTGAGCGCTCGGAGTGCGATCCAGTCAGGATCCTCGACCGCGACGGCTCTACCTCCTTGGTCAACTGCTTGGCCTCATTGGCATCCGCATATTGAGCTGTGGTCGGGATCAAATGTTTCCTTCCGAAGGAAAACCTCACATCATTGAAAAAGAAGTGGGCGCCAGGCCTCAACAGCCGTACTGCTGCGATGGCGGCCGTGAGATCGACATAGATCGAACGGTTCCATCGAGATAGACGATATTGAAAGTCTCTCGATTCCTGGCGAGCCTGATTAGGTTGAACAGGTATGTTCCTGACGGGTTTCCCAGAAAGTGGATGTTTCGATCGGCGATGCCGGCCCGGACGAGGTCGGACCCGCGTTTGGCGCAGACGATGTTCGAAATCCGGGCTATCGTCCCGGTGTAGGACTCAAAGGAACTCTTGTCGCTCCGCGCACCAGCCAATCGGCAAACACGTTTTGGCGGCGATCGAGGAGCCAGCGACGACGTTCTTCCGAGCTTGCCGAGGTACGTCGTGATACTAAAGTCCTTGAGATGGGCGAACATGCGCTCGATAAAGTTGCGCTGGCGATAGAGCGTTTTGCTGTGAGAATCGGCTGGCTGCGGCTGGCCGTGGACGGGATGACCGCCTTAGCCCCGTGCTCGGCGAGAAGCTTTCGCAAACTGTTGGCGTCCCAGGCTTTATCGGTAATCAGCCGCTCGATAGGTCCGACCGCCGCAGCAAGAGCTGGTGCGAGCGCGATATTGTTAATGTTGGCTGGTGAGAGGAGCAAAACGCGGGGACGCCTTTGATCATCGGTCACGGCGTGGATCTTCGTCGTCCGGTGAGCTTGCCCCCAAGCTTTATCGCGCCGTGAGTTCGCTCCGGCTGTTTGATTTGCCCGGTTGGGCGGTGGTAGCGACGGGAGTCGGCGCGGAGCCCTCGGCGGCCGCACCCCGGATAACGAGGGCGGCTTCTCCTGGGAGAAGACCGATCTCGTCGAGCCGCTGAAGCGCGCGCTGTAGTTCTCTTGCGTCATTCCGGGGCGCCGCGACCGCGGCGAACCCGGAATCTCGGTGTATGACTGGTGAGGTGACAGCGCGATCGTCTGACTTTTTCGGTCCCGAGGAATCTCTTTGAGAGTGTCAATGGGATTGAAGAGCGCACTGGAGATGTCCTCTTCGAAGGTCAGCCAAATTCATCCAATCCGCAGCGAGATCCCAGCCGCGCAGCTTCATCGAAGTCGCTTCGCCGCCCGCAAGCTGGTCGAGATCGCCGCTGGGATCGAGCCAACCATGCCCGGGCGGATCTATATCGAACTCGTCAATGATCCGACGCTGTTCAAGCTCAAGGCCACTGCCGCCGGCGTGGATCTCCCCATCGAACGCGGCTGGCTTGACCTGCACGAGTCCGGCAGCTATGCCCTGCTCCTCAACAGCGGGGAGAGATATAAGTTCTGCGACCGACCGGGGGCGTACGGGCTGAGCCATGGGGAAGGAAATCAAACAGTTGCGCAAGCAAGCTGAGAAAGCGGTGCGCGCCGCAAAGGCAGCCGCAGATGCCGAGGCGTCCGAACAATTGCAGACCCTAGCACGCGCCCTCCAAAGCCAAGCCGACGTTCTGAAATCAAAAATGCGAGCACGCAAGAAGAAGCGGTAAACGTGATGCAGAACAGCCATAACCGCCAAGATCAGCGCGTATGCCTGCTGGGATCACCCGCCGGTATTCCAGCCATGCGTAATCGTTTAACCACCTGCTTGGCGCCGGTTAGGAACGTCGGATTGTCGCTTACGGAGTAACTCCTAAACGACTGATAGTGAACGTCGGGTCGAGCGCAAGCGGCGCCCGACCTCCGGTTTCCCTTCAACAGCCGACGTGACAACAACTGGAGCCTTCGCCGGCTCGGGTCCGATTTTGTTGCAAAAGTCGGTTGTAACTAGTGGATGTCGTTCGGCTATTCGCTAAGGACCGAGCGGCTTTGATCCGCCGACCCTGACGCTCTCAACCCAGCTCCTATGCCACGCAATACACAGGGTTTGAGCAGGTGGAGGCCCCTTCGAAACTCTTTCTGAAATGCGTGTGGGTGCACCAACTGGAGGCCGCCCGCGTCACTTCGGAAAACTTGCCCACATTGGCTGTGGCACGATTTTCCTTGACCTCCCGGTGGACACGCTGAAAGGTTATACGCCAGATCGCGCTGCAATTGGTGAGCAACTGCGGCGTTTTCGGCCTCTGCCTCCTCTTGCCGGCGATTTCCCAGACCAAAACTCGTCACACCACGTCGAACTTGACGCCTTGGGCCAGCGGGAGCGTGCGGCCATAGTTGATGGTGTTGGTCGCACGCCGCATATACGTTTTCCACGCGTCGGATCCAGACTCGCGTCCGCCGCCGGTCTCCTTCTCGCCACCGAAGGCGCCACCAATCTCCGCGCCGGATGGGCCGATATTGACGTTGGCAATGCCGCAATCGGAGCCACGCACCGACAAAAATGTTTCCGCTTCGCGCAAGTCGTTGGTGAAAATGGATGACGACAGCCCCTGCGGAACGGCGTTGTGCAACTCGAGCACGGCATCGAAATCGCGATACTTCATCACGTAGAGGATCGGCGCAAAGGTCTCGTGCTCCACCGGTCCGGTCTGCGCCGCGATCTCGACCAGCGCCGGGCGGACATAGTAGGCGTCAGCCGCCCCTTCGATGGCGACGCGCTCACCGCCATGGACCTGTCCTCCGGCAGCGTTCGCAGCCGCGAGTGCACTCTGCGTTGCGCGATAAGCCGCGCCATCGATCAGCGGGCCAACCAGAATCCCACCTTCGAGTGGTGAGCCGACGGGCACGGACGCATAGGCCTGCTTCAGCCGCGGCACGAAGCTGTCGTAGACGCTCTCGTGGACGAACAGACGGCGCAACGTCGTGCAGCGCTGTCCCGCCGTTCCCATAGCGGCAAAGGCCACGCCACGCAGCGTCACATCAAGATCGGCAGTCGGCGCAACGATCGCCGCGTTGTTACCGCCGAGCTCGAGCAATGCCCGCGCGAACCGCCTCGCAAGCCGCGGCCCGACCACACGTCCCATCGCCGTTGAGCCGGTGGCCGAGACCAGCGGCACCTTCGCATGATCGACGAGCACCTCGCCGATCTCACGGCCGCCGATGAGCACTGCCGCAAGCCCCTGCGGCGCGGCTCCGCCAGCCTCATTGAAGCATTTGAGCGCGCGCTCAAACAGGGCCTTCGTTGCAAGCGCCGTCAGCGGCGTTTTCTCCGACGGCTTCCAGACGATACTGTTGCCGCACACCAGCGCCAGCGCCGCGTTCCAGGCCCAAACGGCAACCGGAAAATTGAAAGCTGAGATGATGCCGGTGACGCCGAGAGGATGCCAGCTTTCCATCATGCGATGCTCGCCACGTTCGGTCGCAATCGTCAGGCCGTAGAGCTGGCGCGACAGGCCGACCGCGAAATCGCAGATGTCGATCATTTCCTGAACCTCGCCGAGGCCTTCGGAGGCGATCTTGCCGACCTCGATCGACACCAGCCGACCCAAGGATTCCTGATTGGCACGCAACTCCTCGCCGAACAGCCGCACCAGCTCCCCTCGCTTGGGTGGCGGCACCAACCGCCACGCCAAGAACGCCGCGTGGGCCTTCTCGATCGCAGGGGCCGCCTCGCCGGTGCCAATCTCGGTGACCCGGCCAATGGGCCGGCCGGTGATCGGCGTGCGAACGACGAGCGTGCCCTCCGTATGGTCAGGACGGCTAACGCCAAGCGCGGCGAGGAGCCTCTCGACCTCGCCGACAAGATCGGCGGTGCCGATATGCGTGTGCAATGCTGATTTGGCCGACATGGCAGTTCTCCAAGTTCTAGCGTTGGTTTCAATTCAGTTGTTCGCTCGCGCGCATCTGCCGCAGGTTCGAAACACGATCTGCTCCCAAGAAAGCCATGGCGGTATCTATCTCGCGCAGGATCATCCGCAGGACGGCTTCGGCGCCCCCTCTCCTTCGGCTGCAAGTCCCCATAACGGCAAGCGACCGAGAAGAACGGCTTCCGCACCTCGCGAGATATTTTAGGACATCCGTGCTGCGCCGAACACCGCTGTCGGCAAGAATGGCCAGACGCCCGTCCACCGCGGCGGCAATCGCCGGAATGCAGTCCTCGGGCGCCGGAAGGCAGCCAAGATTGCGCCCGCCGTGGGCCGAGACCACGATCGCATCGGCGCCGATCTCGGCCGCCCGTTCGGCATCTTGCACTGCGAGCACGCCCTTGATGGTCAGCTTGCCCGGCCAGATCCCGCGCAGCCAAGCGCATGTCGCCCCAGCTCAGCCGTGGCTCGATCCGGACGGCCTCCGCAATACTCGCGCGGGTGATTGCGATGCGGAACGCGTCCGGATAGTGACCGTAGGTCGGCATGCCCTCGCTCACGAGATAGCGCGTAAGAACCCCGAACACCCATCTGGGATGCAGCGCCACGTCGACCCTGCTGCGCAGACGAGGGCTGAAGGGAATGCCGAACCCGTTGCGTTGATTAAACTCCCGGTTCGGCGAGACCGGCGTATCGACCGTGACGACCAGGTTCTCACAGCCGCAGGCGCTCGCGCGCTCCAGGAGGCGCGTCGTCAGCGCACGATCGCGCCAGACATAGAGCTGGAACCAGAGCGAGGCATCCGGCGCGCGGCGCCGGATCGTCTCCACGGTGGTCACCGACTGCGTCGAGATGCAGACGGGAATGCCGACGCGGGAGTCTGCGCGGGCGAGCTTGGCCTCGCCATCATGCGCCACAAACCCTGCGAGTGCCGTCGGCGCCAGGATAAGGGGCGCTGCGATCTTTTGACCGAACAGCACCGTGTCGAGATCGCGTCTGTCGTGTCCCATCAGCACAGGGGGCAGCAGGGTGATGGCATCGAGCGAGGCGCGCAGGCGCGTCAAAGCCATCTCGTCCTCCGTGCCGCGTTCGATATACTCAAACAGTCCGGCGGCAGGAATTGTCGCGCGCGGCGGCGATAGTCGCTGCTATTGATGAGCATCGGCATCGGCGTTTCAGGCCGTCTAGCGTTTGAACTTGGACTCCTCACCAACATACTACGACATACGTCTGGATACTTGGAGACAATAAAGATTTTGTTTTGCGAAATAGCACGCGAAAACGCCGGCAGCGCAACGCGCATTATGAGCACGATAGGATGTTTCCGCCTAGGGACAACGTGGACGGAAGGCGCTAGTTGGACGGAATCGCTGTATCCGCCAGAAGCACGCTCCTAGGAAACCCGGCTGCCACTGCGCTTCGCCCAGAAGTACGACCCCAGCAGGGTGCTGGTAGACGTCGATGTTCTGTCTGATCTTAGCCGTGATGGCGCTGCCTTGTTGATTGGCAGGAGCAGCAATGTCGAAGATCTTTCGCGGATTGATAACGAAAGCCAGCCCGACACCCATGTTTCTGCTTCTGCGAAGAACATGTGCTGGATGGCTTACATTCACGAAGAGTTCGCAACCGTGAAAGCACATCGTCCAGGTGCGGTGCGCGGGATCCTTGGACACGAGCGAAGGCCAGGGTCGCCGATCTTCATCGAGGAGAAACTGCATCGCTTCGATGAATATCTGCTTGAATTGATCTGTGGTCGTGAGGGTCGCGACCAGCTCAAAGAGCAATAGCAGTGAACGGTTGTGGTTGATGTCGAGCGCGTCGATATTGATCTGATCAATGTAGGTGCGTAAGCCGGAAGCTAGAAGGCTGAGTTCATAGCGTGAATTTTCGGGTTCGTATGGAATAAGGAGGAAACGCAAATTGCCGCGCTTGACCGTGTTCCGCGCGAAAACGCAGGGAAATGCGGTGCGGGGTCCTGCTTCATTTTCGAACTTCGATAGAATGTGCGAAATCGCTGAATAGCCCCAGCGGAACTCGGCAGTCACCTCAGCAAGTTCTTTCCGACCGAATAGCATGTTTCTCCCGTTGGTTCGTGCATTGCGCACATGTACGATTTTCTGAGGCATCTGCTCGCCGTCACCGCTTCTGCAGGCAGCGCCTCTCCCGCGGTTTTGCTGCATGTCCGTTTGCCGCTCGGTCTGACATATCAACTCAAGGGCGTGAAACATCGATCAGATGAAGACTGCCGGCAACGTCCGCGTCGGCTCAGGAAAGCGCAGCTTTTTTCACTCAATGATCGCTGCTCCGCGAAGCTGATCATGGGATCTCCAATCGGCGGCGCGGGCGTTTGTGGATGGTCGTGCATGTGTCGTGCCAAGCGGAAGATCAATACGATCAACCTGAGAGCGCTGCGTCCCATGTCCGACATGTTGGAGGTCCGACAATGCCCGCACGCGTAAGCGCGAGCTCGAATCGGCGAGCATCCTCGGACGCGCACCTGCGGGCCGAGCTCGCCGATAGAGACGGATGTACGATGTGGCCTTCAAGCATCGCTACCGCACGCGATCCGTCCCAAGATGACGGCCGCTACCGGCGCCGGTCGTGATTGGATTTTGTGCAGACGTCGACCGAGGAGCCCGATCGTGAGAGAACTGTCAAATCCGCATCCACGGAGCGGACCTGGGCGTTCGAAGTGCGATCCAGTCAGGATCCGACCACGACCGCTCCACCTCAAAGCTGAACAAGGGGATCAGATAGTCCCGGATGATGATCGTGACGTGAGCTTCGTTGGCCTCATCCTCGGTCAACTGCTTGGCCTCATCGGCATCCGCATATCGAGCTGCGGTCTGGATCAAATGCCTCCTTCCGAAGGAAAACCTCACATCATCGAAAAGGAACAAGGAGCCAGGCCTAGAGCCGCACTGCTGCAATCGCAGCCGCCAGATCGACATAGATTGAATGGCTGCCATCGAGATAGATGATGTCGAAAGTCTCCCGATTTCTCGCCAGCCTGATCAGATTGAATAGGTATGTTCCTGAGGGATTTCCCATAAAGGTGATGTTTCGATCGGTGATGCCGGCGTCGGCCCGGCGTTCGGCGCAAACATGTTGCAAGTCCAAGCCCACATAGTGGATGCCGAACTCGTTGATGGCCTTGAACCGCTCCCGCCTGAAGGTCGGCCCTACGCCGATTTCGAGAAAGCGGCATCCCGGATTCTGTCGAAGCAACTGGACCAGCCGAGCCTGAACCGAGTGCCTGTACTCCCGGTAGTCGCGGGGCACAGGATGGCTACCGTCAAATAGGACGTCGTGACGATCACTATTCATCAATTGTCTCGAAGTTGGTCAGAACCTACATCTGGTACGCCGTACGCCGGCCAAGAGTTCCCCTTCCCGGCCACGACCAACGATGGCCAATGTCGCCCGTTTCCAGCGAATACTGCAAGCTCAGAATGCCGAGAGCGAGCTGAAGTCGAAGCGGCGACATTCATACCGGCACTTTGCTGAGGGCGCGTAATGGGGTCGCTAGATCTTTGTTCGCTCCATCCGTCGTGAGCGCCGCCAAATAGTGAGCAAAGAGCGATATCGTCCGGGTGTGCGACTCAAGGGAACTCTTGTCGCTCCGTCCCGCCAGCCAATCGTCAAACAGCCTTTTGCGGCCAGTGCCAAGGTCGGCGTTTCGGACAAGCGTGTCCCGCGCGGGATAATGCCGTTCGCGTAAGACTGCGCCGCCGAGGAAACCGGCATTCCGCCACACCGTGATGTGCGCCTCCCTGGTCAGTTGCGGATAACCTTCCATGCTCAAATGTGGGCGCTTGAAGATCCTGGCCTCGACCGCTGCGAAGGGACCGATATTCAAGCGAATGGTCTCGGACCCGTACCGTCCGTTCTTGTTGTAGATATCGGCCGGCAGTTGCCGCCAATTACGAAGCGACACGCTGGTCTGCAGAAGGTCGAGCCGAAACAGGCAGACGGTCTCGCGGCTTCCGGGACGCCTTGCGGCTCCGGACGAGACAATATCCGTCTCACCCCAGAATGGTGGCGCGGGAAACAGTCGAGCGACTGGCGCATCGCCGTTCAGCCTGCGCACCGGCGCCGAGCCAATCTGCCCGACCTGGTCGGCGGCGGTCGCCCTATGGACATCCAGCTCGAGCGCCAGCCTGCCAAAGTGGTCCTCATTGTGAGCCAAAAGACCGGAGAGAATGTCGATGTAATGGTAGCCGGAATGGCAAAGCATTCCGTAGCCGTAGCGGTAAGGATGGTCCTCCCGGGAGAGGATCTCCTCCTCCGTGTTCCACACGCCCGCGTGATGCTCGATACCAATATAGGTGACCGGCGTGCCAAGGCTTCGGGAGGCGCGGCGCGCATAACGTCCAATCAGCTCGTAGACTGCGTTGTAGCGGCGCGGCGTCATGACCACGCAGCGGCCACCAATCCGATCGCAGATCTCTTTGAGCTCGGCTACCGCACCAACCAGACGGTCCGCTGCAGGGCGTCCATTCGACGCCATCGGAAGAATGATGGGCTTGTCGACCAGGCAATCAAGGCCAAGTCCAAGAGCCGCGCGGAGGTAGCCCAAATGAGCCTTGGGTTCGGTCGAGACGATGACTTTTGTGCCTGGACGTATCAGGGCCGTCAGGACGTCCTCCCCATGGCCGGAATACCAGATCCCCCGTCGCCGGAGATCGGGTACCCATGAGACGCTCGCCGGCTTGCAGGTGCGGGTCCGGAAAAAGGCATCCACGGCGTCTCGCGCACTGTCGAGCTCGACGACATGGAATGCCGATGCTCGACCGCTGGAGACGGCATCCTCGATCAGAGGAATATATTTCGCCCGGGCATAAGCACCTAGCCCGACGAGAATGATATCTCCTCGCATGCCTCTGATACTCTCTCACTTTTGCCTCAATCAGAACTTCGGACGCAATGAGGGCAGACACTGGGTCGACCTGACGGATGCTGACAAGGTGGGATACTGCCTCCTCGCGCACCGAGAACCGCCGATATGGAAACGCCTTCCGTTTGTCGATCGCTTCGTCACGCGCAGGCAAGCGCACGATTCTCGATATTCTTCAGGAGGGCGACCTGGCTCGGGCATTGGCCGCAGCCGCTGTTCGCCCGAAATTTCTTCAGAGCCGGCGAGGTACGCCAAACGTTCTCAAGATCGAATTCCGGCGATCGGATGTTGCCAAGGAGAAACTCCTGGCTATCGGGATCCCCGACGACAAAGGAGCAGGGATACAAATCGCCGTTTGTAGAGAGGTAGACCGCGGTGGCACCACAGTCGCATTCGGTATATCTGACGTTTGGCCGCGGCTGCGACGTATCGACGAAAATCGGCGGCGGCAGTTCGAGGCGTGCTGAGCTGGGCTCCGCAGCAATCCTCATCAGAGCTTCCTGCAGCTCTCGAATTTCATCAGCCGAGCCCAAGAGCGCATCCTCATTGCCGAGGGCAACGCCCGAGGCGAACATCGGCTTGACCCTGAAGGAGTACACGCCGATTGACGACAGGAGCCGGTAGGCGTCGAGCGCCTCGCCGATGTTGTGCCGGTTGGCAGTCATCCTGGCCTGAACCAAGGCCCCGGCATTGGCCGCCTCAGCCATCTGCCGGAGCGCAGACTCGTAAACACCCGCCTTGCCCCGGAAGCGGTCCACCGTGTTCCGCTTCGCACCGTCAAAGCTGAACTGGAACGCTAGCTTCTTGGGATCGTCGAAGATTGAGATGACATCAGGAATTGGCACCTGGCCGAGCCCTCCTGTGTTCAATTGCACCTGAAGGCCTCGCTTGTTCGCATGGGCGATCAGAGCTTCCGTCCGCGGAAACACCAATTTCAGAAGCGGCTCGCCACCCGTCAGTGAAACTTTTCTCAGGGAATATTTATCGGCGAGAAGATCGATGAACTCTATCATCTCCTCCACAGATAGTTGTGATGGCTCCAAAAGCCGCTTGTATTGATCCCGATACTCTTCAGGAACATAGCAGTGCTCGCAATGAAGATTGCAGTAGAAAGACACGCAAATTCTCGCGTGGCTGACGACGATGGGAAGCGAATTGTCGACTGGCATGGCGTCCTCTTGGCTTTCTCCCAGAAAGGTTGCAGCAGGATTTATGCCAGTACGTCGTGGCGAATCACCGACGACTTGGAGGGGTCAATGTAGCGCTCCAAACAGCTGGGCGGATTCGAGACATCAAGTGCGTTTGGTTTCAGACAGACGCGCGCCCCGCGGTCGCCACGCCGATCTGCGAGCTCCCGACAGCGCGCCCGACTCCATCGGCGTTATCAGCCGCGGCATTGGCGCGATGAGCATTTCATTTCCTACGTCCGTGTCGCGCGTCATTCGCCCCACCGACCACAAAGTGTCGATCCGAAGAGCCGAGAGGTGCAAACGCCGATTTGCAGGCACAGCTCTTCTTCTGCGCGCTACTGAGCAGCCACTACTGCCCCTCCTGATAGTCCGGGACGCCGGTGTAGGCAGAATGATTTGTCGTGTAACAAGCACGGACGCGCGGGCTTCCGTCGTACCTGCTGGCGATAGCCTTATACCACTGCTAGTACCCGGAATCAGATCTGAGTGATACGGCGGCCCTTCAACGGGCGTTGACGGGCTCTTTTCTTAGCCCAGACGAAAGGCTCGGCATTTCGTTGTACGCATTGACGTAGGCATTGGTGTGTTCCTGAAGCTGCTTGAGGCTGGGAAGGAGGTGCCGCTAAGTGACTGTCTTTGCAAGATCGAGAACAGACCTTGACCTGATTGAGCCAGGACGCGCTTATCGGCACGAAGTGAAACTTCACGTTGAGGTGGACCTGCTCCAGCATGGCCTGCTTCCGCGGATCCATTAACCGCCGAGGACCTGAACTGAGCCACCGCGCATAAAACTCTCGTTCTGATCGTGTCGGGGCGACACTTCCTTGTGTCGTCAGGCGGCAGTTTCGCATGTCGCCCGGCAGGCTCAGCTGCATCTTTCGTGAACAATCGGATGCTGCTGTTCGTAGGCGCGCGCGCCTAACCGGTTTGGTCGCTGCCCCGTGACATCTGCGGTGGGCCAACAGATACTTGGGACTTCTCAGGTCGGAGGGTCCTTGCCGCAGGCGCAGATCAGTGACGTGCCGTAGAGATTCTTCGGCAAAAGTTGCTTTTCCGCCCAAAATACAGTCCCTAACAGTCCATGCAATCCTGATGATTTGGGCACCCCAAACGCAGTCTTACGCTTCATGCCTAGTTTCTTCATCAATAAGGCCGGCACATACAAGGCATGAAAGAAGTAGCTGTAGGACTTAATCGAAAGGCGCGATCGAAGCGCCAATTTGCGAAGTTCAGTGACATCGTAGCGTAGGAAATGGCGGTAATGTTCATCATAGTTCGACCACAGCTCCTGCCGCGCTGGCACAGTGATGATCAGCGAACGCAGCGCCGGAAACGCACGAGAAATTTCTTCGATGAAAGTGACCGGCTGCTCGATATGCTCAAGCACGTCCAAGAGCAGAACCGTGGTGACTCGAGCGCGCAGCTCCTTATCGATATCGGCAAACTCAGTCTTTGGAAAAACAAACGATCGCGTCTCCTCGTGGACCCACGGATCGCCCAGGTCGCAGCCGTACGCGTCGAACCCGGCTTTGCGCAAGACGTTAACGTAGTGACCCCGAGCAGCGCCGATTTCGAGGAGCGCATCGCTGAGGCCACAAAACGCGTGGACATAGCTCTTTACAATGGCGCTCCGAGCGCGGTGCCAGTAGTGTCGCTCATAACCAGGCGGAAAGTCTTCATCAAACTCGTTTTCTGAAAATTCGCTGCCGATCTGGCGATGAACGGAGAGGCTCACTTCATTAATCATTGGGACCCTGCGTAGCGCACAGTTTGCGCGACAAGGAATACATCCGGCTTAGGAAATCGTAAAGCCGCCGATCCCCTACTACACCTGAGCGGTGACGTTTGAAACCCGATGAGTTAAACGCGGACGCTTCCTAGGCTTATGCGGTCCCCTATGGAAATTCCTCGGATTTGCGACTTAGAGCTGTCAATCGTCGTGCCTTGTTACAACGAGGTTTTGGTGCTCCATGAGCTAGTTCGGCGTTGCTGTGGTAGTGCGGCCACTGCAGTCGGTGCCAGCTACGAACTCATTCTGGTAGATGACGGCTCCACTGACGGAACTTGGGAGACGATGACCTGCCTAACCGCCCACGGAAACGTTGTCGCGATCAAGCTTTCGCGCAATTACGGCCATCAAGTCGCGACTACGGCCGGGCTCGCTGCAGTTCGGGGACGAGCTGTCCTCATAATCGATGCGGACCTGCAGGATCCTCCAGAGCTTCTCGCCCAAATGCTTGATAAAATGAAACAGACCTCTGCTGACGTTGTGTACGGCCAACGAACTACTCGTGCTGGAGAGACCTGGTTTAAGGCATCTACCGCAAGAGTTTTTTATCGGCTCCTCGAACGCTCGACTGATATTTTCATTCCCGTCGATACGGGGGACTTCAGATTGATGTCTCGCAGGATAGCCGACATCATTGCGCAAATGCCGGAGCGGGACCGCTTCATTCGCGGAATGGTCGCTTCGATCGGCTTCAAGCAGGTCGCATTCGAGTATGATCGGCACAAACGCTATGCTGGCTGCACGAAATACCCTCTCGCTAAAATGGTTAGGCTCGCTGCCGATGCGTTTCTTGGGTATTCGATGGTTTTGCTGCGGTTCTCATCGATTGTCGCCCTCGGCTTGTTTGTTGCATTTGTCGGAGTGGCCGCCTATTCGCTCTACGTTTGGATCTACTTAGCGGTCGTACCTGTATGGACGAGGCTCATGCTTTCCATCATCGTCGTTTCCTTTTTTCAAATGATTGCCTTGAGCATTATAGGCGAATATGTTGGGCGGATCTATCTCAGCACTAAAAATCGACCACTGTTCATTGTGGACTCGATTGCCAGAGGTCACAGCGAATGAACGAGCTCCACGAGTATTCTTGCTGTTGTAGTCTGATGTCATCGCCGAGGGTCCATTCCTGGCAGCAACCTGCGAGGCCTTAACGCGGGCGACATACCGTGTGATGCCGGATAGCGCACCGATGCCAAATGTTCCCGGTGACAACAACACGGAGCGCCTCATCCTCAAGCAAACGTTCAAGCTCCGTACGAGGCCACCGGCATGATCTTCCTCAAATTTCGTGCCACCCATGTCCAATTGAACACCCGGACGTCACAAAGCCAGCAAACGACGCACGGCCTCCACCAGCGACATTGGTAGACACGCGAGTGTCTTTCATTCAGCAAGGCGCCCATCAAGTTCTAGGAGTGGCACGGCGATTGCTGGGATGAGAACGAGCCATCGCGAAAGTGGTAGGTTCGATGCACGGGTTGGCGATGAATTTGGCGCACGGGATACAATGCAGTGTTTGATCAGAATTTCCTAAGTATCGGTTCGCTCAGCTATCGCCCTGGCGTCACTCCGTTGAAATCGTCCTGCCTGGAGGCGGCTGCGGGCCGCGCAAGAGCCGGCCAAACGAAGTGACGTTCAGGCAGGTGGCGCCCCTAGTTATGTGGGCGAGCGCACGCCGGTCAATTTCATCAAGTTCGTACTGGTCGGCGTCGCCAACACGGCCTTCGGCTATGCTCTATTTGCGCTTGTTTACATGTTGCTCGGATCTCATCAACTTGCCATCAACCTCTCGACTCCTTGCGGCGTTGTGTTCAATTTTCATTCCACCGGAAGACTGGTGTTTCGCAGTCGAAGGCTTTCGGTACTTCTACCCTTTGTGGTTGGCTACGCGGCGGTCTGGCTCGTGAACATCCTGCTGCTGGACGAATTGACTGCCCTTGCAATATCGCCGCTCGCGGGGCAAAGCCTTGTCCTCCCCCTTCTCGCTCTGCTTTCTTACGCGACCAACCGCTATCTTGTATTTGGCAGGCCCCGATGATCATGACACGGTGATTTGAATGATGAGCAAAGCATGCAACGATGCAGTTTGAGATGTCTTCAACAGCATGCCGAACTACCTGCGCGAGCATACCTGTGCGGCGGTGCGTCGATGGATAGAACGGTCGCTATTCTGCGCGAGATCGCCGAGATCCCTGAGTCAAGATCATCGGTACCCCGGTGGCCGTGGGTCTTCATGTGTCCGATCATGGGCTCGATGGTGGATTGGCAAACGAGGACGCATGCGAGCGCCATCCGCACCCCGACTTCGAGCATACTAAGCGATGTCCTGCGGCCACCTTTCGGATGACGTGGTGAGTCTGCGAGTCTGCGGCTTGGTTTTGGTCGCTAGGCTTAGGATGGACATAGTGCGCAGTGCTATCACGGAAGCGGTCCGGCGCTTGGAAGTCTTCACCGGGGCCGGTCGCCGTCGGAAGTGGCACAACGAAGACAAGGCGCGGACCATTGCGGAGATCGCGACGAGTGGTGACTCGGTCTGTGCCGCGGGCTCGGCGCCATGGGTTGTCGCCCAGCAGTTGTTCGGCTGGCGTCGGGAACTGAGAGAAGCCGCGGTCAAGCATTCTGAAGCGCAAGAATTGCAGTTTGTGCCGGCGGCGGTGGATGCGGTCGCGCAGACGGCTACTCTTCGCCCGAAGTGCAAAGCGCCGTGATGCAAGCCCAGGCCCGACGTGGGGACGATCGAGATTGAGGTCGACGGCATTACAATTCGGGCTGGCCGCGGTGCGGATGCCAACATGATCGCGGCCATCGTTCAGGCGCAAGGCGAACAGGTGATCGGTCCGTCCGGGACGGTTCGAGTGATGGTGGCGACCAAGCCGCTCGACTTCCGCGAGGCGCCGAAGGATTGGCGACACTGGTGTGCGAGGCCATGATGGCCGATCCGTTCTCGGGTGCAGCTCTATGTGATCCGGGCCAAGCGGGCGCACCAGATCAAGCTGATCTTCTGGGATGGGACCGGCCTGTGCCTGCTAGCGAAGCGCCTGGAAGACGGCATCTTCCGTTGGCCGAAGATTGAAGATGGGGTGATGCGTCCGTCGGCGGCGCAATTGTCGGCGCCGCTGCAAGGACTGGACTGGCGGCGCGTCCATGAGGCTCGGGAGACGACGACACCGACGCAGCCCGGATAGTTGTTGGCAGCGTTAATCGTCGTTCTCAGGCCACGGCTTTGAGGGCTTGAGCGCGGTAGGCCCAAGGCAGTAGCTGGTCGATGTCGCGGTTTGAATGCCCGTTGACGATCCTGGTCAGGACGTCGGTGAGATAGGCGAGCGGATCGACGTCGTTGATCTTGCAGGTCTTGACCAGGGACGCGACGACAGCCCAGTGTTCGGCGCCACCGTCGGATCCGGCAAACAGCGCGTTCTTGCGACTGAGCTTCTCGGATCGATCGTTCGACCGTATTGTTGTCGAGTTCGATGCGTCCGTCATCGATGAAGCGCGTTAAGCCTTGCCAGCGCGAGAGGCCGTAGCGGATGGCTTCGGCGAGCTTGATCTTCTGGCTGATGAGAGCCAGCTTGGCGCGCAGCCAGGATCGGCCAGTGGTCGGCTCTTCTGCTGCCGCACGAGGCGACGCTCCTCGGCGCTGCGGCCGCGGATCTCCTTCTCGATCGCGTAGAATGCGGCAATGTGCTTCAGCGCCTCGCTCGCGATCGGCGCGGGGCCGGCTGTCGCGAGTTCGTAGAAGTTGCGCCGCATGTGCACCCAGCAGAAGGCGAGCTCGACTTCGCCACGTTCGGCAAGCTTTGGGTAGGCGTTGTAGCCATCGACCTGCAGGACGCCTTTGAACCGGCAAGATGGCTGAACAGCCGCTCGGCTTTGCGATCGGGTGCATAGACATAGGCGATGCCGGGCGGATCGAGGCCGCCCCAGGGCCTGTCGTCGGCAGCATAGGCCCAGAGCTGGCCGGTCTTGGTGCGCCCTCGACCGGGATCGAGCACCGGCACCGTCGTCTCGTCGGCGAACAGCTTGGACCTCGCGCGAAGCACCGTGAGAAGGCGCTCATGCAGCGGGCGCAGATGGAAGGCAGCATGCCCAACCCAGTCCGCCAGCGTCGATCGATCGAGAGCGATGCCCTGGCGGGCATAGATCTGGGCCTGCCGGTAGAGCGGCAGGTGATCGGCGTATTTGAACACCAGAAACCTGGGCGACGGTTGCCTCCGTCGGCAGGCCGCCCTCGAACAGCCGGGCCGGAGCCTCGGCCTGCAGGACGCCATCTTCGCAGGCCCGGCAGGCGTATTTGGGACGTCGGGTGACGACAACGCGGAACTGCGCCGGTACCATGTCCAGCCGCTCGCTCTTGTCTTCACCGATCCGGTGCAACTCGCCCTTGCAGCAGGGACAGGTCTTGGCGTCGAGGTCGACGACGAGCTCGATCCGCGGCAGATGCGCCGGGAGTGCTCCGCGATTGTTGCGGCGCCTGCGTGCGCGCTCCGGCCGGCCTTCCGGAGCTGTCTCGTCCTGGCTGGCTTCCGGACAGGCCGCAACCTGTTGGACGTCCTCGAGACCGAGCAGCATCTGCTCCTCGGGAAGCGTCTCGGCCTTCCGGCCAAAGCGATGACGCTGCAGCTCCTTGATGATCTGGCGCAGCCGCTCGCTCTCGTGCCGCTTGGCAAGCAGCATCGCCTTCAGCGTCTCGGGATCATCAGAAAGGTTATCGCTCACAGGCAAATCAGAGCATATTCGCGCCCGCCTGACGACGTGCTCGATGCCCCTGATTCACTTCGCCGCAGCGCGGCCCACAATTATCCGGCTTGCGTCGGGACGACCGTCTCCCGTGCCGCGTGGACACGCCGCCAATCGAGCCCTTCGAGCAGCGCCGACAATTCCGCCGCCGACAAACGCATCACGCATCCTCGATCTTCGGCCAGCGGAAGACACCTTCCTCGGGCCGCTTGGCGAACAGGCACAAACGCGTACCATCCCAGAAGATCAGCTTGATCCGGTCCGCCCGCTTGGCTCGGAACACATAAACAGCACCCGAGAACGGATCGGCCTTCATGTGCTCACGTACCAACATAGCAAGCCCCTCCATTCCCTTGCGGAAGTCGACCGGTGTGGTTGCCACCATCACCCGGACAGTTCCGGACGGGCCGATCACCGGCTTGCCTTCAGCGCATGGACGATGGCCGCAATCATCGCCACGTCCGCGCCTCGGCCGACCCGGATCGTGACGCCCTCGGCTTCGATCTCGATGCCTCCAACATCCGGTTTGGCCTTGCGTCGCACCGTCTTGCGCTCATGGCCAGCAAACGCGACTGGCGCCCTGGCGTCTACCACCGCCGGTACAAACGGCGGATCGTCAGCCATCGGCTTCGGCAACCGGCGTGCTTGCCGGCGCCAAGTGAACAGCTGTTGTGGGGTCAGCCCGTGTCGCCGGGCAATCTCGGAAACGACCGCGCCTGGCGCCAGCGTCTCCTCGATGATCCGGGCCTTGTCGTCCTTGGAGAACCAACGACGGCTCCCGTTTCCGTGATCACTTCCAGCCGGCGCGGCGTCCGTCCGACTTAAGCGTGTGGTCAAGCATAGACACAAGCCAACCCTTCAAAGAGATCGTGAAACTCGCCTATCCCAAGCGCCGCGACAAGGTCGGAGCGGAACGACGCTTACAGCTGTTGCGCGCGACAAACCAGAAATTGAGCAAGCGCGTTGAAGGCATCGGGGTTAAATCCGCTGGCGGTATTCGCGAGTTTCGGGGGCGAACATCGGAATCCCCTCCGCTGACGGAAGGACGAGCGCAAATCGAGGGCAGCGCAAGGCAAGCGGCCAAATCGGTTCACATCGCGGTCCACTGGTCCGATCTCATCACAGGCCAGACAGCGGCGGCGGAAACTACGCCAGTGTTCTGACGGATCCCCGCCCAACTTCATTCACTTGCATTTCCCTCATAGCCCCTAAATTTCCGCTGTAGTCCTTTCGCTCGTGCTCTCGCGTCCCTTAGCCTCGAACTGCTTTTCGCTGTGTTCGCCGACAAGTAGATCGGCCGCGCCTTCAACTCGGACAGGGATATATTAGCCGACGGTTGGCATAAGGCCGACGACGAGCGAAGGTAGCCTGGAACTTGCATGCCGGTGGTCCACACATCCTAGGTGATCGAGAACAGGAAAGCGGCCGACGCCAAAGGCATGCCGAGCGGCTCGCAAAGCGCAAGTATCCTAACGAGAATGATGTTAGGCCTTGACGGATAGGCCGATAGGCCAAGCAGCCGCATGAAGCTGAAGGTGGTGACGCCATGCGCGCGCGGCGCCGGTTTGTGATCGACGCGGATCTGGAGGAAACCAATCCAGCTCGCGAGCGCTTGAAGAAGTGGTTACGCCGACAGTCTTCTGGTCGATCCCGTAGCGCTTGGCGAGTGCTCTCAGGCTCTCTTGACTATTTTTGCTCCACGGACTGCCTCCGTCGTGGTGGCGCAGCCGTGTAAGACCTGTCCTATAGCGCAGGATAAAAATGCCCCAGCAAAGCTTGGGACTAAACACCTAAAGCGGGTTCCTCGGAGATTCGGGGCCCAAGACCACTCGCGATGATCAGAGCTTTCAAGATCGGCTCCATTTCTGGCTAGCCGGCCGTCGTCGCCTGGCTTCACGGCAGGATTGCTCCGCCAGCGCGGCGGGGCGTACGGGCTTCAGCAAAAATTGCCTGTAAGCATTCGGATAGTCCCCGTCATTGACGGGGGTTTCGATCGTAGCGGCGGCGACATAATCCGCTTGTCCGGCTCCAAAGGCGGCCATGACACTGGCTTGGTCAAGATGATGCGGGCTCTCCGGCTCGATCAGTACCCACGCTTTGGCCAGATCGGCGCAGTTCTCAAGTCCGAGCGCTTCCACCGCGGCCGAGTTACTGCCGGTATATGGCACGATCGGCAGTGGTAGACCGAAGTATGCTGCGTTGGTTTTGGAGATTGGCCCGATCAACCATGGTAGACCGAGCGCTCGCGTCTCAAGCACAAATAGCAGGCCCGGTGAGTGGCCAGAGAGATCGACAGCCGGGGTACCGACTTCAAGGCCGGCCGCAAGAGCCTTGGCCCTGGCCGCGGCGAGATACTCGTGGAGGGGTTGCGAGAGCACCAATTTTCCACCACCCGGGAGGGGTGTGACAGCAGAATAGGTGCGCAAATCTTTCACCTGAGACCACGGCTTGAGGATGGCACCATTGACCACCGATGCACTGAGCAACTGTGCTGACACCGCTAGGGGCAGCAGGATGGCGGCGCTGCGACCCTGTTGCGCAAGAGGGCTCAGGAAGGCAACGACCGCGAGCATCCAGAACAGGCCCGCCTTCGAACCGCTGAACCAGTAATTGCCCGCGGAGCCTAATGCAAATAGGTGCGGCAGGACCAAGAAAGTTAACGCTAGAGTGATGCTGGTGGGAGTCTGGGTGCGCAGAACCAATCCCTCACGATAGAACATCGCGCCAAGGCATGTGAAGGCCACCACCAGGAACAGGGTCGAGCCCTTGATGCTGATCGGATCGGTCCCCAGCAGCACGATCGCTATTGTTACGATCAACACTACAGCGAGAGCCAGCGATGGGAGCAACTTGTGCGTAGACCCCATGAGAATGCTGAGCAGAAGGGCTATCGCCACTAACCCAGCGATAGCGACTTGCGCGGGACTGGTGCCGAGCCAGTCGATTCGAAACATGCGAGACACCTCGTGCCCGGCACCTAGCAGGATTTCCATCTCAGCGCTGTTGATCATACGGGTCACCAGCCCAGTGATGCCGCCGTCGATCAAGTAGGCGGTAACGATGACTAGAGCGAGAGCGATCAGCGCCGCGCCAAGCATGGGCAGCAGCGACTTACGGCCCAAAACGACATAGAGGATAACCACGAGGGCAATGGCCGCAGCGGTCGTCGGTTTGGCCATGAAGCAACACCAGCCGCCGACACCGACCAGGATCCATCCCAAGACCTGGCGGATGCGACCTGGCCGATTGGGTAGCAACAAGCCAATCATTACTATCACGAGCGATTGAAAGGCCAGTGCGTTGTAGCCTGGCGTAAGTAGCCAAGTATTAAAATTGACTAATGCCAGACTGCCGATCCCTGACGATAGCACCGCCGCATGCAGCCAGCCTGCTGTCCAGAGGCGCCGGATCACGAGGAAACTGAGAATCCAACCCAGCGCCATAGTGAGCGTGACGTTCGCCATGCGAAGCACTACGATGTCGCCACCAGCCCACTGATATGGCCAGTGATAGATGAAGCCGAATAGGGACGGCGGAACATTGATTGCATAGCCGAATGGGTTCGCGATGAAGTTGAGGTAGAGGCCTTCGTCGCTGAGAAGTAGACCGTAACTGCTGTAGTAGAGCAGCCAGGCAAAAAGGATTGCTGAGGTTGCGGCGGACAGAGCCATTAAAGTCCGATCCAGCAAGACTGATAGCGACTTACCGTTGGCGAAGTGGTCATCTCTTGGCATAGGCCCCTTCCTACCAGCTTGTAGAGGAGGCCCATTCCAATGACTGTCAGCCTCAAGGAGCTTTTAACTGACCCGAGCCTCGCAATCTCCTCCAAGGATTGGTAGCGTCTGTCACCTCGGAGGGATGAACGGAAGAACGGATCGTCGGATCTTGTGGGACGGGAAAGCGGGGCGAGGTCGACGTGCGCCGCAAACACGCATCAACAGGCGCAACCTTCCAAAACATGCCAAATTGGGGGGGCTAGAAGTGAAGGCGCTGCAGGACGAGAACACGAAGTTGCGCGACCCCATCCTGTGACGGAGTTGCCGGCCACGGCACTTGCCACAGTCTGAACTTATCGGCGGACTCCTCAGTTCCATCAAGATGCAGCTTGATGCTGGCCGACCTCGATCAGAGTGTCGATCCGTGGACGATGCACCGAACGGGCAGCAGCGCATCCGGCCAGGCGACCAGGCGGCACTGAACTGTTTGCTATGGCGTGCCAGCAGATAGGTGAAGAGTATCTGCTTCTCTCGCATTCGGAAACTTGTTCCTAGTGTTCCATCATTGAACGACGATTCACAAATCGGCGCAAACCTGTGAGTCTGCACCGGTGAGTAAGATCGGGCAGATTGAGTTCAGCACAACCGATCGCGAACGATCGGAGCGGCTGGTCCGGGAGCGGAACACACCGAAGGTAGTTTGGCGAGCACGGATCGTGCTGCTGGCGAGCGATGGGTTGATGACCGAGGCGATCGCGGCGGACGCTGGCAAGAGCCTGCTGACAATGCGCTCGCGTCAGCGCTGGCTAGCGAAAGGCATGGACGGGCAAGGACGCGACCCGGCCTCGCATTATGACCGTGAACCATGATTGCACGCGCGGGTGCGTAACGCTGCTGGCCGACATTCCTCATCCTATGAAGCTGCAGGGCGTATACGCACACACAACAAACTCCGAAACGGGGCGGCTCACACCCTCTTCCTCGCGTGGTTTGAAGACATGGGAAGCGGATGGTCGAGTGGCCTAGCATCCTCCTGGCTAGGGGCAGGGTTGATGTCATAGGCGGCACGGCGAAAACGCCGCCGATTCTTGAAGGCGCGATGTCGCGATTCAAACATCTGATCGCATCCAGACATCGGGTGCGTTCGGGTTCCGACAGAAAGCAGGCGCACGCCCACGGGAGCCGAGCAGGTCTACGAGCGCCTCGACAAGCCGCCCGGCTCACCTCGGCGTTATGAGCTGCGGCATTGTTAGCGGTGAGCATTTCATCGCCCATACTGTAAAGGTCGCGCATCATTCGTCCCCACTGACCACAACGCATCACTCTGGTGAGCGGGGCGTGGCCGACACACCGGATTACGGGCACAATTCTTGTTCATCTGCGCATTATCGAGCAGCCGCTTCCGATCGTCCTCGTGCTCCTACAAGCGGTGTAGCCGCTATGATTGTCGCTTAACACACCTTCCATTGCTCTCGGATTTCGTGAAGCCGCTGACCTCGTCAGGTGCGTTCGCAAAGACATTTATGCGCGTGTTGTTTCGTCAAGGGCACGCATCAGATCGGTGAGTGGCACGCCGATTGCTACGATAGCTGACACAGCCACCAAAGCGATGGTCCTTTCGGGAGCTAGCGATGCCTCCTGCCCGATTGATCCTAACGAATACGTTGACGAGGTTTGTGCTTGGCAACGCCGATCACCGGATCATCTTCTATGAATGCTGCAGAGCTTTCGCGCATACCTCCGATGCCCATCATCTAGTCATCTCAGTAGCGTCCCGGGTACGCGGTCGTACTTTGATGGTCAATTCGTTATCCAAGTCGTTAGCCCTGATAGGCATGCGAATCGGTTATCTGAGCGGTCTCAAGGTGGTCACCGGCGCAGTTAATGCTCTGCAACCATACAACATTCAATCGTCGAGATGGCTCTGGCGATGCGGTCGACATACAAGTCGGGCAGCCACTCTTCGGCGGATGGTGTACGAAGTGGCACAAAGGAAAACGTTGGGTCCTGGATAAGCCTGCTCCGCGCGCGATAGAGCAAAGCTCGTGTCGCAATGCGACTGAAAGTTGACCGGTAACCGTACCAACTTGGCCCTCGTTTTGGCGAATGCCAGCCGTGAACGTTGACCCAGAACTTGGGACTGAAGGGAACATGTCTGACGGATTCATAGACGAACTGCGCGAGGCACTCGACAACGACTCGGCGCTGTCAGGCCCCGACATCGACACGCGTTACCACTTGGATTTGGCGGGTAAATCGGTCGCGAAGCCGCGAGCAGTCGTCCGTCCTAGGACGACAGAACAGGTCTCCACGCTGCTTCGGCTCTGTCACCGCGAAAAAGTGCCGGTGACGACGCAGGGCGGCATGACCGGGTTGGTGCGTGGCGCGCTGCCGAATGCCAATGAAATCGTGCTGTCGATGGAGCGCATGAACGCAGTCGAGGAGGTGGACACCTCGGCGGGCGCAGCCGTTGCGCAAGGCGGCGCGCCGCTGCAAAAGATCCAGGAGCGGGTGGAGCAGGAAGGCTACGTGTTCCCGCTCGATCTCGGCGCGCGCGGCAGCTGCACTATCGGCGGCAACATCTCGACCAATGCCGGCGGCAATCGGGTGATTCGCTACGGTATGACACGCGATTTGATTCTCGGCCTCGAAGTCGTAGCAGCCGACGGCACGGTGTTGCAGGGCTTGCGCAAACACATCAAGAACAACACCGGCATCGACTTGAAACAGCTGTTCATCGGCAGCGAGGGTATTCTCGGCGTGGTGACGCGGGCCGCTTTGCGCATCTTTCCGGCACCTGCGGGGCGGCAGGTGGCGCTTTGTGCCCTAGCGTCGTTCGCGCAACTCACCTCGTTCCTGGGCATGGCGCGACACCATCTCGGCGGAGAACTCACCGCGTTCGAGGCGATGTGGAACGACTACTACCGCCTCACCGTCGAGCGTGTTAAGGGCCTGGTCGTGCCGCTGCCTACTCATTATCCCTTTTACGTCCTAGTCGAGGCTTCCGGTGACATCAACCGCACCCAGGCCGATCTCGAGACACTGCTGGAGACAGCTATGGGCGAGAACATGATTCTTGACGCGGCGCTCTCAAACTCGAATGCATCCGCAGCAGCGATGTGGCTTATCCGCGATTCCGGCTCGGCACTTGTCCGCACGTTCCCTTACGCCGAACGTATCAGCTTCGACGTGAGCCTCGCGATCGACCGGATGGATGAGTTTGAGAAAGCGGTCGGGGCGCGCATCAAGGCGATCGACGCCGACGCGTTCACGATCGTGTTCGGTCACGCCGGTGATGGTAACCTGCATATCGACCTGCACCACGAGCGCACGCCCGACAGGCGGGACGATTTCGAGAACCTTGTTTATCAGATCACCAGTGAATTCGGCGGGTCGATCTCAGCCGAACACGGCATCGGCATTCTGAAACGGCCATATCTGAAAATGAGTCGGACGCAGGAGGAAATCGACACGATGCGTGCAGTCAAGCGCGCGCTCGATCCGAACAATATCCTGAATCCGGGACGAATTTTCACCATGTGATAGTATGCGCGGGCAAAGCCTGTGACGGCCTTAGGTTTTGCGACGATTGCACCCGCGGCAGGTGCTCTTTGGCCGGCTCCGCACCGCCGGACTCCGCTACCGGCTGCGTCAGTGCCAATCTCGCTGGGCATGATTCTCAGGGCCGCGTCGCCATTCCGATCTATATCGACCGCATCAAGGCGGGGCATATCGTGCTGGGTGCGGAGCAGACCATCGTGCAGGAATGCCCCACCACGGCCACAGCCAGTGGGGCTTTGGCTTTCATGTCAACGCCAAGACGATGGCGCTCAGTTTGCTGGCGCTCCCTTCGTGGAGGCAAGCGCGGGTACGGTCGGCTCGCGGCGACTGGTTCCGGCCGGTACTCACGCTTATCGATCGGAAGCTGTACTAAAGCGTGGTGGCATTAGGTTCGATCCTGAATTTTTGAGATAGTTGGCGCATTCCTCGGAGGTGAAGGCATCGAGTGCGTGGCCGATTGCGGCACAGACCGCGTCGACGGTTCGCGCAGCAGCTTTGCGGAGCAGGTGCTTGAGCTTGGCAAAGACCTGTTCGATCGGGTTCAGGTCGGGCGAGTATTTGGGCAGGAAGAAGAGTTTGGCGCCGACCGAACGGATGAGCTGGCGGACTGCTTTGCTGCTGTGACTGCCGAGATTATCCAAGATGACGATATCGCCGGGTCGAAGGACGGGCAGAAGAACCTTCTCGACATAGGTGCGAAAGCTCGCGCCATCGATCGGCCCCTCGATGAACCATGGCGCATCGATCCGATCATGGCGCAGGGCCGCCAGGAAGGTCATGGTCTTCCAGCGGCCGTGGGGAACCTTGGCGTGAAGTCTGCGCCCGCGTGGTGCCCATCCCCGCAAGGACGCCATATCGGTCCTGGTCCAGGTCTCGTCGATGAAGACCAGCCGGTCAGCTTCGACGCGACCTTGATACTTTGTCCACTGGGCTCGCCGTCGCGCGACCTCGGGTCGATCGCGTTCGCCAGCCGCCACGCTTTTTTTGAAGCTGAGCTTCTCGGCATGCACGAAGTCCCACACCGAATGGTAGTCAACCTTCAGGCCGCGTCCGGCAAGCTCGGCAACGAGCCCTCGTATGGTGAAATCACCGTCCCTGATCCACCGCAACAGCCAGACGGCGTGGTCTCCCGAAATCAACTTCGGCTTGTGACCGCCCATCTGGCCGGGCTCAACGCTGCCGGTCTCCTCAAGGCGCTGCATCCAACCGATGGCCGTGCTGATCGCCACCCCAAACTGCTTGGCCGCCTGATTGCGCGACATCCCGCCTTCGATCGCGGCCCACCACACGCTTACGGAGATCAGAGAGTAAGGCTTGCCCATCCATGCTGGCCTCCAATCCAGCCAGCATGGTGAATCAGAAACACACTGATTTGGGATTCCCAAATCGATTCAATTTAACCCCATCCCACTTTAGCCCTGCTTTACCCGGTCAAATACCGGCTCTGAAGGCAACCTGTTCGCGAGCAGCTGGAAGCGCAATACGAGGAGCGCTGCGTAGACCGTCGTCCCGATCGATAAGCCAATCCAGATGCCAATGGCGCCAAGGCCGATCCTCAGACCCAGGAGGTAGCTAAGAGAAAAGCCGATAAGCCAGTAAGCGATTCCAGCGAACAGAAGCGGCACGCGCGTGTCCTTCAATCCGCGCAGGCTGCCTGCCGCAATGGTCTTGGCGGCGTCAGGGATGAAAAAGCTCGAACCGACTAAAAGTAGCTTTTCAGCTAGTCTGATCGTCGCGTGGGCATCGCCGGCCGCTTCGCCTAGAAACAGCTCCGCGATCTCGAAACGCCCGGCGATCACCGCAAGCGTCAGCATCGCGACAATCACGATGCCGAGCAGCATGGCGACCAGACCTGCCCGCTTGATGCCGGAGCCGTCGCTGCGGCTGACTGCATTGCTAACGCGGACCGCCGCAGCCGTGCTGATGCCGAAAGAGATCATGAACAGGGTCGCGCTGACCTGGGCGGCGATCTGATGAGCGGCAAGTGCGCTGGTGTTGATCAGGCCGACCAGCAGCGTTGTGGCGGAGGACAGTCCGTACCCAACTAGCGAGGCGATTGAGATCGGCATCCCGATCACGATCAGCTGTCGCATTGAGGTCCAATCGAAGCGCCAAATATGTGCAAGCACTTGGCAATCACGGAACGGACGGCGCATTGTGGCGAACCACAAACCGGCCGAAAACGTCCCACAGTTCACCAGGGCCGTCGCCAAACCCGCCCCGAATAGCTCGAGCCGAGGCAGGCCCCATACCCCGTGGACCAGCAGATAAACCAGCAGAGCGTTGATTGGAATGACCACGATCACAACCCATAAAGCCGGCTCCGGCCGATTGAGTGCGCCCATGAAATTACGGATCGCTTCAAAACACAGCGCAGGCGCCACGCCCCAGGCTAGACCAAACAGATATTGTTGGGCGAGGCTCGCCGCGTTCGGAATCTGGCCAAAAGCCAGCAATATTTGTTCTCCGCGCACCGCAAACGCCATGATCGGGAGCGATAGCAGTATCGCCATCCAGAGCCCCATGCGCAGCGAGCGCTGTACTACGGCTAAATTATCCGCGCCAAACCCCTGCGCCGCCAATGGTACGATCGCCGCCAGCAGCCCCGTGCCGAAAGTGAAAATAACGAGATAGATCCTGGTGGCCAGCGCCGCTGCGGCGAGCGCTTCACTGCCAAGCCGCCCGATGAACGCGAGATCGGTCGTCATCATCGCAATCTGCCCAACCTGCGTCAGCACTATTGGCAATGCGAGTTTCGCGGTTTCGCCGAGCTCGACACGCAGGTGATGGCTGCTCACTCGACTTCTCAGTCTGTGCCACCGCGCAGCGGCTACATATTTCGTTTCCGTTATCTTGTTCATTGAAATCATGCTGCCACGTTTCTGCAGGTAACAAACAACGTCTTCTCACCGAGCCAATTCGCGATCGTCCGGCCATACGGAATCACTCGGAGCTTGCGCATCCGGGCGTCACACAGGCAGAGCGTCCTCTGCTCTCGAGACCGGGTCGGGCCCGATTCGCCCATGAGAACGGCCTGCCTTTCTGCTAGACATCGATTTCTTCGCGTGCATTCAGCGCAAAAGAGACCTCGCCATGTGGCCAGCTCGGCGAAACGGTCGATCGCTGGCAAAGGTCCAGCGGCTGGCCGCGAACAGAATGGCGGCGTGCCTTATCACTGCGCCAAATCGTGCGCGAGCGGTCCCCGAGGCGGATAGCGCCAGTAAGGGACGAATTCACACGCGCGCCATACGTTGAACTGAAAGCCACTCTTATAAGCCATCACTGCTAATCCCTGAAGTGCGATGTTGGACGACATCTCCTGTTCACGTCTCGTGCCAAACAACTAGAACTTAATCTCTGCCGATTATTTGCTAATGCATCTCTGTGTCCTGGCCGACACATGTCGTAAATTCGACAAGCAGCATGAGAGACGCTTGATTCCCGACGTCCCGAATCCAGAGTGAACGAAACGCCACGTTCTTGATGTCGACGTGGATGGTTCTTGCGCCGATAGAAGCTCTCAAGATTGTTCGAATGTAAGATCGATTTTCCGCGCGCGGCTTGGACCGTACAGCCCGTTTGAAGGACCCCAAGTCCGCGACATGATCCGTAGCTTAAAGGTGCTCGATATTGAGTGGATAGCGAAACGTCGATGGGTTGGCATTCAATGACAAAGGTCATGCGTGCCGATGGTGGCTATCTCCACTCCCCCGGCAGCGGCATGTCGATACAGTCATCCTGGTCGGTCGTGCGCCAGGGTCACTATGATCTAGCGGTCCGATCGAGCGCGTCCATCCCGAGCGCGATCGCAGCGCTGCCCCGGTTTTTAACTTCTTACACGTTTTCCTGCCTAGAAGTACGCTTGCCACCCGTGACGGGACGCGCCCGGCCGTAATAACGGCGAGCGGCCTTTCAGCGTAGACCTGCTGCATCGGTGTGTAGCGGCTCGGAGGGCCTGGCATCCGATACCGGGAGTACGCTTCCGACTGATAATCCCGACAACACGGCACGATACCGCTGGCGTCATGCCGACCGCGACTGGTGTGTCGCAGTGACCGTTTGGATCGCGCAGCGGCATCGACAATCTTGCGCCAGTTGCTCACGCCGAGCTTAATCGCGCGATGTCAGCCCACAAGGAAAGGTAGGTGCGGAGCCAATTCAGATATGTAAACAACAGTCGCGCTGCGGGATTATACACGTCGAAAGCGCAATGACCGCGAGATTGGACGACGTCGAGCTAATGCGGCGAATCGGTGAAAGATCGAAGCGCATGCGCGCATCGGTTTGGGTCGGCGATCCACCCTAGCCATATCCCCGTCATTAATGACATCTACTCACCATCGCAGGATGAGATCGATGAGGCGTGTGATATCGTGTCCGTCGTGGCCGAGGCCGCTGCCCGCGGCGAGGGCGCGCTTCGGCACAAGTCGACGATGCTGGACTATGCGCTTGTTCGGACTGCCATGGACGTACTTAGGTGGGCTTAGGCGGTCGGAATTGATGTTGGCAACGTTCCGAAAGTCGAGCTGCGCCCGGGTTGAGCTTGCGGCTACGATCGTGACGGGACGAGGTGTCGTCAACCTCGAGCAGATAGCTCAGTGCGCCTGGCCAGTCGGCTGACGTCCGGAATGGGCGAATCCGTTCCTTGCGCCTAAGAGGGTGACCTGCGCCACAAGTCAAACGGCGATTCGTTGCACGTTCGCGAATTAACCCGCGGTCACCTTCGCGAGTTAAACCCGGAGCGCCGTCTTCATCCGACATACACCACCTCTTGCTAGCGCTGATATTCATCAGAGCGTAAACTCAGCCCGACCGCACAGTCAGGAATCCCAGAGAAAAGGGCAATCGCAATATCGAGCGCTCTTGACTGAGCCAGGCGCGCACCCCGCTCTTCGCCGGGCGATGATGGAGCGCTGCGTAGCAGGTCGTGAATACGCTGCCTTCGCAGATCCCGAGCCCGTGAGAGTCCCCGTTGCGCTCGCAGGAACTCATCGGAGCGTTGCGGATCAGTTCCTCACCACGGCACAAGAGGCCGTGACGTGTCGTCGACGGTTTGCGCAAGACGCGGTCTCATGCCGTTCTTGATCGGCATTTCTCAATTGGCGCTCGATGGGCAGATCCTCAAGCGAAGCAAATCAAACGTTCCGCCGCCTGACATCGGTGAACAGCTATGATATGGATTTTTAGGCGGCTCAGGTGCATATTCGAAAGAGATGGAAGGACTAGGAAAATGAAAAGCGTCAACTCCCAGTCGCGCGGCCCTGCACGGTCGATTGTCCTTTTTGGAAAAAATCGCTTTGGCAACTGGGTTGCTCGCGAGCGGAGCGGCATTTTTGGCGGCCTGTTCGTGAACCGCGCCCAAGCACTCAGATACGCGCTGTTCAAGAGCGGCTACCGGCCAGACACCATTGTCGAGGTGTCGCGCAAAATCGAACTCGATACTTTCGCCTATCCGGAGAGGCGCAAGGTACGTGACCTGATGCGTCGGCAGAATTGCGCAAGCTCAGGTGGCTGAGTTTTGCTGCTCGTGCACGATGAGCACATGGTCAACCCCATGACTGCAGTTGCACGAATATCCAATTTGGTATGTGTGCGGCTCGTCACAAGCAGCGGGACATTGTGGATGTCCTGCCAAGAGGAGCGCGTATCCGGTCGGGAGACCCCGCGCGCAACATGTCTGGTCGGATCGCCGCCGCGAAAGGAGAAGAGGTTGACGATGAATCCGTATCCTCGAACATCCCGCTGGCCGGATCTTCGTCGACCGGAGGTCGCCAAGGGTGTTCACCCAGAATCAAATTCCGGGAGGCGTTCTGACCACGCAGTGCGTTGCGGCTAGAGGACGCGCCCGACGATTAGGCGCGTCCCAAGTTCGCTTTTTGCGACCTCTGGGTGGGCGCCGGGGATTGATTTTCACCTTGCCAGCCGGAGTTCGACGCCTTTCTTGGTCGGATGATCCAGTTCAACCAGGGTTGCGCACGGCATGAGCGGATTTGATGTGGAGAAAGCCCGCAGCGTGCTGGGGGTGGCCGGGGTTTTGCGATCGAGATTGCGATCGCCACGTGGCGTAATGGCGATAGCGCACAGCTGCCGCTTAGTCTGTTGCAACGTGAGCATCCGAGCGGCCGTTCATCGGTCGGCAAATTCGTCGCCCGCGGGTTGTTTCCGGAGCGCTTCAGAAGCTGACGGTGTGTCGGTATCTGAAATGACGCCACGGAGCCACAAGAGCCACGGCAGGCGCCCCGCCATTCTAGGGAATTGAAGATCATCATGAGAAGCGTGATCGAGCCAATGCCGGACGTGAGCTTAATCGAGATCGCTCAGATGCTCAGGCCTGAGGCGGGCATTGTTTAAGCCGCTCTCGCTTGTCGCGAGGTCCCAAAGCGCGATCTTCGCTTCGCTGCTGAGCGATATTCCTCGGACCATCTTGGTTCACGACCCTCAAAATAGCCCATTTTAGGCCCAAGCGCGCGAAGCGACTGCTGCGCTGGGATGCGCTCTCGACTGTTGGCTGCTTGTTCGATGACGCGCCCGGTGACCGCACTTGACCTCGTCATTGAAAACGTGGTGGCAGAAGGTGCAGACGCAGGTCGGTAACGCAGAACAAGGAAAATTGCGATTGCCGCCTCGTAGGACAACATCGATGCTCTGCATGGTGCGCCGATTCATTCCATTGACGTCGGCGACCAATTCGATTTGCAAGCACTCCAGAGAGGTCGCGCTCGATTATTGACGCAGAGAACCGCCGGTCATCAATCAAATTCGTGGCTGCGCAAGGAGCGGCGGCACTTCGATTGTGTCCTTTCAGATTCTCTCGATGCTATCGGACAACCTATCTTGTCCGGTGGTTTGGCTGATTCAAGACTTGGCCGAGAGCTGGCACCATCTCGACCAGAGGTCGCGTCAATCACGGAGGACATCAATGAACTCGCCGATCCCAAGTCGCACACTGTAGCGGCCCGATCAACGCGCTGGACATCGGACCAATCGTCTCAAGCCCGATGGGTCGCCCCGATCGGAACTGGTGTTGCCTTCCACAGGGCCGCGACTTTACAGCACGGCTTGGTCCGGTACCAAAGCAACTCTCGACCGGCGATCGAACCATTCTCGGCCGCACATCGAGGCACGGCAATCGTTGTTGTGCGAACACTGTTCGTCCAGCGGGCCAGTGCCGTACCTCTAACGCCAAACCTGGCCCAAGCACGGTTTCGGAGCTAGATAGGAACCAGAGTTCAAGCGGCTTCACTCAAATGTATTGGTTGTTGCCCTGGCAGCAAAACTGGCTCGCTTGGCCTAGTGCATGCTCGCAAAGGTCCATGACTACGACGCCAATTTCTTGGGTCGCACCGCCACTGGCGGGGAGGGAGAAGGCTCCACGATCCAATCAGGGGTACGAGAACCCGCCGATCAGAAAGTTAAATGCAGAGATCCTGAAAAGCGGCCGTTCATGCTTCATGTGAAGCGCTGCACGACAATCTCTTCAACTGGCAACGTTCGGCCCCGTGCTCGCCGACATGGAGAACCTCACCGGCGTGGGGGATCGCCGCATCCATGTTGACAAAGAGTACCACGACCACCGCACCGGCTCAGGGTCTGGATCGCGGACAAGCTTCTTCGCGTCACGCTTCCATTCGGCGCGAGATGCAGCGTCGTGCGGTTGTCGAGCTAGTCATCTGGAAATTCAATCCGATCACCGCATGGACTGCAACTGACCGAAGGCGGTCGATTCGCAAACATCTCCTCGCTGTATGGTTTTACTTGCATCAGGTTCGGCGACTACCTGCGCGTACAAACCTACTGAAGGAGCTCACATGCGAGGCCCGCAAACCGTGTAAGGCAAACAAGCGGCTTACTAATTGCATCGCATGCTCTGGTGAGGTTTTAACGTCGGTAGCCCGGCGTGCCCGAATGCGACGCATCTGTATTTCCTCGATGCAAATGTCAGCTGACGCGAGAATTTCCCAGAAAGGCGTGCTCGCGATTATCCATAGCGATCCGTCGGGTGGATTATGATGTCACCAAGCTCGACGTCAGCAGGTTGGCTTGCTAGAACGCCAACAGTTGACATGCGGAACCGAGCCGCGTCACGGCTTGCAATGCAGTGGTGACCCGACGCGAACACGCCAACGATTGAGATCGTCGAAATCGCTCGTCTTGCCGCGGCGTCGCAGGTCACTACTTTTTCAGGCTTCGTGACAGGAATTGCCCCATGCACTACGCATCCCGAATCCAAAAGATGACCGGTAAGGAGTCGAAGGCATGGGACATACATGTCAAGGCTGTCGAGAAACGCGCCCGCGGCGAACGCATCATCCTGCTGACGGTAGGAAACACCGATTTTCCCAGTCCCGAACCGGCTGTCGCCGCTGTTCATAACAGCCTCGCAGCTGGACGGATCCATTACAGCCCGAGTGCGGGCGGCTGCGCCATCCGCGAGGCGATTGCGAGGCGACATGCCCGCAAGACTGGCCAGGCAATCGATGCTGATCAGGTCATTGTCACGATCGGCGCGCAGAACGCCCTGCTCACAGCCGCCCTCTGTCTTGTGGAGCCGGGTGACCAGGTGTTGGTGCCCGAGCCAATGTATGCCACTTATCCCGGCACCATCGCCGCTGCTGGCGGCGAGATCATCAGCGTCCGATCGCCGGCGAGTAACCGCTTCCACCCGCTGATCAATGAGATGGAAGCAGCTATTGGGCCACGTACCCGCGCGATCTTTCTGGCAACGCCCAATAATCCGACCGGCGCGGTCTATACGAGAGACGAACTGTCCGCCATAGCGGTTCTATGCCGCAATCACGATCTCTGGCTGGTTTCGGACGAGGTTTATTGCGGACTCGTCTATGAGGGCCGACACGTTTCACCCTCTGTCCTTCCAGGCATGGCGGAGCGCACAATTACCATCGGTAGCCTTTCCAAATCGCATGCGATGGCCGGTTGGCGACTGGGTTGGATGATCGGTCCGCAAGAATTGGCGAATCATGCAGGTCAGGTAGCTCTCTGCTCGACCTACGGCACTCCCAGCTTTCTGCAGGATGCGGCGGTCGTGGCACTGGAACAGTTTCCAGACGGCCTCCCCCAGCTACAAGCTACCTATCGCCGACGCCGCGACCGCCTTTGCAATTGGATGGATGCAATTCCCGCACTGTCCTGCCACCGGCCGGAAGGCGGCATGTTCGTGATGCTGGACGTGCGAGCCACCGGTCTGTCGGCATACGAATTCGCCATGAGCCTCGTCGTCGAAGAGGGAGTGGCGATGCTACCCGCTGATGGATTTGGCGAGAGCGCGGCTGGCCATTTGCGCATCAATCTCGGTGCGGCAGACGCAGAGATCGACGAAGCGGCCGTGCGGCTGCGCCGTTACGCAGAGCGAGTGGGCCGGCATCAGGCCTTCTTCTGAAGAAAGGCGCTTCTCGGATTCAACCACGGTGCGGGCCGGCACCAGAGATGACCGGTTTGATCGTGAAGCTCAAAGCCGAAGCAAGCCCGGCACAGAGGAATCGCCTAAATCGGCGATCGTCCGGGTGGTTCAAGAGCCGACTACTGCGTTCACAGAAGCGATGATGAGTATTGCGCATTTGGAGACAATACGACCGGCTGCCGTACCGAATATTCGCCTCCCCATAGTCAACCTTGCCATTGGCACGCACTTCACCCGGGCGCCCCCACGTCGCGATCGTTGAACTTGTTTCCTCGAGTCAACTGTTGGCGAGGATCAGCCCGGCGCCGTTATATTGATCGTCCATAGTAGTCCAAAAGAGCAGTCGTGTTGTGGATGAACAGCAGAGGTCAGGTCGCTGCGACCTTAACTTGTTTCAATGTGTCGGCCAAAGATTCCTCGAATATCTCCAGGCCTTGACTCAGTGTCTCAGAGTCGATCGTGAGTGCAGGGAACAATTTTATGACCTGATCACTGGGTCCGCATCGTTCGACAATCAATCCCTTGTCAAAGGCCGTACGCGCCGTAGCCGCTGCGATTTCGGCCATTTGGCAATCAAACCCCAACGCCAAGCCTCGTCCTCGAACAGCAAAGCAATTTCCATGCCTGAATGAAATAGCTTCAAGTTGGCGGCGTATATCGGCTCCCATGCGCTGGACACCTTGCGAAAAAGTCGGACAGCGCCAATAGATATTGATGGCCGCGGTTGCCGATACGAGCGCAAGATTATTTCCTCGAAACGTGCTAGTGTGTTCTCCGGGCTGCCATGCGTCGACCTCCTCTTTGATCAACAACATTGATAGTGGCAGGCCATACCCACTTAGCGATTTCGACATCACGACGATATCTGGCGACAAACCTGCGAACTCGAAGCTAAAGAATTCACCCGTTCGACCACAGCCCATTTGGATATCGTCAACTATGAAAAGGGCACCAGCCTCTTTTGCTATGGCTTGAATTGATTGCAGCCATTCCTTGCGAGCTACGTTTATACCCCCTTCTCCCTGTACAGATTCTAGGAGAATAGCAGCCGGGGAGTCGATGCCGCTGCCGTTGTCCAGCAAGACCTTTCGCACGTAGTCGGCCGTATCAACAGCTGGTCCTAGATAGCCATCATAGGGCATGAAAGTTACGCCAGACAAAGAGACCCCACTGGCTTTGCGATGAAAAAGATCGCCGGTCGCAGCAACGGCTCCTAAACTCAGACCATGATATCCATGTGTGAATGAAACGATATTTTGGCGCCCCGTGACTTTGCGTGAGAGCTTTAAAGCTGCCTCAATAGCGTTAGCACCTGTTGGCCCGGTGAATTGGAACCGATATTTCTGACTCCACCCCTGAAGTATGACAGAACTGAAAATCTCCATAAATTCGAGCTTTGCAGGAGTTGCCATGTCAAGCCCGTGGACCACCGCATCCGATGCTAAATACCCAGTAATAGCCGCTTTGATTTCGTGGTTGTTGTGGCCATAATTCAGCGCTCCAGCACCAGAGAGAAAGTCAATGACCCTTCGACCATCCTCCGTTAAAATAACTGAGCCACGGGCTCGACTGAAAAAGGTCGGGAACGAGCGTGAGTATAGGCGAACGTTTGATTCTAGGGCCTCGAAGGCCTGCATATTACGGGACTCGCCAATCACTCCACTCATGATCGCCTCCTTAGAAACAGGGTTCAAAGAGAAAGCACGCGGTCTCAGAGATCACGCAAACTTTGGACTTAGCCACCGGAACGGACCGCGCGTATTTAGTGGGCCTTATTGCATCTCCCAGAACGGCTCCACTCGTCTACCTGAGAACAGAAGACGAGGAACCTACTAACGGTGGTAGTCTTCCGTCGTTTAACGTTTGCATGTGAGAATCAACTCCTTGCAGTGGCGCGCCGGTGGGAAACTGGACCGAATGCCAACGATGAAAGGCTGGTTAGTAGGCGGCTTATCTGCCACAGTGCCCCTAAATCTGGACCGTCGCGTTCGATCGTCAGCCCGACGTTAACTTCTCTGCTTTTGCGAGTTCTTCTTCGGAGAGCATCTTCGTACCGATGATGCCCTCCCTCACCAATTGTGCCATCTCGTTATCAGAGAGGCCGAGAAGCCCCGACAGGATCTCTCCGTTATGCTCACCGAGAGTCGGCGCCGCTGAGCGGATCGCATAGGGTCCTACACCTTCGCGAATTGGAATCGAGGGCTGCGGGTGCGAGCCTATGAAAGCGCGTTCGACTTCCTGCAGAAATGCACGCGACCGGAGATGCGGATCCTTGAGCAGGTCAATTGGCATCCTGGCGACGCCGGCAGCAACCCTCACGGCCTGCAACTCGGACATGGCCTCATCCGCATCGCGGGTGAGTGTCCATGCTGCAATCTCTGTCTCGATGACATCCTCAATCGCTCGGCGAGCTTCCGTAGATTTCTGCGACGCGTCCTCTGCCCAGTCAGGCCGGCCAATAAGCAACGCAAGCCTATGCCACATGTCTTCGTCGGTCACCGCCACCATAATCCAGCTGTCCGCACCCGCACATCGAAAGCAGCCGTGCGGCACAAACTGCGGATGTCGATTGCCGTATTTTATCGGCGGCGTACCGTCGATCGCGCCGAGAGTAATCCATGGGGCTGCAAACGGCATCATGCATTCGATTTGGGCAAGATCGATGAACTGTCCCTGCCCGCTGCTACGGGCGTGTAGCAGAGCTATCAGGACCGCAGCGCAGCCGTTTAAGCCACCGACAGGATCCCCAAACGCGGTGTGGCTCATCACGGGTGGTCCACCAGCGTTCCCGATCACGCCTGGCAAGCCAGATCCCTGCTCAAGAGTCGAACCGTAAGCCCGGCAATCGCGATAGACACTATTTGAACCGAAGGCCGACATCGACATCATGACGAGCCGCGGGTTGAGTGTTCTGAGCACGTCATAGCCAAGCCCGAGCTTCGGCAGCACATCGACCGAACAATTGTCAACAACGATATCGGCTCCCGCCACAAGCCGTTTGGCAAGAGCGAGGCCCTGCGAGCGCTTCAGGTCGAGTGTGATACCGCGCTTGTTGCGGTTCAAGATGCAGAAACGCGCAGTCTTTTCGTACATCTGACCATCGACGTAAGCAGGTCGCCGGTCAACGCCTCGAAACCAATCCGGATATTGGATCGCCTCGATCTTGATCACGTCCGCGCCTAGATCCGCCAGTGTGCGTGTACACAACGGCCCCGCCCACCCCATGGAGAAGTCGATCACGCGGATCCCATGCAACGGCAGCCGCCCTGGATCGAAGGAGCCGGACGAAGCCGGTCGAGTGTCAGTTGGACGGTTTCGCGTATCCGTGCGAGGTTGCTGCTCTCCAGGAGTCGGAACCTTCCCGCCTCGGCGGGGCGGTGTGAGTGTCAGCCGCTGCATCGAACCAGCCGTCAGGCTCTCTTCTTCACCCAGCAAGATGGGCACGATGGCGCCGCGTGCCCTTTTCTCTGCGTCCTGCAGCAGATCAGCTATTTCAGGCAGGGGCACGATCGGGATTCTCCGCTTCAATCCTTCTGCAAACCAGTCCTGCGCTGCCCGCGTCTTGAGCCTCGGTACAAGATGCAGATCAACCTGATCCATGTGTTGCAGACGATCTTCTCCGAGGACCAGAGCAGGATCATCAGGCAATTCGGGCAAACCGAGCATACCGCAGAATGCACGCCACTGAGCTGGCGTGTGCAACGTAACTCCGAGCCAACCTTTCTTAGTTTCGTAAATGCCAACTGGAAAGCTCGGCCAGAAGCGGTTAATGCCAATCCGGCGCATAACGTCGCCGCGGACGAACGCTTCACACATGAGATACTCGGTCAAAGCGAGACTCGATTCGAAAATGCTGAGCGACCACGACCGCCCTGCTCCACCCTGCATTCGCGCAAGCTCCGAACAGACAGCGCTGATGAATCCCCAAAGGCCCGCTAGGATAGCCGTCTGAAAATCTGGTGAGTGCAACGGCGGGCCCTCGACGGGTCCGACCAGCTTGATGAGGCCGGCAAGCGCTCGGATTGTCGAATCCGATGCGGCGAATCCTGTATAGGGACCATCCCCACCGAACCAGCTCGCTTCGAGGTAAATCAATTCCGGGCGCCGCTGGCGGATCGAACCGACATCAATCGGCGGACAATCCGCCGAATCAACATCGCGGCCATCGACTAGAATGTCGCAATCCTCGATCAGCTTCTCCAGCCGGATGCAAGCATCCGGTTCGTTGGCATTAATGATGACGCTCGACTTATTGAAGTTCAGGAATGCGAACCACGCGCTGTAGCCACTGGGCGTAAATGGTGCGCTGCGCCGAAGTGGATCGCCTGCTGGTGGTTCCACCTTCTGAACATCTGCTCCGAAATCGGCAAATAGCCGCCCGCAATAGCTGACTGCGGCCGAGCTACCGATCTCAACGACCCGGAGACGTGACAACGCTTCCATTGACCATTCCATTTTCTGTCCATACAGATACTCCGAAGATCGTCGGCTATCCGATGGGAGTCGTGAGCAGATCGCCGCGAGAGTGAGCAGCACTGGAAAGAGCGCAGACCACCTTCATCTACGGTCGCATCTCGGTGGCATCGATAACGTTGTCGATCCCGAACATCCGCGCAATCGATACAGCCTTGCCGTTGGCATAGAGCTCCGGGGCCCTTTTCCTGTAATACTGCGACGGAGCCGAGGACGGCATCTCCTTCCTTCGAAAGCCAAGCCGATCGTCAGCCCTTGTGCCGCATGCGATCGAATTCGCTGGCCAGCCACGCTGCGATGAAAGCGGAGGCTTGAGATCCGAGCAGCGAGAGAATGCCGCCTGCCGGGAAGTTTCGCAAAGCAGACGACTAAAGGCGCGCATGCGCACAGTACTTTTCCAGGGGCAAATGCTTCTAGCGATGTCGGGACATCACACTTTAGCCGCGTTCGTGCGCAGAACCAGCGCAATGACCCATGCCTCTCAATGGCTTGATCGCGCCAGCAAGTGCTCAGCTGACGATCGTCGGCGCCTAGATAGGAGCATTGCACGAAATCGATTATATCCGGTCGGCACACCACTGAGTCATTCCCCAAAGCAAGTGTAGCAAGTGTCCTGAGACCAGTGAGACCGGCTCGCAGGCTGCACCGAACTAGATGCGGCGAATGGTATTTCCAAAGCGTCTGGTCGGACGACGGCTATAGAAAGAGTGATCGTCCACTGCAGTTCGTTCTCCATTTCTGATTTGTGCAAAATACGCACTCAACCGGTCGACACGAACCGTGAGCTTGGTGGAATCGTGCCGAACCGACGTTATCGTACAAATCTTGCGGACACCTCGATCAAACCTCTTGTTCGAAACGAAGTAAACCACTCGCTGGGACGCTCGGACAGCTACCAATTCAAACAGGGGTAGAGCGCGCACAGACGCGATTGTAGCAGCGCCGCCCAAACGCCCCCTATGAAGAGCTGGCCAGCCGATTTGTAGCGAGCACAAGGTCTTGTGCCTGTAGATTCAATAAGCAACTCGTTTCTATTATTAGAGGACCCGTGCGCCCACTCAGCGTTAGCCCGCGTTCGCTAGAGGCGAATCGGTTCGAGATGCCACGATTCTATTGATCGTACGTATCCGTACGGCGGAGACCGCCTTGCTGAGTGAGGCGCGGTGTTGAGAACTGTCCTTATGGACAGTGATAAGCGCAGTGCCCAGGTTGAGCGGCTTGAAGTGGTTGAGACGGGCCGGCGCCGACGCTGGTCCGAGGATGAGAAGCTCAAGATCGTCCTGGAGAGCTTACGGGCGCCGCGCCAGGTCGCAGCGACGGCGCGGCGATACGGCGTTTCGCGGTCGTTGCTGCTGCGATGGCGGCGGTCGTTTCAGCCCGAGCCGAAGGATGCCACCGGGCAACAGATTGGCTTCGCACCAGCGATGGTGGTGCCGGAATCGGGGGCAACGCCTGGTCCGGTCAGGCCGGCCGGCGGCGGAGCGATCGAGATCGAGTTTGCGGCCGGGGCGCGAATGCGGATCACCGGCGCGGTCGATGCGGGGACGCTGAAGGCGGCAGTCGCGGCGCTGGCCGATGGACGGCCGCGATGATCCCGATTCCGCCCGGCATGCGGGTGTGGATTGCGACCGGCCACACCGACATGCGCCGCGGCATGAACTCGCTGGCCGTGCTGGTGCAGGAAGCCTTCAGCGCGACCCGCACGGCGGAGACCTCTACGTGTTCCGCGGCAAGAGCGGCAAGCTGATCAAGATTCTTTGGCACGATGGGTTGGGCATGTCGCTCTATGCCAAGCGGCTGGAGCGCGGTCGTTTCCTCTGGCCGTCGCCGGCTGATGGCGTCGTCACGATCACCCCAGCCCAGCTCGGCTACCTGCTGGAAGGCATCGACTGGCGGCTGCCGCAGCAGACCTGGCAACCGTAAGCGGCAGGCTGAGTGCGGCATTGTGAATCGGCGTGTGATGGATGGATCACAATCAACGCGGCTTGTGATTCCATCATCGACATGGACGATGATTCTCTTCCCGACGATATCGATGCTCTGACGCAGCTCGTACGCGCTCGCCGCGCCGAGCTGGCGCAGGCGCGCGCGGAAGCGTCGAGCACGGAGGCGCTGATAGCGCATCTGCGGCTGGCGATCGAGAAGATGCGTCGCGAGCTGTACGGGCCGAGCCGCGAGCGGACGGCGCGGCTGATCGATCAGATGGAGCTGCAGCTCGAGGAGATTGAGGCCGCCGCCACCGAGGAGGAGGTGGCAGCAGAGAAGGCGGCGGCGAGCACGCAGGTGCGCGCCTTCACGCGCCGCAAGTCGGCACGCAAGCCGTTCCCGGCGCATCTGCCGCGGGAGCGGGTGGTACTGCCCGGTCCCGCCGCCTGCGCCTGCTGCGGCTCGCACAAGCTCGCCAAGCTCGGCGAGGACGTCACCGAGACACTGGAAGTGGTGCCGCGGCAGTGGAAGGTGGTGCAGTACGTGCGAGAGAAGTTCACCTGCCAGGACTGCGAGAAGAGTACTCAGAAGCCAGCGCCGTTCCACCTGCTGCCGCGCGGCTTCGCCGGCCCGAGCCTGCTGGCGATGATCCTGTTCGAGAAGTATGGGCAGCACCAGCCGCTCAACCGCCAGTCGGAGCGCTATGCGCGCGAAGGCGTCGAGCTGAGCCTGTCCACATTGGCGGACCAGGTCGGCGGCTGCGCCGCGCTGCTGCGGCCGCTGCATGAGCTGATCCGCGCGCATGTGTTCGCGGGTGCACGGCGACGAGAGGCCGGTGCCGGTGTAGGCGAAGGGCAAGACCGCGACCGGACGGGCCTGGGTCTAGGCGCGACGACCGCCCGTTCGGCGGGCGCGATCCCCCGGCGGCCGTGTTCTTCTACTCGCGCGACCGCGCTGGCGAGCACGCCGAGCGCCACCTGCACGGCTACCGCGGGATCCTGCAGGCCGACTGTTATGCCGGCTTCAACCGGCTGTATGAGGCAGGCCGCAAGCCGGGACCGATCACCGAGGCCGGCTGCCGAGTAGGCGGGGATGTTGCCATCCCCGCCCCTCACAGACCCGGACGAGCGGATTACCCGCATCCGGTTCTTCACGCGTAAGCTTCGCTCACGATACGGCATATTGATGGACGATCTTGGCTGACGGCAGCGGATGTCGCGCGAGCATGGCCCGGAAGCGCGACCACGGCAGATTGCTGTGGCGGCCACGCCGTGCGAGCCATTTCTTCCATATCCGTGTGAGCTGGTGGTGATGCCATCTGATCCGTCGGCCGTTGCCGGAGATGCCGTAGTAGGCGCAGTGTCCCCGGATCACCCGCGACAGATGCGCGTGCTGCTCCCGGAACGGACGATGCAGGTTGAGCCGACACCATTCCGTCACGGAAGCCAGCGCGCGGGGTAACGGTCTTTCGCCGTTATCTGTCGGACGACATTCTTACCCTTCCTCGATTGCCCCCACACATGGGTGAAGCCAAGGAAGTTGAATGTGGTCCCCGCCGTCGCGGGATGAGGCCCATCGGGGCGTTTGAACCGGAAGTCTACGAAGCGGGTCTTGGTCGGATGGAGTTGAAGCCCATACCGACCAAGCCGCTTGGCCAACACGTTCAGCAATCGCTTGCCGGACAGGTGGTCCTCAAAGGCGATCACCGCATCATCAGCGTATCGGACCAGTTGGCACCGTCCCTTGAGTCGCGGTCGCGCCACCTGCTCGAACCATTCATCCAGCACGTACTACGTAGCGCGTGCAGGGCCTCATGGGCCGACCGCCCCGGTCGGAAGCCGTACGAGCACGGTAAGAAATCCGCCTCGTAGATCGGCTCCAGCAGCAGGAGAACCGCCCGCTGCGCCACCTTGTCTTCCAATGTCGGGATGCCCAGTGGCCGTTCGGTCCCATCCGCCTTCGGGATGTAGTGCCGTCGCACCGGCGGCGCGATGTAACGGCCGGATTTGATGCGCGCCAGGAGATCATCGAGATTGCCCTCCAGTTTCGCCTCATAATCCGTCGCCGTCATGCCGTCGATGCCGGGCGCGCCATCCTTGCGCGTCAGGCGATAGGCCTTGAGCATCCATTCACGGTCAATCAGGTGATGCAACGAGGTCAGCACCCGCTCGGGATGTTTCCTCGCCAGATCGGCTATCCATTGTCGTTTCGTTGACAGGTTTGCGGGACTCAGCGTTCCCTCCCGTGTTTCTCGTCAATGGGTCTTAACGCGTGGCGACTCCCTTTCCTCCAGCGGGTCCCAGTGAGCCCAGTTCCCCGCCTTCCTCGGTACTACGAAGCCGCTACGACTTCCCGCCGCGCATGTCCGTCAGCTTATGTCTTCGCCTCCGGAGTCCACATGCCCTGGTACTTCGTGTTCGCGTGCGCGCTCCCGATGCTCGCCAAGTCGGGACATCGGGCCTGGAGCGTTGTTGAGGCCGGTGCTCCGCGCCGGCTTTCCATGTGGGCACAAACGGGATCTCTCAGGTTTCCTGGTGACCCATCCCGTACCTTTGCCCTGCTCAGAGACCCCGGCCGAACCGGTAAGCCTGACCATAGCGGCTTTCCCGGTGCTGCCCCCGGACCCAACACGGCGAAGGCTTCAGCACGACCATGATTTCGAGGCTTGCCACAGGGCTTCGGTACCCGCTGTCTACGCTTCACGAGCGATGTTGCCATCGCCCACGGAAGACTCGCTTCCGGCTGGCGGGCTCCGCCTTTTCCGGGAGGGCGTCGAACCCTCTGGGTCACGACGAAAGGTTTCTGACTACATTCATCCTCCTTTCCAGGACTTATCCTGACGCAAGCTGGGCGCATGCGCGGCGCAAGTTCTTCGTGCTCGCCGACGTCACCGCCAAGGCACGCGGCAAGCTTGCGGCGATCGCGCCGATGGCGTTCGAGGCGGTGAAGCGCATCGACGCGATCTTCGACGTGGAGCGCGAGATCAACGGTCGGCCGGCGACCGAGCGGCTTGCCGAACGGGCGTGCGCGCTGCGCCTCTGCTTGCCAATCTGCAGACCTGGATGCGCACCGAACGCGCCAGGCTCTCGCGGCACTCCGACGTCGCCAAGGCCATGGACTACATGCTTAAGCGCTGGGAGGTATTCGCGCGCTTCCTCTCCGACGGCCGGATCTGCCTCACCAACAACGCCGCCGAGCGCGAGCTGCGCGGCATCGCGCTCGGCCGCAAGGCCTGGCTGTTCGCCGGCCGCGGCGGCGAGCGCCGTCATGTACACACTGATCCAGACTGCCAAGCTCAACGACATCGATCCGTACGCCTGGCTCGCCGACGTCCTCGCCCGCATCAACGATCACAACATCCGCAACCTCGACCAGCTGCTGCCCTGGAACTGGAAGGCCGCCGCCGCAAAGCGCGCCGCCTGACCGGCCGACCGGGGATCCGCAACCGCTCAAACCGCGGCCTTCACCGGATGCTTACGATCGGACCCAGCTTTCGTCCTGATCTATGCGAAACTGGCTGTATCCCTCACTAACCTTGAGCATCATCGTATTGTCCGAAACACGATGATTTGCCTGGCCACTGTACGCAGTAGTCTTACGTCACGCTCGGATATTGTGATCATGAATTTCTCGGCACATGCTCATAAAATAAAATACTGAACCGAGTGCAACGGATGGCGCAGATATTCGGACGAAGCGTCCGAATGGTGGTACGCTCATGCCACGCTTCAGACCTGCCTCGCTGACCTCGCCTAGTTGCGCGTTGCTGGCCGATTGCAAGTGCTCTATGATCTGGCTCGGATAATCAGAGCGCCTTGATACTCACCTAACGCTGCGAGCTGGATACTCGCGCGCTGCGCCATGGGTGTCTACAAATTGTCTACCTCCCGCAAGGCCCAGCGGCACGAGAGATGATCCGACGCGCGTCACGCTGGGCGATCTCTCGAGTCCCTAGTCGCGCAGCCAACACAACGTCGATTGCGTGCAGCTCCTAGGGGCTCTCGGCCCCTCTGACTCATGATCGTGTTGGGCACGGATCTGCGCGGACTCGGCAACCTACTTGAGAGGACGCCTTGTCGTCTAGCAACCCAGCAAGGCTGAAGCTGGGATGAGAACAGTAATGTCTTTGACGCTGCAAAACGTGCATTAAGGCACATTTGCGCGGCTGCACACCAGCTTCAAGTACCGCTTGGTTCTGTGGGCGACAATTACGGGGCGAAAAGATTGGTTTTATCGTGGCGATCTAACCGGCTCCTCAATTCCTCACCGGTTAGCCAAGAAAGCCAATTGTCCTCCACGACATTGTCTTCCACCAACCGCAATATCGCGCCACCAGCTTCATGATGAAGCATATCGTCGAGGCCCTTGTCCAAGGTCCAGCGCGCTACAAGCGCACATAAGTATTCAGGAGCCCACAAGGCAAAAGAAGCCGCGTGTGTTATTCGTGTAATAATGCGGCGTATGCCCTGTCCTCTAAAGTCTCTGCGGACCCAGAGGTCTCCGTGATAGGCTACTTTCCCGGTGATCTTCTTCGCGGCTGGTGCTGTGCAAATACAGCGGTCTTGAGGATGTGCATGTCTGGTCGGGTCAGCGTAAAACGCCTTCAGCGATTCGAGATGTTCTGCGAAGTTGCTGTGCGAAAGTCGGTACAGTCGGGCAGCCTCTACACCTATGACATCGTTGTTCTTATCGACGCCCATGATCCAATAACCCTCGCCTGCTTCAATTTGCGAGCGATCTAGTCGAAAGTTCGGATTTGTTGGGCTCTTTGTTGGAGTGGCCCGTGTGATCAAGACATACTCATGGAAATCGAATCCTATCAAAAACTTTATGCCTTTTTGAGCGGCGTCGTCGTCATGTACTTGAAGGTGTCGTGAGACGCGCCACGGACTAACTACGCTTTTCATTGTTTTACCTCTCCTTATCGGGAGGGGCTACGTCATGGCCCCACGGCGAGTTGCTGACTGTACCGCAGCAAACCTGAATCAACTCCCTACCTATTATGGTAAGAAGGAAACGCATTGATATTTGAGGAGGCGGTGTTGGCGCGTAGCAGGATTGAGCCGCGGCAGAGCGGGGGCAAAGCTCTCGATTGGGCTGCTGCTTACGGTGGATGATGTCAGCATTGGCTTCTGGTTCGCGAGCTGATCGCGTTTCCTTAGCGATCCCCGAGGCCGGAAATGCGCGACCCTCGACTGATAGAGATTTACGGGCGGTCAGGTCTTTTAAGGAGCGCCGGCCATCTAAATTTCGCGCTCCTGCTCACAGAGTAGGTGACGCCTGACATCGAGTTGATCGCGATAGCTTGGCAGCCGACGCGGCGCTCAGGCAACCATATCGTGCTACAAGCCGCTCGCCTCCCGCATGGCGTACGAGCGGCTCGGCCTCGAACAGCAAGGCTTATACACCCAATGATCTGTCACTGCATTTTCATCCAGCAGCGGTTAGACTCTCGGGGTTTGTACGCCAAAGTGACGCGGGGCGGAGCAACGGACGATCGGTGGAACTGGTCGAGGTTGCGCAGCCGATCATCCGTTGCGGTGAGGTGGGCGGCATAGGCCAGCGGGGTGAGATAGTTCAGTGACGAGTGCGGCCGCCGGAGATTGTAGTCGGCGACCAGTAATTCTGCCGCGGGCGTCGTCAAGGTCGAAGAATAGGATCGCATTGAGCAGTTAATCGCGCATCCGGCCGTTGAAAGCTCTCGATGAGCCGTGCTGCATCGGCTTTCCCGGCGCGATGCAGTGTCAGTCGACGACCGTATCCTTGCTCCCGGTAAGCATGGCGTTGCAGGTGAACTCGGTGCCATGATCAGACACGATCATTCCTGACTTGCCCCCGTCGCTCGACGATTGCCGTGAGTTCGCGGGCAACGCGCCTCCCCGAAATCGACGTATCCGGAATCGTCCCCAGACACTCCTTGGTCACTTCATCGAAGGACACGGAAGCGATGTCCGTTGCCGAACTGGTCGTGGACGAAGTCCAGCGACCAGAGGGCGTTGGGCCTCGCCTCGACCAGGATCTGGATCCGGGTGCCCGGAGCCTTCCGGCGAGCCCGCCGTTTGCGGACGGTGACCCCTTCCTCCGGATAGAGCTACTGGATCCGGTTGATACCCGGATGGCTCGCCCCGCCGCCCCATAAGGTAAACGGCCGGCGATAGCCGCAATCTCGCCCCTTGAGGCTCCACATCTAGCTAAGCTCAAAAAGCTTTCGTGGAGCAGTCGTCAACACTTCGACGCCGTTCTCGGTTACCCGAATGCACTCGCTGATGGCGTAGCCAAAGTCCTCCTCGATAGCCCAATTGCCCAAATGCACATGAAAGGTCATGTTCGGCCTCAGCACTGTCTTATCGCCCACGTTTATACTGGCGGTTCGCTCCGTCCAATCAATCCCAACGGGGTAGCCCGCGCGTGACTCTTTCTTGAAACCCAGCTTCTCGATCGCGCGATAGGTCGCTTCGGCGACGTCGCCGCATGTGCGCCCCGCGCGAAAGGTGGCTAGCGCAGCCTCGAGGCCGGCAGCCTGAGCCTCATGTACGCGGCGTAGTCGGTCGGAGGGTTTGCCGATGGAGAAGGTGCGGCTGATCGGGGCGGTGTAACCATGGCGGACCCCTGAGATCTCAAGGTTTGTTTGCGAACCTTCGCGGAAGACATCCTCACTCCACGTAATGTGGCTTGTTCCGGTACGCGGCGAGGAGCACAAGTACGGGATTTCGATCATCGTTCCAGGCTTGCCATTGGCGCCGCGCACCAGGGTTGCCAGGATCTCGGCGATCGCGTCAGCTTCCCGCAGCCCAGGGCGTATCACTTCCGCGGCACGCATGATTCCCTTATCCGTGATAGCGGCCGCCTCCTTCATGAAGGAAATCTCCAGATCAGACTTGATCATTCGGATCCAGGTTACCGTGCCGGTGCAGTCCACGATCCTCGCTTGCGGCAGTCGCGTTTTGAACTTCTCCGCCGAATGCGCCGACAGGGCGCCCAGTTCGAGCCCCACGCCGCGGTTTGCCAGACCAACTTCGAAAAGGAAATTGATCAATGCGTCGTAGCCATCCATGCCAAGGGTGCCCACGAGCGCTTCCGGATAGGCGATTACCTTGTCGCGTTCAACGAAGGTCTGGTGCAGAGCTGCCGGTACGTCCATCTTACGCAAGATGAACGTCGGTTCCTTTTCGTGGATCGAAACCACTAGTCCTTTCGGATCGTTGGGCGACTTGGCGGTATAGCCCGTGAGGTAAGTAATGTTCGAGCCGTCGGTCACGACGAGCGCATCGAGGTCGTGTTGTGCCATTTCCGTTTTTAGCGCGGCAAGCCTCCGCAGGTACTCTGTTCGCGGGAATGCCTGCGGCCCTTTCCTGATCATCATTGTTTTGGCTCCATAGAGCGTCACCTCGGATGCATTATGTTCAGATTGGTGAACAAGCGAGAGAAAGGCGTGAAACGGTTATTGCAAATCTGCTTCTTGAAAGCGAGACGCCCGACAACGCTGCCGCCCACCAGATATTAGGGGTCGCCCAGCGCGCGGCAGCCAACGGCTCGTCGCGAGATCATTGCAATCTTAAACACCTAACTTCGTTGATGTAGTGATGTTCTGCGCTCACTAGCAGAAGGTAAACCCCGTGCCATGCCCCAAGACGAGAACTGTGCGCCTCGACTGTCGTCTCAGTCGCGAGCGACGTAACGAGTGGGTACTCGACTATTGCATCTGCAGTCTTTGATCGCGCGTCGTGATCCCTTGAGGAACGATTACCGACATATTCCATTCGCGCCTGGCCGCGATCATCGACCTAGCCATGCGCTGTTGAGGCCTTTGCTGATGATCGAGTGGTCGTTCCTCAAGAATTGCTTGATGCAGTCTACGAGTGACGAGCAGGCCGGCACCGCTGGCGATCCGACCAATTGCCGGATTGACCATCCTCAAGCGACTGATGCAAAACCGTGTCCGCGAGATCCCGGTCCCGAATCGGGAATGCCGGGCCTCGTGCTGCAGCAATCCTATGCACGGGAGTAAGTTCCTCCTGTTCAAGCATTAGCGCTATGCGGAGGGGCACAACTTCGATCGATGCGGCCACTGCTCGCTGATGACGGATAGAGAAGCCGCACGCCGAACTGATCGCAAGAGCACTGCGCTCGACCAGCAGCCGAGCAGCCGCGATGAAAGCCGATTCCGAGGTCGGGTCGCCACGGACGACGTTCTCAACTCAGCCTCCCGCGGCGGTCTCCAGAATGACAGGAAACTCGAATGTGTCTGGATGCAACATCAAGCCGGGCACGGCTACCGGCTTGACACCGGGCGGGAGACCGCGTTCGTTATCGAGAATTGCAAGTGGCGTGTGGATCTTGCGTGGTCATCAGGAGCAGAATCCGGCCTAACGGTGAGCGTCCTTTTCACGGACGAGTGCCTACGCTGCTTGCGTGACTCGGTTGAGTGGTCGCTCGACACCGAGGTTCTCTCTTAGTGTCCGTCCGGAATAACCGGATCTCAATTTGCCTCGTCGGCGCAATTCGGGAACGACTAGCCCGATAAAATCCTTGAGTCCGCCGGGAAAGGTCGCTGGCAACACGTCGAATGCATCAGCTGCACGTTCATTGAATGCGTCCACCATCGCGTCAGCAATTTCGTCCGGCGTTCCTACAACCACAAAATGCCTTTGCTGTCCGATACCAAACGGATCAGTTGTCTCCAGGTGAATTTCTGGCGTGCAGCCAACTCGAGCAATTCTTCTGAAGACTTAAGATAAAATTTGTATGCGGTAAAGTCTGGCGGACCAACGCATCGAGATCTATTGAATGGAGGTCGGTGATGTACCCCAGAGCGCGATGGGACAATCCAGTTTGAACTCGATGCGCGTACATGAATGTAATCTCCGCCGAGCGCGGACTAAGGGGGCATCGCACTTGGCCAAAAGGCCTGGTTGTTCTGCGGGTCCTATCGCGGCGGGCAGCGAGCCGCTGCCATCTACAGCCTGATTGTCACGGCCAAGATGAATGGCGTCCATCCACAGGCGTGGCTTACAGATATCCTCGCCCGCATCGCTGCCCATCTAGCTCATCGGCTGGACGAGCTTCTGCCCTGGAATTCGACGCCGGCATCAGCGATCTCTGCTCGAGCGGCATGACCGCGCGCGTCAACAACGTCCATCACGTCACGACCATCACCAGGTCGCCAAGGACCTCGGCGAAGACGAACACTGGTTGTGGGACATCGCCAACGAAATGGAGATCGAGGACGGCGTCGTCTGGGTCTATGGCGTCGGAGAAGACGACGTCCAGGCGTTCACTGACTTCGGAATCGAAAAGCTCATCGAGCTGATCAGGTTCTACAAAGAGGACCTGGACTGCTCAGACAGTAGCCCTGCGGCTTACGCCGAACGGATACCGACAGGAAGTCCTCCCCCAAACCGCTCTGCGATCAACGCAAGAGAGCATCTTACGCAAGATGAAGGTGGGTTCCTCTTGTTGAATCAAATAATTAGCCCTTTCGGGCGTTGGGAGACTTGGCCGTGTAGCCCGTGAGGTAAGTAACGTTCGAGCCGTCGAGGGCGAGCGCATCGAGGACACGCTGTGCCATTGCCGGTTTGACCGCCGCAAGCCTATGCAGATACTCAACTCGCGGGAATGTTTGCGGCCCTTTGCTGATCTTCATTGTCTTAGTTCCATCGGACCGATCTCTCGTCGGACGCGCAACTTTGAGACGGCGAATAAGCGCGAGCAAGGGCGTTGAATGGTTGTTGCAGATCTGCGTCAAAAGCCGACACCCCGGTAACTTGCCGTCCCAACATCAGAGGTCTATTCGGTGCCGATTTGGACGCCAGAGGTCTTCCGCCGTCCCCTCTAGTCTTACTGAGTCCTAGCTCGCGAGTTCTTTCACTCTTATGGAGAGCTTCCGCCCCCAATCTCTGGCAATCGGACAGACGACATCGTGAACCGGCAAAGATCCACAATGTCGTAAACGGGCAGTTTCGTCATATTGCGGATATGTGCAGCAACAATGGGGAAGGCCGCACATTCGAGCAGGATGGTCGCGATTTCCGGGTGCTCGTCTCGTAGTGACGTGATCCGAGCGACGACATCTGTTTCGATCGCTACGACATCGGGTGGCGGAAGGGGACGCCTCAACCCGTCATACCAGTACTTGCCACCTTCGATACCGCCGACCACGACTCTTCCCCGCTCGCTCAGGCCATCGACCCCAATTACATCTTCACCACAATGTCTCGAGTCGTATGTAAGGACTCCGATCTTTGATTTGAGTGGAAGCTGACGCAGTAAGAGCGGCAATAGCAATAAGCTAGACGTCACTACTGGCACTTGTACCGACGCCGCTATCGCCCGCTGATGCCGAATGGAAAAGCCGCAGGTTGAACTTATAGCGACTGCGCCACGATCGACCAGTCGCCGAGCCGCGGCAATGAATGCTGGCTCTAAAGCCGGGTCGCCGCGGACTATGTTCTCAACCCAGCCTCCTGTCACAGTTTCCGCTATCACAGGAAACTCGAAAGTACTGTGATGGAGCATTGAGCCCGGCGCGATCGCTGGCTTGGCACCGGGTGGGATGCCGCGTTCATTGTCGAGTATTCCAAGTGAGCGTGGATTTTGTGAGGTCATGACTTCAACCTAAGCCATCTGTCCGGTTTTCACCCGGAATGGCTAGTTTATGCCCAGATTAGGATTTGATGAATTGCACGATTTTCGAGCTTCAGCTTCCTGGCAACTAAAGGCCCGCTACCGCGCCAGAAGCCCCTCGGCACGCTTTCACTGATCACTGCTCAACCTGCTTGCGTGTATCGATTTGGTGGTCGCTTGAGACCGAGGTTTTCCCTTAGAGTCTGTCCCGAATATCCGGATCTAAACTTACCTCGTCGCCGCAATTCAGGAACGACCAATTCGACAAAATCCTTGAGCCCGTCGGGGAAGGTCGCTGGCAAAACGTTGAATCCATCAGCTGCACGTTGGTCGAATGCATCTATCATCGCGTTCGCAATTTCGTCTGGTGTACCGACAATCATGAGATGGCCTTTGCTTTCCGACAGGAAGTGCATTAGTTGGGACCAGGTCAATTTCTGTCGTACAGCTAGATCGAGGATTTGCTTCTGACGACTCTGGATGAAATTCGTCTGCGGTAGAGTCTCGGGAACCAACGAGTCGAGATCTACTGACCGCAGGTCTACGACATACCCCAGACCACGATGGGCCAGTCCCACTAGAACGTCGATGTGCGTATAGGATTGCAGTCTTCGAAGCTTCTCGGACGCTTCTTGCTTAGTCCTCCCAACTATGGGGACGATGCCTGGCATGACGAGCACCTGATCGTCCTCGCGCCCAAGGGCGCGCGCCTTTTGTTTGAGAACTGCGTAGTGTTCTTTACCATTCTCTAAAGAAGGTGCGGCGGCGAATACGACCTCGCCGAATTCGGCAGCGAACTGAGTTCCAGCATCGGATGCGCCAGCTTGAACCAAAACGGGATAGCCTTGCGGCGGCCTTGAAATGTTGAGCGGGCCTCTGACCGATAAGTAATCCCCTCTGTGGTTAAGCGGATGCAGCTTCGTCGTGTCAGCGAAAATTCCAGTCAGCTTGTCCCGAATGAAAGCGTCGTCTTCCCATGAGTCCCAAAGTCCCTTGACTACTTCCACGAATTCTTTCGCTCGCACATAGCGCTCGTCATGAGCTGGAGTTTCTTCTTGGCCGAAATTTGCCGCTTCGCCCTTAAATCCAGAGGTGACAATGTTCCAGGCCGCGCGCCCTCCCGATAGGTGATCCAGTGAGGCGAACATACGGGCAAGATGATAGGGTTGATTGTACGTGGTGGTCGCGGTTGCGACAAGGCCGATACTTTTTGTTCTCGATGAAAGCGCCGACACTAGTGTGATAGGCTCGAACCCATCGTTTCGGCTTGTACGAGCTATGGTTGCGCGATCTGGTTCTATTACGCTTGGGCTATCGGCAAGAAATATGAAGTGAAATGCCGCGGCCTCGGCGAGTGTCGCTAAATGTGCATAATGGTCTATATCAACTCCGCCATTCACTGGCACGCTCGGATCGCGCCACGCACCTTCGTGATATCCAGCCTGAAGGAGAAAAAGTCCGAGCTTCATTTCACCACCGCGTTGCATGCTCTACTCCGTTTGAATTAGATTATCTTTTGCGCATCACCTAGCCTGCCGTCGAAGAATGCCCAGTTTTTGCAGCCACTGATCTCTTCAGGAGTATGCAGGTGCTGCCGGCGCGGTAATGTTTGATCCCTCATCATTTGAGAGGAGACACGGTTCTGTTCTCTAGATCAACTAGTGGTACTGGTAGGGTAATCGGTCGGTAAAGGTTGCATGCCGGTATGGGTGGCGCAGGATTTCAGTTGGATCTGTGTCTTGGAGCATTCGTGGAGGCGCGTATCCGGCGTACGCTGCCGGTGGCATAGGGATTATTCGCGTGACATCGTTTGATCATTCCGGTGCTTGATCCCGAGGCTAATGATAGTTTGAGCGATGTCCTCCGTGAGGCCATAGACATCAGACGATGCGATCAACGATTGCCATTTCGGCAGGTAAGCCTCCGCCGACGGGAGACGCTTTTGCTGAGAACTGTGCGTATCGAGGCCATACGAAATACGCTGATCGGCCTGAAGTAGTAGAGCCGGCTTAATGGCGGCGTCGGTCCCGGGCATTGTTGTGGAAAGCATGTTGGAGCAGCGCCTGATAGCAGCGACCGCACGGTATGGCCTCTCACGATCGCTGTTGGTAACTTGATGATGGGGCTTGGCGACGAATCGGACCAAATCCGAGGCGATCTTTGCCATAGCGGGTTGCGGACGATGATGGGCCGGTTTGGTCGATGCCGCGTTCACCACCGAGCGCGACGTGCATTCGAAGGGGCGATGAATTGGGATCGATCTTGTCGGCGGGCAGCGCATTGGCTATGCGAACGTCGATGTTGCGGCGCTTGGCCGCATCAGCGAACCGCTAGATCGGCGATGATTTCGGTCCCTATGGGTGTTCGGGTTTGGGGCGGACAACGGGCCGGACCGATATGCACAAAGGGGCTCCGCCTCATTGCCGTTGCAAGAGTGTGCCGCGTCGCGATCGGCTGAGCGGCTATTTGTTCTGCTTCCGCGGACGCCAAGGATATCTATTAACGGTGGTCTTGCATATGGCTCGGGGCGTGCCTGCTTACAAAAATCTGGCGAGAGGTCGTTTTGTACCGATCACCGGCGAGTGTAGGGTCGATCTCGCAAGGTGCAGATGAGCTATCCGTTGTCCGGAATCGATTAGCGCACTCCCGTCCCGGCGCCCGACGAGCGCGGCTTGACAGATTGTCCTTTGAACGCAGCGGCTAGTGCGATTGATTATGGACTCCAGCGCCGACCGGCTGCCACCCTTTTGCATGCAGTGATCCTGGCCGAGCACGCGGCCAGACTGCGGCGGAGCCAGTGGTTCAAGCGGCCAAGGCCCAGACGAAGCAATCGAGCACCGAAGGGTCGATTGCCATCTCCAATTCGAGATGGACAAGCTCCAACGGAAGCGTTGTGGCGCGCGCTCGGAGCGGCCCGACGCGGCTGCTCGATCAGCTGGGGCCTGAGCAGCTCGAGGCGGCGAGGCGTAGGTTCGACGATATGTTCGATGGCAGGTTATCCGGCGGAGGGCGTCGGGGCGGCCGTGGCTTTCGCGCGCTTTTGTTTGGCTGCTTCCGGGGCTGTGATCTCGGCCTTGGTTTCGGCCCGGGTCTCTTCAAGATCCTAAATGGCGAGCTCGAGTTGCTCGACCAGCAACTTGCCGCGTTCGGAGGATTGCACGAACTGTTCCCGCCGTGACTTGGCCAGCATCAGCTTCAGCCGCTCGATTTCCAGCCGACCGACAGTCACTTCGCTCTTCCAGCGTCAGCTGTTCGCGCTGGGCAAGAATCTGTCGTGCGCAACAGCAGGTCTGTGTGAAGCGGACCGCAAGGCGTATTCGCCGCTAAAGATCGCGACCGATCTCCATCGTGGGTCAATAGGCCACAGCTTAACCGGAAGCTTGCGGATGCCACGTTGCCTGCGGTATTCGATAGGATGATTGCGCGGCGGCGATCGTGACAACGCCTTCCGGCAGCGATGGTCACAAAAAGGCCGCCCTCCAACCGCTTCGTGAACAGCACGCGCTCTCGCCGTCATGCCAGATGATCTTGATCAGGTCGCCGCGGGGGCTCCTAAGAACGTAGAGATCGCCAGCGTGCGGATCCCGCTTCAGATTCTCCTGCGCCAGACGCGTAGGGCTCGGGAATCCGGAGAGCATATCGGTATGGCCGGTCGAAGCCAGCCACACACACATTGCCGGGTATCGCAATCATCGGTGCTGAAGCACCTCAAGGACCCGTGCCAGCGCCTTTAGGTCGACATGCGCATTCACCCGGATGCGTCGCCGGCTATTAAGATCAATCTCGATCAATCCAATCCGACCGGCGGCCACAGGTCGGACTCGGCCATCGTCTGACGGCAAAAGCTTCGAGTCGCCTCGATCGCTTCCGCGGCGATCTGCACCGGTGCAAAACTGGTTCAACTTATGCGACCGTCCGAGCTTGCCGACGCCAAGCGAACAACGCTCGCGGCTATCCCGTTACGACGCGCAACAAGTCACCTTGGCGCCCGGCGCCGCGTCTCCTCGACAGTGCGCGCCTTCTCATTCTGCGACCAATGCCGCTGCTCCAGCCCACCCAAAACCGTGACCCGCATCGCCTGATGAATTAAAGGATGCGCCGGCCTTGAACCTGCCCCGCCAGTAAACGAATCTGGGAAGGGGCGCGAAAGACAAGGAGCCACACCATGTCTACACCGAATAGTGCGATCGCCGTGATTCGCATGGATCGGCAAGAACTCGTTTCCACGTCATGGGCCACGATGCGCGCGGCGCCATCCTGCTGAAGCAAAAGTGGTCGCGTCGCCAGGCGGAAGCGCGGCTCGCCAATATGTCGCGTCGCCTCATCTGCATGGAAGCATGCGTCGGCGCACATCACCTGAGCCGCAAACTCGCATCGCTTGGTCACGATGCCACGTCGATGCCGGCCAAACACGTCCGCCCCTATAGCAAGGGACAGAAGAACGAGGCCGAGGCGCATCACCTGGGCGGTGCTGGCCAAAGGACGCGCCTTCGAACTGATGAGGATCGACGGTGCAGACGTCCGATCTGCCTCATCCTGGCTCCGTATGTCAACCGCAGCCTGCTGGCGCCCAGAGATCTGCGAGAAGACAAGACAAAATGAAGGGATTGGTCTTCCCGGCGCAGGCGAATAGTGGTGATCTTAATGGCCCGTTCGAGGTCTGTAGACTAGATTAGAACGCACGCGCGCTGAATCCATGATGGCCCGGAGAACAACCGCTCCAATCAGAGGCCGGATACATTGATGCAAGACCGCTGCCGCCAGTTCGAAGAATCTTCTCGCTACGCACGGCCGGACCATACACAAGGTCACGCTTCGTCAATCACCACCCGTCACGCAAGGCGGCGCCCGTCGGATGCGTACCGTTGTCGGTTGTCTCCAGCACATAGTCAGTGGTGAGGTAGCAGCTGCAGGGTACCGTCCCCGCTCGGCACGGGCACCCGCATTCTAAGCTGGTGCGACCGATGCCCAAACAGGCAGCTATTCTTCCGGCATCGGTCACGCTAATGCGCGCCCAGCGCAACGGAGGCCGGGTGTGTGCATCGCGGCTCGCGGTCCTAGTGCGCTCAATCTCTCGACCAGAACTGCTTGTACTTGATTTGGCGCAACGGCGAAAGGGCGTCGTCCTGTCCGGCGCCCTCTGCGTAATGATCATATCATGCTGTCCGCGTTCTTCAAAGGCGTTAGATCGATGGGCGACACTCAACTTCAACTGCTCAGCCACCTCGGGTTCTTCGTTTCGAGCAAGTCGCAGGATCGATTGAGCAAGAGAGTCGCTTTAATGGCTTGTTGCGAGGGCTGGGTTGATCCATGAAGCAAGATTGTCTCCGATAGCGAAGTCGTCCGGAATCCCACTATTATCTGCAAGTGGCGAATCGTCGTCGCCCGGCGGCGGGTAGCAAGGAGCTGGACGTGGCTCGAATGAATGAGCTAAGCCAACCCAACTATCTCCTAATTGACGACGCCTTCTGCTGTCGCGATGGCATTCGTCAGGTCCAAGCCGTCTGGCATCGCTCGGCCTTTTCAAAGTGGTGGCAGCTCAAATTTTGGAACGCTGCCAACATCAATGCCGGCTGCCTGTGCTTTCTTAATGACACCCATGGCAGTTCGAACGCTCGCATAGTCCAGCAACATTGACTTGTATCGAACCGCGGCCTCGCCGCGAGCAGTGGCCTCCGCTACGACGGAAACGATGTCACGCGCCTCTTTGATCTCATCCGTCGATGGCGAGTAGATCTCGTTGATGACGGGGATATGGCTGGGATGGACTGCAGACGCAAACGATGCGCCCATGCGCTTCGATCTTTCGCCGATTTGCCGCACCAGCTCGAGATCATCCAGTCGTCCTGTCATGGCTCCTTCAACCTGTACAATCCCGGCAGCGCGAGCCTGCAGCACGGAATACGCTCCAAAGCAGATGCCGTCATCGGCAAGGTCATCGAGCTGGAGGCCCAAGGAGCGAGCCGTGTCTCCACCTGCGGTTGGGCCACCAGAACAGCCGCCCCGTTTGACTCGCTGCGATGCCATACAGATATCGTAGAACCTGTGCCTCCCGATTGCAGATTCGGCGTGCGGACAGATCTCGATCCCGCCGAGCGGCAGCCCCCGCGACCTCTCCAACTCTTCAAGCACAAGATCCAGAGCGGCAATCTCTTCCGGATCTTCAACCTTAGGCAGGGCTACTCCGTCGAGGCCATCGATTGCAACCGCACTAACGTCGTCTAACAGACAGCCTGTTCGCCACCCATTGAGTCTCACGAAGCGTCCGAAGGAGCCGGTGCTTAGCTCCTTGATAGCTGCTGCGACCGCGTTGCGAGCTCCAGATTTCTGAGTAACCTCGACCGTGTCTTCGAGATCGAACATCAGGGCATCCGCGCCATACTTGGGCGCCTTTAACATCCAGTCGAGTTTGTGTCCGGGAACGAAGAGTATCGAGCGATACCAGCGCGCTTCTCGAAATGTCTGGGGCATAATGTCTTCCTCCTTCGGAACTCACGTTTCTAACGCACATCAAGGTCCGTGCCTCTTGGCCTCTTGCTAGCTCGGAACCGGCGTAGTGGCCTAGCTGTGTTGACATATTTGAATTGCCCGAGCACCTACCTCTCCTAGTGGGTTAACATCGCGGTCAAGGACAGAGCGGAAGCACCGGGCTTGCTGCCGATGCCCCTGCGATCCTGAGCCGCTCGCTGAGTCCGGCAGTCGTCGCGAAATCGGCATCAGCGGGATGGAACGGGACTATTAGTCGGAAACGTTGTCAGACCGACGCCGCAAGTCTATACAGAAACACTGCCAGCTTCGTTGAAGCTAGGCATGTTCCGCTCACTGACGACGAACGCTCCTTCGGCAAGGGCTACGAAGGAGGCCAATGATGTCACCTCGCATGGACGCTCCGAGACCTCGATCCCCAAACGGGCATCATCTTGATCCAAGTATTCAGCGCTTTCACAACATACACTTGAGTTCGCCGCTGTCATTTTCGCATCGGATGCTCGGGCTCGAGATTCGCCAAGTCGTCGTTCGCTACTCTCGTAGTTTTTACTTTAGCCAAACCGGCGAAACTCCTGTTCCATCTTGCGTTTGCGGCAACGCTGGCTGATGTTACAGCCGGAATGACTTGTGGTCCGACCGCCATCTTGCGCCGCTTGTCGATCGCGATGCCCGCGCTTATCGATGATGCCAAGCGCCTCTCCCGTTCGGCGGCGCCCGTCGCTCGGCTCACTCCGCCTAAAACTCCCAAACCATTGCGGACTCCATCAGCGCATGGCCTATATTGCTCAGGTTGGCCGGCCGTCACCTTCCTGTACAGCCCCGCTTCAGGATTGGTCGGCTCGCATGGGTCTGGTTGAATCGCTTTTCCTTGCGTGGCTGCGCTCAGCATCGCGTCCCGGACCGTCCTGGTCCTTCGCCGCCATCCGTCCTCGGGAAGCTCTTAAGGCTTCAATCAGTGTACCGTCCACGGAGAAGTGATCGCTCAAGAGCAGACACGTCACGTGCGTTTGCGCCAAAAGCGCGTTGAAGAACTTGGCCGCAATCTCAAGCAACGGGTCCCGGTTCTTCGAGGAGATCGAGTAGCGCCAACCACATCGCCCAACCCCAGTCCCAACGAACCGGCGGGAACGGAAGATTAAACTCCATCCGTTCCGTCAGATGCCGCTCCGCACGAACCCATGGAATGCCTGTGGCAGCGTCGCCTGATGCAACTTCTGCGGCGCGATCAAGGGGCGATCGAAGTTCGTATAGAGCTCGCCGAACTCCCCGGAAAGATCGCCCAGCGCTGTATTCGACAGGTGCCACATTACCGGCTACGGATGGTCGGTGCGAACCCGTGCTTCCAATTCCATATAGATCAAGCGGAGCCGCTTCCGGCTGAGCGCCCGGACGCTGGACTTCGAAGGTGCCCACGGTAGGAGGCAGGACCAAAGACGCGCGGGTTGGCTACCGCACGACCGTGGTTTCGTTTTGGGGCTGCCTCGGTCTAGGGGCGAGCATCGGCAATGCCGACTCATAACAGGCCACGAGGATTCCCACCGCGCCCCGCCTCCTGCCTTGGGCACCGATATGGTCGAGCAGCGCTCTTCAGGCGGCCGGCCCGAGTTGTACTTGATGAGTGATCGCCCACAGGAAGCCGACCATCTCGCGTGCAGTGGCGGTGGTGACGATCACCTTGGGTTTGTCGGCCGACAAGCGGGAGCGGGCGTACAGCCTGACTTGGGGCCTTGAGGCGATATGTTGAGGCAGGCCCTCGTTACGGTGATGGAGCTTGCGACTGACGCGAACTTGCATGCGATAGGTCCATGCCCCTCGATCAGAGCACGCCCGCCAGAGCGTTGCCGGCCTTGGTGATACCGCCGCGTCGGATGGTGGCGTCGCTCGAATGCTCCGACGGCACGAGGCCGAGAAAGGCGATCAACTGGCGGGGATTGTCGAAGCGAGAGAAGTCGCCGACCTCAGCAACCACAGTCGCGGCAGCGATGAAGGCGACGCCGCGCATGGCCTGCACGGCCTCAACGAATGGCGTGATCGACCATTGTGGCGCCAGCTCTTCGATCCGCTTGGTCAAGCAGTCCACACGGCCTCAGCGTCGGTCACGGCATGAATGTAGTCCTGCAGAACGATTTGGCTCGCCGGGTGATCGAAGCGCACCGTGGTGAGCCAGCGACGACGAGCTAAGGTCCAGCCCTTCTTGCCGGCATAGATTTGCCCATGTCGCAGCAGGAAGCTTTGGAGAAGTGCGTTAGCCTTGCTAGCGCTGAGAGAGCGTATCAGATAGGGCGACGAGCTTGATCTTTTGGCTGACGACAGCCAGCTTGGCGCGTAGCCAAGCCTCCAAGGCATTGGCCAGCGGGCAGGCTTTTCTGCTGACGCGCGAGACGGCGCCGGGCTGTGGCCGCGGATCTTTCTCGACCGCATACAATGCGGCCATGTGCTTCGGCGCCTCGCTCGCGATTGCTCAGAGACTAATGGTCGCGCGCCACAGCAAGCTCATTTTGTCACTTTTTGGCCCGGCAGGCCTGGACGTGGTATCCTTCATCGCCCCGAACAGCAACGTGGGATGGTTACATCATAGTCGTGACTGGTGACGGGAAGAAAAGAAGCGCTAGCAAGCTTGCGGATCAAGTCCAGCGACCAATCGAGCAACGGCATTCGATATTTTAACGCCAGTTAATCCAAAGCTATCAAGGGCATCCTCGTAGGAAAGGTTGCTCGGATACTTCGAGGAACCCGTGAACGGCAAGTGTCTGACGTTCTGGATGCCACGTTGAACCAGCATTTCAGAAACGATGCTGGCTAGTCCACCAACTCTTCCGTGCTCTTCGACGGTAACGAGTATTTCTGTTGTCTCGAGCGCTGTGAGAAGGGTTGTTTCGTCAAACGGCCACGGGCGAATTGCATTTAGAACGTTGCAGCTGATGCCTATGTCGTTCAGCAGATCAGCGGCGTCGATAGCGGCGAAAAGACTACGGCCGGTGCTCACAATTGTAACTAGGCGTCCTCGCCTAAGTATCTGCAGCCGGTCTAGGTCGACGTTCTCTCTGCCATGTTCTCTCATGGCTGCCGACAAAAAGGGGCTCTCCAAACGCACATAAGAAAATCCACGCTCCACAAATAGACGATCAACGATATTGTTCATGTCCACGTAGCTGCTCGGGCAGTAAATAGACACGTTATCTAACGTGCGCATAATCGAAATATCTTCGTGGGGAACATGGGTATGCCCCTGAAAAGTATGGTAGAGACCAGACCACAGGCCTACGACTTTGACGTCGTAATTTCCATGTGCCAAGACCGTGCGGATCTGCTCGTATGCCCTCATCGTGATGAATGATGCTATGCCCACAACAAGCACTTTGTGCCCGCAACTAGCCAGTCCGGCAGCCACACCAGCCGCACACTGCTCCATCACCCCCAGGTCAAGAAAATAAGCCGGATAGTCCGTTTCTATCTGCCCCACTTGCGATGACTTTCTTGAATCGACGGAAATGAGGGTGAAGGCATTCCCGGCCTTCGCTTTTCTTACGAGCGCGGCTGTGAACGCGGAACGAAGATCAAGAGATTGGCTCGACACGGTATGCGCTGCTCCCTACTGAAGTTGACACGACCTAACCGATCCCCACCCAACACGGCGGTTGATGGTGCAGGTAACTGACTCCGCTTGAAGTCTAACGTGCGGTAAGACCTACCACATCTCTGGCAAGCCGAGCCCTAAGACGAATATTGGTACAGCCTTGCGCAGAACGAGCCACGCGACGCATATGAGTCTCTATGCGGGTAGGGACCGATAACACCAACACCGCATTTGCCGAGTTGGTTAGTGCTGACACGCACTTCGATAGCTTCACGCCCGATCGGATTGCCGCAATATCAAGTCGTTTGTCGTACCACGCACGGGCAACTCGTCTGAGAGAGCGGCAAGTTGCGGCTACGCTAATCCAACGCGCCGTTCCAATGCGAAGCGCCAGCCACGTGATCTCGGCCCAGGATACAACGCATCCCTGGACTCATCCCGAAACAAGGCCCGGCAACTCTCGACATTCAACGCCTCTCAATTCGGCTTATCTGCAGCGGGTCAAGCCTGTTATGGACCGCCAGTGAACCGGAACGCCTCCAGCTCTTTGAGAGCGCCGCTGTACTCCGCCTCGGAGGGAACTCGGTAGTGCCAGTCCAGTGAATTCTCCATAAAGGAGATACCGCGCCCCTTGATCGTATGCGCAATCAGGACTTGCGGCGATGCGGATGTTTCAGCGTTTAATCTGGCGACGTTGAGCGCGTGTACGATCTCCGATATCGCATGCCCATCTACCTCTTGCACATCCCAACCAAACGATTTCCATTTTGCAGCCACAGGCTCAAGAGCCATTATTGATTCTGTTGGGCCGTCGATCTGAAGTCGATTTCGGTTTACGATGACCAGTAAATTGCTCAACTTGAGATGAGCGCCAGCTAAGGCTGCTTCCCAGATGGATCCTTCGTTCATTTCCCCGTCGCCAATAACGACGACGGTCAAGTAGGATTGACCAAACCACTTTGCGTACAGTGCTGCTCCGATTCCGAACGCGATCCCGTGTCCAAGAGATCCGCCCGTCATCTCAACTCCGGATATTCCGATCGTTGGAAACATTGTAAGTTCAGAACCACGTACGAGAAATCGCTCCAGCGAAAATGGCGGCAAGAACCCGCGATTCTCCATTACTCCAAAGAGCGCCACTGCACCTTGGCAAGAGCTTAGAATGAAGCGGTCTCTGTTAGGGTCGTCTGGCTTCAGCGGATCGACACGCAGAAACCGAAAGAACAAGCAGTAAAGGATTTCGATTAGCGAAAGGCAGGAACCAATGTGTCCACCCCCGGCATGTCGGATTGTGCTTAGAGTGCGAGCGCGAAGTGAATTACAGAGCCACTCATCCTCCCTCTCCTTTTTCGTCGCTGACGAGAGTTTCGTTACTTTTTCTACGGGCACAGTCTGCTCCATACGCTCCACTCAGGTCTGACGCGCGGCAACTATTCCCACAATTTTAGCGCCCTACAAACTACCAACTCTAGTACTTGATTTGATGACCGCGCATGTCACCCTAGGGTTCATAAACGTACGCGCGATGATGGTGACTGCAATGTCTAGCCGATCGTCGCAATTTGACGAGCTGACCTGCGCTCGCACAGCTGGTGGGTGACTCGCGGCTCGACTGGTATTCCTCCGATAGAAACGAAACCGGAGCACCCCATGCATGTTGCGTCGGTCTGCCTGTCGTCGCTCACACTCGGCCCAGCCTGTGCCTGGCTCGCCGCCACGATGTTTCCCGTACTAGCCTTCAGCAAGGAGCCGCGCTTTCCGCAGGTCACGATGAATCAGCTCAACGAACAGCAGAAGCCGCTGGCGAATCAGATCATGAAGGTGTCGAGTGTCGGCCTTGGCGGGCCCTACAATGCGATGATCCGCAGCCCCGTGCTCGGCCAAAGGCTGTACGACTTGTTCTATTATTTGCGCTGGCAGACCTCGGTACCGACTAGGCTTAACGAGTTCGCGATCCTGATTATCGGCCGGCAGTGGCGCTCGCAGGTTGAATGGTTCACGCATGCCCCGCTCGCGGAAAGGGCCGGCTTGTCTAATAGGGTCATAGCCGAGCTGAAGGCCGGCAACCGGCCATCGATGATGGCCGACGATGAAGCGGCCGTGTACGATTTCGTCACCGAGCTCACCACGGCCAGGAAGGTGACAGATGAAACCTACGCGCGGGCTAAGAAGATCTTGAACGATCAGCAGATCGTCGATCTCACCGCGGTCGCCGGCAATTACGTGATGGTCGCGATGATGCTGGCGATGGCGGAAGAGACCGTGCCATCTGATAAGGAGGAACCGTTCAGGCTCGACGAAAAGTAGCCAGACCGCGGTCGGAGCGCTATCGTCATGCCCGGCAAGCTGATTGCCCGTTGCATCGACATCACCTGCGGAGCGCGACTCTGCGCCACGCTGAAGCGCGTATGCGTGAAGGAAGCCTCCGATTGCGACGCGCTGAGGACATTTTGCGAAGCGAGCTTGCCCACGTAGCTCAGCGCCCTTCGTTTGCGGCGGTGCGGGCGCGGTTTCGTGATCCGTCGCGGACGCGCTCAGCAAGGAAGGGAGCGCGGCCCGGATCGGCAGCCATCATCTCCCCTTTAGGTGGTCAAGTATCCGCTTTGAAGAGCAAGCCGTTTGCGAGCAGCTGGAAACGCAGCACGAGGAGCCCCGCATAGGCCGTCGTCGCGATCGACAAGCCAATCCAGATGCCAATGGCTCCAAGTCCGATCTTCAAACCCAGCGTAGCTAACGGAAAAGCCAGCCACCCAATAGGAGACGCCAGCGAACAGAAGTGGCACGAGCTTGTCCTTAAGTCCCGGCAGGCTGCCTGCCGCGATGGTCTTGACGGTATCAGAGATAAAGCAGCTCGCGCCAACCAAAAGGAGCTCTTCAGCTGGTCTGATCGTCGCGTCGGCAGCACCGGGCGATTTGCCCAAAAACGGCTCGGCGACCTCCACGCGCGTGGCGATAACCGTAAGCGTCATCATCGCGACCTGACCTGCCCGCTTAATGCCGGAACCGCATTGCGGCCCTCGTTGCTGACGCGCGCGGCGGCCGTTGTGCTGATGCCGAAAGAGATCATGAGAAGGTCGTGCCGACCTGGAGGACGATCTGATGTGCAGCAAGTGCGCTGGTGCTGATCTGGCCGACCAGCAGCGCTGTCGCGGAGGATGACGCATATCCGATCACCGAGGCCAATGAGATTGGCGTCCCGATTACTATCAGCTGCCGCACTGAGGTTCACTCGAAGCGCCAGATACGTGCCAAGCACGTGGTAGTCACGGAAGGGGCGGCACATTGTGGCGCACCACAAGCCGACCAAGAGCGTCCCACAGTTCACGATCGCCGTCGCCAAACCCGCTCCGAACAGCTCGAGCGGAGGCAGGCCGAACTCCCCATAGATCAGCAAACAAACTGCAGAGCGTTGACGGGAACGACATGACCATGATCCACAAAGCCCGCTCTGGCCGATTGAGCGCGCTCGTGAAATTAAGGATCGCCTCAAAACACAGCGCGGGCGCCACGCTCCAGACCAGTAGAAACAGATATTGCTGGGCGAGACTCGTCGCGTCCGGCACTTGGCCAAGAAAGAGTAGTACGTTCTCTCCCCGCAGCGCAAATGCCACAATCGGGAGTGATAGCAATATCCCCATCCAGAGACCCATACGCAGGGAGCGCCGCACTACGCCTAGGTTGTGTGCGCCGAACGCTTGCGCCGCCAATGGTACGATCGCTGCCAGGAGTCCCGCGCCGGAGGTGAAGATAACGAGATAGACCCTTGTGGCCAGCGCCGCCGCGGCGAGCGCCTCAGCTCCAAGTCGGCCGACAAACGCCGGTCGTCATCATTGCAATCTGCCCAACCTGCGTCAGCACCATTGGGCAGCAATCTTCGCAGTTTCCCAAAATGCTCGACGGCGAGATAATGGCTGTTCGCCCGTCTTCTCAGTCCGTGCCACTGCGAAGCGGCCACCGTTTTTTGCTCCGGCCATCTTGTTCATTGAAATCAAGGTGCCATCTTTCCGGGAACAACAGATCTATGTTCGCCGAGAATCCTCCTCTCCCATGAATTCGGGACACGCAGTGGATACACGGAATTGAGTTGCAAGACTCCTATAAGCCATCACGGTGAATCGCTGAACGTACGATGTTGGATGACATCCCCTCTTGAAGCTTCGTGCCAACGCTACAACTCAATTAGTTGAGATTGTTTGCTCAGGCGACTCTCTGTCTCGGCCGCGACACATGTCGCAAATCCGACAGGCAGCATGAGCGACGCTTGGTTTTCGACGGGCCAAATGATCGAAGCGCTGAGTTTCTTCGATGTCGACATGAACGATCTCGCAGGTTCTCCCGGTCATAGCAGCTCTTACAGCCAGTCGTATTCGTTCGACACATGTAAGTTGGTGACGTGGATTGGCGGGGCACTCGATCATTGGATGCACGCATCGCCCATTCATACGATGGCATCGCCGGCAAACCGTACCGACCATGGAGCTTCGAGATGCCGATCGGCACCAGGCAGTCGCCGGCGGAGCCAGAGATGGTTGGGGAGTGCTCACCACCGATCCTCGCTCACGCAACGTCGAACTTGACGGCTTGGACGAGCGGCGGCGTCCAATCGTAGTTGATCGTGTTCGTCGCGCGCCGCATATAGGCTTCCATGTATCGATCCGGATATGCGCCCGCCGGTTTCCTTCTCGCCGCCAAATGTAGCCAAGCCTTCAGCACCGGATGCCCCAATATTGAGGTTGGCAATGCCGCAGAGCGCCGGCGGTCAGAACCTGTCGTTCGTCCGCTGTCGCGAGCCTTGCGTCAAGCTAAGTAATGATTCTGGAAAACCGCGGCATGAAGCGGACATTCGACTCCTGACGGCGAGAGATCTCTCTATCGCCGCGCATTCTACGTCCTCGTCGTCGACACTTGACCGACGATCTTTGCGCTTAGTCAATGAAGTTGCTCCTATCAGGATAAGCGGAAATATTCGTGTAACGGTGTGTTATTTCATCATCCACCTGTATGTCCTTTATTGCTACAATGCTCGCCCAGGCGCCGGACGCGCCATCAGTCCACATTATTTGTGCATTCGGGATCAAAGAGTGGTTCGCGATCGAGATCCATCCGAAAACGACGTAGCCTGCCAGAGAGCCCCCCGTGAGATGTCGATCGTTCCGCACGAAGTAGTATTCAAAAATTCCCGTACGATCTAACAGTTTGCCTTGATTATCATCAAATCCCCAGGTTGGAGCGCGCTCAATCACCTCGCCAACCTTAAATGGAATGTTTGCAAATACGCCGCGATTTTTTCGCGGCACAGTTTTGACATAGATAGCGTTGCTCCGATCAATGACTTTCTCGACCATCGTGTGTACCTTCTTGATGCTGACCATCGACCGTTTCTTCTTATGCTCACGAGTACGGGGGCGGCAATTGAGCGTCGGGCTATTCGTAATAGCCGTGCCCCTTCAATACAATGCTGACAAAGGAGCTAGACTATAGGGCCCTCGCTCGCGCACCGCGCTCGAATTTCGCTCTCCTGATTGTCGGAACAGCCACCGCGACGGCCAAACCCCAGAAACTACCATCACACTACGCATCCCAGCGCGCCCAACGGAGATCGGGCACCTCATCCGTTGATCCAGCAAGTTGATCGGATCGGTGATGGGCGTGTCTGCGGTGAAACTCGAGTGTTTCATTTGAACATCTTCACCTTCGCGAGCGAACATAGCTGATCCCCGCGCTGCTGATAGCTCCCTGCATAGGTAGCTACTAATACGCGTGGGTGACCTTCGCCGCGGAGGACGCACCTAGATGAGGAGAGAAGCCGAAGGATTTCCTTCCGCTCGAAGGGCCAAGGCAAACTCGGACAACGAAATCAGTCGACACCCAGAATGCCGAGCACGGCCTCGTACTGCCTTCTACTGCTGGAGCGGCACCTTCAATTCGTTGTGCCAGTACCTGCCGCCTTCGGTGCCGCGACCACCACCCTCGCCCGATCGCTCGGATCATTGATCCCGATTACATACTGACCGCAACAGTTCGTATCGTAGTTCAACAATCTTTGACTTGGGCGGCAGCTGCCGAAGTAACATCAGCAATAGTAACAAGCTGGACATCACCACAGGAACATAACCGCTGCGGCCATTACTTGCCGGTGCCGTGGCAGGTGGTTGGGTCGAGAACGCGGTCTGTGGCAATCCAGCCCAGGAGCCAGCCTTTATTCAAGCTGAAAACGCCTGGTGGAGGGGCCGTCGCAATAAGTTCGGCGTTCGGCTTCTCTACTCGTCAGGCGAAGGCCTTGTCGCGGCTCCTCACGACTATAGTTCTGAAGCTCGGTTCCTGCTCTCAGCGTCGTACCGCGCCCGCGATATGCCGCCATACGACAAGCGAGAATCGTATTCATGCGTGCGGGTTTTCCAATGTGAGCCAAGCGAATCCGCTTGAGGAATCGAAAACGACGCGGCCTCCTCACTTCGTTGATGCAGCCATGTTATTTTGGCGTCAAATTGCGCACCGGCGACAATCACGAGATTTCGGCAATGCCCGATCGCTGATCGCCGCCCCCCCACTGCACCGGCAGCAAATCGATGGATTTGCGCAACTCGATTCGAGCGATCTGATCGCGGTGCACTTCGTCGGGCCCGTCCGCTAGTCGCAGAAGTCGCGCGGTCGCGTAGCCCGCGGCCAATCCGAAATCGTTGCTCGTGCCGCCGCCGCCGAACGCTTGTATGGCCCAGTCGATCACTGCTGCGGCCACCTTGGGTACAGCGACCTTGATCATCGCAACCTCGGCTCTTGCGACCTTATTGCCGACCGTATCCATCATGAATGCCGCTTTCAGCGTCAACAGACGGGCCTGCTCGATCATAATGCGCGCCTCGGCGATGCGCTCGCGCGTTACGGACTGCGCAGCCAAGGCTTTGCCAAATGGCCGCCGCTGCTGACTGCGCACGCACATCTTCTCAAGGCTTCTTTCAGCCAATCCGATCAGATGCATGCAATGATGGATGCGCCCAGGGCCAAGGCGGCCCTGGGCAATTTCGAAGCCGCGCCCCTCGCCCAGCAGGATGTTTTCCGCCGAGACGCGAACATCTCGAAAAATCACCTCCGAAGCACGATCGGGAACCCCGTAAAAGCCGAAGACCGGAATCGAACGAACCACTTCGATCCCAGGCGTATCCTTCGGGACCAGTATCATTGATTGCTGCCGATAGCGGTCAGGATCATCTGGCGCCATCTTGCCCATGAAGATGATGATCTTGCACCGCGGATCTGTCGCCCGGTGGTGTACCACTTGTGACCATTGATTACGTACTGGTCGCCTTCCCGCCGGATACTACTCTCGATGTTGGTGGCATCGCTGGACGCGATATCAGGCTCGGTCATTGCAAAGGACGAGCGGATTTCTCCCGCCAAGGGAGGATTCAGCCACTGCCTTTTCTGCGCCTCGCTACCGTAACGGACCAGAACCTGCATGTTGCCAGTATCTGGGGCGGAGCGATTGAACACCTCTGGAGCAAGATGGGAACGCCCCATCATCTCGCATAGCGGCGCATATTCGAGGTTGGACAGCCCGGGCCCGAGCGGAGAATCCGTCAGAAAGAGGTTCCAGAGCCCTTCTTTTTTGGCCAGGACCTTCGATTCCTCCAACATCGGCTGCACCTTCCAGGGCCCCAGATCCTCCGATTCACGATAGAAGCGAGCTTCGTTCGGATAGACGTGTTTGGCCATAAACGCTTGGAGCTCGGTCTCAAGCTGCTCAACCCGCTGCGACTTTTCGAACATTGGTCATCCCTCATGCCTTAAGCCTCGACGGTTCGAACCTACCTCAAATCGGCGCGCAATATCGTCTGACGATATTGACAGACCTACCCCGAGGCGTATGCTCCGCCAGCTAACTCCGAAAGAATCTTCTGAAAAGAAATGAACGAGCCAGCCATTTTCCTCAAGACAGAAGACCCTCCTACCGCTCGAACGTTCGACCGCGTGGCTTCGCGAGGAGGTGACAGGAATCCGCAGTCCTCTGATCGTCGAACGGTTTGCCGGCGGCGAATCCAGCCCGACTTATCGCCTTAAAGCGATCCCCGGAGATTACGTGCTGCGGAACAATGTAACGTTCGGCCGACCGCTCATGCCGTCGATCGCGAACTCCGCGTGCTGGGTGCCTTGGGTAAAGCTGACATTCCCGTACCTTGCGTTCACGCGCTCTGCACCGACCTCACAGTCATCGGCAGCATGTTCTACGTCATTGATTTCGTGCCGGGTCGCGTCTTCCTGGTGCAAGCGGCGCCGGATTGGGCTCTACATTCGTCGGCCTATTTCGGATTGCGTCCATTCTGCAGGGCATCGCCAAACGAGCTGTGGATGGCACCGCTGCGAGTGCGGATGCGTCGAAGGTTGGCGGTAAAGAGCGCACCGCTTGCCCAGTTGGCTTGTCAGATGGCTATGAACCTCGAGCACTGAATGTAACTGGGGAGAAGACGCTATGACGGCAGGGAAAGATAGAATCGGTGTGGTTGGGGCCGGTCTAATGGGTACGGAGATCGCGCTCGTACATGCACTTGCCGGTCATGACGTGGTCCTCTGCGACAAGTCAGGGGAAGCTCTATCTCTCGCTATTCGGCGATTGAACGAGCTGTACGACAGGGGCACCGCCCGGTCGTTCTACACAGCCGATCGAAAGGCCGAAGTTCTCGGCGCCATCCGAACAGCAGTCGACTTCGACACATTCAAAGACCGCGACGTACTCGTTGAGGCTGTATTCGAACAGCAAGACGTGAAGTCCGAAGTATTGAAGACTCTTGACCAGATTTGCAAACCGGACTGCATCTTTGCCACGAACACTTCAACCATCCCGATTAGCGTGCTTGCGTCGTTCGTCTCCCCGGAGCGGCGTCCTCGTTTCATCGGTACGCATTACTTCTCGCCGGTTTCGCGGATGAAGCTAGTGGAGGTTATTCCGGCTATCGAAACTGTCGAGTCGACGATAGACGAGACGATGCGGATCTGCAGCAGCATCGGTAAGACGCCAATCCGTATCAAGGATGTCACGGGGTTTGCCGTAAATAGGCTTCTTCACGTTCTGATGATCGAAGCTGTGCGACTGGTCGAGGAAGGCGTCGCAACGTCGGAAGATATCGATTTGGCTTGCCGTCTTGGCCTGGGACACCCGATGGGTCCATTCGAATTGATGGACGCGACGAGCTCCAGTCTTTGTCTGCAGGCACAGCAAATCATGTTCGACGCGTACGGGGAGCGCTTCCGACCAAGGCCGCTCCTCAAACAACGCGTTCAGGCGGGCTATATCGGCGGGCGCGGCCGTAAAGGATGGCGCAATTGAGCCGCTCGACTAAACTCAAGCGCGCGCCGCCTGAGGGTGAAATTCCTCGTAGCGCCTCCGACCGCATCGTTTCGGATGTGGTAGCAGGGCTTTACGATGGACGTTACGCTCCAGGCCAACGTCTCGTCGAGCCGGATCTGATGCGCCGCTATGGCGTCGGCCGAAGCACCGTACGGGAGGCAATAAAGCGCCTTTCGGCGGAGGGAGTGGCCGCCGCCCACCCCTTCCGCGGCGCGCAGATCCGGCGGCTCTCGCGCAGGGAAGCGCGCGACATCCTGCTCATACTCGAGTTGATGATCGGATTGGCAGCACGCTTGGCGGCCAGTAACATCAGAAAGCCGGGCCGGCGCCGCCGTTTCAATGATGCCTACCGGGAACTGATCGCCTTCGCCCACGAGAACGAATGCTACGAGATGGTTCGGGCGCGCGACCGCTTCTATCGCATCATTACGCGGATCGGAGATAACGCCGAGCTGCTGCGCTTGCTGCCCAGTACCCAAGTTCATTTGGTGCGAACTCAGCTGCGCATTTCGTCCGAACAGCGTTTCGACGACTACCGTCGCATAGGCGAAGCGATTCTGGAAGGCGATGAAAAAGCGGCGGAAGCCGCTGCGCGGAAACATATTCGTCGCAGCACGGCTATGCTCGACGAGTTGCCCAACGACGCTTTCGACTCCAATGAAGGACACTCTCTTAAACTTGCAAATGAGGACATGGATGATGCGTGAGGCCGTCATCGTATCTGCTGCCCGGACTCCGATTGGTAAGGCCTACCGCGGCAGCTTCAACAATACCCAAGCACAGGTATTGGGCGGACATGCCATAGCAGCGGCTGTGACGCGTGCTGGCGTCGAACCGGTAGAAGTCGACGACGTAATAATGGGCGCAGCGACGCAGCAAGGCACTACTGGCGCGAACATCGCTCGGCAATCCGCTCTGCGCGCCGGTTTGCCCGTGAGCGTCGCCGGGATGAGCATCGACCGACAATGTGCCTCTGGCCTGATGGCAATCGCTACGGGAGCCAAGCAGGTGATCGCCGATGGAATGTCGGTGGTTGCGGCAGGCGGCCTGGAATCGATCTCGCTGGTCCAGAACGAACACGCCAATAACTGGCGCGCGCATGATCCTGGTTTGGCCGAGAAAGTGCCGACCATTTACATGAGCATGCTGGAAACCGCCGAAATGGTGTCGCGACGGTACGGCGTCGACCGGGCCCAGCAGGATGAATTCGGTCTGCGCTCGCAGCAACGTACCGCGAGAGCTCAGCGGGCTGGCCTGTTGCAACAGGAGATCGAACCGATCTCTACGACCATGCTGATAGCAGACCAGGAAAGTGGCCAGACTCGGGAGAAGGAGGTCACACTCGCCGGTGACGAAGGAAGTAGGCCGCAGACGCGGCTAGAAGATTTGCAAGGGCTCAAGCCAGCGTTCAAGGGGGGACTCCATCTCACGAAAGGCGAGTACATAACAGCTGGTAACGCCAGTCAGTTGTCCGATGGAGCCGCGGCCTTGGTACTCATGGAAGCGAAAGAGGCGGGACGACGGGGTCTGCAGCCCCTCGGGGCCTATCGGGGCATGCAGGTCGCCGGATGTGAACCAGACGAAATGGGCATCGGGCCGGTTTTTGCCGTCCCGAAGCTGTTGCGGCAACATGGCCTCAAGGTTGACGACATCGATTTGTGGGAACTCAACGAGGCCTTCGCCTGCCAAGTCATTTATTGTCGTGACCGCCTCGGTATTCCGGACGAGCGTCTCAACGTAAATGGCGGCGCCATCGCGATCGGCCATCAGTATGGAATGTCGGGCGCCCGCATGACCGGCCATATACTCTTCGAGGGAGGCCGGCGCCGAGCGAAATACGGCGTCGTCACAATGTGCGTCGGCGGTGGCATGGGCGCCGCCGGCCTTTTCGAGGTCTTCTGATGCAGGTCCGCGGCAAGCATGTAGTTGTCACTGGCGGGGCGAGCGGTATCGGCAAGGCGCTGTGCGAGGCGTTGAGCCGTGAGGGGGCGCGGGCGATCGTGGTGGCCGACATCGACGAGGCCCGCGCGACCGATGTTGCAGCCGCAGTCGGTGGTGCAGCCCAGATCTGCGACGTCAGTCGTGAGGACGATATCCGGCGTCTGATCGAAACGGCCGAGATGCGCTCCGGCCCTATCGACCTATTCTGTTCCAATGCAGGTATCGCCGCCGGCTTCCAATCGCGTTTCGTCAACGCGGCCGCAGTTCCAGATGAGGTCTGGCAGCGTGCCTGGTCAGTCAATGTGATGGCGCATGTTTATGCCGCTCGCCTGCTGCTTCCAGGAATGCGAGCGCGTAGAAGCGGCTATTTTCTCAACACCATATCGGCCGCCGGCCTGCTCTCGCAGATCGGAAGCGCGGTCTATTCGACCACGAAACACGCCGCCGTTGGGTTCGCTGAGAATTTAGCGATCACCCATTGGGACGATGGGGTCAGGGTTTCTATTCTGTGTCCACAAGGCGTGAACACGCCGATGTTACATGGCATCCCTGCGGGCCCGCAATCGAGCGATGGAGTACTATCGGCCGAGGACGTAGCGACCGCGGCTGTGCGGGGTATCGAAACCGAAGATTTCCTCATATTACCGCATGCCGAAGTCCGGAATTATATCCGCAACAAGGCAGAGAATATCGACCGATGGATAAAGGGCATGGTCCGCTTGCAGAAGCAAATCGACGGTCCGTACCAACTCGCTCTTCGCGTTACGAGCGCGACGGACTTTCCTACTTAGCAAGTGATCACCCGATCACCGGACATAATTTCTACCTCAAGAGCGGGCTTTGGCGGCGATGCTTCGCTAAGCACGGATGGGTCGTGCCAACGGCACGACTCGTTCATCCTGGATTTGCTCCCAAGATTTCGAGCGTCCTGGCGATGATAGCTCGGTGAGCGTCAGCACCTGCACGCGCGCGAGACGCCGCGGAAAGACCCTGCCGCGTACGGGCGCGACGTCGTGCGCGATCGATTCGCGCGGCGTGATGATCGCGGCGCGCTCGAAGATGGTCGCCAGCAGTTCGGCGGCAGCGTAGAAAACACCGAGCAAACCGCGGCTGACCTCCCTGGCTGTGGCGCCGCATTGATGGACGTTTTTCCGATGGAGCTATCCTCGACGAGCAGTTGCCATTTTTTCAGCAATTGAACGTGCTAAAAGATGATCTAGCGCCTCCTCTAGCGATTTCCGAGTTCCTATCTCAGGAGGCCCTATGAATCCCTCAGTCTTTGGAAGTTGGACGAGGGCTTCACACACAGGTCCCTGCGATACGCCGTCAATCAGAATCTCTCGAGTCTCGCGTCAAGCTTTCCAATATCCGCCTTGACTTCACTGATCGGACCCCATGCGATGGATGGGCGGTCTCGAGCTCTTCCTTCTTTAAAACAAGGATCGATTACATCATAAATTCAATGCCAAGAAGAGCACCATAGGAATACTCCATTGCATGAAGTTGATGGAGTTTTCCGCCGCTTGTCATCAAATCGCTGGCGTGGATTACGTGTCGATAATCGAAAACATGCCAGCCCTGGCTCTCCGACGCAGGCCGGACGCGCCGCAGGCGTCACGATCGGCGTGACGCGAGGAAGCATTGGAGGTTTCGACCATCTGCCAAGCCCTCCCGAATGAGTTCGAAACGTTCCGGGAACGAGACCTTTCGGGCGTGTCGTTCGACTACCTCTTCTGTGACGCGCCCAGGTTCAAGATGCACGCCGTCAGCGAGAGCGCCGACCCGATGCTCGCCGCCTGACCGCCGGAAAGCCGGAAAGAACCTCCTGGTGGGCCCCCGAGTAGGCTCCGCCGAGAGCGAAGAGGCCTATGGGACTTCCTGCGCGGTCTCTCGATGACAACGGAAGGTGTGTGCGCCCTGCAGGAGGTGAGACGTCGGATCAGGTCGAGGAGGTGATCGCCGTCTAGGGTGCGCGAAAAGAGCCGAGCGTTCGTGGCGATTTACACCGGATGCCCCCTTCTCAGTGGAGGTGAGGACTTCTTAACTGTTGCCGTCATGCGTTGGATCCTATCTGGAATTTCCGATATTCTCGCAAGTGAAGGAACAGTAGGCTGCACGCCCTCTCACTACCACGTTGGCGGACACTTTAGCTGACATTCATGATAACACCGTCATTGGTTGATGCGACCATCTGCTTGGCGACTTGCCCGACCAAGAACCCCAGTGTAGTGAAGACCTTTTGCTTCGACGAGGACCGCGGCCCTACCATCGTCAATGAGCCCATTGGCTTTTAGATTGACACGCATTGTCCACTCCCAATTTTGGTGCGATATTTCGAGAAAGGGCGCCTGTCAATTCACGCCGATCCGGCGATTACGCTCGTACGACCACATGCCCGCTGCGATCAGGTGAGGATGATCGGTTATCTCGTCGGCTTGTGACGACTCCCACCACGCGCTCCGCCCTCCGTCAGTTCGACCTTAACGCTCTCAAGGATCCTAGCGCCAAGCATACGCGCGCATTTGGCAAATGCCTCTGTGAGGTCAACCGGATTGCACTGTCCGTCTTTGTGGAGATACACACCGCCCACAATGCCATTCTGCTGAGATAGAGGTCTTGCTCGAGAATCTCACCGGGCGTGATCACGTCGACATCGATCCCGAACTTTCTGGCCATTGTGGCCAGCCGCGTTAACTCCTCCATCCGCTCGGTGTCCAATGCAACTGTGTCAACTATTCCTTGACGCCGGTGGCTTGCCCGGTTTCGCACTCCAGTTCGTACGGGAGATTGGTCGTGTACTTCGCCAGCTCCCATCAGGTGCGCATCGCGCGTAACTGCCGACCAATCCTGCGGGATACCAGGTAGTGCCGCACGCGAGTTGAACTCATCTACCGCAAGCCGTGCCGCGGCCGAAATTCTGTACCCGATCGGGAGAACGCGACGCTACCCCTGCGGCCAAACCATATTTCTCGGAAGCCCATGACAACTCTCGAACGGAGGCGGGTGCCAGCTTCGAAGGGCATTTTTTTGCTGGAACACGATCACTTTGCTTCTAGGAGAAGCAGAAGCCATTCTGGGTGTCGGAGACCGCTTGCTTCAGGCTGATCCTGCAACGACCCAGAAAGCAGCCGCTATGCAGCTAAGGCCGAATTGGCGCAGCAATGTCGATGTAAAATTGTTTGACTTTCTCAATGAGCTCCTCAATGAAAGTAGCCGGGCCGCACAGAAGGGCGCGCGCTAAGGCGGCGGCAGCCCGCTGCCTTAGCGAGCGGCACTGTGAGTGGCGATAAGCGAGGCGTTACTCTTACGGGTAACACCGCCAATGCGCCCTTTCGTACGGCACCGTCGGCGCGCCCGTGTGGGCGGAATTGCGGGTCCCTCCACGAGCGTGATGATGCGGTTCATGCTCCACCACGCTGTGCTGATAGCAATGCCACCCGCGTAGGACGCCGATCATGACTTCTCACATAGTCAGACCTCATCATCTGTCGCGCAAGGCACTTCCTTACATGCGTCAATCCTCAGCTCATCGGGCGTCGCACAATCGCGAGAGCAGTGCGTTGCAATAAGCTAGCGTTCCGTCACTAACGGACGATTCACAAATCGGCGCAAACCTGCGAGTCTGCGCCAATGAGGAAGATCGAGCAGATTGCGGTTAGCACGACCGCGAACGATTGGAGCGGCTGGTCCGGTACCGGAACACGCCGCAGAAGGTGGTTTGGCGCGCACTGATCGTGCTGCTGGCGAACGATGGATTGACGGCGGAGGCGATCGCGGCGGCGGCCAGGCAAGAGCCTGCTGACAGTGCGCCGCTGGCGTCAGCGCTACGTGGCGAAAGGCGTGGACGGGCTGCTAAAGGACGCGACCCGACCATCGCGCGTCAAGCCGTTGTCGCCCGAGAAGATCAAGCAGATGGTGCACTTGACGCTACATGAGAAGCCGCCGAATGCGACCCATTGGAGCGTGCGCAGCATGGCCAAGGCGGCGGGCATCTCCCACAGCAGCGTCCAATGGATCGGGCACGCGCATGGGCTGAAGCCGCATCTGGTCGACACTTTCAAAGTCTCGCGCGACAAGAACTTCGCCGCCAAGGTGGAGGACGTGGTCGGGCTCTACCTCAATCCGCCGGGACAAGGCCCTGGTCCTCTGCGTCGATGAAAAGAGCCAAATCCAGGCCCTCGACCGTACCCAGCCCGGCCTGCCGATGAAGAAGGACCCTGCCGGCACCATGACCCACGACTACAAGCGCAACGGCACCACGACCTTGTTCGCGGCGCTCAACATGCTGGACGGCAAGATTATCGGCACCTGCATGCCTCGGCATCGGCACCGAGAGTTCCTGCGCTTTCTCAAGCTGATTGATCATCAGATCCCGCCCGGCCTCGATCTCCGTCTGGTCGTTGACAACTATGCCACCCATAAGACACCGGCCGTAAATCGTTGGCTCAAGGCACACCCTCGCTTCCATTTGCGCTTCACGCCGACCTCGGCCTCTTGGCTCAACATGGTCGAGCGCTTCTTTGCCGAGATCACCCGGAACCGCATCCGCCGCGGCGCCTTCGAGAGCATTGCCGAGCTCAAGAGCGCTGGACCAAATCCGCGAGTGAAATCCTCGAAGAAGTCGCCCGCGAAACAAGCGTTAGAGTCACAACACTAGGCGGGGCCGGCTAACAACGCTCGGATGTTCCGAGATCAAAACGATCGATGATGATCTCGGTCGTTCAACCATCGGCGGGGTACGCGCCAACTTCGATCGATGGTAGCAGAGATTTGTCTCGGTAACCTTGGTGCAGTCTGTGGTCGCGAAGTCTCACGCTTCGCTTGCAACATTCGGGATTGCCGTCGAGGATGTGCGTCACCACGAAGCCCGGCCCGATGCGCACGCCCTTGGCCCGAGCTCGCGGCTCCAGGTTTGGGGGAACTCGATGATACCGAACTTGATTACGGCGTAGTTCGTCTGGTCGAAGTTACCCTACGGGGCCGGCCACCGACCTAGCGTTTGAGGATGACGCGCAGCCGCGCTGAATCATCCGCCCGCTGACGGCCTGCGCGCAAGGGAAGACGTCGTGCAGGTTCACGCCTATCACGGGGCGAACTCCTCGGCGGACAACTTCTGCAAGCGAGCGCTCTCGGTGGTTCCGGCGCTGCTCACGAGGACCTCGAACCGGGCGGCCGAGCACGTCTTGCATGGCGGCATCACCGATATTGCTGTTCACGACGTCCACCACCCAGCCTTCCGTCCGCGCGTCAGGCGTCATGGCACTACCGCAGTTTCATCGACGCCGCCGTGGGTCAGGTTCTTGACGGCGATGATCGCACCTTCACGTGCGGACTTGAGCGCGGTGGCAAGGGGCGATGCCTTGCGCAGCGCCGGTGACGATGCACACTTTGTCTTTCGGCCGTGAGGATGTCATGTAATGGAGAGTGCTGCTGTACTTGTGGGCAGGGGCGCGTTTCGGGCGCATCAAGTAAATACGTTCCCCTACTTTCAATCAGCGTCAAAGCGGGTTTGACCTCCAACATTCACGACCCACCCTGCCGTCGGGCTGCCGTAGGCGAGAGAAATGTGCCATCATAACTTCGTGGGCATGTCAATGAGGCGTGCGATCAGGACACGTATCTCCCGTCGCTGAGCGCGTTGCGCGACACCTAACCGGTCGTTTCGGCGGCGAGCGCCTCGAAGCTGGAACGCGAATCGCGCACCGCCCCTGACCGCGGGTCCACCATCCAGAACACGGCGTTCACCCCGACGATCGAGTCCGCGAAACCCAACACCACAGGGGTGAATGCCTTTGCCGTTTTGTAGGCAGGTCCAAAGCGTTCGCGTGTGCTCAGCCCCAGGTGGATGTAGACCTTTCTTGATCAGCTCCAAGAGCTCGGGAGCGATAGCCCCAGCAAGCCGCTGCACACGCCGGCAAGTTCGCAATCTGGATCGACGGCCTGCAGGCGCAGCGACGGGTGGTTCACAGCGCAAGAACGGCTTGGGGTGCGGCCACGCAGCAGCTTCAGAACCCAGTCAGCTTTCGGGTTTGGCCCGAGGTTTCGCAGCTCAACATGTCGCAGACGCTCGCATCCCGCGGCTGTGCTCATCAGGAGAGAGCACGCTCTATTTCGTTACGAACAGCTCCTTTCGCCAGCGGTCCTTGTGCGTACCGATCATGTCGATCTGATCGACGTAGTAGAGGATTTTGCCTTCCAGAGAGTCGGGGAATTTTGGCGACTGTGGCGAGTGCGTCAGAATGATGTGGATGATCTTGTCGGGAATGCCGTGTTGCAGTGCGACATGCGCGGCCCAAAAGGCGTGAGGATAGTGCTTGCCGCGCTCGGTTAGCTCAATACTGCCGCTAGCATTGGGTTCGAATTCAACAATCTTGCTGGCGTCTTGCAGAACGGCCGCCGCAATAAGTGTGTCGCGATCAACGCTTACGCCATGATGGGTTTCGAAGGCGTTCGCCACGCCCAGCGCCATCGTCAGCACACATCGATTGTGAGGCAGAGTTGGATAATCCGATTCAAGGGAGGTCGGTACGTCAGCCATGTCGGTCCAGGAACTCATGGACCAGAGTTCTTGCCAAACGGCGCTCAGGCGTGTTCTCAGATTAACATCAGTGATTTGATCGACTTGCGGGAAAAGCTCGTCGAGCTTTAGGGGGGACTTTTCAGTGGAATTGATGTTCACTGATGTCATCGTAGGCCCCATACTTTTGTGCGCGATGCCGTGCGTTCATTATTCGGCAACGGCGCCGCTTCCTCTCTGAGCTCAACCATACCAGTTTAAAGACAACGCCCTACTGAAGCACTGTCATCGTTCATCGGTGAGTAGCGCTCGTCGCGTCGCCGTCATCCGACGCATACCGCGCTTCAAGATCGTAGTAGTGATCGCGATCAACTACTTTCTGACGCTCCTCGAAGCTGAGCACGCGGTCCTCAAAGCCGTTGATCGAACCGTGAGTCTTCAAATGGATGAAAACGTCCCGAATGGCCTTAGCTGATGCCTGAAGCGCAGCATTGGCGTACGCGATAGTGGCATAGCCCATGTCTGCAAGCTGCTGCCGCTCAAGAACAGGCGTTTTGCCACCAATGACCATGTTGCAGCTGTGAACGCCCGGAACAGATGCCGGAATCCGCGCCAATTCATCGACAGAAATCGGCGACTCCACAAACAATGTATCCGCCCCCGCTTCCTTGTAAAGCTGGGCGCGTTCGAGTGCTCGATCAAGTCCCTCAACCGCCCTTGCGTCGGTGCGGGCTGAAATAAGGGTGTCTGGGCTGACCCGCGCGTCTAGGGCTGCTTTGATTTTCTGCACCATCTCGGAAGCAGGAATGACTGCTTTGCCAGCGAAATGCCCGCAGCGCTTCGGAGACACCTGGTCCTCGAGGGAAATCGAGGAAGCGCCTGCCCGCTCTAGCAGGCGCACCGTTCGACCGACATTCACGGCATTACCAAAACCGGTGTCGCCATCCACGCCGAGGGGGATAGAGATGGCATCTCGAATTGCGTAGACTTGGTCGAGTAACTCCTTGAATGAGACAAAGCCCATGTCTGGCATTCCAAGATGGGTGTTTGAGATACCTGCTCCCGTGACGAAGACAGATTCGTATCCAACCTGCTCTGCGATGCGTGCGGTCAAGGCATCGCTTACGCCCACGCTCACAATGCCAGCTCCTGGCGTTAACCGAAGTCGGTTCGCTCGCTTTATTGTCTCGTTCACAGCTGCCGCCTTCTCTGCAGGGAATGTCGCTGACAGAAGCACTGCCGCAGCTCCCCAGTGACCGATTACGTGGCGCAAGTGGGATTATGGTGGCTATGTCACTCCCGTGGCCTCCCTTGTTCGCAGCCTGAACGAGCATAGGTGAGTGACAGTGATGGTTTATGCAAAATACACCTCGTATACGGGGAGGTTCTGCAAAGAACGTGTAGCCTGCGCCCGTTTGCGTCATGAGGGGATACGACACGCTTATCTTGCCCTGCTGCTGGAGGGTGGTCTGCACCCCTCGAAGTGATCCATCCCTATTGTTGATTTGCGGACCGGATAGAAGGATGGATAGATGGCTAGGAAGCGGCACAAGCCCGAAGAGATCGTCGCCAAGCTGCGGCAGGTTGATGTTCTGACGGCGCAAGCCAGTCGATTGCCGAGGCGGTGCGGACGATCGCTGTGCGGCGGCCTGAAGAGCGACCAGGTGAAGCGGCAAGGATTCGAGCTGGAGAGCGCCCGGCTGCCTTGGGCGGTGTCGGACCTGACGCTGGACAAGCTGATTCTGGCCGAGGCCGCGGGGGAGAATTCTAACCCCGGCCCGTGCCGGGCCTGCATCGCCAAGGTGCGGGCTGAGCTGAACGTGTCGGAGCGTCGCGCCTGGCAGCCGCGGTCGCATCCCGCGCGAGCCGCCCGGGGGCCGCTCTGACGAGGCGGCGCTGACCGCCGACATCGTCGAACTGGCCAAGACCTACGGCCGCTACGGCTACCGGCGATCACGGCGCTGCTGCGCGCTGTGGGCTGGGCGGTAAATGCATGAACACGTGGGCCCACGTGAACACGTTCTCAAAAGTGACCGATCGCCTCCTGACTGCCATATTCAGCGTTGCCCTGATCGATACCGCCCGGCTCAAGGCACCGGATGTCGCTGGCCTCTCCCGCTGGCCCTCCGCGAGGTCGCGCCCGCCCCCTTGCACTCATGTCAATCTGAGAGGCGCCAAAGCACCCGGTCAATAGCGGGCGCAAGAGTCAAAAGTTTCTTTCGTGTGGCGGAGAGCGGGGGCTCAAAGGTGAATCAGACTATTGGCTACCGCTGAGCCGCGGCGTTCCTGACGAGCTCGCTACGTCAATGGGCACGCGTCGGTTCGAGGGGCGGCGACACGAGCGCGCGAGAGTCCACATGTGGACCCGGGTGCCACGCTCGCTCGCAGAAATCAGGCGCAGTTTTTAGCTCACAAGAAGGGTTTCGCCCAAGCGGACCGCCACATTGCGGAAATTCGGCTTAGGATTCCCGTAGCGTTTCCCGCGAACCCTCCGCGGCCCCGGGCTGAACATGTGTAACGACGCTCTCTGCTGGGGACAACTGAATTGGTACATCAATTCGTATCCTAGCGGCGTGATGAACCAGCTGCGCGCATTTGATCCAACTATCGATCTGTTCCATCCGTCATAACAGGGAGCTACACCATGAGACTGCGTGACGCCGTCATCAAAGGCAAGACCAGCACCGTCTACCGAAGAATGCTAAAGGAAGGACCGTAGCCGATCATTGGCATTTGGGGCGCGACGCCTCATGAGGCGCAGCTCGCCGAAGCGATGGGGTTTAAAAACTTCGGCATCTCCGGTGCGGCACTTTCGGCAAGTCTGTTGGGCCTGCCGGACGCCGGCTTGGTCACCCTTAGCGAGCTCACCGACGCGACGCGTCGAGTCTGCAACGCTGTGTCTATCCCAGTCACTGTGGATTGCGACACCGGCTTCGGCAATGCCATCAACGTTATCCGCACTATCACCAGCATCATCCAGGCCGGCGCCGCTTCTCTATTCTTTGAGGATCAAGTCGCGCCCAAACGCTGCGGATTCGTGAAGGGCAAAGAAGTCATCTCAATCGAAGAAGCCGTGGGGAAGTATCGAGCTGCATGCGATACACGCGACTGCCTCGATCCGGATTTTACGATCGTTGCTCGCACCGATGCGCGAGGCGCGGTCGGTGGCGGCATGGACGAGGTCCTACGTCGCGGCGAGGCGTACCTGCGCGCGGGCGTGGACGTGCTCTACGTGGAAGCACTGCAAAGTCGTGAGGAGATCCGCATGGTGTCCGAAGCCTTTCCGGATGCGCTACTGCAGTACTCCCTCTTTGCCATCGCGCCCCCGCTCAGCATTGAGGAGAAGCGCCAGTTCAGAATTTGTACCGACGGCGCGTTCGTTACTCAAGTCGCATCGGTCGCTATGTACGACTACCTGCTACGCGTGCGCGAACAAGGAGGCGCAGCGTTCACGGACTTCATAGCCGCTACCAAAAATCACCCGATGTCCTTGTTCGGCGACTTCAACCTGACCGGCTTTCCGAAACTGGTCGAGCTCGAGAAGCAGTATCTGCCGGCGGAGGCGCAGGATCGATATGAAAAGTCGCTGGGCATGTACGACCCACGCGGCAACCAATCCTCAGGGCCATAGTCGCCGAACAGAAGGAGGCAGATCAATGAATGCTCCTAGCACTTACTTCGAGAAAGTCTGGAAAGATCATGTTATCGACGACGTTGGCGAAACAAAACGGCGCTGCATCCTAACTCCGCTGATCAGGCTGGAGTCATCCCGCTTTGGGTCGTGACCATCCGCGTAGAGCCGGTTCACATTGACTCGCGAATAACTCCGGGCTCGTAATTCTCTTGGTATTTTCTATCTCGCGCCATCCACCTCGGCGCGATTGTCGGTGAATAGGCATGCGCCTTTGGATCGCCGCCAAGAAGCCACGGACTTTCCTCATGGACCTACCTCCAGGTCCCCACGGGCTCTGGGCAATCCAAATCCCGAGCGTAGCTGGCGTTGCCGAACCACTCCCCATTCGCAGCGATACCAATCCCAAATTTCGCCGTCATCTAGGTCCCAAATGCTGCGTTATAGATGATACCGGGAACGCATGCCCATGGCGTCCGCGTTCACGCATCCGCATGGGAAATGTATGGACAACCTGGCGGGCGTTGATATCCGGTGACCACGATGCTTCGCCGTTAGGCTTTGTTCCAGAGAAGAACTGATAGGCCCGCCCATTAGCGATATGGGATTTCGGGACCCTCGTAATGACGAACTCGTTCATCGCCCCGTTTCTGTTGCCGTTCGGGACATAGCGATAGACAAAGCCATCTTTATTGAGCGAAAATGGGGATCCAAAAGGGACGCCGTAACTCGCTAAAACAGTGGTTGACGCAGCTGAGGCAAGCAAGAAGCTGAGCCTGTTTATCGTTCACCAGGCCGAATAGTTCGCCCTCTGGATCTACGCTTGTACATGCAGCCATGGGTTGTTCACAACACGAACTTTGGCTGGAAGCCGTCGCCCCAGCCAAAGTTTTTACTCGGCAGCAGTGGACTCGTCTGCTCACAGCCAGCCCATGCGACTATGCTTGCAGGAGTTCGTGATAGTAGGCTGCGGGATATTCACCTTTTTCCCAAACCGCCTTCAAGATGACCCCCGAGACTTTTGCGATAACAACCTCGAAATACTGACTGCACACGGTTGATCCCTCCAAGAGGTGCCCACAGATCGTCTGCGAGGAACTGGAGGCCGTAATATGAATGTGGCAATATGGGGTTTCGTGTCCCACGAACCCTGCAGCGCCAAAGCCTGTGTCGTGGCTGCTACGGATAAGCCCCGGCGGTGGCGTCACCGACTTGTCCGGGACCCAGCCCATTCCGATGATGCCATGCGCGCTCACCTCCAGGTACCCCGGGATCTCGGGGAAGTCGACTCCAGCAAAAGCGGTGGGATCCTCGGAAATCTTGTGCACCCTAACCTCATTCAAACATCCGGTCGCGTCTAGAAGGATCCCAGTCTTGACATCGTTTTGTGTGCAGACGTCCCAAATGCCTCGAAGAAGGTCTTCGCCTCGCTCGAGTTGGGCGTAAATGACCTCCTCGATCTTCCCACTGAGCATGGGCCTTTTCTTCACAGCATCCTTTTGCATTCGATATATCCAATCTGATTGAGGATGGAACTCGTGAACTCGTCACTCTTCGACAGCCGCCGAGGTGTAAAGTCGACAAAATAGTACGGAGTTTTTTGGCCGAATCTCCGCAGTTTGGCGCTTCGGAAGCACGAATTTCCTCGCGTGAACCGGAGAATTCGACGTTATTGTGCGATGAAGTCCCGCTTGGGTCACACGAGCAAAGCAGTAGAACCGAGTCCCAGGCTTCGCTTTGCGACCGCGGGTTCGGGAGGAATCACCGTGGTGGAAGCCGTCCACGTCGGGGTTGATGATCAAGTGTTGCGCTGTAGATTCAGGCCATTCTCCGAGCCACTGCGTGCAGCCGCGTCGATGCAGCATCGCTTAAGGAATTGCAGTATTCAAAGCTGCCTGTAGCGCCGCCGGGGACCACTCGTCGTTTCGCGCCCACCAAGCGCAGATGGCCGCATCGCTGGAAAGATGCTCAAGACGGGAGGCTCGATGAGCGCGTTGGAGACGCCGCTCAGGCCTTCGCGCGAGCATCCACCGAACAGCAGCAATGCGGTGCGGTATCGTCCTTTGGCGATGAGCTGCTCGTACGCATGTTGCGCGAATGGCGAGCCCCGGCGTTCGCGCGATAAGCAGGCAAGCGCACGCCGTCGCCTGAGTTAGAAACTCGCTGAACTATTTCTGGTGGCTGCACTCTGTCGTGCGGGGTATGCACATGAAACGGGCGGACATGCGAGGAAGACCGAAGACGATACTGGTGTTGAGCGAGGCTGAAGAAAAGCAACTCACCACTTTGACGCGGGATCATCGAGATCGAAGTAGACGGCATCACGATCCGGGCCGGTCGTGGCGCGGACGCGACGATGATTGCGTCGATCGTGCAGGCGCTGAAGGTAACCCGGTGATCGGCCGTCGAGTGCGGTCCGGGTGATGGTGGCGACCAAACCGGTAGACTTACGCAAGGGGATCGAAGGGCTTGCGACCTTGGTGCGTGAGAGCATTCGGGCTGATCCCTTCTCGGGTGCTGTCTATGTGTTCCGGGCCAAGCGAGTGGACCGCATCAAGCTGGCGATCTGGGACGAAACGGGTCTGTGTCTGTTCACCAAGAGGCTGGAGGATGGGATCTTCCGCTGGCCGAAGATCGAGGACTGGAGGGGCTCGAGTGGCGGCTTGTGCACGAGGCACGGGAAACGCCGGCGCCAACGCAAGCAGGATAGTTGTTGGCCGCGCTGCGGCGAAGTGAATCAGGAGCGTCGGCCGCGTCGCCAGATGGCGGCGAATATGTTCTGAATTGGGTGTGAGCGACGCCCTGCCTGACGATCCCGAGACGTTCAAAGCGATGTTGCTTGCCGAGCGGTGCGAGAGCGAACGGCTGCGTCAGATCACGACATCGGTTTGGCCGGCGGGCCGAGACGCTGCCTGAAGATCAGATGCTGCTGGGCCTGCAAGACGTCGAGCAGGTGGCAGCGTACAGCGAGGCGGCGCAGGACGTCAGCGCACCTGGAGGCCGTGAGGTGCGGGCTCGTAAGCGCCGCGGCAACCGTGGTGCCCTGCCGAGGCACCTGCCGCAGATCGAGGTCTTCGTCGACATTGATGACAAGATTTGCCCCTGCTGCAAGAGCGAGTTGCACCGGATCGGCGAGGACAGAAGGGAGCGGCTGGACCTTGTCCCGGCGCAGTTCCGGATCGTGGTCACCCCGCGGCTCAAATGAGGACGGCGTCATGCAAGCGCCGGCTCCGGCGCGGCTGATCGAGGGCGGGTTGCCGACCGAGGCCACCGTCGCCCAGGTGTTGGTCTCCGAATATGCCGATCATCTGCCGCTCTATCGCCAGGCGCAGATTTACGCCCGCCAGGGCATGAGCTCGATCATTCGACGCTGGCGGACTGGGTGGGGCAGGCAGCCTTCCACTTGCGTCCGTTGCATGAGCGCCTGCTCGGCAAGCTCAGGCAACGGCGAAAGCTGTGCGCCGACGAGATCCCGCCCGAGGGCGCACCAAGACCGGTCAGGGTGGGGCGGCGCCGATCCGCCGTGCGTCGCCTATGTCTATGCGCCCGATCGCAAAGCCGACCGACCGATCGCTCATCTGGCAGGCTTCAAGGGGATCCTGCAGGTCGATGGCTACGCCGGCTATGGCAAGCGCGCCGAACGTGGCGACGTTCCGCTTGCATTCTGCTGGTCGCACATGCGGCGTAACTTCGACGAAGTTGCCACCCCTGGTCCCGCGCCCATTGCGGGCGAGGTGCTCAAGCATATCGCCGAGTTCTATGCCATCGAGAAGGACATCCGTGGCCGCAGCGCCGAGGAGCGGCGTCTCGTTCGACAACAGAAAAGCCGGCCGCTTGCCGACGCGTTCCAATAATGGTTGCAAACAAAACTCGGCTTGATCAGCCAAAAGGGCAAGCTGGCCGACGCCAATCCGCTATGCGCTCTCGCGCTGGGATGGTCTGACGCGCTTCATCGAAGATGGTCATATCGAGCTCGACAACAACGCCGTCGAGCGCTCGATCCGTCCGATCACGCTCAACCGAAAAAATGCGCTGTTCGGAGGTTCCGACGGCGGTGCCGAGCATTGGGCCATCATCGCCTCCTTGGTCCAGACCTGTAAGCTGAACGACGTCGACCCGCTTGCTTACCTCACTGACGCCGTGACCAGAATCGTCAACGGACATCCAAACAGCGAAATCGATCAACTGCTTCCATGGGCTTATCGCCGTCAAGACCTCAAGGCCGTGGCCTCAGAACGTCGCTTACCCAACTTGATCATCGGGCGCTCAATCACCAGCGGAGAGCCGCGCGCGTGAAGGACCTGTTTTCTCAGCAGTGCCACGTCCCCCTCGTAGCGGCGGCTCTCGCGAGCTTGGCCGGATGTCGGATTGCTTCGCCAAGGAGCCCGCGTCTAAATCAGCTCGCCCAAGATGTACTGCGAGATGCCGCCGCCGACCTTCGCGCTGCCCGCCAACGTCGCCACGTTGCCCGAGACGCGCGCGCTGGCCGCCGAGTTGTCGAGATGCGAGGCCATGCTCGACGTCCTCGTGCACAAGCCCGGCGCCGCCTGGAACGAGCCGTTCGACGCGTTTACGGAGACTGGATTTGAATCTCAGGGGCCTTTCTTCCTCATACAGGCGCAGCATCCCTTGCTCGTCTCGGCCGGCCGCCAGAGACCGGACAAGATTATCTCGATTGCGTCTATCCGTGAACGCCCTTGAAACTTACTCACACGCTGCGAGCAAGGGCGGCATCGTACACCTCACATGCCGAATGGCGCTCAGGCTGATCCAGGATAACATGTAGTTAGCTGCATCGGCCCGGGCGCACCCGTCGGACATGAACCGCGCAGCATGCGATCACGCCGACGAGGCTGCACACCGTATTCCCGCCAGGCGCGTGGGTTCGCACGACGGTATCGCAGCGGCGGCGGAAGCGATCCTAGCGGGGGATCCGGTTAAGGCCGAATTGCAGAGGCGGCGGCACTTCTGCCGCACCTCAAGCGGTACGGCACTATTAAACCCCGGAGCTCACGAAGACGCGCTCCTGGTGACCTGCCAAGCGCTAGACGAGTCGGACACGGGTTCGTGCAACAGCACAGGTGCATCAGACCGTCATCCCGCCCGAGACCTCGAGCACGGCACCATTCACGTAGCTGGCTTCGTCGCTCGCGAGGAAACAATAGGCGTTCGCGATCTCCTCGGGTGTGCCCAGCCGGCGCAGTGGCACGCGGTGCTTCATCTCCTCCAACAGCTTACCGGGAACGGTGTCGAGGATGTGCGTCATCACGAAGCCCGGCGCGACGGCGTTTACCCGCACACCCTTGGGCCCGAGCTCGCGGCTCCAAGTTTTGGTGAAACCGATGACCCCGAACTTGCTTGCGGCGTAGTTCGTCTGGCCGAAATTGCCGTACAGTCCGACGACGGAACTGGCGTTGAGGATCACGCCGCAGCCCTGTTCGACCATGGGGGTGCTCACGGCTTGCGCACAATGGAACACGCCGCGCAGGTTCACGTCGATCACGGCGTCGAACTGCCCGATCGACATCTTCTGCAAGCGCGCGTCCTTGGTGATGCCGGCATTGTTCACCAAGACATCGATGCGGCCGAAGCGGCTGAGCAGGTCTTGCGTTGCGACATCAACCATCTCGCGGTTGGCAACGTCCACCACCCAGCCTTCTGCCTGCGCGCCAGCGTCGCGGCACTGCCGTACGGTTTCGTCGACGCCGGCGCGGGACAGGTCCCAGATGGCGAGGACAGCACCTTCACGTGCGAACTTGAGCGCAGTCGCGTGGCCGATGCCTTGCGCACCGCCGGTGACGATGCACACTCTGTCTTTCAGGCGTGAGGATATCATGTACTGGAGAGACCTGCTGTACCTGTGGGCAGTGGCGCGTCCCGGGACGTGAACAAGTTGTCGACTTTTCAATCAGCATCAAAGCGAAAACGGGTTTGACCTTTAACGCTCACAACCCACCCTGCCGTAGGCGAGGGAAAATGTGCCGTCATCAACTTCGTGGGCGTATCGATGAGGCGTGCGATCAGGTCACGTATCACCTGGATTGCCGCGTCGCGGTCGTAGCCGGGATTGAGCCAATCCGGCCGCGCGAGCTGGATCGGGTGATGGATGGCATCGCCGCTGAAGATCGCATCCTGCGATTTCGAACACAAGTACAGGCCGCAGTGGTGCTTAGTGTGGCCATGCAGGGGCATGTAGCGTATCTCATCTGGCAATTCGTTCTCGAAGGCATGGTTATCTTCTACGAACGTCGCCAGACCGTGCTTCACCACCGGCAATACGCTGTCGATCCATGGCTGTTTCCGGTGCGGATGTGCTTGGCCCGTGTCAATGGCTCCGCACCAGTATTCGAACTCACCTTTGCTGATCAGGTACCTGGCGTTGGGGAAGGTTGGCACCCATTCGCCGTTGTGTAACCGCGTATTCCAGCCAACATGATCGGCGTGCAGGTGCGAGCACATGACGAAGTCCACCTGCTCCGGAAGGACGCCTGCACGCGCTAGGTTCTCGAGGAAGGGTGTCTGCAGCCGATGCCAGAAGGGGTACTCGGGGCGCTCCTTGTCGTTGCCGTTGCAGGTATCGAATAGGATCGTGTGGTGTCTCGTCCGTATGAGATACGCATGCGAGCGCGTAATCAGCTTTCTCGTTCCCGGCTCGACGAGCCGGGGACCGAGCCAGTGCTCATGTTCTGCGACGTGGTCGGTCGTCACATCCTTGAGCAGCCAGCCCGGGTCTAGCGCCAGGCAGTCGAATTCGGAAATCAGGTCGACGCGGATGTCACCGAAGGTCTGCGTCTTCATTGCACGGCCCCTTTCGCACGCAGTGCAGCGATCTCGTCACCGCCGAACCCAAAACTTGCTAGCACTTCATCTGTATGTTCTCCTGTCATCGGGGCGCGCCGCGTCGGGCTGTCTCCGATCCCCATCTTGACGGGTTTGCCCATGGTTCGGTACTTGCCGACATTCGGGTGTTCCTGATTAACGACAATCCCCTCGGCCAAGACTTGGGGATGGTCGAACATGTCCCCGATCGAGCGAACTGCGATGCAAGGGACGCTTCCGTGCATCAGTTGTTCCCATTCGAGCGCCGTGTGCTGCATCAGCGCTTCTTTGATCAACGGCCTAATCTCGTCCGTGAGAATGACGCGTTTCTTGTGAGTGTCGAAGCGGGGGTCGCTCCCCAGGTGCGGGAAACCGAGACATTCGCAAAGGCTTTTCCAAAATGCCGCCGTCGTGGCTTGCAGGTAGAGATGGCCCTCTTTCGTCGGATAGATCCCTGAGTAACTCGGCGGCCACCAGCGGTTGACATCGCGAGGCTCGCTGTCGGCCCAGATGAACTGGCCGGCCTGCAATGTGATGGCGGACCGTAACAACGAGGCCTTCACATGCTGCCCCTCGCCTGTCCGCAGCCGGTGTATGAGCGCCGACAGGATTGCGAAGGCAATCATGGACGCTGAGTAATAGTCCACGATCGAACCGAGCATGACCTCCGGCTGACCGGTTTCGGAGCCCTGCATCGCAGCCATGCCGCTAAAACACTGCAGCATCTGGTCGTAGCCGGGATGATCTTTGAGAGGGCCGGTATCGCCGTAACCCGTGAACGAGCAGTAGATGAGATCGGGACGCTTGCTGCGCAGTGTCTCGTAGTCGATGCCGAGCTTGGGCGCAACGGAGGGGCGAAAGTTCTGGACGACCACATCAGCCTTCTCGACGAGTCGATAGAACGCGGCCAGACCTTCGGGCTCCTTGAGGTTGAGCACGATCGATCGCTTGTTCCTGTTCGCTCCCAGGAAGACCCTGCACTCTTTCAAGCTCGATGGATATTGCCGCGTCGCATCGCCACCGGGGGGTTCGATCTTGATGATGTCGGCTCCCACATCGCCCAGCAGGGCGCACCCATACGGCCCCGCGAGATACGCGGTCAGATCAAGCACAACGATTCCTTGAAGGGCTTCCGCCATATTGCCTCTTAGATTTCAGGTTCGATTTCCGTTGAAAAAGAACGTTGCTGGTTAGATGCCATCGCACGTAGCCGGAGCAGAACCGGCGCACCATCACTTAAGGTCCAGGAATCTCGATGCTCGGAACGTCGCCAACATCAATTCCGGCCGCTTGAGCCTTTTTGAGCACGTCCATCGCCGTCCGAACATTCGCGTAGTCAACCATTGTTGACTTGTACCGAACTGCAGCCTCGCCGCGGGCGATGGCCTCCGCCATGGCGGACACGATCTCGCGCGCCTCATTGATCTCACCCTTCGATGGCGAGTAGATCTCGTTAATGATAGGAATATGGCTAGGATGGATCGCAGTCGCCCAGGAGGCACCCATCCGCTTCGATCTTTCGCCGAGTCGCCGCACCAGATCGAGATTATCCAATGTACCAGTCATGGCACCTTCAATGTGCACGATTCCGGCGGCGCGCGCTTGCAGCACGGAAATGGCTCCGAAACCAACGCCGGCATCAGGCTCATCTTTTACACGCAGACCAAGCGCCCGTGTTGCGTCGCCACCTATGATTGGACCAAGAGCAGTGCCCCCGCGTTTGATACGCGCCGATGCCATGCAGATGTCGTAAAATCTGAGCATCGCCACTGCAGTTTCCGGATATGGACAAATCTCAATTCGGCCGACCGGCAGACCACGAGACCTCTCTAGCTCTCCAAGCACGAGGTCCAGTGCCGAAACGTCGTGCGGATCTTCAATCTTGGGCAGCATTACCCCTTCAAGGCCATCGATAACGATCGCATTAAGATCGTCTAGCTGATAGCCTGTTCGCCACCCATTGACCCTAACGAAGCGCCCAAACGGGCCCGCGCTAAGTTCTTTGATAGCTGTGGCGACGGCATCGCGCGCTGCAGATTTTTGGGACGCTTCGACCGCGTCCTCGAGATCGAAGAGCAGGGCATCCGCACCATATTTGGGCGCTTTCAACATCCAGTCGAGCTTGTGTCCAGGCACGAAGAGCATCGAGCGATAGCACTTAGCGTCTCGAAAGGTCTGAGGCATGCAATGCTCCGAAATTCCTAAGCTTGCTGGTCAGTTTGTTATCGTAACGATCTTTCGGTATCGTTCATTGCTTTTAGCCGGCCTTGGGGGTCTAATTAGTGCGCCGGAGGGAGCATTTTCGACGTATTTGTGCAAATGACGTTTTCACATGGGTAGGTCTTAAGTAGCTTGCACTACATACAGGGCGAGGCCAGAGCGTGACACGCAAAAATGTTAGACCGTGCAGGCTCGCATGAACTACTCGTAATTCATTCGGCAACCAGCGCCCCACCGCGATAGGTGGCCAGCCGACGGCGAGGGAAAATGGGCGGCAGAGTAGACCGTAAGCTTATCGCAATAGCGCTCTGTAGGAAGCGACGGTGTATTTTCGCGGAGAGCGCTGGACGCTGGTTAGCCACGAAGGAGAGATCCGGGTAACGCAGTTGCAACGGAACGTGGATCAAGTCACTTGGCATCACGACTTCGTTGCTCTTCTTGCCGAAGCAGACCGCTACGTGTCCGTCGGTATGCCCAGCTGTAGGCAGCAGGGAGACGTGCCGCCGACTACGAAATCCTCCTGCACGACATCCGCGCGGCCGATCCGCACAGTTCGGCACGATCGCATCCCGGGCCTGCGTGGCCGCGAGTTCGCGCCCATTGGAAATTGTCGGTACCCATTCGCCGTTGATGAGCTATGTGTTCCATCCGATATGGTCGTCGTGGAGATGTGTGCACAACACGTAGTCAATATTCGCTAGCGACAGGCCGGCCTGCGAAAGCGCGCATGTAGTTGCCGTCTTCACGCACCATTGGGTCGGCGCTGCGCCTTGTGGTTACTAAGGCAGCTGTCCACCAGGATGTGGCGGGGGGTACCCATGGCATATGTCTGGAAGCAGATATTGGAGACATCGTTCGCGATCAGCGAGTGCGGCAGCAGCCAGTGGCCGTTCTCCTCAAGAACCTGTGGCGTGAGTGCCGGTGGCACCTCGCGAACGGACAGAAGGTCGATCACCAGATGAGGCTCTACATGAAGTACCGTCAGACCGATACCCGCCAGTGGCCGCCGCCAAGGCGTCGTTCAGCACGTCAACCGCTTATCGGATAGAGAAGGATCCCCGCGTCGCGGAAGAAGGGAGCTCGCGGCAGCCCCGGCCGGATCCCCTTGGCGGCCGTATTTCAGGCCGAGGTCGTGCCGATGCTGAAGGCCACGCCCGGCGTGCGGCCGATTGCGATCTTCGAAGAGATCTTGCGACGGCACCCTGAACTCGGGACCGGTATCCGCCGCATGCTTGAGCGCCGGATCCGGGCCTGTCGGGCGATCCACGGCGAGAGCAGGAAGTGATCTTCCGCCAGACCCACGAGCCCGGCCAGGTCGGCCTCTCCGACTTCACCCACAGGGACGAGCTGGGCTAGTGTCCTGACCCGGAAGTTCGCTACATTGCTTGATGTGCTGCCGGGGCATTGTATCGGCAGAAGCGCTCGATGGAGGCAAGGATGTCATCAGCGGACTTGGTCCATCGGAATGGTTTGGGATCGGCATTGTGTCGTTCGATGAAGAGGTGATGTCCGCCCTAAGGGCGGCGACACTGCGATAGACGCCGCGCCTGATCTTCTCATCGGTAACGAGCGCGAAGAAGCGCTCGACCTGATTGAGCCATGACGAACTGGGTCGGGGCCAGGTGCAGATGCCAACGCGGCCTTTTGGCCAGCCATTTCCGGATCAGCGGGGTCTTATGCGTGGCATAGTTATCCATGACGAGATGGACGTCGAGTTCGCACGGCACGGCGGCCTCGATCTCGTCGAGGAACTTGCGGAACTCGGCGGCGCGGTGGCGTCCGTAGTACTTGCCGATGACCCGTCCGGTCGCAATGTCGAGGGCGGCAAACAGCGATGTGGCGTCGTGTCTTTTGTAGTCATGGCTCCTTTGGGCCGGCTGGCCGGGACGCATCGGCAGCATCGGCTGACTGCGGTCCAGCGCCTGGATTTGGGACTTCTCATCCACACACAGAACGATGGCATGCTCCGGCGCTGAGACGTAAAGGCCGACGACGTCGCGCACCTTGGCCACGAAGTTTGGATCGGTTGAGAGCTTGAACGTCTCCAGCCGGTGCGGCTGGAGCCCGAAGGCCCGCCAGATACGTTGCACCGTCGACACCGACAGGCCGCTGGCCTTCGCTATGCCGCGAGAACTCCAATGGGTAGCATTCTCGGGGCAGCTTTCCACCGTCCACACGATCACGGCTTCGATGCTTTCGATGCGGGCATCGTCGATCGTACGCGGCGCCCCGGAACGCGACTCGTCGTGCAGCCCGGCCACGGGCTGCTCCACAAAACGCTGCCGCCACTTGCCTCCCGTCCCCCGCTCCAGGCCTAGCTTGGCCGCCACTTCCTTGTTTTGACCGCCTTCCGCGCAGGTCAGCACGATCCGGGCTCTCAGAGCCAGCGCCTGCGCCGTCTTCCGACGCATCGTCAGCGACTGAAGCTCGGCACGCTCATTATCGCTCAATATTAGGGGCGCAAGTCGCTGGCCGACATCAGATCCTCCGTCGCTGTTACAGCCCCATCTCTGGCACAGCGACGCGAATCTACTGCGAATCTACGATCGCGAACTTGTGACTCGGGACACTAGTCGCCCGGCGACGCGCCGCGGGAGCATCGGACCGACAGCCTGTCGGCCGCCTTCTGCAATCTCGATCGGAACGCGAGGGATGATCTGACCGGTATCAGGATCTTTGTGCCCATTACGGCATGCGGCCTTGCCGCAACAATCGCAGCATCGCCTATGAGACGGCGTGATCGAGGGAGCCCACGGCCACCTCAAGCGCGCGGTCGTCGACGCGCTCCTGCTGCGCGGGCACCGCCGATTTCGATAACCTTGCCGCTTACCGCGGCTTTCGACGAAATCATAAGCCGCCACAATGCGCGCAATGCTAAGCGAATCGATGCCGAGCGCGCCGTGTTGCAGAGCCCGCTCCAACGCCGTACCTCCGACTACGAGGAGCCGTGACCTCGTCTGTTGGCTTCACCTGACGCAAACTGTTCTACACGGTGCCGTCACGTTTGATCAGCCACCGGTGCGGCTCTACGACGATCGCCTCCACGTGTTCATCGGCGGCCCCCATCTCGCCACCTGCTGCATGTGCGGCCGCATCCCAACGGCAAGCACGACCAGGTCGTCGATTATCGTCACGCGATCCATTCCCTACGGCGCAAGCCGCTTCTCAATCTCGTCTATCGCGATCGGCTGTTCCCGCGTGACGCTTACCGCCGAGCCTTCGACTGCTTGCGCGAACACTTGCCGGACAAGAAGACCTGCCATGGTCGATCTGCTCGCACTCGCCATGAGCGCGGCTGCGAGGCCGAACTCCCCGATCAGCTCGCGACTGACCTTGATGCCGGCCGACTACCCGACCTCAACCGGCCGCGCGCTCACTTCGTCCCTGATCCCGCCCGCGTGCCAAATGTCGTGGTTCATCTGGCGCCGCTCGCTACCTATGAATGCCTCACGGTGCCGCCGAGATCGGAGGTACCGCATGAGCGCGGCCACCTCCGTCAACACCGCGCGCCTCAATCTGTTGCCCAACGAGCTCCGGCTGCCCGCTGTCGAGGTGCTCTGGCCGCAATTTACCGACCAGTCCAACAAAGCACGTTGGCCGGCGGCCCGCTTTCTCGCCGCCACCGCCGGAGCGCGAGATCGCCGAACGCGGCCACCGCCGCATCGAACGCTATCTCGTCGAGGCTCGGCGCCAGCTTGAAAAACTTTCGAGAACTTCGACTTCGAGGCTGTGCCGATGATCTCCAAGGCGCAGGTGATCGCGCTCGCCGCTGGCGATTGGCTCCGCAGGCGCCAATTTGCTCCCATTCCGTCCGGCGGCGGAAAGAGTCGCTTGGCGGCAGCCATCGGCCTGCCGCCGCTCGAGAACGGACAGCGCGCCCTGTTCACCCGCATCACCGATCTCGCCCGGAATCTCCAGGTGACGCGGCGAGCCCCAACCTCAGGGCCGCAAAGCGACTGTCGAAGTAGGTTCACAGATACCGAAAATTTGGATCCAACGGTATAAGGCCTCCGGCGGGCATGCCGGAGGCCTTCTTGGAGGTTAAACTTAGATCCACAGAGCCGTTATCCGTTCTCCTTCTACTAGTTCACGAAAGACTTACCAGTTGCGCTGAGCGCGCAGCAGCAGCGTGAGGGCGCCTTGGTCCTTCAACTCATACACTGCGGCGGGCTTAGCGATGCCGGACTGCAGCGGCAATGTCACAGTGCTTCCGCCAGCGTACTTCTGATCGAGCATCGCATAGGTGAGGTCGGCCGAGAAGGTAAGGTTCTTGACGGGAGTCCAAGTCGTTCTCGTGCCGACAACGGCGTAGTTAAAGTCGGGGTTACAACCCGCAAGCCCGCTCGATAGCGCAAGGCTTGCGACGAAAGCTCCGCAGATGTAGCCCTTCGCCGTATCATTGTATCGAACAGCAGCCCATGCACCGTAAAGGCTGGTGCTCCAATAGGGGTTCCAGTTGTGGGTGTACGCACCATTGAACCCGTAGGTCGTTGTCAACTGCTGACCAGCGCCGGCAACGAATACGGAGTCAGAGAGACCAGCAAGGCCGACGCTCTGGTAAGCACCCGGCAAGCCCGCACTACCGTACATGGCGTAGGTGTATGAACTATAGGGTTGGAAGTTGTAACCGCTTGCGCCATTCGTATACACGCCTTGGACATTGATTGTATCGCCCGGTCCGGTGGGGATGTTTTTGATCGACAGGGCCAGCTGACCCGCCCATCCCCACTTGTCGGCCGGATGGCCGGTCGTTTCATCGGCGCCATAGTAGGCAGCGTGGTTGTCGTGCGCGGCAAACGAAGCTTGGAAAAGGCCCCATGCCTGGTCAACACGAAGCTGCGCAACGAGGTCCGGAGCCCTCGAAGCGCCGATGTCGTTGGCGCCATAGGTGCCGGTAGCAAGACCCGCGACCGTCGCGGCGCTCACATTCCAGATGTTAGTTGTGTCACGCAGGACTTGATCTTCGGCCGAGATAGAGGCCGTGATCCCTTGACCGAAGTCAGCGGTATAGGCGAACTGATTCACGGCTTCCCACCCGCCGCCGCCCGGCAGACCGTCATAGCTGTTTCCTGGATAGTTGGTCCAGGGTGACGAGAACTGGGATTGGGCCCTACCGAAGGTAAAGCCTGCGAACTGGAAGAATGCATAATAGACGGAGAGCGCACCACCGGCAACTGAGCCGGTCCCGCTCGTGTTGGTGGCACTTCCAGAATAGGCTGTCGAGCCATTGATTGCGCTGGTGCCTGCTCCTGAATAGCCACCCGCGGTCCAGGTGAAAGCCAGGTCGGCGAAGGTGCGAACGACACCATATTCTGTGGCTGTACGAGTATCGACGTTTAAGTCAGCACGCGACCGCGACGTGTAGTAGTTGCTGAGGCGGTTGTGCGCAGCACCAACTCCACCGTTGGGGCTCGTGACGATGCCGTTCGAACCCAACATCGCATCGGCACGCACGTACCCCCCCAACTTGATGCAGGTGTCGGTGCCCGGGATGTAGTAGAAGCCCGCGCCGTAAAGCGTGCAGATCTTGACGTACTCAATCGCTTTGGCCTTCACAGGAAGGTCGGCTGCCTGCGCCCCCGCGCTTGCAAACATTGCTGCAGAACCGAGGACAATGCTCTTAGTTAGCTTCATCGATGAACCTCCAAGTTGGAAACGTCGTATCCGTGCTTCAAAGATCCGCCGGTATGAGCCGCGCCCCATGGGCAGGTGCTTGACGGAACGACTTCGAGGCGCCCCCTCGCTGTCCATCGCGGTATATTTTCGAATATCAATTAGTGCAATTAATTAATGACATGAATCATCGTTTGGCCAGCCGCGCGTTGCAAATTGGCAACGATAACCTTTTACCGGCGCAAAAAAAGCCGCCGGGGGGCATCCCGGAGGCTTCCTTGGAGGTTTTGAGCACGACCGTTGTCAGAATTGTTGAACGGCCTGAGAGTAGATACCGATAAACAATTGTTTTTGTCAACCGTTTTTTTCGTGGCCAACACGGGCCGGAGGCCCTATGTGCGGTTACAAAGGATAGCTAGTCGTCGTTCGCTGGTGCCCCTAACGAACCGAAGATCGCCGGAAGACAAACATGGCCGATAGGCAATATAACGAAAGAGCCGTGAGTGATTTCATCTGGAACATTGTTGAGATCCACTCGCAGCTGGAGGAAATACATAAAAGTTGGGCGCAGATGCTGGGAATAACCGAGCCGCAGTGGCTAATCCTAATGGCCATTGTAGAGCTCGACGACGGGCGCGGCGTATCGGGAACAGCGGTTGCGACTAAGCTGCGAATCCATCCTGCCTTCGTTACGAACCAAACGAAGAAACTCGAAAAAATGGAGCTTCTGGCGCGCGTAACATCGCCTGATGACGCAAGATTTCTACAGATGTCGCTGACCGCAAAGGCGCAGGCGGAAATCGGGGATCTATCAGCTAAGCGTCACGCCCTCAACGCGACGATTTTTGCCGAGCTGGATGAGGAGACTCTTCGCTATCTCAACAAGCGCCTAACCTTGATTGCCAAGAATAGCCAGTTTGCATCTCAAAAGCTCCGCATAGGCATAGTTTAGGTGCACATCGAACGAAACCGCCCTCGCCAATACTGTTTTCAGAGGCGACGAGTTTCGGCTAGTGGCCGATCGTCAATGCTGGTTGCCTTGAAATGCAGCGAGCTTATGCTCTAGCCATCCAAAGATGTAATCATCAGAAGACACAAAATTTTCGATCTCCCCGACGGGAGCTCGCACCATGCGCGCAACCATCACCTCGAGATCAATGCACGACGCCCTACACTCAGCCTGTAGTTTGATGGCCTCCGACACACTGACGGTTCCACGCCCTCCAGCGACCACAAGAACCGGGCAGCCCATCTGTCGCGCTAAACGCGAGCGTCGCACAGACAATGCATCCTCGTGCAGTTTACTCGGGCTCCTCGTCATCCAGCCGACTGAGGCCAGATTCCGCGCCCAACTCCAAAGGCCGCCATCGCAAACCGCGGCGGCAACGCGTTCGTCCGACGTAGCAAAATCAGTCGCCAGAACGGCCGACAGTCCTTCTCCATAGACGCCGACTCGTGTGTCATCAACGCCGAGCCGAGATGATAAAAAATCCAAACAGCAAGACAAAAACGTTTCCGAGTGTCCGTGCTTCGTGACGTCCTCATGAGAGACAATCAGAACCGAAATTGATCGACCAATCACCGCGGGCAAGAGTCTACCAAGCAGGGTTGCTCGTGTCTCTTCTTCCCTGCTGATGCATATGACCGGCGGCGAGCATAAGTTGGGACCACCAGCGGGCAAAAAATAGGCACTACACTCGGTTTCGTCACAACCTGCAATTTGTATCTCCTCGAGCTTCTGCTCAAGACATGGTCCGAATCGTAGGATTACAGACTCAACTCTCGCCGAGACCTCTTCACTTTGCTGATCATTCTCATCAAGAAGCCGCCTAGCGACTTCAAACGCCGTGAGTGCGCTAAGCCAAGCCTCCGCTGCCTCAGCCGAAGCTCCCTTACTTAGGTTCAGATCACAAAGGAAGCAGTGTGTATCGCCGATCTTTATCCATTTCGCGATCCAAGTTCGCCGATTTGTCGCCCCGCAGACGGCATCGAGATTATCCAGGAACACCGCGGCGCGCCGCCGGGTGGAGACAAGATCGCCCCATACTTGAGGACAAACAGCATGCAACATCGATTCGCCCCTTGATGCGGACCATGAGTATTGCCCGCAGAAACAGACGAAATTCCCCAATGTAAGGCCAAGGCTTGCCGAAAAACTGCTTGCTGAACGAGGACGAGCATGTTTTCGCTACCATTGAAATAAATATTTAACGCCTGATGAGCGCGATTTCGCTTTGCGAGAACTCGCCCAAGAGCGCGGAATTCAAGGCGCGCGGGGGATAAGGCCATTGTCCACCATGCTCGATGGTCTGCCGTTCTCATAACAAGCCGACATGTGGCCGGCTTGAGAGTGCTCGTAACCGTAGGAGCAGCCAGATTGGCAACGATGACGTGGTGATCTATGAGGAATTCGACAACGAGACTAAGCTGGCCGCTTGCAAGTCGCACGACCTCTACCAAGAATCGATCAGGCGGAATGTCAAGAGCTTGCGGATTCGCAGACGGTCGTTGCTTTTGTCTGGTCAGGATCACAATGGACGCGCACCTCACATACCCCAGTCCATCTGTGGCTGACGGCGCAATGCATGTCCGCGAGTTGCCATGGAGTGAGCCTGTCAGAGCGATGCGCTTTCTCGCGCATCAGCCGCAACTCACTTTGCTGGATAGCGCAGCAGAGCATGAGACGCTCGGGCGCCACTCTTATCTCGCCTGCCGCAGGCGCCCGTTCGCGGTCAGCGCTTGCCCAATCCATCCTGCACTTCTGTCACGTCGACCGGCACCGACGCAGATGCTGGATCATTTCTGCCGGATGGCCGAAGCAGAATCCGGCGAGTCGACGCGAGGGCGCGCGTCGTCGAGCCGACGAGCCGATTGAGTGCTTTCCAGACCAGATGCACGTCACGATTTTATCCCGGGCACGGTGGGTGTGTGGCATTCCAACTGCGGCTCTGACGACTACGCCGCGGCGGTGCAGCGCGTCATCGACTACATTGCGGCTAGAGACATTTCCAGGCCAGATTGCACAGCGGTTCAGCGCCAAGCTGTCAGGCTCGTTTGATCCGATGGACTTCTACTGCCGGTTAAGGAGGCTGAACCCGGCTCTATTCGCAGCCCTGCTGCAATACGGCGGGCTATCCGTTGCATCGAGCTCGCCGGAACGTTTCCTAAAGCTTGATGCAGGGCAGGTTGAAACACGCGTCATATCAAAGGCACGATCCCGCGTTCTGACGATCTAAGGGAAGACCGTCGCCGCGCTGAATTGCTGGTCGCATCCGAAAAGGAACCTGCCGAGAACACTATGATCGTCGACCTTCTGCGCAACGATCTGTCACGGGTCTGTACCCCGGAATCTGTCGAGGTCAGATCGCTGTGCAACCCCGAATCTTATGTCTCGGTGCACCACCTCATATTGATCGTTACGGGTGAGCTGGGATGGAACGAAGATGCGCTCTCTCTCCTTCGAGCCTGCTTTCCTGGCGACTCCATTACTGGAGCCTCAAAAGTGAGATCCATGAAAATCATTGCAGAGATCGAGCGTGTGGCGCGGGAGGTCTATTGCGGGACGATTGGGTTCATCGGCTTCAGCGGACACATGGACACGAACATTGCGATCAGGACTGTAACGATCAAAAATGGGCTGGCCGTCTTTCATGCAGGTGCCGGAACAACGGCATGTCAGATCCGGCTGCCGAGTATCAGGAGACGCTAGCGAAGACACAGCGCATCTTTCAGGCATTCGCAGCTGTAAAATCTGGTGCATCTTGATCGTCATCATCGATAATTATGATTCAATCGTTTTCAAATATTGCCCGCTATTTCCACAGGCTTGGTGCAGCAACGGGGGTAGTTCGGAATCATGCCCTCAGCATTAGCGATATCGTCGACCTCAATCCGCGCGCAGTTGTTATCTCGCCCGGTCCCTGCACCCCGGCTGAGGCCGGGATATCTGTGGGCGTCGTCCGGAATTTTTCGGGTACCGTTCCAATCCTCGGCATGTGCCTTGGACATCAATGTATTGCGACCGTTTTCGGCGGAGGCGTAGTTTCCTGCACGCCACCCTATGCACGGTCGCTCCTCGTACTAACACATGACGACCGAGGGTTGTTCAGAGCACTCGTTCGCCTCGTTGCGTGGGCCGCTACCATTCTCTCATTGTTGAGCTAGACAACCTGCTCGCCGCGTCTCGCGGTACGGTGCGTTCGGAGGAGGGCGAGATCATGGCCCTTGAACATCGGCATCAACCGACTGCGGCGTGCAGTTTCATCCGGAATCGATACTGACCGAAATGGGCAACTGTTGCTCATGAACTTTCTACGAATCGCAGAAACTTCTGATCGTGGAAATTTGAGACCTTATCGCGCCCGCGGGGCGGATATGCGGCTCAGGGTTGGTCCCAGCTCGCAAATTCATTGCACAATCGCGACGACTGTCTGCCAGACCATTCAGCTCCTAGCTGCCTGCCAATTTGAGGCAATGCGGCAGAGCCCAGACGACACCCACAAGACGCTCAAGGGGCGGCTGCGGTCACCTGAACTGCTTCCCCATTTCAAAAAGCTAACGCCCCCGATAGGCCAACTGGAGGCTGTCAATCGGCCCTTTGATGCGGCTTGTTGTCAAGCCTCCCTTTTGCACTCCCCAACGGCACGAAACTAGCGCTTTGTGCCGTCGGAGCTGGTCGGTGTTGTCAGTCGGCCTGCAAATTTGGCTCCGACGCAATTTTGGTGCAGCTCCGCTTATTCTGCGCCGACCAATCTGGCTTGAAGCAAATCGATTTTTTCCGCGGCCGTACATTTGACGTCTGACGAGCTTGAGGCGCGTGATCTGGCCCAAAGCTCAGCGCCGTTTCGGCAGCCGGCCGCCCATTGATCGTCGAGCCATGGCAGTGCTGATCGAGCGAACTCTGCTGGGTCCGGAAGACATCATCGCGTTCGCCACGGGTCACCTGTCTCACCATCTTCCGTGCTGTGGCCGGTCTGTAGCACTTGCTTGATGGTAAGCCATTCTTCGATAGAGCCAGGATGGCCGCATTGGTCTCCTCGCGGCGGAGATAGCCCTCATACTGGAGACGCTCAGCCGCTGGTAGCAGCTTGCGATCGATCGCGGTCGCATCGATTGCGCTGCGGATTTGGCGCATCGATTGCGGACCGCATCGAGAAAGGCCCGACTGGCGTTTTCGATCAGATGCGAACCAACAATCTGCGACCTGTACCGCGTGCTGCAGAGCCCTTGCCGCGGCTTCGCCATATCCGCCACCGTGGTCGCGGGCGACGACCGAGATCGTGGGATGAGCAGTGAGCCAGGCTTGGGCAGTCGCGGGCTGTCCGGCAGCAGCGTGACGATCCGGCGCCGTTCCAGGTTGTAGGTTGATGCTGGCGTATCGGTGATTGCGCCAAGCCCAATCATCAATGCCGATAGCCCTGAGCGGGTCCGCGGGCGGAACGTGCCGGCGTCGGAGCACGCGCACAAGCGTATCCTTGTTCACCGGCAGCATCAGCCGCTTTGTGAAGGCTGCCGCCGGTCGTCCGCCAAGCGCCAGAGCGAAGTGTTGGACGATGGAGTCCAGTCTCCCCGTGCGTCGCGCCGACGGAGCCAGCACCCGTTCGGCGAAGCGCTCAGTGAAGATCAGGACGGCGTCACAGCGGAAGCGGCGGGCGATCACCGGGAGCTGCACAATCCGCCCCCGAGAGCGGCAGATCGGTCACGCGTCGTCGATACGGCTATGGACGGGTTGTGAACCGTTCCGCACGACGACACAAACCGACACTGCCGGACGCCCGGACCGCAATAACGGATTCATCACCTTCGTGGTTCGCACCCTCTACAACAAATCGACGCGGCACCAGATTGGAGCGCTGGAGTGCTTGCTGCACGGCGCTGATTCTCCCTCAATCAAATCACCAGCCCCCAAACTGCATGAAATGTGATGAGTCAGAGCCAATATTGCAAGCCGAATGGCAGGCGACCGTCGAACCTTCAGCAGAGCACCGCAAAAACCCGCGGGCGCCTCGTATGGATACTGTCCTGCTGCTGATGCGGGGGGCCTGCATGAGCCTGAGCCCGGCGGCTCGGCCTCAGGAACTCAGCAGATCGAGGACGTACCTAACCATGAGCTCCGTGGTGGGGATGAGGAGGTCATCGGACGCTCCAAAAGTGGGTGTATGCACATGTGATTCGTTGCACGGCGCGCGACTGCCGAACCAGAAATAGATTGACGGCACGCACGCCGAGTAGAAGCCGAAATCGTCGCTACCGTCCCCCCGCTTCTTCCCCTCGCTGAGGGCCTCGCGGCCGGCCGTTTCCTTTACAAGTTGCTGGAAGCGCTTCACCATCTCAGCATCATTGACGACAGGCGGCTCGCCTGTGCAGATGACGCATTCGGCCTGGCCGCGGTGCATCACTGCGACACCCTCGGCTACCTCGCGCACGCGCTGGGAGAGCAACGTTCGGCGCTCCGGGCTGCGGGTTCTGATCGTTCCCTCCATGACAACCGAAGGGCAGATGATATTGCGCGCATCTCCCCCATGGATGGTGCCAATCGTGACGACCGCGCCATCGTCAGCCGGGATTTCACGAGAGACCACCTTCTGCACTTCGTTGATGAAGGCGGCAGCGATGGTGATCGCGTCGACGCCCTTGTAGGGCGCCGCCCCATGCGCCATTTTGCCGGTAATGGCGATCCTGAACCCATCCGCAGACTTGGTTATCGCGCCCTCACGCGCGCCGAACATGCCGGCTGGAATGTCAGGGGCGACGTGAAAGCCGACAGCCCGGTCGAAGCCGGCCAATAATCTCTCCTGTTGCACTGTGCGCCCGCCGAGCGGCTCCGCCTCCTCCGCCGGCTGGAAGAATACACGCACCTTGCCCGCGAAGCACTCGCGCATTCGATTGAACGCAAGTGCAGTGCCCAGCGCAATCGAACCGTGCATATCGTGACCGCATGCATGCATCACGCCGTCGTGCTGCGAGCGGTACGGCAGATCCTCGCGCGCCTCCTGGATTGGCAACGCATCGATGTCGCCGCGCACCGCAACGAAGCGCTTCGGGCCGGAGGCGGTCCCTTCGATGTCAACATAGAGTCCGGTGTTGTGGAACATTTTCGCGCCGTCGATGCCGAAGCGCTCCAACATTTCACGGATCCGCTCTTGTGTCTTCCATTCTGCGTTTGAGAGCTCAGGTTCGCGATGCATAGCGTGGCGCAGCTCGACTACAGCCTCGCGCTCCGCCTTCGAGAGAAAACTGTTGGTTCGTGTGCTCATTCCGATTGACTTCCTGACCCGCGGCAGCGCCGTGCAGGGCCAAAACCCTACCCTGTCGCAAAGAAGAAAATCAGCCAATTCCCGCCTTCTGGTGCATACATTCGGTTAATCTGATCACCTTGATGCAGGACTTCATCGTAGATTCGATGTCGGAGGTCTGGCTGGCCGGGGCGCAATGCGACACTTGCGCCTCACAAGGCCCTACGAGCTTCCTCCACCTCTGTTCCGATCCCCCAGATTTTGCGCCACGCGAAAGGACCGGAGGCTGCGAGGGCTGCTGGTGCGTGGTCGGTGTGTGAACTCTTTATCGGCAACGGATGACGATTTGTTTGATCACTGGATACGCCCTGTTTGAGTAGCGAGCTTGACAGGGAGCTCAGTTACGGCGGTGGACCGCTTACCCTTCCCAGACCTAGCTGCGCAACGTGAATCCCCCACGTAACAGCCAACTTCTGATCGGGCAGTTTTCCGTCCAGGACTGAATTCCGATTGGAAGCAGGTCGACGATGGCTACTCACCTTGACTTCACAGCATTCGCCCGTCGAGGTCTCCTTGCTGGCTCGAATCCTTTCAAATGTACCCGCCCAAAGAAACCATTCAGGTCGCGCTCGTGGTCGGATTTGATGGACCTCAGCCTTGCAATCCATGCAGCAGATTCGATCTCTTGAGCGTTTTCCGCCACGCCTGCGATCCACGCTGGTAGCCCAGATCCAGACTGACCTCGCGCCTTATTGGTTTTCCGATTGCAAAGTCAGACAGGCTTTCTGCGCCCCACCGAATGTGCCGATCGAGCACATCATCGGCATTTCCCGCTCCGCTGAGCGATCCGATGACGTTTGGAAGCTTGTGGATCTCTAATCGTGACGTATAGCTAATGGGCAGTGCTTCCCCAAGTCATATCGCGGCCAGACGTCCGCTGCGAATCCACGCAGACAACCGGACGTAATCGCCTCTCTGGCGATGAAGCGGAGCCCTGCGTCGCTTGTCAGGCGCGAGACGGCACGTCAGCTCGCCGAAGCCATCTCAGAATTCCTGTACACTGACGGATGAGTGCGCACGTGCGGCCGATGGCATTCAGCGCCCTGGTTGGGAATCCGCTCATCAAGCTTCTCAACGCGCCCATGTAGCCTGCCGCAAGTAGGCTTGAGCGAGCGACACCCCCGCGTTTCTAGCGACACCGCCGGCGCGGTCTAGCGAAAATAGTGATCAAGCGCGATACAGCTTGTGAGGGATCCGGCTTAGTATCTCCGCACCACCCTGCGTCACTAGAACGTGCTCGCTGCATCCGAATATGTAGCCGCTTTTTCCGAACAGATGGATCGGCATGTGAAAAGTCATGCCTGCTTCAAGGATATCAGCCGCGTTCGGTTCTAGGCTCACGTTGCCGCGGTGTCCAGACCATTGGGGACAAGTCGAGTATCCGGTCCGATGACGGAAGAGTTCAGGGCGCCCAGTCCGCTCAATCACCTTGCGTGCGGCGGCATCTACCACACCTGCAGTTACACCCGGTTTGATCGCGGTGATCGCGGCTTCAAGGGCCTCTTCCGAGAGGGCGTGCAAAGCTTCGGTTTCGGGATGCCGGCCGAGCACGGCACCGCGGCACACCCCTACGGAATAGCCGTCTATAGCGCCACCACATTCAATCAACGCGGGTTCATTATTTCTGATCGAATGCTGCGCCGGAACACCATGTGGCAGCCTGGTGCGCTCGCCGAACGCGAGAACCGGCAACCTAAGCTTACCGCCAGCCTCCTCGAGCTTTCGACTGAGGACGGCGGCCATCTCCGTCTCGGTTATTCCAGCACGAAGGGAGCGCTGAAAAGTCTGAATGGCTAGGTCCGTCAGGGCCATGACGCGCCGCATAAGGTTAAGCTCCAGCTCACTTTTCCTCGCCTTAACCAAGCGGACCACGTCAGTCGCATCTATGATTTTCATTTCTGGAAGTTGCGCCTGGAGCGCGTTTACATCAGTTGGCGCCAGGCCCCAGGCGTCAAGTTCAAAGCCTATCTTCTTTGCCTGTAGTCCGCAGCTTCGAAGAACATCGGCCGTGACCCTGACGAAATCAGGCCGATGAATATAACAAACGATTTCGTCAATGCAGCTGTTTGCACGGGCCGCAGCCTCATCGTAGGCCCGAACAACAAAAGTTGGCTCACGCCCAGGCACAAGAATCAGGGGAAACGGCGCGAAATAAGCACCCGCAGAAGCGTCGTATCCGGTCAGATATTGTAAGTGTGCATGGGAGGTAACCAAAAGTGCTTCAAGCTTGGCGTGCCCCACCGCCTCAAACACGTTTTTCTGCCGGCGCTCATACTCTGATTTCGGAAATGGAATACCGGTTAGAGGAATCGCTGAGAATGTCATCGCCACAAATCCCTGCTTCTCGCATGCTGTTGTTCTTACCCTGACTCGCGCTCAGATGAGCGGCAGATCGCGGGACCGAGCAAGACTTCCCATAGTTAGGCACCGCTTGACGCCGATTTGCGCTAAAAATGGTCACCACTTGGCCGAAATCCTGCTCCGAGCCGCGTGCGAAGACATCACAACAGCATGCAAAGCAAGCGCGTGCGCCAAGGTTGCATCCTATTACGTAGAATGAGGCCAACTTGACCCGTCGCGTTCGCCTAACCGATTGCTTGCGCTGAAATCGCATTGATTGCACTTTGTGGCGCAGCAGAGCTCAACCTGTCGATTCACAAAGCGAGGGCAGCCGTCACGGAATCCATGCGGGCTTGTTGCTCGCGCCCGCCTATGTGATCGATCAGCGCGAGCGAAGTTACTCGCTTGTGGGGGCGAATGGAGGACATATCCGACCGGATCGCTGTCGCGATCAACGCCAATGTGAATGCGGTCATCTATCCCACTAGCGCATCTGTGACGCCGTGTTTGGTGAGGCTCCGGGTTTGCAGGATTGCTGCGGTCGGCTTCGCCGCAGGCGAATGGGCGGTCTCCATAGCCCGACCGGGGGGCCATGCTACAAAGAAGAGTGTTGGACTGATCGGGCTAGCGTCCAGCCGTGCGGGCTGCGACAGCCAAAGTTGGCAGGTCGGCTTCAACCGAAAAGGGCCACCAAGTCGACTCCTGGCGAGGCAACGACTACTACGAAACCATGGACAGCACTATGCTCAGACGAGCTGCATAAGCTGTCCGGAGCGGGTGAAGATGGCGTGTTTTTGTAGCTCGTGATCTGTCGCCTTTATTGTTGTCTTGGAGACCTTCTCGCCGGCCTTCGGGGTGTAGAAGCAATGGCTGCCGCGATCGGTGTAGAGCGAGCAAAACAGACTATGCTCGCCAATCACCTCGCCCAAGGCCCGGAATGTCGACGCCGTCCCTTCTTCCTCGACCAGGAGCATCGAGTAGATCTCGCTCGTCGCATCGTCCAGCGTGACGATCAGGTCCATTGCGGGCAGCCCTTCGATCCAGCCGTGGCGCGATCCGTCCTGGTGCAGCAGCATGCCCGGCAGCGGCCAGTGGGCGTTTCTTGCGGTGCGTCGAACGCTTCGGCGCCTTGCGCACCAGGCCCGCCGCGTGCAGCGCGAGCTTCGTCACCGTGTAGCCCAGCACATAGGCATGCCGCTTTTGCAGCTGCTCGTGGAAGTGCTTCACCGTGAAGTCGGCGTACTTGTCCCGGAACAGCCCTAGCGTCCGCTCCAGTTCTTTCTCCGGCGCCCGCCGCGGCGAGCGCCGACCCATGCGCCGGTCGGCCAGCCCGTCATCGCCCTCCGCCTCAAAGCGTTCCGCCAACGTTGAAACGTCCGTACACTGATCCCGAGAACCTCAGACGCCGCCTCCTGCGTCGATTCTTTGGCCTTCCTCCGATCCAGCAAATCCGAAAACAGCATCCGTCGTACACCCGTGAATGGATGCCGTGCCCATCGTGCCCCCTTTGTTCCAGGGCACCAAAAACACGACACTTCACGAGCTAGAAACAGGCGACAGATTACGAGCTAATGATAGACGAGCTGCATAAGCTTGGCATCATCAGGCACAGACTCTAGGCTCGCTACGAGATCGCACACGCTCCGGGTGCCGGCATGAAGTTTCGGAGACGCAAGCCTCGCGAACTTAGTGTCGAGGGCAGTATCCCAATTTGATGTCGTGAACCTCCTCCGAATGAGTGGACACCTGTAGCAGGCTCTGAGAGCCAGGAGGTGTCGGATGGAAGAGCGTCAACGTCGGTCGTTTACCGAGGAGTATAAGCGGTAGGCAGCTGAGCTCGTGGTCTCGAGCGGCCGGTCGATCACGTCGGTCGGCAAGGAACTCGGTCTTCGCGATTCTGTATTGCGGCGCTGGGTGGATAAGCTCAGGAAGGAGCCGGCATCGGCGACGCGGCGCCCCACGATGCACGCGGCGCCGATGCCGGCGGACCAGGCTTCCGAGATCGCCCGGCTGCGCGACGAGAACGAACGGCTGCGCATGGAGCGAGACATCTTAAAGAACTGTCCAGCACAGTGGCGCGCCTGTGCGGCGTAGAAACAGCCTTGTGCTATGCTTGGCGGCTGAGACGGTAGCGGCCGTTCGATTATTGGAGGCGCAATCCCCGTTAAAAAACATGGTCCATGGATGCGTGCGAACTTGAGAGTGGTGACGTCGCCCTGGCGACGATCCCAATTAGGAAGATGACAATTGGCATAGCCCAGACCCTCCTGCTCATCATTGAATAGAGGATTGCCATGTCCAAGAAGAGGACGGCCGGGCGACCGTCCGGAACTGAGGCCGGTCAACGTTAGCGCCGCCGCCATCGATATCGGATCAACGATGCACATGGCTGCGGTGAACCCCGCTTGCACCGACGTGCCTGTGCGCCCTTTCGGCACATTCACGCGAGACCTGCATGAGCTGGCAGACTGGTCAAAACCTGCGGCGTGACGAGCGTCGCGATGGAATCCACCGGGGTCTATTGGATCCCGGTCTACGAGATCCTGCAGCAGCGCGGGAGATGATTCTGGTCAATGCGCGGTACGCCAAGAACGTGCCCGGGCGCAAGACCGATGTCAGTGATGCCGCGTGGTTGCGCGAGCTTCATCCCTATAGCCTGTTACGCGGCAGTTTCCGACCTGATGCCGAGATCGCAACCCTGCGCGCGTATCTGCGCCAGCGGGAGCGGCTGGTGGAATATGCCGCCGCCCATAACCAGCATATGCAGAAGGCCCTGATGGAGATGAATCTGCAGCTCCATCATGTGGTCTCGCATATCACGGGCGCAACTGGCATGCGGATTATCCGAGCCATTGTTGCAGGCGAGCGGAATCCTGACGTCTTGGCAACCTATCGAGACGTGCGATGCCATTCATCCATCGCGACCATCCGCGCGGCGCTGGTGGGCAACGACCGGCACGAACATGTCTTCGCGCTGACCCAATCGCTGCAACTCTACGACGTCTACCACGCGAAGATGCTGGACTGCGATCGCAAGCTTGAGGTCCTGATCGCCGCACTGAACAATAAAGGCGCGAAGCCGGTCGGAAAGCTATCCAAGCCACGCATCAAGACTAAACAGGTCAACGCGTCTACCTTCGATGTCAGGACCGCGCTGTACGTTGTGCTCGGCGTCGATCTGACTGAGATCCATGGATTGGGTCCATCACTTGCATTGAAGCTCGTCGGCGAGTGTGGCACCGATCTGAGGGCATGGCCGAGCGCCAAGCACTTCACCTCCTGGCTGTGCCTTGCACCAGGCAACAAAATCTCTGGCGGCACGGTGTTGTCCTCGCGCACACGGAGATCTTCCAGTCGAGCGGCCGCACTGTTGAGGTTGGCAGCAACCAACCGTCGGGCGGAGCGATACGGCGATCGGTGCATTTTATCGCCGATTGTCTTCACGTGCGGGTAAGTCAAAGGCGGTCACTGCGACCGCCCGCAAGATCGCAGTTATATTCTACAACACCCTCCGGGATGGCATGCGCTACAGAGACCCCGGCGCGGATCACTATGAACAGCAATATCGCGGCCGTGTCCTCGCTAATCTTCAGCGCCGAGCCAAATCTCTGGGCTTCGTCTTACAGCCAATTCCAGGCGACCCCGATCCGGCTGTTTCTTAGGAGTCGATCGCGATCTTTGCCGGAGCTGCGCTCCTGGCTTCGATCCGACAGGTTCATCAGGACAGCGGCGGACGCCACGCCAGCCCGAGAATCCATGCCGCGATGCAGGCGCAGGGACGTGGCGTCAGTCGCGGCCGGATCGAACGCTTGATGCATCGGCACGGCATCCGCGCCATCATGGCACCACCGCGCCATGTTCGGACCACCGACAGCCGCCATGGCCTGCCGATCGCGCCAAATCTCATCCGACCGTCACTTTGCAGCTGCGGCTCCGAACCGGATCTGGCTTGCCGATATCACCTACATTCCGACGGCAGAGGGCTGGCTCTACTTGGCCGCCGTTATGGACCTCTTCAGCCGCAAAATCGTCGGCTGGGCGATCGCGATCACATGCAGGTCGAACTCGTCTCATCCGCCCTGACCATGGCGATCCGCCAGCAGCGGCCGGAGCCCGGATTGATCCATCACTCCGATCGCGGCGTGCAGTACGCTTCACAGGACTATCGGGCGGTCCTGTCGGCGACCGGCATCACCGCATCAATGAGCCGCAAAGCCGATTGCTACGACAATGCCCCGATGGAAAGCTTCTTCCATACGCTGAAGACCGAGCTCGTTCACCATCGCAACTACCAGACCCGCGCCGAGGCCCAGCGCGACCTCTTCGCTTATATCGAGGGCTTCTACAACCGAATACGGCTCCATTCTGCCATCGGATATATTGCCCCGATCCAGATGGAGCTAAAAGCAGCTTAACCCTGTCTACCTTTTGGAGGAAGATCAGTCGGCCACGTCTGCAGAACGCATGGCGACTGTCGCGCCATCTTTTAACACTACTTCAACAGTAATTCCGTCCACGTCCCTCTCAGCGAGGACGACCCAACTCTGGGACCATTCGGTTGTTCTCGAAGACCCGCGACCGGCGTTGGAAGGCCGCTGGCGCATCGCAGACAACGCGTCGTTCACCATTGTCCGAATTGCTCGCATTGATGATCACGCGCCCCTTTCCGCGAAGTGCGTAGCTGAACAGCTCGCCCGTTCGCATGCGCCGACTTTTTCTGACTGCGCCGTCACCGACAGCGCAGCCAAGTCCGACGCACTTCCGGGTAGAAGCCGTTAAGCGGCAGATAGTTGTGCTGTAGTAGCTGCAGTCTCCACGCGGAACGGCGGCGAGGCCATTCCTGTTGCTGACCAGTGGCGCGTGCATGAATCGCCAGACCTCCTGGCGCAACGCCATCTACTTGTGCGTCAGGCGTTCCCTCCGTCTTGTGCTTCACGATGAAACCGGCCATCCGGGTCCGCCCGCAGTAGTGGGTGAAGCCGAGGAAGGCGAAGGCCTCGGGCCGCCGCTCGCCGCGCCGCTGGCACGAGAGGGCCGCGAACCGACCAAGCTCGATCAGCCGTCTTGTCCTCATGACAAAGTCATCGGCGTAGCGCACGAGCACTATACGACCGCGATGCGACAACGCTCATTGGTGGGCCCAGAGATCAAGGATGTAGTGCAGGAAGATGCTGGCAAGGAGCGGGCTCATGCCCGCTCCTTGCGGCGTGCCCTGTCCGTCTCTTGCTTCTCGCTGTGACGCCGCGCTTGGTGAGCCTCCCCCATTTTTGCAGGAGTTCTGCACCTAAGGTCGGTTTTTGCGACTTTTGTGCATCAGGCCCGCTTTATGTTGTACGATACGAAGATCAGTGACGCAGCTTGGTTGATGACGCGTCTTGCGTCAGCAGCATCGCAAAAGTCACCGGAAATTGCCGCATCAGCTTTTCCAGGTTTTGCGACGAGAGCAAGATCGAGGACGACTCGTGACGTGCTCTCTACCGGTCATTGACGGGGTCTGATTTGGCAATTCCAGGGCTATGTCGAAATGGCAGTAACCTCGACCTGCACGCCGTCAAGGCCCGCCTGCAGAGCTGCGAGCCTCCTCGAATCATCGTCAACGCGGAAAGTCCAGGCGCCAGTCGCATCATGCCAATTGTTAATGCTGAACCACGTAATTTGTGGCCGTCGTTTAGCACGATTAGGCAATACGAACCTCGGCTGATCATCAGCCTCAGGAATTTATTGGGCCCAAGGCGCGACGTCGACATAACGACTAGAAACGCCATTGCATTCCGGCTGTCGGTATTGTCGGGTAACTTGCACCCCAATTTTCCTGCCATCCAGACGATTTCCTGCGCACGCGAGTATTCGAGAATCACCTGGAGCCGACTATGCAATACGATCGAGTTGACGCCCGCATCCTTGAGATCGTCCAAGAGAACAATCGTCTGAGTTCCGAGGCGATCGGTGAGCTGGCCGGCCTTTCTGCCAGCGCGTGTCAGCGACGATTAAAAAGGCTTCGCTCGGAAGGCATCATCGAGGCAGATGTCTCGATCGTTTCGCCTAAGGCGCTAGGACGTCCTATTCAAATGCTTGTCCTGGTGACGCTTGAGCGGGAGCGTTCAGACACAATCGAGAAATTCAAGAACGCCATTAACTCCTCAGCCGAGGTCGTCAACGCATTTTACGTCACGGGCGACGCCGATTTTGTTCTCTACATTATCGCGCGCAGCATCGAAGACTACGAGCAGTTTACGCGGGGATTCTTCTATGAGAATCCCGACATTAAGGCGGTCAAGACAATGGTTATAATGGATCGCGTAAAGGCGGGCCTTGCTATCCCAATTGAGACTCCGTCTGATCATTGAACAGAGTACTTCATCCGTAGATTCGGCGCATCCTCGCACTCATATGCATGGTACCCAGAGAACCCCGCTCGTCTGCTCAATGCAGATGTCAGGTTTTTTTGGTTGGCACCAAATTCTCGCCGGATTTTTGTGTTTTCAAACGCACGGAAGTCGGTGATTTCCTCATCAGATGCATTTGGGGTCGTCTTCCGATCCCGGTTGGAGTGCTTAAGCTCACAACGCGCTGCAGCTCAAACACTGGCCGCCCTCGGTCAACGGGCGCTCTGCTCTTTCATTTTGAATCTCGATCTGTGCCGTCAGATCCGCCATATCACCAGAGACGCGAAACTTAGCATGCATTCTGGGCGGAGACTGGCCCCGCCGTTCACTCGTCGCACGCGTCGGCTTATTCGAGGAGATCGCCTGGTTGTGCCTGTGGATCGGCAGCCCAGCACCGGCGGCAATTGACTGCCGCCGGAAAGAGGAATGTTAATTATAGTGGCGCGCGTCCTTGGTTTGATTATTTGACAAACAAGGTTCGAGGCGTGGATGATAAAGCCTCATGCCCGCTCTCGGTGACGGCAAAGGATTGAGTGATGGCGATGCTCACATCATCCAACCACAATCCTGGCATCATATGGAAACACATACCCGGCTCAAGAACTGTCTCATCACCTTTGCGCAAACTGGCCGTACGCTCTCCTACTGAAGGCGGATAACCGACTCCGATCGAGTAACCGAGCCTCGCCTCCTTCTCAAGCCCATGGCGGGCGAGCGCGCGGCGGAACGCGCCTTCGACGTCCGAGCATGTCCGACCGGGATGGACACTATCGAGACCAGCATTCAAAGCTTCGACCGATATATCTGCAAGTTTTTGATAGGCGGTTGAGGGCTTTCCGACCGAGACAGTGCGACCTAGCTGTACTTGATACCGCAGCCGATTTCCGTGAACTTCCATATAGACTGTCGTTGATGCTGGAAGTGGTTTATCGGTCCATGCGGCATGTGGAGCAAGAGCTCGTTCAGCGACGCCAAGCATCAGACATGCGCAACCATAGCTTCCTCCAAACTCGTGGGTGCCCGCCATCTGCTGGTGATAAATGGCAGCAGCAATATCACATTCACGCACGCCAGGCGCGATTGTATCTACGGCCCTCTGGACCATCGCATCCGCGATCCGCCCCGCTTGGCGCATAAGTGCGAGTTCAGCCGAACTCTTCACAATGCGTATCCAATTAACGAGCAAGTCAGCGTCTACAAATTGGGCAAGCGGCAGCGCTCGCACAAGATCAGCATGTGCGCGCGCGGAATAGTAGTAGCCTCCCATTTCCACGCCGATTCTTGCCCTTTCACCACCAAGCTCCTTTACGAGGTCGGCCATAAAATCGTACGCAGATAACGTGGCCGAGTGCACATATTCATCTTTATAGGCTCTGATGTTCTCGTGTGCGAGATAGGTCGTCATAACGGCCGAGACGCGATCCATGAACCGCCCGACCCAGATGGGCTCCTCGTGCTTGAGAGCTACGATCACCATTTGTGGCGTATAGAACGAATACGCATCGTAACCAGTCAGATAATTTTGGTTCGGTGGCTCCGACAGGAGCAGGATGTCAATTGCTCGCTTGCCCATCTCTTTCTTTACGGCCGCTAAGCGCGCCGCGAATTCGGGTCGATCGAAGAGCAGCTGCTGTTTCACTATGACGTACCTCCAGGCGCTGGTTTGGAAAATTTCGCATCCGGACGGCGGATAAATTGAGGTGAGACTCTGTTCCGCGCCAGGACGAATGCTTCGCGACATTCGCGGCACATAGTCGCTCTTCCTATGTCCGCCGAACGCCGCGAAGCCCTTGTTGAGGCCGATCCAGCCGCCATCCCCTTCTGATTCAGTATCCGGACCCTCGCGAACTGTACCTTCGAGACGGCGTACGAATGATGAAACTGCCGCTGGGATCGCCGACGGTTACTCCCGGCGCCGCTCCTGACCAGGCCGATCGCTTCCCGCGTGCGTCTATTCGGTTCCAGCATGCGCGAGGCTGCGCAGTAGGTCTGGCCCGAGTTGTCCGTCATGTCGAACACGCCCCGCTTGTTCTTGGCGCACTCACAGAGCTTCCGTCTGGCTGGCCCGTTTGTCGGACAGACGCCATCGTGATGCGGCAAAGGTCCGTAATGTCGTAGAGCGGCAGCTTCGCCATAGCGCGGATTGGCGCTGCAACGGTAGGAAACGCCGCGCATTCGAACAGGATGGTCGCGATTTGCGGATGCTCCTTTCGGAGTGTCGCTATACGGGCGGAGACATCTGCCTCGACTGCTGCAACATCGGTGGGCGGGAGGGGCACCTTCAATCCGTCGTGCCAGTACTTGCCGCCTTCGATGCCCCCGACCACCACCCTCGCCCGGTCACTCGGATCCTTGATCCCGATCACATCCTCACCGCAATGGTTCGAATCGTAGGTCAACACAGCAATTTTGGATTTGGGCGGGAGCTGGCGAAGTAACATCGGCAATAGTAACAAGCTAGACGTCACCACAGGAACATTAACCGCTGCAGACACTGCTTGCTGGTGACGAATGGAGAAGCCGCACACCGAACTGATTGCAGCGGCCCCTCGCTCCACCAGCCGCCGTGCAGCTTGAACGAAGGCTGGCTCCAGGGCTGGATCGCCGCGGACCACGTTCTCAACCCAACCTCCCGCCACGGTTTCCACAATCACAGGAAAGTCAAACGTGCCGGGATGCAGCATTGAACCACGCACGCGGGTTGGCTTCACGCCAGGGGGCAAGCCGCGTTCGTTGTCGAGAATTCCTAATGAGCGTGGATTTTGTGAGGTCATGGCTAAATTCCGGTTCCGTTGAAGATCGCTTTCACGACTTGCGCAGAGCGGGAGCCGAACTCTCCCGCGCGAGTTGGAGTGATCGCCGCGCTCCGAGTCTGCCAAGCTGTCGATCACTCGTCGTTATCGTTGATAGCTATGGTCAAGGCTCCCCATTGATCATCGCATGCACAATCGAGCTTCCGTCCGGCATGTTCCATTTGCGCAACAACTGATCATAGGTGCCGTCGGTGATGATCGCGGCAAACGCCTTCTTAAGGGCTTGTCCCAACTCCTGATTATCTTTCAAGAAAGACATTCCATAGGCACTTTTGGCCAGAGGCTTTCCTAAGACAGCATAGCGGCTTTCCTCCAGCGTGTTCTGGTACGCTAGAGAAGCGCCGCCCGACACGGCCACGTCTACGCGCCCCTGGTTTAACATCTGCTGAGATTGGCCAGAATTATCGCTGCCCATCACAACTATTGCTGGTTTTCCCGCCTTGGCGCAATTCTCCTCGCTCAAGTTCGCAACCAAGTCACTCAACACTGCGGCACTCCGCGTAATGGCCACGCGCTTACCGCACAACGCGTCCGGATTATTAAATTGGTCGGCATTAGCGCGCAACGTATAGAGCACCTGTACTTCGTACACGTAGTCGAGGAAGCTCACAGTTTCTCGGCGTTGAGGGATATCCCCCATTCCCGATCCAGTCATGTCGGCGCGCTTCGTTTTCAGCGCCGCAAAGCTAACCAACTGGTCGAAGCTCGTTTCAATCCAATTGACTTCAGCCCCCATTTTCGCAGCGATCGCGTTCAGCGTGTCGATATCGAATCCCGTCAGCTTGCTAGATGAGGGGTCCTTAAAGGAAAACGGTGGATATGTCGTTATCGTCTGCGCATTGATCACTTTCTTCGCACGTTCCGAGTAAGCGGCACCGCCGACCAAGCTGAAGGCTATTGCAAGTACGCTCATTGCAAGACGAAGACCGGCTCTTGAAACCATATCAGTTCCTTTCATGCTTTGCGTCATGCGGTCATTTAAGCACCGCTGAAATGAAGTCCTTTGTACGTTGCTGTTGCGGGCTGCCCAGAATCTGTTCGGGAGCACCACTTTCAACCACCTGCCCTTGATCCATGAAGAGCACCCGGCTCGCGACTTCCCGTGCAAAGCCGAGTTCATGCGTGACGACCACCATCGTCATTCCCATTTGCGCCACATCGCGCATGACAGCGAGAACTTCACCAACGAGTTCCGGATCTAGCGCGGAGGTGGGTTCGTCGAAAAGCATCAAGGCCGGCTTCATCGCGAGCGCGCGAGCGATTGCCACACGCTGTTGCTGCCCTCCCGAGAGCTCGATCGGATACGCGTCGCATTTGTCCGACAGACCGACACGAGTGAGAATCTCGCGAGCAAGCACCTCGGCCTGCTTGCGCTCCACTCCGAGGACTTGAGTTGGGCCTTCGGTTACGTTTTCCAACGCCGTCTTGTGGGAAAACAGATTGAACCGCTGAAACACCATACCTGTCGCGAGTCGCTGGCGGGCGATCTCGCGCTCGGAGAGCTCATACAGCTTTCGACCAACGCGACGATAGCCAACCAATTCGCCGTTCACCCACAGGGCGCCACCGTCAACAATCTCGAGCTGATTGATGCAGCGTAGAAACGTGCTCTTGCCCGAGCCGGACGGCCCAATCAGGCACAGGACTTCGCCGCGATCAATATCGAGATCAATGCCCTTGAGAGCCTCGAATCCCCCGAACGACTTGCGAACGCCGACGGCCTTGAGAATCGGATTTATCATTCTTGTCCTCCGGTTACGCTCGCTGTGTAGCGCGGCCGGCCCCGCGAGCGAAATGGCGCTCAAGCCTCTGCTGACAAACTGAAAGCGCCGTAACCACTACCAAGTACCAGATTGCCGCAACGATCAGCAGCTCGATGACGTGGTTGTTGACGTAGTAGATATCCTGTACGTTATGTATCATTTCCGAAAACTGGATCACGCTGGCGAGCGAGGTCCACTTGACCATGCCAATGAGCTCATTGCCAATCGGCGGCAGGATCATCCGCATCGCCTGGGGAAGAATAATTCGGCGGAGCGCCTGGAGGCGGTGCATGCCAATTGCGCTGGCCGCCTCATACTGCCCCTGATCGACGGACAACAGTCCAGCACGTACCACTTCGGACGTATAGGCTCCCTGATTGATACCCAGCCCGAACAGCGCTGCAACGAATGGCGTCATGACATCGACGGTTCTCAGCTCGAACAAGCCGGGAATGCCGATTGTTGGAAATATGAGCGCCAGATTGAACCACAGCAACAACTGCAGCAGTGAGGGCACACCGCGGAAGAACCACACGTATACAGCTGCCGCCCAATTAAGCACCGGATTTTCCGAAAGCCGCATGATCGCAACGATTACGCCGATTGCGATGCCGAGTAGCATGGCTAGCGCCGCCATCAATACCGTGTTGCCGAGCCCCGCCAGGATGTTATGGGCCGTCAAAAATTTTGCTACGACAGGCCATTCGATTTGACCATGCGCGAAGGCCACGGCAACCCACACGCCAAAGGCTGCAATCATAGCAGCTCCAATGAAGCGCCCTACATGCCTGCGTCGCACATGCTCGAGTTTGGAAATGTCCTCCATGGGCGCCTCTTCACTTGCTGGTAGTCGCCCGCTCAATACAATTGACATTCTTGTTTGTCTCCTCCAATGCCGCTCGCACTGCTGTCGAGCGATCATCCAACGATCTCTTCATCGCGTCCGTAGTTCCCCCGCCAAGCAATCCGGCGCCAAGACCCGTGATCGTCGCGGAAATCATCTTAGGGCCCCCTTAGGCCTAAAGAGATCAATACGTCCCTCCGCGCTGCCGAAAATATGCGCGTCAAAGGGAAAAGACGACGTTTTCCCGCGATCAAGAACCGATCCGTCTCTCCGCAGGGTAGCTCTGGGATATTGCGAGCCACTGGTCAGAACTTGCGCACGAGATCTGGTGTGATCTTGGAAAGGCTGCGGATTCCGAGCACGGCGAGGTTCCGGTCGATCTCGGCCTGCAGCAGCGCGATTGCGCGCTCTACACCGGCTTGGCCTGCAGCAGCCACGGCGTAGAGGAAGGGCCGACCGACGAAAACGAAATGCGCACCTAGGGCGAGCGCCTTGATGACATCGGTACCGCGGCGGATTCCGCCGTCGAGCATGACCGTCATTCCGTTGGCGTTCGCTGAGATCTCAGGCAAGCCTCGCAATGTTGCGACGGCGTAGTCGAGCTGGCGGCCACCATGGTTCGAGAGCATCACGCCATCGACACCGGATTCGCGCGCGATATGGGCGTCTTGCGGCGACAGCAGCCCCTTGAGTACGAGCCTTCCCTTTCCAGCGACGGCGGATCAGTTCGACATGCTTCTAGGCGAGCTGGTCACGTCCACCGATATTGCGCATCAGGTTCTTCGACAGCACCGGGGGCCCGCGAGTGGCGTCCATGTTCTCGAAGTGAGGCATGCCGTAGTTCACCACTGTACGCGCCCAGGTGCTCAACAGCCAGCGAGGGTGGGTGACCGTTTCCCAGAACACACGCGGCGTGATCTTAAGCGGTACCTGGAAGCCGTTACGCAGGTTGTTTTCGCGGTTCGCCGGCACAGGCAAGTCGGCGGTAATCACGAAAGTACCGCAGCCAGCGGCCAATACACGGTCGACTAACGGCACGATGCTCGTCTCATCGCCGGCGAGGTAGGCCTGATACCAGCCCGCATCGTTCTCGTGGCGCACATCTTCCAGCCTGATGAGTGACGCCGCCGAGAGGATAAACGGTAAGTTTGCTACTTTTGCCGCACGCGCCAGGACGATATCGCCGCGGTAGGCGCTCAGAGCTGACAAGCCAATCGGCGGGATCCCGAAGGGAGAAGCATATGCTGTACCGAACAGGGTGGCAGTCTGGTCACGGCCGGAGACGTCCTTGAGTACCCGCGGCACGAAGCGGTATTCGTCGAAGGCTCTTCTGTTCTCGTAAAAGGCGGCGTCGGTTTCAGCGGCGCCCGCGACATACCCATATAAGAATTTCGGCAGGACTCGCCGTGCCACCAGCTCGAACCATCGAGGCAAAGATAGCGGCGAAGGCACCGCGGCACGTCGGCCTGTGCGCGCCTTACCGTAGGCGGGCGCACAGCGATCACACCAGTATTGTCAAGCACGTCGGACGCTTTGCTTATCTGATCGCATCTGCAGTTTGATGAAGGACTCCGCTAATTTGTGCCCCTGCGGATCTCCCGACCTGTAACCCCGCGCGCACCTATCATGCATGATAGAGCGAATATGGTTTGCTTCATGCCAGAGACGGAACGGGCGTGCCCCGGCCGGAGCCAGAGGGCGCTGAGAGCACCACGCTCTAACAATCGCTGACACGTCCTACCGCACTCTGCTTTCGGGAAATAAACCCTAGTCAGACCCATATGCTGATACCAACCACGCCTCCTCGCCGCCAGAGATTAGACATGCGCCCGCGACCTTATCGGGTGATTTTTGCAGAAGCGCCGCAGCTATGCTGCACTCGTTCTGATAGGGGCGCGCGAAAGCGGCGACTGAGGCTCACGAGCTGGCGGTTGTTCGCGATCTTGCCTTAAAGTCCCTCGTTCAGCATAAGTTCTGAGCGACTGAAAGCGCTCGAGGATCAAGCAGGCAGTGCAGGATGGCTGGTTTCGCCGAAGCAAGTGCGCGCTCGAATGCAGGGATGAACTCCTCCGTGCGCTCCACCCGTTCGCCATGGCCGCCAAATGCTCTAGCGTATTGAGAGAAGTCCGGATTTTGCAGCTGAGTGCCGACGATGCGGCCCGGATATTCGCGCTCCTGGTGCATACGAATGGTGCCGTATTGGCTGTTGTCTATGACAACCACGATGATTGCTGTACCGTATTGAACAGCGGTCGCAAACTCCTGGCCGTTCATCAGGAAGCAGCCGTCACCGGCGAAGGCGACAACGACGCGATCGGGGAATTGCCGTTTCGCTAACACTGCAGCCGGCACGCCATAGCCCATTGAGCCGGAGGTTGGGGCAAGCTGCGTCGCGAAACAGTGAAAGCGATGATGGCGATGCAGCCAACCGGAATAATTGCCGGCGCCGTTGCAGAGGATTGCATCTTTTGGCAGGCGATCCCGCAGCCACAAAACGACCGTACCGTATTGAAATGAACCCGGCAGCTCTCGCGGTATCTCGGTCCACTGCAAATAGTCGGCATGCGCTCTTCTTGCTTCGCCCATCCAGGCCGGGGGATGGACTGGCTTGAGTGCATCTATGGCCTGCGCAAAGGCGATCGGAGTCGCCGGGATTGCGAGCGATGGCTGGTAAACGCGCCCGAGCTCCTCTGCACCGGGATGGACATGAACGAGCTGCTGCACAGGCGAGGGAATATCAAGCAGACTGTAGGACGCCGACGGCAACTCCGACAGCCTGCCTCCGACCAAAAGGATGAGGTCCGCACCCACGAGACGCGCCTTGAGACGTGGATCGGGTCCTATGCCGAGGTCGCCGGCATAATTTGGATGATCGGCGTCGAACAGTGACGCGCGACGAAACGAGGTTGCGACCGGTAGATCGAAGCGCTCGGCAAAACGAGTGATAGATTTGGTTGCCGCCTCGTCCCAACCGGATCCGCCGAGAACGACAATGGGCGCCTTCGCGTGGGCGAGCAGCATCTCGAGCTGCTTGACGTCTGAAGGCGCCGGCCAGCTTAGCGCCGGCCTGACCCGCGGCGCATCGCTGACGGCTGCCATTTGCGTCAGGACATCCTCGGGCAGCGCGATCACGACGGGGCCCGGGCGGCCCTGCATCGCTATCCGGAAAGCACGCGCCACCAGTTCGGGGATTCGACCGGGCCGGTCGATCTCAACGACCCATTTTGCGATACTACCGAAAAAGGCTTTGTAGTCGATCTCCTGGAACGCCTCGCGCTCTCGAATGCCGCTGTCAACCTGTCCGATAAACAGGATCATTGGCGTCGAATCCTGCATGGCAATGTGCACGCCGGCGCTCGCATTGGTCGCGCCGGGACCTCGTGTAACAAAACAGATGCCTGGCCGCTGCGTAAGTTTACCATAAGCCTCTGCCATGATTGCCGCCCCACCTTCCGCTCGGCAAGTTATGATGTCAATCTTCCTGTCATGCAGCGCATCGAGCGCGGAAAGATAGCTCTCGCCAGGAACGCATGCCACACGCTCGACGCCTTGCCTGACGAGCTGGTCGATCAGAATTTGCCCACCGGTGCGTGGTTTGCTCCTGGCTTTAGATTCTTGGCTCATAGCTGTTCCTTGCGGGCAGAGAAAACTCAATTTTTTTGGCGGCTACGATAATCAGCGGCGGCAAGCGGTTGCTCCACGGATCTTTAGCGGCTTTCTGGCGCAAATTCATCGATAGTGCTCTACGGAGCGATCAACGACTGGGCGGCGGGCTGCTCGCGCGAAAGGAAACGTCTAGATGGATATGGATGAGGTCGCAGGAGCGCAGCCCATTGTTTGTACTTCACCGAAGCCCTGCTCGCGAACGCTAAGCAAACTCGTTGTCGTATCACGTCGACATTCCTGTGTTTTCCGTTCCGCGTTGGAGAGTTTAGGCGAGCGGCGCCTAGCATGTCGCAGCTGCAACAGCTTTGATCAGGCTCTCAACTCGTGATTTTGACGTAACCGAATCAACGCGGCCAAGATCAGGGTTCGCCATTGATCATTGGCTGTTGAATCCAAGCGTCCTCCGTCAAATTCCACTTGTGCATCAGCCGATCATACGTGCCATCGAGCATGATTGCGTTAAGCCCCTTCTTGAGGTCTTCTCCGAGCTGAGCATCATCTTTTCGGAACCCCATCCCGTACATGAATTTGATCAAAGGTTTCCCAAGCGAAACGTAGCGATCACCCTCCAAGTTGTTCTGATATGCGAGTGACCCCGAGCCTGTCAGCGAAGCGTCCACGCGCCCCTGTTTCAGCATCTGCTGTGACTGGCCTGAATTTTCGCTGCCGATCACAACTACTGCGGACTTGCCTGCCTTTACGCAGCTCTCCTCGCTCCATTTCGCGACCGCCTCATTCATGTACACACTACTGCGCGTGATTGCGACATGCTTGCCACACAGGGCGTCTGCGGTCGTAAAATGTTCTGAGTTTGCCCGCAGGGTGTAGAACACCTGAGGCTCATACACATAGTCGAGGAAATTCACGGTCGCCCGGCGTTCAGCTGTATCTGTCATTGCCGATCCAGTCATATCGACCCGCTTTGTTTTGAGCGCGCTGAAACTGATCAGCTGGTCGAAGCTCGCTTCTTCCCACTTGACTTCCGCACCCATTTTCGCCGCAATCGCGTCGAGCGTGTCGATGTCGAACCCGGTCAGCTTGTTCGAAGATGGATCCTTGAACGAAAATGGCGGATAGGTCGTTATTGTCTGCGCGTTGATCGTCTTTTTGGTGTCTTTCGCGCAGGTAGCGCTGGCCACAAGGCTGAATACAACCGAAAGAACGCTAATCGTGAGACGAACTAGGGCGCTTTGTGAAAGCATGTTGTTTCCTCTCATGGGTGCTTGTCTAAGAATGATGTGCCTCGGTTTAATCAGGCAGCAGTACTCTGGCTTCGCGTCGACCTAGCGAAAACATCCTTGCGAGCGCACCTGCGGATCATCTGCCCGACTTTGAGTTGGTTCATGCGACGCAGAAGACGTGTTCCTCCCTGAGGACAGGGATGCAATCCTACCCCGCGCCGGTCCTTCATGTCGACGAGCTGACGGTTTGGCGCCACCCGCGAGCGACCGATCGAGCCGCGCCTGCAGCATCGCACGGCAAGACCAGATTGGAATACGCTCGCATGCCCGTTTATCGCATCAGGCTGGCGTACTCTTGGGAAGAATTACGTACGCCTTCCGTACGGTCTCAATGACATTCCATTCGCCATTCGTGTTCGGATGAAAATATATGGAATCACCGGCTTCGAGGACGATTGTCGCACCACCATCGGGCGTAAAGGTACAGCGCCCCGAAAGAAACGTCGAGAATTCCGCTTCGACAACCTGGCGACGCCACTTTCCAGGCGAGCATTGCCACACGCCGGTACTGGTCGCATCGGCCGGAGACTTAAAGGCAACCTTGCTGCGCATCACGGAGATGGGCTCGCCAATCGGGCGGGAAACCGGCGCGATGGTATCGAGTTCGCTAGCAGGCAGATTAGCGGAAGCCTTGAGGACAACCGGAGTCATGATCTATTTCCTGTTTTGTGTGCGGAATATCAGTCACGCTTCGAAGGCACATATCCGACTGGGGCAAGGTTCGCGATCGCAAGCGTAAGGGGGTCAGCCCGCAGGGCGCGGTCTTCAAGGCCCTCTTTCCGGCGCAACGCCTCGCGCACCATGATGGAGCCGACATAACGGAAAGGCTCTATCGGAAATTTCTCCACATCGTCACGAACCAATCCGCAACCGGACCACTCATTCACCTCTTCAAGCGCCAGCGAGGCGAGTATCTTTCCGCCGAGAACGGTGGGCCCGACGCCCTGGCCGGAAAAGCCGATGCCGAAGAATATGTTCGGGTGATTCTCCAATCGGCCGAAGAACGGCAGGCCATCCACGGACCTGTCGATCGGGCCAGTCCAAGACGTCTCAACGTCCATGCCATTGAGCGTCGGATAAAGCTCGCGAAAGCTATTTTCCACCTCACCGGCTCTGAGCGAGGGTCCCTCGTAGTTATCAGCCACCTGCCCAGCGAAGGCAAAGTGGCCAAGTGATTTGCCGAATACGATACGGCCATCACGCGTATTTCGGTAGTAGTTTAGGAACATGCGGGAATCGCATATTGCGATGCCATTCGTGAAGCCGATCTCCTTCAGCTTGTCGGTGCTGGCTGTTGTCGCAATCATGTCGCTGGACACGATCGCCACCTTGCGCCGCAGGTAGGCGAACTGGGCTCCCCAGGCGTTCATGGCCAGAACAACCTTCTTGCTGGTGACCGTCCCCTTGCGCGTTCTCACTCTTGGCGTCCTGGCCCGCTCAAGACGGATCATTGGCGAATGCTCATAGATCGCCACGCCCAGCTTCTGGGCGTAATTTCGCAGTCCAAGGGCAAGGATGGCTGGCTGGACCGTCGCGGCGTCCGGTTCGAACACGCCAGCGAGGTTGCGATCGGTGCCACCCAAGCGCGCCACTTTTGCATTATCAATGACCTCAAAGGGCCGCACATTGTGCTTGGCGAGCTCGTCTATCAGGATATTCCAGCAGCCGATTTGCGCGCCGGATGTCGCAGTCCACAGCCACCCATCGGCGCGGAATTCGGCGTCTACCCCATTCTCTCGGCAGAACGCGCCGAGCTCCAGCACTGCGTCCGCTGAGCTCTTCGCAATGCGTGCGGCTTCTTCGGTACCGCACAGCTTGTGCAAGGAGAGATATTTGGCCCAGTAGCTGGTGACAAAGCCGCCGTTGCGGCCGCTTGCGCCCGCACCGCACAAATCCCGCTCCAGCACCACGACCTTGAGTGATGGCGAACGCTCCTTAATCCGGATGGCTGTCCACAGACCAAGGTAGCCGCCGCCGACGATCGTCACGTCGGCTGTCACGTTCGTCGACAATGATCGTAGCTGCGGTTTCCCAAGGCGATCGAACGCCTGCTTTAACCAGAAATTCTCCACGCCTGCCTCTTTGAAAATTGCCTAGGAGTGCAAAATAGTGTTATTTCGAAGATATTTACGTCGCACTTTCCAGCGACTCGGAGGATTTGCTGCATTGCCCAGTCGCTTTGCGGCGGATTTCACCTGGAGCCGATTATGCAGTACGATCGAATAGACGCCCGCATCCTTGAGATCGTGCAGAAGAATAACCGTCTGACTTCCGAGGTAATCGGCGAATTGGCGGGGCTTTCTGCTACCGCGTGTCAACGTCGGCTGAAAAGGCTCCGTTCGGAGGGCATCATCGAGGCAGATGTCTCGATCGTTTCGCCCAAGGCGGTAGGCAACCCGATCCAAATGCTTGTGCTTGTGACCCTCGAGCGGGAGCGTTCAGATATCATTGACAGGTTCAAGAAGGCGATCAAATCGTCGGCTGAAGTCGTCAATGGATTTTACGTCACCGGCGATGCGGACTTTGTGCTCTATATCACGGCGCGTAGCATGGAAGACTATGAGCAGTTTACACGCCGCTTCTTCTATGAGAACCCCGATATCAAAGGGGTAAAGACAATGGTTATTATGGACCGCGTCAAGGCAAGCTTTGCCGTTCCAATTGACGTTCCCGCAGAGGATTGATGCGGCTCTTTCGCCCCATAGATTTCGGCTCCGAAACGCTTTTCGTCGAGGCGTCCGGGGTCATGCCGCCTATCCGCATTGCGCGCAAAACCCGGTGTGGGATATTGCGCGGGTGATCCTGATGCTCAGCGGCGATCCCCTCGACCTGGCAATTCGCACTTCCAGGCGTCGAGTTCACGTCGACATTGGCAATAGCGCAACGAACGTGATCGCGGCCCAGGACGCGCCAGATTTAACAACACCTGCACACGCAGGGCTCCCCGGCGCGAGCTGATTGAGCAGCGGTCGCAAGGGTAGCGTCCAACAGCATCCTTGCGCATATTGAATGCGCGACCATCGAACTCCAATGTCTTTCTGACCCAGCCTGGCACTTTCACCGCTCTTGCCTTGGTCGAGATATCGAGCAAGTCACGGGCAACAGACGAGATCTCTCTACTACAGGCGACACCCCCGATGCTCGGTTATTGCGAGCTACTGTCCCGTCATCGAGTTGGACCTCGTCGGCCAGACCATGCATGATATCGATGAGCGCCGCGACGGCCGATATAGAGACGCTGACAGAGATCTACCGCAGGATGTTGGACCGGTATTTCGATGCAGCTTAGCTCGCTTTCGGCCGAGCTTTGCGTCGTGGTCGCATTGATTGCGCGAGAAGGCTGGCCTTCGGCCCCAATTATCGTGAACGGACGATCGGGCAGACTTTCACCGTGCAAGCGCAAGATACTCCCCTCTGGCGATAATCCTTAAAGGTTTGGATCAGCCGGTGAAGACGATAGTCTTCCTGCCATTTAGCACCACGCGATCCTCGATGTGATGGCGCACTGCCCTGGCGAGTACCCGCCGTTCGATGTCGCGGCCCTTGCGGATGAGATCGTCCGGCGTGTCGCGATGCGAGATCCGTTCGACATCCTGCTCAATGATCGGGCCCTCGTCGAGATCGGAAGTCACATAATGAGCTGTCGCACCGATCAGCTTGACGCCTCGCTCATGAGCCTGGTGGTAAGGCTTGGCGCCTTTGAAGCCCGGCAAAAATGAGTGATGAATGTTGATGCAGCGTCCGGACAACTTGGCGGAGAACCCGTCCGACAAAATCTGCATGTAACGTGCGAGGACAACGAGATCGGTGTTGGTTTTCTGCACGAGCTCCCATATTCGTGCCTCTTGCTCCATCTTGGTCTGCCTGGTGACGGGCAGATGGTGGAAAGACAGCTCGGCCAGATCAGTGGAGGCCAGATGCTCGCGGGCATGGTTGGAAACGACCGCCGTCACCTCCATAGGCAATTCACCGATGCGCCAGCGATAAAGGAGATCGGCCAGACAATGATCGAACTTAGAAACCAGCAGCATCACTCGTTTTTTAACCGAACCCGGGCGCAGAGTGAATGTCATCGCGAGCCGCTCCGCGAGCCCGTCGATCATTGCAGCGATTTCTGGCTCTGATTTCGCGTGCTCCAGACGATCGAAGACAACGCGCATGAAAAAGTTACCGGTCTCGCCGTCGTCAAACTGTTGAGCGTCAAGGATATTGCAGCCGGCTTCGAACAAACGGCTCGAGACCGCCGATACGACTCCGGGACGATCAGGACAGGACAGGGCGAGAATCATGGAACGGTTCGACATAGCATTCACTGCCCAGCGGCTGCCTCTCGTAGGCTCCGTTGAAGGGAGACGGAGGTGAAAGTCATCCCTTTGAACGGGCTGTGAGCAGCTCGGGGGCGATGATGTCTTCAACTTTATGCATTTCGCCCTTCACGCGGGTGCGATTGAAATCGTAGAAGGCACGCAGAGATGCGATAGCAGCATGCCTTTTGCCCGCGATCTCTACCTCAAAGTTTCCTTCAGACAGCCATTTTGCGCTGACTCCGCTCTCGGAATGCAGATAACCCATGCCGATGCCGCAGTCCAAAGTATGACCGAAGCCTGCTGACCGCAGATAGCCGACGAGCGATCCATTGCGCCACACCGGCTCTGTACCGAACATGAGCGGCGCCGCCAGGGGCGCGGCAATTTGCACCAGGCGCCGGCGCGGAATCTGGGCGCGCTGTGGTTCGAGAGCCGCCCGTCCGATAAACTCGGCAGTCTTTTTCCAGGCGATTGTGAATCCGAGTCCAGCTTCGAGCGGCGAATCTTCATCACTGACGTCTGCGCCCCAGTCGCGATAACCCGCCTCGAGGCGCAACGTGTTCAGTGCTACGTAACCGGCGTGACGCAGATCGAGAGCTCTTCCCGCGGAGATCAATGCGTCATAAATACCCAACGCCTGCTCCACCGGAATGTGCAGCTCCCATCCGAGTTCCCCAACGAAGGTCATGCGGAACGCGAGAGCCATGCCATAGCCGATCTCTATTTCTCGCGCCGTCGCGAAGGGAAATGTGGCATCGGAAAAATCCGCGGGACTCACGCGCATAAGCAGCTCTCGCGAACGTGGCCCCATGACGGACAGGCAGGCGTAGCCCGACGACACGTCGGCTACGGACACGTTGCCCGCACCTTTGGCATGAGTTCGGAGCCAAGCGAGATCCCGGACACGCTGGACTGCCGCCGTGACCACCAGAAATTCTTCGTCGCCGGTCCGCGCGATAGTGACGTCGGACTCCATGCCGCCCCGCTCGTTGAGCCACGGTGTGTACACGATCCGGCCCACCGGCGCGTCAACATCGTTGGTGGAGAGGCGCTGAAGAAAGGCGAGCGCGTCAGGTCCCTGCACCAGCAAATGCGCGAAGGAAGTCTGATCAAACAGTGTAACGCCGGCACGAGTCGCCTGGTGTTCGGCACCGCTCGCCTTGAACCAATTGTCGCGAGCGAATGTCGCGTGGACATTGACCGACGGCTCAGGGGCGCCAAACCATTGCGCCCGCTCCCACCCCGCTGCCTCGCCAAAATTCGCGCCAGCGGCTGCCAGTCGGTCGTGCAGCGGCGATACGCGTACGTTGCGAGCCGTCACGGGCGACTTGTGCGGCCAATGCAAAGCGTAAAGGAGCCCAACCGCCTCGCCTGTCCGATCGCGCAAGTACCTGCGATTGCGCTGGAACGGCATGGCACGTCGCACATCCATTTCCCAGTAGTCATTGGCGGGCATGCCGGTAGACATCCACTCGGCCATAACCTTGCCGGCTCCGCCAGAAGACTCGATACCGCACGAATTGAAGCCCGTGGCCACATAGAGACCGTCGATATCGGGAGCGGGCCCTAACAGGAATCGATTATCGGGCGTAAAGCTCTCCGGGCCATTAAAGCTAAGCTGCAGCCCCACGTTCTCGAGCGCGGGCATGCGCCGGACTGCATTGGCTAGGTGAGGTTCGATATGTTCGAAGTCGTCGGGTAGTGAATCAAAACTGAACTCACGCGGAATCCCGTCCATGCCCCAAGGTTTGCCCTTGGGTTCGAAGAAACCTACCAGCAGTTTGCCCGCATCTTCCTTTGCATAGAAGCACGCATCAAGATCGCGCACAGTGGGAGTATCGAGTGAAAGACCAGCAATGGACTCAGTTACGACGTAGAAGTGCTCTGCCGCGTGCAGCGGGACTGTCCACTTGAGGTCAGCAGCCAGCGTGCGGCTCCACATCCCGGCACAGATAACAATTTTTTCTGTGCGCACGATACCTTCTGCGGTTTCGACGCCTACTATTTGCCCCCTTTCAACCATGATGCGCGTCACCGCTGTACGTTCGAGGATTTTCGCGCCGCCCATACGAGCGCCAGCCGCAAATGCGCGCGCCGTATCGACCGGATTCGTCTTACCGTCGGAGGCTATCCATGCCGCGCCCAGCACGTCGGCCACATCAAGCAAAGATACGCGCCGCTTGGCTTCGGCTGCGTCAATGATCTCAACATCCAGGCCAAAAGAGCGCCCCATAGACGCGCCTCGCTTCAGCTCCTCAAGCCGGGCAGGTGTCGCCGCGACGGTGATCGACCCACATTGGCGAAAGCCGGTGTGTTGACCGGTCAGCGTTTCAAGCTCCCGGAATAGCCCCGCGGTGTACTGGGCGAGCTTCGCCATATTCTCGCTGGCTCGAAGCTGGGTAACCAATCCAGCCGCATGCCATGTCGTTCCGGAGGTGAGCTGGTCGCGCTCAAGCAGCAGAACTTCACGATGGCCGAGCCGCGTGAGGTGGTAGGCTACGGACAGACCAATAATGCCACCGCCGACGATAACGTATTCCGCGTGGGAGGGCAGCTTGCTTTGCATTCCACAACTCAGGAAAATCAGTAAGAACGGGTCGCACGCGCTTCGAGATCAGCGCAGGATTTCGTTTGCATCGTCAAAAGTGTTGAGTGGTTGGACAGTGGCGGCCTCCTCGATCACATGGCACTGGGTGCCGAATACTGCCTAGCGCGAGCAGGCCATGCGCCATTCGCGTGAAGCCGGATAATCTGGCACAATTGATTGTCCTGATAGGTAGCGCCACCTGCCGAGGAATAGCACGCGAGAAAGTGCGAGGCGCACCGCGATCTATGACGTTCCACATCCCCTGCACAATCTGATCCGCGCCCGCGCCACCAATCTCATTGATCGCACGGATACTACCGAGCGCTGGATCCGAATTTACCTAATATGGGGCTCTGCAGAGCGGGAATTCTGCGTTTAACGCGCAAGAACTGAAGGTCGGCGGCGAAAGTAGTTGCATCACGAAAAATCGTCTGAACCTCGAACGATCGGTCAGGCTCGGCACAATGTGCCTTTTTGGGCATAGCCAGCAACAGCTGGTCATTGTGCGCCTCAGTGCCCTCAAGCATGATCGAATAGAGCGATTGCAGACGCGTTGAAGCGCGATTACGCCTGAGTTGATCGTGCAGCTCAGGCCGCACGCCTTCGCTCTCGTAGGCAGGATCGCCACACTTTCCGAGGCTCGAAATTCATTACCAACGACACGCCTCGTCGCAACACTGCCGCCCTGACCGCATTTGCGAGCAGGTAGGCCACAGTCATGGGTCCGACACCGCCGGGGACCGGGGTTATTTAGCTGGCCGCTTGCGGGCTTCAGCAAAAGCGACATCTCCGACTAATTTGGCAGCGCCTGTCGAATCGACCGCCCGGTTGATGCCGACGTCGATGACAATCGCGCCGGACTTCAGCCAGTCGCCCCGGACAAGCTGCGCGCTGCCGGCCGCGGCGAAGAATGTCGGCCCTTCGGCAGAGGTCCGGCACGTCTCGCGTTTGGAGCTGAGCACTCGTCACGGTACATCCGGCATTGCCGAGAAGAACTGCCAAGGTTTTCCGACGATATTCGAGCGTCCAATGACGACAACGTCGAGGCCACTCAAATCGTTCACGACGGCCTTGATAAGATGGACGACACCCCAAGCGGAGTGCAAGGGACGAGAGCTGGTCGACCGACTGCCAGTCTTCTGACATTGTAGGGATGAAAGCCGTCCACATCCTTCTGGAGCAATCGCCTCCAGCATGCGCCAGCGGTCGATGTGATCGGGCAGCGGAAGCTGAACGAGAATACCGTCTACGGAGTTGTCAGCATTAAGTAACTCGATCAAATGTAGCCGTTTGACTTCACGATGTTGCCCGAGCGGCCGCCGGTCTGCTTCGACGAGACCCTGTCCAACTCATCGGCGAGGTGCGTCGGCCGACTCCGGCGCAACCGAGACAGCGCGAGCGCTACGATTACGAGTACCGTCGCAACGGCACCGTCAATCTCTTCGCTAGCTTCGACCCGCATCGTGGCTGGCGCAACGTCAAGGCTACGGACCGCCGCGCCGCCGTAGACTACGCGCACTGCATGCGCGAACTCGTCGATGTCCATTATCCCCAAGCCGCCTGCATTCGTGTCGTGGGCGCCAGCGTCTCGGCCGCCGCATCGACGCCCCCAAAAGGCTACGAAACAAGATCGCCACATGGCAAAGGCGGCGAAATAAAATCCGAGCCCGCATCAAATGGATGTTCACAACCGACAAAGCCCGCGCCAAACTCGGCCGCGCCTATCCAGCCACCGCCAAGAATCAAAATCACTAGGATGAACCTAGTATCGTCCTTTCACACACGGAGTCCCTTAATATCAGGCCTGGCAGCTGCGAAATTCTGCGGCTGATCAGGGATTCCGCCAGGTCGCAGCATTCGTGAGATGGACATAGCACTAGGAGATGAGAGATCGATCCACGGAGATACGAAGGTCATTCTCCGTAGACGACACTTTCAATCACATCGGCAGCATCGCCGCCGGATCCAGTCAGACAGACATGCTGGCAAGCGGCATGTCCATGGCCTCGTCGCCTTCAATGTCCTGACAAGAAGGTGAGTTCTCATGCTTTAAGAGATCGACCCAAAAAGCAGCACCGTTCAGGGGACTGGCCCCTCCTTCACCAGCTCGTCCATCACTTGTTTGGTCGCTTGATAGGCGAGGTCGACGATTTCGTCGATCTCACTCTCAGACACCACGAGAGGTGGAGCAAAACCAAGAATGTCTCCATGCGGCATTGCTCGAGCGATAAGACCCCGGTCACGTGCAGCTTTCGAAATACGGGCGCCTAGCTTGAGGCAGGGGTCAAATCGTCGTTTCGCCTGGCGATCCGCCACAAACTCGATCCCAGCAAGCAAACCCACACCTCGCACTTCTCCAACAATCTCCAGCTGCGCAAATCGTTCTTTCAAGCGCCTCTGGAAATATCCTCCGACGATTCTCGCGCGATCGCTAAGTCGCTCCTTCTCGACAATGTCTAGAACTGCGTTCGCAGCAGCGGCCGCAATCGGATGGCCGGAGTAGGTGTATCCATGCGAAAATGCTCCGACGCGATCCGCGGCGTCCTCCATAACCGAGTAAACCTTCTCGCCAACGATGGCTCCCGACAGGGGCACGTAGCCAGAGGTGAGACCTTTGGCGACGGTCACCAGGTCCGGCTCAATCCCATAGAGGGTGCTGCCAAAGTCCGCACCGGTTCGACCGAATCCACAGATCACCTCATCCGCAATCAGAAGAACGTCATAGCGCCTGAGCACAGCCTGGATTTCACGCCAGTATCCGGCAGGGGGCGGTGTGATTCCTCCCGTACCCAGCACAGGTTCAGCAATAAAGGCGCCGATTGTTTCTGGACCCTCTCGCACGATCAGAGCTTCGAGTTCGGCTGCACGCCGACGAGAAAAGTCCTCTTCGGTCTCGCCTGCCTCAGCGCCCCAGTAGTGATGAGGGGTACCTGTGTGCAAAACACCGGGAAAAGGAAGGTTCATGTGATCATGGTAGAATGACATTCCGGTCATAGAGCCGGAAATTACTGAGCAGCCGTGATAGCCGCGGTCCCGCGAGATAATCTTTTTCTTTTTGGGTTGACCACGTAGATTGTTGTAGTACCAGACGAGCTTAGCCTGGGTCTCGTTGGCGTCCGACCCGGACAGGCCGAAGAAAACTTTGCTCGGCTTACCAGGCGCCATTCGTACGAGGCGATCCGCAAGCCTTGCAAGCTCCTCGGTCGTGTGAGCGGCATACGTGTGGTAGTACGCCAGCCTGTAAGCCTGCCGTGCAATGGCTTCAGCTACCTCGGCGCGACCGTAGCCGATGTTTACACAATAAAGACCAGCAAAGCCATCGATATAGCTGCGCCCCTGCGCGTCATCGATACGAATACCCTTGCCGCCTGTAATGATAGTGGGATCGCCAATCTTCCCGGCTGCGAAGTCCTTGAGCTGCGTAAAGGGATGCAGGACACTCGAGCGATCGCATTCCGCGATGATCTTGACGTCAATCATACCGATTCTCCTAGGCCTTCAGATCGCCAAAGCAGACGTATTTCAGTTCCATATATTCTGCCAAACCGTGTCGTGAGCCCTCACGGCCGAGCCCGGACTGCTTCCATCCGCCGAACGGAATGGGCGGCCCCGTAAATGATGCGGTATTGACGCCGACCATGCCGTACTCGATTTGCTCCGAAAGTCGCAGCGCCCGACGTAGGCTGTCTGTGTAGACGTATGCAGCTAGGCCGAATTCACTTGCATTAGCTCTTGCGATGACTTCCTCTTCGGAATCGAAGGAAAGTACAGCAGCTACAGGCCCGAATGTCTCCTCGCGCGCGATGATCATCTCTTCGCTGACGTCGCTAAGTAGCGTCGGAACAACGAAGCTCGGGCCAAGCCCGGCCGCTTGATTTGCGTAAAAAAGCCGCGCACCCTTTGCCACGGCGTCATCGATGTGGGCCCTGCACTTGTCGGCGACAGAGACCTTTGTCATCGGCCCGATATCTGTCTCAGGCTTTAGACCATGACCGACTTTGAGCTGAGCCATCGCCGCGGCCAATGCCTCAACGAATTCGGGATAGATCCCCCGCTGTACGTAGATGCGATTGGCGGCCAGGCAGTCCTGGCCTGAGGTAGCGAATTTTGCGGCCATCGCCCCCGCCACAGCTTTGTCGAGATCGACGTCATTAAAGATGAGAAAGGGCGCATGCCCTCCCAATTCGAGGGAGACCTTCTTTACTGTGTCCGCCGCCCCCTCGAGAAGCAGACGTCCAACTTGGGTCGACCCTGTGAAGGAGAGAGCGCGTATTCGCTTATCGCGCAGTAACGGCGCCGAAAGTTCGATGGAATCACCGATAAGCACTTGTAACACGCCGGCCGGCACTCCGGCCTCCTCGGCCAGCCGGGCCACTGCAAGAGCCGAAAGCGGCGTCTCGGGAGCAGGCTTCACAATGATCGGACAACCGGCGGCAAGGGCCGCGCCCGCTTTTCGGGTAATCATCGCGACAGGAAAATTCCAAGGAGTGATCGCCGCTGCAACGCCGACTGCCTGCATTCGCACGTGAAGCTGGCTTCCTGGCTTGTGGCTCGGGATCGTCTCTCCGTATGCACGCTCTCCCTCCGCAGCGAACCAATCAAGGAAACCAGCACCATACGCAATTTCGTGGCGCGCTTCAGCCAGCGGCTTGCCCTGTTCACTTGTCACCAGGATGGCAAGCTCCTCCGAATGGTCGCGCATCAATGACGCCCAACACCTCAGGATCACTCCGCGTTGAGCAGGCAACAATTCCCGCCACGCCGCAAAGCATCGTTCGGCTGCCGCGATCGCCAGATCCATTTCCGCGGCAGTGCAGCGGGTAACCTCCGCGATCTCCTCCCCATTGGCCGGGTCTATCACGACGTCCGTTTGCTCGCGCGAAATCCAGCGGCCGTCGATGAGCGCTGCCCCCGCGACGAAATCACGGCGATTCAGATCATGAAGATGTCTCGCAGCAAGACCAGCCAGATAACGAGTTTTGGGACGAATGCTTTGGAAGGCCATTTGAATGTCACGCGCCGTCAATGTGTTGAAATTTCCCAGATAATCAGGATACCGGCGCCGGACACTTATTTGCGCCAAAATTCTCGTCCTTTGGACGATTTCCTGCGATTCTCCGCCGCTTCACGACGCAACAGGCCTGAGTGCCCCCTCTGACTTGCAAGAGATTGACGAACCGCACAGTAGCCAATGTGCCAACGAAGCTCGAAGTGCTCCAGCCGGAAGGCACATCGAGGCCGAAGCCCGAAACAGTTTGCCTGACTAACTCGCGCTTCCGCCTTCGCGGCTTCGTGGGAGCGTTCAGACGTCACCCGGCGACATTCTATGGGGTCCGATATTCAGGAGATGGTCGTGCGGAAGCTCGCAAAGACCGGCTCTATCGTTCCATTCCGCCCCAAGTATGATCAGGGACGCTCAGCAGACCGCCCGAGCTCGCGCGGTTTTTCATCACGCAGTCCTTCACAACGCCTAAAACCTGCGCTGCCGTTCTCTTACTATTCTCCTGTCGATAATTTAGCTCGGTAGGCTCTTTGCGATTGGTAATTGGGTACGCGGCGGTGTCATCCTTACCAGTTGGGCGATCCTTCACACTGATGAGACGATCGGAGGCTGAAGAAATTCATTCTAAGGTGCGGCAAACGAGTAGGAAGGTCGCCTCAAGGGGCCGAAGCGTCAACGCTATATTTGGCCGCCATCGGAGCGCGAATTGCGAAGCGACGACCGCCGCGACGGACGTGCCCCACCTGAGCGCAAGAATCTCTGGCCAGAGACTCGTCACGACAGCGTTCCTTCCGCACAAGGACGCTGCGAGGTCTACCAAATTGACATCGCGGCGCAAAGGATGGCTACCGCTCACTCTCGGGGGGCGAGGACCCGCGCCGGGTGACTGTTGCGAGTTACTGCCGGCGCCTGACGAGCTTAGTGAACCTCGGGCGGATCAGACCATCAGGTGCACAATAGAGGCGGGATTCAAAACGCGCTTACTCCCTTGCGAAGGTCGTTTCCTGCCGACGTGTCACTTTCCAGGACCAATCCGCCGGAGAACTGACTAGAGCCGAGATGAACGATTCATTGAAGTCCAAGGCACGCGCCGCCGAAGGAGTCACTGCTCCATTTCGGTTTCCAGCCTTCCGCCGCATCTGGCTCGCGAGCCTGCTCTCTAATCTTGGCATTTTCATTCAGGGCGTCGGGGCGGCTTGGGCCATGACACAGATGACGTCGTCAGCCGATAAAGTCGCGCTCGTGCAAACTGCGCTGCTGCTGCCGGTTATGCTGATCTCAATGCCGGCCGGTGCGGTTGCTGACATGCATGACCGGCGAGTGGTGGCTCTGGTGTCGCTAAGCACAACGCTCGCCAGCGCGACCATGCTGATGACGCTCGCCTGGCTGGATCAGGTCACGCCGAATCTGTTGCTGGCCCTCTGTTTTGCCGTCGGGAGCGGTATGGCGCTAATGGGACCGGCTTGGCAAGCTTCCGTCAGAGAGCTGGTCCCCTCCGACGCACTTCCCGCGGCTGTCGCGTTGAACGGCATAAGCTACAACATTGCGCGCAGCCTGGGTCCGGCGATCGGAGGCATTCTCGTTGCTACGGCCGGCGCAGTGGCCGCGTTCGCCGTCAACGCGCTGCTGTACTTGCCTCTTATGGCGGCGTTGTACTTGTGGAAGCGCATCACTGAACCCCCGCGCCTTCCGCCTGAAAAGCTTAACCGCGCCATAATATCGGGCGTGCGCTACATCAGCAATTCGCCATCGATCAAAATCGTGCTGCTCCGCTCCATGGTCACGGGCGTGATTGGGGGTGCGATCACAGCGTTGATGCCTTTGGTGGTCAGAGATCTCCTGGGTGGCACTGCGCAAACTTACGGCGTTATGCTTAGCGCCTTTGGTCTGGGCGCTGTCATCGGCGCGGTGTCAATTACCGAGGTTCGCAAGCGCATGAGCGGCGAGGCCGCGATCCGCGCCTGTGCGGTGAGCATGGGGGCGGCGTTGGCCATAGTGGCCTTGAGCCGGGATCCGGTATTGACGGCGGTCGCGCTGGTTCTGGCGGGAGCCGTGTGGATGCTGGCGTGGGTACTGTTCAGCGTTGGTGTACAGCTGTCCGCACCGCGCTGGGTGGCGGGCCGATCACTTGCGGCCTATCAAGCTGCGAGCTCAGGTGGGATCGCGGTTGGCAGTTGGGGCTGGGGCCGCCTGACGGACACCACCGGGGTGGAAACGGCACTTCTAGTCTCGTCGGCCCTGATGTTCATTTCGCCGCTCTTGGGGCTCTGGTTGCGGATGCCGCCGATCGGCGCCCGGAGCGATGAGGCCGAACTGCTTGCAGATCCGGAGCTGCGGCTGCCCCTCACCGGACGCAGCGGACCTCTGGTGGTCGAGATCGAATACCGCGTATCGCAGGAGAGCGCACGGGCCTTTCACAATATCATGCAGGAAGTGCAGCTGTCCCGTCGACGAAACGGTGCCTACGGCTGGGTGATCGCGCGCGACATCGCAGATCCGGAACTGTGGACTGAACGCTATCACTGCCCCACTTGGCTCGATTACTTGCGCCAGCGCAACCGCTCGACCGAATTTGAGCGCGCGCTGGATCGGCAGGCGATGGCTTTCCATGTCGGCTCTGAGCCTGTGCGTATTCGGCGCATGCTGGAGCGCCCGTTCGGATCAGTGCGCCGGAAGGAAGACGATCATCCCAAGACTCCCCTCTGATTGCCTCATCGCCAAAACTCCCATATTTTGTATTGCCGAGCGCTTTAAACGGTGAGCGGAGGCTTGCCGGAGTTGCTGTCGGTTTTTCAAAAGGACGAAATTGTGCGGCCCTGCCAAAAGAGGGGCCGCTCCCGAAGGACGTCCGCCGAGTAAAGGAGGAAGTCGTCAGTCAAGAAGCCAGACTTCAGCTCGGGCCCAGGTGAAGTCGGAGGATGAGCTCGACGAGGATTGCGAGAACAGCATTGGTGGCATCGCCGTGGCGGTGCCAGAGATAGTTCCGGCCCTCGGGGGAGCATTGTGGCTGCGATGCCCTTTGTCAAGAACGAGGCACTCGATGATAGGCCGATCAGCGCCTCCACCTCCGGGATCACGGTCTTGAGTGTATGGTCATCATAGGGAGCGTCTTCACATGGGTGACGAATTGGCAGTCTTTAAGCATGCGATAGCATGGTGGCGACGGACACCTTGACCACGAACTCGTCAGGCCGGTGAGTCTGGGCCTCCGATGCACTCCCCCTCGGGCACGTGCAGCGAGTAGACGTCGGTCCACGCTGGTGCTGCTTCTGGTCAAGCAACCATCGCGCCAGCGCCAGCATGCGCCCGAGGACAATCTCACTGAGCAAGTGGATGCGGCCTTCGATCTCGCGGGTGATGCCGCGGATAAGACGGCCGAGATAGTTCTAAGCGTCTAAAGGCTCGGTTGATGCGCTTGAATTGCTTGGCGTAGGCGTAGCGCTGATGCTCGATCAGCACGAACTTGCCCACGCGCGCTTAGCATTGCCGCAACGCAAGGCCCCGCCGTTTTGCAAGCCGGACCAGGATCTCGCGGGCCCGGTTCACAAGCCGCGCATCGGTCGGGAACATCACGTTGTTGGGCTGCACCGTGGTATCGACGAGACGAGATTGAGCTCGGACGTTTTATGCCATGCAGATGTCGTAGGACTTGTGCCTGGCCAGCTCGATCTACGCGTGGGGACAAATCTCGATCCGGCCGACCGGCAGATCGCGCGACCTCTCCAGTACCCTGCGCACGAGGTCCAATGCGGCGACGTATTCCGGTTCTTCGGTCCTGGCTAGCGTCACGCCATCAAGACCTTCAATGACGACCGCATTGTCCAGCAGCAGCCCGTTCACCACCCGTCGTGAGCCTCACGAAGCGTCTAAGGAGCCGCCGCGAAGCTCCTTGATTGCAGTCGCGACCGCCTTGCGCGTCGGGCTTTTTCCGACCTATACCGACCTTCGAAATCGAACATCAGGGCATCCGCTCGGTACTTCGGCGCCTTCGACGTCCCGTCGAGCTTGTGCCGGGAAACGAACAGCATCGAGCGATAGAACCTTGCATGCCTAAAGAATTGGTCTGTCCTTGTCCGTGCCCCTCAGGGCGTCGGCGCTCACGGGCCGCGTGTTACCGGCCCGGCTCCAGGGCGCCGTTGGTGGTCGCCGTTTTCCCCATTGAGCTCTCGGGGAGAGCAAACCTCACCAGTTAAAGTCGACATTCGCCGACCGCAAACTGGAGTTGAAGCAGCATCATGTGGACGCAGCCATTGCAGGAGTAGGGTCAGTCGCATTCTCGAATATGTCAGACCGCGACTTTTATGCGATTCTGCTGAGGCCAATTGGCAGGACGGTGGGCGGAATAGCGTTCCTAAACGAGAACAAGACGTTCGGGAATCGCTCAAGAGGCGCTTGACCAATTCATCGCGGATGGCACTTGCGCTCAACTCCTGCAGAAGTGGCAGCATTGGTGCAGGCTCATTACTCTTTCTGCTCGGCACCAATGATGCGCGGCTCGTCCGCCTCGCCGCCAGAGCTTCCGCGACTACGCCGTGTTCTTCGCCATTCTCAGAACGTCACCTCGCATGTTCGGCTTATGCCGGCACGAGCTCGTGGTAGTAGCCCGCTGGGTAGTCGCGATTGTCCCAAGTCGCCCTCAAGACGACCCCCGAAACTTTTGCGATGGCGACCGTGAAGTATTGACTGGTCACGTGTGATCCCTCCAAGAGGTGCCCACAGATCGTCTGCGAAGAACTCGACGCTGTAATATGAACATGGATATAGGGGGTTTCGTGTCCCACAAATCCTGCACCACCGAAGCCTGTGTCGTAACTGCTCCGGATAAGGCCCGGCGGTGGCGTCAGCGACTTGTCCGGGACCCAGCCCATCCCGATGATGCCATGCGCGCTCACCTCCAGGTACCCCGGGATCTCAGCGAAGTCCACCCCCATAGCGTGCTCCGGATCATGGGAAATCTTGTGCACCCTGACTTCATTCAAACAGCCGGTTGCATCCAGAAGGACTCCTGTCTTGACATCGTTTAGTTTGCAGACATCCCAAAGGCCTCGAAGAAGGTCTTCACCTCTTTCGAGTTGTGCGTAGATGACTTCCTCGATCTTCCCACTGAGCATTTTCCTTGCCATGTCATAGATCTCCAATTTTAGGGTAAAATGCGTGGATTCCTCTGGCCCTTAGAAACTCTTGATGGCCGCGGAGGGGGTCGGCCGAAATGCTGTGGGAATCCCTAGCCGAATTTTCCGCAATGTGGCAGTCGGTAGAGCAAGTCTTCGCCTTAGCTGGAAGGATGCGATTTCTTTTGTGCGATCAAGCGTCGCCTCTGGGTCACACGAGCAGAGCACTAGGTCGTGTGGACTCTTGGGTTGAACTAAGCCACCGGCTGCATCGCTACGACAACTACCAAATCAGATAGAGTTGAGGACGCGAAGGGCGCATGGTAATCGCGCTAATGCCATCGCAGCCGTCTCCGCCGCCACGGCGAAGTGTTTCGCCGGGCGTCTCGGCCGCGTCGAGCAGCGCGTTATGGGCATCATGGCGTGCCGGACGGCGGCGCTCGGCGGTCACGTCGAGCAGTGCAGTAATTGCAGGCGACACGCATCGCTTACAACTCCTGCCGCAACCACCACTGTTGTCCCAAGTGCCAAGGGCTGGCTCGCGCATCGATAGCCCGAGCTGTTGCAGGTCCCGTACTTCCATGTCGTCTTCGCTCTGCCGGTGCTGGCGGGCGAGATCGCCTTCCAGAACAAGGCCGCTGTCTATGTGGTTCTATTCCGCCGAGCGATGTCAAGCTGTTGCATGCGGCCTTCAAGGGCCTCAATCGCTTGGCGAGAAGGTACGGCGTCAGGCTGCGCCAATCCTACTGCCGTGTGGTCAAGGCCGCGGCGATGATGGCGGGCCGCTACGCCCACGCCAAACAGTTCAGGCGGCATCAGCAGCATTTACGCATCCTGCGCAGCCGGCCCGGTCGAATCGCTCGCGACATCCGCCGCCCGGGGCCGGAAGAGATTTTGCCCTTCCGCTCGGCCGGGCCGCGCAGATCCGCTCGCAGCAGCAGCGTCCGCGCGTGCGGAAGCTCTATTCCTTCCATCCCCGGAGGTACAGTGGACCGGCAAACGCAAAGCTGCCGCGCCGTATGAGTTCGGCGTGAAGGCGCTCCCATCGTCACCGACAGTCGCCGCGCTCAGCAGCCTGTTTGTGCTGCACGCTAGCTCGCTGCCCGATAATCCCTACGCCAATACACCGACCGCACTCAGAGACGCTCACCGGCTGTCCGATCGAAGGAGCCCATGTTGACAAGGGATACCGCGATCACGATGCGCAAAACCCAAGGCGTATCTTCATCGCCGGCCAGAAGCGCGGCGTCTTCGGCACTATCAAGCCCGAACTGCGCCGTCGCTCCGCCATTCGGACATTTGAAGCCGAAGGTCACCTCGACCGTTGCTACCTCAAAGGCCGCGCAGGAGACGGCGCCAACGTCATCCTCTCAGCCGGCGGCCACAACTTCCGCCGCATCCTCACCTGGCCAAAAGAACTCCTGGCCACGTTCCTGCCGCTATGGCGAACGCTCGGCTGTCTACCTCAGCTCAATCCGGCTTCTTAACGGACGACGAATCTCGTCGAAAAGCAGCGATAGTCCCCTATGCCTCGATGGAAAGGACAGTCGATTTGGCTTTCTTGGGGCTTGTCGGACGATCGGCAAGAGTCTCGCGCCGCTTCCAGTTCGCGACGGTCGTGGTCGAGTAGCTCAGCCATTCGGCTTTCGCCCTTACAGATCTGTGGCGCGCGGCTTTCCCGCACTCGGCTCTTCCCGAGAGTAAAACGCGTCATATCCACGCCTGCGCCCAGGTGCGAGTGATGCGTGGAACGGGCGGACGAACCGAGCCGTCAGGATTTAGAACTCAATCTCCGCGCCACCGGATGTGCGGAGCGGATTGGGCTCCGCTCGCCCGCGCCACTCCTGGGACGAATAATCACCAACGGACCATTCAGTGGGATGACTGCCTCGAAGGGGTCACCGGTCCGGACGCAGTCTCCGGACCGGGCTAGCTTCTGCTTCCGGTGGCGAGCTTCTGTAGGGTATAGGGCTTCAAACCTCCAGCCGCCAAAATCGAGAGGAATACTTGCGGTGTGGGCCCCACGCTAATTGCCACCGCTCGGTTCAGGACGCTCCCCTTTCCCGTCCTGAGGTCCAGCTCCAGAACATCGCCCGATTCCAGCTTCGATGGAATGTCCGGGTACGCGATTGCTGGAATCCCTCGGTCAATGCACTCGCGCTGGAACTGCGGGTGAAAACTCTCGGCTACAAAGCCAGCGAATCCCAGCTTTTGGAATGCATCGATGTAGTACCAGTGATGTTTGCCTTGCCCGAAGCCCTTTCCGGCCACGAGCACATCGCCACTCTCGACTTGCTCGACCCGATGCGGTTCAACTTCTTCAAGAAAATGCTTAGCGAGTTCTTCTGGCCATTCGGCGACCCCCAACATCTCGTAGATCGCGGGAAAGAAGTAATAGACGCTGACGTTGTCGCCGTACTTCCAGACCTTACCTTTAAGCGTCAGGGCATTCATCAGAAATAATCCCTCGGGTCAGTAATCTCTCCCGTAAGCGCCGATGCGGCTACCACTGCCGCGTTCGCGGCATAGATCTTTGCCTTGCTGCTCCCCATCCGCCCGGGATAGTTCTCGACGGAAGCAGTGATGCACGTCTCTCCATCGGCGAGCCGTAGCGGTGACAGATTGCCTGTAACGCACGCTCCGCACCCCGGTGTCGTTACGGTCGCGCCAGCGCGCAGGAGTGTTCGCAGCACACCGTTCTCTGCGGCGTCCCGTGCTACACTCGATGAAATCGGCGTCACGACAAGTCGTACATCAGACGAAATCCTCCGCCCATCCAGGACCTCCGCCGCGAGCTTGAGATCCTCCATCCTTCCGCTTGAGCACGACCCTATGTACGCCGCCTGGACCGTTGTCCCTCTGACCTCACTGAGTGGCTGAATCTTCGAAATGTCCCCAGGCCCAGAAACCAATGGTTCGAATGTAGACAAGTCGTATGCGTAGGAAGCGACGTATTTGGCATCTGGGTCCGCGGTCACTGGTTCGAACGGTCCCCTTGCCCTAGGGTTCAAGTAGTCGAGGAGCCTCTGGTCCGGTTCGAATACCGAGGTCATAGCGCCGATGTGATTCGAACCGTTCGCCACGCCCATGCGCACGTCAATAGGCAGTGACTGCAACCCCGGCCCACCGAACTCAAGAACACGACTATCAGCTCGGCCATGAAGGTCTTGAAGCAGCCGGAAGTAGATGTCCTTTCCGAGTATCCCTTTCGGCATTTCTCCGGTCAAAATTATCCGGACGGCCTCTGGCACGACCATCCACATCTCACCTGTCGCCAATGCCGGGAATGTCGAGAAGATTCCCGCCATCGCGAAACAGTTCAGCGCACCCATTGTGGCGCCTTGTGTATCCGCAGCTAGATAAAACATGCCCGGCAGAACCCATCCCTCCTCGGCCGGGACTTGATGCGACAGGCCATGTCTCCCGAGGTCGTAGACGTTCTCTCTTGGTACACCTAGCTTCTGCGCAAACTCCCTCGTTCGCTCCACATCGCCCCATGGAAAGCCCGAGGTCGATCGAGGGGGCAAATGGTCGAACGAGAAGACTACTCTACTTGGATCCCATGCCTTGAGATGGTTCTCAAGCAGCCACTCGTCGAGAAATGAGTCGAGCATCGAGATGAGATCGATCTTCGCTGTAACCACATCCCCGACCGAGACCGCGTCTCTTCCGGAAGCTTTTGCGAGAAGTTTCTCCGCCATCGTCTTGGACATGTGTTTAGGAGCCTCTTCTAGGTGGCGGTGTGTACCTCTTTGACCTCATCGTCTGCAACAGTTCCTCCTTGGTGAATAAGCGCTCGCGACGGCTGATTTAGACGCGCGGGCCAGTCACCAGGTCAACGGCCCCCAACCTTGCCGTACGTCCAGGGACCTAGTCCTGATCGGTTCGACCCAACGGCCATCTATCTAGAATTTCCGATATTGTCGCAAGTGATGACCGTGCTTGAGGATGTCCGGAAGTGTAAGAGAGAACTGAAGCTCGAATTAACGAGAAGCAGGTAATAACTTGCAGAAATTCTGCACTTTTCCTACGCTGGCGCAGGGACTGCCCTGATAGGCCGCTATTCCGGGAATTTGTAGGCATCTCGGAGGTAGGTGTTTGGACCCCGGCCACCGCGCGCAGCATATGCACTGGCGAAGACGGATTTGAGCAGAGCTGAGCGGCGATTGGTCGCCTTCTTGTGCGCGAGGCGAGCTCGACCGGTCGACGGCGGGAACCGACGCGAAAGATACTGAACGCCATTTGTACGCCCTGCGCGGCGGGATCACATGGCGGCTGTTGGCGAAGGATTTTCCGCCCTCGCCGACGCTGTATCTCTGGTTCGCAAGTCTGCACGACGAAACCGTGTTGGAGCGGATGAATCATACTTTGGTCACGGCCGATCGCGAATGGATGGTACGCAAAGCCAGTCCTAGCACCGCAATTATCGACAGCCAGAGCATCAAGGAAAGTGGTGCCCGAGGCTATGCGCTCTTGGCTGTAGCCACCATCGGCCCAGACCTTCTCGATAAACGGGAATGGGCTGCGCACCGCGCTCCGGCCAGCCGACCGCCGGATGGAAAGTTGCGTGAAGCTAAACACAAATGAGAACCGATTTCGACTACCAAAACTGGTATGGCAAAGTGCAGTATGGCGCTTGAGCATCAGCATCTCTATCGGGACGATGACAACATCAGCTTGAGGCGAGGCTGCCGCCAAGGCTTACGGTCTTTCCACGGATCACGTAATTGTCGGGAACGAATCGTCAGAGCTTCTCGGCCCGATCTACAGCGCATTTCTTACGCCAGGCGACCGCGTCGCGATGACATCGTCGGAGTTTTGGGGCGATGGTGGGTAGATTGCAGCCGCACGCCGGCCGCCCTCATCAGGGGCTCATCAGGGCGGCGAAAGTTTCTTCTTCTCACGATGACGGCCGTAGCTCCCGTGCGGCGGCATTGTTCGTCATGCACTGGCGCCCGTTGTGAAGGAAGGGGAGAACGCATCCAAGCGGCTGAGGCAGCAATGATTCGCCTTGATCGTATCGTTGTTCCCGGAGGGTTGGCGGTTAGGCTCCTGGCGCGCGCGCAAACGCTCTTGCGGTGCAAGCCCGCTGATCTTGCGCTCAATGGCAAACAGAAGATTGATGCGCTTGACCGCCTCAGTCGAGATCGGCGCCTTTCTCAGCCGCGCGAGATCAAAGAACTTGCGCCTGCCGTGCGCCCGGCATGCAGTCTCGATGATTGGGACCCCTTGCGTGCGGATCACGCCCTAGCGCCTTTCGCGCGATACTGGTCAATTCAGGCTCGCCGGAGCCCACCCAAAATGCGCTCCTTCTGAAAAGGAACCGACGGGGCATTCCATCCGGGCGTACTCTGGCCACTTACATCCTCAAACCGCCGGCTAGCCACTTTACCGACCATGCCAAGAATGAGCATGCCAGTCTCCTGCTCGGGCGTCATCTTGGGCCAGCGGTTGCCTATAGCAAGGTGATGTGGCTCGAAAAGAAAGTCGCGATCGTGTTGAGCAATACGATCGTCACCACCGAAGTGGTCGGCATCTTCTTAACGAGGATGCCATTGTCCGCCTCGGTGCGATCCTGCTCGAGTAGAACGATGAATGGGCGGTCCAGCGCGCCCACTATATATGACCGTGGAAAACGATCGGGCCACTGAGCGATGATCCAATCGTGAGCCTTCCGGCGATAGCCTGCTGATCGACCCGGCGCTTACCGGAGGCGGTGCCCGCCGCCAATCACACCATCGCAGATGATCGATTCACGGAAGGAGAGTTGCAGATGTATCGACCTGCGTTCTTTCAATCGTCGCTCAGTGCTGCTCCGCCTTGGTAGCAACAGTTGTGCACACTGTCAGCGCGCATCAAACGAATGATGCGCTGTTATCTGCGTCGATGGCGCCTCAAAGAGGTCGGTTCTTTTAAGACCTGAAACGCATTGTCAGAAATTGAGCGCGAGCGCGCTTCACACCGGCCAGCAGAATCTCGCCGCCGCAATTCCCGGCGAGTGCCAGCATCACGGGTCCCATGCGACACGCCATCATGGTTTCGGTTCATTCGGCAATGCCGAGCGCCTTTGGACGTGACGTGTCATTGGGCACGTCATCATCTAAGCAGACGTTCCCACAATGACAATAGAGGAGGCATTACCATCTTCAGGCTCCATCGGTGTTTGGTTGAAGCCGCCGGTGTCGAAAATCTGACAAGGCTGCTCACCCCTTCCGGAGACCAAGCCGGTACGAGTAGTCGATTCACCATCGTTAAGCAGCGCGCGTCGCCAGCGCATCTCTCCACCAGCGAGCGGCAGCGCGTCGCCATTGGCCGCGCGCTATTGTCGCAGCCCAGAGTGCTTCTGATGGACGAGCCGCTTGACACCCTGGATCGCCGCGCCAAGCGTGAGATTTTGTCATGTCTAAAGCGCCTGAATGAAAGGCTCGCCGTGCTCAAGCACTATCGTCAATGTCTTTCCGGCGCGGATTAAAGCTTGTTTTCCGCTCGGCGCGTCCGAGGTGACTCTGGTGCTTGCGCTCGGCACCGGCGGCTCGGGTACCGACATTTTGGCCCGCATCACGCGTTACTCGTTCGATTCGCTGGGACTCAAGGGCGGAATGGACGTGTTTGCCCAGCTCAAGCATGTCTCATTGGCCTCGGCCTCTGAACCGCCACTGCAAGCCATGGATGCCTCGACGCCGGCGGAACAATCCGAACAGGCAAGCGCCGCCGCCCGAAACCAGCTAATAAGAGGATCAGGACCTTGATCGCCAACCTCGCAGGGGCCGATCCCAATCCCGTCACGCCATCGTGACCGGCCGGAACACGACCTCGATTGCCTGCTCGCCGACTTAGCTCTCGCGCGATCGAAGCAATGCGCTGGACATGTCCTCTCCACAAGAAGCAAAGCGGACCGAGGCTCATCAATAACCCCGGAAGGCTCGCCAGCGTCCGTCGACTGCAGTCATCCCCATCCGGTATCTCCAGTGCCTAATCGGAATTCGTTAAGCTAACTTGCTCGCAGCTCAGCATTCAACGCCGTGGGTCCAAACTGCGCTGCGACTAACGCCATGCAAGCTGATGCTGATTCGATTCAAAGGCGCACCCGAGCCTGCCGCGATCAAAATCGCTCTGCCGGTGCGCTCGACTCCATTCTAGGCCACCCACGATCGAAAGTTTTTTTGTGGCGTTGGTCATCGACCAAGCAACAAATAGCTGGACGAGCTGAGGTTCCGGAACCTCACGCAGGAGGATGGGTGATCAAGCACTTTTGGAAGATCCAGCAAGCTTGAGCTACACGTTAGGTGATTTGGGCAGGTGGCACACCATTGGTGGATTTCCCTTCCAATTTGCTACCGCAGCAGCGGCGCAGTTCCGGCATCAGCCAACGCGAAGGTTTTCAGCCGACACCTTGCCGGAGCGACCGGGGAGGAGCTCGTAGCTCACGCGCGTGCCCTCAGCTAAAGTTGTGTGCCCGGCCTTTTGAACCGCCGAGATATGAACGAAGACGTCAGCGCTGCCGTCCTCAGGCCTAATGAATCCGTACCCCTTTTCAGGATTGAACCACTTCACAATGCCTATCGCCACTTTCACAATCTCCAACAAGTGCTCATGAGCTCAGACGGCCGCCGCTGTGACCGGCGGAAGTCGCGGCGCGCACCTTTGCCATGTCTCCAGTCGTCTCGACCTTGCAAGCTTTGAGCCAGACTTGTCATTGCTCGCGCGGATGAATGAGATAAAATGCCCGTCATTCCCAATCGCCTCGATTGTCTAGCTCACAATCAATAGTAACAGATATGCCGGTTCGGCTGAGTTCGGTCGACATCACTCGTTCCCTCAGGAACGCAATCATCCCGTGCGGTATTCTCCGACTTCCACCCAGACACTCCTGAGAAGGGCTCATCGAAAAATTGCTGGGTAGTCGTCATGTACAGTCCAAGCAGATGACGAAAGAATAGCTTCATTCATCTGGTCAACTTGAGAGTCGGTTGGAGTCCAAACCCACGTGCCCAGCGGTAAGAAGAATCGATCCTCAGGGGCTATTCGCGGTCACAACTCAATGCCTGGCTGCAATGACGTGCCGTAGTGCTACTGTGGACAAGCTCAGGATCTTGCTTCGAGCCACATTCTGTTTCTCGCCGTAAAAACCATTGCCGGCTTGCTCACGGATCGGCACTCACGCCTGTCTTGTCGGTCGCCGGAGAGGGGCGGAGCTTGTGATGAGCTCCGCGTGCTCTGCTCCCATATTCAAGGCATGTGCCCTAGAGCCATCGTCTCCGACGTCGCAACATCGGCCTGAACCGGCCATAACGACAACGACAATGTCGTATTGGCGACAGCTAGACCACGTGCTCTGATGGCACATCGCTTGCTTCGCTGATGGCCCGATCACTGGGGTCCGCCCCAATCACACGAGTGGATATAGAAAATGCTTGGAATTGGCAGCAAGTTGCCGGCGTTCGAAGTTATCGGTGTGAAGCCCGGCTTTCACCTGCACGAAGAGAAGGGACAGAGCGCCTTCGAGACGCTGACCGAACGGAGCTTTCCGGGGAAATGGAAAATCATCTTCTTTTACCCTAAGGATTTCACCTTTATCTGCCCGACCGAGATCGCCGAGTTCGCCCGCCTGTCCAAGGACTTCGCCGACCGCGATGCGGTGGTGCTGGGTGGCTCGACTGACAACGAATTCTGCAAGCTGGCCTGGCGGCGCGAGCACAAGGACCTGCATCATCTGCCGATTTGGCAGTTTGCCGACACGGACGGCGCGCTGGTCGATGGCTTGGGCGGCCGCTCGGCCGAGGGAGTTGCCCACCGCACGACTTTCATCGTCGATCCTGAGAATACCATCCAGCATGTCTATGCCACAAATCCCAATGTCGGCCGCAGCCCGAAGGACACCTTACGCGTCTTAGACGCCCTGCAAACTGACGAGCTCTGCCCCTGCAACCGCGAGGTTGGCGGCGAAACGCTGAAAGTAGCTTGACGGAGTATGTCGATCGAGCAGTTGAAGGAGTGGATCCCGGATTTCGCCAGGGACGTCAGGCTCAATCTGGCGTCGACGATGGCGGACGACACACTCTCACTACAAAGCAAATACGGCGTATTGCTGGTGAGTGCGATCGCGACCCATCATCCATTGGTGATTGCCGCTATCGAATCTGCAGCATCCGAGGTGATAACGCCTGCGGCAGTCGCGGCGGCGAAATATGCAGCATCAGTCATGGCAATGAATAACGTGTACTACCGCTTCGTTCACCTCGCCTCCAACCCGGAATACAAGACGATGCCGGCGCGGCTGCGCATGAACGCGCTGGGTCATCCCGGCGTGGACAGAGCCGATTTCGATTTGTGGGCCCTGGCAGTAAGCGCAATCAATGGGTGCGGTGCCTGCATGGACGCTCATGAGAAGTCGCTGCGGCAAGCCGGCGTCGGCTCGGACACAATTCAAACGGCCGTGCGCTTTGCCGCAATCGTGCAGTCAGTTGCGGTTGCGATCGAGGCGGCAGGGCGTGGCACGCCACAAGCGGCGGAGTAATCCATCCACCCCGCACCCTTCGCCTCGCCCTCCCGGGCAGGCTCGGCGTGGGCGCCCATATTCACGGCTGAGTGCCCTTGCATCCGAATATTTGAGCGTCAGTCGACTTCGGTCTCTCGTACCCACGTAAGCGACGGCGAAATGATTCTACCGTGATGCCCTTCTCCGCCGATGTCGATCACACGGCGGTAATCGTAACTCGCTCACCCGAATTTGAATAGCACCCCATATCCGCCACGCGGATAGCTCCATTCGATGTCGCCGGTGGGCTCGCCGATGACTCGGCAGGTGCCGCACTCCATGCAGCCGTCGACAGTGACCTCGATTTGCCCCTTGTCATTGAGCTCATAGCAGCGCGCGGGGCAAGCTTTCAAAAGCGCAAGGAGCTGCGGCGAGGGCCTGGTGTGTGCACGCACCTTGATGTGGGGCCGTCCGGTGTCCACAAGGTAGCGGTTGCAAAACAACTTGTCTTCGACACGCACTGATCGTTCGACCTTCATAGTCGGCCTCGTTTGTTGGGATTCGTTCGCAAACTAGCGCCAAGCGCGGGCGAAACGGAACGCGTCGCCGAACAGCCCTATCCAGGACCGCGCATTGACGAAGGATTTCAGGGTCGACTTCTGTTTCTCAGACTTTGGCGTACCGTCAACACGAAGGTAGGTCTGCATCGCCTTGGAGATGAGCTGGGGGTAGGTCAGGAAGAAGTTTTGCGAGTTGGTATGCATCAGCCTCGGCATGTCCTTGTACTTCTTCATGTCCTTCAAGACGAAGGAGCGATCCAGCATCCGCTTGTAGAGCGCGAGATTTTCCTTGGTCATGGCAAGCCGACGCGATTTGACCTGGAAAATCGCTTCGGCTGCAATCCGGCCGGAGGTCATCGCAAGATTGGATCCCTCGCGATGAATGGCATTGTTGAGCTGCGCCGCGTCACCAACAACGACCCAGCCGTCTCCATAGAGCTGCGGGATGGCCTTGTAGCCGCCCTCAGGAATGAGGTGCGCGGAATATTCCTTGACCTCAGACCCCTCAATCAGCGGCGCGACCGAGGGGTGGCGCTTGAAACGATCGAGCAGCTCGTAGGGGGTCTTTCCGGTGCGCTGGAAGTCCGCGACCAGACAGCCGATACCGACCGAAATGCATTCCTTGTTGGCGTAGATGAAGCCCATTCCCGTCATGCCGCCGGAAATGGTGCCGGCAGCTTCGATCACAACGCCTTCGTCGCCGCTCAGATTGAACCGCGCTTCGATGGTCTCGCGCGGCAAAAAGTGCATTTCCTTCACCGCGAGGGCCACCTTGTTAGTTTTGGGGCGCTCGCGCAGGCGCGCGCGCGTGCCGAGCAGGCCGTTGACGCCCTCGGCCAACACCACGACATCTGCATGGATCTCGCCGTCCTGGCGATCTGTACGAACACCGATGACTCTGCCATAGGCATCCTGCGCAAGATCGGTGACGGTGGTCTCGCACAGCACGGTCGCGCCGGCCTCGCGCACTTTTGCGGAGAACCATCGATCGAACTGAGCCCGGATAATCGTGTAGCGGTTGGCCCGCTCCTCATTGAAGTCCTCTGAGCGGTAATGCAGCCCGACATGGGAGCGATCATCCATGATCCAGAACCGTTGTTCGACCAGATGTCGCTCAAGCGGCGCGTCCTCGCGGAACTCCGGGATCAACTTTTCCAGCATGTCGGCATAGAGTATTGCGCCCTGAACGTTCTTCGATCCGGCATACTCGCCGCGCTCAAGCTGCAGCACCTTCATGCCCTTCTTAGCCATGGTCAGTGCCGCCGCGTTGCCCGCCATGCCGGCGCCGACAACGATTGCATCGAAGCTTTCCTCGATCATGATAACCTCCTTTAGCTCGCAATCCGGTCGCGCGAATGTGGCGAGAGCCGCGCACGGAACGCGTCCGTCAGTGCCGGTAACAGATGCATGGCGTCGCTGACGATGGCGATGTGGGCAAAGTCGAAAATCGGTGCGTTCTTGTCAGTATTGATGGCGACGATCAGATCGGCGCCGTCTACGCCAACCCGATGCTGGATCGCGCCGGAAACGCCTGCGGCGATATAGAGCTTTGGTCGGATCGTCTTACCCGTCTGGCCGATCTGTCGGTCGTAAGTGACCCATCCCTTTTGCACGAGCGGACGGGAACAGCCATATTCGGCGCCGAGCACGCCGGCGAGCTGGCGTACCAGCTGAAAGTTTTCTTGAGAACCGAGCCCCAGCCCGCCGGCAACCACGACGTCGGCGTACGCAAGATTGGATTTGGCCGAATCACGGTCGGGGATGAACGACAGCACCTTGGTCACGATATCGTCTTCCACCAGCCCGAGCGGATGGACGATGATGCGGCCGGGATCGCGCGCAACACGCTCAGGCATCGGCATCACGCGCGGGCGAACGGTTGCCATCTGCGGCCGGTAATTCAAGGTGTAGATCGTGCATAGCAGCGAGCCGCCAAAGGTCGGACGGGTCGCCGCGAGCGAGCCATCCGTATCGACGTCGAGTTCGGTGCAATCGGCGGTAAGACCGGTCAGCAATGTCGTGGCGACCGAGCCCGCAAGATCGCGGCCGAGCGTTGTTGCCCCTAACAGCAGGACCTCGGGCTTGTAGATCTCAACGAGATCGGACAGCGCTTTGGTGTAGGACTCGTTGCGATAATCCGAGAGCACATTGTCGGCGACGAGATAAGTCAAATCGGCGCCGTAACAGAAGGCTTCGAGCGCGGCGTTGCGTGTGGTCTCGCCCTCAGGGCCAACGACAACAGCCGCGAGCTTAACCTTGAGCCTGTCGGCAAGCTTGCGGCCCGCCCCCATCAGCTCCCATGAGACGGGATGGACCTGGCCGCGCTCCTGCTCGACGAACACCCAGACATGTTTGTAGCCTTTGAACCGGTCGGGCAACTGCTTCTTCGTTGCTGCGCGGCCCGCTGCGGCTGATGTGGGACCCTTGATGACGTTGCTCATCACTTTGCATTCTCCTTCCGATCCACGCGCCTGCGTGACACGACCGGGTTCTGGCATCGACTGTCGGTTGAACGTGGCCAAGATGAGCGAGTTCGCCGCTCGCGGCTCACACGCAAGAGCGTTTTCTCGGAGGACAGCGCCCCTGGCGCTCGGCGCCAGAGACTGCGGGAGGTGAGATCGAGGCCGACGATTGCGGCGGGGTGGTTGAACTGCGACAAACAGAGCTATGTTGCGATCCAGGGGCCGAGCTCGACCGTGTCGCCGTGAATGGCCGACTCGCCAATGAAGACGACAGCGGTCCCACCAGATAGCTCCCTGACCTCGATATCGCGGTCGTGCGTGCGTACGTCGTGGGTAGTATCGAGTCATCGACAGAGGAGCGTTCGGCAAACAGCACCGCACCTTCGGCACCAAAGGTGCGCACCTTCCGGAGTCTGTGCTCGGGTGAATACAGGCCCATAGCGTGCGCGCTGATCTCGTCGGCCAGCTTGTCACCGAACTGGAGGGCATCTCCGCGGTTACGGATTCGTGACGGTTGGTCGGCACACCCCGCTGCACAATCGTGTTTGACAGGAACCGGGCGCGGATCTTCGCTGGGGCGGGGCCCTGTTTGATGCAGATGACGCTATGCATGCGCTTCTCCAAGACAGGATCGATTTGTTGTCGGGCAAGTCTTAGGTGCAGAGCAGCAAGTGTCATACCAACTGAGAACACCGCAGCTCGTGCAGCAAAAGAATGAATTAGCCGCCTTTGCTAAAATGGTCGCCGCCGTAGAGGACAACAGGGCCACGACATACGTCGGGAACGCGACAGGGGCGGTCTCCCGCCTCGCTCCACAGACTCGATCGAACGAAGAGGCGCACGCCGAGCCGCGCCGCAGCTGTGTGCTCTGAGGCAGACGGCATTGAGGAGAAGGCTATTTCAACGTACTCAGCGGCACGAAGGCGGCTGGCCTCTTGGGCTCCGCGACCGCATCTTTCAGGACCTTGAAGACGCGTTGGTCGATTGGCGAAGACGCGACGAAATCGGCATAGGCCTGCTCTAGCATCGCCTTGCAGCGTGCAGCCACCTCCGCTTCCGCGGCATCGGCGAATTTCTCGTTGGCGAGATGTTGCCCCATGCGCTTTAGGATATGCAGGCGCGCGACATTGACGATCTTGGGATCGTAGTCGACGCCAAGCAGCGCAAAAATCTCCTCAGCCGAGCAGGCTTTGTTGAGCCGGTAGAGGATGCCGGCCCTCTGGGGTGCATTGCTCATCGAAACTTTCCTTGGATCGGCCCGCCCGTCTCGGTCAAGACCCCGCAGCGCGCTGTTAGTTCGTGGAAACGGCCGTTTCACGTGGGCCTTGCTGGACATGGCCACACAGCCCATGTCCTCGGACTTCCGCGGTCTGCGCGAGCTTTGGCCGCGCTTCGATTAATTTGGTGGCGGGCCAACTGAAACTCGAGAGTTCACTCACGTCCAATCGGAACAGCACTCGCAAACATCGCGCCAGATCGCCGCCACCGTCTCGCGCGCGACTAGGCGTTTGTGCTCGATGGCGTATTTTCGCACTCGAGACAGGATATGTCTGGTCTGTTCGGTGGTGGCGGCGAGCTGCAATTCGCAAAGCAGCGTGGTGATGGCCGAGAGCCCGGAATGCTTGCCGATCACGATCCGGTTGGAGCGACCAAGCAAACGCGGGTCGAGCGCTTGATAGGTGCGCTCGTCCTTTAACAACCCATCGACATGAATGCCGGATTCGTGCGTGAACACATGCTCCCCGACGATCGCCTTGTTGAGAGGAATCGCACGTCTGGCCGCTGTCGCAACCAGCGCGGCGACGTCGACGACCTCCGGCAGCACGATGCCGGTGTCGCGCCCGTAGAGCTGCCGGAGTGCGACGGCAACTTCCTCGAGCGGCGCATTACCGGCCCGTTCGCCGAGCCCGATGACCGTGACAGAAGCGTGGCTCGCGCCGCCCCTGATGGCAGCGAGCGTGTTGGCGGTCGCGAGCCCGAGATCGTCATGGGCGTGAAATTCGAGTTCGAGATCAGTGGTCGCGCGCAGGAGCGCGATCAGCGCGTAGGCGGAATCGGGATCGAGGACACTGAGCGTATCGGCGATCCGAAACCGCCGCGCGCCCGAGGTTTTCGCGGTCGCGATGAGACTTATGAGAAATTCGACATCGGCGCGGGAGGAATCCTCGCCTCCGACGGCGACATCAAGCCCTCGCTCGCGGGCGTAAGCCACCACCCGCTCTACCCGCTGCAATGCCTGCTTGCGGTTACCGCCAAGCTTGGCCGCGATTTGTACGTCCGAAGCCGGGATCGAAACATTGACCATCGACACCTTGGCCTCGATCGCCGCGTCGACATCGGCCTCACGCATGCGGCACCAAGCAATAGGGGTGAGCGGCAGCCCCTCTTCGACAATGGCGCGGATAGAAGCGATCTCGTCATTGCCCATGGCGGGGGTTCCGGCCTCGATCTCCGTGATGCCTGCACGGGCCAACGCACCCGCGATGGCCACCTTTTCCGCCGTGGTGAACGCAACACCAGGCGCCTGCTCGCCGTCGCGCAGCGTTGTGTCATTAAGCACGGTCCGCTGGTTCCGTGCCGACTCGGACCATGACGGGTTGGAAGCGATGGCTTTGGCGTCGATCAACGAAGCCTCCTGATTGGGCTTGGTAAGGACTGCTTTGGCAAACCGCATGCCACGAGTGTAGGATCGCAACCTAGGAATATCCACTATTCTCGCCCTCTAATCAGATGTCGCCAGGACGACAGTGTCGCAAACCCGACGCACCACTTGAGCTCTCACCATTCTGCATCCTGGATCAGCTCGGGTTGCGGCGCGGATCGAATATCAGATCGACGCGTCAGAGTTCATCGGTTCGCAAACCTGGCACATCGCACCAGGAGATTTGCTTTTGTCATGATGAGCAGGACGCCGCTGCCGTACACAACATTACAGATGCGGTGGGGTATCGGCGTCGAACACCATCGTGGGGCATCAGGCATCATCCAGCCGCAACAGGACCGCTTGCGCGATCGATCCACAATCTGATGGACGTTGGCCTCCCGGCACCGGACGCTGAATTGAGCAACCTCGCCCGAACACAAGTCGGAGCGATCTCGCTTGTCCGGGCCGGCAAACCACAGTTCCCTTCAGAACACATGGCTTGGGGCTTGGGCGCAAGCTGGCCTTGAGCAGATGAGCGTCCCCGCTGGTTCGCGCCGTAGTCCGCTTCGGCAGATTGGCCGCCTCGTGCGCGTCCTCGACGGGCTGCGCGTCGTCGTCCGACAGTCGCGCCAAAGAACATCAAGCGGGTGGGGGGAATACGGGTCAGCTGCCGCCCGCGACCGGAGCGGCCGGCGCCACCAGACCATCGCGCCGGCGCTCGGCCATGCGGCTCTCACCGCTTTCATCGCCAAAGCAGTGGTGGAAGTCCTTGCACTCGGTGCACACCGGCGTCGTGCACAAGATGAGGCCCTCGTCCTCGCAGAGCGTGCGATAAAAGAAGCGCTTCCAGCGCATGCTTTTAACGTTGCGCCTGGCGAGCGGCCCGAAATGGCGGTTGAGAAGACGCGACAGTTCACCACGATCGCGCAATCCGAGATCTGCCCACAGATGGTTTGGCTCCATGACGCGGCGCGCGATCATCGCGGCCAGCCAACGGCCGGTGTCTCCTGCCGTCGATCGTTGCGCGAGCAAGAGATCACGCACCATTGTGACCTCGTCGTTGTCATCGCGCTTGGAACCCAGCAGCAAATCATCGCCCTTGATCCGAACCGACGGAAACTCTTGCTCGAGCAAGCCCGCCAGCTCATCGCTGGACAGGCCGACCTTCTCGAACAGAAGACCACTTTCCATCACACCGGCCGCGAGAATGCACGCCAGCACATGGCGGTCGAAACTAAAGTCATTGCTGATGTCGGCATCTGCGGGGTGCATCCCGGTCAGGAGGCGATAGCTGGCAATTCCTCCACCTCTCTGGCCGCTCCCATCATTCGTCTCGACAACCATGACAGGATAGAACCGCTCTTCGAACATGGGCGTTCGCTACTCTTTCCACATTGCTCAAGGATGTAGCACCGCGTAGGCACTCGGGAGACACCCTTTCGCGCGACTGCCGGCCCTCCTTTTTCGGTGTTGGGAGGGCCGGGCTGCCGCGTTGTGCCCTTTTACGATGCCGCAAGTTCCGCGGCGCTTTTCCCGACGATGGACTCATCAACGGCCTTCATGATGCCGTGCTCCATCAGCATGTCCTCGAGCTCGTCCATGGTGATCGGGGTCGGGATAATGCCTTTGCCGCCATTGTTGTGGATCCTGCCCGCGAGCTTGCGGTAGTGATCGGCTTGCTGCGAGTCCGGCGCATATTCCAGCACAGTCATGCGCCGCAGTTCTGCATGCTGCACAATGTTGTCGCGCGGCACGAAATAGATCAGCTCGGTGCCGAGCTTCTTGGCGAGAGCTTCGGCGAGCTCCAGCTCCTTGTCGGTCTGCCGCTCGTTGCAGATGAGGCCACCGAGCCGCACGCCACCTGAGCTCGCATATTTCAGAATGCCCTTGGAGATGTTGTTGGCGGCATACATGGCCATCATCTCGCCGGACATCACGATGTAGATTTCCTGCGCCTTGTTTTCGCGGATCGGCATCGCAAAGCCGCCGCAGACGACGTCGCCGAGCACGTCATAGGAGACGTAGTCGCGCTCCTCATAGGCGCCGTTCTCTTCCAGGAAGTTGATCGAGGTGATGACGCCGCGCCCGGCGCATCCGACCCCGGGCTCCGGACCACCCGACTCGACGCAGCGGATGTCCTTGTAGCCGATTTTCATCACGTCCTCGAGTTCGAGGTCCTCGACGCTGCCGGCGTTGGCCGCCAGGCTAAGGATCGTATCCTGCGCCTTGGCGTGCAGAATAAGGCGAGTCGAGTCCGCCTTGGGATCGCAGCCCACGATCAGGATCTTGTGACCCATCTCGGCCAGTGCCGCCAGCGTGTTCTGCGACGTGGTCGACTTTCCGATACCGCCCTTGCCGTAGAACGCGATTTGTCTCAGTGCAGCCATGTTGCTCTCTCCATCAACCGATTTGCCAAAGCTTGCGTGCTGTTTTGCACGCGAGCTTGTTTCTCTTCTAGAAACGGGGCACACGGGTCCAAGGGTAGGAGAGCATCGCTCGTCTTGCGCGTCGGCGTGCACTCAGCCCTTACTCAGTGTTGCTGCATCGCAGGAGCAACTGCCGTGCCAACGCCGGCCTCCTGTTTAAGCTTCTGATGATGCACTGCAAACCTCGCGAGATCGCTGATCGCACTGGATGTTTCGAACCTGACAGCGGCTGCGCGGCTGTGAGCAATCTGACAGCGCTCACAATTTTTCACACATAAGTCTGCTTGCGGCGCATTCATCCGCGAAACGCAACTCCCTGAATGGAGGGTCAAAATGCAACTGCGGCCGAGCCTCTCGGCACGAGTTTCAGAAGTGATGCTCCGATCAGCATCGAAGTTCGACCGCCGTGCACTAAAGGCGGCCGTTCGCGCTTGATGAAGATGTGCTGACCGGTTTGTCCTTCCCCGTTGCATCAGGACAGCGAAACCGAGAAGCTTCCGATGCCAGCGCGCAGGAATGTCGATTGGCTCGAATTCGGCATGTGCCGACTGCTGTCTTCACGAGAGCGACGCATGAGCGGGCGCTGATCGGACATCGCGAGCCCGACTCGGACTGTTCGCACGGCTTCTTCAGGACAATCGACGGGAAATCGCGATTGAGGCATTAATGGCTGATCCACATGCCGCTCCCGGACCGCCGGCCTACGATCTGCCTCCGGCGGCTCCTCATAGACGGCTCGCGCGCATGCCAATGTCGATGGGTGCACCAGTCATTTCCTCGATGAACTCGATCCCTCATCGGTCCGAAAGCGGCAGCGCCGCCGCGCCGTCGGCGGTCTTTCCGCGTCCGGGAACTCGTCACGGCGGTAACGGTGATGCGCTTTGCCAGCCCCCAGCGACCAGGGCCGTAAACGTCTGCGAATGCAACCCCAGTCATCCCGAAGGCCCCCTTGCCGCCAGAACAATGCCAATCGCCAGCAGCGGATCGGCTGTGATCTGGACGCAGTGTTCGGACCGGTCGAGCAAGTGCAGGTCATAATGCGGAAAGCTGCGAAAGGGCGGCTCGGTGACATCAGACGCATCGCATCGCACCAGGGCGAGATGCGGAAAACGGCGCCGCAGCTCGGTAAAGGGGCTCGCGCGGCCCTTTGCCGCCGTCATCACTCGTTCAAGTTCGATCAGTTCGTTTTCGTCCACCGCCATGTCCATCCTTGTTGTTTATGAGCGAAACAATTCAGTTTATTGCCAGAATACCCGGTCGAGATCGGCATTGAGCTCATCGGTCGCCGCGCTCAGCCGCTGATGGACGCTGTGGAATTGCCAGCTTCCTCGCGCATGGTCTTTGCAGAAGAGCTTCCACAGTCCGCATACGGCGTCATGATGGATCAACGCGACATCGATCACGCGGCCATCCTTGTCGATGTCGCGTGAGCAGCAGGGGCTCTCGATGAGATAGCCGCCCTTAACCGGCCTCACACCAGGTGAGACATAACGATACCGTCTGCGGGAGCCCAATGCGCATTCGATCCGCTTGCGATCGACCTCGTTCGGGTGAGCGTTCAGGCCGACGACTGCCCTTTTCATGACCGCAGCATTCATTGTGAAAGCCCCCTTAAACCCGCATTCTTTGGTCTTCAGCACAGCCGACCGGCCGCCCGGCAAAACTTTAGAAGCCAGGTCCGTACATTCGCTTGCGTGTGCGCTCTCAAGCCTGCGATCTCGCCGATGCTGCCGAAGCCGGCCAAAAGATCCATCAAGGCGGCGACGATCCGTGCAACAACGGCCGTTTATGAGCTCGCCGGCGGATTTGAGCCGCGGGCACCATTCGGACGTCGAACGAAGGGGCGCGATCATGACGGGGGCCCTTCTCGCGACAGGGAGCCCTCGAGCTCGGTGGGTGCGTCAACCGAATCAAGTTCCTTGCATTTCATTCCGACGCGGTTGCCGGTTTGAAGAAACTCGACACCGTAGACGTAGAATTGCTGCAGGAACGTGCCGATGGAAACGACGTAGCCGACCTCGCCTTTCTTGGCCAGGACGTCCCCGATCTCCTTGCCGGCATAGGTCCCGTCATTGCGAACAGTGCGGTTGGCCTTCACCTTTTCACCAAGGTTGAAGGCCGGAGGTCCATCCAGCTCTATGACGTCACTGTCGCGGACGATGTTGCTCACGCATCACTCCGTCGTGAACTCGATCGGCCGCACTCTACGAGCTCGCAGGCCTTCGTGGTCGCGATTGCCGGGACGAAACGGGGCAGTTTTCCCTGCAGCTACCGTCAACGTGTAGTCCATGAAGCTTACTCCCGTTCAGGCCGGTGGCTGGGCCCGCGGCAATGAGGTGTCGACGACGCAGGTCTTGTCGACCGGGCAGACCGCGACACATTGCGGCTCCTCGAAATGACCGATGCATTCGGTACATTTTTTCGGATTAATCACGAACGTTCCGCCCTTCTCAAAGATTGCCACGTTGGGACATTCGGTCTCGCACGCGGAGCAGCCTGTGCATTGCGAAGAAATGATCTTGAACGGCATCCGATGTCCTCTTCACGCCACCGAAATCATCGGGTCCTGCCGGATCGCTCCGTCACCCCGGTCGACATGCTGGATCTTGCCGCTTTTCACCTTCTCGAAGTAAGAGCTGAACCATGCGATCGCGGAGTTCTCGATGAACTCGTGCGCGTATTGATCGACCGGCTCGATGCCCGCCTTGTTGAGTTCGCTCGTAGGCCGACCACCGATCCTGGCGACGAACACAGCATGGCAGTCATTGATGGAGCGGACGATGGCCGCAAGGTCATCTTGCGCGCCATGACCGCCCTGGCAGTAGTGACCGACGCGGCGGTGATCGACGAATTTGGCGCCGGATCTCGAAACTTCATACACCTGGAACTCCTTGGCATGTCCAAAATGCTCGTTGATGAGGCCAGCGCCCTTGGTTGCGACCGCGATCAGTACTTTGATATCGCTTGTCCCGCCTGCATGCTCCCCCGAGTTCTCCCGCCTGGCCACTATTCTGGCGCGGCGTTCCTCCTCGATTCCAGCCTGGTAGGCCTTGCGCGCCTCAGGGTCGTAGTTGACGGTCATTGTCACAATCTTCTCCTTCGTAAACTCCGCGCTTCGATCCTCGCCGAGCAGTCCGACTGCGTCGGCGCGGCATTGGCGGCAATGGCGCATCATGTTCATCTCGCCTTCGCATGCGTCCTGCAGCGCCTTCAACTCGCGGGCCGTCGGAGTGCGCTGGCCCTTGAGACCGAACACGGTTCCGTGCTCGGGTGCTGCGATCAGCGGCATGATATTGTGCAGGAACGCGCCGCGTGACTTCACGGCTTTGTTGACCTCAATCAGGTGCCGCCCGTTGATGCCGGGGATCATGACTGAATTGACCTTGCAGAGAATGCCTCGGGCGGAGAGCATTTCGAGGCCCTGGAGCTGACGCGTGGTCAGGATTTTCGCCGCCTCGATCCCGCTGTATCGATTGTGGTTATAGAAGATCCACGGATAGATCCGGGCACCGATCTCGGGATCGATCATATTGATCGTGATGGTGACGTGCTCAATGTTCAGTCGGGCGATGGTGTCGACGTGATCGGGCAAGGCGAGCCCGTTGGTGGATAGACACAGCTTGATATCGGGCGCGGCTTTGGCCACGAGCTCAAAAGTTCTGAAGGTCTTGTCCGGATTGGCCAGGGGATCGCCGGGACCGGCAATGCCAAGCACACTCATCTGCGGAATGCGGGAGGCGACCGCGAGCACCTTTTTGGTCGCCTGCTCGGGGGTGAGCTTCTCGCTGGTCACGCCCGGGCGCGATTCGTTGGCGCAGTCATATTTGCGATTGCAGTAGTTGCACTGCATGTTGCAAGCTGGTGCGACCGCAACATGCATGCGGGCATAGTGGTGATGCGCCTCTACGCTGTAGCAGGGATGCGTCTTCACCTTGTTCCAGGTCGCCGGCGGCAGATCGCCTCGGCCTGCCTGCGCCCTGCAGCTCGCTTTGCCGCGTCCGGTCGAGGTGCCGCTGCGCTTAGGCTCGGCGGCCAGCACGATCTCGCCGCCATCTCGAGCGTTTTTAGCGCGACTGCCGCGCTCCACTGCGTCCATGTCCAGTTCTTCCCCTAAGCCAAACAGGCTTCCCGGAGTCACTCCTGAGCGAGCCCCTGAATGAGAGTGAGCAACTCGCATGCCATCGCGACCGGCGACCGATTTTCTTATCTCCGCTAATTGGTTAGTGAGAGCGGTCTACGCTGTTGCGCAGCCGACAGCGAGCATGCGGCGTGTCGGAAATGCGACAGAGTTTGGGATGCTGGGAGCGAATGCCACGCCGTCCATCAATGCGCTTCCGCTCAGCGGCACCGGCACTCTTTACCGTGGTCGGACGGCTGCCACAGGCCGGGCCAAACTGGGACGGCTTCGGTTTGACAGCGCCTCTAATTGGTCAGCAATATCTCGACGGCGCGTGGCAACGGCACCGCAAGCGGGATCAAGCCTTGGTCGAGCAGGAAGCTCCGCTCGTTTCGCGAGAGCGCATCCGGCTCGACAAGTGCGTAGTGAACGTTTGCCGAGCGCTTCGTGATCTGCCGCGCATAAATGCGCAAGAGCTGATCGTCGAACCGGCAGCCGATGAAAAGAAAGCTCCGCCCAAGCCGCCGCTGCTTGACGATCCCCGGAATCGGCGTCTGGATATCGATCTCGGTCAGGACCTCGACATAATCGGCGTCGGAGATCAGGAAGTGTCTTGCCGGCAGCACGCCGCCATGCGGCTTGTAGAGGACCGTGGTCCAGGTACCGGCCGCCACGGAATCGACCTCGTTGCCATCGACGCCATAGAAACGATACCAGCGAAACTCGCCGATCCCAGCGCGGGTGATACCCTGGACTTCGCCCCATCCGTCTCGCTTGCCAAGTGCGGCCCGCATCGCGCCATCATACCAAGTATCGACGATCATCGGTAAGCGTAACGCAGCGAGATGACGATGCAAGGCCGTTGGTTCGACCGGCACGGCAAACGCCTGAGCCATCAGTCCCGTCACTGTGGACCGATGCTTGTTGCTCTCGATATACTGTGCTGCAGCCCAGGCATTGCCGCGGGCCCGGCGCGGCAGCGCGACCTTGGCGCCGAAGAAGGTCGCCAGCGCATCAGGTGTCAGTGGCACGTCAGGCTTGGATAACGCGGCGAGGCCGGGGCCGAGATAGGGAACAATGTTGCCGGCACGGAGTCTCGCCGCAACATCTGCGAGCAACGCCTCCGCATCCGTCCCCTTGAGAACGGTGATTTGCGGCACTGCTTTCATCGTTCATCGCCGTTCCCGCCAAGCCTTTTAGCATTGATCGTGATCGGCAGCGGCGTATCGCTTGCCAGTTCGGGCAAATAGAGCACCCATCCATTCGATAATCTGATCCAACCGCCCCACAGCGTCTCGTGCTCGGATTCGACGATTCTCTCTTCAATATCCTTCTTCGGCACGTAAATGGACAGGCCCGCCTCGGGAGAGCGGCGGATCATGATTTTCATGAGATCAACTCCGGGGATTACGGGTTGCTGGCGGGATTAGCGAGCTCTCGGGACATGCCGCGCAGACGAGCCAGGATGTCCGACAGGGCGCGCACGACCTGGTCGATTTCTTCAGCGGTGGTTTCATGGGACAGCGAAAAGCGGACCGCGCCGTGCAGGCTACCAGCCGGCACCTGCAAGGCGCGCAGAACATGCGAGGGCTCCATCGCGCCGGAGCTACAGGCCGATCCGAGCGACACGGCAATGCCGGCGCGGTTGAGGTGATGGAGGATCGCTTCGCCATCGAGACCCTCGAAGGCGATATTGGTTGTGTTCGGCAGTCGGTCACTGGGATCGCCAAGAATCTCGCAGTGACCGCTCTGCAAGATCGACCGCTCCAGTCGATCACGCAGCGCAGCAACGCGAACGCGCGCTCGTTCGAGCCGCTCTGCAGCAAGCTCAGCCGCTTTTCCGAGGCCGACGATGCCCGGGACATTCTCGGTTCCGCCGCGGCGCTGGCGTTCTTGTGTGCCGCCCCAGATCAGCGGCCTGAATGTCGTGCCTTTGCGCAAATAGAGCGCGCCGATCCCCTTGGGTCCGTGCAGCTTGTGCCCGGACATCGACAGCATGTCGATCTCGCTGGCCTTCAGGTCAATAGATACCTTGCCGACGGCCTGCACGGCATCGGTATGAAACAGCGCGCCACAGGCACGCGTCCAGGCGGCCAGATGTTCCACCGGGAAGATGGTGCCGGTCTCGTTGTTGGCCCACATCACCGATGCAATCGCCGTACGTGGTCCAAGCGCCGACCGAAACGCCTCAAGGTCGAGCCGGCCGCGCGAATCCACCGCGATCAGATGAACCTTGACGCCGCTTTTAGCCAACTGTTCGACCAGCGCCAGGATCGCCTGATGCTCGACTGAGGTCGTGACTATCTCGTCCCGGCCCTCCTGCGTCGAAAGTGCAGAGAGAATAGCGGCATTGTTGGACTCCGTCCCGCCAGAGGTGAAGACGATCTCATCGTCATAGGCAGCCCCCAACAACGCCTGCACGCTGCTGCGTGCCTGCCGCATAGCGCCCGCGACCTGCCTGCCAAAGCCATGGGCTGAGGAGGCATTGCCGAACTGTTCGGTTAAGAACGGCAACATGGCTTGCACGACCGACGGATCCGTTCGGGTCGTCGCATTGTTGTCGAGATAAACCGCCACTGAAGCCTTGCTCAATGTGGCGCCGTGGGTGCCCCGGCGACGGGGATCAGGCGAACGAATTCGCCGAGCTTTTCGATCAGCTGCGCCTGAATGCCCTCAAGCGTTGCAGCTGACAGCTTGCAGAGCACACAGGCCCCGGTCAGCTTGACCATGATTTTGGTGCCGTCGATCGCAACCAGCTGACAGTCACCACCGTCGCGTTTTAGATTGGGGCGGATCTCCTCGAGGACGGCGCGAATCACTTGCTCCCGGTCCGCCTCGGCGGCTGGCAGTTGTTTTGGATGCTTGGTTTCGGCCAGCATGCTTGCGACCTCGTTCATCAGCTGAAGGATTTGCCACACGTGCAACTCGCCTTGGAGTTCGGGTTATCGAAGGTAAATCCCGAGCCCTCCTGCGCCAGCACGAAATCAATCGTGGTGCCGGCGAGATATTTGTGGCTGTCGTTGTCGACGAACAACTTGATCCCGTCGCGTTCGATCACGGTATCGTCGGATTTCGTCTCATTGGCCAAGCCCATGATGTACTTGAACCCGGCACAGCCGCCGGACTCCACCGTAATGCGCAAGCCGCTCGCTCCCGATGTTGAAATCACGCCCCTGACCGCATTCAGTGCGTTGTTTGTCAAATTGATCATGGCTCACCCTTTCACCTGCGTGGCTCGGCTGACTGCAGGTTGGCAATTCGCATGCCAGCGCACACGCGCCTGATAGGCTTGAGTTTTTCAATTCCCGCCTGTTGGCTTTGCGACTCGTGTCGTCTTCCTGACGGTGCTGTTTTCGGGAGTGAAGCGCGCACGTCTCGTTTCTTCAGGTGCTACGCAAGTGAAGCGCAGCCCAGTGCCGGCAAGCAATTTGCATTCCGTGTTGTGCCGGTCGAGGGCCGGCGATGAGCTTAGATCGAGGACGATTTTCATGACTGCAATCGAGAACACCGCGCTCGGCCGACTGGACAAGGAGGGACGACTTCTCAACGCCGTACTCAAGGGCGAGACCGCCAAGCCTGGCCGCTTCGGTTTTCGTGGCGATATCGCGTTGAAGTTCCAGGCCCAGCTCGCGGACGAGAAGCGGCCGCCGGAATATTCAATCGAGCAGGTCTTGACGGTCGTGCAGGAGGGCGAAAGCACGATCCCGGTGCTGGCCGGCTATCTGCATTCATTGGCCTATCTCTCCGACGTCGGCAGCGTTCTTGACGGCGCGCTGAGGCCTGACGGGCGCTACTTCATGTTCTGCAACAATATAGATCTGTTGGCGAAGTACCGGACCAAGATCGGCGACATCACCTTTCAGATCCTACCGTGCGATGAATCGACCGTCTGGAAAGAGATGATGGACCTCGCCGGGCTCAATAAGAACGACTTCAAGAAGTTCGATGCAGGCGGCAAGCTGGATTACCTGCTCGAGGCAGTCGTGGCTCTCGATGTCTCCTGTGACGAGATCCCTTACGAAGACGGGCTGAAGCGGATGGGACCCGTGAAGAACCGCAACCAGAACCGACCGGTCTGAGCGACGGGTTCGGATCTGGCCAAGGCGCCCTCCTCGACAGGTCAAACCGTCAGCAGATGTCGCGCTCCATTTCCATCGCCGTGTAGCGTGAGCCGCGCGCGCTGCAGCGTCTCAACGCAGCGAGCGTGCGGCGCTCGATGCGAGCTTCCTGGCCGCGCATCAGCCAAATGCCGTCGGCCATGAATAACTGCTGGCGTTCGTCCCCGGATTGATGGCGATCCCAGACTCAGGGTGCCAAAGAACGGCTTGGCCCCAGCACACCACACGGGCAGCCGACGACCTGCGGCTGTCGTTCGGGTCAACAATCACACGATGGAAATGCACGCGCCCAGGCGCACTGCAGGAGGTCGAACTGAAGAGCCAACGTGGATGCATTCGGGATTTCTAGGCGATGTGCTTTTCCAAACAGGTTTGCGGCTCTGCAACAAGCCATTCGCTTGCTTCGGCACATAACTCACATTGAACGGCCCTGCTGTCATTCGCGGCACCAGTACTCGGGCGTCTGTTGATTGGCGCGGCTCTTGCTCACGTGTCTCACCGTAATCGTGCAGCGCAACTAGGTTGTCGGCAGCGCTTGCTGCAGCGAGGACACTTCTCTTCGAGGTCCAAATGTCTTCAAGAACTGATCATCAGGGTCGACTGTTCGCGATTATCCTCGGCACGAATGAGATTGCGTCCGCAATCGCCGTCCAGCTAGCGCGCGGCGGGACTTGCGTGGTGCTGTCGCACGATCCAGATCCGCCTGTGATCCGGCGCAGGATGGCCTTCCATGACGCGCTGTTCGCCGGGATCGCACAGGTCGAAGATATTGTGGGTGAGCGCCTCGACGAGGCCATGCAGGTTCTCAGGGCGATCCGCGGGGACGCTGGCCGACGAAGACGGGTGATCGTCTCCCGTCTCGGGCTTGTCGACCTGTTGCCGGTCCGCCGCATTGATGTGCTGATCGACGCACGTCTGCAGAAGCGCCGGATCAGGCCCGACCTGCGGCGGCTCGCGGGACTGACAATAGGTCTGGGGCCAGGCTTCTCCAGAAGCACGAATTGCGATGTCGCGATCGAAACCCGGCCCGGCAGGATCGGCCTGGTCCAGCGAGACGGGTGGACGGATGCGGCGGACGGGATTGCGAGCCGGCTCGGTGATCTCGGCGCGAAACGTTTTGTCTATTCCAGCTTCGTTGGCACCTGGCGAACATCGGTCGCAATTGGAACGCATGTCGAGAAGGATCTCGTGCTCGGTCATGTCTCCGGCGTGCCCGCCATGGCGCCGCGCGATGGCGTGCTGCGCGGCATCGTCCGCGACGGGACCGAGGTTCCTCCTGGCGTCAAGCTGCTCGAGATCGACCCGCGCGGCGTGCTGGCGCAATGGACCGGCATCGACGACCGCGGCCGGGCAATCGCCAACGCCACGTTAAGTGCGGTTCTTCGAGGTGCGGCGCAGCGATTCGGCCTGGTCATTGAAGCGGGGATATCGGGATAAGCGTAACTGGCTGCCCTACCGGCCGCCTCAAACGCGTCATTTTACCCTCTGGAGAGGGCCAAAAATCCGCTCCGAATGGTCGGGGTGAGCTAGCATGGGCAGGAACGTTGCAGTCCTCAATTCTGAAGCAATATTACGATGCCCGCCTGCCTTGGTACACCATCTATCCAACAGTACCGGAGTTCTCCGCGGCGGTCGGCGCCAGGGATTGTGAGGAATGGCTAAGGCGCCTGCCGACGGATGATGCCGTGTCGCTCTATATCCACGTTCCGTTCTGCCGCTCGATCTGCTGGTATTGCGGCTTTCCGAGGAGCAGCACTGGCCGGGATGCGCCGATCCTCAACTATCTGGCGGTGCTGCGTGAGGAGATCCGCTTGGTGGCTGCGCAAGCGCCGGATGCGCTGCCCGTGAGCGACGTGCATTTCGGCGGCGGAACGCCGACCCTCATCGCGCCAGCCGAGTTCCTGGCCCTGATGGAATTGCTGCGCCGCCGATTCACTTTCAGCCAACCGGCTGCGGTCGCCGTCGAGATCGACCCGCGCACGTTCACGGATGAAATGGCCGAAACCCTCGGAGCGGCCGGTGTCAACCGCGCCAGCCTGGGTGTGCAGAGCTTCGATCCGGTTGTTCAAAAAACTATCAACCGGATCCAGAGTGAAGCAGAAACCGGGAGTGCCATCGAAAATCTCCGCCGGAATGGAATAGACCGCATCAACTTCGACCTCATCTACGGTCTGCCACATCAGACGGTGCAGTCCTGCGTCGGGACGGCGGAGACGGCAGTGGCGATGCGCCCCGACCGCCTTGCGGTTTTCGGCTACGCGCATGTCCCCTCCTTCAAGAAGAATCAGCGTCTGATCGAGGAGGCCGCGCTGCCGGACACGGTTGCCCGTGCCGAACAGGCCGCGGCCGTGGCCGGCACGCTGCTTGCTGCCGGCTACCGCCAAATCGGGCTCGACCATTTCGCTTTGCCCGACGACGAACTCGCATTGGCGCAGAGAACCGGTCGCTTGCGGCGCAACTCGTTGGGGTACTCGGCTGATACGTGTAAAACCGTTATAGGCCTGGGTGTCTCGGCTCTCGGCCGTCTCGACGACGGCTACGTCCAGAACGACGCTGCAACGGGTTCCTACACGCGGCACATCCGAGCTGGCCGCCTAGCGGCGTCAAAGGGCTATCCTCTCTGCAACGAGGACCGCGTTCGGGCCGCCATCATCGAGCGGCTGATGTGCGACCTGGAGGCTGATGTTCCGGCGATCTGTGCGGCCTTTGGCTTTGATCCGGTTCCCCTCCTTGATTCAGCTGAACGCTTGCCGATGCTCGCCGAGGATGGGGTCGTGGACATCGAAGGCGGCTTCATCCGCGTGAGGCAGGAGTACCGCTTCTTGCTTCGCGCTGTCGCTGCGGCATTCGACGCTTATCTCGACCGCTCAGCCTAGTAACTCATGCGGCCGATATTTGTGGAAGACAACCATTAGCAACGGCCGCCGTGGTGGGTTGCTTCGTGCAAGTGGGCTGGGTTCGAAACTCGGCTGTGTCATCAATCCGGTGAGACCTGCGATGATCGCCCTGGCTCTCGGCTGGGCATCGCCTTGCTCCCGCCCGCGCGCTCGCCAGTGACTTACGCGCGCCGCTCTGACACCGAAAACACTCGGCACTTGCCAAACTGAACACGCTCCAATACAGGCAAGCACCCGTCCGCGAAGATTCATGGACAGCCATGCCCGCGGCCGTCCCATCGCGAGCCGCTTTCATCTCCAAACCGCTGATCTGGAGCACATCCCGATTCTGGCAGCCGGGTTTATCCTTACATCGGCGAAACAGCTGTCTCTGCGCGAATACGCGAGTTTCGTGAAGCTCAGCTCGAGACGATCACGAGACCAGCATCGCGGCGATTTTGCGGTTCCGCTAAACAGCCCAGCGACGTCGCCTCGAACGATTGAGATATCAGTTCTATGATCTCTGCCGCTAGCCTGCCCGCGAGATGTGGCTGAACTCGGTGACCTGTCTCTCGAATAGCCCGCGATAGATTCCGCCGGGCCGCTTGGTCAGTGTAAGATGCGTGCCTTGCTCGACGATGTGACCGCGGTCGAACACCAGGATACGGTCGAGGCCGCGCACCGTCGACAGCCGGTGCGCGACCACGATCGAGGTCCGTCCCTTCATCAGGCGCTCCATTGCCTGCTGGATCAGCGCTTCCGACTCCGAATCGAGGCTCGCGGTCGCCTCGTCCAGGATCAGCACCGGCGCATTGGCCAGGAACGCGCGCGCCAGCGCCACGCGCTGCCGCTCGCCGCCAGAGAGCTTGACGCCGCGTTCGCCGACCAGGGTGCCGTAGCCCTTAGGAAGGCGCAGGATGAAGTCGTGCGCGTTGGCAAGCCGCGCTGCCTGCTCGATTGCCTTCAGGCTGGCGCCGGGCTGGCCATAGGCGATGTTCTCGGCAAGCGAGCGGTGGAACAGCATCGGCTCCTGCTGCACGATTGCGATCTGGCTGCGCAGCGATTGCTGCGTGACTAGCGCGATGTCCTGCCCGTCGATCAGGACGCGGCCGCCAGAGACGTCGTAGAGCCGTTGCACCAGCTTGACGAATGTGGTCTTGCCGGAGCCGGAGCGGCCGACCAGGCCGACGCGCTCGCCGGCGCGGATGCAGACCGACAACCCATCATAGAGTGGTGCGCAATGGTCGCCATAGTGGAAGGTGACGTCGTCGAACGCGATCTCGCCGCCCTCGATCAGGATCGGGCCCGCATCCGGTGCATCCTCGATCCCGATCGGCACGCCATGGATCGCAACCAGCTCCTCCATATCGTTGACCGACCGCTGCAGAATGTTGATGTGCATGCCGACGTCACGCAAATAGGCGTGGATGACGTAATAGCTTGTCAGTACATAGGTGACGTCGCCGGGCGAGGCATACCCCGACATCCATAGCAGCACCGAGACCCCGATCACCGACGTGCGCAGGCACAGCAGCAGCAGCTGCTGCGATATCGCGCTGCAATTGTAGCGCAGCAAGCTCCGCCGCACGCGCACCCGCCAGCGGTCGATGACGCGGGCGAGCCGCGCATTCTCGCGCGCGTCTGCGCCAAACGATTTTACCACCGCATTGCAGGTCAGCGCATCCGCGAGCGTACCGCCGATCTTTGAGTCCCAGGCATTGGAGACACGGGCAGCGGGCGTGATGTAGCGCGTCGAGAACAGCGCGGTCATCACGACATAGAGCACCCCGCCGAGCGCGATCACCACGCCGAGCGAGGTCCAGCGCACCCCTAGCAGGATCATCGAGCCGAGCAGCACGCTGAATGAGGGCAGCAGCACCATCATAATGGTATTGTTGATCTGTTCGACAGCCCACATGCCGCGCGTGATATCGCGCACGGTCGAGCCGGCGAAAGAGTTGGCGTGCCACTCCGTCGAGAAGCGCTGAACGCGCATGAATGCCTCGCACGCTACGTCCGACATCGTCTTGAGCGTGAATGGCACGATCCCTTGCAGACCGACCAGGCGCAAGGTGATCGATGCCAAGCCGAGAGCGACGATGCTTGCGAAGGCAACCAGCACCGCATGTCGCGTAGCCTGGTCGTAAGGGCCTGAGGTCAATGCGTCGATGAGATGGCCGGAGTAGATCGGCATGAACAGGTCGACCGCCGCTCCACCAACAAAACCGACGAGCACAATGACGGCGCGGTAGGGCTCGAGCAGCCAATGACGCAACACGAACGGAATCACCGCGTGCATCGCGCTAGGCCGTTTGTCAGCTGGGGCGCTCATAGCTCAATCCGGCCATGCTCACCGCGCAAGCTGGCTCTTACTGAATTAACCGCAGCGTCGCAAAGGCGCGAGAGATCGCCAGTCCTCGGTCGGTACTCCTTCGCGGAGCGAGACGCTCGACGCCAACAGCCCAAGTTGGTCGGATCTGCAAGCCTGGCATTCTTGGCCGACCGGGAACGCCCCGCCTCTTCCACCATACGGCTTCGGCATTTTCTCACACATAGCGTCTTGCTCGCGGCAAGACCTCTCCTTCGAGGGATCGCAGTGATCGGAAAGCAGGGCGTCGCGCGCCTGCTCGGTAATCGCGACCGAGCATCCATCATGGCTTTGCGTGATAATGAAACGATCGCGCTTGGAGTAACTCTTGTCGTTGCAGACGGCCAGTGAACATGCCCATCAGGCTCGTTCGCGCGCACAGACCTCAATTGCATTCCGATTTCCTCGACGCATGACATGCGCAGCGTCATGCCGCCACGATTGCCATGTGTGCGCCGAAACGATCAATTGCTAAGGTTAGTAGTTGACTGGGGCGCAAGGCGTTCCTTCCGGTGCCCGTAACGCGGTTGTTACAGGCTCTGAGTGAGCACGTCTTGGCGTCTCAACGACCCCTGGGCATTCTGATTTGGCGGCGGCAAATTGCGGACGGTCATATCCTCGATCATGCGTCGGAAGGACAGGGCTGACCTGAGCGATCCGAACGCCTCTTGTCTGAGGGTTAGAGTCTGAAAGTCCTCTCCCCTCTCAGACAAGAAGTGGCCGTGCAAATTCTTCTCGCATGTCACAATACGTACGCTTCTCATTCTCGCCTCGGTTACCGCAGGGCACGCTATAGGGTTCCTGACGGAGGACTTACGAGGCGTTGCGATAGCTCGCGCGCCCTTTTTTGGTATGCCGGTCAAGCGGCACATTCCATTCGGCAAGCAATTTGCATCGCGTATCGCGCCACCAAAACGGGGGGCATTGTCTTAGCTAGAGGGATCATTCTCATGACTGCAGCCAAGCACGACGCCACCAAGCCGCTGGAGATCGAGGCCCTCCTCCTCATCGGTCGATGCGAAGGTGTGGCCACAAAGCCGCGCGACTTCGAAGCTCACGGCGGGTTGAATTCGACGTCCCATCACGAACGCGACACGGTCATTGGACTATTCGGCCAAGAAGCGAACAGCGACAGCCGCCAGCGCACCCCATTTGCGAAGCTGGCGTGGTCCCTTCTCAGTCGCTTCACCGATCCATTCCTGTCATGGGAGCCAATTCATCCTCTCCATCTCATACTCTAAAGCGGATTGTCAGGCGCCCAGCTAAATCGCCGCCGTCCTTAGCTATTCTCTCGGCTTCGGGCATAGGAAGATGCAGAACTCCTGCACCGCCTGACGACGTCCAGCTTTTGCAGGCCTTTCGTCCCTTCGAGCTTGGATCGGTCCAGACTGGCGGAGGTAACCAGATTGACCGATTCCAGGAAGGCCCGCGCGGGGCTCCGCCGTGCGGGCCTTTTTTCTGAGTTGAGGCCGCGTCGTTCGCGAGCGCGATATGGGCGACGCTGCCCCCAATAGAAACCGCATCGCAATTCGATTTGCGCGCGCACGAGGGCCGGTTGCGGCGGTCAACAACCGGCGTTGTCGCAAGTCGCGCCCGTTCCGTTCCGAACCGACCTCGCTTTGGCTGGTGTTGAACATCATCCAACGATCGGGGTCAGAAGGAGATCCGAACCATCAAAAACTGAATCTGCGGTTCTTGTGCGGCGCCTGCATGATCCGGCTCACCGCCGCATGCATTTGACTTTCTCGAAGGAATAGCACGCGATCGAGAAACACCCTTGTGTCGGCAATGCTTGCTCGTGGTACTCGCTCTACACGCACCTAACGAAGACAATATTCGCCAGGAATGGCGCAGTATCGCACCTTGCGCCAATGCAACATCGTCAAACACCAGCGGCGACGCAATACAATGAGATCCTCAGCTTCTACCGCCCGCCTGTTGAGTCATGGCCCATGGGGATACAACGAGCCTGACAGCAGCATTTCCGTCGTCGATCTCGCGTGAATGTGGATAGGCTTGCGTCTCGGTCAACTACCAATCTTCGCAATTGTTCGAGGTGACCCGGCATGTCAAACGGCAGGAAAATCAGCGTCGTGTAGGTTAAACGTGATCTCGTTGATATCGCGCGAAGCGCGCAGCAACGGGTCTATAGCAGCGGAATTTGATGCCGCCTGCACGTGCCGTCCGATTCTGCGACTTACTCATTCGCTTCCCGGCCCAAAAGGTTGGTTTTGCGAACAGATGCGTTTTCGGGAGAATGCCAGCATGACAAAGATATCCTCGATCGACAGTATCATTCCGCAAGCCGATATCGCAAAGCGCGCGGCGCGGATCGGCGCTGAAATCAAGAACATCAAGCTGTCCGGCGATTTGCCGGCGGAGACGATTACCGCGATCAACAGCCTGCTCCTCGAGCACAAGGTTCTCTTCTTTCGCGATCAGGGCCATCTCGAGAACGCAGAGCAGGAGCGCTTTTCCCTTCGTTTCGGAACGCTTATGGCGTATCCGATACTCGGTGCCATCGAGGGAACGGTATCGATGATCGAGCTTGATTCCGCGCGCCCCCCTCGCCGAGCCGACCTCTGGCACAGCGACGGGACCTTCTTCGAGGCTTATCCTAAAATCGCGGTCCTCCGAGGCGTTGTGATCCCGCAATTTGGCGGCGATACGATCTGGTCAAACACCGCGACCGCTTATCTGGATCTCTCCGCGCCGCTGCAACGGCTTGCCGACGAACTCTGGGCGGTTCACAGCAATGCGTTCGACTACTCCGTCATGGCCAACAGCGAGGCCGACAAAAAGCATCTCGACGAGGTGTTCGCCAGGACGGTCTATGAGACCGAGCATCCCGTCGTGCGTGTCCATCCCGAAACCGGAGAACGCGCGCTGGTGCTCGGCGACGTGGTGCAACGCTTGGTTGGCATCCCGAAATATGATGGCCAGAGGCTATTTACCCTTTTCCAGTCCCATATCACCGCGCCTGAAAACACCGTGCGGTGGAGTTGGAAGGTGGGCGATGTGGCGATCTGGGACAACCGCGCCACGCAACATTATGCGGTCAGGGATTACGGCGACCAGCGTCGTGTCGTTCGCCGCGCCACCGTCGCCGGCGAGGTGCCCGTCAGCACCGATGGTCGATTGAGCTCGATGCGCATAAAGGCCGCCAAGGAGCCGTCCGCTTAGGTCGCTTAAGGCTCCCCAGAGACGTCAAAGATCCCGCCGACGCAATCTCTTCCGCTCGTTTGCTCTTACAGCATCCAAGCGTGTTCCGCTGTCGGCATTGAACAATGTCCAGTCCCGGCGCCCCGCAGCGATGACCTCATCTCCGACCGCAATCTCCTCTTGCTCATGGACATCCATGACGCAGTTTCTGACGCAGCGGCTTCCGGTCGTTGCGAGTGAGCTACGGACCAATCTGGTCGGCGCACAATCTATCAAGGTCAATAACGAGGAGGGGAAACTCAGGTCGCATGCGGGCGCGGCTATGACGGTTCGCACTCGCTCGGCTGCGGCTCCGGTCTTCAGCGCTCAATCAACCATCTGGCAAACCGGGCTTGCCGTCGCCGTATCCTTTGCGGCGAGTCTCGTCTGCGGCTCGGCCTTGGCAGGGGCTGAGAAAGCATCAGACACCGGGAGGGAGACGTCGGATGAGGCTTCTGCACCAGCAATTCAAAAGCAGAGTGGCGCGACCATCAGTGTCCGAAGCCGTCGGCTCAAACGAACAGCGCCTCTCGCCCCCCGCTCGGCGCCGGCACAACCGATCAATGCCCCTGAATCGAGGCACGATCATCCAGACAAAGTTGCTGAGACCAGGGCCCCAGAGAAGATCGCCCCGTTCGCGAAGTTCGATAACCTGCGTGAGAAAGGCATTTGGCTCAATATACCCGGGCCTGCGGATACGATCGATCAAGACAAGGGCGGGGTGAGGTCCGCGCTGGCGGATCTCGGGATCGGCTATGTGGGCTGGACGCAAAACAGCTTGATCGACAACCGAATGCCGAATGCATCCAAGAGCACCATCTTCAATCAGCGGTATATTGGGGAGAGTCCGACATTCGGTACCGTAAATTCCATGATCGTGACCTACGATCTCGGCCGATTTGGAATTCCTGATGGCCAGATAACCGTCGGGGCCGAGCAACAATATTGGACCTGGAAGCCTGCCGGGCCAAATCGGGTGGGAATCAGTACAGTCGCCTATTACCAGACGTTCTTCGACAGGAAGCTCGAACTCAAGATGGGTTATCTCCGAAATCATGACGAATTCTCGGGAATGAACCCGTTCGGGCCGACGCCGGTCATCTTGTCCCAAGCTGGAATGAGCAACAATTCCGCGCCGACGCCGGCTCTCAACGTGAAGTACAATCTTGACGATCGCCTCTACACCAAGATTTCGATCCAGCGCTCGGTCAGTCCGGATGGACAATTGGCGCACATGAGCGAAAATCCCACCGGCTTGAACTGGCGCACGGTCAATGCCGGCATTTTGTTGCTTGATGAATTTGGATACAAGGCCAAGGCGGCTGAGGGATCGCCCGAGACCTGGTTGCGGGCTGGAATCGGTTTCAACGATAGCCGCTATCCGAACTTGGCGGATCCGAGCCAACCGAGAGCCAACGCAAACAGCGCCTATTACGTAGCAGTTGACCGGCAGTTTTGGCAATCTGATGCCGAGGGTTCGCCCGCTCGGGGCATCTATGGTGGGTTCTCCGCCATGTACGCTCCGTCTGATGTCAACAAGGTCAGCCGCCATCTCGAGCTTCGTGTTTATGCGAAAGGACTATTTAGCAGCCGGCCCGGTGATCAGATTGCCATTGCTGCCACCAATACCGCCTGGAGCCACTTTGCCGTCGATGCGGCCTTGGCTAAGGGCGATCTCGTCCATCGCGATAGCACGGCAATCTGGGGCAGATACACCGCGCGGCTGGCGCCGGGCGTCTATGCAACGCTGGGCCTGCTATACATCAATAACCCGACAACCATCACATATTCACGCCAAACCGGACATGCCCTGAACGTCTTGGTGTCGACATCAGTATTCTTCTAGTCCGTTGGTGGATTCAGCCGCGAGTACCACGCCAGAAGCAGCTGCCGAGTTCTGAGCGCGATCTGCGGAAAGACTCCGCCGTCGCAAGGCCACCGCGAGCTTCAGTCCGAGCAGCGAATGGTCCCGTTTACCTAATGCGGCAAGACGACGACCACGGCGGTGGTGTCATCCCCGCCGCGCATGGAGACAACCTCCATTGCCCCATTCGCTTGGCAAGCCCTTCGTTGAGGTTAGTCCTCGCCGGTCTTTTTCGCCCGCCCATTGATCATTCCCGCCTGAAGTGAGCATACCTTTGCCGACCGGAGATCATCACCAGGCCTTGGTCGGGGAGACGGGCATGTTCGTGTGTTCGGATGCTCATCGAAGCGGCTGAGTTATTGCCCGCAGCGGGCGCCGAGTCGCGCCACCGAACACGCAGCGTGAAGCTGCGGCCGCCGGAATTCTCTCACCCGCGGCTTCGCACCGAGTGTCCGTCCTTGTCCAGCACAGACGAACGGAGGCGGCCGTCAAGCCCCTTCCGCGGCGGTCGCGTGAGTCTGGCAGTTGGTCGGACAGACCCGGGCGCAGGCGCCGCAGCCGATACAGGCGCCCTCATCATTCATCACCATGATCTTCTTTTCGATCTCATCGTCCTCATCGCTGTCAAGCTCGACAAGATCGCCCTCCTCGTTGATCCCTTTTAATATCATGACATGGCGACCACAGACCTTGAAGCAGCGTCCGCATCCGATGCATTTTCCGGAATCGATCGAGACGAGATAATCGGGCATCCAGCGGCGGCCGTCGCGCGTTGCAAATGACATGCTTGTATACCCTTAGCCCCTTTCCTGCGCCTTGAGATTCTCACGCTTTTTCTCGAGCTCGGCAAACGCCTCATGTGCTCTTTGCGCCACCGCCATGATCGAGTGCCAGTTGAGCGGCAGCTCCTCTGACAGGTCGTGCAGATCCATCTTGGCCTGCGTCGCCTTGGCTGACAGCTTCTTGATGTCTGCCTTCAGCGTTTCAAGTTCGCTCATGTGCTGCCCTCAATAATTCGCCGCGTCCGGAAATTTCTGGATCATCCCGATCCCGTCTGCGACATACTTTTCACCCTCGGCGGCGAGCTTCGCAAGATTTTCGAACCCGAAGCGATGCACGTCGCGCAGCTGCTTATTGACGACGATCAGGCGGCCTCCGATCAGCACCATGCGGCCAAAGCCTTCATGATGCATCTTCAGCATCGGCTGGATCATCACGCCGGTTGCCTTCTCGATCGAGAGCGCAACCGCATTGAAGAACAGCTCCACGCGCCATACCGTGTCTGGATCTGGATCGCCCACGATCGGCAACGTGTGCCGCTTCTCCTTGTCCACGATATAGGGCTCGAGCAAGTCGAGATCGCTCTTGCCCTCCCAAGCCCCATGGGTGTCCTCAGCGCGCCAGATCTTGACCAGCTGCTTGACGAACGGCGCATCAAGAGCAGTATCGGGTTGCCCCGCTTCTGCGGCCTCAATCATGTGACCCTCATTCCTCGAAATCGAACCTGCGCTCCTTGGCCTTCGCCAGGGCCTTGCGTATCCAGGGGGGCGGCGTCCCGTTCAGCATCCGTTGGAGCTTTTGCAGCAGCTCCAGGATGTTCTCGGGCTTGTTCACCTTAATGGGGTGGATTTTGTTGGCCACCACCCGGGCGGCACCAGAGCCGCCGATCGCAACGACATAGAGGATGGCGCAATCCTTGATCGCCTCGATCTTGGGCGCGAGCTTATCCTCGTTGCCGTCTTCCGAAAGATCGCCGTCGAACTGCACCGCCTTCAGAAAGACGTGCCCGTCCGGCCCGACGTCATAGACGACAATATTCTTGGCCCAGCCGAAATGCGCATCGACGCGCCTCAAGTCCTGGGTAGCGAATGCGACTTTCATGCAATCGACCTCTCTGTTGCGTCGGTGAAGCTGCGTTCGGACTTGAGAGGCGGCGTTGAGGCCCGCCAGCTATCGGGGCAGGGCTTATGATTTTCCTCGCGGTCGGCGATGAGAAGGTTGGCGATCTGGAAGATCAAATCGCGCGTGCCGCGATACCCAACGGACAGCTGGTGTCCTGCGCCAAGGCGGTCAAACATCGGAAATCCCGCGCGATGAAACGGGATCTTGAGCCGTTCCGCCGCTTGGCGGCCGTGCGAATGCGCGATCAACAGATCGCAATTCGCTCTCCGGGCGCGCTCTTCCAGGTCCTCGAGATCGCCGATCACCACCTCCTCGGTCCTTATCCGCTCCAGCACGGGCGAAAGCGTGGTCGTCACGGCCGCCGTGACCTGCGCGCCCATGTCATGCAGCATGCTGGACAGATCGAACAAGAGGTCAGGCGCGGCACCGATCGCGAGCTTACGGCCGCCGATATGGAAATGGGCGTCCAGCATCGCATCGGCGAGCTGCCCACGCTGGCGCCGATATTTTGATGGCACAGGGCGGCCGGAGATCTCACTCAAGAAGGCGATGAATTCGTCGTTGGGGATAAGACCACACAATCGCTCGAACAGTCGAAACGGCACCCCTGTCCTGGTCTGCATGGATTCCGCCGCCCGCCGCATCTGCGCACCGATGGCAATGGTCCAGCCGGACTGGCTCATGCTGGCAATTTCCTCAATGCCGATGCCGCCGATGGTCGTTGACGTAAACTCCTCGGGGATATGTCCGTCCAGCAATCCCGCCAGGTCAGGCAGGAAGCTTGGCTTGAGCCCGAAATCCTCGATGATTGTCCTGACCTCATCGAGGTCGGCGGGCGTTAGGTGACATCCGGGCAGGATATTCACCCGCGCCGGATCGCGCTCTGCCTCGCTGGCCGGCGCGCTGACAAGCACCTCGACCATGCGCGCCACTGCCTTTTCCCAGCCGTCCTGAAAAGCATCCTTGAAATCGGGGGTCGAGACATGGACCAGGGGAAATGTGGCGAGTTGCGGATGCTTCTTGCGGATCAGTTTGATGTAGCCGTCGATATCGTCGCCATTGGTTTCGGTCACCCCGGTCGAGCAGATCCCGATGATTTCCGGCTTGGTTCGATGGTAGATGTTGAGGATGGCCTGCTCGATATTTTCAAACCCGCCGAGCACGGTTGTCACCTCGCTCATCGCGGTGGTCTGCAGCGGGACCGGCTCCTTGAAATGCCGCACGAACAGCGTGAGCCCAAAAGAAGTGCAGCCTTGCGAGCCGTGCAGAACCGGCATCGCCCCGCGCAGCCCCATGAACGCGAATGCGCCACCGATCGGCTGGCTCATCTTCAGCGGGTTGACCGTGCAGGCCTTGCTCGGCGTGCTGATGATAGCCATGGCGCCGTCCTATTCCGCGGCCTGCCGCATGGCAGGCGGCGGAGAGACCGACATCGCCTTCAGGATGTCCTGAATGCGGCTCCTGCAGCAGCCGCCGTATGCGTCAGTGTGCTCTCTGACACCCTCGACGCTCGTCAGACCGTGCACGTGGATTGCATCTTCGATCGTGCCGCGATCGACTTTGTTGCAGAGGCAAACCTTTTTCGCGCGGTGGCTCGCCTCGATAGGCGCCGGGGTTTTTGCGGTTTCGGCGGCTTGTCCGTCGCTCTGCGCGAGGGCCAAGCGCATGGGCTGGCTATCCTTGGCGATCTCGTCCCATGGGGCCGGCCGGCGCAGCTGCTCCCACATCGGGTTGAACAGTGCCTTGTCGATCTCTTCGACCAGCTCCACGATCCCCAAATAGCCCATATACGCATGAGAGCGCTCCTGGTTGATGTCGAGCCAGGGCATGGCCGCTTTCAGCGCGACGAACTGCGACTTGCCGCCCGAGAGCATGATGTCCGCTTTCGCGGCCTTCAGCATCCTGTACATGTCGCGTGGCGCCATGTCGTCGATCATATGGGCGTCCTGCCCCATCCGCTGCTTGATGCGCTCCTTGTCTTCTTTTGTGGATTTTTTGACGCTGGTGCCGACCAGCTCAAGGCCGGCCTCCTGCAACGCGGCCAGCACGGACCAGGATTTCACGCCACCTGTGATGAGGAGTGCCCTTTTTCCGGCGAGGCGCTGTCTGTAGGATGCGATTTTCGCCCACGCGCGCGCCTCCTCCCGCGCGATGACGGCCTCGGTACGGCCGATCAGATCTTCCGGGGCCCCGCGCGCGACCAACACGCGTGCAATGTTGAGCAGGGCATCGCTGGAGTCCTGGATGCCGTAGAACGAGCCTTCGAAGAACGGGATGCCGTAGCGCTCTTGCATCTTGCGCGCCACATTGATCATCGACTTCGAACACACCAGCATCGCAGCGCGCGCCCGATGCGATGAGGCAACTTCACGATATTTCCCATCTCCGGAAATGCAGGAGAGGATGCGGATGCCGAGCTCGTCCAACAGCGGCTTGACCTGCCACAATTCGCCCGACAGATTGTATTCCCCGATCAGGTTGATGTCGCAGGGCGTGGTGTGGTCCGGCTCTTCGGTGCCGATGACATGATCAAGCAATGCTTGGCCCGCAAGCTTGTTGCCGAGGTTTTTCGACCCTACGAAGCCTGGCGAATTGACCGGAATCACGGGCTTGCCGAACTTACGAGAAGCCGCCTTGCAGACGGCATTGATGTCGTCGCCGATCATGGCCGGAATGCAGGTCTGATAGACAAAGATCGCTGCCGGATCGTATTTCGCCAAGATCTCCCTAATCGCTTTGTAAAGTCGCTTCTCGCCGCCGAACACGATATCGGTTTCGTTCATGTCAGTGGTGAAGCCGGTGCGCCAGATGCTGGCTCCGGACGAAGCTGCACCGCGGTTGTCCCAGGAATTGCCCTCACAGGCAATGGGTCCATGCACCAGATGGGCCACGTCGGTGAAGGGCTGCAGCGCGATCTTGGCTCCGTCGAAGGCGCAACCGCCGGCCGCACTGCCCGGCTTAGGTGGTTTGGTGCAGCCCTTCTTGCGGTCAGCCTCCGACTTGTCGGCGTTTTTGGCGCAGCCCGGCTCGTTGAAGACGTCCAGGATTCTGGCCGAAAGCGAACTCATCGGTCTCTCCCCTCAATCGCGATCATGTGAAAAAGCAGCCTGTCTTCGCTCAGCCATCGCCGATGTTTTGCCGGCGATGACTTCGCGTCTTTCGTCATCAACGAATGATGTCAAAGCTATAGTCGGTGCCTGCAACGCTGGTCTTCCTGTCGATCTCGTCAAAGATCTTGTCGAGGATCTTCACCAAAACGTTCATGCCGCCTTGATAGCCCCACAGCGGAGAGCGGTGATGGTGATGCCGATCAAAAATGGGGAAACCGATGCGGATCAGCGGGGTGCCGGTATCGCGCTCCAGATATTTGCCATGCGTGTTGCCGATCAGGAAGTCGACGGGCTCCGTGAACAGCAGCGAGCGCATGTGCCAGAGGTCTCGCCCTGGATAGGCATGGCAGTTCTGCCCAAACGGCGAGCTCGCAAACAACGCCTGCATTTTATCGTGCCAGGCCTTGTTACCGTTCGTGGACAGCACATGGATCGGTTCGGCGCCCAGTTCGAGCAGGAAGGCAGCTAGCCCATAACAAAGGTCTGGATCGCCGTAGATCGCGAATTTCTTGCCATGGATATGCGCGCTGGAATCGGCCATCGCGTCGACCAGGCGGCCGCGCTCTCGCGCCAGCGCCTCGGGGATTTCCTTGCCGGTGATGCGCGCTAGCGCCATGAGGAGGTCGTCGGTCGCGGAGACGCCGACCGGATGGTTGAACGCAAGGACCTCCTGGCCATGGCCGGCGATGAACGCAAGCGTCTTTTCCGTGCACCATTGCTGCGCAGATATCGTCGCCTTGGCGTGAACCGCGTTCGCGGCGTCTTCCAACGTGGTGCCGCCGTCATACATCCTGAACTCGCCGTCGGTCGGCGTATCGAACACATCGGAATTGTCCGCGAGGATGGTGTACTGGACATCCATCAAATCAAAGATGCGCTTGATTTCACGGGTGTTGCCAACAGTGTAGCCGTCAAAGCCACCGATAAAGTTGATCTTCTCGTTGGGGGCGCGCTCGAGCTTCGGTGCTGTCCCGGCTTTTCCGTCCCAGAAGTGCTCAAGGATACCCTTCAGCGCATTGTCATAGCCCGTGATGTGGCTGCCGACGAAGGCTGGCGTGTGCGCGAACGGCACATCGAAATCCTGCGGGACCGATCCTTTCTCCTTTGAGGTTTTGATAAACGCGTTGAGGTCATCCCCGATCACCTCCGCCATGCAGGTCGTGGAGACCGCGATCATCTTGGGCTTGTACATGTTATAGCTGTTGGCGAGCCCATCGGTCATGTTGTTCAGGCCGCCGAAAACTGCAGCATCTTCCGTCATCGAAGAGGAGACGCAGGAACTCGGCTCCTTGAAGTGCCGCGACAGATGGCTACGATAATAGGCGACGCAGCCCTGGGAGCCGTGCACGAAGGGCAGTGTGCCCTCGAATCCAACTGAGGCGAAGACCGCACCGAGCGGCTGGCAAGCCTTGGCCGGGTTTATCGTCAGAGCCTCCCGCGCAAAGTTCTTTTCGCGATATTCGGGCGTCTTCGACCATTCCCTGATGCGTTCGACCTCCGCGGGATCTCGAGCGTTCTCGAACATCTTTTTCTTGTTGGCCAGCATTTGCTGGTATTCCGGACCGCGGAACAGCTCGACATGATCGAGCACGTGTTCTGCATTCTGCGCCATTTCGTGGGAATCCTCTTGAAAATCGTGGTCTATGTCGGCTCGACGTCTCTGAAGAGAAGCGGAGGCCGCCTATTCCGCAGCCATGAGCCTCGGTTCGAGGGCCGCCTTCCAGGGCGCCTTGGTCTTCCTCCACACGGGCGAGTTGATAGCCATGTCCATGTCGCGCGCGAAGATCGGAAAGCCGTCATAACCGTGGTACGGACCCGAATAGTCCCAGGAGTGCATCTGCCGGAACGGCACCCCCATCTTCTGGAACACATATTTTTCCTTGATGCCCGAGCCGACCAGGTCTGGCTGCATCTTCTCAACGAAGCGCTCGAACTCATAGCCATTGACATCATCGTAGATGAGCGTGCCGTCCTTGACGTAATGCTGGGCGGTGCGCTGATAGTCATCGTTGTGGCCGAACTCATAGCCGGTGCCGACGACTTCCATGCCGAGATCCTCGTAGGCGCCGATCACATGGCGTGGACGCAATCCGCCAACGAACAGCATCACGGTCTTGCCTTCCAGGCGGGGGCGGTATTTTGCGACCACCGCATCGACAAGCGGCTGGTATTTCGCAATCACCCGCTCGGCTCCTTCCTTGATGCTGTCGTCGAAATAGCCCGCTATCTTGCGCAGTGATTCCGCGATTTTTGACGGACCGAAGAAGTTGTATTCGCACCACGGAATGCCGAACTTCTCCTCCATGTGACGGGAGATGTAGTTCATCGAGCGGTAGCAATGCAGTATGTTGAGCTTCGCCTTGGGCGTGGCCTCGAGCTCGGCCAGCGACCCGTCTCCGGACCACTGGGCGATGACGCGCAGGCCCATTTCCTCCAGCAGGATTCGAGACGACCAGGCATCACCGCCGATATTATAGTCTCCGATGATCGCAACGTCGTAGGGCGTCGACTCGAAGCGGGACTTCTCGGGCGTGAGCCTGTCGAAGACCCAATCACGCACGGCATCGTTGGCGATATGGTGCCCGAGCGACTGCGAGACGCCGCGGAAGCCTTCGCAGCGAACCGGGACGATCGTCTTGCCGCCATATTCCTTCGACTTGGCCTTGGATACCGCCTCGATATCGTCGCCGATCAGGCCAATCGGGCATTCCGACTGGATGGTGATGCCGTTGTTGAGCGGGAACAACTCCTGCAGCTCGTCGATGAGTTTAACGAGCTTCTTGTCACCGCCGAACACGATATCCTTTTCCTGGAAGTCGGACGTGAACTGCAAGGTCACGAACGTATCGATACCGGTCGTGCCGGCGTAATAGTTGCGCCGCGATCCCCAGGAGTACTGGCCACACCCCACCGGACCATGGCTGATATGGATCATGTCCTTGATCGGCCCCCAGACCACGCCCTTGGAGCCTGCATAGGCGCAGCCGCGGATCGTCATCACGCCGGGGATGGATTTGAGATTTGACTTAACGCCGCAATCCGCCTTCCCTGCCTCGTGAACGTTCAGGTGCTTGGCGCGCCGTTTTGCAGTCTTCTCGGGATAGACCGTCAGCACCTCCTGGATGAGGTCCTTATTGCGGGTCTTGATCTCCTCGATGCTTTCGGTCCTAGCCAAGCTCATGCTGATATCCTTTGAGAGTTAGCGCGACGGTGCTCGGCGAAGAGTTTAGCAACGACTGTGCCAGCCGCGCGCAAGCGCAAAAACCAGCGGAATTGGAAGCACATAGCTTTGTCGGCAAGCCCGGCCGGACTGTGTTTCAAACCCGACATCGGGAGCTTCCCCATAGACGGCGTCGTTTGCGCCTGTTCGATAGAAAACAAGGACCAGCGCGTGTCATGCACCGCGGCTATTCGACTGCAAAGCGTTAGCCTTGGGTGGGCTTGGCGCGCCGGCTGACGACTGCATCATAGCCCGGCGGGCACCAGCTCAGACCGGTCGCACCAGCCGATGCGCTGAGCTGCTAGGCCAGAGAAGCGCGCCTGGATGTATCCGCCAGGTCGATGCGTTCTATCCGAACAATGAATTGTTCTAATCGGCCGATGAGCAATATGAACGAGCCAGGTGGCATGGTGGGGGCTGTCTAACAAGGAGTATTCGCGATGGACAAACCACTTATTGGCGGTCCGGGCAGCAATAGTCTCTTTGGCGGCGACGGTAACGATATCATCATCGACCCCAAGGGCGACGACTGGATCGACGGTCGTGCCGGAAACGACGTCATCTCGGCCGGCGAGGGCAATGACCGAGTGTTCGGCGGCCAGGGCAACGACAACGTCTTCGGCGACGAGGGTAACGACTTCCTCTATGGCGACAACGGCCCCGACAAACCGCGAATCGTCAATGAGGGCAATGATAAACTCTACGGCGGCGCCGGCGACGACGTCCTCTTCGCCGGTGACGGCAGGGATTCCCTGACGGGAGGCACCGGCAACGACACCTTTGCGTTCCAGTTCCACGACCCGCACCCCGGATTCGACCAACAGTACGGGCCGGCCCCCGACCACACCACGATCGTGGATTTCGACCCGGCACAGGACACCTTCACGTTCGACGCGGTCGGCTTTGGCAGCGACGGGCTCAACGCGAACTTCCTCAATCACGTCAGCCAGCAGTCTGGCAATCAGGTGGACACCTTCTACAGTGGCCCGGCCTCAGGTGCTCACGGGGAACATGTCGTGGTGATCACCGATCGGGGTTTCTCCAACGGCGCTGACGCAGCCAGCGCCATTTCCGCGGCCCCCGGCGACATTATCGCCTACTTTGGGTACAACAGCATGACTGCGAATCTGGCCTACGTCACCTCCGCGAACCACGTGGACGAGTTCGCCCACCTGAGCAATGTGCACAGCGTGGACGGCCTGGCCAGCTTGGGCCTGAGCGCATCGGACTTCACATTCCACTGACCCGCAACCGATGCCGAACCGCGCCCGCCCTGTTCGGGCGGGCGCTTTCGTTTTCCGCTGCTTGCCAGGGCAATGGCCGGCGTAGCGTGTTCAGCTTGATGAAGCTGTGTGTCGCGCGCTGGCCGCGGACCCGATCCTCAAGCTCGTCGGGCAAACACCCCAAAGTTCAATCGATGAGTTTGCTGGCACCACTTGATCGCCCGGCACGGGCTTGATCTCGAATGGCAGCACGCTCCGACCCTCCGGAAGCTCCGTCCCTAACGAGGCATCTCTACCGCTTCTTTGATTTGCTCCTGCTGGAGCGCAGCCTCGACCTCGAGGCCTGTTATCCGGATAACCGACGCAGTGGCGACTCTGGGCGCTCCAGGCCAATTCTGCCGACGCGCGACGCCTTGCGCCCGCCACCGTCTTGTTCTCGCTGCTTAAGCGACCCTGTGAATGTTAGGAAATTGCTGAACCTGGGCCGGCGACGGACTTGAATCGTACGTAGCGTCAGATTGTAGGTTTTCCGACACGGCCGCGCGACTCTTCGGTCGCGCCAAAACATCCCGACAGCTAACAAGAATTGCGAATGTCTCAAGCTCTTGAGGTTGGCTCGCAACCTGCTCACGCGCCTCGCGGCAGCACGTCGTCGAGATGGCCGAACAGCCAGGCGGAGAACCATCGCCGCCCGATTTGCCCGAGGAGAAAGACCGTCACTTGGAGAGCAGGGATGGCCATCTTCGCCTCGCCGCTGGCGGATGGGAGAACGATCTGAAATCGAGTTCCACATCCGAGGCGCCGCCGGTATTCGTTATGCAAGGTGAATGCAGGCTAGGCGTGCTCGCACCGCATGCGTAATGGGCGCAATGCCGGGATGGACCGGCCAAGGTTCACTGCCTCTCGACAGACTGCAGCGTCGAGAGCGTACGTGACTCGGTTTTGGGAATTGCCAGGGTGCGGGATGTGTTTTCGGACAAGCGTAGATTGTCTCGTCGGGAGCGTATGGCGGGCGAATGCGGGAGGGTGTTGTTAGGGCCGTTGGTCCCTTCACTGATTCGGAGCCACCCTGCCAGGATCACCGCAAGCGTTGCCGAGAACGCATGCGATCCACAGCGGACGGCCGAAGTTACAGGTAGGCCGATGGACGGATCGGATAAATTGGTCGTTGACGACTGGTGCTCCGCGCCAATGCCAGCTTCCGGCGGTTTACGTCGAAGGAGAGCTTTACAAGACCCACGTGGCCTCACGGTGGACGATGAACCGCTCAATCATCCCGTCGTCGATTGACGAGAGAAGATGAAATGCGAACGCTACTGGTTGATCATCAAACCGCCTTTGCGCGTGCCGTGCAAGGAGCACTCGTGGATTGTGGTTTCGCCGTCGATGTGACGCGCACTCTGGACGAAGCGGCGGCAGCTCTTGATTGCGCACGCTATGATATCCTTCTTCTCGAATTGGCTCTGCCGGATGGAGACGGCTTGGACTGGCTGAAGCAGTTGAGGCGGAGCGGCAAATCGATGCCCGCGATGGTGACAAGCGGCCTCAACGATCTCGATCGCCGGATTGCAAGCTTCAATGGTGGGGCGGACGATTTCCTGCCAAGCCCCTGTCTACCGTTGAACTCATCGCCCGGATGCGAGCGATTCTACGGCGATCAAAGCAAATGACGGCCCCACTCATCGTATTTGGGAACATCGAATTCGATCCGATTGCCCGGCAAGCCTGGGTTGATGGGCGGCCGCTCGGCATCGCGCGTCGTGAACTGTGCCTTCTTGAGCATCTGCTCAGCCATGCAGGGCGCACGGTGCCGCGCGCCTCACTGGAGGATAGCATTTATTCGTTCGAAAATGAGGTCTCGACCAATGCGCTTGAGGCGACAATCTATCGTTTGCGCGGACATTTGAGGCGGTCCGCCGCGATGCTACGGATCAGGTCCGGCGCAGCATCGGCTACTCTCTTGAATTGAATGGCGCGCATTCGTCCCGCCATAGGTAGAAACTTGGAAGCAAGACTTCCATCGTTTCTTGACCATCGCTGGTCAATCACCTTTGACGCCCCCGGGGCATCATTCCTTCTCGCCTGCCCGATTCTTCTTTCCTCTTTCCGGCCCTTCTGGAAGATCCACTTACCGCCGCAGCAAGGATCAAGCGGGTTGATCGATTGGCGTAGCCGACCGGCGCCGTCTTCGTTCAAGAGCTTGATGAGCTGCTCTTCCGGGAACTGCCTTTACGCATCGTCTTTCTCCCTGGAGACCAGAAGCCCTAACTTAAAGCCGGGTGGTTCAGGGCAGCAGGTCGCTTAGTATCCAGAATGCCGTGCCCGCGCGGGAGGCGATCCATGTCGAGGCGGTATTTTTCCTGCCTCCAGTTTCTCGGACCCGCCTTGGTGGATGACGAAGGCACTGAATTCGCCAGACCGCTAGAGCCGCACAACTACGGAACTCGGATCGCGAGTGACATCAGCATGGACGACTGGCACTCGCGTGAAGCCGATGTATTGGCGTGGATGCGGACGGCCGCGTGATCGCCACGCCATCCCGGTCATCGCAAACTGCAAAGCAAGTTCTCCAACCGGTCGTGCCTCAGAACGAGACCATCAAGCTCCGTACCGCTCGCTGGCTGCCAGCTTACGTGCTTGCAACAGCATCGCTCGACCGCAACTCTGTCTAAACCAACAGGCGCCATCGATCCGAGCCATAAAGTTGCGCCTGGCGACCGACGTCACACTTAGCAGATTTCGTGATGAGCTGGTTGCTTGACCTGCACTTGAACTGAGCGCGCCGTATTACGCCCTGATCTTGATCAAGAACTCGCTGACCTGCCCCTGCAACGAAGCGACATTGCCGCTCAAATTCTTGATCTTCCCGACGGCCTGGCCCGCCGATGAGCCAGAGGCACGCGACGCATCGTTGAGTTGGTCAATATCGCGGGACGCGTCGCGCATATCAGCGCTGATGTTGGTAATGCTTCTTGAGATGTCGTTCGTCACGATCGACTGCTCCTCTATCGCCGCCGATATGCTGCTGGATATCTCCTGCAACTTGTCGATTATGCCGGCGATGTCACTCATCGCCGCAGTCGCAAGTTCCGTCCTTTGTTGAATGGCAACAATTTGAGCATCAACTTCGCTCGTCGCCTTTGCTGCCTGCGCGGCAAGATTCTTCACTTCACCCGCCACCACTGCAAAGCCTCGCCCCGCTTCGCCGGCGCGTGCTGCCTCGATGGTTGCGTTGAGCGCCAGCAAATTGGTTTGCGAGGCTATGCTCTCGATCATTTGGACGACGCTGCTGATCTTCGTCACCGAAGCGACGAGCTCGCCTAATGTGGTCTCAGCGTGCCCGGTCTTGTCGCGCGCAACCTGCGAAATGCTCGCTGCCGTCGAAACTTGCCGGCTGATTTCCGAAATCGACGCCGAGAACTCCTGAGCGGCCGAAGAAACCGCGGTCGAGTTTCCTTCGGTCTTTTTCACCATTTCGGTCATGGCTTCGGTGCGAAGACAGACATCGTCCGTTGAAGCTGTAATTTCCGATGCGGCCGCTTGCATGTCCTGCATTGAGCTCACCACAACATCGACGACCCGCGACACGTCGCTATCAAATCTTGTCGCAAGACTTAGCCGCTCTTCTCGCATGCGAACCAGGTCGGTTATATCCTGCCAAACACACACCACGACCGGACGGCCGCTGAATTCCGAAACAACAAGACTTATCCTGACCGGAATGGAGGACTGGTCTTTGCGCCGAAGCCACCATTCGATCGCGACGTGGCCTGACCGGGTCACTGCCTCGTTGGTCTGCTCGAACATCTGCGCAACAGTCTTGCCGTTCGGTTGAGGATCCAGCGAGAGCGAGGCGATACTCAACCCTTTCAGCTCTTCTCCACTGGAAAGCCCGAGCATGTGAGCTGCAGCGTCGTTGCCGAGCACGCATTTGTCAGCATCATAGACGGTGATACCGTCCTTGATCGACTCGAAAGCCTTGATGGCCATCGCTTCGTCTAAGGTCACTGCTGATGCCTTCTGCCCTCTCTTCGACGTCAGGACAAAAAGGACCAGCATAAATCCGCCAAGTACGAGTCCGCCCCAGAAGTGAAGTGATAGGACGTCTGCATTAGCCGCGACTGTCGCTGCGGGGACGGACAATGCGAGCGCGAGACTTGATATCCGAGTGTGCCACATGTTTCAAACTGCCGGTTAAATCAAACGAAAGTGGTCGTATCGAACCTCGATTAAGACTTCCCTTACGCAAGTGTTCTGTCGGCAGCATTTGCGCGTTCGTACATTTGTCATCTTCTAAAACAATCAAACCGACTTCGATCCAACCCAAGGGGACGAGACAATACTTGATCAAACGGCAGAGGCGACAGCGACGACAAACCTGATGAGTAAGCCCAGCTCGAACTCAGCTATGATTGCTCGTCCTAGAATGAGTTTGGCGATCTGCTTTCGGTTACGATGCGTTCGCATCTCTTCCGGCAATGCTGCAACTGCATGATCATAAATTCGTCCCAGGACCGACAGCTGTTCCGGATCGCATAGGCTGCGGTAGTCCTGTGTGACTGGCCCATCTCCCCTATCTATGACCTCGCCGCCGGGTCGCTCGTCGCGTTTTGCCCAGAGAGCGAGCGCTGCGGCTATCAGCTCGATTGTGAGCTCATTCAGCAGTTCGGTGGCCTGGCGTACGTTCTTGCCATCGTCAATCAGGCTCCTGATCTCTTCGATTTGGAGCCCAATCCTCTGCTTGAGCTGCCGGACGCTCGAATTGCAGCGATGAAACTGCGCCATGCGCTCTATAGGGTGAGGATCGGCTGGACTGTGCTGCGGACGTGTCCTCACCGGGACCACGAAAAACGCTTGACGCGCCTGTGCAGGTGAATCGCGGTTAGTCGAAGGGTCAGCGCTCAAAGCGTCTTCACTCGATACGCTCGTTTCAGGCGCTCTACTGGCCGATTCCGTAGACCCGTCCCCACTCATAGTCATGACTGCCTCATGCACCCTTCTGGCACGCGAATTTGGAGATTGAGACCTGCCGGCCCGATTGCGCAGGGCTGCCCGACCGCCTGATCAATCGACAAGCGATCTTGACGACCTGCGGTGTCTCAGTTCTAAATTCACCGGCGCGCTGACTATCCAGCGTTTAGGTCAATCGGTAAAATCGATTGTTATGATCGAATGTATCCACGCCTTGGATACACGACAGGAATTTCGTTCTTCAACTCCAGCCGCGACACGTGTGGCCGCTTGCCTCTTGATTGACGGGCGGACGAATAGCAGCGCTCACTCCGACATAGTCTGTTTTGACAGGCCGCCCACGAGGATGCTTAGACGCGCGAACATTCAACGACGAGCCCCGATCAAAGCGCCCATCCTGACGTGGAATAATCGCCTGGCTCTCTTGTTCAACAATCTCTGTTGCTGACGATCATCCGCCGCGCGACGGCTGGTTCGGACGATTTCGAAACCGGCCAATGGCCGCCGTCCGCGACGGCCATATTTTGAGCGCTTGACACCACGAGCCGACATGAAACGTCTCTCATGCCGGGAACACCTCACCTGGAGCCAGTGAGTTTGGTGGTCTTTCCGGACGATCAGCTTTGCGTTTGCAACACATCATCTGCTGGACCGATTTGAGCGGTCCCAACAACGTCCTGGGCCATCGGAGTCAATCCGGACCAACGGGCAGGCTCAGGCAGAATGGACAGACGCGTCCCAAGTGTGCGCTGAAGGACGTTGAGCTCGCTTGCGAACCCTGGCCCACTAACGCGGATGGATCCGGCCGCAATAAAAAGAGCCCGACCCTTTTGGGGCCGGGCGAAGTTCAGTCTGGGAGGAGCGATGCTACAAAACATCGCACCAGCTTCCGTCGGCAGATGGAGGGCTGCCGGCGGTTCATGTACGGCGAGGGCATTCGCCGTTAACTTTGGCGACGAGCAGGCCGATATCCATTACGAATACAAAGTGCTGTCGCTTCCGACTTTTCCATTGATGGCGCGAGTCGAACAATTCTTTCGAACACTCGCGCGTAGACAAGTCGACACCGACGTTCATGAGACCTTCAACACGTCAAAATGAAGGCCATTGCCGAATGGCGCCCGCCGCGAAGATGCGGATGATAAGCCCCTCAAGAACCGACAATCGGCATCTGAGACGGCACTCACATGAAACGAGGCAACCCGGCCTGATGATCTATTTCTCCAACTGAGCTTTTTTTATCTGCCATTCCGCACAATTGGTAAAATCGATTCTGTCGATGGCGCACATCCACACAATGAATAGAGAGAACCGCTCCTGGGTTTCGGTCTTGAAATGGAGTTGATCTTGATCTCCTCATCTCATAACAAACGGCCTTCAAGCACGGGAGTGAGGTGGTCATTCCAGATGCGATCTGTTCCCATCTCTCTGCGTTCTCAACCGTTGCGCTGGCGGGATACGGAAACGAAAGCTGCACGTCCGCAAGGCACGTGGCCTGGATGACTTTCGAGAAGCCCGCGCGAATATTCGCGCGTCATTTCTGTTCACCGTGACGGACCCTGAGAGCGGCCCATGCGCTATGGAAGCTAGATTATCGAAACGGCAACTTGCCGCGCGGGGACTAGCAGATGGTTAAAATGAACGCACAAGAGATCACCAAACCACAGACTCGCATGCTGCCGCGGCACCTGCGGCGGCTGGAGGCCGAGTCCATCGAGATTATGCGCGAAGTCGTTGCCGCATTTCGAAAGCCCGTAATGCTTTATTCGAGCGGCAAGGATTCGAGCGTCATGCTGCACCTGGCGCAGAAGGCCTTCTATCCGGCGAAGGTCCCGTTTCCGCTGTTGCATGTCGACACGACCTGGAAGTTTCGCGAGATGATCAGCTTTCGCGACGAGACGGCCCAACGTCTCGGCATCGACCTGATCGTTCATGTGAACCGGGACGGGATCAAGCGCGGCATCAACCCGATCGAGTCCGGATCGACGCTGCATACCCAGGTGATGAAGACAGACGCACTCAAGCAGGCGCTCGACCTCTACGGCTTTGACGCAGCGTTCGGTGGCGCCCGGCGCGACGAGGAAAGGAGCCGGGCGAAGGAGCGCATCTTCTCCTTCCGTTCGCATGGACATGTCTGGGACCCGCGCAACCAGAGGCCGGAGCTGTGGAATCTCTTCAACACCCGCAGCCGCAAAGGCGAGACAATGCGCGTGTTTGCCATTTCGAATTGGACGGAGCTCGATGTCTGGGAATACATCATGCTGGAAAACATTCCGGTCGTTCCGCTTTATTTCGCAAAAATGCGGTGGGTGGTCAATCGCAACGGCGCGCTGATCATGGTGGATGACGAGCGCCTGCCTTTGGCTCCGAACGAGACACCGGAGCTTAAGATGATGCGTTTCCGCACACTTGGTTGCTATCCGCTGAGCGGCGCCATCGAGTCCGACGCCGCCACCATCAAAGACATCGTTGCGGAAATGCAGGTTGCGACACGTTCCGAGCGTCAGGGGCGGCTGATCGATACCGATGAAGCGGCCTCGATGGAGAAAAAGAAGCGGGAAGGCTACTTCTGAATGGATACTGATGCGCTGCGAGAGCTCCCCTTCACCGGCAGCAAGGATCAGCTGTGCTTCATCACCTGCGGCTCGGTGGACGATGGAAAGTCGACGCTAATCGGCCGGTTTCTGCACGACGGCAGGGGGATCTATGAGGATCAGCTGCAGGCGCTTGCGCGCGACAGCGTCAAGCACGGCACAACTGGGGATGCTATCGACTTGGCCCTGCTGGTCGATGGACTTGAGGCTGAACGCAAACAGGGCATCACCATCGATGTCGGCTATCGCTTCTTCACCACGCTGCGCCGATCCTTCATGGTGGCCGATACGCCCGGTCACGAACGATATACGCGTAACATGGCGACCGGCGCTTCCAACGCCCAGCTCGCGGTCATTCTCATCGATGCGCGCAAAGGCGTCCTGGTGCAGACAAAGCGCCACTCCTACATTTGCGCGCTCTTGGGCATCCGGCACGTGGTCGTGGCCCTGAACAAGATGGATCTGGTCGATTACCGCAAGGAGGTTTTTGATCGCATCGTGGCCGACTATGTCAGGTTCGCTTCGAACCTTGGCTTTACCTCGATCGCGGCTGTCCCGATCTCCGCGCGATACGGCGACAACATCATCAACCGGTCCCGCAACACCGACTGGTTTCACGGCCCTTGCCTGTTGGACTATCTCGAGAGTATCGACATCCAGTCCGAGACGGCTGGCTTGCCCTTCCGTTTCCCGGTACAATGGGTGAGCCGGCCGAATTTGGATTTCCGCGGTTACGCTGGAACCGTGGTCTCTGGCAGCATTGCGGTTGGCGACGAAATCGTCGTTCCAGCATCGGGACGCAATTCGCGCGTCAAGCAGATCGTGACGTACGATGGCGAGCTTGTGCGCGCCGAAGCCGGCGATGCAGTGACCATTACGCTGACCGACGAAATCGACATCGGCCGCGGGGATGTCATCGCCAAGCCGATGGAACGACCGGAGGTCGCTGATCAGTTTGCCGCCCACGTGATCTGGATGGACCAGGAGGACATGGTCCCAGGCCGGTCCTATGCCTTCCGGATCGGCACGCAATCGATTGCGTCCGGCAGCATCACCGCGATGAAATACAGGATCGACGTCAACACGGGCGCGCATGTGGCGGCCCGAACTTTGCGCCTCAATGAAATCGGCTTCTGCAAGATTGCAACCGTACTGCCGGCAACCTTCGATTCCTATGAAGCGAACCGTCGCACCGGCTCCTTCATCGTGATCGATCGCGACACCAACCGGACCGTCGGAGCCGGCATGATTGCGTTTCCCTTGCGGCGTGCCGCAAAGGCCTGCCAGCCGCTCTCACTCGGGAAGAAGGAGCGCGCCGCTCTCAAGCACCAAAGACCCTGCGTCATCTGGTTTACCGGGCTTTCCGGCGCGGGCAAATCGACCATCGCCAAGGTCGTCGACCAGAAGTTATTTGCGATGTCATATCACACCATGCTCTTGGACGGCGACAATCTCAGGCACGGTCTCAATCGAGATCTCGGCTTCACCGAATCCGATCGGATTGAAAACATCCGCCGCGCCGGCGAGGTTGCCAAACTGATGGTCGATAGTGGCTTGCTCGTGATCTGCTCGTTCATCTCGCCCTACAAGGCAGAACGAGACATGGTGCGCGATGTCGTGGGCGACGGCGAATTCATCGAGGTCTTTGTGGATACGCCGATCGGCGAATGCGTGCGGCGCGATCCGAACGGGCTCTACGCCAAGGCGAAATCCGGCATGATCGAGAATTTCACCGGCATCGATGCGCCATACGAGGCGCCGAGCGCGCCGGAGATCCATTTGACAACACTGAACCAGCAGCCGGAACACTTGGCCGGTATAGTGCTAGACTGCCTGGCCACACGAGGGATCATCGTGCCGACTAACCCGACGGAGAATTAGCCGGCCCGGCTGTCAGGCTGTTTGCCGACGGACTGACATTTCTCACGTCTAACCTAATCTGGCTGATCGGACCAAACATCACGCCGTCACATGATGCCAAGCTCCTGCACCATCCGCCGACGTCGAGCTTTGCGGGCTTTGCATCTCTAGCGAGCCTGGATCGGTCTGGGCCGGCCCGACATTCTCGATATGAAAAGGCGCGGTCGGACGCGGCGCGCTCGCTTTGGCTTCTCTGGTAACCTCATGCCTTCCTGCGTCGGTCGGGGCATTGACCAACAGCTGACTACGGTCGCTGTTGTAAAGGGCGCCTTGGGTATTGTGGTAGAGCTCGTCTCCGGCAGTTACCCACACATGCTCGTGTCTCCGGTTCAGACGGCGTTGTGGATCAAACGCGCGGCCTGCGAGCCCGGCTCGCCACATTGCGCCGCGTGGGATAGGTACGCCCGGGCCTTTGCTGCTGAAGTGCGATAAGGTTCTGAGCAGTTCTTGGAAAACGACTCTGCTGCCGAATTAGGCGTCCGCGTGATGTCGCTCCTACCCAAACGAGCTGCTTGCATTCGGCGTTACTCCGCCGGTTCGGGTACTTTACGCGGAACAATGTCGCCGCAGAAAGATTCATTGATCACCTCTACCACGCGCTCTTGAACGGAGCTGCAGGCCCCACGATCTACGGGGACTCGGTCGGTCGTTACACAACTCCTCTCGACTTCGTTCTGGACGACGCGAACCCACCAAAGAAATCGCATTCCAAGCTTCAGTGTCACCTCCGCTAAACATGTTTCCTGTATGCGTCGGGCGTGACGGCAAGCAAGCCGATTGCACCAATCACTAGACGACACGGGATTATCGAACGGTGGGCTTCGGCGGATATTCTCAGGAACACTGGGTGAGAGCCGAAGCCAACGCGCAGAGATTTGACCCGTTGGATGAGCCTCATGACAGCTGCGAATTCAGAAACTCACTTGCGTGCCGTGTTGCGACGCGTCCTGGACGATGCTGTCCAAATGGCGCCGGAGCCTGCGCGGACGTCTTCCTTAAAAGCATGCCTTGCCGAGAAGATTTTAAATCTCGCCGCGGGCGGCGAGACAAATCCAAAAACACTGACGCGGCTTGCCGTCCGGCTGATTCAGGACTCATGTCCGAGCTGTTCGGGATGTGAAGGTTGGCGACCGGCCCTTACGGCGAGGAAGCGCAGCGATCACCCACATGCCGCACATCCACTCTCGTCAGACTAGCGCGACCCGAGGCGAACGACTTATGCACGCCCTGGTCTTCATAAATGCCGTCGTCTTTCCTGAGCAGTCAGCCCAAAGATTGTGCTGCAACATCGGAAGACAGGCCGGAATTGACAGAATGGCCCTCAGGGTGATCAACCGGCCGGCGCAACTAGAAGTGAATATCCTGGCGTGCACATCGCTGCAACAGATACCTATCGCATTTTGAGGACGGCAGACGGCCGCTTGGCCAGGCCCGCCCATCCTGTGGCGGCCCAATGGGTCCCGCCCACATTGGCGGCTCTGTTGAGCGCAACGGAAACCGTGCCGATGTTGACGAACTGCCGGGCGACATCGGCGGTTTGGTCAACAAATGCGGGGTGAAGGAGAGAAAAATGCATCCGTCTTCGGGTTCAGCACCTCGTCAATAATGCCTCGCCAAAATGCCCGTCCGACACCGACTATCTCCACCCCGATCGGATCGACGATCTTGGCTTTGGTCCATGTCTTGATCCAAGCCAGATCGGATAGACGGCTCCGGCGCGCTTGAGCAGAGTGAAGGCTTCCGCACCCGCGATGACGAACGCAAAGATCCCGACGGCCCCCCGAACTTGTTGTCCCGTTCCAACCATAGCCATTGGTATCTGATCGGCGGCGGGTTCACCGGCAGCTTCGGATTAAAAGACTCTCGATCATGAAGCCGCACGCGCTAGGCACGACCAAACCAGCGCACTGGCTTCAGATCAAGGCCAGCGCAAGTAGGCTCGAGCAGAGCAGCGTAATTCCGCCAGCGGTCAGTGCTAGGAGACTACTCGAGACGACGTCGTGATTTGCCATACATCGCTTTCAGTTGCGGCGAAGAACGTGACCCATGATGCCTTCGGTTCGACCGACGAACGCATAAATGATTATTCGAACCATGTGCACTATTCCTGCTGTTGTCAGGAAGAGATGCTTTTTTCCGGCGCGCCGAGATGACCGCGCGCCGTTTTGCAACGAAGTGGGCGTTGAGGATCCACAAGGGCGAGCTTAAGCCGGTCTGACTCTGCGGTCCGACGTGCTCGTCTGATTTAGAGCTCACGGGGTTTGCATGCCGCTTCTCAAACACTCCGGAGTGCGAGATGTTTCATAAATCCGATACTGCTACCGGAGTACGCTTTTTGTCATGCGTGGACTCATCATTCTCTTTGTGACCTTTGCAATTGCGCTGGCGGTCCGTGGCCGGCACCAGGATGGTTTCGTGCCGGGACCGACCGCGCCTATGCCACTCGTCAATGTGCCCTAGCCTGCAAAATGGCGCCGGCGCAGATTGCACTGCTGGCATGCTTGAGATCTGCGACTGCTGTCTGTCCAAATCCGGGCACGAGTGCCGTTGGGCCAACTCAGCAACGTGCGGTATGAGTGAGTGTAGATCGGTCAAGTGACGATGACAGAACGGGACTTATCGCGATTGGAGAAGCAAGCTGCGGATGCTCTTCGGCGCGCACGGCGACTGCCCGTTGGTGCAAGCCGAAACGATCTTCGTCAGCTCGCAAGGGCGCTTCTTTGGCTGCATCGAAACGGGATGGAAGCTCTGGAGCAAGAGCGATCAAACATGCAACGTGGGTCACGATGAGAGGAGCTACCGATCATCCCCTGTGCAGGCGGGTACTCGCAGGATAGGAGGTGCGACGGCTTGGGTCGTGCACGTGAAGACCCTTTCGCCCGCACCATTGCTTAAAGCAGCTGGAGTCGTCTTCGAAAACGCATCGATGTTCCGGCTCCGGCGGCTCGTGACGTTGAGATACCACCTCAAGCCGCCTGGATCCTGCCGAGGAAGCTGCCGAGCTCCCGCCTCAGCCGAGCGCTTTCCCCAGACAGAAGTTCGGCAGACGTCAGCACCTGCATCGAGGCCCCTCCTGTCTCCTTTGCGCCGTTGGTCACTTCAATGGCGCTCGCCGCCACCTGGCTGGTTCTGGCGGCCGCTTCCTGCAAATTGGACGCGATATTCTTGCTCGTTGCCCCCTGCTCCGCGATGGAGTTGACCACGGTCACGGCGATCTCGGAAATGCGACCGATAATGACGCCGATATCGGCAATCGCGCCGACCGAGTCAGTCGTTGCCGTCTGAATGCCGTGAATGTGCTCGCTGATCTCGGCGGTCGCATGCGCCGTTTGCGTTGCGAGAGACTTCACTTCGTCAGCGACAACGGCAAAACCTCTGCCGAGATCGCCGGCGCGCGCCGCTTCAATTGTCGCGTTCAGCGCGAGCAAATTGGTCTGCCGCGCAATCGCGGCGATCAGCTGGACCACGCTGCCGATCCGGTCCGCCGCAGCCGCCAAACCGGCCATGCGCTGATCGCTGAGTTCGGCCCTGCGAACCGCTTCGCGCGCGATATCGGCGGCCTCTTCGACCTGCCGGCCAATGCTCGCGATCGTCGCCGCCATTTCGCCCGTCGCTGTCGCGACGAGCTGAACATTGGCAGACGCTTGCTCCGATGAGCTGGCGACTTCGACCGAGAGCTGCCGGCCGTGATCGGCCGTGCAGGTAAGGCTCCGGGCGGAGGCTTCAAGGTCTGAGGAGGCAGAGGAGACCGTATCGATAACCTTGCCCACAGCGGTTTCGAATTCGCCGGCGAGCCGAGCGATATCGGCCTGCCGCTGCTCGGCGGCGGCACAATCCTGTTCGGCCTTTGCATCGATTTCGGCTTGCCCTTTCTCGCGCGCTTTCAGCTTGAACAGTTCGACCGCTGCGGCCATCTCGCCAAGTTCATCCTTGCGGCCAAGGCCTGGCAGCACGACGTCGAAGCGACCCTCGCCGAGCTGGCGCATGGCCGCCGCCATCGAAGCGACTGTCTTCGCAACGCGCCGGCCGAACAGCAACGCAAGCAGGCCAACGAGCAACGTTGCAAACCCGATCAGCCAAATCAGCTTGCGCTGAATTTGTTCAGCTTGCATTTCTGCAGCCCGCGAGTGCATGTCAGCGGCGGCCATGATCTTCGCCAGCGCCGGGCTGATGCGGTCGTAGATTTGCCCGAGATCGTCGGCCTGATCGTTCAGCGCCTGCTGCGTGACCATGAAGGACACGAAGCTCGACTTATATGCGCGGATCAGGTCGAGGAGCTGGGATTTCATCTCCGCGGGGAGGCTCGCCTGAGCAAGCGCGGTTTCGAATTCCGCTTCCCGGTCAGCCAGTCGATCGCCATCCTTGTCTTCCCCACGCAGCATGAAGTCTTTCTCGTGCTGGCGCATCGTCAGCATCAAGATCGTAAGGCGTGGCTGGTTCAGGTCGGCTAGACGTTGCTCGATGGCATGCACGGCCTTACGCAGCTTGCCCTGAAATCCATCATCTTCGTTGAAGCCCAGATTGCGTTGCGCCGAGACCACGTTTCGAAAGCGGGTCGCATAGAGATTGATCACGGACCGCAACGCCGTCGCTTCCTTCCGTGGGTCGTGGTCGGGCAGAGCCGACACAAATGCTTCGACCCGGCTCAGGTCTGCGAGCTGCTCTTCATGGCTCTTCGCATGCTTGGTGATTGCGATTTCGCTCGGCTTGCGCAGGAAGTCGCTCGTGATTTGGCGTGACTCAAGGAAGCTTTGTGACAACGATGCGACATGATCTTTGAACTTGCTGCTGTCATTCGCCTCGCTCTGGACCAGGCTCGCGTAGTTCAGGGCGGCAGCGCAGAGTGCACCTGTGACAAGAACTCCCGAGATACCGAGCAGTGTCATTTGGCCGCGCAACCCAATGCGGAAGGCCCGGCAACTCCGCAATAATCCGATAAGTCTGCCCGCTACTCCGGTCATTGTACCCCGTGATGAGTTTTATGCCCCCGGTACGCGCTGGTTGTCGCGGGTCCCACGGGCGGGATCAGTATCAAGCAGAACGGGACCTGGCCTGCTCTGCTCGCCGATGAGTGGCTTGCTAAGTTAGATTGATTTCGGAATTCTGAATTCGCGTTTATTGGCGCAACTTTCCTTCAGCCAAGAAGCACGCAGCCGTTCGCGTTACAAATCTCTGCATGATCGTTTTGCATCGGAGAACATGGAGACGTTGCGGTTTCGCCCATTGGACAGCCGACCGCGATGTTTAGAGAACCAAACCGGCTATCCTTCACGCCTGCCGCCACATGGTGGGCGCTTGGGAAAATGCTTCGCGCCCGATTTGTTTCAGGTCCTCGAGCGTCGTCTCACCTCTACTGGCGATTTTGGGCGCGCCGTGTTCATGCCGAACCGGCTGGTCCGCCGCGATGGACCAGTGCTCGGATCGGATGACCTCATTCCCGAGCCGCATCAAATTGCACTGCAGCCAGACCATTTGCAGCTTCTCGCGCTTGTTGCACCGAAACAATGTCTCAGCGTACGCGCCCATACGGAGTCGATAGAAATGGCTGGCCATGTCCTGCTCCTATGCCGTGCCGACAAACTGAGACGGCTTTGACCACGTTATTCTTGCCACCCCGCCCAACGGTCGGCTCGTGAAACAGGGCTATGCTTTAGCCCTGCATCGTAAGGGCATCTTGATATTGATTAACGCAATTTATCCCGACAGGGCGCTTAAATTCCGCGTTCACGCAACTTTGCCGACGGATTTCACCGCACTGAATCCGCTCGAGCTGGTGCTAGGAAGTCGGTAACGCCAGTATCATATTGTCGATCAGCCGTGTCGAGCCGACGTAGGCTGCGGCACACAGGGCCGCCGGGTGGCTCAGCGGACTTTCGGCGGCTTTGAGCGTATCATGGTCGACAAGCTCAAGGTATTGCAGCCGATCGACCTCGTTCAAATGCCCTTTGGCGATTGCAAGCAGCCTTTCGACGTCGCGTTCTCCTGAGCGGAACTTGTCCGCGGCGGCGAACAGTCCACGGCTGATGGCACCAGCCCGCCGACGTTCGTCCTCGCTGAGATAGCGGTTGCGACTGCTCATCGCGAGCCCATCCGCTTCCCGGACCGTCGGCACGGTGACGATTTCGATCGGAAGATCGAGATCACGTACCATGTGACGCACGACCGCGCATTGCTGAAAATCCTTCTGTCCGAAGAACGCGATATCCGGCTGCACCATGTTGAACAGTTTGCAGACGACCGTCGCGACACCGCGAAAGTGCCCGGGCCTGAACGCCCCGCACAGCGGCTTTGCCAGGTCCCCCGGCTCGATGAAGGTCTCAAATTGTGCCGGATAGACTTCGCTGGCATCCGGCGCAAAGACGATGGCAACATCAGCATCGCGACACAGTTTCTCATCGCGCGTGAAGTCGCGCGGATAGGTGCTGAGATCCTCGTTTGGCCCGAACTGAGTGGGGTTCACGAAGATACTGAGGACGGTGAGGTCAGATTGCGCCCGGCTGGCTTCGACCAGCGCCAGGTGACCTTCGTGCAAATAGCCCATGGTCGGCACGAATCCGACGCGTTGACCGGCCCTTCGGGCGTTGGCGAGAGCGCGACGAAGTTCAGCGACTGTCGTGATTGTCTGCATTTGTTGGCTGTACATCAGGTTAACTGGGGGCCCAGGTTGCGATCGTCTCGGTAAGGCCCTCTGGAAGCAGATAGGACTCCTTCGGTCCCGGGAATGCGCCGCTGCGGACATCTGCGGCCCAGCGCGACAGCGCCTCCTGCAGCAGCTGAAAACCCTCTGCATAGGCGCGAACGAATTTCGGCCGATGACCTTCAGTCAATCCCAGGACATCATGGAATACGAGCACCTGGCCCGAGCAATTGGGACCCGCGCCAATTCCAATGGTCGGTATCGTCAGGAATTCGGTCGCGCGCGCGGCGAGCTCCGCCGGAACGCCCTCCAGGACCAGAGCGAAGCATCCAGCCTCCTGCAGACGGTGGGCGTCATCGAGCAGGCGCAGAGCGTCATCGGCTTTCCGGCCCTGCACTTTGAATCCCCCCATGACATTGACACTCTGCGGAGTGAGACCGAGATGACCCATCACGGGAATTTCGCAATCGACCAGAGCGCGGACCATGTCGACGCGCTTCGCGCCCCCCTCGAGCTTAACCGCTGCCGCGCCACGCTGCAGAAAGCCCCCGGCGTTGCGTATCGTCTCCTCAATGCCGAGATGAAAGCTGAGAAATGGCATATCGGCAACGAGCAAGGCACGACCTCTTGTGCGCGCAACGGCATCCAGATGATGGTTCATCATGGCCATACTAACCGGCAGCGTGTTGTCGAATCCGAGGCAGACATTGCCAACACTGTCTCCGATCAGGATGACATCGACAGTGGAATCGGCGATGCGCGCGGTGACCGCGTCGTAAGCCGTGGTCATTACAATACGGCGCCCCTCCTCCTTGCACCGCTGCAGAACTGGAATCGTGACACGTTCAACAGGCTGCTCTGAAATGTGGCTCATCTTAGATCCCGACCGCTCCACTGCCCGCATCCCGGACTCAGGGTACCTACGGAAGCTGAGACAAGACTGTCAATGGTGGAGGCCAAACGGAACGGCACGTTTCCAAAACCAGCGGCGGACAGATAGAAACATCTGATGATTGCGCAATCATCAAAAGGAAAACTTTGCGGCCACCATGTCGTCACGCCGACCAGCTTTGCAGGCGCCGGGCACCGCCACGTCGGCAAGCTACCGCTCTCCGCACATCTTGTGAGTTTGCGCCGGGGTACAGCGTCGGGGACATCTGCGACAGCGGCTCGGGTCCTTGCCAAAGCCTGCGACAGGTTCAGGTTCGGCCAGCATATTCAGCTCACGGCCGCAGCTGGGTTCCGTTAGACGCGCTCGAGCCGCACCCTCAACCCAGCGCATCGGCAGCATCCCTGATACCGGCATAGATTTGATCAAGATCTGCCGCCGTGACGCAATAAGGCGGCATGACGTAGATCGTGTTGCCGAGTGGGCGCAGCAAGAGATTTCGGCTCTCGAAGAAGGCCCGAAGCTTCGGACCGATGCCTGCCAGATAGCCCGGATCGCTGGTTTTCAGATCGAGCGCTGTAATGGTGCCGGTCCGCCGGACGTTTGCAAAGCGCGGGTCGGCACGGAATGGCTCGATTGCATGCTCTTGCATCGTGGCGACAGACGCGACGCGCTGGCGTGCTTCCTGATCTTGCCAGATATCCAGATTCGCTTTTGCGGCAGCGCAGGCCACTGGATTCGCGGTATATGAACTCGAATGAAAGAACGTGCGGGTACGATCTTTTGAGTAATGCGCGTCGAATATCTCCGCGCGGCAGAGCGTCACTGCCAGTGGGAGCGCCCCGCCGGTGAGGCCTTTCGAATAGCAGGCGATATCTGGACTGACATTGGCCTGCTCGCAGGCGAATAGCGTTCCGGTCCGGCCCCAGCCCGTCATCACCTCATCGGCGATGAACAGGACGTCAGAGGCCTCGCAGATCCGCTTCATGTCCCTTAGCACCCAAGCGGGGTACATCAGCATCCCGCCCGCCCCCAAAATCAGAGGCTCCACAATAAAGGCTGCGGGACTTTCGTTTCGGCATGCCGACTCGAGCGCATCGAGGGTTGCCTGCTCACGGCCTTCCGCAGGGAACGGAATTGCGGTCACGTCAAACAGCAAGGGCCCGTATGCGTCATTGAACACGCCCCTAGCCCCCACCGACATCGCCCCAATTGTATCGCCGTGATAGGAATGTTGCATCACGACAATGCGTGTCCGCGGCTCGCCGACATTATTCCAATAGCCGATCGCCATTTTTAACGAGACTTCCACGCTCATGGAGCCGCTGTCGGAGAAGAAGACATGCTCAAGCCCACGGGGTGCGAGCTTCATGAGTTGCGCCGCAACCTCCTCAGCCGGATCGTGGGTATAGCCGGCAAAGATGATCTGGTTGAGCTTGCCGGCCTGTTCCTGAATCGCCCTGACGATGTGCGGGTGGCAATGACCGTGGGTCACGACCCACCAGGATGAGATTGCATCGATGATGCGGCGGTTATCCGCGGTGTAGAGATAAGCACCATCGCCACGCAGAACCTTTGTCATCTCGCCCTGAAGCGCGTGTTGCGTGAACGGGTGCCAGATCGCGGGTCTCTTCTTTGACGTCATGGCTTGAACTCACCAGCACGGAATGAGGCCTTGAACGCGGCCTGCGGCGTGTTTGCAGCAAGAGGAGACGGCCAGGGCATTCGCCCTAGCCAGCGGACAGCCGATCGTCCTCGCAACTCGTGCTCATTGTTTCCTCCCAGGATGAAGGCATTAGCCTGGTCGACGCAGAGGCGGCGCATTGTTGCCCCTTTTACCTGCTTCCTAGATATGCCTTGCGAAGCTAGCGCTGATAGTCGACATCCATCTGGCTGCCGCGAACCCATGCTCGCTTGCATCGTCGAAAAACCGGCCTTGCCGCCGAAGTGAAGATCAAAAAGAACTCATCGAGCGTTGGCGGAATATTTTCAAGCAGAGCGCCATACTCGCCCGTGTTCAGAACGAGGCAGTTTCCTGCGAAACAGCCGTCAACCGACATGTATCTTGCTTCGAGCGGCGGATTGAAGGGGACGCGACGAGCTTCACCATTTGCAGGGTCTATGACCATGAGCCGAGACTCAAACGAGCATTTTTGAACCCATAACGTTCCTGATGTCATCCAGAAGAGCGTGTTGCATGAACCGACGCCAGATCTGGGTTTTCTTGTTCGGCATCATGACTTGAACGTATCAGCGCGAAACGACGCCTTGAATGCGACCTGCAGCGTGTCTGGCGTGAGGGGAGCAAGCCAGGGCAATCGCCCTAACCAACGCACGCGGCCAATCTCGCAAACCGCGCTCTCGGCCTCAGCATTCCGTTCCCCAATGAATGCAATCCCGAGGATGTCGATATGGCGCCTCCGCAGAGCTTCTATCGACAGCAGCGAGTGATTAATGGTGCCCAGCGCCGTCCGAGCGCAGAGCACTGCTGGAAGGCGCCATCGCTCAAAGACGTCAGCATAAAGTGTGCCGAGACTCAGCGGCACCATCAGCCCGCCGGCGCCCTCGATGACCAACGGTCGCCCGCCGGTGTCTGGCACAGCGAGCGAGTCCGCATCGATGCGAACACCGTCAATTTCCGCGGAGTGATATGGCGAAGCCGGCGTTCGAAGGCGGTGAACCTCCGGCACGATGCGATCGCCTGAAAGACTACCCAGCCGCGCGACGACTTCGGTGTCGGTTTCTCCTTCGAGGCCGGCCTGAATCGGTTTCCAATAGTTCGCGCCGAGGAGATGAGCGAGCCCTGCGGAAAAGACCGTCTTTCCGATCCCGGTATCTGTGCCTGTCACGACGATCTGCTGGCTCATCGCACTTCACCTCTCGTCTCCTCGAACAGCGCATCGAGCATTGCACGCACGTCCTCCTCCCCGATGTTGAGGGTCAGTGAAATTCGCAAGCGGGCCGTACCCACGGGAACAGTTGGCGGCCGGATTCCGCGGATATCGAAACCGCGCGCCTGCAATCGCGATGCGAGCCGCATCGCACGCCCATTGTCGCCGACGATATAGGGCACGATCTGCGAGGCCGAAGGACTTCGCCCGCCGCGCACGCTGATCTCCCGATGTGTGAACGCAACCAGTTCGGCCAGACGCTGCTGCCGCTGGGGTTCCTGCTGCAGGATGAACAGAGCCTCCCGCACGGCAACGGCCATCAATGGTGAGGGTGCTGTGGCGAAGATAAACGGGCGACAGCGATTGACCATGAAATCGCGCATGGCCGTTGAGGCAGTGACAAGCGCGCCTGCGGCGCCCAGCGCCTTGCCGCAGGTATGAACGACCAACAGATTTCCTTGCCCCTCATAGGAGGCGGCAAGTCCTCGTCCCAGCTCCCCGCAGACGCCTGTGGCGTGGGCCTCATCGACGATCAGGAACCCGTCGTGCCGGCCCGCGATAGCGACGAGGTCTTCGAGCGGCGCGAAGTCGCCATCCATGCTGTAGAGACTTTCAACCACGATCCAGACGCGGCCCATTCCGCCCTGGGTACGCCAGTCGCGGATTGTGTTTTCGACCGACTGAGGATCGTTGTGGGCGCTTATGCGAAAGTCGGCCCGCCCAGTTCGCGCACCTTCATGGATGCTCGCGTGCACGAGAGCATCGAGAACGAGTAGATCGCCGCGCTGCGGCAACGTTGTCAGAAGAGCGAAATTTGCAACATAACCGCCGCCAAAGAAGAGCGCCGTCTCCGCCCCAAAAAACTGAGCCGCTTCTGCTTCGAGACGTTCGTGCTCCTCGCAATTGCCGCGCAGAAGCCGCGACCCACCGGCTCCGATCGGGGTGCCGGCCTCGAGCGCCGCAAAAACTGCCTTTTTCATGCGCGGTGCGCTCGCAAGCGCAAGATAGTCGTTCGATACAAAATCGATGCCTTCGCGCGGCCTAAGGCGGCGCAGCCGGTCATCCTGTTTCAGGGCATGCAACGCCGCGACATAATCGGCGACCTTGGCCGTATGGATCGAGCTCATTCACCCCTCCCAGGGTCGCCATCAATCATGCAAATTCAATTGGCCGCCAGGACAATGGCTCCGGCATCGGCCTATCGGCTTTCAACCGGGTAGGATGCGGTTCTCCCGGTCAACCCGCACAACGCGTGGCCTGAACGCTTTTGCATCCACCTCATCAAAGGCGGCATACGCAACGATGATGACCTTGTCTCCAGGCATCGCTAGTCGCGCGGCCGCACCATTGAGACCTATCATGCCGGACCCCTTGGGTGCCTCGATCACATAGGTGGCAAAGCGTGCGCCGGTGTCGATATTAAAGATTTCGACGCGCTCGTTGATCAGGAGTCCCGCAGCGTCCAACAGCAACCGATCAATCGAAATCGAGCCTTCATAGTGCAGATCGGCTTCAGTGACCGATGCGCGATGGATTTTGCCTTTCATCAACGTAATCTGCATTTTTTCCCTACATTGAAGTTTGCGCGCAGCGCTCGTCGCCCTGTTTCACTGAAGACAGCCCGGACGTGATGCCGAGCCGGGCCAGCAAATTCGTGTCGCGGTCGGCATTCGGATTCTTCGTCGTCAACAGCACGTCGCCGAGGAAGATTGAATTTGCGCCAGCCAAAAAGCACAGCGCCTGCAGTTCATCGCTCATGTATTGACGTCCAGCGGACAACCGCACCACGCTCTTCGGCATCATGATGCGGGTCGTCGCGACCAGACGCACCACCGCGATCGGATCGGGACGCTCTGCGGTGTCATTGACTGGCACGCCCTTTACCTGGTTCCACAGGTTGATTGGCACGCTTTCCGGATGGCTGGGGAGATTGGCGAGCAGGATGAGCATGGCGAGGCGATCCTCGACGAGCTCACCCATGCCGATAATGCCGCCACAGCAGACTTTGATGCCCGCCTCGCGCACATGTGCAAGCGTGTCGATCCGGTCCTGTAAGGTGCGGGTGGTGATGATCTTGCCGTAGAACCGCGCCGAGGTATCGACGTTATGATTGTAGAAGTCGAGACCGGCCTCTGAGAGCTGTGCCGCCTGCTTCGGCATCAACATCCCGAGCGTGACGCAGGTCTCCATGCCGAGACCCTTGACCGCACTGACCATCTCGCAGACCTGATCAAGATCGCGGTCTTTTGGACTGCGCCACGCCGCGGCCATGCAGAACCGGGTCGCTCCCGCATGCTTGGCACGCTGCGCGGTCGCGACCACATCGGCGCGATTCATCAGGCGGGTGGCTTTCAGCCCAGTGTCGTAGTGCGCGCTCTGCGAGCAGTAGCCGCAGTCCTCCGGACAGCCGCCGGTCTTGATGCTGAGCAGGCTTGCGGTTTCAACGTAGTTTGGATCGAAGTTGGCGCGATGAACGCTCTGCGCCTGAAACATCAACTCGGCAAACGGCAGCCCATAGAGTGCTTCAGCCCCGGCGCGGTTCCAGCTTCTGCAGACCTGCGCGCTGTTGTTTCCGTCGTTTCGCTTCACGTCCATAGCAGCAACCATAAGAGCCGCGCTCCCATCCGCGGTTAATCATAGATAATGCGAGCGATTATCTATGATAACGAGTCTCGACCAATGCTAGAGGATGTCCTAAGTGAACGCATTCGTTTTTCTGGTAGATAATCTATGGTGATGGACGAGAACACGACGGTTGCCGGCCGCATCGCCGACTCGATCGGTGAGCGCATTATCACCGGCGCGCTGCAGCCAGACGCTCCGCTCCGGCAGGACCATGTCGCGCGGCAATTCAATTCCAGTCACGTTCCTGTCCGCGAGGCCTTTCGGCAGCTGGAAGCCCAACACCTTGTCGTAGCTCGGCCCCGTCGCGGCGTGCGGGTTGCTCCTCTCGACACCAAGTCGGTGAAGGAGATCGCCGAGATGCGCGCCGCACTCGAGGTGGTCGCATTGCGCAATGCCGTTCCAAAGCTGACGTCGGCCCATTTGGCACGGATCGAGCTCGCCCTCATTGAAGGAGACAATGCCGAGACGATCGAGGATTTTGAAATGGCCAACCGCGCCTTTCACCGCGCTCTGGTTTCGCCCTGCGCGATGCCGCGCCTGCTCGCCAACCTCGATGGACTGCAGCTTGCAAATTCGCGCTTGGTGTTCGCAATGGCGCGAAGTGCCGGCTGGCGACCGCGGTCCAACCAGGATCACCGGCTGATTCTGCAGGCATTGCGATCCCGCAACGTCGAGCAAGCCTGCAACCTGCTCGCGCGTCACATTCAAACCATTGAACGCCTTGCCCTTCCGGCCTCCTGACTGGAAGAGGCTTCCGGTCCGTCTACGAAGTTGTCTACGTTGACGCCGATCGTCATCATCACCACGCGATGAAGACGGGATCGCATCCGGCGTAAGCATCGCGCACCCGCCATCGTCGACCCCAAGAGGGAGAGACCCGCTGACGCGCCTCACCTCAGTTTGTCATTCTCGGGAGATGAATTTGCCGGCCGAGGGCCTGCTCGACGAGATCAAAGGTGTCGACGAGCACACGCATGCTGATGAGCCGGCCGGCCTTGAACTGGGCGAACTGCGCCACGCGCAGCGAGATGGACTTGTCGGATTGGCGCACCGTCAGGGAACAGCGCAGCATGGAGGCTGCGGAATCGACGCCGAGCATGGTGGTGTCGCGTTCGAAACGGCGAATCTGGACATTGTCAGAGATCTCCCGGATGACGTCGAGCACGGCGCGCTTGCCGTACCGAGTGCCGAGAAATGGAAACATGTCGATCGGACCGTAGATCGTCCAGTCGACCTCCTCGTCGAGGAGGGCCTCGATGTCCTCAAGATGCCGGTCGTTGATCGCGCGATGCAACGTTCGCGAGAAGCGCCAGAAGCTATGCTCCGCCATTTTGGTTGTTCCTGACACCAGCTTGCAATAACGGAGCTGCTTCTCTGTCGTCTGTATCGACCTATGAAGCTCGGCGGACCTCATTGCGATGGGCTGGGGCCACCTCCGTAGCGTCGCCACAGGGGCGAGCCAAACGTCCATGTTCCCGCGCGGACAGTGTTGGACAGCTCTACGGCCATGAGCTCCCCCATCCGCAAGGCTGCAAGTGACATCGAATACCAGTAGGATGGTGCAAACGACGTCATGAATTCGAGCGGCAAAGCGTGAAGCGTCGGGGCATCCACTTCGGCACATGACGTTTTGAGCCAAGGCATCAACAGGCTCCTGGCTTCGTAGCGTAGGTAGCAATCGTAACCACAGTACGGCCTCTGCGTCGACACGTCCCGCAGGTACCCGGTGCCGAGAACTTTCGCGCATGCGGTGCAGATCGCCCTGTTAAGCAGGGCCCTGTGATTGACCAATACGAACTTCATAATGGAGATCCACGCCTTCCCTGCGGTCGGTGCGCAGTTCGCGAGATTGTCGCGCGCTAGTCGACGTCAATGATTTCGGCGCCGCAGTAAACGTGCGGCACTCTGGGCCGCAGTAGGAGGCGCGTTCTCAGCCGCCGCTGACCGCTCAGGCGGCGGGTAATCGCCGCAACCAATCGCTGTCCGCTTCGCAACGGGACTTGAAGTGCTCAACGCACCTCTTTGAGCAGAGGGCGGTTCGCGAAGAGTAGTAACGAATAAGGCCAAACTTTCCGGCGCAAATGGCGCACCGTTTGACGGTGTTGCGCTGAAGTTTCTGATGGTTTTTAGACATGTCAGTCTCCAATTCCTGCATCTACCATTGCTCGTTGGAGGGCTCAGGCTTGCGACGCGTGGCGGGACGCGACGTAGCTCAATCGGCGTCGCGCTTCGGCATCCATTTCCGCCTGCACTCGTTGCTTTGACCTTGACCTGCGCACCTTTCGATCGGGGACCGTCGATAAGCGCAAAGTTTATCTCTTTGTTTTAGAATAAATTCGCCAATCTCCTTCCTGCCGGCGCATACGTCATGCGACATTTCTCTATTTGGCGCAGAAATTCAGCATCGAAATCGATTATTGGGTCGGGCATAGCAGCCGTACTGCAGACGATCGGTTGACATCCGACCAGCTGAGGCCGGTCGTAAGCTGTTTCTGGAACCTCTAGAGTGGCTGCGCGCGACGGCCTATCGAGGACGACGTCTCGAGCGTGTCGCCCAGGCCGTGACCGCCCCGATCGCGATTGGTAACGACAAAGCTGGAGCGCTCACGTGCCGCGACCATCAACGCCTCAAAAGCCGATGTGGGTTGCACCTCATGAGCGGCTATTGCGTCCCGGAGAGTCGGGTTGTGCTGGTGACGACCGCGAAGCGCGTGGACGAAGGATGAATTCACGCGGCAGCTTCGTCCATGGAGACCCCAACAAGAGGAGCTGCAGGGCCGATGGCGTTTGGCTTGGCTTGAGACGGCTTCACCCGGACACCGAGGCAACCATGACCGCCTGAGCGCCGGCGGCTCACGTCGTGGCATCTGGAGCGCGCGCGCTGGCCACTGGGCCTGGACTGCGTGCCGCAAATGGAGCCCGCTTGACCACGGACAGAAGCTCCAGCAGCGAAGCCATGGCGGCGATTGTGACGCGCTGCGGTAATGTTGCAGCGGGCTCAATGCCAAGTTAGTTATGCGCCTACTTGCGATATCAACCCGGGGTCATTCATGATTCGTCACATCGTTTTGTTTACCGCCAAGGACAAGGCCCGGATCGACGAAATGATCGAAGGCCTGTCGATTCTCACCACAATCCCACATGCACGCCTGCTGGAGGTTGGTCGCAATCGCAAGGCCGACCAGTTCGGCAACGATATCGACGTTGTGGTCTACGGTGAGTTCGACAACGAGAGGGAACTCGCAGCCTACAAGGCTCATGAGCTATACCAGGAATCGATTAGCCGGGTGCGACCGCTCCGCGAGCTGCGGTTTGCCGCCGATTACACCGTATCAACGGATGTGCGCTTCGCCTCAATGGCAGCAACAGGTCAACTCGCTCGGCGCCTCGAGCCAACTGGCGGGGCCTAACCTGGCAATCGGCCTCGATGGTCTCCGGATCCCAGACGAGCGCCTCTCGGTCGAACCGGGATCACAATCTGAGCACATCTCACAGCACGCAAGTCATCGGTGATTGACAACCCAGTGCACGTCCGCGAGCTGCAGTGGATCGAGCCCGTCACGGCGATGCGACGTTTGGCGCATCGACCGCAGCTGACGTTTCTCGATAGTGCGGCAACGCACGAATTGCTCGGCCGCTATTCATATCTAAGCTGCGACCCGTTCGGTACCTTTATGGTCGCGGACGGACAGGCGAGTTGGAACGGAGAGGCTCTTGAGGGCGACCCGTGGGAAGCTCTTCGTGCCCTTCTCGCCAACTATTCGCAAGAGCATCGCTCCGATCTCCCCCCGTTCCAGGGAGGCGCGGCCGGCTTCCTTGCTTACGATCTAAACAGGACGTTAGAGCACTTGCCGACGCCGGTAATTCCCGGCCAGGGCTTGCCCCAATCGCTCCTGCATTTCTATGACGTAGTCGTGAGCTACGACCACCGGAACAACAAATGCTGGATCGTTTCGACCGGATGGCCGGAGCAGGATCCTATACGTCGCGTAGAGCGTGCACACCGCCGAGCTGACGACTTTGCATCTCTCCTTGCCCGCGCAGAGATGCCGCGGGACGCATCCTCCGGCAGCGTGGGCCCATGGCATTCGAACTTCTGCCGCGATGCCTACATTGCGGCGGTCAAGGGCGTCATCGGCTTGATTCTGGCCGGAGACGCCTTCCAAGCCAACATTGCGCAGCGCTTCAGCGCCAGGGTGCCCACTTCCTTCGACCCCCTCACCTTCTACTGCCGGCTACGATCATCAAACCCCGCTCCCTTTGGAGCGCTCCTGCGCTATGGCAAGCTGACCGTCGCATCGAGCTCGCCGGAGCGTTTCCTCAAGCTTGGCGGAGGCCGGGTCGAAACGCGCCCCATCAAGGGCACGATCGCGCGTTCCGCTGATTGGAAGGAAGACAAACGCCGAGCTGAAGTCCTTGTTGCGTCTGAAAAGGACCGCGCCGAGAACATCATGATCGTCGATCTCCTGCGTAATGATCTGTCTCGCGTTTGCACTGCGCCTTCGGTCGAGGTTCCGGCATTGTGCAACCTCGAATCCTATGCCTCGGTGCACCACCTCGTGTCGGTCGTTACGGGTGAACTTGCAGGAGACCAGGACGCCGTCACCTTACTTCGCGCTTGCTTTCCCGGCGGCTCCATTACCGGAGCGCCAAAGGTGCGCTCGATGGAAATTATAGCGGAAATTGAGCGTGTGGCACGCGAGCTCTATTGCGGAGCGATCGGCTTCATCGGCTTTAACGGCCACATGGACACAAACATTGCGATTCGCACTGTAACGATCGACGGCGATACGGCTGTCTTTCATGCAGGCAGCGGCATTACGGCGATGTCGGACCCCGAGGCCGAATACGAGGAGACGCTCGCCAAGGCGAAGCGCATCTTCGATGCGTTTCGTGCTGAACCATCCGGTGTATTTTGATTGTCATCGTCGACAACTACGACTCCTTCGTCTTCAACATTGCCCGCTATTTCCGCAGGCTTGGTGGGGCAACGGAGGTAATCCGGAACGACGCGATCAGCGTCAGAGACCTTGTTGGCCTGAAGCCGCGCGCAGTGGTCATCTCACCCGGTCCCTGCACTCCACTTCAGGCCGGAATATCGATGGCGGTCGTTCGCGAGCTTTCAGGCCGCATACCAATTCTCGGCATTTGCCTCGGACACCAGTGTATTGGGAGCGTTTTCGGCGCAAGTATAGCCCGTGCACGTCGCCCTATGCATGGTCGGTCTTCCACTGTAACGCATGGCGGTCGCGGGCTGTTCAAGGAGCTCCCATCCCCACTTCGCGTTGGGCGCTACCATTCTCTTGTTGTTGAGCTCGATGAGGCTCGCGCGCCGCATCTCACAGTGACAGCGCGTTCGGACGAAGGCGAGGTCATGGCGCTCGCACATCGCTATCAGCCAACATTTGGTGTGCAGTTCCACCCGGAATCGATACTCACGGAACAAGGGCACGTGCTGCTTATGAACTTCCTACGCCTGACGGAGGCTTCCTGGGCGAGCATCGAGCCGGCTGCCGAACCGCTATGAGCGTCTCGGTCGCGACTCGATCTCGCCGCAACAGATGACGCTCGGGCGCGAAGTAGTACACATCTTCAGGCCTGGTACGGACGCACGGCGCTCGCATCAGCGATGATGGGTGTGTGAAATAGCAGCACCTCGGACGCTCGGCTTCGCCTGCTCGATCGGTCGTGAAAATCAACTTTTTACGCAGTTTGTGACCTTTTCTGAGGTACAGAATTCGTTCTGTTGCTTAGTCTTCGACTTGCCTTGCGCCGCGGTTCTGTTATCAGGCAACGGTCGCTGCAGCGTCTTCGCCTCGTCCTACGCCGCGCATCCAGACATCTCGCTCGTCGTCACCGGTCAGGATGCATCGCCTTGGCATGGATTTGGCCTGCCACTGAATTTTCATCCAGCGGCGGTTAGAGTCTCGGGGTTTTGTACGCCAAGTGGCGCGAGTGGAGCAACGGACGATCGGCGGAGCTGGTCGCGGTTGCGCAGCCGATCGTCCGTTGCGGTGAGGTCGGCTGCATAGGCCGCGGGGGTCAGGTATTTCAGCGAAGGGCGGGCCGTTGGCGAACTGGTCGTCCACGAAGTCCAGCGACCAGCGCGCGTTGGACCTCGCCTTGATCAGGATCGCGGCACGGGTCCCCACAGCTTTGTGACGAGCCATTCCTCACGGTAAAGCCGGTAGATCCGATTGATCTCCGATGGCTCACCGTCCCGCCCGCAGCAGGACGAACGACCGCGGCCGGAACGTATTCTGCTCTAACGCAAGCACCGTCCGTCAAGCGCGTAGGTTCCGCAGCGCGGCGAGGAAGCGCCGGCCTCTATCCAGCCTGGGTCCAAAAGCCTACTCTTTGGTCTCACTTAATAGCAACCGCACTGCATCGACGGTGAAAGCCGCGGACACCAAGCACCCATATTCGTGCAACTCATCTTCCTTTGTCTCGTTTGCCTTATCAACTACCACCTTGGCGCTGAAAGCATGCATCGATCGAGCACAAATTTCGACGGCTCTGTGAAATCCATATACTTCCATATCGATACCGGCCACTTTCCTGTGCTGCGATTTGACGGTCGATAACCGTTTCTCACTCGCTATGACAGCTGATCCGCTCGTGAAAGCCGCCAGCTTCGGCTTCGACATTTTCGACGGACGAACGCCTCCCGAGAAAGACGCCTCCAAGCGTGAGATCAAACCTTTCGTCTCCAGAAGCTTGCTTAAGCTCAGGCGCGTGTTCGGATGAACACTGATTTGATAAGGCTCTGCTTCAAATGCATCTTTGAGCCACTTGCCGGATTGATATTCCCAAGCCACATCGGCCACTAAGAGCTGACCGAGCTCGGCATTTTCTCGAATCCCTGCGCATATACCGCTCATCGCAACGACGGCCGGGCTATAAAGCTCAAGGGCACGTGCGGTCATCACCGCAGCGTTAATGATCCCCATCCGCGGTAAGAGAACGATCGCACCTGCTCGCCCATCAATTTCTGTTTCCCATAGGTCGATCCCATTCCGCTGCACGCTTTCCTCTCTGAAACCCGGCAGTTTGAGATAAGCGTCGCGCTCCTTTCCCAGAGCTGTGAATAACAAGAACTGATATCGACCCTTTTCTTTCGATTGCGCCAGAAAAATGTCTAGCGCTTGTGACCAGGTCTTCCGATCACTGTAATCGTAGATAATACATCCCCGCGACGCGAAAGTACTTTGGGAGCGACGCGCCTCTTCTGGATAGGCGGTTATCGCCAATAAGGGCACGCGCTGCAAGCCGGAATAATCGAGCATCTTTAGAAGCTCAACGCCGGCATCTCGTGTCTCGCCGCCGGAAACACCAGGCATTCTAATATCTATGATACAAAGATCGATGGGCTTGCCTGCCATCTCGACAAACTGAGCAATGTTGTCGATGCGCTTGATGCCACTGTCTCTGACGCCTTTCTCGCGTAGACTCTCTCTGATGACGGACCACTTTTTCTCATCGTCTTCGAAAACGACTATCGCCATTTTAGTCTTCCCAGAAGTGCATCAAATGCGGTCTCCCATTCAGGCGTCTTATACGAGTACAGCACAGCGCCGAGCACCTCTTGCTTGTACTTAGCTGACAAGACCCGCGCCGCTTGATGCAATCTTACTCGGTTGCCGCCTACAATAATGTCAGGATATTGCGTGACGATGATGACCTTTGTGGAGACCTTCGTACTCGCCAAAGCGCGAAGGACCTCGATGCCACCGACAGCCTGACCGCCGCCGCCACTTCCATCGTCGCCTGTGCTCGAAAACGTTGGTAGCGCCATATCGACGATGATGAGATCGTATGAGCCCTCCATCACCTGAAGGACTGCTTGTCGTACACCGATCGCCCGTGTGAGCTCGGTGGCCAGGACGCCCTTATCCAAGAGGCGGCGCGTAAGGTCCTCTGCCTTGTGCTCCTCGTCCTCGATCAGCAACACCTTCATTGTGTCGATCCGTTCGCCTTTGCGAGTTCGACCGTCAGCAAAAACGAAACCGTACAGCGGTCGCCATTGATATTGTAAGCGGCAGTTGCCGCCCCTTCACTGCTTCGGGTGATGTATCTCAGCTTCTTAATGCCAGAGTATCCCTCGACGACCATCGCCTCCTCCGCATTATCCGAGCTAAAATTGTCTTCCAGTCGCCTTTCATGGATCGCACGTTCAGAAACGTCACCGAAGAGTGACGTTACCGACACCCGCAACTGCGACAGCCTTTCGAGGGACGTTGTCGTTTGATCGACACAGATTGCAATTGGAGCCTCCGCAGCACCATATTTCAGCGCGTTCCGTAGGAGGACAAACAGGCAATCATACATCCTATGGACCGACAAACCATCGATTACGATTTCGGACGCGTCACCTTGCCAATCGATAGTTCGATCATTGATCAAACTTCCACCATGGGCTTCCTGAAAAATCAAATCTCCAAGCTGACGCGTCGTAGCACTAACGAATCCGTCTTCTGGTTGCCGGAACCAACTCGCCAGTCGCGTAAAACGCTCGTGAACCGCATCTCGTAGCTGCCCCCGATATTGGCCCTGCAGATCGTCTGCGAAATGTCCAAGATGCTCTTCAATATCATTGTACGCGCGCTTCACCAGATCGACAGATATTAGCTTGGCTGCAGTTTGCAGCTGAGGGTTTATCTCCTGCCAGCAAAAGCGGATCAGAAGTTCATTCATGAATTCGATGCTCGGCACCGCGGTCATCGTACCACTCAACGTAGCAAGACCGAGAAAGGTATTCTCGTCGCCCTTCAATGACGAGCTGAAGATGCCGTGCGGTTTGGTATCATTGCGAAATTGCAAAAGATCCCGACGCAAATGTTCAATGAGCCTTTGGTAACTCTCGATCCAAGCCCTGTTAGCAGCGACGAACCTATCGTCAAACTTTAGAATACGGTAAGAGGAACGCTCAATGAGATCCTCTACGCCCCCGCGCATCATTCCGGTGAGCGTGTTGTGGCGAATGCGTCGTCCGAGGTAAGACTCGATGCCAAATTGACGATTTGTGCAGAACTGTTCGTAGGCGACTCTCGCAACTTCCATCAGAACATAGTCGAACGCCTGCGCTGCCGGGATGTTGATCGTGCCGGTTGTCACTAGTTGGCCGTGTTCTATCTTCGCTGAACGAGCTGGCACACTGAGATTATGCTCAATCATTTTAATGTACTGCTGAGCATAAGTGCTCGGATTCGCAACGAGCCATTCCTGCATGGCGATGCCATCAACGTAGAGACGGCTGTCGTCAAAATACTTCCGCAACTTAGCGACTTGGCGCTGGGCCTCGATTGCGTCGGCTTCCACGAAGTAGGCTATTGAATTGCGCTTTTTGCCAACTGCTCTAAGCAGCGCTTGCCTTGTTGTATCGGCTTCATCTGCCGATTTAACCAGCCAATAAAGCTTCTGAAGAGTTTGCCGATCAAGTATTTTGAGAAGATAGCTCGCAATCTGAGGCGTGCTATTCAAAAGCCATTCGATGAAAGCTTCCAAGCTCCCGCGGAACTGCGCGTTAACAGTCTGGCAAAGCGCAAAGCGAAATTTAAAATCAACATCCTCGTCCCTGCTCCGTGCCTTATGGAGTGCTAGGGCTAATACCGTCACAAGTGGCTTCGACGCGTCGTCGGACGATGCGTAGAGACGCTCGAGCTCGGCCTCCGTGAGAAGAAATTCCAGGCCTACAGTATGTTCACAGATGAACCGCATTTCATGCTGAGTGAATCCCCCCGTATTTCGGTTATTCTGCAAGAACGTAATAAACTGCACCGTCCTCAGAAACGAGCCGCAGCACTGAGCCTTGGTGAAGTCGCGAGGGTTTCGAAAGCCTCGCAGCGCCTTGGTGAGATCGCGTATCGATAAAGGATCGCGTGACGTGAATGCTGATTCAATTGTCGGCGGTGACGACGGCAAGAAGCGCGGTGCAAGAATAGCGTCTACATACGCACGGTAGTGCGCACAATCGCTGAACTCCGTGAAAGCGAACGATCGTTGGTAGTAAACCATGTCGGCATCGGCGGCCGATACATCATTATACAATGCGCGCGCGTCGAAGGGAGTATCCGCGAAGGCCGTCAAAGATTGTATGATGCTGGAATCAAGCAGATTGAGCAGAAGCGCACGGACGTCCTCCCATCGGTCTCCAAAAGTCAACGCCGAGATAACCCCAACAATCTCATCGATAAGCGACATCGAGTGCGATTTCCGCAGCAATCCGCCAAGATCGGCACGTGAAAGCGGCGCGGGGACAAGATCATGCAGTGCGAGAAGCTTTCGATAATCGTCGTCCACTAGCTTCTGTTTTTGATGAAGTTGAACGCGTGTGGAGACTCCTGGAAAATACGCAAAATCCTCGTCCACCAACTCCATTGCTATGAAGTATGGTGCGGGGTTCTTAGACTGCGCGACCTTGCTCGCAATGCGTTGGAAAGGTTCTTGGAGTGTAGCATCATCGGGAAAACGAGCCATCAAATAGGCTACTTTGCGCACGCCGTAACTAGATGCGCCGTACACTTCGATGAACGTGGCTAACGCCTGCATAGAGTCGGATGCGGATGAGGTCGGTATAGCAGCGAAGGCCCGAATTGCCTCGATGATACGGCACACCTCTTCCTTCCACCCGTTCAAATGCCCAGCAACGAACGCAACCTCAGAATCGATGGAGACTCGATCCAATGAGTGAACGCGCAGGAGGCTGCTGTAGTCCCTTTCTAGGTTAGCAAAACCGAAAGCCCCGAATCTTCCCAGAAGAATTTCGATGCTTAGAGCAAGATCGCGCGGAGAAGCTGTCTTCCGCAGGGCATTCATTATGGATAGCGGCGGTTCCGTTAAGCTGTCGTCGGCGAGCGCTCCTCGGACCAAGTTGCGGGTTCGCTGATCCCGAATCCTCGTGAGTTGCCGAAACGCCCCGAGCCGAGTTTGCCGAAGAAATGTCGATTGTTTTCGTCCAAACGCGCGCGCTTTTGATTGCTTCACCAGCACAAACCCAAACGTCTAAGAAGAATGTCAATCGTGAGGCGACGCTTTGAAAATGAAACACGATTGTGGATCGAAGGGTCTGCTTTGCCTTCGGACGGCACGTCACACTGTCTCGCGTAGAGTTGTGCCATCCTCTCCTCCAAAAAAGGGGCCACTCCGAAGGAGTGGCCCAAGTGAGGGAGGAAAACGCCCCCTAAGGAGCCTCTGGGGATCAGGCCGCGGCCTGTTCGATCGGTGAGAAGGGCAGGCCAAGACTTTCGGCCACGGCCTTATAAGTTAGCCGGCCCCGATAGACGTTGAGGCCTGCGCGCAGATGCGGATTTTCGAGCACGGCTGCAAATCCGTTGTTGGCGAGAGCCAAACCAAGGGGCAGCGTGGCGTTGTTCAATGCCTGGCTTGAGGTGAGCGGGACAGCTCCGGGCATATTGGCGACGCAATAATGGATGACGCCGTCCACCTCGTATGTTGGATCCGCGTGAGTCGTCGGACGCGAGGTCTCGAAGCATCCGCCCTGATCGATAGCTACGTCCACGATGACGGAGCCCTTGCGCATCGAGCTCAACATGCCGCGACTGACCAGCTTCGGCGCGCTGGCGCCGGGAACGAGCACCGCACCAATGACAACGTCCGCTGCAAATACTTCGTCCTCAACGGCATCTATGGTCGAGAACCTGGTGCGAACACGCCCCTCGAATAGTTCGTCCAGTTCGCGAAGCCGGGGAATCGAACGATCGAGGATCGTGACCTCGGCACCCAGTCCCGCCGCCATCCGCGCGGCATGCGCACCAACAACCCCGCCTCCGATCACGACGATACGGGCCGGCTGCACACCGGGCACGCCGCCGATCAACAGCCCCCGCCCGCCTGAGTAGCGCCTCAGCGCCGCCCCCGCGGCTTCGATCGCAAGCCTGCCCGCAACCTCGCTCATTGGCGCAAGCAGCGGGAGCCCACCGGCTGGACCAGTCACGGTCTCGTAGGCAATGGCGGTACAACCGGACTTTATGAGGCCCTTTGCTTGCTCCGGGTCCGGCGCCAGATGCAGATATGTGAAGAGGATCTGGTTCTCTCGCAGTTGGGTCCATTCCGAAGGCTGGGGCTCCTTGACCTTTACGATCATCTCGCTCGATGCAAAGACCTCCCGAGCGGAGTCCAGAATCGTCGCGCCAGCCTTGCGGTACTGCTCATCTGTCGCGCCGATGCCCGCACCGGCCGTTGTCTCGATCAGCACGCTGTGGCCCGCGGCCACATATTCGCGGACAGCCCCGGGAGTCAGACCCACGCGGTATTCGTGCGTCTTGATCTCCTTGGGAACACCGACCTTCATTTGCAATCTCCTCTTGGAGGGCCCCTTCTAGTGGGAATCGCGGTGCAAACTTGCGAAAGTGGAGCCAACTCGCGCGGAAATTCCGCGATTTTCTGAGCAACCACGCAGGATTTCAAAGAAGCAAACGAGACGGACACGGCGACCGCCGATGCGCCGCTGCAAGCGGCGGATTACTGGACCACATTCTCGTGGCGAGCGAAAACCATTTGCCACTGCGATCGCGCGGCTATAGGACGCTGCATCAAAACAATCACAAGAGGTCGAGCACAACTTGACCCGAGCCGACTTGATCTCATCATTGGAGGCAGCGATCAGATTTCGCCGCGTTCACGCATGATCCTGAAAGACGTCACAGGACTTGTCCGTGCGCGACGAAGTGACTTGAACCCGCCATGTGAATTTGTTGATCGAGGCGAAAGTCATTCGAGTGTCTACAGCGAGGAGGACAATGCGCTACATTTTTCAGGCTTTCGTCGATCAACTCATCGAAAGTACTGACGTTGATGACCTTAGGCTCGGAATGGCCGAAACTGCTGCCGCGCTCGAGCTGTCTTCTTTCGCCTACCTCGGTTTGCCTTCCAGACCAGATGCGCAGCCGCTTCTGATTTCGACCTATCCATCAAGCTGGACCTCGCATTACGTCCAGCAGCAGTATCACCAGTTCGATCCTGTGATTATGCAGTCTGTTCGCCGGGACAAGGCCTTTGAGTGGGGCCTTGGTCTCGGACCAGAAGCACATTCGGAGCCTGCGCGTCAGCTTTTCGAGGAGGCCGCCCGATTTGGCATTCGCTGCGGCTTCACCGTTCCGATTCACGAGGGCGGCGTCGCGGTTGCCGCGGTCACATTTGCTGCCAGCGAACGAGGCGCGTCCTTTGGACGTTCCGTACGACGACATGCTCGTATACTTCCCTTTATAGCAACGACTTTCCATGCACACGCGCAACGTAAGCTGCGCGCCCGCGATCAGATTGATGGTGTCACGCTTTCTCGGCGGCAAATCCAATGTCTGGATTGGGCCGCTCAGGGCAAGTCGTCCTGGGAAATTGGCCGGATCATGGGCATCTCTCACCATACGGTCGCGTTTCACCTGGACAACGCCAAAGCCAAGCTGGGCGTTCGATCGACGACCCAAGCGGTCGCGCGTTTTATTGCGGCTGGTCGAAAGATCTAGCACTGCTTTGGCAGATTGTTGGATTGGGCGCTTTAAGGAGGTTTCCCGATCGATCTTTCAATGATGCTTGGATGGCCGGCTTTTGGCGGGCTGGCCATGGTGGAATGGAGACGAATTCTAACGCTGGCTCAAGCTCTTCCTGGATGGCTTGGGTCGTAAGACCCGGCAGTGGTGATCGCAAGAGCGTTGAGCCGATTGCAGAATGCTTTGCTACAGGCAACTGGGATCTCTTGCTGGCCTCCGCCCTAACCAACGATGCCTTCCATACGTCACCGTTGGTCTCATCCTTGCGGCATCGTCTTAGCGCTGTCCATACTCAGAGAACAAATCCCTGAGAACAACCTTGGCGCAAACACATTGCGCGACCTTGTTAGCTCGCCCTGATTCCTTTGGACCGAAGTGATTCGGCACACACGGACCCAACGGAATACAGGAACATCTCAGCTGGCCGCAATTCTAGGTCGCGGGCAAGATCGCGCCGGCCCGTTCTGCACCTTCTCACGAGGCAGCGTTCCCGCCTAAATTGAGCGCTTGGCCGTAGCGAGGTCTTCCCTTGGAGAGACCCAGCGCACATCGTGCGGCGGATGAGCAGGCGCGCTCTAGGCGCGCACTGCCGTCTCCGACTATCCTTCGAGCTCTTTGAGGATCGAAAAACAGAGTAGATCGATCAGTTTCTCAATCCGCGGCGGTTTCGATCGCTCTCCGATCACATGTAGTCATCTTCATACGCGTACCCCGAGCTTGCTACAGTGGCATCATCGCGCTCGCCGTCCTCCGCTTTAGCCAGATAGAGTTCAGGCTTGTTTGCGCGCTGCCACTCACCTGCGGTGTTCGTTGTCCACTTGTCCGGATGCTGCGTAGGATCAAGGACCATGTTGCAGTCGTCGACCTCGACGAAGCCCAGCTTCGCCGCGCGGGCTTTCGATTCTTCACTGAGTGGAAACCATTTGAGCAACGGTTCTTCGCCCTCCCGCGCATCCCGCCTAAGCTGATGCTCGAGCAGAATGTCCCCTGCGTTCTCAACCAAGGGGTGGGCAAGCTGCAGATCGACGACGGATGTGATGTGAGTTCGCCCGGGAAACAAGTCCCTCCATCTGTCGTCGTGGAGCTCGGCCATACTGAATCCGCCTTCCGTTCGTAGCAGCGCGGCAGTTGTGTCTCCAAGTTTGTAGCTGTAGTACCGCGCGTCCTCCGAATCTCTAGTCGTGCCGTAGTCCTTTGCAGCCTCTCTGACGTTTTCGGCTCGCGTGGACACGAAATGCGAGTACTCTTGAGGATTCCTGGCGATGCGCCTTATTTCCTCATCATTTTGGAAGGCCTTTGCTTCTCTCCGAAATGTCGCCTTGTCGATCGCCACAATCGGAGGTTCGCTCACAAGGGAATAAGATTGCGCTGCAGACGAGGAGTTGGACGCCGATGCGCTCAGGTCCATTTTGGCGAACCTGTCCGCGAAATCTTCTGAATCCGATTGATCCTCGTAGGATGTCCACGAGTGTGTTGCGTCATATCCAGAAATTCGACCGTACATGAGGATTCGCCCTCCTAAAGGCGCGAGAGTCTTGTGTTGATGCAGGCTGATTGGCCACGCAGAAGTCGATAATCAGGCTTTCTGACCGCAAGCTGACGGGAATGGGTCCTGGAACTGCAGCGAGAATATCGGCTGGTTCTCGTGCTGGAGACAATCGAAGTCAGCTCCAGATACAGCGGGTGATTATTCACACTCGAAGAACTGGTTTTGAAAAGTCGGGCGATCAGTGACCAAACGGCAATCGCTTCGCGCATGACGGATCGGGAGACCTTTGGCCGGAATAGCCGTTCTATTGCCGAATCATCTCGCCGACCAAGATGGGCTAACGAGGGTAAACGACGTTCCGGTATCAGCCCGAGCTGCCAAGCCGCAATTAAGTCCGGGCGATTCGATCTTGGGCGGCAGCCAGACGTTCGGCTTCTTTTAATGCTGCAGCTTTTGTCCTGAATGGTCCGATGTCGTTCTCTTCAGTGTCAGGCAACCAGGCAGGGAGGAACCACCAGCCTCCTGGTCGTCCGTAGCTGGCCGTGCTTCGGATTGATCCGATGCCCTCAGCGATGAACCAGCCAGGATCGACCCCATCCTGTCGCCATAAGATTTCTGACATGGTGTGTGTCATCCTCGATCGAATTTACCCTCAAACTCTGGGTCTCCTTCCCGAGTTCTAGCCACTCCACATACGCCGACAATAAAACCTCGTCGATAGTGCTCTGAGGATGTTCGGCGACGCGACAGGCGAAGACCGACCAAATGCTTGCGCGGCACAGTCGCTATTCCGGGAGCGCCGGATGCGTGCGCCGGATTTCGGTATCACACCCTCCTTAACTGAGGAGGCTGCACATCCCCAGCAATTCCCCTTCAATACTGGTCCTGCGGCTTTGGAGGCACATCAATGATGCAGATCATTACACAGGAATTCTATGGAGCCTTTGCTGAAGAGCTTTGTGAGATGCACAGGCTTCGATACCGGGTTTTCAAAGAACGACTCGCATGGGACGTTCAGACCAGCGGGGACATGGAGATCGATGAATTCGATGCACTCGGTCCCGTCTACCTGATTCAGCGATCGAGCAATTACAGCGTTCAGGGGTGCGTGCGACTGCTTCCATCGACTGGACCAACCATGTTGCGTGATACGTTTCCTGTACTGCTCGATGGGCAGCTCTTCGAAGCGAATCCTTCAGTCTGGGAAAGCAGCCGCTTCGCGCTGGATGTTGACGCTGAAGCGCGGGGAACGATGCGCGGGCTGACCAGCGCGACTTATGAGCTCTTCGCCGGCATGATCGAATTCGGCCTTTCGAGACGGCTCACAGAAATCATCACGGTGACCGACGTCCGGATGGAGCGCATCTTGCGTCGCGCCGGGTGGCCTCTGCGGCGGGCGGGCCAGGCAAGGACATTGGGAAACACCCAAGCAGTTGCTGGCTATCTCGAAATTTCAGCGGCCGCACTAGCCCGGGTCCGCGACACCGGAACACTCCGCTCACCTGTGCTCTGGGAGCCGGCGCTGAAAGCTGCGTAGAGGGTACCGTATGTCAGCCCGCTCAACCTCCCAACCATTAGCGATCGCTATCTCAACAGACATGTCTCACCCTGCCCAATCGACCAATATCGGTCTACATCACTTACGAGCCGCGGTTGCTGCGGCCGACTGCGGAAGCTTTCGACAGGCGGCCGAATTCCTGTCCGTGCAGCATTCGGTGCTCAGTCGCTCGATCAGTCAATTTGAGCACCTGGTCGGAGTGGCTCTGTTTGACCGTTCGACTGGCGGGGTCGTGCCAACGCGGGCCGGTCGAACGATCCTGCAGATGTCGCGAATGATCCTTGAGCAGCTCGACACGCTGGTCGCAACGGGACGCTCGAGTGGCCGCGGCGAGGCGGGCCACCTTTCCGTGGGTTTTTGCACCTCGATATCTGCAGGCAATCTACGTGCCACTCTCGCCGAATTCAGGAAGCGAGCTCCCATGGTCGCGCTCACCACTGCCGAACAGTCCCGCACGCGCCTGATGGATTCTGTTCGCATTGGCACGACCGATGTCGCCGTTGTGCCTGGAGGACGTACGCTGGTCGGTCAGAAGAGTCTGCCGGTTTGGAGCGAACGCATTCTCGTTGTGCTTCCAAAGGATCATGCTCTGCTCACCCGCACCGTTATCTACTGGACCGATCTTTTCAACGAGACGGTCCTTCTAAGTCAACGCGATCCGGGAAGCGATATGGAAGAGCTGCTGGTTTCAAAGCTGGTTGCCAATGAGAGGCGACCAAAGATCGAGCGGCATGATGTCAGCCGAGGTATCATCAAGAGTCTCGTCAGCCTGGGGCTTGGAATAAGTCTGGTGCTCGAAGCTGACGTGGGAGCCAACTTCGCCGGCGTGGTCTATCGGGAAATCCAGGACGGCTCTGGACCAAGCCGTATGGGCTTTAACGCGTACTGGCGAAAGGACAATGAGAACCCGGCGCTTATGCGCTTCCTGGATCTCCTGGCCGAACGCTATCCCTCGCCGCCTTCAACGGCAGAGGGGTGACTTGAACGCCTAAGCTTTCTGAAACCGCGATCGGTGCCCATGAACCGTGCCAGCATCGGCGCGATCAGCTTGGTGGGATCCACTGACTGGTTCGATTCACGCGAGAGGGTCTCGGCATAGGCAACAAGATCTCGATGCACGGACGCCGGCAGATCAACACTGATCTTGACGGGTTTTTCATCTGGGATCGCTGCGATTTTGAGTTTTGGCATGTGCATCACCCTTTATATGGCTCCAGAACGAGATCACGGTTGATATTGACGCGGATCGGAAACCCGGGCCGGACAGTGAGTGTGGGCTGGATGTTGAGACTGCGCCGGACCACTTGCTGTCCGGTTTGGTTGAGCGAATCCGCCGCGCCATGCCGCAACGCCTGAATGATCGCACTATCGTTGCTGTTGGTATCGGAGCCAGCTCCCGATTCTGTGCCGACGGCCAAGAAGGTTGAAAGTGCGGCTGCCTTGAAGAGTTCGCCCCAATGGTTGTCGACCTCGTCTTCAAGCCCTGCATACCCCGACGGGTCCGCGCCGGGTTGCCGCTCGAGGACGATGGAGCGCCCGTTGGGCATGATCAGCCGGGTCCAGACCAGCAACACACGTGACTGGCCGAAGCTGATCTGGCTGTCATAGATACCGATGAGACGCGCGCCCTGCGGGATCAGCAGAAAGCGGCCCGTCGGCGTGTCGTACACCTGCTCGGTAACTTGAGCCGTGATTTGTCCCGGCAGATCGGAGCGGATCCCCGTGATCAAGGCTCCGGGAATGACGGTTCCTGCCTGCACCACATAAGGTGAAGCAGCTTTCGCAATCCGATCCGGACTCGTGGTCCGCCTGTCCACGGCAGCATTCACGAATGCAAGCTTCCGGTCCTGCGCATTCTGCGCAGATCCCTCCTCGCTATTGAATGCCGGCGCAGCCACGTTCGCGCGATCAACTGCTTGCCCGGTGCCTATCGGATTTGGGGCCTCTCGCGTGTTCGTGGAGGCAAACAAGCGGCTGATGCGCGCAGCCTCTGCCTCCTGGTTCTCTCGCTGCCGCTCCTGATCGGGCGAAGCTCCAGCGGCACCAGCTGGCTGCCCCTGAGCAGCGAGGATCGGGCGGCCAAGATCGCCTGGAAGCGGCGGGCCCAGCTGCGGCACCTGGCGTGGCACCTTCGTATAATCCTGCGGAAGCGCGGTGATACTTTCCGCAACGTTGTGATGATCAGTGCTGTAGAGCTCTTCTGGCCTCGGACCGCGGGCCTGATTTTTCTGCAGCGCCCAGAAGGTCGCCCCAGCCACGAGGAATACTGCGAGGGAACTGCCGGTCAACAGGACCTTGCGCGAAAGGCGGGTCACGCGCGGGTATTCCGGCCGGAGCCGAAACAGCTCTGCCTGGTCCTGAGGCGGCCGCTGCGTGCCGGCCGGTTGTTCTTCATCCTGACGGTCGGTCATGTCGAGCTCCCGTCGGTCCGAATAATTCTGACCTTCTGCTGGTGCTCTCCGCCCAGCCGGAGTTCGGCGGCTGCGAACAGCCGATCGACAATCAGCAGATTGCCATAGGCCCGATAATTGACGATCTCGGTCTTGCCGTCAGGGCCGAGGGCAAACAGGGGCGGCATTTCGCCCTGTACGATGCCTTGCGGAAATTCGATGTAGACCTTGCGACCATCATCATAGGCTGTGATAGGCCGCCAGGGAGCGTTGTCACCTTCGATACGGTAACGGAACCTGCGCTGCGTGATGTCCGGCAAAGCAGGTGCCAAAGGTGCCGATTGTCTCTTCCCCTGCCGATCTTGCGGGTAGTACCACGCAACGAGCGGCATGTAGGGCTTTTCGCGCGAGCGAAGCTCAATCAGATAGGTACGCCGGTCCGTGTTGATGACGAGGTTCGTCTCGATCGACGCGCGCGTCGGCTTGACCAGGACATGGACGCGGCGGGTGTCCCCGCTTCCATTCTCGGTATCCCCGACGACCCAACGCACCGTGTCACCGGCCGCGATCGGGCCGGACCCGACCAGTTGTTCGCCCTCCTCCAGCGCGATGTCCGTGATTTGACCCGGCGCTGCGTAGACCTGGTACAGGGCACCGGCACTGAAGCTGTAGATCTGCGCGGCGTTGAAATACCCGCGTTTGCGTGGCTGGACGCGAGCTGCGCTATTGGCCGCTTCGACCCTGTCGACCGGCTCGACTTCCTCCTTTGCCCCCGATTTGCCGCCGAGCGCCGGCTTCCAGGCGGGCGGGACGTGAAGTGGCCGGCTCCGATCATCGACATCGGCCGGTCCCGGCGGCAGTGGCGGCACGTCGGAGTCATAGGTGATTTGGGGCGGAATATAGGTCGAGCAGGCGCCAAGCATGCACGCGAGGACCGCAAGCACTGAAACGGCCGCCCTGCCCGATGCCCCTGGAGAGACGCCAGTCGCCACTTGAGAGGATTGCGGCTTCATTGCCCGAGCTCCTTCGACCAGCTGATTGCATTGACGTAGACGCCGAGCGGATTCTTGCGCAACCGATCGGCATCGCGAGGGGGCTGAATGACGATCGTCAGAATGGCGGTCCAGCGCTCGGTTGAACCAAGCGATCCGTTCTCGTAGCCGCGCTCGACCCAGGCGACGCGGAAGCTTTCCGTTGAGGCGCGGATCACGCTCGAGACCTCGACTGAGACTTGCGTCTTCCCGAGCCTTGCGAAGGGATCATTGCTCCTGGCGTATTCGTTGAGCGCAGCGGCCCCGCGGTCCGTGGTGAAGTCGTACGCCCTGAGCCAGTTCTGGCGCAGGACAATGCCGTCTGCCGGCAGAGCCCGGACGTCCTCGATAAAGCGAGCCAAGTGATAGGCAATCTGAGCATCGCTGGGTTCGAAATCAGCTGTCGCGGGAGCCACTCTTTGCGCCTGGCCGAGACGATCGACTTCGACGACCCATGGCGTGATCGTTCCTTGGCTGGATTGCCAGACCAGCCCTGCTGCGAGGCCACACGAGAGCGTCAGGCAGCCGAATGCCATCAGCCGCCAATTTTTGGCCTGCACACGTGCCGAACCGATGCGCTCGTCCCACGCTTGCGCCGCCTTCTGATAGGGCGTCACCGGCGCGGGCGTTCGCCCGTAGTGAACCGAAGACCTCTTGAACATCAGTGATTTCCCCAAGGAACGGAATTGCGAGTTGCGTTTTGCTCGATGGCCAAGCGACGGGTGCGGAGGGGCGCGATCACGTCGCTTGCTCGACGCGCACGACGTGTCTGAACACGCAAAGGCAGCGCGAGACACGGCAGGCCCTGCACTGCCGTCGGCGAACGCTTGAGCACAAACCGCGGAGGTCAGGCAGCAAATGCCCGAGCGGCAGCGTAACGAGGGCGTCCCGCCGATCCTGCATGGTCGGCATCTCGAACACTTGTTGCCTGTCGTGGAGTGGCGCTCTCATTGATGTGGACTGCTCATGCATGGCCTGCCAGAGAAGCGCGGGCGTAAGGCTCAACGAGAGTGCTTGAGAAGCCAGCACCAGAGCTTGCCAAGCCGGACCATGCCAGGCGCGCCGACCAGGGCGCGCGCTTGAACTTGGCTGGTCAGTGCTGTGGCCAAATTCGCACGGCTTCTCAGCAGACAGGCACTTTGACATCTAGCGCCCTCCGTCGGACAGATCGATCGAGCTGCCACTTCCCCCATGGTCTCCCGACCGAACGGCATGAGTTGCCGCCGAAACTCCATGGCTGATTGTCTGCGCGCGCTTCATGCGCCGCGCCCAATCCGGCGGACCTTCGCCCGAGCTGGCAGAGGTCGTGCCGGTCGACTGGCTGCCGCGATGGATCGATGCGGAGGCTCTGCGGAGCGGACTGACAGAAGCGGAAGCAGCAGCCTCGGCAACACCACCGATGCCGCCGCTCCGGTAGGCGGCCGCCGCGCCGCTTGCGATCGCGCTGCCGCCCCGCGCCGCACCTGCGATCGCTCCGCCGGCGAGGCCGACACCGCCGGCAGCCAGACCGGCTCCCGCTGCAGCCATCCCGCCGGCCGCAAGTCCGGTACCGACCGCGCTGCCCGCTCCGAGTTGGGGACCCCCGGATACCAGTCCGTTCGCGATTCCGGGTCCAAAGATTCCAAGACCCAAAAGCGACAATGCGGCCAAGACCAGAGTCATGGCGTCTTCAATCGTCGGCTGACCGCCGTTGAAGCCGGAGGTGAATTGAGAAAACAAGGTCGAGCCGATACCGACGATCACGGCCAGCACCAGCACCTTGATGCCGGACGACACGACATTGCCGAGGACGCGTTCGGCCGCAAACGCCGTTTTGCCGAACAGGCCGAACGGAAGCAGCACGAACCCTGCCAGCGTCGTCAGCTTGAACTCGATCAGCGTGACGAAGAGCTGGATCGCCAGAATGAAGAAGGCGAGCAGGACGACGGCCCAGGCGAACAGCAGGACGACGATCTGGACAAAGTTCTCAAAAAAGCTGATGTAGCCCATCAGGTTCGAGATCGAATCCAGGATCGGCCGGCCGGCATCGAGTCCGACTTGTGCGATTTTTCCGGGGTGAACAAAATCGCCTGCTGAAAGGCCTGTCCCTGAGGCCTTCAATCCGAGACCGGCGAAGCTTTCGAAGACGATACGGGCGAGATGATTCCAATTACCGATCAGGTAGGCGAAGACAGCGACGAACAGGGTTTTCTTGACGAGCCGCGCGACGATGTCCTCATCCGTGCCCCAGCTCCAGAACAGGGCGGCCAGGGTGATGTCGATCGCAGCCAGCGTTGTCGCAAGATAACCCACCTCGCCGCCAAGAAGCCCAAAGCCATTGTCGATGTAGCGGGTGAAGGTCTCGAGGAACTGATCGATAATTCCTGTGCCCGTCATTGATTACCTCCCTCGGGTGACGCGACGGAGGGATCGCCTTGAGGCATTCGGCTCTGATCTTTCGGCGCTGACAGCACCGGCGAGCTGGCTCGATCGTTGACAGCGGGACTGATCGAGCTCACGCTTGGACGGAAGAACCGGCGCCGGTTCTCGGCCCAGATCCTCTGGCAATCCTGATACGCCGGAGAATGCTCTGAGGTCACGGTACGGCAGCGGGTGAGATCGGATTCCATAGGACGGCTGGCCGTTATGCTCGATGGCTTCGGACCCATGATTTTGTCCGGACCGCGTAGCTGGATCGTGCATGCGACGATGAGTGCCGCTCCGCCAACCACTGTGATAGCAAGCGACAATGCTTGGAATGCCTTTTGATCGCTCATCAATGAAACATCTGCACGCTGGAGGATTGATAACCCTGGCCGCTGGTCAGAAAGCGCCGAAGCTGCTCGCGAGCTTGGTCCTGAGCCGCGGCGCGCCGGGCAGATTCCAGCGATTGAGCCCTGCCCTGCGCCGCCACGGTCGCGGTCAAGTCGGCGAGCTGCGCTGCCTGTAGTGCCAGGATCTGGTTGCCGGCTTGCGTGGCCTGCAGGGCCCCGCTTGCACCCTGGCTTGAGCTCACCAGTGCCGAGGTCTGAATGCGGTTTGTGTCGAGATTTCCGACAACGCCGGCTTGCACACGGAGCGCGTCCTGAAATGCCGCGACCGAATTCTGCCAGCGCGATTGCGCACCTGCGATCAACGCTGAATCGGATTGGCTGCTGGTTGCCGGTCCGTAGCTCGTGGCAAAGGCCCGATCGATCTGCTGCACGTCATAGGCGATGCGCTGGGCCTGGCTGAGAAGCTGCTGGGTGCGCTGAATGGAGCTCTGGAGCTGCTGCAGCGAGGTATATGGCAGGCTTGCGAGGTTCTTCGCCTGGTTGATCAACATTTGCGCCTCGTTCTGCAACGAGGTGATCTGATTGTTGATCTGCTGCAGCTCTCGTGCTGCGGTCAGGACATTCTGGACGTAGTTGTTGGGATCAAAGACGATCCATTGCGCCCCGCTGGGCGCGGTTGTCAGAAGCGAGACAGCAACGATGCTGATCGCCAGAGCGAGACGACGAGGGCTCATTGCGATTTCTCCAGATTGCCAAGATTGGGAATAAGGTCCACGGCCCAACCGGCTCCGCGGTGCTGGAGCCAAGCAGGCACAAAGGCCTCGCGCCCGTGCTCTGTGACCAATCGATCGATCGCGGCCTGGTCCGTCTTGGAGGATGCAGCCGCAAAGGCGAGCGCGACTTCACCGAGCCCGAGCTCGAACATGCGGTTGCCGCGGCGGGACTGGCAGTAATAGTCCCGTTTCGGCGTCGCGCGGCTCAAGAGCTCGATCTGGCGATCGTTGAGCCCAAAACGGCGGTAGATCGCGGTGATCTGAGGCTCGATCGCGCGCTCGTTCGGCAGAAGCAATCGAGTCGGGCAGCTCTCGATGATGGCAGGAGCGATGTCAGATCCATCGATGTCCGACAAAGACTGTGTGGCAAACACCACAGAGGCGTTCTTCTTGCGCAGCGTCTTCAACCATTCACGGAGCTGGCCGGCAAAATCCGCATCATCAAGCGCGAGCCAGCCTTCGTCGACGATCATGAGCGTCGGCCTGCCGTCGAGGCGATCGCCAATGCGGTGGAACAGATAGGCCAGCACCGCGGGCGCCGCGCCCGTTCCAATCAATCCCTCGGTTTCGAACGCCTGAACCGACGCCTCGCCAATTCGCTCGAATTCTGCATCGAGCAGCCGGCCATAGGGTCCGCCGAGGCAATAGGGCTGCAAAGCGCGTTTCAGGGTCGTCGACTGGAGCAGAACGGACAGCCCTGTCAGGGTCCGCTCCGGCAGGCGCGCTGAAGCAAGGGAGGTCAGCGCCGACCATAGGTGATCCTTTGCCTCCGGCGTGATCTCGATCTTCTCGCGGGCAAGGATCGAGGCGACCCAGTCCGTGGCCCAGGCCCGTTCCGCCGTATCGTCGATCCAGGCCAATGGCTGCAACGCGACCGGCTCGGACGCATCTTGCGACAGCGCGCCGCCGAGATCGTGCCAATCGCCACCCATCGCGAGGGCTGCCGCCCGGATTGAGCCTCCAAAATCAAAGGCGAACACCTGAGACTGGGGATAGCGGCGGAACTGGAGCGCCATCAGCGCCAGCAGGACCGACTTGCCGGCACCGGTCGGACCAACCACAAGCGTGTGTCCGACGTCCCCGACGTGAAGCGCGAAACGGAAGGGAGTTGACCCTTCTGTCTTGCCAAAAAGCAGGGGCGGAGCCTTGAAATGATGATCTCGCGCCTCGCCGGCCCACACGGCCGACAGGGGAATCATATGCGCAAGGTTGAGGGTCGAAATGGGCGGTTGCCGGATGTTGGCGTAGACCTGTCCAGGCAGGCTGCCGAGCCACGCTTCGACGGCATTCACCGTCTCGATCATGCAGGTGAAGTCGCGCCCCTGAATGACCTTCTCGACGAGCCGCAATCTCTCGTCGGCCGAGCGCGCATCTTTGCCCCAAACGGTAACGCTCGCCGTCACGAACGCCTCTCCGATCTGGTCCGAACCTAGCTCCAGGAGCGCCGCGTCCGCATCCATCGCCTTGTTGTGGGCATCGGTATCGAGAAGCGAGGAGGCCTCGTTGGTCATCACCTCCTTCAGGATCGCAGCAATCGACTTCCGCTTGGCGAACCACTGGCGCCGGATTTTCGTCAGGAGCTTTGCGGCATCCGTCTTGTCGAGCATGATCGCCCGGGTCGACCAGCGGTACGGGAAAGCGAGACGATTGAGGTCATCGAGAATTCCGGGCGTGGTCGCTGTCGGAAACCCGACGATGGTCAGAACGCGCAGATGTGCCGCGCCCAACATCGGCTCGAGACCACCGGTCAAGGGCTGGTCGGCGAGCAATGCGTCGAGATACATGGGAATCTCGGGCACACGAACCCGATGCCGTTTGATCGAGATCGTCGAATGCAGGTAGGTCAGCGTCGCCTCGTCGCCGAGCCAGGCGCATTCGGGCATAAAGCCCTCGATAAGCTGCAGCACGCGGTCGGTTCGGTCGGCAAAGCCGCTGAGAACTTCGCGCGCGTCGGCACTTGGCGTGCGAGTGCCGCCTTCATAAAGAAGCCGCTCCGCCCTCGCCGCATCCTCCGCCGGCGGCAGGTAGACGAAAGTCAGGTAATAGCTCGAGTCGTAATGGGCGCCCTCTTCTTCAAACTGCGCCCGGCGCTCGGCATCAACCAGCGCCGATGCAACGTCCGGAAATGTGTCCGGCGGATACGCTCCTGCGGAGTGGCGCTGCGCCTCCACGAAGACGGCCCAGCCGGATCCCAGACGGCGCAGAGCGTTGTTGAGACGACCGGCCACGGCCACGAGTTCAGCCGGGACCGCGCTGTCCAGATCCGGTCCGCGGAATCTGGCCGTTCGCTGAAACGAGCCGTCCTTGTTCAGGATGATGCCCGCGTCGACCAGAGCCGCCCACGGCAGGAAATCGGCAAGCCGCGTGCTCGATCGGCGGTATTCCGCGAGATTCATCATGGGGAGCTCTAGATGTTGAGATGGGCTGGGACGCGCAGGTGACGGCGCACCACTTCGACGAATGCGGGGTCTCGCTTGGCAGCCCAGACAGCTGCCGCGTGACCAATGGCCCAGAGCAGGAGACCGGCGATCCACAAGCGCAGTCCGAGCCCAAGGGCTGCGGCGAGCGTGCCGTTAACGATGGCGACCGACCGGGGTGCTCCGCCCATCAGGATCGGCTCCGTCAGCGCCCGATGCACCGGCGCGATAAATCCTGCGACAGGCTCGTCCATCACACCACCACCCCGCCGCCGAATGAGAAAAACGACAAGAAGAAGCTCGAGGCTGCAAACGCAATCGAAAGCCCGAACACGATCTGAATCAGCCTGCGAAAGCCGCCCGAGCTATCGCCGAATGCGAGCGTCAGGCCCGTGACGACGATGATGATGACTGCGATGATTTTGGCGACCGGTCCTTCAACCGACTGCAGGATCTGATTGAGCGGCTGCTCCCAGGGCATGTTGGAGCCGGCGGCCCAGGCGGGCGGACTCATGAACAGGACCGCACCGAGTAGCGCGATGGAAACGCTCCAATGCGGCACTCGGTTTCGATGGCTCATGTTTCTGTTGCTCATGTGAAGTCTCCTGCTGGTGAAAGGCTGTAATCCCCCGCCGCTCCGAGGCCGTTGACGCGCGCGAGTTCGGCAAGCCGGCGCTCGGCACCGCGCCCGGACAGGACCGCAACGACGTTGATGGTTTCGGCGATCAGGGCGCGCGGCACGGTCATCACGGCTTCCTGGATAAGCTGCTCGAGCCGGCGTAGAGCGCCGAGCGCAGTGCCCGCATGGATGGTGCCGATCCCGCCGGGGTGACCGGTGCCCCACGCCTTGAGCAGATCAAGAGCCTCAGCGCCCCGCACCTCGCCAATGGGAATGCGGTCCGGACGCAGCCGAAGTGAGGAGCGCACGAGATCCGAGAGCGAGACCACGCCATCCTTGGTACGCAGCGCAACCAGATTCGGTGTCTTGCATTGCAGCTCGCGGGTGTCCTCGATCAGAACGACCCGGTCACTGGTCTTCGCGACCTCAGCAAGCAATGCATTTGTGAGCGTGGTCTTGCCCGTTGATGTACCGCCAGCGACCAGGATGTTTTTGCGCGAGGCCACGGCCTGGCGCAGTGCCGCGGCGTGATCGGCCGTCATGATGCCTACCCTGGCATAGTCGTCGAGCGTGAAGACCGCGACGGCGGGCTTGCGAATGGCGAATGCTGGTGCCGTGACGACAGGCGGCAACAGGCCTTCAAACCGCTCTCCGGTCTCGGGTAGTTCGGCAGAAATACGGGGCGCGGCGGCGTGGACCTCGGCCCCGACATGATGCGCCACCAGGCGAATGATGCGCTCGCCATCGGCGGCGGAGAGTTGTTCACCTGTGTCTGTCAATCCGCTGGAGAGCCGGTCGACCCACAATCGGCCGTCAGGGTTCAGCATCACCTCGGCGATCGCATCATCTTCGAGGTAGCGCGCGATGGCGAGCCCCAGCGCGCTGCGGAGCATCCGCGCGCCGCGCGAGATCGCCTCCGACTGAAGAGAATGGATTGCCACTGCCTGCCCCCACCGATCGAGGGCTAAAACAGCGCCCTCGGATGGGGACGATTAGAAAAACCACCAACGACCTTCCTGCAACCAAGCGATCATCTTCGTCGTAGCCTAGCGTAGAAAGAGAAAGGCCGGAGCAGGCAGCAAGGGTGGCGCAATCAGTTGGTGGACTCCTCGGGCGCGCCACGAACGATATCGTCCGGAATCTCCCGCAAGAAGCTTTGGCCCTTTTGCAGGCGGCGGCCCAATGTCTCGACGAAGCCTTCAAAGCGCTCACGTCCTTTGATCTGAGCGGCGGCCTGGGCTTCGTTCGGCAAGGGAGGCGTGATCGTCAGCCAAAACCGAACAAACAGGGCCAACGTCTCGGCCGTTAGCCCGACATCCCGCTCAAGTCGCTGCACTTGCCGGGACAACCGGTCGAGACGGCGGGCGAACGCCGCCTCTTTGCGATCCACTCCATCCGGCGACAGAAACGAGATGACGGCCGCCTCGACGATGGCTGATCGCGAGATGTTTTTGCGATCGGCAAGGTCGGAGATCTCCTTCAGAAGCTCCGGCGGGAAATACACGTTCATGCGGTTGCGCATGGGGCCTCAGAGATCAATGCCGTCGTTCGGGTCAAGCGCCGCCTGGCGGGCTACGCCCCGCATCTGCTGGCGAAGAAGCCGGGATTGACGCACGGCCTCATCGTCGTCGTCGAGCACGGCAAATTCTTCTATCGGCGTCACGTCGGTTGTCTCTTTGACGATGGCGACGTGGTCAGGAAGCTCGGGTTCCCGGCGCAGGCCGCTGTTGGCGGCATCGGTTTCGGCCCCTCCGGTCTGGACCGTTGAATCATTCCGCACGGGGAGCTTGAGGCTGGACCAACTATCTTCCCGGGAAGACCGCCCCAGTCTGGCCGGATCTGGCGGTGAGAGAATGCGCTGGGCAAAGCGTCTGTCTTCGTAGTAGCGCACCTTCTTGGCTCGGATCGGCGCCGTCCCGGCCACCATGACGATTTCGTCGGCGGGAGGAAGCTGCATCACCTCGCCGGGTGTGAGCAAGGCGCGTGCGGTCTCCTGCCGCGAGACCATCAGATGGCCAAGCCACGGGTTCAGCCGATGACCGGCATAGTTCTTCATGGCTCGCATCTCGGTCGCAGTCCCAAGCGCGTCCGAAACGCGTCTCGCGGTCCGCTCGTCATTTGTTGCGAAGCTCACGCGGACATGGCAATTGTCCAAAATCGCATTGTTGGGGCCGTAGGCCTTCTCGATCTGGTTCAACGACTGCGCAATCAGGAAGGCCTTGATGCCGTATCCGGCCATGAACGCGAGCGCCGACTCGAAAAAATCGAGACGTCCCAGGGCCGGGAACTCGTCCAGCATCATCAGGACACGCTGGCGGCGGTTCTTGGCTTGGAGATCTTCGGTGATGCGACGGCCGATTTGATTGAGCACGAGACGTATGAGCGGCTTCGTCCGGGAGATGTCGGACGGAGGCACGACAAGATAGAGCGTGGTCGGGCGAGCATCGGCAATCAGGTCCGAGATCCGCCAGTCGCATCGGCTTGTCACCTGCGCCACCACCGGATCCCGATAGAGTCCAAGAAACGACATCGCGGTCGAGAGCACGCCAGAACGCTCGTTTTCCGACTTGTTCAACAGTTCTCGCGCGGTTGAGGCGACAACCGGATGTGGACCTTGCTCGCCAAGGTGCGAGCTTGTCATCATTGCCTTCAGCGTGACCTCGATCGGGCGCTTCGGGTCCGACAAAAAGGCCGCGACCCCGGCGAGCGTCTTGTCGGGTTCTGCATAGAGGACGTGCAGGATGGCACCAACAAGCAGCGAGTGGCTGGTCTTCTCCCAGTGATTCCGCTTGTCGAGCGACCCTTCCGGATCGACCAGCACGTCCGCAACATTCTGGACGTCCCGAACCTCCCATTCGCCGCGGCGTACCTCGAGAAGGGGGTTGTAGGCCGACGATTTTGGATTGGTCGGATCGAACAGCAACACCCGGCCATGTCGGGACCGAAACCCGGCCGTGAGCTGCCAGTTCTCGCCCTTGATGTCGTGCACGATTGCCGAGTCTGGCCACGTCAGGAGGGAAGGAACAACAAGGCCAACGCCCTTGCCGGACCGGGTCGGCGCAAAGCAGAGCACGTGCTCCGGTCCGTTGTGGCGGAGGTAATCCTGCGCCAACCTGCCAAGCACGACCCCGTCCCCACCCAAAAGTCCGGCCGCCTGCACCTCCCGCGCATCGGCCCACCGCGCCGAGCCGTAGGTCTGGACATTCTTGGCCTCGCGCGCCCGCCACACCGACATGCCGATCGCGACCGCGATTGAAACGAAGGTTCCCGAGGCCACGATGAATGCCCCCTCGACAAAGACCTGAGGGGCATAGGCGTCGTAGACGAACCACCACCAGAAGAAGACGGGCGGGTAATAAATCTTGAAATCCGAGAACGCGAACCACGGTCGCCCTAGCTCCGGCTGATAGGCGAGCCGCCAGGCCGTCCACTCCGTCGCTCCCCAGATCGCCAGCAAGACGATCAGGCCGACGACAATCACCTGCCCCCAGAGGATTTTGGTTCCGGACATCCCGAGGACCTTTCGAAAATTGACGATCGGAGTTCGACGATTCTGCCGGCGGAAGGGGCAGGTTCGAACGCCCTCGATTCCACGGGAGCTGTTGCGCGCGACTGTCGATCGCGTCGATCAGGGCGTACGCCTCGCCAGCCAGTTCATCATGCAGTCCAAGATCGACTGATCGCCCAACGATGCTGCTTCTTTCTCTTGCCGCGAGGATGCCTCTTCTGCGGGGCAGGGGAAAAGGCGCTGGTGCAGCCGTTGCGGTAAGGCGATCGAGGCCTTGGTCGTCCGTCGCCTCTGATCAGCCCCGTTCGAGGTAGGGACGCGAGCCATCAACGAACTGACCGAGAGAATGACTGCCAGCGACACCTACGCAATACAAGGACGCAACTCCATCGATCGGACATATGGGAGCGGAAGAGCATCATTGATAAGGAAAGCGCAGGTTGGCAAACGGGAGCGACCCCAATCGCATTCCGGCGCACCGGATCGGGCTTTGTGTTCGCCCGCGGGTGGGAGCACTCTGCGGTATCCCAAGATCACAAGATCAATCACTATCTCACGCTCAGTCCAATGCTGGCGCGGTACGATCACCGTGATCCCAGCTTCGATCGGGTATACTGAATGAAATGGTGTTACGCTGTTTGAACGCGTGAAGCACTTCGCTGCTCTTCAGGAAGCCGAGCAATCAATCACAAGAGATTCATCCATTGCAAGTTTTCGATCGAGACCGTGGAATTGTGAATGCACTTGTGTGCAGTTGAAAGCTAGGCCAGTGCGGGGAGCATCTCTCACATAAACGCGCTTACGCGGCGGCGACGCGCCTGGCGCTGATGCGCGGCGGGGGCCCATCATTGAATCACGAGCCGTTTCGTCGTCTTTCTCCGGCCGCAAATCCGACGGAGTCGGATCAAGACAGGTCTATTCATGCAGCCCATCGTAGAGTCGAGTACCCCGCGTAAGGTGGGGCACGCCAACGACCAGAGCAGGGTCGAGCCTCGCCGGCGTCTCCTAGAGAGCACGCTTCACAGGACGAGGCCGCGGTCTGCGAGCACCTGATGCATGAGCGCGCCCTTGATCTCGCAGGCGATTTCCTTGCTGATCTGGGCGCCGAGCATCCGCTCGGCATCGGCGTCGCCGGTCAAGCCATGCTCGGCAAGCCGTTGCGCCAGGCGGCTGTCGAACTCCGTGCCCATCGCATCGAGGAGCCGCTCCTGCATTGCTGCATAGGCCTGGGGCGCGATGCGGCTCACCACCGTCTCCCAGGGTTGCCAGCGGGTCGCCAGATAGTCCGCGAGTCCCGTCGCCTCCTGGTTTCGCACCGACGCCTCGGCTGCGGCAATGTCGTGCTCGGTGACGTGCGAGACGGCAAAAAAGCGCATGTCCGGAGCGATGTGCTCCAGCTGCAGCGGCTCGCGCAGCTTGACCTGATAGGCGAGATAGACCTCGATCTCGTCGACGAAGCGGAGCGATCTGACCTTGTTGCGGGCAATCTCCTGCAACGCGTCCAGGCGGAACATGACGCGGCCCTGCTGCAGGAGCTCGTCAAGCCGCTCGTCATAGGCCCCGTCCTCCACATCAGCGTTCAGGCGTGCGGTCTGCATGTTGTTCCAGGTCAAAGTGATGCGATCCTCGCAGCTCTCACTCGCTCCGATGGCCAGCTGAAAGTACTGCTCGCGCAACCGTGGCCTGGTCGTCGTTTGCCGCAGATCCTCTGCTACCGTCTGCCGGAACACGTCATTGCCATAGCTCACAGTGTCCCGCAGCCGGTCGAGAAAGCGTGAGTATTCCTGGGCACCCGGCTCGGCAGCGAAGCTCTGCCAGGCGGCCACGGCGGCCGGTTCGTCGTCAAGCCAGTCCGCGACGGCCGCGGCCAGGGGCCGCGCCGGACCGTGCGCCACTCCTTGGCCCATAGAGAAGTAGACCTGCGGGCCGGCATAATCCGCAGCATTGATGACTGCCGCCAGATGGGTCCGGACCCGATCGGGCAGCGGATTCTCGTCCAGATCAATGGTGCCCTCAGAGCGGAACTGGGTCAGCAGCGTCTCAGGCAGGCTGGTCAGCTGGTTGTGGTCGGCGTAGAGAGTCACGAGTCCGGCCGGGAAGGTGTTGGGCAGACTGGTCAGCTCGTTAGCGCTGACGCTAAGGAAACTGAGCTCGCTTGGGAGGCGGGCGGGCAGCGCGGTTAGCCGATTGCGGGCAGCATCGAGCTGCCGGAGTCCAGCCGGGAGGGTCTCGGGCAAACTACTCAGCCGGTTGCTGCGGGCGTTGAGCTCTTCAAGCGTCCCCGGAAGGTTATCGGGCAGGCTGTCCAGCTGATTGTCATCGACGTTCAGGCGCCGAATCCCGGCCGGGAGGTCGGGCAAGCTGCTAAGACGGTTGTCGCTGGCGTCGAGCTCCCGAAGCGTTGGCGGAAGTGAGTTGGGCAAACTGGTCAGCCGGTTGCCGTTAGCGTTGAGCTCTCGAAGCGTCGCCGGAAGGTTATCGGGCAGACTGTCCAGCCGATTGTATCCGACGTGTAGACCCCGGAGACAGAGTCCGGTGGGGAGCACAGCGGGCAAGCTAGTCAAAGACAGCAACGAAATCTCCAGCGACTGCGGCACGCCCCCATTGGCTGCCGCCTCCTGCAAAGCTCTCATTCGTCTGACTGCCTCTTGCCGGTCTTCGTGTTCGCCCTGGCCCGCTTCGGCAGCCCAGCCCTCCAGGAGTTGGTCCGACGACGGCTCTCCGGCGGCGGGGGCCCGCGCTCTGGTCAATGCTCCGATCCACTCCGTCGCGGCCCGGGTGAGGCCGCACAGGCAACCTTGCCGATGGGCTCGCTCGGAAGTTTCGGGAGTGATGCCAATGTCCCGTTGGGTCCGCCCCGCGTCCATTAATGTCGCCTCTTTCGCCAAATCAGGAAAAAATGCGCCGGAACAGCGCATTTTTTTGAAGCGATACTGTCAGCGTGGATGGTGATTACCGTCGAATGATGTTGCGGGTGATCAGGAAGCGGATGGCCACCAGACTGCCGAACACAATGCGCATTCCTTCGCCGGGCAGTTGCAGTCGGGCACAGTACGGCCGCACGGGTCGCTGACTCGTTTGATATTGTAGAGGAATCCATTCCATTATCCGCGACCAGATCAAGGAGAGATCAAGCAGACCTCCTTAGTGTGAACAGATGCGTGCTGACGTTTATGAGGCTTGGCTGTCGATAAGCTGACGAGGCTCGGAAGAATTCCTTGGCCGAACAGCCACGCCTATGTCGAGGGATTCGTGGATGGAAGCTGCCGCGACGGGGGTTGCCCCCAGTGCACATTGAGGAGGCAATGGCTCGTTGCCGAGAGCTGCGGCGGGCCACGATTGGTGTTTATAGCGGCGCGACGCAAGGCCGCGCGAAACGCGTCATTGAGACGCTTCGCTAACATTTGATGCCACCACGGAGCCGCCCCCTGATCAACGCGGACGTGGATGCATGGAGCGACCTCACGTCATCACCTCAGTCGCGAGTGAAGCGCCGCAGATTGTGCTCGCTTCATCAACACGGAATCGTTGGCTTGCGGATCGGGTCGAGCGTCCAGCGGTAACGCTCCTCCAGCAGACGGAGCCGCGTTTTTCGAATAGCCTCAAAGGGCGCCGCGTTGAAACCATAGGAGATCACCAGCCAGGCTGGTCCGTGCTCTTGAGGTGGCTGCAAACCGCAATCAGCCTCGCGGTGGCTGGTGACAAGATAGCTACAGGCCGAGGTCGCGCTTCCGACCGAAGCTCCATTCGATCCCGCCACCCTCCTTCGCGGTGCCGGCAACGTGCTGGCCTAACCGTTTCTCGAGCTCGCGCGACCAGGGCACCAGCTGAAATCCGAGCCCGTCGTCGATCATGGCAAAACGCCCCGAGGCGAGCGTCAAGCGCTGACGATACGTGCCCGCCACGTGCTCGCCGGTGGCGCCCTTCACGTGAGGCAGGCCGGTCTCAGCCGAGATTCTTGCTGTCACCTCGTCCAGCTCGCGTCGACGCAACGTGTTCAGGAGATCACGCTGGAAGGTGATGCGCTGGCCCTGCCGTAGCGCCAGACCTTCCCGAACCAGATGCTCAGCGCGAGCTTGGAGAGCCTCGCGCGTCTGGCGACCAAAGCCGCCCATGGCGAGAGGCATGGGGTTGGATTCAACCAGCCGGTGGTCGAGCCAGGTGGCGCCTTTCGCGGTGACCTGCTCACCAAGATCGAGATCAGAACGGGCCGCAAGGACCAATGTCGGGCGCGGATCATCGGCCGGACCGAAGCGCCGGACCTCGACAATACCGTCGACGGATGGCGCATGTTCGAAAGCTTCGATACCACGGAACCGGACGTGGTGCGCGCGACCGTCTGTTCCGTCGATCAGGGCGTAGGCCTCGCCGGTGAGCTCGTCATGCAATCCTCGATCGACCAGGCGCCCGATAATCTGGGAGCTTGGCTGTTCACCTTCGATAACGTAGTCGGACACGCCGCGCGCCTCCCCACGCTCGGTAAAGGCGCGATGCATACTCTTGATGATGTCGCCGCGCATGCCGAGGTCGCGGAGATTACGTTCAGCCTCGAGCCCGACCATCCACTCCCCTGGCGCAGCTGACGCAGCAAGGCCCATCTTCTCCAGATGCTGAAGGCGGCCGACCATCAGGCGCCGGATTTCGGGATCGGAGCTGCGCGGATTCTCAGGGCGAAGATCGACATAGCCGGTTTCGTCGGCTGACAGCCGAATCTCCCGATCGAGCCGCGTCCATCGCTCTGCGGTGACTTCCCTCTCCAGTGCACTTCGAATCTCATGCTCCGGTTTCGGACCCAGCTCGATAGCAGCCAGCTCTTCGGCGCGTGAGCGCAGACCCCGACTGATGTAGTCGCGCGAGATCACGAGATCGGCTCCTTCCTTATCGACGCCCCGAACGAGAAGATGGACGTGAGGATTGTCCGTGTTCCAGTGATCGATGGCCACCCAATCGAGCCGCGTGCCAAGATCGGTCTCCATCTGTTTGGCGAGGTCGCGGGTGAAGGCCCTGAGGTCAGTCATGTCGCCGGCGTCCTCGGGCGAGACGATGAACCGGAAATGATGGCGATCATCCTGACACCGCTCGGCGAAAGCCGCACCATCGGCACGATCGCTGCCGGCATCGAACATCTCGGCCCGCTCGCCGCTCCGGGTCACCCCGTCGCGCTTCAGGTATGAAAGATGAGCGGTCAGCGCCGCCGAGCGGAATGAACGTCCCTTGTGACGCACGATGCGCGCCTTCACCACGACGCGCCGTGTCGGGCTGAACAGGCGGCTGCGGCCAAAAGCGAGCCGGCCGCGGCCAAACGTCGAGTGCCCATAGCCCGCGGAAGAATGCTTGGCCGCAACGTGAGCCGAGGAGTGTCCGGCTTTCTTCGCGGCCCGCAGCACCTGATTGATGAAGCTCTTCGGCTTGGGAGCCCGGGTGCTGCGTATGCGCCCGGGCCGAATCCGAAGATCGCTGTCGCCATTGCTCACTGCCAGGCCTCCGGGCCATCAAAAGCAGCTACAGTGCCGACATTGCTATTGATTGCATTCATGAAAACGCACGGCGCGGCACGCGCCCCGACCGACCGGCACGCCAGGACCCAAGCCATGTCAATGGCTTGCGGTCCGACAGGCGAGCCCCTTTTATCTCGCCGTCCTGCCGTCGTTGTCTCGTTGTCTCCCGGCTGCCGGTTCCCGAAAGAGTCGCCGCGACTTGGCAGCCAACTCGCGAAGCCCCCACTGCTTCCGCGCGCTTGCGATAGCGATCGTTACCCGAAGGGCCGAGACACCCGAAGGGTGGCTCGGTGAGGAGCGAAGCGACGAGTAGAGCGCGGGCCGAAGGCATCGCCCATACGCCATCAGCTTGCGAACCCGCACACTTGGTCATTGCGATACTCCCGAATCCGATCGAGGGACGAACACGCCAACAGGCCGGGGGACCATGGGCGAAACATCGGAAGCTGAGATTGCGGTCGTGGCACCGCTTGACGGCATGAGCGCCAGCAACCGATCGCGCGTTCTTATGAGATCGGATCGCCTAACGAATAGCGTCGCAGCTGCTGATGACTGTCCGCTGGACGTCCACCTCGGCGGCAGTTCGATGGCAAGCAGGTTTGACAGCTTTGCGACGTATGCTCGCGTCTCGTCTGGCAGAGAGCCGCCTGCGAGATGCTCTTCATAGCGGCATGGCCCCGCGTTGTACGCGGCAAACACGCCAGGCGAGCCATACCGATCGAGCAGTTCGCGCAAGTAAGCCGTGCCGGCCAGGATGTTGTCGTGCGGGTCGTAGGGGTCGTTCCCGAGATTGTAGCGCGCGCGAAGTTCCGCCCAAGTCGCCGGCATGATCTGCATCAGGCCCATTGCGCCTTTTGGCGATCTGGCGTGCACGTCTCCAGCGCTTTCGATGCTGATGACCGAACCGATCCAGTTCATTGGAATTGCAAATCGCCTCGAGGCTTCGTCGACGAAAGCAGAAAACGGGTTGCTTGCCCGAGTAACCGCTTGAACCGACGCCGACCCGCTCTCCGCTAGAGCACCACCTTCCGACGCAGCGAAAATAAACAGCAGCGACACGACAGCCCAAGTACGCACGCCCGACCGAGCCAAGCATGCCGTCGTGCTCGCGCCCGTCCAGGGTAAAGCCGCTTCGCGCCGGCCATGCGGCCGCCCTGGACCGCCGCGGCGCGCGTCGGACCTGGAAGCGTTGGTCGGGACGGAGGAATGGTCCCGCGATCGATCGAACAGAGGAATGGCCGGGTAAGAGCGCGGAACACGCACGATCACTCCTCCCACGTCCACACGGGCAGCGCACGGCCGATCACTGCCGACGCCGGCAAGAATCCAAAATATCGGCCATCAAGAGAGTCGAGAGACTGCCAGTTCATGAGAAAGAGCTCGCCGTCTCCGACGACGCGGCAGCCCTGCCACTTCGGCAGCGGCCGGCCGCGTCCGTCGCGATTCCGCGCCTCGCCCATTGCAATGTCATCGACCGAAATCGTGAGCCCGATTCTACAGACCGTCTGCCCCGGCAAGGCGAGCACGCGCTTCAGCATGGGGACGCCAATGGGCAAATAGCCGTTCAAATCGAGGAAGGTCGCGAGCGGCTCCGGCGGCTGCACGGCGACCAATTCAGTGACTTGGAATTGGTTCGCCGGTCGGAGCCGATAGAGACCGATCGGCACGCTCGCGGATGCGTTCCAGATATAAACCGGAAGCGGCTCCAGGACGATCGTCGCGACCAGCGCAGCAGCGACCCCGAACGTCCCGGCCAGCGTCTTCAGGCGTCCCGTCATCGCATTACCCTGTGACGGTGAAGCCAGGCCTGATGGCGCGCTTTCGTATACGGGCGCGGGTTTTCGTTGACGGACAAACGGTTATGAACGTGATGCCAATGATCAGGCGCGACGTCGGCGGGATCGATGCCGAGTGCCTCAACGGCATCGGTCATTTGCAGCACGCGCTCGACCTTCGGCCAGCCGGACAGACGCAGCAGAATCTCTCCGCCGGGTGTCACATAAGGGACGGTCGAGCAGCGCTGTCCAGGCGCGACCGCGCGCAGGATGTCGATCCGCGAAATGATCGTGCCAAAGTCGTTAGAGGTCCAACGGACAAAGGCAAAGATGCTGCCTGGCGCGAATGACAGGACGCGCCGGTGGCGATCAAGCTTCCGTTCTTTGACGATGCGACCAAACCGAATGCGGTTTTCGATGCGCTTCTCGAGCCACAGCACTTCCACTTCGGTGAGATCGCTCATGCTGCCGCTCCCGGAGAGGCGAATGGGGAGCCGTAAGCATTGGCGACGGTGAAGCGCCTGTGCGGCTTCTGCCGACAAGGAGGATTGACTGCCCGCGGTTGCCAGTAGCCTGCGATGCGGTTTCCAGCTCGGTCCGTTAGAAGAAATCCGAAGGATTTCTGGTTAGTAAAGTTAGAGCAGCTGGAAATCGCGAAGAAACAAGCTCTTAAGCTCGATTCCGGTCCCCGATAGCACGAGGATCGGGTCCCCGATAGCACGAGGGTTGCGGTCCCCGATAGCACGAGCTGATTCACAGGTTGTCCTCCGAATTTGAGACGAGACCGCGACGGCGCAGGCGTGCCGTTAAGGGATCGACAGGTCGCGGCGCGAAGTTCAGCCGCTCGGTGCCGTTCGGATCGCGCGTGAGCGCGAGCTGATAGCCGGGCAATGTCTGGCGCTGGACAATCTGACGTACGTCGTACGCAAAGTGCTTGAGCGGAGAGAGGATGCCGGACTTGGCATGCAGGTGCACAAGGTCAAAGCTCCAGCCGCCGTCCTGACGACCACCGTGCTTGCGCACGAGCCGGTAGAGCCAGCGCTCAAGTCCGCCCGTCAGATCGAAATACGCGCGATCGATTGTGAGCACGAGCGCGTCATCAATGACGCCCGCGTAGAACCAATCCGGCAGGATCAGCTCGAGGCCAAATGGACGACCATTTGCATCGGCCGTCTCCTTCCACTCGTTGATCCAGGAGAAGCGATGCCGCCGCCGTTCTGCCAGCTGGCGGATCGACGTCAACACGGTCGTTGATTGCAACCTGTCGAGGCCAGCCTTCAGCCGATCGTAGTCACGTGCGCTGGTGCTGCGGCCGACGAACGTCAGAATCTCGTATGGGGTTGCAGCCATCAGCCGCGAGGTCTTCAGCCCTGCGTCTCGCGCCTCGACGATCTGTGACGCGGCCCAGATCAGAACGTCTGCATCCCAGATGGTCGCCATGCCGTGTTCCGGCACGGCTTCAACACGAATTTCGATTGCACCCGCGCGGAAATCGATCGGTACGATCCGCTTAGTCTTTGCCAGCGAAAAGAACGGATAAGCCATCAGATCCTGCGCGTCGCGAGGCGCAAGATCACCGGGGAGTGCCCGGAAGAGTTCAAGCTGGTTGCGCTCGGAACCGTGTTTGCGTCGCATGACCATCGCTCTCAAACGGGGATCAGCGACGTTCCTGGCCCGCATAGGGGCGCAGAACCGGATGCTTCTTGGCCGGCAGCACGGTCCCCTTCCCGGGGTCAGACGTCGACGTCTTGGCGCCGAGATCGGCCCACGCTTTCAGGTCATCGACGGCGTAGACGACACGTCCACCGATCTTCCGATAGGTCGGTCCGGTACCGTACGTGCGGTGCTTCTCGAGCGTGCGACCAGACAGGCCAAGATAGCGCGCGGCCTCAGGTGTGCGCAGGAAGCGCGGGGGAAGACCGGCCATTGGATCGGGCATTTGAGAACTCCAAGGTGGCAACGCACCGCGGGTGGCGGCATCGGCGTGTGTGCGGCCATCATGGAGGAGCAGGATCTCGGAGGGGGATGCCGAATATTGAGGGGGTGATTTTCGGCCCCCCTGGGACGGCGCTACTCGTCCCTGCGCTTCGGTCCCAGAAGTTTGCGATAGCCCCCGCGAACGAACGCCAGACCGCTTTTTACGAGGCGGATGATTCGGCTGCGCAGATGGTCTGTTTTCCAGGCACGATCGGGGATGCGCTTTTGGCCGAACAGAGCCTCTGCGATGCTGCGATAGGTCGCACCGGCGAAATGCGCGGCGGCCGCGCGAAGGGCTGCGCATAATCTTTCGCGCCGCTGTTTCGATAGGCGGTGGAAGGCAGGTCCTGGCGCGCGCCCATTCATCGCGCGCCATAGCCGCGTGGCCGCGTGCGCCCGCGCCTCGAAACTGCTGTCGAGCGGTAACTCGGCTGCATAGTGGGCGCCTGCGGTCAGCGGCTGTTTCGACCAGATGCGATGTTCAACCGAGCCGATGCGCAGCACCGCATGCCAACCATCGGCGGCGTGGCATACCTGTCCGGCGGTAAAGTCGAGCGGTGGGTGACACGGGAATTTGTGAGAAGCAGCCGGCGCGGTTGTCACGGGGACAACGGACGCTAGAACCTCAGGTGTCCAAAAGATGACCTGTTCTTTGGAGGACCTTTGCGGGTCATGGGCGAAAGCAGATACCCCACCTCCTCCTGAATTCCTCGCTCACTTCGCCATCTGGGCTATTCGCAATCATCGCTTCGTAGTCGCGTTGATAGTCCACGTTCATACGAAGGCCTTCCCAGGCGATGTGGGTGATCTCAGCATTCTCCAGGCTCTTGAACGAATCCGGCGATCGCCAGTCGAATTCAGGCATTGCTTCCGTCCCATTGCACGCAGCCAACAAGGATTGCGGCGCAATAGTTATGAACGAAGCGGTTGTAGGAAGCCCTTAGTTTGGCACCACGTGGTGCATGAGAATGACCGCCGGTTAGCGCGAGAAAATAGCTTTGGCTGCAAGCCTCCCGTCAGCAATTTTTGTCTATTTTGAGCCGGCGCCGCGTAAGAGGCGCCCCTCCTCGGTCACCCATTTGGCGCGCGCAAGATGACTCTGGTATGCGTTCAGCGCACGGTCCGGCTCTCGCTCCGGATCGATATGGAGGACGATACGAGCCACCTCCCGCCAGTCCGCTCCCTGACCCTCCGCCTGCAAAAGGCGAATGTACGTGACAACATGCTGTTCGTCATAGGCGGTCAGCGCCAGCTCGTTCGGCGCGACATCCGCGACGTCAGGATCTAGCTGCGGTTTTGTCATGACCACCCCAACAAACAGCGAATGATTCTAATCTCCCTAGCAGCAGAGATTGTCCCGACGTCTCATTTTAGCCCCATTGGGACTTAGCCGACCAGCGAGCCGCTCGAAATACATACTATAGGAGATAAACCTCATAGTATGTAAAGACGCAACTTGCGCTGATGGACATGCGCAAGCTGGTCGGCCGGAATTTCGCAAGACTGCGGAAGCAGAAGCGCTTCACGCAGGAGAAATTCGCCGAAATGTCCGGCTTCACTCAGCAATATATCAGTGACCTGGAGCGCGGCCGTCGTAACCCAACTGTCGTAACCCTTTTTGAGCTCGCCAGCACGTTAGGCGTCAGCCACGTTGAATTGGTAGTTCCTGACGAAGACGCGCGAAGCGACCGATCAAAGCCGTCTAAACGGAAATGATCAGGTCGGCGAAATCATTTTAAGTCATCGTAACCCATGACTCTCGCGACAGCCGGGCTGGAGGCCCGACGAGCGCGCCGGACGTGGATACGCGTCGCCGCCGCCGATCCGGCTCGCGGGATTGGCGGCGATGCATAGGGCCTTGGAAGCGAGGCCGCGCGAACGTTCCCGACCGCGCCACTTACGTCATCAAATGGGCCGTTCCATCAAGCGCTTGCTTTGCTCTCCAGTTCGAGGCGCGTATCCTGATGAGCCCTGCCGCGGGCAAATGCGGTAGTGGCCTGCACGAAATCAAAAATGCTTTCCGGCTTGCGACGTTTTTCGTCCAAAACGGCTTTGACGATGTTCAAGGGTCAGATTGCCATCGCGATAGACCTGCATCAGTTTCGGAGAAACGCTTAGCCGTCCCCACACGGAGGTACCGACCCTGCTGGGCCCAGCAAATTTGTAATCTTCGTGCTACATATTCGCCGGATATGTAGCATGAAGGGCGCAAATGCCTACCCCCCACAATCCCCCTGCCGGCGTTCGGCGGGCCCTGCGCAAGCTCGGCGCGGACATCCATGACGCCCAGCGGCGTCGGCGGCTGCCGATGGCCGTCGTCGCCGAGCGCGCCTTCACGTCCCGCTCGACGCTGCAGAGAGTCGAAGGCGGCGACACCAACGTCAGCATCGGCATCTATGCCGGCGTTCTCCAGGCGCTCGGCCTACTCGACGGCCTGATCAATATCGCCGACATCAGCAACGACAGCGTCGGCCAAGCGCTCGCCAGAGCCGAACTGCCCAGGCACGTCCATCTCAAACGCAAGGCCGGAGCCTCACGCGATGGCTGACTTCGAGGCTGCAGATCACCGAGCGCATTCTCCGCGACGAGGAAACGGACGAAGATCTCCAGCTCATCTTCGCGCCCGGCTGCTCCCTCGGTGGCGGGCGGCCGAAGACCTCGGTCATCGACCAACACGGCAGTCTCTCGATCGCCAAGTTTCCAAAGGAAACTCGCGACTACAGTATTGAGACCTGGGAGGAGATTGCGCTGCGGCCCGCCAGCAAGGCTGGCATCGCCCCCCGCAACACGAACTGATCGAGGTGGCCGGCAAGGCCGTCATGCTGTCGCGCCGCTTCGATCGCAATGACGCCGTTCGCGTCCCGTTCCTGTCCGCCATGGGGTACTGTCCGTATTTAACCCTCAGTGTCCTAAGCTGAATTTCGCAGCGTCCTGATTTGGATTCAGTCGATGGGGCTGCCCATCCGAATAAACCTCCGTATACCCTAAGTTCCGCGCCATCCTGTGCTAAAGGTGCCTCTCTGATTTCACGGGTGGCGTATGAAAAAGGGTGACGTAACGTGTTCGGAGTGCCGGGCTGGCTTCCGGCGCCTAGAGCTTGAACTTCCGACGCAGCGCGGCACCGAGGGCGAGTATCATTGCTCGGCATGTGGCGAGCTCTTGGAGAGGTTCGATGGAAGCACGATGATTGCTTATCGTCTGACGATTCAGCCATCAATTAAGGGCATTCGAGATTAAGGCCGTCTCAGTGGGCGGCCTCTTTCATTTCTGATCGTCGCTCCACGGCATCTTGCTTGCAGCTTCCAAGAGACCACTATCGACTGGCTCAGGCCGTACTTGAGAGGTAGGAGCATCCTTATAAATCAGCCGAAAGCTGCCTCTAGCAGCTGTAGCCATGGCTTGCGCTCCGCAACTGGCCAGATCTCGCCCGACTTAGGGAGGCGCGCCAATACTCCTGCGATGATGGGAAAAATTGGCGGCTGCTTGCCACCCCCTCCGTTGGGTACTGAGACGGAAAAACTTGTCTACGTCGTCAATCCAAACTCGCTGGAAAGGGCTGCGTTGGGGGGCTACGGAGCCAGTTGGAGTACCGAGGAGGATGTTTTGGAGGGGGTGGCGAGAGGCCGCCAACTGAGGGGCGCCTTACTGCAAGCGCTCGATATCGAACTGGAATCGAGCTCGCATCACGGGGCCGTTCTCGTCCCGAGCCTCAATTACCAAGCCGCGCGCCGCTCCGAATGAGCGGCTCGTTCGGACGGTGTCTCGTGCCAAATCCGCAATCGCGCGGGCGGTCTCGTTTTGCACGGCGACCAGATCGGGAAGGTCAACCCCCTCTTCATCCGGGGCCAGATAGTCGCCGTCTCTCAGGTCGAAATAATAGCGTGGCATGCCGACTAAGCGCCGACTTTGCTCGGTGTTCCTAACGAATTAGGACACTGCGATCCTCAACTGAGGGTAAAAATACGGACATCCATAGCAATCAACTTTGGAATTCTCGCGCAGTATGGGCACTGTCCTAATTCCCTCCGCGAGTGTCTCGCCGCGGGGCATTGAACCTTGGCACGACACCTGCAGACACACCGGTATCGGGATTTTACAATCTCCCTCCCGGGGCTGGAAGCCGCCGCTCGCGCGCCATTTAAGCGGGCGGCGTTTTTGCTTCTCCGCCCGTAAATTTCCTAGCGTCCTAATTCCCCTCTGCGGGGTAACAAAATGCGGGCACAGGATCTGATCCAAAAAAGAGGCCCCAGCTCGCAAGGGGGCGAGGAGCCGGGGCCGATCGGGGTTGCCCTTGGGGAAGGGCATCGGGAAAACTTGGCAAGTCCAGGAATGTTCCTGCGTTCCTGTCCTAATTTCAAATTGCGGGTGTCCTAATTAGGACAGCAGCCGCCATGTGTGGTTGGGAAAGGCGGGATGGTCGCTCCCTCCGGCTTACGATCTCAATCCGGTGCCTCGTAAGAGGCGTCCCTGCTCGGTCACCCATTTGGCGCGCGCAAGATGACTTTGGTATGCGTTGCGCGCACGGTCCGGCTCCCGCTCCGGATCGATATGCAAGACGATTCGAGCTACTTCCCGCCAGTCCGCCCCCTCACCCTGCGCCTGCAGAAGGCGAATGTACGTGACGACATGCTGTTCGTCATAGGCTGTCAGCGCTGTCTCGTTCGGCGCCACATCGGCGACATCGGGATCTACTGGCGGTTCTTTCATATGGGTGTACGGCAGCCGTTGGAGCCTATGCCTGTCTCATCGAGCAATCTAACGAAATAGGTCGGTTATAGCCAGTGGTTTGATGGCCCGCCCAATGGCTGCTTTTGCGCATGAAAGCTCGTGCGCTTGTTGCCTGGAATGTCCGCCGGATACGCGTTGATCGCGGCATTCCGCAAGAGCAATTGGCATACGATGCCGGGATCGATCGCTCATACATGGGCGGCCTTGAGCGACAATCGGAGAACCCGACGATTGATCTGCTCGATCGACTGGCCGAAACGCTAGATGTTGAACTATCGGAGTTCTTTGTTCAGCCACCCAAAGGAGCCGCGCCCCCCAAGACGCTACCTAAGGGTCGAAAGCCGGTCCGAACGAAGCGCAAGAAGCGGGAGAGGGCTTAGGCCCAGGACATCAGATATCCGATCGCCCCGGGACAACAGAGACGCTGTCCCCGCTCAACACGAGAACGATGATCTGATCCGGAAGGCTACGTTCTACTCCATTGCTTCAGTTGCGCAGTGCAGCGACATGTCTGAAGTCCGGATCGCAGTTGGAGACATCATTCTCGAACGGACGTTCGAGTTCGGTCTGAGAGGCGACGTTATCAGTCAACATCCGCGCTGTGGTGTTCAGCTCACCGACGTTTATGTCCGGAACCAGACACTGAGCCACGAGCATTCTGTCGACGCGGCACGAATCACATGATCTTTGCTCAGTTCAAGCAAGGCTCGCACAACATCTTTGCTGGCACGTCGGTTGCTATAACACGGCCAAGTATTCGTACGATCGGGGCGATCGAACACTCATCGGCCGAGGAATCCATTGATCTGGTCCTATCGTCACAACGGAAAGCCTTGAGAAGCCATGACAAGAGACGCGCCGTTGTCCGCCATCAAGGACGTAGTGCAGGAGAGACGGATTGACCTGGCCGCAGCCTATCGGCTGGTACACCGGCTCGGGCTCGATGACGGCATCTACACCCACATCTCGGCCAGCCTTCCCGACGCTCCTGATCGGTTTTTGATCAATCCGTTCGGCTTGCGCTTCGACGAGGTGACCGCCTCCAACCTTGTCACGGTCGATGTCGAGGGCAACATTGTCGACGATCCCCTCCGGCTCGGCATCAATCCGGCCGGCTTCACCATTCATAGCGCGATCCACTCAGCGCGCAAAAATGCGATTTGCGTGCTGCACACCCACACGATCGCGGGCGTTGCAGTCTCATCGCTGAAGGAGGGTCTGTTGCCGCTCAATCAATGGTCATTGCAGTTCGCCGAACGTGTCGCCTATCATGATTACGAAGGAGTCGCGCTCGATCTCGATGAGCGCGCTCGTCTGGTCGCCGATCTCGGCGACAAGTTCGTGATGGTGTTGCGCAACCACGGCATGGTGACCTGCGGACGCTCGGTCGCCGAGGCCTTCAAATTGATGCACAATCTCGAGCGGTCCTGCCGCGCGCAGCTGGCGATCCAGGCTACGGGCGCCGCAATTGCGCCTGTCACCGAAGGAGTCGCCCGTCACACCGCCCAGCAATACGCCAGTCTTTACGACAGCATCGAAGTGCAGGGGATGGCTGATATCGAATGGGCTGCGTTCAGACGGATGCTGGAGCGGACTGATCCTGACTTCATGAACTAGCACCAATCGAGGAAACGGAAATGCATACATAGGCCCAGGTGGGGATAGGAATGTAAGGAAATTCGATTTAGGCCGGATCGTTGACTGGTTAATGTTGCCCACGGTCAAATCGAGTGCGGCATGCCATTCCGCCGGGTCCGGAGGACACCAAAGGAGTCTGGCTCCCTAATTGTCTTCATGAGGCGGCACATAGACTGCGCTGAGGCTACGTGAAGGCGTGACGCGCACGAATCGGCTCGGCAACGGCTTGGCACAAGATTTTTATGCTCGCCAACAACGCGAAACGTTTTCTCGGAAAGGGTCTAGCAGGCGGAGTGCCGTTATGAGCGGCCAGGAGAAAGAGCCGGATAAGCGTGCGACGACAAGCACGTCAGGCGGGATAACTCTGTCGAGCCTGCTCGCCTAGATCCGGGCGCGTCGGTCTGAGTTCGTCACCGCGCAGAAGATCCCAGACGACATCATCCACGGCTTCAAGCGGCTTGGCGTCTATCGAGCAATGGTCGCCAAGTGTTTCGGCGGCGAGGAGCGAACGCCGGCGGAGTTTTGCCGCGTGATCGAGCGCATTTCCGCGGCGGACGGCTCCGCAGGTTGGGTGGCAAGCTTCGGCGGTGCGGCTTGCTATCTCGCCGCGCTCCCCATTGAGACGCTTCGCAAGATATATGCGAATGGACCCGACGTGGTCTACGCAGGCGGGCTTTTCCCGCTGCAGCCGGCCCAGCGCGGCACCGACGGCTTTATCGTCAACGGGGTGTGGCCGTTCGGCAGCGGATCGCCCGGCGCGGACCTGATCGGGGTCGGCATCACGGTGGAAGGCGACGCAACGGTGGCCCTTCCGCGTGTTGCCGTGATGCCGGCTGACAAAGTGACAATCCGCTCCAATTGGGACGTGATCGGACTGCAAGGCACCGGCAGCCACGAACTCGTGGTCAGGGATGTCATAGTGCCCGAGGAATGGACCCTGATCCGTGGTGGCCCGGCGTCGCTCGACGCAGCGATCTACCGCTATCCGTCCGTGGCATTCGCCGCGCAGGTGCTTGCCATCGTCGGCATCGGCATTGCTCGCTCCGCGCTGGACGATGTCATCGCGATGGCCGGGAGCGGCCCCTCGATCACTAGAGCACCCGCTATGGCCGAGCGCGGCTACATCCAGCTGGAGATCGCCAGAGCCGAGGCCATGCTGCGCTCCGCCCGTTCCTTCTTCTATGAGGCCACCGAAGAGCTGTGGAACGAAGCGCTCAATGGCCCGGCAAATCCGACCACGGTGATGCTGATGCGGCTCGCTGCGACGAATGCCGCACGATGCAGCGCCGAAGTCGCCAAGATCGCCTGCGGTCTTGCCGGAGCCAGATCAGTCTACGCCACGCACAATCTAGCGCGGGCGATGTGCGACAGCTTTGTGGTAGCCCAGCACGCCTTTTTCAGCGAGGGAACGCTGCAGAGCGCGGGCCGGCTCCTGCTCGGGCTTCCCGCGCAACCAGTTTTTCCATGAAGTGGGTCTAATCCTCGGCCCTTTTCGCACGACCTCAGCAATGGGAACGTTGGGAGACAGCTACGGCAGCCGAGGCTATTCCAGTTGTCCATCCATTCACTCGAGTGCCTCGATTGGCGGATCTGCTTTGTAGCGCCATCTGCAGCGCTAGAGGATTACGCCGCCTCCAATCCTTGTTTGGTCATCCGGAAGGATCATCCTGGCCTGTGAGCCGCTTGTCGTAAAAGATCACCGCATATCCGTGTCGCATCCCTTGCTTGCGTCGAACATAGCCAGAGCTCTCATAAAGTCTTTGCGCCCCGATTTGGATCGTTGTCGTGTCGAGCACGATCGACTTGAATTGCAGCACAACGGCTCGCGCCTCCAATGCGCCGAGTATCCTTTTTCCAAGTCCCCGTCGCTGAAGCGCGGGATCAACCCGCATACGCTTCAACTCTGCGACGTCATCATCGATGGGTCTCAGCCCGCCCATGGCAACGAGACGGGAACCAATATGCGCCACTATGAAGTCACCGCCTGATGCAATGTAGACCTTCCCGATATTGCGTAAATCATCCTCCCATCCACCTTCCGGGCCACACACACCAACATCCTCCGATGCGGTTCTATGCAGATGCCACACGTCATCGGTATCGGCTGATTCGAAGCGACGAACGACCACTTCGTCCTGGAACATTGACCAATCACCTTCCGAATAGCACGGAGGCCCTTAACTGCGGCACCCTCTGCGTCTGCCAGGACAATACAGCGTCCGGCTTACGGACGCGCTGGAGTCAACAACCGCTGAGAAAGGACAGCCTCGACAGTTTCCGACGCCTCAATGCCGACAAGTGATCGGCCTGGCCCAACCGTGTATTTTAAAGCCGCACCACGGTGCATCCGCGTAAACCGGTCCCACGCACAAACGCAAGACGCGCGCAACTCTCCGATTTCGCCGTGAGTATGCTCCGTCACGGGCGAAATGGTTGCAGACCTAGGAAAGTTTATTTTCCCCTCTAGCCAATCTGGCTGGAGCCAGGCGCTCTCCTTGTCTGGCGACAGCCAACGGAATACCTCGCGAATATATCCCTGCGGGTAATATTTGGACAGCCGATATACGTCCCTATAAAATTGGAGTCTTTGGCGGAACAGCTCTTCGCCGATCAGCAGCACCGAGACTGCCACAACGCGGGCTGAGAAACGGCCGCTTGGGCCAAGTGTATTTTTGTAAGGATTTTTTTCGTAGAACACGCGAAACTGGCCAAACAGGTCCGGCGACATATGCTGATCAAAGCGTGTCAGCACACAATTTGCCGACTCAAGGCGCTCGAGACATCGCGAAAGACATTGAGCCGCATCCGCCTCGGCGACATCACGCAACTCAACCAGCGCCTCAGTTGCTGACTGCAATTCGGTCTCAATCAGTTGATGGCCCAAGCAAAAGTCGCGCTCCTCGACCCCGGCCGCGCCAAGGCAATAGACGCGAGGGTCGCTTTCCACGGGATTCGTAAGGATCATATCTTCATAGGAGAGGACCCCGATGCTAGGCTGCCGTTCACACGTCAAGCGCGCCAGACGACTCAATGCCACGCCTACCGTCTGTTCGGCGTCCCAGGGATGGAGGCCGGCAAACGCGGACACGTGATAAGCAGAATTGACGAGATACTGGACGTCTGTCTTGGCGACCTCGAAATCGGACTGCGGTAAACTCAGCAGCAGCGCATCATAGTCCATCTCCGCCGTCGTTGCGTTTATGGTACGGCCAAGGGCCTTAACCGCTTCGCTCGGTCGTTCACTGCATTTGATCTCCGCAATAAAGTGGGGCAGTTGATCGACGACAAAATCACTGAACAATCCAAGCGGGCGTTTCCGCTGCTTGCGATCGATCGTGTCGGTCAGATGAGAAAATATGTTCCGCGAAGCCAGGGGCGACGGTGCTGAGGCAGCAAACGAAGCAGTAGCGATCATAACCGAGGCCTACGACTTCAACGACTTCACTGAAAAACAGCCTTCATCTCGGCGCTTGACCCGTATCTTGCAGCCGGCGAGTAGTCGTGCTTTTCGAGAGGATCGGTTCGTTTGTCCTTTATCCTGCTGTCATTGTACGCGACCTGCTCCAGCACACTGGCCGAGAAAAACCGCAACGACACTGCGCCCGAATTGACAATGCCGGAAGCAGTTAGCGAAAGCAGGCCATCATTTGAAATGCAGATGAGTCCTGCTTCATCCAAGACTTTAAGCTCGTGAGCAAAGTATTCCTCGAGGGCTACCCCAAATTCCTGCTTGAAACGGGAGAGCAACACGCCGCTGCTGCGCAAGGCGAATATCACCGTTCTGCGCATGAGATCGTCTCGCGACAGGACGGCACCCTTCCACACCGGTTTTTCGCCGGCCTCAACCCTGTCCAAGTAGCAATCCAAATCGACCTCGTTGTAGAACTGGCACTCGCTCATGTAACCAAATCCGCTCACCCCAAACGGGACCAGGTTATTGTCGTTCCAGGAATCGTATTTGCGGGCCTGTTGGACGGAGTGCGGCTGCGACCTCCTCGTCCAATAGAAAATCGGCCCATGGCGATAGCCGAGGCTCGTCAGGATATGCTCCGCCATGAAATGCATGATGATGCGCTCCTTAGCCCCGGCGAATTGATATCGGCCGTTAGCCAAATGGCGGGCTATGGGGTCCGTTGATTTAAACATCAATGGGAATACGTTGAACTTCTCTATTCCCATGCCCACAAGGCCGACGAGGGAGTCGTACCAGCTTCTGAGCGTTTGCTGCGGCAATCCGTACATGAGATCAAGCGACAGATTCTCAACGCCCATGTCGTTCAGCAATTTTACGGTCTGCATCACCTCATCTACACCGTGCCCGCGGTTTAGGATGCGCAGGATACTTGGATCTAGAGTTTGAACACCGAGAACCAAGCGATTTACGCCGCCTGCCAGTAAGCTCGATACGCGATCTGCCGCATCCGCGTGCTTCCCAAGAGAGGGATGCAATTCGAAACTCACCTCGGACTTGGATAGATCAAAGTGCTGCCTCATCATACCAAACAGCGTTTTGATTTGATCGTTCGTCAAAAGTGAAGGGGTGCCGCCTCCAATGAAGGCCGTCTCAACGGTTCTGCCGGCAAGCGCATTGTCCGACCAACTCATCTCCTTCTCGAGAGCCGCTAAATAGCGTTCGATGCGCCCGGAAGGCGGATTGATCTCCTTGCCGAAGTGGCAGAATGTGCAATTTTGATGACAGAAGGGAATGTGGAAATACAGATCAATTGACGACGCAATCCGATTCAACAACTTTTCGGGAGTGAAGTCCCCCATTGCCTTAAGGGGCGGATAGGTACCGACGAGATAATCGTTAAACGTATCCAGGTGCAGATTTCGCGACCTCAACATGTCAATGTTGATGTCGTACGACCGATCGATCGCGAACTCCAGGGCTTCGGAATAGCTTGGCGCGAGCACTTTTTGGACTCCTTGAGCGTTTGCGTGCAGGCAGGGCACGATGGCGCCTGAGTTCGTTCGACGACGATAATCAGAACTCGCAGCCGAGGCGAACATTGTTCGTCTGTCGCGAAGCGGCACCCAAGGATGCTTCAAGCGCGGCGCTGAAGGATTCCTCGAAAAGCGCTGCGCGAGCTCCCAGATGTGACGAAAGCGGAATCGCTGGGCGAACTCGCCCCCGCCCAGCGGGCTCGCGCACAACTTCTGTCCGGTCCCCCTCACCCCTGGGGAGCAATCGAAGTTCGAAACGGACATCGAGCTTCATCTGGTTTCCTCTTAGTCGGGGCCGACATTGGCGCGCGGCTGCATGCTTGCGCTACGCGACACGGCCCAACAAACTCCATCGCTGTGTAGTAGCAATTGGCGTGCCACCAAAAGCGAGCGCGCCTTGCTTGGAGAGAGCCGAAAAAACATATGCTGCGACCGGCGAAGACGGAAGACTTGCGCCTCGGCGTCCGATTAGGGACATAAACGTCTTCGAGTGGACACGACCGAACACGACAACCCGAGTATTGAGGCGGCTATTTCTGAATCTAACACCTACATCCGTTCAAGGATGATGTTCGTAATGCCGACCTTAGGGCTGCAGCGCGTTTGGCGCAGTTCTATAGTTGGCTGATCCATCACCGTCTCGACTCTGAAGCCTCTCTAACCTCCGACAGCATGCGACTACATGCTATCGTGATTATCGTGATTGCATTGATCACTGCACAAGTAACCCGATCAGGCGCTGCAAGCGCTCTCGCGTCATGCATCCCAGTTGATGCCGAGTTGCCATCGGCGGATGAACCGTTGGAGCGCTCAACGAATGCTGCCGCATTGTTCCGCGACGAGAGGCGTCGGAGGAATCGAACCGGCACGGTGCTTCCTCGCCGGATGAAAGATTGTCGACGATCCGCAGATCGTTCACGGACAGGATGGCGAAAATCGATCACCGCGAGGCGCTGAAGCGCAGTGGCCTCGCGACTATTCTTTGATGCCCGGGCCAGAGAAACGCCCCGGCCGGCGGACCGGACGGGGCTTCTTGGCGACCTCAGTCGCCGTTCTTGCGGGGCCGGGACCAGATCAGGCTGAAGCCGTCGCCGTCCTCGTCGCTGAACAGGTTCGCGTAGATCGGTGCGTTGAACGAGGGGTCGTCGAGCTTGAGCGAGAGATAGTCGCGGCCCTCTTCGGAGCGCTTCGACCAGGCGGCCCCGATCTCGGCCCGGCCGACGAAGACGCGGTGGCTCGGGGCGTTTTCGTTGGTGCGGTTGGCCTCGGGCACGATGCGGACGCCCTTGGTCTGGAGGCTGAGGGTGACGATCTCGCCCTGGAAGTCGCTGCCGACCTTCTTGAAAGAACCGATGGTAGCCATGTTACTTCTCCTTTGCTGTTTCGAGCCGCGACCACCGCGGCCTCGATGGCGATCTACAGGCCGAAGACGATCGACGACGCACCCGCCCGCGGGCCGCAGCGCAGCGGAGGACGCCAGCGGCGCGACTTTCTTGCCTCGCGAGGAATGGGCGTAGCCCAGGGGAAGAAAGTCGCGCTGCTGGCGTTGCGTTCAGGCGATCGAGGCGCAGCCGCTCTTCGGCCAGATCGAGCCATCAAGAGGCCAGGTGGTCCGTGCGCTGAACAGCATCCCCGGAAAAAGTTGTGGCGAATATCGCCTGAGCTAGATGTCGCAGCGGTCAGGCGTGGAGAAAACAACACTAGCGAAGGAAGAGATGGACTCGATTGCCTGGAATAATCCGCCTCTGCAATGCCCTGCTTGCCTTCGTGTTGGTCCAATACAAGGGCCCTGAAAGCATAGACAGGAGCTTGAGTTCAGATGAGCCGACGGCCACCAGCTTTCTGACGAGATTGCGTGGGTGGACAAGCTGTTTGAGGAGCTCGAGAGGAGCGAATCCGATAGGGAGATCCTGATGGAGAAATCAGATCGCATTGCGGAAGACGGCCTTTTCCTTTCTCTTCGATAACGCGTCGAAAGGTCGAAAGGCCGTAGTTCGATGATCTCGCGCGCTCGAATGACCGGAGTTCGGCTCTCAAGCGCGGCAAGATAGTCGCTCCAGGGTCTGCGCTCCTGAGCTTGTCGTTCAGGACGGTTACTGGTGCGTGGATATGCGGTTGCCAGCGGTGCCAACATGCCCCTGCATCGAACGTCCCTGCCCCGACGACCCCGTCGCCACTCCGGCTCCTCACCGGCGGGTCCGTGTGGAGCTCTTGCAAATTCGGCAATATGCCGCTATCTATACGGCATATTGCCGCCACGTTCAGGGAGGCTCCTGTGTCCATTGTCGAAATCGTAGCAAGGAAGCTGGGTGGACGCTCGGTCCTCGGAGGGGTCATACGCTCGCAGGCGGACCTCGCCCTGGCGGTACGAAAGCGGCTTCCCCTGACCGCGCTGCATGGGCTGGCGAAGGCGGGACTTAGCGATCAGGAAATCGAATTGTTCGTCATTCCGCAACGAACGCGCCGGCATCGCGCGGAGAAAAAGCAACCGCTCACCGTAGAAGAATCCGACCGGGCCGTGCGATTGCTGCGGGTGCAGACACTTGCCGAGGAGACCTTCGGCAACGCCAACAAGGCCAATATATGGCTCCGGCGTTCGTTAGCAGAACTTCATGGCGAGACGCCGTTGGCGGTGGCACAAACCGAAACTGGCGCCCGCGTGGTCGAAACCATACTCGGCAAGATCGCATGGGGCGCCGCCGCCTGATGCTGCTTTGGCGTTTGTCGGGCATACAGCATGCCAAGATGTTCGATGGTGGCTATGGCCTGCTTTTTGACGGACGCTGGAATACGGTCGGACGGCCTGTCACCTACTGCAGCACGTCGCCTGCGCTGTGCGTATTGGAAAAACTGGTCCATATCGAGGACCCAGCGCTCATGCCCGCGCTTATGATGGTGCGCTACGATGGGCCAGATGATCTTGGCGTCGAGACCCTGGGCTTAAGCGATCTGCCCGCCGATTGGCGGCGGCAGGAAGTTTGGACTCAGCAACGAGGTGATCAATGGCACGCCTCGCTCGCGACACCCCTCCTCCGGGTTCCCTCTGCCATCCTCCCTGTAGATCAGTCCCCCGACGTCAACATCCTGATCAATCACACTCACAAGGACGCGGCGCGGATATCCGTGATCTCTGTAGAGCCATTCGTTCTTGACCCACGTCTGTTGTGAGCCAAAAACGATGCCGAAGCGGCCAGAATCCGGTGCTCGAACCACTGGTTGCATGCTCTGTGCCGGCGATAATCGTCTGGAGAAGCCGCAGGAGCTTTCGATCTTCCGCGCCTGCTGCAAGCGCCCACCTACCGCCCCACCCGGTTCGACGTCTCGCCCTGGCTGCACACGAGGTCGTTCCGTTCAGGTGTGCGCATCTCGAGCTGCGGATTGAGAAGCTCAATCGCGCACTGTACGGGCAGCGCTCCGAGCGCACGCCACGGCTGCTCGAGTACTCAAGTGGCAATCGGCACTGAGCCGTTAACGACTTGTTAACCAACCCAGCCTACCTTGCGGTTACTTTTCGGTTAACAGCCGATTGCCTCCCGGTTCGTTCTAGGAGAACAGTCGATGCCCATTGAGGGGCTGACATTTGTCGCACTTGGTGGCCGGCCGAAAATCTCACCCGAGGCCGCCCGATCGGTTGCCAAGCGGCTCAGGTTGCCGCGCTCACTTTGGGAAAATGGCAAAGCACTAGTGAGCGTTGATCTCGCCGAAGTAAGGCATACTCCCTGCCCACAACATGGTCCTCGCGTCGGCGACATCGTCCGAAAGGTTGAGGCGTTGCAGACGGAAATTGTGCAGTTCGAAGCAAGGGCGGCCGGTTATGGCGTGGATTTCGAGCGCGAACGCGAGCGCGCCGAGCGCCTGATGGTTGAAGTGGCGCAGGCGACCGCAGAGACCATGCCGCTAGAGAGGCGACGGCGCGGCCTGAGAACGAGGTGGCGGCTCTACGGACCGGTGACCGAGTTGGCGCCTCGATCGACAGCCACGGACAGGCCGCACGTCGACTAGGATATCTAGCTGCGATCCTGGTAGAGACAGACCGCAAGAACCGTCGGTAGCAATCCGGGTCCGCTATTCCAACGTGCCGAAGAAATCGTGAGGTAAAAGTGACCGACATCAGCGACATTCGCGAGATGAAAGCGCGCATTATTGTGTTTGGAGTCGGTGGCGCCGGAGGCAATGCCGTCAACAACATGATCGCGGCCGGGCTGGAAGGCGTCGACTTCGTCGTCGCCAATACCGACGCACAAGCGCTCACCATGTCCAAGGCCAAGCGCCTCATCCAGTTGGGCACAAAGGTGACCGAAGGGCTTGGCGCCGGCTCGAACTCCAAAGTAGGATGCGCCGCGGCCGAAGAGGCAATTCATGCGATCCGGGATCATTTAGCCGGCGCAAACATGGTGTTCGTTACCGCTGGCATGGGCGGCGGTACGGGAACTGGGGCGGCTCCTGTTATAGCGAGGATCGCGCGTGAACTTGGCATTCTCACCGTCGGCGTCGTCAGCAAGCCCTTCCACTTCGAGGGCCAGCGCCGTATGCGCGTTGCTGAAGCGGGCATTGCGGAACTGCTGAACGCGGTTGACACCCTGCTGATCATCCCAAACCAGAATCTGCTCCGAGTGGCCAACGAGAAGACCACATTCAACAATGCCTTCGCCATCGCCGATCAAGTGCTCTATTCGGGGGTGGCCTGCATCAGCGACCTTATAGTCAAAGAAGGTCTGATCAATCTCGATTTTGCCGACGTTCTCTCCGTCATGCGCGAGAAGGGCAAAGCCATGATGGGCGGGGGTGAGGCTTCTGGCGAGAAGCGCGTGCTCACCGCCGCTATGGCCGCGATCTCCAATCCATTGATCGAGGCCCCCTCGATCAAGCGCGCCAGTGGCCTCATAATCTCGATCACCGGCGGCAAGGACCTGACGTTATTCGAGGTCGACGAAGCTGCTAGCCGCATTCGCGAAGGGGCCGACCCGGACGCCAACGTCATCGTCGGCGCGACTTTCGATGAACGCCTGGAGGGTCTCGTCCGTGTCTCGGTAGTGGCGACTGGCATCGATAATCTGGACTCGGCGAATAAGTCCATTGCTGGGACAAGCACCTTCCAGCTACCAAATGATTCGAAATCGCAGTTCGATGCAGCAATGTCGAACCCAACGAGAGTGCGGCAAGCGGTTCAGGCTTGAATGATTCTGACCGAGCTGTACTGCGTGGGTTTCTGCTCACGTCGACAACCGACTGCATGAGAATTTCGGAATCAAATTTCGATCCCGTGCGGATTGGACTCGCGGGGACCCCGGATGGACGCTGTATCGACAGCCGGCCTTGACGCTAAGCCAGAACGAAAATCGGAAACGTCCAATTTTCGTCATGCACCTCAAATCGGCAGACAACGAGTGCGCGGATCGCAGGGTCTTGTCCATCGCAACGTGGGCGCGCGTTCATGCGGGGTCCTTCAAGATCGACCGTAACAGGACGTAGGGGGAGGTCTGGATCAAAAACTGGCAGGAAGGCATGATGCGTTCGCGTCCAGCTATGGTCGTTTCTCCGGGTGCTTCGATCCAGTCGAATTGCGCCCTCAACAATGCTTTGATGCGCACCTGAGAGAAACGCCCCGCCCGGCGGACCGGACGGGGCTTCTTGGCGACCTCAGTCGCCGTTCTTGCGGGGCCGGGACCAGATCAGGCTGAAGCCGTCGCCGTCCTCGTCGCTGAACAGGTTCGCGTAGATCGGTGCGTTGAACGAGGGGTCGTCGAGCTTGAGCGAGAGATAGTCGCGGCCCTCTTCGGAGCGCTTCGACCAGGCGGCCCCGATCTCGGCCCGGCCGACGAAGACGCGGTGGCTCGGGGCGTTTTCGTTGGTGCGGTTGGCCTCGGGCACGATGCGGACGCCCTTGGTCTGGAGGCTGAGGGTGACGATCTCGCCCTGGAAGTCGCTGCCGACCTTCTTGAAAGAACCGATGGTAGCCATGTTACTTCTCCTTTGCTGTTTCGAGCCGCGACCACCGCGGCCTCGATGGCGATCTACAGGCCGAAGACGATCGACGACGCACCCGCCCGCGGGCCGCAGCGCAGCGGAGGACGCCAGCGGCGCGACTTTCTTGCCTCGCGAGGAATGGGCGTAGCCCAGGGGAAGAAAGTCGCGCTGCTGGCGTTGCGTTCAGGCGATCGAGGCGCAGCCGATCTTCGGCCAGATCGAGCCATCAAGAGGCCAGGTGGTCCGTGCGCTGAACAGCATCTCCGGAAGAAGTTGTGGCGCCTCTCGGTTGAGCTGCACAAGCGGTGGCTGCGCTCGGCGTAGAGATGGAAACAAAAGCGAAGAAAGGGCGATCGCGTTTGCCGTGGACCAAGCGCGATGAGATGCCCCTGGCTGGGCTGCCTTCCGCCGGGAGGGTCAGCTGCCAAGTGCCAGGTGCCAAGCGCCCCGAGAACGCCGCGAGGATCGCTCGCTCAAGCTCGTCGACCCAGCCAACGCTTGGACCCGAGGTGCCTCAGCCGTCGAGACCAAAGGCTCGTCCTTGTCGCGTCGTGGCCGAGAGGGGCTTTTGATGTTCCTCCAACGAAGCCTCACCTGATGCCGGAGGCCCGGCAAAGCTGGTGATCCGTCTCCAAGCCATGCCAGCGATGGCAAAGGCGCCGGTCCAACTGAAGATAGCCTGCCAAAATGAGGATGGCATCGCGATTTGCGACAGGCCATGGGCGAGGTGATAGCCCGCGACAGCCGCCGGGGCGGTGAAAGCTGCGGCAATCACTATGCGCACGAAGGTGGATCGAGCCCAGATCAAGGCGGTTTGACCGATGAGAACGGTCACGGCGCCGGCAAGAATTGCGAGCAGAGCGGCGGAGGCAATGCCCGCGCCACCGTGAACAGCCGCCAGACCTGCGGAAAGCGCAACGAAACAGGGCAGCGCGTAGACAGCAAGGGTGAGACCCAGCCAGCAGAACAGGCCGATGCCAAGCATATTGAGGACGAGTGCAATGATAAGCATGGTGGTGGCTCCGCGACAAAAGACATGACGCTCGCGCCTTCCACCACCACCACGGCGCGATGAGAATCATAGCGCAGAATGCGCCGCTATGCGAGTGCGTGGCCTCGTTCGTCGCATCGGACAAGAACGAAGCGTTCTGCTCGATCGCTATATCGGTCGCGTCAGAGAATTTGCACTGATCTGCGCTGGCGAACTTGGTGCTCGATCAAGAAGCGCCGATGGATGACGGCGCTTACGCGCCGCCGAACTTCCAGACGGGAATGCCGAGCTTCCTGGCCTTGTCGGCAAGGTTGTCCTGTATCCCGGTGCCCGGAAAGTGCATGAGACCGATCGGCAGCACTGCAAGCATGGCGTCGTTACGCTTGAACGGAGCTGCCTTGCCGTGCTTGGTCCAGTCCGGCTTGAAGGCGATCTGAGGAACCTTGCGGCTCGTCGCCCATTTGGCGGCGATCAGCTCGGCGCCCTTCGGCGAGCCACCGTGCAGCAGCACCATGTCCGGGTGCTTGGCGTGGACCTTGTCGAGGCGGCCCCAGATCAGGGAGACGTCATTACAATCGAGCCCACCAGTGAGCGCGATCTTGGGTCCCGCCGGCAGCAACGCCTCGGTGTCCGCGCGACGTTTGGCGGCCAGGAAATCGCGGCTATCGATCATCGCAGAGGTGAGCGTGCGATGATTGACGAGTGACCCGGAACGGGGGCGCCAGGGCGAGCCGGTATGAAGCTCGAATTGATCAGTCGCCAGATCGCGGAACAGCTCCATGGCATTGCGGCGTTCGATCAATGTGACGCCTTCGGCGGTGAGCCTTTCCAGTTCGACGGATCGCACCTCCGATCCATTCTGTTCGCGCTGGCTCTTTTGCTGCGCTTTTTCGTTGTCGTCGAGTTCGCGCTCGATGCGGCCCGTGGCGCGATGGAACAGATTGACGGTCGACCAGAGGAGATCTTCGAGGTCGGGTTCAAGCCGTGTGTCGCTCAGGCTCGCCACGAGCGCATCAAAGATGTCGGCGATCGCGCCTGTGATGGCCTTGGCGTCGGGAAGCGGCCGTGGGTCAGGCTCGTCGTGAAAGGGGCGATGGCCATAGAGCTGAAGCTCGTTGAGGATATGATCGGTCGGTGATGAGCCGTGCGGCGGTTCGAACTGCTTGTCGTCGTGTTCGGTCATCATGGCTTGGGTCCTTTGCCGTTCGGCCACGCCCATCGCGGCCTTCGTGGCGATCACCAGACGGCGGGCGGAACGGACCAGAACCCGGAGCGATCAATCCGCCGAAGCCCGGAAGGGCGCAGGTGGAAGCGCAGGGCCGCAGCGAAGCGGAGGATGGCAGAGGTGCGGCTATTTTGTTTCGCGATGCAAAGGCGCGTGAGCGCCGGCGGAAAATAGCCGCACCGCAGCCATTGCCGGGCCGGGCCGCTTGCCGTCCGATCGCCCTCTAGAAGGCCGTGGGCGCGGCGCTGTCTGGCACAGGCACCGCACGCAATGACCGGTCATGACGATAGCGCGTTCAAATTGCCTGGCGCGTTCCCGTAGCGGCCCTCGGACGCGCTAGAAACCGGGCGATATCCTTGGGCACGAGTTGCGCACCCAAGGCTGAGTTGGATTCGACCACCTGGAGATGACTTTGACGCAGCCGAGGGTCGTAAGTTGCTCTTCGGCAGCAGCAATGAGCGCCTACCCTGTCGCTTTTCCGGCGAGACTTCAGCGGCGACCCGAAAGATCCCGCCTCGATGTCATCGTATCCAGCCCTGACGGAATCAACGACCAGTTTCGTCGAGTCCAGCGACATGAGAGCCGGCTGGAAGCGGATCTTGTGCGGGGTGTCTGCGGGAGCGACATTCCGAGTCTTGTCATCAGGAATGCGTTTTTCCATAGCGCACCAACTGCGGCAAAATGCGCGCTTCGATCGCACACGACAGCCGCATTCGGTTCTCCATGGGCTTGATCCGTTCACGAACGGTGCAAGTGCACACTATTCCGAAAAGAGCTTCACGCCGAGCAGACCGACAACAACCAGCATGACAGAACAGAGGCGAGCAAGATTTGCACTCTCACCGAAAAACGCAATGCCGACAATCGCTGTCCCCACGGTCGCAATTCCGGCGAAGGCCGCATAAACCGTCGAAGCGGGCAAGCACTTCACGGATTCACCCAATAGAAGAAAAATAGGAAGAGCGAAGACGACCCCCGATAGAACTGTTGTCCATTTCGAAAGCCCGACCGAGCGCTTCAAAACGAAGGGCCATGCGATCTCGAACACGTCCGCCAGAAGTATGTATAGCCACGCCATCAGATATCCCTTTCATCAGGCGTCGCGTAGCACAAGCCGCATGTCGATCGCGACCGTCAACTGATCCGCTTTGGTCAAAGGCGACCTACCAAATTCGGTAGTGGCACGGTCGCTGCAGCTCGGATCGCTGCCGAGTGACTGCGCCGCGCATCTCGGCAGAGGTGGGCAAGGCCGGCAGTAGCGCCCTTCCAAACCCGACTGCGGTCCGCAACATCATCGACAACACAACATGATCTGCCGGCGGCGCCGCAGGTCGATCGGTCAAACCGCCCCGGCATCAGCGAACAGCATAAAGCGAAGGATATCCTGCGGCGCGAGTTGGATGCGCAGTGCCGCCCACAGGGCGCCGAGGCCGAATGCATGCAGGTCCTCGTTGAAGTCGCCCGTCCGCGGAGACAGGACGAGCGCCTCGATGCCCGCGGCTTCCGCGCGTTGCGTCAATGCCGCGACCGCCGTGTCACCCGCGGCATCGGCGTCGCGGGCGATGTAGAGCCGACGCAGCGTCGGCGGAAGCAGAAGGGCGGCCAGGTGGTTGGCCGAGAGCGCGGCGGCCATGGGCATGGCAGGCAGCGCACAGCGCAGCGACAGCATCGTCTCGATGCCTTCGCCGGCAGCGAGGACGTCGTCGGCCGCGCCAAAGCGCACGGCATGGCCGAGGAGACCGCCCATGGCCCGTCGCGGCGTGTCGACCGGCGCCTTGCGAGAGCCGTCCGGCGCGAGCCAGGTGCGATGTGCGCCGGTGATGCGGCCGGCAAGGTCGGTGACGGCGGCGATCATCGCGGGCCAGGTCTCAGTCGGCGAACCGTCGTCCGGGCGATAGTAGCTGCGCGGATGAAACCGCAGCGCGCCCGCATCGTGGACCGACTTGATGCCGCGATTGCCGAGGTAGGTCTCGACCAGCGTTCGGCGGATCGGCCGCGACATGGCGATGAGCCGCCGTGCCGCTTCCGCCGATCCGGCGGGGACGGGTGTGCGAACGGGCTTTAGGCTGCGGCGCGGTTCGGCGCGCGGCAGACTCAGAAAGCGTCGTGCCTCGCCGGCGACATCGCGAAACTCGACGAAACCGCAGCTCTCGCGGATCACGTCGAGGAGATCGCCATGTTCGCCGGAGGCAGCATCTGTCCAATGCCCGGCGGCACCGGGACCGAAGTCCGGTCCGCTGAGCCGGACGAACATCGAGCGGCCGGGCGTATTGCGGACGTCGCCGACGATCCAATAGCGGCCCTGGCGCCGTCCATTGGAGAGGTAATGGCGGCAGACCGCCTCGGCATCACGGGCGAGGCGGCGCGCCAGTTCGGAAGCGTCGCGGGACATCACGCAACCTCCCGCAGTTTGTTGGCAGCAGGCCGCGGAGACGGTGTCGATCGTCTGTGAGACAGCACCCAGGCGCAAACGCACACGATCATCCGCCGCGCCCCCTGCTCGGTCCACTTGCCGGCCGGTCCTTTGGGTGAGTCGTGCAGTCGTACGAAGAAGGAGCGGCGCGGCCGGTTGTGGACATCGCCCAGCAGCCAGTCGCGTCGCTCGCGCTTAGCGTTGGACAGAGAGTGGCGGCACACACCCTCGGCCTCACGCGCGAGACGGCATGCCCGTTCGAAAGCATCGCGCCGCATCAGGCGGCCTCGCGCTCGCAGATGCGCTCGACCGGGTAGCATTCGAGCACCTTGCCAAGCACGACCGCCCCGCTTGCATCCGCGGGCACGAACATGCGCAGCTTCCAGGAGATGATCTCACTGAACAGTCCATAGGTCCGTAAGCGCTCGCGCACGGTGTCGTTGAAGTCCGCGAGCTCGATGCGATGCGCACCCATGACGCGGACGCGCCGCAGTGTCAGGCCTTCGGCAAGCTCGACGAGTGCGCGGCCTTCGAGCAAGGCGGCGAAGACGTCTTCGGGTTTGAGCGTCGGCCGCTCGCCCAACAGCGCGTTGGCGACCCAGGCGGACGAGACCTTCCGCCCAATGATCCGCTCGCCGGCGTCGGTCTGGAGGCGGTAGACGCGGGTCGACTCGTTTGGCAGCCGTTTCCAGATCGGCAGGAGGAGCCCGGCGACGACATGGATCGTGCTCTCGGTGAACTCCGGCACGTCTTTGAGCTCAGCTGTCCAGGCTGCACTGAATTGCTCACGATCCGTCTCGATCCAATGGCTTTCGCCCATGGCCTTGGACGGGACAGTGTGGCTTTCCATCGGCCGGACCAATTTGACGCGCTGCTCGATGTCGCCGTCGTCCAGCATGAGGCTTGGAGCCGGGACTTGCACCGCCGCGCGGCCGGAACGTTCGTTCACCAGCAGGACCGCGCGGCGGTCCGACAGAACGCCGAGGGCATCAACGAGAGTGAGCGGCCGGTTGCGTTCGCGCTGGACGATCGTGAGCAGCCGTGTCTCGGCGCAGGTGGGGGGATGGGTGTAGATGGTGCGCCGAGCCGTGACGACGAAGCTTTCGGCACGAAGAGTCTCGAGGCCCGCATCATAGAGTCCGGACGCGATTGCGCCTTCGATCCGAGCCGTCAGCAGCTGCTCGAAGGCGGTGAACAGCACGTTTTGCAGCTCGATGGTCAGCGCCAGCAGACGGTTGAGAAAGGTCGTGATCGGCGGCAGGTCATCCCGCATGCCATTGGAATCGACGAGCTTCAGCCCGGTCGCATTCTCGAACATCTCAAGAGAGCAACCATCCACCTTGCCCCGAACCAGGAGCAGGTAGAGTTGGCGCAGAGCATCACGGCCGTAGATGCTTTCGAGATTGTCCTCGGGCCGAAACAGCCCCTGGCCCCCGGTCTGACGCTGGCCGCGGGTAATCGCGCCGAGCGTGTCGAGGCGGCGCGCAATCGTGCTGAGAAAGCGCTTCTCGGCCTTCACGTCGGTGGCGATGGGGCGAAACAGCGGCGGCTGGGCCTGATTGGTCCTGTTGGTCCGGCCGAGCCCCTGGATGGCCGCATCGGCCTTCCAGCCGGGTTCGAGCAAATAGTGCACGCGCAGACGGCGATTCCGCGCCGACAGCTCGGCGTGATAACTGCGCCCGGTGCCGCCGGCATCCGAGAAAACGAGGATGTGTTTGAGATCGTCCATGAAGGCCGCGGTTTCGGCGAGGTTCGCCGAACCGGCGCGGTTCTCGACCATCAGGCGGTCGTGTTTGCGGATGATCCGGCGTGAGCGCCCGGTGACTTCGGCGACGCTGTCGGTGCCAAAGCGCTGGACGATCTGGTCGAGCGCGCCGGGCACGGGCGCAAGCGACGCAAGCTTCTCGATCAGCCGGTCGCGGCGCGCGACGGCGTCCCGGCTCTCCACGGGCTGACCATCACGGTACACGGGCCCGGACGAGAGATTGCCTTCGCCGTCGGTGAAAGGCTCATAAAGCTGGACCGGGAAGGAATGGGCGAGGTAGTCGAGCACGTATTCGCGCGGGGTGATGTCGACCTGGACATCCCCCCATTCCTCGGTCGGAATCTCTGCGAGCCGGCGCTCCATCAGCGCTTCGCCGGTCGACACGATCTGGACGACGGCGGCATGCCCCTCCCCGAGATCGCGCTCGATCGCACAGATCAAGGACGGCGTCTTCATCGAGGTCAGCAAATGGCCGAAGAAGCGCTGCTTGGCGGATTCGAAGGCCGACCTGGCCGCCGACTTTGCCTGAGCGTTCAAGGTCCCGGTCTCGCCGGTGATATTGGCCGCCCGCATCGCGGCATTGAGATTGTTGTGAATAATGCTGAACGCGGCCGCATAGGCATCATAGATGCGGATCTGTTCGGGGGTGAGCTCATGCTCGATCAGTTCATATGCGACGCCTTCGTAGGAAAGGGAACGCGCCGCATACAGACCCAGCGCCTTGAGGTCGCGTGCCAGCACCTCCATGGCCGCGACACCGCCCGCCTCGATCGCCTCGACGAACTCGCCGCGTGTCGCGAACGGAAAGTCCTCGCCGCCCCACAAGCCGAGACGCTGGGCATAAGCGAGGTTGTGAACGGTCGTGGCGCCGGTCGCGGACACGTAGACCACCCTGGCATTGGGCAGGGCGTGCTGCAGCCGCAGACCTGCGCGTCCCTGCTGCGAGGCGGCCTGCTCGCCGCGCTCGCCCCTGCCGCCTACGGCGTTTTGCATGGCGTGGCTCTCGTCGAACACCACCACCCCGTCGAAATCGGAGCCCAACCATTCGACGATCTGCCGGACACGCGAAAGCTTTTCGCCGCGCTCATCGCTGCGCAGCGTAGCGTAGGTGGTAAATAGGATGCCTTCCGACAGCCGGATCGGCGTGCCCTGGCGGAAGCGTGAGAGCGGCGTGACCAGGAGCCGCTCCATGCCGAGCGACGACCAGTCGCGCTGCGCGTCCTCGATCAGCTTGTCGCTCTTGGAGATCCAGACCGCGCGGCGGCGGCCCTTCAGCCAGTTGTCGAGCAGGATGCCGGCCACCTGCCGGCCCTTGCCCGCGCCGGTGCCGTCGCCCAGAAACCAGCCGCGGCGGAAGCGGACCGCATCTGAAGCGTCGTCGCGGGCGGCTGCCACAACGTCAAAGGTCGCATCGACCGTCCAGGCGCCTGCCAGGAAGGCCGCGTGTGCTTCGCCGGCGTAGATGACGCTTTCAAGCTGGGCGTCCGACAACAGGCCGTCTGCTGCAACGTTCGCCGGAAGATGGGGCCGGTACGATGGCTTCGGCGGAGCGACCGAGGCCATCGCGGCCGACTGCACCAGTTTGGTCGGATGCGGCCGCGATCCGTCAATGCGGATCGATTGCAGCGTGTAGTCCTCATAGAGGGCATCGGTCAGATGAGCCCCGTCCGGAGGGGTCCAGTCTACCGTCTGGTAGGTGAGCTCTAAGCTTTCCGGATCATCGAGCCGCTGTCCGGGCCAGGGCCGCATGGCGAAGGCGCGAACGGGCCGCCGAACCGGCACGGTCGAGCTGACCGGAGCGAGGCCAGGTGGCGTGATCGGAAGCCGCGGCGGCACATGTTCGAGGACCCATGCCAGCAGCGTGGCTGCGTCCGGCGCCATGCCCGGACATGCTGGAAGGACGCTTCTGTCCGGCGCGGGCTGCTTGTCGATGACGGTGAGCCGCGTCTCGATCGCCGTCCCGTGCTTGGCAAAAACCGCCCCTGCGATCGCTGCCGAAAATACCACGCGGCCGCGCTCCTGGAGACGGATGAAGGTGTCGGTCCAGCTTGGATTGTCGGGGGCGAGACTTGCGCCGGTGATCGCGACGAGGCGACCGCCGTCGCGAAGCCTGGCCAAGGCCGAGGAGAGATGGCGCAGTGCTGCGTCCGCCATCCGCCGGTCCACATTGGGCAGAGCCGAAAATGGCGGATTCATCAGCACGACACTCGGGGCAACAGCCGCCTCGAGATGATCGTCGATCTGCGCCGCGTCGTAGCGCGTGACGGTCACGTTTGGAAACAGGAGCTCGAGCAGGCCGGCGCGCATTTCGGCGAGCTCGTTCAGCGCAAGTGTGCCGCCGGAGATCTCGGCGAGGATGGCGAGAAGACCGGTGCCCGCCGAGGGCTCCAGCACCAGGTCTGTGTTGGTGATGCCGGCGGCGGTGCAGGCGACGAAGCCAAGCGGGATCGGCGTCGAGAATTGCTGAAGCGCCGCGCTTTCTTCCGACCTGCGCGTATGGGTTGGAAGCAGGCCTGCAACCTTGGCCAGCATCGAGAGCTGCGCTGCCGGCGATGCCGCCTTGGTCCGCATGGCCGAGCCGTGCTTGCGCAGGAAAAGAACGGTTGCGGCTTCACACGCTTCATAGGCGGCCTTCCAATGCCAGGCGCCGGCGGCATCCGAGCCGCCGAAGGCGGCTTCCATCGCCGAACGCAGAACATTCGCTGCATCGACGCGCCGCCCCTGTTCGAGGTCGCAGAGGATAAGCCGCGCGGCTTGGGCGATAGAGGACGCAGCCGCGGCGGTCGCGGAGCAGGACAGATTGATCATGACAGTTGAGCTTTCGAGGAGAGCGGGAAGGATCGGGCCGATGGGCGCTCTCTAAGGCCCGACCGGCTCAAACCTGTCCCGGCCGATCTCTCACTCTGCTCACCCCTTGCCTCCACCGCAGGAGGAGGACGCGGGCCACGCCGCGCGCAAGGCTGTGCGCCGCAGCCGCATTCCAAAATGAGAAGCCCGGCGCGATGCCGGGCTTCGGAAGCAAAGTTCGAATGAAGCGCACGGCGGGATTGCCGCGCTACGTCCGGACATTCATTCAGCGGCAATGCCGTGTGGCTGAACGTCGTCTGCGGTACCGCCAGCGTCCTCATCGCCAGCGAGGAACTCGGGAAGCGGACCCGCGTCTGCGTCCCGGTCTGCCGATTGGATAGCGTCAGTGAGGCGCAGTGGCTCCGGCAGCCATCCCGTGCCCTCGAGAAGGCGCTCGGCTTCGCGGGCCATATCGGCCTTCTTCAGATGGTCGATCAGTTCTGCGGAGGCATCGCCCTTTGCTTGCCTCACCGCCTCCAGAATACGTGGCTTGGTGACGCGGCCGAGGTAATTATCCACGGTCGGCCTCCAGCCGGCCTCCACCATGTCGAGCCCGACCGCCCGCGCCAGCACGTCGGCCTGGCCGAGCCTGCGCGCGAGCCCATCAGCGGATACCCGCCCCTGAGCGTAGCGGTTCACCGGTTCATAGAGGGCGTTGACCGAGAACGACGCGCAATGGGCGAACAGGGCTGCTTGCGCGTTGCCGTCCAGTGCGGTGAGCCTATCCCAAAGCGCCTTCGCATCGTTGGGCAGCCGCGCTTTCCAGGCTTCGTGCCTGGCGTCGATAGCCTTGGCCGGCGCGCTGTCCTTCAATCCCGGAGCCTGGGCCGGGAATGTCGGCGTGTGAACCGCGATCTCGAGGCAACTGCCGGATGATGCAAACCTGTAGAAGTTCGCCAGCACGAAACTGTGCAGCACCGCCAAAAATGCGAGCGAGGGATGCTCGGCGAGCGCGTCGCGTAGCGCCAGCGTTCGATAGGCTGTCAGCTCGGTGATCAGCCGGTCCGGCAGCGGTCTTGCAGCATCGTCCTCATCCTCTTCGGCCGGCTCGGTTGGAGCGCCACCGACGGTGATGGCGGTACGCTGCACCGGAGCAACAGCTTCCGTCCCGTCAACCGTTGCGCTGCCCTGTCCGGGGTCGGCATCGACCGTTGGTTCATCCTCCGGCCGGACATAGCCGCGATCCACCGACAGCCGTCCGTCGGAATCGATGCTGATGAAGACTCCAGCGCGGGCGATGTCGGCCGGATCGTAGATCATTGGCCGCTCCTCGAAGGCGAGCAATGCCACCTCGATCTCACCAAGGCGCTGGTCGACCTCCTCGGGAAGTTCGTCGGCATCCTGATACTCGGCTTCGAGCCGGTCATGCTCGGCATTGAGCGCATCGATCGTGCCCTGCTCCTCGATGCTGAGCGCGGTCGGCGTTCCCTCCAATTCCCGCAAGCCGCTGGTGTGGCCGAATGGAAAATCGACGGCCACCGAGATCCACTTCCACCCTTCCGCCGCGATCACCTCGGCGTCCTGCTTGAGCTTCTCCGTGACAAGACGATCGAGCAGGGCTACGTCCTGGAGCCAGCCGCCGTCGTCATGCTCGAACAGATCGTGCAGGACCGGACCACCGGCGCGCTCATACGCCTCGATGCCGACATATTGCGCACGGCGATCGGACCCGCGCACGGTGTTCTCGGTCAGCATGCGGCGGATCTGGTACGGCTCATCATAGCCGGAGCGGCTGACATTCTCCCAGACCTGCTCCTGGCGCGTGTGATCGCCGCTCACCGAGAACGCCATCAGCTGCTCCAGCGTCATGCCGTCCTCGGCATAGACCTCATGCAGCTTCGGCGAGACCGATGCCAGGCGCAGGCGCTGCTTGACGATTGCCGGCGCCACGAAATGCCGCGCGGCAATGTCCTCTTCGCTCATGCCGAGGTCGCGTAGCATCTGGAATGCGCGAAACTGGTCGAGCGGATGCAGGCCGACGCGCTCATCGTTCTCTGCGATCGAATCGTCTTCGGCGATGCCTCCCTCGCGAACGACGCAGGGCACGGGCTGCGACTTGGACATGCGCTTCTGCTTGACCAGGAGCTCGAGAGCACGGTAGCGCCTGCCGCCGGCCGGCACCTCGAACATGCCTGTCTCATTTCCCTCGGCGTCCACGATGGCGCGGACATTGAGGCTTTGCAGCAGCGTGCGCTGGGCGATGCTCTCGGCAAGCTGCTCGATCGAGACGCCCGCCTTGACGCGCCGAACGTTGGACTGGCTCAGCACCAGCTTGTTGAAGGGAATATCACGCGAGGGCGACAGCGTGATCTTTTGGACTGCCTTGGTCATTTTTCGTCTCCACGACGGGCGGCCGAAAGCCTCTCTCTCGACCTCAACCCGTCGTGGCGCTCGGCGCCGCCCTCTTCCTCTATTTCGCAGCCAAGCTCCGCTCACGCCGCCTCCTGATCTGCCTCGGCAGCATCGGCCGAAGCAGTTGGATCTGCTGGCAGGAAGCCAAGCAGATAATCTGCGGCTTTGCTGGCCTGCGAGGCCGCCCGCACGATCGCGCGGTTGTCCTCCCGCAGGACTTCCAGCCAGGAACCGATATAGTCGGCGTGCCGCACGGTCGGCACGATGCCGAGTGACGCGCAGGAAAACGCGGCGCACAATTCGGCGATCAATTCCTCGAACGCGTATTTTTTGGTGCCGTACGGACCGCCGAGATCGCGGTTGAGGCGCGAAGGATGACCGCTGGCATGGCCAAGCTCATGCAGCGCGGTCCGGTGCCAATTGATCGGTTCGAAATAGGCCGCCGGCGGCGGCACCTGCACATAGTCTTCTGCCGGCATATAGAAGGCGCGGTTGCCGCCGATGCGAAAGTCGATGCCGGTTGCCTTGATCAGGGCCTCGACCTGCGGCTCGATCATGCCGGGCAGCGGCATTGGCGCGGTGGTCGCGACGTCTGCGGGCAATCCGTCGCATTGATCGGTGTTGAAGACGGTGAACCGCTTCAGGAATGGAACGGCCTGCGCCTCTTCGCCCATCTCATGCGCACGGCGCCGTTCGTCCGCCGGGACGAAGCGGTCGGCATAGACCACGGTTATGCCGCGCTCGCCCTTGCGGACATGACCGCCGAGCGCAAGCGCCTGGCGGAAGGTCAGCCAGTTTTGGCCCGAAAAACCGCGCTCGATCACCGCCCCCCAGAGGATGAGAACGTTGATGCCGCTGTAGGGCCGGGCGGACGCGGCGTTCCTTGGCATCGACAGCGGCGCCTTTGCCGCCTCCGTCCCCCAGGGCTGAACCCAGGGCACGCGGCCGGCCTCCAGCTCGGCGATGATCTTGTCGGTGATTTCGTCGTAAAGGCTTGCCCGGTCCTGACCGGTGCGCGCGCGAGAATGTCTGGACATCGCGGATCTTTCGCGACAGGCGCTGCAAGCCTCTCTCGCAGCTCCAACCCGTCGCGGCCGAACCCGGCCAGCCCTCTCACTCTCAATGTTGGCTGCAGGAGCGCCATGTCAGTTGCAGGAGCGGCATGCCGCTGCGAGATCCTCGGACGAGCCCCGGCCTTCGCGTCAGGGATGGAAGCCCGAATGGGTGAAAACCCGGCCAAAGGTCGGGGTTTCAGCGCAGCCGACAGCCCGGTCGCGCAGGGAGACGCGCGGCAAATCCCATGCAGATGGAACGACCAGACGCCTGCAAAACCAGAGCAGATCCGAAAAAAGTGTGCAGCGATTTTCTCCCGCGCCAAACGCGAAGCACGTTTGCGCAGAGATCATGCTCAAACAAAAACGAAAGCGCGATGACGATTCGTCCCGATCAATCCCGCTTTAGATCTCCTCGCGCGTCTTCGTCTCTGCGTCATAGATTCTGATCCGAAGCATTGGAAAACGCTTCTTCAGCTCTTCCGCACCGCTCTTGGCCCCATCCCTCGTCGCAAATTCGGCCTTGAGTCGGCCATCTACTTCGAGCGCATATCCTGAAGCTGGCAATTCTCCGGCAGCTGCAACCATCTTCGTCCTTTGCTCAACGGTGAAATCGAGGACATGGCTTACTCCGAGTCGCCCAATTTGCGCCAGCTAGAGCCATTTCCCCTCCGATGGAATCGGAAGAGGCTCTAGATTGTTATTTTGACGCGTTTTCTTGACGCGAACCGGCATCCACTTCGCTCGAAAACGCCCTAGCCAACACGTTGATTGTGCGGCCAAGCTGTGCAGGCTTTGATTCGCTCCGAGATGACTCAAGGATGTGCGTTCGCGTCATCCGAACAATTGGACGGCGTGCCGCCCGACCGAATGCACGCGCGGTACAGCCAGGGCTCCACATAGCTCCCAGCCCACATCCCTCGGCCTGAACGATCCGCATCGCGCTGCGCGGCGGAATAGCGGCCGTGGGAATATCGCGGCCAATCCAGCGCGAGACCATTGCTGACCAGCCATTCCCCGAGGTCGGCAGTCCCGACAAGACATGTCGCGACCGTACGCCCATATTGGTCCGCGGAAACCGAGGTGCAACTCACCGGACGTCGGGCGATGAAACTATCGAGCTCGTTGGCCGCCTTGGCGCCGCAGCGATACAAATTGCTGTCGGCACCCCGGCACAGCTGATTGCTTTCCGGCGCGTCGACACCCCAAAGCCGGATCCGGGTTCCATGTATGTCCAGCGTATCACCATCGATGACACTGGCCTATCCGACAAAATCTGCAGCCGAGGCCGCCCCGGACAGGAGCAGGAACGTGAGTACGAGCGTTCTGCTTGCGATCATTGGATTCCTGTGGTCAGCGCAGATTGTGCGGGTCAAATCGCGGCCAATTCCTACGCGGTTTCAACGAGCCCAGATGAGCGCAGCGCCCGGGCAGTCATGCGCGTGGAGCATGATCGGGAAAACTGTGCACAGGATTTCCCTCGCGACAAACGCGGAACGCGTTTGCGCGGAGACGATCCTGAAACAACAATCTAAACCGCGATGGTGATTCATCTTAAACCTCGTCGCACTTGAGAGTGACGAATGACCAGCGCGTGAGCGCTGGCGCCCTGTTCTGTTCGATTTGCCGGGTGACCGGCCAAAAGTTCCAGGAGGCTGATTGCGGAGGTCCCCGGCTCGCATCAGATGGTAACGACCTCGCCTTTTCGAGCCATTCACCGCGTCGATCCCATTGATGACGCGGTGTTCAGGGCCAACCCCAACAAGGCGAAAGAGCTGGTAGCAAACGCCGCGGACGGAGCTTCGATTGTCAGGCATTGATCCGGCTCAGCTCCACGCGGTTGCGGAGGACGATACAGCGCGAGGTTTCCAGCGCGATGGTTCCGGACTGCGCCAGCTGGCTGAGCGTCCGCGACACCGTCTCGATCGTCAAGCCGAGATAGTCGGCGATGTCCTGACGCGGCATCGGCAGTTCGATCGAAGGAGCGGCGGCGTTGCGGCCCGCCATTTCCAGCAGAAACCCGGCCACCCGCTCTTCGGCGCTCTTCATCAGCACCATTGCGTGCTCGTGCATACGCTGCAGCTCGCGGACCGCAAGGGACCAGAGCTGTTTGGCAACATCCTTTTCGTACTCGGCCTGGGCCATCACGGCGCTGCGCTCGGCGACCACGACATGCGCCTCCCTGATCGCTTCCGCCGAGGCAAGATGCACCTCGCTGGCCTCGACGTCGAAGATATCGCCGGGCAGATAGAAGCTGCCGATCTGGCGACGGCCGTCATCCAGCGTGCGACAGGTTCGCACCGCGCCGGATATGACCTGGTAGAGGTATTCAGCCGGATCGTCTTCGGCGTAAATTTCAGCGTTGCGCGCAAAGCGCGTTGAAGCGCCGATCAAGCCGAGCGTGCCTTCGGGCGGGGAGTTCGACCGAACCGCAGCGGCCGGACGCGCGTGGATCGAGGACCCGGCGGCTGCGGCGGTGAGCATGGCAGATCTCCGGTTTCGATTGTCGGTGACGGCAGTCTGCGCGCTTCCCCGGGTTTCAAAACTCGTGTCTTTCCCCTAAGTATAAATCCGGAGGCGTTCATGCGCCGGTCGATGCAGCTCAAGGCGGCTCACGCATGTTTGCGCTATCATCGCCGCCGTTCGTCAGATGCCGTAATGCAGGCATCATTCGACCATGCCCATTCTTGTCGCGCCTGCTGCGCGACGAATGGCGCGAGATTGCCAGTGCGCCGTTCGATCGTGAGATCGAGGCTGCCACGATTGACGGCTGTATCATCACGATCGCCGGCCTCATGCCTGCGTCGCTGCAACGGTTGGCTCGATGCCGAAACGCTGAGGCAGGTCGATGTAACTGCCAGCCTTGGGGCTACGGCGGCGGATGACGCCGCCGATCAGCTGCTGTTGGTGGGTGGGCGGCCATGGCTGAGCGGTAGCGATCGTCCCGTTTGTCGAAACCCGCTCGGTTCGCCGCGCAGGCGTCCTGATGCACGCGGCTGGTGGCCTTCGCCCGGGTTGCGATCGCGTTGGTTGGCACTCGCCGGGTGCGCCGAGGTGGAGGATGTCTCAGCCGGCTCATCGTCGGCGATCGCCCGCCAGGCGGCGCCATCGAGATCGTCATACTGCCCGTTCCTGAGCGACCAGAGAAAGGCCGCAAGGCCGAGCCCGCCAAGCCCGATCGCAAGCGGCACCAGATAGAGCAGGACTTCCATCAGGCAGTTTCCCTCTGCCGCCGCGCGCGCAAGGCATTGAGCATCACGAGCAGCGATGACGTGGACATCGCGACCGCGGCGATCAGTGGCGTCACCAGGCCGGCCATAGCGAGCGGCACGGCGAGCGCGTTGTAGGTCACCGCGAGCCAGAGGTTCTGCCGCATCAGCCGGAGCGCCCGGCGCGAAATGGCGATCGCGGCTTGCACAGGTGCAAGCCGCTCGCCGAGGAACATCGCATGCGCCACCGACTGACTGAGATGCGTTGCGGTGACCGGCGACATCGAGGCGTGAGCACCGGCCAGCGCCGGGGCATCGTTCAGGCCGTCGCCGACCATCAGCACCTTGTGGCCGTGGCGCGCGAGCTCGTCGATGCGGGCGATCTTATCGACCGGGGTCACCTCGGCACGCCAACGGTGAATGCCGAGCGTCTCGGCAGCGGCCCTGACGGCCGACTCCCGGTCGCCGGACAGCATCTCCACCGTCAAGCCCATCCGCTGCAGTGCAGAGACGGTGTTCGCCGCATCAGGACGGATCCCCTGCCGGACTGCGAAGACATGGCGCACCAAACCATGTCGAAACGCGACGACGGATGCCTCGGGATCGTTCTGGAGAATCTGGTTAGCCGCCTCATCGGCGCCGCACCAGGACGGCCGCCCCAGCCTGATGTCGACGCCATCGACCACGCCGGACACGCCCTGCCCCGGCACCTCCGCGATGTCCGGCAGCGGCGCTTTTGCGCCTGCCGCGCGCGCAACCGCGGCGGCGACCGGATGCCGGCTGGACAGCGCCAGGCGGCCGGCCAAATCGAAGACATCGGCAGGAATTGACGCGGCATTTGCGACGTTGAGCTCGGGCAGAGTCAGCGTGCCGGTCTTATCGAAGATCACCCGATCGACCTCGGCGATCCGCTCGATCGCCTCACCTGCATTGAGCAACACGCCCGAGCCGAACAGGGCGCCGGAGGCCACCGTCTGAACGGCTGGGATGGCGAGGCCAAGCGCGCAGGGACAGGTGATGATGAGGACCGCGATGGCAATGACGATTGCATCGTGGAGCGTGGCGCCTGCGATAAGCCAGCCGATCATCGTCAGCAGTGCCGTGGCGTGAACGAGGGGGGCATAAAGGCGCGAGGCACGTTCGGCAAGGCGCAGATATCGCGAACGCGATTGCAGGGCATTTTCCAGCAACCGCGAGATTTCAGACAGAAGCGTTGCTTCGCAGGCCGCCGAGACGCGCACGCGCAACGCGCCGGACCGCACCAGGGTCCCGGCGTAGACCGCAGTTCCGGCGATTGCCGTCGTTGGCTGTGTCTCGCCGGTGATCAGGCTCTGGTCGATCTCGGAGCGGCCGCTGAGGACAGCGCCGTCGACCGCCGACCGCTCGCCGGGACGGAGCAGCACGATGTCGCCGGGGCGGATCGCGGCGACGGGAACGGTGCGGATCTCCTCGTCAGTGATGAATTTTGTCGCCGTTTCCGCCTTCAGCGCGGCAAGATTGCTCGCAAAGGCGCGGGTGCGCCGCCGCACGTTCTGGTCGAGATAGCGGCCTGCCAGCAGGAACGCGATCAGCATGATTGCCGCGTCGAAATAGGCGTGCTCGGCATGCGTCGCCGTTTCGAACAGCGACATCGACAACGCCAGGACGATGCCGATCGAAATCGGCACATCCATGTTGACACCGCGCGCACGCAGCGCCGCATAGGCCGACGCAAAGAACGGCTGGGCCGAATAGGCTGCCGCCGGCAGCACGATTAGCGCGGAGAGCCAGTGAAAGAAGTCGCGCTGCTCGCGCAGCATGTCGCCAACACTGCCGGACCAGACCGGCACCGACAGCATCATCACATTCATCGCCGCGAAGGCGGCAACACCCAGGCGCCGCAGCAGCGCGCCCGCGAGGTCGGCTTCCCGTGTCTCTGCGCCCGCCGACTCGAACGGATAGGCCTTGTAGCCGAGCTCGGCGAGACGAACGACGAAAAGCGCGGGATCCACCGCGCCCGCCTTCCACTCCAGCGCCAGGCGCCGATCGGTCAGATTGACCCGGGCCAGGGTGACATCCGGGATCTGCGATAAGTTGCGCTCGATCTTGGCCATGCAGCCGGCGCAACAGATGCCGTCGACCGCGAGATCGAGGCGCAGGCGATCCGGGCCGGACCTCTTCAGGAAGTGCGAAAAATCGATGGTCGATTGCATTCCCCCACCCTCAGTTCAAAACGACGCGGTTGCGCGACAGAAACAGGCGCTTTCCGTCCCGGTCGGCCTCGATCACCAGGTCCCACTGCCCCACCGCAACGCCATGCGCAATGCCATGGTAGTTGCCGCCGCCCGCCTCGATCATCGCGAACGCCTGGTCGGCTCTGCGGTCGGTCGGCCGCTCGAGCCGGCCGAAGACCGACAACCCGGCAAGCGGCGCGCCGTCCTGCGCCTTCGCGTCCAGAGTGAGCCGAGCCGTCCCGCCGGCCTGGCGCTCGATATGCGCATCAATTTTCCAATCGCGCCCGTTCTGCTGATGCGCAGCCTGGATTTCCTTCTGATAGGCAAGGCTCACGCTATAGGCGCTGTCGACTTCGGTTCCCGGCAGCGTGGCAATGGCAAGCCGCATCATCACCGCGTTGACGCCGATCACGACGGCAAAGAAGGAGACTACGGCGATCAGGACGAAGCGCCCGGTGATCGGCCTTATGGCGGATGAAGACGTTGTCATGTCCGGTTTTCCTCAGATTTCAGGGCGTCACAAAATGATCGGTGGCGGAGGCAACCTCGCCGAGTCCGATGTCGGTGATGCGGAATTTCACCGGCTGGGTCTTCTCCACTGTCTCGTCGACAGGTGCGGTCACCAGCACGCGCAACTCGGTGGTGGCATCGCGCGCCAGGACGATCATCGGCCGGTCCGGCGTGACGGAGTCGACGCCGACGATGTGGATCTGCGCATTGGCGGGGCCGTCGACATCGACGGCGATCACGCGATCAAATCCGCGCTTGTTGATGAAGCGCAGCGTATAGCCGTTGCGGATCGCGCCGGCGCTGAGCTTGACCGCCACGGGGTTCCGGTCGTGCAGCACGTTGAGGTCCAGCAGCGAGCGCGTCAGCAGCGCATGCAGCATCACCGTGCAAACCATGGTGATCAGCGCGGCATAGACCACCGTCCGCGAACGGACCGGCTTGAAGAGTTCCGTCTTGCCGGATGTCCGCCGCTGAACATTGATGTCGTTGTCGTAGCCGATCAGGCGCATCGGCCTGCCGATCCTCTTCATCACGGTATCGCAGGCATCGATGCAGAGGCCGCACTGGATGCAGCCGAGCTGCGCACCGTTGCGGATATCGATGCCGGTCGGGCAGACTGCGACGCACTGGTTGCAATCAACGCACTCACCGATTTTTTCGCCCAGCGCGCGCTGGGCTCTCCCCTTCTTCACCGAACAGCGCGGCTCGCCGCGGTCGTATTTGTAGGTGACGTTGAGCGCCCACTCATCAGTAAGCGCGGCCTGGATGCGCGGCCACGGGCACATGTAGAGACAGACCTGCTCCCGTGCGTGGCCGGCCAGGAGATAGGTCGATGCGGTGAGAATGCCGATCCAGATGTAGGCGATCGTCGGCGCCTGGAACGTGGCGAGATCCCTCACCAGCGTCGGTGCATCCGAGAAATAGAGGACCCAGGCGCCGCCGGTCCACCAGGCGATGATCAGCCATATCGCCTGCTTCAACGCGCGCCGCGCCAGCCGCGCGGCCGTCAGCGGACCGGCATCGGCCTTGATTCGTGCGCGGCGGTCGCCCTCGCTCCAATATTCCACCCCATAGAACAGGTCGGTCCACACCGTCTGTGGACAGAGATAGCCGCACCAGATGCGGCCGCCGAGCGCATTCATCAGGAACAAGGTGAAGGCAGCGAGGATGAGGAGCCCGGTGAAGTAGTAGAACTCCTGCGGCCACAGCTCGATGAAGAAGAAATAGAAGCGCTGGCTTTGAAAATCGATCAGCACGGCCTGGTCCGGCGCGCCGAGGCCCCGATTCCAGCGGACCAACGGCAGCAGGTAATAGACGCCGAGGCAGAGCGCCATCAGCCCCCATTTGATCCGCCGGAAGGTGCCGGAAACCCGTTGCGGATAGATTTTCTTCTGGGGTGCATAGAGCGGCAGATCATCATCGCCACCCATCAACTCCTTCGAAGTGACGTTCTTGGTCATCGGAACGCCCATCAAAATCCCCCGATAAGCTACCGTTCCCTCAAGGCGGAACGGCTTCACCTGGGTGAACCGGTCAAACCTCGCCCGGCATTACTATTTGCCACCGCCCAGCGCGTGGACGTAGACCGCCATCGCCTTGATGGTCGAAGGATCGAGCCGCCCTTCCCACGCCGGCATGACGCCGGCGCGGCCATTACTGATGGTCTCGATCAGGGTCGCCTCGTCCGAGCCGTAGAGCCAGATCTTGTCGGTCAAATTGGCGGCGCCGAGCTCCTGATTGCCCTTGCCGCCGTCCCCGTGACAGGCGACGCAATTGTCGGCAAAGATCTTCTCGCCCTTGGCGGCGTCATAACCTTTCCGGGTCGAGAGGCCCGACAGCGAGCGCACATAGTTGGCCACCGTGACGATCTCGTCCGACTTGAGCACGCCGTCCTTGCCGAAGGCGAGCATCTGGCCTTCATGTGCCTTCGCTTTCCCGGATCGCGCGCCGAACTGGATGGTCTGCATGATCTGGTCGAGCGTGCCGCCCCAGAGCCAGTCGTCGTCGTTCAGATTTGGATAGCCTTTCGCGCCGGCGGCGCCACTGCCGTGACAGGGCGCACAATTGTCGCCGAACACCGTCTTGCCCCGCGCCCGCGCCAAGGCCAGGAGGGCCGGGTCGTTCTCGATCTCGGCAAGAGACGCGGTGCCAAGCGCCTTCATCTTTTCGCCGCGCAAAGCTTCGAGTTGGGCGAGATTTGCGGTCACGGCGGCGCGATTGGTGTAGTGCAGGACCCCGGCCGTATAGCCGCTCACGAGCGGCCAGGCCGGATAGACCACCCAGTAGCCGAAGGCCCAGATGATGGTGGCGTAAAAGGTCAGCACCCACCAACGGGGAAGCGGCGTATTCAGCTCCTCGATGCCGTCCCATTCGTGGCCCGTAGTCGACCGGCCGGAAATGTGGTCGGTGTCGTTGTGCTGGCTCATCTGTCAATCCTCCCGCAGCGGCATTTTCGCCGCTGCATCGAACAGCGCCTGGTTGCGGGGACGCAGCGCGTAACAGACGATAGCAAGGAAGATGCCGACGAAGACCGGCGTCCAGAAATTGAGCACGAACTGCGAGACCAGGTTTTCAACGGAGACAATCGCCTTCATCACAAATCGCCTTCAACGCAGATTGGCTTTTTCGTCATAGAGCTTGAAGTCGACCAGCGTCCCCAGCATCTGCAGGTAGGCGACCAGCGCATCGAGTTCGGTGGGTTGGCCGGCCTTGCCGTCGAAGTTGCGGACAGCCGCATTCGGGTAGCGCTTCTGGAACGCTTCGGCATCTGCACCATCGGGATCGAGCTGCGCCTTGAGGTCGGCCTTGGCATTGGCGATCTGGTCGTCGGTATAAGGCACGCCGATCGCGCGGCTGGTGCGCAGATGCGCGGCGATGTCCTCAAGCTCGAGTTCGGTCGCAGCCAGCGATGGATACCCCGGCATCACCGACTGCGGCACCATCGCCCGCGGATCGGTCAGGTGGCGGACATGCCAATCATCGGAATATTTGCCGCCGACGCGAGCAAGGTCAGGGCCGGTACGCTTCGATCCCCACTGGAAGGGGTGATCGTACATGCTCTCGGCGGCCAACGAGTAGTGGCCGTAGCGCTCCACTTCGTCGCGCAAGGGGCGGATCATCTGCGAGTGGCAGAGATAGCAGCCCTCGCGGACATAGATGTTGCGCCCGGCAAGCTCGAGCGGCGTGTAGGGGCGAACGCCGTCGACCGCCTCGATCGTGCTCTTGAGGTAGAACAGCGGCGTGATTTCGACGAGACCGCCGATCGCGATGACCGCGAGGATTCCACCGATCAGGATGGTCGCGTTCTTCTCGAAGATCTTGTGTCGATTCCAGAAGGACATGGGATGCCTATTCGGCAGGCTGGAGCCGGCCGGCGGCGCGTGCCTCCTCGGCTTCGCCGGCCTTGACCGTCATCCAGAGATTGAAGGCCATGATCAGCGCGCCGATCAGGAACAACGCGCCCCCGGCTGCGCGGATGATGTAGAAGGGATGCATGGCCTCGACGGTCTCGATGAAGGAATATTCGAGGAAGCCGAGCGAGGTATAGGCGCGCCACATCAGGCCCTGCAGGATGCCGGACACCCACATGGCGGAGATGTAGAGCACGATCCCGAGCGTGGCGATCCAGAAGTGCCAGTTGACCAGCTTGAGGCTGTAGAGTCCGTTGCGATTCCACGCCCATGGCACCAGGCAGTAGAGCGCGCCGAAGGAGACGAAGCCAACCCAGCCGAGCGCGCCGGAGTGCACGTGGCCGATGGTCCAGTCGGTGTAGTGGCTGAGCGAGTTGACGACCTTGATCGCCATCATCGGGCCTTCGAACGTCGACATGCCGTAGAACGCGACGGAGACGACGAGCATGCGCAGCACCGGGTCGGTGCGCAGCTTGTCCCAGGCGCCGGACAGCGTCATCAGGCCGTTGATCATGCCGCCCCAGGAGGGCATCCACAGCATGATCGAGAAGGTCATGCCGAGCGTCTGCACCCAGTCAGGCAGCGCGGTGTAGTGCAGATGGTGCGGGCCGGCCCAGATGTAGAGGAAGATCAGCGCCCAGAAATGGATGATGGAAAGCCGATAGGAATAGATCGGCCGCTCCGCGCGCTTGGGGATGAAATAGTACATGATCGCGAGAAAGCCGGCGGTGAGAAAGAAGCCGACCGCATTGTGGCCGTACCACCACTGGAACATGGCGTCCTGAACACCACCCCAGGCAATGTAGGACTTCGAGCCGAACACAGAGACCGGCAGCGCGGGGTTGTTGCCGAGGTGGAGCACGGCGATCGTGACGATAAACGCCAGATAGAACCAGTTGGCGACGAAGATGTGCGGTTCCTTGCGCTTGACCAGAGTAGCCAGGAACACCAGCAGATAAGTCACCCAAACGATTGTCAGCCAAAGATCAGCGTACCACTCGGGCTCGGCATATTCCTTCGACTGCGTCACTCCGAGCAGATAGCCGGTGCCGGCGATCACGATGAAGAAGTTGTAGCCGAGCACGACGAACCAGGGCGCGAGATCGCCGGCAAGCCGGGTGCGGCAGGTCTTCTGCACGACGTAGAACGAGGTCGCGATCAGGACGTTGCCGCCGAACGCGAAGATCACGGCCGACGTGTGCAGCGGGCGCAGGCGGCCGAAGCTGGTCCAGGGCAGATCGGGATTAAGCGCGGGCCATGCCAGTTGCGAGGCGATGATCAGCCCGACGGCAAAGCCGGCAATGCCCCAGAACATCGCCGCCACGGATGCGAACTTGATCGGTCCCAGATTGTAATTGGGGCGCCCGTTGATCTCCTGCGGGGGCAGTTTGGCCGGGCGATCATAGTAGCGGTTGAGGATCGCAAACGCAGCCGCGATGCTGGCAGCGCATCCAAGCGAGGCGTGAAAGCCGAACGGGGCGTCGTGCGCGAATCCCGCACCGATCAGGCAAAGGAATGCGAGCACCGCAAACAGCGGCCACAACGTCGCTTCTCCGATTGTCATCGATTTTGCGCCGGCGGAGACGTTCGTCATGGTGCGACATCCTCGAGGAGTGGCTCAGGGAGGCACGCGCGGCGCCCGGGTTGATCGACATCAATTGCGGGTGGCGGGGACCGGCAGATTCTGTGGGGCGCACCGCTGCACATCATCCGCCAACGCCCGCAGCGTCTGCTCATTTTGGCAGTATTTTGCCGGCGTCGCTTGCCGCTCGTGATTCAAGTCGCGGGCGCAGCGCGCCTTGGACGAGCATTGGCTGCACACGCGTCGCAGATCGCGGAGCACGTCACCGTGAGATGCCTCCACGTCGTCCTCGGCAAGGCCCGCATGGGAGAGGCGCCTGCTCAGGGACTGAAGCGACCCCGAAGGTTTCAAGATCAGCGCAGCGAGCTCCGTCCTGGAAAGATTCAGCTCGCGCGCGATAACCTCGATCTCCCGCTGGTCCAGCCGCTGCAACTCGTTGCTGCGATCCATGACACCTTTCAAGCGGTCACGGAGATTGCCGAAGAATGTGCTGCATGTCTTGGCGGCCGCTTCAATCAACATTTGACGATTTAGGTCCCTTTTTCGGTGATGTGTTACATCGGCCAAGGGACGTTGTCGTTGATGCAGATCAAATTGCGCTGCTAAACAGGGCGGCCTGCGCGCATCGATAGGTGTCGAAAGTTGCGGCGATGACGCGAACGACGGGCCGGCCGGCTTGCGTCACCGTCAATCTCGCGCCATCGATCTCGACCAGCCCCTCCGATTGCATCGGTATCAGCCTCGCCATTTCATCGCGGAACTCGGCATTTGGCGCGACGACATCGAGATCGACACTAAAATCGCACATCAGCCGCTCGATGATGTACGCGCGCTGCCGGTCGTTTTCATCGCGCAGGCACCCCCTGGCCGAGGCGAGTGAGCCGGCAGCGATGGCACCGACATATCTCGGAAGATCGGCTGCGTTCTGCGCGAAGCCGTCCGCGAAGGTCGATATCGAGGAGGCGCCGAGGCCGAGAAGAACGCCGCTGGCATCCTCGGTATAGCCCTGGAAATTGCGATGCAGCGTCCCGCCTGCCGCGGCCCTTGCGAGCGCATCGCCGGGCTTGGCAAAATGATCGATGCCAATTCGCACATAGCCCGCACGTATCAGCTCCTCGGACAAGGCCTCGGCCTGCTCGATGCGCTGATCCTGCGACGGCAGTTTGGCTTCATCGATACGCCGCTGGTTGGCCTTGAGCCGCGGCAGGTGCGCATAGCCGAAACAAGCGATGCGGTCCGGCCCCATCGCGGCGACCAACGCACACGTCTTGCGAATCGAGGTGGCTGTCTGCAGCGGCAGCCCGTACATCAGATCGAAGTTCAGATTTCTGATTCCGGCCGACCGCAATCGTTCGACGGCCGTCTCGATGACAGCCAGCGGCTGGAGGCGGCCGATCGCGGCCTGCACCAAAGGATTGACGTCCTGCACGCCCAGACTCGCACGGCTGACGCCGAGTTCCGCCAAGGCCTCCACGAGCGCGACAGTCACGTGACGTGGATCAAGCTCGATCGCATGCTCGGAGCCGTTCGCAAACGGAAACTGACGGCGGAGCGCGGCGATGACGGAGCGCAGGCCGTCAGGTCCCAGAATGCTGGGCGTTCCGCCGCCCCAGTGCAGGCGGGCAATTTTGGGCCTTGCCCCGACCAGGCTCGCAACAAGATCGACCTCCGTCTCAAGCGCGCGGCGATAGGCGCCGACCACGTCATCACGGACGGCCATTTTGGTGTTGCAGCCGCAGTACAGGCATATCTTTCGGCAATAAGGCACGTGAAGATAGACCGAGACGGCCTGATCCGCCCCGAGGCCGGCGAGCCAGGTCTCGTGGTCTTTCGCGCCAACCTCGGCTGAGAAATCGGCGGCCGTCGGATAGGACGTATAGCGCGGCACATTGTAGCCGGCATAGCGGCGAACGATGGGTGTCAAGGTATCCGCCCTGCTAAGACGCCCATGCCCGCTCCAGCGCGGTCGGCGCCCGGAATTCGACGGCGTCCGCGAAGATCGTCCAGTCATGGACGTGCCTCTGCCGGCAGAAATCGGCTTCCGCTCGTCGCACCGCTTCCGTCAGGGACGGAGCTTCGACGGTGAACGCGGCCTGACACGCACGATGCTCGTGCCCGGTATCGTCGCAAACGGTCTTGATGAAGCGCACATCGAATGAGGGCATTATGTTCTCCTGTTTGCCGACATGTTGCTCAGAACCGGAGCGAAGTCCTTGAGCAAGATCAATCAGACATCGCGCCCGATTGCCGACGCTGCAGGCGACGCCCCTCGTCGGCGCAAGCACTGGCACCGGTCGGGCCGGCGACCGGCGGCTAGCCGATGCCGGGCTGCCCCCAGGCCTCACAGACCCACAGCGAGCGCGAGACGCATCAGTTCGGACATGCTGCGCGCCCCCGTCTTCGCCATGAGATTGGCACGATAGACCTCGACCGTGCGCGGACTGATGCTGAGGTCATGCGCGATGACCTTGTTGATCTTGCCGGCCACAACCCCCTGCAGCACGTCGCGCTCGCGGGGCGACAGGTCTGCGAGCCGTGCCGCAGCCTGCTTTCGCGCGGAATTTTCGCCCGGAGCGGAGGGACGGGTATCGACCGCGGCGCGGATCGCGTCCAAGAGCGCCGCATCGTCGAACGGCTTTTCAAGGAAATCCGCAGCACCCGCCTTCATCGCCTCCACAGCGAGCGCGACGTCGCCGTGGCCGGTGATCAGGATGACCGCACTGGCTGCTCCTTCGCGCTTCAGCTTCCTGACCAGCTCGATGCCGCTGATGCCCGGCATGCGAATATCGGAGACGACGCAGCTTAAAGTCTCGGCCCCGCCGCCGGCCAGAAACGCATCGGCCGTCTCGTAGACCTGCGACCTGTATCCATTGACGTCGAGCAGGAACACCAGCGAATCCCGCATCGCAGCGTCGTCGTCGATGACGTGAATGACCGGCTTATCGTTCATCAGCCGCCTCCGTTTCGGCGAAGGGCAGTGTGAAATCAAAGACGGTGCCACCGCCGTCGTTGGGACGCGCCGCGACGCGTCCGCCGTGTGCTTCGATGATGGTTCGGCAGATTGAAAGACCTACACCCATGCCGTTTGCCTTGGTGGTGACGAAGGGTTGAAACAGCTTCTCGGCAATCTCCGGGGCGATGCCCGTGCCCGTATCGGTGACGGAGAACAAGGCGAACCTGTTTTGGCGGGTGACGCCGATGGTCAGCTCGCGCCGGCTGGTCGTTTCCATCGCCTCGATGCCGTTCCTGATGAGGTTGAGCGCGACTTGCTGGATCTGGACCTTGTCGACGACGACGTCGGGAAGGTCGCGGTCACAGCGCAGTGACACGCGCACACCCTGTTCCCGGGCCCCGACCAGGGCTAGCGCCGCGGCCTCCTCGAGCAGTGCCGCCGGATTCTCGATGGTGTGCTCGGTCTCGCCCTTGGCAACGAACTCACGCAGGCGCTTGATGATGTCGCCGGCGCGCAACGCCTGGTCGGCGCTGCGGTCCATGGCCTCGCGCACGCGCTCCTTGTCGACTTCTTTCGGCTTCAGCAGGGTCGCGGCGCCGCGCAGATAGCTGGTGATCGCGGACAATGGCTGATTGAGCTCGTGCGAGAGCGAGGACGCCATCTCGCCCATAGCGGTCAGCCGCGACACGTGCAGCAGCTCCGACTGCAGCTCCTGCATGCGGCGCTCCTGGGTTCGCCGTTCCGTCAGGTCGCGGACGAAGCCGGTAAAGTACCGCTCGGCGCCGGCCTTGGCTTCGCCGACTGCGAGCTCCATCGGAAATGTCGAGCCATCCTTGCGCGCGCCGACCACGATCCGCCCGATCCCGATGATGCGGCGCTCGCCTGTGGCGCGGTAGCGATCGAGATAGCTATCGTGCTCCTGCCGGTAAGGTCCCGGCATCAGGATGGAGACATTGTTTCCGATCGCCTCCGCGGCCGACCAGCCAAAGAGGCGCTCGGCCGTGACGCTGAAGGATTGCATGATGCCCCGCTCATCGAGCACGACCATGGCTTCCGGGACGGTATCCAGGATCGACTGAAGCTGGGCCTGCCGATTTCGGGCATCTTCGGACTCTTGCCGCAGCCGGTCTCCGATCACGCCGAGGATCGGTCCCATGACGGTGAAGAAGGAGACATCGATCAGGTTCGCCGGGTCGCTGTAGAGGCTGGTTCCGAGGAAATAGGCGCTGCTTCCAAGACAGAGCAGCGTGGCGAAGATGGCCGGCCCGCGGCCGCCGGCAAAGGCCGCAAAGACGACGACCGGAACGTAGATCACGGTGAAGGTCCGATCCTCGAAAGAGTTATGCAAGGCAAGGCGCAGAAAGAAGATGAAAGCGGAGGCGGTTGCCGCCGCCCCGTAGCGAAGCAAAAATCGACCTTGTGCTGTCATTCAGTGGCCAGATGCGAAAACGAAAGCGTCTTTGCGAGAATGGACGGTGATCGCCTCATAGCTCGACTGGCCGTCCTTTCGACAAGAGGGGGGCTGGAGCAAACTAGTCTTTCGCGGGCCACGGACGCCAGTGCGTCGGATGAATGACGACCCGCTCGCGGGTCGTATCCTTGATCCAGCCGCTCGGGGTGCGACGGCAGGCGAAGATCAGCGCATGCACGCGATTGCCTTCGATCACGGCGAGCTCGAGCGCTCGTTCGTACGGGGCCGTCGAAATTCCTTCCCACACCGCTGGGTCGTCCATTGCTTTCATCTCACAGAATACCGTCGCCCGCCGATGCAACGATCGCGCATCCAGCGCCTTGGCTGGGACTTCTGTTCGGCAAAACCGTTCACGCCCAGGCAGGGACAGTGTCTGGCTTTGTCCACCCCGATACGCAACTGCACCGCAAGCCCCCTGCCGAACCGACATGCCCGAATATTTCCGCGTCGACCGGCCGTCGGGTCACCAGATGGCACTGACACTTGAGCGAAGCCGGCCCCATCGGAAGGCTGCCCATGACATCTCTCTCGCACCAGGATCCTCGCTGATCCCAAAAGCCTGCCAGAGCTCATCTGATCGCCGCCGCACGTGACCGGTCAAAAATCGCCGTGCAGAGCCACTGGGTGTTCAATCAAATTTGTAGGAGGCCTGGATGAACGTGCCCCACCGTTCCATGCGGTATTTCGCAAGAGCAGCCTCCTGATCTCGGCCGCCCTGCCAGTTGGCGTTGTAGATCACATCGCTGTCCTTTTTGGTCCACATTGACCAATATCGACCACCAACTCCGATGCTGACATTCTTGGTGAGAAAGTAGGAGAGCGCCCCTTCCACCTGAAGGCCTCCGCCACCGTCTCCGCGCTGATCGTAGAACGTTGTCGCTGGGCGGAGGAGATGGTTGTCGCGACCACTGAACTCGGTCCATGGCAGGTAAGCAATGTCGGCGCTCACGCGCCAGCGCTCAAGCACCAAAGCCTCGGCGCTAACGCCGATGCGCGGCGCATTCCAATCGGTGTCTTGAGTGCCGATGAGCTGCCCCTGCCGCTGGAACGGCCCCGTGCATGGCCAGGCCGGCGAGGACGAAGCGGTCTGCACGCAACCTATCGAATCCGACTTCTCGCCGTAGGAGGTCCATCCGACAAACGCGCCCACTTTGTAATTGCTGCCGCGCAGAAAATCGTAGCCGGCATCCGCCGTGTAGTATGTGAATCGTCCGTTCGCCTGACCGGATAACGCGTTGAGATAGGCCCACTGCCCGAGGCTCGAATCTTCGTCGTTCCGCTTTCCTTTGTTGAAGCGTCCGAGGCCAATATTGCCCTTCAGGAATATCCCCCAAGGGCTGTCAAGGCGCCCGAACATCTCGCCGGACACGCCGTCGAGCCCCTGATAGGTGAGCCTTGAAGTGGGAACGCTTTCATCTCCTGGAAACCGGGGCGCATGTGTGTAGTCCCACTGGAAAGCGCCCCGGCTGAGCCAGACTCGTGAGCCGCCCTCGAGCGACCAGCCGCCCGTAGATAGAACGGGCTTGGCTTTGGCGCTCGCTGTTGCGGGGTGCAGCGGCGCATCGGCCCATTCCGCGGTCGGATCGACACCAAAATGGTAATTCAAGCCGACTTTACCGACGTGATAATCGCTGGATAAGCTGCTCGTGCTGGCGGGGATGATAGCAAGGGGCGGACGCTGCACGGTTGGAGGGGTCGCCACACGAGGTCCGCCAAAACCCATATAGTCGTACTCAAATTTGACGGACCAAGCGGGCGTGAGCTGCTGCTCGATGCCGACGCCGACGGTCGCGCCGAAACGACCATCATCGAACTGCGTCGTATGCCGCGGGTATCCGGCAAAGGTCCCGTCCCGGAATTCGTTGTGATTGGTGATCGCGCCGCGATTGTTTTGCCAAGCAGCGCCTCCTTTGACGTAGGCCAGCGTGTGGCCCTGCGGGCCAAAAGCATAACCCACACGAGCGGTTCCCGTGGCAAGGACGCTTGGACCTGCGTTGCAGGTTGCAATCACAACAACGCTGGAGAAGGCAAGACAGGTGTTTGTGCCGTCCGAGACAGCACGGCTCGCTTCCAGCTCAACGCCGAACACCCAGCGGTCCCTCTGCCAGTTGTAACCGAGCTGTCCGCCGGCCAGGAATGCAGGCGTATCAACGACGTCCCCGTAAATCGATGGGCCATAGGGATCACTGAACGACGTCCGGCCGTAGCCCCCGGCGGCGTGTCCGCCGATATATCCTCCGGTCCAGCTCCACAGTTTCGGCGGGACTTTTGCTGCCGGCCTAAGATCCGTTGAATTGACCGCTCCGCTTGCAATGAGCGCAGCTGTTGCGGCACCCCAGGTCAGAACTCCAAATCGCATCATCACCTCACAATGTGCATCATCATCGAACGAAGGCTGATGACACACAGACATTTGCACCCGTCCTTCGGTGGACCGGGTGCGACCTGTGCTTCAGGCACGTCGCGACAGCGCATGCATCAGCGGCACACCGAGATGGAAATGCGTCGAAGCTCACCGCCTGCGACGGGCAGCGGGTCTCCTTGCAGCCCAAACTCGTGCGTTAGCTGATGCTGTTACGCCGCCCTACACACGCAGCCTTGGCGACTGCAGGATCCAGGCCAGCACCAAAGCGGCCTTCATTGCCTCTGGCTTGTCGCGCGCAATGTCGCGTTCGCGGCAACTTGGCGAGCTTCGGACAAGCCGCGCGTTTGCTTTCGGACATAAGCAGCTAGGGCGCCGCTAGCCGCCTCCGACCGCACGCGTGCCCCTGCACAGCGACTATGACCCTTTGGAAGGGTCAGGATAGCTTCGACCGATTTTGGCGCGGCCTTCACAATGCCGCGAGAATTAAGGGCATGCTGCCGCACGGCGCGGCTCACTTCGGCGGCAAGGATGCGCGAAGACATGAGTGTAAAATTCGATCAGGCCGGCGTCTATGGCGTGAAGTACCTGCCGCTATTACGCAATGGGCATGGTCGCCACCATCGTGGTCGGCACGCTGACAAACATCGAGCAGGACAAGGCGGTGCCGCGGGTCAGCAAGGCCGAGCAGATGTTTGCGAGGCTGTTCGAGAACATGAAAACCCGTCAAGCCCCTCTCCAAGTAGGGGAAGTCTCGTATGTCGGTCCCGCGCCTTCGCAACGATCAAGGTCCCGCGACCTCCCACAGCTTCCGCGTTCTTCCTGCTGGGCTTAAACCTAGGCCGGCGCGTTGATCGCCCTGTGACCGGGCGTATTCGCGGGAGACCTTCGACGAATGCTGTTCGGCCAACTGGCGGCAAAGGCTCGGCGGGTTTCTGCATACGGCCGTTCCGAACTGGACCGGCCGGCCTCCGCTGGAAAGTGCCGGTCTTCACCTGGCTCGCTGGATGCATCGGGGTATTCTTATCGGCGTCGATCGGATGCGCGGCTCCCTATGCGATCGACGCGGCATGTCTCGCTTTCCTTGCGACGAGGATTGTCGCAGCCGTATCGGGGCCGACCTCGATGACGGGATCGGGCAAGAGCTGATGCGCGGGCGAATGTCGGCGTCTTCAGCCGCAGAAGATCGCCTTCGAGAACGAGCCGTCGCCGATTGATTGGCATGATGCCCGCAAGCCTGGCTGCAAAATCTATGAGCGAGCGCATCCGGCAACATCCCTGATGCGATCGCAGGATCGGGTGATGTGCGCCGCACGACCTGCCGACCTCAGGGCGCGAGGATGGCTGCCATTTCATCGACATGCGCATCGATCCGCTCGAGGACCTGCGCAGGCACAACATCGCGTTCCGGAAGAACCGACCACTTGGCGCGCACGTCCGCCGCAGTCTCAGCGACTGCCGTCATCACGGCCCCTTCCGGAAGACGGCTGCGGTTTGCAAAACTGCGCCAGCGCTCCTGGGTCAGCGCCTTGAACGACTTTTCGCCGGCAAGGCTAAGTGCCATGCTGTCCTTTGGAATGTAGGGAATCGTTGAAAGCACGTCATAGACGGGCGACAGCGTTGGTGTCCGGCCATCTCCGGGATACAGCAGCGACCAGTTCTTGAGATGCATGTCACCGTTGCCTGTGAGCGCTGTCAGAGCGAGGCGTCGCACAAATTCGATGGCTGCATCGAACGAGACGCCGCTGTTCAGCGCTGCCGCGATGTTGTGATAGGCTGCGCCTGTGTATTTCTCGGACGGATATCGGCCAAACACTTGCGCGAAATCCTCCATGTGCACGCGCGCGCCGCTGGCCTCGCGGTCGAAGCGGCGGACGAGCAGGACCTTGCCCGTGGACATGGTGTTGAATTCTTCGGGGATGCCTGCAAACTCTGATCTGTCGACGAGTTCGCGGGCGGGCACGTCCATTCCCAGTGCTTCCGCAAGGGCGAGGATTGCGAATTCGTTCTCGGATAGGCCGATGTGCGTGAGCGAGGGAAATTTCGCGATGTATTGGCCTTGTTCGTCGTCCACCGCGAGCGTGATTCCGCCTTCCTTTCCCGTGTTTTTCATGACCGACAGCTTCATCTGCACGCCGGCGAGCGAGAAGCGCGCTTTCTTGCCGGCGTCCGCCGCCGGGCCAATTGGAACGGGCATACCGTCACTTGGCAGCGCGCGCACCGCCCCGGGCAGGTTGGTTCCCAGGACCGCGAGCAGATCGAAATCGTTGCCCGGCCTGACCGACGCCGCATGATGCTTTTCCATCGCCTCGCGCACCCAGGGGAAGGGTGATGAACGAGCCTGGCTTCTAGGGCCCTTCACGGCGCTGCCCACGGGAGGCTGATGAGACGGCCCGAAGCGCCATTCGCCCTCCGGCAATCGGCCATGTTACCAGGCCCTCCCGCTGGGCCGATTCCCGGCTGCATCCGTCGCGCCGTTGCGCCAAGACCGCAACTCATGGAATGAAGCGCCTTTCGATGCGTCCGGTCCGACCCATCAAGTCGGACTTGCGATCGCTGCCACGAAGTCAATTTCTGTAGGCCGTGAAGTGATCCTGAAACCAGGCCCCTCAACAATAAATGGTTTTTGATAGGCCTTGTTGCGGAGCTAAATCATGAACCGAACAGACGGAATTGCAGTTGGCACCCGTTTCACAATCAATGGCCTTGGGGCCGCTCGTTGCCCAAGCCTCGCCGGTAAGAGGGGCACCGTTCTCGGGGTGAGCCGTTCTACCACCGGGCTCACCGTGTTGATCGATGGCGACAGACGACCAACGTGCTTGCACAGGGACTATATCTCGCCAGCTCAGTATTACCGGGCGCCGCGTCTGGGCGGTTGATCGTCCCAAGGTGTACCCAATCAGACCCAGCACCGGGACAGAATCTCCCGGAATTTTTTCGGCAGAAGGACTATGGTCGATCTGGGCGCTTTCGTCTTCGACCCTTCAGGAGCGGAGGCGTGGGAATGACGGCTCCGGCGCCCACAGCCTCACGCCAAGGCTCGTTTTCATTCTTTGAGCGAGCGCCAGTTCAAAGTGGAGGGATGCGGGTCGCACTCGAAATATCAACTGACGAGCTGTCTCGCTAACACCATCACAATGTTGATATCTCCAGTGTCTTTGAGGCGATGAAGACGGGCGAATGTCGTTGCGCAGATGATGGGCGCCACGCGGGCTTTTGATTGCGTAGTCCTGGACGGCTGAGAAATGTGCACACTTTCAGCGCGACAACGGCCGTTGCAGCGTCTGCGCCTCATTCTATGGCGCTCATGGCGCCCGTTAAGGACCTGGTTACTACTCACTGTCACCATTTGCATATTCAGTCGGCATGTGCGTAGCGCATTCTGAGAACGGTTTATATTCGACACGCCCGGTTGGCGGTATGTCGCAGGAGAGGCCTAATGTTTAAGGGCTTCACGGTGGCAATTGTGGCGCTGATTAGCACAGCGCAGCTAGATCGATACCTAGCCAACGGTCGGTACACCGAAGCGGCGACGGAAATGCTGCGGCAAATCAGGCACGCGTTTGGGTTTTAAATAATTCTTTTGGCGCGGAGGCGCGTGATGGACATCTCATGGGCTGATCTCGATAGCGACGAACGACGCGCCATTGCGGTATTGGGAGCCGGACTTTCCATTGAACTGTGCGACCCTCTTGCACTCCTGACGTTAAGGCGGCTCGGTCTGATCGTCGGATTCCATTTGACGACTGCCGGAGACAATCTCCGAAGAGATACCATTGTGAAGAGTGTCGCGGGCTAAGCGTTGCGGGTTAGTGATTTAAGACTGGCGCCGGAATGCCAAACGCAATCGAGCTTATTGTGGACGGCTACGTTAGCCTGAATGACAGGAGGGCTCTCGACGATTTGCGCATGCAGCGCCGGAAGCTGGCCGTAGACCTAAAGGCACGCACTGGTTTTGATTACCGGACAACCATTCAGCAGATCGAGGAAGATATCATTGTGATCGAAGCTGGGCTGGCGCAGTTGGATGGAGCGGCGACGACCTGACCTTCCCAAAGCCGTTCGCGTTTCAAGCTGCCGGGCTTATCTGCCCCGCTGTTAGGCCGAGTAGAGGACGGAGGCTTGTGGTGATGCTGTAGAGATGCACATGGAGAAGCCGCCGACCTGCTCGACCGAGATCAACCGCTCCTTGCTAACCCGCAAGCTGCGAACGTAATAGCCCTGTCTCTGAACGGCTGACTTGATCTCGTCGCTGACTTTCAGAACTCTTGTTCTGCTCTTGCGCCATTTATTCCGAGAGCAAACCCCGGGTATTGCAGAGCCGTTACGTAGAACAAGCAGCTCGCGCTTGCCATTGCAATAGACATCAAACACTTTTTGTCCCGCTGTTCGTATGAAATAGACGAAATATGTTTCGGTCGTCTCAATGGATGAGCTCAGTATGAGCTTAGTATCTCGAATGGCTACGCGGGTTGTAAATCTGCAACGTCCGCGATTTTTTGGTTCACCGCATTCGGGATTTGGAGCGAACTGATGCAAGCCCGACCCATCGCCCAATTGGCGCGCCTAGCGCAATTACTTCAGGGATGCCGTGAACGGCGCGAGGTATCGGTTCTCTGGCCTCGACCAGCGTGCCAGTGCGGCGAGAACATGTTGCGGACGTTGGTGAACGGTGGGAGCGGCCTGTACGGCCTCTCGCGGTCGGCCGAGTTGAAGAGCCTATCGAATTCCGCCAACTTCGTGAGCAAAGGCGCGGATGCTCGTGGAGTTCCGTTGTCGATTGCCCATCGTTACACGAGCGTTTGCATTGCAGGACTGATCATCAATGATCATCCTACCCGAAAATCATCTGCTATTGGCCCGTTGCCGAAAGCGACAGGGGATCTGTAGGTCGACTCTCTGGGATCAACCGGACATGGGTCGGCCCGAGCGTGATCGCCGCTGGTTACCCTAAATGGAAATCGGCCGTCGCCTGATCGGCGCCATAAAATCCCGCTCAACGTGGTTTGCGACAAGGTGCGTGGTTTGCTCCCTAAATCGCGCGGGCCGTTCGCCACATCGGGTCAAGCTGAAGAACCCGGTGTCGCCTTCGAAGGATGTGCAGAGGACTCAGTCGTTCAGAGATGAGCACGCGGCAATAGCCATCCCATGATCTTCCGATACGGATCGCGACGACTGCGGACGAATGCGTTCTCGTTCTGCTGAGCGGCGGTTCTGGCGAATTCAGAAATCCCCTCTATAGACTCCCGTTTATCCTTCGGAAGCTTCGCCTATTGGCGAATGATCTTCCGGCGGGTTTCGCGTTGCTTTTCCCTTACGTCAGGCATCGGGACGCTCCTTGAAGAGGATTATTCCGGTCGACCTAGTATTGTTGGGCTCACTAGAACTTCAACGTCCAATCAAGAACTCTTAGCCCCTCGTATCAAGAACAATTTTGGTTGCTTCTCAAACGCCGTATCCTGCGCAGGCTAAACTTGAACCAAACCGATGATTAGGTGCCCAAACCAAGATTGGTACAGCTTGGTACACCCCAACTTGGGGTCCGCCTATACACGGGAGCGAGTCTCATATTGGCTTTGCAGGCCCGCCGCCCTAGAATTGCGTCGATCGCAGGACGGGCGAAATGCAGTATGTTTGCGACGCGCCGAAGGGCAAGACGTGGTTCCGTATCGAGACGGAAGGTGAAGCGATGCATGAGTCGCGCCTGATGGGCCACACAGTTGAGAAATATTTCCGCCGCGAGCGGGAGAAGGCGGTCCAGTCCTGGCGTCCGGAGCGGCCCAACGCGATCGAGCGCGACATCGGCCTCGAGGCCCATGTACGGCGAGAGATGCCGCTTTTCCTCACGCTGCGCGACAGGGAGGGCAATGCACTGACTACAGCGATGCTGCCACCGGGTGGCAAGGACCGCGCCGGGTTCCGGATCATCATCGTTGCCGCATCCAATGCCGATCCTTATCCTCAGCAGGACGCGGCCATCGCTGCACTGGGAGCGCATTTCAGTCTCACACTCGATCGCAACCGCTGCTTCCCCTACGGCCGCTAAGGAGCCTGAGAAGTATCGCCGCTTGATTGGAGCGATGTCGGCTCATGGCCCGAATGCGAAGCCTAAGCGGACCGCCAAACGGTCTGCTTATCGGAGGAGACCGGAACGGCGATGCGTCCGCGAGCACTAGCCTCTGCGCTCGCAGCCGGTAGTTCAAGGGCGTCCGACAAGCAACGGCAGCACGTTTGCGCCGCCCGCCATGAGCGGATTCGACGGCTCGAAATGTTCCCGCAATTCTCGCTTCCGGACGAGTGAGCGCGCATCGAGAAACGCCTCCTTCAGGCTAGTGGCATTCCGGAGCGCGACATTGAAAAATGCGTCGCCAAAATAAGTCCACTTGGCCTTGTCCTGGCAGCCGAACGACGGATGTTTGGCATCGGCCGCGGTGATGACCAGCACATCGGGATTCGCCAGACGCGGGATAAAAACTCCAGAATAACAAGCCGAGATGACCACCACCTTGTGTCGCACACCTGTCTTCGCCAGCATGTCGCGGAGACGAGATGGCGTGAGCGTTTCTGTGAGCCGCCCCGCCTTGATCGCAAGGCCATCAGGAGAGCCATGTGAGGTGAGAATCAAAAAGAGAACATCTTTCTCGGCATCCAAGCGGTTGGCTGCCGTCTGCAACGACTTGGTCAGAGCTTCGATCGTTGCACTTCCGCCATTCTTGGAATTGTACTCCACGTTGATCGGGCCAGTCTCGAAACGGCCGGCCACGACCTGAGCCGCGCCGGTCGCCTCGGATCTAAACACGCCTTGATCCCCGTACAGGCCAAACGACACCACGCCAATCTTTCCAGCGTCCTCAACGGCATCTACCGGCGCAACCAACGGCCAGATTGTCAGAAGAAAAGCGACGAGCGGCGCGCCGAGCCGCCTGATCGAGGACCTGGAGGTCATGGCAAACACCGTTTCGAGATCGCCGCTACAGAACTGCGGTTCAACACAAAATAGCGGAAAGCCAGTAAATTTCCATCCTTCAGAATAGGATGCGCATGGATCCGGATATGGCCCATCGCGTCGATCCGGAGCGAGTGCTTCAATGTCCAATGCCGTGTCTGGACCGGACCTCGCCGAAACTGGCATTCAATGATGCGACTGACCCATAACGGAAGTCACGCCAATCCTTTTCAGCGTTCGATTTGAGCTGCTGCGATGCTTGGTGCACGTTTCGCTCTTTCACCTTCTCCGCCGAGATATTGTTTCAGTTGAGCAACTTCCGGATGAGCGCTTTCGTGCGTCATCTCCGCTGCCCGTGCGTCGTCAATGCTCGATTTGGCGCGTAAATTTACGCTGCGTAAGGAGTCCGCGTGCTTTTGACTTCAAAGATTGGTTGTGCATCCATAACTGTTGAGCCAAGCACCTTGTCATTCTCGTTCCTGGAACTAGCACGCGCGCGATATGGATGAGCGAGGTCAAATCGGATCTCTCACGAAGAGCACCCAAAGAGTCCATGACGCTGCCAGAGTTGAGCAGCATGGCGACCCATCTTCAGGCGGCGGGTAGTGATCGTCGCCGATGCCAAACAGGCCGCCGAAGTTGAGCACTGCGTAGGATACCTTGCCGCTGACCTTGTTGATCATGACACGCTCGATGTAACCGACTTCTGCCCGTCGGGCCCGTACTCGTTCCTGCCTTCGACCATGTCGCTTCCGATGAGATTGAAGGTCTCGCGATCTTCTATGGCCATTTCGACGTCCTTGATGTTGAGGTGACGAAGGCGATATCGCATGCGTTCCGGCAGGAGCGGCCGCAAGTCGCTTGGAGCGGACTCCCGCGGGCCTTCAGCCATCCTTCAACGCGTTCTTGACCTCCCGCACGGGCCAGCTTTCGCCTTCCGGGATGACCCGCACCTTGGCGCCGGCGCCGACCAGCACATGCGAGCCGAGATTGTCTTCTGCCGGCGCGACGCTGATTTCGGTCTCGGGCTTCCAGTTCAGCGTCAAATCGGGGTCGCCGGGAAAGATCTGCCAGCGCGAGCCATCGTCGAGCTCGACGATGTGGCTCTCGGAATGCGCCCTGATCTTCATGGCGGCCGCTATCCGTTTCGGCGCTACTTCTGAGGCGCCGGCGCCTGGGCGTTCGAGTTGTTGGGGTTCTGCTTGCTGGCCTGGTGATGGCCGATGACGCAGCCGGCCGCAGCGCCGAGCTTGCCGTGTCCTGCCATGTGGCCGGCGACGCCGCCGACGACGGCGCCCTTCAAGCAGCCCTTGGCTTCCGCCGGCGAAATCGACGCGAGTGCGAGAAGGCACGTGGCGGCCAGAATTGCTTTCATAGTCGCTCTCCTCACAGGAAATGGTCCGATGGATCAAGTCTCCGGACCGCCTGTCGTTCCGGGGAATCGACCCGCTCAGGCTTGCCCAGGCTAAGGAACGTCCAGTGCCGAAGGAGCTTGATGGCCATGGACGTTCCATCTCCGGCAATGCGCCGGGTCCTGCGCCAGGCCCGCCTGTATGGACACCTGCAGGCGCGTGACGGCAGGCTGTTTCACCCAGGCGGCAACAAGCCTTTGTGCCGCGTCGAGATGGCGGAAGAGATGGTGCGCGCAGGTTGGATGAAACGGGAGGCCGACCGCTACGAGATCACGCCTGAGGGCGCATCGGCCTTGGCTCTGACTCCGCGGCTCCCTTGAGCCCACATCGTGCGCTGCCTCGCGAGCGGCTTCAGCGGACTTTCGCCCCCGCTTGCGCACCGCGGATCGTGCAGCGGGTCGCTGTCGCAAACTGTGCAGACGTAGCGCTGCTTGCCCTGCGCTATATCGTCGGGGACGGCCGTCATCGGCTTGCCGCACCTCGGGCACAGCTTCCGAGTTAAGTAGAACACTGCCATCTTGGGACAAGCGCGTCCCAGCCCAAGAGAAGTCAAGCAACGAAAAGGGAAGTGGCCCGCGAACTCCGATTTTCCATCTACGCAACGGGCGGGCCACCAACCCTGCGGCAACTTTGCTGACACACTTTCCTATTTTTCCCGATCCGGCCTTGTGTTATTTTCGGTTACTTTTTTAGATTGCTAGAATGTAGTGACACTTCAGTGATTTGGGGGGAATAATGGTCAGGATCGCTGTTTCCCGCGAAGCATTCCGCGGTCTGTTCGCCTTTTATGCTGCCAAAGCGCACCACGATCAGAAGCACGATGGCGAGCATTGCCTCACGAAGCTGTTCAGATCCAGCGACGACATACCTGACGGTCTACTCGAGCTGTGGTCTGAGCGCGTCAACACACTCGATCCCGAGACTGTTGGCAATGTCCTATGTCCGCGCGCCCGCGCGGTTGCCGATGGCCGCGTCGAATACGATCATGCCAGCGACTTCCTACATGCCTTACTGAGAGAATTGAACGGGAAGCAGCACTGAGCGCGACGAAGCAAGCTCGGCTTTTGCGCCGGGCTGATTGCCAATATGGTTCGGTTCTCCACCAATTGGAAGAGTGCTCGCGTTCGGTCGGTGTTCGGATTCCGGCATTGGGACGCTTGCTTCCGAGCTTCGTATGAATGCGTTGCCTTCCGCGCGCTCCTGGACACGCGCGCCATGGTGGGAAGATGCGCTTAAACGAACAGGACCCTGGTAAGCAGCATTCGAGACTGCTCGCAGAGGCACAGTACTGGGAGCATCTGGCGGCTGCGTCTCTAGTTCGTTGAGCTTCGATGCGACGTGTCGGCAACCTGTTACGCCGGCATGGCTAACCGAACTAACCCGGCGGTAAGACCGGCCGTCTATGTGGGACGGAGCGGTCGCCTCGATTGTTCGGTCGACGTTGCACTTCGAAATACAACAACGAGGCGATCACCTTCCCAAAGCTCAACGTCGTGCTCGCCATACATTTGTTCGGCTCGACGTCTCGCCGCCTGCTCGTCCATGCAGTCGAGCTTTGCGACACAAATCACGCGCCGGCTGCTGTCCACCACGAACACCTTGTAGCGCATGATGCAGTCCCTCCCACAGGGGGACCGTCACCGTACTCGAATGTCCGTCTCAGGCCGCGCCAAACTTCAATGAATGGGTGCGGAACCTTTGTACGTGTGGCAATTCGGCTATACCAACGCGCTAGACCTCATCGACCGCGCGACGACGCGTCAGGTAGCCTGGCTAGTGCGCTTCAGTGGCGCAGTCTCACCGCGTGCCGAAGCGAGCGGCTCGAGCTTAAGATGGAGAGCATCCCCAGCATCATCAGTAGTACGCCAAGCCAAGTTGCCGTCTGGCTCGGCGCCTCGTTACGAGCCTCTGCAGTGAGCACAAGCACGCCGATCGGGATAGTCGGAGGTTCGGGCGAAGTCACCACATCGTTGGCCGGCGCGGCCGCGAGAGGTTGCTCAACATCGACTTGGTTCGGCACGGAGTGCGTGGGCCGGCCGTGCTCAGCGATGGGGGGCGCCGACATCAGAGTGGTGCCCGTATCGAGATCGGAGGCAGCATCAGCTACCTTGACTTCGGGGTGAGGCGGCTGAGACGGCTCGGCCGGTGCAGAGCGCAGCAACTCCGCGCGCGCATCAACGACCCCGCTCTGCCTGGGCCGCGCGGCTCCGTTCTCGTCCAAACTGGCGGTGTTAGCTTTCGCCACGCGCCGACGAACGGTCTTCTTTACCTTCGCCGCACCCTCGGTCAGGAACCAGCATTTGTGGTGCCCGTCCATTCGGTAGACCCAATGCAGGCTATCGGGGGTCGAGTTGCCGGGGCGTCCCAAGCATTCCGCTTGCGGCGGAGAGGTCACCGTAGGCTGGGGTGCAGCAGTATTGAAGATATCAGCAAGAGGATTGGAAGACGCAGGGCCTGTCGAAAGAGTTTCAACAAGAACCAAACTGACGAAGCACATTCGCAAATAACCGGACATCGAAAACTCCCGGTGTTGCGCCCCGCCCGGCATGACCCTTCGTACCGACATAGGCAGCCATGCGGCTCAAATCTGGCGGCGCCATGGATTCATTGTGCTCCGGACGTGAGCCACGGGTCCGAATACAACGCCGGTCCAGCCGCTCAAGGTTGCAAAACACAACCCATGATCATGTGGTCGAGGTCCCGGCCTGCGTGATCAACCGCTGTCTTATTCATGCCGAGATGCATCGGTCGTTAAGGGTTGGTTTAGTTCCCGGCATGATCATTGGGGACCACAAGGGACCCGAGCATGCAATTGCACCATGCCAATACCTTGGAAATAATCGAGACGGTCCCGTGGCCCGTCACGCTCGACCGATCGGATTTCTCGCCCTCCAACCGAGATGAGGTCCTGGCGCTGTTGGCGCCAAGCGGTCATTCAAAACCCACTATTTGGCTCGTCGCGGTCGCATTGGCTACAGGTTTTGGATTGGGATGGGCCGGTGCCTGGTATGCTCCTGCAACCATCTCGGCTCTCAATCCAAATGCTCGGATAGAACCGGCTTCGCGCCGCATGCCGGACACAAAGTCAGGCGGTAAGGCCGAAAGCGCCCGAAAGATAGCAACCTCGCGAGCACCGCCCGGTTTAGGTCAGCCCTCCACAGTCAGCGCGAGCCTTGCTCCGAAGCCTCTGGCCAAAGCGTCGAGTGGGGGGCAATCGCCGGAAGCTTTGAACCCAACTTCTTCGGTTTTCGAGGCGGATACGTCTGTGACCGGCTCGCTCGAGCCTCCGGGGCCGCTCCTGTCGGTCCCGGAGACAAGACCAACGACTATTGGGGGGTGGGCAGTCCTTGAGGTTCGCGGCGGAACGGCGGTGCTCGAAGGACCCGATGGGATTCGAATGGCAGCACGGGGGGACGTGGTCCCCGGCATCGGCCGAATCGATTCTATCGTGCGTTGGGGCAACCGCTGGATAGTTGCAACAGCTCGTGGATTGATCTCGACGCCGTAGGCGTAAACGCTTGCGACGAAGAGACATGCATTCGCGTTGTCACCCGCCGCAGTTGGCGGGCCGAAGGTCAATTTACCCGTGCATCAAGCCAAGCTTCACACGAGGCACGCGGTTTCCGCGACGAACGCAGCCGGCAAATATATGTGCTCAAGCTAACTGGCGGGAAGAAGATTCCATGTGAGCGTCCCTAGGGGCTGAAATGCGAACGTATCCCCCGACGGAGGGCCGCCCGGCTCCTGCTTTTGCTCAAAGACGAAAGCGACAGCCAGTCGCACTCTTTGCCGCGGCATTCCGAGACGTATCACCGTCGAGATCGCGATGCCAGATCTCCTGCGCCTAGCGAATAGGAGGACGACACGCCCGACAGCGTCTACAAGGTCATTGAACTGGTCGGTACCAACGCGACGCGCGAAATTATGCCGCGCGGGAACGCGGAGAACGCAGAGCTCTCCATGACCGCCCCATTGAAGAGCCGGTGCGCCCAATTACTTTTCGGCAAGATGCGGCACAATTTGTTCGGGAGATGGCGAAGTGATCCTCGGGATCAGCGACTCAAGGTGCGTCCTGACTCGCTGAGCGGACCGTAATCGGCGTTGGTCGGCATGACTGACCTACAGGACTCGTTTTTTTGGCGTCGTCCGGAGTGCTGGTACAACTGAGAAGGCGCCCGTCACTTGGCGAACCGAGCAGCGCAGATCGACTTGACATCCGACTGGTGCGATACGGCCAGACTTCGCCTTGGCAGCCGGTTCTCCGATTGGTTTGCGTTCCTCGCCTGAACCGTCCCCAGGGTCGTGCAGGCAATAGAGTAACCGATATAGGGCCCTCCCTGTGCGCATTCCCGCACCAATCGCCTATATAGTCGTCTACGTTGCCCTCTACGCGGCGTTCGGCGCCGCATCTCCGTTCTGGCCAAAATTTTTCGAAACGAGAGCTCTGGCGTCTCAGCAGATCGGCCTGATCCTCGCCGCCGCGATGCTGACGCGGCTCGTTTCCGGACCGTTAGTTGCTATGCTGGGGGATCGGCTCGGGTCATTGCGCGCCGTGCTCGCAGCCTGCGCTGCCGTGGCGGCCTCAGCAGCCGTCGCGTTGCTCTGGGCTGATACATTCTGGTTATTGCTTGTTGTCGCGTTGGCTCAGGCTGCCGCTCTCGCCCCCACCACCTCGATCGCCGATGCGTTATCGGTCAATACTGTGAGGCCTCGGCTTGCCGGAAGGCCATTCGAGTACGGTTGGATACGAGGGGCTGCCTCCGCGGCTTTCGTCCTGGGAACACTGATCGCCGGACAACTCGTAAGCCCAGCCGATCTCACGCCGGTTATCTGGATGAACGCTGCCTTTCTGATCGCCGCCACTGGCGCCACTGCATTGCTACCTGGGCAAGCCCGATCGCAGAGGTCGCCGCCCTTTGCTGTGTCAGAGATGAAAGCGCTGATCAGTCTGTCGCAGTTTCGAATGATGATTATCGCATCAGCCTTGATCTATGGCAGTCATGCAGTGCACGATGTATTTGCAGTCATCAGGTGGAGCGATGCGGGCATCAGCACTTCGACGATCAGCTTCCTGTGGTCGGAAGCGGTGGTTGCTGAAGTGTTGGTGTTCATGCTCGCCGGTCCAGCACTCCTGGATAGGTTTGGCGTGCGTGGCGCGGCTGTCTTGGCAGCTGCGGCCGGAATCGTCCGCTGGTCTGTAGCGGGCGTGACCACCTCCGTGTTGCTGCTCTCGTTGATACAGCCGTTACACGGATTAACGTTCGCTCTGCTTCATCTCGCCTGCATGCGAATGATGGGGGTGCTCGTCGCAGCAAGCGTCGCCGCAACTGCGCAAGCTCTCTATGCCTTTGGCTCAGGCTTGCTAACGGCAGTACTGATCTACTTGTCAGGCGCACTATATGCTTCCTATGCCGGGGCGGCATTCTTTTGCATGGCGGCGCTCTGCGTCGTCGCGCTCCCGTTCGCCTGGTTTGGCTTCGCCAATGGGAGGGGCTGACCCTTCGGTCCAGAGAAAGGGAAATGGCTGCCGGTCTACGCTCCGCCGAAAAGCGAATTGGGACTGCGCCTTCTGTCGCGCGCCCTCGGCCAGTTCGGCAGTCGGACGAGATCCTGTTCGAGCCGACTGGCGTCGTCTGCAAGATCGATCTCGTGCTCCCCGTGTGCACCACGTCGGAGCCGCTCGAAGGAGATGGCGATCAGAAATTGACACCCAGGACGTATAGCCTCGAATGTCAGCTTAGTTGCTGTGGTCATCCGGGCACTCACAGGTGTTCCGATCGAATTCAGCACGTCCTGGTCTCCGCTACGCAACATCTTTCGCCGGTGCCTAAGCGAGGGCCGTTGCGGCTCAACCAAGGAGCCGGCTTCGCCGGAACATGAAACCGGTCGGTGCGAACCTCCTGGCCACCTGGAGCGCGCGGTTCTCGCAGCATTCCAGCGCGATCTTTTGGGAAAGCATAACATCTCCGATCGGCAGATCACCACGCGGCATGAAACACAGGCCGCGCGTCGGATAGCCCTTTTCGTCGACCTCGCAGACGTTCGTCGACCCACCCGGGTAGATCCTATATTGCCTGCCAGTCTCGCCACCGATGACCTCGAAATAGCCCCTTCCCGCGAACTGTGCACGCTGGGCCGGCGATAGCCACTCCCGCAAGAGCTGCAGCGAGCGGCCCTCCGGAGTTCTGTCGGCGCCGTGTCTGATGAAGAGAACTCGAATGGCTCTCGCACGCCGGCGTTCACGCGAATGAGATGATCTGAAGCCGAACATGGCGCGAGCCGATCACCCGCCGACCAGCCTGGGGAAGAAGACGGTTTCTTCCGCGTTGGGGTCGAACGATCGCATTTGCGATAGGTGACCCGGACCTGTCCGTGCCGCCGCGGTGAAGCCGGCGTCGGTCAGTTCGTAGAACCGCCGCTCCGCCTTTGCGAGCTCTCGTGCATCGTCTGGATTGAAAAAGTAACGGCTGTCGCCAGTACTATCCATCACGATCTGGATCGCCATGATCGTCTTCCTCGGATTAATGATGGCCAACGACTTGAGGCAAGTATCCATCCGAACTTGCGGATTTTCAAGACAAGAAGATGTCGTCGCGAACGTCGGACCTGATCAGCCCAAAGGCCAATGTCGGGATGACCCGTCCGCGGAACCGATTTGATCAGCGGGAAGATGAAAACCGTCCGAGCGAGTTGCTGAGCCGGCGCGCCCGGCAGGACGGCATCGAAAGTCTCGCTGAGCTTGCGGTAATACCAAAATGCTCCCGTCGCGCTTGGCCGCACAAGCCCAACCAACCGTGGTTTCGCAAGTGATGGCAATGGGACTGCGTTACTCGTAGGGAGCTCAGGCGCTTACACGACGGCTACCTCTGCCCGGTAGGCCAGCTGGACCGAGCGCTCACATCGGCACCGGCTGCGTCAGGCGCCTGATGCCACCCACGCCGTTGAGGATCGCGCTCACGTCGAGCATGCGGACTTCACGCCCGGGAAAGCGGCGTTTCAATTCGTGCTGCGATTTTCACGATAGCGGCGCTGGTCGCCTTCGGCACGACCATCACGCCGTCATCATCCGCGCTGACGATGTCGCCCGGGCTGGACGGCAACCTGACGACCGGCTGATGATCACCCCGAGCGTCTGCTTGACGGTGCCCTTCGTGAAGAGCCCATAGCTGAACACCTCGAAGCCGAGCTCGCGGATCGCCGAGCCGGTACCGCCGGAAGTCTCTTGCCAAAACAACAAGCCGCTGTTTTTGCAAAGACTTTTATGTTCTCGAATTTATTTGGTGTAAGTGGCGATGAAAACGTGCCGCAGGGTCGCCTATCCCAATGAGATTCAGCTGTTCGCGAACCCGATGGGGCGCGGGCAATAGAATTGCCTCGATCAAGGCGGTGAAGAATGCAAGAACGACCGGACTGGGTGGACGACATCGATTGGGACGACCTCTATCCGAGAGTCCTCGCTGTCGCCTATCGGATGAATGCCGGCCGAGCGAACAGGCGGCACGAAGCCGAACAACTTGCGCAAGAAGCTATTACGCGGAGCTTCACAACCAGGACGGTTGACTTAAAAAGATACGAGCTCTTCGTCTATCTCGTCGGCATCATGCGAAGCATTCGCAGCGATCAGATGAGGTCACCAGGCGCAAGGTTGTTCGATTTCGATGATGAAGCGGTGATCCGCTTCCCGGCGCGTCCCACTCAAGACGACGCGCTGTCGATCGCGAGTCTTTCGCAACTCATCGAACAACAGGATCCAGGGGCCAACCAGGTGGCGATGCATATGCTCGCAGGACTGAGAACCTCGCGTGAAATAGCCGAGGCCATGAGTGTTTCTCCTCAAAAAGTGGACGCGCTCAAGAAGAATTTGCGCCGCATCATTCTGGAGCTTGGAAGGAACGAGGTGCGCGTCAAACGCAAGCCGCCGTCTGGCACCAAGATCGCCGATCTGGAGGAGTGAACATGGGTAAATCGCTTATCGAAACGATCTTGGCTCGCCTCGATGCGAACCCGCCGGAAGATCATACGGATATCCTCGATTATCCGGACGCCGTCGTTCGAGAGGAGCTGCGAGCAGCGGGACTGCGCCCCGAAATGCCGCCAGCCTTGCGCGAGCTGACGGGAAAGTCTCATGGCGATCCGAAGCCTCAGGAACTCCACTCACAGGGGCGGTTCGGCGCTGCTGCAGACTCCATTGCACGCATACTCACTAGTCGATGGTGCTTGCGTCTGGCGTTTGGAATAACTGGCGTCGCTCTCATTGGGAGTACGATTACGATGACCGTATTCTCGCTCCAGTTGCGATTTGAAGTCGCCGAGATGCACTGGATCAACCAGTCTCTTAAGGCGGAGCGCTCGGAATCGCTGTCGAATGTCCTCGCCGCGTTTGTGAAGCAGCAAGAGAAAGTCACAGCAGAGCTAAAGAACAGGCAAAATGAGATTTCCGAAATCGCCTTACAGATCAGGACAGTGCGGGCTTCCTTTGGCGATCGGGAAGGACATGTCATGTTCTCCCCTCCTGCACAGACTCAAGCCGCCGGGGTGAGGGATCGGACATTGTCTTTGGCTCATGCAGTGCCATCCCCATCGAAGGTCATGGAGATGCCGAGATTGAATCGCGACGTTAACTCGTCCATCGACCTTGAGAAACTCGGTTATATGGGTAGTGTTCGGTGCTCGCCATTGCCAGCCAGTACCGACAAAACCCAACCCTGAGAGCTAGCAATCGAGCCCGCGAGTGCACTCTCACTCGCCGGCTTCTTCTAAATGCCCAGCGCATGAGCAATCGCCATCGCGAAGTAGATCAGTGCGATGGCAGCGTAACTCGCGCAGATGATCAGGGTCTCCTTGGTCATTCTCTGGCTCCTTGCTCATTCGATTCGTTCGCCGTCGATTGGCCGGTCGCAACGTGAGCTTTGTTTGAAAACCGCCAATGAACCCAGGCAACGACCAAATAGATGACCGAAATTGCGATATATCCTTGCGCCTCAAGCATCCAAAACGCCTCCATCAAGCCTGTCGTTACTCAGTAAGGCGGCCTAGGTTCTGGATTTCGGATCGCGCGATGGCGATCGCTCAAGAAAAGCAAATTGCAATTTCAAATGAGATGTTCGCGCCGCGGCTCCCAACTGGCGCGAGATTCCCATCTCGATGTCGATTTTGGTTCACCTCATGCTTCGCCAATTTCCCAAAACCACCGTAACCGGCATGAAGCCTCCACCTCGTCATCGCGCGGTTCGCTTGGGATACAGGCTGGCATGAGCTGATGGGAGGAGGTGAAGCGATGGCAAATGCCATGCTTGATGCCAGGCAGGAGGTGAGGCGCTTGGGTGACCGAAACAGGTCGTTTCTGTGCAGAGCCGAAGACGATCGGCGGACCCGCATCGCGCATCAGCGGAACAGATCTGCGTCACCGACGGGACAATAGTGTTGCGGGCCGTGTCGCATCGATGACGTGCCCCGCTCCGCCTATTCCAAGAAATCCAGCACTTCTCCCTTGGCACGTATGTTGCTGAGCGGACTCAAGCGGTGGCCGTGCCTGATGATCGGGCCATGTCGTCACAGCCAAACCGCAAAAGCCCCGCCGGGCCAGGGAAAGGAGATGAGCGATGACTGAGCCACTCACACTCAACAAGATCACAAGCCAGAAGGGCATCAGTATCGGGGAGGCGACGCGCCTCATCGCCGATCTGGGCTGGACCCCGTCCTATGTGCAGGACGCGATGGCGGTCCCGACCGACTACAAGATCAGCAAGTCGCCGCGCGACCCGATGAAGCAGGTGCTGCGTTCCTATTTCCCTATGCAGGAAGAGAAGGACAATCGCGTCTATGGCGCGCTCGACGCAGCCTTGCGCGGCGACATGTTCCGCAACGTCGAGCCGCGCTGGATTGAATGGATGAAGCTGTTCCTGGCAATCATCCCCTTCCCCGAGATCTCGGCTGCCCGATCAATGGCGCCGCTCGGGCAGCTCGCCCCCGGCGATCATCTGCGCACCGGCTTGACGATGCAGATGGTGGACGAGTTCCGGCACTCGACCATCCAGATGAACCTCAAGAAATGGTACATGGAGAATTATATCGATCCGGCCGGGTTCGACATCACTGAGAAGGCGTTCGGCAAATGCGCTGCGACGACGATCGGGCGGCAGTTTGGCGAGGCCTTCCTGACCGGTGATGCGATCACCGCATCGAATATCTATCTCCAAGTCGCCGCCGAGACGGCGTTCACCAACACGCTGTTTGTGGCGATGCCGTCGGAGGCCGCACGCAACGGCGACTACGCGTTGCCGACCGTGTTCCTCTCGGTCCAGAGCGACGAAAGCCGCCATATCGGCAACGGCCATTCGATGCTGATGTCGGTACTGAAGGAGCCAGATAATCATCTGCTGTTGGAACGCGATATTCGTTATTCCTTCTGGCAGAACCACATGATCGTTGACGCGGTGATCGGTACGATCATCGAATATGGCACCAAGAATCGCGACAAGAATAAGGAGAGCTACGCGGAGCTGTGGCACCGCTGGATTTTCGAGGACTATTATCGCACTTATATGCTGCCGCTCGAAAAATACGGCATCAAGATTCACCACGACGACGTCCATGAGGCGTTCGATTCGATCGTCAAGAAGGGCTATGTCCACAAGTTCGCGCAGGCCATCTCGGCTGGCTGGTGGGCGAATTTCTGGCGGATCGAGGCGCAGACCGAGCGCGACTTCGAATGGTTCGAGGGCAAGTATCCGGGCTGGTACGACGAGTTCGGCGCCTGGTGGGAGAATTACGAGAAACTCTCCAAACCCGGCAGCGAGATCATCACCTTCGCCGACACCGGCTACGTTTATCCGCATCGCTGCTGGTCGAGCCTGGTGCCGTGCGTCATCCGCGAGGACTTCTGCGTCGACGAGGTGGACGGCGAGCTGTTCACTTATGCCAGCGAGGTCGACCGTTGGACCCACAAGGAAGCGTTCGCCGCCGAATATCAGGGCCGTCCGACCCCGGCGATGGGCCGCTTCTCAGGCCGCCGCCAGTGGGAAGAGGTCTATGACGGCTGGGATCTCGCCGACGCCATCGTTGACATGGGCTTCTTGCGTCCTGACGGCAAGACGCTGATCGCTCAGCCGCACATGTCGTTCGAGGAGAAGGACATGTGGACGCTTGACCATGTCCGAGGCCACACCATCCGCAGCCCGCTGCTCGCGCTGCGCGAACTGAAGCCCGAGGCGCGGGCCAAACATGTCGAGGATTATCGCAAGGGTTTCAAGATCCGCCGGATCTGACCCCCCCCACCGGCGGCCGGGGAGGTGGCGTCGCCGCCTCCCCGGCATCCGCTGCGACTGCCTCACGGAGAATGATCATGGGACGGGAAATGCCTCAGCGCAGGCCGGCGGTGCACAAGGTGCGCCTCGAGCCGGTAGGGGTCGAGATGGAAGTGGAGGAAGGTGAGACCGTCCTCGACGCAGCCTTCCGCCAGGGCGTCGCCCTGCCGCACGGCTGCAAGGAAGGGCAGTGCTCCGCGTGCAAATGCATCCTCAAGGAAGGGGATGTGGAGATGCTCAAATATTCGACCTTCGCGCTGTCCGACCCGGAGAAGGAAAGCGGTCAGGTCCTGTTGTGCCGGACGCTCGTCTATAGCGACGCCGAGGTCGAGCTGCTCAACTATGACGAGGACCTGCTGTCGCGCTCGATCGCAGTCAAGGCGTTCAACGGAAAGCTGGCGAGCGTCGAGCCGCTGACGCACGACATCGTTCGCATCGCGATCGACCTGGACGAGCCGATGAAGTTCTGGGCCGGACAGTTTGCGGACCTGACGCTCCATGGTGCGGAGATCACGCGCTCCTATTCGATGAGCAATCCACCGAGTGAGCCCGATCGCCTGGAGTTCATCATCAAGCGTTATCCCGGCGGGGCCTTCTCGACCGCGATCGGCGAGGCGAAGATCGGTGATCCGATCACGGTGAAGGGGCCTTATGGCTCTTGCTTCCGTCGCGAGCAGCGCGACGGGCCGATGATCCTGGTCGGCAGCGGATCGGGCATGGCACCGTTGATGTCGATCCTGCTCGACCAGGCGGCAAGGGGCGAGACGCGCCCGGTTCGCTTCTTCTATGGCGCCCGGACAACGCATGATCTGTTCGCGCTCGACGTCTTCGCCGACCTTGAAGCGCGGATGCCCGACTTCAAGTTCATTCCCGCCTTGTCACATGTCGAAGCGGATTCGGAGTGGAATGGCGAAACCGGATTCATCCACGACGTGCTGCGCCGCCACCTGCTCGACATGGAGAATACCGAGGAAGCGGACGCCTATAGCTGCGGTCCACCGCCGATGATCGATGCCGCACTGCCGACCCTACAAATGGCCGATATCGACCCGGCCAGGATATATTTCGACAAGTTCACGCCCGCCACCCAAGCATGAGGCCGAATGCCCAAGAGAGAGAGGGAGAAGACGATGTCTGGACGAGTGATGGAGCAGGAGCAGAGGTCCGCAGCGGCGGGCGCCAAGACCTTTCCGGGATCGGATAGCCGAGCCTATAATTATTTCGAGCCGAAGGGGCGCCGGGCGACGCATTACGAGGACGTCACCGTTGACGTCCAGCCGGACCCCGAACGCTACCTCCTCCAGAATTGGATCATTTCCTTCGGGGACGGCACGCCGACATACTCGAAGGAGTGGACCGCGCTGAAGAGCAGCGACTGGCACCTCTATCGCGCGCCCGACCAGGAATGGGAACGGACGCACTATCAACGCCAGTCGACCATCTGCGGCACGATCAAGAACGTAGTCGACAACGCGCGGCGCGCCGGCGCACCGAGGCGCTTCGACAAGGCGTGGGTGAAAATACTGCAAGATCATCTGGGTGCCTTCAAGCATGCCGAATATGGCCTGGGCACCGCGCTGATGCGCGCGCAGCGCTACGGCTATACCCAAATGGTCAACAACGCGATCCTGACCAACTCGTCCTACAAGCTGCGGCTGGCGCAGGATCTAACGCTCTATCTCGGCGAGATCGCGCTCGACATCGAAGGCTTCGACGTCTACGCCGGCAAGCGCAATTGGCTGGAGAACTCGATCTGGCAGAAGGCTCGCGAACTCGTGGAATCTGCACGCGGCGCCGAGGATTTCCTGGAGCAGTATTTCATCGTCAACGTGCTATTCGAGCCACTGGTAGGCGAGTTGTTCCGCTCTGGTTTCATCATGCAGGTCGCGGCGACACAGAGCGACTATTCGTCGCCCGCCGTCATCTCAGCGGCGGAAGCGGATTACGAGCGCAACCTAGCCAATACGGTTGAGCTGTTTGCGACGCTCGTGCGCGATGCCGCGCATGGTGAGGACAATCGGCGCCTGCTGCAGGACTGGTTCGACAAATATTCGCCGATCGCGACCCAGGCGGCGCTCGATCTGCAACCCATCTGGTCACAACCGCGGGTGAAATCCGCGCAGTTCGCCGAATCTTATGCGTCAGCGATCAACCGCCTGCAGGCGATCGTGTCGGAGATCGGCGTCTTCTCGACGCAAATTCCGATGCCGGAGCTGCAGGTTGCCGAGCCCGTCGAATAATCGCGCCACGAAAGGAACCCACAACATGGCCGTTACCACCGAGCAGCAGCTCTTCACGCCGCTCAAGGACATCACCCAGGAACGCACCATCTCGCATCAATGCGGGGTGACGATGAACGACAGCGTCGAGGCACGCTGCATCGCCGAGATCATGGAACAGCGTCCCGGAATCAAGATCACCTACCTGCCGGCGATGATCCGTGTGGACGGCGAGGGTAAGATCGTCTTCGACATGGCCGAGATCAGCGAGGCGCTCGGCCGCGAGATGACACCGCACATCTTCGAGATTTCCACCGCCACCCATTACGGCCGGATGGTGATGATCGACGAGAACACCGTGATCCTCTTCGGGGACATGGACGAGGCGCTCCAATACGAATGACACGATCACGCGCCGGCGGCCGCGCCACCGGCGCGTGCCATCCCACTAGCCAGACCGGAATGACAAGGCTCCGCCCAGCGGATGGCAGCGCCACAGGAGACGATAGATGGCCAAGATCATGCTTTACGATGCTGAAGCTAGGGCGGCGCTTGCGCGCGGCGTGGACCAGCTTGCCCGCGCTGTAGTCGGTACGCTCGGCCCCAAGGGAACGAACGTCATCATGGATCGCCCGATCGGGACGCCGTTGGTGTCGCGGGATGGTGTCAGCATCGCGGCCGAGATCGAGTTACCCTGCCGGTTCGAGAATCTGGGCGCGCAGGTTGTTCGCGAGGTGTCCGCCCAGACCAATAAGATCGCCGGTGACGGCACCACGACCGCGATAGCGCTCGCCAATGCGCTGGTGCAGGATGGCGTGAAACTGGTCGAGCACAAGCACAAGGCGGTCGACGTTGTCGCCGGCATGGACCACGCCCGCGATCTGGTCATCAAAGCACTGCGAGAGGGCTCTCGGCCGCTGCGTCAGGGCGAATTGCGCATGGTTGCAAGCGTCGCGGCCACCGAGACGTCACTGGGAGAGCTTGTAGCGGAAGCGCTCGAGCGGGTCGGCATCGAAGGCGTCGTCCATGTCGAATATGCGTTGCCGGGCTCACCGACGCGGCTGGAAGTCGACGAAGGGCTCGTGCTCGATCGCGGATTCGTATCACACCATATGGCGACCGACAGTTCAAGCCTCGCCGCCGAACTCGACAATCCGGCGATCCTGCTGACCGACCACAAAATGCCATCGGCCGAGCCGATCCTGCGTATCCTCGACCAGCTCAAGAAAAGCGGGCGTCAGCTGCTGCTGGTAGCGGACGAGATCGCGCCTGAGGTCATCGCGGCGGTGATGCAGGCTCGGCTTCAGGGACGTGGCACCGTCGTCGCGATCAATCCGCCGGAATTCGGCCATTGGCGCAAGGCGATGATGGAGGATCTCGCGATCATGACGGGTGGCCGGGTGATCGCGCGCGACCTGGGTGCCCGGATCGAGGAGGTGACGATCGCCGATCTGGGCAATGCGACGCGCGCGAGGGTATCCGCGTCCGCGACCGTGATCCTGGGCGGCAATGGCGACAAGGCGGCCATCGACGGGCGGCGGCAACTGGTCCAGAAGCTGTGGGACGAGGCACCGCAGAATATCGAGCGCGACAAGCTGGCCGATCGCCTTGCAAAGCTCACCCGCGGGACCGCACTCCTGCTCGCAGGCGGCGCCACGCCGGTCGAGCAAAAACGCACGGCGCAACTCCTCGAAGATGGTCTTAACGCAGCCCGGGCTGCCCGTGGCGAAGGTGTGGTGGCCGGTGGCGGTACTGCCCTCGCGCAGGTCGCAGCGCGGCTCGATCCGTTGGTGGATCAGGAGGTTGATGGCGCACAAGCCGGTGCGATGCTGGTCCGCGACGCGATCAAGCGCCCATTGGCGATCATCGCCGGCAATGCCGGACAGGATAGCGCTATGATCGTGACACGGGTCGTAGCCGAGCAACCCGGCACGGGCTTCGATGCCAGGAGCGGCAGATTTACAGACATGTTCGAAGCCGGCGTCATTGATCCCGTCAAGGTTACCTGCGCCGCTCTCGAGAATGCGGTGTCGGTGGCCAAGCTGATCCTGACGACCCATTCGCTCGTCGTCGATCTTCCTGAAGGCGTCGATCCTACCGCCGGCCCTGCGCGCGGCGGCGGTGCCGAAGTTTACGGCCGGAGCTGATCGGCGCGAACCGACGATCGCCATGACGTTCGTTCCGCTCCGAGCGGTGCTTTCCGAGAGCGGCACGGAAAGCACCCCATTGTGTTGGCTGCTATGGGACGGGACAGGATATGACGTCTGTCCAGACCCTCTGCCAGAATCTCTTGAAGCATGTGGAGGCCCTGTCGGAGCAAATAGCAGAACTGGAGAAAGGACTACGCATGCGCCAGACGGGACGAGGTCGCTTCACGTTTAATGACCATTCCGGGGGTCGGAGCAATCTGCGCCACAGCGATAGAGGCCTTGGTGCCCTCAGCGGAGACCTTTTCCAAGGGTCGCGATCTGGAGGACGGTGATCCATCTGCGCTTCGTTCCGTGCCCGCTGCAATGCCGTCCCGTCCTCCGAGGCAGCTTTCACCTGCGTGCGCAGCGCTCGAACGCCGAATTGGCCGGTCGCAACGTGAGCTTTGTTTGAAGACAGCCAATGAACCCAGGCGACGACCAAATAGATGACCGAAATTGCGATATATCCTTGCGCCTCAAGCACCCAAAACGCCTCCATCAAGCCTGTCGTTACTCAGTAAGGCGAGCCACGTTCTGGATTTCGGATCGCGCGATGGCGATTGCTCAAGGAAAGCAAATTGCAATTCAAACGAGATTCGCGCCGCGGCTCCCGACTGGCGCGAGATTCCCATCTCGATGTCGATTTTGGCTCACCTCATGCTTCGCCAATTTCCCACAACCACCTGCGGCCGCCCGCTTCGGCTGGGCGTGTCTGGAATAGCCAGAAACGCTCGCCGCTTGAACATTCGACCCGATAGTCGTCGCGCAGCACGCCGATGTCCTTATCGAACGCCTACCATTCGCCCAGAATGCGCTCGGGACCATCGGCCTTCACGCTGCGCGTTCTGTTGCGCCACGAAAACTGTGCAGGCGGCGAGTCCGGCAATTGGACGATGACTTTGCCTCCTCCGGGCGGCTGGACGAGACGCGGGCCGCGGCAAATCATGCGGCCATCGTCATGGTTCACCTCTCCAGCGGACGTCAAGGATGTGCATACGGCAGCCGCAGGAATGTCAGCCAGCGTCGTCAAAGGCGCGACGCGGACGGATCGCCCCCGGCGAGCGAGTCAAGAGCGGCTTCGGCGACGTGGTTGGTATCAGTTTTGCATTCGTGATATCGTGTCAGCGTTGCGCAAGTCGATGCATGGCGTGCGCACGTTCACTGAGTCTGTTTTTTTACAGAGGACGACATGGCCAAGAAAGCGAAGAAGGCAAAGAAGACCACGAAGGCAGCAACCAAGAAGGTGGCAAAGAAGAGCTCAAAGAAAAAGAAGTAGTCGGGACCCGCGGCCGAGACATTGCCACCTCTTGCTCGCAACCCCGGACGCAAAGCGAAACCTTTCCAAAGGATCTGAATTGTCCTTTGCAGCCGTTCGGTATCGCGGCAAAGTAAGATTAGGCCGGGCTTTTGTGCAGATGGCTGCTGCATAGTGGCCCGGTCTTTGTTTCTACCCGGCCAAAGGCATGATCTGCTCTTGCGCGAAGGATCGAAGCCGAAGGCCGAGACGCACCCAAGCGGCTCGGTTCACGAGAGCCTGGTGGCGAACGCCGACGCGCGTTATCCTCCGCCACTCGAAAACAAGCTCCGCATTGCTGTACCGTAGATGACGCGAGAAGCGGGCCTTTGACGCGCACGACCGGATTCGCCGGTCGTTGCAACCCGCAGTGGTGCGAGGCCTTCCGAGATGGCTAGTTGAGAACGTCAGCCGCGATGGGTCCAGCCTCGAAGACTTGCCCTTCTTTTTCGTGGGCTTTCCGACGAGCGTTCGCGGCGGCAACAAAGGAGCTGACCTTGTCGAGGTCGGCCTTAACATCAGCGAACTTTGGAAGACCAGCTGGCACTCCGGCTGACTGGTCAATGCATTGGGGAACCGGACAGCTGGAAATTTTGGACGATCGACGATAGAACGGTCGGTGAATGGATCGTTTGGGCACGCGAGGGTCTCACGGCACACGATCCACTCGAAGCGGGCGCTGTCGCGGTGTTTCGGACAATTGAATCCATCGATCAGTGGACATACCGCGAGAACTAGCGCTCGCCTTGTGTTATCCGCTGCCCGGCGTCGAGTAGCTCGCTCGCCAAGTTGATAGCTCGATGATCTGTTCGTGCGAAGAAAGGAAGGTTGCGGGGAGGCAGAAGGCTCGTCTGGCTGTTCAGGTGAGCTCTTCCTTGATACGTACCCACTCGCGCTTCAAAAGACGCCTTGACACAGAGAGCATCCTGGCCTCGGCGCCGGCGAAGTCTGCGTCGTTTGAAATCGTATCAATCTTCTCGATTACGCCGAGCAGCTCAACTGTATCCGGTTCGTCGGGGTTGAGAAGGATGCCCAGTTTCGTTCTTAAGCCAGCCAACTTGCGTTCGTCTTCGCTGCTCGCCGGCTGGCCGGGAAGTATCGTAGAGACGATCGCGTGGTGGTCGCAGAGGGTGTCTATAACTCTGTTGATCCATGCTTGTCGAAATTCAGCTTTCTTGTGTCGGCCAGCATTTTCCGAATTCCTGAGTGCGGCATTCGCGGTCAGCAAAGCTGCATTTGCCTGCTTGCGGCCGATGAAAAACTGAAAGCCCGCGCCTGTCGCGGCGACCGCCGCAGCCGCCCATGCTGCGAGCGCCGAAATTCCTGCTGCCTCCATAATGAGTTCCCCTCCCTCTTTCTAGTTTCCATGCGCGTGATCTTCCGGCCGAATACCAGCGCGCCTTCTTCAGAGCTTCAGGCTATTCGACCTTCGTACCTGCCCGCCGGCCCGAGCGGCTCCGACCGCGGACCAGACCGTTTGGCGTTGCACTCCGGCTGGCGTCCGATCGAGCGATCGCCGTGGCGCTTTTGGCGCTCTTTAAAATTATAGTTCGGCTCAAATCCAATGCGACACCGTCTTTTGGCGGGATCGAACGACTACTCGACGAGCTTTCCGATTGCCGCCACGAGTTTCTCGCGCTGTTCTCGGCTCGTCACGAATTTCGCGATGAGCGACGCGACCTCGGATACCGCGACGGTGGCCGGCCCGCGGCGCGGCGTCAACGCGGAGAGCTTCTTCTGGGCCTTCGCGAGCCGCGCCAGCGACTTCTTCCGATCGGTCTCGTCTTCGATCTTCTCGGCCTTCGCCTCCGCGCGGACGGCCGCGGCCTTCAGTCGGGAGAGTTCCGCCCGCTCGATGCGCGGCTTCTTCTGCTTCAGGCGATCCTCGATCTGATGGATGAGATTTTCGACCACCTGCAGCGCGGTCCGCGACAACGACGCCTGCCGGCAACGCTGGGAGATCTTGGCCGCGACCGGTCCGATCTGCACGAGCATGTTCGCATAGTGATGGTTGGCTTCGAAGTTGTCGCGTCGGGCGTTCGGGACGATCCGGCGGTCGAGCATGTGGATCTCGCCGACAGTCCACGAATTGAATCGCGTCTCCTTGTAGGACTCCTCGAAGAGATTGGACTCGCCGACCTGCAGGTCTCCGACGCGGGCGCGCAGTCCGCGCACCCCCAGATTGGCTGGAAGGCTTCGGACGTAGTCGTGATGGCCCAGCCATCCCACGGCGCCGACCTCGCCGTCGACGTCGGCCAACTCGAAGAACTCGACTTCCCTGATGCGGGATGCCTTCTCGGCCGATCCCGGGAGCAGTTCGTCGCGATGAGGCCGCGTGATGGTCTTCCCGTTGACGGAGAGATCGAGCCGGGACAGCTTCATCCGCTTGCTCAACTCGTCGTCGATCTGCGAGGCGAAGGAGAAGTCGGACGAAAAAGGCACCGGAGCCACCTGCGAAAGATACTCCTCGATCAGGTGCTCGTTCAGCAGAAGATCGCTGCGCAGACGCGCCACATCGCTCATGCGCACCTCGAAGAAGGACGGCTGGCCGGCCGCGACGCTTTCGGTGGCGACGGAAACGGCGCTGGCCATCACGGTCCGCAGATCGTCGGCGCCTCCGTTCGCGGAGATCATCTCCCTCAGCTTGCGGCAGTCCCAGACGATCCGCGCGATCCGGTCGGCATCCTTCGCCTTGGTGACGAATTCGATCTGCCGGCAATAGGCCAGGCCCGACAGGCGGCCGACTCCGCGAAACCCTCTCGCTTCCGTGCCCCGCTTCCGCGATCCGCCGACCGCCAGGAGCACGTCGGCCGCCTTGTCGGCGGGAACGCCGCCACCGTCGTCGCGAATGGTGACGCTTCTCGCCGAATGGTCGATGTCGATGGCGACCCGCCCCGCCCTGGCTGCGCCGCCCCTGCCTTTCGCGGCGTCGGTGGAATCAGCGGAGTTCTGCACGTATTCGCGATATATCGACAGCGGAGACACGTACATGCCGCTCGTCAAGATCTCGACGACGTCCTTTCCGACCCGCACGTCCTCGGGAGACACCGTTCGGGTCGATGCATCCGGCTTCGCGTTCAGCTTCATGCGGCAACCTCCTTGGACCTGCGGCGCGGGGCCGGCTTGACCGGAGCGGCGAACTCCGTCTCCTCGAGACCGGCATCCTCGACGATTTCGGCCGACGACAGACGGATGTCCGGAGCGACCCCTCGCCGTTCGCGCTGCAGCCGACGGACCTCCAGCTCGCGTTCGCGCTCCATCGGCACGTAGAACCTCGCGGCCTGGAGGACGCTGCCGCTCAGTGAGCCGAGATCCTGCTTGTATCGTCCCGGCATGCGGCCGCAGAGGAATTCGAGCAGCTCCGACCTCTCGGAAACGGAGAGCTTGCGCATCGCCGAAAGGTACTCGTCGAATTCGGCGCGCCCTTCGTAGAATTCGAACCATCGGCGATTGAAGATCATGTGATGGGGACGCAGAAGGATGTCCTCGAACTGATCCGCGCTGTCGCCGAACGCCGCCTTGAAGAACTCCGGCTCGCCCGAGACCACACCCTGGGTCGCCTGCAGCACGATCTGGACGGACCGCAGGAAATACCTGTTCCACTTGGCGCCGACGTGAGAGCGATCCGGAAGGTCCGTCGGCTGATACCGCATCGGGAAGGAGTAGATGCGGATGCCGAGCTCCTCGTTGAGACGGACGTTAAGATGCATGCGCTCGAACAGATCGAGCGGAGTGTCGTGGAAATTATACAGCATGTAGTTCGACAGATCGTTCATGCCGAACTCGTTCGAATACCGGATGGCCGTCTCGTACGGCCCCTTGAGTCCGAGGTGGTCGAACGCGATGCGCAGGGGACTCAGGCAGATCGACGACAGCTCCCGCAGATACATGCGATCCTTGCAGAGGATGCGCGCATCGACGCCCTGGTTGAAGTCGACGCGGCGCTGGACGCTGCGGTCGCCGCGGCGGAGCTTCGCGCCGGGCGTGAAGCCGAGATCGCGGATCTCGGCGATGATCTCCTTGAAGCGGGTCGATGCCACCACATTGTTGTCCATCAGCAGCATGTCGCGGCGCGGCCCGTAGATCGCATCGACCGCATTGACGAAAGCGGTAAGCGGAGTGGCATCGCGCTGCGCCCCTTCGAGCTTGGGGACGCCGCAGAAGTGGCATTTGCGGATGCACCCGCGCGAAGCGTAGGCGAAATAGGCGTCGCGGACGGGATAATCATAGTCGATCTGCTCTAGAATGCCGTAGTCCGGCACCAGATCTTCGATGGGAGTTCCGGAGGTGTCACCGGCATAGAAATCGCCGTCGTACTCGTCGAGCCCCAACGCGATGGCCGGCGGCTTGTCAAGAAGGCCCTTGATGAATCGGATGCCGCGCCAGCGAGGTTCGGCGACAAAGCGCGAATGCATCAGAGACGCCGCGATGCCGCCGACGAAGACCCGTTGAGTCTGGCCATGAACGGCTTCAATCGCGAAGTCGATGGTTTCGGCGATCTTGGCGTACTCGAACGAGAACAGAGTGGTGACGTAGACCCGATCCCAGTGCGACAGAAGGACGGAACGGTCGACGCCCTTGACGAACACCACGTTGTCGCGCTTGCCTCGCGGACCGTGATACTGGGCGATTTTCATGAGTCCGATAGGCGGGTACTTGTTCTTGTACCCCGGCTCGATCAATAGAATACGCTTGTTCGGCATTGCCACTTTCCCCGTCCCGTACGACACTACACGTGCACGGTCCAGAATGCGATCGCAAAGTTGTGATTCGGCCGCATTTCTCCCCCGCGACGCCCGGTTCGGGCCGTTCTAGCCGCCGATTCCGCGGATGTCACCATGACGCAAACCGGCGCGCAGCCGAGCGGCACGCCCCCCGGAGGATGCCGCCAAGCTGACGGCCGACCGGGTCAGGCAGGGCGAGCGCACAATGGACAATCTGAAGCGATTGTTCGCCGTGGTGTTCGCCTTGAGTTTCGGGATAGCCGGTAACGGCGCCTACGCGAAGCTGAAACCCGTCCTGGTTTCGGGAAAGTCGTCTCCTGGCTGGTTGTGGGCCCTCAACATCGAGACGATGACGGTCTTTCTCATCACTGCGGCCGTGTTCTACCATCAGAGCGTCAAGTTCCTCGACATCCGGTACGCCAAGGCGCCGCATTCCGAGGCTCATCCTTGGGGCTTCGCAGCCGACTCATCCAATTGGTTCTGACCGCCGCCCCGTTCTTCCTGATGGCGAACTCGCTCGCGAGCGACGTGACCCACAAGCTCGGCTACGTCGGTACTTCTCGCTCCCTAGGTCGTGCTGCTCGGCTTCGGCCTCGTCCTGCTCGTGATCAGCGAGTTCAGACACTCCTCCCTCATCCGCCGTGGGATCTGGAAAGAAGATATCGACGCCGAAGGAAATAGCCCGCGAAGGCCAGCTACACGCCTAGTGGATGGTGATGAACAGCGCCATCCTTCTGCTGCCGGTCGGGTTCTGGTACTCATCGTCGGGCCGGTCCTGTTCGGGCATCCCGGGACGGGTCAGGCGCCTGGTTTCTTTATGGCTTCGGCATCGTGGCGCTGGTGCGCGACATTCTGGACTTCCGTTGGGCTTGGCCATTCCTCTACCCGATGGCCAACCCGGCAGAACCAGGTGCTCGCGGCGCTGACCTGGATGGCGACGCCCGGACGCCGCGCGTTCTGCTCGTGCTCGGGGGCGCCATCATCCTTCTCGACGGATGGATGCCGTACGTCCTCAAGCTCTGGGACTTCTCGCACTGGTCCGCCTATTGCTCCTGAGCCTCCGCTTCCGGCCACAACAGCGCCCGCAGGATGTCCGGCTTCTCGAGGGCGGCGTCCGCAGGAAGAATGGCATCGGCGTCCTGCTGGACGAAGCGGGCGAGCCTGGTCTTCTGCTCGAGGCAGAAGTCGACGAACTCGTCAATTGAATCCTTGGCGAGCAGCAGCACGATCTCGCAGTCCTTCGTCTGCGAGATGCGGTGGATCCGGTCCTGCGATTGCAGGTAATCGACGAGATTGAACGTTCTGTCGAGATAGACGGCGACGTTCGCCTCGGTCAGCGTCAATCCCTCGCGGGCCGCCGCCGGGTTCGCCACCATGAGCCTGACCTCCGGATTCTGCTTGAACGCGCGCACGGAGGCGTCGCGCTCCTCTCCCCGGAGCGCCCCGTGCAGGGACACTGGCCGGTAGCGCGCGTAGCGACGCTCGAGAGAGGCGATGTTGGCCACGAACGAGGTCCAGACGATGACCTTGCGGGCATCCGGGCGCGACAGGACGTCGTCGAGAAGCGCATCCAGAGCCACGAGCTTGCAGGGATCCTCGTCGTAGGAGGCGTCGAGCATCGAGGGCTCGGAGGCGAGCTGCAACAGGCGGACGAGCCTCGCGAGAATCGCCTCGGCCTCGGCCAGCACCTGCTCGCCGTCCATCGACTGCACCCAGACGGCCAGTTCGTTCCTCATGCCGTCGTAGAGCGCGAGTTGCCGACCCGTCATCGACAGACGCACCCGGCTGACCTTCTTGGCCGGCAGCGCGACGGCCGTATCCTTGAGCCGTCGCTTCGACATCGCGCCGACCCGCTCCCGCAGGTCGTCCAACGCGACGTAGCCGCCGCCGGCGCTGCGGTACCGGCTTCTGAACTCGTCGAGCGTCTGACCCAAGGATTGGCCGTCATCCAGGAAGTAGAACTGGCTCCAGAGGTCGTCGGGCTTGTTGGCGACCGGCGTGCCCGACAGGATGTACCGGCGGCGGGCGCTCTCCCGGAGCTGGAGCACGGCCGCGGTCACCTTCGCCTCGGGCGTCTTGATGCGGTGGCTCTCGTCGAGCACGAGAGCCATCGGCTTGAACCGCAGAAGAGCCTTCAGCGAGGCGAACTCGGCTCCGATCGCTTCGTAGTTGATGACGTAGAACGCGGCCCGCAGCTTGGCAAACGACGAGCGCCGCGCCTTCCGGCCGGCGCCGAAGACGGCGACGGGAAGATCGCTGAACTTGGCGATCTCCTGCGCCCAATTCGTCTTCAGTCCGTTCGGGCACACGATGACCGCGCCCGCGATCTCGCCCGTACGGATCTGAGCGGCGATGGCGTCGATGAGCTGCTTGCTCTTGCCGAGCCCCTGCTCGTCGAACAGGGCCGCGCGCGGGTTGTTGCGCAGGAAGTCGGTGCCCTCGACCTGATGAGGAAGCACCAGATCGGTGTCACGCGGCACGGCGGCCCTCCTTCAGAAGTATCTCCGGAACGTGGATCCTGACGACGTTGCGCGCCGACGCGAGCCCGGCGGCGCGAAGCGCCCAATCCAGCGCCGGCGCGGACTCGCGCGGCACCGCGACGTAGAGGGGGCACAGCACGCCGCGCATGGTGCGGACCGCGCCGAATATCCGGAACTGGTCGAGCGTCCTGGACGAGCGGATGTCGCCGGCGGACTTCGCTTCCGCGAACGCGAGAAGCGAGCCGTTGTCGTCCGCGCCCCATGCGTCCGGCCGCCTGCCTCGGAGAAGGAAGGGCGACGGCAGACCGTTGAACCGCCCACCGCGCTCCGCGCTTCCGTCGAAGCCCGAGACGATGAAGCCGTCCGCCGACATGCGCCTCGCCGCCCAGAGAAGCAGGCTCTGGTGCACGCTGCCCGCCATCAGCGCCTCCGCCGGCCGGCCCCGGCCTTGCGCCCGGTTTCCCGCACGGCGACGCGCTCGATGTTGTCCAGCACGTCGGTGACGGTCTGGCGCAAGGCCTCGAGGATCTCGACGCGCTCGGCGCTCTGCTTGGCCTCGACCAGTTCGACGACTGACATCTCCGCCAGCCGCGCGCGGACGCGCTCCATCAGAAGGTACATCTCCTGCTCGCGCGGATTGCGCTCGGCGAGATACTCCTCGGCTGCATCGAAGCCGTCGACCTCGAGCAGCCGGACCGCCTCCTTGGCGTCGAGGATCTTCGGTAGCCTGCGGACCTTCATGCCGGTGTCAAGACGTCCGTCGCGCACCCAGCCGGCGAACCGCTGCGGCAGATCTGGCATTGCCTCGCGATGGCGCTGGATGCGCCCGTTCTTCGCGAATTCCAGGAAGTAGGAGTACTTGCTGCGGTGTTCGGTGTCGGTCGGATCGTTGGTGATGGGGAAATAGAGCCGGTCCATGAGATTGGCGGCCTCGATGTGCTGGCGGACGTCGTTGGTCGTCATCCTGTAGCGCTCGGCGACCTCCGCCTCGATGAGGCCGCTCGCGACCAGAGCCCGCATCTGGAGCGCCTTCTCGTACGGAGCCCAGCCCCGCACGGAGCCGAGATGTATCTCATTGAGGAGATCCTGCACGACGTGTTCGGGCGTGCCTTCGGGAATGATCCATGCCGGCATCGTGCCGAACGCGGGGTTGTCGGGATGCTCCTCCTTTGCCGCACGCAGCGCCACCACGCGCCTGTTGCCTTCGGCCACCGTCCGGTCGTGCCGCAGATAGATCGGTTCCTGGACGCCACCCGACAGCATGATCGACCGCTTCAGGGATTCGGTGTCCTCCTGGCTAGTGAGCAGAAGGGTGCAGGCGGCATCGTCTCCTCCGACGTCGCCGAGCTGCCGCATTGAGAAGCCGACGCGCGGGTTGGTCGGATCGAGCACGACGTCGTCGGGATCGATCTCGATCAGCTCGAGCTCGACCCTGTTGTTCTGGATGTTCCGCACGTACCGCGCCATGGGTAATCTCCGATCAAATTCCGCAAAGATCTACAAAACGCTCGAGAGCTTCGTTGAGACCGCGCACGATGGAGCGCGCGCTCTCGTTGTCGCCCTTCCTCACGCGCTGGATGTCGTCCAATCGCGCGTCTTCCAGCGCCTGCGTCATGTCCAGCATCATCTTGAAGAGTGGCGACGTGAGCTCCGGCCGATCCTGCTTCAACACCTTCATCGCCGCTTCGCGTCCCTGTCCGCTGAACGCCGCCAGCGCTCTGGGATTCGAAACGATGTCCTTCAGTTCTCTGACGTGCTGCCCCTGAGAGATCTTGTCGGTACCGACCCATTTCACGAAATCGTCCAGCGACTCGGGCGAGCGCGTGATCCAGTCGCGCAACTCCGGTTTGTTGAACAACTCATAGAAATAGCTGAACTTGCGGACTGCTCCCGGCCCCGGGAAGGCGACGAGATACTTGTTCTTCATCGCCTCGAACGCGCGGACGTTGTGATTGACCGATGTCTTCGAGGTCTTGAGGAGCTTGGCGATCTCCTCCTGGACCATGCCGAACCGCACGTACATCTGATGGATGTGACCGGCCTTCTCGAAGGCGGACCACTTGTTCTTGCCGCCGACATGGAGTTCGCCCAGCAGGATGGCGATCTGCCGATCGGAGACGTCTTCGGGAAGCACGCGTGCCGGGATCGACTTCCATGTCGGATCGTCTGGGAAGTTCTCCCGGAGCTTCCTGTAGACCACCGTGCGGCAGTTGCCCTCCGCGACCACCAGATTGCTGCGCACGATGATGCGTTCGATCAGACCCCGGTTCGACTGGATCGACCGGTAGAGATCCTGCACGTCGGGGTCAGACCAGAGAATGTCGCGCAGCGCGGCTTGCGCCGCGTCGTCGTCGCCGTGCTGTCCCGCAGCGACCGTGTTGGCGACCCGCGGATTGGTGGCGTCGAGAATGACATCGTCCAGCGGAAGGTCCTGACCCCGGACCTGAACCTTCATCTTGTCGAGCGTGATCTCCTCGACCTGCTCGATCACGACCCGCTCGGCCTCGGCCGTACGGCTACGCTTTGCCATTCTTGCCACTCCTGCCGGCGCCGGCCACGTCGATGACGTTCTCAACGGCCTCCTTCAATTCCTTCACGATCTTGCGCGCAGCCGCGTGCTTCCGGAGAAGCTCGATGTCTCCACCCTTCAGATTCTCCAGAGTTGCGGTCATGGCCTGCACCTGCCGCAGGAACTTGGAGTCCGCGACCGGGTCGTCGGCCGCCAGCACCTTCTTGGCGCTGGCCAGACCCGCCTTCTTGAGCTCCGTCTTCGCCTTCGGATTCGAGAGTATCGCGCCGATATTGCGGACTTCGGCGCCCTTGATCTTGGTCGTCGCGATGAGCTTCGCCACTTCCTTGCGGGTCGACTTGCTGCTCCGATGCGCGGCGTTCGGCTTTCCCGCGATGAACTCGAGCGCGTGACTCCACTTCTTCTCGAGGATTTCGGTGACGTCGCCTTCTTCGGCCTCGGGCAGAACTTCGTCGACCAGGAAAGCGAACGCTTCGAGATATTGCCGGATTTTCCCCTCGCTCATCCGCGCTTCGTCGGCGATCGTCGCGATCGCGACTTTGTGGGTGTTCACCAGTGTATGGATATGCTCGGCCTGCGCGAAGGCGCGCCAGCGGTTCTTTCCGCCGATGTGGTAGGCCGCCATCAGGAGACCCATCCCCTTCTCGTCGACGTTGCGCGGCAGACGCATCACGGGCACGGTGAGCCACCGCTTGTCCTGCTTGGCGCCTTCATGAAGCGCCTTCACCGCGGTCGTCCTGGTGTTGCCCTCGACCACAAGCCCATCGTGGCTGATGATGATCGGATCATGCAGACCGTCCGCCTTGCGGATGGATTTGTGAATGTCGTCGTATCCCGGCTGCGCGCGGATGAGCGTCATCAGCGATGCCTGATCCTTCTTGCCCTTGGTCTTGTTCAGCATGAAGCGGATCCGCGGATTCTCGGGATTGAGGAGCAACGTCTCGATCCCGACATCCTCGTGGATGACTTCCGTCGATTTGCCGCCAAGCGAAAGACGAGCCATCGGGCGCTCCAGTATCATTTTAAATCGTCGATACCAACTAATACTGCATAGACCAGTCGAAGTTCCAAGGGATTTTTTTCCAGAGTTGTTGTTCCAAGGTTGTACCATTACGGTTGATGCGCCTATAGCGACGTTCTATAACCATCTCAGTACAACATCGGAACAACATTGGTGATCCTGTGTCTCCTACTGGTTACGTTGCCACGCTGAGCCAAAGCCAAGGGCGAACCGGCTATTCGGTGATTTTCAGACATCCCGTGCGGAAGGACGAAGCGACCGGCAAACCGGGCCTCCGTATCCGTCGGGGGCTCGGCACGCGCGACCGCGCCGAAGCCGAACGACTTTGCGAAGGGCTGAATCAGCTACTGGCCAACACCAAATTCCACGATCCGGCGATGAGGGCCGAGGCACTTCTCCGCGGCTTCGACGAGCGCATCGTCGAGATGTTCTTCGACAAGATGTCTCCGGACGAAATCGACTTCGGCGCGATCCGCGACGAGGCGATCCCGCTTCCCGATGCGGAGAAGGACGATTACCGCCGCGTGCTGCTGTTGGGCACGACCGGAGCCGGCAAGACCACCGTCGTCCGACAGATGATCGGCGCCGATCCGGTACGCGAACGTTTTCCATCCGCGTCGGCCGGAAAGACCACCGTGCACGATACGGAGATCGTCATCGCCGAAGGCGACTGGCGCGCGGTCGTCACGTTCGTCCCGGTCGACGAGATACGCGAATATCTCGCGGAATGCGCGTCGGCCGCCGTTCTCGCCGCGCATCGAGGGGCGGCGGACAGGGAGATACTCAGGAGGCTCCTGAACCACGTCAACCAGCGGTATCGCTTCAGCTACGTGCTCGGGAACGGACCGCAGCCGAAGACAGGCGATTTCGACGATGACGGAGAGGTCGCGGTGGAGACGGATGACGAAGTCATTGGGATCGACCTCGACGCGACCAACCGGATCCTCACGCTGGCCGTCGGCACCGTCAGATCCATCGCCGAAAGGCACGGGAAGCAGGTGAAGGAGAGCCTGGGCGCGAAGTCGGAATCCGACGAACGGGTCGTCGACGAGATCCTAGAAGAGGAACTCGACGATCTGGTCCGCCAGGACGAGGAATTCCATCGCCTGAACGATTCTCTGCTCGACGAGATGGAGAAGCGGTTCGACCAGCTCGAAGGATTCGGTCAGCTCCGGAGGACCAAACAGGGTTGGCCGACGTCGTGGACATGCTCGACCGACGACAGGTCCAAGCTCATCACAGCCGTGGTTCGATTTTCGGGCAACCATGCGCTCCATTGGGGCAGGCTCCTGACGCCTCTAGTGAACGGCGTCCGCGTCGCGGGTCCATTCCGGCCGAGCTGGTCGTCGGGCCCGCTTCCGAAGCTCGTGCTGTTCGACGGCGAGGGGCTGGGTCACACGCCGCGGACGTCGAGCGCCTTGGCGACCGGCGTGATCCGACGGATCGAGGCGGTGGACGCCGTCGTTCTCGTCGACAACTCCACCCAACCGATGCAGGCCGCACCGATCGCCGTGATGCGAGAACTCGTCACCTCCGGAAACACGCCGAAGCTGATTTTCGCCTTCACGCACTTCGACCTGGTCACGGGAGACAACTTTCCGACCGCCTCTTCGCGGGTCGACCATGTTCTTGCGTCGGCCGAGAACGTGACGGCTGCGCTCGGAGAGGAGCTCGGTCCGGCGGCCGAGCGCGCGGTCCGCGACAGGATCGGCAATGCCCGCGTATTCCTCGCACAGATCGACAAGCCGCTCTCGAACGACAAAACGTGGGGGTCGAGGACGATCTCGCAGTTCGAGAAGCTCCTGAGCTTGATCGATCGCACCGTCGAGCGGCCTGAGCCGTTGCCGTCGAGGCCGCGATACGATCGGATCGACCTGGTCCTTACGGTTAAGAGCGCGGCCGAAGCGTTCCACAATTCGTGGTTTGCCAGGCTCGGGCTCGAGTCACGAGCGGGGTGGGCCAAGGAGCCTTGGCAAAGAGTCAAAGCGCTGTCGCGCAGATTGGCCACCGGCATGTCCGACCACTACGATACGCTGCATCCCGTCGCCGATCTCCGGAAGGATCTTCTCGATCGCATCTACGTCTTCGTGCAGAACCCGATCGGATGGACGGAAGGCGAGCCGGAAGGGGAATCCAAACTCGCGTGCTTCGACACGTTCGCGGTTGCCATCGCCAAGCGGCTTCTGGGACTGTCGACTCGGAGGGTGTGGACCGACCGGGCACTCGAGTGGCGGGAAGCCTACGACGAGAGGCGCGACGGCTCCACCTTCCGTCGTGCCCGAATCATAGGGAACAGGATCTTCGATCCCGCCGCGCCGATTCCTGATGTCATGCCCTCTCCCGAACGCAATCTCTTCCTGAGGGACGTCGTCGACGTCGTGCAGGGCGCTGCCGACGAAGCGGGCGTGGAGCTATCGTGAACGCGTCTCGCAGCAGCGTGGAGGATGCAATGAACTGGACCGAAATCGACGTGACCGCAATGAACTTGCTGTTCGAAAACGCGGCAGATTCCTGAGTGGCGGGATCGAGCTAATGTTCTCGAACGCAGCCGACTCCCGGACCGCCAAGATAGCGATCGTCTCGATACAAACCAGCATGGAACTGCTCGCGAAGTTTCGTCTGGTCGAAGCACTGGGTTTCGCCAAATTGGTCGATGGGCCGTGGTGCGCCGATCTGGCGCGCGTGCGGTCAGGAGCATTCCGCAGCATCACTTACCGCCGAACCCTCGAAGCCTTGGAAGACGTCGAGGCGCTGTCTCCGCTGGACAAGGAACTGTTCGACGAGGCAGCATCGCTCCGCAACAAACTGGTCCACTTCGCAGGTGACCTCGATCTGGCGGAGGTACGGGTAACCAGCGCGCATCTCGCGGTCCGCGCTCTGAACCGCTTCGCATCGGCCGGTTGGAGAGACACCGGCGAGTTCGCCAATCATGCGCGACTGCTGAGCGGCGCAGCACTGGGCATTCTGACGACCTTCGTGCCCTATCGGAACGAGGCGGTCGACAGCGCATTCGACGATCCCGACACCGAAACCGTCCTGCGGTGCTGGGAATGCAAGGCCGACGCGCTCAGCTTGCGGGTCTCCGACACGTATTTCTGCCACTGCTGCGGATTGAGCGCACAGTCCGATGTCGCCGCGTTAGTCGACTGCCGGTTCTGCAATGCTAAGAATGGTGTCGTATACGACGCTTTAAACCGGTCGCGGAAAGGTCACGATGGCAAGTGTCTCCATTGCGACGCTCGCCAATGGGTATCGCCACACAACCAATGAAATTCCGATCGGCACGTGTCTGCGAGGGACGGCGCTAGAAATCCGACCGACCGAGAACATCTTCCATCGCCTTGCGTGCCTTTCCATAGCAACGCGAGTCCAGCACTTCCTTGAAGGCCTCGACGAGGCTGGATGCAAGCTCGTCCTGAGCCTCCTGCCTCGCTTCGTCGATGTCCAGGGCCTGCGTCAGGCCGAGCTTGCGCACGGCGTCCGTCTTGACGTCCAAGAGTTTGTTCTCGAGCGATCTAAGCTGGCTGGTCGTCTCGTTGTCGGCGTTGCGCAACGCCCGAGCGATCCGCCTCTGAATCTTGTTCGCTCGGCTGGATATCTCGATGAGCTTGTCGGGAGAGGGATCGTCGGATACGAACAGCTTCTTGCCATCGTCCTGCAACTCCTTCGTGTCCGATGCGAGCTTCTTCAACGAGTGCTGGTTTTTGCGCGAGATCTCATAGGCCTCTTTTCCCAATCCTTCGCAGACCGTTCCCAACTCCTTGCGCATTTCGCGCCAATTCTTGTCGTCCTCGAAGTGATCTCGTCTGGCGTTCGGAACGAGATAGGTGGGATCCACGAATATCTCTCCGACGAACCAATCGTTGAATCTACCGTAGCTGGTCGCACCTTCGATGTCGTTCTCGAATATCCTGCCGATGATCTGCGTGCCGTCGATCTGAAGGTTCCTGACGCGAATGCGGATTCCTTTCGTGGTGTCGTCCTTATAGGCACCCGGCTCGGTCTTGTGGCCGACCCAGCCCCACCACTTGTCCGACTTCGATTCGATGTACGTCACTTCGTTCAGTTCGACCGAGTCCTTCACGACCGCGAAGCTATTCCTGTACGGCTTGAAGATTTCCGTCTTGTTGTCGCCCTCCTCCAGGACAACCCTGACCTGATCGATGGAAACGTTGCGCTTCTTGCCCTGTCGAAGTATGTCTTCGGCGAACGTGAACTCCTTCGCGTACGGCACCGGCGCGACCTGTCCTACGAATTCCGAGAGGAGCTTCGTGTCCGAGCATTCGAGAGGAGCACTGTCGACGAAATCCTGAAGTATCACCTCGAAGAACCCGTCCTGCTCGCGCTCGTCGCTTTCGCTTTGAGAGGCCTTGATGTTGTTCATCATCAATTCCTCCAGCGGGAGATGACCCCCGCGCGCCGGCGACATCTCGCTCCGTAGATTCCTGGCATCGATCTCGACGATCGTCTCGATCGTCTCCTTGCGGGCCTTCGTGCGGAACGTCAGCTTGTCGCAGAGCGCGATCCCCGCAAGCCGCCCGATCCCGCGGAATCCCGCCTCCTTACGGTAGTCCTTCTTCGAGGCACCTATTGAAGTCAGCGTGTCGACCGCCACGCGAGATCGAAGACCTGTACCGTTGTCCCGAATCGTCAGCCCGTCTTCGGTCACGATCAGGCGGACCTTGCCTTCCGAACCCTTGATGTGGCCCTCCTTGAGCGCCTGCATGATCGCATCGAATGCGTTCTGCAGATACTCCCTTATCGCGTTGCGCGACTCCCCGTACATGCCGAGAGTCAGCGTCTCGAGAATAAAGCCTCCGAAGTACGGTTCGATCGGGAGGCTTCGGCCTGTCCGGGCTGTATCAGGCACCGACGTTCTCCTTGGTTAGAAACACTGCGTCCGGCGCCTCGAATCCCGTCAGGTCTTCGTACGCGAATTTCCGGTGGGCCTGATCGCCGATCCCGATCAGAAGCGTGGAGATCCCGAAGCATCGTGCGGCGACGTCCACCAATTCCTGAAGCGACACCGGCGTCCTGTCGTCGAACTGCGTCTTCAGACGCGATCCGGCCTCCGACTGAGCCGCCGTGAGCAATTCGATTCCATCGATCTGCAGGCTCGTGATCACCGGACATTCGCTCGTCGCCACCTCCTTCGTCCGCACCGAGACTTCGAGCCTGTCCTTCGTCCTGTCGACCACGAACGGCGATCGCTTCGGCTCGTTCTTGAAGCGGAATTCCAACGCCTCGAAACTTCGCGATGCGAAGCTCTTGGTACGAAGACGAACGAGACCGTCCAGTCCAAGCGCCGCGGGGGGCAGTCTAACGCCGTTGTTCTCGTCGAAATAGATCGAGATGAGAATGCCGAAATAGATGCAGGTGGCGGTCCTGTCGGGCAGATCGGCGAGAGCCGCCGTCAGATCCGAGAGTCTGGTTACGCCGAGTGCATCTCTGGAGGCGGCGCGCGAGTGGACAAAGCGGCCGAGCTGCACCAGGTCGGTGGTCGTCGCGCCCGAAAGGAAAGCTTCGGTGGGCGGAACGACCTGGCCGCTGGTCGCATCGTCGAACATCGCGGAGATCATCGCCTCCGTGGCCGAACCGATCCGTTTCTCGCGCGAGGCCCGCACCAGCGCGAGAGTGCTCGTAACGATCCGATCGCTTTCGGGCGCGCCGGCCGGGGATTTTGCCAAGGCCTCGCGAACCTTGGACTTCCGCTTCTCCTTGGCGTCGCCGCGCGGATCCGGCAGCCGCGTCGCGATCGCGGCTTCCACGAAATCGTCGGCATCGACCCCGGTCTTCCGGAGCAGCAGCGCCAGGTATTCGCAGTCGATCAGCATGACGGAAGTCGTTGCGGCCGCATAGTTGGCTTCATACCGCAGCATGGGGTGCACGGTCGGGATCGGAGGCCACCCCTTCCGCAACTCGCGCATTTCCTGGTCTTCGTCGGGCGATCTGCTGGCGCCCATCTGCCAGTCGTTCTTGCCGTCGTTGGAGATGATGACGACCGCGGTGATCGCCTCGTCCGCCGAGGCATGCTCCAACACCTCGCGCCAGAACATCAGGTCGCCGTAACGATTGTCTCCCAGAAGCTCGGTTCCGGCGCCGGTCTTCGTGGGCTCCGAGTTCTTCGGACGCTTATGCTTGTCCTTGAATCCGGGAGGAATCCGTCCGGAATACCGATTCCGTTCCAAGACGTCGATGTCGGTCATGAAGTCGATGATGCTCGGCCTTTGCCTGAGCCGCAGCGACGTGATCAGATCCACCACCTCCTGCAGGTGCTGCTGGTAGTGCTTCTCCTTCCAGCGCCCGACGTCCGTCGCCAACCGCTTGAGCTGAACGAGGATATCTCTCGCCTGCAGATGGAGATCCCGGGGCGACCGTTCGTCGACGGGCTCGCCGAGAAATGGCCTGATCTCCGAGTACGTCCGGTCCGCGGTCTGTCGCATGGCCTCTGCCGCTTCGGATAGCTTCCGACCGATCAGATCGTTGACGTGGTGATTGAAGAACTCGTGGGCGCTCCAGACCGGCACGTGAAACCGGGTCTCGCCGACCTGCTTCATCCAATCTTTGAATTGCGCCCGTGCCGGTTTGGCGATCTGCGTCAGCCATACGAGGATGGAGGTATCGATGTAGAAATGGCAGCCTGGATCCTGAACGGCGGCCTCGAACTGGCTCTTAAAATCTTCGATGGACGGAACGTCCACGGGAATGATCAATCCATCGGGCAATTCGGAAGTTTGAACGGGCACTTTTGCGGATCTCCGCTACCGATGGTTGAATAGGCGATTTCGGAAGGGCTGTCTCGCGGCTGTTTCGCCGGCGGCTCATCAATTAGCTAGCAAGGTAAAGGGAATCCGCCCCGAGCGCGGGACCGGAGGCGAACGAACCGACGAGTCAGGCGAAGCGGCCTCGCAAGATGGCGGTTCTGCTGGACCACACCAGAGAGCTCTGGCGCGCAGCAAGACCTTATTTTTTATTTTAAGGAGCTTTCTCAACGCTGCTTTATTATGGCGGAAGGTTGCATAATTATTGTCTAAATTCAGAGTCTTGAAACGACGCACTCTCACCCCGCGCGCATCTAGAGCATCTATCGTCGCGGCTTCCTGTGTGAACGGCCCCTTACGAAGAGGCCACGACGCAGCTCGTATGAGTACACGATTGCTAGAAAAAGGGATATCGACAGTTACGATCTGCAGACATCTGACGTACGGTTTAGGAAACCGCCTTGGAGCAAGTAAAATCAATTACTTAGTTGCCTAGTGTTGCACATCTGGTGCAATCAGAAAAGGTCGTGATGGCGGCGCCGACGCCTAACGGAGCGGATGCTGTTTGGGTCGGCCTTCCGCTGCGGCAGCCATATCGCCGTCTTTTGCGGATCGAGTTTGGAGTGATTAGATCCCCATACCAGTAGTCACGAATTCGGAAGCCTACCTTTGTGAGGGCGCGCGCCTAGGAGATCCTCGATCGAATAGCTGGGCGGTAAGGGCTAATCGCCGGCGAAGCCGTCTAGGCAGACCCATCGCCGCTTGCTGGTGTTGGCAATGCAGACCACGCAAACTTGCGATATTTAATTCGGGTCTCCGCATAGACACTTTGAAACCCGGCAACAACGCCAGGCGTTCCGAAAGATGATCGGAAGTCCGTTTTCGAGCCGGCAGAGCTCTCGCGCGCTTGAAACGTGCATATTCCTTGATTGCAAATTAGAATTGCACGCTTATACAGCAGGGCTCTTCGAGATCGGTTCGATATTTCAGAACAACCGAATTTTCTTTCTGGAGTTGCAGCATGGATAGTTTCGATCGCCGTAAATTTCTAGCTCAATCGGCATTACTTGGGGGCGCCACCTTTCTGAGTGGTCCTACGCTGGCCGCCAAGCCGAAGCGACAGCCCATTCCTACTCCCGCAGAGTGGATGGACAAATGGATCAACGATGCGCGAGCAGTCGAAGGCGCGTTGTACCTCGGGCGCTTTGCCGACCCAACCTATTTATAACGAAGCCTATAAGCTGGAAGCCCAACCCGGGACAGGAAAAGTACAAGCCGGTGACCGTACCGGTCGGTTTTGTGACGGACTTCGCCAGCATCCCGCGTGCCTTCTGGTCGCTCCTTCGGCCGGACGGGATATACGCCTATGCGGCGGTCATCCATGATTGGCTCTATTGGGAGCAGGATCGGTCCAAAGACACGTCGGATATGACATTAAAATTTGCGATGCAGGACTTTAAGATCGATGCCGTGACCATCAACACAATCTACGCGGGGGTTCGCGCTGGCGGCGGAAGTGCGTGGGCCTAGGCGCGGCTCATAGTAATCTCGCATGAAAATGGCGGGTGGCAGAGCCCGCAAGGGGTCGTCGGGCATTACCCAGTATCCTGCTGCCTGTTTCTCGATTTCATCGAGATCAAAGCGACCTGCGGCGTCGGTGAAGACCCAGTCCTCATCCTTGCCCAACAGAGGTTGACCTATCAACCGATTCGATAAGGATCGCACTTCCAAGTCTTCCGAAGACCTTGATAAAATAATAGCGTTCTTCTCGAGAAACGCACCATCGCTCGCGTTACCGAAATCGCTGCCAACGGGAGCAGCACTACCCCACCACGCTTCGCACGGTTTACGCGATACAAGGATGTCTTGCTGCCGGTCGACAGGACATTTTTGCCATCATCGCTGAAGACAATGCGCTTGGGATCGAATTGAAGTTTGGTCTTGGAAAAGAGAAAATAGGTCACCGCCAATAGCAAGCAGGCGTGCGTCGCTTGAAAAAGAAGGTCGCGCTGTCAGGCTGACGAAGAGCCCGATTGGGGCACAGATCACGCCTGGTGGAGCACCCATGGTATGCGGCGCGATCATGAGCTCGCCATGCTCCGTCAACAGTGCGTGCGATATCGAGGTTGATCAATCCGCCCCATAGAAATGGCCCACGACCTGAGGCCTGGTCAGACAGCCTGAGCTGATGAAGTCATCCCCAAATCTTCCGGAATCGCGACCATTGTTGGCTCGGCGGTGCGCCCCGAAGATTCCGTACTGCGCCGTTCAAGGCAATACTTCATGCTGAGTCGAAAGGTGCAGCGTCCGGAATTGTACCCCACCCAAACAAGGAGGCGACGGCAATGTCTTGTGTGTGGCACACTTGTTTGCCAACATTTGGAAGGACATTCGTCCAACAGAGCCGCTCGTAGCGCTTACGCTTAGGAGCAGTCGGATGATCACGCCGCTTCGACGGAACTGGAATCCAAAAGAATTGTTCAAGGCTCTTACGCCGGCGATGTTCAGCGCCGAACCGTCAGTTATGCGCACACGTTGGAATAAATTGTGGCCTGACCTGTACACGGAGTATGACGCCAGGCATTTGAAAGCCGAGTTATCCGTCCGCAATCTGATTGCCACCGATGAAGCTCGGGCGTTTTTTACTGTCTGGGCCGCGGACGAAGAGCGTCACACCGATGGCTTTGTCCGTATCATTGAACTTGTCGCCAATGGATCCGAGAGGAACCTCCGAGAGAGATTGGAGGCTCGACCGCATGCTTTCGGTACGATCACTGACTACCTCACCGACGAATTCTCTGTGATGGTTATTATCGCATTCGATGAGATGTGCACTTGCCATGCCTATGCTGCAGAGAAGCCGTTCTATACCGCACTTCGCAACGACATCTTCCTTCGTTGGCTGCGAGAGGTGGTTGCCGACGAGGCGGTTCACTCGATGAACGCCGTTAACGTGATCCGCGCATGCTATCGCGACCGCGTTGGAGAAATTGGTGCAATGCTCGATCGGGTAATCAAGCACCTTGATGATCTGAGCTACACTGGCACCTTCCTGCTGGACTATTTCGGCGCCGTATACACGAAGGAGTTGCTCGAAAAATGCCGCGTCGCGATCCTGAGAAATGTCGAAAAACCTCTCCAGGTCGTAGAGCGAGACAGATGGAGCCATCGCCTGAATTGAGGTACGTAGCGATGGATGCCGACTCCGAACGAGAGATGTTGACGCACATTCTTGCGGTCGATGGGTGAACCAGAAACGAACTGTGCCTAACTTTGTAACGGTTATTCCGCACTCCCAGTGCAGATTGCAGCTTAAGCTGTGATGTTCTTACCTGGGGCGGGAGCCGGCACGATGAACTGGAGTTCACCATCTTCAGGACCAACGTGGCGCAACTTCTTTTCAAGGAGCGATCTCGCCGAACGGTCTCTAATGTTATAGAGCCCACTCAAACAATGGACATCGTTGATCGCGCGGTTGTGAGCTGGGTGGGCACAGCAGCTGGCACTTCTGTCGAGATGAGTGGAGATGCGCTGGTCGATGATTCGCAGAGAGCCGGGCGCTGCCCCGGGATACGACGATCGACCGGTAACGGCTCGACCGTCACTGCTTTTCGTGCGCTGCAGCTCTAAGCCCACCCGCAGCAAGCCTCGAGAGCCGCGGCATGGTCATGAAGTCTCTCGAGCACGATGATGCCCGGACTTTCACATTGCTTTTGAGTCAGGCGATGAGCTCAATACTGAAAATTGTGGCGGTGGGAGCGATTTTCTTTGGAGAAGCCCTTTCGATAATCGCCGAGTTGATTGCCTCAAGGCAGTTTGGGAAAGCCGGCGGGCATCTCACAACACTTCTACCGATGTTCCTGCTGATATCAGTCGGTGGTATCCTGCTCGTCTGCGGATACGCACTCGGCTACATGTATCTCAAGAATATCTGGATCATTCTCGCAATATCGGTGGGCGCAATTTTAGTGGTGGAACCGATTCTGGCGCTTCTGCTCTTTCGAGACGTGCCGACAGCCGGTTCGCTGATCGGGCTGGTGTTCGGCGCGCTCGGCACGCTAGCTGCGATAATTTTCTGAGATGCATTCAGCTCTCTTCTCATAGGGCACGCACACGACGAAGAACGCCTGATTGACGCGTGCGCGTGGGACGGCGAGTTTTATGAGAGCGGTGAAGGTCAGGTGGCTTGCTGATCGGGAAGGACATGCCATGTTCTCCCCTCCTGCACTCCGAGAGACTCACGCCTCTGGAGTAAAGGATCGGACATTGTCTTTGGCTCATGCAGTGCCATTCTCATTGGCGCGCAGATGCCGCATGGGACCGTCAACCTCCACACGTCTTCGTATCGATTGACTCGTCGGGCATCGTTTCGATTACCGCCGTCGAGATAGTGGTTTCCATTATTACTGGATCGGAGAGCGACTATGGCACGAACCCGCTCATGTCCAAGTCTGAGAACTATATAGCAGCATTAACAACACCGCAGCTATCGCTGCTACAACGATAGTCAGCGGTGCTGTGATGCGTCCTCCTTGCGAGTCTGGCGGCACATTGCCAAACGCTGATGCGATTGCGATGATCGCGCTCACACCCAGCAGGGAGTAGACAAAGTAGATAAGCCACGTACCAAATGACAGCTCCGCGGGATATTCGGCACAGCGAAGAAAGGATCCGCACAGCAGCGTCTGAACTATGTCATTTGTGCCGGAGCTTGTCAGTGCGGTCAACAGGTACGATAACGCAAGCAAAGTGCTAGCGGCGGTCCACGTCACCGCAAGCGAAAACGTCCATGCCCGAACACGCGCTCCATAATCAACTCCAAAATTCTTGACCGGTACAATTGCGAGCAGCGCGCTAATCACCAGCATGCATACAAAGCACAAGAGCACCGACACGGCTATACTAAACCATGCTCCGGCAGCAGCGCCTCCGGCGATGCGAGTAAAAAGACAATACTGAATAGGTACGGCCGCCCAAATCCAATTGGCAATGTGGCGTTCGAGATCGCTGTTGGCAGTGAGCCGGTCGATGGGAAACGAAACAAGCATGGTGAGCCAATCTAGTCCGAGCCTGCATGGCGCTCCTGGCGCGCTGGTGTCGCTCACACCGACCTCAATGTTGCCATGTTATTCTCAGCGCCATGGGCGCGCCCCTTGGAAGCCGACGTATAGTGATTTCAGTGACTTCAGGCTGCCAATCCCCCGCGGACGCGCCGAAAAATCCCCATCCGTCCGACTTTGTCGAAACCGGCATATTGAAGCTAAAGCAAGACGGGGCGGGCCCTGACAGATAAGCAAGCTCTGAGGAAAGTCCGGCGTATCTGTGTGACGCCTCTGCAGCGCGCGCTGGCGGAACCAATGATGTCCACTTTGTCAGTCGGTTTGCAACGCGATCGACATCGGAAAAGCCGTAGATTTGGCGCAGTGAACCGACCGCGGCAAAATCGTCAGTTCGGAAGCACCGTCCGCTCTCCGAGTTGCTGACCTGGAAGTGGAAATAGGTCTTGAGCCCGAAATCCGACCGTTGCTCTCCAACGGTATCCGCGTGATAGTCGATATATCTGTTTAGCGGAATCAAGCGTTCGGCGGGCTGGAACTCATCAAAGAAGTCCCCCTCCGCTAGCGCGCCAAGGCGACCTCCTCGACACATCGTTCGTACAGCCGGTCGATACACGAACGCGCGGTCCGACGTGCTGCCGGTGGTCGTCATAGTCTGCGATCGAATGTGCCACACTGCTTCCTTGCCTGCCGCAAGGGCACTCTCACCCGTTACATAGTAGAGCCGAGCGCCAGCGATATACGGCGCAGGTTTCCCTAAATCCCGTATTGTTCCGTCTGGTTGGCTCATGTACAGGCCACGCGAACGACCTGACAGGCTGTCGCAGACAGCGTCGGCATAAGCGAGCCCAATTTGATTCACTGCGCAGACTATGCATAAGCGAATAGCCGCCACAGTCGCGCGCTTTGTCATCATGTTTCCGCTCCTCCGACAGGGAATTGGTTATCCAATGAGTTAAAGAAACCTGAGATGTCCTCATTTTGTCCCGTGAGCGAAGCACCACGCATGACGTATGCACCCAGTGCGCGATAGGCTTCGAACTGTGACTCTCCGAACCATTGATTGGCCGTCGATTCATGTGGAAATTCCGGGTGCATGCTCAGGTACGCACGCACAGAGGCCGGCTCGCTCCCGACAATATCCGGCTTGACGTAAACAAGGAGACCTTTAGGACATCCATCGCCGCGGGTGGCTTCCTCAGATGGATAGTAAACATCAGCAATCCAGATCGATGCTCCCTTGCTCGGAGCCCCCCTCTCCTTTGCGCCACGCGGCACACGAAACTCTATGCGAATGCCAAAATCGATGAACGCCTTCCGCACGAGATTTCCCAAATCCTCATAGGCATACCGCGGATCGCAGCCCGCGTCGCAGATCAGGATTCGCTTGCATCTCCGACGAAGCATCTCATAGGCGCCGAGATTTTCGAAATGCCCTCCATCTGAAAGATAAACATACTCATCTTTCGCATTAGTCAGGCCCAGAGCTTCGCTCAAAAGAGACCGCGCAGCTACTTTGGGCCCATCCCTCATAAATGTCTCGGCTCCTTCCGGTCCCGGATTGCCTAGCCATGCTCCGAGCCGCACGTTAAACAACGTCAGCAACACGCCTAATGCCGGAGAGGAATGATAGCCCATGTTGGGACTGGCAGCAGCTCCAGATATCGACATGGCGCTGCCGAGAGTTAGTCCGCGCGCGTAGGTCGCAGCAGGGCGAAAGGCGCCCCGCACCAAAGTGCCCGGAGCTTTGCCGGCGATCCACTCGCGATCGCACGTTCCGGCCCACATTGAGGTCGCAAAAAAGGGAATTGCGCGTCGCTCCTGAAGCTGCAATTCGGTAGACGCCAGCACGTTTAGCGCCATGTTCACGACGAGGATCTGGGGCGGCCAAAGGTCTTTATCGCCGACGTTGTTTGGCCAGAGCTCCGCAAGCCTGACGTTGTCTCTCTCATCAAAATCGATGAACGGGTTGGGGTGCCTGTCGTTGTTTGACGCGCCAAGAAACGCCCGGATCAGCCTGTTGCGGTATACGCTATGGAGCGAGAACCGATTGATGTTGACCAGACGAGCCGCCACATATCCGAAAGCCACCAACGCGGCAATGATCGAAAGCAAGCCCGCTGGCCCTATTGAGCCTTCTTTCCGAAGGGAGAAGAGCGATAAATAGCTCCCGCTGAAGAGCAAATAGTCGATCCCAGCTGAAATCAACACAGTCGCGCTGGTGATAAAGATCGGCGTCGCGAGCTTCAGGATCGCATCGTATGACGCGCTACGAAACGATTTTATCTCCTTGTCGACCATGGCCGCCGTCGAAGGCGCCTTTCCCAGAATAGCTATTGTTACTCCTGAGACCCCGCCAGCCGCCGCGATCAGATACGGAACACGCATGTGAACGTATGAAAGTGAGTAAAACACGCCCATTGAACCGAACAAGATAAGCCCGGTCAGAATAAGATAAGTGCCCGCCGCAAGACCATGATAACCGGCTGCGCGCGCGAGCCACTCCCGTTCACCATCTGCCCAGGGCGTATAACTGGTAATCCCTGTGTAGATCAGCTCCCCCGCAAACAACGCAGAGATGAAGGCCGGCGGTCCAAACACGACGATAGCCAGTTCCGCGTCAAGATGAGGAAACAGCAGGCTCGTGACATACATCATGAGTGCGATTACCAGCCCGCTCATCGCACCGGAGAACGAAAAACCGAAGGCGGTCGCCAAGATATGCCGCTTAGTGGATTCCCTTCTAAGGGATGACCTGGTCGATGGTTTCCGCTCAGCCTCCGACCGATCTCGAGAAAGAAAGAATGCGACGAGCCAGACTGTAAGAGCGGTGACAAAGCCCGTCAGGCCAATATTGAGCGCAATCAAATGCCAAGGCAGCGGAGACTGATGCAGGAAGTAGTATGCGCCAGCTATTGTCGCGAAGAGAGCGGCACAACATATTGGAAGGAGTTCGTGACGAAGAAAGTTGAGATTTTCGGATCCTTCACTTTCCCATCCTGGCCGCTGCCGCAGCGAGTCGACGTATGCAGCGCCGACGTATGCCGTTGTGATAGCAGCAAACAGTGCCGAATAACTGTCGAGCAACGGGGTTTGAGCCAGCGACCAGACAACGACCGCTAGTAGCTTGACGAGAATGACTCCGGCCAACACGAATGGAAATATGATCAGCCAATTCAGGAAGAGATTCCGCGTGAACAACGCAAGTACCGCGAGAAAATCGGCCGATAGCAGCCCTGCGTGCGGCGTTAGATATTTGCTATATCTACGAATGTAAGCAAGCGGTGCATTAGGTGCAGGAGAAGCGTCCACCCGCAGCGCCTTGGCAACCTGCTCGTAGCCAGCACGGTGCACCCATGTTGTAAGGAACGCGCCCGTGTAACCGCCGCCGGAGACGGTGGAGAGATAATCGAACTTCGGCAGCACACCTCGCGTTGCCAGCGCCTGCACGATCCCAAGCGCGAAAGCAGCACTACGTATACCTCCGCCCGAGAGACATAAAGCGGAAAGTTCAAGCGAGTGGGCCCGTTGATTCACCGGTTGCGAGGGGGCGGCCGTACTGCAGCAAGCCCCGTTCACACCATCCACGCCGAGGCGTGCGCGCCGCACTTTGACCGCGTCCAGCTCTTCACTAAAGACGTCGTTGAACGACGCCGGATCTTTTGGAGGCTCCCCACTCAGGAGCTTATCTAAAAAATTCGCCGACATCGCCGGCACCCAAAATCAAAAGGAAAAACGCCGCTATCATGAGTTGCGTTTTGCGGCTTGTAAAGCCCGTCGATCACGTTTGCTTTCGAAATCCTCGGCCCACGCAACCGGCGCGCCCCCGGCCGGCGGATTTCGCGCTGCAATCGATGGCCTCTCAAGCGACAGGATTCCGTAGGGCTCGCGATGAGCGCGTGCGGGCAATCCTTGCTGGCCCGCCCTACAACTTCTAGTTTGACTTATCCCAGGTTGTATTGATAGTCTCATAATTTTCGGGACTTTATTTGCATACGATTTTTTGGGGGGCGTGGCATGAGTTCACGATTTGGCGCGGTTTTCAGCGCTACATTGGCGCTTGTGTTGCTCGCCCTCTATTGTTCGTCGGCGCTCTATCTTATTTACCAAATCTATCCTCTCAGTGGCGTTTGCGGCAAGCCCGCGGGATACGAGGGCGGCTACATCTATGTGCTGACCACCGTCGGCGGTCTCGTTTCTGCCCTGGTCATTGCGCAGTTGAGTGTAACGAAACCAGGCTCGACACCCACCATCGGGGGCACAAAGCCAGAATCTGATCTGGGGATTTATGCGACCAATACCGTTGTTGGGATTTACCTGTTCGCCTGGGTTTTCACTGGCATCGCCGCACTTGTCGTCGGCGTGATGATTTGTCCCGATGGAAACAAGACGATTACCGACCTTGGCACAACCTGGCTGGGTTTGGCGGTGACAGCCGCCTACGCCTATTTCGGCATCCAGCCTACCGAGACCAAGAGCGACAAACAGGACGCGAAATCCACGCCGGCGGAAAGCATCGAGGCTCAGCTCCAGCAAGCGCTCGACCAAGGAAAAATCACCTTCGAACCCGGAAAGGCTGATCTGCGAGAACAATTGCTGCGCAAGAACAGCGGCCCACTGATTTCCCCGAAGCTGCAGTCGCTCGTGCTCGCTTTGGCGACGCAGTCGCGGGACCCGATATGTATCAGCGAGCTTCTGCAGACGACTGGGGATGATGATCACGTCAACGGGCGGGCGGTGGCGATCGGCAACGAGGATATTGCCGCGAAACTATTGCCATCGGTGGCCACCGCCGAGCAAGTCACCAAGCTTAGCATTAACAAGATCATCTTCGACGCAGCTGCTGCGGGTCAAGCCGATCGCAATATCTGGAACTTCGATCGCGGAGTGCCGCACCCCTACGACGACGCGACGCTCGCGGCGCACAGGACGGACATCTATTTCGCCGTCGCTACCTAGCGTGTCATCCAATGAGTTCGCGCGGGAAGTCGATTTGCACGGCAAGACGGTCCGGCGACGGAGCAAAAATGGCACGGCTTAGGAAAGCACATCGATATTCGGGGGAATAGATGGCTCTGGCATTCCGGCTCTACGGCAAGTTCAACTGGCCCCCTACGGCGGCGCATGCTCCGACCACTCCCGACACCGCAGACGGCGTGGTCGAAATCCATTACCCGCCCGCCCAGAACGCCACGGATGCACCGCGTCTCGCCTATTTGCGGTGGTGGCCTAAGGCCGCGCTTGGAAGCAGTTCGGATCCGGCCGATCCGAGCCAGCATCTCTTCAACTTCGAGGCCGGCAAGGCGGCCGATTGGTTCAAGGACAAGGGCAACGCCGACGAGCCGTCGGCGATCTGGCTGGACAGCACGAGTCCTCCATCGAGCCTCGTGGATGGCACCTGGCTCGTGTTCAGGGGCGCGTTCCTGCTGGAGCAATACGCCACGCTGGATGACCAGGCGCCAAATCCCGCGCCCGGCCTGCAATGGCCGCTGGTTACACGCAGCGAATATGTCAGCGGCAAGCCCGTCTATTCGGTGCTCGGAATTTGTCGCAAGCAGAAGCCGCTGTTCTATTTCAATGTCCACCTCCCGCTCCCGGTCCGCCGCACGAGCCTGCAGGGCAGCAGCAACATCAATGCGACCGCGTTTCCTTTTTCGGCTGTCTACGATCTCGCGCCGCGAAAGCCGGCAGACTGGCTACGCATTGATACGCTGGTAGCAGGGTGGACTGCAGGTGATGGCCTGCCGGATCTCGGCAATACAACGACAACTTCGTTCCCTTTCAAGGATGGACGCAGTCCCGGAACCATGGTGCTTGGCAAGTTCGACTTCGCCGAATACAACCGCACGCCAAAAGGAAAATTCGCTTCCTACAACCGTCCGACCCCGACCGAGAGCCAGCGCTTTTGGCCGTTAAACCGACAGGCCGTCGTACAGGACATCCTGTGGCCTTACGGCTTCGACCTCAGTTACGATCAATATGACTGGCTGAGCGCCACGAAGCTGCTGGTTGCCGATTCCAGCCTGCGTTTCCCGAACCGGGGGAGCAGCATCGTCTACCGCGCCACTGTCGTTCCCTATCAAAATGTGCCGCATACCGATACCGACCAGGATCTCCAAACACTCGGCAGCGGTCCGGGTACGATGCTTCGCCTTCGCCTCGCGGATGAACTTGGTGGCCGCCGCACCGACGGAGTCCAGTTCGGCCAGCAGGATACCGAGGACTCGGAAGCAAAAGCGCAGGTCGAGGGCTGGCTGACGATGGGCCAGACGCTCTCGGCCGATTGCGAACTGTCGTGGGACATCGCGCCCGACAAGATCTGGAGTGAACATCGCGACACCGACTGGTCCCTCCACGTCTCGGTGCGCCTGCATTGGCCAGAGACCGTCGCGAGCAGCGGCACCGGTGCGGATCTTTCGTCACCCGTCACGCCAAATACGCAGTTTGCTTCCGGCTTGTTGCGGGAGGCCGGCTATTCGCTAAGGGCCACCCGCAGTGGACTCGAGTCGGGCGAGGCAGGCCAACCTCAATCTTTCCTCCCTGATCTGGCCAATCCTTCGAAACCTCGCGTCCGCTTCTCCCTCTATGGCTCCCCCATTCCTGTACGCTTCGACGCGGCCGGTCACTGGACCTGGGGACGGCAGGCACCGCGGGTCGGTCAGCCGGCTGCGCCCTGGAAGCGGCCGCCGATGCGCCTCAGCCTCGCCAACCGTGACGATCTCATTGCCAATAGCGAAGACATCCAGAACCTGCAGCCGTTAAAGCTACGGGCGAGCAAGCTGACCTTTTTCCAGCAAAGCATCGTAAAGGACGGCGCGACGTTCGCCGTCAGCAAGGAAGATGTCAACCTCGAACTGGCGCTCGAGCACGATCTGGGATGGCCGCCCCAAGGCCCGAATGCAATCGAGGACGGCGATCCGTTCTTTGCCTCGTTTGCATTTTCAGACGTTCACGCGACGACGGCCTGGCGGGGCCGGCTGTCGTCGCTGCAGTTCTCGGGAAGCACCAAGAACAAGCCGGCCAACAACTCCGGGACCGGCCAGGGTTACATCCGGATCGGCGGCCGCGGGACCAGACTTGGGCTTGGCAACGGCGCTCCCGTACACGTCTATCCGTCCGGCAGGATCGCCACCGAACTGAACCTGAGGCTGCCGGCAGCATGGGTCGAACCGATCGGCGTGGACGTCGCGCGCAACGACCGCACCGAACGCCCCGCTCCTCTTCTGATATCCCTCAATCCGCCGCGACAGAACGACGACCTCCAAAACGACAACAGGTTCTGGCTGACGGCGACGGAGACCTTATCGCCGACGCAGGATCGCAGCCTGCGGGCGTCGGTGCTCGAGGACAGTCAGGAGTCCGGCAACCGCTCTTACGTCGTGCTGTCGTCCGAACCCTTCACGATCTTCCGGTTCACGCACCAAGCGCTGTACGACCGCGGCGATGCCAGCAATGCTTCGGTGGCGGAGTATTCCGGCGACGACCGCGTCTGGCAGTACAAACGGGTTTCCCAATACTATCATTTCATCCTGCCGCCGCAGGCCGCCGGAGAAAGCGCCGACAAGCCGCGCCGTCTCGAAATCAACGACCTATCCGACGACGCTGCGGCGGCGGAAATGCCTCCGCGTCCGTTCCTCTACGTGAAGGACAAGGACGGGAACGACGTAAAGAACGACAACGGACGAGAGATCAAACGCCGCGCCGTCGAATTCCGTCTGACGCCGGCGGCGGAGATCTGGATCAGTCCGAGCGACGTCTTGCGCGGCTATTTCATGCCGGAATCGACCAGCTACGAGATCTTCCGGCAGCATGGGGAGTATGGTCTTGGCGCCGCACTCGGATTCCTGCGCGCCGAATTTCTCTACGGCTTGCCGGTAGGTATCGACGTTTCGAAGGAGCGCTCCATTGCCCGCGGCGCGCGCGTCGCGGAAATCGAAGCCCTTACAGGCAAGCTGACCGGACGTGCACACGAGACTAATGCCGAAGCGCGGCTGTCCGCGCGCTGGAACGCGCTTCGAAGCGCCGTCGCACGCCGGCCGGAGCGGCTAGAAGTCTGGGCCCGCGACCTCGATTCGACCGTCGATTTCACGCCTGCGCGCTTTTCCGACGGGGCGCAATTTGCGTTGCGTCACACTGCGCTGCATCGCGCGCCAGTGATCGACAATTATTCATCCGACCAGCCCGAGAGCGAGGCGGACTACCAATCGGTTCCAAAAGTCGCAGGAATGGACCCCGCAAAGGTGCCGACGGAACTGGCGGCCAATCCCCGCCATCATCCGCACGGCCTGAGCGGGGGAGCGTTGTGGCCAGTCGAATCGCTCAATTTGTTCAAGACGCTGCTGCGCGCGCCGCAGTCTAATGGCGGTGCCATCGAATCGATCGCGCTTTCGCCAACCGGCGGTGACGCCGCGCAAAAGGCCGAATTTCTCGGCGGCAAGGTCACGATCATTAGTGAAACGCGCAATGGCTACGTCCAGCGTCAGCAGGTCGAGGTGCTCGGACGCATCTGCGCGTTCTGGCACCGCGCAAAGCACGTCGTGGTCTACGAGCGCACGGTGAACTTGCCGGCGCAGTTCGCGCCGAAGTTGGACGAAGATCCGAAAGAAACGCGTTCGCGCCGGCCGATCCTGCGCAAGGTGCGCGAATACGTCGAGCTGCTCCAACCGGAGCGGAACTATCCCGACTTCAACACAGCGGCGCAACGAAGCGCCGGTTTCTTGGAGCGCGTGCGCTTTAACTCGAAAATCATCAACGTCGACAGCGCGTGGGCCAGCGATGTCGACGATTACGGTTGGCAAATCCAGCTGTGGAACCGTCTGAGTGCGCGCGAGCGTCCGCAGGTCTATCCGATGCCTGACGTTGCCTTCGTATCAACATGCGAAGGCGATGGCGACAAGCCTGTCGTCGCGCAGGAATGCCTCGATCCGGACTACCTTTTCTTCTTTGCCGACGTCAGCACGGCAACGACGGCGGACACCGACAGCTGGATATCGCGGCTGGATCTCGACTTTCCCAACATGCCGGTAGCGCAGGCAATCGCTGAAAAGGCGGATGCCAGGTCGTCCGAGCAGCCGGACCCGTCCGCGCAATTCGAGCAAAGACGTCCAGCGGTCAGCCGCATCCTACCGGGCCTCCGACGCTTCACCTGGCGCCTGGCGCCCGCCGCGCAAAAGGCCGCCATCAACGCTGGCCGCGCCGACAAGCCGGTCTATGCCGGGCTCGACAGCGTTAGCTTCATGCGCGCAACGCACACTACAGGCGATGGACAAGCGCTGAAGCCGGTACTCGGTACGCTGCTCGATACGGCATCCTCGCTCGCTCGCGCGGCCGATCCCCAATTGATCAAGGACATGGTCTACTGGGCGAGCGACGGAACAGGCAGCAGCGGCGACGCGCTGATATACTCGCAAAACATCGTCGCGCTCAAGAAAGCGATCAAGGAGGCAATCGAAAAAAAGGATCTTACGCTGGTCCCGCCAGCCCTCACTCAGCTTGCAACGACGTGGAATGCAGGCCTTCCCGCCAAAGTTACGGGAGCGCTGACCGGTCCATTGACCGAGATAAGGGGCTTTCTCCAAGACGCGAAATTTGGCAACGCCCTGCAAGCCTGCGGCAACCCGTGCGACAAATTGAAGGAAGACGCCGTCGGCGTCATCAAGCGCAAGGAAATGCTGGTCCGCACGGCTTTGCATGACTGGACCGCCGACGCGGCAAAGATCCTCCCAAAGCTCGAGTATCCCCCCGGTACGCCGATCATGACCAAAAACGGCGCCATTGAAGCCTTGCTGACGGACAGCGTCAGCTACTTGAAGCCGTTGTTCCAGGAAGCCGGCGAAGACGTCGGCAGGGCCGGAGAAGGTGTGGAGAAGGCGCGCGCCGTCGTCATCAATCTCGAAAATGAGCTCGATGCCGCCGCCGACCGCGCCATTCAGCGCATCAATCAGTTCGTCGCCGGCTACGACCGGACGAAACCTTGGTCTGACGATCGTCGTAAGGCTTTCCATGCGGGCTTGCGGGCCTGTGCCAGCAATATCCCGGATGACGTTGCCAATCTCATCGACGAGACCCGTCAGCACTTTGCCAGCGGGTTAAACGACGCCAGTCAGGCCATCGGCGGCTATCTGGTGAAGGCACTGGGCGATATCGCCGCGAAGCAAAGCGACGCGCTGTCCGCCGTTGGCTCTCTCAAAGGCACCATTGCGCCATATTTCACCAAAGCCCAACAGATCCTGGGAAATCTCGTTCCGCAAGCCGGCAACGGCCCGATCGACACGGCGATTGCCGGTATCGACAAGGCAGCGGCAGACATCAACAGCCATACCGGCATCGACGCCGGACTAAAGGGCAAGGCCAAGGACGCGCTCGATACCCTGAGATTGGTCGCCAGCCAGGCTAAGAGCGCCATCGCCGCCGCCAAAACCAAGGTGGACAACGCCGGACAAATGTCCGACGACCTCCTCAACCAGGCGGGACCCGAGATCAACCGCCTCGGCACCAGCTTGAGCGGCATCGTCACGTCGCTGGCCGGCAAAGCCGATGGTCTGATCGAGATCGCCAAGGATATCTCCGACGCGGGCTTCTCCGACATCAAGGACGAGCTTCTGGCGATCTGGCCGGACGTCGACAGCAAAATCAACGAGCTGAAGTCCGCGGTCGAGGAGCAGATCAAGCCGCTCGAGCAGAAATTCGTCGAAACCGGGCAACTGCTGGATTTCCTCGTCCAGTCCGCAACGACATCTTTGCGGGCCGCCGTCGCTGAATGCCGCGATGTGGTCCACGGCGTCGAAGGCAAGGTTGGGAGACTGATCGACGACGTTCAGAATGCCCTCGGGGCGGTGCAGTTGGCGTTGGCGCCGAGCGGGCTGCTGGAAACGGCAGTCAAGGAGTCTGTACTTCGCCCTGCCCTGCAGGAAGTGCTGAAGTCATTGACTGACGACGATTTTAAGAATGTCGATACGGCGCTTGCCCTCATACGCGAAGATCTGCTTGCGCTGAGCGATGCCATCAGCGAACCGATACGGAAGCTTGACACCAAGGCACTCGGCGCGCTCGCGCAAGTTTCCACTGCTTGCAGCGCGGCCTTTGACACCGTCGACAAGGCGAAGGCTTACCTAGAGGCTCTCAAGACTGATGCTACGTCGTATCTGAACGGCAAGGTAGCGGATCTTCAGAACGCCTTTGCCGGAGTTCAAACGAGCATCAACGATGCGCTAGCCACCGTGGATGGGCTCGAGAAGCAAGGCGAGAACCTGCTCTCCTCGATCAACGCGTTCGATCACTCGGTTCGCGGGCTGCAAAACGACGTAGCACGGTCGACCGAGACCGCCCGCATGTATGCCGATCGAGTGTTCAACGCGGCGAGCCGCCTGGATGCTGGCGGGTTGATGGCCGCGCCGAGCAACGTCCTGAAACTCTATTCAGCCGTCACGAGTGCACCCGAGATCGCAGCCCTGAAGGCGGACATCGACCGCATCCGTTCCGGATTCGACGAACTCAACGACATCGTCCAGACCACAAAGGCCAACGCACTCTTCAACCGGCTCGGCGATGAGCTGAAGGCGCTCGGACTCTCCCTGCCGTTCGACAAGATCGGCGATCGCCTGATGCCGGCCAGCCTGTCGGATTTCGACATCGGCAAGGTGTTCCGCAATTTCGGTGGCACGAAGCTCGACAATCTGCTTAACGGCTACAAGATCCCGGCCGGCGTTAGTGACGCGGTCCGCGTCACGCATGATTTCGACAAGAAGCAGGCGCGCGCCTGGGTCCAGGTCGACATCGACGCGCCGATGGGCGGCCGCCGAAGCCTATTCTCGGTCGGGGTCTTCAAGGCCGATTTCGTCGACATGCGTCTGACCGGACAGGTGCGGCTTGACGCCTCGAAAGACCAGGACAAGGTCACCGAGACCGGTTACGGCCGCATCGGCACCACGGTCGACCTCGTCGTCGGCGGCCAGTCGATGGTCCGCTTCGAGAAATTCGCGCTGAATTTCACTCGCGAGAGCGGGCTGAAGATCGAGTTCGACCCGAAGAACATTCGGCTCAACCCTTCATTCAAGTTCATCCAAGATTTCCTGGGGACGCTTTTTCCGGACAAGGTCGGCGGCCTGCAGCTCATCAAGCTAAACGGCATTCCCGTCGGGGTGCAACACGACTTCGCGCTACCGCCGATATCGCTGAATTTCGGGACCAGCGGCGTATCGAATATCTCGATCGAGAACCACTTCAAGCTGCTGGCCTTTCCGGACTTCATGCTGGCCAACCGATTCAACCTGTCGACGATCGAACGGCCCTTCATCTTCTCGATCTTCGTCATCGGCGGCGCGGGCTATATCCAGATCGACGCGGAGTACCGCCCGTTCGACAAGGAACTGACCGTCACGGTCGAGGCCGGCGCCGGAGGCTCGGCATCGCTTGCTTTCGCATTCGGTCCATTCGTGGGGCAGGTCTTTATTGCCCTGTCGGGCACGCTCTCCTATCGCAAGGTGATCGGCAAGCCGGGCGGCGGCCTCTCGATCTCGGCGGTCCTGGTGATCGCGGGTCACGTGGATGTGGCCGGCATCGTCACCGTCGGCATCGTGCTGATGCTGCGGATGACCTACCGCGACGATGGACAGATCGATGCCGATGGCTCGCTCACTGTCGAGATCCGCATTTCGAGGTTCTTCAAGATCACGGCGCACGCCAACGCAAAATACAAGATGCGCGGTGGCAAGTCCGAAACCGTCGTTTCGGCCGACGCTACCGCCGAACCAACTGATCCGACGCTAAAGAAACTCCAGTCGGCGGCCAAGACACTCGAATCGGCGAGACATTAAGCATGGCGTTGCCCCAGTCAATCATTCACTGCTTGGCCGATCAGGAACCGACGAGCTTCCATCAGTCCGATATCGACGGAGCAACGGTCTCGTTCGCAGTAAACCTGAGCTTCGAGTATGAGTCCGAGGCTGCCGACGAAGCCAGTGCGAAAAGCAGATTTCAGAAGTTTTTACAATGCGTGCAGCGCGTCCAGTTCCGTGTATTCTCGCTTTCGGCGACCGATGCGACGCTGACCGCTGTCGGCCTCGTCGACAACACTATCTCCGCAAGACCCTATGCGGTCGCAGACAACCTCTTCAACTGGCTCCAAGGGTTCGAGGCTTCTGCTGGCGGCCTTTACTGGTCGACCATTGTCGTTCCAACTGCCGGCAAGACGACGGCAGAGATCGCGGTCAATGCCGAGAGCGCTTCGGCGGCTCATCGGTTGCGCGCGGTTCAATCCTGGAACGCGCCCGTCGGTCACAAATTTGCGCTGACCCATATCGTCAGGATCGCGCAAACGACGATCGAAGCTGCGGGAAAGCGTTTCGTCATCATCCCATATTTCGATGATCCGCCGGCCGGCACAAAGCCTGACTTCATCTTGTCAGTTCCGCCTCTTAGCCCCGCCCCTCCTCAGCCCGACGAAGTCGCGCTGGACTACGCCTACAATCCACAGGGCGGATTCGGCGATGCCGTCTGCCGGACCAACTGGATCGGTGACAAAATCACCAAGATACCGTTTCAACTGCCGTTGGAAGTGGACGATGGCATCAGCGAGACCGGTTACTTCATTGTCGACCCTGATGCCGAAAGCGTCCGCCGCCTGCTCGGATGGATCGAGGAGCGCGCGGCATCGCTGATGACGGCTAATTCCGGGCTGTTTCCGCTTGGCCACAACAAGGCCGACGAAGAATTCGAGCAGTTGTTCAAGATCGCAATCAATGTGGTTCCCAAGGATGCCCCAACGTGGGACAACAAAGGGGCGGCGACATGGTATGTCGCAGCACGGCTGACATCTGCGCTCGACAACTTCGTCATTGCACTCCTGAAGCCAACCGCGGCGTCGGCTGGCGCCCGGACGACGGCGGGCGACGTCCTTGCGCCGCTCGTGAGCGCCTTGCTACAGCGTCTCGGTGACGCGCTCGATAGCTCCCAACTCACGGTCGCGATCCGCAAGGTGCTGACCGATAACAGTCCCTTGATGTCGAAAGCACCCACCGAGACGGCGCTGGTCGGCGCGCTACGCCATGTCTATGGCCTCTCCGCACCCCCGAAGGTCATTGACGAGCGCACCCTGGTGACCGCACTGCTGGAGGATTTCCAACATCCCAATCAGCAGATCGACCCTCAGTCCATTCCTTTTCTGAAGTCGATTGATGGCCATTCGGCGCAAAGCGTCTCGCGCGCGCTGCTCGAACTTGAGCAGGTTCTTTACGACGAGGCCGGCGCGGAAGCGGCGATCATTCGCATAGTCGAAACGGTAGAAACCGGGACCGACCGCTTTGCGGTATTGCTCGCAAAGGAGATCGCAAAGGGCACTCAGGTTGCCGCGGCGGACATCCAGGGCGCGGTCGATGCGGCGTGGAGCGACTACCGGGCCTTGCTCGACAGCCCGTTCAACGGCGCAGAGGCGATCCGGCGCGCAGCGAGCAGCACGTTTATCCTCGAGCTGCTCAACTTCAAGGGAGGCCACGTCCCTCCCAAACGAAAGAAACCATGGACGACGCTTGAGTTCTTGCGCTGGATCGTGCGCGCCAGCGCCTTCTACGAGCGGCGCTTCTTCGCGGCGCCAAAGAAACTGAAGGGGATTGCGGAAGCGCTGTTCAAGCCGGACGTTACGAAGCTTCCGGTTGCAACGCGATCAGCACTGAGAGTCAGATTGCGGCAGGCGTTCTACGCCGCGATTCTTCCAATGGAGGAACTCACGGGTGCCCGCTTCATCCCCGACCGCGGGCCACAACCGATTCCAGTTCAGATCGCCGCCAACATCGACGGTAGCAAGCTCGACAACTTCGGCAAACACCTCAACGGCGTTGCCATGGCCATCGAGCGCGCCGATGAAGGGACATCGCCACCTGACAAATGGGCCTATGCAAATCTCGCCGATCTTGGCTGGACCGGCGACTTCGACCTTCCCGGCACCGACGTCAAGGGCGCAATCCATCCGATGCTGCCGGCAGCAAGCGACGGCCGCAATCCCATGTTCGTCGAGTATCAGGGCTTCCCGTTTGCTGACCGCGCGCTCGACGCCCGTATTGTTCAAAACGACGCCCAAGATCCAGCCACGATCCAGCATCCGTTCTACCGGCAAGACCCGCACACGGCCGACGACTTCACAGCGGTGCCGCGCATCGCCTATGGCCGCAACTTCAAGACCTTCAGCTTTGTCACCAGCAACGCCGGAGCACTACCACTTGCCCTGCAACTCGGGTCTGCTGCGCCGTGGATGCCGAAGCTAGAACCGGCACCGCCCGGGACGGATGACGTCCATGCATCGCCGCTCCTCGTCGGGACGGCCCAATATCAGCGCCGCACCGCCATCGCGCAGATGCCGCTGATCGAGACGCCTGTGCCGCACCGGTCGCTGCGGCTCGGTGCCAGCATTGCCGGCGTCAAGCCGCTCGCCGAGGACTATCCGCGCGTCGGCCTGCTGGCTGGCCCGGTTGAATCTGCCGTGCGCGACATCATGCGCGAGGCCGACGGCGCAGGCCAAATGGTCGCCAGCCAAAATTTCGAATGGGGACTCAGCGACATCGAATTCGGCGGCAAGCCCGACAAGCTGATCCTCCGATTCTTTGAGCGCCCCGCCAGCGATCCGACCGACAGGGGAGATGCCTGGTTTACGATCGACGAGAGCTCGGCGCCGGGTTTTGCGCGATTGTCGGAAATCAAGATAGGGATCGAGTTCAGGCAGAAAAATAAGAAAGGGTTGTGCGAGCGGCGCCTTTATGTCCGCTGCGGCGTCACAATCATCGACCCGGATAAGGTGGACCCGCCAAAGGCGTTCCCGCCCGGCAACAGCGTCGCCGGCTGGCTGAGACTGGAGCTGCAATCGGTCGACGGCAAGCGAGCGTCCTTCGCTTTTGCCAAACTCGGCTCACAGAAAAGCGACAACGTCAACGATCCGCTGCTGCTGCTGGCATTGAATGAAACCGATTGGGCAGCCGGCCTTGCGAAACCCGTCGAAATCACGGTTTCGACCCCGCGGGTCGGCTATCTCGACTTCGATCGCTGGTTCGCCAATGCGGACCTGCGCAACGAAATGTTCTTTCCGCCGGACAAGCCGAAGAACACGGCATCGATCAGGCTGTTCGAGCAGATGCTAGTCACGGCCTACGTCATGCGTCACCTCGATCCTGGCCTCGCTGCCGCTCTTGACAGACTGCCAGATCCCGCGGTCGACCAGATCAGGATCGAGTTGACTCCTCACGACGTACTGACAGGGATCATGCCCGAACTCGATAGTATCGCGCCTCGGCTCCATCCGGTTGGCGCGATATTGCAGGAATTTGCGCGCCAGTTCTCCGATCGCGTCGACCAGATGCTCGCAAATGACTTTCATTGGAAGCCTAGCCAGCCACGGCCAGACCCGATACCGTGGTCTCCACGGCGCCTGCGCACATACGTGTTTGAGCCGCTCGACCAGCGGTTTCAGTTCAAGATCACGCTTCGTCCTGGGACAGCGCTCAGCCTGGGATCCGACACAGCGCCTTTCACCGCAGACGTTCCCGAAGGTGTCGTCGCGCGACTGTCGCTCGATTCGCTAGTGCCGGATAAACATTTCAAGGACGCCTCGCCACACCCATCGGTTTTCCACCCGGACATGCGGCAGTATGCCCAGCGCAGTCTGACCACGGGCTATCTCACTTTCCCGGCCGCCGCCGTTCGCATCGAAACCATGTATGACGGCATCAAGGAGATCGCGGCAATCGACAAGACGAAAGACAACCAGATCGCGATCGCGCTCGCCGCAAGCATGATCGTCATGCAGGGCGTCGAGAAGAACCGAAAATACGACATCATGACGGGGACGCCCACCAACGGCACCGACAGGCGCCATTGGCGGTTGCTACAGGAAATCGACGTCACGACCCAGCGCTGGCGGACTACTGGACGGCCCATCTACCATTATGTGAATCCACGTCCCTTCAGATTCGGTGGCGCGAGCAAGGATGCCGAGCCGCTCCCCTGCCCGGCACTGCGGCTGGATCTCGACCTCGACGGCAAGGGAGAACTTGCCCAGTTCGAGCTCGAAGCGTTCTTCGATCGTCCGGATATTGACGCGCAGACCGTCACCAAGACGCTCGACCCGTTGCCGGCGCGCACCACGCTTCAGGAAATCTACTGGAATCCGGAGTCGGCCACCTATTTCCGTCATCGCTTCCGGCTGCGATCACGTTACGCAAACGCGCTGAAGCTGCGCAATAGGGGCGAAGTCGTCACCTGGTGGGACAAGACTCCGAAGACGCCGGCGCATGCGTGGAGCATGCGCGTTGCAGTGCTGGCAGACCTCGCGAACGTCAAGATGACGCGTCCGCAGTTGCGCGCGTTGATCCCGCTGACCACCGCTCCTGGTGGCGACGAGCTAGCCCGGCCCGCGCCCCCAGTCGCGGCCATCCTTCAGGAGCCGCCCTTTGCTCGGGGCGGCCTCGCCGACCGCATCGCCTTCGAGGTAAAGACCGGATTCAGCTACGGGTTCACGTATTTTGAGAGCGAGCACCCTTCGGACAAAGACCACCATCTCGAGATCATCGATTCCCGGAAAGAGGCCGGGCCGGACCCGCGCGTCGACTATCGCCCGCTCGGCCGGGAGGCGGCGTTCGGCCTGGTCCTGAGGAGCGAGGGCCCAATGGGGCTCACCTTCGATAATATCGACGGCCCGGCGCCGGCCTATCAGAACGCGATGTTCTCGCTTCTGCCGGCCACGCTGAACGGCGGTACAGCGGTCGAGCAGTGGTTCGAGGAAATGTTCATCGGTGCGGCGATGCGGCGCTACATCGATCCCAACTGGACCACCGGAGCCAGCCGGGACGCCTTGGGCCTCGATGGCGAACGCTGCTGGTGGATCGTTCCCAAGCAGCCGGGAAGCCCGCCCGAGAAGTTGCTGTCCTATCTCCTGCCCGGCAATGACCGGCCGTTTTCGCTTTTGGTTCTCGCGCAGAACGATAAATGCGTTGAAGTAAAGACGTCTCGACTTGCCGTGGACGGCGTCGGCGCGTCGGTCACCAATGAAGAAGGCGACCTCGTCACGATCCTCAAGTTCGAAAAGTCGAGGCTCCTCAGCCTCGCGATCTTGCACCAGCCCGTCGCGCCCGGCCGGTACTCGACGTCGGTCTTCGTGACCGACAACTCGGCCAACACCGAACGCGGCGAGATCAATGCACCGTTGATGCTGGCGAGTTTCGAATGGTCGCCGCCGGTAGAGGACGCGGACGGCCGCCCGAAGCCGACGTCGGTCACGATAAGCGCGGACAAGATGTCGGCCTACGCAACCTTGGCAAGTGCGCCGACTTTCGTCCGATGGACCAGAACCGGCCGAGATTTCGACTTCCTGCACTTGCCGGCGGTCGAGACGGACGACAAGGGTACGGAGTCGTGGAAAGTCCAGCGCAGGCATGTGCGCGAACTGGTTGCCGCGCTCGATCCCAAAGACGGCCATCTCTCCTTCAGTCTCAACGGCGTCGAGGAGGCAGCGTGGCTATGTCCGTCGACGTTCGACAATCCGTTTCCGATTCATGTTCATCGCCACCTCGGGGTAATTACGTCCTACTTTCTGAAGGAGTTGGGTCGGCCGGCAGAACTGTTCGCCCAAACGGCGCTGGTACGGGACAAGAAAGTGATCTTGGTCGCGCCCGATGGATCGACCATCGACACTGGCAAGAAATTACCGCGCGATCACGCCATCCGCGTCGTCGAATTCGAAACGCCCGCACAGATCCTGTGCGACCGGAACGTCAACGTGTCGCTCAAGTACAAGGAAGCCTATTTCGATCTACTCTCGACTGGCTTTGATGGCGAAAATCCAACCCGTATCCACCTCTATTTCCGGATCGTCGGACCTCCCTCGCATCAGCGTCTGCTCAGCGGATTGCGGGTCAATCTCCGGCCAGCCGTTTTCGGCGACAAGATCGCGCCGAAACCCATCGCGCTTAAATGGACCAACCAGCCTCAATCCTTCGTCTTGGGAATTCACCTGACCTTGCAACAGAAGGGCAAGGCGTCCGAGAACTTGCCGACCGCCGTCGAAGCCCGACTGCTGCGCTCAGATGGAAGTATGGATGTCGTGACCGACTCGCTCCCTGCGCCGGTGCGCATAACCGATCGCGGCCTGTTCGCATCGATTGAGACGACGATGCCGGCGGGGCATGAATGCTGGACCGACGTTTCGCTGCTTCATTCGACAGGCGAGATTGCCAGCGCCGGACTCGACTTCGACTGGCTGTTCTCGCCAGCCGGCGACGAAGAGCCGGCCGTCAGTGTTGCGCCCGCTAGCCTGAACATGATGCGTGAGGCGCAAGCGCGCGTGGTGGCGGTGTCGCTACCAATTCCAGTCGCAAGACTAGGCGGATGAGGTGAACTGGTGATATATATTCAGCAAGCGTCAGAAGAACAGATATATTCGACGTTCTAGGCGCGATGCTCTTGACGTGCTCCCATGACGTGCGAGCAAAGCTCTTCGACTTGGTTTTGATAGTGCAAATTGTGAGGTAAAATGACATACGATCGCGCCAAAGCTTTGGCCTACGCCCGCAAGTATTGGACCAAGTCATGTTCCGATGGATACGTCGGCGTGCGCGAAACGACTCCTTACGTTAAGGTACCGAACGGGACTGTCTTTGTCCGCACAGACACTAACGAGACAGCGCACTTACCCGACGGAAAGGTGGTCGACAACGTCGATGATTGTGCCCACTTTCTCTCATGCTGTCTTGGACATGAAGCCAATGAAGCCGGCGGCGGATTGCCAATACAACGCGACTTCCCGTCGGCTATCTATGGAGTGATCAGTGCTCGTCGATTGTTCAGCACGCTGACCGAGGACGGATTGATCGAATCAATACTCCAAAAGGCTAGCCACGACCAAACTGCGCATAAGCTTTCTCAACTGGCCGCAGGGGATTTGATCTTCTACTGGGATCCATCGGTGAATGCATACGGTCATTCCGCGATGTATCTCGCTGATGCAAAGAAACGAATTGCGTGTCACACACGATGCCGATGCGATCAAAGCAACGAAGCTGGTCAAGAATGGGACAGTGTTGCTATTCCCAATGTTAGCTACACGCTTGCACGAGTACGTGACGCGGCGCCTCTGGTTGCATAGCGTTTCGAGAGAACTTGATGGCTCAGTTCACCTATGAAAAGTGAGGCCCCTTCCGGGAGGGGCCTCTACAAGGAAGGCAGTAATTAACTTGCCCTCCGTGTGCTCCCTCGGTGGCCTTTTGCGGTTCCCTAGAACAGCAACGGGGCGCGTGATAAAGGAGCACCTTCCTCTCATCCAAGCATGTCGAAGTCGTTGAGAGCTGATGATCAGCAAGGTGCATGACTTTTGTCCCGGATTAGAATGGTGCCAGGCACATTGATCCGTCGGACACGCATCCTAGAATGCGCTCGCAGCCGCCCCGGAGAGTCATCGCCCGATCATGCTTTCTGCTATTGTACGCTGCTGCGCGTAGTGGTCCTGCAGCGCACCGCCCAACGCAACCTCAACTATCCCGAAGATCAAGAGCAATCGCTGGGCCATTTGCTTCGAAATAATGGCTAGCTGCCGCTCGTCTTCCTCCGAGAGTAACCCCTTCCTGACAACCGCCTGCCACTCCAGTGACAGCTTGCGCATCGCTTCTTCGACCGCCGCGACGGCCTCCTGATCCTCCGGACTCAGTCCCTTAAGATCGGCTACGGTAACACGGCGCACTTCTCCAAAGCCTTCAAACTCAACCGCCTCGCCGTTGTCAGCCAGTCGGTTTGTGACTGCAGTCCGGATTGAAGTCGGCCGGCCCGCCTTGGCATCAAGGTAGCGGCGGACATCCTCAAATTGCTCAAGGCTAGATTGGATCGCGGCGATGCCACGCTTCAACTCCGGAGCGGCAGCTTTAGAGGCCCGCGCCGTTACTGCGGTGCTGATCCGCGCAAGAATATCGTTGAGCTCGACAGGCAAATTCTTAAACCGCGGGTCGTTCCACAAGGACGGGTCGGCCCACGCCTGCCCCTTGATTCTGCACAAGTCCGCAAGCTCTTGCTGGCTCGGAGGCAACGAATTTGCAACATCCATCCAAACCCGCGCTAGCCGCTCCTCAACATCCGCGTTCCGTTCACCACGGTCACGTCGGCCAACGTACAGTCGGGTCTCCAGGATGGCTTCGTGAAGTGCAGCGAGAGCGCTGTTTGGGATCTCTTCTTCTTTCGCCAAATCGGTCGTCATTAGCCGACTCACGGCTGAGCCCGCGACCTCCGTCTCATAAGCGTTCGTGGGCTGCAAGTGATGTTGATTGCCGAACTCCGCGATGAAGCGTGTCACCGCGCTGTATTGCACCCGATTCCGGCCACCGGGTTTCGCGATGGAACTGTGATCGTCTTCCGGCAAAACCAGCGAGTCTGCAAAATAGACTGCGGCTTCAGTCGGTTCAACCACACGGTCAGATATTCCTAGCCAGCGCAGGATACGCATCGGCTTGCCTTCAACGAATTCCCGCCCCTTCAGCCAGAGACGCCCGCTTTCTTTAAGCGTTAAAAACTCGCGATGAAGCCCCTCAAGCCAAATATTGCTCGCTGACATGCGCAGTGCAGATGCCTGATTGTGGCCGAGTAACCAGGTGAGCATCGCGATACGATTAGCCAAGTCTGATCCTCGCGTGGGCGAAGCGAGGAGTATCAACCCAACCCTGGTACCATGCTCAATCAAGCGGAATGCATTCGCAACGATGAACCGACGTGCTACGATTCCGCCCATACTATGGCCCACGAAGATAAGCTTTGAATGATCCCACATGCCTTCAGTGCCAGAGAACAATTCGCGCAGCATGTCTGCGACATCGTCGATGCTGTATGAGCCCGATCCCGGGTTAGTAAAGTACGTGAAGTTGTAAATTCCAATCCCCGGCAACGCAGGGTCTCCGGCCAGCAGTTCGGGCCAGGGCGGCAATCCCCATGCGGCTTCACCGTCCGAGAGAACACCGTGAGCGAAGATTACGCATGCCCCATTCGACGTCTTCCGGATGCAGTGAAGCCCAAGGGAACGCACTGAGTTTGCCGACGCTGGAGTATTCATTTCCGCCTCCTGCAATGCAGCCATCAGCCTAGTCGGTGGGTGGCGGCTCGCCAAGCTCGCACCCCGGTGTCTCATTATAAATATAAATGTCTCGCTCAAAAAGGTCACTCGCGCCCTTCCTCGGTGGCGTCCAAGGAAGTCCTGCGAAATGGACGACGATGGTGCGACTGTAAACTGCACCAAATGGTCGCTCTAAAGCGGTCGACTTGTGGCTCTGGCCGAGGTTGCTGAAGAGAAGTCGCCGATGGCAATTCGTACCGGCCAGTCTGACGTCCGGGGGGCGCATGGCGGAGATTCCGAACATGCGCGACATCTCCCGCCGCGCCTTCGGTTGAAGTGCATGCTGGCTGACCAAAACCCGCTAGGCGCTTGAACCTAAATTCGCGAGCAACGACCCGGGAAGCGCGGTGGGGGGGCGCTTCCACCTCCAAAAGCTACGCACCCCCCAAGATGCACGCGCTCAGGAGGCAGCCTAACCCACTTCAGCACGCCTGTTTACACTACCCGTGATGAGATCTTCTTTGATCTCCCGGTGCACACGTCGTGCACACGGCGCCATCCTGTCTGAAACACTTGAACCTCGTTCCAATCCGTCATGGGCAAGTTTGAGTTAGCTCCAGCAAATAAGGCCCAAGCTCGTCATGCCGACAATCGCGTCTGCAGACCTTCGCCTACAACATCGCAACGCCGTCGGCGCACCCGTAGTCCCGACCGCATTCAGCGCACTTGCTCGCGCAAACCAAGTGCTTCAAGAAGCCTAAGAGCCTCCCGTCGAACGCCCTGGTCACGCACTAAACGCAATGCCCTACGAGCAGCGCGAATTCCAATATTCAATCGGCGGCTCACCTCGTCTAACGTGGATCCAATATCGTTCCATTCGCAAGTCTCTCGTCCACACGGCCAAGCAGTTCGTGCGACACCAAAGCTTCGTTGCAGATGGCCGAACTGTCAGCCAAATCTTTCTCGATGCAGACATTCACTTCTTTGTAAGCGCGGAAAAATCGGTAGCGCGGTCCCGACGCGTTGCGGAAGGGCAAGATGCGGCGCTATTCGATCAGCGATGGTCGCTCGACGAGCACCGCCTGAGAGCGCCTTTGAATTCGATCGCCATCGATACGACAAGCAAAGAACCTGACGAAATTCTCTCGGAACTTCTTCGATGCGTTTCCCAATGTGCTACTTAGCTGTAGTCTTCGCCGACGAACGTCTGCGCAATTAATCGACTCGCCAGCGTCGCATCGGGGAAATAGAGCCCTCGACTGCCGGAAGCCTGGACCGGCTCCGATAGGCGTTGCGGATTTGTGATGACCCAACCAAAGACATTCGGCGGGCACTTCCCGAGATCAAGATGGCTGGTCCGCCAAGCCTCCCAGCGTTCCTACCGGTGCGAATGTCGACTGCGATGCATCGCATGGCGCCAACATGCCTCGTTGTCGCCAATCGTAAATCTGCCAGCGCGTCGCTCCATGCTTGCGCGCCACCTCGGACACTGGGCACCGGATAGGAGACTCTCGGCGACAATCCGGGCTCTCTCAGCCTCCGAACGCACACGGCGCCCCGACGGTCCTTCGAGGACCTCCAGCCGGCTCACCGGCCCTACCGGGGAGCCGGCCAAATGGACGTCCTTTTTGCTGTCCAATCCCATCCAAACCTGCGTTCCAAGCCGGAGGCTTCTTCGCACATTCATTCTAACTCTGAAGCCAGCGTATCGGGTTCGCGCTTACTCCTGGCCTGCATCCGCCCGAGCAGAGCCTCGGCTGAGGCCGTCGATATACGCGCCCGCTGGAGCTGTAGGATTCCACGCTGGAAGAGTATGCTCACACCAGATTTCCTTTGATGTCCCGGTGCACACGCCTCCCTTTAACCGCTCCAGCCAAAGAGATCGAGGTAGATCCGAGTCGTCCGATCTGCGTCCCGACAAGCCTTCTTCCCTTCAATTCGCGCTGCCCAAGAATTGAGCAACCTCGTATACTTATTCTGTGCGCTCAGCGACAAGTCGACCACCATTGTGCAGATAGCTCTCGGTTTTATCGCTCGGATCAAATACTGCTCCCTCAACGGCTATCGAGCGATATTGTTGGCGTTGTCAGCGACCTGCCTTCCCCGAGCTGCGCATGGCCTTAGGGGATAAGGCACATCCAGACTTCGACAATTTTTGGATTATCGAAGCCGATGTGCTACATGCGCGTGAGCTCGTTGACGTTGTGCTGGCGTCGCCCATGCAGGGACAGCTGCGAACTAAGCTCGCGCTTTAGAGCGCGAATCGGCTCGGTAAATCGCTTGACTTGTTCCGGTAACACCTCCGTGCCACCGGCGGCGCCTACTGCTGTGACCTGTCGCGAGCGTCTCAAAGAAGTTTGTGATCTACGTAGATCCCCATACGGCATCGAGTTCGTCACGGCGGAACGGGCCAGGCAAGAACTCTTCCTGGCCGAAATAGCCAGCACGAAATTCCAGAAGAGCTGCGATTAGGTCCTTGTTGAGATTGTAGTACAGGATATCCCGCCGGCAACGCCGATCGGGAAGAAGATGCGTTCCGCCGGTGCAGTGGCCGCAATCTTCGATGGTTTCGATATAATCCAGCTCGCCCGCGGCTTCAAGGCGCATCAATTCTCGCTCGAGATCGGAAACGGCCGCATGTTCACGTTGAGTCTTTTCGACCCAAGCCTTCTCCTTCGGCGTTCTCACGAGACCAGGCGAAGTGGTCGCTCGTCGGACGAAATCTTTCTTCTCGTCGTCGAGCTGATCACCGAGCTCCGTTCTCTTATCCGCTAGGCTCGTCAGGATGACTTGCCGATTGTCCACAAAATCGGAGATGCGTACACCGCAGACGAACATTTCCGCGTCGCCATGCAGGCCATTGACATAAACAACCGAACACCGCGCGACAAAGCTCAAGTCGCGGAGCAAGGCGACGAAGTCCTGCGATGTATTGAACGATGGTACGATTAGGATTTTGGGTAGATATTCGCGCGAGCAATACGCGGCTTCAAGAACTAAGCTGAGAAAGGTGGTCGGATCGTAAGTGTCATAACAAATCGCTATTCCAACAGCGAATGTTCCCTTAGTCAGGAACGAGATGTTGGTTGTATAAGACGGGATCGTCGTTGCGCGCGTGCCGATAATATTTTCACCGAGCCCCCGCGCCGAAGCGCGCTTGTAGTGCCAATACTCCGAAGAAATTCGGCTCCCCTCTTTCTTCAAAATGAGACCACGATTATAGCGGTCCTCATGGCGACTGCCGGCGAACACAAAATGATCGTGAGGCGTTGTGTTCAGCTCCCCCTCGAGGCGTTTCGTAACTTGGTCCTGCGTCTCGCCGGGCCTCACGCGCTGGGGTGGCAGACTAAACTCAGGGAACACGATCAAGTCTGCCTGCTGCTTAACAGCGAGGCCGAGATGATTGGCGAATTCCTCCTCCCAATCGCGTGGATCACTCTTCGGCCTTAAGACAGTACGCGCGACCTCGCTGGACTGCTTGAAGGATTCCGACGTCCTTTGGACGATCGCATCGTCGAAGGTGGGTAGCGGGGACAGATCTTCACTCACATAGGCTGGATCCAGCTTCGCGATCAACACGCGGTATCCGATCGCAGCGATTTTCAGCCGCGCCTCAAAAGCGTCGTGCTTTTGACGCGTCGTCAGGCTGTTGTCCGCGGCCGTCTGCGCCTTATGCGTGAACTTATGAATGACGCCACGCGCTTCGGTAAGCTCTCCGCGCGCGATCATGGTGACGTCGGCGAGGGCATTGAAGTCGGCTGCGGACAGCTTCGTGCGATCGCGAAGTGACTCGTAATATCGTTTGATAAGATTTCTGTCTGGCTTCGGCGGGGGCGCCGGCTTTGGTGTCGTAAGCGGCGCCAGCACATCGATAAGATGAGGCGCGCTTGTCGCTTGCGGACGAAAGACAAGAAGGTTGCGAAGTATTTCGTTGCCGAAGTCCTCCTGGTTTTTGGGTTGCAGCAAGAGCGGGTCGGACGCGAAAATACGTTGGTACAGGTCGACCACCCTGCGCTTCGGCATTGTTTCCTCTGAATGTCTTATGAAAATCAGTTGTACTGTAATGAGGCCGCAACTCTTTGCAATGCCACAGTCAAGGCGATGCCATCTTTGGCAGATGCGGGATCGGTTGCTGATGGACAGCGGAGAAGAAGTTACGGCTGAGGATGTTGAAGATGGCGGCGGCTGAATTCGACGATTTCTTGTTCGGCGAGACGACTGCTGAGAGTGCGAGCTGCCGACATGGTGCGCACGTACTGCTCGCTTTTGCCAGGTCGGCCCAAAGCGGTTCCTAAGCCGCTAGGACGTGCGAACCCCGCAATTGAAACGGTGTGCGCGTCGAGATTGTGCGTCTCCGTCCGACAGAAAGCGCCCTTGATGCCTGGGATCTTATTCGCGAGATTGAAGTTAGAGTCGTTGAGATTGAGCCGCCCAACATCGTAGGCGTAGTCGCGTAGCTCGGCGAGGCCTCGCGCTGGTTCGGGGTCTGTGATCTCTGAGAGAGATCTCTTCTTGGAATAAAGGGTGTCGAGCAGTTGGGCAAAGGGACGTGAGTCGAGATCGGCAAGGCAAATTCGAACCGTATCGGATGACGTTAGCTGCTGGGCGGCCTTTTCATAAGCCGACTTAAGCTCAGGCATGACCTTGTTGCTCATCTTGTTCGCAAGATCGCAAAAAGATGACGCGTCGCTTTCTTCTGGTCTTCGACCTCCTGCATCCGGAACGCCTTCAAAACTCCACCACAAACTAATTCTTGCATCTTGCTGAGGTATTTCTGCGAGGGCGACGGATGCTCGAATTACGATATGCCAATCGATTTCTTTGATGCGGCAATGAAGTGTCGTGCAAGGAAAGAAACCCGTAAATATACCGGTATCGGGATCGTTGTTGGCTGTTGATGAGACAACATCGGGAAGCGAAGTCGGTGTTGTTCGCGACTTCTCCAAGAACGCCTTGGGATCAATCTCTTTCGCGATATCCAGCAACTTCTTACTAATCGAGGCGTAGGACTTTACCTGCTGGGCGTTTGAAATTTTGGTTCTTAAATCTGCGACAAGATGCTCGCCCGCGCTTGAAGGAATTCTTTCCTCAAAAAATAAACCGGAGTAGCTTGTTGCTAAATTAAAGGGCATGGTCGCTCGGCTTGGTCAAACGGTTCGGCAGCTCCGAGTTCTACAAGCAAGCGCCAAGCCGACTAAACGCCGCCCGACCAGAAGCATGCGCTTTGCGGCCGACAGTTGCAAGTAAGCAACTATCACTCCATTAACCGGCGAGGCCGCCGAAGTTTCCAAGGCGCGGCAACGTCACGCACCGATTCTTTCCAGAGGATAGCTCAGGATTGATACAATTAGTAGTAGCCCCAAAGGGCTCGACGCACAGCAGGTCGAATCAGGCCCTGCTTTCGATGCCTGCCAGCTTTCTTCTGGGAGGGCTGGGATGAGCATCTAGAGTGCCTTCTGGGCTTTAACCATGGCACTACAATTCAACTGCCCGTCATTCAATTCGAAGGCCGCCGCCCGAGAGATGAGCGCCGCGAGACGTCGGCCGATCGACCCGAAAGGTATCCGCGTCTGTGTGCAACACGGTCGAAAGGGCATCCCGTCTGGCGAGGCAGTAATCACAGCAACAAGCCACCGGCCGTCGGTAAGCCTTACCTGGATGTCGTGCTTCGGTGTCTCTATCCCCCTCTTCGACTTCTTCTGGAAGCCGTGAAGGACATAGATGACGCCTGCGAAGCGCACGGTGTAGACGGCGCGGAACGTATCGCCATCTTCATCGTCGACCACTTCCAACACGCTTCGACCACCAAAGCCTTTCAGGGCCTTGGCACGAGGATTCTCGTCGCCGTTTTGTGTCGTTGATCGCAAATCCCATGACGCGGCGAACCTCGTCCGGGAAAGCCCGTAAATCGTCCTTTGACGATCCGATCCAGACTACGGGCTTCTGTGTGGTCATTCGTTGCTGACAGGGCTACAAGTGGCTGATTTCCGGCACTAGCGTGCTCTTCATAGTTTCGAGTGAAGGATCCTGCTTGGCAGGAATATCCCCTCCCCTAGCATTCGAGTAAGGCAAAGACCCAACCGGCCCGGACATTTCCATCGACGTTGAGCTTTTCTTGAGTTCCTCGACATTGGAGGATCCCCAATGATTCAAGCCGGGAGCCGGAACGTGTTCATTTCGATACCCCAGGCTGTGGCTGGCCCCGAGCCGGCGATGCCCCCGCCGAATCTACTCTCCTTTGTTTAGCAAATCCCCGCCCGCCCACGATCATCTTCGCAGCAACACGCTGGCGCCTGACATTTGAAAAGTCTCATTTTCATTCAGTACCGCAGCAGTCAACATGAACGGACTCGCCATCGCAGATCGAGACTTCCATGAGCGGTTCAAAAGCAAAAGTGATTTGCAGCTTTGTCGTGATTCTTGTCGGGTCACGGCGCTTGCCGACTGAAGCTGCCGCTGAAGGACGATCTAGATCTGGCGAGCCCCTTAAAACCACAGAGGAGCTTCGATCGATTCTTCGAGTGGAGGATGCGAACGCCGCACGCGATCCCTGCGACCTGTCCGTAGCGCAAGGCAGAAATTTACGCTAGCTTTTGAAGGCTTTGCTGTGATGCCTACGCGAATGCGATTGCCTCGGGGCATCATCCGACCGCTTGATCCTTCCCATCCTCAAAGTTGGGACAATCCTGACAACGAGGAAGTTTGGCTTGAGCTGGCGCGTGCCATCGGACGACAGCTTGCGCGGGATGAAAAAGGCGGTTTGGAGCAGCGTATAGGGGAACGAGATGGCGATAGCGTCACCAAAAAAGAGGGCCGCGATATACGCCCGCTATTCGAGCGACATGCAAAAAGTGACCTCGATTGACGGTCAGCTATTACTCTGCCGAAAGGTCGCCGCACGCAATGAACTAGATGTCGTCGGCGAATTTGTCGACGCTGCAAAGTCTGGCCTTACCGAGAATACCCGCGATGGCTATCAGCGATTGCTCAATGGGGTGCGGAAGCAAGACTTTGACGTGATCATCGTCGAGCATTTCGACCGCCTGTCGCGCGATCCCGCCACCATCCAGCGCCTCAAGCAGGTGTTTGAGTTCAACCGCGTTGAGCTGATGGATCAGAAAGGCGTTTATGCGACCGCAACTGACATCAGCATCGCAAGTCTCTACAATACGATCTACAAGCCGCAGCTTGCCGACAAGGTTCGGCGCGGACATGATAACGCCGTCAACAACGGAAGAATTCCTGGCTCATACGCCTATGGTTATCGGCCAAGGCCGGGCGTGCCTGGCGAGCGCATGATCGATGAGAGCGAAGCAAAGATCGTGCGCCGTATCTTCATCGAGTATACGGCAGGCCGTTCAACGCGAGATATCGCCGCCGATCTTACCCGCGAAGGCGTACCCTCGCCTGGGGCTACCCGTCACAAGAACAAGGCTGGTCGTACCACCTGGAATCATCAGTGCATCACTGGCGGTCGCCACGGTCGCGGCATTATCGGCAACGAGCTGTATATCGGCGAAATACATTGGAATGTTCGCTCAACAATTCTCAATCCGGAAACGCAGAAGAAGCAGAAGCGCCGCAATCCCGAAGAACGTCACATCATCGTCAAAAACGCCGAGCTGCGGATTATTCCGCAAGCGCTCTGGGATAGCGCGCAGAAGGTTCGCAATGAACGCGCTATTCATATGTTCGGGCCGTCCGGCAAGCCGCGGCGCCGGCCTGTGGTCCCGCGCAACAATGAGCACCCGCTTGCGGGAGTCCTTCGGTGCGGCGTCTGCAACGGCCGCATGCGAATCGCTCAATCCGCCCGGAATGGAGGGCCCCGTGCCGCATGCGCCAACGCGCATCAGCGAGGCACCTGCGAGCATACCCGCAGCTTTGATATGGACGTTCTACTGAAGGATGTTGCCGAAAAAATGGAAGTAAGATTGGTTTCATCGAAAGCCATTGAAGAGGCGATGCGTGCCTGGAAGGAGGAGCGGAAGAGCGATCAGCGAAAGGACAGCGAACGCTCTAACCTGGAGCGTCGGCGCCGTGTGCTGACTGCCGAGATCGAACGCTTGTCATATGCGATCGCAAACAGCCGTCGCAAACCGGATGAGCTGGTCAAGCGGATAGATGAATGCGACGTGGAACGGGAAACTGTCGAGGAACGCTTGCGGTTGCTCGGCAATGGCGGCGAAAACGTGATCCCGTTCGACCACCCGAAGTTCGGTGACCGATACCGTTCGGAAGCTAAGAGACTGGTCACCGGGCTCAAGACAAATCCGAAGGCGATCGAAACTCGCATCGCTTTCCGTAACTTGGTCGACTGCATTATAATGCATCCGGTGTGCAAGCGGATGCCCTACGAATACACACCGTACCTGAACGCCGCGGCCCTTTTCAGCATAAAACTCTTCTCAGAAGATCATGACAAATCAGGAACGATCAGCACTCCCTATTACGATAACGTCCAGTCAGGGAAATCCGTGTCCTCGTAATAGACGCGGACCTGCATGTGGTGGCGGCCGTCGCGGATCTCGCCGTCGAGATGGGACATCACGTCGGAAGCCTCTTTGCTTGTCGCTACCGGCCCGTTTTGCGCAAAAACGGCCGGACGTGCAAGCCTGGCTAGGACACAACCGATGCCGTTCGCCCCAGCGTCACCTCGACGATCTCCGGCGGCATGCCGACGCGGACCGGCACGATGCTGCAGCCGAGACCGCCGGAGACGATAACGTCGCATTTCAGCCGAAAGTGACCATAGGCGAGTTGTTCGGCGTGTTGCTGCGGCAGCGCCGGCGACCAGCCAAACAGGCGAATCTGGCCGCCATGGGTATGGCCAGACAACTGCAGCGCGACGCGCGCGGGCACGCGCCAGGCGATATTGGGCTCATGCGCGAGCAGGATCACGGGCGCCTCGTCGGTGATCTTGGCGAGCGTTGCGGTGAGGTCGTCGGCACCAGAGCTCCGCGGGTGGCCGTAGCGCGGCGCCAGGATGTAGGCGAGCTGATCGCCAAGACCAGCAAGCCAGAACGAGCGGCCGTCCTTGGTGAGGCGCACGGCGTCGTTCTCGTAAACCGGAATGCCGGCGACATTCAGCGCGCGCTGGGCAACCGTCGTGCCCTGCCCCGCCCGCTGCACGATCTTGTCGTCCCAGTAATCGTGATTGCCCATGACGGCATGGATGCCGAGCGGCGCTTTGAGCCCGGTCAGCACCCTCGCCCACTCATCGGCCGGAATGAACCGCGTGACATAATGGTGGCCGGCAACATAATCGCCGAGCAGCACGATGACGTCGGGCTTGAGCGCATTGGTCTGGTCGACGATGGCCTCGATCCGCTGCAGCGACATCCAGGGATCGCAGGCGTGAATGTCGGCGATGACCGCGATCTTCAGCGGAAAGTCCGCCGGCCATTGCCGCGGGGTCGGATGATAGCGCGTGATGCGCGGCCGCAGCTCCGGCTCGACGCCGACGCCATAGGCGGCCGTCGAGATGCCGAGCGCGGAAAGACCGCCGACAGAACGGATGAGGTGACGCCGAGAAATCATGGAAGCCCGCTGCTGGTGCGCTTCGGTGATGCGGCTCGATTGGAGCGGAATTGGGGTGCGCTTGTGCAGATCATCTGCATAGAGATTACCGGAAGTTCATGACACCAGAGCAATGCGCGCTTGCACAGGTCACTCGTCGTTTTCGCCGGTACCGAACAAGCCGAATTGGGCCGCCGCGTCGCGCGAGGGCTCGGCGATGCCGAGATGGCGAAAGGCGTGCGAGGTGAGCAGGCGGCCGCGCGGGGTGCGCTGGAGATAGCCGCACTGGATGAGATAGGGCTCGATGATGTCCTCGATCGCATCGCGCGGCTCGGACAGCGCGGCCGCCATTGTCTCCACGCCGACCGGGCCGCCACCATAGTTTTGCGCGATGGTGGTGAGGTAGCGACGGTCCATGGCGTCGAGACCGGCGGCGTCAACCTCGAGCGCGCTCAGCGCGTGGTCGGCGATCTTGCGGTCGATCTTGTCGGCATCGGCGGCGGAGGCAAAATCGCGCACGCGACGCAACAGGCGGCCGGCGATGCGCGGCGTGCCGCGCGCCCGGCGCGCGATCTCGTTGGCCCCATCGGCGCTCATGCCGACATTGAGCACGCGCGCGCCGCGGCTGACGATGCTCTCGAGCTCCTCGATCGTGTAGAAATTGAGCCGGATCGGAATGCCGAAGCGGTCGCGCAAGGGATTGGTGAGCAGGCCGGCGCGCGTGGTGGCGCCGACGAGAGTGAACTTCGACAGCTCGATCTTGACTGACCGCGCCGCCGGGCCCTCACCGATGATGAGGTCGAGCTGAAAGTCCTCCATCGCGGGATAGAGCACTTCTTCGACCGCGGGGCTGAGGCGATGGATCTCGTCGATGAAGAGCACGTCGCGCTCTTCGAGATTGGTGAGCAGCGCGGCGAGATCGCCGGCCTTGGCAATCACCGGACCCGATGTGGCACGAAAGCCGACGCCGAGCTCTTTGGCGACGATCTGCGCCAGCGTGGTCTTGCCGAGGCCCGGTGGACCTACGAACAGCACGTGATCCAGCGCCTCGCCGCGCTTGCGCGCCGCCTCGATGAAGATCGAGAGATTCTTGCGCGCCTGCTGCTGGCCGACGAAATCGGACAGCGATTGCGGACGCAGCGCGGTGTCGCCGACATCGTCGCTGCGGCGCTCGGGCGAGACCATGCGGTTGGCCTTGGGATCGCTCACTTCGCCAGTTCCTTCAGCCCGAGTCGGATCAGCTGCGCTGTTTCCGCGTTCTCACCGGCGCTGCGCGAGGCCGCGGCGATCGCCGCAGCCGCCTGCGGCTGGCCATAGCCGAGGTTGACCAGCGCGGAGATTGCGTCCGCCACGGGCCGCGGCGCGCGCTGATCGTCGACGGCACCGGCGAGATGCACGACGGCGGGATCGACATTGGCGAAAGCCGGCGCCTTGTCCTTCAGCTCGGTGACGATGCGCTCGGCGACCTTCGGGCCGACGCCGGGCGTGCGCGCCACCGCGGCCTTGTCGCGCAAGGCAATTGCGTTGGCGAGATCGGCCGGCGGCAGCGTGCCGAGTACGGCGAGCGCGACTTTGGCGCCGACGCCCTGTACGGTCTGGAGCAGACGAAACCATTCGCGCTCCTGGTCGGTGCGGAAGCCGAACAGTTTGATCTGGTCCTCGCGGACATAAGTCTCGATCGACAGCACGGCGGCGTCGCCGGGCGAAGGCAGATGCTGCAGCGTCCGCGCCGAGCAATGCACCTGATAGCCGATGCCGCCGACGTCGAGGAGAACATAGTCCTCGCCGTAGGAATCGATCAGGCCCTTGAGCTTGCCGATCATAGCCCGGCCACCTTCAGCCTGAGCGCGGTGCTCTGGCGGTGATGGGCGTGGGTAATTGCGATGGCGAGCGCGTCGGCGGCGTCGGCTGACGACGGCTCGGCCTTGGGCAGCAATATCTTCAGCATCATTGCGATCTGTTGCTTGTCGGCATGGCCGGCGCCGACCACCGTCTTCTTGACCTGGTTCGGCGCGTATTCGGCGACACTGATGCCGAACATCGCAGGCGCCAGCATGGCGACGCCGCGGGCCTGGCCGAGCTTCAGCGTCGCGACACCGTCCTTGTTGACGAAGGTCTGCTCGACGGCGGCTTCCATCGGCTGGTGGCTGGAGAGAACAGCCGCGAGTCCCTCATGGATGGCCAGCAGCCGGCTTGACAGCGGCACATCGTCCGGCGGTTCTACCGAACCGCAGGCAACGTAGATCAGACGATTGCCGTCGGCTTCGATGACGCCCCAACCGGTGCGACGCAGGCCGGGGTCAATGCCGATAATGCGAACGGGTTGGCGAATCGGGAGCACGATCATGGGCCAGTAATAGCTGCTGACCCATGATAGCGAAACAGAAACAGAACAGAAGTCCCCGGGGAAAGACGGTCTCGTGCCAAGGACGCGGTTTTACCCGCCCATCTTCGCGACCAGCGCGTCCGAAATCTCGAAATTGGCGTAGACGTTCTGGACGTCGTCGTGCTCGTTGAGCAGGTCCATCAGCTTCAACAGCTTCTCGCCGGTCTCGTCGTCGACCGCGACGGTGTTCTGCGGCTTCCAGATCAGCGCGGCCTTGCGCGGCTCGCCGAATTTGGCTTCCAGCGCTTTGGCAACGTCGCGATAGCTGTCGGTCGAGGCATAGATCTCGTGGCCGCCTTCACCCGAGACCACGTCGTCGGCGCCGGCCTCGATCGCGGCATCGAGCATCGAATCGTCGTCGGCGACGCTGCGGTCGTATTCGATGATGCCGGTGCGGTCGAACATGAAGGAGACCGAGCCGGTTTCGCCGAGATTGCCGCCGGATTTGGTGAAGAAGGAGCGGATGTCGGAGGCGGCACGGTTGCGGTTGTCGGTCAGGGCCTCGATGATGACGGCGACGCCGCCCGGGCCGTAGCCCTCGTAGCGGATCTCGTCATAGTTCTCGCTGTCGCTCCCGAGCGCCTTCTTGATGGCGCGCTCGATATTGTCTTTCGGCATGTTCTCCTGCCGCGCGGCGATCACGGCGGCGCGCAGGCGGGGATTCATATTGGGGTCGGGTGTCCCCAGCTTGGCCGCGACAGTGATTTCCCGCGCCAGCTTGCCGAACAGCTTCGACTTCTGGGCATCCTGCCGCCCCTTGCGGTGCATGATGTTCTTGAATTGGGAATGTCCGGCCATGCGTGGTCTCGTAGAGGAAATTGTCAGCCAAGGTGGGCGTGGGAAGCGCGGCCTTATAGGCCGCCAAGCCACCGGAATGAAAGGGGCTGTCATACTTTAGGGTAAGATTGTAGTGGCCCTTACCCACAAGCCAGCCACCGTTAACCCTGATTTCATTCCGACTTGCGAAAATAGCGTTCGCTCATCTCGCGACAAGAGTAGACCCAATGGCGTTCGCATTATTTCGGAAGCGTCTGCCAGACATGGCTGTCCCAGCGGCAGCTCCGCAGCCTGTGCAGCCGGCGTCCGCGCCCGTTCCGGCCGCTGATGCCGATTCGGCCCGGGAAGTCCTGGAACTGCTGGAACTCGAGCTCGGCGCCATGATCCGCCAGCTCGAGCGCGCCGCCAATTCGGTTGCCGGCGGCGCCGAGGCAACGGCGGCAACGCTTGCGGATATCCGCCAGCGCACCGACGCGCTGACCGGGCAGACCAATGCCGCGCAGTCCAATGCCTCCAGCTTTGCCCATGCCGCCGACAAGTTCACCCAATCCGCGCAAGGCATCGGCGCGCAGGTCCGCGAGGCCGGCAGGCTCGCCGATCAGGCCAGCGAAGCGGCCCAGGAAGCGCGCGCCAATGTCGACCGCCTGCGCGAGTCCTCCGCGGCGATCGGCAACGTCGTCAATCTGATCGCCCAGATCGCGCGGCAGACCACCCTGCTCGCGCTCAACTCGACCATCGAGGCCGCACGTGCCGGCGCTGCGGGCAAAGGCTTTGCTGTGGTTGCCACCGAGGTCAAGGCGCTCGCGGTGCAGACCCAGGGCGCGACGGAGGAGATCTCCAAAAAGATCGACGCGCTCCAGCGCGACGCCGCAGGCTCCGCGGACGCGGTGCACCGCATCTCGCAGGCCATCGAGGCGATCCGCCCTGTGTTCGATACCGTCAACGGCGCCGTGGCTGAGCAGAACGCCACCACCAGCGAGGTCTCCGGCAACGCGACCAGCGCGTCGGAGTTCATCATCTCGGTCGGCGAGAGCGCGGCCGAGATCGGCGCGGCGACCAAGGCCGCTGAGACCCATGGCGAGAACGTTGCTAGCGCCGGCAAGGCGGTGACGACCTTCGCGCAGAAGCTGAAAGCGCGCTGCGCCGTGCTGCTGAAGCAGAGCGAGCACGACGACCGTCGCAAGACCGAGCGGTTGCCCTGCCATCTCAAATTCGAGAGTGCGCGCGGCGTGTTGCCGGTCTACGAGATCGCCATGGATGGCGTATTGATCGGAGGTGCGGACGCGAGCCGGCTTGCGCCGCAGGCCATCATCGACGGTACCCTCGAAGAGGTCGGCGCTTGCCGTTTGCGCGTGGTCGAGCAAGCCAAGGCCGGCGCCGTCACTCAATTCGTCAGCCCCAATGCCGAGCTGCGCGAGAAGATCGAAGACAAGCTCTGGTCGATCCACGAGGAGAACACGGAGTTCGTCACGCGCGCGATGGAGGCGGGCACCGCGCTGACCAGGATATTCGAGCAGGCGCTGGCGCGCGGGGAGGTCAGGATGGATGACCTCTTCGACACGGATTATGTCGAGATCGCCGGCACCAATCCGCAGCAATACCGCACAAAATATCTGGACTGGGCCGACCGCGCGCTGCCGCCGTTCCTGGAAGCCTTTCTCGCCAGGGAACCACGCATGGCGTTCTGCGCCGTGGTCGACCGCAACGGCTTCCTGCCGGTCCACAACAAGATCTATTCGCATCCGCAGCGGCCGGGCGATGCCGCCTGGAACACGGCCAATTGCCGCAACCGGCGCATCTTCAACGATCCGGCGGGGTTGGCTGCCGCGCGCAATCTGCGCTCGTATCTGATTCAGAGCTATGCGCGCGACATGGGCAACGGCAACACGGTGATGATGCGCGAGATCGACGTCCCGATCCGCGTGCAAGGACGGCACTGGGGTGGATTCCGCACGGCTTACAAGCTGTAGTGCACGCTCAGACAAGACGCGGGCTGCGAATCATCTTCTAAACTCGAAACTGGACTGGGAATGCCGCGGAGAGCCGGCGAGCGGCTCTGACTGGAGGACTCTCAAGATATGTCCGTTGCACAACTTGCCGTATTGGACACCGGCTCCAACCGGACGCTGGCCGAACGACTGATCGACCAGCTCGCCGACCGCATCGGCGGCCTCGGCGTCGAGCTTGCGGACATTGCCGGCAACGTCCAGGAGGTCGCTACCCGCGTCGCCAACCAGTCGGACCGGTTCCACCACCTCCAGAAGACCGCCGAGACGATGGTCTCGGCCAACCGCGACATCGCCAACGCATCGCAGGCGGTGCAAACGACCACTTCGGCCGCAGTCGGCGAGATCGCGCAGTCGCGCAGCGCAGTCGACACCGCTGTCAGCCATATCGCCGAGCTCGTCGCGGCCGTGGAGCGGATCGAAGCGCGGCTGAGTGCCGTCGGTTCCGCGCTGGCGCAAGTGGCAAAAGTCTCCGGCTCGATCGAGGCGATCGCCAAGCAAACCAATCTGCTTGCGCTGAACGCAACAATCGAAGCCGCGCGCGCCGGCAATGCCGGACGCGGCTTTGCGGTGGTCGCAAGCGAGGTCAAGAACCTCGCGGAAGCCACCCGGCAGGCCACGCACCAGATCTCCGACACCGTGCGTGATCTCGACGGCCAGATCGAAGGCCTGATCGGCGAGAGCAGCGATGCCTCGCAGCGTGCGAAGACCGCCGGCGAAGGCGCCCAGCAGATGTCGGGCATCATCTCGCGCGTCCAGCAGGGCTTTGCCTCGGTGGAGGCCGAGATCGGCAGCGTCACGCGCGCGGCGACATCCAATCTCGGGCATTGTGACACCGTCATCAGCGAGCTCAACGAGCTCGCCAAGGGTGTCGACCTCTCCTCGCGCGATCTCAGGAGCGCCGATCAGCGCGTGACAAAACTGCTCGATACGTCCGAGGGCCTGATCGCACTGATCGCCGACAGCGGTGTGGAGACGTCGGATGCGCCGCTGATCCGCGTCGTCGTCGACACCGCCAAGCGGATTTCGGCCGAGTTCGAGGCCGCGATTGGGCGCGGCGAGATCACGCTCGACCAACTCATGGACGAAAACTACCGGGAAATCGCCGACACCAATCCCAAGCAATATCTCACCAACTACGTCACGTTCACTGACCGCGTGCTGCCCGCGATCCAGGACCCGATCCAGAAATCCGACCCCCGCATCGTGTTCTGCGTCGCCTGGGCCAAGGGCGGCTATTTGCCGACGCATAATCCGAACTACCGCCTGCCGCAGGGCAAGGACCCGGTGTGGAATAACGCCAACTGCCGCAACCGCCGCCTGTTCACCGATCGCGCGGTCAAGAAGGTCGCGGTCAACACAAAACCCTTCCTGCTCCAGACCTATCGCCGCGACATGGGCGGCGGGCAGTTCGTGCTGATGAAGGACCTGTCGTCGCCGATCATGGTCCGCGGCAAGCATTGGGGCGCGTTCCGGATGGGATTCCGGCAGGGCTGACGGACGTCGCGGAGCTCGGTTCTGGACGACCACCGCCCACGATCGATAGATCACGCGGTATGGATCCCGGCCTTCGCCGGGACGACACCGAAGGCGTAGCGCCGCCCGCTCAGCTCAGCCAAAACCTCGGCGTGGTCGGCTCCAGCCTTCCGCCCATGCGTACCGGCGCAATCCGCAGTGCGAGGCCAGTCGCATCATCCGTTTCCACCGCGACGCCGCTGAGCGTCGCCACGCCCGCCGCCGGCTCGAACCGCCCCGACGGAATCCCCGACGTGAACCGCCGCAGCGGCTCTTCCTTCTGCATGCCGATGATGGAGTCGTAGTCGCCGGTCATGCCAGCATCCGTCATGTAGGCGGTGCCGCCCGATAGAATCTGGTGATCGGCGGTGGGCACATGCGTATGCGTGCCGACGACGAGGCTGGCGCGGCCGTCGCAGAAGAAGCCGATGCCCTGCTTTTCGCTGCTCGCCTCGCAATGGAAGTCGACGACGATGGCGTCGGCGGCAACGCCGAGCGGACAGGCACCGAGCTCCCGCTCGAGCGCTGCGAAGGGATCGTCGAACGGGGTCATGAAGACACGGCCGAGCGCGTTGACGACGAGGGCGTGCTTGCCGTTCTTGGTCTCGACCAGCGCCGCGCCGCGGCCGGGCGTGCCGCGCGGATAGTTTGCGGGACGCACCAGGCGGTCAGCGCGCTCGATGAACACGAGCGCTTCGCGCTGGTCCCAGGAATGATTGCCGAGCGTCACCGCGTCGGCGCCGGCCTCGAGAAATTCCTGATAGATCGCTTCCGTGATGCCGAAGCCGCCGGCCGAATTCTCGCCGTTGACGACGACGAAATCGAGCGACCAGTCCTTGACCATGCCGGGCAGATATTCGGCGACGGCCTCGCGGCCCGCACGGCCAACGACATCACCCACGAAGAGAATGCGCAACTTCAGAACTCCGGAAATCGAACACGTCCGATTCCGTTAGCACATAATCCAGCGCTACGTCGTGCGATAGTGCCGGAACCGCCTCGATCTCCTGCGCTGCAAAAGCAAGCCCGATGCCGATGATGTTCTTGGCTTTGCGCAGATGCGCGAAGGTGTGGTCGTAATGCCCGGCGCCATAGCCGATGCGGTGGCCGAGACGGTCGAAGGCGGCGAGCGGCGTCAGCATGACGTCGGGGATGACTTCGCTTGCTGCCGGCGACGGCTCGGGAATGCCGAGCGGGCCAAGCATCAGGCGATCGTTCGGATGGAAGATGCGGAAGACCAGCGCCTGGCCGCGCGCGGTGACGCAGGGCAGCGCCAGCTTCGCGCCCTGCTCGGCCAACATCTTCATTAGCGGCGCCGGATCGATCTCGCTGCGGATCGGCGAGTATCCGGAGACGATGCTGTCCGGCAAGAGGTTGAACGGCAGCCCGCGTTTGGCGAGTTTGATGGCGGCCGTGGTGCGCTTCTTTTCGCTCAGCGCGTCGCGTTTCGCGAGAGCTTTGGCGCGGAGTTCGGATTTGGTGTTGGTCATAGGGCTCGGTCCCCCACGTCATCACCCGCCTTGCGCGCAATTGCGCACTGGAGCGGGTGATCCAGTATTCCAGAGGCGGTCGTGATTCACACATAGGCCGCGGCGTACTAGATGCCCCGGTCCCCCGTGCGCAATTGCGCACTAGGCGGGGCATGACACCTGCTGGACTGGCCGCAGTCGTTTCAGCAAGCACAAACCAAGCAAACAACAAACCAAGCAAACAACAGTGCGAAGCCGCAGACGCCGTTGAAGCACTCGATCCCGGAGTTCCCTACGAAAGTAGGTGGGCACCATATGTCCGGGCCCACGGGCCCGGCCAGGGACAGTTCCCTAAAGGATCGATAAGGCCCCGGGGATATATGGCTCCGGACGCGCGTCGCAGCCTCGCTCGCGCAATGTAACAACGATACTGACGAATCGCCAGCCCAACCGGCGAGCCGTCCAAAATCAGCCGATTGCGATTCCGTTGCCGACGGTTCGGTTCAGGACCTGGGTCGATTTCTCGATACGCTCGGCCGCTGCGTTCAGCGCGTTGACCACAGCGACCTGCGTCATTCGGGCGCGCTCCACGGCCGCATTGCGGAAATCCCGCAGTTCGGTCAGCTCCTGCTCCAGGCTGCGGATGCGGTTGCCGGCGTCGACCAGTTCGTCGCAGACGGTCAGCGCCGCCATCACGGTGAGGCGCGCATCGCCGATCTCGCCGAATTTTCCGCGCAGCGACTGAATCCGCGTCTCCAAGCTTTCGGCGAGCTTCAACAGCCGGACCTCCTGGCCCTCCTCGCAGGCCATGCGGTATTGCCGGGCGTTGATGGTGACGTTGATGTGACTCATCCGTCCTCTCCGGTATCGAGCACCGAGCGTATCGTGACGATCGCGGAATCGAGCCGATCGGAGATTTCGCGATTGGTGCGCTCGAGCTTGCGCGCCTTCACCAGTGCGCCGTCGAGCTCGTCGGCAAGCCGCGAGCGATCCGCGCCCAGCGCCTGGATTCGCGTCGCGAGCTCGTTCTCGTCGCGATCGGCCTCGCGCCGTCGCTCGACCGCGCTTTCAAGCGCATCGAGCGCCGCCGTGAGCCTGCGGGTCGCGATCTCGATCTCGACGGCAGAGGACTCCGTCATGGCAGAGCTGTTGGATACGCGATCGTTCATGCAGTCAGCGGCGGAACCTGTGCCTTGCCCAATGGGCTTCTCCGGGGGCTTGCCGTCCGGCAAAAGACTCGGTTCGGCAAGCGGTTAGAAGCAGAAATTTACGTGGCAAGCTAGCCAAGCGCAACGCCGCCGCGAAACTATGCACCGCTAGATCGGGATGAGATTCATCCCGATCTAGCAGTTCCTCTTGGGCATGATCTCCTCGGAAAACCGGCCCGCCACTTTTCCGGATCATGCCGTAAGCAACTTTTGCGGCCAAACCGGCGTTTGATTGCCTTGGACTCCCGGAACCGAGGTGCTATCCCAGCCCCACCTTTCCTGGCCGCCAAGCTCCCCCAATGCGGCCCGCATCACCGCCAAGCGCCTCATTTCAGACGGATTTTCAGACATGACGCAAGTCGACCACAACCGCATGGCCAACGCGATCCGTGGCCTCTCGATGGACGCTGTCGAGAAGGCGAAATCGGGCCACCCTGGCCTGCCGATGGGCGCCGCCGACATGGCCACGGTGCTGTTCACGCAATTCCTGAAATTCGATGCCACCGCCACCGACTGGCCGGACCGCGACCGCTTCGTGCTCTCGGCCGGCCATGGCTCGATGCTGCTCTACTCGTTGCTGTACTTGACCGGCAACACCGCCATGACGCTGGACCAGCTCAAGCAATTCCGCCAGCTCGGCGGGCTGACACCGGGTCATCCCGAGAACTTCCACACCAAGGGCGTCGAGACCACCACCGGCCCGCTCGGCCAGGGCATCTCGACGGCGGTCGGCATGGCGCTCGCCGAGAAGATGCTCGCCGCCGAGTTCGGCAAGAAGATCGTCGACCACCACACCTATGTGCTCGCCTCCGACGGCGACCTGATGGAAGGTGTGTCGCAGGAAGCGATCGCGATGGCCGGGCACTGGAAGCTCAACAAGATGATCGTGCTCTACGACGACAACGGCATCTCGATCGACGGTCCGACCTCCATCTCGGACTCCGTCGACCAGGTCAAGCGCTTCAAGTCGGCCGGCTGGGCCGCCGAGAAGATCGACGGCCATGACCAGGCCGCGATCGCGGCTGCGATCACCCGCGCGCAAAAATCCAACAAGCCGACGCTGATCGCCTGCCGCACCACCATCGGCTTCGGCGCGCCGCATAAGGCCGGCACCGCGAAGGCGCATGGCGAGGCGCTCGGCGCCGACGAGCTCAAGGCCGCCAAGGAAAACCTCGGCATCTCGCTGGAGCCGTTCTCGGTACCGGATGACGTGCTGAAGGCGTGGCGCGCGGCCGGCTCCCGCGGCGCAGCCGCTCGGCAGGAATGGGAAGGTCGGCTCGGCGAGCTCGGCAGCCGCAAGCGCGCCGAGTTCGAGCGCCGCCTGCGCCACGAACGTCCGGCATCGCTCGCAAAGGCCGTGCGCGCGTACAAGAAGGAGCTCTTGGAAAAGCCGATGACTGCGGCCACCCGCAAGTCGTCGGAAGCCGTGATCGAGGTGATTGCCGGTGCGATGCCGATGGAATTCCTCGCCGGCTCGGCCGACCTCACCGGCTCCAACAACAACAAGGCGAAGTCGGCCACCGCCTTCTCCGCCAAGACGCCGAAGGGCCGCTTCATCCATTACGGGATCCGTGAGCACGGCATGTGTGCCGCAATGAACGGCATCTTCCTGCACGGCGGCTTTGCGCCGAACGGCGCGACCTTCCTGGTGTTCACCGACTATGCGCGTCCCGCCATGCGGCTTGCCGCGCTAATGGGCAACGGCGTCGTCTACGTCATGACGCACGACTCCATCGGCCTCGGCGAAGACGGCCCGACCCACCAGCCGGTCGAGCATCTCGCGGCGCTTCGCGCCATTCCGAACATGCGCGTGTTTCGTCCCTGCGATGCTATGGAGGTCGCCGAGTGCTGGGAGCTCGCGCTCAACCGCCTCGACGGCCCGACCGTGCTGGCGCTGACGCGGCAGAACCTGCCGCAGCTCCGCACCACCGCGCCGAACGACAATCCCTGCCAGCAGGGCGCCTACGAGCTGGTCGCAGCCCAGGGCGAAGCCAAGGCGACGCTGTTCGCCTCCGGCTCCGAGGTCGAGATCGCGGTGGCCGCCCAGAAGCAGCTCGCCGAGCGCGGCATCCCGTCGCGGGTGGTCTCGGTGCCCTCGCTCGAGCTGTTGTTAGCGCAACCAGAGGCCAAGCGTGCCGCCATCATCGGCAATGCGCCGGTGAAGGTCGCGATCGAGGCCGCCGTGCGCTGGGGCTGGGATGCCGTGATCGGCCAGGATGGCGAATTTATCGGCATGCATTCCTTCGGCGCCAGCGCGCCGGCGAAGGACCTTTTCAAGCATTTCGGCATTACCGCCGAGGCTGCGGTCAACGCCGTGCTGAAGCGCGTTTCCTGAGAGTTGAGCTTGCCAAAAAAAAGGGCTACGTAACGTCCCATATGATCAAGCACCGCCTGGCTGAACCGGGCGCCCGCCTCTAAAAAACCCTCGCAGGGGCGCAAAGCGCGTTGTGGGGGAAGACAGACGTCATTGAACACGCGTCATTGAACGGTCATAAGGAGATGAAACATGGCAGTCCGCGTCGGAATTAACGGTTTTGGCCGCATCGGCCGCAACGTGCTGCGTGCTATCGCCGAGTCCGGTCGCAAGGACATCGAGGTCGTCGGCATCAATGATCTCGGCCCGGTCGAGACCAACGCCCATCTCCTCCGCTTCGACAGCGTCCACGGCCGCTTTCCCGGCACCGTGACTGTCGACGGCGACTCGATCAGCCTCGGCAACGGCAAGATCAAGGTGACCGCCGAGCGCGATCCCTCGAAGCTGCCCTGGAAGGATCTCGGCGTCGACATCGCGCTGGAATGCACCGGCATCTTCACCGCCAAGGACAAGGCCTCCGCGCATCTGACCGCCGGCGCCAAGCGCGTGCTGGTCTCCGCGCCCGCCGACGGCGCCGACGCCACCATCGTCTACGGCGTCAACCACGACACGCTGACCAGGGATCATTTGGTCGTCTCCAACGGCTCCTGCACCACCAACTGCCTCGCGCCGATTGCGAAGGTGCTGAACGACCTCGTCGGCATCGAGACCGGCTTCATGACCACGATCCATGCCTATACAGGCGACCAGCCGACGCTGGACACGCTGCACAAGGATCTCTACCGCGGCCGCGCCGCCGCGATGTCGATGATCCCGACCTCGACCGGTGCCGCCAAGGCGATCGGCCTGGTGCTGCCCGAGCTGAAGGGCAAGCTCGACGGCGTCGCGATCCGCGTGCCGACCCCGAACGTCTCGGTCGTCGATCTCAAGATCGTCGCCAAGCGCGCCACCGATCCGAAGGAAATCAACGAGGCGATGAAGCGCGCCTCCGAGCAGCAGCTCAAGGGCGTCCTCGCCTACACCACGGCGCCGAACGTCTCGATCGACTTCAACCACGACCCGCACTCGTCCACCTTCCACATGGACCAGACCAAGGTGCAGAACGGCACGCTGGTGCGCGTGATGTCCTGGTACGACAACGAGTGGGGCTTCTCGAACCGCATGGCCGACACCGCCGTCGCGATGTCGAAGGTGCTCTAACTCCACTCTTGTGTCCCGGACGCGATGCAGCGTGAAACGCTGCTTCGCAGATCCGGGACCCATTTAACCGCGGGACTTGCCGCAACGTGGGTCCCGGTTCTGCACAGCGGCACTTCGCGCCGCTAGTAGCGCCCGGGACAAGGGCCTCCAATGACGAAATCATTCCGCACCCTCGACGACGTCGACGTGAAGGGCAAGCGCGTGCTGCTGCGCGTCGATCTCAACGTGCCCATGGATAATGGCCGCGTCAGTGACGCGACCCGGCTCGAGCGCGTCGCGCCGACCATTGCCGAAATCTCGGACAAGGGCGGCAAGGTCATCCTGCTCGCGCATTTCGGCCGGCCCAAGGGCCGCGATCCCAAGGACTCGCTCAAGCCCGTCGCCGAAGCGTTGTCGAAGGTCGTGAAGAAGCCGGTCGCCTTCGCCGATGACTGCGTCGGCGAGCCCGCGGCCACGGCCGTGGCCGCCCTGAAGGATGGCGACATCCTGTGCCTGGAAAACACCCGCTTCCACAAGGAAGAGGAAAAGAACGATCCGGCCTTTGTCGCGGAATTGGCAAAGCTCGGCGACATCTGGGTCAATGACGCGTTCTCGGCCGCGCACCGCGCCCACGCCTCGACCGAAGGCCTCGGCCACAAGCTGCCCGCCTATGCCGGCCGCACCATGCAGGCCGAGCTCGATGCGCTGGAAAAGGCGCTGGGCTCGCCGACCAAGCCCGTCATCGCCATCATCGGCGGCGCCAAGGTCTCGACCAAGATCGACCTGCTCGAAAACCTCGTCAGCAAGGTCGACGCGCTCGTGATCGGCGGCGGCATGGCCAACACGTTCCTGCACGCCCAGGGCGTCGGCATCGGCAAATCGCTGGCCGAAAAGGATCTCGCCGCCACCGCGATCCGCATCATGGAGAAGGCCGAAGCCGCGAACTGCGCGATCATCCTCCCCGTCGACGCCACGGTCGCCTATCATTTTGCGGCCAACGCGCCGTCGCACGCTTACGGGCTCGATGCGATCCCGGCCGACGGCATGATCCTCGACGTCGGCCCGCAATCGATCGCCCGCATCCATGCCGCGATCGATGATGCGGCCACGTTGGTCTGGAACGGCCCGCTCGGCGCCTTCGAGCTGCAACCGTTCGACCGCGGCACGGTCGCGGCCGCCAAGCATACTGCCGAGCGCACCAAGGCCAGGAAACTGATCTCGATCGCTGGCGGCGGCGACACCGTCGCGGCCCTCAACCAGGCGCAGGTCGCCGGCAGCTTCAGCTACGTCTCGACTGCGGGCGGCGCATTTCTTGAATGGATGGAGGGCAAGCCCCTGCCCGGCGTCGAAGTCCTGCGCGTCAAGTAAGTTCAAGTCGGTACGTCATTAGCGGCCCTGCAGGCCCAAACGGGAGAAAGAGAAAGATGGCTCGGATCACGTTACGTCAATTGCTCGACCATGCGGCTGAGAACGATTACGGCGTACCGGCCTTCAACATCAACAATATGGAGCAGGCGCTGGCGATCATGGACGCGGCCAACCAGGTTGACGCGCCTGTCATCATCCAGGCCTCGCGCGGTGCGCGCTCCTACGCCAACGATGTCATGCTCAAGCACATGATGGACGCGGTGACCGAGATCTACCCGCACATCCCGGTCTGCGTGCATCTCGACCACGGCAACGAGGCCGCGACCTGCATGACCGCGATCCAGGCCGGCTTCACCTCGGTCATGATGGACGGCTCGCTCAAGGCCGACGGCAAGACCCCCGGCGACTGGACCTACAATGTCGGCGTGACCAAGACCGTGACCGACATGGCCCATCTCGGCGGCATCTCGGTCGAGGGCGAACTCGGCGTGCTCGGCTCGCTCGAGACCGGCATGGGCGACAAGGAAGACGGCCACGGCGCCGAAGGCAAGCTCAGCCACGACCAGCTCCTGACCAATCCGGACGAGGCGGTGAAGTTCGTCGAAGAGACCAAGGTCGACGCGCTCGCGATCGCGATGGGGACTTCTCACGGCGCCTACAAATTCACCCGCAAGCCGGATGGCGACATCCTCGCCATGAACGTGATCGAGGAGATCCACCGCAAGCTGCCGAACACGCACCTCGTGATGCACGGCTCGTCCTCAGTGCCGCAGGACCTCCAGGACATCATCAATGCCTATGGCGGCAAGATGAAGCCGACCTGGGGCGTGCCTGTCGCCGAGATCCAGCGCGGCATCAAGAACGGCGTGCGCAAGATCAACATCGACACCGACAACCGCATGGCCATGACCGGCCAAATCCGGAAAGTGCTCAAGGATAATCCGGAAGAGTTCGATCCGCGCAAGTACCTGAAGCCGGCGATGGAAGCCATGACCAAGCTATGCAAGCAGCGGCTCCAGGAGTTCAATACCGCAGGCCAGGCCTCCAAATTCAAGAAGATCCTGACCCCCGCCGACATGGCGAAGCGGTACGCCAAGGGCGAGCTCGATCCGAAGGTGGCGTAGCGAGTACGCGGTGGCGTAAAGCTCCGTCATTCCGGGGCGCTGCAAAGCGGCGAGCCCGGAATCCATAACCACAGCCTGGGGTTATGGATTCCGGGCCTGCACCTTCCGGCGCATCCCGGAATGACAGCCTCTCTTGTGGCACGACCTCCCGCCCCCCTCCGCCTGCGACCAACGTTAACTCGGCAATTGCCCGAGAACGGTCTATTTTCACGGGCAAGGGCAGAATCGTTTTGGGAGGACCTCTCGATGAATCTGACTGAGCTCAACAGGATCGCCACCGCCATGGTCGCGCCCGGCAAGGGCATCCTTGCCGCCGATGAATCCTCCGGCACCATCAAGAAGCGGTTCGACGCGATCGGCGTGGAATCGACGGAAGAAAACCGCCGCGACTATCGCGAAATGCTGTTCCGCGCCAAGGAGGCCATGAGCCAGTACATCTCCGGCGTGATCCTCTATGACGAGACGATCTGGCAGGACGCCAAGGACGGCACCCCGTTGATCAAGCTGATCGAGGATAGCGGCGCCATTCCCGGCATCAAGGTCGACGAGGGTACGCAAGCCCTGCCGATGTGCCCGGGTGAAACCGTCACCGTCGGGCTCGACAAGCTCGCCGAGCGCCTGAAGAAATATTACGAGCGCGGCGCGCGCTTTGCCAAATGGCGCGCGGTGATCGATATCGCAAGCGGCATTCCCTCCATGACCGCGATCAACGTCAACGCGCACGCGCTGGCGCGCTACGCCGCGCTGTGCCAGGCCGCCCAGATCGTGCCGATCGTCGAGCCTGAGGTGCTGATGGACGGCGACCACGACATCGACCGCTGCTATGAGGTGACGCAGCGCGTGCTCAACAAGACCTTCCAGGAGCTCCGCGTGCAGCGCGTCGCGCTCGAAGGCATGGTGCTGAAACCGAACATGGCGATCTCAGGCAAGAAGTCACCGAAGCAGGCCTCTGTTGAGGAGGTCGCGGAGAAGACGATCCGGCTGCTGAAGGCCTGCGTGCCCGCGGCGGTTCCGGGCATCGCCTTCCTCTCCGGCGGCCAGTCCGACGAAGAAGCGACCGCGCATCTCAACACCATGCACAAGCTCGGCCCGCTGCCATGGGACCTGACCTTCTCCTACGGCCGCGCGCTGCAGGCCGCGCCGCAGAAGGCTTGGTCGGGCAAGGCGGACAACGTCGCGGCCGGACAAAACGCATTCAGTCATCGCGCCCGCATGAATGGCCTCGCCTCCAGGGGCGAATGGCATAGCAGCCTGGAAAAGAAGGCAGCCTAGATCTTGTCGAACAAATCGCCTCCGCCACGCCCGGCGCCGCGCCTCTATCTCGCGACGCCTGACGTCGATGATCCCGCCTCGCTCCTCGCCCAATTGCCGGCGCTGCTCGCCGCAGCCGACGTCGCAGCCGTGCTGGTGCGGCTGAAGGAGACCGACCAACGCACCATGATCTCGCGGATCAAGGCGCTGGCGCCCGTCGTGCAGAACGCCGGCGCGGCCCTGCTCGTCGACGGCCATCCTGAGATCGTGGCACGCGGCGGCGCCGATGGCGCGCATCTCGCAGGCATCGCCGCGCTGGAAGAAGCGATGCCGTCGCTCAAGCCCGATCGCATCGCGGGTGTGGGCGGGCTCGAGACGCGCCACGAATCCATGAACGCGGGTGAGATGGGCGCGGATTACGTGCTGTTCGGCGAGCCCAACGAGAAAGGCCAGCGTCCGTCGGCAGAGGCGATTGCCGAGCGGCTGGACTGGTGGGCCGAGCTGTTCGAGCCGCCCTGCGTCGGCTTCGCTGATACGTTCGAGGAAGCTCACGACTTCGCCGCCAGCGGTGCGGATTTCGTGCTGGTCGGCGATCTCGTCTGGGCCGACCCGCGCGGACCCAAGGCCGCGCTGATCGAGGCCGACGCCGCGATCAAGAGGGCTTTCACGGCTGCTGCCGTGGGCCAGGGCTAGCGCCCGCCATGAAGCTCCCTCGCATCACGCTTCTGGCCACGCTGTTCCTGGCAACCCCGGCGGCCGCGCAGCTCCAGATCACGCCGCCGGCGACGATTCCGAGCCCTGCGTCCGAGAAGCAGAAGCCCAGGGAATCGGCAAAGGAGAAACCAAAGGTCGCGCCGCACACGATCACCAAGAAGAAGGACGCCGCCCCGAAGCCGTCGACCTCGCCGAGCCCGACGCTGCCTGCGACCGTCATTCCGGCGCCAGCGACCGACGATTCCAACGTCGATCTCGTGTTCGGCGCCTATCAGCGCGGCCAGTACAAGACCGCCTTCGACCTCGCCAGCGCGCGCGCCAAGACTGGCGATGCCAAGGCCATGACCATGCTGGGCGAGCTCTATTCCAACGCCATGGGCATCAGGCGCGACTACGCCAAGGCGGTCGAGTGGTACAAGCGCGCGTCCGACGCCGGCGACCGCGAGGCGATGTTTGCGCTCGCCATGCTGCGCATCGCCGGCCGCGGCGGCCCCGTCGACAAGAGCGAGGCGGTCAAGCTGATGGCCTCCGCCGCCAAGCTCGGCGAGCCCAAGGCGGCCTATAATCTCGCTCTGCTTTATCTGGACGGACAGACCCTGCCGCAGGACGTCAAGCGCTCCGCCGAGCTGCTGCGCCAGGCAGCCGATGCCGGGCTGCCCGAGGCGCAATACGCGCTCGCGACCTTCTACAAGGAAGGCACCGGCGTGCCGAAGGACCCCGAACGGGCGGTGCGGCTGCTGCAGGCAGCTTCGCTGGCCGACAATGTCGATGCCGAGGTCGAATATGCCATCGCGCTTTTCAACGGCACCGGCACGCCGAAGAACCAGCCCGCCGCCGTGGCGTTGCTGCGCAAGGCGTCCCGCCAGGGCAGCGCGATCGCGCAGAACCGCCTCGCGTGGGTCCTGATCAACGGCATGGGCACGCCCGTGGACAAGGTCGAAGGGTTCAAATGGCATCTAGTGGCCAAAACCTCCGGCAAGGGCGATCCGGAGCTCGATAAGCAGCTGGCCGATCTCCCCGCAGACGACCGCGCCAAGGCGGAAGCCGCCGCCAAGAAGTGGCTCGGGAGCAAATGACCCAAATGACTTGACGTTTGGCCCCTCGCGGGGCACCCCATCCCCTCAGACGACGCGGTTTCGCGCCCCTTCCCCCATCAGACTGATCTCATGCTGTACTCCGCCACTATCAATGTCATGGTCAAAGCCGCGCGCCGTGCCGGCCGCAGCCTGAAGCGCGATCTCGGCGAGATCGAGCATCTCCAGGTCTCGCTGAAGGGCCCGGCAAATTTCGTCTCACTCGCCGACAAGCGCGCCGAGGAGATCCTCTACCAGGACCTCGCCAAGGCACGGCCGGGGTACGGCTTCATCGGCGAGGAAGGCGGCACGCGGGAAGGCACCGACAAGAGCCATACCTGGATCGTCGATCCGCTCGACGGCACCACCAACTTCCTGCACGGCATTCCGCAATTCGCGATCTCGATCGGCCTCGCACGCGAAGGCACCGTGATCGCCGGCGTGATCTACAACCCCGCCAATGACGAGCTCTACATCGCCGAGCGCGGCAAGGGCGTCTTCCTCAATGACCAGCGCCTGCGCGTCGCCGGCCGACGCCAGCTGAACGAATGCGTGGTGGCCTGCGGCCTGCCCCATATCGGCCGCGGCGACCACGAGGAATTCCGCCGCGAGATGACCGCGATCCAGGACCGCGTCGCGGGCCTGCGCCGCTTCGGGGCTGCCTCGCTCGACCTCGCCTTCGTCGCCGCCGGCCGCCTCGACGGCTACTGGGAACGCAATCTGCAATCCTGGGACGTCGCCGCCGGCATGCTGATGGTGCGCGAGGCCGGTGGCACCGTGAGCGACATCGACACCCCGGGCGATCCGCTGGTCACCGGCCACGTCGTCTGCGGCAACGAGTACGTGCACGGGGAGCTGGTGAGGGTGTTGAAGCCGCTTTCAAAATAGGCACGATCGGCGCACCTTTCTGGAAAGTCGCCGCGGGCCAGATCATGGTCCGCGGTAAGCTTGCATTTTTTTTGCAGCGTTGGCCCGACCGTCCAGCGGAGCATGGGTGCACGGACCGAGATAGCCTCCGCCACTCATTCAATAGAGCAGCGCCGTCGGCATCTCGACATCACGGTTGTCGTCATATTGCGAGTCGACGAGCTTGACCGAAACAGACACCGGCCCTTTGATCGTTTTCGGCGCACCATATGGTTGCTCGCGCGCGATACCATCGGCTCCCCTGAGCACGACCCTCGAATTCGACGCGGCGTCTGCCATGCCGCCGTCGTCGCCATTGTAGACGAACCTTCCGCTAATCACCAAAGTCGCCTCTTGGTCCTGCTCCAGCATCCCGACCACATGCTCGTTGCCGTCGCGTGACGTATACGTGACGCGCGCAGGGCGCGGCGGCAGCGGCGGAAGCGGGACATCTAGTAACGCCGGCGAGAAATTGCACGCACCGCTCCAAGGCGCCTTGCCGCATGCGGCAAGCGCCTGCTGCAGCGCCGCAGGTTTTGGCGCCAGCGCTGCGCGTATCTGCCGAAGATTGTCGGAGCGTCCGACAATCGACAAGCCGCGGTACGCGCCGTTCAGGTACTCGATCTCAGCGAGCTCCCGGTTCACCGCCTCCAAATTCTGCCGCACCTTGCCCACCTCGCTCTCCTCCTCGATCGTGCTCATCGCCGGATCGATGCTTTGATAGTCAGAGAGGACGAGACCGACAGGGACGACGGTCTTGATGCTCAACTTGCCGGGAAAGCCGAGCGAATAAGCTATCAGCTTGTCTATGGTATAGTCCGGGAATGGATCAGTTGTGCCGCGACGCGAGACCGTCATGTGCATCGTGCTCTTGGATTGCGCCTGCTCGACCGCTGTCTTGAAGCTGGCGTTGAGCGTACTCGCCGCGGTCGCAACCTTGAGGCTGGCCTGGACCTCCTTGCGATCGGTTTCGTTCGAGCTGGTGAATTCCAAGAGAGCCATAAACTCCCCTCCCAGCTGGATCTCGCTGACGTAGCGGTTCCCGCATGCGGTATAAAACTCATGCGGGTTACCCTTGGTGCTGAGCGCCAACTTTCCGATTTCACCCGCTCCCCCGCCGACCGAAGGCCCGATCGCGGTGACGCGGACGAGAAGGTAATCCGAGCTCGCCGATATGTGCGTGGATGCGTTGAAACTCGCCGATGCCTCGGCACTGACCATTCCGAACCCTGTCGATCCGGACACCTGAATGGCCGTCGCGCGTTTGAGATCGTCAGCGGACTGGATCAAGCTGATCTCCGCGCGAGTATCATAACCTTCCGAGGCCGGGGTCACGAAAGACAGATTTACGCAGTCGCCCCGCGCCGTGGACGTAAAGGTGCTGAAGCCGCGGCCCAACATCGCCTGAAAGTTGCTGACAATCGCATCTTCCGGGTGTTCAGGATGCACGATGATGCCGCTTCCGACCACGGGGAGACTATCGTCCGGCGAGGCCTGAGCATGAGCGCCGGACATTGGAAGCAGAAGGGCTAAGCTGACGGCAACAAGTGCCGGGCGACTGTAGGTGCACATCGGGGATCCCTCGCCATTGAAATTGCAATCACCGATTCATCGCGGTGCCGCTTGGCCATTGTGATGTGCTTGCAGTACGGGTGCGTGTGACATGGCTTACAAGTTGTGGTCGAATGCAGGTCGATCACGCAAAAGTGAGGCGCTCGAGCCTGCGGAGGAAAGTGGCTACAAACGCTTGCCGCAGCCCTGATAAGCAAGTGCTTTGCGGAGGAAGGCATCGCTCGACCTGGAATGACGGCGCGTTACGTCGGCCGAACCGGCGCCGGCGGCCCATACGCTTCGCCTTCCGCCGCCACCCGCTTCTCCCGATCCCCCGGCAGCACGCGCTGCACCGAGACGAAGAACACCGGCACCATCAATAGCGCCAAAATCACCACTGCGATCATTCCGCCCATCACGATGGTGCCGAGCGATTGCTGGCTGGCGCCGCCGGCGCCGTGGGCGATGGCCATCGGCAGCACGCCGCAGATGAAGGCAAGGCCGGTCATCAGGATCGGGCGGAAGCGCAGGCGGCAGGCTTCGATGGTGGCGTCCACCAGCGGCTTGCCCTCTTTCCGCAGATCCTTGGCGAACTCGATGATCAGGATCGCGTCCTTGGCGGCGAGGCCGATGATGGTAATCAGGCCGACGGTGAAATAGACGTCGTTGGGCAGACCGCGCAGCATGGCGGCGATCACTGCACCGACGATACCGAGCGGCACGGTGAGTAGCACCGCAAGCGGAATGGTCCAGCTCTCGTAGAGTGCGGCGAGACACAGGAACACCACCAACACCGAGAGCGCCAGCAGGAACGGCGCCTGCGATCCCGACAACTTCTCCTGGAGCGACTGGCCCGTCCATTCATAGCCGAAGCCGCGCGGCAGCTTGCCTGCAAGCTTCTCCATCTCGGCGATGGCATCGCCCGACGTGAAGCCGGACCTGGCTTCGCCCGAGATGCGCACCGCCGGATAGTAATTGAATCCGGCGATCTGGGTGGGGCCGCGCGACCATTCGACCGTGGCAAAGGATGAGAACGGCACCAGCTGGCCGCGGCTGTTCTTGACGTTGTAGTTGAGGATATCCTCCGTCTTCATGCGGTCGCGGCTGTCCGCCTGCACCACGACCCGCTGCATGCGACCGCGGTTCGGGAAGTCGTTGATGTAGTTCGAGCCGAGATTCGTCGAGATCGTGTTGTTGATATCCTCGAAGGTGACGCCGAAGGCGCCGGCCTTCTCGCGGTCGATCACGAGATTGACGACGCCCGCCTCGGGCAGGCCTTCGATATAGACCTTCTGAAGCACCGGGCTCGCATTGGCGTCCGCGATCAGCTGGTCGGCGGCGCGCGTCAGAGCGGAATAGCCCTTCTGGCCACGGTCCTGGAGGCGGAACGAGAAGCCGGAGGAATTGCCGAGATTGTCGATCGGCGGCGGCTGCAGCGCGGAGATCTTGGCGTCGCGGATCGAGGACGACAGATCGCGGTTGATATCGGCGACGATCGCGGCGGCCGACTCCTTCGGCCCACGCTCTGACCAGTCCTTCAGCGTGATGAAGGCCTGCGCCGTGTTCATGCCCTGGCCTGAGAAGCTGAATCCGGTCAGGAAGGTGACATTGCCGACGCCCGGCCGCTGCGCCAAATACTTTTCCACCTTCTCGATCACAGCCTCGGTACGGCCATAGGACGAGTCTGACGGCGTCTGCACGTCGGTGGTAACAAACCCCTGGTCGTCCACGGGTAAGAAGCCGCCGGGCAAATTGACGAAGGCCCAAGACAGGCCGGCGAGCAGCGCGACATAGACCAGCATCAAGCGGCCGGTGCGCTTCAGCGAGAAGCCGACAGTGCGGGAATAACCCTCCTTGCCGCCCTCGAGCACGCGGTTGAACCAGCCGAACACGCCCCTCTTCGCGTGGCCGTGACCAGCCGCAACCGGCTTGAGCAAGGTCGCGCAAAGCGCCGGCGTCAGCGACAGCGCCAGGACAGCGGAGAAGCCGATCGCGGCGACCATGGTAACCGAGAACTGACGATAGATAATGCCGACCGAGCCCGGGAAGAACGCCATCGGCACGAACACCGCCATCAACACCAGCGTGATGCCGATGATGGCGCCTGATATTTGCGACATCGCTTTGCGCGTCGCCTCCTTCGGCGGCAGGCCTTCCTCAGACATGATGCGCTCGACGTTCTCGACCACGACAATGGCGTCGTCGACGAGAATGCCGACCGCGAGCACCATGCCGAACATGCTGAGCATGTTGATGGAGTAACCGGCGAGCAGCAGCGTAGTACAGGCGCCCAATAGCGCCACCGGCACCACGATGGTCGGAATGATGGTGTAGCGGATGTTCTGCAAAAATAAGAACATCACCACGAACACCAGCACCACGGCTTCGAGCAGCGTCGACAGCACCTTCTTGATCGAGGCCTCGACCACCGGCGTGATGTTGTAGGGGATCTCGTAGGAGATGTTGGGCGGGAAGAAGCGCGACAGCTCCTTCATTTTCTCCTCGACCGCGCTCGCGGTCGCCAGCGCGTTGCCGGTCGGCGACATCAGCACGGACAAACCGGCAGTCGGCTTGCCGTCGAGGCGGGTGTTGAACTGGTAGCTGAGGCCGCCGACCTCGATGCGCGCGACGTCGCGCAGACGTACGGTCGAGCCGTCGCCGTTGGCGCGAAGGATGATGGCGCCGAATTCGTCCGGCGAGGACAACTGGCCCTTGACCAGCACCAGCGCGGAGGTGCGCTGGCTCGCCGTTGACGGCTCGGCGCCGATGCTGCCGGAGGCGACCTGCGCATTCTGCGCGGCGATGGCTTTGTTGACATCGTCGGCCGTCAGCCCATAGCCGACAAGCTTTGCGGGATCGACCCACACACGAAGGCTGCGCTCGGTCGAATAGAGCGTGGCCCGGCCGACGCCGGGGATGCGGCGGATCTCGCCGAGCACGTTGCGGATCATGAAGTCGCCGAGGCCAACCTCGTCGAGGCTGCCGTCGGTTGAGTTCAGTGTGATGATCTGGAGCACCGCACTGGAGGCTTCCTCGATCAGGATGCCCTGCTGGATCACCGCGCGCGGCAGCCGCGCTTCGACCCGCTTGATGCGGTTCTGCACCTCGACCGAGGCCGCGCTGGTATCGGTGCCCGGCTGGAAGTTCGCGATGATCTCGACCTGGCCGAGCGAGTCGCTGGTCGATTCGAAATTGAGGATGCCGGAGGCGCCGTTGAGCTCCTCCTCGATCAGCCGGGTGACGCTGTTGTAGAGGTTTTCCGGCGAGGCGCCTGGATAGCTCGTGGAGATCGAGATCGAGGGCGGCGCGATGATCGGATATTGCGCGATCGGCAATAGGGGGATCGAGATCGCGCCGATCAGACAAATAAACAGCGCGACGACCCAGGCGAAGATCGGCCTGTCGATGAAGAAGCTCGCCATCGCGCGTTACCGCGTGACCTTGAGGGCGTGCCTGACGTCTGCGCTCGCCTCGGCCTCGGACCAGGATTGCGGCTTGACCTTGTCGCCGGCGGCGAACTTCTGGAAACCTTCGACCACGACCTTGTCGCCGGCCTTCAGGCCGTCGGTGACGAACCAGAAGCCGTCCTGCACCGAACCAGTGCGCACCGGCTGCACCGCGATGCGGTTGTCGTCCTTCACGACGAACACCTCGCTGCCGCCACCACCATTGCGCTGGACCGCCTGCTGCGGCACCGCGATCGCGTCGGAGTCGAGGCCCTGGTCGATGCGGACGCGGACATACATGCCCGGCAGCAGCTCGCGCTTGGGGTTGCGGAACTCGCCGCGCAGCGTCACCTGGCCAGTATGGGCGTCGACCTTGGCGTCGGAGAACAGCAGCTTGCCGTCGAGCGCATAGATGGTGTTGTCGTCGAGCACGAGGCGCACCTTGACGGCATCAGCCTCGATGCGATCGAGATCGCCGCTCTCAAAGGCGCGACGCAGCTGATTGAGCTCGGTCACTGACTGGGTGAAGTCGGCATAGATCGGATCGAGCTGCTGCACGGTCGCAAGATTGGTCTCGTTCTGCACGACCAGCGCCCCCTCGCTGACGAGGGCGGCGCCGACCACACCGTCAATCGGCGCGCGCACGGTCGCATAGTCGAGATTGAGCTTAGCGCGCGCGAGATCGGCCTTGCGGCCTTCGACCTCGGCACGGGCCTGCCGCTCGGCGGCAATGGTCTTCTCGTTCTCGGCTTCGGGCGCGGCGCGCTGACTGGTCAGCGTCGCAATACGGCGCGCCTGCTGCTGCGCCTGCAACAGGGCAGCATCTGCTTTGGCGAGCGCGGCCTCGCCCGCCATCACCTCGACCTCGAACGGACGTGGATCGATGCGATAGAGCGGATCGCCCGCCTTCACCTCGCTGCCCTGGCGAAATAGCCGCTCGACCACGATGCCTGACACGCGAGGGCGTACCTCGGCCACGCGCGTTGGCGATATCCGGCCGGGCAACTCGCGTACCACCGCGCGCGGCTGCGGCCTGACGGTGACGATGCTGACATCGGGTTCGATGGGCTGGGCGGCCGAAACGGCAGAGCTGGATTCGTCGCATGCACCAAGCAGCGGCGCAAAGGCCGCGAGCATCATTGCAACGCATGCCGATCGCGCTCGAAGTCCTGACATGAAGTGGGGTGCCCCAAAATTGTTGAAGACTGATCACGCGCCGCGCGAGCCCGTTCTGGGCAATTCTGCACGACTGTCGTCGTCAAAATAGAATGGACTTGCTGCGACGCAATGCATGGTGCAGGCGGCTCAATGTCACACTGAGCTATCGCACTGAATTCTGGTCGCATTTTTCGATTCACCGGATTGTGAGTCACGCTCCATCGTCGCGCGCTGCGACAGAACATCGCAATCAATTGGCTGCCTTCATCCGATAGTGGCTGACGCCCCACTCCGTTCCATCGGCGTAACCGAACAGGCCCGCCGTGGCGAGGAAGAACCAGCGCCAACGCCGCATCCACAAAGTGGTCTCATCGCCATAGACATTGCGTAAGGATGCTTCGATCGCGTCGCGATGCGCATCGAAATTGGCGAGCCAGTCGCTGGCCGTGCGCTGATAATGCGTGCCGCTCCAGCGCCATTCCTTCTCGATCGCGAAGATATCGGCATATTGCCGGATCAATTGATGGCTTGGCATCACGCCGCCGGCGAAGAAATGCTGCGCGATCCAGTCCTCGCGATTGGCGTGGTCGAACCCATAGGAGCCGGCGCGATGGGTGAAGATATGAACGAAGAAGCGTCCCTCGGGAGCGAGCCACGAGCGCACGCGTGTCATCAGCTTGCGCCAGTTCATGATGTGCTCGAACATCTCGATCGAGACGATACGGTCGAACTGGCCCTCCGGCGCGAATACGTTCATGTCGGCGATGACGACGCGCAAGTTGAGCAGATTGCGCTGCTGCGCCATCTCCTCGATATAGGCGCGCTGCGACTGCGAGTTCGAAACGGCGGTCACCTTGGCGTGGGGGAATTGCCGCGCCATCCACAGCGACAGCGCCCCCCAGCCGCAGCCGAGCTCGAGGATAGTCTGCCCGTCGGCGAGACCGGCGTGTTCGACGGTCTGACGCAGCGCTTCCTCCTCCGCCTCTTGCAGCGTGGTTGCATCGGTCTTGTAGAAGCAGGACGAGTACTTTCGGTTGGGGCCGAGCACCTGGGCAATGAACGCCGTGTGCGCCTCGCCATGCCCGGCAGGCGCGCCCTCGGCGATCGGCCGCAACATCATCCGCCCGGCGAAGACGGCATCGTCGGCCGCGCCCAGCGCGGACAGGCGGGTCGCCGTGCGCGAACACAGGCGCTGGATCGCAGCTCGGATCACCACATCAGGCAGCGGCACGCGTTCGGCAGTCCCGATGATCGCGGACACGACGCTCATGCGAGCCTTCCCCCTTGCCGGTTTTTCCTTCCGACCATGGAAAGAAAGCCCGGTTTCAGCTTTGGGTTCCGAGCCTCCTTCCCGAAATCCGCACATCCGGCGCTTTTTTTGGGCTTGCGCTGTGCCATAGTGCGGAGGCAAGCAAGCTTTCGTAATGGATGATACCGGCCATGCCGTCAGGCGCCTCGCCCCGCTCCACCATGGACATCGAGTTTACCAAACTGTCATCGCCCAGCGTGTTTCTGCTGCGGATCGTGGTCTTTTTGGTGCTCTGTACGCTCGTGGGCGTGGTGCTCTACAAGCAGATAGCGAACGCCTTTTTTTTCAATCCGGGGCTTAACGCACTGATTGGGGGGGTGCTTTTCATCGGCATCATCCTGTCTCTCAGGCAAGTCATCCGGCTCTACCCCGAAGTGAGGTGGGTCAACAGCTTCCGGATTGCCGATCCGGGACTGGCGCCCAACCGCCACCCGCGACTGCTGGCGCCGATGGCGGCGATCCTCGGCGGCGAGCGGACCGGGCGGATGACGATCACGCAGCAGACCATGCGCCATCTGCTCGATTCGATCGCGACCCGGCTCGACGAAGCGCGGGATATCTCCCGCTACCTGACGGGGCTGCTGGTCTTCCTCGGCCTGCTGGGCACGTTCTGGGGCCTGATCGAGACGGTCGGCTCGGTTGGCACGGTGATCAACGGCCTCAAGGCCGGCGGCGATGCCGGCGCGCTGTTCGACACGCTGAAGGAGGGGCTGGCCGCCCCGCTCGGCGGCATGGGCATCTCGTTTTCCAGCTCCCTGTTCGGCCTCGCCGGTTCGCTGATCCTCGGCTTCCTCGATTTGCAATCCAGCCAGGCGCAGAATCGCTTCTACACCGACCTCGAAGACTGGCTCGCCACCACCGTGCGCGAATATGGCAGCGGCGAAGTCGCCGCCGTCGCGAGCAGTGGCGGCGGGGTTGCCAGCGGCGAGCTCCAGGCGGTGGTCGAGCGGCTTCGCTCCGTGCTGGAGGAAGGCAGCGCCAGCCGCGGCACTACTGCGGCGATGGCGAGCCTTGCCGAAGCGATCCAGGCGCTGGTCTCGCACATGCGCACCGAGCAGCAGATGATCCGTGAATGGGCCGACGGCCAGGGCGAGCAGAACCGCGAGATCCGTCGCCTCTTGGAACGCATCGCGCGCCAGCCCGAGAAGAGTTAAACAATCAGGATTTGAGAGGCGAAGCATGGCTCTAGCCCGCGGCCGCCGCAGCGAAGGCGGCTTCAACTACTGGCCCGGATTCGTCGACGCGCTGTCGACGCTGGTGCTGTCGATCGTGTTCCTGCTCTCGGTGTTCCTGGTCGTGCAGTTCTTCCTGTCGCAGGAAGTCACCGGCAAGGACAAGGCGCTGGAGCAGCTCAACGCCAAGATCGCCCAGCTCACCGAGCTGCTCTCACTGGAGAAGCTCGGCAAGCTCTCGCTCGACGACCAGGTCTCGCAATTGAAGGCCGGCCTCGCCTCGGCCGAGAGCGAGCGCGACCGCATGAAGGGCCTCTATGAAGGCCTCGCCAATGCCGGCAACGACGCGCAGGGCAAGGCCGCCGAGCTCGGTAAGGCGCTTGACTCCGAGAAGGCGGTGTCGGCGCGGGCGCTGGCGCAGATCGAGGTGCTGAACCAGCAGATCAGCGCGCTGCGCCGGCAATTGGCAGCACTCGAAGAGGCGCTCGACGCCAGCGAAAAGCGCGACAAGGAATCGCAGAACCGCATCGCCGATCTGGGTTCTCGCTTGAACGTTGCGTTGGCGCAGCGCGTGCAGGAATTGTCGCGGTATCGCTCCGAATTCTTCGGACGACTGCGCGCCATCCTCGGCAACCGTCCTGACATCCGCGTGGTCGGCGACCGCTTCGTGTTCCAGTCCGAAGTGTTCTTCGACACCGGCCAGGCGACGCTGCTACCCGAGGGCCGCGCCGAGCTCGACACCGTCGCAGCCGCGCTGATCGAGCTCGACAAGAAGATCCCACCCGAGATCGCCTGGGTCCTGCGCGTCGATGGCCACACCGACGTGCGGCCGGTCAACGGTCCGAATTTCAAGTCGAACTGGGATCTGTCGTCGGCGCGCGCGATCTCGGTGGTGCAATATCTGATCTCGCTCGGCGTGCCGGCGCAGCGCCTGGTCGCCGCCGGCTTTGCCGAATTCCAACCGCTCGACCCTGGCAACACCGAAGAAGCCTACAAGCGCAACCGCCGCATCGAGCTGAAGCTGACGGAGCGGTAGTGAGCGCGCTCCACCTCCGCCCCTACACGGCCTCGGACGAAGCGGCAGCCATCGACCTCTGGCATCGCACCTGGCAGCAGGCCTATCCGCAGATCGATTTCGCCGCGCGGCTGGACTGGTGGCGCGCGCGCTGGCGCAACGAGCTGGTGCCGAAAGCCTCGATCGTGGTCGCCGAACAGGACGGCGCGCTGACCGGCTTCGTCACCATCGACGGCGAGGGCTATCTCGACCAGCTCGTGGTCGCCCCTGATCATTGGGGCTCGGATGCGGCAAGGCTGCTGGTGGATGAGGCCAAGCGCCTGTCACCATCGGGCGTCACGCTGCTGGTCAACAAGGACAACAGCCGCGCCATCCGCTTCTACGAGCGCAACGGCTTTGCGCATGAGGGCTCCGACGTGAACCCGACGTCGGGACGGCCGGTGTTGAAGATGACGTGGCGGCCGTGACCGATGTTACGGAGAAGCCTGAGGCGGTTTGCTCGCGTGATATCAGGCAAGCAGATGGAGAGCATCGATGCGGCTGAGCGACCTGGCCAAGGGTTCTTCGGTCTTTCTGGGCGTCATCGTCGCCGGCTATGTCTCGACGACCTATGTCGACCAGCGCCTCGCGCCGGCGGCACCTAAGACGACGAGTTCGCCTGCGCCAACGAGCGCCCCTGCTCCGACCGATGGCCCGGCTCCGGCCAACGGCGAGTCGGCCTGTGTCGGCGAGGGCGGCAGCTGGAAGAACTGGCCGTGGCCGAACGTGCCGATGGGGTCGCCGAAGTGCCCGTGAACGCGGTCCTCCGAACCAAAACGGCGAAACAACCCCATGCACAGTAGCCGGCGATAGCGGAATCAGCGGAGGAACCTCGCAATCCTGCTTGGACAAGCTTAGGAACCTCGGGCTTGTCGCTCAATTGATCTTTCGAAACGAGGGAGAACTCAGATGGGCAACAGCGGCGTCGGCATGCTGCTCGGCAACACTTCGGTCACCGGAGTGTGGCTGCTGTTCATTGGCGCTTTCGTGCTGGGCGCAGTCATCCTGTATGGCGTGATCAGGAGCGGGAAACTTCGTCGCAGCCAGCGCGCTCAACTGGACAGGAACACGGAAGCAGCACAGCGACGCGACGATCCCCAGAAGAGATACCCTTAAGCAGCGCCTCACGCTCCCTCGAACTGCAACCGCGCAAGCCTCGCATAAAGCCCGTTCGCCGCGACCAGCTCGGCATGCGTGCCCTGCTCGACGATCCTGCCCTGGTCCATCACCAGGATACGGTCGCAGGACAGCACGGTGGCGAGGCGATGCGCGATCACCAGCGTGGTGCGATGGCTCATCAGCTCTTCGAGCGCGGTCTGCACCAGCGTCTCGCTTTCGGCGTCGAGCGCGGAGGTCGCTTCATCCAGCAGCAACAGCGGCGCATCGCGCAGGATGGCGCGCGCGATCGCGATGCGCTGGCGCTGGCCGCCGGAGAGCGTCACGCCGCGCTCGCCGAGCGGGGTGTCGAAGCCTTCGGGCAGGCGGCGGATGAACTCGGCAGCGTGCGCGAGCTCGGCCGCGCGCTCGACCTCGGCGTCGGTCGCGTCGGGCCGGCCGAAGCGGATGTTCTCGCGGGCGCTCGCAGCAAAGACATTCGACTCCTGCGGCACCAGCGCGATATGCGACCGGAAATCGCGCGGATCGGCCGCCGTCACCGGCACGCCGTCGAGCGAGATCGCGCCGCCTCTGGGATCGTAGAAGCGCAGCAAGAGATGGAAGATCGTGCTCTTGCCGGCACCGGACGGGCCGACAATCGCGACCTTCTCGCCGGGCCGCACGGTGAACGACACGGCGTCGAGCACGTTGACGTCCGGCCGCGCCGGATAGGCGAAGCTGACCTGATCGAAGCCGACCTCGCCGCGTCCGGGCACTGGCAGCGCGCGCGGCGACGCCGGCGCCTTGATGTCGGGCTGCACGTGCAAGATCTCGAACAGGCGTTCGGCGGCGCCTGATGCCGCCGACACTTCGCCCCAGACCTCGCTGAGCTGACCGAGGCCCGCGGCCGCGAAGGCCGCATAGAGCACGAACTGGCCGAGCCGGCCCGGCGTGATCGCCCCGGTCAGCACGTCATGCGAGCCGATCCAGAGGATACCGACCACGCTGGCGAACACGATGAAGATGACGATGGCGGTGAGCACCGCGCGGGCCTGGGTCGAGGTGCGCGCCGCCTCATAGGCCTGTTCGACCTCGCCGCCAAAACGCTTCGCCGCCAGCCCTTCGCTGGTATAGGCCTGCACGGTGCGGATCGCGCCGACCAGCTCGCCGGCATAAGCTGAAGCATCGGCAAGCGTGTCCTGCGCGTTGCGCGACAGCCGCCGCACCCAGCGGCCGAAGGCGACCAGCGGCAGCACGATCAGGGGGATCGCGAGCAGCACGAAGCCTGATAGCCGCGGACTGGTGATCACCATCATCGCCGCCGCGCCAAAAAACATCATCAGATTGCGCAGCGCGATCGACACGGAGGCGCCGACCGCAGATTTGATTTGCGTCGTATCGGCGGTGAGCCGCGACACCAATTCGCCGCTGCGCGCGGAATCGAAGAAGGAAGACGAGAGCGATAGCAGATGCGCAAACACGTCCCGCCTGAGATCGGCGACGATGCGCTCGCCGATCGTCATCACCAAGTAGTAGCGCGCAGCGCTCGCGATCGCGAGCACGCCGACAACCGCGATCATCACCGAGAAGTAGCTGTTGATCAGCGCGATGCCTTCCGGCGTCAGGCCGAAATCGATCATCCTGCGCACCGCGACCGGCACCAGCAGCGTGGTCAGCGCCGCAACCGTCAGCGCGACGAAGGCAAGCGCCGCCCGGCCGCGATAGCGGGCGACGTAAGGCGCGAGCGCCATCAGCGGCCGCAGTTTCGCGCGGCCCCTGGCCGGCTGCTCGATCAGGTCGGCTTCGATCGAAGGGGCTTCCACGGGTCCGGTTTCAAGCCGTTCTACTGCGCTCATGAGCTCCGACCATAAGAGAGATGTTCGCTCCAAATAGGCCGCGGCAGCGGGAGTGGCAAATTCCGGGATGTTCCCAAGGGCAAGGCCGTTCTCTTGCCCCCACAATGGCTTGTTTTAGAGCCCCCCGTGGGGTATAGAGCCGCCCAAATCCGTCATTCGATAGCCACTCAAGTGAGGCGCCGGGGCGCCGAGGAATTGCCATGAAAGCCGAAATTCACCCGAATTATCATACTATTAAGGTCGTGATGACCGACGGAACCGAGTACCTGACCCGCTCCACCTGGGGCAAGGAAGGCGACACGCTGAACCTCGACATCGACCCGAAGTCGCACCCGGCCTGGACCGGCGGCAACGCCCAGCTGATGGACCGTGGCGGCCGCGTCTCGCGCTTCCAGAAGAAGTTCTCGGGCTTCCTCAAGAAGGATTGATCCGGCCGCACGGCTGGAGACGAAAAACGCCCCCGGAGAGCCGGGGGCGTTTTTGTTTTCTACTGGGCGATGCGTAGCATCGAACCCGGAACCTCGAAATTCTCTGGTGCGCAAGTGCGCACCATAGTTCGCGCTCCGCGCGCCCCGGAATGACAGCGAGCAGGCCTACCGCTCGAACGCGGCCTTCAGCGCATTGAGGTGCGGCACCAGCGGGTTGCCGATTGCGGGGAGCTCGGCCGGCGGGGTGTGGATGGTGGTGTCGAGGCGCCGCACGCGGGTCTGCAGGCTCATCGAACGATGGATCAGGTCCTGGAGCTGGGTCGGCAGCTTCTCGATGGTATCGGAAGGGCCGGGATCGGCGGCGGAGAGCTTGACCTTGGTCTTCTCGCGATTGGCCTGGACCAGCGTCATCTCGCCTTCCTTCACCGCGCGGTGCAGCAGCAGCCACGAGGCCAGCTGCATCAGGCGCGTCGTGAGGCGCATGCTCTCGGTCGCATAGGTGAGGCTGACGGCGCGATCGAGCGCCTTGGCCTCGGTGCGGCCGGCGCCATCGAGATAGGCGGCTGTCTCTTCGACGAGATCCATGCCTTCGCGGAACAGGGCGCCAAAGGCCGCAGAATTGGTGAACCGCTCGCTGAGTTGAACGAGGGCACCGTCGGCATGCAAACGTTCCATGGTTAACGCCCCTTACGCAACTGTTTACCCGTCCGGCTTTGGCGCCGGCTTATGATGAACAAATCATTGCGCGTGCGACCCGCGGAGTCCAGCGACAAGCGCGGATATGGTTTCCGCGGGTCATTCCCCGGAGTGCAACCGGAATGAGGCGCAAAAAAGAGCCGCCGGAGACCGGCGGCTTTGAAAGTTGATAACAGGGAGGCGTCAAACAGAGTGGACAGGAGCCACTCGGTGTCCAAACGAGGACAGTTCCAGTCATAAGCTCGAAAGCTTAATGGCGAGTAAACGAGCGATTATTTTGAGGGTTCGTTAGCCATGTCGGCCAGAGGCCGAGTGGCGCTCGTTGAGTTTCCCTCTCCGCCGTCGTTCCGGGGCGCGACGAAGTCGCGAGCCCGGAAATCCATAGCCACAGGAAGATGGAGTTGCCCGCCTGCCCGTTTCCACGGCCTGTGGTTATGGATTCCTGGCTCGGCGCTAGTTTAGCGCGCCGCCCCGGAATGACGGCGGAGATAGTCTTGCGCGAGACATGGGTCCCGGCTCTGCGGAGCAGCGCTATGCGCTGCACGGCGTCCGGGACACGAGAGTTGCGCACTTGAAGCTACGTCTTGAACACACTGTTCGCCGCATCGCGCGAGGCGCGCTTCTTGGTGGCGGCTTCCTCTAATCGCACAATCTCGGTCTTGAGCAGGGCGACGCGCTCGGTCAGTTCCTCGACCGACAACAGTGAGAGATCCTGTCCGATCTCGTGGGTGACCTTCTTGCGCGGGCGGTCGTCGTCTTCGATCGGCATCGTTGTTCCTCCGATTAGGTCCGCCAGGCGGTCAAACGAAGTTGAAGCGGTTGCCAGCGCGGAGCCCTCTGGCTAATCAACAGGCTCGCTCGATCCTGCCTCTCCTCAAGGACAAAATCATGGACAAGCTGCCCGCGCAAATGACCGTGGTCGCCATCTCCAAGCCCGGCGGGCCGGAGGTTCTGCTGCCGGAGCAACGCGCGGTTCCGCAGCCCGGTCCCGACGAGATCCTGGTCAAGGTTGAAGCCGCCGGCGTCAACCGGCCCGACGTGGCGCAGCGCTCCGGCGCCTATCCGCCGCCGCCCGGCGCCAGCGACCTGCCGGGCCTGGAGATCGCCGGCGAAGTTGTGGCGGTCGGCAGCAATGCCAAGCGGCACAAGATCGGCGACAAGGTGATGTCACTCGTCGCCGGCGGCGGCTATGCGCAGTACTGCATCGCGCAGGACGCCCAGGCGATGAGCGTGCCGCCGGCGCTGTCGATGAAGGAAGCCGGCGCACTGCCGGAAACCCTGATGACGGTCTGGCACAATGTGTTCGAGCGCGGCGGGTTGAAGGCCGGCGAGACACTGCTGATCCATGGCGGCTCCTCCGGCATCGGCACCATGGCGATCCAGCTTGCGAAGGCGTTCGGCGCAAAGGTGTTCGTCACCGTGGGATCACAGGACAAGGTCGATGCCTGCCTCAAGCTGGGTGCCGACCGCGCGATCAACTACAAGACCGAGGACTTCGTCGCGGTGGTCAAGGAAGAGACCGACAAGGTCGGCGTCAATCTGATCCTCGACATGGTCGCCGGCGACTATGTCGACCGCAACTATGATGCCGCCGCGGTCGACGGCCGCATCGTGCAGATCGCGACTCTTAACGGCCCCAAGATCACCGCCAACATCGCCAAGGTGATGGTCAAGCGCCTGACCCATACCGGCTCGACCTTGCGGCCCCGTAGTAATGCGGACAAAGCGGCCATGGTGGCTGCGATCGAAGCGAAAGTGATGCCGCTTCTGCGCGAAGGCCGCGTCAAACCGCTGATGGACAGCTCTTTCCCGCTGGAAAAGGCATCCGACGCACATCGGCGCATGGAGACGAGCGCACATATTGGCAAAATTGTGTTGGAGGTCTAGGCCGCTGACCCACAGGACGAGGCGGAAACCCTTTGATTTTCCTCGCTTTCGTGGCATCTATCGCGACGCGCCGAACCAGTTCCGGTCCGGTCTGAAATCGTCTTTCAGAAACGCCTTGCACTCAGAGTTTGCGTCGAACGCGGAGAACTGACCTTGCGTCTGATCAGGTGCCTCGCGCCCATCGCGCTGGGCCTCATGATTCTTGTCGCCGCGTGTCCCGCGCGCGCGCTTGATGCCGTCAGCGTCCGCAGTGACGCGCCCGCGATCGACCTCACCGGCGTGCTCGAGCATCAGCGCAGCGACGCCGACCGCATCCAGGTCTCCACCGCGCCCGGCACCGACGGCATCGTCCGCCGCATCGAGGTGCGTGCCCGCGAGGGCGGCCAGAACTGGGTGGTGTTCGCGCTTGCCAACAACACCGACGACCAGCTCGACCGCCTGATCGTTGCCCCGCATTACCGCATCGTGTCGTCAGGGCTGTTGTGGCCCGACCTCGGGCTGTCGCGCATCGCGACCATCACGCCCTCGATCGGCGACCGGCCGGAGCGCCAGGAAAGCCCGACCGCGGACGTGTTCCGCATCACGCTCGATCCCGGTGCCGTCGTCACCTTCGTCGCGGAACTGCGCACCGACAAACTGCCGCAGCTCTATCTGTGGGAGCCGGAAGCCTACAAGGACAAGGTCAATTCGTTCACGCTCTACCAGGGCATCGTGATCGGCATCTCCGGGCTTTTGGCCCTCGTTCTCACCATTCTCTTCGTCGTCAAGGGCAGCATCATGTTCCCGGCGGCCGCGGCGCTGGCCTGGGCGGTGCTGGTCTATATCGGCGTCGATTTCGGCTTCTGGGGCAAGGTGCTCGACATGTCGAACAACGCCGAGCGCATCTGGCGCGCGGCGGGTGAGGCGATATTGGCGGCGACGCTGCTGGTGTTCCTGTTTGCCTATCTCAATCTCAGCCGATGGCACGTGCGCTATTCGCACATCACCGTGGGCTGGCTCGCCTTCCTCGGCTCCCTCGTCGCGCTAGCCCTGTTCGATCCGGCAGTCGCCTCCGGCATTGCGCGCATGTCGCTGGTGCTGATCGCCTTCGCCGGCTTCGCGCTGATCGTCTATCTCTCCACCCACGGCTTCGACCGCGCGGTGCTGCTAATCCCGACCTGGTTCCTCCTCGTGGTCTGGGTGGTCGCGGCCGGCATGACGGTCGCGGGCTCCGTCACCAATGACATCGTCGGCCCGGCCTTGCTCGGCGGCCTCGTGCTGATCGTGATGCTGATCGGCTTCACCGTGATGCAGCACGCCTTTGCCGGCGGCGGCGCCACCACCGGCGCCGTCTCCGATATCGAGCGGCGCGCGCTGGCGCTCGCCGGTTCCGGCGACCTGATCTGGGACTGGGACGTGTCCGCCGACAAGGTTTTCACCAGCCCGGAGACCGAAGCCCTGCTCGGCCTCAAGCGCGGCACGCTGGAAGGCCCGGCGGCCTCCTGGCTCGAAGTGCTGCACCCGCTCGACCAGGACCGCTTCCGCGCCGCGCTCGACAGCGTACTCGATCAGCGCCGCGGCCGGTTGGTGCAGGATTTCCGCCTGCGCACCCCGGACGGTCACTTCATGTGGTTCGCGTTGAAGGCGCGCCCGGTGGTCGGCTCGGACGGCGAAGTTTCGCGCGTGGTCGGCACGCTCACCGACGTCACCGAGCTGCGCATTGCCGAGGAACGGCTGCTGCACGATTCCGTGCATGACAACCTCACCGGCCTGCCCAACCGCAAGCTGTTCATGGACCGGCTGGGAGCGGTCGCGCATTTCGCCAAGTCGATGCCGACGCTGCGGCCGACGCTGATGGTGATCGATCTCGACCGCTTCAAGCAGGTCAACGATTCCGTCGGCATTGCGGTCGGCGATTCCATCCTGCTGACGCTGGCCCGCCGGCTCACCCGCATCCTCAAGCCGCAGGACACGCTGGCACGGATGGCCGGCGACCAGTTCGGCCTGATCCTGCTGTCGGAGCAGGACCCGGCGCGTATCACCGCTTTCGCCGAGACCATCCGCAAGACCATCCGCGCGCCGATCGCCTTCAACGACCGCGAGATTTTTCTCACGGCGTCGATTGGGCTCGCCCTGTCTGATCCCCAAACGCAGCTGACGGACGAGATCATCAAGGACGCCGAGCTTGCGATGTATCATTCCAAGCGCATCGGCGGCGATCGCATCGACGTCTACAAGCCGGCGATGCGCGCCCGCAAGACCGACCGCCTGACGCTGGAGAGCGAACTGCGCCGCGCCATCGAACGCCAGGAGCTCACCATCCTGTACCAGCCGATCGTGCGGCTCGAGGACAGGTCAATCGCGGGTTTCGAAGCGCTGGCGCGTTGGGATCATCCGAAGCTCGGCCGCATGGCGCCGTCGGAGTTCATCACGATCGCGGAAGAGACCGGGCTGATCGTCGATCTCGGCATGTTCGTGCTCGACCAGACCGCCAAACAGCTCTCGATCTGGCAACGTGCGATGCGCTCGCGCGAGCCGATCTTTGCGAGCGTCAATGTGTCCTCGCGGCAATTGCTGCGCCATGACCTGATCCACGACATCCGCACCGTACTGTCGCGTTCCTCGGTGGCGCGCGGCACACTGAAGCTGGAATTGACGGAATCGCTGGTGATGGAGAATCCGGAGCACGCGGCGCAAATGCTGACGCGGATCCGCGAGCTCGGCACCGGATTGTCGCTCGACGATTTCGGCACCGGCCATTCCTCGCTCGCCTATCTCCAGCGCTTCCCGTTCGACACCATCAAGATCGACCAGTCCTTCGTCCGCACCACCAATCGCGGTACCCGCCCGGTGATCCTGAAGTCGATCATCGCGCTCGCGCATGATCTCGGCATGGACGTGGTGGCGGAAGGCGCCGAGACCGATTCCGACGCGGTCGAGTTGTATCAGCTGGGCTGCGAATACGCGCAGGGCTTTGCCTTCGGCGAGCCGATGGACGCGGATGCGGCGATGCGGCTGCTGACGGAAGTGCGGCTGGAAGCGGCGAGCTGATCTCGCCGCGCGTCCGGTGTCGTAGTCCGGAATCGTAGCAACCATTAAAGCGACGCCCTGACTTTCGCGAGGATGACGCCGTGCTTGCGGCCGTCAAGGCGTGGCCTGGCGACAGCGGAGTTAGGGCGAGGCCGGAGCGACGGCCAGCCTTGACGGCCGCGGCGCGCGGCGTCGTTGGCACGGCAGGTCGGGACGAAGAAACGGTGCTTCGGCCGAACAAAGAAACAGGATCAGATGGCTGACGCCCTCGCAGTTGCAGGAGGGTCGGCTGACCACGATGTGCCGCGGGCGACGACGGCGTTGATGATGACGAGCAGCTTCCTGGCGCAGGCGATGAGCGCGACCTTGTGGCCCTTACCGGCAGCGATCAACCTTTGGTACAGAGCCATGAGCTGCGGGTTCCAGCGGAAGGATGCCGGTAGCGCGGCGTTGTAGAGCGCCCGTCGCAGGCGTTCGCGGCCGCCTTCGATGTGACGGACGCCGACGCGATCGCCGCTGTCGTCATCGTAGGGCGCAAGCCCCGCGAGGGCTGCGGCTTGCTCTCGCGTGATTTGGCCGATCTCCGGCATCCGGACCAGGACAGCAACCGCAGTCGGCAGGCCGCTGCCAGCGACGCTCTCGATCAGATCGAGCCGTGCAGCGAGATCGCGATGCTTGCGGATCGCTGCGACCAGAGCCTTGAGCTCGGCGCGCTTGTGCTTGGCCAAGAGGGCAATCTGGGCAATCTGCTCCTTCCAGAGCGTCTGGAAACGCTCGTTGCGGCAGCTCTCGAGCCGGTTCTTCAGCCGGGCAATGTCCTCCGTGATCTGATCGATCATCGTCAGATGCTCGGCAAAGGGCAGCAGCCGGGGGTCGGGAGCGGGATGGATCTTCTTGACCGCCGCGGTGCAGGCCGCAATCAGCGCGGCATCGATCTTGTCGTTCTTGGCGCGCTGCTGGTGGAACTCGGCATAAGCGCGCACCTGGGCCGGCTGAAACACGACGACCACAAACCGTTGGCGCCGCAGCTCGGCGACGATAGCCTGCTCATAGCCGCCGCTTGCCTCGATTCCGACCCGCCTGACCTTGTGGCGCCGCAGCCACTCCAGCAGCACTGCATAGCCTTCCGGTTTATTATCGACCTGGATCCGCTCCAGACTACCGTCGAGCGCCACATCGAGCTTACGTTTGCCGGTATCGATCCCGGCACAGATCGTGATACGCTTGGCCATCTTCCTCGACCCTCCCTTGTCTGTGCGAACCTGAAGTTCGTTCAACCATCCGGGTCCCGATGAAGTGCCGACCGCGATCTTGCTACGAAACGCAGCCCTCAAGGCTTCGGTGGGCATCGATCCGATCGATCGGCGGCCCAGCCCGGGCGGCCACCCGGGCTGGGCCATTCCTCACGGAACGAGCCCATTCTAATCCAGCCCGCTAAGACAAGGGTGGGCAAAGGCGCACTTGCGCCGTGCCCACCATCGATACAGCACTATAATAGAAATGGTGGGCACGCTTCCGCCTTCGCTCTTCGAGCTACGGCGGACAAGTCGCTTTGCCCACCCTACGATACTGTTGGGATGGGAGAGATCGTCACTCACCGCGCTACCGTCGCCGGTCGCTCTTTTTCTTCGTAAACCGCACGCTCTGCCCATCCGGCATCCGCGTCGCCACGAAGCCGGCGGCCAGGCAGGCTTCGCGTTGCGGCATCTGGATGTCGGGGCTGCGCAGGCTGTCCCACCATGAGGCGCGGTTCGCCGCGCGCGGCAGGGCCACGCCGATGATCTCCTCGATCTGCTCATAGCTCAGCACGAATTCCGTCTGCTTCTGCCGCATCAGGTAATCGCGCAACGCGTCGTAGTCGTTCACCGTGGCCCTCTCGTTCGATATCCAGTCTGCAGGGATGAGGTCTGCCTAAAACCGTGAGGCGCATCAACCATTTCTTAACTCATTGCGGCAGCGCCGTCGCGGCTTAAGCACTACGCAAGCTTTCAGGCGCATCCACTAGCATCGGGAGCAAGCGATGCTGTCTGGATGGCGCGAAGCCATGGCCCACCGACCGTGGCGCATTTCGGCGAAGCTGCTGATCATCTCGTCCGTGGTGACGGTGATTGGCTTTTCCGCCATTTGCGTCAACGTCTTGCTCGACATGCGCCGCGGCGAGGAGGCGCTCGCCCGGCAGACGCTGGAGAACCTTGCGACCTCCATCGACGCAGACATCAGCCGCAACATCGAGATCTACGATTTGTCGCTGAAGGCGGTCGTCAATAACATGATGCTGCCCGAGATCGCCACGGTCTCGAAGCCGATCCGCCAGCTCATCCTGTTCGATCACGCGACGACGGCACGGCATTTCGGCGCGATCCAGGTGTTCGATGCCGACGGCAGGCTGACCATCGATGCTTCCACGCTCGATCCGCAGCCGGAGAACCGCGCCGACGAGGACTATTTCAGGATTCACCGCGACAACCCCGATGCCGGACTGTTCATCAGCCGGCCGATGCTGTTCCGCGGTGCCTATTCGATCGTGCTGAGCCGGCGCATCAGCGACACCGATGGCGGCTTCATGGGGATCGTCGCAGGCTCGATCCGCTTCAGCTATTTCCACGAGCTGTTCGAGCGGCTGAGCCTCGATCCCGACGACACCATCACCGTGCTCAAGCGCGACCGCACCATCATGATGCGGCGGCCGTTCGACCTCGACGTCATCGGCAGGAACCTCGGAACGCAGCATGACTGGAAGGCCGACAATCTCAAGGCCGGCGGATCCTACGCCGGCAAGGGACCGGTGGACGTGACGCCGCGCCTCTACGTACGCAGCAGCGGCTCTGGTCCGCTGTTTGTGGTGGCGGGCAAACCGCTCGTTACCGTATTCAAGCTCTGGCAGAAGGAAGCCTACCGCATCGGCGCGGTGGTGCTGGCGCTGATCCTGTTCGTGCTGGCATCGACGCTGGTGCTCGCCCGCGAGATCGGCCGTCGCGCCGACGCCGAAAGCAAGCTCGAGGAGATGGCGACGACGGACGCGCTCACCGGCTTGCGCAACCGCCGCAAGTTCGATTCCGTCATCGACGTCGAATGGCGGCGCGCCCTGCGCGAGAAGACGCAGATCGCACTGCTGATGATCGATGCCGATCATTTCAAGGCCTATAACGACACGTTCGGCCACCAGGCCGGCGACCAGGTGCTGGTCGGCATCGCCATCTGCATCTCCGATTCGGTGCGCCGCGCCGGCGACTGCGCCGCACGCTATGGCGGCGAGGAGTTCGCCGTGCTGCTGCCGAACACCTCGGCCGCCGACGCATTGGCGATTGCCGAGACCATCCGCGCCAAGGTGCAGGGCTGGTCTGACGGCGGGGCGGGATCGACCGTCTCCTGCGGCATCGCCAGCCTCGCGCCCACCGCCGGCATGGACTGGCCGATGCTGGTCGCCGCCGCCGACAAGGCGCTCTATGCCGCGAAAGCCGGCGGCCGCAACCAGTCGGTGGTCGCGAGCCTGCCGAAGCTGTCCCTGGTGGCGTAATCCGGAGCGTCGTCCTGGCGAAGGCCGGGCCCCATACCGCGTGATCTATCGATTGGGACCGTCGCAATACCGGACAACGAGCCGTCGTCAAACTTCTCCCTGGGGCTATGGATCCCGGCCTTCGCCGGGATGACGCCGGGGGTGATGAAGCGGCGAGCCCTACTGCCCCAGATACTTCTTCATCTCCGCGATCAGCCCCTCGCGCAGCTCGGGCCGCTTCAGCGCGTAGGCGATATTGGCGCGGAGGAAGCCGGGCTTGGAGCCGCAATCATGGCGCTGGCCCTCGAACTCGACCCCGTAGAATTTTTGCGATTTGGCGAGGCCGATCATGGCGTCGGTGAGCTGGATCTCGCCGCCGGCGCCGCGCTCCTGGGTCTCCAGGATTTTGAAGATCTCCGGCTGAAGAATGTAGCGGCCGGTGATCGAGAGATTGGAGGGCGCGGTGCCCTTGGCTGGCTTCTCGACCATGCCGTCGACCTCGAACATCTTGCCGGTGCGTTTTCCCACGCCGCAAATGCCGTATTGATGGGTGAGGTGATCGGGCACCGCCTCGACCGCGATCAGATTGGACTTTTCGCCGAGCGTCGCCGCCGTCTCGATCATCTGCTTAAGGCAGCCGGGTGTGTTGAGCACGAGCTCGTCCGGCAGCACCACCGCGAACGGCTCGTTGCCGACGATGTCGCGCGCGCACCAGACCGCGTGGCCAAGACCGAGCGGCGCCTGCTGGCGGGTGAAGCTGACGGCGCCCGCCTCCGGCTGGTTCTGCGCCAGGATTTCCTGCTCGGCCTTCTTGCCGCGTGCAGCCAGCGTGGCGTCGAGCTCGAACATCCTGTCGAAATGATCTTCGATGACGTTTTTGTTGCGGCCGGTGACGAAGATGAAGTGTTCGATGCCGGCTTCCCGCGCCTCGTCATAAACGTACTGGATCAGCGGCTTGTCGACGATGGTGAGCATTTCCTTCGGCATCGCCTTGGTGGCTGGCAAAACGCGGGTACCGAGGCCGGCGACGGGGAATACGGCTTTGCGGATTTTCATGGGATTGATCGAATACCTTGGGGCGCGCAGGTGAAAGCAGCAATGGCATCTTGCTAACCTGTTTGCAGCCGCTAACAAAGGCGGATGTGGGGCCTCGCGGTTGCCGAGTTAAGAAAAAGGCCGCCACCAAAATTTCACCTTTGTTAAGCTATTGGCAACCGTAACCAGGCCTCCTGAAGGCGGATTTTCGGCCGGACAGGTGGGACAGGATGCGATCAATGGCAGGGCTGGCGAAACATGCTGGATTTGTGACCAGCGCAGCGATGATTGCAGCCGCTCTGCTGCTGCCGGCTTGCGCGCAGGCCGAGGTGCAGAACGGCCTGTCGAACCTGTTCGGCGGCATCTTCTCCGGCTCGAACCCCGCGCCCTCGCAAGGCGCACCCGGCCCGGGCGGTGCTCAATCCTGGAGCGGCGAAGACGGCGCCTCCGGCCATCCGCTGATGACCGCCGCCGCCATCCGCGAGGCGGCCGCCAATTTCGACAATTGCGTCGCGGGCATGTGGCCCGATGCCGCCCGGCGCGGCATCACGCAGGAGAACTTTCAGCGCTTCACCGCCGGCCTCTCGCCCGATCTGCGCATCATGGATTTGATGGATTCGCAGCCCGAGTTCACCAAGTCGATCTGGGACTATCTCGATATCCTCGTGAACGACAACCGCCTCGCCAAGGGCAAGGAAGTCCTCGCCACATACAAGGCGCAGTTCGACGCCACCGAGAAGGCCTATGGCGTCGACCGCTATATCATCGCCGCGATCTGGGGCATCGAGTCCAACTATTCGACGCAGATGGGCGACCGCAGCGTGCTGCAATCGACAGCGACGCTCGCCTGCGTCGGCCGCCGCCAGGCCTATTTCAAGGATGAATTCCTCTCCGCGCTGGAAATCCTCAACCGCGGTGATCTCAGGCCGGAGCAGATGCGCGGCTCCTGGGCCGGCGCGTTCGGCCCGACCCAGTTCATGCCGACCGCCTTTAAGCGGTTCGCCGTGGATGGCGATGGCGACGGACGACGCGACGTCGTCGACGATCCAACCGACCTGATCGCCTCCACCGCCAATAATCTGAAGAAGGACGGCTGGCAGAGCGGCCAGACCTGGGGCTTTGAGGTCGTGGTGCCCCAGGGATTCGACTACATGCTGGCCGACCGCGCCAAGATGATGACGATCGCGCAGTGGGAAAAGCTTGGGCTCAAGCGGGCGACGGCCCAGCCCTTCCCGCATCCGGCGGAAAAGGCCTATCTGCTGGCGCCCGCCGGCGCGCAAGGACCGGGCTTCCTGATGCTACAGAATTTCCGCGTCATCATGAAATACAATCCGGCCGAGGCCTATGCGATGGCGATCGGCCATTTCGCCGACCGCCTGCGCGGCGGCCAGCCCTTCGTGCAGCCGTGGCCGCGGCAGGAGCGGGAATTATCCAAGAGCGAGCGGCTGGAACTTCAGCAGTTGCTCGCCGACCGCGGCTTCTACAAGGGCATCCCGGACGGCCAGTTCGGCGGCCAGACCCGGGACGCGCTGCGCGAGTTTCAGGCCTCGATCGGGCTGCCTGCGGACGGATTTGCCTCCTCCGACGTGCTGGACCGGCTGCGCGGGCGGTAAAAACGCGCCGAAAGTAACCGTGAGCGAGGGTTTTGGCCGATCCCCAGTGCATGGCCCCAAGAATCTGCAAGAGAATTTGCCCGTTTGGCGCCCGATTCCGTTAGTATATCGAGCCTCATCCAGACCCATTGCGCGCGCCCGAGATCGCATGTCGAAGCCAAAATCCTTTTTCAAGGCGCTGACCGAGATCGGCCCGCTGATCGCGCTGGGGACGGCGCTTGCGATCCTGGTCTCGATCGCGGGGCCCGCCTCGGCGCAGTTCTTCAACTTCCCCGGCTTTGGCGGGCCGCCGCAGCGGTCGGCACCGCCGCCGCATCGTGGTGGCGGCTGGTTCGGCGGCGATTTCTTCGCGCCATTCCAGCAGCAGCAGCCGCAGGCACCGCGGCAGGATTTTTCGCGCGCGCCGGCGCCCGCCAAGCGCGACACCATTCCCGACAAGAACGTGCTGGTGATCGGCGACGCCATGGCCGACTGGCTCGCCTACGGCCTGGAAGACGCCTACGCCGAGCAGCCCGACATGGGCGTGATCCGCAAGCACCGGACCACGTCCGGCCTGATCAGGTACCAGCCGAAGGGTGAGCCCTCCGATTGGGCGGCCGCTGCGAAGGGCATTCTGGAGACCGAGAAGCCCGACATCATCGTCGTCATGCTCGGCCTCAACGACCGCATCGCGATTCGTGAAGCTGCGCCGGATAAGGCGTCCGACAAGGACAACAAGAAGAACGACAAGGGCGCGCACGCCAAGCCGCAAGGAAAAGGTGACGCAAAGCCGGGCGATACCAAACCGGATACAGCGGCCAAGCCCGACGACAAGCCTGTTGATACCGACCTGCCGCAGGACGATGCCGATAACGCCGATGCGCCCGCGGCCGCGCCCGAGAAGACCGCGCGTAACCCAAATGGCCTCTATGAATTCCGCGACGAGCGCTGGGTCGAGCTCTACGGCAAGAAGATCGAGGAACTCGCGGGCATCCTCAAAGCCAAGGGCGTGCCAGTGCTGTGGGTCGGCCTGCCCGCGATCCGCGGTCAGAAGGGCACCGCGGACATGCTGTTCCTGGATTCGCTCTATCGCGAAGGCGCGGCCAAAGCCGGCATCACCTATGTCGACGTCTGGGACGGCTTTGTCGACGAAGCCGGCCGCTTTCTGCAGAAGGGCCCGGACTTCGAAGGTCAGATCCGCCAGCTGCGCAGCGGGGACGGCGTCTATTTCACCAAGGCCGGCGCGCGCAAGCTTGCGCATTATGTCGAGCGCGAGATCACGCGCCTGCTGGCGGGACGCTCCGGCCCGATCGCGCTGCCGAGCGAGCCGGCGACGCCGGACACCAGCGCCGAGCCCGGCAAGCCGGCACCGCGGCCGCTGGCGGGCCCGATCGTGCCGCTGGTTGCGGCCTCGATCTCGACCGATCAATTGCTGGGTGGACCGGGCACCCGCCCCGCCGCCGTCGATGCGCTCGCAGCCCGGACGCTGGTGAAGGGCGAGCCCCTGGCTGCGCCCGCAGGCCGTGCCGATGATTATTCCTGGCCGCGCCGCGAAGTCGGCCGCGAACAGGCCAAGGGCGATACCCCTCTTGCAGCGACGACGCCTGACGGTGGAGCCGCGGCTCCCGGCACGCCGGCTGCGGCCGCTGCGATCGCGCCGCCCAAGCTCGCGCCGAAGAAGCCGCCGCCGCCGCAGCAGCCGGCCCAGGCCACGCCCTCATTGCGCGATTTCTTCGGCTTCGGCTCGCCGCAGCCGGCGCCGCGTCAACTGGCGCCGGCGCCGCGCAACCCGAATCCCAATCCCGCAATTCCACGTCCGCCGGCCAATGTCGGGCGTTCGGCGGAGATGTTCCGGTAATTTGCTGAGTTGATTTCAGGTGTCACTCCGGGGCGCGCAAAGCGCGAACCCGGAATGACGCAGCGGCGACTAGCCGTAATAGCGCCAGCGCGAGGGTGGCGGGCGACGTACGGGGCGTGACATCAACAGCGCGAGCGCAAAGCCGATGCCGCCGGCGACCAGCAGCGCGCCGAGCGGATTGTCCTGCACCTTGCGCGCGATGGCCTGCGTGCCGTCGCGGAACGTATCGCCGCTCGCCTCATAGGCATCCTTGGCGTAGCTGGTGGCGCTGTCTGCGGCTTCACGCGCCGCGTCCTTCGCCTGGCCGTACAGGTTCTGCACGGTACCCGCGGCTTCACGCGCCTTGCCTGAGGCCTGCGTTTTTGCATCCCCCGCCATCTCGCCCACGGTGCCTTCCGCGCCGCCTGCCATTTCCTTGGCCGATCCAATGATCCGATCCGCGTCCATGATAATCCTCCTCGGTGATCAGCCGAAGTAACCGATCAGAAGCAGCGCGGTTCCTTGCAATTCCCTCAGAGAATGAGCCCGCCGTCGACGACCAGCGTCTGGCCGATGATGTAAGAGGACAGCGGCGAGGCCAGGAACAGCGCCGCGCCCGCCATGTCAGCGGGCGTGCCCAATCGCCGCAGCGGAATGCGCGACAATGCACCTTCGAGCCGCTTGGGATTGTCGGTCGTCACCTTGGTCATCTTGGTGTCGACGAGACCGGGCGCGATGCCGTTGACGCGGATGCCGTCCTCGGCCCAAGCCTCTCCCAGCGTCCGCGTCAATCCGACCGCGCCGGTCTTCGAGGCGTTATAGGCGGGATTGCCCATGGTCGAATGATAGGCTGCCGTCGAGGACACCATGATCAGCGCGCCTCTGGAATCCCGCAACATGGAATGAAACCGCGTCGCGCACGCCATCAGGCTCATCAGATTGACCTCGACGACCTTGCGAAAGCCCGCCATCTCGAACTCGCCGCGACGATAGATCACCGCGCCCTGCGCCAGCACCAGAATGTCGAGCCGGTCGAACGACGGTCTGAAGGCTTCGATCGCGCTCGCGTTGCTGACGTCCAGTTGCGCATAAGCGAGACCGGTGAGATCGGAGCCGTCCTCCGCCGAATAGTCCGTGGGCCGGGCACGCGTGCCGCACACCGCAACTTGCGCGCCCCTGGTGCGAAAGGCTTGCGCGATGCCGTTGCCGATACCGCTGGAGCCGCCCACGACCAGCACGTGCCTGCCTGAGAAATCGAGCTCGTTCGCCATCGCGGGCCTCGCATTTTGTTTTGCTTGTTTGACCTCTGCGGATCGATGCCAGCCTTGTCCATCTCATAACAAGAAACAAGAGACCACGAGGAAACAGCGATGGCGGGTTGATGGCCCGAAACGCGTAAGAGCCATGCGCGACCAGCGTTGACAACGCCTGTTGCGGGAGTAGCTTTTTCCGACAACAGAGCGGGACCAACCGCTTGCGGTTCGCGGGAGAGACGCCATGACGATTGCCATCCGGCAGCTTCAGAAGCATTTTGTCGGCGAGGTTTCCGGTCTCGACCTGCGAAAGCCGCTCACACCGGATCAGGCCCGCGAGGTCGAATCCGCCATGGACCAATACGCGGTTCTCGTCTTCCACGATCAGGATATCACCGACGAGCAGCAGATGGCCTTTGCGTTGAACTTCGGTCAGCGCGAGGATGCACGCGGCGGCACGGTCACGAAAGAGAAGGACTACCGGCTCCAGTCCGGCCTCAACGACGTCTCCAATCTCGGCAAGGACGGCAGGCCGCTCGCAAAAGACAGCCGCTCGCATCTGTTCAACCTCGGCAACTGCCTATGGCATTCCGACAGCTCGTTCCGCCCGGTCCCGGCAAAGTTCTCGCTGCTGTCGGCGCGCGTGGTGAACCCGAAAGGCGGCAACACCGAATTCGCCGACATGCGCGCAGCCTATGATGCGCTCGACCACGAGACCAAGGCCGAGATCGAGGATCTCGTCTGCGAGCACTCGCTGATGTATTCGCGGGGATCGCTCGGCTTCACCGAGTACACGGACGAAGAGAAGGCGATGTTCAAGCCGGTGCTGCAACGGCTGGTACGGACCCACCCCGTGCATCGCCGCAAGTCGCTCTATCTCTCGTCGCATGCCGGCAAGGTCGTCGGCATGAGCGTGCCGGAAGGACGGCTTTTGCTGCGCGACCTCAACGAGCATGCGACACAGCCTGAGTTCGTCTACGTTCACAAATGGCGGCTGCATGATCTCGTGATGTGGGACAACCGCCAGACCATGCACCGCGTCCGCCGCTACGACCAGTCGCAGCCCCGCGATATGCGCCGGGCGACGGTGGCGGGGACGGAGCCGACGGTGCAGCAGCAGGCGGCGGAGTAGCGCGCGTCATACACTGCTGTCGTCCCGGACAAGCGCGCCCTTAGGCGCGTGCCGATCCGGGACCCATAGCCACAGGAAGTGGTTTGGCGAAGGCTCGTGGTGAACAACCTGCCTCAAACTCCTCCTGGGAGTATGGGTCCCGGATCTGCGCGCGCTTGTCCGGGACGACAGCAGACGCTACGGCGACAGCGAGGGTGATGCGCGACCGGGGAGACCGGGCCAAGAGCGCCGAGCCAGAGCTACGCGTGCCCCGCCTCGTTCGACAGCATCCCGGGATCGATGCCGATCTTGCGCAAGGCGCGGCCGTATTTTTCGTCGACGTCGTCGCCGAAGATCAGATCCGCATCCGCATCGCAATGCAGCCAGCCATTGCTCTGGATCTCGGTCTCGAGCTGGCCCGGCGCCCATCCGGCGTAACCAAGGGCGAGAATGGCGTGCTTGGGGCCGGAGCCGTTGGCAATCGCGCGCAGGATGTCGACGGTGGCAGTGAGACAGACGCCGTCGTCGATCCGCAGGGTCGCGTTCTCGATGTAGAAGTCGCTGGAATGCAGCACGAAGCCGCGGCCGGTATCGACCGGGCCGCCGCGCAGCACCTTCATGCTTTCGGCATTCTCGGGCAGCTTGATATGCTCGCCCTTCCTGACGATGCCGAGCTGCTCCAGCAGCTCGGGAAAATCGATGCTGCCGGCCGGATGATTGACGATGATGCCCATCGCGCCCTCGGCCGAATGCGCACAGAGATAGATGACCGAGCGCTCGAAGCGCTCATCGCCCATCACCGGCATCGCGATCAGGAGCCGGCCGTCGAGATAACCGGCCGAATTGGGAAACGCTGGGCCCGCGCCGCGGGTGCTTTCGCCCGTCCTTTTGCCTGTGGGAGCCATCGGTGAAGCACTCCGGTTTCAATTCCTATCCTGATGTCGGGCCGGGCAGCTGTCAAATCAAGGGTTTCGGAGACTTGATTCAGGTGCATTCAAGTGCATCCATCACAAGCAATTCAATGGTTTGCCGCGACGCGACCCTGTAAAGACGTTCCATGCTGACAAGAGTTCCCCTGACTGCGGCGCTTGGCATCGCGACAACCCTGCTTGCGTCGTCATTGGCGATGGGTGCCCGTGCCGACGACGCCTCGCCGTGGCAGCGCGACGGACATTCCGCGGTGCGGTTGCTGGCGGGATCGCGCAGCGGTACGGTGCTGCTTGGCGGTATCGCGTTCCAGCTTCAGCCTGGCTGGAAGACCTACTGGCGCATGCCGGGCGATTCCGGTGTTCCGCCACGGTTCGACTTTTCCAAGTCGGACAATGTCGAAGCGGTGACAGTGATGTGGCCGGCACCGCAAAAGTTTGAGGACGGCGCAGGCGGTCATTCGATCGGTTATCACGACCAGATCGTGCTGCCCTTGCGTATCGTCCCCAAGGCTGCGGACAAGCCGGTGACGTTGCGCGCCGAGATCAATTACGCGGTTTGTGAAAAGCTCTGCATACCCGTCGACGCCAATGTCGAGCTCGGCTTCAACAACGTCGCCTCGACTGAAGACGCCAATCTGCGCACGGCACTCGACACCGTGCCGAAGCCAGCCAATATCGGAGATCCCAATCCTCTGACCATCCGCGACGTGAGGCGCGACGGCCCCAAGAAAGTGGTGGTGGATGTCGTTGCGCCCGAGAACAGCAAGGTCAATCTGTTCGTGGAAGGCCCGACGCCGGACTGGTCGCTGCCGATTCCTGATCCCGTCGAGCACAGCCCGCCCGGCGTGAAGCGCTTTTCCTTCGAGCTCGACGGACTGCCGCCAGGCGTCAAGCCCGACGGCGCAGCGCTGAAGTTCACGCTGGTCGGGCCGGAGAAGTCGTACGAGTTCAATACGAATTTGGAGTGAGCCGAGCTGTCGCTTCACTCTCAGCTGTCGTCCCGGACCAGCAAAGCGGAGCGGAGCGCAGATTCGGGACGACAGCGAGGACAGACGTCCACCCAACCTAATCTTAACGAATGGTTGCTAATTCCCAGGGCGCCGCGGAATGCGGGACGCTTGGGGACTTTTCGAATTGGCCGTGATGGACGCAGAACCCGCAACGACCGGGCCGGCCGGGCTGATCGGGCGGCTGCGCGCCAGGCTGACGGGCGGCTCGAGTGAGGCCTCGCTGACGCGGCGGCTGGCCGGCACCATCTTCATCATCCGCGTCATCAGCGCGGGCCTCGCCTATCTCTCCCAGGTGCTACTGGCGCGCTGGATGGGGACGTCCGACTACGGCATCTATGTCTATGTCTGGACCTGGGTGCTGCTGCTCGGCAGCATGATGGATTTCGGCATCTCCGCTTCCGCGCAAAAGATCATTCCGGAATATCGCGCCAGCGGTGACCACGCGCTGCTGCGCGGCTTTCTCTCCGGCAGCCGCTGGCTGACCTTTTCCGTCTCGACGCTGGTGTCGCTGGCGCTTGCCGGCATCGTCAAGCTGCTCTCGCCCTCGATCAATCCGGCCGAGCAGCTGCCGCTCTATATCGGCTGCATGACGCTACCGGCCTTCGTCGTCGCCAACACCCAGGACGGCATCGCGCGCTCGCATGACTGGATGCAGCTCGGCCTGATGCCGCAATTCATCATCCGCCAGGCGTTGATCATCGGCATCACGGCCTGCGCTTTCCTGCTCGGCTATCATCTCGGCGCGGTTGCCGCGATGGTCGCGAGCGCCGGCGCCGTGTGGATCGCGATGACCGGGCAGATGGTGGTGCTGAACCGCAAGCTCGCCGATCATATCGAGGCCGGGCCCAAGGCCTACGACGTCAGCGGCTGGCTGGCCGTTTCGCTGCCGATCCTGCTGGTCGAAAGCTTCTACCTGCTGCTGTCCTACACCGACGTGCTGGTGCTGCAGCAATTCCGTCCCTCCGACGAGGTCGGCGTCTACTTCGCGGTGGTAAAAACGCTGGCGTTGGTATCCTTCATTCACTACGCGATGTCGGCAACGACCGCGCACCGGTTTGCCGAATACAACGCAAGCGGCGACAAGGCGCGGCTGTCGGCCTATGTCGCGCACGCCATCAACTGGACGTTCTGGCCGTCGCTGGCCGCGACCGCCGTGCTGCTCGTACTCGGCAAGCCGCTGCTCTGGCTGTTCGGACCGCAATTCGTTGTCGGCTACGACATCATGTTCATCGCCGCGATCGGTCTTGTGGTGCGCGCGGCGATTGGCCCGATGGAGCGGCTGCTCAACATGCTCGGCCAGCAGAAGATCTGCGCACTGGCTTACGCGCTCGCCTTCGTGATGAACGTCGTGCTCTGCATCGCGCTGGTGCCGCGCTTCGGTGGCCACGGCGCCGCGGCTGCGACCTCGATCTCGCTCACCTTCGAGACCGTGCTGCTGTTCTGGATCGTGCGGCAGCGGCTGGGCCTGCACGTGCTGGCGTTTGGAAAATAAGCGCTACGCGCCTGCGATGCCGAGGAACGTGTCTTTCGCTGGATGCCCGGGAACGAAGCGAAACGCCTCCTCATATCTGGCTCGCAGCACAATTTTTCTTATTCCATCCAACAGGTTGCGCCCCTGGGAGGGTTTATTCTAGGTCGTATTGCCCAACTGATGAGATAAACCTAGATTCCCTGACCATGATTGATCCGCTCTACGTCGCTTCGGGATTTGGCGTCGGCCTGCTTGTCGGGCTGACCGGCGTGGGAGGCGGCTCGTTGATGACGCCACTGCTGATCCTGCTATTCGGCATCCACCCGACCACCGCCGTCGGCACCGACCTGCTCTATGCCGCCGCCACCAAGACCGGCGGCAGCGTGGTGCATGGCTGGTCGCGCAGCGTGCACTGGCCGGCGGTGCTGCGGCTTGCCTGCGGCAGCATTCCCGCGAGCGCGCTGACGCTGCTGGTGCTGTGGAAGCTCGATCTCAGGGGCGATGCCCAGCGCAACCTGGTCAATCTGGTGCTGTGCTTTGCGCTGATATTGACTGCCACATCGCTGATCTTCCGCAAGTCGATGATGGAGCGCTATCGGAGGCGCATGGAGCAGGTCGATGAGCGCACCACGGTGATTGCGACCGTCGTCACCGGCATCGTGCTCGGCGTGCTGGTTTCGATTTCGTCCGTCGGCGCCGGTGCCGTCGGCGTGACGGTGCTGCTGCTGCTCTATCCGCGCCTGCCGATGGCGACCATCGTCGGCTCCGACATCGCGCACGCGGTGCCGCTGACGCTGGTGGCCGGCATCGGACACTGGATGCTCGGTTCGGTCGACTGGGGCCTGATGGGCGTGCTGCTGCTGGGCTCGCTGCCCGGCATCATTCTCGGCAGCTACAGCGCGACGCGTGTGCCGGAGACGGTGTTGCGCGTGGCGCTCGCCAGCGTCCTCGTCGTGGTCGCCGGCAAGATCATGTTCGCGGAATTGAACTTGCAGTCCGCGATCGTGACGGCTCTGGCCTGGACGCATTAGAGGGAAAGCGGCCGCCACCTTCTCGGTGTACAGGGTGGGCAAAGCGAAGCGTGCCCACCGTTTCTTTTCAATCGCGGAAGAGGTGGTGGGCACGGCGCAAATGCGCCTTTGCCCATCCTACGGCTACGACATCGCCGCCGTTACTCCGCGGTCCAGCCGCCGTCGATCGACAGATTGGTGCCGGTGATCTGCGCAGCGTCGTCGCTGCACAGGAACAGCGCCAACGCTGCGACCTGCTCGGATGTCACGAACTCCTTGGTCGGCTGGGCGTCGAGCAGCACGTCGTTGATGACCTGCTCGCGCGTGAGGTTGCGCGCCTTCATCGTGTCCGGGATCTGCTTCTCCACCAGCGGCGTCCAGACATAGCCGGGGCTGATGCAGTTACAGGTGATCTTGTGCGTCGCGACTTCCAGCGCCACGGTCTTGGTCAGGCCGGCGATGCCGTGCTTGGCCGACACATAGGCCGACTTGAACGGCGAGGCGACCAGCGAGTGCGCCGAGGCGGTGTTGATGATGCGGCCCCAGCCCTTCTTCTTCATGCCGGGCACGGCGGCGCGGATGGCATGGAAGGCCGAGGACAGGTTGATCGCGATGATCTGGTCCCACTTCTCGGGCGGGAATTGCTCGATCGGCGAGACGAACTGGATGCCGGCATTGTTGACGAGGATGTCGACCGAACCGAACGACGTCTCGCCGAGCGCAATCATTCCGGCGATTTCGGCCGGCTTGGTCATGTCGGCGGGCGAGTAGACCGACTTGACGCCGAAATCGGCCTCGATCTTCGCGCGCTCCTTCTCGATATCCTCCGGCGAGCCGAAGCCGTTGATGACGACATTGGCGCCGGCCGCCGCGAACGCACGCGCATAGGCAAGGCCAATGCCGCTGGTCGAACCTGTTACGACGGCGTTCTTGCCTGACAGAGTACCCATATTATTCGCTCCTTTTTGGCGGGGTGACGTCCCCCGTGAGGTCGTAGGTCACCATGGTCTCGCCGGACTGCGGCTTCTCGAGCCAGTCCTTGTGGCGCATCGACACATGCACGTCGCGCACGCCGCTTTCCCAATGCTCGACCATGGCGACATGCGAGAAATCGTAGTCCTTGGACGAGGATTCGTAATTCTTGCTGCGATAGATCAGGTGCACCACGGTCACAGTGCTTTCGCGTGACACCTTGGCGAGGAATTCGACGGACGGGTCGTTCTTGAGATAATCCGGCAATTTTCCGATCAGGTCACGCACGGCCCGGCGCGCGTTGTGCACCTGCTTGTTCTTGTCGGTGTTCATCCGGGTGCGGCTGGAGAAGCGGATGTCCTTCTCGCGCTCGGTGGCCTCGAGCAGCGAGGTCGGCAGGTCGCCGCGTGCGCTGAACAGATCGACCTGGAAGATCAGCAGGTCGCGATCGACCTCGGCATCGAGCACGAAGTCGAGCGGCGTGTTGGAGGCGATGCCGCCGTCCCAGTAATGCTCGCCGTCGATGACGACCGACGGAAAGCCCGGCGGCAGCGCGCCGGAGGCCATGATGTGCTCCGGGCCGATTTTCTTGCCGAGCTTCTTGAACTCGTAATTGTCGAAATATTTGAAGTTGCCGGAGGTGACGCCGACCGCGCCGACCGACAAGCGGGTCTTGAGATCGTTGATGCGATCGAAATCAACCAGCCGCTCCAGCGTCTTCTTCAGCGGCGCGGTGTCGTAATAGCTCTCGGCCTGCGGGCTGCCCGGCGGCCAGAGCGGCGCCGGCGGGATGCGCGGGACGAAGAAGCCGGGCACGCCGAAGGTCGCGATCAGCGCAGCGCTGGTGGAATTGAACAGCTCGCGGCTGTGGTTGCCCTTGCCGACCGGCTTCCACGGCACCGGCTTGGAGACCATCTCCCAGAATTCCTTGAGCCGCTTGACGCGGGTGTGGCCCTCATTACCGGCGATGATGGCAGCGTTGACCGCACCAATCGAGATACCGGCGACCCATTCGGGCTCGAAATCGAAATGACACAGCGCCTGATAGGCGCCGGCCTGATACGAGCCGAGCGCGCCGCCGCCCTGGAGAACCAGGACGCGCTGCGCCTTCGCGGGGACTGTTGCGAGTTCCGGGCTATGATCGGTCATGCGGGGGACATTAACAAACAATCGCAAAAGGCAAGCCACCGTGGCGACAGTCTGCCGCGGCGTCAATGCATCCCGGGATCAAGTCTGGCTTATCGGGGGTCTGTCGAGGCCAGGATCATGGTCCAGAACACCTTGTATTTGGTGCCTGGAGCATAGCTCGCCGCTATGCCCAATTTTGTGACACCGCTCTTGAGCATGTTGGCGCGGTGCGGAGGCGAGTCGCGCCAGCCGGAAAACGCTTCCGCCAACGTGTGATAGCCAGCCGAGATGTTCTCGACCGCCACAGTCGCCGGATAGCCGCCGGCATTGAGCCGCTTGCCCAAGGGCGCGCGGACGTCGTGATCCATCTTGTTGGCCGCCGCCATGGCATTGGACTGGGATTCGGCGAGCCGCATCAATTCGGGATCGATCTCGACGGTACCGAGGCCGTTGTTCTGGCGATATTGCGAGATCATGATCGCGGCGGCCGGCGCATCGAGCCTGGCGCCCGGGACCGACATGTCGGCATACATCGACGGCTGCTGGACCGGCGCTTCATTGCCGGCGCAGCCGGCGAGAAGCAAAGTAAGAAGGATCGCGGCCGCAGCGCGCATGGATCGGGGCCCCCAAAATGAGGGGCCGTTGTTGCATACCAACAATGGCTGAAAGGTGAATTTTGAGGAAAATTCGACCCGTCACGGCAGCTCAGACGTCCGCAAATATGCGGTAACGGCGGGCGCTCGAGGCCGGTGGTGTCGCCGGACGACGGCTCTTGACGCGCCCGGTGTAGACTATCAGCGAAACGACGCGCCGGATGCGGCCCAGGCGGGCTACGAAGCCTTCATCGTGTGGATGCCGCATTCTGTCTTGGCACGGCCGCGCCAACGGCCGGCGCGCTCATCCTCGCCTTCGGCTGTTCTGCTCGTGCAAGGCATACACCCCACCGAGCGAAAACCGGATGCCGCGAGCGGGTGGCGCGGCAATTTGGCGCCGACGAAAATCGCTTCGAGTTCCTCGCGCGACACGTTGGCAAAGGGATTGAACTTCAACCGCGCGCCGTCGTCCTCGACCACGGGAATTTCGGCGCGGGTGTTGCCCTGGAAGCGCTTGCGACCGTTGAGCCACGCGGAGAACGGCTTGAGCGCACGCGCCAGCGGCTCGACCTTGCGGATACGGCAGCAGGCATCGGGATCGGAGAACCAGAGGTCGCGATCGGGATCCTCTCGCGACAGCGTTTCCTCGGCCGGCTTGATCGAGCGGACGTCCTTCAAGCCCAGCGCCGCAATCAGCGTATCGCGATAGGCCAGCGTCTCCTCGAACAGCCAGCCGGTGTCGAGGAAGATCACGGGGATCGCCGGATCGACGTCGGCCATGACCTTCAGCAGAGTCGCCGATTCCGTGCCGAACGACGACACCAGCGCGAGCTTGTCGCGGCCGACCGCCTTGAGCGCGGCAGCGATCACCTCCGCGGGAGAGGCATCGCGCAACGCGCGATCGAGCTCAATTGCCGACGGCAGCGTGGAAACAGACGAGACCTGAGGTGCGATCGCGTTCACGTGCCGACACCCTCGGAATGACGCAGCTGCATGCGCCGATGCAGCGCCGTGATCCGGCCGTCGCCGGTCGGCTGGTAGAACACCGAATAGCGTTTTGCAGATTGCATGAAGGCCTCCGCGTCCGCCTGCTTCTTGACCTCGAAGGAATCGAAGCCGGCACGCAGCATGAACACGAATTGATCGCGCAGCACCTGGCCAGTGGCACGCAACTCGCCGCGGTAGTTGTAACGCTCCCGCAGCAGCCGCGCCTGGCTATAGGCACGGCCGTCGCGGAAGGTCGGAAACACCAGCGCGATCGCGGCAACCTTGCCGAGATACGGCACGAGCTCGTCGATGTCGCGATTGTTCGGCCAGATCACGCCGACCTTGCCGGCGCGCTTGAGCAACGCCTCCGCTTCGCCGACAAAGCGCTCGGCCGGGACCAGGATGTCGCCGCCCTCGGGCAGCGGCGTGTCGACGGCCAGCTTGACGAAGCTGTCGTCGGCGATCTTTCCGCCGTTAACGAGTGGCATAGACGCGCTCCTTGAAGGGCTCGACGCCAAGGCGCTTCACCGTGTCCATGAAAAGCTCTTCCGGCCGCTCGCGCAGCGCCAGATAGGCTTCGACGATATCCTCCACGACGTCGGCGACCTCGTCGAACTTGACGCCGGGACCGATCAGATTGCCAAGCGCGGCACTCTCGTCGGCACGGCCACCGATGGTGATCTGGTAGACCTCCTCGCCGTTCTTCTCGACGCCGAGAATGCCGATATGGCCGACATGGTGATGGCCGCAAGCATTGATGCAGCCGGAGATGTTGATGTGGAGCCGGCCGATCAAATTGGCGAGCTCGTGATTGGCGAAGCGCCGCGTCAGCTCCTGCGCGATCGGGATCGAGCGCGCATTCGCCAGCGAGCAATAGTCGAGCCCGGGGCAGGCGATGATGTCGGTGATCAGATTGACGTTGGGCGTGGCAAGGTCAAGCTTGTCGAGCGCCTTCCACAGCGCCGGCAGGTCGCGCTTGGCGACATGCGGCAGCGCCAGGTTCTGCTCGTGGCCGACGCGGATTTCGCCGAAGGAATATTTGTCGGCGAGATCGGCCAGTGCATCCATCTGCTCGGCGGTGGCATCGCCCGGAGGCTTCCCGATCGGCTTCAGCGAGATGGTGACGATGGAGTAGCCCTGGACCTTGTGCGGGGCGACCGAGTTCTTGCGCCATGCCTCGAAATCAGGATCGGCTGCGGCCTGACGCAGCTCGTCCGGCATGTGCGGCAGCTTCTCGTAAGCCGGATAGGTGAAGCGCGAGCGGATGTCCTCGATCACCTCGTCGTCGATCTGGAGCGAGGAGTTGCGGATGTGCTGCCACTCCTCCTCGACCTCGCGCGAGAATTTTTCGATGCCGAGCTCGTGCACCAGGATCTTGATGCGCGCCTTGTAGATGTTGTCGCGGCGGCCGTACTGATTGTAGACGCGCAGGATCGCCTCGATATAGCTCAGGATATCGCGGCCATGCACGAAATGCTTGATGGTCTTGGCGATGAAGGGCGTACGGCCGAGGCCGCCGCCGACCAGAACCTCAAAGCCGGTCTCGCCCTTCTCGTTCTTGATCAGGCGCAGACCGATGTCGTGAATCTTGATCGCGGCGCGATCGTGATCCGATGCAGTGATCGCAATCTTGAACTTGCGCGGCAGGAACGAGAATTCCGGATGCAGCGTGGTGTGCTGGCGGATCAGCTCGGACCAGATGCGGGGATCCTCGATCTCGCCGGGCGCGACGCCGGCCCACTGATCGGAGGTGACATTGCGCATGTTGTTGCCGGAGGTCTGCATCGCATGGATGCCGACCTTGGAAAGATCTTCCAGCGCATCCGGCAGCTCGGCGAGCTTGATCCAGTTGAACTGGATGTTCTGCCGCGTGGTGAAATGGCCGTAGCCGCGGTCATATTTGCGTGCGACATGGGCGAGCGCCCGCAATTGCTTCGTCGCCAGTGTTCCGTAGGGAATCGCAACGCGGAACATGTAGGCATGCAGTTGCAGATAGACGCCGTTCTGCAAGCGCAGCATCTTGAACTCGTCCTCGGTGAGCTCGCCGGAGAGGCGGCGCTTCACCTGGTCGCGGAATTCCGAGACGCGCTCGTTGACGAGCGTGCGATCGATTTCGTCGTAAGCATACATAAGAGAGTGCCTTAAACCTGGGCCGGCTGTCCGATGGTCACACCGGTGCGGCGGATCTGTTCGCGAAGATTGCCGGGTTCGACCTTGCCGTCCGCGCCGACCTGCACCGGGGCGATATAGGGACCGACCGCACCGACGTCATCGGCCGCGGATTCGGCAAGCAACGCTTTGGCCTCGTCGGAGTTGCGCACGATCGCAGCTTCCGAGAGGTCTGCGGACCAGCTCTTGGCGGCCGTGCGGTACACCACAATGCCGTCCCAGGTGCGGTTGGCGGTGACGACCGAGGGGCCGGCGATTTTGATCTTCTTCTGTTCAAGCGGAGAGGTCATTCGGCTGCATCCAGTAGGTCAGAGATGATTTGCTGTGAAGTTTGGCGGCGAAGCGAGCCGGCATGCCGGACCACGTCGCCGATGATGAGGATGGCGGGACCGGCATTGGTCCGCCGCACGAGCTCGGGCAGATCGCGCAGCGTGCCGATCGCGCCTTGCGCATCGGGCCGCGTGACGCGGGCGAACACGCCGACCGGTGTTTCCGGCGAGCGTCCGGCCGCAAAGAGACCGGCGCGAACGGCGGGCGCCGCTGTCATACCCATGTAGACCACGACAGTCATCCTGGTGTCGGTCAGCGTCGACCAATCAACGCTCTCGGCATCGCGCGCCTTGTGCGCGGTGAGGAAGGTGATGCGGGTTGCTTCATGGCGGTAGGTGAGCGGCACCTCGAAATCGGCGGCACCGCCGAGCCCGGCGGTGATGCCGGGAATGATCGAATAAGCGACGCCTGCGGCGCGCAGCGCTTCGACCTCTTCGCCGCCGCGGCCGAACACGAAGGGATCACCGCCCTTCAGCCGCACGACGCGCTGGCCGGCTTGCGCGGCCTCGATCATGCGCCTGTTGATGGCGTCCTGGCCGATGCCGGGCTTGCCGACGCGGCGACCGACGGCAACGCGCGTGGTATCGCGGCGGATGCGGTCGAGGATTTCCGGCGAGACCAGCTCGTCATGGAAGACGATGTCGGCGTCCTGCAACGCGCGTAGCGCTTTGATGGTGAGAAGGTCGGGGTCGCCGGGACCGGCGCCCACCAGCGCGACCGAGCCTTCCGGCTTATCGACACGCGCGAACGCGGAGGGATCGGAAATAGCCTTGAGCGCCGCGTCCGCCTCGTCCTTGCGGCCGGCGAGCACGGAGGCCCCGATCGGACCGTCGATCACACGCTCCCAGAAGCGGCGGCGCAGCGGAAACTCGGCGATACGCTCGTTGATGGATTTGCGGAAGCCGCCGATGAACTCGGCGAGCTCGCCGATGCGCGCGGGCAACAGCGCCTCGATCTTCTCGCGCACCCGCCGCGCCACCACCGGCGAGGTGCCGCCAGTGCCGACGGCAACCACGACATCGCCGCGATCGACGATCGCCGGGAAGATAAAGCTGGAATGGTCGAGATCGTCCATGACATTGACGGGCAGGCCGAGCGACTTCGCCCGCGCCGACATCGCCACGCCGACATCGCCAGCGCCTGCGCAGACGATGGCGATGACACCAGCAAGATCGGCCGTCAGCGGATCGCCCGTCGCGATTTCGACACGCGCCGCGTCGTCGGAGTTCAGACCCAGCTCATGATTGCGGTCGATCGCATGCACGCGGATGCGCGCGCCGGCCGCAGCAAGCACGCGCAATTTCGCGCGCAAAAGCTCGCCCGCGCCGATGAGGACCACCGGACCGGCTTTGAGATCGAGAAACACCGGCAAGAACCGCATGCGATACTCGCTTCCCCCCACATCCGGGGTTGACTGGAATTATTTTCTATATATGTGTCGTTTCGAGCGCGCAAAGAGAAAATTTTTTCTTCTCTTCTGCACCGCAACTATAGAATTTTCGCCTCCAAACGCAAAGTGGCAGAGATGCATCTTCTCAGGACCGATTCCGGTGCAGATGAACGGGATTTCCGGACTCCCGTGTTCGAGCAAAATCCCGTCGAACTGAGCGCCCCCAGCATGGACCATCTCGACCAACTCGAAGCGCAGAGCATCTACATTTTCCGCGAGGCCTTTGGCCGCCTGAAGAAGATCGCCCTGCTGTGGTCGCTCGGCAAGGACTCCAACGTCATGATCTGGCTGGCGCGCAAGGCGTTCTTCGGCCGGCTGCCGTTTCCGGCGCTCCATGTCGATACCGGCAAGAAGTTTCCGGAGATGTATCGCTTCCGCGATCATTACGGGAAGGAATGGGAGCTCGATCTGCGCGTCGAGCCCTGCCCGCCCATCGATGCCGTCGACCCAACGCTGCCGCCAGCCGCCCGTTCCGCCGCGCGCAAGACCGAAGGTCTCAAGATGGCGCTGGCCAAATACGGTTTTGACGGCCTGATCGCCGGCATTCGCCGCGACGAGGAAGCAACCCGCGCCAAGGAGCGTGTGTTCTCGCCGCGCGGCCTCGAAGGCAATTGGGACGTTCGCGACCAGCCGCCGGAATTCTGGGATCATTTCAACGCCTCGCCGCCGCAGGGCGCGCATTTGCGCATCCACCCGATCCTGCATTGGACCGAGGCCGACATCTGGGCCTACACCAAGCGCGAGAACATCCCGATCATCCCGCTGTATCTCGCCAAGGACGGCAAGCGCTATCGCTCGCTGGGCGATCAGGACATCACCAATCCGGTCGCCTCGACCGCGTCGACCATCGACGAGATCCTGGCCGAGCTCGAGCAGACCAAGGTACCGGAGCGCGCGGGCCGCGCGCTCGACCATGAGACCGAGGACGCTTTCGAGCGCCTGCGCGTCGCCGGCTATCTCTGATCAAGGACGCGAGCGTCGCATGAACATGATCGTCACCCCCGCTTCGCCGGCCACGCCCAACGGCACCACGCGTCCTCAGGTGCGCATCGTCATCGTCGGCCATGTCGACCACGGCAAGTCGACGCTGGTCGGCCGCCTCTTGCATGAGACCGGCAGCCTGCCCGACGGCAAGCTCGAAATGCTCAAGGCCGTCAGCGCGCGGCGCGGCATGCCGTTCGAATGGTCGTTCCTGCTCGATGCGCTGCAGACCGAGCGCGACCAGGGCATCACCATCGACACTACGCAGATCCGCTTCCGCACCAATTCGCGCGACATCGTGCTGATCGACGCCCCCGGTCACGCCGAATTCCTGCGCAACATGATCACCGGCGCCTCGCAGGCCGACGGCGCGGTGCTGATCATCGACGCGCTCGAAGGCGTGCGCGACCAGACAAGGCGTCATGGCTATCTCCTGCACCTGCTCGGCGTGAAGCAGGTCGCGATCGTCGTCAACAAGATGGACCGTGTCGACTTCTCCGCGGAACGCTTCGCCGAAATCAGCGACGAGATTTCCGCGCATCTCAACGGCCTCGGCGTGACGCCGACCGCGATCATCCCGATCTCGGCGCGCGACGGCGATGGCGTCGCCGAACGTACCGACCGCATCTCCTGGTACAAGGGCCCGACCGTGGTCGAGGCGCTGGATAGGCTCGAGCCGGCGCGGCCGCTGGAGGCGCTGGCGCTGCGGCTGCCGGTGCAGGCGATCTACAAGTTCGACGACCGCCGCATCGTCGCGGGGCGCATCGAATCCGGCAGCCTCATTGCCGGCGACGAGATCGTGATCATGCCGGCCGGCAAGATCGCGAAGATCAAGACGGTCGAGAGCTGGCCGGTGACGCCGATTGCCGGACGTCAGGGCGCAGGCCGCTCGGTCGGCATCACGCTCGACCGTGAGCTGTTCCTCGAGCGCGGCGACATCATCGCGCATGCGACGGCAGCCCCGCGCGAGACGCGGCGGCTGCGCGCGCGCATCTTCTGGCTGCACGACAAGCCGCTTGCCAAGGGCGATCAGATCCTGGTCCGCTCGGGGCCGAAGGAAAGCCGCGCCAGCGTGGTCGCAATCGAGAAGGCGGTGGATCCCGGCGAGCTCGAGAGCCGCGAGAACAAGGCGATCGGCCGCAACCATGTCGGCGAGATCGACATTTCGCTTTCGAGCCCGATCGCTGTCGATTCCTACACCGAGAACCCGCGCACCGGCCGCCTCGTCATCGAAGTGTCCGGGCGCATCGCCGGCGGCGGCCTGGTGCTGTCGGTCGATGCCGGCCAGCGCGCCGTGCCCGTCGACATCGTGCCGGTGGAATCCGCGCTGCGGCCCGACGAGCGCTCCGCGCGCTATCGCCACAACGGCGCCGTGGTCTGGCTCACCGGATTGCCGGCTTCCGGCAAGTCGACGCTGGCGAAGGCGCTGGAGCGACGTCTCTTCACCAATGGCGGCTCGCCGATCCTGCTCGACGGCGACACGCTACGCGCCGGCCTCAACGGCGATCTCGGCTTTTCGACCGCCGATCGCAGCGAGAACATCCGCCGCCTCGCCGAGGTCGCGACGCATCTTGCCCGCAACGGCCATATCGCCATCGTCGCTGCCGTCTCCCCCGCCCGCGAGGACCGCGCCACCGCGCGCCGTATCGCCGACATCGCCTTCCGCGAGATCCATGTCGCAACGCCGGCGGAGGTGTGCGAAGGGCGCGATCCCAAGGGCCACTACAAGAAAGCTCGCGCCGGCGCGCTTGCGTCGTTCACCGGTATCGGCAACGACTACGAGCGGCCTGAGGCCGCAGAGCTCGTGATCGACACCTCGACGCGAACGGTCGCCGAGGCGGCGGACGAGATCGAGCAGATGCTGAAGGCAACCGGCGTGCTGTTCGACGAGATCGTGGACCTCGCGGCGAATATTTGAGTCTGTCCTGGTCCCAGCTGTCGTCGCCCGGCTTGACCGGGCGACCCAGTATTCCAGAGACAGCGTTGGGATACGGAGAAGCCGCGGCGTACTGGATTCCCCGCCTTCGCGGGGAATGACAGCGGTGCGTGGGGCCGCCATCCACCCTTGCTTGACATTTTGACAGATGTCGGGGGTCTTCTCACCGCCGCGATTTTGGGGCTAATAGGTCGCCGAAAGCCGCCCCGCGTGGGCGCATTTTGCTGCTGTCGGGTCAAAAGCAGCCAAAAACAGCCATTTCCAACAAGAAAGACCATCATGAAACGCGTCGACGCCCACGGATTGAAGATCGCTCCCGTCCTTTTCGATTTCATCGCCAGGGAAGCGGCCCCGCAAACGGGGATCGCGCCGGATGCGTTCTGGGCTGGGGTTGCAGGCATCATCAGGGAGTTGGGACCGAAGAACCGCGCGCTGCTCGCCTTCCGTGATCAGCTCCAGGCCAAGATCGACGACTGGCATCGCGCCCACAAGGGCAAGGCGTTCGACCTCGACGCCTACACCGCCTTCCTGAAGGAGATCGGCTATCTCGTCCCGGAGCCGGCGACGCAAAAGGTCGAGACCGCCAATGTGGACGAAGAGATCGGCAACATCTGCGGCCCTCAGCTCGTCGTGCCCCTCACCAATGCGCGCTACGCGCTGAACGCGGCGAATGCGCGCTGGGGCTCGCTCTACGACGCCTTCTACGGCACCGACGCGATCCCGCATGATCCCATGGAGAGCGGCAAGGGCTACAACAAGGCGCGCGGCGACAAGGTGATCGCCAAGGCCAAGGCGTTCCTGGACGCCGCCGTGCCGCTGGCGACCGGCAGCCACACTGACGTCACCGCCTACAGCGTCGTCGCGGGCCAGCTCGCGGTGAAGCTGAAGAGCGGCAACGCCACTGCGTTGAAGAACGCCGCGCAGTTCGCCGGCTTCCAGGGCGATGCGGCGACACCTTCCGCGGTGCTGCTCGCCAACAACGGCCTGCATGTCGAACTCAAGATCGACCGCAGCAGCGCGATCGGCAAGGACGATCCCGCCGGCGTTGCCGACATGATCATGGAGTCCGCGGTCTCCACCATCCTCGACATGGAGGATTCGGTCGCGGCCGTGGATGCAGACGACAAGGTGCTGGTCTATCGCAACACGCTCGGCCTGATGAACGGCACGCTATCGGCGGACTTCGAAAAAGGCGGCAAGACGCTGACCCGTTCGCTCAATGCCGACCGCAGCTATAAGACGCCCGACGGCAAGGGCGAAGTGAAGCTGCACGGCCGCAGCCTGCTCCTGATGCGCAATTGCGGTCACCACATGTTCACCGACGCGGTGCTCGACGAGAACGGCGAGGAGATTCCCGAAGGCCTGCTCGATGCCGCGGTCTCCGGCCTGCTGGCCATTCACGACCTCAAGGGCAATTCGAAGGTCAAGAACAGCCGCATGGGATCGGCTTACATCGTCAAGCCGAAGATGCATGGCCCGGACGAAGTGTCGCTGACCTGCGAGATATTTGACCGCGTCGAGAAGATGCTCGGCCTGCCTGAGAACACGCTCAAGGTCGGCATCATGGACGAGGAGCGGCGCACCACCGTCAACCTCAAGGCCTGCATCCAGCGCACCTCCAAGCGCATCATGTTCATCAACACCGGCTTCCTCGACCGTACCGGCGACGAGATCCACACCTCGATGGAAGCGGGTCCGATGATCCGCAAGAACGAGATGAAGGCGCAGGCCTGGATCAAGGCTTATGAGGACTGGAACGTCGATATGGGCCTGACCTGTGGCCTGCCCGGCCACGCCCAGATCGGCAAGGGCATGTGGGCCGCGCCCGACAAGATGGCGGACATGCTGGCCCAGAAGCTCGCCCATCCGCAGGCCGGCGCCACCACGGCGTGGGTGCCCTCGCCGACCGCCGCGACCTTGCACGCCCTGCACTATCACCAGGTCAATGTGACTGCGCGCCAGCAGGAATTGACCAAAGGCGGTCCGCGCGCCAAGCTTTCGGACATCCTCACCATTCCGGTGTCGAAATCGAACTGGGCGCCTGACGACGTCAAGCAGGAGATCGACAACAATTGCCAGGGCATCCTGGGCTACGTCGTGCGCTGGATCGACCAGGGCGTCGGCTGCTCCAAGGTGCCCGACATCCACGATGTCGGCCTGATGGAAGACCGCGCTACTTTACGCATCTCCAGCCAGCACCTCGCCAACTGGCTGCATCAGGGCGTCATCACCGAAGCGCAGGTGATGGAATCGCTCAAGCGCATGGCCGTCGTCGTCGACAAGCAGAACGCGAGCGATCCGATCTACAAGCCGATGGCGCCCGCCTTCGACGGCGTCGCCTTCAAGGCCGCCTGCGATCTCATCTTTAGGGGACGTGAGCAGCCGAACGGCTACACCGAGTACATCCTCACCGCCCGCCGCCGTGAGGCCAAGGCATTGGGCTGACGCCACTGGAGCGATCGGGCGAACGTCCCCGCGCGCGGCGGAACAGCTGCGCATCGCCGTCGTTGTAGGGCCATCAACCCTTCAGGAGATGGTCATGGACTGGAATCGCATCGAAGGAAATTGGAAGCAGTTCAAGGGTTCCGCCAAGGAGAAATGGGGCAAGCTCACTGACGACGACCTCAATGTGATCGAGGGACGCCGCGAACAGCTCGAGGGCCGGCTCCAGCAGCGCTACGGCCTCGCCAAGGATCAGGCCCGGCAAGACGTCGACGCCTGGCTCAAGTCCTTGCACTAGAGCGACGCAACCCAAGCCCCGGCTCAATGCCGGGGCTTTTTGCTGGTGGGGCCCGTAGCTGCGGTCCGGGCTCCGGATCCGCCTAGAATACCGCGAGATATTTCAGCAGCGAGACGATGCCGATGATGATGACGACGACGCGGGCGATCTGCTTGGCGCGGCCGTCCATCGGCAGCATGTTGATGAGATAAAGAACGAGAATGACGACCAGGAATGTAACGAGGACGCCGATCAGCATTGCAAGCCCCCTTCAGGCGAGTTGTTAACGAGGCTTAACGCCGAGGCTTCGCATCGGGTTCCATGCACGCAACCCATTGTAATCGGCAACTCTTTCCCACTGAAAGGGCGAGGCCGCCCAGCAAAATTGCGTGCGAGCGGCCGTAATCCTACGGCCGCGACCAAGTATTTACTCTTTTGTGGCCAAATGCCCCGGACACTGCTGCCGAGCGACGCGCAAATGCCCGCTTTGCGTGCGCCCCATTTCAGGGGCCATGGTTGAGTTCATGATTACTGGGGACGGGCGCCATGCTAAACCGCTTGACGGTATCCGCACTGCTGAGAAGCGTGATCTTGACCACTTCGTGCTGCGTGGTCGTCGGGGCCTCGCTCATCGCCTGGGATTCCTGGCAGCGGCTCCAGATCGCCAACCGCATTGCGATTATCGCTGACGCATCCGCCGACATGTTCAAGGCGATGGATCGGATGCGGGCCGACCGCTCCACCTCGAACCGGGTGATCCACAACGACCAATCGCTGGATCCGGCGATCGAAAAATATCTACGTGACCTGCACGACGTGGAGATGCCTGCGATGGCCCGTGCACGCGGTCTGCTCGGCAGCATCGAGTTCGCCGAGAAGCCGGCGCTGCTCTCCGAATTCGACCGGCTGTTCAGCGCACTCGGAGGCATGCAGAAGGAATTTTGGCAGGAGATTGCGAAACCCAAGGCCTCGCGCCGTGTCGCTCTCGGCAAGGAATACATGGATACGGAAACCACACTGGTCGTATTGCTCGACAAGGTGTCTGGAATTCTCGCCGCCTCCATCAACCACCAAGACGCAGCCGTCGACCAATTGCTGATCATCAAACAGGCGGCTTGGCTGCTGCGCAACACGGCGGGCGACGCATCAATTCTCGTTTCCAACGGTCTCGGCGCCGGAAAGGTCACTCCGGAGGCAAAACTGTCTTATGTCAAGCTCGTCGGCGGCGTCGAGGCTGCCTGGAAGGCGCTGGAGGTCGCAATCGGCGGCATGCAGCTGCCGGCGGCGCTCTCGGACGCGATCACCAAGAACAAGAGCGCTTACTTCGATCCGCAGTATGTGGACCTGCGCGATCGACTGGTGAACGCGCTGGCTTCGGGCGAAAAACCGGAGATGGTGGCCAACGAATGGAGCCCGCTCAGCGTCGCTCGGCTTGGCGCTGCGGTCGGCGTGGCCGAGGCAGCGCTGGACAGCGCCCGCGAACACATTTCCGCTCAGCGCGCTTCCGCGCTGCACGCGCTGATCCTGCAGCTGGTGCTTGTGCTTCTGGCCATCTGCCTCGCCGTCGGTCCGATGCTGGCTGTAAGCCGGCGTGTCATCAAGCCGCTGCATGATATGCGCGATGCCATGTTGAAGGTCGCGGGCGGCGATCTTTCGGTCGAGACAGGATACGAAGACAGGATGGATGAGATCGGCGCACTGGCGGGCGCGCTGGAGACATTTAAGCAGCAGGCGGTCGACAAGCTGAAGATCGAAGCCAAGGAGCGCGAGCGCAATGCTGCCGCCGCAACGCGCCAGCGTGCCATGGAGAGCCACATCGGCGAATTCGAAGGGCTCGTGCGCAAGGCACTCGATGAGCTAGGTGAAGCCTCCGGCGAAATGCGGAAGACCTCATCCGATCTCTCGGCAGTGTCGCGGCAGACCAATGACCGCGTTTGCCTCGCTGAAAAGGCCTCCGGAGATGCCTCCCTGAGCGTCGACAGTGTCGCTGCTGCGTCTGAGGAGCTGAGCTGCTCCATCAACGACATCAGCCAACAGGCGGCGCATGCCGCCGGCATCGCCAGCCGGGCCGTGACTCAGGCGCAGCAGACCGATAGCACGGTACAGGGACTTGCCCGATCGGCGAGCCGCATCGGCGAGGTCGTCGGCCTCATCAACACCATCGCAGCGCAGACCAATCTGCTGGCGCTCAACGCCACCATCGAGGCGGCGCGCGCTGGCGAGGCAGGTCGCGGCTTCGCCGTGGTCGCCTCCGAAGTGAAGTCGCTGGCGAGCCAGACCGCCAAGGCGACCGAAGACATCTCCGAGCAGATTGCCGACGTCCAGAAGGTCGCCGGCGATGCCCTCAACGCCATTCAGGCGATCGGCGGCATCATCGGCGAGGTCAACGAGGTCGCGACTGCGATCGCCGCCGCCGTGCAGGAACAGGGCGCGGCCACACAGGAGATCACGCGCAGCACCCAATATGCCGCGCAGGGCACCAAGAACGTCTCCGATAACATCTCCGGCGTGAAGACCGATGCCGACACCGCAGCCGCGGCCGCCGAGAACGTCAAGCAGGCCTCGCAGATGCTGGAGACCCAGAGCCGCCAGCTCGGGGATCAGGTCAGCGATTTCCTCAACAAGATCCGCGCGGCCTAGGGCTGCGGGTTGGGGACAAAGTCGTAGCTACAGCTTCGGTGTCGTCCCGCGAAAGCGGGCCCCACTCAGAGCCCTACTCCTTCGCGACCACCGGCACCTGGCGGAATTTGGCGCGCACCGACTCTGGCAATGGCGAGAAGTTCATCGCGACGCCGCGGCGATCGTTGGCATTGCGATTGGCGACGACGAGGCCGTCGCTACCTGCAACGATATCGCCCTTGCGCAAGGTCGGGTCGTCCTCGACCTTGACCTGCGCAAGCCCGACCGGATCCTTGCCGTTGCAGGTGCAGCCGGAAACCAACTCGTTGCGATAGCGGAAGGCATTTGGCAGGTCTGAGTAGGATTTGCCCTTGTCCGTCGTGGCGTCGTCGATATTGCTGCCATAGACCAGCGACGTCTCCGATGCCGGGCAAAAACTCTTGCAGGATTGAGCCTTGCTCTCCGCATCCGCGCCCTGCGCCGGAAAGTAGCGGCCGTCGCAACCGCGCACGCAATAGGCCGTGCCGCCGCCATAGGACGCGCGCTGGCGCGGCGCGTCGTCACGCGGCATATCGTCGTTCGGGAACGGCACCCGAATCTCCGGTGGCGGCCGCATGCGGAAGCCGCCGAACAGCGCCGAGAAGAAATCCTCCGCATGCGCCGAAGGCGTCAGCGCGACTCCGAGGGAAGCGATCGCGACGAACGCGGCCGCTCCGCCGATGCGCTTGCTGATCGAACGTCTCGTCATATGACCTCATTCAGCTCTTTAGTCCACCGACGACGCCGGGATGTTCAGCGCCTGGCGCCCTGCGGGCAGCGTCGTCACGGCGGGCCGCTTGCGCCGGGAATCACTGCCCTTGTCACCGCCGCGCGCCATCAACGGCGCGTTCTTCGGCAGCACCACCACCTTGGTGCCGACATTGACGCGATTGAACAGATCAGTGACGTCCTCATTGGTGAGGCGAATGCAGCCGGAAGAGACGAACTTGCCGATCGTGGTGGGATCGTTGGTGCCGTGGATGCGGTATTCGCTGGAGCCGAGATACATCGCACGGGCGCCAAGCGGATTGCCGGGGCCTCCGGCCACGAAGCGCGGCAGATAGGGCTGGCGCGCGATCATCTCTGTCGGCGGATGCCAATCCGGCCATTCTGCCTTGCGGCTGATGCTCTGCACGCCCGACCAGGTGAACCCTTCGCGGCCGACGCCGACGCCATACCGTATGGCGCGCCCGTTACCGAGCACAAAATAGAGATAGGTGTTGGCGGTATCGATCACGATGGTACCGGCCGGCTCGTTGCGGTCGAAGCTCACGATCTGTCGGCGGAGCCGATCCGGCAGCGCCGCATCCTCGTCGGCCGCTTGCGGCGTCTCGCTGGTGTAGCCATGTGAATAGCTCTGGTCCTGCTGATATGCCTGCGGCTGCATCGGCGCATAGCCGAACGTTTGGGCCTGAGCCGCGAACGGCACGGTCAGCAAAGCTGTCGCGAATGCACAAGCGGTGACGACGCGCGGCGAGAAGCTACGACGGAGTACGGAGAACGTTGTCATGTGCTGCCCCGTTGGATGTGTGCATCTGGGTGATGCTGCTGTCCCGTAAACGCAGCAATGCCGACTCAAGTTCCGGCATCGCCTTGCGGCAGCGGTGTCACAGTCAAGCGAGCATGACTTCACGAAAGCGCGATGGAACCCCGGACCCTCTGACACGTTTTCCCGGCATCAATGGGCACGCGGAGGCTTCCGTGCGGGGAGAGATATCGTGCGCGTCCTTCCCACTGAACGACTGATTTCCGGCAACGACGAGAGTACCCCGCTTCCCGACAGCCATGCCGAGTTGCCGCCGGTGATCCGGCGCGCCGAGTTCGTCGCCTTTGCGCTTGCCGGCCTGCTCCTGATCGCGGTCGTCGCTGTGCTCTATGTCGCCAAGGCGTTCTTTCTACCGGTGGTGATGGCGATGGTCGCCGGCACCATGCTGTCGCCGGCCGCGACCTTCCTGGAAAAGCGGCGGGTGCCGCGAGCCGTCGGGGCCGTGCTCATCGTGGCCGCGGTGACCGCGATGGCCGCGTTCATCTTCGCGCTCATTGCTTCACCGGTGATGGACTGGAGCTCGCACCTGCCGGAGCTTGTCGAGCAGATCAAGGACAAGATGCACGTCTTTGACCGTCCGCTGGCGCTGTGGCGGGAGCTTCAAACCATGGTCGGCGGCTCCGAGCAGCTGCCTAGCCTCCCGCTCCCCAAAATTGAATGGGTGCAGCCGACGCTGGAATTCCTGTCGCCGACCTTTGCCGAATTCCTGCTGTTCTTCGCCACCCTGATCCTGTTCATCGCGAGTTGGCGCGACCTGCGGCGCGCGCTGATCATGACCTTCGCTGAGCGCGACGCCAGGCTACGCACGTTGCGGATTCTCAATGAGATCGAGGTCCATCTCGGCAACTATCTGCTGACGGTAACCGTCATCAATATCGGCGTGGGTATTGCAACCGGCATCGTCTGCGCAATCACCGGCATGCCCAATCCGGCCGGCCTCGGCGCCCTTGCTGCAACGCTCAACTTCATCCCCATTATCGGGCCGGTGGCGATGTTTCTCATACTGGCTGTCGTCGGGCTCCTGGCTTTCCCGACCATCGGCGGCGGCCTGGCCGCGGCGATCGCCTTCGGCGGCATCACTTTCCTGGAAGGGCACTTCGTCACGCCGACCATCATCGGCCGCAGGCTGGCGCTGAATGCGCTCGCCGTGTTCATCGCGCTGGCCTTCTGGACCTGGCTGTGGGGACCGATGGGCGCGTTCCTGTCGTCTCCGCTGCTGATCGTCGGGTTGATCCTGAAGGAGCATCTGTTGCCGGAGAATTCGCCGCAGCTTCCGCAGGAGTGACGGGCTGCCGCGAATGGAACTTACCCGAAGACGAAGCGTTTTCCGGCCATCTCCGCCGCCGACAGTTTGGGAGCCCCTGATGTCAACCAATGGCGAAACCGGGACGAGAGACTGGACCGACAAGGCCACCGCAGAACGCCTCGAGAAGGATGTAGCAGCCGTGAAAAGCGATATCGCCGCCCTCACCGAACAAATCACCGACGCGCTCAACACATTTGCCAATGCCACCGGCAAGCAGGCCCGGCGCGGCTATAAGCAGGCGCGCGACAACATGGATTCCAAGCTCGACGACTACTCGGAGCGCGGCAGTGCGATGATGGATGCGGCACAGGATGCCTACGGCTCGATCGAGGAGACGCTGGAGGAGGCGATCACACAACGGCCGCTCGCGACCGTCGGTGTCGCGCTCGGCATCGGTTTCCTGATCGGTATCGCCTGGCGCCGCTAGCGCGCGATGGTTTTGAGGTCACGACGGCCTCCGCCGCCGCGACCGGCTCGGAGACCAATTGGCTTGTGCGGATCTGAGGAGCAACGCCGTGTTTCAGCGCATCATCGACGGCATCAGCGCATCGACGGGCACCACAATCCGGCTGACCTCGCTTGCGGCAGGTGCGGCGTTTGCGCTGTTCATCACCACATGCTTCCTCTGCGCCGCGGCCTTCATCTCGGTGCTGGAAAAATACGGCCCCGTGCCGGCCTGCCTCGCGGGTGCCGGCGTCTTCTTCCTGCTGACGCTCGCCGCCGCGGGAAGCTATTGGGGCTACAAGCGGGAGATACAGACGCGCGCGCGCATCGCCGCCGAGCGCGCCGCGAAGGCCCCGAGCATGCTCGCCGATCCCATGCTGATCGCAACAGGCTTGCAGATCGTCCGCGCCATCGGCGTCAAACGGCTTCTGCCGATCCTGGCGATCGGCGGCGTCGCGCTTGGAATCATGGCAAGCCGCGCTGGCGCTGCGGACGAGACATCGGTCGAGCCGGCTGAGTAGGGCGAGACAGCTGTAGGAAAGTTGCGCCGCCGGCCAAGGCGGCCTGGCCGAAAGCAATTCAGCGGCCCACCTCCGCGCAATTTTTTCGTCAAGGGGCGGCAAATCTGTCTCCCCTCACGCAATCGCTACTCGGATAGGGGGGCGGTTGCCGCTACAAGCATCGCCCCTGATTCCCGATGTCCTATTCAGAAAATGAAGCCGTCCGTTAAGGCGAACCTCTCCGCATTTCAACCCGATGCCAGGCTCTATTTGACGCTCGGCATTGCCAACTGGTCCGTGTTCGTCGACCACATCCCGAACAATGTCGTCAACCTGCTGACGCTGCGCAATTTCGGCTTCAGCGGCGCGGCCGACCTGTTCGTGTTCGTGGTGGGCTATGGCGTTGCCATCATCCACGGCAGGATGACGCTGGAGCGCGGCTATGTCGTCGCGGCGACACGCATCTTCCGCCGCGTCTGGCGGCTCTATGCCGCCTATGTCGTGCTGTTCGTGATCTATATCGACGCCATCGCCTATGTCGCCTCGCAATCGATGGCGCCGGAGATCATCAGCGAATACAACATCTCCGGGATCCTCGAGCATCCGCTGCGCATCCTGGTTCAGGGATTGGTGCTTCAGGAAGAACCGCTCAATCTCGACCTGCTGCAGCTGATGATTCCGTTGATGGCGTTCTTCCCGTTCGCCCTGTGGGGTCTGCTGCGACACCCGAACCTGACGCTGGCCGCATCGGTCGCGCTGTATCTCGCCGCGCGCCGGTTCGGTTGGAATTTTCATGCCTATCCCGACCAGGATTGGACTTTCAATCCATTCTGCTGGCAGATGCTGATGGTGCTCGGCGGCTGGTTCGCCGTCACCGGCACCTCGGGCCGCAGCCTGCGCAACATGTCCTGGCTCCGCGCACTCGCGGGCGCGTATCTCGTGGCGGCGATGGCGATCACCTTGATGCGCCATTCGCCGGCGCTGTCCGCCTATTTGCCTGATATCGTGCTCCACGGCATGTCACCGACCGACAAGGAAAACCTAGCGCCCTATCGCGTGCTCCATTTCCTCGCGCTCGCCTTCATCGCAACCCATCTCATCCCGGCCGACCATCCGGGGCTGCAATTGAAGCCGCTCCAGATGGTGATCAGATGCGGCGAGGAATGGCTAGCCGTGTTCTGCGTCGGCGTATTCCTGTCTTTCGCCGGCCATCTCATCCTGATCACCGGCGCCAATTTGGTCGTGATGCAGATCGGGGTAAGCCTTGCCGGTTTCGCGGCGATGATTGCGGTGGCCTATTATATCTCGTGGTCGAAGCGTCAGGACGAGCCTGCGGCCTTGCGGCAGCGCGCTTAGCCGTCGGCCGATTTCACCAGGCTAAATGGATGCCGCTCCGCGTCAAGAAAACGGCTCAAATCGGAGTCCAGCGCGATCTATTTCCCTGGCCTGACCGGCGCTGAAATCTTGTCAGTGCGGTCGCGTTCGGTCATGTCCACCACGGTTTCCATCGGCGCGGTCAGCTCATAGACATAGGAGACGTCGGTGAAGTAGCGCTTGGCGGTGCCGCCGAGCGCTTCGGGCGCAACGCGATCGAGCAGGATCAGGCCGAAATCCGAATCCGGGCGGCGCGTCGCCTCGCTGGTGTTGAACTCTTCCCAGCGGAACTGGAAGACCTGATCGCCAGCCTCGCCCGTCACGGACCAGTTCGCGGTGATGTGCGGATGCTTGCCGACCAGCGACAGGCCTTCGTCCGAGTGCGAGGCAAGCTCGAAGAACAGCAGCGACAGGCTCTGGGCGGCGCGCGCGCTGACGGCGATATCAGGACCGCTGGCGACGATCCGATCGGCATGCGGAATGGCGCGCGCCTCGAACAGGCCCTTCAGCTTGACGCCCTGCCATTGGCTCTCGCTGAGCAGCGACACCACGTTGGACATGGCGTGGATGCGGCCGATCAAGAGCTCGCGCGCGACGTCGATGTCGGAGCCGTGGCGCAGCGTGCGCGTCACGATCGACTGGATCACCGCAAGGATGTTCTTGACCCGATGATTGAGCTCGTCGATCACAGCGGTCAGCCGCCGCTCGAAGCCGATCCGCACCTGGATTTCGCGGCTGAGCCTCAAGTTGTTGTAGGCGACATAGCCGAACAGGCCGCACACCATCGCGGTGATGGCAAATCCGATCGCCGCCACGATGATCGCGGTCTGCTCGGCGCGCCGCGCAGAATTGGTCTTGGCGTAATAGCCGAGCTGCCAATCGCGGCCGCCGAAACTGATGGTGCGCGTCGCCGAAGGTGCCGGTCCATCCGGCGTCGTCATGCGCGTTGACACGATACCCTGATCGTTGGCAACGAGCTCGCTGCCCTCCTTGCGCGGATCTTTCAGCGCAACCGAGAACAGCGACAGATCGTCGTTGGTCAGCATCAGCGAGGCCAGCTCGTAGGAAAACGTGATGAAGCCGACCGGCTCGATCGCGCCCTCTGGAATGACGGGAGCCGCCACGATAACGCCGATCGGCCCGTTGGCGCGCAGCAGCGGCACCGGGTCGGAGGCAACCGACCGCTTCTCGACCCTGGCACGCGTCAGCATCGCATTGCGAACCGGATCGTTATCGTAGCTGCGGCCCGGCAACGCCTTCGTCTCGTCGCTGCGCGGCTCGAGGTCCATCAGCACGTCGATCGGCTGGGTCAGGCTTGCGAGATCGATCGGCTTGTCGTCGTATTCGCGTATCTGAGGATTCGGGAAGCCGGCGGCGGCGATCGCGGTCTGCGCCGCGGCGAGCTCGCTCGGCCGCAGCCGGGCGACCCAGCCGGCCACCACGAAATCGGTCTTGAAGGCGTAGATCGCCGAGCGCAGCGGCTCCAGCATGTTGGGCTTCAGCACTGACGGCGCGCGGAACAGGCCTGAGGCGACACGCGCCAGCAGTTCGCGCTCGGTCGACCTGTCCTGCACCAGACTCGCATGAACGTCGATCGCGCGTGCCAGCGCGATCCGGTCCAATGCCAGCTCCTGGTCGTGAACGCGATAGGCCGCCAGCCCGGAGAGCAAGGCTCCGAGCAGAGCGATGAAGCCGATGATGAAACCCAGCCGGACCACGCGACTACTCAGGCGAAAGCAGGAGGTCGGCAATAAACACGGAGCATATCAACGCCGCTCGAACGGCCATGTGCCGAAACAGGGTGGACCCTAGTGGCAGAGATAATGACGGAGGAGGCATCTGTACGCAACTTGGGTCGCCCAAAAAGCTTAATCCGCCCGGCCGCTCGTCTGCGCCGACAACGGCTTCGCTCCGGGCACCGAAGGTAGACAATCGCCGTGTCTGGAATTTGTTCCCTCAGACCCGCTTCGCCTCAGACGTTAACGGCGGAAAATGCCTGCGCTATGTCGCCGCTGCCCGTCAGCCCGCCCGTTTCAATCCGCTCGTTTCAGCCCACCTTTGGTCTCGATGAAGCCGACGATGCGGTCGAGCCCTTCGCTCTTCTTCAGGTTGGTCATGACAAAGGGGCGCTCGCCGCGCATGCGCCTGGCGTCGGTGTCCATCTTCTCGAGGGACGCCCCGACATGGGGCGCGAGGTCGATCTTGTTGATGACGAGGAGGTCGGAGCGGGTGATGCCGGGGCCACCCTTGGACGGAATCTTGTCGCCGGCGGCAACGTCGATGACGTAGATGGTAAGGTCAGCGAGCTCCGGGGAAAAAGTGGCAGCGAGATTGTCTCCGCCCGATTCGATCAGCACCAGGTCGAGCCCGGGGAATTTGGCGCGCATGTCCGCCACTGCCGCGAGATTCATCGAGGCGTCCTCGCGGATCGCGGTGTGCGGACACCCGCCGGTCTCGACGCCGGCGATGCGGTCCGGCGTCAGCGAGCCCGAACGCACCAAAAATTCCGCATCCCATTTCGTGTAGATGTCGTTGGTGATCGCGGCGATGTCGTAGCGCTCGCGCATGGTCTTGCAAAGCAGGTCCATCAAGGCGGTCTTGCCAGATCCGACGGGGCCGCCGATACCAACACGCAAAGGGCCGTGAGAAGTTGCCATTGATTCTTTCCTATCGTCGTCCTGGCGGAAGCCAGGACCCATTACCACCGAACTCTGTTGCCGCAGCAAACTGAGGCAACAGCCGTGCATAACCACAGGCACTTGTGGTTATGGATCCTGGCTTTCGCCAGGACGACGGCGGAGGGCGACGCAACGCGCTCATGACCTGAACAGGCGCGTATATTGCGTCTCGTGCCGCAGGCTGGCGAGATCGGCGCGGAAGGTCGCGCTGCCGAGGTCGTCCAGCATCGCGTTCAGCGCCCGACTTGCGGTTGCTGCGACGGCGGCTTCGAGCGACACCAGCACACGTTGGCTATCAGTCTGACCGAGCGGAATGAGCCGGCTCGCCGCCGAGATCCAGTTCGAGACCAGCGCATGCAGGAAGGCGTGCAGCGTCGGCGCCAGCGGCACGCCATGCAACGCGGCGACGACGCCGACGGCGACGGGATAGATCAGTGGCGTGCGACATGCCGCGACCCTGGCGTCCAGGCCCTCGGCAGCCCACGCGGCGCGGGCGATGTCGATGAAGGCGCGGCCCTGCGAGGTCGTCTCCAGCTGCCGCTCGCGCGACGGCACGAAGGCGGCGGCAAGCTCGGCGATGTCGCTCAGAGAAGCGTCTTCGCCGGCTTCGGCGGCACGATAGGCCTGGACCAGGAAGGTCGCATCGCAAAAGCCCGAGCCGTCGCCAAGCATGGCATCGAGCCAGTCGGCAAGCGTCGCGACGTCGGTCACGTCACCGGCTTCGACCGCCCACTCGATACCGCTGGAATAGGAAAAGCCGCCGACGGGAAACGCCGGCGACAGCCACGTCATCAGCCGGTACAGCGCTGCCGCCTCGCAGCCAGCGAGGTCGCCCGCGCTGACTGGCTCATTTGTGGTCGTGAGCATGCTTGTGGCCGTGGTGGTGGTCGGGATGATCGCAATGCTCGTCGTGGTGATGGTGATGATCATGCCCATGGTCATGTGCGACATGATCGTGATGGCCGTGATCATGGTGCCCGTGATCGTGGTGCGCATGGTCATCGTGCCCATGCGCATGGCCGACTTCAGCATAGGCGCCGCCTTCGGGATCGAACGGCGCCTCGATCTCGACCACGCGCGCGCCAAGCCCCTTTACCATAGCCTCGATCACGTGGTCGCGGCGAATGCGCAGAGCGTTGGCCATGAGCTGCGTCGGCAGATGGCGGTTGCCGAGATGCCAGGCAACGCGGATGAGATGGTGCGGGTCGCGCCCGCGGATCTCCAGCAGCGGCTCGGGCGCAGCAATCACCTCGACCAGCCTTCCGTCTTCCAGCACCAGCGCATCGCCGCCGCGCAGCGCAACGGCATTCTCCAGGTCGAGCAGGAAGTTTAGCCCGCGCGTTCCCGTGATCGCCATGCGGCGGCGGTGACGATCGTCGAAATCGAGCACGACCGTATCGGCCGGCGTTTCCGTGAAGCGGTGCTGTCCCCTCACCTGCGTCGCCCGGATCATGCGCTCTTACCTCGTCTCGACCTTCTCGGGCGTGATGATCTCGATCTTTGGCGGCGCCGTGAAACACTTCACGGCGACGCGGCCGAACGTCTTCATGTGCTCCTGGCCGCGATGCGGCACCAGCGCCTCGGCGTTCTCCCACTGCTCGACGAACACCATCCTGGAGGGGTCGGTGACGCTCTCATGCAGATCGTAGGCGATATTGCCGGGCTCTTTCCGCGTCTCCTTGATGCAGGCGGTGGCGGCTGCAATGAATTCGGCGCGCGTTTCGGGCTTGATGGTCAAGGTGGCAACGACGTAGATCACGAGAAATCCTCCCGGCTTTTCTTCTGGGTTCAAGATACCGGCGGGACATTAGACCAGCCGGGATCGAACGCAAAACCGGAAAAGCCGCCCCGGGGGTATTCTCCCAGGACATGCGTCGATGCGCTATTTCAGTACATGAAATATCGCTGCGCCATCGGCAGCACCTCGGCGGGCGCACAGGTGAGCAGTTCGCCGTCGGCGCGCACCTCATAGGTCTCCGGATCGACCTCGATATTGGGCGTCGCGTCGTTATGGATCATGCTCTTCTTGGAGATCTTGCCGCGCGTGTTCTGGACCGCGTAAAGCTTCTTGTCGATGCCGAGCTTGCGCGCCAGCCCGCCGGTGACCGCAGCCTTGGAGGTGAACACCACGGAGGATGCCGTGCGCGCCTTGCCGAAGGCGCCGAACATCGGCTGGTAATGCACCGGCTGCGGGGTCGGGATCGAGGCGTTGGGATCGCCCATGGGAGCGGCAACGATCGAGCCGCCCTTGACGATGCAGTCCGGCTTGACGCCGAAGAACGCCGGCGACCACAGCACGAGATCGGCGAGCTTACCCTTCTCCACTGATCCGATCAGCCTCGACACGCCATGCGCGATCGCGGGATTGATGGTGTATTTGGCGATGTAGCGCTTGACGCGGAAATTGTCGTTGTCCTTGCCCTTGTCCTGCGGCAGCGAGCCGCGCTGCTTCTTCATCTTGTCGGCGGTCTGCCAGGTGCGGATGATGACCTCGCCGAGGCGGCCCATGGCCTGGGAGTCCGAGGACATCATCGAGAGCGCGCCGAGGTCGTGCAGAATGTCTTCCGCCGCAATGGTTTCCTTGCGGATGCGGCTCTCGGCGAACGCCAGATCCTCCGCGATCGAGGGATCGAGGTGATGGCACACCATCAGCATGTCGAGATGCTCGTCGATGGTGTTGCGCGTAAAGGGCCGCGTCGGATTGGTCGAGGACGGCAGCACGTTCTTGAGGCCGGCGACCTTGATGATGTCAGGTGCGTGACCGCCGCCGGCGCCTTCGGTGTGGAAGGCGTGGATGGTGCGGCCCTTGAACGCCTTGATCGTGTCCTCGACAAAGCCGGATTCGTTCAGCGTGTCGGTATGGATCATCACCTGGATGTCGTGATCGTCGGCGACCGACAGGCAGTTGTCGATCGCAGCCGGCGTGGTGCCCCAATCCTCGTGCAGCTTCAGCGCGCAGGCGCCGGCCCTGATCATCTCCACCAGCGCTGCGGGGCGCGAGGCGTTGCCCTTGCCGGAAATGCCGAGATTGACCGGGAAGGCGTCGAATGACTGGATCATCCGCGCGATGTGCCAAGGGCCGGGCGTGCAAGTCGTGGCGAAGGTGCCGTGCGACGGACCGGTGCCGCCGCCGAGCATCGAGGTGACGCCAGACATCAGCGCGTGCTCGATCTGCTGCGGGCAGATGAAATGAATGTGGCTGTCGAAGCCGCCCGCGGTGAGGATTTTTCCCTCACCCGCGATCACGTCGGTGCCAGGACCGATGATGATGGTGACGCCGGGCTGGATGTCGGGATTGCCGGCCTTGCCTATGCCTGCGATCATGCCCTCCTTGATCGCAACATCGGCTTTCACGATGCCCCAGTGATCGACGATCAGCGCATTGGTGATGACGGTGTCGGCCGCTCCCTGCTTGTTGGTGACCTGCGACTGCCCCATGCCGTCGCGGATCACTTTGCCGCCGCCGAACTTCACCTCCTCGCCATAGGTGGTGAAATCCTTCTCGACCTCAATGATCAGGTCGGTGTCGGCCAGCCGCACCTTGTCGCCGGTGGTCGGGCCGAACATGTCGGCATAAACGGAACGCTTGATCTTTATGGACATCTCAGCCCCCAACTCCCCACATCATCGAAACAGGCGTTTTGCCGCCTCCACCGTCTCATCAAACGTCGTGTCCAGCCTGGCATTGACACCACGGCATCCCGCAACGACCTGCTTCGCCCAGATCGCGTAAGCGGCGAGATCATTGCGCTGCGCGTCGCTCGGGTTCGGCACCGTGCGTGCGCGGATGTTGCTGATCTTGTCGGCGATCTTGATCAGCTTGGCGCCCGGCGATTTGTGCGGGGCGTCCTCGATCTGCTTCCGCCGGCGTTCGGTCTGGGACAGGCTCATGTCGTCGGTACATTCGACGACAAGGGACGCGACACGATCGGAAAATTTCTGCGCAAGCTCCTCGCGCGTGGTGCCGGTGTCCTCGATCGTATCGTGCAACCAGCCAGCCGCAACCAGCTCGGCATCGGCGCCATCGGTCGCATCGGCGAGCAGGCTCGCGACTTCGGCCAAATGGTTGACATAGGGCTCATCCGGCCGCGCCTTGCGCGGTGTTCCGGTGTGACGGTGCGCTGCGAACTCGGCAGCTTCCGAGACGAGGCGGACGGGTGACAGCATGGCAAATTCCTCCGTTTTCGCCTCAACGGTGCCGTCACCGAGTTCGTTCCTTGCCTCGCTCTCTCCGTTCCCTCCCTCCTTGCAGGGGAGGGTCAGGGAGGGGACTGCTCCGGGCTCTGCTGCGAAACACATCGCGGCGAATGCGTTCGCAGCATCTTCGATAGCAGCGAGCGGCGTGCTCACACCACGAGGAGTCACGACTTCTCCTCAGTCTGTTGAGACGCAGAAGGGAAAACATGTCCGTTAGTTAGGGACGCATCGCTGGAAGGGTTCCCTCCCCCCTTGCGGGGGAGGGTTAGGGAGAGGGGTGCCGCTTGCTCCGTTGCCTCGACAATGGAAAGAACAACGCCCTCGAGATTTTTCATCACGTCATCATTGGTGAAACACAGCACGCGATATCCGCGGGATGCGAACCATTGGTCGCGCTGTTCATCGTGCCGGATACGTTCTTCGAAGTCGTGGCTCTCGCCATCGAGTTCAACGATGAGCTTGCAGGAATGGGCGACGAAATCCGCGATGTAGTGGCCCATAGGTGCCTGACGACGAAAGGCCAGACCCGCGAGACGATCGGCTTTCAGGTAGCGCCACAGCAGCGTCTCTGCGCGAGTCATCTCGCGCCTCAGTCGTTTGGCGCGATGGCGCTGAATCTCGCTGACCTCGTCGTGCGGCATACCCCTCTCCCCAACCCTCCCCCGCAAGGGGGGAGGGAGCCCGACCCGCGTGCTCACCTCACTGTAGATCACGGCAGTCATCTCGACTTATGTTACAGCTTCCCCATGACGTCGCCGCGGAAGCCGTAAATCGTCTTCTTCCCCGCCAGCACGACGAGCTGGACGTCGCGGGTCTGGCCGGGCTCGAAGCGGACGGCGGTGCCGGCGGCGATGTCGAGGCGCATGCCGCGCGCCTTCTTGCGGTCGAACTGCAGGGCCGGGTTCGTTTCAAAAAAATGATAGTGCGAGCCGACCTGGATCGGGCGGTCGCCGGTGTTGGCAACCGTCAGCGTCACGGTCTTGCGGCCGGCATTGAGCTCGATCTCGCCGTCCTGGATGAAGAGTTCGCCGGGGATCATGTTCTCGCTCCTATCGGATCGGTTCGTGCACGGTGACGAGCTTCGTCCCATCCGGAAAGGTCGCCTCGACCTGGATGTCGTGGATCATCTCGGGGATACCAGGCATCACCTGGTCGCGGGTGAGGACCTGCGCGCCGGATTGCATCAGCTCGGCGACGGTGCGGCCGTCGCGTGCGCCTTCGAGGATGAAATCGGAGATGATGGCGATCGCCTCGGGATGGTTGAGCTTGACGCCGCGGTCCAGCCGACGGCGCGCCACGATGGCCGCCATCGAGATCAGAAGCTTGTCCTTTTCGCGGGGAGACAGATTCATGCGAAATCTCTTCCGTTCAACACATCAATTCAGCCTGTCAATTCAGCCAGAGCCGCGGCAAGACCGCACCGGTGCGCGCCAGCACCGCCATCATGTCGGCACGCAAACGCGCCGCATCTTGGGCACAGAACCGCGCCATTGCAAAGCCATTCCAGGCGGATATCCCGACCTCGCCGGCGAAACTATCCGATGCCTCGCGGATGCGCTCGACCAGCGCCTCGTCGCCGGGCACGATCAAGGCGGTGCCGATTGCGGCGCCGCCTTTGGCAACAGCGGAGCGCCCAAGCTTTGCGCCGACATCGCCGTCGAGCCTGACAGTTTCGGCAAACACCAGTCTGCCACCCCGACGCAGCCGCCAGCGATCGACGAACTCGCCCTGCTCCATGCGCTCGCCCATGGCGGTGCGGCCAAATACGACGATCTCACAAAGCAGAAGCGAAGCCGCCTCGTCGAGTTCGATGTCGAAGCGGCGCTGCACGCGCGCGCGGTCGAACAGGATCGTCTCCTGCGGCAGCCATGACAAATGCGCACGGGCGCCGGCCTTCAACGCGATATTGAGCTGCGCCGCCGGTCCCGGGGCGCGATAGACCTTTTCGGCGGCGGCCGTGGTCAGCGTCAAACGCGCAGCTGCGGCGACGGAAATATCGATATCGAAGCGATCGCCGCCGGCGATGCCACCGGCCGTGTTAATGAAAACGCCGGACAAGCCATCGTCCTCCGGCGAGGGAAAGCGCACGCGGAGCGAGCCTGACTCATGCAAGGTGCCGCGTCGTGTCACGCCATCGCGCACATGGACGTCGAAGCGCGCCGCGCCGCGGGCACGATTGGCTTCGAATACCGAAGATGTCGCTAAACCGTCGCTGCGCATCCGTCTCCCCAGCCGGCCGCGGCAGAAATCCTGCGATTACAGCGCCATCTGGCGGCTGATTTCGGCCGGGTCAAGATTGGAGCGATCGCAGGTAAACTTCACCGCGCCCCGATCCATCACCGCAAAACTGTCGCCGAGTTCGCAGGCAAAGTCGAGATATTGTTCGACCAGCACGATCGCGATGTTGCCGAGATTGCGCAAATACGAGATGGCACGGCCGATGTCCTTGATGATCGAGGGCTGGATGCCCTCGGTCGGCTCGTCGAGCAGCAGCAGCTTTGGCCGCATCACCAGCGCGCGGCCGATTGCGAGCTGCTGCTGCTGGCCGCCGGAGAGGTCGCCGCCGCGGCGGCCGAGCATGGATTCCAGCACCGGGAATAGCGAGAACACATCGTCCGGGATGTGCTTGTCCTCGCGCTTGAGCGGGCCGAAGCCGGTCTTGAGATTTTCCTCGACCGTCAGCAGCGGAAATATCTCGCGGCCCTGCGGCACGAAGCCGATGCCCTTGCGCGCCCGCTCATAGGGCTTGAGGCCGCTGATGTCGCTGCCATCGAACACGATCGCGCCGGAGGAGATCGGATACTGCCCGACCATGGCGCGGAGCAGCGAGGTTTTGCCGACGCCGTTACGTCCGAGCACGCACGTCACCTTGCCCGGCTCGGCCGCGATCGAAACGCCGCGCAACGCCTGCGCCGCCCCGTAGAACAGGTTGATGTCCTTGACCTCAAGCATTGCTCAGCGTCCCAGATACACTTCAATGACCCGCTCGTTGGACGAGACCTGGTCGATGGTTCCTTCCGCGAGCACCGTGCCTTCATGCAGGCAGGTGACCTTGACCCCGAGTTCGCGCACGAAGGTCATATCGTGCTCGACGACCATGACCGTGTGGGTCTTGTTGATCTCCTTGAGCAGCTCGGCCGTCAGATGCGTCTCGACGTCGGTCATGCCTGCGACGGGTTCGTCGACGAGCAGCAGCTTCGGATCCTGCGCGAGCAGCATACCGATCTCGAGCCATTGCTTCTGGCCGTGGCTGAGGCTGCCGGCCAGGCGATTGCGGGCGTCGGTGAGACGGATCGTCTCCAGCACCTTGTCGATGCGCTCTGACTCCGCCCTGCTGCCGCGCCAGAACAACGTGCCGCGGACGGAGTGATCGACATTGAGCGCCAGCAGCAGATTGTCCTGCACAGTCTGGCTCTCGAATACCGTCGGCTTCTGGAATTTGCGGCCGATGCCGAGCTCGGCGATGCGGGTCTCGTCCAGCCGCGTCAGGTCGGTGACGCCGTCGAACAGCACCGTGCCCTCGTCGGGCTTGGTCTTGCCGGTGATGATGTCCATCATCGTGGTCTTGCCGGCGCCGTTCGGGCCGATGATGGCGCGCATCTCGCCGGGCTCGAGCGTCAGCGACAGATTGTTGATGGCGTGAAAACCGTCGAACGAGACGTGCACGCCATCGAGATAGAGCATCGCGGACGTCGCGCGGGTGTCCATGACGTTCATGACCGCTCCTCCGCCATTTTGGGTTCGGTGACGCCGTCTTCGGCCGCCGCACTCGCGGCGGTCGCGGCCGGGCGCTTGTCTTTCGACGCTTCCCGCCAGGCATTGAAGGTGCCGACGATGCCCTTGGGCAGCAGCAGCGTCACGAGGATGAACAGCGCGCCCAGCATGAACAGCCAGTACGGCGCCAGCATGCCGGAGGTGAAGGACGTCTTGGCATAGTTGACGATGATAGCGCCGAGCGCCGCGCCGATCAGCGTGCCGCGGCCGCCGACCGCGACCCAGATCACCGCCTCGATCGAATTGCCCGGAGCGAATTCGCTCGGGTTGATGATGCCGACCTGCGGCACGTAGAGGGCTCCGGCGACTCCGGCCATGCATGCCGACAGCGTGAACACGAACAGCTTATAGGATTCGACGCGGTAGCCGAGGAACCGGCTGCGCGATTCCGCATCGCGGATCGCGATCAGCACCTTGCCGAGCTTCGAGGACACAACGGAGCGGCAAATCAGGAAGCTGAGGATCAGCGCCAGACAACTCAGCGCGAACAGCGCCGCGCGCGTGCCTTCGGCCTGGACGTTGAAGCCCAGGATATCCTTGAAATCGGTCAGGCCGTTGTTGCCGCCGAAGCCGAAATCGTTGCGGAAGAAGGCGAGCAGCAGCGCATAGGTCATCGCCTGCGTGATGATCGACAGGTACACGCCGGTGACACGCGAGCGGAAGGCGAGCCAGCCGAAACAAAAGGCGAGCAATCCCGGCACGACCAACACCATCACCGCGGCGAACCAGAACATGTCGAAGCCGTGCCAGTACCACGGCAGTTTCGAGTAATTCAGGAACACCATGAAGTCGGGCAGGATCGGATTGCCGTAGACGCCGCGGCTGCCAATCTGCCGCATCAAATACATGCCCATGGCGTAGCCGCCGAGCGCGAAGAACGCGCCATGGCCGAGCGAGAGGATGCCGCAGTAACCCCAGATCAGGTCGATCGAGAGCGCCAGGATCGCGTAGCAGACATATTTGCCCCAGAGCGCGACCAGATAGGTCGGCACTTGCAGGACCGAGCCCGCCGGCAGCAGCAGATTGGAAAACGGAATCAGGATTCCGCAGGCCACGACGATCGCGAGGAAGATCGTCGCGCCCCGGTCCAGTGATCGCGTCAGCATGTGAGCGGTCATGCTTCCACCGCACGGCCCTTGAGCGCGAACAGGCCGCGCGGCCGCTTTTGAATGAACAGGATAATCAGGACCAGGATCGCGATCTTGCCGAGCACGGCGCCGGCGACCGGCTCCAGGAATTTGTTGGCAATACCGAGCGTGAAGGCACCGACAAGGGTCCCCCAGAGATTGCCCACCCCGCCGAACACCACGACCATAAAACTGTCGATGATGTAGCTCTGGCCGAGATTGGGGCTGACATTGTCGATCTGCGACAGCGCCACGCCGGCGATGCCGGCAATGCCCGAGCCGAGGCCGAAGGTGAGGGCGTCGACGCGCGAGGTGGCGATGCCCATCGAGGCGGCCATGCGGCGGTTCTGCGTCACCGCGCGCATCTCCAAGCCAAGTGCCGTGTAGCGCAGCATCGCAAGCAAGACCACGAACACCGCAAGCGTGAAGAGAAGGATCCAGAGCCGGTTGTAAGTGATGGTGATCTGACCGAGCTCGAACGCGCCGCTCATCCAGGAGGGATTGCCGACCTCGCGATTGGTCGGGCCGAACATGGTGCGCACCGCCTGCTGCAGCACCAGCGACAGGCCCCAGGTCGCGAGCAACGTCTCCAGCGGACGGCCATAGAGGAAGCGGATAATGCTACGCTCGATCAGGACGCCAATGGCGCTGGCGACGAGGAAGGCGAGCGGCACGGCGATCAGCAGCGAATAGTCGAACAAAGCGGGATAGCGGGTGCGGATCACCTCCTGCACCACAAAAGTGGTGTAGGCCCCGATCATCACCATCTCGCCATGGGCCATGTTGATGACGCCCATCACGCCGAAGGTGATGGCGAGCCCGATCGCGGCGAGCAAGAGCACCGAGCCGAGCGAGAGGCCGTACCAGGCATTCTGCACGCTAGACCAGACCGCGAGCGAGTTCTGGATCGACCCGATCGCGCTCGCCGCGGCCTTCGCGACAGAGGCGGGCTGGTCGGTGCCGATATCGGACAGCAGCGCCAGCGCTTCCTGATCGCCGCGCGCCTTGAGGGTGGCGACGGCCTCGAGCTTCTGTACTTCCGTGGCGTCGGACTTGAACAGCAGGATTGCCGCGCGCGCTTCACCCAGCGCAGTCTTGGCCGATCGGTTGGTTTCCTTGGCGAGCGCGCTTTCGACTGGCTCGAGCGCGGTCTCCTCATGCGACTTGAACACGGATTGCGCGGCCTGGAGCCGCGCGCCGAGATCGGCCGACTGCAGCGTCAGGCTGCCGAGCGCGGCGTCGACGCTGCGGCGCAGGCGGTTGTTGAGGCGGACCGCGCTGGCGCTGTCAGGCACGCTGGCGACGGGCTGGCCGGTCGCGGCATCGATCGACTTGCCGTCGGTGCCGGTGACGTAAACCTTCTTGCTATCGAGGTCGACCATCAGGCGGCCGTCCTGGAGGGCGTTGATGATCGGAAAAGCCAGAGCATTGCCGCTGCTTGCGACCACTCCGATCGCCTCTTCCGTATCGGAATAATCGTCGTTGGCGAATTTGGCGACCGCATCCTCGAACGGACCGGCAAAGGCCGGCAGCGCGAACGCAATCAGGAATAGCGAGAGGACAAAGGTACAGAGACGAGCGGATAGATTGGTTGGCACTGTGGATCACCCCGGCAGAAGTGAGGAGAAGACGGCGGCATCGCCGTCTTCTCCCGTCGTGCAATCGAACGTCAGATCCGGATCAGGAGCCGGAACCGAGGCACTTGTTGGTCTTGGTGTTGAAGTTGCCGCACTTCTTTCCGACCCAATCGCCGATCAGGTCCTTGGAGCCGTCGAGCTCCTTCGACCAGGCGTCGCCGGCGACGAGACCCGGGGTCTTCCAGACCACGTCGAACTGGCCGTTGCCCTTGATTTCGCCGATGAACACCGGCTTGGTGATGTGGTGGTTGGGCAGCATCTTCGACACGCCACCGGTCAGGTTCGGCGCCTCGATGCCGGGAAGCGCATCGATCACCTTGTCCGGATCGGTCGACTTCACCTTCTCGACCGCCTTCACCCACATGTTGAAGCCGATCACATGCGCTTCCATCGGATCGTTGGTGGTACGCTTCGGGTTCTTGGTGTAGGTCTGCCAGTCCTTAATGAACTTCTCGTTCGCCGGCGTCTTGATCGATTCGAAGTAGTTCCAGGCGGCGAGATGGCCGACCAGCGGCTTGGTGTCGATGCCGGCGAGTTCTTCCTCACCCACCGAGAACGCGACCACCGGGATGTCCTTCGCCTTGATGCCCTGGTTGCCGAGTTCCTTGTAGAAGGGAACGTTGGCGTCGCCGTTGATGGTCGAGACCACGGCGGTCTTCTTGCCGGCCGAGCCGAACTTCTTGATGTCGGCCACGATCGTCTGCCAGTCGGAATGACCGAACGGCGTGTAGTTGATCATGATGTCTTCCTGGGCGACACCCTTCGACTTCAGATAGGCTTCCAGGATCTTGTTGGTGGTGCGGGGATAGACGTAGTCGGTGCCCGCGAGCACCCAGCGCTTCACCTTCTCTTCCTTCATGAGGTAGTCGACGGCGGGGATCGCCTGCTGGTTCGGCGCAGCACCCGTGTAGAACACGTTGCGCTCGGACTCCTCGCCCTCGTACTGGACGGGGTAGAACAGGATGTTGTTGAGCTCCTTGAACACGGGGAGCACCGACTTGCGCGACACCGAGGTCCAGCAGCCGAACACGACCGCGACCTTGTCCTTGGTGATCAGCTCGCGCGCCTTCTCGGCGAACAGCGGCCAGTTCGAGGCGGGATCGACCACGACGGCCTCGAGCTTCTTGCCGAGCACGCCGCCCTTCTTGTTCTGCTCGTCGATCAGGAAGAGGATGGTGTCCTTCAGCGTGGTTTCGCTGATGGCCATGGTGCCGGAGAGGGAATGCAGGACGCCGACCTTGATGGTGTCGTCCGCGGCCTTTGCGCCGGAAATGGACGCCAGACCGAGCATCAGTCCGGTGGTCGCGGCGAGCACGCCGCGGCGGCTAAATGACGCCGCTATATCGTGAATGGATTTGGTAGGCATGGATGTATCATCTCCCTGACGCAGACGTGAAAACGCTGCGAAACGGCCCCACGGCCGCCTGCGATTAACGGAATCGCAAGAACCATGCCATGGGCTGGACGCCTGCCAAGCAATTGATCAGCCTAAACAATTTCGTCTCAATCAAAGTTTGGCCGCCATCTGCCTGCTCAAAAGTTGGGCGAACAAAATGTATGCTAATGTGGCAGTCAGCCGGCTATTTAGGCAATAGGTGACCTCTGGCTAAAATTCCGGCATGACTTTTTTCGCACCGCAATGGACGCCAAGTGAACGGCTGCCTTGAAAGCGCCGTGTCAATGTTCCATATAGAGATGGAGATCGCTTGCGAATCGAGCGATCGTTGCGAGCCGCGTGTTCTTAAGCCCGTATGGGCGTCTGGCTTGCCCCACATCACCCAAGCCATCCGACACCCCAAACACGCAGGTGTCTTCTCGACACCCCTTTGCGCGTGCCCCGCTGATTGCGCCGGGCGCCCGCTTTCGACATGGAAAGAACCCACCTTTTGACTTCCTTTCAGGACTTCGGCCTTGCCGAACCCATCGCGCGTGCTCTCGCCGAAGAGAATTACGTCACCCCCACCCCCATCCAGGCCCAGACGATTCCCACGGCACTGACCGGCCGGGATGTCGTCGGCATCGCCCAGACCGGAACCGGCAAGACCGCGTCGTTCGCCCTGCCGATCCTGCACCGGCTGTTGGAGAACCGCATCAAGCTTCAGCCCAAGACCTGCCGGGTCCTGGTGCTCTCCCCCACCCGCGAACTGTCCGGCCAGATCCTCGATAGCTTCAATGCCTATGGACGCCACGTCCGCCTGAGCTCGACGCTCGCGATCGGCGGCGTGCCGATGGGCCGCCAGGTTCGCTCATTGATGCAGGGCGTCGAAGTGCTGGTCGCCACCCCCGGCCGCCTGCTCGACCTCGTGCAAAGCAACGGGCTAAAGCTCGGAAGCGTCGAGTTCCTCGTGCTCGACGAGGCCGACCGCATGCTCGACATGGGCTTCATCAACGACATCCGTAAAATCGTCGCCAAGCTGCCGATCAAGCGGCAGACGCTGTTCTTCTCGGCCACCATGCCGAAGGACATCGCCGAGCTCGCCGATGCCATGCTGCGTGATCCCGCCCGCGTCGCAGTGACCCCGGTCTCCTCGACCGTGGAGCGCATCCAGCAGCGCATTATCCAGCTCGACTTCTCGGCCAAGCCCGCGTTCCTCGCCCAGCTGCTGAAGCAGGAGCCGGTCAACCGTGCATTGGTTTTCACCCGCACCAAGCACGGCGCCGACAAGGTCGTGAAAACGCTTGAGAAAGCGGGCATCCCTGCCAGCGCTATCCACGGCAATAAGTCGCAGAACCATCGCGAGCGGACGCTGGCGCAGTTTCGCTCCGGTGAAATCCGTACGCTGGTTGCCACCGATATCGCCGCCCGCGGCATCGATGTCGATGGCATCACCCACGTCATCAATTTCGACCTGCCCAACGTGCCCGAGACCTACGTGCACCGCATCGGCCGCACCGCGCGCGCCGGCGCCGATGGCACCGCGATCTCGCTGGTCGCCGGCGGCGAGGAGCTCAGCTATCTCCGCGACATCGAGCGCCTGATCCGGGTGGCGCTGCCGCGCGAAGACAACCGCACGGATGCTGGCCGCCGCGATGCGGGCCCTGCCCCGTCGCAGCAACGGCAGGGCCGGCCCGGCCGCCCGGGCCAGCGTTCACAAGGCGCAAGGCATGAGGGACGCCACGGTGAAGGACGGCGTGCCGACGGACGGCATGGTGCCGGCAAGCAGAGCGACGGACGGTCCGGCGAAGGTCGCCATGGTGACGGACGGCATGTTGAGGGACGGCCTGGCACTAGCCAGAAGGTCGCAAAGGGGGCTCGCGGCCGCCCGTCCGGTGGCACGAAGCATTCTTCGCAAAACGACCGGCCGGAACAGCGTTCAGCGCATAGCGCCAGCAAGCCTGATGGGATACAAGGCGTTGCCTTTTTGCGTCGCGACAGTCGGCCGATGGGCCAACCGACCCGCAAACCCTATTCGCACTAGCCGTCCACGACCTGGAGACATTCATGGCTAAGGAAGAGCTGATCCAGTTCGAAGGACTGGTCACCGAAATCCTCCCCGACGCGCGTTACCGTGTGCAACTCGATGCCGGGCACGAGATCGTTGCCTACACTGCCGGCAAGATGAAGAAGAACCGCATCAAGACGCTGGCGGGAGACCGCGTGACGGTGGAGATGTCGCCCTATGACCTCGAAAAGGGCCGGCTGATTTTCCGCCACAAGGACGAACGTCCCAGCGGGGCGGGCGGACCTCCGCGTCCCGGCCAGCGCGGCGGTCAATTCCGTCGCCGTTAATGGCTCCCCGCGCGCGAGCGCGGCATCAGAATGCCGAGCTGTATGCTGATCCGCCGCGCAAATCGCGGCGGATCAAAAAATCGTGCGCATCAGGATTGTTTTGCCGCCTTATTTCCAATAAAATCGGGTTAATCGATTTTCGGCCGGACGACATTAGCATCCACCGGTACAGCCGGTTCAGACACGCTGACGACCCTTCCAGAAATTCGATCTAACCTGCCTGCGCAAGTGGGCTCTTACATTGTGTGATCTGAGAAGGAACTACCCCCGTGAGCATGGGAACCGTGAAGTGGTTTAACGCGACCAAGGGCTTTGGCTTCATTCAGCCCGACGACGGCGGTCAAGACGTGTTCGTACACATCAGCGCCGTCGAGCGTGCCGGCCTCGGCTCGCTGCGCGAGGGCCAGAAGATCTCCTACGAGATCGTCGCCGATCGCCGCTCCGGCAAGTCGGCTGCCGACAACCTCCGCGACGCAGGCTGAGCCCGACTGGGCCTTAGGCCCGGAGCAGCTCAAAAGAGCGAACCAAACGAAAAGGCCGTGCGCATTGCACGGCCTTTTTTGTTTGTGGGTCGTGTTGGCATCACGCAGGCGGCTGGACGTTGCGCCGCCGAAACGCCGTTACAAGCGGCAACTGCGGTCCACTTCCCCGGCGCAGGCCATCTCGCGCCCCGCCATAGTCAATTTCAGCAAGACGACGGCACGCTTTTGTAAGCGATACAGGTGACCTGGCGAGGTCGCGTGTATGAAACATCACTCAGCGTTACACCCGTCTTCAGAACGTATCCGACGGAAGGTGTGTACACGTAGCTCACCTGGCTGAAGATGAGGTACGTCGACGGAAGCAGGAGCGTCGACGGAATCATCGACGTGACCGTGGTACCTGCCGACAGCGATGGAGGCGGCGCCGTCAGCGTCGCCTGCGTCGCTCCGCTCGAAATGATGGCCGACTTGCTCCATTGAATCTTGGCAACGCTGTTCGCGTCGATATAGATCTGAACGAGCGTGGCGTTCACGAGCGTGTCGTCGTAAGGCGTAATGATCGACATGCTCGCCGTGAACGTGTTCTGGAGATTAGTGTCGGTCACCGTTCCCGAGGACTGCGACGTCAAATCGGACAGTGTTCGCGCAATCAGCGTAACCTTGCGATCGATCGCGACCGCAGACGAGAACTCGACTGTACCGAAGAACATCACCAGCATCAGCGGCACGATCACTGCAAATTCCGTGGCCGCGAGCGCTCTGCTATCGGCGAGAAACTCGCTTGCAGAAATTCGGCCGGCTCGCAAGATTTTCACAATGGTCTGCATGGTTCTGCTCAATCCGATGCGACTAGTAGGGCTCGTTCTGGAATGCCGCTGTCGCAACGAGAAGGCGCGTGCTGTTGCTGCTGCTGCAGGCCAGATTGTAACCAAGCCCAGTCACGAAGAGCGGCCACTTGTAGTAGAGCCGCACCACGACGACCTGTCCGGAAGTCCCGGGGTTGTACCCCATATTGGTGACGTTGAAATTGCACGCGTTGAAGTTGGCGAGGCTTATCGCGCTAAAAGAGCTGTAGCTTTGGACGTCGACAACGAGACTGTTGCAGTCGAACAGCGCCGGTATCTGGCTGCAAACATAGGTCTTGAACGTCGCCTGGGTGCACGGCGTACTCACCGAGTTCACTGCACAGCTCGTCACCGAGCCGGACTGCGCCTGGCCGGTCAGCACCACGCGCGCTGAGTTCTGTGTGATGGTCTCGAGCACCTGGCTAGCAAAGAACATCAACGCCGTCTCGATGATGGCAAACAGCAGGGCGAAGAAGATCGGTGCGACCAGCGCGAACTCGACCGCCGCGGATCCGCGGCGATTGCTGCCAAACCGGCGCAGTGCAGTCCGGAGCGTGAACCTCGAAGGTGCAGGCGATGGCATCGCGTCAAATTCCCCAACCGCGCCGATCATTTGCCCTGATCAGTACCGGAAACTGATTGTTGAAGTGTTTCAGGCAATCCGCACCGCCCGGGCCGAGTCGTTAAGAACGAGTTAACCACGCAGGCCCGCCGACGCAGGATAGGCCATACGGCAGCGCCCGAGCGGGACCTGAGGTCCCACCGGTGAGTCGTTCTTGATGATTTGTCCTGCTAGTTCGTCTTGGCGGCCGTCGCACCGGCGACGCCGGTGGCGTTGCTGTTCAGCGTACCAGCCTGGCTCATCGTGGTGTTGAAGTACTTGTCGCTATCGCCGAGCGTGACGCGGCGCTGGCAGAGCGGCATGCAGCTATAGGATTCCCGCTCGACGCCGCGATAGACGGTGACGAGCCGGTCGCTCGGCCCTTCGACCTGGATCTGCCGGTCGACCAGGATCTCGCCGCCGCGATCGAGCGCGATGAAGTTGGTGGCGCCGTAGCCTTTGCCGGTCACGACGATCATCCCGCCGGGCTGGAGCGTGACGTCGGCGATCAGGGGATTACCGACCACGATCGTCGCCACCTTGCCGGGCAGCCGCACCAGCTTGGCCTGGTCGACATTGACGGCGATGGTATCGACGGTGGGCTCGGCCAGGCCAATGGCCGGCGAAGCCAGCACAACAACCGTAGCCAGGAGACAGATGCGCGCATGACGGCGCAGGAACTCTTTACGCATACTCTTACCCCGGGACGTCACAAACCGGCAGAATCGATAAGGAAGCGGAGCCGGCGCCCGACCCGGTTAACCTGCCTGTAATTCGTGAACGTTCCGCAAATTCGGCAGGTATTGTTTGAACGGACTGGCGTTTTTCCATCCGCGTCGGATGAAGTCCTAGTTCCGGAACGGATAGGCCAGCTGGCCCGCGATCTCCTTCGGCATGGTCGCTTCGTCCTTGCCGTAATCCTGCGGCAACTCACCTTTCGGCATACGAAAGGTCCCGAACAGTACGTCCCAGATCGGGAAGGTACCGGCGAAGTTGGTGTCGCCGCCCTCTTCGAGCGAGGTGTGGTGCCAGCGGTGGAATACCGGCGTCGCCAGCACAAACCTGAACGGCCCGAAGGTCCAGTTCAGGTTGGCGTGCACGAAGGCCGAATGGAAGGTCGTGAACGGGCCGACCCAGATCATCACGTTCGGCGAAATGCCGGCCATCAGCAGCACGACATCGACACCGATGGTGCCGAGCATCAGATTGACCGGATGGAAGCGGGCCGCCGAAATCCAGCTGATCTCCTCCGAGGAGTGATGGATCGCATGGTATTTCCAGAACTCGCCGCCGTGAAACAGCCGGTGCAGCCAGTACAGCATGAAGTCGGCTAGGACCAGGAACAGCATGCCCTGCATCCAGAGCGGCAGTTGCGACAACGGGCCGTGGCCATTGTCGTAGAAGGCGATCAGCTCGTCGGCGTCGTGAATGTTGAAGACGACGCCGGCGGTGACGATCAACAGGCCGATCCGCATGGTGCGGGCGAACACCGGAACGAAAAACCAGTAGCAGATGTCGGTCAAGATCTCGCGCTTGCGCCACCACGACGGACCGGGATTGCAGGCCCAGAAATGCTCGAGCACCGTGAACACCACAGCGAGCATGAAAGTGACGGGAATCACCTTCTCGATGGTCTCGCCCAGCATCAGGGCGACTTGCAGGGGCAGGCTCGACATCATCGCTTCTCTTCCAGGCTGCTGATCTCGTCTACGCCTACTCCGCGAAATTTAAGGGAGGATGAAGTTGACGCCACGTTCGGAACTGGACCGAATTGCAACGGTCGCCTTAAGGCGAAATTCACTCTGGCCAAATGCATCGCCCGGGACGCGCGTTTGACCGATCGAATTAACCCCGCCGAAAGAGCTCGGCTCACATGGTCGTCGTGTCAAGACAGCGCCGAACGAGGCGACCTCACCCCAGATGGAGTTTAGTTCATGAAGAACCTGATTGCGCGTTTCGCGAAGGATGAATCCGGCGCCACCGCCATCGAATACGGCCTGATCGCCGCCGGCATCGCGCTGGCTATCATCACCGTCGTCAACAACCTCGGCTCCACGCTGAACACCAAGTTCGGCTCGATCAGCTCCTCGCTGAAGTAAGCCGACCGGTAAACGATGGCAAAAGCCCCGGACCTCCGGGGCCTTTGTTTTTTCTGAAGTGTGCGAGTTCCAGTGACGTTGCGTGAGTACAGAACCGATGCCGCGGTTGCGGCGAACGAGGCGGACACGGCGCGCATCGACGCGTCGGCCTATTGGGTCTGCCTTGCGCTGCTGCTCGCCATGGTCACGCTCGCGATGCGTATCGCCAGCGTGTGGTGAGGCCGCCGGGATTCGGGCGCCGGTGCCGAGGCCACGGCGGCCGTTGTCGGTTTGTTTAGCACTGGCCGCTAGCATGCGCCGACGCCCCGATCCGGCAATAGACCCAGGCCTCAAGACGCAGCCCATGATCCTCGACCTCGCGCGCCTTCTGCTCTTCCCGGCCCTGATGGCGTTCGCAGCCGCCAGCGATCTCTTCACCATGACGATCTCGAACCGCGTGTCGCTTGCGCTGGTCGCAGGCTTCTTCGTACTCGCCTTTGCCGGTGGCATGGCGCCTTACGAGCTGCTGAGTCATGTCGGCGCCGGCGCGCTGCTCCTCATCGCGGCCTTCACCTGCTTTGCAATGGGCTGGATGGGCGGCGGCGACGCCAAGGTCACAGCTTCCGTGGCGCTCTGGTTCGGCTTCGCCCAATTGATGGACTTCCTGCTCTATGCCTCGCTGTTCGGCGGAGCGCTGACGCTGCTCCTGCTCCAATTCCGGCAATGGCCATTGCCTTACGGGCTTGCCGGCCAGACCTGGCTCGCGCGGCTGCACGCCAAGGAGAGCGGCATTCCCTACGGCATCGCGCTCGCGCTCGGCGCATTGATGGTCTACCCGGAGACCGAATGGGTGAAGGCGATCGATCTCGCTCACCTCGCACTGCGCTGAACGCACTGGATAAACCCGGCGTTAAGGCGATTTAGATACGCCTCATTAACCATGCTTTGACGAATAGCTGGTCAACTGCCGATTACGGCGGCGGCAGCGTCGCGGCGTTCTGTGGAAAGTGAAGCGTATGAATAGGGCACGCATAGTCGTCCTGACGGTCGCCATCTGCGCCGGCGGCATCGCCGCGTATCTGGCGAGCGGCTCGGACTCTGCGCCGCCTCCAACGGCTCCGGTCGCGCAGCTTCCCACCACCGACGTACTGGTCGCCAAGAACGACATCGGCCTCGGTCAGACCGTGAAGCCGGAGGACGTGCAGTGGCAGACCTGGCCGACCGCGACCGCCAGCTCCACCTTCATTCGCCGCAGCGAGCGCCCCGACGGCGCGACCCAGGTTACGGGCTCGATTGCGCGCGCTCCTTTCATCCAGGGTGAGCCGATCCGCGACCAGAAGCTGGTCAAGGCCGACGGTTCCGGCTTCATGGCCGCAATCCTGCCGAGCGGAATGCGCGCCATCTCCACCGAAATCTCGCCGGAGACCGGCGCCGGCGGCTTTATCTTGCCGAACGACCGCGTCGACGTGCTGCTCACACGCCGCCTCAAGAACCCGGACCAGAGCGCCGGCGCCCAGGATATCGTCAAGTCCGAGATCCTCCTGACCAATGTCCGCGTGCTGGCGATCGATCAGGCGCCGAAAGAGAAGGACGGCCAGAACGCAGTCATCGGCAAGACCGTGACTTTGGAACTCAATCCCGCACAGACCCAGGTGCTGTCTTCGGGCCGCCAGGCCGGAACGCTCTCGCTGGCGCTGCGCAGCATTGCAGACACCAAGACGACCGAGATCACGCTCGATGACTCCGCGCAGAAGCGCGACGGCGTTTCGATCATTCGCTACGGCGTTCAAAGCCAGGCGGCGAAAGCACAATGAGGACAGGCGACATGAAATGCAGGGCAGATGTGGCGACGATGCGGACTGCGATGGTTCGCGCCCTGTCGCTCTCGGCCACTCTCGCCCTGACGCTCAATCCGGCGCTGACGCCCGTGATCGCTGCAGACTACCGTCCCGCGGCGCCGGTCGCCGCCGACGGCCAGATGAACGCGCGCTTCCTTTCGCTCGGCGTTGGCAAGTCGATCGTGATCGACCTGCCGCGCGACATCAAGGATGTGCTGGTCGCCGATCCCAAGATCGCCAATGCGGTGGTCCGCTCTGCGCAGCGGGCCTACATCATCGGCGCCTCGGTCGGCCAGACCAATATCGTCTTCTTCGATTCCGCCGGCCAGCAGATCGCGGCCTATGACATCGCAGTCAAGCGCGACCTCAACGGCGTGCGGGCCGCGCTGAAGCAGGTCCTGCCCAATGCCGACATCCAGATCGATGGGCTCGGCGACGGCGTCGTCCTGACCGGCACGGCGGCGAACCCGTTGGAGGCGCAGCAGGCCAACGATCTCGCCGCGCGCCTCGCCGGGGGCGCCGACAAGGTGGTGAACTCGATCGTGGTCCGCGGTCGCGACCAGGTCATGCTGAAGGTGACAGTCGCCGAGGTTGCGCGCACCATCGTCAAGCAGCTCGGCATCGACCTTACCGCGAATCTGAACTACGGCACGTCGGTGGTGAGCTTCACCAATTCCAACCCGTTCACAGCTCTCGGCCGCAATCTCGTGGACGGCAACAATCTGACCACGAGGTTCGGCGCAACGCCGTCGGTGCAGGCGACCCTGCGCGCGATGGAGACCGCTGGTGTGATCCGGACGCTGGCCGAGCCCAACCTGACTGCGATCTCCGGCGAGTCCGCGACCTTCGTCGCCGGCGGCGAATTTCCGGTGCCGGCAGGCTATGCATGCGATCCGACCACGCATGTCTGTACTACCCAGATCAGCTTCAAGAAGTTCGGCATCTCGCTCAACTTCACTCCCGTGGTGCTGAGCGAAGGCAAGATCAGTCTGCGCGTGATGACCGAGGTCTCTGAACTGTCGAACGAAAATGCGATCACGCTGTCGCAGGCCGTGACCTCGACGTCGGTGAACTCGCTGACCGTGCCCTCGATCAAGACGCGCCGCGCCGAGACCTCGCTGGAAATTCCCTCCGGCGGCGCGATGGCGATGGCCGGCCTGATCCAGCAGCAGACCAAGCAGGCAGTCAGCGGATTGCCGGGACTGATGCAGCTCCCGATCCTCGGCACGCTGTTCCGCAGCCGCGACTTCGTCAACAACGCAACCGAACTCGTGGTGATCGTGACGCCCTACGTCGTGCGCGCTGCGGCGCCGAAGGACCTGTCGCGGCCGGATGACGGCTTCGCAGCGCCCGCGGATCCGCAGGCCGAGCTGATCGGCAACATCAACCGCATCTACGGCGTGCCCGGCCGGACCGAACCGGCCAGGAATTACCGCGGCACTTACGGCTTCATCACCGACTGAAGCGGAACGGGGACTTCGTTATGACCACAAGACCACCCCAGATTCGCAAACGCGCCATCGGCTTCGGTGGCGCGCTCGTCGGCATGGCGCTCGCCCTCGGTGGCTGCCAGCACGACGAGGTGACCACCGCTTCCATTCCCGACGATTACAAGCAGCGTCATCCGATCGCGATCGAGGAGCAGAACCGCTCGATCGTCGTGTTCGTCGGCCACGCCCGCGGCGGCTTGACCGCAGCCCAGCGCGCCGACGTGATGGGCCTGGCGTCGACCTGGCTGCACGAGGGCACCGGCGCCATCCATATCGACGTGCCGTCCGGTACACCCAATGCCCGCCCGGTCGCGGAATCGATGCACGAGATTCAAGCGATGCTGGCGGCGGCAGGCATTCCCCCGCGCGGCATCATCGCCCGCCCCTACCAGCCGGACGACAAGCGCTTCCTGCCGCCGATCCGGCTGACCTATTCCAGGATCGCAGCGGTCGCGGGTCCCTGCGGCCTGTGGCCGGAGGACCTTGGCCCTTCGATGAAGAACAAGAGCTGGTTCGAGAACAAGGATTATTACAATTACGGCTGCGCCTATCAGCGCAACATGGCGGCAATGATCGACAATCCGTCGGACCTCGAGCAGCCGCGGCCTGAGACTCCGGCCTACACGGCGCGGCGCATCACCGCGTTCGAGAAATATCGCAAGGGGACTGCGACGACGACCAGCTATCCCGAGGCCGACAAGGCCAAACTCAGCGACACCGGCAAATGATCAGCTACGCGCGCCAGACTCAGGAAGAGCAGCCGGAGGCACTGCCCCCGCCGGTCGAGGAGCATATTGCGCCCGCGCCGCGTGTCTCGGTCCAGGCCTTCTGCGAGACCGTCGAGACCGCCGCCGCCGTGCAATCGGCCGGCGAGGATCGCCGCCTCGGCAAGGCCCATCTGAAGATCCAGATGGGCGGCATGGCGGCTGCAATCGAGGCCTATCGGTCGGCGCCCACGCCGAACGTGATCGTGCTCGAGAGCGACGCGCGCAATGACCTGTTGGCCGGGCTCGACCAGCTCGCCACCGTCTGTGACGCCGGCACCCGCGTGGTTGTGATCGGCCGCATCAACGACGTCATGCTCTATCGCGAACTGGTGCGGCGCGGCGTCAGCGACTATGTGCTCGCGCCGGTTGGTGCGATCGACGTCGTGCGCTCGATCTGCAACCTGTTCTCGGCGCCCGAAGCCAAGGCGGTCGGCCGCATCATCGCCGTGGTCGGCGCCAAGGGCGGCGTCGGCGCCTCCACTGTCTCCCATAACGTCGCCTGGGCGATCGCGCGGGACCTCGCGATGGACGCCGTGGTCGCGGATCTCGACCTTGCGTTCGGCACCGCCGGGCTCGACTACAACCAGGATCCGCCGCAGGGCATCGCGGACGCCGTGTTCTCGCCCGATCGCGTCGATACTGCCTTCATCGACCGCCTGCTGTCGAAATGCACCGACCATCTGAGCCTGCTGGCCGCACCGGCGACGCTCGACCGGGTCTACGATTTCGGCACCGACGCTTTCGATGCGGTGTTCGATACGTTGCGCGCGACCATGCCCTGCATTGTGCTCGACGTCCCGCACCAATGGTCGGGCTGGACCAAGCGCGCCTTGATCGGCGCCGACGACATTTTGATCGTGGCGGCGCCTGATCTGGCCAATCTGCGCAACACCAAGAACCTGTTCGACCTGCTGAAGGCCGCGCGCCCCAACGACCGCCCGCCGCTGTACTGCCTGAACCAGGTCGGCGTTCCCAAGCGGCCGGAGATCGCCGCCACCGAATTCGCCAAGGCGATCGAGAGCCAGCCGGTGGTTTCGATCCCGTTCGAGCCGCAAATCTTCGGCGCGGCCGCCAACAACGGCCAGATGATCGCGGAGATCTCCGCCAACCACAAGTCGATCGAAATGTTCCTCCAGATCGCCCAGCGCCTGACCGGCCGCAGCGAGACGAAGAAACAAAAGTCGTCCTTGCTTTCACCGCTGATTGAGAAGTTGCGGGGAAAATAAGGCGCCGCATGGAGTTGTTAAGTGTTCGGTAAGCGTAGCGGAACAGACACCGACCTTCGGGCTCCCAAGCCCGGCGCCGTGTCGCCAGAGCCTGCCCCGGCTCCGGCGCCAACGGTGTCGCGCGCGTCCCCCCCGCCGGCCGTAGCTTCCCCGCCGCTCGCCCCCTCTCGGCCCGTCCCGGCCATGGAGAGCCGCCGATCGGACAATTATTATGAGGTCAAGGCGACCATCTTCGGCGCGCTGATCGAGGCCATCGACCTTGCCCAGCTCGCCAAGCTCGATTCGGAGTCCGCGCGCGAAGAAATCCGCGACATCGTCAACGAGATCATCGCGATCAAGAACATCGTGATGTCGATCGCCGAGCAGGAAGAGCTGCTCGATGACATCTGCAACGACGTGCTCGGCTACGGACCGCTCGAGCCGCTGCTCGCCCGCGACGACATCGCCGACATCATGGTGAACGGGGCCGGCACGGTCTTCATCGAAGTCAACGGCAAGATCCAGCGCACCGGGATCCGCTTCCGCGACAATCAGCAGCTCCTCAACATCTGCCAGCGCATCGTCAGCCAGGTCGGCCGCCGCGTCGACGAATCCTCGCCGATCTGCGACGCGCGCCTGGCCGACGGCTCGCGCGTCAACGCCATCGTGCCGCCGCTCGCGATCGATGGTCCCGCGCTCACCATCCGCAAATTCAAGAAGGACAAGCTGACGCTGGATCAGCTGGTCAAATTCGGCGCGATCTCGCCCGAAGGCGCGGAGATTCTCCAGATCATCGGGCGCGTCCGCTGCAACGTGCTGATCTCCGGCGGCACCGGCTCGGGCAAGACCACGCTGCTCAACTGTCTGACGAACTATATCGAGCACGACGAGCGCGTCATCACCTGCGAGGACGCGGCCGAACTCCAACTGCAGCAGCCCCACGTGGTGCGCCTCGAAACCCGGCCGCCCAACATCGAAGGCGAAGGCCAGGTGACGATGCGCGAGCTGGTGCGCAACTGCCTGCGTATGCGCCCCGAACGCATCATCGTCGGCGAAGTCCGCGGCCCCGAGGCATTCGACCTGCTCCAGGCCATGAACACCGGCCATGACGGCTCGATGGGAACGCTGCACGCCAACAACCCGCGCGAAGCGCTGTCGCGCTGCGAATCCATGATCACGATGGGCGGCTTCTCGCTGCCCTCGCGCACCATTCGCGAGATGATCTGTGCCTCGATCGACGTCATCGTCCAGGCCGCGCGTCTGCGCGACGGTTCGCGCCGCATCACCCACATCACCGAGGTGATGGGCATGGAAGGCGACACCATCATCACCCAGGACATCTTCCTCTACGATCTGATCGGCGAGGACGCCAACGGCAAGATTATCGGCAAGCACCGCTCGACCGGCATCGGCCGCCCGAAATTCTGGGAACGCGCGCGCTATTACGGCGAAGAGAAACGCCTTGCCGCGGCGCTCGACGCCGCGGAATCGGCACCGAAGACGTGAGCAGGTCGGCGCACTCATGAACATTCAGGTCCTCGCCCTTGCCTTCCTTGCCACCGCCGCTGTCGGCGGCATCGCCTGGGTCTTCCTTTATCCACTCCTGTCCGGGGAGCGAAAGGCGGAAGGCCGACGCGCCTCGATTGCGCGCGCCGACGCGCCCTCGACCAAACAGGCCGAGAAGAGCCAGCGATCGCGCCGCGAGCAGGTCGAGAGCTCGCTCAAGGACCTCGAGGCGAGGCGTATGCGGGAGAAGAGCGTTCCGCTTCATATTCGCCTGTCGCAAGCCGGGCTCGACTGGACGCCGCAGAAATTCTGGATCGTGTCCGGTGTCGTGGCCGGCGTCTTTTTCTTCGGCGCGCTGTTCGGCGGCGGCGGCCTGATCGGCGCTGCCGGTCTCGCCTTTGCCGGTGGCCTCGGCCTGCCGCGCTGGGCGCTAGGCTTCCTGAAGAAGCGTCGCGAGAACAAGTTTCTGGCAGCCCTGCCCGATGCCGTCGATATCATCGTTCGCGGCATCAAGGCAGGCCTGCCGCTGTTCGAGTCGATCAAGGTCGTCGCGGCCGATTCGCCGGAGCCGCTGCGCAGCGAGTTCCTGGCCATCATCGAGACGCAGGCGATCGGCATGCCGCTCGGCGAGGCCTGCTCGCGGCTCTATGATCGCATGCCGCTGCCGGAGGCCAATTTCTTCGGCATCGTGGTGTCGATTCAGCAGAAGTCGGGCGGCAACCTCTCCGAAGCGCTGGGCAATCTCTCCAAGGTGCTGCGCGACCGCAAGAAGATGAAGGAAAAGATCCAGGCGATGTCGATGGAAGCCAAGGCTTCGGCCGGCATCATCGGCTCGCTGCCGCCGATCGTGATGTTCCTCGTCTATCTCACGACGCCCGGCTACATCTCCATGCTGTGGACCCATCCTACCGGCCAGCTCATGCTGGTCGGCTGCGTCGTCTGGATGTCGATCGGCATCATGGTGATGAAGAAGATGATCAACTTCGATTTTTGATGGTGCCGTATGGTTGATTTGCTCGTCACGAAACTGCACGACGTCCACTTCATGACCATGTTGCTGGCGGCCATCGCCGCCAGCGCCACCGTCTATACGCTGGTGATGCCGCTGTTTGCCGGCGAGGGCCTTTCCAAGCGCATGAAGGCGGTGGCAAGCGAGCGCGAGCGGATCCGGCAGCGCGAGCGCGAACGCCTCAACAAGACCGAGAAGGTCTCGCTGCGCCAGACGCCCAAGCAGCTGGTCTCCAAGGTCGTCGAGGATTTCAACCTCACCAAATGGCTGGCGCAGGAAGCCGCGCGCGACAAGCTGATCATGGCGGGCTATCGCGGCCAGGCGCCTTACGTCACGTTCCTGTTCGCCCGCATGGTGGCTCCGCTCGTACTGTTCGTCGGCTCGGTCCTGTATGTGTTCCTGATCGCCCATATGGACCGCCCGATGCCGATCAAGATCGGCATCTGCGTCGGCGCGGCCTATCTCGGCCTTCAGGCGCCGATGCTGTTCCTGAGGAACGCGATCTCGAAACGCCAGCTCTCGATCAAGCGCGCCTTTCCCGACGCGCTCGACCTGCTGCTGATCTGCATCGAATCCGGCATGTCGGTGGAAATGGCCTTCCGCAAGGTCGCGACCGAAATCGTGGGCCAGTCGATCGCGCTGTCGGAGGAGTTCACCCTCACCACCGCCGAGCTGTCCTATTTGCAGGACCGCAAAGTGGCGTACGAGAACCTGGCGAAGCGCACCGGTCTCGAAGGCGTCAAATCGGTGTGTCTGGCGCTTCAGCAGGCCGAACGCTACGGCACTCCGCTCGGCCAGTCGCTGCGCGTGATGGCGCAGGAAAATCGCGACATGCGCATGAACGAGGCCGAGAAGAAGGCCGCCGCCCTGCCGCCGAAGCTGACGGTGCCGATGATCCTGTTCTTCCTGCCGGTGCTGTTCGTCGTCATTCTCGGACCGACCGGCATCAAGATCTCCGAGCTGCACTGACGCGGGACGGCAAAAACGCGAAAACAACCCCATGCACAGTAGCCGGCCCGGGCCGGCTCGATGCCATGTGGACCGCGGCAAGCGTCCGAAAACTCGGGTGAAATTCAGGTCATCGCGCCAAAGGCGGCGGATCAGTCGGACTGGCTAAGGGAAGCGACCGGCGTCCGCTTCGGCGCGCGGCGCGGAGCGTCGTTGCGGTTCAGCATGTCCTTGAGATACGCAACATTGGCCGCGGCTTGGTCCGGCGGCAGGTCCGCCTTCACGATGGTCTCGGCTTCAGCGAAGCGGCCCTGGAGGCCGACCACCAGGCCGAGATTCTGCCGCACCCGGGCGCTCGCACGCGGCGAGGCGTAGGCCTGCCGCAGCGCCTCTTCCGCCTTGGGCAGGTCCCGCGACAGCATGTAGGACAGGCCGAGATTGGAGAGCACGCCGGGGTCGCCCGGCGCGATCTTCAGCGCACTGGCATAATAAGCGCGCGCCTCGTCGTGGCGCCCCATCTGGTCGAGCGCGGTGCCCTGGACCGAGAGCAGGCGCCAGTCCGGATTATCCGGCGAATGCGCCTTCGACAGCACGTCGAAGGCTTGCTGGAAATTACCGTTGTCGGCGAGCGCGCGGCCGTATTGGGCTAGCAACGGCTTGTTGCCGGGATTCGCGATGGTCGCCTGTTCCAGTACGGCGGCAGCCTGGGCACGTTGGCCGTTGGCGCGCAGGGCCTGGCCATAGGCCAGTGCCGTGTCAGGATCCTTGGGATTGGCGCGGTAGCGTTCGCCATAGACCTCGACAGCGCGCGCCGGATCGACCGGCGCGGCTTCCGCCTTCGACCCGATCGAGCCGGTGACGTCGGAGAGCTTTGAGATTGCCGTGCAGCCGCCGAGGCTGGCGGCCGCCAGCGCAATCAGCGAGGCGGAGGCAAAAAGCCGGGCGGGACGGAAGCGTTGACGCATGACGCGGTGACTCTCGAGCCGATTGATCGAGCCGAACGCGTCAGCAATAGACCGTTAACCCTAATGGCGGGTTAACGCCGGGGCCAAGACAGAGGCCGGTCAGCTTCACCTCATCATTCAGATCCCGCAGCAATTGCAACCGGAGGAACGATCAATATTCGATGGCGAGACGCTTGCGGATTTCGTCCACGCGCTTGTCGAGCGCATCGAACCGCGCGTGGACCGAACGGTCATGGAGATAGAAGACGTAGCCACCGGCGAGAAACGCAAAGACCCAGTGGTGATGCTCGACATAGCCAAAGACCGCCTCGATGGCCTCGCCCATGAATGTGACCACGCTCCACACGAATTCCATTGCACGTCCTCCCGGCATGCTTCGACTTCGTCACCGGCGTCCTCTCCGCACGTGACAACGCGCTTGGCAACCGCTGCCGGACCCTAGCATGGCCCGCTCTCTGCGAGTAGCGGCTCACCGAGCGGTGACCGCAAAGCCGATTGCAGCCACGGCAAAACTCTGCGAAATCTGCTCCAACCGAACGACCTTGCGGACCCGCCAATGCCTTCCGTCTTCGAGACGTCTGCGACTGCCATCCCGATCATCTTCGTCACAAAGTCGAGCTGGGAGGCCGTGCGCGAGACGCTGCCGCCGGCGCAACGCCAGTTCGCCACCGCGAGCGCCTTCACCGCCAAGCCGGGCGGATATCTCGCGCTGCCCGCGCCCGACGGCACGATCGCGCAAGTGCTGTTCGGCCTCGATGACGACGGCGCCGGTTCGCGCGATCCGTTCCGGCCGGGCGCACTGCCCGGCCTGCTGCCATCAGGCACCTATCGCTTTGCCAATGCACCTCACGATACGCGGCTGGCGGCGCTTGCCTTTGCACTTGGGTGCTACCGCTTCGCCCGTTACCGCAAGGCTGACCGGCCCGATGTCCGGCTGGTACCGCCGGACGGCGTCGATCCCGTCGAGATCAACCGTATGGCGGATGCCGCGATGCTGGCGCGCGATCTCATCAACACGCCGTCCAACGACATGGGGCCGGAGCAGCTGGCCGCAGCCGCGCAAGAGCTCGCGGCCGAATTCGGCGCGAGCTATGCCTGCACCGTCGGCGAGGACCTGAAGACGAACTTTCCGCTGATCCATGCCGTCGGCATGGCTTCTAGCCGTGCGCCGCGGCTGATCGACCTCGTCTGGGGTGATCGTTCCCATCCCAAGGTGACGCTGGTCGGCAAGGGCGTCTGCTTCGATACCGGCGGGCTCGATCTGAAGCCGTCGAGCGGTATGCTGATCATGAAGAAGGACATGGGCGGCGCCGCCAACGTCCTGGCGCTGGCACGCATGGTGATGGATGCGAAGCTGAAGGTGCGGTTGCGCGTGCTGATCCCGGCCGTGGAGAACGCGGTCGCCGGCAACGCCTTCCGCCCGCTCGACATCTTCACCTCGCGCAAGGGCATCACCGTCGAGATCGGCAACACCGACGCGGAGGGCCGCCTGGTGCTCGCCGACGCACTGGCGCTGGCCGACGAGGAGACGCCCGAGCTGCTGATCGACCTGGGCACGCTGACCGGCGCCGCGCGCGTCGCGCTGGGACCGGATTTACCGCCTTTTTACACCAATGATGAGACGCTGGCCGCCGACGTCGCGCGCTGCGCGGCGAAGGAGAATGATCCGTTGTGGCGCATGCCGCTGTGGCCGCCTTACGATACGTGGCTGGATTCCAAGACCGCCACCATCACCAACGCACCTTCAGGCGGCTTTGCCGGCTCGATCACCTGTGCGCTGTTCCTGCAGCGCTTCGTCGAACAGGCCAGGAGCTGGCTGCATGTCGACATCTATGGCTGGACGCCATCGGCGAAGCCGGCGCGGCCCGAGGGCGGCGAATGCCAAGCCGCCCGCGCCATCTACAAGGTGCTGAGCGAGCGCTATGCTTGATCCGCGAATGACGCCGGCGCGCAGCGACCTCGCAGCGAAATATCTCGAAGGCAAGGTGCAGGCCGATCGCTTCGTCACCGGCGAGGAATTCGAGGTCGTAGCGCCGATCGCGCCGGTGCGCGAACAGCCGTCATCGAACGCGATGCTGATGACCGAGGCATTGCGCGGCGAGCGCGTGACGGTCTACGACCGCAACGGCGAGGGCTGGGCCTGGGGCCAACTCGCCGGCGATGGCTATGTCGGCTGGCTGCCCGACGCGGCGCTGATGAAACCGGCCGCCGCGCCAACGCACAAGGTGAGCGCGCTACGGACGCTCGCCTTCCCCGGTCCCTCGATCAAGCTGCCGCCAACCGAGGCGCTGGCGCTGGGATCGAAGCTCACGATCGCGCGCGAGGACGGCACTTTCGCCGTGACGCGCGAGGGTACGTTCCTGCCGAAGACCCATCTCGCGCCACTCGACCATCGCGAGCCGGACTTCGTCGCCGTCGCCGAGCGCTTGGTCGGCACGCCCTATCTCTGGGGCGGCAAGAGCAGCCTCGGCATCGACTGCTCCGGCCTCGTCCAGGTCTCGCTGACATCAGCCGGCACCGGCTGCCCGCGCGACAGCGACATGCAGCAGGCCGGCCTTGGTCGCGCGCTGGAGCCGCATGAGCGAGACAGGCTACAGCGCGGCGATCTGATCTTCTGGAAGGGCCATGTCGCGATCGTGCGCGACGGCAGCACGATGGTTCACGCCAACGCGCATCACATGGCAACGGTGATCGAGCCAATCGAGCCGGCCATTGCGCGGATCAAGCAGGCCGGCAGCGAGGTCGTTGCGATCAAGCGGCTCTAACGGGTGTCGTCGAAAATGCGTCGCGTCTGCTTTACTGTCGGAAGGCGACATTGAAGCCATCTTGGCTCACGTATGCTTTGGGCCATTTCCGGACTCGGGCACCGCAGCAAAGCAGCTGCTCAATCACTTCGTCAGCCCTCGGTACGCAATTTGAAGGCACGTTGGAGGACCGTGGCATGGTTGAGCACAGCGCGGATTTCCGATTTGTCGAGCCATCTGACCGCTTCGTCAAACTTCTCGCATTGCTCGATCTTGGCGCGTGCCGTCGCAAGAGCCACGTCGACCTGTCCGAACTTGGGGCGGCTCACATGCGGCAGCGAATCCAGATGATATTCGAGCAATTCGGCATTTTGTCGAAGTTGCTGCAGCGCTCCTGTCACTTCAATGCGCGCGGATGCAGCGAGTTCGTTGGCGCGCCTTACGATCGGGGGCGGATGATTGTCTTCCGGCGTTGCGAACAACCCGGCCGGTCGCGATGGTCGTGACGTCAACAATCCCAGCGGGACTGCAAGCACCAAACCGACGATCACCGGTGACATCCATAGGAGGAGGGGAAGCGACACGGCAAACGCACTCAACCCCATCAGAATTCCGCATAACGTTGGTACAGCAAGTTTGCGATAGATCTCGCGCCGGGCAACCTCACCATCCCCGCGGCGCTGCACCTGCCATCCCGCGTCCCGACCAAATAGGATTTCCGCGACCGCATTCGATTGGAAAATCATCATGGATGGCGCAATCAGCGCCGCAAGGAGCGTTTCGGAAAGGATGCCGCCAAGGACACGAATCGATTCGGCGAAGGAGACGCGTTCCTCCCGATGGCTGATCAGCGCCAGATACGCCAGGAGCTTGGGCAAGATCAGCAAGCCCATCGTAGCGCCGAACACCCATGCCGCCAGCACGGGATCCTGTTGCGGCCAGGTCGGAAACAGCGAGAACCCCTTCGGGAAGTATTCAAGCCGAATGAAGTAGGCCTGCAGCGAAATCAACAATCCGAGAATCAAAAAGATGAGCCACATCGGCGCCGTGATGTAGGAGCCGATGCCTGTGAGCAGATGAACGCGCGACACCCAGTGCAGGCCGCGCGCGCGTAACACGGCGATGTGCTGAAGGTTGCCCTGGCACCACCGCCGGTCCCTAGCGGCAAAATCCAGAATCGAGGGCGGCACTTCCTCGAAGCTGCCGCCAAGCGCGGGCGCCGTATAGATGGCCCAGCCCGCGCGCCGCATCAAGGCGGCTTCGACGAAATCATGGCTCAGGATGTGCCCGCCGAAAGGCTTGCGACCGCGCAGCTCCGGCAGACCAGCTTCCTCGGCGAACGCGCGCACGCGAATGATGGCGTTGTGTCCCCAGTAATTGCTTTCCGGGCCGTGCCACCATGCGTTGCCGGCTGCGATGATCGGGCCGTAGATGCGGCCGGCGAATTGCTGCAACCGGCTGAAGAGGCTGCGCGCATTGACGATGACCGGCTGGGTCTGGATCAGCGCGGCGGCAGGATTGGCTTCCATCGCATGGACCAGGCGGACGATCGTGTCGCCCGCCATTAGGCTGTCGGCGTCAAGCACGATCATATAATCATACGAACCGCCGAAGCGTCTGACCCACTCCGCGATGTTGCCCGATTTACGGGCTGTGTTGTCGGATCGATGTCGATAGTACAACCGCTGTGCGCCGCAGGCGCGACGCAGCGCGATGAACGTCATCTCCTCGCAGATCCAGATGTCCGGATCGGTGCTGTCGCTCAGCAGAAACCAGTCGAACAGGGCGTCCTGCCCGGTAGCGGCGATTGATTCATACATCGCGCGCAGCCGCGCCATCACATGATGCGGATCTTCATTATATGTCGGTAACAGCATGGCCGTTCGCGATGACAAGGCCGGAAGCGGACCGTCGCGATCGATAGCTAGGCCGCCCTGACGTCGGGTCAGCAGCACGAGAAAGCCGGCCACGGCCGACATGAAGGAAAAGGCGATCCAGGCAAGCAGCACCAGGAACAAAGCCAGCAGCAACGCCTCCAGCACGGTCACACCGCCGACCTTCACCACCCCGTACATTTGGTAGCCGCCTGCTGCCGTAAGCAACGCGGTGCCGGCAAAGATGAAGAGCCGGCGCAACGGCAGTGCGGCTTGCAGCGAAGCCGGCCTTCGCCTTGGCTCTTTTGGCCGATCGAGCCGGCACGGCTCCATCGAAAGCGCGCTCTCGCGCGGCAGAAATCGATCTGCGACAGCGCTCGGGACCAGCGAGGGTGATTTCTTCAACGTGTCCATCGATAGATCCAGACCTCGGAGATCGGCGCATCATTCTGGACCAGGGCAGCTCGCAATTCGATTGGCGTTTGGCTCTTGACCGAGCATTGAAAGCTCAAGCGCCAGCCTCCCGTCTCCGGGTTCGGCTCGGTGACAATGTTGGTGATCTCGGATTTTTCCGCGGTTACCATTCCCTTGATGCTTTTTGGATCGACCCCCTTGAGCTTTTCGCCCATCAGCTCCAGCACGAACAGCTTGCTGTCATCGCCTCGGCTGCCAATTCCAGTCCGCGTGAACCGCGCCAGCGACTCCGTTTTCGGCATGTCCGGCCCCCAGTGCAGGCGGTATGTGAAATTGTGCTCTTTCTTGGCCGTGAGCGGTTGCTTGGGACGCCAGAATGCCGCGATGTTGTCGTGGATTTCCTCCTTGGTCGGGATCTCGAACAAGACCACCGCCCCCTCGCTCCAATCGCCGATCGGCTCGACCCACAAGCTGGGTCGCCGTTCAAACCTTGATTCCAAATCCTGATAGGCGAAGTAGCGCTTCTGCCGCTGCATCAGTCCGAAGCCACGCGGATTGAGATCGGCGAATGTGCTGACCTGCAGATCGCGCGGATTGTTGAGCGGACGCCAGAGCTGCTCGCCCTTACCGTTCGAGATCGCAAGACCATCGGAATCATGCACCGCGGGCCGGAAATCATCGAAGTCCTTGCGGTCGTTGGGACCGAAAAAGAACATACTCGTCATCGGAGCAAGACCAGCGCGTTCAAGATCGACCCTTGGGTAAAGCGACATCTCGACGTCGAAGACGGTGCTGTCGCCCGGGCGGATGGTGAAGCGATAGCTTGCGACGGCGCTCTTGCTGTCCAGCAAGGCGTGAACGACGAGGGAGGTTGCGTTCGGCGCCGGCTTCTCCAGCCAGAACGCCTTGAACACGGGAAATTCCTCGCCCTTTGCCTCGCCGGTGTCGATCGAAAGCCCTCGGGCGGACAGACCGTAATTCTCTCCCTTGGCGACAGCGCGGAAGTAGCTCGCGCCCAGGAAAACGCAAACCTCGTCGTAATAATCGGGCCGGTTGATCGGCGCATGAATGCGGAAGCCGGCGAAGCCGAGATCGACGTCGGGCCATTGGCCGAGACCTGCGCCGAACGAGAAGTCATCGCGCCGGTATCGTATCGGGACGGCGCGACCGTCGCTCACCTCGAACAGGTCGACCCTGTTCTTGTAGAAAAATCCCCGGTGAAAGAATTGAGCCTGGAATGGCAATTTCTCGCTGCGCCACAACGCGTGCTCCGGCAGGAAACGAATCGACCGGTACTGGTCGTAGTTGAGATCCTTCAGTACGTCGGGCAACTTCTCGTCTGGCGGCTCAAACGACTTTGAGGCGAGAGTGCGCGCCAGCTCTCGCACGGATGACGAGCCGAACGCTGCGTCCGACGTCGCATCGGCGGCCTCCGTCGGCCGCAGCACAGTGGCAGCCGAGATCAGCGCCGAGGCGCGAAGAAGTTGCCGGCGATTCAAGGTATTCCTCTCCCGATCCACGAACCGAGAAAGGAAACGGTCAGGGTTTGAAGGAGTTCCTTTGGTGCAACACGCCCACACCCGAACCCAGGCTCAATTGTGACCCGACTGCAGCAAAATCGAGCGCTTGCCCGCCCGTTGGCTATTTCGGCGGCTCTTGTCTGCACAATCTGGATCATTGCGGTCGCCAAATGGATCGGCAAGGATGCCGTCGTACCCTGGGATTCCAAAAATCAGTTTTATGCGTTTTTTCGTTTCTTATCCGCAACGCTGCACGCGGGCGAATGGCCGTTCTGGAATCCCTTTCACTATGGCGGGCATCCGAGCGTCGCAGACCCGCAATCGTTGATCTTTTCGCCTGTTTTCGCAGTCTGGGCAGCACTCGATCCTTTCCCCACGATGCGGGCGTTCGACATCGTGGTCCAAACCCATCTCCTGGTCGGTGGCCTTGCTATGGTCTTCCTCGGCCGGCGCGCGCGTTGGCCGGTAGCAAGCTGTGTGCTGGCCGCGGCGCTGTTCATGTTTGGTGGTGCAGCCTCGGCCCGCCTACAGCATACCGGTATCGTCCTTGCCTACAGCGCCTTCCCGTTGGCGCTGCTGCTTCTGCAGCTCGCGCTCGAGCGGCGCTCATACACGCTGGGGCTCGCCTTCGCGGTAGCGGCTGTTTGTATGGCACTGGGTCGCAACCAGGTCGCTTTGCTGCTTTGCGCGCTGCTGGTCTCCGCTGCAGTGGCCGACATCGCGGCGTCGAAAAATCCTGCCCGCTATTTGCGCCAGCGCGTGGGCGTGCTGACGGTCATGGCCGTCGCAGGGGCTGCGCTGTTGATCGTGCCGTTGCTGCTGACAATGCAATTCGCGGCGCTGTCGAACCGGCCAATCGAGGTGCTCAGCGACGCGCTGAGGGGTTCGCTGTATCCAGCAAATTTCGCAACTATGGCGATTCCCGACATTTTCAACACGCACGCAGCCTATTGGGGACCCGGAGCCGCCACACTCGCCGACGTCGATCTGACCGACGATTCCGAAAACTATCTCTTTGTTGGCGCGGTGCCCACATTGCTTTTGCTCTGGTTCGGCTTGGCGGGACGCCGAGCTTGGCAGGCGGGGCGCCGATTGATGGCGTGTGCGCTTGCCGTTTCCGGCCTTTTCATGCTCGGCCGCTACACGCCGTTTTATGGCTTAGCGTTTCGATTTGTTCCCGGCATCGATCTGTTTCGGCGCCCGACCGACGCCAGCTTTGTCTTCGGCATCGCAATCGCCTTTCTTGTTGGTCACTGCCTTGCTGATTACGTCCGCAACGGCTTGCCGCCGTTACGACCATTCAGCGTATTGCTGGTGAGTTCGGCATGGCTTGCCGTCGTTGGGTCGGCTGTTGCGTTCTCGGCCAGGACTGGACATGCGCTGGACGCCGCGCGCGAGGCCCTCATTTCCGTGGCCATCATGTTGGCTACCGGTCTAGTTCTTCTCGCGATGCGACAAGAACGCCATCGCGCTCCAGCCGCCGCGGTCGTCGCTCTCGCAGCGGTGGCCGAATTGCTCCATTGGAATACGGCATGGCGTTTGAACGCCGAGCCGTGGAGCTTCTATGCGGTCCTCGAACGTCCCGCGGGCGCGGACGTGGCAGCAATCGCTACGTTGGAAAAATCGATCGCAGCCGATCATCAGCGCGGGGACTATCCGCGTGTCGAAGTCTTGGGTCTTGGGGGGGCATGGCAGAATCTCGCGCTGGTCCGCGGCTGGGAAGCCATAAATGGCTACAATCCGCTGCGCATCGGCTTGTACGACCGTCTTGTCTCGCCCGGCGAGCAGAATTGGGATGTGTCACAGCGTCAATTTCCGGCTTCGTTCACCAACTATGATTGCCTGCTTGCGAGGGCGCTCGGCCTGACTTACCTCGTTTTGGGCTCGGCCTTGCAGGATTTGCCCGGCCTTTTGGTTCCACCTCCTGCCGAACTCTTGCTCTCCGGCCCGCCTGTCTGGATTTATCGGATTGGACGGGCATTGCCTCGCGTGAGCATGGTCGGCAAGTCCGGAGCCGACGCAAAGCGACTGGATCGAAGCGAGGCTGAGCCTGGTGATCCGTTGGCCGATGTGCCGCCACTTGAGCGTCGGTCGATTGCCCCGCAGTCCGCTGAAACAGATGTGGGTAGTGCGAAAATCGAATCTTCGGTGCCGGGGCGGCTTGATGTCGTCACCTCATCGAGGACCGCCGGACTTCTGCTGGTGCATGACCTCTACTATCCCGGTTGGGTGGCGGAGGTCGACGGGAAACCACGGCCCATCGTCCGAGCCGATCTGCTATTCCGCGCCGTAGAGGTCCCGGCTGGAGTGCACGACGTTACGTTTCGTTTTGAGCCCTTTTCGTTAGGCAACCTCGAATCTGCGCTGAAGATGGCTTTCGGCTCGAGGATAACGGCCTCGCTGCACGCTACTATCGACTGCCCACTCCCTTCGCCACATGACCTCCCTTGACACTCCCCTGCGTTACTCTCCGTCAATCCCATCAATCTGCACATGTCCCGTTTGGGTCAATCGCGTCGGTTTGGCGCTCTGCCAGCCACTTCCGGTCTACCCCAAACTCCGGACGTCGCTGCTTCGTGCTAAGTGAAGCAATGCGCTCCAGCGCAGATGGAATCTGAAGTCTCGTATGTTCCTCCGAATGGAACAGACGCACAATCATTGGGGCAACCCGTCACTCGAAAGGCAACCCGCCCCGGCTGATAGGCCCCTTGCGGCGCAGCTACGGAACAACGTTACAACTGCGAGATTTGCGGAACGAAACGCGTCGTCAGTCTTTCTCTGGCAGTTGGGAGATGCCCATGAGTTCTCAGGCCAGAGAAGGCGCATGTGCGTTTGCTTGGCGGAACTACTTGCTGCTCCACAGCGGCATCAGCGAGAATGATAGCAGGCGTTCCGCCCTCTACCGCTACATCGCCAATCTTCGCGATACCGGCGAAGACGATTTCGATCTCATGCAAATAGCCGCGGTCGTCTACTTGAAAAAACTCGACGAACTGCATGACGACCAACGTGCGCAGCTCGCGGCCGATCAAGTTTTTGCCGAGTGCTTGGAAGCACGCAATTCACAACCCGAGAGGTGACTTTAGGCCTAACACAGAGCGAAGGAGCGAGCACCATGGCAGACCAGACCGCTACTCCAAACCGTCTCGCGAACGAGCCACAACGGCGCATCGCCGCAGCGACAGCAATCGGCATGAATGCCTTGAAGCCGATGATCCGCTTTCAGGTCTCAATGCTGAGAATGTGGGCGGACAGTATTGAGAAGCTCGCGGGCAATTACGAAAAGAAGTTGGAAGAAACAGCGACCACGGTCGAGGAACGATCGGACCAGGAACGCGCCGCGTAGATCAACGCGACTGGCAGGCGTAAGCCCGCTGGCAGAAGCGTCCCTCCCTCGGCTCGCGCTGCCGCGCGCCTGGAATGGCGGGCTACGTTGCCACCGACCCATCGCCGGCCGTCTCCAGCCGAAACGCCGCCGCGAACAGCGCCCGCGTGTAATCCGTCTTCGGGTTCTTGAACAGCTCGGCGGCGTGGCCTTCCTCGACCACCTTGCCGCCGCGCATCACGATGAGATGGCTGGCGAGCGAGGCGACGACGCGTAGGTCGTGCGAGATGAACATGTAGGTGAGATCGCGCCTGCGTTGGAGCTCGCGCAACAGATCGACCATCTGCGCCTGGATCAGCATGTCGAGCGCGCTGGTCGGCTCGTCCAGCACGACGAAATCCGGCTCAAGCACCACCGCGCGCGCGATGCTGATGCGCTGGCGCTGGCCGCCGGAGAATTCGTGCGGATAGCGGTAGCGGGTATCCGGCTCCAGCCCGACATCCTCGAGCGCCTTGACGACGCGCGCCTCGCGCTCCTCGCGCGACAGCTTTGGCTGATGCACGGAGAGCCCCTCGGCGACGATGTCCGCAATCGACATGCGCGGGCTGAGCGAACCGAACGGATCCTGGAACACGATCTGCATGTCGCGCCGGAACGGCCGCATCTCCTTGAAGCGCAGCCCCTGGATGTCGTTTCCAAGGAAGACGATGCGTCCGTTCGAGGAGATCAGTCGCAGCAATGCGAGCCCGAGCGTGGTCTTGCCCGAACCGGACTCGCCGACGACGCCGAGCGTCTCGCCCTTGCGCACGGCGACGCTGACGCCGTCGACCGCCTTAATGTGGCCGACCGTCTTGCGCATCAAGCCGCGCTTGATCGGAAACCAGACCTTCAGATCATCCGCCGACATCACCACCGGCGCATTGGGCTGCGGCGGCGCCGGATCCGGCTTCGGCTCGGCTGCGAGCAGATCGCGCGTGTAGGGATGTTTGGGGCTCTTGAAGACCTGCTCGACCGGCCCCTGCTCGACGATCACACCGCCTTTCATCACACAAACGATGTCGGCGATGCGGCGCACGATCCCGAGGTCGTGGGTGATGAAGAGCAGGCTCATGCCGAGCCGGGCGCGGATCTCCGCGAGCAGCGCCAGGATCTGCGCCTGCACGGTGACGTCGAGCGCCGTGGTCGGCTCGTCTGCGATCAACAGGTCAGGCTCGTTGGCGAGCGCCATCGCGATCATCACGCGCTGGCGCTGGCCGCCGGAGAGCTGGTGCGGATAGCTCTTGAGCCGCGTTTCGGGCTCGGGAATGCCGACCTGGGTCAGCAATTCCAGCGTCCGTTCCCGCGCCTTCGCATGGCTGGTCGGATTGTGCAGCTGGATGATCTCGCCGATCTGCGCCTCGATCGTGTGCAGCGGATTGAGCGAGGTCATCGGCTCCTGGAAGATGATGGAGATGTCGCTGCCTCTGATCTCCCGCATCTCTCGCTCGGATTGGTCGATCAGCTCCTGCCCCTTGAAACGGATGCTTCCGGAGGGGTGCGACGCGCTGGGATAAGGCAAGAGCTTCAGGATCGAGAGCGCGCTCACAGACTTGCCCGACCCGGACTCGCCGACCAGCGCGACGCATTCGCCGCGCTTGATCTGGAACGAGATCTTGTCGACCGCAAGCGTGGTGGCCCCGCCCTGGTGGAAGGCCACGGAGAGATCGCGTACCGCGAGCAGGGGCTGGTTGATCGCGTCCATCACGCCCTCACTTGAACGTCTTGCGCGGATCGAAGGCGTCGCGCACGGCCTCGCCGATGAAGATCAAGAGCGACAGCATGATCGCGACCGAGAAGAAGCCGGTGAAGCCGAGCCACGGCGCCTGCACGTTGGATTTGCCCTGCGACAGCAGCTCCCCGAGCGAGGGTGAGCCGGGCGGCAGGCCGAAGCCGAGGAAGTCCAGCGCCGTCAGCGTCATGACCGAGCTTGAGACGATGAATGGCAGGAACGTCATGGTCGCGACCATCGCGTTCGGCAACAGATGCCGGAACATGATCACCTTGTTCGAGACGCCGAGCGCGCGTGCCGCCTGGATGTACTCGAAATTGCGCCCGCGCAGGAATTCGGCGCGCACGAGGCCGACCAGCGACACCCATGAGAACAGCAGCAATATCCCGAGCAGCACGAAGAAGCCGGGTACCAGCACCGAGGACAGGATCAGCAGCAGATAAAGCGAGGGAATCGCGGTCCAGATCTCGATGAAGCGTTGGAAGGTGAGATCGATCCAACCGCCGAAATAGCCCTGGATGCCGCCGGCAGCGACGCCGATGATCGAAGAGACGATGGTGAGGCTGAGGCCAAACAGCACCGAGATGCGGAAGCCGTAGATCAATCGCGCGACCACGTCGCGGCCCTGATCGTCGGTGCCGAGCCAGTTATATTCGAGGTCGCGGCAGCTCTTCAGGCCCTTCTTCTCGACCACCGGCTTGCACTGGGCTTCCGTCAGCATCCAGGTCGGCGGCGACGGTGCCGGCGTCGGCAGATCGAGATTATGGGTGTCGTAGGAGTAGCGGATCAGCGGCCAGACGATGGTGCCGCCCTTGTCCTTGATCAGCTTCTGCAGGTAGGGATCGCGGTAGTCGGCGGCGGTCTCGAAATCACCGCCGAAAGTCGTCTCCGAATAGGTCACGAAAGCCGGCCAGTAGAGATGGCCGTCATATTTGATCAGGAATGGCCGGTCGTTGGCGATCAGTTCGGCAAACAGCGACACCACGAACAGGACCATGAAGATCCAGAACGACCAGTAGCCGCGCCGATTCGCTTTGAAGTTTTCCCAGCGCCGCCTGTTCAGCGGCGATGGCGCGAACGGCTTGTGCGTGGCCGGCACGGCTTCGCCGAGCGGCGACGTCGTCGTGGTCTCGATCGGGGTTGGGGCGGTCAACGTCATCAGACCTCCCTCGCCTCGAAGTCGATCCGCGGATCGATCCACATATAGGTCAGATCGGAGATCAGATTGACCACGAGACCGACCAGCGAAAAGATGTAGAGCGTGCCGAACACCACGGGATAGTCGCGGTTGAGCACGCTCTCGAAACTCAGCAGCCCAAGCCCATCCAGCGAGAAGATGGTCTCGATCAGCAGCGAGCCCGAGAAGAAGGCATGGATGAAGGCGCCCGGAAAACCAGCGATCACGATCAGCATCGCGTTGCGAAAGATGTGGCCGTAAAGCACCTGGGTCTCGCTACAGCCCTTGGCGCGCGCGGTCATGACATATTGCTTGCGGATCTCGTCCAGGAACGAATTCTTGGTCAGCAGCGTCATGGTCGCGAACGCGCTGAGCCCCATTGAGATCAGCGGCAGAGTGATGTGCCAGAAGTAATCGATGATCTTCCAGTACCAGGGGAATTGCGACCAGCCGTCCGAGGTCAGGCCGCGCAGCGGGAATATGTTGAAGAATGAGCCGCCGGCGAACAGGATGATCAGCAGGATCGCGAACAGGAAGCCTGGAATCGCGAAACCGATGATGATGATTGCCGAGGTCCAGGTGTCGAAGCGCGTGCCGTCCTTCACCGCCTTGCGGATGCCAAGCGGGATCGAGATCAGATAGGTGATCAGCGTCAGCCAGATGCCGAGCGAGATCGAGACCGGCAGCTTCTCCTTGATCAGCTGGATCACGCTGACATCGCGGAAATAGCTCTTGCCGAAATCAAAGCGGGAGAAATTCCACACCATCAGCGCAAAGCGTTCCGGCGCCGGCTTGTCGAAACCGAATTGCACTTCAAGCTTCTTGATGAAATCAGGATCGAGGCCCTGCGCGCCCCGATATTTCGAGTTGATGGCATCGCCGCCAGCCCCCAGCTGGCCGGGCGCGCGCTGCGCAAAATCGCCGCCGCCCGAGATGCGCGAGCTGCCGCCGGTGTCGGCACCGGAAAGCTGCGCGATCACGCGCTCGACCGGACCGCCCGGCGCGAACTGCACAACGACAAAGGAGACGAAGAGGATTCCGAGCAACGTCGGAATCATCAGGAGGATGCGGCGGGCGATATAAGCGCTCATGGTTATTTCGCCTGCTCGAGCTTGGCCGCCTTGGCGGCGTCGTACCACCAGTTCTCCGGCGCACCGACGCCCTGCGCATATTTCGGCGGCTTGTCGGGATGGCTGAACTGGTCCCAATAGGCGACGCGATGGAAGTTCGCGTACCATTGCGGCACCCAATAGCGCCCGGCCCGGAACACGCGGTCGAAAGCGCGGCAGGCCGTGGTCAGTTCCGCCCGGGTCTTGGCGGCAATGATCTTCTCGATCAGCGCATCGATAATCGGATCGGAGATGCCGGCGAGATTATACGAGCCCTTGGTCTTGGCGGCCTGGGAGGAGAAGAACGCCCGCATGGCATCGCCGGGCGTTGCCGACATCGAGAAGCGTTCGATCGTCATGTCGAAATCGAAATCCTCGAGCCGCGCGCGGTACTGCACGGCGTCGACCAGGCGGAACGTGGCGTCGATGCCGAGCGTCGCGAGGTTCTTCAGATAAGGCCCATGATGCGGCTGGATCGACTGCTCGTCGTTCAGGAATTCGATCGTGAAGGGCTCGCCATTGGGCAGCACCCGCTTGCGATCCTTGATGAGGTAGCCGGCTTCGTTGAGCAGCTCGCCCGCCTTACGCAACAGGGCGCGATCCTGACCGGAGCCATCCGACACCGGCGGCACGAAAGGCCGGCCGAACACTTCGTCGGGCACCTTGCCACGGAATTGCTCCAGCAGTGCGAGCTCTTCCGGCGAAGGCGGGCCTGACACCATCATGTCCGAGTTCTGGAAGGGCGAGACCGTGCGCGCATAGGCGCCGTACATGATCGACTTGTTGGTCCACTCGAAGTCGAAGGCGTCGATCAGCGCTTCGCGCACGCGCGGATCCGTGAATTTGTCGCGACGCGTATTGATGAACCAGCCCTGCGCGCCCGACGGGGTCTCGTCCGGCAACTGCTCCTGCTTGACGCGGCCGTCCTTCACCGCCGGGAAGTCGTAGCGCGTCGCCCAGATCCGCGCCGTGAGCTCCTCGCGGAAGAGATAGTTCTTGCCGGTGAAGCCTTCGAAGGCGACGTCGCGGTCACGGTAGAACTCGTAGCGTACCGTGTCGAAATTGTAGCTGCCGCGGCAGACCGGCAGGTCGGCGCCCCACCAGTCCTTGACGCGCTCGTATTCGATGTAGCGGTTGACCTCGAATTTGCCGACCTTGTACGGGCCGGAGCCGAGCGGCGTATCGAGCGTCGATTCATCGAAGGCGCGCGTGGCGTAATACGCCTTCGAGAAGATCGGCAGGCTCACGACATAGAGCGGCACGTCGCGTGCGCGGTTCGGCGCGAAGGTAACGACCACAGTGGCGTCGTCGAGCGCCTCGGCCTTCACGAAATCACGCAGCTGCACCACGATCAGCGGGTGGCCTTTCTCTTTCAACACGGTGAGCGAGAAGGCGACATCACGAGCGGTGAGCCTGGAGCCGTCGTGGAAACGAGCCTCGGGCCGGATCGTGAAGGTGTAGGTCAGCTTGTCCGGCGAGATCCGCACCGACCTGGCAGCGAGTCCGTACATCGCGTCGGGCTCGTCATTGGCGCGCGCCATCAACGGCGCGAAGGTCATGTCCATGCCCTGCGCGCCCTCGCCCTTCAGGATGTAGGCGTTGAGCGAAGAGAACGTGAAATAGGACTGGTTGTACGCCCGCACCGAGGGGATCAGCGAGAACGCGCCGCCCTTCGGCGCGTCGGCATTGACGTATTCGAAATGGTGGAAATTGGCGCGATATTTGAGATCGCCGAAGGCTGACATGCCGTGAGCCTCGGCGGGCCCCTCGGACGCCCGCGCACCATGCACCAGCGGCGCGGTCAAGGCGCCGGCACCCAGAGCCAGCACATGCCGGCGTGAAAGCTGCGCCATGCGCGATTGCTTCCTCAAGAGCGTTTTCCGATGCGCGCCGCCTTTTCAGCGTCGTACCACCACAGTGCCGGCAGGCCGGACCGGCCGTATTTCGGCAGCGGCTCGGCATGACTGAAGCGGTCCCAGCGAGCGTAGCGCGAGAAGCCATAGGTGAATTGCGGTACGAGATAGAAATTCCACAGCAGCACGCGATCGAGCGCGTGGGTCGCGGCGACCAGCTCGCTGCGATCCTTGGCGTAGATCACCTTCTCGATCAACGCATCGATCGCCGGGTTCTTGATGCCGATGGTATTGCGCGAACCCGGCATGTCGGCGGCCTGCGAGCCCCAGAACTCGCGCTGCTCGTTGCCGGGCGAAAGCGACTCGCCCCATTGATCGATGATCATGTCGAAATCGAAGCTGCGCAGCCGGTTCTGGTACTGCGCATCGTCGACGACGCGGATCGAGGCGCCGACGCCAATCCGCTCCAGCGAAGGCTTATAGAACAGCGCGATGCGCTCCGACGACGGATCTTGCACCAGGATCTCGACGGAGAGCGGCTTGCCGGTGCTATCGACCAGCTTGTGGTCGCGCACCTCGAAGCCGGCCTCCTTCAGCAGCTTTGCCGCCTCGCGCAGATTGGCGCGCACGGCTTCGGGGGTACCGCCGACCGGATTCTGGTACGCTGTGGTGAAGACTTCAGGCGGCACCTTGTCCTTCACGGCTTGAAGAATCGCCAGCTCCTGTCCTTCCGGCAGACCGGAAGAGGCCAGCTCGGTGCCCTCGAAATAGCTGTTGATGCGTTTGTACTGGCCGTAAAACAGCTGCTTGTTCATCTCCTCGAAATCGAACGCGTAATTGAAGGCCCGGCGCAGCCGCGGGTCCCTAAACTGGTTACGGCGGATGTTGAAGGCGAAGGCCTGCATACGGCCGGAATCGTTGATCGGAAATTCCTCCTTGATCACCCGCTTCTCGGCCACTGCCGGGAAATCGTAGGCAGTCGCCCATTGCTTGGCGGAATTTTCCGCGATCCAGTCGGCCTGGTCGGCCTTGAAGGCTTCCAGCGCGACAAGGTTGTCGCGGAAGAACTCGAATCGCAGCTCGTCGAAATTGTTAGTGCCGATCTGGCTCGGGACGTTGACGCCCCAATAGTCCTTGACGCGTTCGAGCTTGATCGATCGTCCGGCCTCGAACTCCTTGATCTTGTAGGGACCAGAGCCGAGCGGCGGCTCCAGGGTGGTCGCACTGATGTCGCGCTTGCGCCCCTGCGGGTCGGTGCCCTCCCACCAATGCTTCGGCAGCACAATGAGCTCGCCGACGATGGTCGGCAGCTCGCGATTGCCGGGCGCGTCGAAGGTGAACTTGACGTCGCGCTCGCCGCTCTTCTCCACCTTCACGACATGGCGATAGTAGGAGGCGTACATCGGGCTCAGCTTCTTCAAGCTCTCCAGCGAGAAGATCACGTCCTCGGGCGTCACCGGCTTGCCGTCGTGCCAGCGCGCCTCTTTCCGCAAGCGGTAGGTCACCCAGGAGAAATCGTCCGGATGCTGCGCGGATTCGGCGAGCTCGCCATATTCGGTGGTGACCTCGTCCTGCGAGCGGGTCATCAGCGTTTCGTAGATCAGCGCCGCAGCCGGCGCGAGCGAGCCCTTGATCCCGGCAACCGCGAGGTTGAAATTGTCGAAGGTCCCGATCGCAATCTGTCGGGCGACGCCGCCCTTCGGCGCGTCCGGATTGACATAGTCGAAGCGCTTGAAATCGGCGGGATATTTGATGTCGCCAAACAGCGACAGCGCGTGACGCCAGGGCAGCTCACCGGCCGATTGCGCGTCTGCCGCGGAGACGACGGGAACACCCGCCACAGAGCCGAGGGCAGGAAGCGCAGCAACGGCCGCGCCGGTGAGCAGGAGATCGCGTCGGGTAATGGCCAAATCAACATCCCTGTCTTGAAGGAGGCTACTCCTTTAAGTGCTCAATATAGGCGAGGTTTCGACGGAATATGTTGCTTTTTCCTCATCTCGAAAGGCCGGACGGCTTCCCAGATGCGGCCAAACGCCCCGATAACAACGCCGCGAGGCTCGGATACGGAAACGGCCAGGCTTTGAGGCCTGGCCGTCTTCCAAATCGGTCGTTGAAGAGCCTTATTTCGCCGCAGTCGGGAGCGGCTTCGGGCTGTCGGAGAGGCTGTTCAGGTAGGCGATGACGTCGGCACGCTCCGAGTCCTTCGGGATGCCGGCAAAGCCCATCGCGGTGCCCGGGATGAAACCCTTCGGATTGGCGATGAACTTGTTCAAATCGTCGATGGTCCAGGTGCCGCCCTTCGCCTTCATCGCCGCCGAGAAGTTGAAGCCGTTGCGGTCTTCGCCGCGGTGGTCGCCAACGATGCCGTAGAGGTTCGGACCGACCCGGTTCGGGCCGCCCTTCTCGAAGGTGTGGCAGGCGCCGCACTTCTTGGCGGCGGCCGCGCCCTTCTCGACGGATGCGGTCTGGAGCAGCTTTTCGATCGGCTCGGACGGGGCAGCGGCCGGGGCGGCGCCACCCTTGTCGCCGGCCTCTTCCTTCACGGCGATCTCGAAGCCCGGCTTTTCCGGCATCTTGGGCGAGAACAGCGCCTGGGCGGTGAAGCTCGTCACCAGCAGGACGAGACAGGTGCCGAGTACGGCACCGAGAATCTTGTTGAGTTCGAAAGAGTCCATTTCCGGCCAGGCCCCACACCGCAAGAAAGAATAAGCGGCCGGGCGGCCGCCAGGACGAGCCTCGGGAGAATCAAGCGTTCCTTATTGTTTCCCCGAGTTTTGCCATTGAGATATCGGTTTGCCCGTGGTCTGGCAACCCGTATAAGCGACCCGGCTTCGAACCCGTCCCCACCCCATTTCTCGCGGCGGAAAACCTCCCGTTTCCAGGCTCTTGAACCGATGATTGATCCCCGCATTCTGGTGCTGATCCCGGCGCGCATGGCGGCCACCCGCCTGCCCGGCAAGCCGCTCGCCGACATCGCGGGCCTGCCGATGATCGTGCACGTGATGCGGCGCGCCGAAGCGGCCGGCATCGGCCGGGTCGCGGTGGCTACCGATACCGACGAGATCGCGTCCGTCGTGACCGCCCATGGCGGCGAGGCCGTGATGACCCGCTCGACGCATCCGTCCGGCTCGGACCGCATCCACGAGGCCATGCAGAAGCTCGACCCGGACGGCAAGGCCGAGATCGTGATCAATCTCCAGGGGGATTTTCCGACGATCACGCCGCAGACCATCCGGGAGGTGCTGCCGCCGTTTGACGATCCCGCGGTCGATATCGTGACGCTGGCTTCACAGATTCACACCGAGGAAGAAGACCTGGCCCCGAGCGTCGTGAAGGCTATCGGCTCGCCGATCGGGCCGCGGCGGTTGCGGGCGCTCTATTTTACCCGGGCCACCGCGCCCTACGGCGACGGACCGCGCTACCACCATATTGGCCTCTATGCGTACCGCCGCGCGGCGCTGGAGCGCTACGTCTCGCTGCCGCGCTCCCCCCTTGAGGTTCAGGAAAATCTGGAGCAGCTCAGGGCGGTGGAAGCCGGCATGCGCATCGACATCATCATCGTCGACAGCGTGCCCCGCGGCGTCGACACGCCGCCTGACCTCGAGACCGCGCGCGGCATCCTTTCCAAATCCTGAGCCGCTGCTACAAGGCCGATCATGAGCAAGATGAAGATCGCATTCCAGGGCGAACCTGGCGCCAACTCCCACATCGCCATCGTCGAGGCCTATCCTGACGCTGAGCCGATGCCCTGCGCCACCTTCGAGGACGCGCTCTCGGCGATCTCCTCGGGCGAGGCCGATCTCGGCATGATCCCGATCGAGAACTCGGTCGCCGGCCGCGTCGCCGACATCCATCATCTGTTGCCGGCCTCCGGGCTCTTCATCATCGGCGAGTGGTTCTTGCCGGTTCGGCATCAATTGATGGCGGTGAAGGGAACCAAAATTTCCGACATCAAGTCTGTCGAGAGCCATGTGCACGCGCTCGGCCAGTGCCGCCGCGTCATCCGCAAGCTGGGTGTCAAGCCGATCGTGCACGCCGATACCGCCGGCAGCGCCCGCGATATCTCCGAACGCGACGACAAGACCGTCGCCGCGATCGCCTCGCGCCTCGCCGCAAAGATCTACGGCCTCGACATCCTCGCCGAAGACATCGAGGACGAGGCCCACAACACCACGCGCTTTGTGGTGCTGGCGCGCGAGCCGAAATGGGCGGCGCAAGGTTCAGGCCCGCTGGTCACGACTTTTGTATTTCGGGTGCGCAACCTACCCGCCGCGCTCTACAAGGCGCTCGGCGGCTTTGCCACCAACGGCGTCAACATGACCAAGCTCGAGAGCTACATGGTCGACGGCAACTTCTTCGCTACGCAATTTTACGCGGATGTGGACGGTCACCCTGAAGACAAGGGACTCGCCTTCGCCATCGAGGAGCTGAAATTCTTCTCGCGCGAATTCCGAATCGTCGGCGTGTATCCGGGACACCCGTTCCGCGCGACCTTCAGCGAGACGCAGGATTGATTTCGTGTCCCGGACGCGCGAAGCGCGAGCCGGGACCCAGAGGCCGCGAAACTCGGGGCTGCGATGGGCCCCGGCTCAGCAGCACACCGCTGAAGAAGCGCTGCGCTGGCGTCCGGGGCACGAGAGCGGGTTAAGCCGCTTCTCTTTTGGCCAATCCAAACGCTTCCGCCAGCAGCGAATACGACTTCTTCCGCGCTTCGTGGTCGTACACTGCCGTGATCACCATCAATTCGTCCGGCTTGCTCGCATCCATCAGCGGCTGAAGCTTCTTCTGCACGGTCGCGGGATTGCCGACGAACAGGCGCGACCGGTTGCGCAGGATTGAGGTCCGCTCGGCATCCGTATAGGGATAGGCCAGTGCTTCCTCGACGCTCGGCAGCGGCAGATATTGGCCGCGGTCGCGGCGGAGGCGGTTGAGGTCGAAGGAGGCGGCGAGCTTTTCGGCCTCCTCGTCCGTGTCGGCCGTGATGACGGCGACTGCGAGGATCGCGTGCGGGCTCGCGCGCCAAGCCGAAGGCTGGAAGCGGTTGCGATAATGCACCATCGCGTCGATCGCATCGTGGGATGCGAAGTGATGGGCGAAGGCGAAGCCCATGCCGACTTGGGCTGCGAGCTCGGAGGAATAATCACTGGAGCCGAGCAGCCAGATCGGCGGCAGCGGACTGTCGTCGGGCATGGCGACGACGTTGTGGTAGGGATGTCCCGCAGGGAATTCACGGGTCTCCCACAGGATCAATTCGTGCAGCCGCTCCAGGAAATCGTCGCCCTCGCGGCGGTCGAGCCGGCTGCGCAGCGCGTAAGCCGTGGCGCCGTCGGTGCCAGGCGCGCGGCCGAGGCCGAGGTCGATGCGGCCGGGAAACAGCGCCTCCAGCATCTTGAAGCGCTCGGCGACGACCAGGGGCGCGTGGTTGGGCAACATCACGCCGCCGGAGCCGACGCGGATATGCTTGGTAACGGCCGCGATCTGCCCGATCATCACATCCGGCGCCGGGCTCGCGACCGAGGCGAGATTGTGATGCTCGGCAAGCCAGTAGCGGAGATAGCCAAGCCCGTCGACATGGCGCGCGAGATCAATGCTGTTGCGCAGCGCCGCGGCGGGCTTGGTGCCTGTGGTGACGACGGAGAGGTCGAGGACCGAGAGCGGGATCATGGCGCGGTAACGTAATGAAGGGCCGCGCGGCGGCAATGGGTCACCAACGCAGGTCTGGCGTGTGCGAGCGGAAAGCCCCACGTACGCCAAGCCCGGCGGCGTTGGGACAAATGCAGGTTCTGTGACGCGATGTTCATCCGGCCCACATCAAAATGTGACACCTCACTGCTCGCTATGGTGGAATTAAAACATTGAAATAACTGCGAAATAGATCTAACGAAGGACTTCCCACTCATGTCCTCCTTGCCTCGATAATTTGATAGTTTTTACCAAAAGTGGGCCATTTCCCATCGTTGATGGGCTGTTGAGAATTGTGCCTTTGCCCTATCTTACGCTCTCCGAAGCTAGACGCGGCTGCCGGCCTCCAGCCCTTGGCAAGCCCCTGGAGTGAGTGGTGCCATGACCGATTTGACGACGCCTGCCCACACTGACGGGCATTTCGCCGTAAAGCGGCCTGCGATTTCGTTCGAGTTCTTTCCGCCCAAAACGGAAGACATGGAGCGCAATCTCTGGGAGACCATCAACCGGCTGGCCCCGCTCGATCCGAAATTCGTCTCGGTGACCTATGGCGCCGGCGGCTCGACCCGTGAGCGGACCCATTCGACTATCACCCGCATCCTCAAGGAGACTGCGCTGCTGCCCGCTGCGCATCTGACCTGCGTTGGCGCTTCGCGCGGCGAGATCGACGAGATCGTCGACCGCTATCATGAGGTCGGCGTCCGCCACATCGTCGGTTTGCGCGGCGATCCCGCCGGCGGCATCGGCACACCCTATGCGAGCCATCCCGATGGCTATCAAAGCTCGGCCGATCTCGTCGCGGGAATCAAGAAGCGGCACGCCGACATTGAAGTGAGCGTGTCTGCCTATCCCGAGAAGCACCCCGAGGCGCGCGACTTCGACGAAGACATCGACACACTCAAGGCCAAAGTCGATGCCGGCGCGACGCGCGCGATTACCCAGGTGTTCTTCGATAACGATCTCTACTTCCGCTATCTCGACCGCGTGCGCGCGCGGGGCATCAACATCCCGATCGTGCCGGGCATCATGCCCATGCACAATTTCAAGCAGGCGAGAGCCTTCGTCACCCGCGCCGGCACCACAGTACCGGACTGGTTCGCCGCGAAATTCGAAGGTCTCGACGAGGACGCCGAGACCCGCAAGCTGGTGGCAGCCACGGTTGCCGCCGGGCAGGTGCAGAAGCTCGCCAAGCACGGCGTCGACACATTCCATTTCTACACCATGAACCGCGCCGATCTCGTGTTCGCGATCAGCCATTTGCTCGGCATTCGCGCCAAGAGCGCGCAAAAGGCGGCTTAAGACACCATGACCCTATCCATCTCGCCCAAGCGAACCGCCCTGATCAACGCCGCGCGCGAACGCATCCTCGTGCTCGACGGCGCCATGGGCACGATGATCCAGAATCTCCAGTTCGACGAAGCCGCCTTCCGCGGCGAGCGCTTCAAGAACTTCCATCGCGACCTGCGCGGCAACAATGACCTTTTGATCCTGACGCAGCCGCAGGCGATCGAGGACATCCACGCCGCATACTTGCGCGCCGGCGCCGACATCGTTGCGACCAACACTTTCTCGACGACCTCGATTGCGCAGGCCGATTACGATCTCACCGACATCGTCTACGAGATGGCGCGCGAAGGCGCCCGCCTCGCCGGCAACGCCGCCAAACGCGTTACAGCCGAAGACGGCAAACCGCGCTTCGTTGCCGGCGCGATCGGGCCGACCAACCGCACCGCCTCGATCTCCCCTGACGTGTCCAATCCCGGCTACCGTGCCGTCACCTTCGACGACTTGCGCAAATCCTATGGCGAGCAGATCCGTGGCCTGATCGACGGCGGCGTCGACCTGCTGCTGGTCGAGACCATCTTCGATACGCTGAACGCCAAGGCGGCGCTCTATGCCATCGCCGAGATCACGGAGAAGCTCGGCATCGACATGCCGGTGATGGTCTCCGGCACCATCACCGACAAGTCGGGCCGCTTGCTCTCCGGTCAGATGCCGGAAGCGTTCTGGAATTCGGTGCGACACGCAAAACCCGTCACCATCGGCTTCAACTGCGCACTTGGCGCCGAAGACCTACGCGCGCATATCGCCGATATCGGCCGCGTCGCCGACACGCTGGTCTGCGCCTATCCGAACGCCGGCCTGCCCAACGAGTTCGGCCAGTACGACGAGACGCCGGAATATATGGCGCGCCTGATCGGCGAGTTCGCGCGCGACGGCCTCGTCAACATTGTCGGCGGCTGCTGCGGCACCACGCCCGAGCATATCGCGGCGATCGCCGCGGTCGTCGCCCCGCACAAGCCGCGCATCGTGCCCGAGATTGCGCCAAAGCTGCGCCTCTCCGGCCTCGAGCCGTTCGTGCTGACGGATGCCATTCCCTTCGTGAATGTCGGCGAGCGCACCAATGTCACGGGTTCTGCCCGCTTCCGCAAGCTGATCACGGCCGGCGACTACGCCGCCGCACTCCAGGTCGCGCGCGACCAGGTCGAGAACGGCGCGCAGATCATCGACGTCAACATGGACGAAGGCCTGCTCGATTCCGAAGCTGCGATGGTGACGTTCCTCAACCTCGTCGCCGCCGAGCCCGACATCGCCCGCGTGCCCGTGATGGTGGATTCCTCGAAATTCTCGGTGATTGAGGCCGGCCTGAAATGCGTGCAGGGCAAGCCGGTCGTCAACTCGATCTCGATGAAGGAAGGCGAAGACAAGTTCATCTTTGAGGCCAAAATCGCCCGTCGCCACGGTGCGGCCGTGGTGGTGATGGCGTTCGACGAGGTGGGCCAGGCCGATACGTTCGCGCGCAAGACCGATATCTGCAAGCGCGCCTACGACATCCTGGTCAACCGCGTCGGCTTCCCGCCGGAAGACGTTATCTTCGATCCGAATATTTTCGCGATCGCGACCGGCATCGAGGAGCACAACAATTACGGCGTCGACTTCATCGAGGCGACGCGCTGGATCCGGCAGAACCTGCCGGGCGCGCACATCTCGGGCGGCGTCTCGAACCTGTCGTTCTCGTTCCGCGGCAACGAGCCGGTGCGCGAGGCCATGCACTCGGTGTTCCTGTATCACGCCATCAAGGCGGGCATGGACATGGGCATCGTCAATGCCGGGCAGATGATCGTCTATGACGACATCGATCCGGAGCTGCGCCAGACTTGCGAGGACGTCATCCTCAACCGCGACCCGGGTGCGTCCGAACGCCTGCTGGCGCTCGCGGAGAAATTCCGCGGCAAGAAGACGGAAAGCAAGGAAGCCGACCTCGCCTGGCGCGAATGGCCGGTCGAGAAGCGGCTGTCGCATTCGCTGGTTCACGGCATCACCGAGTTCATCGAGCAGGATACCGAAGAAGCCCGCAAGGCCTCCTCGCGCCCGCTCGATGTGATCGAGGGACCGCTGATGGCCGGCATGAACGTGGTCGGGGACCTCTTCGGCGACGGCAAGATGTTTTTGCCGCAGGTGGTGAAGTCCGCGCGCGTCATGAAGCAGGCAGTGGCCTGGCTGATGCCGTTCATGGAAGAGGAGAAGGCGCGCAATCTCGCCAACGGCATCGGCGCTGAAGGCTCCTCCTCCGCCGGCAAGATCGTGCTCGCGACCGTGAAGGGCGACGTCCACGACATCGGCAAGAATATCGTCGGCATCGTGCTCCAGTGCAACAATTACGAGGTGATCGACCTCGGCGTGATGGTACCGGCGGCCAAGATCGTCGAGACCGTGAAGAAAGAGAAGGCCGACATCGTCGGGCTGTCCGGCCTGATCACGCCCTCGCTCGACGAGATGGCATTCTTCGCCGGCGAATTGCAGCGCGAAGGCCTCAAGCTGCCGCTGCTGATCGGCGGCGCCACCACGAGCCGCGTGCATACCGCCGTGAAGATCGACCCGAGCTATCGGGCCGGCCCCGTGGTGCACGTCAACGACGCCAGCCGCGCCGTCGGCGTTGCGTCTTCCCTGCTCTCGCTCGAGAAGCGCGACGCCTACGCCGCCGAGGTGCGCGCCGAATACGCCAAGATCTCAGCGGCGCATCTGCGCGCGCAGGCCGACAAGAAGCGGCTGAAGCTGGCCGACGCGCGCAAGAACCGCGTGCGGATCGACTTCGCCGCCGACAAGCCGGTGAAGCCGACCTTCCTCGGCACCAGGAGCTTTGACGACTACGACCTCGCCGAGCTCGTGCCCTATATCGACTGGACACCGTTCTTCCAGACCTGGGAGCTCGCGGGACGCTTCCCCGCGATCCTCGACGACGCCAAGGTCGGCGAAGTCGCGCGCTCGCTCTATGACGACGCCCGCAAGATGCTCGATACCATCGTCAAGCAAAAATGGTTCCGAGCGCGCGCCACGATCGGCTTCTGGCCGGCGAACGCGCAGGGCGACGACATCGAGCTCTATGCCGACGACAGCCGCACCAAGAGCATCGCGACGCTGCACACGTTGCGCCAGCAGCTCGAGAAGCGCGAGGGCCGTTTCAACGCCGCGCTCGCCGACTTCGTCGCGCCCGCGGGCGTGCCCGACTATGTCGGCGGCTTCGTCGTAACCGCCGGCATCGGCGAGGACGCGGTCGCCGATCGCTTCAAGATGGCAAACGACGACTACTCCTCAATCCTGTGCAAGGCGCTGGCCGACCGCCTGGCCGAAGCCTTCGCCGAGCGCATGCATGCTCGCGTGCGCCGCGAGTTCTGGGCCTATGCGCCGGACGAGGCGCTTTCACATGACGATCTGATCCTCGAAAAATATCAGGGCATCCGCCCCGCGCCCGGCTATCCCGCGCAGCCCGATCACACCGAGAAGGCGACGCTGTTCGAGCTGCTCGACGCGGAAGCCACCGCCGGCGTGAAGCTCACCGAGAGCTTTGCGATGTGGCCGGGCTCATCCGTATCAGGGCTCTATTTCGCCAGCCCCGAGAGCTATTATTTCGGCGTCGGCAAGATCGAGCGCGACCAGGTCGAGGACTATGCCGCGCGCAAGGGCATGAGTGTGGCCGAGACCGAGCGCTGGCTCGCGCCGGTGCTGAACTACATCCCGACACAGCCGGCGGCCGACAAGGCGTTTGCAGCAACGCCCGCGAACGACGAGACACTTGAGGATCTCGCCTCGCATCCGCCCGGCTGCACCTGCGCGGTGCATCTGGTCTGGCAGAAGAAGCGCGCGGGCGCGGGGTAGGCGTACCCCCGAAAACTAAAAAGTGAAAAGAAGTGCGCCTCACCCCTTGGCGGCGACAGCGGCTGCACGATTTCCGAAAAAGACGGCAGTTACCGTGAACGCATCGCTCCCTCGCCGCGACCAATGGCAGTCGCCATCGGAGAGCAGGAAATCAGATGCTGAATGCCCAAGGATTGATGTGGACGCAGATTGCCGCCGGCATCTCGGCGCTGCTGTTTGGCTTGATGCTGTTCAATCTGGTCCGCATGCGGGGCCGGATGCAGGCCGCGCGGCACTGGGAGAAGGTGGAGGGCATCATCACGGTCTCCACGGTCGACCAACCGGCGACGCACGTTTCGGACGATCAGAACGATGCCAAACCTATCATCCGCTATCGCTATCGTGCCGGCGGCGAGGAGCTTGAAAGCGACAAGGTCTTCGTCGGCGGCATCGCCATGATGACAAAGGTGCTCGCCGCCAAGCTGGCGGGACGATACCCGGTCGGCGCCCATGTCGACGTCTATGTCGATCCAAAGTGCTCGGCCGAGGCGCTGCTGGAGCCCGCCGCAGCGCAGAACGCCGCGGCGCTCGCCGCATTCACGATCGTGTTCGGTTTGATTGCCGCCACCCTGACCGCGCATTCGCTCGCGGGGCACGTGCTTTACGCCGCCAATGGCGTTCCGCTGTTCGCGTTCGCGCTGCCGATCATCGTGCTCGTGGGGGGCGTGTTCTGCGTCGCAGAGTATGTGCGGACGCGGCGGCTTGCGAGCGCCAGCCTGCGCTGGCCGACGGCGGCGGGCAGGATCACCCATTCCGACGTGATCGAGGAGATCGTCGAGGACAAGGGCAGCGACGATGACAAGTCGCGGACCAGCAAGTTCCAACACCGCTATCAGGTCGACCTTCGCTACGCCTACGAGGTCGGCAAGCGCGACTTCATCGGCACCGAAGTCAATTGGGGCGGCACCATGATGTCCGGGCTGCGCGAGGTCGCCGAGGAGGCCGCGGCGAAGTATCGTCCCGGCCAGAACGTCACAGTCTATTATGATCCGGAACGGCCGGGACATGCGGTGCTGGAGCCTGCAAGCCGCGAAGGCGCGCTGGGGCCGCTGATCGGTGCCGCGGCCTGCGCGATCGTCGGAGGCCTTTTCCTGACATTGCTGATCAAGGTCGGGTTCGCGTAGCGACGTTTGATGTCTTTCCGGGCGAGGGCGCGCATCCCGGAAATGACATCATGGGCTCACCCCTTCGGCGGCGCCAGCGGCTGCACGATCTCCTTGAACGGCGCGCGAGCCTCGCAGCGATCAGCATGTGCTGTCAGCGCCGGATAGCGTGCCGCATCGAACAACCGCGGGTGCGCCTCACGGGTGAAGCGGACGACGCAAGCCACCGCAACGTCAGCGTGGCCGATGCGATCACCCAGCCAGTACGGCGTCGTCACCTTGGCGCGCTCGGCCTCCAGCACCTTCAGCACGTCCGCGATCTGCGCCTCGCAGCGCTCGACCCACAGCGCGAGCTGCTCCTTCCGCAGCACACGTTCGTAGAGCAGGCTGACCGCCTTGTCGCCAAGGCCGGTCGCGAGCGCGCAGATGCGCAAATGCCGGCGACGATCAACGCCGCCGCGCGGCAGCATCGCCTTCTCAGGCCCGACGAGCTCATCGAGATAATCGAGGATGACCGTGCTCTCGATCAGCGCCTCGCCGTCGTCGAGCACCAGCGTCGGCACGCGGCGCAAGGGATTGTACCGCGCGATCCTGTCGGCATCGCCGAACGTCGACCACGGCTTGTGCTCGAAAGCGAGCCCGTAAAGCCGCAGCGCAATCGCGACGCGACGGACGAAGGGGGAATCGTATTGGCCGATCAGGAACATGGTTCTGGTCTTATTCTCGTTGGCGTGGTGGGGCCGACGAATTCATCGGCAATGCTGAATACCTACACCTCCCCCTCATCACTCGCCAGCACGCCTTTCACCGCGCGCGCCCATCCCGCGAGCTTTCGCTGCCGCGTTGCCTGGCTCATCGCCGGCTTGAAGCGGTGCTCCAGCCGCCAATTGTCGGCGAATTTCGTCGGCTCGGGATAGACGCCGGCGTTGAGGCCGGCGAGATAGGCCGCCCCTAACGCGGTGGTCTCCTGGATCACGGGGCGATCGACCGGCGCGTCGAGCAGATCGGCGAGACGCTGCATGGTCCAGTCCGACGCTGTCATGCCACCGTCGACGCGGAGCACGACGTTGGCGATCTCCGAGCTCGGCCAGTCCGCGCGCATCGCGGCCCAAAGGTCGAAGGTCTGGTAACACACGCTCTCCAGCGCGGCATGCGCAAGCTCGGCAGGGCCAGTGTTACGGGTGAGGCCGAACAGCGCGCCGCGAACGCGCGGATTCCAGTAGGGCGCGCCCATGCCGACGAAAGCGGGGACGAGATAGACGCTCTGCATGGAGTCTGACTGATCGGCGAGCGGGCCGGTTTCGGCGGCGTGCTTGATGATGCCGAGGCCATCGCGCAGCCATTGCACCGCGGAGCCCGCGACGAAGATCGAGCCTTCGAGCGCGTAGGTGCGTTTTCCCTCGAGCTGATAGGCGATGGTGGTGAGCAGCTTGTTCTTGGAGACGACAGGCGTGGTGCCGGTGTTGAGCAGCGCAAAGCAGCCGGTGCCGTAAGTCGACTTCATCATGCCCGGCCGGAAGCAGGCCTGGCCGATGGTCGCGGCCTGCTGGTCGCCGGCGATGCCGGAGATCGCAATCGCGCCGCCGAACAGGTCCGGCGTGCTTTCACCGAAGCGGGCGGAGGAATCCTTCACCTCCGGGAGCATCGAGCGCGGCACGCCGATGATCTCCAAGAGCTCGTCGTCCCACTGGCCGGTATGGATGTTGAACAGCAGCGTGCGCGAGGCGTTGGTCGCGTCGGTGGCATGGACCTTGCCGCCGGTGAGGCGCCAAAGCAGATAGCAATCGACGGTGCCGAACATCAATTCCCCCCGCGCGGCGCGCGCCCGTGCGCCGGGGACGTGGTCGAGGATCCAGGCAACCTTGGTGCCGGAGAAATAGGGATCGATGATCAGGCCGGTCTTCTGCGAGATCAAGGGCTCGCGGCCTTCGTGCTTCAGCTTGGCGCAGATGTCGGCGGTGCGGCGATCCTGCCAGACGATGGCACGGTGCACGGCCTGGCCGGTGGCGCGGTCCCACACCACGGTGGTCTCGCGCTGATTGGTGATGCCGATCGCGGCAATGTCCTTGGCGGTAATGCCGGCCTGCTCGATCGCCTCGCGGCAGACCATCATTGTCGAGGTCCAGATGTCCTCCGGCTCGTGCTCGACCCAGCCCGAGGCCGGAAAATGCTGCGGAAACTCAGCTTGCGCCTTCGCCGCGATGGAAATATCGCCGCGAAACACAATGGCGCGCGAGGAGGTGGTGCCTTGGTCGATGGCGAGGACGAAAGACATGGCGGCTTACCTTGGCGTTTCCCAGTGAGGGGTCATTGGGTCGCGCCAAACAAACGGGATTGGCGGGGCGAGGTCAATATCTCTTCACCAGGACGATGTGAGGAGCCTTGATGCACCTCTAGGAGCGCACTTGCAGAAATGCTACATGCCGGTCCGGGCAATTCGGGGCGGCATGACTTTCACTTCTCTTCAGTTCGGCATCTTCGTCGCGGTGGTGTTTGGCGCCTATTATTTGCCGCCGTTGCGCCGCTTCCAGGTCCAGCTGCTCGTGCTCGCAAGCCTGGTGTTCTATGGGTCCGGCCAGCCGGAGCTGCTGCCGCTGCTGCTGGTCGCCGTGCTCGGGACCTATCTCTGCCTGGTGCTCGCCTTCGACAACCGCGCGGTGTGGATGCCGGCCGGCATCGTCTTCAATCTCGGCCTGCTGGCGTTCTTCAAATACAAGCTGCTGTTCATCGATCCGGCCGCGGTTCACCCGACCGGCGTCACGCCGCTGGATGTGCTGCTGCGGCTGCCACTGCCGGTCGGCATCTCGTTCTTCGTATTCCACAATATCAGCCTGCTGGTCGACCTGACGCGCGAGAAGCGGCCGCCGCCGCTGAGAGATGTGTTCCTCTACATCATCTTCTTTCCGCAGCTCGTCTCGGGTCCGATCACGCGTGCCGGCCAGTTCATGCCGCAGATCGTGCCCAAGCGGCTCACCGAGGTCGATGTCGTGGCGGCCGCCAAGTGGATCCTCATGGGCTTCTTCTTCAAGCTCTACGTCGCGAATAATCTGAACGAGATGACGTCCTACATGGACTATCCGCTCTACGAGACCGTGGCCACACCGGACCGCTGGCTGCTCGTATTCCTGTACAGCTACCAGATCTATGCGGATTTCTTCGGCTATTCGGCGATTGCGCTCGGCCTCGCCCTGCTGTTCGGTTATCGCCTGCCGGTCAACTTCAACCTGCCCTACATCTCGGTTTCATTCTCCGAATTCTGGACACGCTGGCATATATCATTGTCCACCTGGCTCAGGACCTATCTCTACATCCCGCTCGGGGGAAATCGAAACGGGCCGGCCCGAACCTGCCTCAATTTGATGATCGTGATGACGCTCGGCGGGCTCTGGCACGGCGCAAGCCTGAGCTACGCGTTGTGGGGCATGCTGCACGGCCTGCTGCTCGTCATTGAGCGGCCGTTTCTCAAGCTGCTCGGCGACGCCGGCCCTGTGGTGCGGGTCGCGCGCATGGGCGTGGTATTTCTCTGCGTGACGATGCTGTGGATCTTCTTCAAGCTGCCGAACTTCGATCACGCGCTCGGCTACCTCTCGGGCATGTTCTCGCCGACGGACAATCCAAACCCGACAAAACTGTATCGCTCCATGGCCCTGCTCTACGCACTGCCGGTCCTCATCCAGCACCTCGGTATCGGCGCGCTCACAGGCGGCAGATTGCGGCGCTGTGAGCCGTATCTCTATGGTGCGCTGGCGGCGATGACCTGGCTCGAGGCCGGCCCGGACGCCGCCTTCATCTATTTTCAGTTCTGACCATGCACCAGGTTTTGGGACTTCCATGGCTGATCAAATGCGCGAGCGGCGCAGCGGCACTGCTGCTGGCCTGCGGCCTTGCCACCGCGCGATTCGGCTCCGCACTGCAGCAGCCGACCGTGACGACCCGCGACGGCACTCTCATCACTCTCAACCGCTATGTCAGGGAGCCTGTGCCCGACCTCGTGCTGGTCGGCAGCTCGGTCGCCTGGCGGCTCAAAGAGGAATATTTCTCGCGTCCCGGCGTCCGCAATCTCGCGCTGGCCGGCGGCTCGCCGACGACGAGCCTCGACATCGTCGCGAAGCAGAAGAGCTTGCCGAAGGTCGTGCTGATCGAGACCAATGTTCTCACGCGGCTGCCCGACGACGCGCTGATCACGAAATTTTCGAGTGGCGCGCGCGATGAGGCGTTACTCCTGCGCCCGGTGCGAACGGCCGTTGCGGCCTATGAAACATGGAATCACACGCCGCCGAACCCTGCAGAAGCGCGCGCCGAGCGGGATCGTCTGCTTAGCGCGCCGCCGAGCACATTCGACAACAAGGTCTATCTCGACCGTGCCGTGGAGCAGATGAACGACGAGGACCCCACCGCTGCGACACGGGTGAATGTGGTGCGCATCCGGGAGCTGATCGACGACATCGAGCGGCGGGGATCACGCGCCTTCCTGCTCGAGATTCCCTTCGCGGCGGAGATCGAGGACTCGCGCATGGTCAGGACGAGCAAGGCGATCGTCCACGCGGCCTTCTCGGATCGCGGGCGTTGGCTGCCGATCCATCCGCCGGTGAGCGAGCTGCGCTGGGCCGACGGCGTTCATCTCGACGAACGCTCGGCCCTGCTTGTCGTGCGCGCCATCGAAGGTGCCCTCAAAAGCGCCATGGCCGAGCGCGGCCGGTAGCGGCTACACCGCCGCCGCGGTGACGCCGCTGTCTATGAGATCGAATGGGGTGTTTTTCATTGTTGCTGCTCTTCTGGTCGTCATTCCGGGGCTCGCGGAGCGAGAACCCGGAATCCATTTCACCGCGCGTACTGCCGCCCGATGGATCCCAGGCTCGCGCTTTGCGCGCCCCGGGATGACAGTGCGGCTAGATCAACCCGCCCGCATCCGCGACGCGGCGCTGGTGGTAGTCCGTATCGCCGAAGGTGTTCTCGATCATGGTGAGGCGCTTGAAGTAGTGGCCGATCTTCGCCTCCATGGTCATGCCGATGCCGCCATGGAGCTGGATCGACTGCTGGCCGACGAACTTCAGCGACTTGCCGATCTGCACCTTGGCCGCGGCGATAGCATTCGAGCGCTCCTTGGCGTTCTCGAAATCGTTCGCCATGGTCGCGAACATCGACATCGAGCGCGCCTGCTCGGTGGCGACGAACATGTCGGAGGCGCGGTGCTGCAGCGATTGGAACGAGCCGATCGCGACGCCGAACTGCTTTCGCGTCTTGATGTACTCGACCGTCGTCTTGAGCGACTCGTCCATCAGGCCGACCGCTTCGGCGCAGAGCGCGACGCGGGCTTCGTCCACCACGCGCTCGATCAGCGCGAGTGAATCCTCGGGATTGCCGATCACCGCATCCGGGCCAATTTCGACACCGGTGAACGTGATGTCGGCAGCATGTAGACCATCCTGGGTCGGATACGATTTCTTGGTCACGCCCTTGGCGCTTGCAGGGACCAGGAACACGCCGATGCCGGTCGCATCGCGACGGTCGCCCTTGGTACGCGCGGTGACGATGAGCGTGTCGGCGTTCTCGCCGTTGAGCACGACGAATTTTTCGCCGTCGATGACGTAAGCGTCGCCCTTTTTCTTCGCCGTCGTAGAGACATCGAACAGATCGTAGCGCGAATTCTTCTCGAGCTGGGCAAACGCCAGCGTCTTGCTGCCGTCGATGATGCCTGGCACATGCGCCGCCTTCTGCGCATCGGTGCCAGCATGGCGCAGGAAGCCGCCGCCGATCACGACAGTCGGCAGATAAGGCTCCAGCACCAGCGCCTTGCCGAGCGCTTCCATCACGATCATGGTCTCGACGCCGCCGCCGCCGAAGCCGCCCTCGGCCTCTGCGAAGGGCAGGCCAAGCAGGCCCTGCTCGGCGAGTTTGAGCCAGACGGTTTTGCTCCAGCCGCCCTTCTCCTTCATGTACTTCTTGCGGCTCTCGAAATCGTAGGAGTCGGTCAGCAGGCCGTCGATGCTTTCCTTCAGGAGCCGCTGCTCCTCGTTCAGGTCAAAATCCATTTCTGTTTCCTCGTACCCGGAATTATCTGGCTTCGTCATCCCGGGGTGCGCGTAGCGCGAGCCCGGGATCCATACTCCCGATCGTGGTTATGGATTCCGGGCTCGCGCTACGCGCGCCCTGGAATGACACCTACAGCCCCAGCACCGCCTTGGCGATGATGTTGCGCTGGATTTCGTTGGAGCCGCCGTAGATCGAGACCTTGCGATTGTTGAAGTAGCTCGGCGCGATCTGGGCGGTCCAGTCCATGGCTTCGTTGGAGCCGTCGTCGCCGTGAACGTCGTAAGGCGCGGCGAACGGGCCGATCACTTCCATCAAGAGCTCGGTGGTGGTCTGCTGGATCTCGGAGCCCTTGATCTTCAGCACCGAGGACGCCGGATTGGGCTTGCCCTTGCCGTGCTTGCCTTCGTCGGCGACGACGCGAAGCTGCGTGAGCTCGAGCGCCTTCAGCTCGATCTCACACGCCGCGAGCTTCTCGCGGAACGCGGCGTCCTGGATGATCGGCTTGCCGCCGGATTCGACCTTGCCGGCGAGATCGCGGATGCGGCGCAGCCGTTCCTTGGAGACGCCGACCCGCGCAATGCCGGTTCGCTCATTGCCGAGCAGGAATTTGGCGTAATCCCAGCCCTTGTTCTCCTCGCCGATCAGGTTCTCGATGGGCACCTCGACGTCGTCGAAGAAGACCTCGTTGACCTCGTGACCACCGTCGATGGTCTGGATCGGGCATACCGTGACGCCCTTCGACTTCATCGGGAACACGATAAAGGAGATGCCCATCTGCTTCTTGGCGCTGGCGTCGGTGCGGCAGAGACAGAAGATCATATCGGCGTGCTGGGCGAGCGTGGTCCAGGTCTTCTGGCCGTTGATGATCCACTTGTCGCCCTTGCGCTCGGCTTTCGTCTTGAGCGAGGCGAGGTCGGAGCCGGAGCCAGGCTCCGAAAAGCCCTGGCACCACCAATCGTCCACATTGGCAATGCGCGGCAGATACTTCTTCTTCTGCTCTTCGTTGCCGAAGGTGTAGATCACGGGGCCAACCATGCTGACGCCAAAGGCGAGCGGCTGCGGCGCCGGATAGGACTGCAGCTCCTCGTTGAAGATGTAATGCTGCACGCTGGTCCAGCCCGTGCCGCCATATTGCTTGGGCCAGTGGCTGACGCCCCAGCCCTTCTTGTTGAGGGTGCGCCACCACGTCACCATCTCGTCTTTGGTGAGGTGACGGCCCTCGACCAGCTTGCGGCGTGTATCCGGCGGCACGTTGTCGCGGAAGAATGACCGCACTTCCTCGCGAAACGCCTGCTCTTCTTTCGTGAATGCGAGATCCATCGGATCCTCCTGTGAATTACTGCAACACCTCGAACAACCCGGCAGCGCCCATGCCGCCGCCGACGCACATGGTGACGACCGCGTATTTGGCTTTGCGGCGGCGGCCTTCGATCAAGGCGTGGCCGGTCAGCCGCGCGCCGGACATGCCGTAGGGGTGACCGACCGAGATCGCGCCGCCATCGACGTTGATCTTCTCAGGGTCGATGCCGAGCTTGTCGCGGCAATAGATCACCTGTACCGCGAAGGCTTCGTTGAGCTCCCAGAGGCCGATGTCGTCGACGGTCAGGCCGTGACGCTTGAGCAGGCGCGGCACCGCGAAGACCGGGCCGATGCCCATCTCGTCCGGCTCGCAGCCGGCGGAAACGAAGCCGCGGAAGATGCCGAGCGGCTTCAGCCCGCGCTTGGCGGCTTCCTTGTCGCTCATGATCACCGAGGCGCTGGCGCCGTCGGAGAGCTGGCTGGCATTGCCGGCGGTGATGGAGAAACCCTCGCCGCGCACGGGCTTGAGGCCGGCGAGGCCCTCGAGCGTGGTCTCAGGGCGCGGGCCCTCGTCCTGCGACAGCGTGACCTCCTTCATCGACACCGCGCCGGTCGACTTGTCGGTGACCGCCATCTGCGTGGTGATCGGCGCGAGCTCATCCCTAAACTTGCCGCCCTGCTGGGCAGCGGCCGTACGGCGCTGGCTCTCCAGCGAATATTCGTCCTGGCGTTCGCGCGAGATGCCGTAGCGCTTGGCGACAACTTCGGCGGTGTCGATCATGGGCATGTAGACCTCCCCCTTGATCTTGAGCAGCGCCGGATCCTGGGCATGGAAGCCGTTCATCTTGTCGTTCTGCACCAGCGAGATCGATTCTCCGCCACCGCCGACCGCAATCTCGACGCCGTCGAAGATCACAGAGCGCGCGGCAAGCGCGATCGCCTGCAGGCCCGAGGCGCACTGCCGGTCGATCGTGGTGCCGGCGACGGTGACAGGCAGGCCGGCGCGGAGCAGCGCCTTGCGCGCGATGTTGCCGCCAGTCGCGCCCTGCTGAAGCGCTGCGCCCATCACGACGTCCTCGACCTCCCTGGGATCGACCTTGGCGCGCGCGACCGCTTCGCCGATGGCGTGGCCGAGCAAGGTTGCGCCCTCGGTGGCGTTGAGCGCGCCGCGATAGGCCTTGCCGATCGGAGTGCGGGCGGTGGAAACGATGACGGCGTCGGTCAAGAGCGACCTCCTGATGCAAGTTGGGTTGATTGTGAGGGTTTCTGCTGCTGGCGCAACTCGTGACGCGACAGCTTGCCGACCGGCGTGCGCGGCAGATCGGCGACGAATTCTACCGCCGCCGGCAATTCATGCTTGCCGAGCTTCCCGGTGAGCTGCCCGCGCAGCTCGTCGAGCGAGAACGGCTTTGCATCCGGCTTCAGCTTGATGAAGGCCTTGGCGGCCTCGCCGCGATACGGATCGGGAATGCCGAGCACGATCACCTCGTGCACGCCTGGTATGGTGTAGATCGCCTGCTCGATCATCTGCGGATAGACGTTGAAGCCGCCGGAGATGATCATGTCCTTCTTGCGATCGACCAGGAAAAAATAGCCGTCCGTGTCCATGTAGCCGATATCGCCGGTGAGGAAGCGGCCATCGACGAAGGCCTCCGCGGACCCCTCCGGCTTGTTCCAGTAGCCTTTGGTGACGTTCGGGCCCTTGATGCGGATCTCGCCGACTTCGCCCGGCGGCAGCACTTTGGTGGGATCGTCCAGCGACACCACGTCGAGCTCGATGCTGGGCAGCATCAGGCCGATCGAGCCGGGCTTGTCCGGACCCGTGGGCGGATGGCCGGTGCCGGGCGAGCAGGTCTCGGTCATGCCCCAGCCGCTCTTCAATTTCTTGCCGACCTTGCGCTCGAAGAAGCTCGCCACCTCGACAGGCAGCGGCGCGCCGCCGGAGCCGATGGCCGTGAGCGAGGAGAAGTCGCGCTTGTCCAGATCAGACAGCGCGGCGATCGCGATCCACATCGTCGGCACGCCCGGGAAATAGGTCGCACGCTTGAGTTCGATGTCGCGCATCACGGCTTCGACGTCGAAGCGCTGGTGGAGCGAGATCAGATTGCCGCGTCTGAGCGAAGAGAGCAGCACGACGGTGAGCGCATAGATGTGGAACAGCGGCAGCACGCAGATCACGCGCTCGACGACATCGCCGCGCGCGGCCCGCGCCGGCTTGCCCCAGACGTCGTAGATCGACACCGCCGAGGTGAGATTTCCGTGCGTCAGCATGGCGCCCTTGGGCAGGCCGGTGGTGCCGCCGGTATATTGCAGCAGCGCGACGTCATCGGTGGTCACGCTTGGCCATTGCGCCGGCGCAGTGGCGCCTTCGACGAAGGCCTTGAAGGTGACGATGCGGGGATCATCAGGGATTGCCGCCTGCGGCGTGCCGACCTTGCCCCAGCTGTCGTCCTCGCAGACGATCAGGCGATCAATAAACCCTTTCTCCAGGAGCTTCAGCGCGGTCGGCAGCAGCGCGGCGAGGTTGGAAGTGACCAGCAAGCGCGAGCCGGAATCGGAGACCTTGTGCGTCAGCGCGATCTCGCCGTCGAGCGGAGAGAGATGCGCGACACGGCTACCTGCCTTCAGCGCACCGAAGAAATTGACGGGATGATCCGGCGTGTTGCCGAGGAACAGCGCGACCGAGGTGCCGTTGCCGCAGCCGGCGCGCAGGAACGCGGCGGCCGCGCGCTCGGCCATTGCGGCGAGCTCGGCGTAGGTGATCGGGCGATCGCGGAATTCGAGCGCGGTGCGCGGGCCGTAGTTTGCGGCGGCTTTCGACAACAGATCGGGCAGCGAGCCCTGGACGATGGTGTCGTCCCAACGCACGCCTTCGGGGTAAAACTGTTCGCCGGGATGGGTCATTTTCTGCAACAAAAATCAGCTGTCATTCCGGGGCGCGACAAAGTCGCGAACCCGGAATCCATCGGACCGCACACTCTGAGGCAAAATGGATTCCGGGCCTGCGCCTCGCGGCGCATCCCGGAATGACGAGAGGAGAGAGACAGCGGCCATTACGCCGCCTTTGACGCCGCCGCGAGCGACGCGAACGTCTTGCCCTCATCCGCGAGCTTCTTCAGCAACGGGGCGGGCTCGAGGCTGGGGTCGTTGGTCTCCTTGGCGTAGAAGGAGAGGCGATCGGCGATGTGCTTGAGGCCGACGGTGTCGGCCCAGTACATCGGGCCGCCGCGATAGATCGGCCAGCCATAGCCGTAGAGCCAGACCACGTCGATGTCGGAGGGACGCGCCGCAATGCCCTCTTCGAGGATTTTTGCGCCCTCGTTGATCATCGGATACATCATGCGCTCGAGGATCTCGTCGTCGCTGACGATCCGCTTCTTGCGGCCGAGGCGCAGCAGTGTCTCGTCGATCAGCTTCTCGACCTCGGGATCGGGCAGCGGTGCGCGGGAGCCCTGCTCGTATTTGTAATAGCCCTTGCCGGTCTTCTGGCCGAAGCGGCCGGCTTCGCACAGCGCGTCCGCGATCTCCGACTTGATGCCGCGATCTTTGCGCGAGCGCCAGCCGATGTCGAGGCCGGCGAGATCGCCCATCGCGAATGGCCCCATCGGCATGCCGAATTTCGTCACGACAGCATCGACCTGCTGCGGCAGCGCGCCTTCGAATAGCAGCTTCTCGGCCTGCTTGCCACGCTGGGCCAGCATGCGGTTGCCGACAAAGCCGTCGCAGACGCCGACCACGGCCGGCACCTTCGCGATTTTTCGCGCGACGGTGACAGCAGTCACCAGCGCATCCGGCGCGGTTTTGTCGGCGCGGACGATCTCACACAGCTTCATGACGTTGGCTGGCGAGAAGAAGTGCATGCCCAAAACATCCTGCGGACGGTTGGTCGACTTCGCGATCTCATCGATGTTCAGATAGGAGGTGTTGGAGGCGAGCACCGCGCCCGGCTTGACGTACTGATCGAGCTTGCCGAATACCTCCTTCTTGACCGCCATGGTCTCGAACACGGCTTCGATGACGAGGTCGGCATCGCCGACATTCTCGATGCCGACGACGCCGTTGATCAGCGCCATGCGTTTCGCCGGCGCGTCCGCCGGGATGCCGCCCCGCGCGGCGGTCGCTTCCCAATTCTTCTGCATGATGCCGAGGCCGCGCTTGAGCTGCTCCTCGCCGGTCTCGATCAGGGTGACGGGAATGCCGGCATTGGCAAAGGACATCGCGATGCCGCCGCCCATGGTGCCGGCGCCGAGAATGGCCACACGATTGACCGGGCGCGACTTGGTGCCTTCAGGCACGCCTGCGATCTTGGCGGCTTCGCGCTCGGCGAAGAAGGCGTAGCGCTGCGCCTTCGACTGGTCGCTGGCGACGAGCTTCAAAAAGCCCTCGCGTTCCTTCTTCAGGCCCTCGTCGAACGGCAGGTCGATGGCATAGCCGACGGCGTCGGCCGCCGCGAACGGCGCTTCCAGGCCGCGCGACTTCTTGGTCATGGCGGCAACCGCATTGGTGAAGATCGAGCGGTCGGCCTTGGCCGCCGCGAGCTTGGAATCGTCGTCGCGCAGGCGGCGCAGCGGCCGCTTTTCGGCCACAAGCTTGCGGACGAAGAGTTCAGCGCCCAGGGTCGGACCTTCGACGATCTCCTCGATCAGGCCGTTCTTGAGCGCCTCAGTGGCACCGATCGGATCGCCGCCGACGATCATCTTGACCGCGAGTTCGGGACCGACCGCGCGCGGCAGGCGCTGGGTGCCTCCGGCACCCGGCAGCAGGCCGAGCTTCACCTCGGGCAGGCCGAGCTTGGCCTCTTTCACCGCGACGCGGTAATGACAGGCCAGCGCGACCTCGAGGCCGCCGCCAAGCGCGGTGCCGTGGATCGCGGCGACGATCGGCTTCGGCGAATTCTCCATCTCGGCCAGCACCTCGTTAAGGCCCGGCGGCTTCGGCGGCTTGCCGAATTCGGTGATGTCGGCACCGGCAATGAAGGTGCGGCCGGCGCAGGTCAGCACGATGCCCTTAATGGCGGGATCGGCGATCGCGGCCTTGATGCACTCCAGGATACCGCCGCGGACCGCGGCACTCAGCGCATTGACCGGAGGGCTGTCGACCGTGACGATCCCAACTTCGTCATGACGCTCAAGCTTGACCACTTCGCTCACGGTGTCCCTCCTTGGTGGGAATTTACTTTTGTTCGATTTCGCGGTGCGGAATTTAATTCCGCATCTTGACGGCAGGGTTATTTTGAAGCACGGACGTTGTCAACGACTCCGCGCAAGAAGCAGATCTGGGATGAAGCGTACAGGAAAGAAGACTGCGACCGACCGGAATTTCGTCGTCGCGCTTTCCCGCGGGCTTGATGTATTGCGCGCATTCCAACCCAATGACGGCCTGCTTGGCAATCAGGAGATCGCATCCCGAACCAACCTGCCGAAGCCGACGGTATCGCGGCTGACCTATACGCTGACCAAGCTCGGCTATCTTGCGCCGGTTCCGCGCTTCGAGAAATACCAACTCACCCCCGCCGCGATGTCGCTCGGCTACGCTGCTCTCGCCAATCTGGGCGTCCGGCATTTGTCCGAGCCGTTCCGCGAGGAAATGATGCGCGCCACCGGTGGCGCCGTCGCGGTCGGCGGCCGCGACCGTCACAGCATGATCTATTTCGGGCAGAGCCGCGGCAGCGAGACGGTCGGCGTTCAACTTGACGTCGGCTCCCGCGTGCCGATTGCAACCAGTGCGATGGGTCGCGCTTATTTCTGGGCGCTCGACGACGAGGGCCGCGCTGAAGTCACGCGCATCCTCCGAGAACATTACGGCAGCCGCTGGCCCAAGATGCGCGACGGACTGGAACGTTCGGGCGAGACGGTTGCGAAATACGGCTTTGCGATGTCTGTCGGCGACTGGCACGACGACATCGGCGCCGCCGGCGTCGCACTCAAGCTCAATGACGGAACCGGACCTTACGCATTCAATTGCGGTGCACCTGCATTCCGTTTCACGGAAGAGCGTTTGATCAACGACATTGGACCGCGCCTGCTTGCGATGGTAAGGAACATCGAAGCGGCACTTGGGGGTCTGATGCCGCAATCCAAAAAAGAAGTCAGCAAAAAGCTGAAATCAGGAGGAAAAGTTGCACGTGTGGCCGAGGGGTTCAGATAGCCTTTGTCATCATCGGGAGCGATCCGCATCGCCCCTTCGCCCACTGAAGTGTGTGGGCGAGACGACATGACGCAGGCACAGCTCGCGCAGGGGACATCGCCTCTGCTCGCGGTTCGCGACGTAAGCGTCGTGTTCGGCGGCATCGTTGCGCTCAACGGCGTGTCGTTCGACATGCACAAGGGCCAGATCCTCGGATTGATCGGTCCTAACGGCGCCGGCAAGACGACGCTCTTCAACTGCCTCTCCCGGCTCTATCAACCGTCATCCGGCGACATCCTGATGGAGGGCGCGAGCATCTTGACGCGGCCTCCGCACCGCATCGCCGAGATCGGCATTGGTCGCACCTTCCAGAACGTGGCGCTGTTTCCGAACCTATCCGTGATGGACAATGTCCGCGTCGGCACGCACGCCCGCACCTCCAGCGACATCATCAGCGACTCGCTGCGCCTGGCCTGGATCCGCCGCAGCGAGACCAGCGTGAACAAGAAGGTGCACGAGATCCTCGCCTATCTCGATCTCGAGGACGTCGCCCATAGCGTCGTGTCCGGTCTGCCCTTCGGCACGCAGAAGCGCGTCGAATTGGCGCGGGCGCTGGCCGCCGATCCCAAGATCCTGCTGCTCGACGAGCCCGCCGGCGGCCTCAACCACGAGGAAGTCCACGTGCTCGGCGACCTCATCCGCAAGATCCGTGACGAACGCCACATGACGGTGCTGCTGGTCGAGCATCACATGGGCCTCGTGATGTCGATCGCCGACCACGTCGTCGCGCTGAATTTCGGCAAGAAGCTCGCGGAGGGCACGCCGGCCCAGGTGCAAGTCGATCCCGACGTCATCAAGGCCTATCTCGGGAGCAAGGACCAATGACGATACTGCTCAACGTCAAGGACCTGCGCGCCTATTACGGCCAGGTCCAGGCGCTCCACGGCCTGTCCTTCTCGCTCAACGAAGGCTCCCTGACGACCTTGCTCGGCGCCAACGGCGCCGGCAAGACCACGACGCTGCGCGCGATCTGCAACATGGTGCGCTCGACCGGCGGCATCGAGTTCGATGGCAAGCCGCTGAACAACCGCTCCACCGAAAGCATCGTGCGGTTCGGCATCGCCCATGTGCCGCAGGGCCGCGGCACCTTCACCACCATGACGGTAGAGGAAAACCTCCAGTTAGGGGCGATCACCCGCAAGGACAATGCCGGCATCGTCTCCGACATCGAGCGCATGTATGCGCATTTCCCGGTCCTGAAGCAGCGCCACACCCAGCAGGCCGGCACGCTGTCCGGCGGCGAGCAGCAGATGCTCGCGGTCGCCCGCGCCCTGATGCTGCGGCCGCGGCTGATGCTGCTGGACGAGCCGTCCTTTGGCCTAGCGCCACTCGTCGTGCGCGACCTGTTCGGCATCCTCGGCAAGATCAACCGTGAGGACAAGGTGTCGATCCTGGTGGTCGAGCAGAACGCGCAACTCGCGCTCGAACTCGCCGACCAGGCCTATGTGATCGAAACCGGCCGCATCGTGATGTCGGGCAATGCCAAGGACATCGCGAACAACGAAGAAATCCGCAAATCCTATCTGGGTTACTGAGGAGCCGGACCGATGGAGCTGTTCACCAACCAAGTCCTGGCTGGGATCGCCACCGGCGCGATCTACGCCTGCATGGCGCTCGCCGTGGTCATGATCTACCAGGCGATCGACCATCTTAACTTCGCGCAGGGCGAGATGGCGATGTTCTCGACCTTCGTCTCCTGGCAGTTGATGCAGTGGGGCGTGCCCTATTGGGTCGCATTCGTCCTCACGCTGGTGTTCGCCTTCATTGGCGGCATCGCGATCGAACGTATCCTGTTCAAGCCGCTGGCCAAGGCGCCGATCCTGACCAACGTCGCCGGCTTCATCGCGCTGTTTTCGATCATCAACTCCTCGGCCGGCCTGATCTGGGACTTCACCATCAAGCAATATCCGACCCCGTTCGGCTCCGCGCCGTTCCTGGGCAGCCAGCTGATCTCGACCCATCAGGCCGGCATGATCGGCGTTACGGTGCTGCTTCTGATCGGACTGTTCTTCTTCTTCCAGTTCACCCGGATCGGCCTCGCGATGCGGGCGGCGGCAGCGCTGCCTGAATCGGCGCGCCTGGTCGGCATCAATACCTCGTGGATGATCGCGCTCGGCTGGGGCATGGCGTCCGCCATCGGTGCCATTGCCGGCATGCTGATCGCGCCCGTGGTGTTCCTGGAGCCGAACATGATGGTTGGCGTGCTGCTCTATGGCTTCGCTGCTGCGGTGCTCGGCGGCCTGACCAGCCCGTTCGGGGCCGTGGTCGGCGGGTTCTTGATGGGCATCTTCGAGAACCTCGCCGGCACGTATATCCCCGGCGTCGGCAATGAGTTGAAACTCCCGATCGCGCTCGCGCTGATCATCTCTGTCCTGGTCGTCAAGCCCGCTGGTCTGTTCGGCCGGCACATCGTCAAGCGAGTTTGATCATGAGCGCTGTTGAAGACGTCGTCACCGAAGCCCCGGCGGTCGAGGCCGTTCCGAAGCGGGCCATGACGCTCGGCACCGGCACCTCCTTCGTGGTGCTGCTGTTGCTCCTGATCGTGCCGTTGTTTGCCAAGAACTTCGTCATCTTCCAGCTGACCCAGTTGCTCTATCTGGGGCTCGCCGTGCTGGCGCTGAACATCCTGACCGGCAGCTCGGGCCAGTTCTCGCTCGGCCAGAGCGCGTTCTACGCCGTCGGCGCCTATGTTACCGCCGTGATGATGGAGCAGTTCAACATCAACTACGTGCTCTGCCTGCCAGTCGCGGGCGTGGTGTGCTTCGGCTTCGGCTTCCTGTTCGGCCAGCCGGCGCTCCGGCTCTCCGGCGTCTACCTGGCGCTCGCGACTTTCGCGCTCGCGACCGCCATGCCGCAGCTCCTGAAGCTGAACTTCCTCGAGCACTGGACCGGCGGCGTGCAGGGCCTCGTCGTCACCAAGCCCGACGCGCCGTTCGGGCTGCCGATGGGCCAGGACATGTGGCTCTACTACTTCACGCTCGTCGTCGTGCTCGCGATCTACATCTTCTCGGTGAACCTGCTGCGTTCGCGCTCGGGCCGCGCCTTCATGGCGATCCGCGACAACGAGATAGCAGCCTCCGCCATGGGCATCAACGTCGCGCTTTACAAGACGCTCGCCTTCGGCGTCTCCGCCGCCATCACCGGCGTGGCCGGCGGCCTAAGCGCCATCGCGGTGCAATTCGTCGCGCCCGACAGCTTCACCATCACGCTCGCGATCCAGCTGTTCCTCGGCATGGTCGTCGGCGGCGTCGGTTGGCTGCCCGGCTCGATCGTCGGCGCCGCTTTCATCATCTTCGTGCCGAACATCGCGGAGGGCATCTCGAAGGGTCTCTCCGGCGCCGTGTTCGGCGTGCTTCTGTTCCTCGTCATCTACCTCGTGCCGCACGGCGCAAGGCAAATCGCGATCCTGGGCCAGCAACTCGCTGGAAAGCTCAGAAAGAACTGAAACTGTTCAACTAAGGAAGGAGACCAAATTGTTTTTCGGAAGAACACTGCGAACCACCGCACTCGTAACGGCGGTCGCGACGCTCACCTCCGGCGCAGCACTCGCCCAAAAGAAATACGACACCGGCGCGTCCGATACCGAGATCAAGATCGGCAACATCATGCCGTACAGCGGCCCGGCGTCGGCCTATGGCATCATCGGCAAGACCGAAGAAGCCTATTTCAAAATGATCAACGACAAGGGCGGCATCAACGGCCGCAAGATCAACTTCGTCACCTACGACGATGGCTATTCGCCGCCCAAGGCGGTCGAGCAGGTCCGCAAGCTGGTCGAGAGCGACGAGGTGCTCGCCGTGTTCAACCCGCTCGGCACGCCCTCGAACAGCGCGATCCAGAAATATCTCAACGCCAAGAAGATTCCGCAGCTGTTCGTCGCCACCGGCGCGACCAAATGGAACGATCCGAAGAGCTTCCCCTGGACCATGGGCTGGCAGCCCTCGTACCAGAGCGAAGCCCATATCTACGCCAAATGGCTGATGAAGGAGAAGCCCGACGCCAAGATCGCGATCCTCTATCAGAACGACGATTTCGGCAAAGACTACCTCAAGGGGACCAAGGACGGTCTCGGTGCCAAGGCCTCTTCTGCCATCATCATGGAGGAGAGCTATGAAGTGTCGGAGCCGTCGATCGACGGTCACATTGTCAAGATCAAGGCCGCCAATCCCGACGTGCTGCTGATCTATGCGACGCCGAAGTTCGCGGCCCAGACCATCAAGAAGACCGCCGAGCTCAACTGGAAGCCGCTCCAGATCCTCACCAACGTCTCGATCTCGGTCGGCAGCGTGATCAAGCCGGCCGGCTTCGAAGCCTCGCAGAACGTGCTGTCGGCGGCCTATGCCAAGGACTCCACGGACCCGCAATGGGCCAACGACCCCGGCATGAAGAGATGGAACGAGTTCGTCGACAAGTACATGCCGGGCGCCGACAAGTCCGACACCAGCATGGTCTACGGCTACGGCGCAGCGTCGACACTGGCCAAGGTGCTGGAGATGTGCGGTGACGATCTGACCCGCGCCAACCTGATGAAGCAGGCGGCGAGCCTGAAGGATTTTGTGCCTGACACCATGCTGCCCGGCGTCAAGCTCAATACCAGCGCCACCGACTTTGCCCCGATCGCGCAGCTCCAGATGCAGCGCTTCAAGGGCGAGAGATGGGAACTGTTCGGTGAAATCATCAGCGGCGATGTCGCCTCCGAGTGACAAGCTGACGCAATAGTCCAACCGTAAAGAAGCCCCCGCGAGCGATCGCGGGGGCTTTTTGTTGACGTCGTGCATCAATCTTGTTCAATGCAGCGCCGATCCAGCTGGGGAAGGAGAGCAATGACTGTCGTTCGATTTCAGGTTGCGGCGCTTTCAGCGGCATTCGCATTGTGCACTGCGATAAGCAATCCCGCATTGGCGCAGAAGACCTACGACAACGGCGCCTCGGATACCGAGATCAAGATCGGCAACATCATGCCCTATAGCGGCCCGGCTTCCGCCTATGCCGCGATCGGCAAGGCCGAGGACGCCTACTTCAACAAGGTCAACGCCGAGGGCGGCATCAACGGCCGCAAGATCAAATTCATCTCGTATGACGATGCTTATTCGCCGCCGAAGACGGTGGAAGAGGCGCGCAAGCTGGTCGAGAGCGACAACGTGCTGCTGATCTTCGGCTCGCTCGGCACCTCCACCAACGGCGCTATCCGCAAATACATGAACGAGAAGAAGGTGCCGCAATTGTTCGTGGCGAGCGGCGCATCGAAGTGGAACGACCCCAAGCAATATCCCTGGACCATGGGCTGGCAGCCCAGCTACGCCAGCGAGGCCAAGATCTACGCCAAATACATCATGAAGGAAAAGCCGGATGCGAAGATCGGCGTGCTCTTCCAGAACGACGATTTCGGCAAAGACTATCTGAACGGGCTGAAGGATGGGCTCGGCGCCAGGGCCGCGATGGTCGTGCTGGAGGAGCCCTACGAGACCTCCGAACCTGCAATCGACGAGCACGTCGTCAAGCTGAAGGCCGCGGGTGCCGACGTCTTCATCAGCATCACCACACCGAAATTTGCGGCGCAGGCGATCAAGAAAGCGGCCGAGATCAACTGGCACCCGGTCCACATCATCTCCAACGTCTCTGCGTCCGTCGGCGGCGTGATCGAGCCGGCCGGCTTCGAGATCTCGCAAGGTATCCTGTCGGCGAGCTACCTCAAGGACGCCTCCGACCCGCAATGGAACGCCGATGATGGCATGAAGAAGTTCTACAACTTCGTCGCGCAGTACGATGCGAAGGCCAACAAGCTCGATGCCGGCGTGGTGTTCGGCTATGCCGCCGCGCAAACCATGGTGAAGGTGCTGCAGATGTGCGGCGACAATCTCACCCGCGACAACATCATGAAGCAGGCAGCGTCCTTGAAAGATTTCGAACCGGACACGCTGCTGCCCGGCATCAAGATCAACACCGCGCCCGACAATTTCGCGCCGATCGAGCAGCTCCAGATGATGCGGTTCAAGGGCAAGAAATGGGAGCTGTTCGGCGACATCATCTCGAGCGGGCTCAGCAACTAGTCTAACGCACCGCGAGTCCGGCAACTCAAAATCGTTCTAGGCGACGACGCACAACTCAAGCGCATCTTCTCCAAAGCCGAAGCGAAGCCTCTCCAGCCGGATATTCCGCATCGTTGCAATAAAATTGCGCCCCTGCGACTGCTCCGCAGGGAGTGTTTTTGTTGCTGGGAGCTCGCGAAGGGTATTGAATGCGGGGCGGAGCGGCGTAAACGACCGCCCCCAATCAAAAACAATCGACACATTCTACCGGCTCTAGGGAGATCACGATGCCTGCCATCGACATGCGATTGGGGGCCTTCTCGGCCGCCCTCGCGCTGGCTGTTACCCTATCCACGGCAGCAACCGCGCAGAAGAAATACGACACCGGCGCGTCCGACACCGAAATCAAGATCGGCAACATCATGCCTTACAGCGGTCCCGCGTCCGCTTACGGCGTGATCGGCAAGACAGAAGAAGCCTATTTCCGCAAGATCAATGCAGAAGGCGGCATCAACGGCCGCAAGATCAACTTCATCAGCTATGACGACGCCTACTCGCCGCCAAAGACGGTCGAACAGGCCCGCAAGCTGGTCGAGAGCGACGAAGTGCTCCTGATCTTCAACTCGCTCGGCACGCCGCCCAACTCGGCAATCCAGAAATACATGAACTCGAAGAAGGTGCCGCAGCTATTCGTCGCCACCGGCGCCACCAAGTGGAACGACCCGAAGGAATTTCCCTGGACCATGGGCTGGCAACCCAATTACCAGAGCGAATCGCGGATCTACGCCAAATACATGCTGAAGCACCATCCGGATGCCAAGATCGCCGTGCTCTATCAGAACGACGACTACGGCAAGGACTATCTCAAGGGCTTCAAGGACGGACTCGGCGCCAAGGGCACCTCGATGATCGTGATCGAGGAAAGCTATGAAGTCTCAGAACCAACGATCGATTCCCACATCGTCAAGATGAAGTCGACCGGCGCCGACGTGTTCTTCAATATCACCACGCCGAAATTCGCGGCCCAGGCGATCAAGAAGAACGCCGAGATCGGCTGGAAGCCGCTGCATTTCCTCAACAACGTGTCGGCATCGATCGGCAGCGTGATCAAGCCGGCGGGTTTCGAGAACGCGCAGGGCATCATCTCCTCCCAATATTTCAAGGACCCTACCGATCCGCAATGGAAGAACGACCCGAGCATGAAGGCCTGGAACGCATTCCTGGACGAATATTATCCCGAGGCGAACCGGGCCGATGCCTCGGTCATGTACGGTTACATCGTCTCGCAGGGACTGGTGCAGGTGTTGAAGGCTTGCGGTGACGATCTCACCCGCGCGAACATCATGAAGCAGGCCGCGAGCTTGAGGGATTTCGAACCCAGCGGACTGCTTCCGGGAATCAAGGTTAACACCAGTCCAACCGACTTCGCGCCCCTCTCGCAGTTGCAGCTGGAACGGTTCAAGGGCGAGACTTGGGAACTGTTCGGCGACATCATCAGCGGCGATGTAGGCGGCTGAAGGCCATCCGCCCCCCCAATGACTACTAAAGAAGCAGCCCCTGTGACGTCGTCACGGGGGCTTTCTGTTGAAGGCGCCTGCCAAATCGTATTGAATTGCGGCCGTGCCGACAAAAACAATCAAGCCAAGAAACGGAGCGCACACACACCAAGAAAAATAGGGAGATTGGAATGCCCGCTGTCATCGGCAAGCTTGCGGCCGCGTCACTGGCGCTCGCGCTCATTGCGGCCACGACCTCCATCGCGTCGGCCCAGAAGAAATACGACACCGGCGCGACCGATACCGAGATCAAGATCGGCAACATCATGCCCTACAGCGGACCGGCCTCCGCCTACGGCATCATCGGGCGGACCGAAGCCGCCTATTTCAAAAAGATCAACGACGAAGGCGGCATCAACGGCCGCAAGATCAACTTCATCTCCTACGACGACGCCTATTCGCCGCCGAAGACGGTGGAGCAGGCCCGCAAGCTGGTCGAGAGCGACGAGGTGCTGCTGATTTTCAACTCGCTCGGCACGCCGCCGAACTCGGCGATCCACAAATACATGAACTCGAAGAAGGTGCCGCAGCTGTTCGTCGCCACCGGCGCCACCAAATGGAACGATCCGCAGAACTTCCCCTGGACGATGGGCTGGCAGCCCAATTACCAGAGCGAGACGCAGATCTATGCGAAGTGGCTGCTCAAGAACAAGCCGGACGCCAAGATCGCGGTGCTCTACCAGAACGACGATTATGGCAAGGACTATGTGAAGGGCCTGAAGGACGGCTTAGGGGCCAAGGCCGCCTCGATGATCGTCGCGGAAGAAAGCTACGAGACCTCGGAGCCGACCATTGACAACCATATCGTCAAGCTGAAGTCGACCGGTGCCGACGTCTTCATGAACATCACGACGCCGAAATTCGCGGCGCAGGCGATCAAGAAAGTCGCCGAGGTCGGCTGGAAGCCGCTGCACTTCCTCAACAACGTCTCGGGTTCGGTCGGAAGCGTGCTCAAGCCCGCGGGCTTCGAGAACGCGCAGGGCATCATCTCGGCCGACTATCTGAAGGACGTCTCGGATCCGCAGTGGAACGACGACCCCGGCATGAAAGACTTCCTCGCCTTCATGACCAAATACTTCCCCGAAGGCGACAAGCTCGACCACGGCACCATCGTCGGCTACGGCGTGGCGCAGACGCTGGTTCAGGTGTTGAAGCAGTGCGGCGACGATCTCACGCGCGCGAACGTCATGAAGCAGGCCGCCAGCCTGAAGAACTTCCGCACCGAGGTGTTGCTGCCGGGTATCCAGATCAACACCTCTCCGACCGACTTTGCGCCGATCAGCCAGCTCCAGTTGGAGAGGTTCAAGGGCGAGAAGTGGGAGCTGTTCGGTGACGTGATCAGCGCCGACGTCGGCGGCTGATTGCCGGAATACGTAACGATGAAGCCCCCTGCGCAGCGCGCGCAGGGGGCTTTTACTTGCGTGCCGATTATGATTACGCGATTGCACAATCGAATGACGGTAAAGCCTGCTTACCCTTTCGCGCCCAATGCGCTAGGCAGGGCATTGGCGACGTCCCCGCCGTCGCTTTAGTCTGCCCAAGAGTTTGCTGAAGGCCATCGTCATGACCGACCGACGCCCCCTGCTCCGCGCGCTCTACGACGCCGCCGTTGCCGCCGCCCATCCCAATACGGTGCTGGCGCCGCATCTGCGCCCCGCGCCCAAGGGACGCGTGATCTGCCTCGCCGCCGGCAAGGGTGCCGCCGCGATGGCCGCAGCTGCGGAGCGGCACTATCTCGACACGCTCAAGCTCGCGCCGGAGCGCCTCGTCGGCATCGCCACCACGCGCCACGGCTATGGCGTGCCGACACGCCGCATCCGCGTCGTCGAAGCCGGCCACCCCGTACCTGATGAGGCCAGCCTCAAGGGCGCGGCCGACACGCTCGCGCTCGCAGGCGAGGCCGGGGCCGACGACCTCTTGCTGGTGCTGCTTACCGGCGGCGGCTCGGCCAACTGGATCGCGCCCGTGGACGGCGTCAGTTTTGCGCAGAAGCAGGCGGTCAACAAGGCGCTGCTGCGCTCGGGTGCACCGATCGGCGAGATGAACACGGTTCGAAAGCATCTGTCGCGGATCAAGGGCGGGCGGCTCGCGCGCGCCGGAAAAAACGCCGCCGAGATCGTCACGCTCGCGATCTCCGACGTGCCGCATGACGATCCTTCCGCGATCGCCTCGGGTCCGACTGTGCCCGATCCGACCACGCTGGCCGAGGCACGCGCGATCGTCGCGAAATACAAGCTTCCCATCGACGATGCGGTGCGCCGCGCGCTCGACGATCGCGCCAATGAAAGCTGCAAGCCTGATGATGCCGCCTTCGCGCGCGCGCATTTCGAGCTGATCGCGCGCCCCAAGCAATCGCTCGACGCCGCCGTGAAGCTCGCCGAGGAGGCCGGCTACGAGAGCGTCGACCTCGGCGCCGACCTTGAAGGCGAGGCCCGCGACGTCGCTGCCGAGCACGCCAGGCTGGCGCTTCAGGCCCGCGCGCAGGGCAAGCGCGTCGCCATCCTCTCCGGCGGCGAGCTCACGGTGACGGTGCGCGGCAATGGCCGCGGCGGCCCCAACCAGGAATACGCGCTGGCGCTCGCCGGCCTGCTGAAAGACACAATTGGTATCTCCGCCCTTGCCGGCGATACCGACGGGGCGGACGGTGGCGCCGGCCATCCGACCGATCCCGCCGGCGCGCTGATCGACGCTGCGACATTCGCCAAGATGAAGGCGCAGGACCTTCGGCCGCAGGCCTATCTCGACAACAACGACGCGACGACGTTCTTCGAGGCGACCGGCGACTTGCTGCTGCCGGGGCCAACCCTGACCAACGTGAACGACATCAGGGTGATTTTGGTGGACTGAGGCGCGGGCTCCGGCGTCGCCCTCATTCCCCGCGACCCGGCTACGCCAAGGCTTCGCCGGGGTTGCGGTTCAGGGGCACCGAAGCTTTAGCGTAGGCGGCAGGCGGGGAATCCAGTACGCCGCGGCTTCTCGATCAATCACAACCGTCTCGGAGTACTGGATCGCCCGCCTTCGCGGACGATGACAGCCGGGCCTCAAAACTCGTTGGCGATCTTCGACAGCATCTCGATCAGGGCTTCGCGGTTGGCCTGTCCAAGCAGGTCGTTGAGCCGCGACTCGTGCTTGGTGGCGACGAGCTTCTTGGCCCGGGTCAGCACGGCCTTGCCCTTGTCGGTCAAAACCAGGATGTGCGAGCGGCGGTCGTTGGTGGAGCGGATCCGGGCGCAGAGGTCGCGGCTCTCGAGATTGTCGAGCATGGCGACGAAGTTCGGCCTGAGGATACCGAGCGTGGAGGCGATCTCGGTCTGGTTGCGGCCCGGATTCTTCTCGACCAATAGCAGCACCGAGAACTGCGCCGGCGTCAGCTGGAGCGAGGCCATGCAGCGCAGGAAGTTCTCGAACACCTTGAGCTGGGCGCGCTTGAGCACGTAGCCGAGCTGTTCCGAGAGCTCGCCGAGCTGGAGGGCTTCGGGCAGGCTCTCGGGAGCATCCTTGCGGCCCTTGGTGGCGTCGGACGGCTTTTCAGAGGACTTTTCAGCGGTTTTCGAAACGGTCATCGCCTCATGCTCGCAATCCCGCTAAATTCGGGCCCGGTCGTTCGCTGCCCTTGAGATTATATTTGATAATTGTTATGGACCATATCAAATTTCGTCAGCGTTTTTCAATGGCTGTGAGCGGACCGTCCACCGCAATCGCGGAGACCGGTCCTTAATCTTAAGGGGGAGCGTCCGGTCTTGAACACCACCATCATGCTGTTCCTGCTGCAGGACGGCATTACCAATGGCGCGATCTATGCGCTGCTCGGCTTGGCGCTGGTGCTGGTGTTCGCCGTCACCCGCGTCATCCTCATCCCGCAAGGCGAATTCGTCACCTATGGCGCGCTGACCTATGCCTCGCTGGCATCAGGCCAGATGCCGGGCACGGCCAAATTGGCTCTTGCCATGGGTCTTGTTGCCTTCGCGTTCGACCTGTTCGTGGCCCGCAAGGCGCTGCATGGCCGGCTGATCCTGCGCAGCGTCCTCGCCAACATCGTGCTGCCAGCCATCGTGCTGGCGCTGACAATCTACTTTGCTGCCCAGAAGCCGCCGGTTGCGATTTGTATCGCGCTGTCGCTGGTGATCGTCGCGATGATCGGTCTCTATCTCTACCGCATCGCGTTCCAGCCGCTGGCGCACACCTCGGTGCTGGTGCTGCTGATCGCTTCGGTCGGCGTGCATCTGGCGCTCCAGGGGCTGGGCCTGTTGTTCTTCGGCGCCGAGGGCCAGCGCGGGCCGGCGGTGCTCTCCGCCGCCTTCACCGCGGGCTCACTGCGCTTCACCGGCCAGAGCCTCACGGTCTACGGCATCACCATCGCCTTCATCGTCGGGCTCTGGCTCTTCTTTGGGCTGACGCTTTACGGCAAGGCGCTCCGGGCCACCGCCGTCAACCGGCTAGGGGCGCGGCTCGCCGGCATCCGTACCATGCTGTCGGGCCAGATCGCCTTCCTGCTGGCCTCAATCATCGGCGCGCTGTCGGGCATCATGATCGTGCCGATCACGACGCTCTACTATGATTCCGGCTTCCTGATCGGCCTGAAGGGCTTTGTCGCCGCGATCATCGGCGGCCTCGTCAGCTATCCCCTCACCGCCGGCGCGGCGCTGGTCGTCGGCATCGTCGAGGCGTTCTCGTCCTTCTATGCCTCCAACTACAAGGAGGTGATCGTGTTCATGCTCCTGATCCCGGTGCTGCTGTTGCGCTCGCTCGCCGCGCCCGCCGTCGAAGAAGAGAAGGACTGAGGCGCGATGCAGAGCCGGCTTCCCATCATCGTTTTCGCAGCCCTCATGGCGGCAATCCCGCATCTCCCCGGCATGCCGCCGTTCTGGATCGTGCTGCTCGACAATATCGGCCTCGCCGCGCTGGTCGCGATGGGCCTCGTGCTGCTCACCGGCGTCGGCGGCCTCACCTCGTTTGGACAAGCCGCCTTCGTCGGCTTCGGCGCCTACACCACGGCGGTGCTGACGACCGCCTATGGCCTGTCCCCGTGGCTGACGTTGCCGCTGTCGCTATTGGTCAGCGGCTTGTTCGCGGTGCTGCTCGGCCTGATCACGGTTCGCCTGTCCGGCCATTATCTGCCGCTCGGCACGCTGGCCTGGGGGCTCGGACTGTTCTACCTCTTCAGCAAGCTGGAAATCCTCGGGCGTAACGACGGCATCTCCGCGATTCCGCCGCTGTCGGTCGGTGCCTTCAGGATGCTCTCGCCCGACTCGATCTATTACGCGATCTGGGCCGCCGTCCTGATCTCGGCGCTGCTCACCATGAACCTGCTGGACTCCCGCACCGGCCGCGCCATCCGCGCGCTCAGGCGCGGCCATGTCGCGGCCGAGGCGTTCGGCGTGCACACGCCGCGCGCCAAGCTTCTGGTGTTCATCCACGCCGCCGTGCTCGCCGGCCTCTCCGGCTGGCTCTACGCCCATCTCCAGCGCGCGGTTACGCCGACGCCGTTCGGCGCCCACGCCGGCATCGAATATCTCTTCATCGCGGTGGTCGGCGGCGCCGGTTATGTCTGGGGCGGAGTGCTCGGCGCGGCGATCGTCGTGATCCTGAAAGAGGTGCTGCAAAGCTATCTGCCGCTGCTCCTGCCGGGTGCCGGCCAGGTCGAGACCATCGTGTTCGGCATCATGCTGGTGGCCCTGCTTCAGCTCGCGCCCGGCGGCGTCTGGCCGTGGCTGATGTCGTTCCTGCCCGAGCCGACCGGTGGCAGGAAGCCGGACACCTCGTTGAAGCTCGAGGCGCGGCCCCGCGCGCCCGGTCAGTCCGGCGTGCTGCTCCAGGTCGAGAAGGCGCGCAAGCAATTCGGCGGCGTGATCGCCGTCAACAACGTCTCCTTCGAGGTCCAGGCCCGCGAGATCGTCGCCCTGATCGGCCCGAACGGCGCCGGCAAGAGCACCACGTTCAACCTGATCACCGGCGTGCTGTCGGCGACCTCGGGCTCGATCTCGGTGCTCGGCAAGAAGGTCGATCGCGCACCGCCGCAGGAGATCGTCAAGCTCGGCATCAGCAGGACCTTCCAGCACGTCAAGCTCGTTCCCGACATGACCGTGCTGGAGAACGTCGCGATCGGCGCGCATCTGCGAGGCCATTCCGGGCCGCTCGCTTCGATGCTGCGGCTCGACCGCGCCGATGAAGCAAAGCTGCTCGCGGAAGCCGCCCGCCAGATCGAGCGTGTTGGACTTGCCGACCAGATGCATCAGCTCGCAGGATCGCTCTCGCTCGGCCAGCAGCGCATCGTCGAGATCGCGCGTGCGCTCTGCGTCGACCCGATGCTGCTGCTGCTTGACGAGCCGGCGGCGGGCCTCCGCCACATGGAGAAGCAGCAGCTTGCAAAACTGCTGCGTGATTTGCGCGACGGCGGCATGAGCGTGCTGCTGGTCGAGCACGACATGGGCTTCGTGATGAATCTGGCCGATCGCATCGTGGTGCTCGATTTCGGCACCAAGATCGCGGAAGGCGCGCCCGCAACGATCAAGACCAATCCCGAAGTGATCAAGGCCTATCTCGGAGTGGCTGCATGAGCGCGCTGTTGTCCGTCACCGACGCGCATGTCGCCTATGGCAAGGTCGAGGCCGTGCGCTCGGTTGCCCTCGACGTCGGAGAGAACGAGATCGTCACCATCGTCGGCGCCAACGGCGCCGGCAAGACCACGCTGCTGTCAGCCATCATGGGTATTTTGCCGCTCAAGGGCCGCGTCACCTTTGCCGGCCGGGACCTCGCGCGGTTCGACATCGAGGACCGCGTCGCGATGGGGCTTGGCCTCGTGCCGGAGCACCGCGAATTGTTCGTGACCATGAATGTCGAAGACAATCTCGAGCTCGGGGCCTTCCGCATCGAGAGAAGCAAGGCCAAGGCCTCGATGGAGCGGATTTACACGCTGTTTCCGCGGCTAAAGGAGCGGCGCAAGCAGCTTGCCGGCACGCTCTCCGGCGGCGAGCAGCAGATGCTCGCGATGGGCCGCGCGTTGATGGGCGAACCGAAGCTCTTGATGCTGGACGAGCCGAGCCTCGGCCTCGCGCCGATCATCGTCGCCGACATTTTCCGCATCGTCACCGAGCTGCGCGCCAGCGGCGTTTCCGTGCTGCTGGTCGAGCAGAACGCGCAGGCCGCGCTGAAGATCGCCGACCAGGCCTATGTGATGGAGCTCGGCGAGTTCGTGCTGAGCGGCAAAGCCAGCGATATCGCAGCGAACGAGCGGGTAGCGGCCAGCTATCTCGGCTTCCAGCACGAAGGCGCGAGCGCGATCTAACGGCTCGCGGTCCGCACAAAACCCCAGCCGGCGATCGCCGCCATCAGCAGCGAGATCAGCACGTTATAGCCGGCGAGTGAGAGGCCGAGAAAGCGCCACTGCACCTCGTCGCAGCGCACCACCTTAACGGTGTCGAGCCGCGACAGCAGGTCGCCGGCGTTGCCGAGATTGACGAGCGGACCGGTGCAATCGGTCGGCCCCTTCCAAAACCCCCATTCGACGCCGGAATGGTAGGTGCCGAGCCCGGCATTGGCGAGCGCCGCCAGCGCGAGGATCGCCAAGCCGAGAAGCAGCAACGGCCGCGGCGCGCCGCTCCGCGCCGCGAGCGCCGTGAGCGCTCCGAGCGGAATCGCGAGGTAATAGGCATAGCGCTGCTCGAGGCAGAGCGGACAGGGCAGGATCTCCAGGACGAGTTGGAAGAACCAGGCCCCCGCAATCGTCGCCGCTGCGATCAGGGTCACGGCCAGCGAAGCCGTCAACGCAGGCGCACGGGCGGCCGGTCCAAACGCGGGTATCGCAGCACTCTGGGTCGTCACGGCAGCCTCTTCGGATGGGTCGTGGCTATAAGCCTCTAACCCCGGCCCATGCGGCTGTCGAGAACGGCCGGGATCACTTTGGCGCGGGTTGACCCCGCCTCTTCCATCGCTATAGTCCGCCGGCTTCGCGACGCCCTCCCCAGGAGGGGCCGACCGAGGGCCCCTGTGGCGGAACTGGTAGACGCGCTCGACTCAAAATCGAGTTCCGCAAGGAGTGCTGGTTCGATTCCGGCCAGGGGCACCACGAAAAAAATATAACCATTTCAATGCCTTGTAAGCGTAGTTTGATGCCAGGAATTTTCGCGCGCGTTGAAAACATGCGTGAAATTTGAACGCAATAAATCAGAGCTTGAGTCCAGCCGTCCGTCTTGTTGGTACTTCTGTTGGTATCGGGGGAACAAGCGTTCACGACGAATTTGGCTATTCCGAACGAGAGAATAGAGCAAACTGCCGCGCCGCCCGCTCGAAATTCGACAAGGGCGCGTAGAGCCCCCGCCAGGATTTCTGACCTTGCCCCCAAGTTTATCCCAATCCCGAGTTCGCCCTGACGGTTGGCTTTGCTCGGTTGGGCGGTGTAGCCACGGGAGCTGGCGCGACGCCTTCGGCATAGCGCAGCGCCAGATCCCGGCGCGGGTTACAATGCGAGCGAATTCCGATGGCGTCTTCCATCCGAGCTGCGAGTGGGGTCGGATGCCGTTGTAGTCAGCCCGCCAGCATCCGAGCGTGGCGCGGGCCTGGGGTAGCGACGTGAACAGCGTCTCATTCAAGAGCTCGTCCCGTAGCCGGCCATTGAAGCTCTCGATGAAGGCATTCTGCATAGGCTTGCCCGGCGCGATGTAGTGCCAGGCGACGCGGCTCTGATCTGCCCACGTCAGAATGGCGTTGCTGGTGAGTTCGATGCCGTTGCCGCTGATAGCCATTTTGGGCTTGCCGCGCTCGATGATCAGCCGGTCTAGTTCTCGAGCCACCCGGATACCCAAGAGCGAGTGTCGGAGACAAGCGCCAAGCACTCGCGATGCAATCATCGACCACGGCCACGACACGAAAGCGTCGGCCGTCAGTGAGTTGATCCGAGACGAAGTCGAGCGACCAGCCGTCGTTGGGGGCCATCGGTGCCATCATTGGCGCCCCGGGTCCCAATCGCCGCTTGCGGCCGCCACGGCAACGTACTGCGAGCCTCTCTTCCCGGTAGAGCCGGAATAGCTTCTTGTGGTTGACCAAGTAACCTTCGAGCTTGAGCAGCACGTGCAGGCGTCGATAGCCGAAGCGGCGGCGCTCCTGGGCGATCGCTCGCATGCGCTGGCGAAGGTTGGCATCGTCCGCCCGGCTCGACTCGCATTGTCCAGCATCGCGTCGGCCAAAGCCGCTTCAGCCGCGTGTTCTCATCCTCCAGCAACTTCAGCCGCTTGGCCTCAGAGACCTCGATTCCGCCGAACTTGGCCTTCCATCTATAGATGCAGGGATGGCTGACGCCATGCTTGCGGCACAGATCCGCGACCGACACGCCGGCCGCTTGCTCCTTCAGAATCTCGATGATCTGCTCTTCCGAAAAGCGGCTGCGCTTCATGCTCTGGTCCTAGTCTGGACCAGAACGAAATTCAAACTGGATTAAGCCCAGGGGACCAGGTCATTGCCGACGTGACCGGCCATCGCCGGTAATACGCATCGTCCTTCCCATTAGGTGCGAATTCGATATCCCAGATTCCATCGCTGATCAGCTCCTGCGATAAACGAAAACGCACCAACGTTCTCTCGAGCTCTCATTCGCTAGATTTGCCGGATTTTGATAGTTCTTGGCTGATGGCTGCGCTCAAAACTGCCGCTCTCTTCGATCGTAGAGGACTAGCGGCCGATATCGACTGCCCTCATGCATCACCGAGAAACATCGTTGTCGGTTACGCGTGATCCGAGTCACCTAATGATCCCGCTGGGGTAGCTGTGGGCCGCAGCCGTGAAGCCAGTCGTGCCATATTCTGCATTCTGCATATGATCCCTTTTTAGCAACGTGGTAAAATCGTCGTTCGATCATCCGCGACTTGCGCCCAGAGCGACAGGCACAGTTGACGGAAGCTCAGCAAGCGTGCAGGTCCAACCACCGCAACATTCGGCGGGCGGAAAATAAAGAAACGCGCATGAGTTGATTGCGCGGGAATTATCTACAATCGAGATGTACGCAAGCGACGGTGCGAGGTTGCTTAGGTTAGTTGCTTCGACATTTTCTTTGATTTCTCGTGCACACGTCGGCACACGCCGCCTTCTAACCAACTGAAAACTTTAACCTCTCACTCCAATCCATCATCGGAACCTGGGACCTGCTGATTACTGGGCCCGCTGATTAAGAGACAGCCATGGGTTAAGAACAATCAATGACTTGCCGGTCGCACCTTGGGCTTATCCGGCAGAAAATGGGCACTCGTCGCACGATCATAGTCCTGTGCTGCACTGCTGCTGTCGAGTGATCGGAACACCAACTGCCCGGAGAAGCTTTGCGATCTAATTTCTAGATCTTCGCCGGCGCCAGCGGCGGCTTTCCAAGAATGATGTCGGATGCTTTTTCGGCGACCATGATCGTCGGGGCGTTGGTGTTGCAGGAAGGGACGAATGGCATTACGGAGGCGTCCGCTACACGTAGGGCCTCGATCCCGCGAAGCTTAAGATCCGGCGTCACGACCGCTCCCGGACCGTTCCCCATTGCGCAAGTTCCGGCCGGATGGTGATCGGTCTTCGCGGACCGGTAAGCGTATTGCGCCAGTTCTTCGTCACTGTTGAGGTCCTTACCCGGCAAGCGCTCGGCGAGCACGTATGGTTTCAGCGCGGGCTGACGCATGATATCGCGGGCGAGCCTCAACCCTTCGATCGCGCATTTGCGGTCGTGAGGATCGGCCCAATAGTTGGGGTCGAGGAGCGGCGCGGCCTTTGGGTCGGCGCTGGCAAGCCGCACGGTGCCGCGCGAGCGCGGACGCAGGAAGGCGGAATTGAGTGTGACGCCCGCGTTCTTCATCGCGGCAACCCCGGCCTCGATGCCGGAGCCAAGACCGAGGTGGAACTGGAGGTCGGGGGAGCGCGCCTGCTTGTCGGCGTACCAGAAGCCGCCCGTCTCGAAGAGCGTCGAAGTAACCGGTCCGGTCTTGAACAGAAGGTACTGCATGCCGGCCCAGACCGTCCTATGCAACTGGGCGACGCGGTCGAAAGTGTGGTCGCCCGTGCATTCGCATATGACGTAGAGATCGAGGTGGTCCTGCAGGTTGCTTCCCACGCCCGGGAGATCGTGGACGACAGGCACTCCCGCCGCTTTGAGCGCATCGGCGGGACCAACGCCCGAGAGCTGAAGGACGCGAGGCGAGCCGATCGCGCCACTGCTGAGGATCACCTCGCGGTCCGCGCGCAACGTCTCGACGCCACGGCTGGTCGCGACCGTAACGCCTGTCGCGCGACCTTTTTCGATATCGATCTTCAAGGTCTGTGTATTCAGACGAATCGTAAGATTCGCGCGAGATCGGACTGGCTTCAGGAAGGCGCTGGAAGCTGATGACCGCTCCGCGTTACGGGTGGATAGTTGATAGTGCCCCATGCCGTCCTGCACGGCGCCGTTGAAATCAGCGTTGAACGGAATGCCCAGCTCCTGGGCCGCGCGAATGAAGGCGTGGCTGATGGGTATCGGATTGACGGGATAGGAGACGCCGAGCGGGCCGCCGTAGCCGTGATAAGCGTTGACGAGACGCTCGTTGTCCTCGCTTCGAATGAAATAGGGCAAGACCTCGCGGTAGCTCCAGCCCTTGGCGCCTGCGTCGGTGACCCAGGCGTCGTAGTCCTTGGCATTGCCGCGGGTGTAGAGCTGGGCGTTGATCGACGATCCACCGCCGATGACCTTGGCCTGCGTATACCAAATCGCGCGGCCGTTCAGATGTTTCTGTGGGACCGTGCTCCATCCCCAGCTCGCGACCCCCTTGGTCATCTTGGCGAAGCCGGCCGGCATCCGGAACAACGGATTCCAGTCGGAGCCGCCAGCCTCCAGGAGCAATACTTTAAGGGACGGATCGGCGCTGAGGCGATTGGCGAGAACGCATCCCGCCGATCCTCCGCCGACAATGATGTAGTCGTAGGCCATCGTTCAATTCCTAATGTGCTCGAAGCTCCGTCTTGGCGATGTGGTCTGCGACCCGCAGCGCCTGAGCGGCAATGGTGAGCGCGGGATTGACGCCGCCGGATGTCGGCAGAAAGGACGCGTCGACCACAAACAGATTGGAGTGTTCCCATGCGCGGCAATATGGATCGAGCGGCGACGTCGCAGGGTCCGCACCAATCCGAACCGTCCCGCATTGGTGAGACGGCGTGCGGCGGTCGAATGGTTGCGAGAGGACGATTGGGTAGCCCGCAGCGCGCAAACGCTCCTTGAAGGCCTTGACCAAGCCCTGGTGCGCGGCCCAGTTGCTGCGCTTCCAGTCGAGCCGTATCTGCCCGCCGTCGACCGTCACGCGGCTCTCCGGGTTCGGAAGGTCCTCGCTCATCGCGTACCAATCGACCGCGCGTCTGCTCATCGCGTTCAGTGCCCATTCGGGCGCTCTTCGCACGTTCGACTTCAGGATTGGGCCCGTCACGCGGCCAAGCAGTTGGATGTTGCCCAGCGGCGGGCCGCCTTTGCCGTCATCGAGATAGAAATCGTTGATGCCGATGGTTTTCTGGTAGACTGAGTCGTTGATTGCCCGCGGATCGATCGCCAGCACGGCAGAGCTATTGTGGTTCATGAAGTGCCGGCCGACCGAATCGGAGCGGTTGGCAATACCCTTGTCGCTCGACGCCAGCAGAAGCGCTGCCGAATTGACGGCGCCCGCGGACAGGATGACGAGCTTCGCGATGATCGTTGTTTGCTCTCCGCTGATCACAGCTTCCACCTTGGCGATGCGTTTGCCGTCCGCATCGAGCATGAGGCGCTCGACCTTCGCGTTCTCACGCAGTTCGACGTTTGCATGAAGCAATGCCTCGTTGATCCCGCAGCATTCGGCGTCCATCTTGCCAGTCCCCGTGTCCGGGAACGCATCCCAAGGGGTCTTCGCCCGGCTGAGCCACTTCTCAATATCCACGCCGAGCGGCAGGGGAAATGGATGAAGTCCGGCGCGCTTCATCCGATCGCGAACCTTCGCAATCGCGGGCTCGTCAGGAACTGGAGGGAAGGGATAGGGTTCGGAGTGGCGAGGTTCTGTGCGATCTGCGCCCAGTGCCCCGCGCACCCCGTAGAGCTTTTCGGCGCGAGTGTACCAGGGCTCGAGCTCGTCATAGGCGAAGGGCCAGCCGGGCGTCGTCCCCTCGCGATAGCTGATCGGCGCGAAATCTTCTGCCCGATAGCGGATCAGAACGGCGCCGTACGGTTTCGAATTGCCGCCGACATAATAGTAATTGCCGGGATTGAAGGGCTGTCCCTCGCCGTCGAGCCATGTCTCATTGGGTCTGAAATGACCGCGCTGGAAGATCGCACGCGCGTCGCGCGCAGCCTCGCTGTCCCTGAGCCTGGCTCCGCGCTCTAGAATAAGGATCCGGGCGCCCGTCGGCGCAAGAGCCGCTGCGGTCGTGGCGCCGCCCACTCCCGATCCGATGATTACAATGTCGACAGTTTCCTGGCTTGGCATCCCGTCCTCATTCGCCGGCTCGCCTCATGCCCACACCGAGTCGTCTGGCCGCGATGAGGCAACCGACCGATTTCCCGCTTCCCTCCTCAGATTCGGCGCGACGTCTCCGGGTCGAACAGCACCGCCCTATCCAGATTGAAGGCAAAGGTTTGGGCCTCTCCCACGCGGATCTGGGTGTCGGCGCGCACGCGCGCGGTCAGCACCTTGTCCGCAGCGTGTGTGACGACATAGGTATCCGACCCTGCCGGCTCGACAAGCTCTACCTTGGCCTCGAATGTCGACACCGACTTCGCGTTGCGGTCCATGCTCTCGGTATCGTTCACCGCCTCGGGCCGGATGCCGAAAATGACCTTCGCGCCATCGGCGAGCTTCGTCGCGTCTGCGCTGGTCGGAACAGGCAGAACGATCGGAGGATGGTCGCGGCGCTCGATGACGATCTTGCTCGCGCCGTTCGCGCGCATAATCTTACCTTCAAGCAGGTTCATTGCGGGCGACCCCATGAAGTCTGCCACGAACAGGTTGGAGGGCGAATTGTAGACCTCGTAAGGCGAGCCGACCTGCTGAAGCTCACCGTCCTTCAAGACAGCGATCTTTGTAGCAAGCGTCATCGCCTCGATTTGGTCGTGCGTGACATAGACGATCGTTGTTCCAGTCTGTTGATGAAGCCGCTTGATTTCGACGCGCATGTCGACACGCAGCTTGGCATCGAGATTAGAAAGCGGCTCGTCGAACAGGAACACGCGCGGTTGACGAACAAGCGCCCGGCCCATCGCCACACGCTGTCGCTGGCCGCCGGACAATTGGCTCGGCCTCCTGCCGAGGAGGTGTTCGATCTGCAGTGTCTTGGCGACGCCCGCGACGGCCTTCTCGCGCTCAGCCTTCGGCACCCCACGCATTTCCATGCCGAAGGCAATGTTCTCTGCAACCGACATGTTCGGGTATAGCGCATAGGACTGGAACACCATCGCGATGTCTCGTTTCGACGGATGCAGGTCGTTCACGACCTGACCGCCAATCCTGATCTCCCCCGAGCTAATCGATTCCAGTCCGGCAATGGTATTGAGGAGCGTGGACTTGCCACAGCCGGACGGGCCAACCAGGACCAGAAAGCCGCCTCTTTCCAGCGAGATGTCAATGCCCTTGAGGACTTCGAGGTTAGCGAAGCGCTTGCGGAGCGCACTGATTTCAAGCGTAGCCATGGGCCTATCCTTTCACGGCGCCGGCCATGAGGCCGCGCACGAAGTAACGTCCGGCGAGGACGTAGACGACAAGGGTGGGAGCAGCCGCGATGATCGCCGCAGCCATATTGACGTTGTATTCGATGACGCCAGTCGAGGTGTTGACGATATTGTAGAGCGCGACCGTCATCGGGCTCGAGTCGCCGGCGGCGAATGTCGAGCCGAACAGGAAGTCGTTCCAGATGTTGGTGAATTGATAGATCACAGTCACGATGAAGATCGGCGCAGAGTTCGGCAGCAGGATTCGCCGGAAGATTTGGAAGAAGCCCGCGCCGTCGATCTGCGCTGCCTTGACCAACTCGGTCGGAAACGTCTCATAATAGTTGCGGAAGAAGAGCGTCGTGAATCCGAGGCCGTAGACGACATGCACCAGAACGAGATTCACCGTCGGGTCGCCGAATCCGAACGAGTAGCCGGTCGCGTCAATGAGCGTCTGACCGATCCCCCCGAGCTTGCCAAGGATCGTCGCCATCGGGATAAGCACCGACTGGAATGGGATGAAGCAGGCGAACAACATCATACCGAACACGAGCTTGTGGCCCGGGAAGCGCCATTTGGTCAGCACATAGCCGTTCAGCGCGCCGAGCAGGCTTGAGATGAGAACCGCCGGGATGACCATCCTGACCGAATTCCAGACATAGCCTTTGATCCCGGCGCAGGTCAGACCGACGCAGGCCGTTCCCCAAGCCTTCTTCCACGGCTCGAAGGTCAGATCGTGCGGCAGATAGAACATGTTCCCGCCCGTGATCTCCTGGAGTGGCTTCAGCGACGTCATCACCATGACGACAAGCGGCATGAGGTAGACGATCGCGAAGACGATCAAGAGTCCGTAGATGACGGCTCGGGTGGTCATCGAGTGGCGCGTGAGCTTGCGCGGCGGCGCGGCCAGCAGGGCATCAGCGGCGACGGTCATCAGGGCTTCTCCCTCAACTCGGAGTAGAGATACGGGACCATGATAGCGGCGATGGTCATGAGCATGACGACTGCGCTCGCCGAGCCGACCCCCATCTGATTGCGGGTGAAGGTGTAGGAGTACATGAACGTCGACGGTAATTCGGCCGCTCCGCCCGGGTTCTTGCCGGTGACGGAGAGCACGAGATCGTACGATTTGATCGCCATGTGGGTGAGGATGATCAGGGCGGACATGAAGACCGGCCGCATGATCGGAATGATGATACGCCGATAGGTGGCGTAGGCCGAGGCGCCGTCGATCTGCGCAGCTTTCAGGATTTCGCTGTCGATGCCCCGCAGTGCTGCTAGGAACATCGCCATGACGAAGCCCGAGGTCTGCCAGATTCCTGCGATCGCCACGCAATAGATCATCATGCGCGGGTCCACGACCCAATCGAAGTGGAAGCTCGTCCAGCCGAGGTCGTGGACTGCCTTTTCGAGCCCGATGCCCGGATCAAGCAAGAGCTTCCAGGCGGTGCCGGTAACGATGAACGAGAGCGCCAACGGATACAGGTAGAGCGGCCGGAGGATGCCTTCGCCCCGGATCTTCTGGTCGAGCAGGATCGCGAGGGCCAGCCCCAGAACGAGGCAGAAGACGACATAGAGACCGCCGAACAGGACCATGTTGACGAGCGCTGTATACCAATTCGACGGCGGATCGGTCTGGAACGTCCAGGACCAGAGCTTTGCGTAGTTCGCCCAACCGATGAAGTTGAAGTTGGTGAAGGCCTTCGAATTCGTGAAGGAAATCACCAGCGTCCACAAGTTGAACCCGTAGACGAAAATGAGGATCAGTGCGAACGACGGGGCAAGCACCAACCTCGGTATCCAGTCGCGCAGCCGGTCCTTGATGTTTAGGCGCGGACTTTGGACCGCATGGGCGACGATAGGGTCGATGACCGTTGCCATAGTCAATTCCTCCCGCGAGCATTCTTTTTCTTGGCCGCTCTTGGCCGCGTCCGAACGGCCTTCCCCCGCTTCCAAGCGGGGGAAGGCAAGCGTGATCACTTCGCAGAATTGATTGCGGCGACGAGTTGCGTCACAGCTTCATCCGAAGACTTGATCTGTCCATGGACGAATTTCGTCACGACGTCATAATAGGCCGTAGCGACCGCTGGGGGCTGGGCATAATTCTGCGCCAACGAGCCCAAGAACGTTCCCTTGGCATTCGCCGCCTTGATGTCGGCGATCGCTTTCTTGCCGCAGACATCGAAGGACGCGTCCGAGATGTCCATGCGCGCCGGCGCGGACCCCTTGATGGTGTTGAACCCGATCTGGACCTCCGGACTCATCGCTGTCTCCGCCAGCGCCGTCTGCGCGGCCTGCCGATCGGCAGAAACCTGGAAGAAAGCGAACATGTCTGTGTTGTAGAGCACAGAACCGTCGGTACCCGGGAAGCGATAGCACAGGAAGTCCTTGCCGGCCTCTTTGTGGGCCGCCGCGAATTCGCCCTTGGCCCAGTCGCCCATGACCTGCACGAGCGCGTCGCCCTTGATGACCATGGCGGTGGCGAGGTTCCAGTCGCGCCCGGTGTAGTTCGGATCGACATAGTCGCGAAGCTTGGCGAGGTTGTCGAACGACTTCTTCATCGTGTCCGACTTCAGCGCGCTCTCGTCGAGATCGATGAAAGCCTTCTTGTAGAACTCGACCCCGCCGGTCGATGCCACGATCGAGTCGAACATCGTAGCTTCCTGCCATGGCTGGCCGCCGAGCGCGAGCGGAACGACGCCGGCCTTCTTAGCCTTGTCGAGTAATGCGACGAATTCAGCGAAATTCTTCGGCTCGGTACCGCCGATCTTCTCCATGGCGGCCTTGTTGATCCAGATCCAGTTCACCGAGTGGATGTTGATGGGAACGGCACCCCACTTACCATTGACCGTCGTGAACTTCTGCAAGGCTGTCGGAATGACCTTCGCCCAGTCGTTCTTCTTCGCCAAAGGCGTGATGTCGGCAAGCTTGCCCGCATCGGCATAGTCGAGCGCATAATAGCCAAGAATCTGCGAGGCGGTCGGCGGATTGCCCGCTGCGACCATCGCCTTGAGCGTGGTCATGGCCGCCCCACCGCCGCCGCCGGCGACCGGAACGTCTTTCCAACCATAGCCCTGCTTTGCGAGCGCCTGTTTGACCACATTCAACGCCGCCGCTTCACCGCCCGACGTCCACCAATGCAGCATCTGCACTTCCTTGTTGTCAGCCGCCTGGGCGCCGCCGGCGAAGCTCAGCGCCCCGATGGCCGCCGTACCCAACATCAACATCGCTTTCAAAGTCATGCTCTTACCCTTCCTGTGCGTTGCTCCCGCCGGAACGGCCGGCCCCGGATCCAGGAACCGTTGATCGGCTCCCGACTCTTTTCGTCCATCAGGCTCCACGCGGGAGCCACCAATCCGTTCGCGGACCGGTATGGAAATGAAGTGTCTTTTCCTCGGTGTAATCTTTAACCGCGTTGTGCCCGAGCTCGCGGCCGATGCCGGACTGACGGTAGCCGCCGAATGGCAGCTCCGGTGTTCCGTCCATGAACGTGTTGACCCATATGGTGCCGGCCCGGACGCCGCGCCCGACTCCAATGGCGGTGTCGATGTCGCGGCTCCACACGCTGGCGGAAAGACCATAGACGGTCGAATTAGCCAGTTTGACCGCCTCGTCCAAAGTCTTGAACGTCTGCGCGACGACGACTGGTCCGAACACCTCATCGCTGGCGATCGCCATCGAGGGTACGACACCCGCAACGATCGTTGGCTCCATAAAGAGGCCGCTAGACTGAAGGCGCGCGCCTCCTGCCCGAATGACCGCCCCGCCCGCCCGCGCCGCGCTCACGTGACTCTCGATCCTACCGAGATGGTCTGCGCTGATGATTGCACCTACTCGCGTCTCCGGGTCCAGCGGGTCGCCCAGCTTGACCAGCTTCGACCGTTCCGCGAGCCCCGACAGGAACTCTTCTGCGATATCCTCATGAAGAAGCAGCCGGGAGCCGGCATTGCAGCATTCTCCCGCGTTGAAGTAGGCGCCGAAGGTCGCGGCGTCGAGCGCGGCGTCCATATCGGCGTCGGGGAAGATCACTTGTGGGTTCTTGCCACCAAGCTCCATCGATACCTTCTTGAGCGTGGCGGCGCCTGCGGCCATGGCGGCGCGCCCGACGGCTGTCGACCCTGTGAAGGAGATCATGTCGACGTCGGGGTCGGTCGTCATCGGCGACCCAACCTCGGGGCCGTAACCCGTAACGATGTTGCAGACCCCGTCGGGCAGGCCCGCCTCGACAAGCAGCGCGCCGAGATGGAGCGTGGAGGCCGAGGTCATCTCGCTCGGCTTGACGAAGCACGTGCAACCAGCGGCAAGTGCGAACGGCAGCTTCTGCGACACGATCAGGAGCGGGAAGTTCCAGGGCGTGATGATCGAGACGACCCCGACCGGCTCGCGGACCACGAAGCCAAGCCGATCGGCTCCGAGATTGCCGTAGCTTTCGCCCGCGAGTTTGCGCGCGAGGGCGGCAGCGTATCGCCAGATATCGGCTGCGCCCTCGATCTCGCCGCGCGCCTGCGCGATCGGCTTGCCGGATTCGAGCGTGTCCATCAACGCCAAGAGTTCGCGGTCCCGATCGATGAGGTCGGCGACTTTTAAGAGAACACGCGCGCGATTCGAGGCCGTCGCGTTTGGCCAAGGACCCTCGTCGAAGGCGGCGCGCGCGGCGGCGATGGCGGCGCGCGCGTCTTCGGCGCGGCCGCGCGGGACTCGAGTGACAATGACGCCGTGAGCCGGGCTTCGGCGCTCGATCATCTCGCCGCTGGCGTGCACCTCGCGGCCGCCGATCTGCATGGCACGATCGCGGGGAAAACGCGCCAGCGCGTCGTTCAGCTTCTTCGTGTCAAGGGCAATTGCGGTTTGAACGGCCATCTTCGGCGGTGTCCTTAGCGACCGGAGAATGTCGGCGCGCGCTTGGCTCGGAATGCGGCGACACCCTCGGCAAGGTCTTCGGTGAAAGCGGTCAGTGCGCCGGCAAGGCCTTCGATCGGCGCGTCGCGGTCCTCGCCCTCCGCGGCGTTGATCATCGCCTTGACCACCTGAACTGCGAGCGGGCCACGCTTGGCGATTTCGGCGGCAAGCGTCTCCGCGCGCACAACGCCCTCACCTCTCGCGGCCACCTCGTCGACGAGGCCGAGCGCCAGGCCCTCTTCCGCCGAGAAAATGGCACCGGCCAGCGCCATTCGGCGAACGACCGCGGCGCCGAACCGACGCACAAGTCTTTGCGTGCCGGACCATCCGGGCGCCATCGCAAGGCCTGACTCAGGCAAGCCCAGCTTGATCCCACTTTCGGCGACACGGATATCGGCGACCGCAGCCAGTTCCAGGCCGCCGCCGAAAGCATGTCCGGTCAGAGCGGCAATGAGCGGCACACGCAGTCGGGCGAGCGCCTCGAACGCGCGGTGTCCTGCCCGGGTCCAGTCGCGCCACATTTCGAGCGGCGGCAGGCCGCCCCAGGCGGCAATGTCACCCCCAGCACAAAACGCCTTGCCCTCGCCCGAGAGGATCGCAACTCTCGCCTCCGCCGAAGCATCGATGGCGCGCGCCGCCTCCGCGAGCCCATCGATCATCGCGCGATCCAATGCGTTCAGCTTCTCGGGTCGCTTCAAGGTCAACCGCGCAAGCGGCCCCTCGAACGCGAGGTGAATGAAGGGGCTCACGGGGCCATCTCCTCGGCAGGACGGAGCTTGAGGTCGATCGGCGCGGCATGGAAGAGCGCCGCGTCCATCTTGCGCAGGTCCGTGGCGACCCTCAGCGGGAATTCGGCCTGAGCAAGGACATCGCGTTCGATATCGATGCCCGGCGCGATTTCTGTAACCGTAACGCCTTCCGGTGCGAGCCGAAGCACGCAACGTTCGGTGACGTAGGCGATATCCTGGCCCTGCGCGACGGCTCTCGGCCCTGAGAAGGAGATCTGCTCAACCGCCTCGACAAGCTTCTTGACCTTGCCTTCCCTGGCGATCTTCACCGTACCGTCGTGAATTTCGAGTTTCGCCCCTGCGGTGAAATAGCCGGAGAAGACGATCTTCTTGGCCCGCGCCGTGATGTCGACGAAGCCGCCCGCGCCCGCGGTGACGTGCGGACGCACGCCGAGCTTCGACACGTTGACCGATCCCCGGCGATCGATTTGCAGGAACGAAAGCAGTGACATGTCAAAGCCCGCGCCCTGGAAATAGGTGAACTGATGCGGCGACTGAACGATGGCCTCGGCATTGGAGGCGCAGCCGAACTGGAAGTCGAGCAGCGGCACGCCGCCGATCGCGCCCTGCTCGATGACCCAGGTGACCGCGCCGTGCCGCCCTTCTTCAATTAGAATGCGCGGCACGTTGGCGGAGATGCCGAAGCCGATGTTAACGGCGTCGCCGTCGCGCAACTCCTGCGCGACGCGTCGGGCGATCACTTTGGCGATATCGAATTCTGGCGTTTTGAACGAGGACAGGGGCCGGAAGATCTCGCCCGAAATTGCCGGCTCGTAAGACGTGTGCGTCGTCTGAAGCTGATCTGGGGCCACGACGATAAAGTCGACGAGCACGCCGGGTACGACAACGTCGTGGGGACGTAAGGTGCCTGCGGCCGCAAGTCTCTTGACCTGCGCGATGACGATGCCACCGTTGTTTCGAACGGCGAGCGCCTGGTCGAGCGGGCCGAGAATGCCGCCTTCATGCTCGTAGGAGAGATTTCCGCGTTCGTCGGCGGTCGTGGCGCGGATGATGGCGATCTGGGGAGTTATGGTTGGGAAAAACAGCCAGTCCTCACCGGCGAAAGCGACGCGCTTGACGATCGGATCAGCCGCCGCCCTCGTGTTCATCGCGCATCCCTCGTGGATGGGATCGACGAACGTATCCATGCCGACCTTGGTCAGCACGCCCGGACGCTTAGCTGCCGCCTCGCGATGGATGTCGAACAGAATGCCCGAGGGGACGTTGTAGGCCGGAATCACGTCGCCGGTGATCATCTTCCAGATCTCCGGCGGCTCGGCCGAGGACGGACCAGACGGATAGGAGCCAGCAAGAACCCGCGCGAGGCAGCCGAATTTAGCAAGATGGTCGAGGCCCTTGACGCCCCACATGTCGCCTGCAGCGATCGGATTGAGCGTCGTAATATTGCGCGGATGACCCTCGGCCTCAAACCGCGCACCGATCGCCGCCAGCGTCGCGTCGGGGCACCCGAGTGCAGACGAAGACGAGACCGTGACGATCGCGCCGTCGGGAATGAGGCGGGCGGCGTCCGCGGCTGATATTACCCTTGGCTTGGCCATTGCTGTCCTCAAATGGTCAGGTCGATGGGGGTTTCGGAGCGGGAGCGGGTCGCGGCCAAGGCGGCAATCGCGACGCTCAAAGATTTGACGCCGTCCTCGCCGGTCGCCGACGGCGCACCGCGGCCGGCGATGGCTTCCTGGAAGAGACGGATCGAGCGCGCGTAGAGATTTTCGTGGTCGAGCTTAAGCTGCTCTTCGCCTGCCGTCGTTCGCAGAATGACCTCGCCTTTCGGCGCCTGGGTCATGCAGTCACGGCCGATGAGCGAACCCGCCTCGCCATGCACCTCGAAGCCGGTGATCGCGAATTTTGTGGTGAAACCGTCGTGAAACTGGGCAAGGAGGCCACTTGAGAAGCGGATGACGCCCATGGCGCCATCCTCGAGCCCTTCGCGGCCCATTCCGCCGTGGGAGGCCATAGCGACGACGGACCGGGGCTCGTCATCAAGGACGAAGCGCAGTGTGTCGGCGTCATGGACCGTGATGTCCAGAATGACTCCACCACCTGCATCGGGCCGTTCCAGCCGCCAGCCCTGCAGATGAGTCGGCAAATAGACGGAGTGGAAGACGCGCGCGAATAGCGGCTTGCCGATCCGACCTTGCTTGATCGCCTCCCGCATGGCGCGATGGGTCGCCGCGTTGCGGAGGTGGTGATTGGTCCCCATCACCACACCGTACTTGCCGCATTCCGCAACCATCGCGCGTGCGTCGGAAAGCGTCAGCGCGAGCGGCTTTTCGCACAGGACGTGCTTCCCTGCCGCCGCGGCGGCGAAAAGCTGGTCGCGATGGAGTTCGTTGGTCGTGGAGATATAGACAGCGTCAAGGTCCTTTGACTCGACCAGCTCTGTCAGGTTCGTCGTCGCCCAGGCGATCCCGTGCCTGCTTGCGTAATCTGCGGCGCGGTCCGCGTTGGCGCTCATGACCGCGACGACTTCGCCGCCATTGGCACGAAACGCCCCGATCATATGTTCCGCGGCGATCGTGCTCGCACCAATCAGGCCCCAGCGAAGTCCAGTCATGACGGCATCTCCTCGTGACTTGCGGAAGCTCCGCACGACGAACGTATGATCAGGCTCGTTGGGCGGAGTATGCTTTCCGGCTCGAAGTTTCCGCTGGCGATCTGACGCATGAGAAGCTGAGCGGCGCGCGAACCCAGATTTCGAGCGTTCACCGCAACGCTCGTGAGTGCAGGAAGCGTGTGCTTGGCTTCTTCGATGTCGTCGAAGCCGATCACGGCGAACTTGCGACCGATCGTAACGCCAGCCTGAGTGAGCGCACGAATGAGTCCGATGGCGACGACGTCGTTGAAACAAAGGGCGGCCGTCGCGGGCTCGTGGAGGTTCAACAGCTGCGGGACCGCTGCCGCGCCGCCCAAGTAGCTGGTCCTCGTTTCAATAACCAACGACGCGTCAAGCGGGATTCCAGCGTCCTCAAGGGCGAGACGATATCCAGATAGCCGCTCTTCGCGGACGAGCAGCGACGTAGTGCCGCCTACGAAAGCGACGCGCTTGTGTCCCTGTGCAATCAGGTGCGCTGTGGCCTTTCGCGCGCCCTCCTTATTTTCCGGAGCGACGAGCGATGCCTTTAGACCTGGAAGCCTGCGCATGACCTGGACGACTGGCAGGCCGACAACGAGTCCTTTGACATCGTTGGCGGACGTATCGATTGCGGGCGCGAGCACCAGACCCGCCGCGCCATGCTCCCGCATGGAGCGAATGACCTCCTGCTGGCGCACCGGATCTTCAGCGGAATTGGCGAGGAACGGGACAAATCCGGCGCCTTGGCACGCCTGCTCGATGCCAATCGCAAGTTCGACATAGAATGGGTTCGACAGGTCGTTGATGACCATTCCGAGGACGCCCGACTTGGCTCCGCGAAGTGTCGCTGCGCCCCGATGATAGATGTAGCCGAGTTCGACCATCGCCTCGGTTACGCGCTCCCGCGTCGCCTCCGCGACGAGCGAGCTGCCACCTAACACCAGAGATACCGTGGATTTCGAGACGCCGGCTCGACGCGCGACGTCAACAATCGTCGCCCGGGCCACGCCCGCCTCGCGCTCCTCCCCTCCGTTTCCACCATTCTTGCGCATATTTATTAGACCGTTCCAATAGTCATTCCAAAGATGGCATTATACATGAGCGAAACCCCGTCTCCAGCTTGCGCATCTATTTGGAACGTGCCAATACTAGTAATCAGTTTCCCTCCCCTGGTCAACTCCAAAATTCCTAGAGGAACGTCCTTGGCTTCGATCGTCTCCCAATCAATCCTTGATCGCTTGACAGATGTCGCCATGCCCCGTTTGGCCGACGAAAGACCACCCAAGGAGTTCATGACGATCAGAGGGCACGTTTTGCCGGTGCACCGAGCAGAGGCCCTCGTCCTTGGCAGCGGTGCGGCGGGCCTGCGCGCGGCGGTCGAACTGAAACGGCGGGATGTCGACGTCGTTGTCGCGAGCCAGAGCGCCTTTGGTGGAACCTCCGCCTGCTCGGGCTCCGATAAGCAAACCCTTTACACTGCCAATACCGCCGGTGCGGGGGACGACTTCCGAGCGCTCGCCGACGCGCTCGGTGCAGGCGGCGCTATGGACGAAGACACTGCCTATGTCGAGGCGGTCGGCTCCGGGCGGGCGCTTGCGTCCCTCCAGTTCATGGGGTTGCCCCTGCCGCAGGACCGGCTCGGCGGCGTGCTGCGCTACCAGACCGATCACGACGAGGTTGGGCGCGCCACGAGTTGCGGTCCCCGAACCTCCCGGCTTATGGTCCAGGCGCTCACTCGCGAGGCAATCCGTCTCGACATCCCAATCTTCAACCACACGACGGGCGTCCGACTTCTGGTCGCATCCCGCGACAAGCCACGCGCCAGCGGCGTGCTGGCGATGACGCCCAAACGGCGCACCGCCGAAAACCCGCTTGGCTTGACCGCCTTTCTTGCGGCCTCTGTCATCATCGCGACCGGCGGCCCGGGCGAGCTCTATCGCGACAGCGTCTATCCCCGGCATTGTTTCGGGTCGCTGGGCCTCGCGCTCGAAGTAGGGATTGAAGCCGTCAATCTAACCGAGAGCCAATTTGGCATCGGCACCTCACGTGACAATTTCCCATGGAATCTGTCGGGCACCTACGTCCAGTGCATTCCCTACATTTTTTCGCGGGATGCGCGCGGCAACGAGCGTAATTTTCTCACCCACTATTACCGGACAACACAGGAACTCGCGTCGAACATTTTCCGCAAGGGCTACCAATGGCCCTTCCATGCGAGCCGGATGCTCGATTTTGGTTCGAGCCTGCTCGACCTAGCGATCTTCCGCGAGACGCAGGCGGGCCGAAAAGTCTTCATGGACTTCAATCGCAATCCGCTTCCTGCGCCGGGAGACGTGGACTTCAACCTCGATCGGCTCGATGACGATGTGAGATCTTACCTCGCGAACAGCGGCGCACTTCTCGCCCAGCCGATCGAACGCCTGCGCAAAATGAACCCGCTCTCGATCGAGCTTTACAAGCGCTACAAATACGACATCACGCGCGATCCGCTCGAATTTGCGATCAACAATCAGCACATGAACGGCGGCCTCGCCGTCGACACCTGGGGCGCGACCAGTCTTGACGCCTGCTATGCGGTTGGCGAGGCCGCCGGCACGCACGGCGTGACCCGGCCCGGCGGGGCGGCGCTAAACGCTGGGCAGGTGTTCGGCACGCGTTGCGCCGAGCACATCGCCGCAAGACATAAGTCCTACGAACCGATCGATAGTGAGCAGGCGCTCGTGGATGAGGCCATTGGCGTCATTCTCGGCTCGCTTCGAGGCGGTAGCTCGCTGAAATCTGACGCGATCCGCAAGGACGTGCAGGACCGCATGAGCGACTACGCCTCCATTCTTTGCAACGGGCCAGACGTAAGGGCCGCAGCACGGGATGCCCATGCGTTGAACGAGATGATCCGTCAGCACGGTATCGCCTTCGACGGGGCAAACGAGGCCCTGCGCGCTCTGCAATGGCGCCAGAGCGCAATTGCTTCGGAAGCCGTCCTGACGGCATTGCTCTTCTATCTGGAGCGTCGCGGCGGAAGCCGCGGCGCGCGCGCAGTCTGTTCACCAGAAGGCGATCGCATTCCGCAGACCCGTAACAGCCCCCTCCCGGACGTCAGGTTCATGTCCGAACGCGCCGAAGATAGGACTGAGCGGATTCACGTTCGTATGGATGGCGGGACCGTCGTCTGCGAGGCGCGACCCATCCGACGTCGAGACCGGGACTCCCGTCCGTTTTTTGAACGCGACTGGCCCGACTATCTGACCGGCGCGATTCACGATCCGGCCACCTCACCGCACGGGCAAGTTTTATGACCGGACGTAAGTGGCTCAATCGAACCGCCGTTATCCGCCTCGAAAGAGGCCGTTCCCCTGATCTGGCTCTTCTCGTTCATCGGAGAGGCGCAATCGGTCCGGAGAAGCGGCACAACCGTCAGGCTCAACGCGAATCGGTCGCGGCAGTTCCCACAACGCCGCCGCCCGCCATTCTGGTCAGAGCCGCCGACGCCAGGTTAGCGCTCGCCGCAACGCCCGTGAAGCTCGATATGACCGACACGATAGTCACGCGCCTCCTGCCGCAAGGCCGGCAGAAACGCGAGCCCCGCTGAGACGCTGAAAGCCTACGGTTTCATCCGAGGCGACTGGGTTATCGTCTGCGCGAACATGGTCGGTGCGGCGCTCGCAGGCACGGTTCTCGGCTGCAAGGTGCGCGATCTGCGGTAGCCCGTTCAGGCCGTGCCGAGGGAGAGGCAAACCGCCCACGCCCAGCACCGCCCGAACTGGAGGTCACTTGCTCGGCTGCTTAACTGCCGGCCCGCTCTTGTTCCCAGGCAACCCTTTGATGTTCGATGTGTCCTGTTGCGAGGTTGTCGAATTCTGCTGCGTGCTCGACGAGCCGACGGTATCGCCGGGCTTGGCCGCGGGTCCGTTTTTGTTTCCCGGCTGGCCAGCTATCCCCGCACCTGAGTTCTGGGCGCTCGGCGCGCTGGAGACGTCGGGCTTGGTCGTTTGGGCAGTCGCCGCGTTTATCGAGAGAGCGAATGCGATTGCAACCGTACCTGCGATCATTTTCATGGCGCTTTCCTCCGATCATTCTGTTGTGCAGGTAATCCTGCCGCAGGCGAGCAACTCGGGCATGTGGCGCGCGTTCCTTTCGGTCCGTGAGTCCGTCGGAAACCGAGTCGGTCCGCGGTCAATCGCTGACTACTTGCGTCGTGTACCCAGCTTCACAGCCAGGTCAGGAGCGAGACGACCTGGACCAAGTGCGACAAGACGACTGGCCGATCATAGACTAGACGCGGCATCGCCATAGAACATTGGATAGAGATCTTGGTTACGTAGCCGATGTGAGGCTTTGTCAGCATGTCCTGCAGCTTCAGGAAGAGATGATTGGACGGCAGCGGCTCATGATCGAACACGTCGAGGGCTGCGCCGATCCCCTGCCACAGCGGCTCAATTCAGCGTCCAGCTTGCGCGCGGTTGATGAGCGGCCTCGTACCAGTCGCCCGAAGCGGACCCACCTTCCGCAGCGCGGTAGCAAGGTGACGGCCGATGCACGAACGATGATCTTGGCCTGCTGGAGGTCGGTCTCCAATCGTCGTCGGTAGCTGGTCCACCAAGCCTCCTCCAGTGTTCGAACACGATGATCTCGTCACGAACCGTCTTGTCCCGCTCCCACGTCGTGGCCTGGGCGGGAGAACGGGTGAATGCCGTCAATCCGCCGAAGCGCTCAGTCAGTATCTCCCGGAGCCCCGAAAGATTCCCGGAATCGAACGGCCGGCCTTCGCTGAAGTATCTCAACCAGGTGCATTGGAGACATTTTCCTTCAGAACCGCAGCATTCCGAACATGAAAAGCAGCGCGAGCGTGATGATGGCCGAGATCAGCAGAGAGCCAAAGCAACCCAGGCGGTTCGAAAAGAAGAAGAACATGTTCGGCGCGTCGCGAAGGATTGGATGCCGCTCTAACCAGCCATACTCCACGAGCGTTCCGGAATGCGGATCGCGCTCCTGCCCTCATCAGTCGCCAAGAAGTGTGCCGATCAGTTGGAGCAATGCCTGGTGCTCGGGGCCCCTTCCGCCCGTGCGAAGGAACTGTCCGATCTCCGTCAGCGAAGTCCGGCCGCCGGAGCTGCGGTTCGGTTCGTGCTCCACCATCGGCACACCGGATTGCGGATCCCGGACCAGCCGCCAAATGTCACCATTGGCGCTTTCGTACAGAACTCTCGCGGTCATGCCGTTCAACAAATTTGGCGAAGCGGTGTTCCCGATGAATGGCAAGGTAAGAACCAATGTTCAGGCGCGGTGTTGAGCCTCCGATGTCGGACGCTGTTGACTATCTTCGTGCCCACGCGATCCGAGCCATTTGCAAGGCTCGCGCGATGCCTCGCGGAAGGATGAAGCACCTGCAGATCGTGGTAGGGCGAGTGTACCACCTGCTCGCCAAGGAGGCCGCATGCGGCCCGAACCTGCAGCATTTGGATGAGTTTCGGGCGGCGCAGAGGCTTGAGAAGTCGCTCGACTGATGGCGGCGCGATGAACCAACCGGTGGACGCGCGATGGCTTGGCGGCCGCAGCGATGGTTTCTCGACTGTTGCGCGCGTAGAAGCCTCTCGACAGAACAAGCCCGGAGAGGAGGCGCATTGAGTGCCGGCCGCTGACACCCAAACCGTGGCTAAGCTCCTACGAGAATACGCGCAGCGAACCGCGCTGCGCGGAGGCAATCCGTATCGCGCCAAGGCGTATTCCCGCGCTGCGGACAGTCTCGCGCTGCTCGCCATTCCGCTCCACGTCCTGATCGAAGAAGGCCGGATCACGGACATCCCTGGCGTCGGAGATGCGATCGCGGACGTCGTCACCAAATTGCACCGGACCGGGACCCATCCGAGCCTGGGGAAGCTCCGGAAGGAAGTCCCGCCCGGCGCTCTCGAGAAGCTAACAGCCTGCGTCCCGACGAGGTGCTACGCCTCTACAAGGACCTCGGCGTTGCCTCGCTCGCCGAACTGGATGCCGCCGCCAAGGACGATCGCAAAAAAAGCCAAAGGACTCGGCGCGGCGCTGCAGACGCAGATCCTGCAGAACCTCACAAGCGCCAGGAGCGGGCACAACGACCTCCACATGCACCGCGCCGCCGCTCTGTCGCCAGCGCGCTAGGCAGCGTGCCGCATGCGTTCGATACTCTGGGTTATATGGTTTCCGGCATCGTCAGCCACCTTCAAAGACATGTCCGCCATCCGGCGGCTGGTATCCAGGGCGCTGCTGATGGTGTCGCGCATCAGATCGGTCTGCACAGCCGCCAAATCGTGAGGCGTTCGGCAGCTCCAGATTTCATTCATGCGGTCCATGGCCCTCTCGATCTGCTGACGAACGAAATCGAAGTACTCGCGTGACACGCCGTTCATTCCTTTGGCAACTGCGGTTGCAGAGTACATGATTGCTTCGGCGTTGCGGACCGAGCGTTCTGTTGCCCGTTGCGCTTCATTGCCCGTCAAACCGAACGTGCGACCAAGCTGATCAGTCGAGCGTCCCACCATCGCGGTGGCCATATCGACGCCGAAGCGCCAACTGTTTTGCAGCATCTCGGTATTTTGTCGCAGCAGATGGCTGCTGGCTTGGGCCACCTCCTCGCCGGCCTCGGCGGTAGCTAAGCCGATCCGTCTGGTCTGCTCGGCGGTCCTCTCGGCGGCGCGGCGGATTGTGTCCTCAGGGCCTTGGGCAGACTTTTCCTCCTGGCGTGGATTGGCCATTTGTTGCTCCATCGTTGTTGTTGGTGAGGTCGGATCCTATGTTCTCCGTCAGAGGGGCGATCCTACGCGAGCAAACGTGGGCATTTTTCGACCGTTCCGGGGCCAGCGAATTTTAATCAATCCTCCGCGGTTACGCGCAGGAACGAGCGCTTCAACTTCCAATTAGCGTGTGAATTGGCTCATCTGCTCGGCACTGCCGGTCTGATGTTTTTAGGCCTCGATCATCAAGGCTCAGTAAATGACCACAGTTGAAACCATATTGCTCGCCGCCGGCTTGTTCGTAGTACTTCTCATCATCTGTAACGTCGGCTTCTCCAGACTGGCCGAGTGGAGGAATCCACCAATCGGCAAGTTCCTCGAGTGCGACGGCGTAGTACTCCATTATATCGATCGGGGTGATCCCGCCGCGCCTTGCGTCGTGCTGCTCCATGGCAACGGATCCATGATCCAGGACTTCACAATCAGCGGCTTGGTCGATCTTCTGGCCCGCAGCAATCGCGTGGTATGCTTCGACCGCCCGGGCTTTGGCCATAGTCAGCGGCCGCGGCTCCGAATATGGACTGCAGCGGCTCAAGCGGCTCTGTTGGTGAAGGCGCTCAACCAAATCGGGATCCATGATCCTGTCGTGCTGGGCCATTCTTGGGGCGCCTTGGTCGCTATCGCTCTCGGTGTGCAGAAGGATTATCCGATCCGGGGCCTTGTGCTTGCGTCCGGGTCCTACTTCCCGACCGGCCGATTGGACATGTGGCTGATGTCAGGTCCAGCCATACCGGTCCTGGGTGACTTGGTCAGTTACACTGTCGCGCCTATCATTTCCTGGGCCGTCTTGCCGGGAGCCCTCCGTAGGATCTTCGCGCCCCGTTCGGTCCCGCAGACGTTCAAGAATGAATTTCCAGCCTCTCTAGTTCTCAGGCCCAGACAGTTGAGGGCGGCTGCGGAGGAGAGTGCACTCCTCATTCCAACTGCGGCACAATTCCAAGCTTATTATTCGACGATGGGCAACCCAGTGCAGATATTCCATGGAACAGAGGACCAGGTGATCGAACCCAAACAAGCGCGAGATTTACATCAGGTGCTACCTCGGTCCGATCTTCACCTCATTCCGAATGCCGGGCATATGGTCACGTACGCAGATCCTGCCGCCATCGCGCAGGCCGTCAATTCAGTATCAAATGCTTAATGCCGATCTTGGTCATTGGGTGATCCGAAGCCAGTTGCCGGACGATGAACCGCTTAGTTAGGACGCATCTCGCGCAGGTTGTCTCCTCTTTTCTCACCCTCTTTTCGACGCTTTGCAGAAGGGTTACGCCTACGGCGTCGAGATCAATCCACGAGCTGTTGCAACTATCCAGCGGTTGCCCCAACGCACGATAGAATCGATTCGCCCGATGCCGGGGATCACGTCCCCCCGTGCTGCCATTCGAATCCCATCGGGCCCTTCGAGCACCGCCGTTCCGCCGCGAACGTCAAGGACTACCCACCCCCCAATAGTCGTTGGTCTTGTCTCCGGGACCGACAGGAGCGGCCCCGCAGGCTCGAGCGAGCCGGTCACAGACATGTCCGCCTCCAAAACCGAAGAGGCTGGGTTCGAAGCTTCCGCCGATTGCGCTCCACCCGACGCTTTGGCCAGAGGCTTCGGAGCGAGGCTCGCGCTGACTGTGGAGGGCTGACCTAAACCGGGCGGTGTTCGCGAGCTTGCTGCTGATGCTATCTTTCGGGTGCTTTCGGCCTTACCCCCTGACTTTGTGTCCGGCATGTGGCGCGAAGCCGGTTCTATCCGAGCATTTGGATTGAGAGCCGAGATAGTTGCCGGAGCATACCAGGCACCAGCCCATCCCAGTCCAAAACCTCCAGCCAATGCGACCGCGACGAGCCAAATAGTGGGCTTTGAATGACCGCTTGGCGCCAATAGCGCCAGGACCTCATCTCGATTGGAGGGCGAGAAATCCGATCGGCCGAGCGTGACGGGCCACGCCGCGACCTCGCCACTACCCTGATCCGCGACCGTCTCGATTATTTCCAAGGTATTGGCATGGTGCAATTGCATGCTCGGGTCCCTTGTGGTCCCCAATGATCATGCGGGGAACTAAACCAACCCTTAACGACGGATGCACCTCAGCACGAATAAGACAGCGGTTCAGAAAGCCCGATGAGTGGGTCCCGCGGCCGCCGCGACTCGACCACATGACTGTGGTGCTGTGTTTTGCAACCGTGAGCGGCTGGACCGCATTTGCATTCGGACCCGTGGCTCACGTCAGGGGCACAATGAATCCATGGCCCCGCCAGATTTGAGCCGCATGGCCGCCTATGTCGTTACGAAGGGTCATGCCGGGCGGGGCGCAACACCGGGAGTTTTCGATGTCCGGTTATTTGCGAATTTGCTTCGTCAGTTTGGTTCTTGTTGAAACTCTTTCAACGGGGCCTGCGTCTTCCAATCCTCTTGCGGATATCTTCACGACTGCTGCACCCCCGCCTACGATGACCTCTCCGCCGCAAGCGGAATGCTTGGGACGCCCCGGCAACTCGACCCCCGATAGCCAGCATTGGGTTTACCGGATGGACGGGCACCACAAATGCTGGTTCCTGACCGAGGGTGTGAAGGTGAAGAAGATCGTTCGTCGGCGCGTGGCGAAAGATAACACCGCCAGTTTGGACGAGAACGGGACCACGCGGCCCAGGCAGAGCGGGGTCGTTGATGCGCGCGCGGAGTTGCTGCGTTCTGCACCGATCGAGCCGTCTCGGCCGCCTCACCCCGAAGTCAAGGTAGCTGATGCTGCCTCCGATCTCGATACGGGCACGACTCTGATGTCGGGGGCCCCCATCGCTGAGAACGGCCGCTCGCCCACGCACTCTGTGCCGAGCCAAGTAGATGTTGAGCAACCTCTCGCGGCCGCGCCGCCCAAAGATGTGGTGACTTCGTCCGAACCTCCGACAATCCCGATCGGTGCGGTTGTGCTCACTGCAGAGGCTCGTAACGAGGCGCCGAGCCGGACGGCAACTTGGCTTGGCGTACTACTGATGATGTTGGGGATGCTCTCCATCTTAAGCTCGAGCCGCTCGCTTCGGCACGCGGTGAGATTGCGCGACTGAAGCGCACTAGTCAGGCTTACCTGACGGCGCCGCCGCGCGGTCGATGAGATCTAGCGCGTTGGTATAGCCGAATTCATTCATTGAGTTGGCGCTGCCTTAAACGGACATTTAATTACGACGACAGTCCCCCTTTGGGATGGGACTCCATCATGCGCTACAAGGCGTTCCTGAGGGACGGCAAGCCGGCAAGTGGTTTGCGCTGCAACCCGACTGCATTGACGAGCAGGCGGCGAGGCGTCGAGTCGAACAATGTCTGGCGAGCACGGCGTTCACGTTTGGGAAGGTGATCGCCTGCTGTATTTCGAGGTGCAACGGCGAACGAATAATCGAGGCGACTACTCCGTCATACATAGACGGCCGGTCTCACCGCCGGGTTAGTTCGAACTTAGCCATGCCGGCCTAGCAGGTTGCCGATATGTTGCATCGAAGCTCAACGAACAGACACCAGCCATATCAGCTGCATTCCCACTGACCTCAGGTCAAATCCTTGGCATCGTTCTCTCCGGATCTCTGCCGAAGCGCGAGCAATAAAGGTCGCGGCCTGATCGATCTGCTCGAGCCCACCTGTGATCGACCTGGCAAATACTCGCGTCGGAAAGCACGATCCTTGGGCGCTCGGCCGTGAACAATCAGACACTTCTGAATACTTCGGGCCGCCCCTGGCTGTTGGGCGACGAGCCGGTGCTGGGTAAGTCTTAGAGGCTGCAATGTTGTTTTCTAGCCAAAAGGGTTTGCGTATCACGCCATGACTGCGAACGATCAGGGCGATGGAGGGCATCGCCTCCGGGACTAGGCCAGCAAAGCTTTTGCGCGAACGCGAGGTAACACATTTGCTGTCCCGACCACCTTTAGCCGTCAGGCAGCGCAAGATGCACTTCTATTCTGCCTGTCCGATGAACCACTCATGCGCGCGTTTAAATATCATCGGGTTGAGCACGAGTGAAAACAGCCAAGCTTGCTGAGGCTATATGCCGAGGCATTCGATGTACATCTGCCTGCACGATCAAGGCTGGAAGCTGACACTTTTGTACGAGCCAAACTCTTTCCGCCATGCTGATCGTCGTCATGCTTCAGATGCAATCCTTCTCAATCACGGCCATGGTATTGCTGACGGCTCCCCTTGATCTCGTCGGAGGTGCGCCGATGTTGCTAGCTTTGCTCGGACAGCGTTGCGCGCCTCAGGCGGGCTCAGCGGGATAATCGCGACGCGGCTCCGGTTCACCCCGCAGCTGACCCTTGCGGCTTGACCTCAATGCCGATCTTGGGCCAGTCGCGCTCCCCTTCGTGCCTTTACGCTACCTTTAGGGCGGGATCGATGTCGGCATCGAGGAATCCCGTCAGCCTACCTCTGATCAATCGCTCGGCGTCCACCATAATGCGGTCGATCAACTCCTTCACGGTTGGAATATCGTGAATGAGTCCGACGACCATGCCGCAGCTCCAGGCGCCCGCGTCCATGTCGCCGTCGATCATCACCTTAGGATAGACGCCTGCCACTTGATCATGGATGTCGTCGATCTTGAGGCTCTTGCCCCTCTCGCGCTCGATCTCGAGCAGACGCTCGACGCCCTTGTTATTGAGGACCCGCTCGGTATTGCGGAGCGCGCGCATAACGAGCCTGGTGTCGAGTTCCGATGCCGCGACCAGCGCCTTTTTGACGTTCTCGTGCACCGGCGCCTCCTTGGTGGCGATGAAGCGCGTGCCCATGTTCATTCCCGCGGCTCCCATCGCCAGCGCCGCAACCAGGCTGCGGGCGTCGGCCATGCCGCCGGAGGCCACGAACGGGATCTTCAGCTCCTCGGCCGCGCGCGGCAATAGGATCATGTTCGGCATGTCATCCTCGCCCGGATGACCACCGCACTCGAAGCCGTCGACGCTGACCGCATCGCAGCCGATCTGCTCGGCTTTCAGCGAATGCCGTACCGAGGTGCATTTGTGGATCACCTTGATACCGCCCGCCTTCAGGGCCGGCATGTACTGTTCGGGGCTGCGCCCGGCTGTCTCGACGATCCTCACGCCGCCCTCTCTGATGGCAGCAATGTATTCCGGATAAGGCGGCGCGCTGAAGGTCGGCAGGAACGTCAGGTTCACGCCGAACGGCTTGTCCGTCATATCGCGGCAGCGCGCGATCTCCTTGGCGAGAAGCTCCGGCGTCCGTTGCGTCAGGCCCGTGATCAAGCCGAGTCCGCCCGCGTTGGATACGGCGGCCGCCATCTCGGAAAAGCCGACATAATGCATTCCCCCCTGTATGATCGGATGTTGGATGCCGAACAGTTCAGTGATCGCTGTCTTCACGAATGATCTCCCCGCGTTGCCGCTCAGTGGATGATTTCAAACAGGCCGGCCGCGCCCATGCCGCCGCCGATGCACATGGTGACGACGCCGTATTTCGCCTTGCGCCGCCGGCCCTCGATCAGGAGATGACCGGTGAGGCGCGAGCCGGTCATGCCGTAGGGATGACCGATCGCGATCGAGCCGCCATTGACGTTGAGCTTGTCGGGATCGATGCCGAGCTTGTCGCGGCAATAGATCACCTGCACCGCATAGGCTTCGTTGAGCTCCCAGAGGTCGATATCGTCGATCTTCAGATTGTGGCGCTTGAGCAGGCGCGGAATCGCGGCGACCGGCCCGACGCCCATCTCATCCGGCTCGACGCCGGCGGCGACGAAGCCGCGGAAGATGCCGAGCGGCTTGAGGCCCTTCCTGGCCGCGATCTTGTCGCTCATGATCACGCAGGCCGAAGCTCCGTCCGAGAGCTGGCTGGCATTGCCAGCGCTGATGGTTTTGCCCTCGAATACCGGCTTGATCTTCGCGAGGCCCTCCGCGGTGGTTTCCGGACGCGGGCCTTCGTCCTTGGTGAGCGTCACCTGCTCGTAGGTGACTTCCTTGGTGTCCTTGTTGAGGAGCGCCATTTTGGTCGTGAACGGCACGATCTCGTCGTTGAAGCGGCCGGCCTGCAACGCAGCGCCGACGCGGCGCTGGCACTCCAGGCTGTATTCGTCCTGCTTGTCGCGGCCGATATGGTAGCGCTCGGCGACGACCTCAGCGGTATCGAGCATCGACATGTACATTTCGGGCTTCATCGCCATCAGCTCGTCGTCGACGGCGTGAAACCGGTTGATGTGCTCGTTCTGCACGAGGCTGATCGATTCGATTCCGCCGCCGATCGCGACCTCGACGCCGTCGAGCATCACCGAACGTGCGGCCACCGCGATGGCCTGGAGGCCGGACGCGCATTGCCGGTCGATGGTGGTGCCGGCCACCGTAACCGGCAGGCCGGCGCGGATCGCGCCCTTGCGCGCCACGTTCATCACCATGGTGCCCTGCTGCATGGCGCAGCCCATCACCACGTCTTCCACTTCGTGCGGCGCGATGCCGGCACGCTTCACCGCCTCGGCTATCACATGACCGGCCATGGTCGGGCCGTCCGCGTTGTTGAGCGCGCCGCGATAGGCCTTGCCGACGGCCGTCCTTGCGGTGGAAACGATGACTGCTTCAGTCGTCATGCTGGCCTCTTCTGCTTATGCGGCCGTGTCCAGCTGCGCGTAGCGCAGCACGTGGAACGCGGGATCGCCGAACTGGATGTTGATGGCGGAGATACGCTTGAAATAGTGCCCGACGTTGAGCTCGTCGGTCATTCCCATGCCCCCGTGAAGCTGCACTGCCTGATCGGCGACGAACCTGCCGGCATAGCCGATCTTCGATTTGGCGCCGGAGGCGAGTCGCGACAGGCCGGACTCGCCGGTGCTGAGGCTGAGGCTCAGATGTTGCATCAGTGAAAGTGCTTCCTGATGGGCGATGAACATGTCGACCATGCGATGCTGAAGCACCTGGAAGGAGCCGATAGTGGTGCCGAACTGCTTGCGCGTTTTCGAATACTCGAGCGTCGCCGAGTTCAGCTCACCGATTGCGCCGACGGCTTCGGCGCAGAGCGCGCCGATGGCGCGCTCGCGGCCGCCTTCCAGTGCGGCAACGCCCTCGCCTTCCCGCCCCAGCAATTCCCCGCGAACCTCGCGCAGGCTGATCTCGGCGGCGTGGCGGCCATCGATCGTCTTGAAGCTCTGAAGATCGAGACCGGTGGCGCGGCGGTCGACCACGAACAGGCTGACGCCGTCGCGATCACGGTCGTTGCCCGAGGTCCGCGCCGAGATAATCAGATGGTCGGCCCAGGGCGCGGCGATCACCATGGTCTTCGTGCCGCTCAGAACGTAATCGTCGCCCTCGCGCCACGCGCTGGTCGTGACATGAGCGAAATCGAACCGGGATGCCTTCTCGGTCCACGCCAGCGTCCATATCTTGCTGCCGTCGATGACGCCAGGGATGAAGGCCTGCTGCTGCTCCGGCGTCCCGGCGTGCTCGATCAGACCGCCGGCCAGCACCACCGACTCGATGAAGGGCTCGACGACAAGGTGACGGCCGAACTCGTGCATGATGATCATGGTCGACAACGGACCGCCGCCGAGACCGCCGGCGCCTTCCGAGAACGGCGCAGCGAGCAGGCCGAGCTCGGCGAAGGCGTCCCATTGCTTTCGGCTGAAGCCGTCCTCGCTCGCGACGATCTTGCGCCGCGCCTCGAAATCATACTGGTCGCGCAGCAGGCGCTGCACGCTGGAGCGCAGCAACTCCTGCTCTTCCGTGAATTGAATATCCATCCGCTCCTCCCGATCCGCCGTGGCTAGAGCCCGAGCACGGCCTTGGCGATGATGTTTCGCTGGATCTCGTTGGATCCGCCGTAGATGCTGAGCTTTCGCGCGTTCAGATATTTCTCCGACGCGGTGTGGCCGTATTCGGGGCCGGGCATGAAGCGGTTGGCACTGACCGGATGCTCGCGGATGGCGAGGCCATAATTGCCGATCGCGCGATGGGTGAGTTCGGTGATGTCCTGGAATATTTCGGTGCCGCGGATCTTGAACAGCGAGGCCGCCGGACCCGGATCGATGCCGCGCGCCATCTGGGCGACGACCCGCAATTCCGTCGCTTCCAGCGCCAGCACATCGAGCTCGATACGAGCGATGTCGCGCAGGAATTCGAGATGCGCCGGATCGTCGGCCGGTATCTCGGCCTTCATGATCTGCTTCAGTTTGCGAATGTAGCGGGTGGAGCGGCCGATGCCGGCCATGCTGGTGCGCTCGTTGCCCAGCAGGAACTTGGCGTAGGTCCAGCCCTTGTTCTCCTCGCCGACCAGGTTCTCGACGGGCACGCGGACGTTTTCCAGGAAGACGTCGTTGACCTCATGGCTGCCGTCGATCGTGATGATCGGCCGCACGGTGACACCGGGCGACTTCATGTCGATCAGCAGGAAGGAGATGCCCGATTGCGGCTTCGCGTGCGGATCGGTCCGCACCAGGCAAAAGATCCAGTCGGCGTGCTGCGCCAGCGTGGTCCAGGTCTTGTGGCCGTTGACGATGTAGTGGTCGCCGTCACGCACCGCCTTGGTTCTGACGGTCGCAAGGTCCGAGCCGGAGCCCGGCTCGGAATAGCCCTGGCACCACCAATCCTCGCCGGACAGAATCCGCGGCAGGAAACGCTTCTTCTGTGCCTCGTTGCCGAACGTGTAGATGACGGGACCGACCATGGTGACGCTGAACGCCAGCGGCGGCAGCGTCCCGGCCCGGGAGGTCTCCTGCTCGAAGATGAAGCGTTGCGTGATCGACCAGCCCGGACCGCCGTACTCCTTGGGCCACAGTGGCGCGATCCAGCCCTTCTTGTAGAGAGTGCGATGCCAGAGCAGCGACTGCTCCTTGGTCAGATCGGTCTCGGGGTTTGGAACGCGCATCTCCGCCGGATAATTGTCCGCGATGAAGGCGCGCACTTCATCGCGGAAAGCCGCGTCCTCGGCCGACAGCGCGAGCTCCATGGCAACGAACTCCCTACCACTTCTCGCCGAAAGGACGGATTTCCAGCTCGAAAGTCCATGCGCTCTTCGGCTGCTGATAGAGCTGCCAGTAGGACGCCGCGACGGACGAGGGCGGCATCAGGAGATCGGGATCGTCGAGCGCATCGGGACCGAGCGCCTCGAGCCGGCGCTGCCGCACCCATTCGGTGTCGACACCGGAATCGATGATGAGATGGGCAACGTGGATGTTCTTCGGACCGAGCTCGCGCGCCATGGCCTGCGCCACGGCACGCAGGCCGAATTTGGCGCTGGCAAAGGCGGCATAGCCGCTGCCGCCGCGGAGCGAGGCCGTCGCGCCGGTGAAGAAGATGTTGCCACCGCCGCGCGCGAGCATCAGCCGCGCCGCCTCGCGGCCAGCCAGGAAGCCGGAATAGCAGGCCATCTCCCAGACCTTGCGGAACACGCGCTCGGCGGTGTCGAGGATCGGGAAATTGACGTTCGCACCGATGTTGAAGATGCACACCTCGAGCGGCGCATGCTTGTCGGCATCATCGAGGAAGGAGATGATTTCCTCCTCTTTGCGCGCATCGAGCGAGCGCGCGTGGATTTCACCGCCCGCCGCCTCGATCTCCTTGACGAGTGGCTCGAGCTTGGCGCCGTTGCGGCGGCCGGCGAACACCATGAAACCCTCTGAGGCGAACTTCTTGGCGATCTCGCCGCCGATATAATCGCCGGCTCCGATCACGGCCACGGTTGCGTTTCTCTTTTGCACGGGTCGTCTCCCGGTTGGGTTAGATCTGTTGAAGCTGTTGTGTCGGTGCCGGCGCGCACGATCCAATACGGCATGCGCGAACCATGATTAGCCGATCGCCTGCGATGCGGGCTGCGGGTGAAAGAGCCGCCATTGCCAACCTCCCGACTACGGAGCGCCCGATCCTTTGCGACGGCGCGTCCGATCCGGATTTAACGTTCTTTTTTAGAACTCGTCAATTGCTAATTTGCTGTCCGGCATCCGATGGGAGAAGCGGCAACGGGCATGTCACTTCCGAGCTCAATGAATTCCATTTACAGCATCGCGGGGACCAGCTATCAATAAGTATCAAATAAGAACTTATAACGGAAAGACGACCATGGTGGAAGGTCACGGGGTGGCGATCCTGGTGGGCGCCGGGGACGCGATCGGTGCAGCCGTCGCGCGGCGTTTCGCCAGCGGGGGCTACACGGTTTGCATCTGCCGGCGCGATGCAGCCAAGTCCCAGGGACTCGTGGACGAACTAAGTGCTGCCGGCCATCGCATCCACGCCTTCAGCGTCGATGCGCGTCAAGAGGCCGAGGTCCAGAAGCTCTTCTCGGACATCGAAAGTAGTATTGGACCGATCGAGGTCTGCCTTTTCAACGCCGGATCCAATGTCAACAAGCCTCTGCTGGACACGACGGAAAAGCTCTTCTTCAAGGCCTGGGAGCTGGCTTGCTACGCCGGATTCCTCGTGGGGCGGGAGGCCGCGCGTGTCATGCTGCCGCGCAGGCACGGCACCATCTTCTTCACCGGCGCGACTGCGAGCATCCGCGGCGGCCCGGGGTTTGCTGCGTTTGCATCGGCGAAATTCGGGCTTCGCGCGGTCGCCCAGGCCATGGCGCGCGAGCTCGGACCGAAGAACATCCATGTCGTCCATCTCCTCATCGACGCCGGCGTCGATAGCGACGCCATCCATCAACGCATGAAGGCAAGGGGGATCGAGGCAAGCGAGGTCCCGCCAGACAGCCTGACGAAGACCTCCTCAATTGCCGAGGCGTACTGGTTCACCCACCAGCAGAGCCGCGACGGCTGGACTCATGAACTCGATCTTCGTCCGTCGGTGGAGAAATGGTGATGAGCCCGACACCCGATCTCACCCTGTGGGGCGCCGGTACAAGCCGCACCATTCGCGCCCACTGGGCCATGCACGAACTTGATTTGCCCTATACACTGAAGCCGATCGGGCCGCGAACAGGCGAGACCAAGACCGCTGAATACACCCGGCTCAATCCTCGCCAGAAAATTCCGCTGCTTCAGGACGGGGACTTCTGCATCGGCGAAAGCGCCGCGATCGTTGCCTATCTATCGCGCATGTACTCGACGCTGGAGCGCTCCTTGATTCCGGAAGCGCCGCGCGAGTATGCCGCATGGCTCGAATGGTGCTTCTTTATCGTGGCCGAGCTTGATTCCACGAGCCTCTATGTCATGCGGCGCCACCGCGCCGATGCGCTGGGACACATCTATGGTGTTGCGCCCGAGGTCGTGGCTCAAGCCGCGGAATATTTCCGCGGGCAGTTGCGCCACGTTGAAGTCGCTCTTGCCGATGGCCGTCAGTTTCTCATGGGCGAACGCTTCAGCAGCGCAGATATCCTGCTGACAACCTGTCTCGACTGGGCCATCGCCTATGGCGTCGGCATTTGCGAAAATGCGCAGCCCTACCTTGAACACATCCATAAGCGAGAGGCGTATCAGCGTGCGGTCGCAGCGAACGCTCCGGCTACACCAATCACACCTGCGCCGGCGAGTGCCTGACATACGCTCCGCCGATACGGTCCGGCTTCGCGCTTCATACGGCCACGCGCACGCTCCGTTCTGCGATCATCTTGTCGATGGCGCGGTCGTCGTATCCCAGTTCGGCCAGCACCTCACGCGAATGCTCGCCGACCCTGGGAGCCGGCCCGCCGATCCCAGCCTGGTTGACCTCGAAGCGGGCCGCCGGCTTCGGCTGCCGCACCCGGCCGACCTTCGGCTGATCAAACTCTGCTATGATGCCGCGCGCCACCACCTGTTCGTTTTGAATAATCTCGCTCCTGCGCAAGATCGGCGCACAAGGCACGTCCGCGGCATCCAGGCGCTCGAGCCATTCGGCTGTGGTGTGCTGGCTGATGTATTCTGCCATTTTATTGATGCGCGCCGTGGCATTGACCGAACGCGCCGCTGGGGTCGCAAAGCGCTGATCATTGGCGAGCTCGGGATCGCCGGAGGCGCGGCAGAAACCCTGCCATTCGGAATCGGAGATAGTTCCCGCCGTGATGTAGCCATCGCTGGTCTTGAACACGAGGTCCGGCCGATCGTTCGGATCGGCTGCGGCCGCCTCGGCGCCGACCACCGTGTACTGCATCATGCCTTCCGGCCAAAGATAGGAGATCATCGCATCCAGCATCGCAACCTGGATATGATCACCCTGCCCCGTTTTCTCACGCGCATAGAGGGCCGCCGCCACCGCTTGCGCAGTAAACACCGCGGTGGTCTTGTCACAGACGATGGTCCTGATCATCTGCGGCCTATTGGTGATCGGCTGGGACTGGATATCGGCAAAGCCGGAAAGGCCCTGAATGATGGGATCATAGACCCGCTTCTTCACGTAAGGGCCGGTATCACCGACACCGCTGATCGAGACGTAGATCAGGCGCGGATGGCGCTGACGCAATCCCTCGACGCCGAGCCCCAGGCGCTCCATGGTACCGGGCCGGAAGTTTTGCACCAGGACGTCGGCCTGCGCGACCAGCCGGGTGAGCACCTCGCGCCCGGCCGCGCTCTTGACGTCGATCGACAGCGAACGCTTGCCGCGGTTGGAGGAGATGAAGAGCGCGCTGAACTCGCCGTCCTTGTCGATGGTAGCGCGGCTGCGGCGGGTGATATCTCCGCTGATCGGCTCGATCTTGAGGACATCGGCACCCTGATCGGCCAGAAACATAGTCGCGAACGGGCCCGACACCACGCCGGTCAGATCGAGCACACGAACGCCGTCAAGTGGTCCGGGCATGGGGGTCTCCCGTCAGCGGAGGATGAGGGTGACGGTGATCAGCAACACGCCGCTCGCCGTCCCGAGCGCCAGGGCAGTGACGACTTCTTCGCGAACTCGGCTCATTCGTGCACCTTCTTGTTTGGAGTGTACGAGCCTCTTCGGGCGCGCACCCATGAATTCGGGCTCGGGTCGTCGCTCTATGCCGTCTCGCCGACAGGCACCTTGGTCTGCTCGAGGATCGACTCCTCGACATTACGAAGCTGATCCTTACCGAAGAACATCTCCTTACCAACGAAGAAGGTTGGCGAGCCGAACGCACCGCGGCTGACGGCATCGTTGGTCAGATCGATCAATCTCTTCTTGACGTCGTCCTGCTGCGCACGCGCGATCAGCTGTTCGATGGCAATGCCTGACGAGATGAACGCGTTGCGGAAGATGTCGAGGTCGTCCATCTTCTTCGGCTCTTCCCACATATGGTGGTACGCAGCCCTGAAATAGGGCTCGAACACGCCTTCGAACTGCGCGGCGACGGCGCCGCGCATCAGCATCAGCGTATTGACCGGAAAGAACGGATTCTGGCGAAATTTTGTGATGTTGTGGCGGCGGATAAACCGCTGGGTCTCCAGCGCCTGATATTCCGGCTTGTTCCTGATCCCGCGAAGGGAATCGAACGGCGACATGTTGCCGGTCGCCTTGTAGATGCCGCCGAGCAGAACCGGGACGTATTCAAACTTGACGCCAGTGCGCTGCTCGATGCCGGGGATGGCGACCTCCGCCAGATAGGCGTTGGGGCTGCCGAAATCGAACTGGAACTCAACCTTCAAAGTCATGTCGGCTTTTCTCCAGAGAGTACATGCCGGCACCGGCGATCTCATCGCCAGGCCCGATTTGCTTAGCCTACAGTTCTAAAATAGAACTGTCAAATACACCCCGATGTACCGGTTTTCACTGTCTGGAGGGGTATTGTTTGGAATTTAGTACCTATCTAGAATGCAAGATACCGCACCGGCATTTGGATTTGAGAGGCCCGTGCGGGGACTGGCTGGAGCGTGTGAATGAAGTGGAAAGAACTCGAGGAAGAGCCCTGTTCGATGGCCCGAACCATCGGCGTCATCGGTGACCGCTGGACTCTTCTGATCCTGCGCGAATGCTTTCTGCGCACGCGCCGCTTCGAAGGATTTCAATCGGCGCTCGGAATCACGCGGCACCTGCTCGCTGAACGGCTGAAAAAGCTGGTCCGGCAGGGCATCCTGCGCCGCATTCCCTACCAGGAATCGCCCAAGCGGCACGAATATATCCTGACCCAAAAGGGCCTCGATCTCTATCCGATCATGATGGCAATCGTGCATTGGGGCGACACCCACATGGTCGACGAGCGTGGTCGGCCGTTGCTGCACCAACACCGCAATTGCGGAAAGGACTTCGATCCGGTCATGGTGTGCTCCGAATGCGGCGAGCCGCTGTCGGCCAAGGAGGTCCATACTCACCCGGGGCCGGGCGCCCGCAGCATTCCGGCGAAACAGGCGCCCGCGGCCTCGAAGACCAAGGCGCGCTCCCGTGCCGCTTGAGCTGTGAGCAGCGCGGTCCCGCGCAAGCGACAGCATAGGGACTACGAACTCGCGAGATCTGGTCGGCAGGAGATGTCTGCGAAGGCCGGCCAACCAATCCCGCTCCTAAACCCGGACCACATCCTGACCCGGTTCATTCGCGAAAAGGCCTTCAACCTGCTCGGAGCGGACTTTCAGCACGGCGCGCTGGTTGACGTAGGCCTTGTCGGTGATCTCTCCTGCCGCCATTGACGGCGGATCTTTTACCAGCACGAAGGAACAGATCTTTTCGCTGCTTCCGACGGTCTCGTTGTAGTCCCGAAACCGATCCTTCAGGAACTGAATGACGAGAGAGTCGCAAGCCAAATCCTCGGCCGGAGCCGCTGAGATCCGGGCCGCCTCGGTGGGGTTCAACCAGCAGAGCAGCGCACACGCTTCGCGATTCTCGCCGGCAATGACAATATCCAGCAGGACCCCGCGCGTCGCCGCCAGGATCGCCGCGCGCATGTTTCCGATCGAGACCCAGGTGCCGTTCGCGAGCTTGAAATTCTCGGAAATTCGTCCGGTAAAGCGCAGCCCCAACTCCGGCTTCTGCGGATCCAGAAACGAGACCATATCGCCGATGCGATAGAAGCCTTCTTCATCGAAGGCCTTTTCGGTCAAATCGGGCCGGCCAAGATAACCGGGCGTAACGTTGGGTCCCTTGACCCTGGCCTCGTAAGTATCCGAGACGGGGATCAGCTTGAGCTGAAGCCCCGGCGCCGGAAGGCCGATCTCCCCCGGCTGATCCGTCGCCCAATGGGTCGTACTGATCGTCGGCGCAGTTTCGGTCGTACCGTAGCCCGACATCACCGGAATCCGCCGCCCCGTGATCGATGACGTCAACCGATACAGTTTCTCGAGGGTTCCTTGCGAGATTGCAGCCCCGGCGTAGCTCAGGCGATCCATCCGCTTGAACACGCTGGCGCCAAGCTCGGAGTCCTTCTCGATTGCGTCGCAGAGCAGGTTATAGCCGGCGGGTACGTTGAACATGGCGGTCGGCGAAATTTCCTTGAGATTGGCAAGCGTCTTGTGAAATAGCTGCGGCATCGGCCGCCCATCGTCGATATAGAGTGTCCCGCCGTTCTTGAGGATGCCGTGGAGGATGACGTTGCTGCCCATGGTGTGGTGCCAGGGCAGCCACTCCACCTGGATCGGCGCCGCCGGAGGTGACACCAGCAGACTCCCCATCTGCAGCGAGCTTGCCATCATGCGGTGGGTGTTGAGCACTCCCTTCGGAAAGCCGGTCGAACCCGACGTGAAAAGAATCTTGGCCACATCATCGCAGGAGACTGCGCGTGACGCCTTGGCAAATCCTTCAGTCCCGGTTCTGTCAGTCAGGGCGCGGAAAGACACCGTGTCCGGCGCACCGTCGACGCTGATCCAGGTCGCGGCCGCCAATTCAGGAATGGAGCGACCAGCGGAAAAGTCGCGTCCGCTTTGAACAAACACGAAGTCAGGCCGCAGCACTTCAGCGACGTCTTTGAGACGGGCGATCCCACCGGGCATCAGCGTATAGTTCGGCGATATCGGCGCGAGGATGACCCCGATCGACATGGCCGCAAACGAGATCACCGCGTTTTCGATCGAGTTACCTGACAAGACTGCCAGCTTGTCAGCCGGTTTGGCGCCCATATCGATCAGGCTTTGACCGAGCGCCTGAACCTGCGACCATGCCTCGACATAACTGATCTCGTCCCATCCGCCCTTCACATTGCGTTGCGCGAGGAAAACCCGGTCCGGAGCGGCGTCTGCCCACCTCGGCAGAAAATCGGTGATGCGCCAGTCACACGGTTTCCATTCAAGCGGCGAGGTCAGTATGAGCACGCCGTCGGAGCGGCGCTCGATGCAGAGCTCCCTTGGCGCAAACGTCAGTGCCGTCATCGACATCGAAATGAACTCCTGAATTGCCGGAGAGCCGGTCCCGCGCCTGCACGCACCATTCTCAAAGTGGCCCGGTTATTGACCCGTCTGCCACATTGCCTGTTGCGCGCTCAGTCGGACCTGGCGTCCAGCACGTCCCCGAAGGCCTCCCACGTGGCGCCGGTCCATCGCTGCAGGCGCATCTGCGTCCAGATCATGTTCTCAGATTTGCTGGTGTTGACCTTGATCCCCGGCAGCGCAGTCGGCACGACCAAATCCCTGAGGTTCTTGGCTTGCGCCAGGATATTCTTGCGCGACAGATCATTTCCGCATTGCTTCAGGATTTGCTCGAGCAGGACGCCCTGCTGATAGCCGGTCAGATAGCTGCCGTTGGTGATATCGACGCCCGGCAAATATTTGTCGAGAAATGCCCGATAGGCCCGCATCGCGGGATCGTCTTTCCACGTCGGATCGACGACATCCTTGTTGATGGTCCCGACGATCACGCCGACTGATTTGTCCAGTCCGGCCGGCGCGAGCGTGCCTCCAACCGAACCGGACGGAAAGTTGATAATGACGGTCGCCTTCCAGCCGATCAGCGAAGCCTGGCGGATCGCCTGCGCAGCGAACTTCGGCGTTCCTGCGATCACCAGGGCATCGGCACCGGAGCTCTTCAGATTGGTGATCTGTGAATCGACGGTCGGTTCGGTGACCTCATAGGACGCGCTCACGACCTTACGATCGTACTCCTTGCCGATAAAACCTTTGAAGGCATTGACGTAATCTTTGCCGAGGTCGTCGTTCTGATAGAGGATCGCATATTTGGCGTTGGGCAGCGTCCTGGTTAGATACTTGGCGTAGATTCTTCCTTCGGTGTCGTAGCTGACAAGGCCCGTCGTGGTGAGCGGGTAACTCGCAATGTCAGTGAACTTGGATGATCCGCTGACGATTGCGATACTAGGCACCCCTTTCGCCTTCAGGTACTTCGCTGTCGCCGAAAGGCCGGGCGTGCCGAGCTGTCCGAACATGAAAGCCACTTCGTCGCTCTCGACGAGCTTGCGGACCTGCTCCACCGCTTTGGGCGGGCTGTACGCGTCGTCATAGGCAATGTAGTTGATCTTGCGGCCGTTAATGCCGCCGCGGTCGTTCAGCAATTGAATGTAGCCGATCAGTCCCTTGCCCACGAGACCAATCGATGACGCCGGGCCGCTGAACGGAAATACCCCGCCGATCTTGATCTCGGTCGCGGTGATCCCGGGCTCGTCGGCTGCGAATGCCGCGGGTCCACTCAAAAGCATCGCCACAGCAGCGACGATCTTCGGATTCACCAACATTGCTAGTCCTCCCTAATGCGCACCTTTCCGGGTACGTCATTGTGTTTGTTGCCTCGCCTGCTGCTCGCGCGGCGTCATACGAGCCAAATCGAATCTCGCTCCAACATCGAGTGGCCCAGCGCGCTGCAAGCCTTGCGGTCGTTGAGGTCGACCGTCTTGTGGCGATAATAAAGTTCTTTTTTAGAACTAGTCAAGCGATTAGACGCCGAGCCACTCGCGAACGTGCGCTGCTGCGCCCGGTGAAAGTTGCTGATCCCTAAGATGAACCGTAACTGTGCCGCGTTCAGGGATGTCTCACTAAGGCGGGATATCGACCTGGAAGAGAAAATGGGGCCGCCTTTCTGGTCAGCTCGTAAATTCCATTTTCGAACTTATGCCGACGGCCATCGGCACGCTAAAGTCTTCGATCCAGATGACGCGAAGGGGGCATAGTTCGAGGCGGACTCATAGCCGCTCATTTGCCCAGATCACAAAGCACGACGCTGACGCCCGCTTGCAGACCGGCGGAATCGCGCTTTCTGGATGGGAGCATCGGTTAGGTGAGCATCGAAGGCCTCGCTGGTTTTTCCGTCGTAGACGCACCGGCGTGCCGCAGGATGACTCATAAATGCAAGAGGCGGTGTGCGGCGAGCGAGTGCATCAGGTCCGGCCAAGGCAGAGTGCCTCGCCGCTCTCAGCTTCTGTTCGTACCCGACGATTCATAGATACAACTGAGCCCTACTCGGCGGCCATGCGGTTCGCAACTTCGGTTCCTCCGTCGAGCCTTCATGAATTTCATCGGCAGGCGGTTTGATTCGAAACCACGCGGCATAGAGCGCAGGCAGGAACAGCAGGATCAGCACGGTACCAACCGCCGTGCCGCCGATCAGCGTATAGGCCATCGATCCCCAGAACACGGAATGCGTAAGCGGAATGAAGGCCAGCACGGCAGCGAGTGCGGTCAGGATCACAGGCCTGGTACGCTGCACCGTGGCTTCGATGACAGCGTGATAGTCATCAAGGCCGGCGGCAAGGTTCTCGTTGATCTGTTCGGTCAAGATTAGCGTGTTGCGCGTCAGGATGCCCGCCAGTCCTATCAGGCCCAGAATGGCGTTGAACCCGAAGGGCTGGTGAAAGGTGAGCAACATCGGCACGACGCCGACGAGGCCAAGCGGTCCCGTCAGCACGACCATGGCCATCGTCGAGAAGGATCGCACCTGCAACATGATGACGATCAGCATGGCGGCAATCATGGCGGGAAAGATCGTCGCCAACGCATCGTTGGCTTTGGTTGGCTCCTCGATCGATCCGCCCAATTCGATACGATAGCCGGCCGGTAGCGACGCGATCAGCGGCTGAAGTGCCGTCTTGATCTCCTTGGAGACCTCAGGCGGCTGTGTCACCTCATTGAGGTCCGACCTGATGGTGATAAGGGGGGTGCGATCGCGACGCTTCAGAATCGGCTCTTCAAGTTGGACTTCCGAATGGCCGACCTGGTCGAGCGGAACCGCGCGACCGTCCCTGCTCATCAGTGAAAAATCCGACAGACGCGTCGGATCCAGCCGCTCACCGCCGGCGCTGCGCGCCACGATCGGGACATTGCGAATGTCCTCGCGAACCTGCGTAACGGTGATGCCGGTGAGGAGGAACTGGAGTTGCCGACCGACCTCCGCTGGCGAAAGGCCGATGAGGTTCAATCGATTCTGATCCGGGATGAAGCGAAGCACGGGCGTGCGATTGCCCCAATCGCGGTTCGCCTGGCGCACGTCGGGAACGCCACGCATGATACCGAGCGCTTTTTCGGAGATCGCGTACAATTGCGCCGGATCAGGCCCATGACCCGAAACTCGACCGGAAACGGCGTGTAAGGTCCGAAGACTAGCTGTGTGACGCGCACATTGGCCTCAGGTGCAAGCCCCTGTGATACCGCCTGTCGGAGCCGGTGCTTCAGATCTTCGCGCGCCTCCGCATCCGGGGTCAGCACGACGATCTTCGCGAAGGCCGGATCAGGCAATTCCGGCGCCATCGCGAAGAAGAAGCGCGGCGCGCCCTGACCGATATAGCTCGTGACGATCTTGGCCTCGGGCTGATCGTGCAGCCAGCGCTCGAGCTTCTCGGCTGCGGCGGTGGTCGTCTCGATGCTGGTGCCTTCCGGCAGAAGAACCTCAACCAGCACTTCTGGGCGGTCGGAGGTCGGGAAGAACTGTTGCTTGATGCCGCCCATGCCGACGACCGACAGCGCGAAAGCAATGGCGACGATGCCGCTGGTTACGAACTTGTGGCGCACGGCGAGGGTAATGAGCGCGCGCAGGCGCCGATAGTTTGGCGTGCCGTAAATCGCGTGGTGACCACCTTCGATCGGCTTGATCGCAGGCAGCATCTTGACGCCCAGATAGGGCGTGAAGACCACCGCGACGATCCAGGAGACGATGAGCGCGAACCCCACGACCCAGAAAATGTTGCCGGCGCATTCGCCGGCCGTCGAGCGCGCGAAGCCGACCGGCAGGAAGCTCCCGGAACACCGCTCGACTACAATCTGTGTTTCGAGTGCAAGCTTTGTGTCGTCGCCTGCCCCGTCGGCGCGATCAAACCCGACGGCTATTCGCGCCCGCCTGACGACGTGCTCGATGCCCCTGATTCACTTCGCCGCAGCGCGGCCCACAATTATCCGGCTTGCGTCGGGACGACCGTCTCCCGTGCCGCGTGAACACGCCGCCAATCAAGCCCTTCGAGCAGCGCCGCCAATTCCGCCGCCGACAAACGCATCACACCATCCTCGATCTTCGGCCAGCGGAAGACACCGTCCTCGAGCCGCTTGGCGAACAGGCACAAAAAGCCGTACGATCCCACAAGATCCGCTTGATCCGGTCCGCCCGCTTGGCACGGAACACATAAACGGCCGCCGAGAACGGATCGCCCTTCATGTGTTCGCGCACCAGCATAGCGAGCCTCTCCATTCCCTTGCGGAAGTCGACTGGCTTGGTTGCCACCATCACCGGGACAGTTCCGGACGGGCCGATCATCGGCTTGCCTTCGGCGCATGGACGATGGCCGCAATCATCGTGAAACTCGCCTATCCCATGTGTCGCGAGAACGGGGGAGCGGAACGACGCTTACCGAACACCTGGATGCGATGGTTCTCGCGATCGGCGACATAAACCTAGCCGTCGGCATCCGTCGCGATAAAAGGTGCCCAAATTGGTCGGCGCGCGATTCGCCATCCGAAACGAGGCGATCATCATGGTTAGGGGCAACAGTCACAAGGTCGACGCTGTGTTGCTGCCGTATTAGAAATCGAGGGGACTCGCGACCAAATTGCCAAGCGGTTGCAAGTCAGCTCCGAGCCAGGTCTGCTATCTTCGATCGGAGCGAGCCGCGCTTTTCAGCCCACATCGGTAGAATCAATCGACCGCGTTTCAAGGCTGATTATTCGGCGGCCTCTCAATGAACCTCCGGCTGCCATTAAGAAGTTCGAGGTTATTGGCGATGACCGGGTTACCCGGATCGAGCGAATAGGCCTTCTCGAACTTGCGCCGCGCCGCACCCAGATTGCCGCGCAGCATGTACGAATATCCCTGGTCGTTCAGGATTTGAACGGTTTCGCCTCCCAGCCGGATTGCCTGGGCATAGGCCTGATCAGCCAGGTCAAACCGACGAATCCGATCATAGCTCGCCGCCAGCCCAACCCAGGCCGTCACGTCCTTCGGTGATTTCTCGACGGCGTCCTTGAAATAGCGCTGGGCGAGGCCGAAATTGCCGCGGTTGAAATGCTCCAGCCCCAGCCGCACGGGCTCGTCCGAAGGATAATATTTGACGTCGGTCGGCTCCTGCACGGGGTCCCCACCCGGCGGATCCACGGGGGCGACGATTGCTGCCTCCCTCAATGTTTGGTCGCACCCAGCAAGGGCTGTCCCCAGCCCGCAACACGTCAGCACGAGGACGGTGCGCCGGATAACTCTTGTCCCCCACTGGATCAGCGCACTCATTGAAATGTCATCTTTAAATTACCCAAAGCTAACGCCCTTGGCTCCCTACCTATTCGGTGTCCCACCGACCGGCACCGATACTCCAGCGGCCGCTCCGGGCGGCAATCCTTCTATGTTGACATTCTGTGTGACGGGAGGCCGCTGGCCCATTGCTTCCGTCGGATTTCCGTTATCTGGAAGTTGATCCACCGGCCGTGTCGTGTTGCCATAGCGCGTAACGGCAGCGCCCACGCGCCGCGCGTCGTACGCGATCCTGCGATCACCCACGTATCTCGGCCAGGGATGGATGGTGTGGGTGACGGCATTCACCTGTTTGGCATCGCCGGCGCTCATGGTGATGGTATCTGAACGCTGGAAGTAGCGGTCCACCTCGTCATGACCGGCGAGGCCGTAACATCCCCCGAGCAGGAAAGGCGCGAACAGAACCAGATATCTTATGGTCATCTTTCGCTCCGCTAGTTGAGAGTCTTTATGACCGGCTGGTCGGTAACAACGGCGGGCGGCACCGGAACGCGCGCTCTGACCTCAGGCGCGATGATATGGCCATACGGGCCCTTCACATCGCCGCCGGAATTGACGTAGTCGTCGTAACGCTTGCGGACTTCCATCTGGCCGTTGAGGAAGAAATCGACGTCGTTGGCCGGCAGGCGGGAGTCGAGCGGAGACGCCAGTTGCTGACCGGGCACTGCCGGCGCAACCAGGCGCGGCGTGACGATGATCACCAGATCGGTTTCCTGCTGCTGGTACGACTTGCTGCTAAACAACGTTCCAATTACCGGCACCGAGCCAATCCATGGCAATTGCGAAACGTCCTGCCGGTTGCGGGTCTGGAGCAGACCGGCGATCGCAAAGCTCTGGCCGTCGCGCAGCTCGACCGTAGTCCGCGCGTCGCGGCGGGTCAGCGCGGGAATGACCGTCCCCGCAATCTGCACCGCATTGGAAAAATCAAGCTCGCTGACCGAAGGCTCGACCCGAAGGTTGATCACGCCGCGCGAGAGAACGGTGGGCACGAAAGCCAGCTCGACGCCGAACTTCTTGAATTCGATCGTCACCGTCGGAACCAATCCAGCAGTCCCCGCCGTAGAAGCCACCGGCACCGGGAATTCACCGCCGGCCAGAAAACGAGCGGCCTCGCCGGAAAGCGTGGTCAAATTTGGCTCCGCCAACCGGCGAGCCAATCCCTTGGTTTCCAGCGCCGAGATCAACAAGTCCACCGAACCGCCATTGCTGGTTCGGACGATGCTGGTCAACAAGCTCCCGAACGGGGCCGGAGTTACACCGCCCGCAGTGCCAATCAGCGTACCTATTGTTCCGAGTACGGGAAGACTGCCAGTAGGAGGAGCACCGACAGCGCCATTGACGCCTCCGATAGGCACCCGGCCCGCTGTCGCCGCTCCAAGCCCCGTATTCCCAACATTGGTGCCATTGGCATTCGCCGCATAAAGATTGACGCCCAGGTCGCGGCCGGCATCCCGATTCACCTCGACAAAGCGCACCTCCAGCATCACCTGTTGCGGCGCCGCGACGTTCATCGCGTTGACGACGACGCCGCCTTTCGCAACGGTGCTGGTGGCGATCGCCATGGCCCGCTCAGCCACAACCGCGTCGGCGGCGGTGCCGCTGAGCACCACCTGCCCCTCGGAGGCCGAGACGCGAATTCCCTGCCCGCCGGTGCTGGTCCGGATGTTCTGCTGCAGATTGCCGGTGTCGATCACGACCTCGACGTCGAGTATCCCGATCTGCTTCATCGAAGAGTCAAATAATATGACGTTTGTGGTGCCGGTCTGCTTGCCCTGGACATAGATCAGGTGATCGCTCAGCGACTTCACGTCCACGATGTCAGGTGAGCCGGCGACAATCGTCGCAAAAGCCGTGTCGACCTTGAAGGTACGCGACTTGTTGACGGTGACCTTGACGCGCTGGACGTCGTTCATTTCGCTGACGAAGACGCCGCCGCCCGAAGTCCGCCGCTCCGCAGCCGACGCGCGATCAACGAAGTCAAGTGGCACAAGCGTAGATCCCAGTGCCAACGCGCTCAAGGCGAGAAGCCCCGCTCCCGCCCTCCTCGAAATGCGACGGCCACCCATTTCGACCCCCCTCGCCGCGACCCGCGGCTGTCCCGTAAAATCCACGTGGTCGACTTCCCAACAACTCTCCTTCGTACACCACGTCGTAGAGTTTATGTCTGTCCCACTACAAATCCGTTACTTCGCATTCTTCGGCGCGCAACCAACGCCCATCAAATAAGACTCAAGATCATTTCCTTCGTGCGGCCTCCTTGCAAGACGAGACCCTCGCCACCTTACCGCAGCGCCGGAGAAAGTTTCTCAATGTTGCCAGCGGGCATCACTCGTTCGACCTGGCTAGAAACGATCTTGCAGCATAGTTGCCTAGCGGCCCGCCGCTTGGCGAGTTCCAAGCGATTTCCGGAGTTTGCCGGCTCGGACGGGTCGCGAGATTCTAGGATAATATTCCTAGAACGGGATGGCAGTTGATGCGCTCGGTGCGTTCAAGGACGCGCCCCATATCGGCATCAGCATCTTGAAGCTTGGTACAGATGCCGTAACCGTAAGTGCGGAAGCTCCCGTCGTCGTACTCAGCGTTGGCGAGAGACCGCCGAGCATTGGTGCAACGGCTTTTTTGGCCGCAACGGATGGCAGCGGGTCGCCGCTACATGTCGGCGAAGTTCTGGCCATTGAGCTGTTGACATAGCAGTCGTTGATCATCCACGTCCGAGCACCGGCATTCGCGAGCGTCCGCAACGACTGCATGGTGATTGCGTAACGCCCCAGATCGAAGATGGTGAACATCAATATGAAAAGCGGCAGAGCGACAAGGCAGAATTCCATCGCCCCGATGCCACGCTGATCGAGCTTTCTCATCACTGCACCAACTGGACATACTGGCTTTTAGGCAGCTTCGTTTGCCACGGGCACCCTGTCGTGTCGAAGGTGGCATTGCCGTTGAACGAGACTGACTTGGCGATCAACTGGCCACAGCTGCCCCCGGAAAAGCTCATAGTCGGATTGCCCTGGAATGTCACTGCTGCGTTCGGAGCGTAGATGTTCCCTTTCAAGTTGATGTTAGTGTTTCCACCGAAGGTCACATCGGTCGCCGAGGCATCGTAAATAGCCATACCTTGGAATAAGCTAGCTTGAGACCGTAGGGCCGGGGGAAGCGACGACGTAGTAGGGGCAGTTGTCGGCCCCGTAATGTTGATTAGCGCATTCCCTTGGTTGCTTATCGAAGCCCCCGGCAACAGAATGAAGGTCACTCCCGTCGTACACGTACTTGAGTTCTGGATCTGGGGGGTTCCTGTGATTTTTAGAATATTCGAGATGAAGTATACCCCGCAAAGATTTTCGGGGGTATTGCTTGTGATGTGGAGGCCATTGTTGCTCCCACCACCCACACCATTCGTACATGGGGTTGCAGCCGTGTAAGCGACGAGCGTCGACCCTCCGCAATTTGGGAGGCCGCAAGTGGCGGGAAGCGTGGGGTTCGCTCCGCACAACGTAGTGAGGACGCCGTCGAGCGCAGAGAAAGGATTGAGGGTCGGGGTTGGTAAGTACTTCAAAGCCTTATCACAGAACGATGCAGCACCCGTGCAGCCGCCGACAGTCGACAGCGAGCCGAGATTCATGGTCATCCCGCCGCCGGTGAAGTTGATTGCATTCGCTGCCCTGGCGTTAGAGGCCATGCCGCAATTCGGCGCATCTATTCTCGGGCTGCCCTGGAAACTGATGGAGCCTGTCAATGCCAGGACGCAGGGCGGCGCCGCCACGATCTGCACTTTGGCCACGGCTATCGCGCCAATATTGACAGTGGACAAGCCGAGCACTCTTGCAAGGTATGCCGGCTGTTGCTGGCTGACAGTGGCCTGAACGTAAGTTCCGGCCGTCCCCTTCCATGACGTGAGGGAAGCGATCTGGACAGTCTGCGAAATTCCTGACTGAAGGCTGCTGCTACACTGGGACCCAGGATAGGAGGTGCCGCCTGTGTTGCAGAACGAGTTCTGGGCCGCGGCCTGCTTTCCGCGATAGTCCACTGTTTGCGTAACCGTGCACGATGATGGATCCGATAAGCACAATTGTTGCGTGGCACCCGAATAAGCAGCCGCATCAGCGGCATTTTGCGCGTGTTGATGGGTGACGTACCACGATCCCGCTTCGCCTCCGAGTGCGACTACCCCTATCAGCGGCACCAGGGCGATGACGGTCGCGAACGCGGCGGCACCACGACGAGAGCGAAGCAAGCCACGCATGGAACACTCCTATTGAAACCGTTCTGCGTAAGCGAGTGTGAACGAACAAGGATTGGCGTTGCCGCTCCGACAGATCACCGATCTCAGCACGATGGGCGCCACGGTGACGGTCGTCGTGTACGTATAGTGCTTGGGCGAACCAGAGTTGGATGCGGAGCAGGCAGCCATGGTATCGCTGCAAGCGACCTGGAGATTGTTGATGGGATAACCCGACACGGAAGTGGGGAGCGCCGATTTCCAGCTTGCCCAAGAGGTCACGTCCTGTGGCGGGTTGTACTGGATACTTTGCCCGAAGGCGCGCAATGCCTCCCATGCGGATACAAACCGAAAACCAGCGCCAGCCAGGTCGGCGAGTGGCATGAGCAGGCTTGACACCAGGATAACGTAAACGAACATCATCTCGAGCGCAGCGGCACCGCGCTGATCCGCGACGAGCGATTTTCGCCGGCTCCCGCCTTTGCCCTGACTGACACTCACCGGGCTCGGGGGCCGACTCCGAGCACGAGCGATTTGAACGATTCCCATGACAATTCGCCCACGCATAGCCGCTCACCAAACATAAGGGACCAATCTCCAACGCGATGCTTCGTAACTGGAATACTCCGGGCAAGTGCGCCGAAGCAGGTCTTCTTCATAAAGAATTCGGCAGAGCTGGACGCCGATATGCAGGACCAGCACGATCACCGTGAGCGGTGTCAGATACTGCAGCACCACGCCCACGATCACGATCTCTTCCGCGAAGTAGAGCGGATGCTTGATGCATCGATAGGGACCAGACTGCACCACCGAACGCGCTTGCGGCATCAGGCTGAACGACCGCCCCAGATGTCGGATGGTGACAAGCATCATCATCATGCCCATCAGCACGCAGGCCGTGGAGAGCAAGTTCGGCAGCGCTTGGTCCGTTTTGCCGAAGAAGGAGATCGTCCACGGCAAATAGGAGCCGACGAACGCAGCTATCCTGGGCAGTAGCCCATCCGCATGCGCCTTTGCCGGTGACCTCGTCATGATCAACACGGCCAGGAGCATGTAAAAGATGGCAAGGCAAAAGCTCGACAGAAGCGATGGCCAGGGATCGGTAAACGACCCAATTCTGGTGGCCACGCAAAGTGCCAACAGCATGAACCACAGGCTTCCGAGCACCTGCATCATCCACTCGTAAGACCGATTCTTCGACAGGGTAACCGTGCTCATGGCTTACTTCACCCCGATGCTGGAGAATGTACGCACGAGGTGCAGAAACGGGCTTCCACCCAAGATGACGAACATGGCTGGAAGCAAGAACAGCACCATCGGAATAGTCAGCTTGGCACCCAGCTTGTGCGCCCTTTCCTCCAAATTGGTAATGCGTTCTCGCCGGAGGTCGATAGCGATACTGCGCAGAGCCTGGCTGAGTGGCGTTCCGTATTGCATGCTTTGACTAACCATGGTGCCGAACCGGCGAAGTCCTTCCGACGTCAATCCCACTTTCTCGAATGCCTCGCTGCGATTTGGCAATATCCGCAGATCATCAAGAAGGCCGTACAAAACCCGGGCCATGGCGGGATTGGTCTGGTTCATTTCTTGCGCTACTCGTTCCAGCGCACTCTCCAAACCCATTCCCGCTTCGCTGCAGACAACGAGCAAGTCGATCATATCCGGCGTGCCAAGCCGAATGGCAGCATTAAAGCGCCGCCTCAGCACCAACAGGATCAACCGCGGTCCCATAATTCCGATCACCACGCCAATGAGACCGAAGATCAGCGCATCAGTCAGTGGCTTCCCGAGAAGCTGCGCAACAAGCAAGGCAATGATCGGAAACAAGAACATGCTGACAGTTTTGACACCGATCCAGATCGACAAGGTTCGATGAGGATTCAATCCCGACGATTGAACGATGGTTCGGAGCTGGTCCAGATTTTCCGCAGTGTAGAACCGCCGATACCGCATGCCGAGCGACGAAAGCCAACCGGTCATGTCCTGGAGGGACGCTGACCGACCAGGCAGGCCCAACACGGCGTTTGACACCCGTATGTTCAACGCACGAATGTGTAGTTCGTGGATAATCAACACGAAGGTCACAGTCGCAAGAGCTATGGCGAGGGCCACCAAACTGAGACCAAAGGTCATAGTTCTGTTTCCCTTCTGACCATCCAACGTATCACAAGAGACCCGATAATCACTGAGGCTGCTGCGTAAGCCAGGAGCCTGTTTCCCGTCGGATCATAGATCAGCAGATCGACTGTTACCGGATTGATCGCGTATAGCAGCCCACCTACAATGATGGGCGACAGTGAAAGCGCTCGTGAGGAAAAAATCACTTCTCCAGCCAGCGCCTTCGCGCGAGCAGCGAGCGCAACACGCTGCCTCACAGTATCTCCCAGAGTTTGTAAGGTTTCGGTCAAACTGCCACCTGACTTCAGCTGGACTGCAAGTGTGACCGCAAAGATCCCATACTCTGCCACTTGCGTTCGCCGATAGACAGCTTCGATGGTCTCCTCTGGAGGTCTCCCCATACTCACCTCGCTGCACACGATGGCAAACTGCCCAGCTGTTGGTTGCGGCATCTCGCGAGCAATGGTGCGAAATGCCTCGGTCACCGGCAGCCCGGATCGAACAGTACTTGTCACCAGCTGGATCGTGTCGGGTAGCTGTCGAAACAGTTGGCTGGCGAGGCGATGTCGCTGCCATCCAAACAGACCTCGCACCACCATGATCGCTACGATTACAGCCGCCGCAAACGCGTAGAGGTCAGAAACTTTCAGCACGCTGTTGGCATAAAGGATTGCGGCTGCTGCGATCACACCGGCAAATAACACATACGCGGGGTGCCAAGCGTAAGCCACCCCGGCCTCGTAACTGACTATGCGGAAGAGAACCTGCCAGCGGGACCCGGTCTCCAACCGACGAATGGAGGGCAGGTTCGCCGAATCTGAAACTGGCAGAGCTATCGTTACCTGACGATCGATGCGTCGTTGTCGTGCGTCGAGCCACAACGTCATGGCTGCTGCGCATACCAGGAGCACAAGGTCACTGGTGGTCAAAAACTCCAGCATCATAGCTGCCTCATAGCCTCAGCCCAGGCTCGATCGAGCCCATAATAGTTGAGACGGCTCTTGAATTTTGGGACTGCGTTGGTGGACCTGTAGGTGCCCGATAACCGCCCGTGAACATCCTCGTGTTCGTACTCGAACACCGCGATGTCATTGGTGGTGATCACCTCGCCTTCCAGCCCGATCACCTCGCTGATCTGGATAACGCGACGCTGTCCATCCCGCATGCGCTCGACTTGCACGATGAGATCCAGCGCAGCGACAATCTGAGACCTGATCGCCCGCAGCGGCAGATTTGGCTGTCCCATCTGCACCATGTTTTCAATACGGGTCATTGCGTCGCGGGCGCTGTTGGCATGCACCGTGGAGATCGAACCATCATGGCCGGTGTTCATCGCTTGCAGCATATCGAACGCCTCAGCGCCACGCACCTCGCCTACGACGATCCGGTCAGGACGCATCCGCAGCGCGTTCCACACCAGATCGCGTTGTGTCACCTGCCCCGTACCTTCCAGGCTCGGAGGTCGGGTCTCCAGGCTGATCACGTGGGGCTGTTGAAGCTGCAACTCTGCTGCATCCTCGATGGTGACAATCCGCTCACTGTGATCGATGAATTGGCTCATGGCGTTGAGCAGCGTCGTCTTGCCGGAACCGGTACCGCCGGAGACCAGAACATTGAGTCGGGATCGGGCGGCAATTTCCAGCAACTGTCCAACGGCCGCGGTCATCGAACCGTTCGCGATCATGCCGGCCGTATCCAAGCGGCGGCTCGGAAATTTTCGGATCGAAATGCAGGGGCTATGAATCGCCAGCGGCGGGAAGATGATGTTGACCCGGCTGCCGTCCGGCAAACGGCAATCCACCATCGGGCTGGATTCGTCAATTCGGCGCCCGACTTGCGCTGCAATTTTCTGCGCCACCGATGCGATGTGATCATTGTCGCGGAATCGTACCGCGATCCGTTCCAGCTTGCCGTTTCGCTCGACATAAATGTTATTCGGTCCGTTGACCATGATGTCGTTGATCGATTGATCCAGCAGAAGCGGACGCAGAGGCCCGTAGCCGGTCATGTCGTCCGCGATCTCGTCCGCCAGCTGAAACTGCTCGCGGCCTGACAGTTCGAGCCGTTCCTCGTTAGCGATTCCGTGGATGATTTCCTCGATCTGCCGCCGAAGGACATCGCGAGAAACAGTTCCGGCCACCGACGGTTCAATCTGCTCGATGACCCGTTCGCGCAGCGAAGCCGGCATCACCGGCCGCTGGGTAGAAGGTTCGTCGCGCCTTGGAGATGCAGGCAAGCTTGGCGCAGATGCCGGCGAGCTCGGCATCGACGCAGGCAAGCTTGGCGTCAATGCGGGCAAACGAGCCGGCGTGTCGTCTTCGCGCCTACCAAACTTTTTCATAGCCCGAGCAGCCTCCTCAACCGTCCCTTCCGCTCGGCGCCGACACCCGTGATCTCCCGTACAATCGGAGCGAGGTGACGGCGCAGTCCTGACACGTGCTTGAGAGCTGGAATTCCGAGATTGACCGCCTGGGTCATCCCCTTCCCGAGATCGGGAATCACCATGTCTGGCTCTGCGCCCAGGGCCTTGACAATCGTGGCCCTCGGAAGGCCTCCGGCACGATCGGCACGGTTGAGCAAGGTAAAGACCCGATCCTTGCCGGCGATGTTGGTGACGGCGGCGCGTAGTGCATGAGCGTTACGAAGTCCGGTCACTTCTGCTTCCAGCAACACCATCACGTGCCGAGAAAGAGTGATTACCGGATAGATGGATGGCGGAAATGGCACCGGGACATCGACGACGATGTAATTGAACCGTTGACGGAGCAGACCCAGCACGTGTCTCACTCCCGCTTCGGTGATGTTCAGCTGCGCATCCAATTCCTCATCGGCGGAAATCAGGCAAACTCGCTCGTTGACATCAATTGCCGCGCGTTCGAGGAACAACGTGTCGGCCCGCATCGGATTTTCCAGCGCGATGCGCAGTCCTGGCCCGGGCTGAACACCCAGCATCACTGCCGTTTCGCCACCTTGGAGATGAAGGTCGAGCAGCGCGACCTTGGCCTTGGTGGTTTCGGCCAGCTGGAGTGCGAGATTGATCGCTATACTCGTTGCTCCGGCGCCCCCCTGCGCACCACAGATCGAGATCACATGCCCGCCACGATCGGTCGGACCTGGCACCACGTCGCCAAGCAGCTTCGGGCGCAGCTTGTCCAGCACCATATCGCGCGTCAGCGGCCTCGGCAGATACTCCGTCAGGCCGATTTCCATAAGCTCGCGGTAGAAGGTGATCTCCCTGCTCTCCCCGATCAGAGCCACTCGAACATCGGGTGGGCAGACGCCGGCCAACCTTTCCAGCTCGGTAAATGGATCATCGATCCCGCTGATGTCCGTCACCAAAGCGGCTAAATCGGTATCGGTTTCGAGCATCCGTATGGCATTGCGGATCGTGCCACGCCGGATCGATAAATTGCTACCTTCGAGGCCTTTGCGCAGAGCCGCCGCACTAAGCTCGTCGTTTACGAAACAGACGATACGGTCGCGCGTTACAACAGACGCAGGTGCTTCAGGCGGACTGACTACGGCTATGTTAGCGATCACCACTGCCTCCCTTTACCGAGGTGACGATACGGCCGAAGCGACCGGCGTTGATCGGCCAATTGCCGGCAACACATCGCCGCTCAGCAGCGTGCGCGTGTTCCCTGTATCGTCTCTCTTGACTGAGTATTTCGTGCCGCTATTGCGTGCATAGACCACCACCGTCGCGTCCGTATCCCCCAGGTCCTGTCGATCGACCGCTGCCCGTACAGCCAAGGAGAGCTTTCCGAGCTGTGCTGCGACTGTGACTCTCTTGACCTGCTCTGGCGCAAGCTCCAACGATACGGTGTGCGCTAGCTTACCGGCCGTGGCGTTGCTGGCTGAGCCACCTTGCACAATCTCCTGGTCAACCGCGACGATTCGAACATTGTGAACAACGGTTTCGCTCAGGGTGCCATGCTGGTAGTCTGGATTTGGCTTCTCGGCCACCGTCGTCGACTCCTGGGTCAACACGAGATCCACATAGTCACCCGGCCAGATCAGGCCCGAGACACCAGACGCGGCGTCGACGTTGATGCTGACGGCACGGGTATCCGGTGCCAGGACGCTCGCGAGAAAACCTCGTTCGCGGGGGCGCAATATGTCTTTTGATGTGACGGGACTGGCGGTGTCGAGGAAGTTGCGTACCAAAGATCCGCGAAGTCCGATCTTGGCGTCGGGCGTATCAAGGATCGCGCCTGCGGGAACACGTTCCGGCGGCACCGAGCGTACCTCGAAATCTTCATCTCGGGCGAGTGTCCCTCTCGGTAGCGGGTGTACCGCGACAAAGTACCCGACGGTGGGAGGCGCCGGCGTGCTCTCCGTGACTTGCACGACCGGGATCTGTGCTTTCGGCAGGTTCATGCTGTAGGCGATAAGCCCAAGCGCGACGGTTGCGAAGAAAAACACCATGATGATCGAGAGGCGCAAAACTGATGACATGTCAAAGTCCTTTGCTGAACACCGTCCAGATGCCGCCGCACGCTATGGCAACCCCGTAAGGTAGCGGCGCATGTCGCAAATGGCGCCAACGCTCGATCGCGTAGACGCGGCGTACGAGCGACGATCCAGCGGGCGCTGGTCTGGGATATGGCAGGAAGCGCATCATCAGATGCACCAGCGCAACAACGCCGCCGGCCAGCGCGGTAATTGTCAACAACTGAATCACGCTCGTCAGCGGGAGACCAATCGCCAAAGCAACCAGCAGCTTGACGTCGCCGCCGCCAATCAGTCCCCTCTGGTAGATGACGAACAGCAGCAGGAACAGGATCGCCGCGGCGATCAGGGATTCGACGAGTTGCATCGGGCTGTCCAATTGACCAGCGATCCCCAACAGCGCCAGCGCCAGACAGATTTCGTTGCTGATCAATCGTGTCGCGACATCGATCGTTGCGACATAGAGCAACAAAAGGATTTCGAGAAACGAGGCTATGGAAACAATCCAACTCATCGACGCACGCCTTAACAATGTGGTAACCAGATCTCCTGTGCCTCCATGGACCCAGACGGCGGTATTAGCTTGCGACGGCCGCGCTGATAGCGCCAAACGCGCCCGTCAGAGCCGTCCCGACAGCTCCACCAGCGTTAGTGCCGAACGCGGCACTCACTGAGCCAACGACACAAGCCGCAACCATTACGTATTCGAAAGACATCACGCCGTCCTGATCGGTGCGCAGACGCTTCAACGCGTCCGTGGACTTAACGCGATGCCTCAACATGGGAAGACACGTTCTTTGGCCCGAAGCCAAGCCTTTCAGAAGCGAGGCTGTGAGAGCAATCCAATTCATGGATAAATGCTGAGGGGGGCCAGATTCCGATGCCCCCCTCTGGGGCGAGATGCTGTATTATACCGCCGCGGTGAAAGCTGCGGTGATAGCGGTGATCCCGCCAGTCAGAGCCGTCGCGATAGCACCACCTGCTCCCGTACCGAACGCAGCGGTCACTGCCCCGATGATGCAAGCCGCGACGATGATGTACTCGAACGACACCACGCCGTCCTGGTCCGTGCGCAGACGCTTCAACGCTTCCGTGGTCTTGATGTAGCGCTTCAACATGGGAAATTCCTTCCTCGAGATGAATCTGGCGATGCCAACGGGATGATTTATAATCTCAGGCCGCGGCGATGCGCCGGGAATTCGGGAGTACCTCCGGGGAAGGCCGATCCGTCGTGACGCTCACCGTGTTGGCAAGGCGCCACTCGCGAGGACGGCCGCGGGCTTCGCAAGAAGTATCCGCGAAATGGGGCCCGATCTCGTCACCTTAGCCGAGCGCTGGCTGCCGCGCGGTCATGTCGAAGAGTTGGAAAACGGTGGTGCGAAGCCACATCATGTCTGTGATCGTTTGATCTCAGACTGGCATGCGTAATGATGTACGAAAGTGCGCTGCCTTACAAGTCAACCAGCAAACGAAAGAGGAGCGGGAGATTGCTTGCTGCTCACGGGGGTGCGTTAGCGGTCCGTTCACGTTGGCTGTGGTGTGATTTTTCTTGATCTGCCGGCGCACACATCGCCACACGGCGCCTTCTAATCGATTGAAAACTTGAACTCTCGCTCCAGTCCATCATTGGACGGATCTGGCTCGCTGCCCCTTGAGGCGGCCGCCCGCAAAACCGCTCCCTTGCAGTAGCAAGAACACGAGACCGTCCAAATCTGTATCGCTCCGGTGAAGGCCGCCTTGCAGAATAGCCGTGTTGTTGAGAACTGTCCCTATGGACAGCGATAGGCGCAGTGTCCAACTCGAACGGCTTGAAGTGGTGGATACGAGTCGGCGGCGGCGCGATCGAGATCGAGTTTGCGGCCGGGGCTCGGATGCGGATCACGGGTACGGTCGACGCGGCGACGCTGAAGGCCGCCGTGGCGGCGTTGGCAGATGGACGCCTTGGTGATCCCCATTGCGTCGGGCGTTCGGGTATGGATTGCGACTGGCCACACCGACATGCATCGCGGCATGCACTCGCTGGATCTTGCTGGTGCAGGAAGCGTTCACGCGAGACCCGCACGGCGGCGACCTCTATGTGTTCCGTGACAAAAGCGGCAAGCTGATCAAGATGCTTTGCGGGCGTGCAGGACTCAAGCTGCTGGCCCATGTCCTCTTTGCTAAGTACGGCCTGCACCTGCCGCTCCATCGTTAGAGCGAAGTCTACCAGCGTGAAGGCATCGATCTCGATGTCTCAACGCTCGCCGACTGGGTAGGCGCTGCGGCGGCAACCCTGATGCCGCTGGTCGATGCAATCCAGAGTCAATGTCTTCGCGGCCGAGCGCATCCACGCCGACGACAACACCACGGTGCCGGTCCTGGCAAAGGGCAAGACCCGGACCGGCCGGCTCTGGACCTACGTCCGTGACGACCGTCCGTTTGCCGGGCCCGATCCGCCGGCGGCCGTGTTCTTCTATTCGCCCGTCGTGGCGGTGCGCATCCGGAGCAGCATCTGACGGGCTATGCCGGTCTGATGCAGGCCGACGCCTACGCTGGCTTTGGCAGGCTCTACGAGGCCAATCGTAAAGGCGGCGCGATCATCGAGGCCGCGTGCTGGGCACACTGCAGGCGCAAGTTCTTTGATCTCGCGCGGCTCAGCAAGGCGCCGATTGCGGCCGAGGCAGTCAAGCGCGTCGATGTCCTGTTCGCCATCGAGCGCGAGATCTACGGTCTTGCGCCACAAGAGCGCCTGCGCGTGCGCCAGGAGCGCAGCCGCCCATTGATTAACGAGCTGCAGAGCTGGCTGCGCGAGCGGCGCGCCGAGCTCTCCAGGAACAACGACACGACCAAGGCAATCAATTACTGCCTCAGCAAGGCTTCGGCTTTCCGGTTCGGATGACCGGTCTTCGTCGTGACGAAGAGCTCCGTCGCTTCGCGAGACCATTTCATAGCGTCGCCCGGTCGGTCAGCTCCATAGCCCGTGCGGCGGCGGAATCGAGCGACAATGCCAAATCAGGACGATTGGCTTTGCCAAGCTGGCACCGCACCACCTCGTCGCACCGCCGAACATTTTTCTAGGTGTCGCGCGCGAGCTGGGCTTCCGCTCCATTGCCGCCGAGCGCGCCCTCCTCGTTGAGCAGGGTCAACGCGGTCAGGCGGCAGGCTGCGCGTATGGTCGCAGCCGCGGCCAGTATCGCAGCCCATGATCCGCAGCCCCTTCAGGGTGTCGTCGGACATTGCCCGCCATCGTCACTGGACCTCGATCAGATCGCGGATCAGTGTCGCGCGGTCAACGCTTTAGACGTCGGTCTCGCGCCAATCGCAACCGAGTCGATCCCCGAAGTCATCCAGCACGAGGTAAGTGTTTGGCTAGGCATCGTTGGGGCACGAAGATGGGGTAGGCATGAGAAGACCCTTACCTTGACCGCGATATTACGTTAGGTCGACCCCGCCGCCAGTACTTCGAGTCAGAGCCGGGTTCGATTCCGATCGGGGCGATTGTGGAGACCAGAACGGCATGGGCCGCGTCCGCTCCCGAGGAGTTTGCTGCCTTATTTTCGCGAGTTAATGCCGCGCGTCATCGTGTTGGCATTGGAAGCAAATAGTGACGAAAAATCGTTTAAATTCAATTTGTCGTGGTGCAAGGCGATTGCCGGCCGGGGGGCACCAACTAGGCTGTTCAAGCCCGTTCTTAAGCGTCCGCAACCGTCGCCGGTCACGGTACAGTCTCGTCGAGGCGCTAGCCGAATCTGCGTTGGCGGGCGGCATGAAAGGTCCGGGCGGTCTGCGGCTTGACGAACAGCGAAACAACCTCGGGATGCTTGGCGCGAATGCGCCGCTCGAGCGCTTCCACACATTGTTCGAGTTCGGGTGTGCGCAGGCTGTCGGAAAATTCGAGGCTGAGCGTGACGACGATCTGATCCGGCGCAAGATGAACGGTAAGCGCACCATTTGCCTTTTCGACACCCGGTTGGCTCGAGGCCAGCGCAAGGATCGAATCGCTGATCGCCTCATGGGCGCGCTCGCCGATCAGCAGTTCCTTGTTCTCTCTGGCAAGGATCAGGGCCATGGCGCCGAGCATGGTGCCGATCAGGATCGAAGCAACGCCGTCAAAGGCAGGGCTCGCTAGGCGGTCTGCCAGATAAATGCCAAGGGCCGCGATCGAAATACCGATCAGGGCGGCGGTATCTTCCAGAAGCACCATGAATGAGGGCGGGTCTTTGCTGCGTCTGATAGCCTCCCAATAGCTGAGTTCGCCCTTGACCGTCCGGAACGTGGCAAGCGCCAGCCACCATGAGGCGCCTTCGAACAGGGCCGACAATGCAAGGACGAGATAGTTCGCCGTGACGTTCTCGATCGGGGAAGGGTCTGCGAGATGCGAGATCCCTTCGTAGACAGAAATCCCCGCTCCCAGGGCAAACAGCAACAGCGCGACGACAAAACTCCAGAAATAGAGTTCCCGGCCGTAGCCCAAGGGGTGCGTTCGGTCCGGCGCGCGGCGCGAGCGGTAATAGCCGTAAAGCAGCAATCCCTCATTGCCGGTATCGACAAATGAATGCGCGCTTTCGCTGAGCATGGAAGAGCTGCCGGAGAGCAGGGCTACCACCAGCTTGCTGACGGCCACCAGGAAGTTGCCGAGGACGGCGGCATAGACGACTTTCTTGGATTTTGCAGATGCGCTGGCGGCCATGGTCATCATTGGATCGAACGGGCTCGCGTGCGCCCGGTTCCTGAGATTCCGGACCTGTGTTTCAGCCGCTCGCTAAAGTCGCCAAGCAAGAATTATCCAGCCGGAGCGTTCTGCGCGCCGACCAGGGACTTTGCAAAGAAGTCAGACTCCATGTCCGGTCAGGAAGGTGCGGCAATGACCGGAAGTCCGAACCGCAGAAGAGCACGATCTGCGCCCCGGCCTGAAGCAGGAGGCCGACGGTCATCTTCAATTCTCGAAACCGGGGTTCGTCGAATGGCTCGGAGAGAATGGAACGGACACAATGGCCTCAAATTATCACTGCGCATGCAGTCGAAGCGCTGAGCGTACGGGAACCGCGATCCCTTCCCTTTCAGAACTTCTTAAAGAGGTGAGATGCCGTGAAGATTGCTCAGATCGCACCTCTGATGGAAAGTGTACCTCCGCAAAGCTATGGCGGCTCTGAGCGCATCGTCAGCTATCTCACGGAGGAGCTTGTCGCTCTGGGTCACAAGGTCACGCTCTTTGCGAGCGGAAATTCCAAGACGCGGGCCGATCTGTCTCCCTGCACAGATGATCCGCTTCGGCTTAAGACGGACGTGACCGACGTCATTCCCTACCATTTGGTGATGCTTGAACGTGTCCGACAGCGTGCCGAGGAATTTGATCTCCTACACTTCCATATAGATCAGTTTCATTTTCCGATCTTTCGCGGAATTGCCCGCAAGACTTTGACCACCTTGCATGGTCGCCAGGACCTGCCTGATCTCAAGACCTTGTATTCGACATTCAACGACATGCCATTGATCTCCATTTCCGAGGAGCAGCGCAAACCCATCTCTTGCGCCAATTTCGTTTCGACCATCTACCATGGACTGCCGAAAGATCTGCTTCGTCCGAGTTTTGCAGCCCACAAAGACCATCTCGTATTCCTGGGTCGGATTTGCCCGGAGAAGCGGCCCGACTTGGCGATCGAGATTGCGAGGCGCGCCGGCTTGCGGCTGAGAATCGCGGCAAAAATAGATCCGGTGGACGAAACCTACTTTAACGAGGCCATCCAGCCGTTGCTGCGCGATTCCAGCGTCGACTTTGTTGGCGAGATCGGAGAAGAGGCAAAAGCGCCGTTCCTCGGCGAGGCCGCTGCGTTACTGTTCCCTATTGACTGGCCGGAGCCCTTCGGCCTGGTGTTGATTGAAGCCATGGCCTGTGGAACGCCTGTCCTCGCGTTCAGGCGAGGTTCGACTTCGGAGATCGTCGAACCAGGCGTAACGGGCCTGCTTGTCGACACGGTTGACGAAGCTGTTGCAGCAATTCCTCGACTGCTGTCGCTTGACCGCCGAACCATACGACAGCGCTTTGAAGAACGGTTCACCGCGCGGCGAATGGCTAATGATTACTGCCGGGTCTATGAACAGTTGCTGTCATGTTAGCTGATCCGAAGCTGTTGATGCCGTGAGGCTCACGGGATGCCAGCCTTGTTGGAATCGCAATTCCCCGAATTCGGACTGATGTTGCGGTGGAGCGCTGCAACGACGGCCGCGGAATTCGCGACCATCGCGTGTTGGATGCCATGCGACGGGTCCCACGAGAACGGTTTGTGGAAGTCGGCTTCAAAGAGTTCGCGTATGAGGACAGCGCGCTGCCGATCGCCACGATCAAACCATCTCGCAGCCCTATATCGTCGCAGCGATGCTCGATGCGGCCGAGCTGAAATCGACCGATAAGGTGCTCGAGATTGGCACCAGGTCGGGCTATGCCGCGGCAATCGCATCCCGACTCGCCAGAACCCCTCGCACGGATGGCCGCAGAGCGGCTGGATATGCTCGGATATACAAATTGCATGGTTCACACCGGTGACGGCACGCGCCTATGTGCCACCGCAAGACATAAGTCGCTATGCGCGCACGAAGCGAGACCTGCCGAAACTTTTAGGTCGGGTGAGCCAGGCTCAGGCGGGCGTGAACCGGGCAAGATCATGGATCCCGAGCGCCTCCTCGATCGCCGTCACCCGCGCGACAAACCTCTCAAATCCGTCCTCTCCGAACTTGCGCCGTTCGTCACGCCCGAAGTCCTCCGCCATGGCATCGAACTCGTGCGCGGAGACGATGCTGCGCACCTTCGGAAAAAGCTCCGTATTGAAGGCTCCGGCTGCTACGGGCACAACGGCGCCGATGATGCAGCCGCGGACGCCGCGCTGATCGCGCGCGCCTATCCCGGTGTGCCGGTGCGTGTTCAGTGGATGCGCGAGCAGGAGCATGGCTGGGAGCCTTACGGCCCTGCGATGGTCACACATCTGGCGGCCAGCCTCGGAGAAGACGGAGCGATCCGCGACTGGCATCATGAAGTCTGGAGCAACACGCATTCGATGCGGCCGGGCGGCGCCGGTTCGCTGCTGGCGGCCCAGCACATCACCGATGCGTTTGCCGCCCCCGCACCGAAGCCGCTGCCGTTGCCCGAGGGAGGCGGCGATCGCAATGCGATCCCGCTGTACAATTTTCCGAATGCACGCGTGGCGCATCACTTTTTGCCGACGATGCCGCTCCGTGTCTCCGCGTTGCGGGCACTCGGCGCCTACATGAACGTGTTCTCGATCGAGAGTTTCATGGACGAGCTTGCCAAGGCCGCGGGCCAAGATCCCGTCGAATTCCGCCTGAGGCACCTGGAGGATTCGCGCGCGCGGGACGTCGTCACAGCTGCCGCGGAGAAATTCGGTTGGAGCAGCTATCAAAGGAATACCGGCCGCGGCCGCGGCTTCGCGTTCGCCAGGTACAAGAACCTCGCGGCCTATTGCGCGATTGCGGCTGAAGTCGAGGTCGATCGCGACTCCGGCCAGGCGCGGCTCGCGCGCGCTGTTGCGGCCGTCGACAGCGGGCAGATCGTCAATCCCGACGGGTTGGTCAACCAGGTCGAGGGAGCGATCCTGCAATCGGCGAGCTGGACTCTGTACGAAAGTGTCAGTTTCGACGACACGCGCATCACCAGCATCGACTGGTCCACCTATCCGATCATGCGGTTCGCGCAGGTGCCGGACAGCGTCGAAGTCCACCTCATCGATCGGCCGGGGCTGCCTTTCCTTGGTGCAGGCGAAACCGGCCAAGGCCCTGCGGCCGGGGCGGTCGCCAACGCGGTTGCGGACGCGATCGGCAAAGGGATAAGGGACCTGCCGCTTAGCCGCGAGCGAATCAAGCAGGCATCGATATAGCGAGGCGTGCGCCCCTGGAGCGTTGGCGCCTGGGCGTTGGAGTTATTCAGGTTCTGCTTGTTGGCCTCGCTGTAGCCGATGGCGCATCCGGCGCGGCCCCGAGCTTGCGTGCCCAGCCATGTGGCCGGCGGCGCCGCCGACGATGGCACCCTTGACGCAGCCTTTGGCTTCAGCCGGCGAGATAGAAGCGACCACGACGCGAAATCAGCGCCGGGTGTCTTTCTGGTCTTTGCTCTGGCCGCGCTTTGTGTCCATCTCGCCACCACACGCGCTCGGGGCCGGCCTCTCCGGCGGCCTCCGAAGATTTTGGGATGAACCTAGCAACCATCGCAAAACCTTGGACTTAGAAGCTTCGTAGTTTGAGCCGGAGGAAGGACATGAAGGCGCTGGTCTGGCACGGCAAGGAGGACATTCGCTGCGACACCGTCACCGATCCCGAGATCCAGGATCCGCGCGACGCCATCATCAAGGTGACGAGCTGCGCGATCTGCGGCTCGGATCTTCACCTCTTCCACAACTTCATCCCCGGCATGCTGCCCGGGGACATCATGGGCCACGAGACGATGGGAGAAGTCGTCGAGGTCGGCGGGGCAGTCGACGGCAAGCTGAAGAAAGGCGACCGCATCGTCGTGCCCTTCACCATCATCTGCGGCGAATGTGACCAGTGCAAGCGCGGAAATTTCTCGGTTTGCGAGACGACGAACCGCAAGAAGCATCTCGCGGACAAGGTCTTCGGCCACACCACCGCGGGCCTGTTCGGCTACACCCATCTGACCGGCGGCTATCCCGGCGGGCAAGCCGAATATCTTCGCGTGCCCTTTGCCGATGCCACCCATATCAAGGTGCCCGACGGGATTCCGGACGAGCAGCTTCTGTTTCTCAGCGACATCTTCCCGACCGGCTGGCAGGCCGCGGTCCAGTGCGACATCGTGCCGACCGACACGGTCGCGATCTGGGGCTGCGGCCCCGTCGGCCAGATGGCGATCCGCAGCGCTATCCTGCTCGGGGCCAATCAGGTGATCGCCATCGATTGCCTGCCCGAACGGCTCAGCATGGCGGAAGCAGGCGGAGCAACGACCATCAATTTCGAGACTGAAAGCGTGGTCGAGCGGCTGAACGAGCTCACCGACGGCAAGGGACCCGAGAAGTGCATCGATTGCGCCGGCATGGAGGCGCACGTCATGGCCTCGCAGCCCGATACCGTGCTCGACCGTGCCAAGCAGATGGTGATGCTGGAAAGTGATCGGCCGCACGTCCTGCGCGAAATGATCTATGTCTGCCGGCCCGGCGGCGTGATCTCGGTACCAGGCGTCTACAGCGGCTTCTCCGACAAGATGCCGATGGGCGCCTTCATGAACAAGGGGCTGACGATGCGGACCGGGCAGACCCACGTCAACCGCTGGACCGACGACCTGCTCCGCCGCATCGAGCAGGGCGAGATCGATCCGTCCTTTGTCATCACCCATACCGTGCCGCTGGAGCAAGGCCCCGAGATGTACCAGGTGTTCCGCGACAAGCGGGACTCCTGCGTCAAGGTCGTGCTGAAGCCCTAAAGGAGCGTGATCGCCATGTTTCACTTCTCCAACATTGTCCGTACCAAAGGCGACCCGCAGATCATCGAAGGCGGTCGGAGCCTGAAGCGCCCCGAAGACCAGCTCGCCCGAGCCCTCGGCTGGTTCAGTATCGGTCTCGGTGCGATGGAGCTGCTGGCGCCCCGGCGCGTCACGGAAACCTTGGGAATGGAGGGTCGCGAGAGGCTCGTCCGCGCCTTCGGGGTGCGGGAGATTCTCAGCGGAATCATGTCGCTGTCGGTCGACAAGAATGCTGGCCTGTGGGCCCGCGTCGGCGGTGATGGTCTCGATGCCGCTGCTCTCCTCTCGGGGCTGACATCGGACAATCCCAGAAAGGGCAATATCGCGCTGGCGCTGCTGATGGTCGGGGGCATCGCCATGCTCGATTACAGGGCGGCACAGGATACCAAGCCAAAACGCCCGCCGCGAGACGCAAGGCGCAAGCTGTATCCAAACCGCAGCGGCTTCCCGAAAGGTCTTCCGGCCGCGCGTGACCGCGCCAAGAAGCTCGCGAATCATGCAACGGCTGGTGTCTCATCGTAGATGAGGCTCGCGTGAGGCGATCACGATCGCGCTGGATAGCGGCGGTTGAACTCGGCCTGATCAGCAGCACCTTCTCAACCATCGTCAGCCAGTTGTTTGCCGCGCGGATCGGCCGCGATGCCGCGGTCGACTGGATGACGGTGGCCGCGATTCCCGCGCGAGATTGGGCGATCAGCGCCGAACCCACATGGGGTGCGATTATCGGCGGCATCGCCTTTCATCAATGGGCCGATTTCTCCTGGGCGGTCGTCTTCTTCGGCGTGCTCGGGCGCTGGACGGTCGATCTGCGGCCGTTGACCATTCTGGCGCTCGCTGTGCCCTGGGCGGTCGTCTCATCGGCAACAGAGTGGTTCGTGCTGGTGCTGCTGTTTCCGTTCTGGCAGCCGCTGTTCACGCTTCAGCAGCCGTACTGGATCGGCTTTCTCGTGCACGGCTCCTCGGCCTTGATGTATCCGCTGTTTGTCTGGCTGCGCTGGGCACAGAACGAGGCGCCGGCACGTGACGTTCGCTTCGCGGCCGCGTGGGGAGCCGGATCGCTTGTCGTGATCGGTCTGCTCGCCTGTTTCGCTGTCGTTGGCGCCACCGGGCGCCAGCCAGCCTGGATCGGACACGACAAGGACACTGACGAGACATACATCCGGCATATGACCGCGCATCACGCCCAGGGCATCGAACTCGCGCTGCTCGGCGCCGAACACGCCCGCGATCCGCACCTGCAGAAACTTGCGATGCTGATGATCGCAAGCCAGCGTGGCGAGAACAGGATTTTCCAGAATTGGTGGCAAAGCTGGTTCGGCATAACAATGCCGGACTGCACCGCGGAGGAACGCGACACCATGCCAGGCTATCTGACACCGGTGCAGATGCAGCAAGTCCGCGATGCCTCCCCCCGAGCAATTTGACCGTATGTTCGTCGAGATGATGACCTTGCACCACAAGGGCGCGGTAAAGATGGCCGACGAAGCCTGGCGCGGCCGTGGCGACCCGCGGCTGCGCATCATGGCCCACGCCATCCGTCACGAGCAGCAAGGTGAGATCGCTTTGATGCAAGGTGCCCATGGCATCTCCGCGGTCGCGACGGCGTTTAGAAACATGTTCGTCGACAACGTGAACGAGACCGGCAGCCGGCAGCGCATGTAGCGCTCGCGTTCGCGGCTGGGCTTTTCGCACGTCGAAACTGGCAAACACGCCCTCGGCTTGGTATCCTGAGCAACAGACGGCGCGAGATGAAAGCGGCCTTCGATAAGACCTGTTCCTCAGTGGAACGCCGAATCATCCATGTTAATGTTGTTGCCGATTCACCCCGATGCCGTTCCGAAAAGTCATGGGCAGCATCTTGGCAATGTGCAACCATCCGAATGGACCGGGGCGAAGAAGTTGCAATCCCAAGCTATTGTGACCCGGGGCTGGCGGCAGCGCCTGCGCTGCCGACCATCATTTCAGTACGCAGACTTGAAGATCAGTGCTTCCAACTTGGCCGCCCCCGGGCGGCTTTTTTGCTTGCGAAAGCTGACGTCGCGGCCCGGGAACATGGCATAAGCAACTGAAACAGGTTCGACGTGTCGGAACTTTGGTTCCGCTGGAGGCAGCGAGTTCATCACAGGTTAATGACGCCGCCTGCTCTCACCACTAGGGTGGACCGCAAAGCATTGCCGGGTGGCGTGTAAGTGATGCAAGCCGGATTTGTCTTCTCCAAATTGGCTGACCGCTTGACGAGTATTGCCAACTTGTCGGCCTTCGATCTCGATCTTCTTGCGAAAATGCCGAGCACGATTGGCCATTATGGTGCTCGCCATCACATCCTGCGCAAGGGCGACGAACCCGAGCAGTGCTGCGTATTGTTGCAGGGCTATCTTGCCTGGCAGGATGCCGAAAGCCCCCATGGCCAGATCACATCGATCCACGTCGCCGGCGATATTCCCGACCTCCAGACCTTTCATCATTCCACGGTGGATTCCGATCTGATCACGCTCGGTCCGGCCGTGGTCGCATTCGTTCCGCACGCGTACTTTCGCGAGGCTGTTACGCTGTCTGCGTCGATGACGCGCGCCTTGCAGCTCATGCTGCTGGCCGACGCCGCGATGCTGCGCAACTGGTCCGTGAACCTGGGCAGCCGGGATGCTCTGGGCCGGGTGGCCCATCTGCTATGCGAGATCACGATTCGTTTACAGGCTGTCGGTCTTGCCCGGGATTTTCGGATCGCTTCGCCGTTCACCCAGTCCGATTTGGCCACCGCATGCGGCATCTCTCCAGTCCACGCCAACAGAACCGTTCAGGAGCTGCGCCGCAGCGGCCTCCTGAGCTGGCAATCACGAACGATCGAGATCGCGAACTGGGCTGGGCTGGTTCGCTTGGCAGGCTTCGATCCGCGCTATCTACGATTGCGCGAAAGAGATCGGACTGCGCCGTCCAGAGCGGCGGCGGTCGCGACTCAGCCACCTCCCGTCGGAGCGGCGCTCGGATAGCGGCCGCGCGCACGCTCGCAAAGCGCAATCCGCACTTCTTCAACGACGCCGGCCCACCCTCCAGGCATTCCTTGGTGGAACAGTCGAAGGCTCGGATACCAGAAGGATCTGTCGCCTGAGGCAGGCCAGCGCCAATCGCAGCCGGCGTGCAGCAATACCCACGCTTCAATACCCAGCGCGCCCGCCAGGTGCGCAACCATGGTATCGACACAAATCACAAGGTCGAGCCGCCGAATCCGCTGGCCGAGCTGACAGATGTCCGACGTGCTGAAGTCCTTCGCTCCAAACTCGCCCAGCTGCCGCGATGCCGGTCCCCGTTGGAGGGAATAGAGGTCTATGCCCTCACCTCCGAGCATGCGCAGCAGAGCCGCCGGAATGGCGCGGCGCTTGTCCCAATCGCCCACTTCCCAAACCACGCCGACCGCGAGTGCTCCGGCGTGTTCCGGCAGCACGTCTGCCTCTACGGGCGGGAGCGACAGGTAGGGATGCTGCATCTCGACAGTGTCGCGCGTTGCCTTGATGGCGTGCGGAATTTCCATGATCTCGATGTCGGCGTCGAATGCCACCTCCGGCGTGCCATCATTGAGCGGCAGCGCCCGGTCGACGCCCTCGACACGTTCGACCAGACACAACAGCTCCGGTTGGCACCAGACGGTCACCTCGCGCGCGATCCTGCGCAGCGCGGGCATGAATCGAAGGAACTGGATCGTGTCGCCGAGGCCGTGATAACAGCGAACGAGCACGCGCTTCCCGCAGAGTTCCTCGCCCCGCCAGATCCGCTGCAAATGGCGCGGACCGACATGCTTGGCCGGGCCGGTCCGGCACAGTGCTGCAAGATCGCGGTCGCTAATGGACCAGGCCCGCTCGAAATCCCCGGCCCGCATCGCCTCCACCCAGTCGCCCTCCGGGGACTTGAGCGGCACCGGCACCAGCCCCATGCGCATCGACATCGGCGTCCCGCCCGGCTAGCCGCGCACGAATTTGTGGAATCGGCTCAGCTTGCCGTCCTTGGTGTGGTCCTGATGAAGGAACGCAATTCCGGACTCGTCGAATTTTTCGAAGAACTCGTCCCAGCTGATCCGGTCGAGGCCTTTGTCCGCCGGATCGAAATCGATACGCAGAATACCGGCGTGATCGTCGTCTTCGGTCGCCTTGACGGTTGCAGGCTTGCCGCCCCGCTCCTCCGCCCATTTGCGGATGATATCGTGATCTGTCGTTGTGTGCGCTTCGCTGTCGCTGGTCCTGGTTTGGCGCTTGGTCATCGGAATCCTCACTCGAAACTGATGCTGTGTCGCAGGACGGATGGCCCCCGTTATTCGTTCCACGGCTCTGCCATGAAACGCCGCGATCCAGGATTGGTTCTCAGGACCTCGGCACGCGCGACAGGGCGAAGCAGCATCTTCATCTTCTTCATCAAGGAAGAAGATGTTCGTTCCTCAATGAACTTTTCCAATTCTATCCTGCGTTAAGTTTTTTGCAGTTTGTCCGTCGGATTCGCCCCGCTTGTCCCACGCGTGTCGCCGGCGCAGGAACGAACATACCTTTCACACGTTCGCCGACCTACTTACATTCGCGCCGTCTCGCTCCCGGAGGATCACGCTCGATGCATTCACGTCTTCAAGACAGGCGGCGCGTGCGCGTCGGTATCGTTGGAGTGGGAAATTGCGCAAGCTCCTTCGTCCAGGGACTCACCTACTACCGCGATGCCACCGCCAACGAGCCGGTCCCTGGATTGATGAACGCGGAAGTCGGGGGCTATCATATCAGCGACATCGAGATCGCCTCGGCCTTCGACGTCAATGCCAACAAGGTCGGACGCGACGTCGCCGCGGCAATCTGGGCGAGCCCCAACAATACACATCGCTTTGCGGAAGTTGCCGAAACCGGAGTGATCGTGCAGCGCGGTCCCGTTCTCGATGGAGTCGGCCGCTATCTCGAAGACGATATTCCGATCGCCGATGCACCCGAGGCCCATGTCGGGGATGTCCTGACGAAGTCGCGAACGGATGTGGTGGTCTCCTATCTTCCGGTCGGCTCCCAAAGGGCCAGCGAGTGGTACGCCGCGCGCGCGATCGAGGCCGGCTGCGGCTTCGTGAACTGCATCCCGGTGTTCATAGCCTCCGATCCCGGCTGGCGGCGCCGATTTGAGGAGGCGGGAGTGCCCATCATTGGCGACGATATCAAGAGCCAGGTCGGAGCCACCATCCTGCACCGGGTGCTCGCAAATCTGTTTCGCGAGCGCGGCGTGCGGCTCGATCGGACCTATCAGCTCAATGTTGGTGGCAATACCGACTTCAAGAACATGCTCGAGCGCGAGCGCCTGGCGTCGAAGAAGATATCAAAAACCCAGGCAGTCACGAGTCAGTTCGAGGTTCCCATGGACGCGGACAATATCCATGTCGGCCCGAGCGATCACGTGCCCTGGCTCACCGACCGCAAGCTCGCCTTCATCCGGCTGGAGGGCACAACCTTCGGTGGCGTTCCCCTGAGCGCCGAGGTGAAGCTCGAAGTCTGGGATTCGCCGAACTCGGCAGGCGTCGTGATCGATGCGGTGCGCTGCGCCAAGCTCGCGATGGATCGCGGACTGTCCGGCGCGCTGACCGGGCCCTCAAGCTACTTCATGAAGTCCCCGCCGCAACAGTTCACTGACGAGGAGGCACGCCGCAGGACGCGCGCCTTCATCGAGGACAAGGCGTGATATGCCATGGTGAAGACCATTCATCTCGTCCGGCATGGCCATCACGCACTGCTCGGCGAGGTGCTCTGCGGCCGGATGACCGGCGTCGAGCTCGACGATCTCGGCTGCCGACAAATGGCGCGCTGCGCCGGTCTCATCCAGCCTCCGCCCACGCTGATCCACGCCAGTCCGCAGCGTCGGGCGCTGCAATCGGCATCCATCCTGGCTGACCGCTTCGGCCTCGCCATCGAGATCGTTCCGGCGTTCGCGGAGCTCGACTATGGCGAGTGGACAGGGCGGTCTTTCGCAGCATTGCAAGATGATCCACTCTGGTCGGCCTGGAATGCGGCCCGCGGAAGCCATCGCCCACCCGGCGGCGAAAGCATGCGCGCCTTGCAGCGCCGGGTGGTCGATCATCTCGAACGGCTCCGCAGCGATTATGACGACGGCACGATTGCGGTTGTCAGCCATGCCGAACCGATCCGCGCGGCCCTGCTGCACTATTCGGGCGTCGACCTCGATCAGTTTCTCTCAGTCGAGGTCGATCCGGCGAGCGTCAGCACGCTATCGGTCGACAGAGCGAGAATTCGCATAGCGAACATCAATCAAAGGATGCCGGCGTGAAGATCGTAATTTTCGGGCTGACGATCTCGTCGTCCTGGGGCAACGGCCACGCCACGCTGTGGCGCGGCCTCTGCAAGCATCTCGTGCAGTCGGGGCATAGGATCGTTTTCTTCGAGCGTGACGTCCCCTATTATGCCGGGGCCAGGGACCTATTCGAGCTCCCTGGGGGCCAGCTCGAGCTGTTCGCGTCCTGGACGGATATCCGCGACAAGGCCGCGGCCGAACTGCATGATGCCGACGCCGGGATCGTGACGTCCTATTGCCCCGATGCGGTTGCTGCGACTGAGCTGATCGCCGAGGCCGGATGCGCCACGCCCGTGTTCTACGATCTCGATACGCCCGTGACGCTCGCCAAGCTGAGAGCAGGCGAGCCGGTCCCCTATATCGGCGTGCGGGGTTTGCGTGATTTCGAGCTCGTCCTGAGCTTCACCGGCGGTCCGCATATCCAGGATGAATTTCGCAACAGGCTCGGCGCTCGCGACGTCCGCCCGCTCTATGGCCACGTCGATCCCGACGTACACCGGCCAGTGCCGCCGCAGCCGCACTATCGCTCGGCGCTCTCCTATCTCGGCACCTATTCGCAGGATCGGCAAGGCGCGCTGGAGAGCCTGTTCGTCGAGCCGGCACGTGCGAGGCGAGACCTGCGGTTTCTGATCGGCGGCGCGCAATATCCCGACGATTTTCCATGGTCGCCCAACATCTACTTCGTCCGCCACCTGCCGCCCTCGGAGCACGCGCCATTCTTTGCATCGTCCCGGCTGACGCTCAATGTGACCCGCCGCGCCATGGCGGAGATGGGCTGGTGTCCTTCGGGCCGCCTGTTTGAGGCGGCCGCCTGCGGCGTACCGCTGCTCAGTGACAGCTGGCCCGGCATCGGCGAGTTCTTCACCGCCGGCGAGGAAATCCTGCTGGCTCATGACACGTGCGATACCCTTGCCGCTCTCGATATGGACGAGACGGACCTGTCGCGCATGGCGCAGCGGGCGCGCGAGCGAATCCTTGATCAGCATAGTTCCGCTCGGCGCGCGAGCGAGCTCGTTTCGCTTCTGGAGCAAGCCTCGCGGCAAGACCTCCGCCAACCCGAAGCCGAGGAGGCCTAAGATGTGGGGCATCGTTCCAGCCGCGGGCCGCGGCAGCCGCATTCAGCCACTGGCGTTTTCCAAGGAGCTGCTGCCGGTCGGCAGTCGGCGCGACAACGGAATCGAGCGGCCCTGCGCGGTGTCGGAATATCTGATCGAGCGCCTGATCCTTGGCGGCACCGACAAGATCTGCTTCGTCATCTCACCCGGCAAGTCCGACATCCTCGAATATTTTGGCGATCACTACGGCAGCGCGCAGCTCGCCTACGTCGTGCAGCCGCACGCGGCCGGACTGTGCGATGCGGTGTTTCGAGCCGGTACGGTCATCGGAGACCGCGAGGACGTCATGGTCGGCCTTCCGGATACAGTGTGGTTTCCCAAGGCGGCCTTGCAAGCACTGCCCGACGCCGATTTGTCGTTCCTGCTGTTTCCCGTTGAGCACCCCGAATTCTTCGATGCGGTGGTGCTCGACGGCGAGTCTATAAGGGAAATCCAGGTCAAACAGGCCAACCCCGCGTCGCGATGGATCTGGGGCGCCTTCCGGATGTCGGCCGCCGCGTTTCGCGATTTGCAGCTGCTCTGGCGGCAGCGAGACTGCCGCGACGAATATTTCGGCACCTTGGTGAATGCCTATCTCGAGGCCGGCGGCCGCGGCGTCGGCGTCAAGGCGGGCGAGTCCTATGTCGATGTCGGCACCGTCAACGGCTACCGGACGGCGATGGCGCTGCTCGCCGAGAGCACCGATAGCGACGGCCGGTCGAAGCTGTGGGCGGGCTCGCCATCCGCTGGCACCTCCGCTGCGGCGAAGGCGGATGACGGAAGGACAGCAGGATGAAAAACGCGCTTTCGCAGGAGGAAATCCGCCGGCGCGTCGATGCACTCGGGCCGTGGTTCCACAATCTCGACCTGAACGGCGTCCCGACCGCGCCGTCACACTTTCTCGGCGACTATCCCAACGTCAAGTGGCGCCGCTTCTCCGGCATCATCCCCGATCGTCTCGAAGGTAAGACGGTGCTCGATATCGGCTGCAATGCCGGCTTCTACGCGATGGAGATGAAGCGGCGCGGTGCCGAGCGCGTGCTCGGCCTTGACACCGACGAGGACTATCTCGCCCAGGCGCGCTTTGCCGCCGAGGTGAACGGTCTCAGGATCGAATTCCGCAAAATGTCGGCCTATGACGTCGGGCAGCTGCGGGAGCAATTTGACCTCGTGATCTTCATGGGCGTTCTCTACCACCTCCGCCATCCCCTGCTCGCGCTCGACCTGATCCATGAGCATGTCGCGCGCGACCTGCTGCTGTTCCAATCCATGCTGCGCGGCGACAGCCGAATCGATCCCGTCGACAAGAACTATGATTTCTGGACCACGGACCAGTTCGATTCTCCGGGCTATCCAAAGCTGCACTTCATCGAGAATAAATACGCAGACGATCCCACCAATTGGTGGGTGCCCAACCGCGCCTGCGTCGAGGCCATGCTGCGCAGCTCCGGTTTCGCCATTACGGCCCATCCCGAGGACGAGGTCTATCTCTGTACGAGAACGGCGCGCCCGCAGGCTGACGGAGCAGTCTATCCAGCGGGTGCTGTGAAATGATCGAAGCTGCAAAAATCTGGAACGAGCCGAACAACAAGTCGCATTGGGATATCCTGATCGATCCCGACTGGGCGAAGTTCGCCGAGCTTGCGATCGCCGCCGGCAAGGCGATCCGGAGCGCGCATCCGAGCTTGCCCCGCGTGCTCGGCGGCATCTCGCCGATCGATCCGTCCTTCGTTCGCAACATGCAGATGCGCGGCGTACTCGATCACGTAGATGCCGTGGCCGTACACGGATTCCCGCTCGACTGGAACCTGTGGCAGATCCAGGAATGGCCGGGTAAGCTCGCAGAGATCGCCGCCGTAACCTCGCTGCCGGTCTGGGTCACGGAGGTCGGCGTCTCCTCGTTCGGCGCCGAAGAGGTGCAGGACTGGGGACTCCAACGCACCGCGGAGCTCCTGAACGGGCGCGCCCCGCGCATTCACTGGTACAGCCTCTACGATCTTCCCTCGACCTGGGAGGCGACAACGCGGCACAAGGAGGCGGAAGGCTCCTCCTATTACCGGCACTTTCACATGGGCTTGCTGCGCGAAGACGGAACGCCCAAGGCTGCGCTAAGAACTTTTGCGGACCATGCGCCAGCCATGGGGCTGTGCCAATGGTTTCATTTCGAGGATCATCGCCTGCACGATGCGGTACTGTGGTTGCGCCGCGTCGGATGCCGGCATCTTCGCACCGGCCTGTCCTGGGCCGACAGCTTTCGCCCGAATGCGCTCGACTGGTTCGATCGCCAGATGGACGCCCTCGCTGAATTTGACGTGACGGTGACGTTCTGCTTCACGCCGGAACATCGGGGCATCGCACCTCACCATACCAGCCCGCCGCTGGACGTGAACGAGTTCGCCGATTTCTGCGCCCGGATGGTGGAGCGGTATTGCGATAAGACCGGTTTCTCCGCCTCGCTTGGCCACGAGCCCAGCAAGGAAACGACATGCGTGCCCTGATCGTGGTGATGGATTCCGTCGGCATCGGTGGAGCCCCCGATGCGAGCCGCTATGGCGACGAGGGAGCGGACACGGTCGGCCATATTGCAGAGGCCTGCCTGCGTGGCCAGACCGACAACGACCGCGGACCGCTTCGTCTCCCGAATCTTGTCGCGATGGGCCTCGGCGAAGCCTGTCGGCTGGCCACCGGCCGGGTGCCACCCGGACTAGAGGGTGCCTGTTCGCATGCGCACGCCGGCTGCGCCAGCGAACTGTCGAGAGGAAAGGATACGCCATCCGGTCATTGGGAGATCGCCGGTGTCCCCGTCGCGTTCGATTGGGGCTACTTCCCGAAGACGGTTCCCTGCTTTCCGCAAGAGCTCACAGCTGCCCTATGTCGCGAGGCAGGTCTCCCCGGCATCATCGGAAACTGCCACGCGTCGGGCACGGCCATTATCGATGAACTTGGCGAGCGTCACATGCGGAGCGGCGAGCCGATCTGCTACACCTCCGCCGACAGCGTATTTCAGATTGCCTCTCACGAAGAAGCCTTCGGCCTGGACCGACTGTATGAGATCTGCGCGGTGGCGCGTCGGCTGGTCGATCCTCTCAATATCGGCCGCGTTATCGCCCGGCCCTTTATCGGATCTTCTCAGCAGGGGTTCCGGCGGACTGCGCACCGGCGGGACTTTTCCGTTCCGCCACCGGAGCAAACCATGCTGGATTTTGCGGCGGACCTCGGCCGCGACATCGTGACGATCGGCAAGATCGACGACATCTTTGCCCATCGCGCCACAGGCCGTAACCTCCGCGGCGATGGAAACGATGCGCTGTTCGATTGCATGCTCGACGGCCTGTCCGGTCTGGCCGACGGCGGCCTCCTATTCGCAAATTTTGTCGATTTCGATACCGTCTACGGGCATCGGCGCGACGTCGCCGGCTATGCTGCGGCGCTTGAGGCCTTCGATAGCCGCATTCCGGAGCTGCTGATGCGATTGAAGGGCGATGACCTCCTGGTGATCACCGCCGATCATGGTTGCGACCCGACTTGGCCTGGTACGGATCATACACGGGAGCAGGTGCCCATCCTGCTTCGGAACGGGGAACATTCATCTGCTGTCGGCCGGCGTGTCGGCTTTGCCGACACCGGTGCAACGGTCGCCCGGCATCTGGACCTACCCCCGCTGCCGCATGGCATCCCGTTCTGACGCCATCGCCAGTCGCCGATTCACAAACGTTATTGATCCAGGTTAGAGAAATTTTCGTTTGTACATTTTCGAGGAACCAACATTCCTTGCACCGCTTCTCCAGAGGTGACCGGCGCGCAGTCGATCAAGCCATCTGCATAGCGCGCTTCCACTTTCAATCCTGACCGGTCGGAACGCCGGTCGCGTACTGGCGAGGCGGCGATGACGCGAGTATTGATCACCGGAGGCGCAGGGTTCATCGGGTCTCACGCCGCTGACGCGCTGCTCGCCGCCGGATACGAGGTCAGGGTACTCGACAATCTCTCGCCGCAAATTCATGGCCCCGACCGGAAGCGGCCCTCCTATCTCAGCGAAGACGCGGAACTCATCGTCGGCGACGTCACCGACGAGCTTTCGGTCGAGCGCGCGCTTCGCGGCGCCGATATGGTCCTGCATCTCGCCTCTGCCGTTGGCGTCGGCCAGAGCATGTATGACATCGCCCCCTATGTGCGGACCAACGAGCTCGGCACCGGCATCTTGATGCAGGCGATCTCGAAGCGGCCCGTCGCGCGCCTGGTCGTGGCCTCATCCATGAGCATCTATGGCGAGGGCCTGTGCCTGACCGCCGATGGCGCCGAATTCGCGCCGCCCGAGCGACCGATCCAGCAGCTGCGGAACGGGGATTGGGAGTTGCGCGATGCGAACGGCCGCAATCTCGATCCGCTGCCGACCCCGGAGACCAAGACGGCCTCCCTGAGCTCGATCTACGCGCTCAACAAATACGCCCAGGAGCGCATGTGCCTGATCACCGGCAACGCCTACGGCATTCCGACCGTGGCGCTGCGTTTCTTCAACGTGTTCGGACCACGGCAGGCGCTGTCCAACCCTTATACGGGCGTGCTCGCGATCTTCGCGGCGCGCCTGCTCAACGGCCGCCCGCCCCTGGTGTTCGAGGACGGGCTGCAGAGACGTGACTTCGTCCACGTCACGGACGTTGCCCGCGCCTGCCGGCTCACCCTCGAAAGCACGCACGCGAACGACGTGTTCAATGTCGGGTCGGGACAGTGCCGCACGATTGCTTCGGTCGCGCGAGATCTGGCTGCCGTGATGGGCCGCTCGGAGATCGAGCCCGAAATCACCGGAAAGTACCGTGCGGGCGATATCCGGCATTGTTTTGCCGATATCGCCAGGAGCCGCGATCTGCTCGGCTTCGAGCCGCGCGTGGTGTTCGAAGACGGGCTCAATGAGCTGGCCGAATATCTGGCGGACCAGATAGCCGACGATCAGGCCGAGAAGGCGACACGAGAATTGCTGCAGCGAGGACTTGTCGCGTGATGAGCGAGCGAGACAACAGACCTGTCCTAATCACCGGCGGCTGCGGCTTCATCGGCTGCAACCTCGCCGACCGCCTCGCCGAACGCGGCGACAATGTGCTCGTGCTGGACAATCTGGTCCGCGACGGCGTCCGCGAGAATGCGCAGTGGCTCAAGTCAAGGCATGGCGACCGGATCAACATCGCGGTTGCAGACGTGCGCGATCCCATCCCGGTGATCGACGCGGTTCGCGATTCCCGCGCCGTGTTGCATCTCGCGGCGCAGGTCGCCGTGACCGACAGCGTCACGGATCCCCTCGCCGATTTTGAGATCAACGCGCGCGGCACGATTAACGTGCTGGAGGCTGTTCGTCTTCACAACCCATCGGCACCCGTGCTGTTTGCCTCGACGAACAAGGTCTACGGGCGGCTGATCGACGACACGCAGATCGCGCGCGCCGGCCGCCGCTACGTCCCCACAAGTGCTGTGCTCGCCGACGGGATCTCCGAGAACGCGCCGCTCGATTTCTACAGCCCGTATGGCTGCTCGAAGGGGACTGCGGACCAGTATGTCCACGACTACGCGCGCGTCTTCGGGCTGCAAACCGCCGTGATGCGAATGAGCTGTATCTACGGACCGCGGCAGTTCGGCACCGAGGACCAGGGCTGGATCGCGCATTTCCTGCTCAGCGCCATCCGCGCTCAGCCGTTGACGATCTACGGCGACGGCTACCAGGTGCGGGATGCGCTTCATGTGTCGGACGCCGCCGCTGCCTGGCTCGCAGCGCTCGACCATGTCGCGCTTGCACGCGGGCGCGTGTTCAATCTCGGCGGCGGCCCGGGCAATTCGGTGAGCTTGTTGGAATTGATCGAGCACATCACGGCGTTGACCGGCCGGGAAGTCAAATACAGCTTCGCCGATTGGCGCCCCGGCGATCAGCCCTGGTACGTCACCGATACACGGGCGCTCTCCACGACATTAGGCTGGAAGCCGGGCGTGCCGTTGCAGGAGGGACTGCGTTCGCTCTACACGTGGCTGGATGGCCGCTTCGGGTCATCGCTTGGCAATCGCGGGGCCTTGGCATGACGCGCATTGCCCTGATCAACCCCAACTGGAATTTTGACGGCAGCATCTATTTCGGCTGCCGCTCGCCGCACCTTCCGCTCGAGCTCGGCATCAGCGAACATTACCTGAAGGCGGCCGGTCACAAGACGCTGCTGCTCGACGCACACATGTTCGATCTTTCGCTCGCCGAGATCGAGGTCGAGCTTCGCGCCTTCCAGCCCGATTTGATCGTGTTGACGACCGCGCCCACCTATCTGTTCTGGCGCTGCGCGCCGCCGGAGCTCCGCGTCCCCCAGGAGCTTGCCATTGCGGTGCGCGACCTTGCGCCGACCCTGATCGCGGTCGGCCCGCACGGCTCCACGACACCGAGGACGACGCTCAGGAAGCTTGGCGCCGACATCGTCGTGATGGGCGAGTGCGAGCAATCACTGTTACGTCTTGCCAACGGCGAGCGTGACTTCGCCGGACTTTGCTTCGCCGACGGCAGCTCGGTCCGGGTCAACGGCGGTCCGCAGGCGGTGAGCTTCACAGATCAGCCGCCGCTGCAATGGCCGTACGAGATGATCAGGCGCCACGATCACCACCATCACCGCTTTGAGGCCGAGCCGAAGGGTCCGGGTGCCGAGGTCGAGGCGTCACGGGGTTGCCCGTATCACTGCACATTCTGCGCCAAGGACAATTTTCGCAACGCCTATCGCAGGCGTCCCGCTGCGATCATCCTGGAGGAGATCGATGATCTGCGTGCACAGGGCATCGAATATCTCTACTTCATCGATGAAATCTTCCTGCCAAATCCCGAATTGCTGCAAGGCCTCACCACACGTGGCCTGAAGTTCGGCGTGCAGACCCGCATCGACCTGTGGAAGCCGGAAATGCTGAAATTGCTCGGCCGCGCCGGCTGCGTGTCCATCGAGGCTGGCATCGAGAGCCTGACCGTTGAGGGTCGGGCGGCGCTGGCCAAGAACTGCAAGATGAGCACGGATCAGCTTGCCGACCGGCTGGTCGAAGCGCGGCGGCACGTGCCCTTCGTCCAGGCAAATTTGATCGAGGTACCCGAGGACGATGACCCCGTGGTGCAGCGCTGGCGCCGGCGGATGCAGGACGCCGGAGTGTGGGCGAACGATCCCGTTCCACTCTATCCCTATCCCGGTTCGCCCGATTATCGAAAGCTCTGGGGCGAGCCGGATGATTTCGCCTGGGAGCGTGCGCACCAGCATTACCTCGCCTTGTTCGATCAATTCAGCGACGTCCAGGACTCCCGTCCCGTTCCGCTCCGCGAGCTCGAGCTCGAGGTTGCGCCATGAACGCACGGGCGGACATGCGCATCCTGATGACGACCGACACCGTCGGTGGCGTATGGACTTATTCGTGCGCCCTGGCTTCGGCGCTCGTCGCGTCCGGCGCCGAGGTCGACCTGGTCACCATGGGACCTCGCGCGCGCTCCTATCAACGCACCATGCTGCGCGACCACCGTGTCCGCCTGATCGAGACCGATCTCACGCTCGAATGGCAGGACCCGGAAGGATGCGACCTTGCCAATGCGCGACATGTTCTCTCCGGGCTTGAAGCCGAACTCGGGCCCGACCTCATCCATCTCAACAGCTTCCGCGAGGCGACCTTCGACTGGCGGGCGCCAACCCTTGTCGTCGCCCATTCCTGCGTGAATTCCTGGGGGCTCGCCTGCCATGACATGGATTGGCTGGGCGAGCCCAGGTGGCGCAACTATACCGAGGCAGTCGCTGCCGGGCTGAGCAGGACGCAAGCCTGGGTCAGCCCCAGCCGCGCCTTCCATGACGTCATCGAGGAGCTGTATCAGCCCGGCGCGCATGGCAGTGTGATCTGGAATGGAATCGCGCCCCAGGCTCCCGGCACGCGCAAGCAAAGCTTCATATTTGCGGCGGGCCGGCTGTGGGACCGTGCCAAGAACATTGCGGCGCTGGCAGAAGCCGCACAGGGATTGAAATGGCCGCTGCTTGTCGCAGGGCCGGCCGAGCGCTCCACGGCCTCCGGCCTAACCTCGCTGGGCGAACTGCCGCATCGTGCTCTGCGCGCGCGACTGCAGCGCGCGGCCATTTTCGCAAGCCCGGCCTTGTACGAACCGTTTGGCCTTTCGGTTCTCGAAGCCGCTGCCAGCGGCTGCGCGCTCGTGCTGTCCGACATTCCGACCTTCCGCGAGCTCTGGTCCGGGGCCGCTGTGTTCGTGGATCCCTGCGATGCAGCGGCGCTCAGGCGGGCGCTGGCGGATCTCAGCACCGACGACAGCAAGCGCGCAGAGCTGCAGCGCGCAGCCTATGAGCGCTCTCTCGACTATTCGCTGGCGCGGATGACCGGCGCCTATCTTCGGCTCTACAAAGAACTGCTGGCATCGGGCCCACCCGGTGTCACATCCGAACGGATCGAGGTGCAGGCATGAGGTGCGTTCTGTTCTGCCATGCCTTTACCTCCTGCTGGAACAACGGCAACGCGCATTTTCTCCGCGGTGTTGCGCGCGAACTCCATGCGTTGGGTCACGAGGTCGTCGTGTTCGAGCCGATCGACGGCTGGAGCCGGCTCAACGCGATCCGTGACCGCGGCGAGCAGGTTCTGAACGAGGTGCAGACGCTGTTCTCGGGACTTGATATTCGCCGGTACGACACTTTTCTCGATCTCGACCGAGCGCTCGACGGCGCGGGCCTTGTCATCGTCCACGAATGGAATTCCCCGGAGCTGATCGCAGAGATCGGCCGTCGTCGCGCCCAAGGCGCGTCATTCACTCTCCTGTTCCACGACACCCATCACCGCGCCGTCACCGCGCCTGCGGAGCTTGAGCAATTCGACCTTGATGGTTTCGACGGCGTGCTGGCGTTCGGCGAAGTGCTTCGCCAAATCTACCTGAAGCTCGGCTGGGCGAACCGGGCCTTCACCTGGCATGAGGCTGCGGACGTGGCGCTCTACCGGCTGCTGCCGGAGATCGCGCGCACCGATGACGTGGTCTGGATCGGCAATTGGGGCGACGGCGAGCGGGCCGCCGAGCTCGACGAATTTCTGGTTCGGCCTGTGTCCGAGCTGGCACTCCGCGCGAAAATATACGGCGTGCGCTATTCCGATACTGCGCTACGCACCATCGACGCGGCCGGGATCGCCTATTGCGGCTGGCTGCCCGCCCACCAGGCCCCCAGCGCCTTTGCTCGCGCACGCACGACCGTTCACGTTCCGCGCGGACCGTATGTCCGCTCGCTCCGGGGCATTCCGACTATCCGGATGTTCGAGGCCATGGCGTGCGGCATTCCGATCGTCTCTGCCCCCTGGGACGACGCCGAGCGGATATTTCCGGAGGGCTCTTATCTCCGAGCCGCAGATCGCGGGCAAATGAAGCAGGCCCTTCGATCGCTGCTGCACGATCCCGAGCTCGCCTTGGCGACCGCTGCGCGCGGGCTCCGCGCCGTCTCCGACCGCCACACCTGCCGTCATCGCGTGCTCCAGCTTCTGGAGATCGTGGCGGAGGTTTGCGGCCGACGACCATCATTGCAGCAGCCAAACGCACACGAAGGAGCCGTAGCATGAAAATCTGCTTCTTCGGCTCAAGCCTCGTGTCGTCTTACTGGAATGGCGCTGCCACCTACTACCGCGGCATGCTGAAGGAAATCGCGGCGCTCGGATACGACATCACCTTTTTCGAGCCCGATGCCTTCGAACGGCAGGCGCATCGTGACATCGAGGAGCCGGACTGGGCCAGGGTCGTGGTCTACCCGGCAACGCCGGAAGGTTGGCAGCGATCTCTCGAGGTGGCCGCACGATCCGCAAATATCCTGGTGAAGGCCAGTGGGGTCGGCGTGTTCGACACGGAGCTGGAGCGGGCAGTCGCCAGCGTTCCAACCCGTGCGATCCGGGTCTACTGGGATGTCGATGCGCCCGCCACGCTGGATGCGATGGCGCACGAGCCGAATCACCACCTGCGTAACGTCATTTCGTCCTACGACATGGTGCTGACCTATGGTGGGGGCGACGGCGTCGTGTCGGCCTATCGGACCATGGGTGCGAGGGACTGCGTGCCGATCTACAACGCCCTCGACCCGGCCACGCACTTCCCAGCGCCAGCGCGGCCAGCATTCGAATGCGATCTGAGCCTGCTCGCCAACCGGCTCCCCGACCGCGAGCAGCGCGTGGAGGCGTTCTTCCTCGACGTCGCAAGCCGGTTGCCTGCGAAGACCTTTGTGCTCGGCGGCTCCGGTTGGGCCACCAAGATAACCCCGGAAAACGTCCGCGCCGTCGGTCATGTCGGCACCGGCGATCACAACGCCTTCTTCGGCTCCGGCCTTGCGACGCTGAATGTCAATCGCGAGAGCATGGCGCGTTACGGCTTTTCGCCACCGACGCGGGTGTTCGAGGCGATCGGGGCCGGCGCCTGCCTGATCACAGATCAATGGCAAGGCATCGACTTCTTCCTCGAGCCCCAACGCGAGGTGCTGGTGGCATCGAGCGGAGCTGAAGTCGCCGAGCATCTGAACGCACTTGACCCAGACCGCGCGGAGGCGATCGCCCGGCGCGCACGCGCACGCATTCTCAGCCACCACACCTATGGCCACCGCGCCCGCCAATTCAACGATCTCTTCCAGGGCAACAGCTCGCGAATCGAGGCAGCAGAATGAACCTAAACATTGTCGTCATCGGTCTTTCGGTCACGTCGTCCTGGGGCAACGGTCATGCCACGACCTACCGCGCCCTGATCGAAGCCCTGGCGCAACGAGGACATCGCGTGACCTTCCTCGAACGGGATGTGCCCTGGTATCGCGAACATCGCGATCTCGCCAAGCCCTCCGGCTGGAGCGTCAAGCTTTATCAGTCGCTGCCGGACGTCCCGCGCCGCTTCGGCAAGCTGGTCCGCGATGCGGATCTTGTGATTGTCGGATCCTACGTTCCGGACGGCATTGCGATCTCGGAATGGACGACGACCTATGCACAGGGTGTAACAGCATTCTACGATATCGACACACCGGTGACGCTCGCCGGGCTTGACCGCGGCCTGGATTACCTTTCCGCCTCCATGATTCCGCGTTTCGATCTTTATCTTTCCTTCGCCGGCGGCCCGGTACCCAAAACCATCGAGGAAAACTACGGCAGCCGTTTGGCACGCCCCCTCTATTGCAGCGCCGATCTCGACCTCTACAGCCCACAGAAGGCCGAGCCCGCATGGACTCTCGGATATCTCGGCACCTACAGCCAGGACCGGCAACCGGCTCTCGAGCAATTTCTGCTCTCGCCGGCCCGAGCGATGGGCGATGAGCGCTTTGTCGTGGCAGGATCGCAATACCCGGAGCACGTTGTCTGGCCCTGCAATGTCGAGCGGTTCGAGCATCTGGCGCCGGACCGGCACGCGCGTTTCTATTCACAGCAGCGCTTTACCCTGAACGTCACCCGGGCCGATATGCGCGCGCTCGGATTTTCACCAAGCGTGCGGCTGTTCGAGGCTGCGGCGTGCGGAACGCCGGTTATCTCGGATCGCTGGCCCGGCATCGAAACGATCTTCGTGCCCTCGGAGGAGATCCTTCTTGTTTCCGATGCAAGCGAGGTCGTGGAAATTCTACGCGAAATGCCGGACGACCGCCGCCGATCGATTGCCGATCGGGCGCGTCGGCGCATTCTGGCGGAGCACACGCCGGGCCATCGGGCGCGCCAGCTCGAATCCTACTATCTCGAGGTGCTGGCGCGGCGCGCACGGAGATCGCCGCGTCCGTCGGCCGGCCTTGCAATGCAGCTCGCCGAACTCTGAGGGAAAGCCGCATGACAGTACAGACCAGTATTCAGGTATCGCATCGTCCACACGCCGTTCTCATCACCGGCGGCGCCGGCTTCATCGGCTCGCATTTGTGCGACGCGCTCTTGTTGCGCGGCAACAGGGTGATCTGTCTCGATAATCTCTTCACCGGGACGATCGAGAACATCCGCCCTCTGCTCAATCATCCGAATTTTCGCTTCGTCGAGCAGGACGTCCGCGATTCCTTGCGCATTGAGGAAGACGTCGACCGGATCTACAGCCTGGCCTGCCCCGCCTCCCCGCGCCATTACCAGAAGGATCCGATCGGAACGATGAAGACCTGCGTGCTCGGCACGATCAACGTTCTCGAGCTCGCCCGCCGCAAATCAGCCCGCGTCCTGCAAGCCTCGACCAGCGAAGTCTATGGCGATCCCGAAGTGCATCCGCAGCCGGAATCCTATGCCGGCCACGTCAATCCAATTGGCCCGCGTGCCTGTTACGACGAGGGCAAGCGTGCTGCGGAGACGCTGATGTTCGACTACCAGAGAATACACGGCGTCAAGGTCAAGGTTGCGCGTATCTTCAACACCTATGGACCCCGCATGCTCGAAAACGATGGCCGCGTGGTCTCCAATTTCATCGTGCAGGCGCTGCGCGGCGAACCGATCACGATTTATGGCGCGGGCACCCAGACCCGGAGCTTCTGCTTTGTCGAGGACCTGATCCGCGGACTGCACCTCTTGATGGAAAGCCCACCTGCCGTCACCGGCCCCTGCAATCTCGGCAATCCCCAGGAAATCACGATCGAAGCCATCGCGCGCCAGGTTCTGGCCTGCACCAAATCGACCTCTCCGCTACGCTTCGAGGCACTGCCCAAGGATGATCCCAAGCGGCGCAAGCCCATCATCGACACTGCAGAACGGTCGCTCGGCTGGCGCCCGCGCATCGCGCTCAAGGAGGGCCTGGAAGCGACCATCGCGTATTTCGCGCTTCGCATGGCGAGCGCATCGCCGACGCTCGCGCCGGCAATGGCCCCGCGTAGCTCGCCGCGGACCGCCCGCGGCCGGTTGACCATCGCCGGCCGCGAATGACGCGCTGGCCGGGCGACGAGACACCCAGGAGGAGCGCGCATACGGCTCCGCCACGGTGTCCGCGCCTATAGCGGGGCTACGGCCGCTTCGCGATCTCGCTTCGCAACTCACCGCGCCCACAAAAGCGTTTCGCCGCGACCGATCCGTTGGCGCGTCATGAGCTGCACAGCGGCCCGGCGATCATCGACCTGCAGCGGCTCGCGCTCGACAAGAAGCGACCTAACCGATTTTGAGCGCGTAATCACGCACGGTCCGCTGCCGCGACGGCGATCGCACCGGTCACAAGAGCCAGCTTACGATCAGGCCGAAGCTCGCCGCGAACAGGACAACCGTCGTGATCCAACCTAATAAGTTGATCCAGATCGTGTTGACCTTGTCGCCCATGATCCTGCGGTCATTTGTCATCCGCATGATCAGCAGAAGCAGCGGAGGCGTCGAAAGCCCCTGGACGATCCCGGACCAGACCAGGGCTTTCATCGGATTAAAGCCGGCAAAATTCAACAGAACGGCAAGGCACGTCAGCCCCGCAATAGTCCAATAGAACTGCGGCGCCTCGGATGGCTTTGCATGCAGGCTCGATTTCCAGCCGAGTGCTTGGGCGAGGTCGTAAGCTGCCCCAACCGTCATGACCGGAACAGCAAGAAAGCCGACGCCGATGAGTCCAATGGCAAACAGGATGCTCGCGCCGGATCCGGCGAGCGGCTTCAGGGCCTCAGCCGCCTGCGTCGCCGTCTCGATTTCGATCTGGCCGTTCTGGTGGAGCGTGGCTGCCGTCGACAGCATGATGAAGTACATCACGATGTTCGAGAACAGCATCCCGACGATGATATCTCGTCGGCTTCTCCGCAAGTCGGCCCAACTGGCCCCAACGCGCTGCGAGAGCCGTGTCTTGCCCTCAGCGATCTTTTCCTCGACCTCCTGGTTCGATTCCCAAGTGTAGATGTAGGCCGACAACGAAGTCCCGATGATTGCAACGACGATCGAGAGAAAGTCGCGGCTGAACTCGACATGCGGGATCAACGTGCCAGCCAGCACGGCTGCAGGATCGGGGCGTGCGAGAAAAGCCGCGGCGATATAGGCGAGCAAGGCCAGCGCAAGCCAGCGAAAGACGGTACGTATGAACTCGTACGACCCCAATATCTGCAGGCAAAGAAGCACGATTGCAACCGCGGCTGCGATCCAGGGAACCGGCAGATCAACGAACATCCCGATGGCAGCGGCCATTCCACCGAGATCTGCCGCCGCTTCGATGGTGTTGCCGATCATCACGCCGACGAGGATAACCCACAGCAGCCAACGCGGATAGAAATCGCGAATGACGTGAAACAGCCCACGTCCCGACACCTGCCCGAGCTTCGATGAGAGGTAGACGACCGCGAAAATCATCGGAAGCACGACCGGCGCGATCCAGAGTATGCCTAGACCAAAGCGAGCGCCCGCGCTGGCATAAGTTCCGATCGCTGACGGGTCGTCGTCGGCTGCACCCGTAACAATGCCTAGTCCAACTGTCCTTCCAAACCCGGTGCGGCCTTTGACCCGACCGGTTGATGGCTCGCTACTCTCCGCCACGTCTTCACTCCGGCTTGCCTAACGGCCCTCAGGCCCGAGGGTTGCAAAGGAAGACGGCGGTTCAACAGGTTCATCGCGCTTCCGGAAGGAATGTTGCTGCTGGGCTCAATGCGCGGATCGAGCTAAGGCTTCCGATCACCGGCTTCCACCGTCAATTGCATTGCGACCGTCGCGGTGAACAGCCGATCCTGTTCGTCGCGGACGCTGACACTGACCCTCGCGCCTACGCCCGACGGGAAGATGTCTCTCGCAATTGATGTGGCGATCACGATCGCCTCCTTCCTGGCGGCCTCGGGGCTCGAAAACTCGGATCCATGGGTATCCGCGATCGAATATTGGTCATCATCGATATCGAAATAGTACCGGGCCATCGAGGGAGTTCACAGGGCTGGGTCCAGGTGGAGATAGAGCGGATCAAAATCCCCCACGTCCTTCAGCTTGCGTTCGTCGTAGATCGTTACGACGCCGTTGCTGAAGTCCAACAGCCTCTCACCTCGTAGCTGCTGGAGTATCCTGTTGACGTGAACGGCGCTCATTCCGATCGCCTCCCCCAGCAAGGCCTGAGTTACGGGCAGGCGAAACGATGCGCTCGGCGCTCTGCCGATCGCCTTCAGGCGTGTGTAGATCTCGAGCATGAGGTGGGCAAGGCGGCTCACGCCCGACCTCGGACCCACGTTGCATATCCACTCGCGAAAGATGGCGGCATCGATCAGCGTCTCGCGCCACAGCACCTCGGCGACGTTGGGCCGCTTCCTGATGAGGTCGCGCAAGGGTCCGTGCGGAATGAAGCCGAGCACGCAGTCTCCCAGAGTGGTAACGTCATGATCCAGCACGTGGAGATAGAGGCTTTGCAGATCCGGAATATCGCCCGGCTGGTGAAAGGCCAGTATCTGCCTTTTTCCTTCGGCAAGAGATTTGGAGCGAAGCACAAAACCGTCCACGACGAGACAACACATCAAAGGACGGTCGCCGGTGGCGACGATACCCTGATTGCCCTCGAGTCGCTTCAGGGTGACGGGCAGCTCACGCAGATATCGCTCGTCATCCTCGTCGAGGACGGCGCTCGTCCTCAGCCGCTTCAACCAGATCTCGCTTGCTATCCTTTCCATCGCGCGCATGCCCCAGGAATATGACCGAGAACGCTGTGTGGGAACGGAGGTTCCAACAGCATTATTGCGTTGGAACTAACAATTGTTACCGCGTGCGAGGCTCGCCGAAGCAACAATGAACGCCCTGCATTCAACCACCGGACCCCAAGCATGCCCGACATAGACCAACGAACCCGGACAAACATGGATCTCGCCCTGGAAGAGGCCTGTCGATCGCTGCCAAACGGTGGCGACCACCAAACGCGGCGGGCGATTGCGGAAAGGCTGATTGCGTGCGCTTCTGGAGGCCCCGCCAGCATCGATCAACTCAGGGTGGTCGCGCACCATGCTCTCCGCGAAATCACCGTCTGCGTCGGCTCGTCCTTACGCCGTTAAGGTGCTTCAACACGCAATTAATCACGCAAGAGACCGCGGCAGCGCATTGTGGATGGCGCAGGCAGCGACCGCCGCATGGCCGACCGCGACGGAAATCTGGTGCAGATCGCTCACGACATCGCCTATGCCGTAAAGCCCATCGACCGACGTCCGCTGGCGATCGTCGACCCGCAAATAACCTTCTTCGTCGTGCTCGGCACCGAGAGCCAGGGCGAGACCCGAGCGCACCTGTGCTCCCATTGCTGGATAGAGCACGTCAAATTCGGCGGTTTCATCGCCGTTAAAGGTGACTTCCACCCTCTGGCCACTGCGGCGGAGGCGAGGCTCCCGCGTCGGAAGGATATTGATTCCTGCGTTGCGCAGGCACGCCTCTGCGTTGTCATCCCCGTCCTCTTGCGTTGCCAGCAGTGTTACATCCTTCGTGTAGGTTCGCAGGAATAACGCCTTGGGGGCCGCGTGTCGCAGCGTACCCATCACCCCGATTCGCTGACCGGCGGCCTCGAACGCATCGCAAATCGGACAGTAGCGCAAAAGGCCTTCTGCAAGCGCGCCACACCACTCCTCAAAGGGCGGATGAACGTCGACGATCCCGGAGGCCAGCACTGCAGTGGAGGCATGGATTTCACCATTCTCCCAACTGGCGCGAAAGCCATTATCGGTCCTCGTCAGTACTGCGACTTCGGCCGCGATGATAGGAGCGCTGAGGTCGGTCAGCTGTCGAGACATCCGGGCGATGAACTCAGGCCCGGACAGACCGTGGGCAAAGCCGGGGATGTTGTGGCTACGGGGAATCAGTGCTGCGCGGCTCATGCCGGCATCTACGACGCAAACGCTGCGGCGGAACCGGGCGAGATAGATCGCCGCCATCAGTCCGGCCGGCCCGCCTCCGACGATGATACAATCGACTGGCACTCAGCCGTCCTCACGACGCAAGATTGATCGGCACCAGTACTTCTCGATGCCAACGCTATCCACCGGCCTCTCCCGTTGTCTCAATGCGGAACACGCGCCAGCGGTCACGACGCACTGGAACGTAGATCGCAGGCGTCGTGCCATTCTCGGGCTTATGCGGCTTGGCGCTGATGTGCGACGTATTCCATCGTCACCTTCTCGACATTCGCGTCGATCCATTGCGCCATACGCTGCTCTTCCTTCAAGGAAGTCTCCAAGGGTGTCCGGGCTTGTTCGACACCGGCCGCGCCGCACAGGGCAAGCAGCGACTTGTAGGCCGCGATCTCGAAATTCTCGAATGCGTTGTTCGCGAAAGTATTCTTGAGGATTTCGTCGCCAGCCATCGCATGCATCATCGCCTGGGCATTCGCCATCACCGACTGCGTGGTGTCCTTCAGGCTCGATGTGCTCTCGCCACAAGCCTCCAGGCATTGCTCGATCCGCCTGAGCTGCTCGTTGGTCTCCTGCAAATGCGCCGCAATCTTCGCCTTAACTTCAGGATACTCATCGAGCCGCTCGCATTGTCGCTCCATGAGCTCTCTGGCCTGAGTTTCCATTGCGTGGGCGTTACGGAGGCCGACGACAAGCGTGTCCTTTGCTGCATTTGTCATTGCAATTCCCTCATCTCGTTGGGTTGGGTCGGGTTGGGTCTGATCTGCCGGGCGCCAACCTGCCATTTGATCGATGGTTCCTAAGCAAAGGTGCCGCACCTATCGCAAGAAATTCGCCGGGCTCTCCATCCGCCCACGGCGACAGGAACAATCCATAGGCACACTGCTTGGAAAGCCTACTGAGCATGAGTTGAACGAGATGACCTCCGGGACCAAGACAGCAGACGTGTGGTGGAGATCGGCTAGCATCTACGAGATTGCGCCCATCTCGTTTCAGGACTCCAATGGAGATGGAAAAGGCGATCTGGCCGGCTTGCTGTCGCGCATTGACTATCTCCAATGGCTTGGCGTGGACGCGGTCTGGCTGACGCCAATCTACAAGAGCCCTTTCCGCGACTTCGGCTACGACATCTCCGATTATTGCGCAGTTGACCCTGCCTTCGGCAGCCTCGAGGATTTCGATCGCGTTGTCGAGAAGTTGCACGAGGCCGGTCTCCGGCTCATTCTTGATCTCGTGCCCAACCATACGTCCTGCGATCATCGCTGGTTCATCGAAAGCCGCAGCTCACGCGACAACGCAAAGGCGGACTGGTACATCTGGGCCGAGCCGGCCGAGAACGGGGGCCCGCCGAATAATTGGCTGAGCCGCTTTGGCGGCAGCGCCTGGGAATGGTGCGAGGCACGAAAACAATACTACTATCATTCCTTTCTGTTCGAGCAACCCGACTTGAACTGGCGCAATCCGCAGGTCCGCGCCGCGATCGCCGGCGTCATGCGGTTCTGGCTGGACCGTGGCGTGGACGGCTTCCGCGTCGACGCCAGCGCGGTCCTGATCAAGGACGACCTTCTCCGCGACAATCCTCCCAATCCTCAAAGCAAGGGTAAGCCGCCGCCGCAACGCTTCACACCGGTGTTCACCGACGACCGACCGGAAACAATGCAGTGCATCGAGTTTATGCGCGAGACCATCGACGAGTATGACGGCCGATTGTTGTGCGGCGAGGTCCAGGGAAAGACCGACCGGATCGGCCACTTCTACGGCACCGAACGGCCACGACTGCACTTACCCCTCAATTTCGCGCTGCTCGACTCCGCGTGGGACGCGCATTCGTTGCAGGCCACCATCGACGCCTATTTCAACGCTCTGCCCAAAGGCGCATGGCCCGTGTGGGTGATCGGCGGACACGACAAGCAGCGCATCGCCAGCAAGATCGGCCAGCAGCAGATGCGGGTGCTCGCGATGTTGTTGATGACGCTGAAGGGGACGCCCTTCCTCTACATGGGCGATGAGATTGGACGGGAACGCGTTCCCATCCCGCCCGATCGGGTCCACGATCCCTTCGAGAAGCTGGTCAAGGGCTACGGCCTTTGCCGGGATCCTGAACGCGCTCCCATGCGATGGGATGACAGCTCCAAGGGCGGCTTTACGACGGGCGAGCCGTGGCTCCCGCTCGAACCGGACGGCTCACCTAATATCGAACGGCAGCGAGGAGAGCAACGTTCGATCCTGCAACTGTTTCGGCAGCTCATCGCGTTGCGACGCACGCATCCATGTCTCCAACAAGGCGAGCACCGCCCGGTCCGTTCGCGAAACGAGGTCCTGGCGTTCAAGCGTGGGCTGGACACGAGCGAGTTGTTGATTGTCCTCAATCTGGCGGCCGAACCGCGGAAATGGGAATGGAGCGGTGTCGGCCAGGCGATCCTGTCGACTCATCTGAATCGGCGCGCCGAAACATCTCTTCACGGATCGGTTCTTCTACAAGGCAATGAAGGCGTCATCCTCGAAATCGAGCGCCGGTGAGCTGTCGAGGAATGAACTCTCAGAGGTCCCGTTGTCGGCTCATTCCTCCACGCTGTGATCGAGGACGGGCACCGAATCCTAAATGAACGGCTTGCCGCCGGTGACCGCAACCGTCGTTCCCGACGTATAGCTGGAGAGCGGATCGGCCAGCATCACATAGGCTGTTGCAAGCTCGGCCGGTTGGCCGGCGCGCTTCATCGGCACCTGCTGACCGAAACTTTTCACCGCGTCTTCGGACATGGTGGAGGGTATCAGCGGCGTCCAGATCGGACCCGGAGCGACTGCGTTGGCTCGAATCCCTCTCTCGGCCAGCATTTGGGCGAGTCCGCCCGTGAAGTTCTGGATGGCGCCCTTCGTCGTGGCGTAAGCCAGCAGGATGGGATTGGGCATGTCGGAGTTCACCGAGGCCGTGTTGATAATCGCGCTTCCCGGTTTCATATGGGCAACCGCTGCCTTGGTGAGATAGAACATGGCGTGGATGTTCGTTTCGAACGTGCGTTGCCATTCCTCGTCGCTGATGTCGCCGATATCCGAGAACGTCGCCTGATGCGCAGCGTTGTTGACGAGGATATCGAGCCCGCCGAGTTCTTCGACGGCACGCCGGACGATACTGCGGCAATGCTCGGGATCGCGGATGTCGCCGGCAATCAGCACGGCCTTGCGCCCTTCCCTCTCCACCAGAGCCTTGACCTCGGCAGCGTCTTCGTTTTCGTCGAGATAGGCAATGACAACGTCCGCTCCCTCGCGCGCATAGGCGATGGCGACCGCCCGGCCGATGCCGCTGTCGCCGCCCGTGATGATCGCCTTCTTGCCGACGAGGCGTCCGGAGCCGCGATAACTGTCCTCGCCATGATCAGGCCGGGGATTCATGGCGCGAGTCGAGCCTGGCATCGGTTGCTTTTGCGCCGGATAAGGCGGTTTGGGATAATTGCTCACAAAAGTCTCCCGGGTTTAGCCGGTTAACCGCGCCCAGCCGGCAGCGTTCCTGGCTTCTGAGGCCGTGCGGGCTCCTCTAAAGGACCGGCTGCGCTCGCTCTACCCCGTCCTGACAGGAACCTCCCGGTCACCGGGACATTGCTGCTCCGAACCCCGGCGTTCTTGGAGCCGAACATGCTTGAAGAGCTGCACGTGTTTGCTCAGCCCGGCGCGATCGTTGCTGGTCTCGCAGTCCTGCTACTGATGGCCGGCGGCGACGCGGCGATCGTGATCGCTGTGAAGGGCTGGCCATTCTAGCCGATGGTCGATGTCGGACACATCCTCTACCAGGGCTGGCCCCCGCTGCTGCGGACTGCGCTAGGAACGACGATCACCTATCTCGCACTGGTCGTGCTGCTTCGCATCGCAGGACCCCGAACGCTCGCGAAGTGGTACGCCTTCGACCTGATCGTCACCGTTGCGCTTGGCTCGACCTTTGCCAACAGCGTTCTCTCCGGCAACATCAGCGTGGCGCAGTCGCTCGTCGGCTTCGTCATCCTGATCGGGCTGCAATTCATCATCGCTTTCGCCGTGGCGCACTGGAGCCCGTTGCGGATCGTCGTCAATCCGCAGCCGACGCTGCTGCTCCATCGGGGGAAATTCGTCCACGATGCGATGCGACGACAACGCGTGGCCGAGGCGGACGTTCGCGCCGCGGTCCGGCGTCAAGGCATTGACCGCATTGAGGATGTCGGTGCCGTCGTGCTCGAGGCCGACGGCACCTTCAGCGTCGTCAGCCAGCTCGGATCTGATGCGACGGCGCTGGCGGACATCCCGGAATTGGGCGGCTCGAACGAGGCCAATCGCTCCGACTAGCGCATAGGAACCTTTGTAGGGCTGACCGGTTCCGCCTCTGAAGGGGAGCACGGCGTAGAGGCAATGAAGGTCTGGGTGCGAAGGGTTCTGTCGGTGTGCGCGACTTGGCCGCTTGCTGCCTGCGCGGGCCGGCAGTCGGCGCTCGACCCTCAAGGGCTGCAATCCGACCAGATCCGACACACGCTTTTCATTTTTGTTGGTGTAGCGGCGGTCGTCTGGATTGCCGTCGTGATTGTTCTGGGCATAGCGATGATGCGCCGCAAACGCGCGGCCGAGCAGCCGCTCGATCTCCACGAGGCCTTCGAACAACGTACCGGTCGCGTCATTCTGGCGCTTGGGATCGCGACCACCGTCATCGTGCTCGGCCTTTCCTTCGTCAGTTATGCCGGACAACGCACCGTCTTCGCCAAGGACGAGAACGCGCTCACGCTGAGGATCGTCGGTCATCAATGGTGGTGGGAGGTCCATTATGAAGCCGACAGTCCGCATCAGAGCTTCGTGACAGCGAACGAGATTCGGATCCCGACCGGCCAGCCGGTGAAGGTCGAGCTCGAATCCGCAGACGTGATCCACAGCTTCTGGGTGCCGAGCTTGACCGGGAAGATGGACCTCATTCCTGGACAAAAGAACAAGCTGCAATTCACCGCGAAGAACGCCGGCGTGTATCGCGGGCAATGCGCCGAGTTCTGCGGCCTCCAGCACGCGCACATGGCGTTCGCCGTGCTCGCTCTGCCGCCCGATGAGTTCGGCCGCTGGCGCGAGCACGAAAACCAGAGCGCAGACAGTCCCGCTGATCAGCTCGGCAAGCAGGGCGAGGCTCTGTTCCGGGCACGTGGATGTGCCCTGTGCCACAACGTCAGCGGCACGCTGGCCGGCGGACAGCTCGGCCCGGATCTCACCCATATCGGCAGCCGCACGACAATCGCTGCGGGAACGCTGCCGAATACCCCGGCGACGCTGGGCGCGTGGATCTCAGATCCCCAGCACATCAAGCCCGGCAATCTCATGCCGAAGATGCCGCTGCAATCGGACGAGCTCATCGCGATCATTCACTATCTGGAGCAACTCAAGTGAGCACGGTCGTTGATCGAGACGAGTTGCGGGACGACGTCCTGAACGGCCTTCAGCTTTCGACCCAGCTCGAGCGCATTTGGCGAACGCCGTCCGGGCTCGCCGGTGCGCTCATGTCGGTGGAGCATAAGGTCGTGGGACGCCGCTATATCCTGACCGCATTCGCGTTCCTGCTTCTTGGCGGCATTCTTGCGATCCTGATGCGGATTCAGCTTGCCGGGCCGGAGAAGACGTTTCTCTCCGCCGACAAGTACAATCAGATCTTCACGATGCACGGCTCGACGATGATGTTCCTGTTCGCCGTGCCTGTCATGGAAGCGTTTGCGGTCTATCTCGTGCCGCTGATGGTCGGTACGCGAAACATCGCCTTTCCTCGCCTGAATGCCTTCAGCTATTGGATGTTCCTGTTCGGCGGCTGCTTTCTCTGGATCTCCTTCCTGTTCAACGTCGGCCCCGATGTCGGCTGGTTTTCCTACGTTCCGCTCTCCAGCCTCCAGTTCACACCGACCAAGCGCGCCGACGTTTGGGCGCAGATGATCACCTTCACCGAAGTCGCCGCGCTCGCAGTTGCCGTCGAGATCGTCGTAACCGTGTTCAAGCTGCGAGCGCCCGGCATGACTCTCGACCGGATTCCCCTCTTCGTCTGGGCAATGCTGGTCACGAGCTTCCTGGTGATGTTCGCGATGCCCTCGATCATGGTTGCGTCGACGTCTCTGATCCTGGACCGCCTCGTAAACACCCGCTTCTATGATCCATCTTCGGGCGGGCATCCCCTGCTCTGGCAACATCTGTTCTGGTTCTTCGGTCATCCCGAGGTCTACATCATCTTCATCCCGGGCACGGGCATGGTCTCGGCGATCCTTGCAACTTTCGCGCGCCGACCGGTGATCGGCTATCCCGTCGTGATCCTTTCCTTGATCGGCACCGGCTTCCTGTCGTTCGGCCTCTGGGTCCACCACATGTTCGTGACGGGCCTGCCCCAGCTCGGCGCCGGCCTGTTCACGGCCTCCAGCATGCTGATTGCGGTGCCGAGCGGCCTGCAGATCTTCTGCTGGCTGGCAACGCTCTGGGACGGCCGACCGGTGTACCGAACGCCGCTTTTGTTCGTGATCGGATTTATCGTAATTTTCGTAATCGGCGGCCTCTCCGGCGTCATGGTCGCCTCGGTGCCAATCGACACCCAGGTGCACGACACCTATTTCGTCGTGGCCCACTTCCATTATGTCCTGATCGGCGGCGCCGTCTTTCCGCTGATCGGCGCCGTCTACTATTGGTTTCCGAAGATCGCCGGCCGCATGCTGAGCGAAAGACTGGGGCGCTGGAATTTCTGGCTCGCCTTCATCGGCTTCAACGTTGCGTTCTTTCCGATGCATTTTCTCGGCCTGATCGGAATGCCGCGCCGGGTCTACACTTACACGGCCGACATGGACTGGGCACATTTGAACTTGTTGTCCAGCATCGGCGCCATCGTGTTCGCGCTCAGCTTTGCGCTGCTCTTGGTCAATGTGGTCTACAGCCTGCGCAAGGGTGCGCTTGCGGGCGACAATCCCTGGAATGCTTCGACGCTGGAATGGGCGACATCGTCGCCCCCTCCGCCTCAGAACTTCGATCGCATTCCGGTTGTCAAGCACCGCGATCCGCTGTGGGCCGATGGCGAAAGTCTGCCTGTGGTCGCGGGCCTGAGCGCAGAGCGGCGCGAAGTGCTGTTGACTTCGCTCGCGGAAGCGGAGCCGCAGACCCGCGAGGCTTCGCCTGAACCGAGCATCTGGCCGCTGCTCACGGCCATCGCGACGACCGTGTTCTTCATCGGCTCGATCTTCACCCCCTGGGCGGTGCTGTGGGGCACGCCACCGATGGCCGTAACCTTGATCGGCTGGTTCTGGCCGAGCGGCAGCAAGGAGGACGAGGAGTGAGACAGACCATCGTCCGCAATGTCGCCGAACTGCCGACCTACGGTTACGGCCCGCGCAGTGGGCCATGGTGGGGCGCCATGGGTTTTATGGCGCTCGAAGGCATGGGCTTTGCCATTGCGATCGGCACCTACCTCTATCTCTACGCCGTCAACCCGAATTGGCCGATCGGAGCCTCGCCACCCGACCTCTGGCCGGGCACGGCCGAAGCCGCGGTCTATCTGCTCAGTATCATCCCGAACGAGATCACCAACCGCGTCGCGCACCGTCAGGACCTCGCGAAGGTGCGGGTGGGCCTCATCGTGATGGCCCTGATCGGCATCGCGCTGCTGGTGCTGCGCGGCTTCGAATTCGCGCATCTCAACACGCGCTGGGACAATTCGGCCTACGGATCCATCGTGTGGCTCATCCTGGGACTGCACACCACCCACCTTGCCACCGACGTCGGCGACACGGTCGTGCTGGCAGTGCTGATGTTCACGCGCCACGCGAAGCCGCGCCGTTTCAGCGATGTCACCGATAACGTGTTCTATTGGAACTTCGTCGTGCTCGCCTGGCTACCGCTCTATGCCTTGCTTGATTGGGTGCCGCGCCTATGACCACAACTGAAGGACAATCCAGATTGATGTATTGGGCCGGCGTTGCGCTCGGGCCTCTCGCCTGGGGCATCAACCTGCAAGGCGTCTACATTTTCGCGCATTTCTCCTGCGAGAAGACCAGGATGAGCGGGACGATCCTGAGCGCTATTCTGGCAATCGTCGCGCTCGCAGGCACGGCCATTTCCGCCCGCGCGGTTCGGCGCAACGCCGGGGCTGAATGGAGCGACGCGCAGGGTGGCGGGCCCCGGACATTCATGGCCTGGCTCGGCGTCGGCTCCGGCGTGCTGTTTGCGCTGGTGATTGCGAACCAGCTCGCCGCCTCGCTCATGATCAGCCCATGTCTGCGCTGAGGTCTGCGCCGAACTTTTTGGCATTGCTGCTCGCCCTGCTCGCGTGGCCAGCCCAGGCGCACGGAATATCCAATGTCGATCCCGGATCGTTGTGGGGCTACGATCCCTGGCTGATGGTCCCGCTCTATCTCGTCGGCATCGGTTTCTATGTTGGAACGCAGCGGCTCTGGCAACATGCAGGCGGAGGCCGGGGTGTCAGCTTCCGTCAGGTCGCCGCGTTCTGGGCCGGCTGGCTGATCGCCGCGCTCGCCGTGACCTCTCCACTGCACTGGCTCGGCGAGCGGCTGTTCGCGGCGCACATGGTCGAGCACGAGCTGCTCATGGTGGTCGCGGCACCATTGATGGCGTTTGCCCGGATCAACGGACCGATGATGTGGAACCTGCCGGCTTCGTTCCGACCGGCGGCTGGCCGCGTTCTCAATCTACCAATCCTGGCGCTGCCATGGCGCTTTGTGAGCCATCCCATGAGCGCGACGGTGCTTCACGGCGCAGCGCTCTGGGTCTGGCATGCGCCGCCGCTCTATGCATGGGCGCTGGAGAATACAACCATCCATCGTCTCCAGCACATCAGCTTCTTTGTAAGCGCCCTGTTGTTCTGGTGGGTGCTGCTGCACGGCCGCGGACGGGGTCGTAGCACACGAGTTCGCGACGGCATCGCGGTTGCCTGCCTGTTCATCACGATTTTGCATTCCGGTGTGCTCGGGGCCCTGCTGACGGTGTCGCCACGCGTCTGGATTCCCGGCCAAAGCGCATTCGCCGGCGAATTCGGCCTCTCCGCGCTCGAGGACCAGCAACTCGCCGGAATCCTGATGTGGGTGCCGATGAGCATTCTCTACACGGGCGCCGGGCTGTTCTTTGCCCACCGTTGGCTGACTGCGAACGGCGGCGACACTTACCCGCTGCTCATTCGGGATGCGGGCTGATCGATCCCGAATAGGAACCGCAAGTTCGACTCGAGCGTTCGCCTGCCGACTGCGACACTCCACGGAGACGACATGGGCAAACGATCCGTCATGGCGGCAACGGCCATCTTGACCGCGGCACTTTCGATACCGGCAGCCTTGAAGGCGCAGGACCCGCCCCGGCCGGCAATGTCGTGTCCGGTAGATCATGACCAGCTCGCCGATATTCTCAAGAAGAGCGTCAAGCCGGGCGGCGGCCCGAGCAATGGCGGTCTCGACAACAACGAGTGGGCCGCAGTCGTCAATCGACAGGGTGTCGTCTGCGCGGTCGCTTACAGCGGCGGCAAGGCCGACGATCAATGGCTTGGCAGCCGGGCCATCGCAGCCGAGAAGGCGAACACGGCGAATGCGTTCAGCCTGAAGGACAAGGCGATGGCCACGGCTAATCTTTACGCCGGCGCGCAACCTGGCGGATTCCTGTTCGGCGCGGGGCTCAGCAACCCTCCAACTCCCGAGGTTCTTTACGCCGGTAATCCGGACGAGTTCGGGACGGCGCGCGATCCGATGATCGGCAGGCCCGTCGGCGGCGTGATCGTCTTCGGCGGCGGGCTGGCGCTGTACGACGGCAACGGCATCGCCGGTGCGCTGGGTGTCAGCGGGGACAGTTCCTGCGCCGATCACAATGTCGCCTGGCGCGTACGCCACCTGCTCGGGCTTGACCACGTGCCGGCCGGCGTCAGCCCGAACATGAAGGATGCGATCATCTATGACATCGGCCCGGACGGCAAAAGCCCGTCGGGATTTGGTCACCCCAAGTGCAACGGCAAGGAGGATCAGATTGCGGTCGATCTCGGCGCGGGCGTCTCGGGCAATGTCGTGAGATAGCCCGTCTTTAAGCTCTTTGGAACCAAGCGGAGGGGCAACGTTTGTACGTCTGCAAATCGGCCTGCAATGCGGCACGGGCCCAATCACTGCGGTGGAGATCTTTAGATATGTTAGTGCGTAGCTTCACGCGATTGCTGAGCGTGATTTTGGCGTCCTGCGCGCTGCTGTCGTCTGCCTCGGCACAGAGCGATCTGGCCAGCCGCATGAAGGACCCGGGCCAATGGCCGATGGCGGCTCGCGACTACGCCAACACCCGCTACAGCGATCTCGACCAAATCAATAAGGACAATGCTTCGCGCCTCCAGCTTGCGTGGACATTCTCGGTCGGCGCCGACCGTGGTCAGGAAGCGGCGCCTCTTGTCGTCGACGGCACCATGTACGTGGTCGGCCCGTATGCAGGCCCCTACCCCAACCGCGTCTTTGCGCTCGACGCCACAACCGGGGAATTGAAATGGTCCTACGCACCGAAGCCCGAGCCCGCAGCAGCCGGCGTCGCCTGCTGCGACGTCGTCAATCGTGGACTCGCATTCGACAACGGCAAGGTCTTCCTCAACACGCTCGATAATCACACCGTCGCGATAGATGGCAAGACCGGCAAGGAGCTTTGGCACACGAAGCTTGGCGAGATCAACAAGGGCGAGACCATCACGATGGCTCCCATCGTGGTGAAGGGAAAGATCCTCGTCGGCAACAGCGGCGGCGAATTGGGTGTCCGCGGCTGGGTCACGGCGCTCGACGAGAATACCGGCTCCATCGCCTGGCGCGCCTATTCGACGGGACCGGACAAGGACGTCCTGATCGGCGACGATTTCAAACCGTTTTACGACAATCTCAAAGGCCAGGATCTCGGCGTGAAGACCTGGCCCGCCGACCGCTGGCAGGTCGGCGGCGGCACGGTCTGGGGCTGGATCTCCTACGATCCTGATTTGAACCTGATCTACTACGGTACTGCCAATCCAAGTCCGTGGAATGCCAATCAGCGCAGCGGCGACAATCTCTGGAGCACGACGATCTTTGCCCGCGATCCCGACACCGGTCGCGCCAAATGGGCCTACCAGATCAACCCGCACGATCTGTTCGACCACGACGAGATCAACGAGAATGTGCTGCTTGACCTCGAGCTCAATGGACAGACCCGGAAGGTGCTGATCCATCCCGGCCGCAACGGCTACATGTACGTAATAGACCGCGCCACCGGCGAGGTGATCTCAGCGGACGCCTATGAGTTCGTGAACAGCTACAAGGGCGTCGATCTCAAGACCGGCAAGATCATCCCGAACGAGGAGAAGACGCCGCTGGTCGGCAAGACCGTGGAGAACATCTGCCCCAGCGCGCCGGGCGCCAAGGATTGGCAGCCGACGGCGTGGTCGCCGCACACGAAACTCCTCTATGTGCCGCATCAGCACCTTTGCATGGACTTCAAGGCCTCCCAAGTCGGTTACATTGCCGGCACACCCTATGTTGGCGCCGATGTCGACATGTATGCCGGTCCCGGCGGCTATCGCGGCGAGTTCATGGCGTGGGATCCGGTCGCCCGCAAGAAGGTCTGGGAGATCCACGAGAAGCTGCCGGTTTGGAGCGGCGCGCTGGTGACGGCCGGCGACGTCGCGTTCTACGGCACCATGGATCGCCTATTCAAGGCGGTAGATGCCAAGGATGGACAGGTGCTGTGGCAATTCCGGGCGGGCTCCGGATTTATCGGCCAGCCGATTTCCTATCGCGGCTCCGACGGGCAGCAATTCATTGCGATCCTGTCGGGTGTCGGCGGCTGGCCCGGCGTCGTTGCCAACGCCGAGGTCGATCAACGTGTGCGCAACAGTGCGCTGGGCTTCACGGGCGCAACGCAGGATTTGCCGTTCTACACCGCCGGCGGCAGTGAATTGCTGGTTTTCAAGCTCGGCGGCGCAAACGGTGAGGACACCAGCCATGCGCCTTCGAAGTAGTCTCACGGGCATTGCCCTTGGTCTTCTGATCAGTCTGATGGGCCACGCGATGGCAGCGTCGGACGGCGATCTCCGCGTCTGCGCCGATCCGAACAATCTGCCTTTTTCGGACAGCGCCGGCGCGGGATTCGAAAACAGGCTCGCTGCCATGCTGGGTGAGCACCTCGGCAAGCAAGTGTCCTACACCTGGTGGGCACAGCGCCGCGGTTTCATCCGCAACACGCTGAAAGCGGGCAAATGCGACGTGGTGATGGGCTTGCCGGCCGGCTATGATCTCGCGGAAACCACGAAGCCCTATTATCGCTCGACATATGTCTTCGTCACGCGGCAGGACCAGCATCTCGATTTATCGTCACTGCTCGATCAGCGCCTGCATCACCTCGTGATCGGCGTGCACCTGATCGGCGACGACGGCAACAATCCGCCGCCGGCGCAAGCGCTCGGCGAACGGGGCATCGTCGAAAACGTCCGCGGCTACTCGATCTACGGCGATTATCGCCAGCCCGATCCGCCGGCGCGCCTGATCGAGGCGGTCGAGAATGGTGACATCGACGTCGCCGCTGCGTGGGGTCCGCTGGCCGGCTATTTCGCGCAGCGCTCGCCGGTGCCGTTGACGGTCACGCCGATCCGGGATTACGAGCGCTTTGCACCCCAGCAATTCCAGTTCGCCATCGCAATGGGCGTGCGCAAAGGCGACGGCGCCCTGCGCGACCGGCTGAATGCGTTCATCGACGAACATCGATCTGAGATCACGGCGCTGCTGCGAAGTTACGGCGTGCCGCTGGTCGATCAGCCCATGACCGCTTCGGGAGGACAGCCGTGATGTCTGCTCCAGCGCTGCGCGCGAGCGCGCTATCGTTGCTTCTGGCAGCCACGCCGAACGGCGCCGCGCCTGCCCAGCAGACGCTGCCGCAGTCCCAGGAGGCGCAAATGCCGACGCTCGCGCCGCGCCCGAATTTCGGTGGCACCGTCGGCAACGGCCGGCCCGGTGTCTTCATGCAGATCCCGGTCAGCCACCTGTTCCCCGGAGCGCAACCGGATCGGCCCCAGATCAAGAATCCTATGCAAGGCGATCCCGGCGCGGAGCAGCGCGGAATGACTTACTATGTCAACTTCAACTGCGTCGGCTGTCACGCGGCCAATGGCGGCGGCGGCATGGGACCGGCATTGAGCAATAACACCTTCACTTATGGGTCGCAGCCCGAGAACATCTATCTCTCCATCTACCAGGGCCGGCCGAACGGAATGCCAGCCTGGGGCGGCGTGCTGCCCGACAGCGTGATCTGGGACCTCGTGACCTACATTGGGAAGATCAGCAACGAGCCAAGCCGCCAATGGGGCCGTACCTTCTCGGCGAGCCCGCTGTCTCCCGAACTTGAGCAGGTCCCGACCGAGCAGGTGTCGACGACCGACCCGTGGTCTGCCACCAAGACCTTCAGTTTCGGCCAAAAACCCTGATCGGCGGACCGGAGCAGCCGATGATGAGTTCGGTTACACGCTTGTTGCTCGCCTCGCTGCTGGCGACGGCCGCGGCAGCCTGCGAGCAAGTCAAGGCTGCAGGCCCCGACAACTTCACGGGTGATGCCCGTCGCGGCACTGATCTCGTCAGACGATATCGATGCGGCGCTTGTCACGAAATTCCCGGCATTACCGGCGCGGACGGCAACGTCGGACCGTCGCTACATCGGATCGGCACGCGTACCTATATCGCGGGATACATCCAGAACTCACCGGATAACATGGCCGACTGGATCGAAAATCCGCAGCGAGCGTTGCCAGGCAATGCGATGCCGACAATGGGAATTCCGCAGAAGGACGCGCGCGACATCGCGGCGTTCCTTTATACGTTGAAGTGAACATCCGGAATCTAATACTGCGTTCAGCGCCCGAGCGGCGTATCGACGCGGGCATTGCGTATTCAAGCACAGTAATCGCCCGAAACGCGACGGAGCTCCATCATTGTCGCGTTCTCAGGTTCAATTAGAAAAGCGCGATCCGTCTGGCCAATGGCCACAGCTCAATGCGATAGCCGCCGTTGTTACCCGTCGCGGCGCGCTGAATTCGGCAGAGTTAACCAGTCTGCCAGGCTCGACGTAACCTCGTCCTGCCTGGCTCGCCGCAGCAATATTTCGCGCTCCCTCCCCGCTGGCAGGGCACGCGCCTGCTGTCTCGCTTTCTCGGCCGATCGCATCAGCCGCTCTTGGAGCGAGTACGATTGTCTCGTGCGATTTCGCTTTTTCGTCATAATAAGCAGGTTTTGTTGTATTGACCGGCTTTGTTGAGACACAAACATTGTCGGTTCCGCGGGTTCCGGCATTTTCATAAGTTAACAGGCACGGAATCTTGCGGCGTAGCTGCCTCGAGCAGCCCGAACCGCGCAATCATTTCCCGCGATAGAGTCGAAGATAGTTCGGCGAGTACAAGGCGGTGGCCTTGAGCGCATCGAGATCACTGATCGTCAAGGTCCGATCGCGCAGCACGATCAGGCGGGATGCCCGCAACTCCTGGAGCGTCCGGTTGAAATGAACAACCGAGAGACCTGTGGCGTCAGCCAGATCCATCTGCGTGACGGGCAGGCTGCAGGAGTCGCCGTCGACCAAGCCCACCGGGCGAAGCCGCTCGAAAATCTCGCAGAAGAGATGGGCCACACGCTCCAGGGCCACGCGGCGGCCGAGATTGATCGCCCATTCACGCTGGATGGCATTGTTCAGCAACGTCTCGCACAGCAGCGCTTCAGCCAGCGAGCGATCATCGGCAGTGAGCCTTTCATATTGCGCCCGCTTGATTTCGGAATAGACGACCGGTGTCAATGCCGCAATCGAGTGATCGATCGTGGGCAGGAGAAACGCATGGGCATCGCAGCTCTCGCCCGGTAGCACGAAATTGACGATCTGGCGCCGTCCGTCTTCAAGTGTCTTGTAGCGGCACAGCCAGCCGGAGAGCACGACACGAACGCAGTCGACCGGATCTCCATCGGAGATGATGTCTTCGCCCGCCCCGGCGTGTTGCAAACCTTCGAGCATGGCCACTTCGAATGAGGCCACGGCCTCGGCCGACAATTGACGCAAGGCATTCAGGCGCCGAATCACGGCCCGTCCCACATTCCGATCGGGAACAGATGGATGCATCAACTAACCACGACAGGAGTATGAAACGCGCGTTTGCTCAAGGGCAGGGTGATGGTGCATTGCAGCCCGGTGCCATTGAATGTCATTTCGGTCTGCCCCTTGAACTCGAAAGCCAGCGTGCTCTCCAGAAGAACGGTCCCGAAACCCTTGCGCAACGGCGCCTTCACTGGCGGACCGGCGTGCTCACGCCATTCAAAGTTCAGTCGTGGCGGATTGACGGCCTCGTCGATGCGCCAGGAGATGTCGAGCCGGCCGGATGGCTGGCTCAGGGCGCCATATTTAAGTGCATTGGTCGCAAGCTCATGGATCGCGAGCGCAAACGTTTCAGCGGACTTCGGCTGAAAGCGGATGGTTGGGCCGGAGACGCTCACCTGCTCACCTTCGCGGGCGTTGTAGGCGAGCAATTCCTCGATCACGAGGTACTCCAGATCGACCCCACCTTCGGGATCCCTGGTCACCAGCGCCTGGGTCCGCGCGAACGCGCTCAGGCGGCCGTCGAGATGCGAGGCATATTCCTCGACCGTCGAACTCGATTCCGCGGACCGTCGTGCGATCGAGCGGACGACACCGAGCGTGTTGCGTACGCGATGCTGAAGTTCGGCCAGCAACAGGCGCTGCCGCTCTTCCGCACGCGTGATCGCAGTGACGTCGATGAAGGTGATCACGACCCCGGCGATGAAATTATCGATGCTGCGATAGGGCAGGATCCGCACGATGTAGCGTGTCCCGCTGTCGGGCACGCTCAGCTCGCACTCGGCGCTTCCCAGCGTACGAAGCACGCGGCGAACTTCTGCGAAGAGATCTTCGACGGGAATACGCGCCTTGATGTGCGCAATCGGGCGGCCAATATCCGTTTCGACGAGATGCAGCACCTGAGTGATCGCCGGCGTAAAATTCATCACCCGCAAATCGTTGTCCAGGAAAATGGTCGCGATCTGAGTGCTTTCGAGAAAGTTCTTGAGGTCGCTGGTGGCGCGAGTCAGCTCCTGCACCCGGTGCGCCAGCTCGCCGTTGACGGTGGTCAGCTCCTCATTGACGGACTGCAGCTCCTCGCGCGAGGTTTCCAGCTCCTCGTTTGCCGATTGCAACTCCTCGTTGAGGGACTGATATTCCTCATTGGAGGATTTCAGCTCCTCATTCGTGCTCTCGAGCTCTTCGATGGTGGCCTGGAGGCGCTCGCGGCTCGCGCGCAACTCGCTCTCCAATCGCTCGACATGTTCGGCCCGAACCAAAGCGTCAGGATTGTCCTGCCTGCCCTCGGGGGGACGGAGCGGACCGTCCTTGAACAGGACCACAAAATTGCGGTGACCGTCAGCACCGTCGTGGATCGGTTCGACTGTGATGTCGACCATCACATGGTGATCTTCCAGCTTCAGTTGCACATGCCCAGTACGGCCAGCTTGGTCAGTCTCGGCGGCACGGCCGAGCAGCGCACGCAATTCGAGCCTGAGATCCCGGTGCACGAGCTGCAGCAGATCCAGCGATGCCGTGCCGGCGGTCGGCTCGATGTAGCGTCCGGTGCGGCCAGAGAAATGCAGGATGTGAAAATTCTCGTCGGTGATGACATAGGCGGGCGCATAGCGTTCGGCGATGCGCTGGGCCCGGCGCTCGAGTCCGACATTGTTGCCAGGCCCGCGCATCGGAGGCATCTCGGTTGCCGCTCGTGCCGCCGCCGTCGTAATCGGAAATTCCGGTGGCAGACGCGTCCCGGTGTCCAGTTTCTTGAAGATGCGGGCCCGGCGGTCCACCGGCGCAAATAGTTTCGGATGCTGTGTGACGTTCTCGGAATTGCCCAGAAACAGGAAGCGATCGGGCAGCAGCGCGAAGTGAAACAGCGGGATCACCCGATTCTGAAGCTCCGCATTCAGATAGATCAGGAGATTGCGGCAGGAGACGAGATCCAGCCGCGAGAAAGGAGCATCCTTAATGACGTTGTGCTGCGAGAAGATGCACATCTCGCGCAGCTCCTTCACCACGCAATAGGTGTCACCTTCACGCACGAACCAGCGCGCCAGCCGCTCCGGCGTTATGTCGGCCTCGATGTGGGTGCGGTAGCGCCCGACTCGCGCCGCCGCCAGCGCCCGGCCGTCGATATCGGTCGCGAAAATCTGGACCTGCGGCGCTGAATCGAGCTTGGCCAGATGCTCGCGCAGCAGGATTCCGATCGAATAGGCCTCCTCGCCCGTGGCGCAGCCCAGCACCCACACGCGAAGCTGCTGCCCCGTGCTCTTTCCTTCCAGGATTTTTGGAATAACCTGGGTTTCGAGCATTTCGAATTCGCGCTTGTCGCGGAAGAATTCAGTGACACCGATCAAGAGGTCGTTAAAGAGATGCTGGGGCTCTGCCCTGTCGGCTTTGAGGTAATCGACATAGGCGGCGATCTCCTCGATCTGATTCACCTGCATGCGCCGCTGCACGCGGCGAAGAAACGTGTTCTGCTTGTAGCCGTGAAAGTCATTGCCGGTCCTGTTGCGCAGGACGTCGGCGATCTGCGACAGAGACGCGGCCGCATCGGCGAGGATCGCGTCAACTCCGTGCTTAGCTTCCAGACGCCGCAGATGCAGCGCGTAAGCCTGGATATGGTCCGGGATTTCCTCCGGCGCCATCACGTAGTCGGCGATTGCGGCCGGCGTGCTGCCCTCGTCATGATTGCCGCCGCTCTCGGCGATCGCGAGCCCGCCGCGGTCTTTCAGCGTGGCGGTGCCCAGCGTGCCGTCACCATCGGTGCCGGCCAGCATCACGCCGATCGACTGCTCGGCCCGTTCCTCGGCCAGGGATACCAGGAAACTGTCGATGGTGGCGCGCTCACCGGGCTCCTGCTCGGCCTTTCTGACCGAAAACCGGTCGCCTTGCAGGGTGGTGATCATCGCCTTCGGGCAGAGGTAAATTGCGCCGCCTTCGATCACGCCGCCGTTTTTCAAATCGGCAAGCTTGCCGCCGCCCGAGGTCCGAAGGATTTCGCGCAGCCGGGCGTCGTCGAAGGCCTCGTGATGCTGCAACACCAGAACCAGGGCCTGATCGGGCCGCAGCGTCAGCTTCGAGAAGAAGCGTTCGACACTGCCGATTTCGCTTGCGGAGGCGCCGACACCGATTACCAGAGGAGACTTCGGCTGACTTCCCCTTTCCGTCGGCGGATTGCCGATTTGAATCATGGCTGCGACGGCTCCACTTCGGTGCTCACACACCATCTGCAGTAGCAGAAAGTGACATTAGCCCAATAGCTAAAAAGGCAAAGTGCTCCGTCCGGACAACGCCAGTCGCATTGACTTAAATCGACGAGCGCGGCCCGCATTCCTCGTAGGCCGGCTTGAACTCGCGAATTCCGGGAACTTTCTGGCCGTCGCGGGTTAACAAGAATATTGCTGTCGGGATCTCTAGCCATGCCGTCGCCGGACGCTCCTGCACCCGTCATTTTCCGGCCTGACCGGCACGCTGACCAGGTGCTGCTGGCCAGAACGAGCGAGTTGATCGCACTCTCGCGAAAGCTGCTGCAGGAACCGGTGCCTGCGAGACACCTTCAGGAGGTTCGTCGGCCGCCGATCCCGGACCCGACGCCGGTCAGGGCCAACAGAATATTCGCGTCCCTTCAAGAGTTCGTATAAGGTTGTTTCCATCATCGGCACGCATTCGCTGTAGGCGCTGGTGGCTGAGAGTCTCCGCGCTCCCGCCTGCACAGGAGCGGAACGTGCGATGGGCCTCCCATTCAGCGACGAGACATTGGACTTGCTGGATCGGGCGCAACGCGCGATCGATCGCGCAATCGAGCTCCGCAACGAGCGCGCCGGATGCCTTGAAAGAGCGCGCCAGTCGAATTTCTCGATCGAATTGCACATCTATCGGGCTCGTGCGGCGTCCCTTTCAAAGCCGCTCACCAAGTGACCAAGTTTGCCTCAGGCGCCCGGCGACGGCCGATCAAACTGCGCCTCGAGATATCCGACGCGCTGCTCGATCAGGAAACGATGTCGCTCCCATTGCGCGAGGATCCGTTTCAGAAGGTCGATGAACCGCTCGGCTTGGTGCGTGTCGTGGCGACTACTCAATAGCGTAGCGAGCCGTTGCTCTTGATCAACCAGCCGTTTTCGCCCCTCTTCGATGTTTTGGTTGGCTTTGACGAGATGCTGTCGCTCAAGGCGCAATTGCCCGGCGACGTCGGCGGATGACAATGCCATTGTCGGCCTCCTACTTCGCGCGTTTGCCGGCCGTGTGATCCATTGACTGGAGGACGGCAAGCCGAATCATGTCGGCGTGTTCGCGGTATTCGGCCGCGCGCTGCCGGTACATTTCGGCAACCGCCCCGCGGCCGCTCTGGCGAGCATCGGCGGCCATCCGATGCACAAGCTCCGCGCGTTCCTCGATGATGCGAAGCGCCACACGCAGCGCCTCATCGACCCGGCACTCCTGCTCCTTGGCAAGGGTATTCGCCGTGAAGGCATGACCCACCTGGCAGCGGAAACGCAACGGGCGGGTGCCCTGGATTTCGGACAGGACGCCGCCACAACTCGGGCATGTCAGCGCCGCGGGTTTGGCAACGTCGACAAGCCGTTCGCTGTCGATCCGTTCGCCGGCTGCGATTTCGATTTCGAGACGAATGTCGGGCGGGATCGGCAGGGCCGCGGCTGGCGCCTCCCTCGCTAAATCCGAGAGAACATCGCCGATCCTGAGGCCGGGAACGCACAAATCGACGGTGGTCGCCTCAAGCGCGTGCAAGGGCATTTCATCGGCAATGGCATCGGCTGGATCCTGAACCAGGGTGATCCCCCCGCAGCGCTTGATCGCGTTCAGACCGGCGGCCCCGTCCGAGAGCAATCCACTCAGTACCACTCCGATCACCCGCGGCCCATAATGCATTGCGGCCGAACGGAATAAGGGATCGATCGCCGGGCGGGCCATATTCTCCCGGGGGCCGCGGCCGAGCACGATGTGGTCGGCGGCGAGCAGAAGGTGCCGATCGGGCGTCGCCAGATAAACATGCCCATTCTCAATGGGCATGCCGTTTTCCGCCTGGCGGACCGGTAGCTTGCCGGCCGCACTGGCAACGGTCGCGAGAATGCCAATCCCCTGAGCCGGTATGTGCAGGACGATGAAGACCGCGGCCGGAAGGTCTGCCGGGAGCCGGCCCAAGATCTGCTTCAGCGGAGCGGTTGCCCCAGCCGACCCGCCGATTACGATGATATCGCGATTGCTCATGGAACCCGCGCGGGTGCTGTGACTTTGACCAATGGGATCTGGACTGTGACTTGGACCAAGGCGGCATTCTGCCATATGTTCCTGTTTGCCGCTGGCGTCCTGGAGGAAGAATGTCGGTTTTGGCACTCGCACTAAGCGACAGTGCTCCCTTGAGAGGATGTCGTGTCCTCATTGTCGAAGACGAGTATTTTCTGGCCGACGATCTGGACAGACAATTTCGCGCGCTCGGCGCAACGGTCGCCGGTCCCTTTGGCAGACTGGACGATGCCATGAACGTGCTGAATGAGCGCGGCAGGCTCGATGGCGCTGTGCTCGATGTCAATATCCGCGACGAACTGGTGTTTCCGCTCGCGCGGGCGTTACAGGCGCGCGAGGTGCCCTTCGTCTTCACTTCGGGCTACGACAAATCTACGTTAGGCGCTGAATTCGAGGGGGTTCCGCACTGGGAAAAGCCCTTCGACGTTGTCGCCGTGTCTCAGGGACTGGTCCGCTTGATCGAGGGTTCGGCGAAATGACGCATCGTATGATGCGCGACGTCGCGTGCGCGTCGATGCCGCCGACTGCGTCTAGAATAGCGGGGCCCAAGCCAGCCAAACCGTCACCGCCAGACAGACGGCGACGGCCATGAAAGGCAGCGCGACGCGCATGATGTAGCCTCCCGTCGATCAAGACATCATCATCCACACAATGGCCGCGACCATCACCAGAAAGCCGGTGATCGCCGTCGCCACAAAAGCCCGTTCGACGCTGTCCATGATTGCCGGCCCCTCGCCGACCAGCGATCGTGACGCCCGGAGCGGGGCCTCGCATTAAGATATGTGAATCCCGCTGAGTTTAGTTCCTCCCACGCAAGCCTGATGGCGGCGCGGCTCACTGTCTCGTGCCGGCAAGGCGCAGATTCGGCACGTCGACGCCGCGGGCGCGGATCGATATTGCTGGCTTGGCTCCGCTGACATCGAGGACGAAGCCGTCATCGTCGGGGCGGAGGCGGAGTTCGATGGCCGTGCCTTTGCTGCGCCAATCCGCCGTCTCGCCGTTGTCGATGTAGACAAGGCTGGAGCCGGCGTAAGCTGATGTCCCGAACGCAATCGCGGTCAGCCCGTTCTCGTCTTCGACTGGTACAATCGCGCCCGCGTGCGCGAACAGCGGTAGGCGTCCCAGCGGTGCCGCAACGGTGACGATCCGCCCTCCCTCGAATTTGGCCCCATCATGCCAGTCGTACCAGCCGCCGGGATGCGCGGGCAGATAGACCTCGCGCGTCGTAGCTCCCTCCTCCAGCACCGGAGCAACGAGCAGATCGGGTCCGAGCATGAACGCATCCTCGACGGCTCGGGCGGTCGCATCACGAGCGAAATCCCACAATAATGGGCGCACGGCCGGCATGTCTTCCGCGGCTGCGCGCCACATCTGGGTGTAGAGATAAGGGATGAGGCTGTGGCGCAGATTCATGGCGGATCGAACCTCGGGCAGCACGCCGGGATGCATCCAGGGGGTATTGACGATGCCGCTCGTCTTCCACGAATTCATCACCATGCGCGGCCACAGCGCGCAGAACTCGACAAAACGGCAGAGCAGTTCCGGTCCCGGCGACGGGCCGTGGAAACCGCCGACGTCGTGGCCGATGTTGTAAAGGCCCGACAGGCTCATGTTGAGGCCCTGGGTCAGGTTGTAGCGCAGCGTCTTCCACGAGGTTTCGTTGTCGCCGCTCCAGGTCTGGCCGTAGCGTGCGATGCCGGCGCTGCCGGCGCGCGTGATCGTATAGGGGCGCTTATCCGGTGCCGCCGCGGCCTGCGTCTCGTAAGCGAGCTTGTGCATCAACAGCGCCTGCGCGGGACGGGCCAGCGCCTGTGGAAACGGCCGACCGTCGCCGTCGCAGGCCGCATCCTCGTCCCATATCTCGAATTCGTTGTTGTCGCTCCAGACCGACGTCACGCCATAGGCGAGCAGCGCATCGCGAATGCCGTCCGCCCACCAGCGCCGTCCCTTCGGGTTGGTGAAGTCGACATGGAAGCCGAGGCCGTCCCAGAATTGCGCCACCGCGGGCTCGCCGGTCTCGCCGTCAGCGACCAGGATGCCATTGGCCCTGGCTTCAGCGAGCCGCGGATGATCGTCGAGCAGGCAGGGCTTGATGTTGGTGACCGGCTGCATGCCGGCCGCCTTGAGCCGCGCCATCGTCGCCGCCGGATCCGGAAACTTGTCATGGTTCCAGTTGAAGACATAGCGGCGATTGCCGATCGAGGTGTAGCCCGAGCCGAAGTGAAAACTGTCGCAGCGAATGCCGTGGCGTCGGCAATCCTCGATGAAGCCGGTGATGCGCGCGTCAGCATCCGGCGCGTCGGCGATGGTCATCGTCGTCATTGCAAAGCCGAGCGTCCAGCGTGGCGCGAAGGCCTGTCCACCGGTCAACCACGAAAAGCGCCGCGTGACCTCGGGCACGGTCGGACCAGCCAGCACGTAATAGTCGAGGTCGCCGTCCTCGGCACGATAGCTGCGGAACAGGCCGTGATAATTGTCGAGCGTGCAGCCGAGGTCGACCGAGCCGAGGGCGAGATTGTCGTAGAAGATGCCGTGAGCACCGCGCGCACCATCGACGATGAAGAACGGCAGCATCTTGTAGAGCGGATCGGACAGCTCGGCGTCGAAGCCGCAGGGATCGACGGCATCGATCGCGAAGCGCCGGCCGGTGCGGTCGAGCGGACCGGCTTTATCGCCGAGCCCGTAATGGCGTTCCTCTTCGTGCCGCTCCATCGCGTGGAGCAGCGCGCCGGTCTTGCGCGACCGGAAATAAGCCTGGGTCGGCCGGTCGCGCAGGAATGGCTGGTCCTCGCCGTCGCGGTGCCAGGCGATGCCGAACGGATCGAGCACGACCCGTGCGCTGAGGCCCGCGGCGGCGATCGTGACGATGCCGCCCTGCTCCGACACCATCGGCGCCGGATTGGCAAAGCCGGAGATATCGTCACGCGGCCGTCCCTCGAAGGGCGGCTCAGTGCGACCAGGCGCGATCGCCCAGCCGCGATCGAGGCGATAACCCTCCGGCCGGCGCAGAGTAACGCGGCCGATGTCGTGCTCGAGAATCGCGATGCGGAGCGTCGCGAGCGACGCTGCCGCCGGTCCGGTTGAAAGGTCGAACAGCGCGGCGTGGCCATCAAGGCCGCGGAAGCGGCCGTGGGTCAGGGCTTTCATGATATCAATCTCAGGATCTCTCAGGGCCGCGCGAGGGCTGCGCCGATTGCATCGAAGATGTGCAGGTGGTCGGAGGCGAAGCGGATCGCGACCGCATCGCCGCGGTCAAACCGCGACTGGCCATCCTGGCGCAGCGTGATCTGCGGCAGGCCGGGCGCCGTGGCATAGATGAAGGTCTCGCCGCCAAGCTGCTCGACCAGATCGACGGTTGCGGCAAGCAGGGCCGGGTCGGTCGCGATATCGATATGCTCGGGGCGGATGCCGAGCGTCACGCTCGCGCCGGCCGCGAGGCCGGAAGCGGCCCGAGGCAACGCGACCTCGCGTTCGCCGATCGTCAGGCGAAGCGTACCGTCGTCGGAAATCACGGTCGCGGGCAGGAAGTTCATGCGCGGCGAGCCGATGAAGCCGGCAACGAAGATGTTCGAGGGTCGATTGTAGAGCTCGAGCGGCGTACCGACCTGCTCGATCCGGCCAGCCCTCAGCACCACGATCCGGTCGGCAAGCGTCATGGCTTCGACCTGGTCGTGGGTCACATAGATCATCGTGCCGCCGAGCTTGGCATGCAGCGCGGCAAGTTCCTTGCGCGTGGCAACGCGGAGTTCTGCATCGAGGTTCGAAAGCGGCTCATCGAACAGAAATATCTTCGGATCACGCACGATGGCGCGACCGATGGCGACGCGCTGGCGCTGGCCGCCGGAGAGCGCCTTGGGCTTGCGGTCGAGATAGTCCGTGAGCCGCAGCATCGCGGCGGCGCGCGCAACCCGTTCCTGGATCTCCGCAGGCTTCAAGCCCATGTTCTCAAGTGCGAAGGCCATGTTCTTGCGCACGCTCATGTGCGGATAGAGCGCATAGGACTGGAACACCATGGCAAGTCCGCGCTCGGAGGCCGGCAGATGGGTGACGCGTTGGCCGTCGATATGGACCTCGCCGCTGGTGACGTTTTCGAGGCCGGCGATGACCCGCAGCAACGTCGACTTTCCGCAGCCGGAGGGACCAACGAAGACGACGAATTCGCCATCCTTCACCGCCAGATCAATGCCGTGCAGCACGTCGATGCTGCCGAAGGATTTGCGTGCGTCCGTGAGTTTCAATTCAGCCATTGGATAGCCCGATCGGTCATTTCATTCCCGTCGAGCCGATGCCCGTCGTGATGAAACGCTGGAGGAATACAAAGACGAGCGCGACGGGAATGAGCGTCACGACTGTCATCGCAAGCAGGTAGTGCCACTGGGTCTGGAGCTCGCCCTGGAACGCATTGAGCGCGATCTGCAGCGTGTAGACCTCGGTCTTGGTCAAGACCGCGAGCGGCCACAGGAATTCGTTCCAGCGCCACATGATCGAGAAGATCGCCAGAACCGCCAGCGCCGGCAGCGTCAGCGGCATCACGATGCGCCAATAGATCTGCCACTCGGACGCCTTGTCCATGCGCGCAGCCTCGATCAGATCCTTCGGCAAGGTCAGCATGTATTGCCGCAGCAGGAACACCCCCGTCGGCGTCGCCGCACCCGGCAGGATCACCGCCCAAAGCGAGTTGGTGAGGCCGAGCTCGGTCACCACCAGATAGACCGGGACCAGAATGATCGTCACCGGGATCATCAGCGTCCCGATCACCGCTAGCGTCGCGGCCTGCTTACCAGGGAACTGGTAGACGGCGAGCCCATAGGCGGCCATCGAATTGATCAGCAGCGTGATCAACGTGGCAACCAGTGTCACGAACACCGAATTAGACAGGAAGCGCAGGAAGGCGAAGCGCTGCAGCGGCTCGCTGTAGTTCTCGGTCGCAAGCGCGATCTGGCGCACCGGTTCGCGCTTGTCGATCGCGACGCGGAATTGTTGCGCGGGGTTGGCGGGATCGACCATCTGGGCGATGAGCCCGACGCGCCGGACCTGCGCCAGTTCGCGAACCGAGCCGTCGGGAAGCGTCACGCGGAACAGCGGCAGCTTTTGTGGCTGGCCGGGTACCGTGACTTCGACCTGTGCGAACGGCAGCAGCGACGGCGGAAATTCAAGCAGTGCGCTCTGGGTCTTGAACGACGACAGCACGAGCCATAGCACCGGGCCGAACATCAGCACGACACCGAGCGCGAGATAGGCGTAGGCCGCGATGTCGGTCCAGTGCAGCGGCCGTCCTCGCCCGTTGCGACGCTGACCAAGCAAGCTTGAAAGGCGCATGGCTGCCATCTCAGACCTCTTTGCGCCTGGCGGCGGCGAATTGCAGCAGTGTCAGGACGAAGAGGACGGCGCCGAGCACGACCGACGCCGCGGCGGCGAGGCCGAAATTCTGCACCTGGCTGGAGAATGCGGTCTCGTAGATGTACTGCACGATCATCAGCGTCGCGGTGCCGGGACCGCCGCCGGTCAGCACGAAGACCTCGTCGAAGGTCTGCGCTCCCTTGATCAGCGCAAGCACGATCACGACGATCATGTTCGGCCACAGCAGCGGCAGCGTGATGTAGGTCAGCACGCGCCAGCGCGGCGTCGCGTCCATCTCGGCCGCCTCGTAGAGATCGGCCGGGATTGCCTGCAGGCCGGCGAGCAGGATCAGGGTGTAGAAGCCCATATGCGCCCACACCGAGACGAACACAGCCCAGAACATTGCCCAGCCCGGATCGACGAAGAACAGGATCTTCTGACCGCCGAGCGTGGTGATGGCGGCGTTGAGGAGCCCGTCGCGCTGCAGGATCCATTTCCAGATCAGCGCGACGACCACCGGCGACAGCAGGACCGGGAAGAAATAGACCGCACGGAAAAAACCGCGCCCGCGGATCTTCATGTTGAGGATGAGCGCCGTGACGAGCGAGAACAACACCATCGCCGTCACCTGGAATACGATGAACTTCGCCGTATTGGCGACGCCGCGCCAGAAATGGTCCTCGCGGCAGCTCGCCGGATCGAGATAGGAGCCGCAGTCGAACAGATAGGCGAACTGTTCGCCGCCCACATAAGGACGCTGCGAGGGAAACAGCGCGGTGCCGCCGGTCACCGAGAACACGACATTGATGCCGATCGGCAGGAACACGAACAGGCCGAAGAACACGAAGTTGGGCAACAGGAACATGTAGGCCATGCGCCGCACGCCGATCAGGCGCTGCATCCCGCGCATCGGCGGATCGAGTGACCGCAACACGATGCCGACCGGCAGGACCACGACCTGGCCAAGCCGTGCGAGCGCGCCGGTTGCTATGCCGCGCTCCGGTCGAGCGACGGCCGGAATGTCCGACATCGCGGTGATCCTCCGGTCCGGTGAAGCTGCTGTCGTTACTTCTTGTTGCGCTCGGCGATCTGCTGCGCGACGTCGGCGGTGATGCGCTTGTAGGCGTCCTCGAGCGTCGTCTCGCCGGAGACCGCCTGCCCGAGCCGGCTAATGACCGCATTCAGGATGATCCGGCTGTTGCTGTAGCCCTGGATGCGGTAAGCGATCGGGGAAATCTGCGCCGCGCTGGCAGTGAACACTTTCAGTGCGGCGGCAGCTTCGGGGCTGGCCGTCGGATAGTCGATGCCCTTCTTCGCCAGCCCAAGGTGACCGGGGACGAAGAGCGAGCGTGAGTAGAACTCCGCCAGCACCGGTTCGCTCGCGAGATATTCCATTACCCGCGCGACTTCCTTGGGATGCTGGGTCGTCTTGAATGCGATGAGACCGGCGCCGCCCGGCATGCTGCTGCAGCCGCCCGGCCCGCAGGGATTGGGGATCGCCACCCAGTCGAAGGCATCGCCGATGGTCTTGGCGAACTGACTGATCTGCCACGAGCCGGACAGGTACATGACGACCTGCGCGTTCTTGAATTCGTCGTTGGCGCCGCGATAGGCCGTACCCGATACCGAGCCCCACAGCTCCTTCGACATGACGCCGGACTTGTGCCAGTCATAGACGAGCTGCGCTGCGCGCTTGAAGCCCTCGTCCACCACCTCCGGCTCGCCGTTCGCGCCGAACACCTTTGTGCCCTGCGACACTGCGAGTGCATAGAAGCGGTGGCCCGAGCGGTCGAGCCCGAGCGGGAACGGCACCTGGACCTTGTCCGCCACCTGCTTCACCGCCTTGGCCCAGTCCTCCCAGCTTGACTTCTCGCCCGGCATCGCAACGCCGGCCTGCTCGAACAAGGTCTTATTGACGAAGGGACCGGTGACGGTGAGCTGGGTCATGAAGCCCGGGATTGCCGTCGTATCGCCGGCCGGGCGCATCCATTCGAGGAAGGGGCCGAAATTCGTTTCCCAATAGCCGGGGTCCCTAAGAAAGGGGCGCATGTCGAGGGCGAAGCGCGACAGGCCGCCCATATCGACGACGCGCGCCATGTCCGGGCCCTGGCCGGAGGCCAGTTGCACCGGCAAGGTCTCGTTGACCGCCTTGTAGGGCACCTGATCGAGGACGATGTCGATCTCCTTATTCTGCTCGTGGAATCGCTTGAGCAGGTCAGCCATCACCTCGCCCTCGTTGCCGTCCGAGTACCAGGTCATTCGCAGCGTGGTGGTCTCGGCCGCGACCGGCCCGCCGAACACGATGGCGGCAAGCAGGGACAGCGCAAACGACGTGATAACGGGCGTGACGGCGCGCATGGTCGCATCTCCTCTCCGCTCGCAGGCCCTCTGCAGGTCCGCGCGAGATAGTCGCACCGGTCCGTTCTCGGACGGATCCTCAGTGCCGACGTTTCCTTCGATATTTGGCCAAAGCCGTTTTGGCAAACGTTTGCCAACCTGTCAATCTTGACCCAAACTGTCTGGCAGCGGTTCCGGAGAAACTCGACAGCAACCGCTGCGGATGACTATGACAAGACAGCCAAATCAGACGCCGGGCAGGCCGATGCGGGAAGACGTCTCACTTGCCACCGTCGCGGCCCGCGCCGGCGTTTCGGTTTCGACCGTGTCGCGGATCGTCAACGGCGAGACACGCCGCGCCTCCCCGGCCACGGTGGCGCGGGTGCTCGACGCGATCGAAGCGGTAGGCTACCGGCCAAATCCAGTGGGACGGGCGCTTCAGCGCGGCCAAAGCCAGTTGGTGGCGATGATTGCGGCCAATCTCGACAATCCGGCGATGGCGGCCATCGCAAGCTCCACCGAGACGGCGCTGCGCGAAGCCGGCTACGTGATGATCCTGTGCGACACGCACGATCGCCCCGAGCTTCAGGATGAGTATCTCTATGCGATGCGGGCCCAGATGGTGCGCGGCTATATCCTCGTCGCGGCAGTCTCCAGCCGCGGCTTGAGCGAGCTATCCGCCTCGGGCGCGCCGGCCGTGTTCGTGACCCGCCGCAATCCAAGCGGCAACGGCCCGTTCGTCGGAATCGACGATCGCGCAGCAGGTGCGACCGTCGCCGACTATTTCGCTGATCTCGGACGACGAGCCCCGGCCGTCGTTTTTCCTCTGCTGAGCTCGTCTGCATCGCGGGACCGCGTCTCAGGCTTTCTGGCCAGACTGCGTGAGCGTGGATGGTCCGACGAGGCGATCATCCAGGCCGGCGGCGAAGGACGATCGCATCTCCAAATTGGCTATGAGGCCGCGGCGCGAATTTTCGCCGGCGGCGATATTCCGGACGCCATTCTCTGTGTGAGCGACCAAATTGCCTACGGCGTCAACCGGCGCGCACTCGAACGCCGCCTGAAAATCCCCGACCACTGCGAACTGGTCAGCGTCGACGGCACGCCGCTTAACCAATGGGTCGCACCCTGGTTGAAGTCGATCGAAATTCCCTACACCAGCTACGGGGCGGAGATCGTCGCCGGCCTGCAATTGATCTGGCAAGGCGAGCCTTTTGGCGAACGCCTGCTTCCCTACAAGTTCGGCTGACACACGACCGTTCAGGGGGAAGTACAACGACCTTGGACCCGAGCGTCACGAGACCCGCGCATAGGCCGTTGCAATCGTGTAGCGCTTGCGTGGACCCGACACGACGTGACGAACGACGAAGCCGCCATCGGCCAGGAAGGTGTAGGTCGACTGATAGTGGTCCAGATTGCACAGATGGCCCGCGCTTCCGCTCAGCTCGCCAGCAACGGATGCAGACAGTGATACCTCGTGGAATAGCCGCGGCGGATTCTCCTTGAAGAAGACCTCGAAGCCTTGGTCGCTCTTGCTGAAGATGTATTCGCGTTCCGCCTGCAATGCGGTGCCGTTCGACAGTTTCAGAGTGCCCTGCTCTCGATAGGCCAGGCTCTCCGCGTTCAAGGGGGTGAAGATCGCAAGACCCTGCATCGTGCCTTGACCTTCGATGAGCCGGTCGAACGACCAGGAGCCGATCAGCTTCGTCATCACCTCCGAAGCCTCGCCCCAACCATCGATCACGGTTTCATTCACGTGCTTGGACCTCGTAGCCGATCTGCGGTTACGCAAAATCTGCGACAGCGGGTTCGACGTGCCGCGCCAGTACCTATATCCTGTCGGCAACGCGTGTCGATGCAGTGAGCATGTGATGGCCAGGAGAGGCACGACGGATACCGACGCCGACGATCTGCCCCGCTATTTCGTCTGGGTCCGCGGCCTCGAAGGTCCCGAGCCGCAAAAATGGATGGCGATGGATTTCGGCCTCGGTGACTGGAGGCGGCCCCTGGTGCTGGCCTGGCGGGAGCTGTCGGCGGACGAGCGGCGCCAGCCGCTGTCGATGCTGGCCCGGCGATATCCGCCGCCGCAGGTGGAGACGTCGTAGATGCGATCCCTCACTTGCCCCACGCCGCTGTCGGCGTCAGCCCGAACCTGCGGCGAAAGCAGCGGTTGAAATAAGAGAGATCGTTGAAGCCGCAAGCAAAGGCGATGTCGCTGATGCTGCCTTTGCCATGGGCGAGCAGATCGGCTGCTGCCAAGCAAGTAGCGGCGCGCCACGTCGCGATGCACCCGAGGCCTGCACAGGCCAGCCGCGATTCCCCCCATGGTTGTGGGTGTCGCGGCATTTGGGGGCCACCGCAAGTGCTGCCCTGGAACGAACCGCCGCTCACGTTCGCGTGCGCGGCGGCATCAGGCGCTAGTCATCGTCGTCGGGGCCGAACAACCGGATTTGCGGGAAGCCGCTGCGTGGACGGCTGGCATAGTCGCGCGCATCGGAATCCTCGCGGACGCTGCGTGCGACATCGTCCCAATTGGTCTGATCGCGCCAATTGGTCTGATCGTGCGCACCGCGTGCAGCGCGCGAATCATAGTGGCGGCGCTCGGCCCAGCGTTGGTGCCGCTCCGCCCGCCGCCGCTCCGACGTGGCGCGCTTCAGGTCAGAATCCCTGGTCTTGGCATAAGCATTGTCAGGAGAGGATGCCGGCTCCGTCGAGGCCTGCTGCTCGGCCGGTTTTGCGGCTTGCGGAGGCGATGGCGTTGGCTTGGGCGGGTCGACCGCGGCCGTCCGCGGACGCGGCGGTGCCGGCGGTTCAGCATTGGCCTGTGTAGTCCCCGCGTCAGGCTTGATGTCAGGTTTGGATTCCGTTTTGGCTTCGTTCTGCGCCTGAGCCGGTGCAGCGACCATCGCGCCGAACGCCTGTGAACCCGTGAGATATTGCACGCGCTCCGATGCCGCGTTCGTCGTGGCTGGCGCGGCGGCTTCCGCGCGCTGCGCCATCTTGCTGGTATCGGGCCCCTGCTTGGACGCGATCGGATTCATGATATTGCCGGCAACGATGCCGCCGCCGAGACCAATGACGATGGCGGTGACGATCGTTCCGGCACCGACGAAATAAGCTGTCGAGGCACGCATTGGCCCACTCCCTGTTTGGAGCGAGCAACGCGCTGGGATTGCCGGATGTTCCTGATTCACGCGGTTCCCGAGGGGAACGACGTATCAGATCTGCTGCGCGACCTTCTCCAGGCCGATGATGCGGGCGAGCTTGCGCACTTCTTCTTTCTGGTCGTCACGCAGCTGGAACAGCAGCGGCATTGCCGCCGACTTCAGCTGCTGGACCTCGTCGCAGTTCGGGTCGATCTGCACGTTCGGCCCGCCGGGATTGGAGAGCTTGTTCGCCGAAATCTTGCGGACCACATTACGCAGCGCGGTCTCGACCGAAGGCCAGTAATATTCCTGCGATGACGACAACTTCAGGCGATCCCTGATCCCCGCGATCTGCACGTCAGACAGCAATGAATAAGTCTTATGCGGCTTCGCGACCACCTTCGGCTTGGCCGGAGCCTGAACGGCAGCGGGGGCTTGCGCGGCAGCCGGCGCCTCGTTGACGCTTGCTTTGGGCATCGGAAAATCAGACGGGGTGGCTGTGGCAAAGGCTTGGCGCAGCGGCTCGGTCAGCACCGGAGCCTGGGACAGCTTGTCGGCCGGCACCTGGACCGGCTCGATCGCGGCCGAGGCCAGCGCCAGCGTCGGAACCAGCCGGTCGGCCTTGGCAGCGCGATTGGCGGCAAGCGGCTTGGGCGGCGGAATCTGGGTGATCATCTCGGCACTGACGCTGGGCACGCTGTCGCGGCCGAGAATGGCCGTGGTGGCGGCACCGAGGACAAGGATGCAGGTCAGCACGGTGATGGTGATGGGTCTGGACAAACGTCCCTCCGGAAGGACCGCTTCACGATGTTGTTAGCGATGCCCGGGAAAAGGGCACGAAATAAGGCTTGAGTGTGCCTTTGCAGCGACAATCACCGTGCCTGCGGCGACGAGGCCAAAAAGTTCCACAAGATCAGGCCGCTGCGGCCAGATCGTAGGCATCCTGGATGTCGGCGACGATCTCGGAGGCCTCCCAGACCGCGCGCGGCTCGACCGATTGCAGTGTCACGGTCCAATTGCCGCCCCGGCGGGTGCGGGGAACGCTGACGATGTCGAAGCGAACATTGCGGCAGAACGGATGACGGGCCAGCGCATGGGCGACGCGGATACGGATTTCGTCCAGCGTTGCGGCGGTCTTGCTGTTGAAAAAATCGAAGTCCATCGCCTGTCCCTCTCGTCCTGATTGGCGGCCGTGAGAGGATTCTTGGCGATGGATGGTTAATCTGCCGTTAAATGAGGAGTGACTGAGCCATGCTGGATTAACCGTGCTCGGGCCGCCGGATGCTACCGGCCCTTCGCCGCGCGGTACTCGGCGGCCGTCCGGGCGACGAGCTCGTTGACTGCCATCACATGGGTGACACCCGACGCCGAATGCCCGCCGCTCCAAATATCGCGCCAGCGTTTCGGCCCGGTCGCGCGCGCGTCTACGTCGATGTCCTTGCCGACATCGATGGCGCCCCGCGCCGGCAGGTCATTGGGATCGAGACCTGCTGCGACGATCGACGGCTTCAGCATGCTGGTCTGCAAGCCCGTGAACGCGGTGGTGAGCAGAATGTCATCGGCACTGCTCTCGACCAGCATCTGCTTATGGCGCTCGTCCGCCATGCTCTCGCGCGTCGCGATGAATTTCGTTCCCATGTAGCCGAGATCACAACCCAGCACCTCGGCCGCGTGCAGGGCGTGGCCATCGCTGATGCCGCCGGCGAGCACGATGATGCCGTCGTAGAAAGTGCGAACCGCGCGGACAAAGGCGAACGGATTGAGCCAACCGGTCTGCCCGCCGGCGCCTGCGGTGAGCAGCACCAACCCATCGGCGCCCGCTTCCGCCGCGCGCTCGGCGTGGCGGATCGAGGCGACGTCCGCGAGCACAAGTGCACCGGCATCGTGCAGCGGCTTCAGCACGGATGCAGGCGAGCCGACCGAAGTGATGACGATCTCCGGCTTGTGCCGCAGCAGCACGGCGAGATCCTGCTCGAGCCGCGCGTTGGAGCGATGCACGATCAGGTTCGGACAGAGCGGCGCGGCCCAGCGGCCGGTCTGATCTTCGTGCTGCCGCAACCGCGTTGCGATTTCGTTGAACCATTCATCGAGCTGTTCCGTGCTGCGGCAATTCACGGTGGGGAAGCTGCCGATCACGCCGTTGCGGCAAGCCGCGACCATGAGCTCGACGCCGGACACCAAGAACATCGGCGCCGCGATCAGCGGCAAGCTGAGGCGATCGCGGAAGCGTTGCAATCGATCGGATGTCACCATGCCTCCCTGGCGGGCTTTGCCGTTCCATCCCGCATTCTCTGTGCTAGCGTCATCGGCAACATTGGCACGCGAGAAGCCGATGACAAAGCCATGAGGAAACATATGTCCGATCCGGTCCACGCATCGTCCCCGACTTGTGCGCAGACGCTACGGGCGCTGGCGCGCTATCCCGGCCGCATCGCTTTTGCCTGGCCCGGCGGATCGCTGAGCTATCAGGGCACGATCGATCTGATCGGACGCATCCAGGGCGTGTTCATGCAGCTCGGCTTGCAGCGAGGTGCGCGCGTCGCCTTCCTCACCGCCAATCGCGCCGACACCTGGTGTGCCGGCGTCGCCGCGCAATTGTCGCGATGCTGCATCACCTGGCTGCATCCGTTGGGATCGCAGAGCGACCAACTCTTCCAGCTTGAGGACTCCGAAGCCGAAGTGCTGGTGGTCGATGTGGCCGCGTTCCGCGACCGCGGCGGCGAGCTCGCCGCGAAATCAACACGGCTCAAAGCGGTCTTCACCATGGGACCGGCCGACTATGGCCTCGATCTCTTGCAGGCGATCGAGAGCGCAGGACATGCCAGCGCGCAGTGCTTCGCACGCCTCGACGATCTCTCCACGCTCAATTACACCGGCGGCACCACCGGCAAGTCAAAGGGCGCGCTGCGGTATCACCGCGAAAATGCCGGAGCTGCCGGCGCGATCCTCGCGGATTTCGAGATCCCCGACGCCGCGCGCTATCTCACCGTCGCGCCGATCAGCCACGTCGCCGGCACCAAGGTGCTGCCGACACTGATGCGCGGCGGCACCGTGCACATGCTGAAAGGTTTCGACCCCGAGGCCGTGCTGGCGACGATCGCGCGCGAGCGCATCAATTTCACGCTGTTCGTGCCGACCATGATCTATTTGCTGCTCGATCATCCCGCGCTTAATAACACCGACCTCTCCTCGCTGGAGCTCGTGCTCTACGGCGCCTCGGCGATGTCGCCGAGCCGGCTGATCGAGGGCATCGAACGCATCGGCCCGGTATTCTCGCAGCTCTACGGCCAGACCGAATGCTATCCGGTCTCGGTGCTGCGCAAAGGAGATCACGATCCCAAGACGCCGGAGCTGTTTTTGTCTTGCGGCTTCCCGATCGCGGCCTGCGAGGTCAAGATCCTCGACGACAACGACCAGGAGGTCACGACGGGCGACGCCGGCGAGATCTGCGTGCGCGCGCCGCATGTGATGGCGGAATATTGGAAACGGCCGGACATCACCGCTGAGACGCTGAAGAACGGCTGGGTCCATACCGGCGACATCGCGCGCCAGGACGAGCGCGGCTACATGTTCATCCTCGATCGCAAGAAGGACATGATCGTTACCGGCGGCTTCAACATTTTTCCGCGCGAGGTCGAGGACGTGCTGTCGCAGCATGCGGATGTGGCGATGGTCGCGGTGGTCGGCATTCCCGACGAGAAATGGGGCGAGGCCGTCACCGCCATCATCGTGCCGCGCGAGGGCGCGAAGCCCGATCCGGACGAGTTGATCGATCTGGTGCGATCGCGAAAGGGTTCCGCGCATGCGCCGAAGCAGATCCAGTTCGTCAAGCAGCTGCCGATGACCGGCGTCGGCAAGGTCGACAAGAAGGTGCTGCGCGCGGGCTTCTGGAGCGGACGGGACCGCATGGTGGGGTAATCTCCCTGATTGCAACGACGGGGTTCGGAATACACGTATCGCGCGAAATCCCGGGGATGATCAGCGTTCTCCCCCGGGATTTTACGGTGTCGCTGTGGCCCCGGCACCACAATGCGTGACGGAGTGCGCATCTGCGGTGGCGGTCCGATTGCGGGCGAATCAGGGAATCAACTAGACCGCTAACGGGGCTGGGAAGCGGAGTAAGACATGAGAGTCGCTTCCCTGGAAAGTGCAGTCGCCGCGGTCACGTTGATCACGGCCATCATCGTGGTGCTGTGGGAGATCAAGATCTTCTACGGAGTATGAACAGGCAGGATGCCAGGCATCCCTTCCGCGGCGGCGGAAGCCTGCCGTTCCATCGGCTCACCCAGCAACAGCAGTGCTTGCGGTGACGTTCACCGCCTCTCGATCACCAGGCTCTGCACGGCGCGGCCAAAATATCCCTGACGATCGGCGAGCCGCGACATCGCGAGGCCGGCGCCATCCGGGCCGATCCAGGATTCGCCATCGAGCAGAATCCACTCGCCGACCGGCTGGCGTGCAAGGCTCACCGTGAGGTCGGCATTGATGTAGGTCCATGCGCGGAAGTCGAGCGCCGAGGCAGTACCGTTGGAGAAATCGGCGGCGAGCACGGCGCGCATCGCCTGCGAGACCGCCTCGCCTTCGACCAGCGGATGGTCGAAGCGAAACCAGATCGCGCCGGCGCCGGCCTGGCCGAAGCGGCCGCGCGCCGCGCGCATCGAGACCATCCCCGCGAACGGACTGGTCGCGCCGTGGTCGTCCTCAACCAAAGAATCCTCGGGCGACGGCAGCGTGACCGCCAGATCCTTGACGTCATCGGGCAATGGCTGCGGCTGCCGCTTGATCTTGAGCACGGTGGCGCCGACGACCTGCACACCCTCGGCGAGCAGCTTGACCTCGCAGAGCTGGATCTTGCGGCCCTCGCGCAAAACCTTGGTCTCGATCACGAGCGGCGCCACCGGCACCGGACGCATCAGGTCGATGGTGACGCGCGCGATGTTCATCGGCACCGGCGTCGGAATGCGCTCCGCCGTCCACGTCACCAGCGCCGAGGGTGCCGAACCGTGCTGCATGCGCCGGTCCCAGGGACCGGCGGCATTGGGGCTGGTGACGACGCTGTTGCCGTTCACGCGATAGATCGCGGTCATTGTGAGCGCCATCACAACGGCGGATCGATCGCCTCGTCGTATTCCTTCTTGAAGCGCGCGATCAGCTCGGCGGCGGGCAGGATGGCGTCGACGCTGCCGATGCCCTGGCCCGAACCCCAGATCTCCTTCCAGGCCTTCGGCTTGGCCCGTTCGCCGGAGGCGTCGGTGCCAAAATTCATCTTGGAGGGATCGGAGGTCGGCAGGTTTTCCGGATCCATGCCGGCCGCGAGGATCGAGGGCTTCAGGTAATTGCCGTGCACGCCGGTGAAGAGGTTGGAGTAGACGATGTCGTCGGCCGTCGAACCCGCGATCATCTCCTTGTACGTCTCGACCGCGTTGGCTTCCTTGGTCGCGATGAAGGCCGAGCCGACATAGGCGAAGTCGGCGCCGAGGATGCGCGCGGCGCGGATCGCCTTGCCGTTGCCGATGGCGCCCGACAGCGCGATCGGGCCGTCAAACCATTTGCGGGTTTCGGCGACGAAAGCGAGCGGCGAGATCGTGCCGGCATGACCGCCGGCGCCGGCCGAAACCAGGATCAAGCCGTCGGCGCCCTTCTCGATCGCCTTGTGTGCGAATTTCTGGTTGATCACGTCGTGGAAGACGATGCCGCCCCAGCCGTGCACGGCTTGATTGAGCTCCTCGCGCGCACCGAGCGAGGAGATGATCATCGGCACCTTGTACTTGGCGCAGAGCTGCATGTCGTGATCGAGCCGGTTGTTCGACTTGTGCACGATCTGGTTGACCGCAAACGGCGCCGACGGCTTGTCGGGATGGGCGCGGTCATAGGCCGCGAGCTCCTCGGTGATCCGCGCCAGCCACTCGTCGAGCAGCTCCAGCGGCCGCGCGTTCAGCGACGGGAACGAGCCGACCACACCCGCCTTGCACTGCGCGATCACGAGGTCGGGCACCGAGATGATGAAGAGCGGCGAACCGATCACGGGGATCGACAGGCGCCCCCTAAACAGAGCAGGCATGGACATTGCGGAACGATCCTTTGTTGGCAGACCCATTGAAGGTTGGGAGCCATACCAACAAGGCAATCTTTCCACTGTCAAGTATTGCGTGTTGACGCCGTGGCGGACGCAGTTACCGCAATTCCAACGCGCGGAATTCCGTCTTCCGCCATTCCGGGGAGACGCGCAACGTCGAGCCCGGAAACCATCAGGCCTCAGCGCGAATGGTAAAATGGATTCCGGGCTCGCGCTTCGCGCGCCCCGAAATGACGGGTTCACCCAACCAGATCCGGATTGATCAGCCGCTCGAACGAGAACATCTCGTCCCATTTCTCCTGCGTCAGCAGCTTGCGCTCGGTCACCACGATCTGGTGCAGCGACTTGCCGCTCTTGTAGCCCTCGCGCGCGATCTCGGCGCATTGCTTGTAGCCGAGCAGCGGCTTCAGCACAGTGACGATGCCGAGCGAGTTCAACACCATGTTGCGGGTATGCTCCTCGTTGGCGGTGATGCCGACGACGCAATTCTCGCGCAGGCTGTTGACCGCGCGCTCCATGGTGCGGATCGAGAAGAACAGCGCGAACGAGATCACCGGCTCCATCACGTTGAGCTGGAGCTGGCCGGCGCTGGCCGCGAGCGTCACAGTGGTATCGAGGCCGATTACGAGGAAGCTGGTCTGGTTGACGACCTCGGGAATGACCGGATTGACCTTGCCCGGCATGATCGAGGAGCCCGGCTGAAGTTGCGGCAGGTTGATCTCGTTGAAGCCGGCGCGCGGCCCGGAGGCAAGCAGGCGGATGTCGTTGCAGATTTTCGTCAGCTTGCTCGCGGTGCGCTTGAGCACGCCGGAGAGCTGCACATAGGCTCCGGTATCAGAGGTCGCCTCGACCAGATCGCCGGCGAGAATGAAGTCGACGCCGGTCAGCGCACTCAGGTGCCTGACGGCAAGCTTGGGATAGCCGACCGCCGCGGTGACGGAGGTACCGATCGCGGTGGCGCCGAGATTGATCTCGCGCAGCAGCGCGCGCGCTTCGGAGATGCGGTCGACCTCTTCGCCGATCGTGGTGCCCCATCCGCGGAATTCAGCGCCGAGCGACATCGGCACCGCGTCCTGCAAATGCGTACGGCCCATCTTGAGCACGCGCTCGAACTCGCGTCCCTTGGCGAAGAAAGCCTCCTGGAGCTGGCGCAGCGCCGTCATGTAGCTTTCGAGGCGCAGGATCAGGGCGAGGCGAAACGCCGTCGGATAAGTGTCGTTGGTCGACTGGCCGTAATTGACGTGGTCGTTCGGACTGACATGCTGGTAGTCGCCCTTGCCAAAGCCGAGCGATTCCAGCGCGAGGTTGGCGATCACCTCGTTGGCATTCATGTTGGTCGAGGTGCCGGCGCCGCCCTGGATGAAGTCGGTGACGAACTGATGCATCATGTCGCCGGCGATGACGCGGTCGCAGCCGATGATGATCGCATCGGCCACCTTGGCGTCGATCGCTCCGAGATCGCGGTTGGCCATCGCCGCAGCCTTCTTCACGTAACCCAGCGCCTTCACGAAGTAAGGCTCCTGGCTCATCGGAATGCCGGTGATGTGGAAATTCTCTTTCCCGCGGATGGTCTGGACGCCGTAATAAATGTCGTCGCCGATCTCACGCTGTCCGAGGAAGTCCTGCTCCGTGCGGCTCATGGGCACTCCTTGCTGCTCGCGCGCGGTGTCATCGCATCAGTTCTGAGACAGCGCACTGGTGACGAATGTATCGGTGCGGCAATCGTCGGGCTTGCGCTGCCGTCCCGGGATCAGGACCTTGGCCGAGCATTTTTCGGCGGAGTCGGTGTTCAGGCTCTTGCCTTCCTTGTAGCTCTTGCTCTGGCACAGCTGGTCGGCGGCGAGCTTGCAGTCCGGCGCACCGTTCGACGAGACCGGACAGGCCACGCGCCCCGATACCATGGTGGACGATCTTGCCAGCCGCGACAGGTCCTTCATGGTCTCGCTGGGGCTTTTGATCGGCGGCAGCATCGAGGGCAGCTTGTCGAATAGCTTGCCCATTTCGTTAATCATCCCGGGATTTTCCGAAGGCGCAGGCGTCGAGGGCGGCGGCGCGGCCTGCAGCCCTTGCTCCTGCACGCCAAGCGAGGGCGGCGCCGATTGCGCACACCCGGCCCTGCCAGCAGTGAGCAGGAGCAACAGCGCCGCTGACATCAGCGTCCCGAGCCGCACGGCCGGATTGCCGGATCGAACCATCATGCGGGCAACCGTAGCCGAAGCCGGCGCAGCGTGAAAGCGCGGTGGTTAGATCAGCTTGATCGCCACCACGAAGCCGAGCACCAGCACCAGGGCGCCGAGCGCAACCCACAGGCCGAGATGCTTCTCGATCCGCTCCCGGATCCAATCGCCATAACGGTTCAGCAGGATCGCCACGATGAAGAAGCGTCCGCCGCGCGCGACGATCGAGCACAGAATGAAAAGAACGAGATTGTAGCCGGCAAAGCCCGAGGTGATGGTGACAAGCTTGTAGGGGATCGGCGTCAGCCCCTTCAGCAGGATGATGACCGCGCCCCATTGGGCATAAGACGCACGAAAAGCATCGACCTTGTCGCCGAGGCCATAGACCTGGATCAGCCAGTGGCCGACCGAGTCGAACAACAGCGCGCCGATGGCATAGCCCAACAGGCCGCCGACCACCGAAGTGACCGTGCAGACCGCCGCATAGACCCAGGCGCGCTGAGGACGCGCCAGCGACATCGGGATCAGCATCACGTCCGGGGGAACGGGAAAGAAGGAACTTTCTGCGAAAGCCACGACTCCCATGATCCAGAGCGCGTAGGGCTTGTGGGCGGCGTCGATGCACCAGTCGTAGATACGTTTCAGCATGGCGCCGCGATGAAGCACCATGGGACGGATTTGTCCATCACGAGTTTTATGACGGTTTAGTGCCGTTTGCGCGCCGCGCGGCCCTCGAGCACGACAATTGGACGCCGGGCAGAGATGCGCGGTGACACGACTTTGGGCAGCTTCATCGGCGATTTCGGCAGCTTTTCGGCGATGCCGAGCATGTCCTCTCGGCGCGACATTTCGCGCCAGACGTCTTCGGGGCGCACGCCGGTGGACGCCCAGAGCACAGTGAGATTGTAGAGCAGATCGGCGCTTTCCCGGACCACGGCCTCCTTATCGCCGTTGACTGCATCGATGGCGACCTCGATCGCCTCTTCAGCCAGCTTCTTCGCTATTTTGGACGGGCCGCGCTGAAACAACCGCGCGGTGCGCGATGTCTGGGGATCAAGGTCCCTGGCCGCGAGCACAGCCAGATATAGCCGCTCGAGCGAATCACTCATGTACGCAAAACTACTCTAAACAAATGGTCGACGCGTTAACGCTCGACAAGAAAAGCAAAATAGGCCGGCGCGGCAAGCGCGCCGGCCTATTGGTTCATGGCTTTATGGCCGATCGGTTAATAGCAACCGTACCCGGAATAGCCATGGGCGCAAACCTTGTTGTAGCCGCCATAGCGCTCTTGGTAGCCCGAGCCGTAGTAATAGGGACCATAGCCGGGACCGCTGTAGTAGACCGGGCCCTCATCGTAATAGACCGGACCGCCGCCGTAATAGGCCGGGGCATCATAGGCGTAGGCGTCACGGGTCGCGGCGATCGCAAGGCCGGTGCCGATGGCGCCGGCAATGGCCGCGCCGGCGAAAGCCGCGCCGCCGCCATGCCAGTGACGGCCACCTGCGAACGATGCGGTCGGGACCATGGTGGTGAGTGCCAGCACCGCGGCGGTGGCGAGAACGATCTTGCGGCCAGTAGATTGCGAAAATCGGTCAAACATGACGTGGACCCTCCTTGGGACCTTCAATGGGTGCCTCGAGACAGGCTCGTGTCCTTCAAACACCGCATCCCATGTTGGGTTCCCCAACCCCAACGGAACCTGAACGGGGTTGCGTGATCATGACGCAACCGCCGCTCATCCGCCGTTCAGGTTGCACTTGCGCGCGTGGCCACCGGCGACGGCAAGCTCGCGCTCGTCGACATCAATTAGCTCATCAATTGAGCAAAACCGACAGCTTCCGCTGTATCTCGCGGGGAATCCCTGTTTAGAATATCGGCCCCGTGACCCGGCCGAGTTCTTCGCCCGCATGCCCATCCTCCGACTCTACACCCGCGTTCTCGAGCTGCTCGGCAAGGAGGCGCGGCTCGGCTGGCTGCTTGCGGTGGCCAATCTCCTGCTGGCAGCTTCGCAGTTTGCGGAACCCGTGCTGTTCGGGCGGATCGTCGACGTGCTCTCCGGCAAGGCCATGGCGGGCTCCAACTCGGCCTGGCCGTTTCTGGCCGCCTGGGTCGCGTTCGGACTGTTCACCATCGGCTGCAGCGCGCTCGTGGCGTTGCAGGCGGACCGGCTCTCCCATCGCCAGCGGCAGGCGGTGCTGACCAGCTATTTCGAGCACATCCTGCAGCTGCCGTTGACCTTCCATTCCGGCACCCATTCGGGCCGGCTGATGAAGGTCATGCTCAACGGCACGGACGCTCTGTGGCGGCTCTGGCTCGGCTTCTTCCGCGAGCATTTTGCGGCGATTCTCTCGGTCGTGGTGCTGCTGCCGTTGTCGCTCTATCTGAACTGGCGGCTCGCGATCCTGCTGTTCGTGCTCTGCATCGTCTTCACTGCGCTGACGACCTTCGTCGTGCGCAAGACTTTCGGCATGCAGATGGCGGTCGAGGAGCAATATAGCGAACTATCTGCGCGCGCCTCCGACGCGCTCGGCAACGTCGCGCTGGTGCAGAGTTTCGTCCGCATCGAGTCCGAGGTGAAGGGCCTGCGCTCCGTCGCCGATCAGTTGCTCGCAGCGCAGATGCCGGTACTGTCATGGTGGGCGCTCGTCACCGTGATCACGCGCGCCTCCACCACCATCACCGTGCTCGCGATCTTCACCCTTGGCATTGCGCTGCACGACCAGGGCCTGACCTCGGTCGGCGAGATCGTGATGTTCGTGAGCTTCGCGACGCTGCTGATTCAGAAGCTCGAGCAGGTCGTGAACTTCATCAACAACGTCTTCATGGAAGCCCCGCGCCTGCGCGAGTTCTTTGGCGTGCTCGATGCCGTGCCGGCCGTCCACGACCGCCCCGATGCGATCGATGCGGGCCGGCTCTCCGGCCTCGTCGAGTTCAACGACGTCACCTTCTCCTATGACGGCAAGCGGCCGGCGGTCGAGGACCTCTCCTTCACCGCGCTGCCGGGCCAGACCATCGCGCTGGTCGGCCCGACCGGCGCCGGCAAGTCGACTGCGATCGCGCTGCTGCATCGCGCCTTCGATCCGCAATCCGGCTTCATCAAGATCGACGGCATGGACGTGCGTGGCGTGACGCTGACCTCGCTGCGGCGAAACATCGGCGTGGTGTTCCAGGAAGCGCTCTTGTTCAACCGCTCGATTGCGGAAAATTTGCGCGTCGGCAAGCCTGACGCGACCGAAGCCGAGATGCGCAGAGCGGCGGAGCGCGCGCAGGCGATCGACTTCATCGATCGCAGCGGCGGCTTCGAGACCAATGCCGGCGAGCGCGGCCGCATGCTCTCCGGCGGGGAGCGGCAGCGGTTGTCGATCGCACGTGCGCTGCTGAAAGACCCGCCGATCCTGATCCTGGACGAGGCGACCAGCGCGCTCGATGCCGTCACCGAGGTCAAAGTGAATGCTGCTCTCGATGAAGTGATGAGGGGCCGCACCACCTTCGTGATCGCCCACCGCCTCTCCACCATCCGCCATGCCACGCGAATCCTGGTGTTCGAGAGCGGGCGGGTGATCGAAAGCGGAACTTTCGAAGAACTCGTGGCCAAGGGCGGCCATTTTGCCGAACTCGCCAAGGCGCAGTTCATGATGCAGGAACAATCACAAGCCAATGCGCGGGTCAGCGCGAGTGCCGCCGAAGCTGCGGCCTCTGCCGCCAGATCCCCTTAACAAATCCCCGCAGCACCGTCGAAATTCAGCCTATTTCATTGCGGAATACGCAAGCGAAGCCCCTATTCTCGACACACGAGCCGGTATAGGTTTGCGACGCCGCAAGCGGCGGCGCTGGATTTCAGAACCGAACATCAGATCACGAGAGCCGTCCGTATCAGGCGGATCTCCAAGGACCGGAATCGGATAGTGCACGCCTTTCGCCCGCTGCTTCGGAAGTCCCTGTTCACCCTGTTCGCTGCAACGCTCGCCATCGGTGCGCTGCTCGCATCGCGCAATGCGCACGCGGAAGCGCTGCTTCTGATCGAAGCCGACAGCGGCAAGGTGCTCCAAGCGGAGAACGCGACCATCCCCTGGTATCCGGCCTCGGTCACCAAGATCATGACGGCCTATGTGACGCTGAAGGCGGTGAAGGACGGCAAGATCACGCTCGACACGCTGCTGACGGTGTCGCCGACGGCGGCCTCGCAATCGCCCTCGAAGATGGGCCTGCGTCCGGGAACACAGGTCACCGTCGACAACGCGCTGAAGATGATGATGGTCAAGTCGGCGAACGACATGGCCGTGGTGCTCGCCGAAGGCGTCGGCGGTTCGATCGACGGCTTCGCCGCGATGATGAACGACAACGCCAGGCGCCTCGGCATGACGCAGACGAACTACGTCAATCCGAACGGCCTGCCTGCGGACGGACACGTCACCTCGGCGCGCGACCTCGGCATTCTCGCACGCTCGTTCCTGCGCGACCTGCCGGAATACGAATCCTATGTGCACATCCCGGCGATCCGCTTCGGCAAACGTGTCACCGCCAATTTCAACAAGCTGATCGGCCGCTATCCCGGCGCCGACGGTTTCAAGACCGGCTTCATCTGCGCCTCCGGGTACAACCTCGTGGCGTCAGCCACCCGCAACGGCCGTCGCCTGATCGCGGTGGTGCTCGGCGCCAATTCCGGCACCGCGCGCGCGGTGAAGGCGGCGCAGTTGCTCGAGCGCGGCTTCAGCCAGGACAATCTGTCTTGGCTGCGTCCCTCGCTCGGCACCGTGGAGAACCTCGTGCCGGTCGACGCCTCGCCGCCAAACCTGCGCGAGGAGATGTGCGGCGGTCACCGCAAGCGGCCGGCCAGCGACGACGACGACGCGCTCATTGCGACCAATGGCGGCACGTCCGGATCGGCCTCCCTCACCGGCGGCGAAGCCCAGGTGACGTTCTTCACCGCAGGGCTCCAGCCGCCTCTGATGAAAGCGTCCGAGCTGATGGCCTCTGCCCCGGCGCCCGCGGAGCCCGTGGTGGTTTATACCGGCCCGACCCGCACCGGCGCCGCCCTGGTCGCGGCGGTCGCAGCCGACACCGACCAGCAGAACCCGCCGAAGGCGCTTGGCAAGAAGTCGCGTATCGCCAAGAAGCCCGACACCGGCAGCGACGCCAAAACGGCCGCGGCGAAATCGGCAGCCGCCAAGCCCAACGCAACGGCCAAGAGCGCGGCCAAGGGCGATAGCAAGGGCGATGCAAAGACCGCCGCCAAGCCGGCGGCGCGCAAGCATGCCGCGGCCAAGCCCGAAGCGGCCGCCAAGCCAGCTGCGAATACCGATCAAGCGGCTGCCAAGCCCGCCAAGCCCAAGGCGGCCACCAAGCCGAAGCCTGCGCCCAACAACAGCTAGGTCAACGGGCCAGGCCCGTCAGATTGCGCCGCACTTCGCAGCTGCGGCAGCCATTTGCGACGATTCCAGTAGCCACTCTGCAGCGTTTGCCCTAAGCGTCGACCGCTTGCCAGCGGTTCCGGCAGGCTCGATACTGCCGGCAATGAGGCAAGCCCGAGACACAACGGGCTCTGATGCAAGAGAGGGGAATTTCCATGGAGCGCATCTGGCTCAAGCAATATCCGCCCGGGGTGCCCGCTGATATCGAGCCGACGCAGTACGCATCGCTGGTCGACCTCCTTGAGGAAAGTTTTGCGAAGTTCGCCGACCGCAAGGCGTTCATCTGCATGGACAAGGCGATCAGCTATCGCGACCTCGACCAGATGTCGCTGGCACTCGCCGCCTATCTGCAGGGGCGCGGCCTGCAGCGCGGCGCCCGCGTCGCGATCATGATGCCGAACGTGCTGCAATATCCGGTCGCAACCGCCGCGGTGCTGCGCGCCGGCTTTGCTGTCGTCAACGTCAACCCGCTCTACACGCCGCGCGAGCTTGAGCATCAACTCAAGGATTCCGGCGCCGAAGCCGTCATCGTGCTGGAGAACTTTGCCCACACCGTCGAGCAGGTGATCGCGAAAACGCCGGTCAAGCACGTCATCGTCGCCAGCATGGGCGACCTGCTCGGCTTCAAGGGCGTGATCGTCAATCTCGTCGTTCGCCGCGTCAAGAAGATGGTGCCGGCCTGGTCGCTGCCGGGCGCGGTGTCGTTCAACGACGCGCTCTCGGCCGGCCGTGGCCAGACCTTCAACAAGCCGAAGCTCTCGCCGGGCGACGTCGCCTTCCTGCAATATACCGGCGGCACCACCGGCGTCTCCAAGGGCGCCACGCTGCTCCACCGCAACATCGTCGCCAACGTCTTGCAGAACGACGCCTGGCTCCAGCCGGCGCTGGCCGCGCCGCCCCATGTCGATCAGCTCATGATCGTCTGTGCGCTGCCGCTCTATCACATCTTCGCGCTAACGGCCTGTTACCTGCTCGCGGTGCGCGCCGGCGGCTGCAATCTGCTGATCCCCAATCCGCGCGACATCACCGGCTTCGTCAAGGAGCTGGCGAAGTATCAGGTCAACAGCTTCCCGGCCGTCAACACGCTCTACAACGGCCTGATGCACCATCCCGATTTCAAGAAGCTGGATTTCTCCAAGCTGAAGATCTCGAACGGCGGCGGCATGGCGGTGCAACGCCCCGTGGCCGAGCAGTGGAAGGCGATCACCGGATGCTCGATCGCGGAGGGCTATGGCCTGTCCGAGACGGCGCCGACATTGACCTGCAACACCGCAACCAATTCCGAGTTCAACGGCACCATTGGCATTCCCGTGCCCTCGACCTGGATCTCGATCCGCGACGACGACGGCAACGAAGTTCCGCTCGGCCAGCCGGGCGAAATCTGCGCCAAGGGTCCGCAGGTGATGTCCGGCTACTGGAACAGGCCGGAGGAGACCGCCAAGGTGATGACCGCGGACGGCTATTTCCGCACCGGCGACATCGGCATCATGGACGAGAAGGGCTACACCAAGATCGTCGATCGCAAGAAGGACATGATCCTGGTCTCCGGCTTCAACGTCTATCCGAATGAGATCGAGGAAGTGATCGCAAGCCATCCGGGCGTGCTGGAATGCGCGGTGATCGGCATTCCCGATTCTAAGTCAGGCGAGGCTGTGAAGGCGTTTGTGGTGAAGAAGGATCCAAACCTCACCGCCGAGGACGTGATCAAGTTCTGCCAGCAGCAGCTCACCGGCTACAAAGTGCCCAAGCACATCGAATTCCGCACGGACTTGCCCAAAACCAATGTCGGCAAGATCCTGCGCCGGCAGCTCCGCGACGAGAAGAAGGCGGAGGCGGCGTAGGCCGCCTCTCTGGTTCATGACTGACATCGGCAACATCACGCCATCAGGCATTCTCGCCTTCTGGCGCGAGGCCGGCCGCGAGTGCTGGTACAAGCGCAGCGACGCTTTCGACGCGGATGTCAGGCGCCGCTTCCTTCCGCTCTGGCAAAAGGCCGCCGCAGGCAAACTGGCCTCGTGGGAAGACAGCGACGACGGCGCACTCGCGCTCGTCATTGTGCTCGACCAGTTTCCCCGCAACATGTTTCGCGGCACGCCGGAAACCTTTGCCAGCGATGCGCTGGCGCGTGATGTCGCCCGCCGCGCCATCGAAAGGGGCACAGATCGCAGGATCGATCCCCTCCTGCTCGAATCCCTCTACATGCCGTTCATGCATTCCGAGCACCTGGCCGACCAGCTGCATTGCGTTGCGCTGTTCGAAAACACCGACAATGCCGAAAACCTGAAATACGCCCGGGAGCACGCCGACATCATCCAGCGGTTCGGCCGCTTCCCCCACCGCAACCGCGTGCTCGGCCGCGAGACCACCGCGGAGGAGCGGGCTTTCCTCGACGGCGGCGGTTTTGCCGGCTGATGACATAACGGTGAACGGCAGCCGGCCCCTCAGCTTCCCTCGCCCGCAATATTGTGCAGTCCCGCGCCACGGTCTAAAAAGCAGAACCGATTTTCAGGGAGACTGACGATGGCGATCCAGATTGGCGACAAGCTGCCCGAGGCGAAATTCCGCGTGATGACGGCGGAGGGCCCGCAGGTGAAGACCACCGACGAGATCTTCAAGGGCAAGAAGGTGGCGCTGTTCGCAGTGCCCGGCGCCTACACCGGCACCTGCCACAAGATGCATCTGCCGAGCATCTTCCTCAATGCCTATGCCATCAAGGACAAGGGCGTCGACACCATCGCGATCGTCTCGGTCAACGACGCCTTCGTCATGAACGCCTGGAAGCGCGACACCGACCAGCGCGACGAGGCGATCTTCCTCGCCGACGGCAACGCCGAGTTCACCAAGGCGATCGGCATGGAGCTCGACGCCTCCGCCAACGGCCTCGGTATCCGCTCCAAGCGCTATTCGATGCTGGTCGAGGACGGCGTGGTCAAGAAGCTGAACCTCGAGGCGATGCCCGGCAAGGTCGAGGTCTCCGGCGGCGATACGCTGCTGGGGCAGCTCTGAGCTTTACGCGCCGCGCTTAGCCACAAAAGACACTGTCATGCCCCGCCTTGTGCGCAATTGCGCACTGGAGCGGGGCATCCAGTATTCCAGAGGCGTCGAGATTTCGCAACGATCGCTGCGGCGTACTGGATCGCCCGGTCAAGCCGGGCAATGACAGTTGAGAATGAGATTGCGTCGGCGACGACGTCGACGCCGCTACTCCCTCACCCTCTGCTGTAACCGCGCCATCGCAATCCCGTCGCGCGCCAATTGATCGGCCCGCTCGTTCTCGGGGTGACCGGCATGGCCCTTGACCCAGTGCCAGCGCACCTCGTGCGCCTTCAGCGCGGCATCCAGGCGCTGCCATAGCTCGACATTCTTGACCGGCTTCTTGTCGGCGGTGCGCCAGCCGTTGCGCTTCCAGCCGTGGATCCAGCCGGTGATGCCCTGCCGGACATACTGGCTGTCGGTATAGAGATCGACCGTGCACGGCTTCTTCAGCGCTTCGAGCGCGGAGATCGCCGCCATCAATTCCATCTGGTTGTTGGTGGTGTGGCGCTCGCCGCCGTTCAGCTCTTTTTCCTTGTCGCCGAACTTCAGAATCGCGCCCCAGCCGCCGGGCCCGGGATTTCCCGAGCAGGCGCCGTCGGTAAAGATCGTGACATTGGGAAGCTCGCTCACGCGATCAATCCTGACGGCATCAGCCCATAGTCGCGCACGCTCGCCACGCTCTGGTGGAAGCGCAGCTTGCGAACATATTCCAAGGGATCCTTCGGCCTCACCAGCGCGCCGGGAGGCACGTTGAGCCAATCGACCAGCCGCGTCAGCAGAAAGCGGATCGCAGCGCCACGCGCGAGCAGCGGCAGCGCGACCTCTTCCGCGTCCGAGAGCTTTCGCACCCGGCCATAGGCATTGAGGAAGGCGCGCGCCTTGGTGACGTTGAAGGAGTGATCCGGCTCGAAGCACCACGCGTTGAGGCAGATCGCGACGTCATAGGCCAACATGTCGTTGCAGGCGAAGGTGAAGTCGATGATGCCTGAGAGCTTGTCGCCGAGGAAGAAAACATTGTCGTTGAAGAGATCGGCGTGGATCACGCCCTCGGGTAGATCGTTCGGCCAGACGCCGCTCGAGAGATGATCGAGCTCGGCCGCGAGGAAGGCGCGCAGGCCCGGCTGCACCTCGTCGGCGCGTGCTGATGCCGCATCGAACAGCGGCCGCCAGCCGGCAACCGAAAGCGCGTTGGCGCGCGTGATCGCAAAATTCGCGCCAGCCAGATGCATCTTCGCCAGCACCTCGCCAACGCCGGCACAATGGGTAGCGTTCGGCTTGCGCGGCCAGACGCCTTCGAGAAAGGTGATGATCGCAGCGGGGCGCCCCGACAGCTCGCGTAACGCCTCGCCATCCCTGGCCCTCACCGGCAGCGGGCAGCTGACGCCGTGCTCGGCAAGATGCGTCATCAGCGCGAGGAAGAACGGCAGGTCGTTCTTCGCCACGCGCTTCTCGTAGAGCGTGAGGATGAACGACCCTTTGCTGGTATGCAGCAGGAAATTGGTATTTTCGACGCCCTCGGCGATGCCCTTGTAGGAGAGCAATTCGCCGAGATCGTATTGCTTCAGGAAATCCGCAAGTTCGTCGGCGGCAACGTCGGTGTAGACCGCCATAAAAATCTACTCGGCGGCAGCTTCGGGGCGCACCTGACGCGGCAGCGGGAAGAACTCGTTCTCTTCCGCGGCCGAGACCGTCTCCACATGCAGTGTGAATCGCTCGGCGAACGCGTCCATGATCTCCTCGACGATCACTTCCGGCGCGGACGCGCCCGCGGTGATGCCGAGGCTCCTGATGTTTTCGAATCGGCTCCAGTCGAGGTCGGCGGCGCGCTGCGCCAGCACCGCGATCTTGCAGCCCTCGCGCTCGGCGACCTCGCGCAGGCGCTGCGAGTTCGACGAGTTCGGTGCGCCGACCACGATCAGCGCATCGACCACCGGCGCCACCTTCTTCACCGCGAGCTGGCGGTTGGTGGTGGCGTAGCAGATGTCTTCCTTGTGCGGGCCGTTGATGTTCGGGAAGCGCTCCTTGAGAAGCGCCACGATCTCCGCGGTGTCGTCGATCGAGAGCGTGGTCTGCGTCACGAAGGCGAGGTTGTTCGGATCCTTCGGATTGATCGTCTTCGCGTCTTCGGCGGTCTCGATCAACGTGACGGCGCCGACCGGCAGCTGGCCGAGCGTGCCGACCACCTCAGGGTGATGCGAGTGGCCGATCAGGAAGATTTCGCGGCCGCGCTTGAAGTGGATCGCGGCCTCGCGGTGCACCTTGGTCACCAGCGGGCAGGTCGCATCCAGCGAGAACAGATTGCGGGACGTGGCGTCGGCCGGAACCGATTTCGGCACGCCATGGGCGGAGAAAACCACCGGCGCGGTGGTATTCTCCGGGATTTCGGCGAGCTCCTCGACGAAGATCGCGCCCTTTTTCTTCAACCCGTCGACGACGTACTTGTTGTGCACAATCTCATGGCGAACGTAAACGGGGGCGCCATACTTATCGAGCGCCCGTTCCACGGTGTCGATCGCCCGGACCACCCCGGCGCAGAAGCCGCGAGGAGAACAAAGCACGATCTTGAGGTCTGGTTTGGCTGACATTGAGCGATCTCGGGACCGAATCACCCGTTTCGCCTTCTGGCGGGGGCGATCGATGGATGGAACGGGGCTAAAAACGGTCTGCGTGGACTTTACAGCGACTTGAGAGGGAATTGGGCCCCCTTTCGCGCGCTGTCAAGGCACTATCTATAGCAGAACCATTGCGTGGCCGCCCCCTCCGGGCTTATATAACGCCAATTCCCTGTCATCGCTGATGACCACCGGTTTCGCCTCCTGAGGGGTGGGCGAAGCACAAAGGAGATTTGCCATGAGCAACGCACCTCTGATGCCCAAGGCGACCGCCGTCTGGCTGCTCGACAACACCGCGCTGACCTTCGACCAGGTCGCCGATTTCACCAAGATGCATCCCCTCGAGGTGCGCGCGATCGCCGACGGCGACGCCGCCCAGGGCATCAAGGGCATGGATCCCCTTTCCAACGGCCAGCTAACCCGCGAAGAGATCGAGAAGGGCGAAAAGAACCCGGACTACCGGCTTCGTCTCCAGGAGAGCAAGGTGGTGCTGCCGCCCCAGCCCAAGCGCAAGGGCCCGCGCTACACCCCGGTGTCGCGCCGGCACGAGCGCCCCAGCGCCATCCTCTGGCTGCTGCGCAGCCATCCGGAGCTGAAGGACGCCCAGATCATGCGTCTGGTCGGCACCACCAAGAGCACGATTGCCAGCGTCCGCGACCGCACGCACTGGAACACCTCCCAGCTGACGCCGATCGATCCCGTGACCCTCGGCCTCTGCTCGCAGATCGAGCTTGATTTCGAAGTGGCGCGTGCGGCGAAGGAAAAGCCGATCGACGCGGCCTATGGCGGCGCCACGCTGCTGCCGGCGTCCGAGACCACCAAGAAGGACGAGTACGAGCCGTCGGAAAAGTCGAGCGACGACCTCAACGTCGACGCGGTGTTCGCCAAGCTGAAGACCCTCGGCGGCAAGAAGCACGAGGAAGAGGAGGAGTAGTTCTCTTTCTTCCATTCGCTACGAATGCAAACGCGGCGAGGCAACTCGCCGCGTTTTGCTGCAGGTGATTGCCGTTGGCGCGCTTCGCCGTCTGGAACGATGCGTCCGATCTTGCATTGTTCAGGCGCGGAGGATCAGCAATGCAGGTCAACGAAGAACGCTTCGCCTCGATGCTCGGTCACGCGGCGCTGTCGGTCTGGGGGGAGATGCCCCGGGACATTCAGGAGGCGCTGTTCGAGATCGCCGTGCAGGGGCACCCCGAAGATCGCGACGCGCTCGCAAAGCTCCTGCATGATCGGCATCCCCGCACTGCACATCCAGACTGACGGAATGCTGGATTAGCCGAGCAGATCAACGCGGCGTCCCGCGCTCACGGCCGGTCGGGATGGTTCAGCATGTATTCGCCGAGATCGCGCTGGCGGCGGTCGGAACGGGCGATCGCCGCGTTGCGCTGGACGTCGCGGTCCTTGCGGCAGGCCACGTATTCGGGCGAGCCGGATGCATAGCCGCGGCTCTGGCACACCGCATCGTCGTCGTCACCGCCCATCGCGGTCGGCGTCTGGTAGCGCGCCGAACAGGCGGAGAGAGCGAGGCCCGCAAACACAATCGCAAGGAACGACTTCGATTTCATAGCGGGCCTTTCATCCTTCGAGACGCGCGCCAAGCGCGCTCCTCGGGATGAGCATTGAGCGGAAAAATGCGGCCACTTCAAGCCGCATCTGCGCCTCACATCCTCTCCTTCAGCGCCTCCCCGATCTCGTCCAGCACCTTGGGATCCTCAATCGTCGCCGGCATGGTCCAGGCTTCGCCGTCGGCAATCTTCTTGATGGTGCCGCGCAGGATCTTTCCGGAGCGTGTCTTGGGCAGGCGGCCGACAGTGATGGCGAGCTTGAAGGCGGCGACCGGGCCGAGCTTGTCGCGCACCAGCGCGACGATCTCCTTCTCGATATCGGCAGGCGGGCGCTTCACTCCGGCCTTCAGCACCAGGAGGCCACAGGGCGCCTCGCCCTTGATCGCGTCCTTGATTCCGAGCACAGCGCATTCGGCGACATCGGGATGCGAGGCCAGGATCTCCTCCATGCCGCCGGTCGAGAGCCGATGGCCCGCGACATTGATGATGTCATCGGTGCGCCCCATGACGAAGACGTAGCCGTCCTCGTCCTTGTAGCCGGCGTCCGACGTCTTGTAGTAGCCGGGGAATTCGCTGAGATACGCTTCCTTGAAGCGCGCGTCCTGATTCCACAGCGTCGGCAGGCAGCCCGGCGGCATGGGCAGCTTGATGACGATCGAGCCCATGATGTTGGGACCGACCGGCCTCGCCGCTTCGTCGACCACGTCGACCTGGTAGCCCGGCATCGGCACAGTCGGGGAGCCGTGCTTGACCGGCAGCATGCCGAGGCCCACCGGATTGCCAGCGATGCACCAGCCGGTCTCCGTCTGCCACCAATGGTCGATTACCGGCACCTTCAACTGCTGCTCCGCCCACTCCACCGTCGGCGGATCGGCGCGTTCGCCGGCGAGAAACAGCGTGCGGAATTTCGACAGGTCGTATTGCCGAATGAACTTGCCTTCCGGATCCTCTTTCCGGATCGCGCGGAACGCGGTCGGCGCGGTGAAGAAGGCGACCGCCTTGTGCTCGCTGATCACGCGCCAGAACGCGCCGGCGTCGGGCGTGCCGATCGGCTTGCCCTCATACATGATCGAGATCGCGCCATGCAGCAGCGGGCCGTAGACGATGTAGCTGTGGCCGACCACCCAGCCGATGTCGGAGCCGCACCACCAGACCTCGCCGGGCTTGACGCCATAGAAGTTGAACATCGACCATTTCACCGCAACCAGATGGCCGCCATTGTCGCGCACGACGCCTTTGGGAATGCCGGTGGTGCCCGAGGTGTAGAGAATGTAGAGCGGATCGGTGGCGGCGACCGGCACGCACGGCGCTTTCTTGCCATCGTTCATGGCCTTGCGGCGCAGGCTCGCCCAGTCATAGTCGCGCCTCGGCGTGAGGTCGCAGACGAGCTGCGGACGCTGCAATACGATGCAGGCCTTGGGCTTCGCGGACGCGAGCTTGATCGCCTCGTCGAGCAGCGGCTTGTACTGCACGATACGGCCGGGCTCGATGCCGCAGCTCGCGGAAAAAATGAGTTTTGGCTGCGCATCGTCGATGCGGGTCGCAAGCTCCTTTGCGGCAAAGCCGCCGAACACCACGGAATGCACCGCACCGATGCGCGCGCAGGCGAGCATCGCAACCACAGCCTCCGGCACCATCGGCATATAGAGGATAACGCGATCGCCCTTGGCGACGCCGAAATCCTGCATGATGGCGGCGAGTGCCTGCACCTCGGCCAGCAGCTCGGCATAGGTGAACTTGGTGACAGAGTTTGTCAGCGGCGAATCGTGGATCAGCGCGACCTGGTCGGCGCGACCGCGTTCGACATGGCGGTCGAGTGCGTTATAGCAGGTGTTGACGACGCCACCGGTGAACCAGCGGCCGTAGACACCTTGCGAGGCATCGAAGATCTTGTTTGGTGGGTCGATCCAGTCGATCTCTTTCGCCGCCTCGGCCCAGAACCCTTCGGGATCAGCCAGCGAGCGCGCATAGATATCGTCATAAAGGCTCTTGCCGTCAACGTTCCCTCGGACATTCATTCCCGCGCTCCCGTTCCTTATTCGCCGGATCAAGTGCCGGCCTTATTTGTGAGCTATTGTCGCGGGAACGGGCCGCGGTTCAAGCTGAAAAGAATGGGCCTTTTGGAGGAGGGAAGAGGCGAAGAGCGCCGCTAGTACCCATCCACCCCATTCAGCCGTTGCAACCTGTCCTGCATCGCCTTCTTCAGATCGTACCCCCGCCGCCCGAACCCGGCATTCCTGCGCGCAATGAAATCGTCCTGCTCGCGCTGGAGCGATTTGGCCTCGGCGGCATTACGCGCTTCGCGGACGACACGCGCATTGGCGGCATAAACCTCGCGGTCGAGATCGGCGAGCTCACGGTTTCCGCAGATCGCCTTCTCCACGAGCCGGCGCGCACCCATACAATTGGAGCTTGGCTTGCCGGCGACAGCCATCTGCGCGCCAAGCCGTTCGAGCTCGCGCGCCATCGCCTTGTGATTAGCCATGGCCTTTTCGTGGTTCGGATCGATCCGGAGCGCCGCGCCAAAATCCCGCACCGCCTTGGGCTTGTCGCCCTTCTTCAGCCAGAGCTCGCCGCGCGCGTTGAACACGTCGGCAAGGGTGGGATCGAGCAGCAACGCGCGGCTATCGTCGACGATGGCGCGGTCGATCTGGTCGTGTCGCGCCAACAGCGCGCCGCGCGCGACCAGCGCCCTGATGAGGTCGGGCTTCGCCGTCTTCTCGTTATCGATGACGGCAGCGCAGGCTGACGCGGCCTTGTCCATGTCATCGGCGGCCGCAGCCGTGAGACATGGCGCGATGTCGACCTGCACCACCGCGGCCGGCTCGCCGCCGGTTGCAGCATGAGCCAGGCCCGGCGACAGCGCCAACAGAAGCGCAACACCGGAAAATTGAATCAGATAGAAAAAACGCATGCTCGTTGCGGTTGAAAGCTCTTGCTTTGTAGCCACGCCATCCACCATACGGCCGGATTGGTGCTAGCTTATGGCGTCATTCAAATCTGTGTTCGGGGATCGTCGTGTCGACATTCGAATGGATCATCGCGCTTCTGCTCGGCGCCGTTGCATTATCGGCGCTGGCGCGGCGGATCAAGGTGCCCTACCCGACCTTTCTCGCTATCGGCGGCGCGCTGGTCGCTTTGGTGCCTGATAGCCCGACGTGGACGCTGGAGCCGGACCTGGCGCTGGCGCTTTTTGTCGCACCGGTGTTGCTGGATGCCGCCTTCGACACCTCGCTGCGCGATCTGCGCAACAATTGGGTTCCGGTCTCCACCCTGGTCGTTGCCGCGGTCGGCCTGACCACGGCCGGCGTTGCCTTTGTCGCGCACCGGCTGATGCCAGACATGCCCTGGGCCGCAGCGGTTGCGCTTGGTGCCATCGTGGCGCCGCCGGACGCCGCGGCGGCCGTCGCAATCCTGAGCCAGGTGAAGCTGCCCTACCGCATGGTGAAGGTCTTGGAGGGCGAGAGCCTGCTCAATGACGCGACCGCGCTCTTGATCTATCGCATTGCGGTCGGGGCAGTCGCCACGGAGCATCTGACCTGGAGCCAGGTCGCCCCTACGATGGCACTGGCACTGGCCGGCAGCGTCGTCGCCGGATTTGTCGCAGGCCGCATCATTCCGCTGTTCATGGAACGCGTGAAGGAGGCGCCGAGCGCGATCATCGTGCAGTTCGCCACCACTTTCTTGATCTGGATCGCCGCCGAGCATCTCGGGCTCTCCGGCATCCTCACCATCGTCGTCTATGCCATGACGATCGCGCGAACGGCCGGAATGCGCATGCCGGCACGATTGCGCGTGCCGTCCTATGCGGTGTGGGAAACCATGGTTTTCGTGCTCAACGTGCTCGCCTTCATGCTGATCGGCATGCAGATCCGGCCGATCTGGACGCGGCTCGATGCCGACGTGCGTTGGGAATATTGCGCGGCCGCGGCATGGATCCTGCTCACGGTAATCCTGGTGCGGCTGATGTGGGTGACGTTCTACCGCACGACGTTGCGCATGCTGGTTGCTCAGGGGTTCTATCATCCGAAGGATCCGGGGGCCGTCGCCTCGCCCAAGGGCGGGCTGATCATCTCATGGTGCGGCATGCGCGGCCTCGTCACGCTTGCGACTGCCTTTGCCTTGCCGGAAAACTTCCCCTATCGCGACTTCATCGTCTTCGTCGCCTTTGCTGTGGTGCTGGGATCGCTGATCATCCAGGGACTGACGCTGCGGCCCCTGATCTTGGCCTTTGGCCTCAAGGACGACGATCCCGTCGGCCACGAGGTCGCGCGCGCCCGCGCCATCGCCTATCGCGCGGCGCTCGATGCGATCGAGGACGATCCGTCGGAGGAAGCCGAAATCCTGCGGCTCGAATATCGCGCCGTGCTGATGCAGGCGGACGACGATCCGCACGGCGGCATCATCAACGGCGAATTGCCCGCCGATCCCCTCCGCCGCCGCGCCATCGAAGCCGCGCGCAAAGCCATCTTCGACTTGCGCGCCACCGAGGTGATCGGCGACGACGCGTTTCACCGGATCGAGGAAGAGCTCGATCGCGCGGAATTGAGCGCGGGGGGATGATCCGCAAACGCGGCTGTCGTCCCGGACAAGCGCGCCCAAAGCGCGCGTCGATCCGGGACCCATACGCCGCAGCAATAGTTTCGCGAAGACTCGGAGTTACCAGCGAGCGCCACAACCGCATCCTGTGGCTATGGATCCCGGATCGGCGCGCGCTCGAGCGCGCTTGTCCGGGACGACAGCGGCGTGTGAGGTGCCGCCTAAGCCCCCGCCTTGCACGTGATCCCGCCGTCCACCACCAGCTCGATCCCCGTCACATATTTCGACTCGTCCGACGCCAGGAACAGCGCAGCATTGGCGACGTCGAAGGCGTCGCCCATGTGGCCCATCGGCACCTGCGCGTCGCGGGCGCGCCACATCGCATCGACATCGCCCTTGGCGTAGCTGTTGGCGAGGCCGGCGGAGTGCTCCACCATCGGCGTCCTCATCAGGCCGGGCAGGATCGCATTCACCCGCACATGATGGCGCGCGAACTCGATCGCGGTGGTGCGCGTCATCTGGTTCATCGCGGCCTTGGAGGCGCCGTAGGTGACATAGGAGATGCCCATGTGGCGGATCGAGGCGATCGAGGAGATGTTGATGATCGAGCCGCCGCCCTGCTTCACCATCACGGGGATGACGTGCTTCATCGCGAGATAGGCGCTCTTGAGGTTGACGGAGAAGACGCGGTCCCAGCTCTCCTCGGTCACCTCGACCACGCTGCCCATCTCGGCGATGCCGACATTGTTGTCGAGCACGTCGATGCGGCCGTAGGCCTTCAGGCACGCCGCGACCATCGCCTCGATCTCCGCGGGCCGCGAGACGTCGGCAGTGAACGCCGTCGCACTGCCGCCTTCATCGGTGATGATCTTGGCGGTCTCCTCGGCGGCCGCGCCATTGCGGTCGATGCAAAACACCTGCGCACCCTCGCGCGCAAAGGTCCCCGCAGTCGCCTTGCCGTTGCCCCAGCCGGGCCCGATCGAGCCGGCGCCCACCACCATCGCAACCTTGCCCTTGAGCCGGTCCATCGCGTGTCTCCCTTTATTTCTGCTGTTGGTCGCAGATGCTCATCCTGGTGACGTTAGCACCGATGGGATGGCCGACAATCTCCGAAAGCGTCTGGCAGCTTCCATCATGGCACAGCCGCCATTCCCCCGCCGCGCCGGAATTGCCGAGCATGACCTCCGGCATCGGCGCTTGCTTCGGCTGCCACTCAAACCAGCCGTCGACGAGCCGCGCCTCGGGCGGCGGCTCCATGCCGGGGCCGGTGCCCTTGACGCGGGCCTGCACCAGTTCGAGGCCTGCCGGCGTGACGCGCCAGTCTTCCTGCCAGTCGACCTTCGCGATCGAGTGCGTCCACACCAGCGTGAACGCCGTCAGCGCCAGCGCCTTCACCGCGCCCGCGGCAGCGAAGCAGAGGCTCACGCCGCCTCGACCACGGCCGGCGAGCGCTGCCGCCATTGCCACAGTACGAGCGCCGCAGAAAGCACGAAGCCCGCGGTGTCGCTGAACGGGAAGTCGCCGAGCAGGCAGAGCGCGGCACCGAGCGCGACGGCGCGTTCGAGCAGCGTCAGGCGCGTGAACAAAAAGCCGATCGCGACCATGCCGAACAGCGCGATCGCCACCAGCGCCTTGAAGCTCGCCAGCGCAACCGCGCCATAGAAGCCGAGCTTTGCCGCCATGGGATCGCCGGCCTGGAGCATCAAGGCCGGCGAATAAACGAAGATGAAGGGGATGACGTAGCCGGCGAGCGCAATGCGCATCGCCTCCCAGCCGATCTTATCCGGATTCTCCTTCGCGATCGGCGCCGCGGCAAGGGCGGCCAGCGCCACCGGCGGCGAGAGGTCGGCCATGATGCCATAATAGAACGCGAACATGTGGCTCGCGATCAGCGGCACGCCGAGCTTGGCCAGCGCGGGCGCTGCGAGCGCGGCCGTGATGATGTAGGTCGGGATGGTCGGAATGCCGGTGCCGAGCAGGATCGACAGCAGCATGGTCATGATCAGCGCCAGGAACAGGCTCTTCTCGCCGAGACCGATCACCCAGCCGCCGAAGATGGTGCCGACCCCGGTCTGCGACATCATGCCGATGATGACACCGACGATGGCGCAGGCCATGCCGACCGTGATCGCGGATTTTGCACTCTCGGCCAACGAGTCGCGGCAGGAGCGTAGCGCTGCCATGCCGCCGCGAACGAACGCCGTGATCACGATTAGCGCGACGACGACACAAGCGACCGGCACGATCTGCAGGCCGTCACGCGAGAGCGCGGCGACGACCAATGCGAGCCCGATCCAGAAGATATAGCGGATGACAGTTGCGGACACGCCGACTGTGATGCTGGCGCCGAGGATCAGCGCCACCGTCAGCGCGAGACCCATGCTGCCGGCATAGAGCGGCGTAAAGCCCTCGAACAGCATGTAGACCAGCGCTGCGAGCGGCAACACGAGATACCAGCGCGTCACCAGCGCCTTCCAGGCGCTCGGGATCTCCGACCGCTTCATGCCGGTGAGGCCGTGCTTGCCCGCTTCCAGATGCACCATCCAGAACGCGGAGGCGAAATAGAGGATCGCGGGGATCGCAGCCGCCTTGACGATCTCCGAATATTGCACGCCGAGCGTCTCCGCCATGATGAAGGCGACCGCGCCCATCACCGGCGGCATGATCTGCCCGCCCATCGAGGCCGTTGCCTCGACGCCGGCGGCAAAGGCGCGGCGGTAACCGAACCTGATCATCAAGGGGATGGTGAACTGGCCGACGGTGACGACGTTGGCGACGCCGGAGCCGGAGATCGTGCCCATCATGCCGGATGCAAACACGGCGACCTTGGCCGGACCGCCGCGGGTCCTGCCGAATAATCCAAGAGAAACGTCGGTGAAGAGCTGGATCATCCCGGCGCGCTCCAGGAACGAGCCGAACAGGATGAACAGGAAGATATAGGTCGCCGAGACGTAGATCGGCACGCCGTAAAAACCTTCCGTGCCGTAGGACAAATGCGTGACGATCTGGTCGAAGTCATAGCCGCGATGGTTGAGCGGCGACGGCAGATATTGCCCGAAGAACCAGTAGACCAGACACGCGCCGCACATCAACGGCAGCGCCGCGCCCATCAGGCGGCGTGTGCCCTCGAAGATCAGGACTGCGAGCACCGTGCCGACCGCGAGGTCGAGCCTGGTCGGATCGCCGTCACGCGCGATCAAATCGGCATAGAAGATCCACTGATAGAGGCCGCAGAAGAATCCGGCCGCACCGATCACCCAGCCGAGAGCACGGCCAAAATTGCTCTTCGCCGTGAAGTTGGCGATCAGACCGAAGGTGAGCAGGACCAGGAAGCCGACATGGACGCCGCGCACCACCTGGCTCGGCAGATAGTTGAAGGCAGCGACATAGAGCTGGAAGGTCGCAAAAGCGATGCCGATCCAGTAGGCGAGCGTACCCCACCGGCCCGGGCCAAAGCCTTCCGGGAAACCGTGCTCGAAATTGTCGAACTCGACCTTGATCGGCGCCACGTCGCTGCCCTCTGGCTTTTCCAGCATTTCATTCGTCCTCAGCGTGTCCATGCGAGATAGCATTGGCACAGGGCCCCAAAACGTCATGCCCGGGAATTGTCCCGGGCATTCGCGATGATCCTCTCCGTCATTCCGGGGCGGCTCGTCAGAGCCGAACCCGGAATCTCGAGATTCTCAGGTGCGCAATTGCGCACCATAGTTCGATCCTACGCATCGCCCCGGAATGACCGGAGAGAGTTACTTGATCAGCCCTTTTTCCCTGTAATAGCGGATCGCGCCGGGATGCAGCGGGATCGGGCTGCCGGTGGCGGCCGTCTCGAGCTTGATCTCCTTGCCGGCCGCATGCGCGTTGGCGAGTTCGGGCAACGATTCATAGACCAGTTTTGTCATTTGATAGGCAAGGTCGTCGGACACGGCTGAACTGGTTACGAGGTAGTTGATCACAGCCGCGGTCGGGACGTCCTTGTCCTGGCCGGCATAGGTGTTGGCGGGGATGACCGCGGAGATGAAGGGTGGGCCGATCTTGTCGACGGTCTCCTTCGGCACGGCCACCACTGTGATCGTGCTCGAGCTCGAAAGGTCCTTCAGCGAAGCCACGCCGAGGCCGGCCGATTGCAGTGTCGCGGCCAGCTGGCGGTTCTTCATGAGATCGACGGATTCGGCGAACGGCAGATATTCGACCTTCCCGAGATCCTTGTAGGTCATGCCGGCCGCGGCGAGGATCGCGCGCGAATTCAGCTCCGTGCCCGATTTCGGCGCACCGACCGAGAGGCTCTTGCCCTTGAGATCGGCCAGCGTCTTGATGCCGCTCTCGGCGGTGGCGACGATCTGGATGTAGTTCGGATAGATCGCGCCGATCGTGCGCAGCTTGTCGAGCTTGGTCTTGAAGCCGGCCTCCTCGTCGCCGTCCCAGGCGGCCTTCAGCGAATCGCCCAGCGTGAACGCCAGCTCGCCGCGGCCCTGCTGCAGCAGAATGAGATTTTCGACCGACGCCTTGGTGGCCTGCACCTGCGTCTTCACGTTCGGAATCTTGTCGCCGTAGATCTTCCCGATCGCGACGCCGAGCGGATAGTAGACGCCGGAGGTGCCGCCGGTCAGCACGTTGATGAAGGATTGCGCCTGCGCGCAAGGTGCCGACGCCGCCAGAGCAAAAGCCGCGGCCGCGCCGAAAATCGTCCGTTTCATGGTTGTTGTACTCCCCAAACCGGCCGGGAAATTGGCCGGATGAGGGGAGCGGGTCAACCCATCCAAAAGGCAAAACAGAGCTGCGGCAAACGGCCGTTCTGCCTTGATTTTTTCAGGGAGCTCGGCAGGTGCGGCGACGTGGCGCAGGAGGATGATGAACGAACTCGCGTGAGGGTCGATCACCCGCGCCGCCGGGCTCGATCTAACCTCTCCCGCTTGCGGGAGAGGTCGCGCCGAAAGCGCGGGTGAGGGTTCTCTCCTCTAGGGGAGTGTCCCATTGCGGAGATACCCTCTCCCCAACCCTCCCCCGCAAGCGAGGGAGGGAGCGCACCTCCTACGAGGCGGCGATCGAGCCCATCGTCGCTGACAAGCCTTACTGGAACCTCATGTCCAGGCACTTGGAAATGTCGGAGCCGAGGCCGGAGGAGATCGTGATACAGCCGCGCACCTTCTGTGCGGCCATGTCGGCGGCCCAGATCGAGTAGCCGCCGGGGCCGAAGAACGAGTTGGTGTTCGGCGGCTCCGTCTCGGTCGCGTCGAAATCATAGTGCCCGTCGGTCTCGAACACGCGCGGCTTCTTGGTGCAGCCACCGTCGGTCTGGACGTTGATGACTTCCTTGTTGTCGCGGGTCAGTGCCAGCGAGACCTGGCAGCGGAAATATTCCGAGGTCTTGGTGTTGAAGAGATAGGTGTAGGACTTGCAGGTCGCGGTGTTGAGCTTGCCCGGGGCAAGGCCGCGGCTGCAGGAGATCCGCTGGTTGTGGCTGAGCTGGTAATCATCGGCCCGGGCGGCCGGCACGAGCGTCGTCGACAACAATGCAGCAACCCCGCAGAAATTAATGACATGGCGCATTCGAATCATCCCCACCCAATATCTTTGTCGTGTTGCGTTCTAGACTGAAAGCGGAACATAGTCGCGAGGGGATGAAGGGAAAATCACAAACTGCTGGACAAGACGTGATGCGCTGCGGCGTCATCGCGGATTGACCTGACAACACCGTTCGTGATTTGTTCAGCCAGGGCGCGCCGACGACGCGGAGGATGGATGATGGCATTTTCAATCAGGACATTTGCAATTGCAGCCGCGCTGGGCGCGTTCGCCGCTCCCGCATGCGCGCAAAGCGCGGCGACGCCGTGGGAGCTCAAGCCGGACACCGGCTATGCCTATGACAAAGAAGGCAAGACCTTCTCCTACAAGATGGGCACCAGCAATGCCGGCGAGTTGCTGAAGGGCGCCAAGAAAGTGCCCAAAGGCACGCTGTTCTTCATTGGCCACAACGGCCAGCTCTACATGCGCACCGCGCCGTATCTGGAAGGCGACGGCAGGTTCAAGTTTGGGCCGGACCAGTAGGGTCGCGGTTCTCGTCGAAAGCGAAGCTGCCGTAGAGTGGGCAAAGGCGCGTCAGCGCCGTGCCCACCATCCATCAACATGCTCCGATCTTGAATGATGGGCACGCTACGCTTTGCCCACCCTACGGCACCGCCACTAAAACGCCGCCGCCAGGTCCCTTGCACCGGCATTGTTGCTGTTACTGTCCATCCGCGCATCCGTCACGGCCAGCAGCTTCGCCACCGTGTTGTGGCGGATCGCGACCGGGTTGCGCTCGTAGCCGCTGCGCTGGAAGAAGTTCGAGGTCGGCACCTGCTCGCGCATCGCCTGCGGCATCGTCACCATGTCGAGGCCGGTGCCGTCGCCGGTGAGGTTCATCATCTCGAGCTCGGCGGCGGTGAGCGGACGGGTGTAGCCCTTGGCGCGAGCGAACAGCACCGAGGTCAGCAGCTTGTGGGTTTGCAGCATCGGCCCGATGTCGACGTCGAGCACCATCGCATGCATGGCCCAACCCTGCGCCGTGTTGCCGATCTTCTCGTGCTCGGACCAGGTATCGGGCACCGACTTCGCATGCGCCACCATCTTCTTCAGAACGGTGAGCTTGTGCTCGAGCGACTGGCGCGCTGGCCCTGAAGTGCGCGCCACCTTGTCGGACAGCGCACGGATGAACTCATGACCCTGCTCGGCCAGCAGCTCGACGCTGTTGGTGGTGAGTAGCTGGTTGTAGCCCATCGCGGTCGAGATCGCGCGCTTGCCGCCGTGCTCGATGCCCGCCTGCACATCGAAAGTACCGGTGCCGCCGGTCTCGAATGAATAGACCCGCACCGCCTGTTCACGCGTCAGGCCTGAAGCGAGTGCGTAGCGCGCGTAAGCGCGCTTGAACTCGACCTCGTTCGAGGGACGCTGCGGCGTGAACTGATAGAGCTCCTGCGCCGCGCGCAGCAGATCGGCGACAACCGGGATCGGCTTTCGGGTGGGACGCTCGGGCGTTTCCTCCGGCTCGGGGTTCACCGGCCGCTTCGGTCCGGTATAAACAGGCGGATGCTCCAGCACGTAATCGTTCAACGTGATCTGCTGCCCGTTGCGTCGCTTGGCATTGCGGGTTTTTCGCTTCTCGGAGATCTGGCTCCAATAGGCGCCGGCCTCCTCGTCAAACGCGGCGCGCGCCGCCTGGTACTCGGCCAGCTTGCGACGATATTCGAGCACAGCGGGCGATGCGCCCCCACCTTGCGCAAAAAACTGCGACAGCAGCTGGGCATTAGCATTGCTGACGGCTGATGGCAGCGCGTCGGATTCGCCGCCACGCGCGGCGGGGACGAGCAGGAAAAGCGCGAATGGAACCAGCGCCAGATGTCTACGAATCGCGTGATGCATGCTGCCCTCTTAGCAGGCATCCGGTAACCGTCACGTTAACACGCCGTTTACCATCTCATTTCCAGGCGAACACCGGCTGTTCCAGGTCGGTGACGCGGGTCTGCCGCCCCGCCAGCACCTCCCGGAACTGATAGATCAGCGCCGCGGTCGGCGCGTGGATCAGGCTCATCTCGTGATGGAAGCGAATCACGCGACGGCTGCTTTCGGGAATCGCAGTGAAATCGAACGCATCATCGCGCTCGATCGTGTCGAGCGCGATGCGATGGACGGAGGCGACCTCGTCCGGGTTCGGTACGATCGCGCCGCTCTCAGTGGCCCACACCACGACCGGTGTGATCAGATAGCCGGAGCGCGTCGGATAGTCATCGAGCAGGCCGAGCACCGCATCGGCTGGCAGCTTGAGCGCCAGCTCCTCGTCGAGCTCACGCAGCGCCGCATCGACGGGCGTCTCGCCGCCATCGCAGCGCCCACCTGGCAAAGCCCACTGGCCACGATGTGCGCGCAAGCTCGATGCGCGCTTAGTCAGCAGAAACGCCGTGTCGTCGCCATTCGATGCCGTCAGCGCCAGCACCACCGCAGCACGTTTCAGCGCCGAGGGTTCGACCGCATCAGGCAGCCGCGCGAAGGCCGCGCAAGCCTTTGCGATATTCCGTCTGGTGGCATCGCCGAAAGCTCTCATGATGCTTGACTATACCAGGATCGCGCTCGATGAAACGAGGAGAGACCAAGCGTTGCAAGGATGGACGGAGCGATGACAAGCAAGATCGCCGCAAAGCTCAAATCGGACGGCTGGACCATCCTGGAGACAACGGGCTTCATGCACCTGGTCGGCCCGTTGTGGGAGCGCAAGGTCGACGGCCAGTATGAATTCGCCCTCGCGACCGAAGACAAGCACCACAATCGCCGCGGCCTGGTCCAGGGCGGCGTGATGATGACCTTCGCGGACCGCACCTGCGGCATGACCGCCCGCTACGTCTCGGGCAAGGAGTACATGGCGACGGTGCAGCTCGACACCCATTTCGTCGAGGCCGGCCAGATCGGCGACATCCTGATTTCGCGCCCCCGCGTGGTGCGCTCGACCCGCAGCCTGATTTTCATGAGCACCGAGGTGACAGTCGACGACCGCTGCGTCGTGATGGCCAACGGTGTGTTCAAGATTTTGAAGGGGCCGGGGTAGGCGCGCGATCGCCGCTGCGCATCACGCATTCCGCGGTCGTCGCCCGGCTTGACCGGGCGACCCAGTACGCCGCGGCTTCTCGGCTCTATCACTGCTGCCTCTGGAATACTGGATCGCCCGATCAAGTCGGGCGATGACACCGAGTATTGGGCATCAGCGTACCCACCACCGTCATTGCGAGCGCAGCGAAGCAAGCCAGGATTTTTCCGCGGACGCATTTCTGGATTGCATCGCTGCGCTCGCAATGCCGGCGCGAGGTGGCTATGCTTCGTTCGCACGAAGCCTTGAGGAAACAGCCCATGCAATACCGCCAGCTCGGCCGTTCTGGCCTCAAGGTCTCGCCGATCTGTCTGGGCACCATGATGTTCGGCGGCCCGACGGATGAGGTGGACTCGCAACGGATCATTGCCAAGGCGTACGACGCCGGCATCAACTTCATCGACACCGCAGACGCCTATTCGAAAGGCGGCTCCGAGGAGGTCGTGGGACGCGCGATCGGCAACAACCGTCACGCCTGGGTGCTCGCCACAAAACTGGCCAACCCCATGGGCGATGATCCCAATCGCGTCGGGCTGTCGCGACGCTGGGTGTTGCAGGCCGCCGACGAGAGCCTGAAGCGGCTCGGCACCGACCACATCGACATCTACTATCTGCACAAGGAAGACCACGCGACGCCGCTGGAGGAGACCGTGCGCGCGATGGGCGATCTGATCCGATCAGGCAAGATCCGCTATTTCGGCGTCTCCAACTACCGCGCCTGGCGCGTCGCGGAGATCTGCAACATCTGCGACCGGCTCGGGATCGACCGTCCCGTGGCGAGCCAGCCCTACTACAACGCGATGAACCGCATGCCCGAGGTCGAGCATTTTCCGGCTTGCGCCTATTACGGCCTCGGCATCGTGCCCTATAGCCCGCTGGCACGCGGTGTACTCACCGGCAAGTACAAGCCCGATGCGGCCCCGGACAAGGAGACGCGCGCAGGCCGCAACGACACCCGCATGATGCAGACGGAGTGGCGACCGGAATCGCTCAGGCTCGCGCAGGAGATCAAGGCTCACGCGGAGAAGAAGGGGATCACCGCCGGCCAGTTCGCGGTGGCCTGGGTGCTCAACTCGGCCTTCGTCTCCTCGATCGTCGCAGGCCCGCGCACCGAGGAGCAGTGGGACGGCTACATCCGCGCGCTCGACTACCGTTTCACCGCGGAGGACGAGGCGCTGATCGACCGCTTGGTCGTGCCGGGCCATCCGTCGACGCCGGGCTACAACGACCCGGCGTATCCGATCGAGGGGCGCCGCGCGCGGACGGCGTAAGAGCAGGAAACAACGATGGCGCTTGAAGACCGCTACGGACTGCCGCTCTCCACCACCTCCGATCAGGCTGCCTCCGCCTATCGCGAAGGCGTCGATCTCATGCTTGCCGGCTGGACCGGCATGGCGGAGACGCTGGAGCGCGCGATTGCGGCCGATCCGGATTTCGCGCTGGCCCACATCGCCCGTGCCCGCGTCCATGCATTTTACCAGCAGGGCGATCTCGCACGGCAGAAGGCGGCCCTGGCGCGCGAGCTTGTCGCGAAGCGCGGCTCGATGCGCGAGCGCTCGCATGTCGAGACGCTGGCGCTTGCGATCGAGGGACGCGGGCCCGACGCGGTCGCGGCGATGTCTGGGCACATCGAGAGCTGGCCGCGCGATGCCGTGGTGCTGTCATTGCCGCTCGGCGCCTTCGGCCTGTTCGCCTTCTCAGGCATGGCCGATCACGACCGTGCCCGGCATGAGCTCTGCGAGCGCGTCGCGCAGCATTACGGCGAGGACTGGTGGTTCCTCACGCTCTACGGCTGGGCGATGACGGAGAATGGCGATGTCGCTCGCGGCCGCGCCGTCACCGAGCGCGGCTTCAATCTGCGCCGGGCCAACGCCCACGCCGCACATGCCGTGCTGCATGCGATGTTCGAGGACGGCTCGATCGAGGCGGCCGACCGTCTCGTCGACGAGTGGATCCCGACCTATGACCGCGCCGGAATCCTGCACGGCCATATCCTCTGGCACCAGGCGCTCGGCGCACTCGAGCATGGCGATGCGGCGCGGGCGCTCGACATCTATGCCGACGTGCTGCAACCTTCCGCCACGCAGGCGCCGCCGCTCAACGTCGTCACCGACAGCGCCTCGCTGCTGTGGCGCCTGTCGGCCTACGGCCACACCGTGCCGCAGGCGCTCTGGGTCGAGGCCGACGCCACCGCGCAAAAACTGTTTCCGAAATCGGGCCTGGCCTTTGCCGACATCCACATGGCGCTGTTCGCAGCGGCAACGCAAAATCGCGAAGCGCTCGCCACGCGCCTTGCCGTCATCGAGCAGCGGCTTACCGAGGGCAAGCTGCCGGCAGGCCCCGTGGTGCCGGCGATCTGTCGCGCGCTGGCGGCCTTCGCGGATGAGAATTATGCCGCTTGCGCGCGCGAGCTCGCGCCTGTCCTGGCCGACGTCGTGCGCATCGGCGGCAGTCATGCCCAGCGCGAGCTGATCGAGGACGCGTTCCTCCTCGCCCTGATGCGCAGCGGCGAGCTGCCGCGCGCCCGCAGCCTTCTCGACGCCCGCCTCCACCGCCGCCCTTCCTTGCGCGATATGCGCTGGCAGGCGGCGATGGCTTGAGGCAGGATGGAGACAACAGACCGGAGGACGCCATGACCGAGATCGTTGCGTTGGAGGCACTGGCTGCGCGTGTTGCACCGGGGCAGTCGTTGGCGATCCCTGTCGACGGTTCGGGCGTGGCCATGGCGGCGACCGCGGCGCTGTTAGAGGCCGGCATTCGCGACCTCAAGCTGATCTGCGTGCCGATCTCGGGCATGCAGGCTGATCTCCTGATCGGGGCCGGCGCGGTCGCCTCACTGGAAACCAGTGCGATCTCGCTGGGCGAGGCCGGCGCCGCGCCGCGCTTCACCGCCGGTATCAAGAGCGGCGCTTTTGCCATGCGCGACTCCACCTGCCCTGCGATCTATGCCGGCCTGCTTGCCGCCCAGAAAGGTGTGCCGTTCATGCCGATCGCCGGCATCATCGGCAGCGATCTCCTCAACGTGCGGTCCGACTGGCAGGTGATCGACAGTCCCGTCGGCGAGGCGCGCAAGGTGGTCGTGGTGCCCGCGATCTCCCCAGATGTCGCGCTGTTTCACGCGCCTGAGGCCGACCGCGCCGGCAATGTCCGCATCGGCCGGCACCGCGAGCTCGCCGATCTCGCTTATGCCTCGAAGCGCACGCTGGTCACCGTGGAACGCATCGTCGACCGCAATCTGCTGGATAACGAGGATTCCGCTGCCGGCGTGCTGCCCTCACTGTATGTCGACACCATCGCGGTCGCCGCACGTGGCGCGTGGCCGCTGGCGCTGTGGGACGAATATCCGGCCGATGAGGCCGAGATCGCGCGCTACGCCGCGATGGCGCGCAGCGAGGACGGCTTTCGCGCCTACCTCTCCGCCTTTCTGACCCATCGCAAGCAGGTGGCCTGATGTCGACTGAGCGCGAGCGGCGCGAGATCCTGATCGCCACCATTGCCGATCTGCTCGACGGCATCCGTCACGTCGCGGTCGGCGCCTCGTCGCCGATCCCCGCGGCCGGCGCCATGCTGCTGCGCGCTCGCAACGAACTCTGTGGCAAGCCGCCGGTGCGCATCTCGATCTTGGGATCGCAGGCGCACAACTTCTTCACCAATGGCGGTATCGAGCTGTTCGACTGCGCCGCGCAAGGCCGGGTCGACGCCTTCTTCCTCGGCGGCGGCCAGATCGACGGCCAGGGCAACATCAACCTGGTCGGCACCGGCGATTATCCCACCAGCAGCGTACGCTGGCCCGGCTCATTCGGCTCGGCCTATCTTTATCATCTTATTCCGCGCATCATCCTGTTTCGCGAGGAGCATTCGCCGCGCGTGTTCGTGCCCCAGGTCGATTTCGTCAGCGCGCGCGCCATCACGCCGGAGGTGCCGCGCCGCGGCGGGCCGCATGCGCTCCTGACCAACATGGCGCTGTTCGGCTTCGACCGCGAGGCGGGCGGCTTCGCGCTTCGCTCAGTGCATCCGTCCTTCACCCCGGCCGACATCCGTGAGAACACCGGCTTCGCCTATCAGGAGCCGGAAGTGGTGCGCGAAACGCCGCGGCCCGATGCCGCGACGCTGGCGCTGCTGCGCGGGCGGGTTTTCGACGAGCTTGCCGAGACTTATCCGGCCTTTGCGCGGACCATGAAGCAGGCGGCGTGACGCCTCTGCCACGAAAAAAACATCGGCCTGACGGCAAGTGCCTGCCGGACGGGTTGGGGCGATCGGGGCGAATCGCCGATGGGTGGCGCGGTGGTATTCCAGACGGGTTTGGCCAAACATTTAGCGGAGCAAACGGGATCGCAACCAATTTGCGATTCGATGGTTAGTGAACGGAACCTCTGCCTGTCCGTGGCCCCCTGGCACATGAGCCTGACGATGCGCCTCCGCCGACCGGTCCTGGCTGCAATCCTCGTCTCGCTCGCAAGTCCTTGTTTTGCCGAGTCTTCCACCGCGATCCCGGGGGAGCATTCCTTCATCGACCTGCTGGCGCTGATGTCAGGCCATTGCAAGACACTGAAGGTCGCGGGACGAACCTTCGCCTGCAAGACGGTGGCCTACGCCCATGGCGACAAGGGCCGGGTCAATTTCGCGGTCGCCGTCGACGACCCCAGCGACGAGAACCACGTCGTGTCGTTCTCCGGACAGAACGGCAAGCGGGCCGACGACAATTCCTACGAGCTGCCGATCGACCGCATGCTGCTCAACTCCAAGGACCGGCCCAAGGTCGACGGCCTGCCGGTGCCGGCGGAGCAGACCTCCACCGGCGTCTGCCGCCAGACCGGCAATTTCGCCGCCAAGAAGGTGAACGACGTCACCTGCTCGGCGACCGACAATGAGGGCCGGACCTATGAGCTGCTGTTCGTCTCCGACGGCACGCCGGTGAGCGTGCGCCGGATCCGGCAGTCGCAGCCCTCGGCTCAGGATCCCTTCAAGTAGCGACATCACCCTGCGGCATCGCGTTGTGCGCCGTCCCGAAACGAGGGAAAATCGGCATTGCTCGAGCGCGCGACCGTCTCGCATACTCGACCGAGCTCCGGAATCCCCAGCCATGCTCCATCCCCTCCCCGCCCTCATCGTCGTCGACGTCCAGCGCGCCTTCGACGAATGGGAGGCGGCGGGCAAGCGGCGCAACAATCCCGATGCGGTGGCGCGCATCGTTGATCTGCTCGCAGCGTTCAGGACGCACGGTGCACCGATCTTCCACGTCCGCCACGAAGGGACCAAGTCGAACTCGACCTTTCGCCCCGAGTGCACCGGCTACGCCGTCAAGGACGAGGCGCGCGAGCAGGCCGGTGAGCCCGTGATCGTCAAGCGCGTCAACAGCGCCTTCATCGGCACCGATCTCGAGACGCGCCTGCGCGCCAGCAACATCGCCACGCTGGTGATCTGCGGCGCCACCACCAATCATTGCGTGGAGACGACGACGCGGATGGCCGGCAATCTCGGCTTCGATGCACGCCTCGTGCGCGACGCGACCTGGACATTCGACCGCATGGGTGTCGATGGCGACACGCATTCGGCCGAGGACATTCACGCGATGACGCTGTCGAATCTGAACGGCGAATTTGCCCGCATCGTGACCACGAACGAGGCGATCGCCTCAATTGCGCCGATGCGACAATAAACCTCAGCGCGATGGCGTGTTGATCGTCTGCGTCGTTTCGACGCCAGCTCTCGCCGGAACGCGGCAAACGCCCATCTGTTGTCACTCGACATCTCAACTGGAGTGATGACATGAAGTATCTCTTTGTCGCGATGACTCTCGGCGCTGTGGCGTTGGCCGGCGGATCGGCAGCCAACGCGGCCGGCAGCGGAAAGGCCAAGCCCAATGCGCAGAGCCAATCGACCGACGTCGGCGCGCAACACAGGCATCACCATCGCGGCCATCGCCATCACCACTGGCGTCCTCACCGCCACGGCTATTACCGTCCGCACTATCGTAGCTACGGTTATTACCCGCGGCACCACGGCTATTACGGCCGCGGGCCCTATGGCTATTATGGCGGTGGTCCCGGCGTGAGCTTCAGCTTCGGCGGCAATCGCTGGTGAGACGAGAGGCCCGCAGAGATGCGGGCCTTGCTCATCCTTGCAGGATCATCCGCGCCGTCTCCAGGCCGCTCGCCAGCGCCGCCTCGACGGTGCCCATATCACGGCCGCGATAAAGCGCTTCGCCGGAGAACAGCACCGGGCCGTCGTCGCGGGCGAGGACTGTCTGTGCCGCGCGCGTCCGCGGCGTTGCCCAGGAATAGGCGCCGCGGGCGAACGGATCGTTCGCCCAGTTGCGCGCCTCGGCCGCGATCAGGTTGCGCGCGAGGTCGTGATGCGGCAGGCGGAACATGGCCCCCAGAGAGTCGATGCCGGCGTCGATCAACGCTTGCGGATCGAGGCCGGCCAGGCCGGCAGTCCGCGGACCGCCGAACCAGCCGGTCAGCACCGGATGATCGGACGGGTGCTGCGTCCACCACACCGGCATCGCTTCGTCCGACAGCAGGAAGGTGAGATCGCCAAGGTCGTCCATCGCGTCGCGCCACCATGGCCGCGTGAAACGCAGCAGGATCTTGATCACGTTGCCGAAGCCGATGTCGTCGGCTGCCGCAGTCTTCGCGCGCGCAGCCGCGGGCAGTGCAATCTCGCGCAGCAGCGGCAACGGCACGGTGAGAATCACCTGACCGCATGAGACCACTTCGCCACTGGTGCCGCGGACCGCAACCAGACCATCGCCCTCCTCGATCGCCGCCACCACGCAACTGAGGCGAATCGCAACGCCAGCCTTGCGGCATTCGGCGGCCAGAAACGCAATCAGGCCGCCATAGCCGCCGACGACGCGCCCCTGCGTGCGATGTCCGCCGTCCATCCACTCCTCACGCAGCGCCAGCGTCGAGGCGCGCTCGGGTTCGGCGGCGTCGTAGCCCTCGACCATCCGTTCGATCCAATGCCGCATCCGCGCGTATTCGTCGCCGGCAAAATGCCGGCGCAGGAAATCGGCGACGGTGAGGTCGTCCTTCAAATCCCTCAACGCCGCTTGAAGCTCGGCCTCATACGGATCGTCGCGCTGCTCGCGCGAGAGTGTTGCGCCGTCGAAGCTCCATTGCGTTCCCGCGATGGCCTCCAACGACAGCCCTGCTTCGCGCAGCAGGCCGCGCGTCACCGGCGCCTCGCCATGGACGAACTCGGCGCCGCCATCGGCGGGATAACCGAACTTCGATGCCGGCAGCGGCTGGATGCGCCCGCCGCAGCGGTCGCGCGCCTCGAGCACCGTGACCCGTTTGCCGGCACGCGCAAGCTCGCGCGCCGCCATCAAGCCGGCCGCGCCCGCGCCGACGATGACGATATGCTCTGACTGGCCCGACATGCAGGTCGCTATTGCTGCGCGGGGCCGTTCTGGATCAGATAGCGCAGCAGCAGGACGCCGCCGCCGAGCGGCCGCGTGCTCTCCAGCGTCATCGCGCTGAGCGGCGCGCGCTTGTCGCTGTCGGCATCGGTCGAATCGAACACGAAGGGCGCGCCCCTCGCACCGTCAATCGCGGGGCTGAGGATCAGGTTGAATTCGTCGATCAGGCCGGCGCGCAGGAACGCGCCATTGACGATGCCGCCCCCCTCCACCAGCAGGCGCTTCACGCCAAACTCGCGATGGAGGATATCCAGCGTCAGCGCCAAATCGATTTCGGCTCGGCCTGCGAAAATGTAGGACACGCCCTCGCTGCGCAGTCCGGCCAGATGCGAATCCGGCACGCTCTCGGTGAGGACCACGACGATCGGATCGCCGCCGATTTCGGAGCGGCCCCAGCCGATCTTGCCGTGGGCATCGAGCACGACGCCATAGGTCTTGGTATCGCGTCGCGCAAACCAGTTTTGGCGCGGAAACGTCTCGCCGGGCGCCTCGGGATAGGGCTTGCCTTTGGCGAATTCGGAGCCGGTGACCCGGCCGATCACCCACGCATCGCCGCCAAGCTCGTCATGGATCTCCTCGAACCAATCGGTGCCGGCGCCCTTCGGGCGCCAGCGGCTGGGATGGGTGCGGCCGTCGAGGCTCGCGTGCATCAGACAGATGACATAGGGCTTCATGCAAATTCTCCGCGCCGGCTTCTCGGGCCAGTTTATCGCTCTTGACGCGATAGTTCACTATCACCGCGAGCGGACTGAGCTTGCTCGGCCGACCAGCTTTGAGCGTGTTGCTGTCGTAATGATACGGCGCACCGCGCACGAACAACTCGGTCTGGATTTGTTGGCTGCAGCTGCCGTTGTCGTTGAAGGTGATGTCGCAGCGATAAGCATCGGTGCGAAAGGCTTGTTCCAGGAAGTCGATCGACCTGTCGCGGCTGACAAAACCGTTCCGAAGCGACGAGTTGGCGGCCAGCCCGGCGACCTGGCGAACGCGGGGCGGTAGCCAACAGCAGTCCTCCCGCCCGCAGACGAGCCCCGCCGACGTGCTCAAGGACTAGATCAACGGAGCGCCCTGCCGCAGATTCATGTGCCGGTTGACGTCCTTGTAGAGAAGATAGCGGAACCGGCCCGGGCCGCCTGCGTAGCAGGCCTGCGGACAGAACGCGCGCAGCCACATGTAGTCTCCGGCCTCGACCTCCACCCAATCGCGATTGAGACGGTAGACCGCCTTGCCCTCGAGAACATAGAGCCCGTGTTCCATGACGTGCGTCTCGGTAAAGGGGATCGTCGCCCCCGGCTCCAACGTCACGATGTTGAGGTGCATGTCGTGCCGCATGTCTGAGGGGTCGATGAAGCGCGTGGTGGCCCATCTCCCCCCAGTATCAGGCATCGGCACCGGCGCGATCGCGTCTTCATTGGTCACGATCGCCTCAGGCTCGGCCAACCCCGGCACCCGCTGGTACAGCTTGCGAATCCAGTGAAGCTGGGCCGGGCTCGGGCCGCGATTGCGAATGCTCCAGTCGCAACCAGGCGGCAGATAGGCGAAGCCGCCCGCCTTCAGCTCTGTGTCCCTGCCTGCCAGCTTGAGAAAGACCTGCCCGCCCGCGACGAACAACGCGCCCTCGGCGTCCCTGTCGGGCTCGGGGACTTCACTCCCGCCATCCGGCGCGATCTCCATCAGATAATGGGAGAACGTCTCGGCGAAGCCGGAGAGCGGCCGCGCCAGCACCCAGAGGCGCGTGTTATCCCAGTGCGGGAGATGACTAACGACGATATCGCGCTGCACGTTGCCCGGAATAACGGCGTATGCGGTCGTGAAGACCGCCCGGCCGCTCAGAAGATCCGTCTGCGGCGGAAGACCGCCCTGCGGGACGTGATAAGTTCGCGATGACATCTTTGGGCCTCGTGAGGTTACCGGTGCGATGGTGCAGCTTTTCAGCGGCCCGCGGACTAAGCTCCGGAATGGTGATCCGGCATCAGATCGAGCTGCATCGTCTCGTCCAGCCAATATTCTTCGAGATTGTCACCCTCGCCCTTTCGGTCGACCACAAGGAACGGGCTTGCATCCTTGCGAACCAGGAGCGGGTGGTGCCAGCAGCCTCTCGCATAGTTCACCCCCTGATGTCCCGTCGCAGCGAACGCCCGATAGCTCGCGGCATCGCGCGGGTCCGCGCAAACGACGACCAGCCAGTCCGCGCCGCCAAGCGGCATGAACATCTGGCTTCCAAGCGGATGACGCTCCATCAGGCGAATGGCAGTCGGCGCAGGACGCATCGAGGCGACAAACCAGCTGACGTTGATCTGTCCGCCTTCCGCGGCGACATCGATCCTGGCGAGATCGTTGAAACGCCTGGCATAGCCTTGGTTGATCGACAGGGGAACCGCCCCTTCGATTTCGATGACTTCGCCGAACGGAGCGAATGCCTGCTTCGTTAGCGGCTCAATCGGGAGTGTCGCCATCGCCAGCCCTGGATGCTTCCGCGTTCAAAGCGTCTGCAGACCCGCGACCGGAGCGTCCGCAGCAGCGGCATCGACCGGCAGAGTCTCGCCTGAAGATGCCATCTCACCGTTGAGGATGCGATGCGCCTTGGCGCGATCGAGGTCGCCTTCCCATGAGGCGACAACGACCGTCGCAACACAGTTTCCGACATAATTGCCAAGCGCGCGGGCAATACCGATGAACCAGTCCACCGATAAGATCAGCACCAGTCCGATCGCCGGGATCGCCGGGATCGCGGACAGCGTCGCGGCGAGGACCACAATGGCCGAGCCCGGGACGCCATGGGCGCCCTTGGAGGTCAGCAAGGCGACGCCAAGGATGGCCAGAAGATCACCCATGGCAAGCGGGGTATTGGTCGCCTGTGCAATGAAGACCGCCGCCAGGGTCAGGTAGATGGAGAACGCATCCAGGTTGAACGAATACCCGGTCGGGATGACGAGGCCGACGGTCGATCGCTTGATCCCGAGCAGCTCGAGCTTTCGCATGGTCTGCGGAAGCACGCTGTCGCCCGCGGCCGTGCCGAGAACGATCATCAGTTCCTCGCGCAGATAGACCAGCAGCTTGAACAGGCTGAAGCCGGACAGCCGCATGATCGCTCCGAGAACGACCGCCACGAAGAGGACCACGGCCAGATAGAACAGGCCGACGAGACCACCGAGCTGCTTGAGCGAACCAATGCCGTACTTCCCGACGGTGAACGCGATCGCGCCGAAGACGCCGATCGGAGCGAGCCGGACGACGAAATTCATCATCTTGAAGATGATCTCGCTCACACGCTCGATGAAATCGACCACCGGCTTTGCGCGCTCGCCGCACAATGACACCGCACAACCAAACATGATCGAGACGATCAGGATCTGCAGGACGTCGCCGGAGCTGAAAGCGCCCACGATCGTGGAGGGGATCAGCTTCATCAGGAATTCGGAGACGCCGCCGCCGGCGACCTGCGCCGCGGTTTGGCTAAATCCGCTCAGCGCCTTGGCATCCAGCGTGCTGGGATCGATGTTCATTCCGGCGCCCGGCTGGAAATAATAGGCAAGCGCGATGCCGAGTACCAGGGCGACGGTGGTGACGATCTCGAAATAGAGCAGCGAGCGGATGCCGACCCTTCCGACCTTCGAGAGGTCTCCGGCTGCCGAAATTCCCTGCACCACCACGCAGAACACGATGACGGGCACCAGCATTTTGATGAGCTTGATGAAGCCGTCGCCGAGCGGCTTCATCTGCAAGGCCGTATCAGGATAGGCCATCCCGAGAGCAATGCCGAGCGCGAGTGCGACGACGACCTGGAAGAAGAGTGACCTGAAAATCCTGGGCATGGCTTTCCTCGCTCGCTGGGCTTGCGTTTGTCTGGCTTGGTCGGCCTGAGCCTTTCGCCATTCTTGTCGTTGGCGGCGACGTGACGCCGCTGCGTACCAAGCCATTCGCCGCCTGTATGACGGAAGAAGGGCTCCATCGATCATTCGTTGACCAAGCCCGATACCAAGTCCAATATATAGAACGACACGATCGATAGGGTTTCGCTATGGATATCCGCCAGCTCCGGTACTTCATCGCGGTGGCCGAAGAGCGCAGCTTCACCCTCGCCGCCCGGCGGCTGAACCTCTCGCAGCCGCCGCTCAGCCAGCATATCCAGGCCCTGGAGGCCGAACTCGGCACTCAACTGCTCTACAGGACGAGCCGCAAGGTTGAGGTGACGCAGGCCGGTGAAGCGATGCTGCTGCGGGGACGGGCCATCCTGCAACAGGTCAAATCCGCGGAAGACGAGGTGCGATCGATCGGCGCCGGCCTGATCGGAACGCTGGATCTTGGCGCGACCGGCTCCATCCTGGGGGGCCGCCTTGCGGAACTGCTTGCGGCCTACCGGCAGGTCGCGCCGTTGGTCAAGATGACGGTGCATGAGCAGGCGCCGGCGCTGCAGATCGCAGCGCTCCTCAACCGCACGACCAACATCTGTCTCATTCGCGGTATTCCCGCTGAACGCGACCTGACCAGCAAGCTGGCGTGGCGGGAAGAGGTCGTTCTCGCAGTGCCCCGCACCCATCGGCTGGCGCAACGCAAGCGCGTCGCTCTCGGCGAACTGGCGTCGGAGGATCACGTCATCCTGGATCCCAACAGCTCCGATTTCGCGCGCTATGTGCAGGCCTGTTGTGTCGACGCCGGCTTCCTGCCGAAAGTGTCCCAGCAAGTCGTCGACGCGCAGTCGATGCCGAGCCTGATTGCGGCGGGTTTTGGTGTCGCGCTCGTGCCGCAGTCGATCGCGCGTTTCACGACAGCCGACATCGTGTTTCGTCCGATCAGGCCCTCACCGCCCACGGCCGACGTATTCCTGGTGTTCAGGGAGGACGAGACGTCAATGGTGGTACACAATTTCATCAAGCTCGCGCTTCGGTATTTGGGCGACCGGAAGAAACTGAGCTAGGTTCTAAGGCACCCCCATTTGGCCGAACACAACCTTGTCGTTCCAGTGCTTTCGACGGCCATGTCGACACTGCTGCCGACCATTCGGCAAACAGTCCATCGCGCAGGCACAAGATTGCCGATCGAACGCACCCGACAAGATCAAACGCCGCGTGCTCGATGCTGCGGCCGCGACCTTCCAGTCGCGCGACTGCCCGGCGCCAGGCAGCGGCGGGCGCGACATCGTGGACAGGCACGACGTTCTGATGCTCGCCTCAAGCCACGGCCGGGCGTCGCCACGGCGCGACCGGGCTTTGCAATGACAGGTCGGCCAGGGGCACGGGCCTGCTGAAGAAATAACCCTGGCCGAGCGCGATTCCGAGCGAATGCACCCTTGCGACCTGTTCGTAGGTCTCGACACCCTCGGCGACGATGGAAAGCTTCAACGTCTTCGCAAGCTGCACTATGGATTTCAGCACAGCGACGGTCTCGCAGCGGTCGATCCTGTCGATGAAGGACTTGTCGATCTTGACCTTATCGAACGGAAAAGCCGTCAGATAGGACAATGATGAATAACCGACACCGAAATCATCGAGCGCAATGGATACGCCGAGCGCCTTGAGGCGCTCGAGAGTCTTGAGGTTTTCCTGGGTATCGGCGAGAAACACGCTCTCGGTGATCTCGAGCTCAAGCCGGGATTCTGGAAGTCCGCTCTCCGCCAGCGCAAACGTCACGGAGTCGACAAGGTTCGTGCCGGCAAATTGCAGGGCGGAGAGGTTGACAGCGACCTTGACATCGCCCGGCATCGTCACTGCGTCGCGACACGCCCTGGCCAGCACCTGATTGCCGAGTTCAACGATCATTCCGCTCGCCTCCGCAACCGCAATGAATTCGGCGGGAGGAATGAAGCCTCTGGTGCTGTGATGCCAGCGCGCCAGAGCCTCGACCGATTTCGCACGGCCCGTGCCGAGCTCGATCACAGGCTGATAAAACACTTCGATCTCCTCGCGCCAGATCGCCTCACGAAGCTCGATCTCGAGGACGTTGCGCTGATCCGCTTCAGCCTTGAGCTCGGCCGAGTAGATATGGAAGCAGTTTCGGCCCGCGTTCTTCGACTTATAGAGCGCAAGATCGGCGTTTCGGAGGATCTCGTCGACCCGCGTGCCGTGCTCGGGCACGAGGGCAACGCCGATGCTGCAGCCGATCACGACGGGATGGCCGTCGATCTGATAGGGTTCGGCGATGGTCTGCACCAGCCGCGCCGCCAGGCTTGCTGTGCCATCCTGCATCGTGGCCTGGCCCGGCATCACGATCACGGCAAACTCGTCGCCGCCGATGCGCGCCGCGGTGTCGCCGTCGCGGATCTGCGCCTTGATGCGGCCGGCGACTTGCTTCAGCAGCGCGTCGCCGCATTGATGGCCGAGCGCGTCATTGACCGACTTGAACTTGTCGAGGTCAAGCAGAAGAACGGCGAACGGAGCCGCAAGCCTGGGAGACCGCGCGAGCGCTTCATCGATGCGCTCCTTGAACAGGTTGCGATTGGCAAGGCCGGTCAGGCCGTCGTAATGCGCGAGCCGCTCGATCCGGTCCTCGGACGCCTTGCGTTCGGTAATGTCTTCATGGGTGGCAACCCAGCCGCCGTTCTCGCGCCGTCCGTAGGAGATATAGACGACCCGCCCATCGGGAAATTGCACGGTGTTCGACGTGTGCTCCGACTGGGCGAGCCTGCCCTTCAAATCGACGAGGTAAGCCTCGACGTCGAGCACGGCGGTCTGTTTTGCGAACACCTCGCGGAAATCCATGCCGAGGCGAATCTCCTGCGGCACCAGCCCATAAAGTTCGAGCCATTGCCGGTTGAACGCGATCAGGCGGTCGCGGCCGTCGAACATGCTCAGCCCCTGCGCCAGGTTTCTGAGCGCATCTTCGAACTTGCTGGCAAAGTCGCGCACCTCGCGCTGCGCGCGGCCGAGCGCCACTTGCCGCCGCCAGTGGAACATGGTCGCGGTCAGGATGATGAAGGTGAGCAGCAGCGCGCCGCCGAGATAGACCTTCTGCCTGAAATCAGAGCGGGCGTAGATCTCCTGCTTCGGAATGCCGACGGTGAAGATGAGCGGAAACGCGCGCGACCTGCGCGCGGTGATCAGCCTGTCAGGGCGGTTCGCGCGGTGCTCGTTCCAATATTGTGCATAGAAGCCGTCCCGCAGTTCGCCCTTGACCCGGTTCGGCGCACGCTGTCCCAGGACGGCGTCCTGGTCCATACCGCGCGCGGCGAGTACGACATGGTTCGCGTTTCTGAGCACCAGCGTTCCGCCGGCACCGAGCTTCGCGGTGTCGTAGAACTTGCCGACGACGTCCACGCTGATGGAGCCGACGACGACACCGACGGGATTCCGCCCGAGATCGAACAGCTTTCTTCCGAGCTGAATGGTCCATTGGTGCGACACCCGCCCCAGCACCGGCTTGGCAACATAAAGGCGATCATCGGCTTGTGCGATGACCTCGATGAAGTGCTCGCGATCACCGAGATAGAGCGGCGGACCGGAATAGCCCGCCGTTGTATCAAGCAGGTAGCCGTCCAGTCCGATCAAGGAGAACTGAACCACGTCGCCGGTCGCGATGCGGGTCTTGTCGGACCAGAACTTCAAGCTGAAGGTCAGTGGATCCTGGGCGTAGAGCGCGCGCACCACCAGCAGCGACTGGTCGACCCGCTCGAAAATGCGCTCGGTGTTTTCCTCGAACAATTCGGCGACGCTGTTGCCCTGCAACCGCGCCTGCTGGACGGCATCCTCCCGCTCCGACGAGGTGATCGCGAAGTACCCGATCCAGACCAAGGGCAGGACGAACGATGCAATCTGGAGCGGAGCACTGCGCAGAATTGTCATCGCCACCTTGCGAACTGGTCTGGCGAAAATCACGAGGTGCGCTCCCGCATCGGCCGCGGGGGCAGAACAGTGCTGGTCGCCCAGAATGGCATCGCCTCTCTCCGCCTTGATTGCGGGAACGCCACGGCCGCAAGCCGGCACTGTCGTTATCCCGGAGCGCGAGCCTAGAAGCGACAGCCTTAAGGTTCGGTTGGGAGAAGGCTCAATTATCCAGCTAGCGGCCTCCGTAAGACCACGGGAGCCGGGTGGTTTGAGCAGCTTGGCGGTATCGCCGTATGTGAAAATGGTATTTTCGCAGCGCCTGCCGTGCCACGGGAGTTTTCACATCGCGCGCGCGAGCATGATCGTGCCGGACAGGATGAGGGCCCCGCCTGTCGCATGGCTCAGCCTTCGGCCGAACGGCAGCAGTTTCTCACCGGCGACATAGAGCGCGATGGCGATGATCCAGATGAGATTCATCACTCCGCTGACGAACAGCAGTCCCATCAAGAACCAGCAACAGCCGACACAATAGCTGCCGTGGCGAAGTCCCATGTGGAATGCCCCTGTCGTACCCGGCCGCCAATGCTGACTGAGAAACATCAGTGGGCTCTCGCAGTAACGCAGACAGGCACGTTTGAGCGGCGTGAATTGGTAAAGCCCTGCGGCGAGCAAAATGAGGCCGCCCAAAATCGAGCTGGTGCTTGCCATCGCCATCGACAGCAACTCGAACCGTTCGAGCGCCCATTGCACCAGAACCGCAACGACACTGAACCCCGCCCATGTCGCGAGATAGCCGGCGAGAAATATCCAGGCATCGATTGCAGCGCGGGATGCAGTCTCCTGCTTGCGCTTGACCGTCGCATACAAGAGGACGGTGGGCGCCGCGCTCGGCGCCATCATCGCGATCATCATCATCCACCACATCACGAACAGCAGCGCCGCGTACAACGGCGTCCACGGCATCGGCGCCATGTCCGGCATGTCCGCCATCATTTCGGTGTCCATGCCGGCGCCGCTGGCGAGATAGGCCCAGGCAAGCATCGCCACGGCAGCGGTCCCGATCGCAACGATCAGGCGGTCGCGGTGAAGCAGGTGTTCCAGCAGGAAGTGTCCGTGCATGGGCTTGCCCGCCCTGATGTGGCCGAGTCGACCTCTTGATTTCAGCGCGGCATCACGCCGCGACGCCGTCAGGCGTCTGCACGACGGTGGCCAGCGAGCCGTGCGTGCCTCGGGTTTCGAACGGAATCGCGCCGGTCGAGCGGATGTTGGCGGACGCGATTTCGGCAGCCCTATGCTCAAAGCCCTCGGGCATCACGACCTGAATGCGGTGCGGAGTACCCGTCACCGGGTTCTTGATCGGCTCGACGTCGGTCTCGAGAACGCCCTTGGCGACGAGCTTGGCGACGCGTCCGTTCTTGTCGAAGGAAAACTCGAACGGCGCAAAGACCGGATCGTGGATCTTGGTGACGATCAGGCTGACGATCTGGAAAAGCGTGCCCTCGGCAGAATGCTTGCCCGAAAAGACATCGAACAACGCCTGGCGCTGCTCCGGCGTGGCGCGTTCGTCGATAATGGGCTGGATCGTCCCGTTGCCCTCATGCAGCGCTCCGGGGAAATCGACAATGATCGCGAAACAGAGACCGTCAAGCCTGGTCCCTTCGAAATGTCCCTGGGCGATGCGCATGGCGAACAGCCCCTTGCAATAGCCGTGGGTCGGCGGCGCGTTGAAATCGCAGGGGCAGCCGAATGCGCAGTTGCAATTCTTCATCCATTCGCCTTCGAGACGCCAGTCCGATGCAGCCATGGCACATCTCCCAATGTGAAGGGGTGGACGCGGCAGCCATGGACGATTTGTTCAGCGTTACGTCGAAGAAAAGCGTAGAACCGCGAGCGGGATCGAGATCCGATCAGAAGGCCGCCTCGCAGAAAAGTCGGTTGGCGAGCTGCCGTTTACCGTCCCAATGGCAAAAAGCATATCAGCTATGGCCGGGCGCGTACAGCGAGCGATTGCGGCGAGCAAGTGGGTCTGCAGGAAGTTCGACACCGAGAGGAATGGTTCCCGTTCAGAATAAAATTGCGAACTCATACATCGTTGAAATGTCTTTGCAATTTTCAAGGGCAAGATCATCTATATAATCGTGAGCAGACTCCCGATCCGTCATATGGGTGGAAACGATTAGCCGTAGAGCCCGGCGACGATCGGCATGCGGGCGGCGCGGAGTGCGGGAAACAGTCCGCCAAACAGGCCGACCACGAGCGCGAGCAACAGACCCTGGCCGATGAGGCGCGGACTAAGCTGGAAGTTGAACACCACCTGACTGAAACTTCCGCCCGTGGTCGAGGCGGTGAAGCCGTCAAAAATCAAAAAGATGGCCGCAGCCCCTGTATCGCTCCGCGCCAGATCTCACCGAGAAAGGCGCAGGCATTCACGGTGAAACCGATCGCCACCGCAACGGACGCGTCGACCTTCAGCCCGGTTTGCGCCAATCCGCAATACACGACAAAAGCTGCAGCAGCAGCGGAGTGCCCTGAAATATCCCGATGTAAATGCAGACGATCCATGCGACCCATTTATGACCACAGGTGCGCAGCAACGCCCACGCAGCAGGAAACCGAACTCGGGAACACCAAAATGCGGTGCCATCCTCTCCCCCTCAGCGTATCGGATATGAGAACTCAGCATGGTGGCGTGAGAGCTTGGCAAGGTGACGGAGGAGCGCGACCGCCTTTCCGCACACCCGGCAAACCTGCGATATGGTGCGCTGGCACGGACTTCGGAAGCGGGCACTGGCGATGCCAGGTCAGCTGCTTTGCCTGTGGAGCAGAGAGAAACGAGTGTCGATCACAGCCCGCTCCGTCTCGCCGTCAGTGCTTGCAATCCTTGCAATGATGAGCCGGGCAGCTTCCTTCCCTATGAGATCGCCCGGCGGACGAATCGTGGTCATTGACGGATTGCACGCCGCGCTGAAGCTCAAATCGCCGAAACCGACCACCGACAAACGCTCGGGGATCGCGACGCCGAGGCGCTGGCATTCGAAAATCGCGCCCAGCGCGACATGATCATTGGAACAGGCAATGCCGTTGACCTCGGGAAAGCGCCGCAAGGCCTCCGCGAGCAGCATCGCGCCCACCTCGGCGGTTGCAGGCGCCGGATGCCGGATGATCTCTGCACTGACGTTGGGCATACTCCGCGCGGTCTCGATGAAACCCTGCGCACGCTGCGCAGCCCGCTGATCCTCTTGCAGGCGAGCCCCGAGAAACACCAGCCGTTTGCGCCCGCGCTGCATGAGGTGAGACGCAGCGGTGCTGCCGACCTGCGCGTGATGGAAGCCTACGGCCATGTCCATCGGCTGTCGGCCGAGCTCCCAGATCTCGACAACAGGCACCTTGCTGTCGTGCAACAGCCGTCGTGTGACGGCGCTGTGCGAGAGGCCGGTCAGGATGATCGCAGCGGGCGCCCAGGATAGGGCCGTCCGCACCAAGTCTTCCTCGTCGCGCTCGTCATATTCGGTATGCCCGAGCATCACCTGGAGGCGATGCTTGCCGAGCTCGGACTGTATCGCGGCAACGGTCTCGGCAAAGAACGCGTTGCGGACCGAGGGGACAATAATGCTCGCGACGCGCGATGAGGCCGCGGCGAGTCCGCCCGCCATCAGGTTCGGCACATAGTCGAGCGCCTCGATGGCACGTGCGATCGACCGGCTTGCCGCGGCCGAAACCGCGTTGGGCTTCCGGAAATAGAGAGACACGGTGGATGGCGAGAGCTCGGCGCGCGCCGCCACATCCATGATCGTGACCCGCTGCATCTTGCGCCGGGCGCGTATGGGCTTTGATGAAGGCATCGACCTTGGAAATAATAGCGCTATTATCAGCATTGAAGCGTAGGTGATCGGTTGTCGGAAATCAATCAGATCTCACAAGATCGGCCCAGAAATGCATTAATGTCGATTGCCAATGCGGTTGGAGCCGCAACGGGAAGTGGCTTGACAGCGATCTGTGTAAACCTGAAAATCATAGCGCTGCGACGGCATCCCGAGGCGGCCCAGTGATGACCGGATCTGTGCGCGATCCCAAGAAGCTTAGTTGTTCGATGTTTCGATCGAGCGCAGTGTTCAGTGGGCGGCGCCGGGATAATTGACTAAAGCACGCGGAAACGCGGCAAGATATCAGCCGGGAGAAAACGATGAACCTTGCGAGGCTTGCACGTCTGCTGTTGTTGAGCGTAGCGCTGGTCACGGGCCCGGCATCCGCTGAAACGCAACTGAAGGTCTATCTTTCCAGTCAGGGGCAGCCCGCCGTCTGGCGGAAGGCGCTGGATCAATTCGAAGCGCGCAATCCCGGCATCAAGGTCATGATCGAACTCGGCGGCGCGACGTCCGACCTGCAGGCGCAGTATCTCAACACGGTAATGTCAGCGAAGGACCCCTCACTGGACGTCCTGATTCTCGATGTCATTCGTCCGGCCCAATTCGCCGCCGCCGGTTGGCTTTCCCCGTTCCCTGAGAAGGACCTGCAAGCTTACCTTCGCCCTTATGCCGAGGCCAATACCGTCGCGGGCAAGGTGGTCGCCTTACCCGCTTTTGCCGACGCGATGTTCCTCTACTATCGGAAGGATCTGCTCGACAAATACGACATCCCGCCGCCGAAGACGTGGGAAGAACTGGCCATCGCGGCGCAAAAGATCACAGACGGCGAGCACAATCCGAATTTGCAGGGGCTTTCTTTCCAGGGCAAGGCGATCGAGGGGGCGGTTTGTACGTTCCTCCTTCCCTATTGGAGTCAAGGCAAGACGATCGTCGAAAACGGCAAGCTGGCCTTCGATCGCGACGCGGCGATCAAGGCGCTGGCGCTGTGGAAGGGCTTTGTCGACAAGGGGGTTGCCAAGAGGAGCATCGCCGAAGTCGCAACCGATGACACCCGCAAGGAGTTTCAGGCCGGCAACGTGGTGTTTGCCGTGAACTGGGGCTACGCCTGGGCTCTCTTCCAGGGCGAAGGGTCGGCTGTCGTCGGCAAGGTAGGAGTCTCACGGCTACCCGCCCTTGCGGGCGGCCAACAGTCGACCTGTCTCGGTGGTTGGGAATGGGGCGTTTCCGCCTATTCCAAACATCAGGATGAGGCCAAGAAGCTCGCTGAATATCTCTCCGGCCCTGAGACATCCAAATTCATGGCGATCAACGGCTCGTTGTTGCCGACCTATCCGGCGCTCTACACGGATTCCGAGGTCACCAAGGCTGCTCCCTGGTTTGCTGATGCCTTGCCTGTGGTGCGGACGGCGAGAGCGCGGCCGGTCACCCCTCGCTACAACGAAGTCAGCGAGGTGATCCGAACGACCGTGAACGCGGTGCTGGCGGGCGTGGCGACACCGGCGGATGGCGCCAGCCAGATCGAGAGCCGCCTGAAGCGCATCCTCCATTAGGGCTAGTCCGCTCTTCCGTTCACACGTTGCTTGCTGCCACCACAAGCTGCGCTGCGCTTTTGGCAATCCGGACCGGATTTCATGACGACATCATTCCCACTCGCGCGGGCAACGGGTCGCGCCAAACCGCGTCGCGCACGGTGGTCACGCCTGCTTGATCCCGGCGAGGCAACGCTCGGCGCCCTGCTGCTTGCGCCGGCCGCCATCCTGCTCGCCGTGGTGATCGGCTATCCGGTCTGCAAGCTCATTTATACGAGCTTCCTCGACCTGTCGCTCACGTCGGGGGTGCCGGCGCGCTTCGCCGGGCTCGCGAATTTCCAGCAGATGATCGAGGATCCGGTATTCTGGCAGGCGGCCTGGAACACCATCCTCATTGCGCTGATCACGGTTCCCGGCGCGCTGATCGTCGGTCTCGCCCTTGCGCTGCTTGCCAATCTTCCGTTTCAAATGCGTTGGCCGGCGCGGCTTTCGCTGCTCGTCCCGTGGGCGCTGCCCCTTTCCTTCGCGGGCCTGATCTTCGCCTGGTTCTTTCATTCTGAATATGGCGTCGTCAACGACGTGCTGCAGAGGTTCGGCCTGTCCGGCATTATCTGGTTCAATTCGTCACGGCTCGCCTTTGCCGCGATCTGCCTCACCATCATCTGGAAGACGTCGTCTTTCATGGCGCTGATCATTCTCGCTGGCCTGCAGACCATTCCCCGATCGCTCTATGAGGCGGCGGATGTCGATGGGGCAGGCCTCGTGCGGAAGTTTCTTCTGATCACGCTGCCGCTGCTCAAGCCGACGATCGTGGTTGCGCTGATCTTCCGGACCATCACCGCGCTGCAGACCTTCGACATTCCCTATATGATGACGGGCGGCGGACCGGGCACGTCGACCGTGACGCTCGCCATGTATATCCATCAAAACACCGTCTCGTTTCTCGATCTCGGCTACGGGTCGGCGCTTGCGGTGGTGATGTTCATTCTCTCCATGGCTGTGACGGCGCTCTATCTGCGCATGATCCGCGGCAGCGAGGCGGTCGAATGACCACGGACGCCATTTCGAGAGCCGGATCGCTCCTGTCGGGCAAGCCGCTACGCGTGCTGGCGGCGCTGATCCTCATCATCAACGGATTGTTTCCGGCGCTGTGGATCCTTCTCACCTCGTTCAAGACTGAGGCGGAACTGACCCTGAAGCCGATCACCTGGTTGCCGCGCACGCCGACGCTGCAGAACTATGTGCAGGCGTTCTCCGACCAGCCGCTGCTCACCTTCCTGTTCAACAGCTTCATGGTCGCGCTGCTGTCGACGGCGTTGACGCTGCTGGTCTCCGTCCTAGCCGCCTATGCACTCGCCCGGCTCAATCTCAGGTTTCGCGGCCTGATCATGTCGCTGATCATCGCGGTTTCGACCTTTCCGCTGGTCACGCTCCTGGTGCCGCTGTTCGAGACGATGCGGGCGCTCGATCTGCTCAACACCTGGACGGCGCTGATCATGCCTTACGCGGTGCTGAGCCTGCCGGTCTGTATCTTGGTGCTGACGTCGTTTTTCGAGAGTATTCCGCGCGATCTGGAAAACGCAGCCATGATCGATGGCTGCACGCGAATTGGCGCGCTGTTCAGGGTGGTCGTGCCGTTGTCGGCGCCCGGCATTTTCACCGCCGGCATTCTCGCCTTTGTCAACGCGTGGGACGAATTTCTGCTGGCCCTGTCGTTCAATTCCAATCCGGCGTTGCGCACGCTGCCCGTCGGAATCCAGCTCTACCAGGGTGAATTTGCATTCCCCTGGCCGGTGATATCAGCGGCGCTCGTCGTGGGCATCGTGCCGATTGCGGTCCTGATCGTGATCTTCCAGGGACGTGTGGTTTCGGGGCTGACGGCCGGCGGCGTCAAGGGGTGAGGAGTCACGTGTCGAGAGGCATTCCGAGGTTTCCGAGATGACAAGCTATGATTCCATTCGCTACGCCTCGCTGGCCGGCAGGCCTGACGTGAGGGAAGGAATGACCGCGAAACTCGAAACCAGCCCTGCGGGCTTCACAGTCTCCATCAATCACCGGCCGGTCCTCAGCCATAGCGCCGCAAAGCCGTGCATCTTTGTCGGACGCGGTCATGACCACATCGCGATGCACCGTGGTCGTTTCGAGATCGAGGACCGCCTCGTCGAGCGCTGTCCGCTGGCGCATGCCGAGATCGACGGCGAGCGCATCGCGCTTGCGCCCGGCAAGGGGCAGGCGCCGCGGTTGATCGTTTGGCTCGAGGGAAACGCGCTTGTGCTACAGGCGACGGATCCGTCCATGAACAGGTTTTGGATTCGGATGGCGGCTGATCGGGACGAGCACGTCTGGGGTGGCGGCGAGCAGTTTTCCTATTTCGATCTGCGCGGCCGGCGGTTTCCACTGTGGAGCTCCGAGCCCGGCGTTGGCCGGGACAAGACGACCGAGATCACATTCAGGGCTGATGCCACCGACAAGGCGGGCGGGGACTATTTCCACACCTACTATCCGCAGCCGACCTATGTTTCCTCCGCCCATTATGCGCTTCACGTCGCAACCTCTGCCTTTTGCGCTTTCGATTTCCGCGACGATGCGTTTCACGAGATTGAGGTTTGGGCCGTTCCGGAGCGTATCGAGCTGTTTGCGGCGGACACGTTTATCGAATTGGTCGAAATCCTGTCGGGCCGCTTCGGGCGTCAGCCGCCCCTGCCGGACTGGATCTACAACGGCGCGATCGTCGGATTGAAGGATGGGGCGGCCTCATTCGCGCGCCTCGAGCGGATCCGCGAGGCCGGCGTCAAGGTCGCCGGCCTCTGGTGCGAAGACTGGGTTGGAATCCGGCCGACTGCATTTGGTGCGCGGCTGTTCTGGAATTGGCAGGCGAACGAGCAGCGATATCCAGGCCTTCGCCAGCGCATCGCCGAACTGAACAGCGATGGCATCCGCTTTCTCGGCTACGTGAACCCCTATCTTTGTGACGATGGGTCCTTGTTCACTGCGGCTGAAGCCGCGGGCTATTTCGTCAAGGACGGCTCGGGGCGAACCGCGTTGATCGATTTCGGTGAATTTCACTGCGGCATTGTCGATCTCACCAACGAGGACGCGGCCGCATGGTTCAGTGAAGACATCATCGGCGCTGGCATGCTCGACTACGGCCTATCCGGCTGGATGGCCGACTTTGGTGAGTACCTGCCGACCGACGTGCGTCTCGCCAATGGCGTGGATGCAAAGCTGATGCACAATCAATGGCCGACACTTTGGGCGGAGGTGAACGCAAAGGCGGTGGCGAGCCGAGGCAAGACCGGCGAAGCGCTGTTCTTCATGCGGTCCGGTTTTACGGGCGTGCAGCAGCACTGCCCCTTGCTTTGGGCCGGCGACCAGTCGGTCGATTTCTCGCGTCACGACGGGCTCGTGACGGTGATCTGCGCCGCCTTGTCCTCCGGCCTGCTCGGCAACGCGTTTCATCATTCCGACATCGGCGGTTATACGAGCCTGTTCGGCAATGTCCGTACACCCGAGCTGCTCATGCGCTGGGCGGAGATGGCCGCATTCACGCCGGTCATGCGCAGTCACGAGGGCAATCGGCCGCGCGATAATTTGCAGCTCGACGGCGATGGCGAGGTGTTGCGGCATTTTGCGAGGATGACGGCAATCTACGTTCATCTCGCACCATATCTTCAGGCCTTGTCGCAGGAGGCCGCTCGCCGGGGCCTTCCAGTGCAGCGCCCCTTGTTTCTACATCACGAAGCCGATCGCCGGACATACACCATTCAGGACAGCTATCTGTACGGTCCCGACCTGCTGGTGGCGCCGGTCTGGCGGCCATCCGAGGGAGAAAGGACGTTATATCTGCCGACCGGAACCGATTGGGTCCACGTCTGGTCAGGCCAGTCGTTCGCCGGCGGCGAGGAAATTACGGTCGGCGCTCCACTGGGCCAGCCGGCGATCTTTTACAGGACGGACTCCGCGTTTGGCGCACTGTTCCGCGGTCTGAGGGACGTGTAGCCCGGTGCGGGCGTGCGGGGCCACCACAGGCTCAATCGAACGGTACCAATGCGAGCGCGTCCTCTCGTGGAGAAGATCGCGCAAAATCGCAATTTGCCTAGAAAATCGCAGATTTGGTGCCCAGGGAGGGGATCATACGTAACCACGACAGGAGGAACCGCTTTTTGTCCTTAGTCTAGTGGCGTGAGCACCTGGCGCGGTGGCGAAGGGTCTGCTACTCGCGAACTCATAATATTGGGAGCCCTGCCTTGTTGTTGGCTGGCAACCCAGGTCGCTGGGAGGTGGCCGGCCGGAACCCGCCGCTTGTTCGAACTTGGTTGGGTTCAAATCCTGCCCCCTCACGAAGCCTGACTGCCGTCGGCGTCATCCGGCATCGCGCAAGACTTTATCCGAACGATCAATTAAGGACTACGGCAAGTGACGCGAGCTGGTGACATTGCTCACGCCCCTTGCCGAATGGGCAACGGGGCGCGACATGGCACCGCCTGAAGCTCGGCGATGCGTCCAGCAAGACCGCCGTGTAGAGGCCCATCGCTGATGCGGATGCCTAGACCTGCGAGAGCGAGATGGGTGCGGCCTCGACCGACGCCGCATCCGCAGACTGCAAGTGCTTGCCTGACGCGAACGGACGTCCGAAGAGGCGATGCAGCATGAGATAGCTTGCGCCGGCGGCACTCATGCCAGTGAGCCAGGACAGATCGATCCCACCGGTCGCCAGCGCCAGCGGCCCCTGCATGGCCGCAATTGTCCCCATTTGGAACGCCCAGGCCGCCACCAGCCCGATCGCGAAGGCGATGAGGCCTGCCCAGTTGATGCCGCCATCGCGATCCGGAGCCGCGTAGAGCGCCGCGACATCGATCCGTCCGCGTCGGACCAGATAAAAATCCGTGAGCGTGACGCCGGCCCATGGGCTGATCCAGACGATCAGGGCGACCATGAAGTTGTCGAAGGCATGCGCGAAATCACCCGATTGCAGGAACGCATAAAGGATCGCGCAGGCAATCACGCCCGAGATCACCGAGATGATCCAGCGCGGCAGGCGCAGGTCGAGCGTGAGGGTCGACAGCGCGGCCGAGTAGATGACGACGATGTTGGTCGCGATCGGGCCGTGCAGCAGCACGAGAAGCACCGGCAGCGCCATCACGCCGAAGGTAGCGATGATCAGTTTCGACGGATCGGAGCCCGCACCGGCGGATGCGATCGCCGCGCCCAGGAAAGCAAGCCAGACCGTCGGCAGGAACATGCCAAGGAATGTCGCCCGGAGTACCTTGCCGGCGCTGAGCGAGGGCTTGGCGAAGCGCGTGTAGTCCGAAGCATAGGTGAGCCATGAGATACCCCAGCCGATGCCGATCGCGGTCATCAACTGCGTGGCTGCGGCGAACGCCGCCATGCCGCCGCCGGACGGGGACTGCCACTTGATATCGACACGAAGGAATGCGAGCGCGGTCATGATGGCCATGATGACGAGGATGACCGGCATGGTGTAGCGCTCGAACATCTTGATAGCGTTGAAGCCCCAAGCTGCGATGCCGACCTGCAGTACCATCACCAGCGCAGCGATCATGTACTTGATTTCAGGGCCGCCGCTGAAGCCCATCCGCTCCAGCGCTGCCATGCAGAGGTCGAGCACGATCCAAGTGTTGATCGCAACCCATCCCATCGGCATCAGCACTTGCGCTAGCGCCGGCAGGTAGGCGCCGCGGCGGCCGAACGCCAGGCGGCCCAGCACCATCTGCGGTACGCCGGTGCGGTGTCCCATCAGGCAGAAGGCAGCGAACAGCGCCGCGCCGAACAAGTTGCCGATCACGACCACTGCAAGCACTTGCAGAACGCTCAGGCCGAGCTGAATGCCGAGCGCGCCGAGCACCCAATTGATCGGCGCAATGTTTGCGCCGGTCCAGATCCAGAATTGGTCGAACGGTGACGAGGTCCGGTGCGCCGCCGGCACCGGCACAATTCCATGCGCGTCGAAGCCGGCCTCATCGTACGCCGCATTTGATATCTGCTTAGCCAACATGTTTCTCCCCTGTCCGGCGCATCGATTTCGGCCGGGATGGGGTATCTCAGCAAGATCAGGCCTCGCGCGTTAATGAGAATTACTCAAGCGGGGTTGACATGAAGTGGAGAGTGAAGCGCGCCGATCAGGTTCGCGGATAGTCGATCGAGAAAACCCGGGGTCATCGCGCCGGATCAGCCGTCATGGTGTCGCAGCGGTTCACTATTGAGAATTCCTCAACTCACCTGACGAATTCATCAATCACACCCGGCACCGCCCTCGGCCATTGTACGGCTGACGCATGGATACTCCATCAGTCGAGGTTTTACCGATGACGACACTTCTACACATCGACGCCAGTCCGCGCGGCGACCGTTCGGTCAGCCGGAAGCTCTCAAAGGCGTTCGTCGATCAATGGCTGGCGCATGAACCCGGCACCACCATCATCTCCCGTGACATCGGCCGCGATCCGCCGCCCTTCATCACCGAAGCGTGGGTGGCCGCGGCCTTCACCGCGGCCGACGAACGCACGGCGGATCAACATGACGAGCTTCGCCTCTCCGACCAGTTGATTGACGAACTCGATCGCGCCAATGTCATCATCATCGGCGCGCCGATGCACAATTACGGCATGCCGTCTGCTCTGAAATCGTGGTTCGACAAGGTGATCCGCATCGGCAAAACGTTCTCATTCGACCTTGGCCGCGGCGATTATCCGCTCGAGCCGATCATGAGCGGCAAGACCCTGGTGGTGCTGAGTTCGCGGGGCGAGTTTGGTTTCGGGCCCGGCGGGGTGCGGGAGCACATGAACCATCTCGAGACCCACATCTTCACCTGCGCGCATTATCTTGGTGTGCAGGAGAGCCATCTGATCGCCGTCGACTATCAGGAGTTTGGCGACGAACGCCACCGGCAGTCCGTCGCCGACGCCTTTGCCGCGATCCCGGTCCTGGTCCGGCAGTGTCTCGGGATCGACGGTCCTGCCAGGGTGGCTGCCGAATGATCAATCGCGACCGGCACACGGCAAGAGGATAGTCTCATGATCCGCAATCCCATCCCCTGGCCGAACGGGGCGTGCTGCGCCTGTGCGATCACCTTCGACGTTGACGCCGACAGCTTGATCCATATCGCCCGGCCGAACGACTCGTTCGACCGGCTCTATCCGATCACGATGGGACGGTACGGGCCGACAGTCGGCGTGCGGCGCATCTTGGAGACCTACCGCCGCCTCGGGCTGAAGCAGTCGTTCTTCATGCCGGCCTGGACCATGCAGCACTATCCCGACGCGGTGGAGGCGATCCTCAAGGACGGCCACGAGATCGGCCATCACGGCTATATTCATGAGGACCCGACCACGATATCCAGCGCCGAGCAACGCGAGGCGTTCGAACGGGCCCTCGAGGTTCATGTCGCGATGACCGGTCGCAAACCGCGCGGCTATCGCGCGCCGGTCTACAACGCCAATCAGGCCACCATCGACCTCCTGATCGAGCACGGTTTTGCCTACGACTCGTCGCTGATGGCGGACGACATTCCGTATTTGATGCGCACGGCGCGCGGGTCGCTGTACGAGATGCCGCCGCACTGGGGATCGGACGATTGGCCTCCGTTCGCCCACTACGCGGAGATCGGCTACATGATGCCGGTCAAATCGCCGAGCGAGGGCCTTGCCGCCTCATTCGAGGAGTTCGAGGCTGCGTATGAAGCTGGCGGATTCTGGATGGGCATCTGGCATCCGTTCCTGACGGGTCGGCTGGCCCGCTGGCGCGTGGTCGAGCGCTGGCTCGAAACCGTCGTCAGGGAGCGCAAGGTGTGGTTCGCGCCGCTCGAGGCGATCACCGCCCATATCGATGGCCTGGTCGCCTCTGGCAGCTATCATATCCGGGTGGAGACGTTGCCCTACTTCATGCAGCCCGTGTCATGAGCGGGACGGAGAGCTTGCGAAACGTCGCCGCCTCGTTGCGCAGCCAGTCGACGAACGTCGCGACAGATTTGCGCCTGGAGGCACCGCTTGCTTCCACTAGGCGGAAGGCGAAGCCGGGAAGTGCCGGCCCGTCGATCCGGCGCAACGTTCCCTCGCGCAACTGTTCGCCGACGAGCGCATCGCTGCACAACAGCGGCCCAAGGCCCCGTTCAACGGCATGCAGCGCCAGCGGCTCCTCGCTATACCAGGAGATGCGGAAATCCCGGCTTGCATCGTGGGATATGCCCGCAAGCCACGTCGCCCAGGCCGGCGAATCCAGCACGGCGTTCTTCCAGCGATAGGCCAGCAACGGCCGCGGACGGAAATCATCGATGGCAACGCGTGCGGCGGAGGGACAGATCGCGTTCGCCGCGACCGCGACGTAGCTGTCCTTGAACAGCACGGAGGCGTCATGAGCGCGGTCGACCTGTCCGTAGCGCACCGCGAGGTCGATCCCCTTGATGCCCGGCGTCACAATGTTCTCGGTCGCGTCGATGTGGACCACGATGGCCGGGAACGCCGCATTGAGGCGTGCGAGCCGCGGCATCAGCCAGCGCTCGGCAAAGGCCCGCGTGGTCGACACCGTGATCGCCTCGCCGTCGGCCGGCGGGCAGATCGCGGCGAAGGCGCTCGCCATCCGATCGAACCCGTCGCGCAGCAGGGGAAACACCGCCTGCCCTTCCGCCGTCAGCACCACCGCGCGGCCGGAGCGCTCGAACAGTTTGCGCCCGAGCATCGCTTCGAGTTGCCGGACCTGATGGCTGATCGCCGTCACTGTGACGCAGAGTTCGTTGGCGGCGGCGGTGAAGCTCTCGTGGCGCGCGGCGGCTTCGAACGCGCGGATGGCGTTGAGCGGCGGTAGCTTGCGCATGGATATCCTCCGCGAGGGATCAGGCGATTACGAAATGGGCGTCGGTTGGCTTCATATCGTTCACCGGCACCATGTCCTGCGGGCAGGCGGAGAACACGATGATGAGATCCATCTCGGCGCGCAGCGTGACGTATTGGCCCGCCTCGCTGACCGGCGCCTGGAAGCTCAGCTCGCCGCCACCGGTCACCGGTACATTCATGAACAGATTTAGCGGCGGCGGTGTCACCGCGGCCGACACGCCGACCGTCTCGAGCGCCAGCGTCAGGTTCTGCGTGCAGTTGTCGTGATGGCCGACGGCGCCGAGCTGGCGATAGCGATGGATGTCGCAGGCGGCGATCAGCGTGTCATGGATTCCGGGCGTCGTGTCGGCGACGAGGGTGAGCATCGCGCGCCGCCGATTCGTCGTCAGCGTATCGCCGACCCTGGGAATGAGCCGCAGCATCGCGGCGCGGCTGTGTTCCATCGACATGAATTCGGTGGTGTCGCGGGCGTTGAACGCCCAGGTATCGACCACCTGCTTGCCTTGGGTGTTGACGACGGTCACCGTTTCCCCGGCTTCGAGGCGCGCCGCCACGCCACGCCGGGCCGGAATCAGGCGGGCGCGGGTGAGATCGAAGGTTGCAGCGTTCACGTGAGGTCTCCTTCTGCCTTTTGGGCATTGGAGCACTCGCACTCATGTAATTCTAATAATATTAATTGCGTCCATTATAGCTAATTTATATAGCAAGCCATGCGCCTGAGACAGCTCGAATGCTTTCGCGCCTTGATGCTCCACGGCACCATGACCAGGGTGGCCGAACTGCTCGGCATGTCGCAGCCCGGGATCAGCACGATGATCGCAGGCCTCGAGCACGAAACCGGGCTGACCCTGTTCCTGCGTCGCGGCGGCCGCCTGCAACCGACGCCGGAAGCCAAATTGTTCTATGTCGAGGCGGCACGCGCGCTGGAAGCCGTCGAGAATGCATCGCGCGTGGCCACCGAGATCCGATCCGGGCGGCGCGGGCATCTTGCGATCACGGCCTATCCAAGCATTTCCATCAGCCTCTTGCCGCGCCTGCTGTCACAGTTCGCCAGCAACCGGCCCGAGTTGCAGATGAAAATCATCACCCGGAACTCTGCAACCGTCCGGGAAATGATGTCGACGCAGCAATTCGATCTCGCGGTCGCCGAACTGCCGCTGGATTATCCGATCTCGCATATGGAGGTGTTCTCATACGAATGCCTTTGCATGCTGCCGAAGACACATCCGCTGGCAAACCTCGAGCAGATCACGCCTGATGATCTCGACGGGGTCCCGTTCGTCACCTTGTTTCGCGGCGATCCAGTCTACCAGCAGCTTGCGTCCGCTTTTTCCGAATACGGCGCGCGCTGGAATGTCGTTGCGGAGACGGAGTTCTTCTCGACAGCGTGCCAGTTGGTCGCGGAGGGCCGCGGCGTGGGCATTGTCGATCCGGTGGTGAGCCGCCCCTTTACCGAAGGCCTGATCACCCGCCCGTTCAAGCCAAAGATCCAGTACCAGATCGCAATCCTGTCCCCCACGCACGAAGCCCTCTCGCAAGTGGCGCAGGACTTCATCGGGCTATTGCGGGGCGCACTGCGGGGATAGGACGGCGTCCGCGAACCATCCTTCGACCGCGCGCGTCGATTTGAGTCCTGCACAGCGAGAAACTCGGCATGAAAAAGCCCGCCGAAGGGGGCCGTCATGTCTGCCGGTCGAGAGATTTGGTTGCGGGCACGGGATTGAACGTACCTGAACTTAGCGAGGCCCCAGGGAGAAAAATCCGCGAGCATCCTTCACGCTGATCATTTAGCGAACGCGATCTTGCGAGATCGTGCTTCGGCGTAGAAAGTGTAGTTTTGGTGCCCAGGGGCGGAATCGAACCACCGACACTGCGATTTTCAGTCGCATGCTCTACCAACTGAGCTACCTGGGCGTGCTGAGGGAAGGACCCAAAGAGTAGGTCAAGGCCCATCGAGCGGGCGGTTTATAGTGGGCTCGGAGCGGCCTGTCCACCCACGGTTCGCCTTCGGCTCCGCGGGGCACGGTGCGGCTGTGCACAAGGTGGCGCGGCCCTGCCGCGGCCGGTGCGGGGGGCGCCAAGGGTCAAATTAAATTCTTGATATTGTTTATCTATTCGATGTCGTCCACCTCGTCATCCCGGCCGGGGATGACGTAGGAGCCTTTCAGCCAGCGGTTCAGATCGACATCGCGGCAGCGCGAGGAGCAGAACGGGCGGGTGGCCTGCGCCTGCGGCTTGCCGCAAATCGGGCAGGTTTTGAGGGGCCCGGCGGGCTTTTTGACTTGGTCGTCCATGATGGCGGCAGCTTACACAAGGTGAGACGGTTCAAGATCCTGTCGGCAATCGGGTTCCTCCGGTGGAGACGCATGCTCTCCCCGCGCCGATTCTACTGTGCATGGGGTTGTTTTCGAGATTTTTGTCGGGCCGCTCTTACACGGCGGTGGCGTTGAGCCAACCGAAGCGGATCGGAAAGCCTTCGCCGCCGAGCAGCGCAGTGGTCTCATACAGCGGCAGGCCGACCACGTTGGTGTAGGACCCGACCATCTTCACCACGAACGAGCCGGCGATGCCCTGCACGGCGTAGCCGCCGGCTTTGCCGCGCCATTCGCCGGAGCCGATATAGGCCTGGATGTCGTCCTCCGAAAGTCGCTTGAAACGGACGCGGGTCTCGACCAGGCGCTGGCGGAACGCCTCGCGCGGCGTCACCAGGGTGATCGCGGTGTAAACGCGGTGGTTGCGGCCCGACAGCAGCCGCAGGCACTGTGCGGCCTCGTCGACGAGGTTGGCCTTGGGCAGGATACGGCGGCCGACGGCCACGACCGTGTCGGCGGACAGGATGAAGGCGCCGCGCAGCTCGTCGTCCAGCTGCACTGATTTGAGCGCCGCATCGGCCTTGGCCCTCGCGAGGCGGTTGGCGCAGGCACGCGGCAGCTCGCCCCGCCTCGGCGTCTCATCGACGTCGGCCGGCCGGAGCGCGTCAGGGTCGATGCCGGCCTGGTTGAGCAACGACAGGCGCCGCGGCGAACCGGAGGCAAGAACGAATTTGGGGCGGCCGAGCATCAGGTGATTTTTGGGAGACGAGGCAGGAGGTGAATTGCGCGCGGAACCTATCGGAAGGGGGCTGATTTCACAACCCGGGAACCCGGACTTAAGCGATTCGACGGTCCCCACATGCCTGTGCCTGTAGTCTGTGACGCGGGTGTTACGGCCGCGGCGTGCTACCCGCTTGCCGCGCCCACTTTGGCAAACCGCCGGCGGATGCGCATCAGGAGCTGGTCGCAGACGTCCCGGTAAGCGGCGAGCTTCTGGTCACGGCTGCCTTCGATGGTGGTGGGGTCCTGCGTCGGCCAGTATTCGACGTCGGCCGCGAGCGTGCGGGTCAGCTCCAGCGCCTTGTGGTGCGCCTCGGGCGAGAGCGTGACGATGAGGTCGAAATTGAGCCCCTCCCAATCCTCCAGCTCCTCGAACGTCTGCGGCTTGTGGCTGGCGATGTCCTGACCGAGCTCGGCCATCACGGCGACCGCGAAGGGATCGAGCTCGCCGCGCCTCGCGCCGGCCGATTTCACGTAGAGGCCTTGCGGAAACATGTGTCGCAACAGGCTCTCGGCCATCGGCGAGCGCACGCTGTTCATCGCGCATGCGAACAGCACCGATTGCGGATCGCGTGCGCGTGGCGGACCCGCCATCGCACTTAACCCTTCCAGTGCAGGACAGTAATGAGCGTGAACAGCCGACGCGAGGTCTCGAAGTCGACCCGCACCTTGCCCTTCAGCCGCTCCTGCAGCGTGCGCGACCCCTCGTCGTGGATGCCGCGGCGGCCCATGTCGATGGCCTCGATCTTGTCCGGCGTCGCGGTGCGGATTGCCTGATAGTAGCTGTCGCAGATCATGAAATAGTCCTTCACGATCCGCCGGAACGGCGTCAGCGACAATAGATGCGCGACCACGGGCGTGCCGTCCTCGCGGCGGATGTCGAACATCAGCCGGTTGCCGCTGATGCCGAGATGCAGCGTAAACGGCCCCGTCCCGTCGGCGCCGTCGGGCGCGAACAGATTCTGCTCGATCAGATCGTAGATCGCGATCGCACGCTCATGCTCAATGTCGGGCCCGGAACGGCCGATCGAGTCCTCGTCGAGGGTGACCGCGACGATGCGATTGGTCGAGTCGTCCTGTTCGGGCGGCTTTGTCATGACAGATTGAGGCGCAATCCAATCGAGCGCGAATGGGCGTCCAACCCCTCCGCTTGTCCGAGCGTCATCGCGGCCGGGCCCAGCGCACGCAGCTGGTCCGGGCCGCATTTCAGGATCGAGGTCCGCTTCATGAAATCGGCGACGCCGAGACCTGAAGAGAACCGCGCCGAGCGCGCCGTCGGCAGCACGTGGTTGGAGCCGCCAATATAGTCGCCGATCGCCTCCGGCGTATGCGCGCCCAGGAACACCGCGCCGGCGTTGCAGATCTTTGCCGCGAGCGTATCGGGATCATCAGTCATGATCTCGAGATGCTCGGCGGCGATCGCGTCCGCGAGCGGAATGGCATCGGCGAGGGTCTTCACCATGATGATGGCACCGAAATCGACCCAGGATTTGCCGGCAATAGCCGCGCGCGGCAGCGTCTTCAATTGCGCTTCGACCGCTTTCTCGATATCGGCGGCAAGCCGCGCCGAGTCAGTGATCAGGATCGACTGCGCGCTGGCATCGTGCTCGGCCTGCGCCAGCAGGTCGGCGGCGATCCAGTCGGCATTGCCGGTGTCGTCGGCGATCACCAGCACCTCGGAGGGGCCGGCGATCATGTCGATGCCGACCTTGCCGAACACCAGCCGTTTTGCGGCGGCGACATAGGCATTGCCGGGGCCGACGATCTTTGCCACCGGCGCGATCGTTGCGGTGCCGTGTGCTAGCGCGGCCACGGCCTGCGCGCCGCCGACACGGTAGATCTCGGTAACGCCGCCCAGCGAGGCGGCCGCCAGCACCAGCGGATTGAGCTTGCCGTCGGGCGACGGCACCACCATCACGAGGCGCGACACGCCCGCGACCGTGGCTGGCACCGCGTTCATCAGCACCGAGGACGGATAGGCCGCGGTCCCGCCGGGCACGTAGAGGCCGGCGGATTCGATGGCGGTATAACGCCAGCCGAGCTCGACGCCGAGCGGGTCGGTGAACCGCTCATCCTTCGGCAACTGGCGACGATGGTAGGTCTCGATGCGGTCACGCGCGAGCTTGAGCGCATCCAGCGTCGCGGTATCGCAGGCCTTCACGGCCGTCTCGATCTCGGCGGCGGTGATGCGCAGGCCGGATGCGTCCAGCCTCAAGCGGTCGAACTTCGCCGTGGCCTCGAGCAGGGCGGCATCGCCGCGCTTGGCGACATCATCGACGATGGCGCGCGCGGCGGCCTCGACATCGGCCGAGACCTCGCGCTTGGCGGCGAGGAAGGCCGCAAATCGCTGGTCAAAATCGGCGCTGCTGTGGTCGAGACGAATGGGCATTTTGGGCTTGGCTTCTGCTGGTTGAGGGGCGCAGTCTGGCTCACCGGCCCCCCTGCTCAATGGCGCGGCGGCCCCCCGCCGTCAACCCTTCGCCGGGACGACACGGGGGTATGTGGCATGCGGTATCCGTCCCTCACCGTGCCGCCCCCACCTCCGTGCCCAGTTCGTCCGCCGCCAGATCGGTCAGCTGGCATTCCAGGCATTCGACGTCGAGGCGGATGGCGCCGCCCTGGGCGAACAGCAAGAGCGCGCTGCCGCTGGGCTCCTCGTCACGGCCGTCCTGGGGGTGAAACTCGATGCCGACGAGGTCCAGAACCTTGTCCGGCGCTGCCAAGTCGATGTTGCGCGACTTGCAAGCGAGGACGCGGTCGAAACGGAGCGCTGCGATCAGCCGACGCGGTTCGGCCTCACCATCCAGCGTCTGCTCCCAGTCGAGCCGGCTCATCCCGACCACCAGCCTCTTCTCGCCCTGCCGCCAGATGATGTCGGATGGCTGCACCCGGGCATCCTGTACATGGGTCGAGATCACGGCGAGATCGTCGGCGTCGAGCGCGATCAGTTTGAGCGGGGGACACATCACCGACACTTCTCCTGCGGGGGCGGTCGGGGACTCAACGCGCGCAGGCGCTGAAGTATCCACAGAGGTCGCGGCTTATGCAGCGGCCGCGATCCGCTCAGCCATTGAAGAACGCCAGCAGGTCGGCGTTGATGGTCGCGGCTTCCGTGGTCGGCATGCCGTGCGGAAAACCCGTGTAGGTCTTCAGCGTGCCGTTCTTGAGCAGTTTGGCCGACAGCGGCGCGGAATCGGCGTAAGGCACGATCTGGTCGTCGTCGCCATGCATCACCAGCACCGGCACGTTGATCTTCTTCAAATCCTCAGTGAAATCGGTCTGCGAGAACGCGACAATGCCGTCGTAATGCGCCTTCGCGCCGCCCATCATGCCCTGACGCCACCAATTCTGGATCACCGCTTCCGACGGTTTGGCGCCGGGACGGTTATAGCCGTAGAACGGACCGGCCGCGACGTCGCGGTAGAACGCCGAACGGCCGGCGGCGAGCTGCGCCTGAAAATCGTCGAACACGCTCTTCGGCAGGCCGCCGGGATTGGCCTCCGTCTGCACCATCAGCGGCGGCACCGCGGAAATGATCGCGGCCTTCGCCACCCGGCTCTCGCCGTGGCGCGCGATGTAATGCACGACCTCGCCGCCGCCGGTGGAATGGCCGACATGGATGGCGTCCTTGAGGTCGAGATGCGCGGTCAGCGCGGCGAGATCGTCGGCATAGTGATCCATGTCGTGACCATCGGCGACCTGCGCCGAACGGCCGTGGCCGCGGCGGTCATGAGCGATGACGCGATAGCCGCGGGTGACGAAGAACATCATCTGCGCGTCCCAATCGTCCGACGACAGCGGCCAGCCATGGCTGAACACGATCGGCTGGCCCGAGCCCCAATCCTTGTAGAAAATCTCGACGCCGTCTTTGGTGCTGATGGTAGGCATTGGCGGGACACCTTTAGCGTTAGTGAGACGTCATTCCGGAGCGCGCGCAGCGCGAACCCGGAATCTGGAGATTGTTAGATCGGGATTCTCAGGTGCGCAATTGCGCACCATAGTTCATCGCTGCGCGATGCCCCTGAATGACGAACATGCGCCGATCAGGCGAACGCCATCGGCTTGTAGCGGCGCCAGGCACCGATGGTCAGCAGCACGAAGAACAGCAGCACGATGCCCTGCACCACGGCCAACCTCTCCCTCTCTCTGCATTGAGATCAGAAGACTTGTATTACGCTCCTCATCGGATTGCCACATACACCGGCATCGCACATGCAGCCATGCGTCGTCGTGTAAATCGACAATCGCATGGCCGAATTCTTTGCATCGCTGTCACAAACGACAGCACGTTTCGACGAAAATTGAATCGGAGCGTCACACTTCCTTGGTGTCGAACATCTGCATCTCGACGCCGCCGCTGGCGAATTTCGGCACGTCGGCCGCGGCCGCCTTGCCCTCGGGGGTGCCGAACGCCTTCTGGATGTCGGCAAGGCTGTCGAAAGTGAGCGTTGCGATCAGATGGTACTGGGAAGGGCCTGCGGGCGTGCCGACCGGCCCCTTGCTCACGGTGTACTTCCTCAGGCCGGGAAGTTGCTTTGCGAGCGGGATGTGCGTTTCGACATAATATTTGTCGAATGCCGCAGCATCCGTGGGCGTCTTGTAGAGCACGATGAGATCGGCCATTTAGTCCCCCCCTGAAATTTGTTCTGTCCAGACCCTCTTGGTGAGGGGATAGTCTGCATCGCGCGGCGCAATGGCAAGTCACATTCCGCTTGCCATTTGCTTGTCTTGTCCTTGACTAAAGCGCCGGTTTTGCGGCGTCGCCGAGATAGCCGTGCAGCGAGGCCACGACCTGCGCGCCTTCGCCGATGGCGCCGCCGACGCGCTTGACCGAGCCGGAGCGGACGTCGCCGACGGCATAGACGCCGGGGACGGAGGTCTCCAGCGGCGCCACCAGCCGGCCCTGGTTCTGCTCGGATTGGGCACCCGTGACGACGAAACCGCCGCGATCGAGCGTCACGCCGCAGCCATCGAGCCAGGCGGTGGCGGGATCGGCGCCGACGAACAAAAAGAGATTCTTGATGTCGGCGGAATCTTCATCGCTGGACAGCCGGCTCTTCCAGCGGATGCGCCGCAGCAGCGTGGCATCGTCGCCTTCGAGCGCGGTAATCTCGGTGTTGAATAGCAGTTCGATGTTTGGCGTCGCCTCGATGCGCTCGATCAGATAGCGCGACATGCTAGCCCCGAGGCCGCCGCCGCGAATGATCATCAGCACCTTCTTCGCATGGCCCGACAAGAACACGGCTGCCTGGCCTGCCGAATTGCCGGCGCCGACCAGCGCCACTTCCTCCCCGGCGCAGAGCTTCGCCTCGACCGGGGAGGCCCAATACCAGACGCCGCGTCCCTCGAACTTGTCGAGGTTCTCGATCTCAGGCCGGCGATAACGCGCCCCACTCGCGACCACCACCGCGCGCGAGCGCAAGGGATCGCTGCCGTCAAGCGCGACGGAAAATGCGCCGTCCTCGCGCCTGCAGTCGAGCGATTTTACCGTGACGGGAATCATGATCTCGGCGCCGAACTTTTGCGCCTGGTTGAAGGCGCGCGCGGTGAGAGCCAGTCCGGAAATGCCGGTCGGAAAGCCCAGATAGTTTTCGATGCGTGCACTAGCGCCGGCCTGCCCACCGAAGGCGCGGGTGTCGAGCACGGCGACCGAAAGCCCTTCGGACGCCGCATACACCGCGGTCGCAAGCCCCGCCGGTCCACAGCCGACGATCGCGACGTCATAGATGCGGTCATTGCGCGGGCCGCCGATCATGCCGATCGCGCGCGCAAGCTCGGTCTCGCCGGGATTGCGCAGCACCGCGCCGTCGGAGGTGACGACGAGCGGCCAGTCCTCGGGCTTTGGCGAATAGCGCGCGATCACCTCGGCGGCGTCGCGGTCACGCTCGGGATCGAGCAGATGATGCGGCTGGCCGTTGCGGGTGAGGAAGCCCTGCAAGCGCACCACGCCGGCCGAATGCGAGGGCCCGATCAGCACCAGGCCGCCGACGCCGGCCTGCAGCAGATTGACCCGGCGCAGAATCAGCGCGCGCATGATGCGCTCGCCGAGCTCGGCCTCGGCCACCAGCAGCGCGCGCAGCCGCTCCGGCGGCAACAGCAGCGTTTCGACCTCGCCTTCGGCGCGGCCATCGACGAGCGCCGGACGGCCGGAGAGCTGGCTGAGCTCGGCCAGAAATTGCCCCGGTCCCTGCTCGATCAGCGGCGTGACGTTGCCGAGCCCGTCGCGCTGGGTGATGGCGACGTGTCCCTTCAGCACGACGAACATGCCCGGCCCGGGCTTGCCGGTCTCGAACAGCAGCTCGCTGTCTTTATAGGTACGAAGCTCGCCGAAATTCCTGATGCGCTCGATCTCGGCGGACGTCAGCGCCGGAAAAGTCTGCTCGGGGCGGATGAAACGCGACATCATCGCGTCGCGATCGGTTCTCTGTAAGTCGTCCTGCCCCATGGCCACTGCATCCACTCCAAGTTCTAGCCGCTCGTCTTCTGGTCGTCGGTCTTGCCGCCGGTCTCCTCATCTAGGGACCCGTCGTCGACTTGCGAGGGGTCGCCGCTTGCGGCGCGTTCGCGCGCCTGCGCCTTGCGGCGCTTCAGATTCTCGCGCAGCGCCGATTTCAGTCGGTCGTCCCGCGATGCCCTCGCCTGTCTTGTGGTCTTGTCGCTCTCGTCAGCCATCACGGGTCCATCCAGCGGTTCGCGATAACATGCCCAGAGATTGCGGCAGCTCAAGAGGGTGGTCCCGATCGTGCGAAACTCAAAATGGCTGGAATCCGCCGCACAGGCCAACTGGCCAGTTGGCCGGGAAAGCGGAACCAAAACCGACGGAAAGCTGGTCGTTTCGGGCCAAAACAGCCGTACTATCCCCGATATCGCCCCGATTTTCTCGTTTTGGCCGCCCTTGCAAGCTTGCGCAGCGGGGAGGCCTGTGGCAGATATCGGCCCGCTTGGTAGGCCCCTCGGGCGGCCGATTCTTATCACAGCATATGCTGCCGTAGCTCAGTGGTAGAGCACTCCATTGGTAATGGAGAGGTCGACAGTTCAATCCTGTCTGGCAGCACCATTTCATCTTCCGTGTAAGCATGATTCAGCATTCTCGCGGTACGCAACGCCCGAGTTTTGCTCGTTGCCGCCGCCCTCCTCTCTCGAAGAGGGCGCAGGGAAGACCGGATGCCGACGGGCACCCGCGGTGCGCTGCGCGAAAGTGTAGCGCAAGGAAACCGCACAGCAGCATACAGGTGACGCCGAACACTCGGCCTTCCCTGCGCGATGGGTTGACGGCGTATGCCGCGCTCTCCCCGGCGACGAATTCTGCGTTGTCATCGTCACTTCGCGAAAGATGACGCACCGCGCCCGGTTGGGGCGATGCATCAAAAGCTTGGCTGTAGCGATGACAGCCAGGACCACACGGTTTTGCCGTACGCAGCGACCCGACTCCGCCCAAGAGGACTCCGCCGGGTAAGCCCGGCTTCGACCTAAGAGCTTCGTCGGATACAGGCGCCGTTCGTTCGACACGGCTTGTGGCGAGCTCACGGGGTTCGGCTCAATCCTCTGCCCGCCCTGCTCCCGCATCCGCGCCGGCGCTGCCGCGTCCACCGCACCCCAACCCACGTTCGTGACGACGTACGATCGCCCCTCTCCTCAGGCCGGGATGCGGCGAGAATGCCGCAATTCCGAATTTCGGTAAAGTGGAATATTTTGTGAGAGGGGATTGACGAGGTTTGGCGAGAGGGGGGTATTTTGTCCCGTCGGTTAGATCGGCACGCATGGCGGACACAAACCCGGCGACGCGTCCGAAGACCCGATGCGGAGGCTCATGCCTGTCGGGGCCGCGCAGGTAAGGTTAATTCTTCCTTTCGATTGTCGGTAAAATTTTATCTATTATCGTCTTTGTCATTCATGACGAACCAGAGGCTCCAATAGTGCTTGCGTTTTGCCTGATCGTGACTGGGACTGCGCTGCTTCTCTGCGGCTTGGTTGCCTTCGGCTTTCACAGAAACTCGCTGCACTCAATGGCGTTGCTGTAGCCGTACCAGCGAGTCGGCTCGTGGGATGGGTTTCGGTGCGCTCTGCCCATCCTACGTACGATCAATTGTCTTCCCCCACCGCTGCCCGGTGAACCGCTCGTCCGCCCGCCGCAGCCGCCGGCACAGCTCGCGGTTGATGTTCTGTAGGACGATCGCATAAGCATGAATATCGGCCTTGTAGCAGGCGTAGAGTTTTTGGGCGGTGAGCTCGTATAGCACCGTCGGAGACTCCGCGACCACCGTGGCGGAGCGGTTCTGCATTTCGATCAGCGTCATCTCACCAAAGAAATCGCCGGGCTCCAGAACGGAAATCGGGACGGTGCTGCCCGAATTCGTCCGTTTGCCCACCGCGAGGCGACCGGATTTGACGATGAACATCGAGCGTCCCGGCTCGCTTTCGGCCACGACGGTCGCGCCGGCATCGAAGCGGCATTCGACCAGCGTCGAGACCAGGAGGTCGAGACTCGCATCCGATAGACCGCCGAAGAACGGCGTTGCGAGCAGGAACGCTTTCAGATCGGGGGAACTGACGGTCATGGACCGAGGATACCTGCCGTCGCCATCGGCGGCAATCAGCCCGCGGTATGGGTTCAAGCCTGTAGGATGGGTAAGGCGAAGCGAAACCCATCAAGACCTTGCGATGACGAAGCATGAGGGGTTTCGCAAGTGCTCTACCCATCCTACGCAATGACATTACATATCGTCCTCTCTGACGCGCAGTCCCACTCCGGTAGCCCATATGATCCCCTTCTCCGTGCTCGACCTCGCGCCGATCCGCCAAGGCGGCGACGCCGCGCAGGCGTTTCGCAATTCGCTCGATCTGGCCCAGCACGCGGAAGCCTGGGGCTACAAGCGGTTCTGGCTGGCCGAGCATCACAACATGACGGGCATTGCGAGCGCGGCGACATCGGTGGTGATCGGGCATGTCGCGGGGGGAACGAAGACGATCCGCGTCGGGTCCGGCGGCGTGATGCTGCCGAACCATTCGCCGCTCGTGATCGCCGAGCAATTCGGCACGCTGGAGTCGCTCTATCCGGGACGGATTGATCTCGGGCTCGGCCGCGCGCCGGGCACCGACCAGTTCACCGCACGGGCGCTGCGGCGCGATCTTGCGACCGCCGCCGAGAATTTTCCGCATGACGTGCTGGAGTTGCAGGCGCTGCTCGGCGATATCAAGCCGAACCAGACCATCCGCGCCGCGCCCGGCATGGGCACGAAGGTGCCGCTCTGGATTCTCGGCTCCAGCATGTTCGGCGCCCAACTCGCGGCCATGCTCGGGCTGCCCTTCGCGTTCGCCTCGCATTTCGCGCCGCAGATGCTGATGCCGGCGCTGCGCGAATATCGCGCGCGGTTCGAGCCCTCGGCGCAGCTCGACAAGCCCTATGCGATGGTGGGCGTCAACGTGTTCGCCGCCGAGAGCGAGGTCGAGGCGCTGCGCATGTTCACCTCGCTGCAGCAGCAGTTCATCAATATGCGCCGCGGCACGCCCGGACAGCTGCCGCGGCCGGTCGACGACATGGACGCGCTGTGGTCGCCGGCCGAAAAGGCCGGCGTCGCGCAGTCGCTGGCCTGCTCCGTCGTGGGGACGACCGCTGTTATTGAAGAGAAGCTGAAGGCGCTGATCGCCGACACCGCCGCGGACGAATTGATGACCACGGGCCAGATCTACGACCACGCCGCGCGGCTGCGCTCGTTCGAGATCGCGGCCGAGGTGCGGGATCGGCTGGCGGGGCGGCCGGCCGTGTGAGCGCCACTTCGCCTCTCCCCGCCTGCGGCAGGGCTATCGCATATGGAAAGCAGCTTCCCTGCGGCTATCCTTCGAGACGCCCGCCTTTGGCGGGCCCTCAGGATGAGGACGGAGTACGCGGCAGCAGTTTCAGCAGGCACAGGTGCCGCTTAACCTCATCCTAAGGAGACCGCGGAAGCGGTCGTCTCGAAGGACGAGGCGCGCGCTCAGGCCGTCCAACGTGCCATATGCGATTCCCCTGCCCGCTTGCGGGGGAGGATTGGGGAGAGGGTGTCTCCGCAATCGAGAACCTCCAAGAGGAGAGAGCCCTCACCCCGACCCTCTCCCGCAAGCGGGAGAGGGAGCGCACCGCGTTCGACGCCACAGCTCGCATCACACGTCATCGCTGCGAGCCGTCACGCAACCCTGTCAATGGGCTGACGTCCCGCACGTTTTTATGGCACAAGGGCCGCCATCGCCGACCGACCAACGAGGCCACGCATGCCCGCGCCAAAACCGCCTGCCTTTGAGACCCTGAGCCTGCATGCGGGCCAGCATCCGGATCCCGCGACCGGCGCCCGCGCGGTGCCGATCTACCAGACCACGTCCTACGTGTTCCAGGATTCCGATCACGCGGCGGCGCTGTTCAACCTGGAGCGCGCCGGTCACATCTATACGCGCATCTCCAATCCGACCACCGGGGTGCTCGAGGAGCGGCTCGCGGCACTTGAAGGCGGCGTCGGCGCGATCTGCACCGCAAGCGGCATGGCTGCGATGCATCTGGCCATCGCGACGCTTCTGAACGCTGGCGATCACATCGTGGCATCGAGCTCCCTCTATGGCGGCACCATCAATCTGTTGGCCCATACGCTGCCGCGCTTCGGCATCACCACCACATTTGTGAAGCCGCGCGATCTCGACGCCTTCCGGACAGCGATCAAGCCGAACACGAAACTGGTGATCGGCGAGACCATCGGCAATCCGGGCCTCGAAGTCCTCGATATCCCGAAGATCGCGGGAATCGCGCATGAGGCAAAAATTCCCCTGCTGATCGACAACACCTTTGCCACGCCCTATCTCAGCCGGCCGATCGAGCTTGGGGCCGACATCGTGATGCAGTCCGCGACCAAATGGATCGGCGGCCACGGCATCGCGATCGGCGGCGCCATCGTCGACGGCGGCCGGTTTGACTGGCGCGCGTCCGGAAAATTCGGCGTGCTGACCGAGCCCTATGGCGGCTATCACGGCATCGTCTTCGACGAACAGTTCGGCACGGCGGCCTTCATCATGCGCGCGCGCACCGAAGGCCTGCGCGACTTCGGCGCCTGCCTGTCGCCGACCAATGCATTCCAGCTGCTGCAGGGCGTCGAGACGCTTGCCGTGCGCATGGACCGCCACATGCAGAACACGCATCTGGTGCTGGAAGCACTGAAGTCGAACAAGGCCGTCGACTGGGTGCTGCACCCGTCGCTGGAGAGCCATCCCGACTACCAGCTCGCCAAGACGCTGCTGCCGCGCGGCGCGGGCTCGATCGTCTCCTTCGGCATCAAGGGCGGGCGGCCTGCAGGGCGCAAGTTCATCGAGTCCCTGCGCATGATCAGCCATCTCGCCAATGTCGGCGACGCCAAGACGCTGGTGATCCACCCGGCGTCGACCACGCATCAGCAGATGGACGCCGAGCAGCTCAAGGCCGCCGGCATCGGCGAGGAGCTGGTGCGGCTGTCGGTCGGCATCGAGACGGCCAGCGATATCATCGATGATCTCGCGCAGGCGCTGCGCATCTCGCAAAAGGTCTGACACCATGAAGCTCTCCGTCAACGGCACTGATGTGTTTGCCGCGACCGGCGGCCGCGACTTCGACAAGTCGCTCCCCACAGTCGTATTCCTCCACGGCGCCGGCTTCGACCATTCGACCTGGGCGCTGCACACGCGCTGGTTCGCCCATCACGGCTATAGTGTCCTCGCGCCCGATCTCCCCGGTCACGGCCGCTCCGCCGGACCTTCGCTCGGCAGCATCGCGGAGATGGCCGACTGGACCGCCGCGCTGCTCGATGCGGCAGGAAGCTCGAAGGCGCATCTGATCGGCCATTCCATGGGATCGCTGATCTCGCTGGAGACGGCCGCGCGGCATCCCGACAAGGTCTCCGCGCTGAGCCTGATCGGCACGGCCGCAACCATGACGGTCGGCCCGGATCTGCTGAAGGCCGCCGAAGCCAACGAGCAGGATGCGCTCGACATGGTCTCGATCTGGGCTCTCGGCTTCAAGGCCGAGCTCGGCGGCAGCCTTGCGCCGGGCCTGTGGATGCACGGCGGCGCTCAGGCGGTGCTTCAGGCTTGCGAGCCGGACGTCCTCTTCAAGGATCTGTCCGCCTGCAATGCTTATGCGAATGCGCTTCAGGCGGCGGCGACCGTGAAGGTGCCGACGACTCTCGTTCTTGGCGAGCGGGACATGATGACGCCGGCGAAGGCGGGCAAAGCGCTTGCGGCAGCGATCCCGCATGCGAAGACCGTCGTGGTGCCGGGCGCCGGCCACATGATCATGGCCGAGCGGCCGGATGAGCTGCTGGCGGCGCTGCGGAACTGAAAAGGATCAATCGCCGGTCTTGCGCGTTGCGCGAGACATCCCTGACCATTTCAAGGAGAACTCGCGCCATGCCTAGACAGGAAGTCATCCGCAAAGCCAAGCAGGACAAGCGCGCCGGCAAATCGGCAAGTACGCAGGCCGGCGAATTCGTCAAGGACGAGATCGACAAGATCAGGAAGGGTAAGCACGGTGCGCGCTCGACGAAGCAGGCCATCGCGATCGGCCTGTCGGAGGCACGCCGTGCCGGCGTCGATCTGCCGCCACCGCGCAAAGGGCGAACCAAGAAGTCGACGCGCAAGAGCGCCAAATACGCTTACGAGGTCGGCCAGGGCAAACGCACGCCGAAACGCCGTCCGCGCGTGTCGCGTGCGGTCGAAGGCGTCCTGAAGAAGGAACCGCGCTCGACCGCATCGCGCAGCGCCCTGTCGAAGCAGGGCAAGCGCGCCGCAAACCGGCGAACCGCTGCGTCGCGCTCCGCCGCCGCGCGGAAGGCGAGCAAGACCAAGGGCGCCAAGGCCCGATCCGCCGCCGCAAAGAAAGCGGCACGCACCCGGGCGCGCCGCCGGCGCTGACGAGGCGCCACGGCCCGGGAGCCGGGTCATCGCGAGCCGCGGGCGGGTCACCAGTGCGCGCTGAGGCAGCTGTCTACCACATCGTCGCCGCCGCTCGTTCAGGCCAAGCGCGGTCGTACTCCGCGCCGCCGACCTTGTTCTGGCTCATCTCGGCGAGAATCTGGCCGGGCGTCGGCAGCGTCTTCGGGTCGATGCGCTTGTCGGGGTTCCAGAGGTCGGAGCGGACGATGGCGCGGGCGCACTGGAAGTAGATCTCCTTCACGTTCATCACCATGACGGTGCGCGGCGCTTTGCCCTCGACCTTGAACGAGGCCAGCAGGTCGGGATCGACCGAGAGATGCGCGCGGCCGTTGGCACGGACCGCGTTGCCGGAGCCAGGGATCAGGAACATCAGCGACACGCGCGGATCGCGGACGATGTTGCGCAGCGAATCGATCCGGTTGTTGCCGCGGCGATCCGGCAGCATCAGCGTCTTGGGATCGTGGATGCGCACGAAACCGGGGAGATCGCCGCGCGGAGAGCAGTCGATGCCCTCGGGCCCGACGGTGGCAAGAGCTGCGAACGGCGCCTTCTCGATGAAGATGCGGTACAGCGGCGTGACGTGGTCGGCGACTTTCACGGTCGAGGCGTCGTTGGTGGCGCCGTAGATGGCCTCGAGTTCCTCGACCGTCTTGATCACCGTCATTCCGCTCTCTCCTGTTCTGCGCGGTTATTCGCGCCAGCATTCGTTCCTGATCACGCGCACAAGCTGGCGGCCGTGATAGTCGGCGCTGCCCGCATTGAGGATGGTGACGTCTGCATTGGCCGATGCGTCATCGACGCTGCGCGCGAGGCGGTCTGCGATATTGCCATCGCTGTGACGCGCACGCGCGGCGAGCCGTTGTGCCAGCACGTCAGGAGGTGCCGTGATCGCGACCACGACGACCTTGGCATAATTTTGGCGCAACGCGGCGATGACGGTGCGCGAGACGTTGACGACAACGGCGCGCCCGGCGCGGATGTCGTCGTTAATCTCCAGCGGCAGCGCATAGGAATGGCCATGCGCGTCCCAATGCACGGCGAAATCGCCGTGATCGCGCGCGCGGGCGAATTCGTCGGGGCTCACCGCGATGTTGTCCTCGTCGGCGGAGGATGCGCGCGTCACAACGCGGCGCGGGAAGACAATGTCGTGGTCGTCGACACAGGCCGTCTGCGCGAGCCGCAGCAGCGTGTCCTTGCCGGCGCCGCTCGGGCCGACCACGAGCACCAGTCGCCCCGGTCCAATCGCGTCCGCCTCCGCCACTTCCGACGTGACGATCTCGCTCACGCGACACGGCCCCCTTCGCGCCAGACGCTGCGGACCACGGGAACGCTGCCCGCGACGTGGACGCGGATCAGATCGGCACGCTTGCCGACCGCGATCTCGCCGCGATCGGTGAGGCCGACCGCATCGGCCGGGGCCTTCGTCACGGTGCGAACGGCCGCCGGCAGGCTGATCGACGGCGCATGCTCCGGCAATTGCAGTGCGCCCATCAGCAGGCTGGACGGGATGTAGTCTGACGACAGGATGTCGAGCAGGCCTTCGCGGGCAAGATCAACCGCGGCAATGTTGCCGGAATGCGAGCCGCCGCGGACCACGTTCGGCGCGCCCATCAGAATGTCGATGCCGGCCTGGTGCAGGCCGCGCGCGGCCTCGAGCGTGGTCGGGAATTCCGCCACCGCGACACCGTCACGCACGGCATCGGCGACGTTCTCCTCGGTGGTGTCGTCATGGCTCGCTAGCGGAATCTTGTATTGATGCGCCAGCGCCACGATCTGGCGCATATTGGTCGCGGCATAGGCCTTCTGATACTCGAAGCGTTTTGCGAACAGCTCATCGAGCTCGGCGTCGGTCTTGCCGCCACCCTTGCCGCGATAATAGTCGCGCAGTTTGATCTCGTCGCGGAACTGGCGCTGGCCGGGCGTGTGATCCATCAGCGACATCAGCTTGACGTCGGGACGGCCGATCAGCTCCTTGGCCTCCTCGACGACGCTCGGCATCGGAATTTCGCAGCGCAGATGCAGGAAGTGATCGGCGCGCAGCAGGTTCGAGTTGCGCGCGGTCGTGATGGCCGCGGCAAGCACGCCGGCGCGGCCATCGACTTCCTCGGCGCCCTCCTCACGCCAGACGCGGAGCGAATCGAACACGGTCGTGATACCCGAGGTCGCGAGCTGGCCGTCATAGGAGACGACGGCGGCGACCGGATTCCAGAAGACTTTGGGACGCGGCACGTAATGCGCTTCGAGGTGGTCGGTGTGGAGCTCGATCAAGCCGGGCATGATGAGGTCGCCACCGGCATCTTCGGCGCGCGCGGGTGCCCTGCCCTCGCCGATCTCGGCAATACGTCCGTTCGCGAGAGCAAGCCAGCCCTGTTCGATCAGCCGGTCAGCCAGCACGATCCTGGCGTTGGCGATCACGATGTCCTTGGCGTTCATGTCCCTCTTCCTTCAGGCCGCGGCGGCAAAGCTGGTGACGTCGACGATGCGGTCGGCAATCAGATGGCGGATTTCGTCGTCATGGACAATGGCGACCATGGCGACGCCCTGGCGCTTCTTTTCGGCGATCAGCTCGACCACGACGGCGCGGTTGGCGGCATCGAGCGAGGCGGTCGGCTCGTCGAGCAGCAGGATCGGCAGCTCCGAGATGAAGCCGCGCGCAATATTGACGCGCTGCTGCTCTCCGCCGGAGAAGGTCGAGGGCGGGAGCTGCCACAGCCGCTCGGGAATGTTAAGACGATGCAAAAGCTCGCCGGCGCGGGCTTGTGCATCAACGCGCGCCATGCCGTTGACGATCAAGGGCTCCGCAACAACGTCGATGGTCGCGACCCGCGGCACAGCGCGCAGGAACTGGCTGACATAGCCGATCGTCGCGCGGCGGACATTGAGGACCTGCCGCGGCTCGGCGGTGGCGAGGTCGATCAGTGCACCGCGATGGCGGATGCCGATCCGGCCGGAATCGCAACGGTAGTTGCCGAAGATCATCTTCAGGATCGACGATTTACCGGCACCTGACGGCCCCGACAGCACGACGCATTCGCCGCGATCGACATGGAAGGTCACGCCGCGCACGACGGACAATTCGATGCCACCCTGCAGGTGCATCGTGAAGGTCTTGTTGGCATCGGCGATCTCGATCATGGCGGTCATCAGAGAGCTCATGTTGAAAGGCTTATGGCGGCAGAATCGAGGAGACGAGGAGCTGGGTGTAGGGCTCGCGCGGATCATCCAGCACCTGGTCCGTGAGACCGGTCTCGATGACGCGGCCGCCCTTCATCACCAACACGCGATGCGACAGCAGCCGCGCCACCGCGAGATCGTGAGTGACGATGACGACGGCGAGATGCAGCTCGGCGACGAGATTGCGCAGGAGATCGAGCAGGCGCGCCTGGACTGAAACATCAAGCCCGCCGGTCGGCTCGTCCATGAACACCAGCCGCGGTCCGGTGACGAGGTTGCGCGCGATCTGGAGGCGCTGGCGCATGCCGCCGGAATAGGTCCGCGGCGCATCGTCGATACGCACCACGTCGATCTCGACGCGGGTCAGCCAATCTGACGCGGTGTCGCGAATGCGGCCATAGTGATTCCAGCCCACCGCCATCAGACGCTCGCCGACATTGGCGCCGGCGGAGACCGCCATGCGCAGGCCCTGCGCGGGATCCTGGTGCACGAAACCCCAATCGGTGCGGAACAAGAGGCGGCGCTCGGCCTCGCCGAGCGATGCCAGATCGCGGATGACGCCGTCGCGCATCCGGTAGGACACATGGCCGCCGCTCACGGCGAGTTGGCCCGACAGCATTTGCAACAGCGTCGACTTGCCGGAGCCGGATTCTCCGACGATCGCCAGCACCTCGCCGGGATAGAGCGAGAACGACACGTCGCGGCATGCAGCGATGCGGCCGTAGGACTTGCTGAGGCTCTCGGCGACCAGCAGCGGCTGATCGTTTTCGAGCATATCGTGATCAGCCATGCGAGCCTCCTTGCGCCTTCTCCTTGTATGGCGCAGCGCTCAGGCTGCCGTGATGGCCGGCGGCCTGCCGTCCCTCGCAATGGTCGGTATCCGAGCAGACAAACATGCGGCTGCCCTTGTCGTCGGTGACGATCTCATCGAGATAGGAATCTTCAGCGCCGCACAGCGCGCAGGGCGCGTTGAAACGGTACGGCTCGAACGGATGATCCTCGAAATCGAGCGACACGACTTGAGTGTAAGGCGGGATCGCGTAGATGCGCTTCTCGCGGCCTGCCCCGAACAATTGCAGCGCCGGGCAATTGTCCATCTTGGGATTGTCGAATTTCGGCGTCGGCGACGGATCCATCACATAGCGCGCATTGACCTTCACCGGATAGGCATAGGCCGTCGCGATATGGCCGAAGCGGGCGATGTCCTCATAGAGCTTCACATGCATCAGGCCGTATTCGGCGAGCGCATGCATGCGCCGCGTCTCGGTCTCGCGGGGCTCGAGGAAGCGTAGGGGTTCCGGGATCGGCACCTGATAGACCAGCACCTGGTCCGCGTGCAGCGACGTCTCAGGGATGCGGTGCCGGGTCTGGATCACGGTCGCCTCGTCCGTCGAAGTCGTCGTGGCGACGCCGGCGGTCTTGGCAAAGAATTTGCGGATCGAGATCGCGTTGGTGGTGTCGTCGGAGCCCTGGTCGATCACCTTCAGCACGTCCTGCGGTCCCAGGATCGCGGCGGTCACCTGCACGCCGCCGGTGCCCCAGCCATAGGGCATCGGCATCTCGCGGCTGGCGAACGGCACCTGATAGCCGGGGATCGCGATCGCCTTCAGGATCGCGCGGCGGATCATCCGCTTGGTCTGCTCGTCGAGATAGGCGAAATTGTAGGCGGGCGCGTTCATTCCGCGGCCTCCTTCATGGCATCGGGCGTGTTGGCCTCGGCAAACTCCTTGCGCAGCTTGCGCAGCAGGCCGAGCTCGGACTGGAAGTCGACGTAGTGCGGCAGCTTCAAATGCTCGACGAAGCCCGTCGCCTGGACGTTGTCCGAATGTGACATGATGAATTCTTCATCTTGCGCCGGGGCCCCGACCTCTTCACCGAGCTCGCGGGCTCGGAGCGCACGGTCGACCAGCGCCATCGACATGGTCTTGCGCTCGCTCTGGCCGAAGGCGAGACCATAGCCACGCGTGAAGCACGGCGCTTCCGTTGCCGAGCCCTTGAACTGGTTGACCATCTGGCACTCCGTCAGCTCGATCGAGCCCAGCGGCACGGCAAAGCCGACGTCTTCGGCCAAAAATTCGACCTCGACTTCGCCGAAGCGGATTTCGCCGGCGAAGGGATGGTTGCGGCCATAGCCGCGCTGGGTCGAATAGCCCATCGCCAGCAGAAAGCCTTCGTCGCCGCGCGCGAGATTCTGCAGGCGCAAATCGCGATCTGCCGGGAAGTTCAGCGGCTCGCGGGTGAGATCACCGACACTGGCGCCGGCGTCGGCTTGCGGCGAGGATTCGATCAGCCCGTCGCGGCCCAGAATGTCCGTCACGCGTGGCGTCGGCGTGGTCGAGGCTTCGGCCGTCGCAGGCTGCTCGGGCACAAAGCCCGTGGCCAGCGAGGGATCGAGCAGGCGATGGGTATAATCGAAGGTCGGCCCGAGGATCTGACCGCCGGGAATGTCCTTGAAGGTCGAGGACACGCGCCGCTGCACCCGCATGACCCCGGTGTCGACCGGCTCGCTCGCACCGAAGCGCGGCAGCGTGGCGCGGAAGGCGCGAACCAGGAAGATCGCCTCGATCAGATCGCCGCGCGCCTGCTTGATCGCCAGCGCCGCGAGTTCGCGGTCATAGAGCGAGCCCTCGCTCATGACGCGATCGACGGCGAGGCCGAGTTGCTCCGAGATCTGGTCGAGCGAGACTTCCGGAACGCTTTGGTCGCCGCGCCGCGCATTGGCGAGCAGGCGATGGGCGTTCTCGATGGCGCGTTCGCCGCCTTTGACTGCGACATACATGCTTAACTTCCCTTGCTCACGATTCGCGTGGTGCGCGGGATCGCGACCACGGAATCATCGGCAACCAGCACCACGTCGATGCCGCGCGGAAACAGCTTCTCGTTGCAACGCAGGCGTTCGAACAGGTCGAACGGCCTGATCGACGCCTGCAGCGTCGCGACACCGTCAATACCCGGGCCGCGCAGCTCGAAGCTGCGGCCGGCGCCAAGACTGTCGACCTGAATGATCACCGTAGTCGAACGATCCGGATATTCGCTCGTGCCGAGCGCAAAACGCTCGAGCGAAGGCAGCGTACCGCCGTCACTGATCAGCGCGAACGAAGCGATCGAAGAGTCCTGCACCACCGGCGCGCCGGTGTGAAACTTCAGCCATTTCAACACGTCCGAGCTTTCCGACATCCGCGCATCGAGCCAGAGCGGCGTGTCGTGGTCGAACAACGTCAGCGCGATGGCGGCGGTGCCGCGCATCATCGTGGCAGGCGTTCCCACCATCGGCACGATGCGCTGGACCGCGCCCGGACGGGCCATCGCGTCCATGACCGAGCGAAAGGTCGACTGCGCCGACAACACCTTGTCGACGAACCCCGGAGGCAGTTCCGCAATCGTGGTCATGGCCTCACCCCTCACCGCGCACCATGGTGTAGAAATCAACCTTCGTCGCCGCGGTCTCTTCCGCCGCCCGCTTCCGCTCGACCATAAGCTGCTCGCGCAACGGCGCGATAACGTCCCGCTCGACGGCCGCGCCAAATTCCTTCGACTGCGCCAGCGCGTCGCACAGCGCGATCAGCCGCGCCTTCTCACCGTCGCGCCCGAGCGTGTAGCCGAAGCCGACCTCGCCGCTCGCAAGCCGCACCGCAGCGCGCGACACCGTCGCCTCGCCGAGATTGAACGGCGCGCCATCGCCACCGACCCGGCCGCGCAGCATCACCAGACCGTTCTCCGGTTCGCGCAAATTCTGATGGCCGGGCAAGGGAATCGTGCGAAGGCGCGCAGCGATCTCGCCGGCCTCCGCGTGCGCCAGTACGGCCATGGCGGCCTGGCGCTGGGCTTGCTGGGTGTTGTGCTGGGTCACCGAATCCACCGAACTTTTCTAGAGATCTTGCCGAATCCAAGTTGTCTATGATACTAGACAACTTGATACGGAAGCGCCATGACCATTTCGTGACAAACATGTGATTTTCGGGCTAGGCTGGCCGCCGACATGAATATGCAGGACACCGCCTCTTCAGGCGTCGCGCTGTGGCGCCTCGTTGCCGACGGCATCGAGCGCGGCATCGCCGACGGCCGCTTTGCCGCTGGCGACAAATTGCCGGGCGAGATGGAGATCGCCGAAACCTATCGGGTCAATCGCCATACCGTGCGGCGCGCGCTGGCGGCGCTTGCGGAGCGCGGCATCGTTCGCGCGGAGCGCGGCAGCGGAACCTATGTCGAGGCGCAGAAGCTCGCCTATCCGCTGCGCTCGCGCACGCGCTTCTCCGAGATCGTCGGGGCCGATGGCCGCGAGCCGCAGGGCCGGTTGATCGAGGCGTCAGAAGATGTCGCGACTCGCGAGCTGGCGCGAGAACTGGGATTGAAGAGCGGCGCACCGCTGGTCCGGATCGAGGCCATTCGCCTCGCCGACCGCACGCCGATCTGCGTCTCCACCACCTGGCTGTCGGCGGTATTATTTCCGGGGGCGGGCGAAGTGTTTGCCGCGACGCGCTCGATGACGAAGATGCTCGAGCATTACGGAACTCGCGACTACCGCCGCGGCGCCACCCGGATCACGGCCGGCATCGTCGATGCCACCGACGCCGCGCGGCTCGATCTGCCGCTCGGGCGACCGATCCTCGTGGTCGATGCGACGGACCTCGATCTCGAAGGCAAGCCGCTGGTGACCAAGCATTCGCGCTTCGCAGCGGAGCGGGTGGAGTTTTTGGTCGAGCCGTAGGGGCTCATCTCTCGCCGCGAGACCGGAATCGTAGGGTGGGCAAAGGCGCACTTGCACCGTGCCCACCACGTCTCTCACCGAATACTCCGCTTGATTGGTGGGCACGCTGCGCTTTGCCCACCCTACGGCACCTTTGCTCAGGCCACAGCCCTTCGCCCGATGATGGCAAACCGCAGCTTGCCCGAGATGAAATCGATCGCCGCGACTGCGACCAAGATCATCAGGATCAGGAACGACACCTTCTGCCATTCCAGCACGCGGATCTGCTCGGCGAGCTGGAGGCCGATGCCGCCGGCGCCGACGATGCCGATGATGGTGGCCGAGCGCGTGTTGGACTCGATGAAATAGAGCACCTGGCCAGCAATGACAGGCAACACTTGCGGCATCAGGCCAAAGCGGATCTCGTGCAGCGCGCTGCCACCGGAAGCGCGGATGCCTTCGACCTGCTTCTGATCGGCGCCTTCGATCGCCTCCGAGAACAGCTTTCCGAAGGCACCGAAATCCGACACCGCGATGGCGAGCACGCCGGCGAACGGGCCGAGCCCGACCACGTTGATCCACACCAGCGCCCAGATCAGCGTATCGACACCGCGGATCGAATCGAGGAAGCGGCGCACGGGAAAGCGCAGGATGATCGACGGCACGACATTGCGCGCCGCCAGCAGGCTGACCGGGAGTGCCAACAATGCGGCCAGCGTGGTGCCGAGCAAAGCGATCGAGAGCGTTTCGCCGAGCGCCTTCAGATAAAGCGGCAGCGACGAGCCGGGATCGGGCGGGATCATCATCATGCTGATCCAGCCAAGCTGGCTCAGCCCCGAGATCAGCCGCGACGGCGAAAAGTCGAGATCGATGAGGCCGAAAACGAACACCGCGAGCGCGGCGGCGAGCACCACGGGCGTCGTCAGGCGCGACGACCCCGGCCGGTTGAATACATCGGGATAGCGGGCGCGGATTTCCGCGGAATTGACTTCCTGCGGCTTGCTCACGTCCGCGCCTCCTTGCCGAACAGGCGGCCGCGCACCCAGCCGGTCGTGATGTCGATCAGGAACACGGTGACGATGATGGTCACGAGAATTGCGCTGACGTCGGAGTAGTAGAACTTGCGGATCGCGACGATCAGCTCCTGCCCGATGCCGCCGGCACCGACAAAACCCATCACCGAAGCCTCGCGCACATTGATTTCGAACCGCAGCAGCGCGTAGCTGGCATAGCCGGCCGAGACCTGCGGCAGAATCGCAAAACGCATGCAGGACACCCAGCTCGCGCCTGTCGAACGGATGCCCTCGACCGGCTTCATGTCGGCGTTCTCGACGATCTCCGAGAACAGCTTTCCGAGCGCCCCGGTGGAGTGGATGGCGATCGCGAGCACGCCCGCCATCGGCCCGAGGCCGAACGCGATGACGAAGATCAGCGCGAAAACGATGCCGGGCACCGTGCGGGCGAATTCGAGCAGGCGCCGCACCGTGAAGCGCAGCCAGGCCGCAGGCGAAGTGTTCTCAGCCGCGAAGAAATTGAGCGCGAAGGCGAAGACGGAGCCGACCAGCGTGCCGACATAGCTGATCAGCAGCGTCTCGCCGAGCAGCTTCAGCCATTTGTGCCAGCCCCAGAACCATTCGCCGACATTGGTCCAGACCCGCTGGCCGCTGTCCAGCGTAAGGATGCGGTCGAAATAGCTGATGAAATTGCCGAAATAGGTGAAGAAGGTGCGCAGGTTCACTTCGGCGCCGATTGAGGCCACGATCAGCGCGGCGAGGAACACGGCAAAGCCGGCGAGCAGCCGCAGACGCTTGCGCGCAACTGCCTTGCGGTAGGCGGCATTCAGGGCGGCGAGCTGTTGCTCGGGAAGGATCGCAACGGCGAGCGTCATGTGTTCGACGGTCCATCAAGAAAAAGAGCCGGGTCCATCGACCCGGCTCGAGTAGCGTCGTCCCGACGAGCTCAGGACGCCTTCTTGCGCAAAGCGTCGACGAACTTAATCAGCTCGATGGTCTTGTTGTAATCGTCATTGGCGATCGGCTCCCACGGCTTGTTCTTGCCGTCGGAGAGCTTCTTGAACGCCTCGGGATCCTTCTGCGCCGCTTCAAGAAAAGCCTTCTTGATGGCGGCCTTCATATCGCCGGGCAGATCGCTGAGATAGGCGTAGGGCGAGTTGATGATGAGGTCGGACTTCACGATGATGCGGAAGTCTTCCTTCTTCATCACGGTGCCGTCGGCCGACTTCACCATGCCCTTGTTGAGCATGCGGGTCAGGTTGGAATCGTCATCCGCGTTCCACCAGTTGGCGGCGACGTCGACGGTGCCCTGGGCCAGCGCCAGCACGGCGTTCTCGTGGCTGCCGGTAAAGACCACCTTGGAGAAATAGGCATCGGGATCGATGCCCATCGCGTTCAGCTTGAAGCGGGGCATGTTGTTGCCCGAGGTCGAGTTCGGATCGACCAGCCCGAGATTCTTGCCCTTGAGGTCTTCGAGCTTGTGGTACGGCGACTTCGCCAGCACGTAGAAGACCGAGTAGTAGCCCTTCGAGCCGTCGGAATTGACGTCGATCACGAAGGCATCGGTCTTCACGCCGGTCAGGCGAGCGCGCGAGAAGGAGGCCGGACCGTAATAGCCGATGTGAATGTTGCCGGCGCGCTGGCCCTCGATCACGGCGGCGTAGTCGTTGGCGACGCGCAGCGTGACCTTGATGCCGAGCTCCTTCGACAGATAGTTGACGAAGGGGCCGTAGCGCTCGGTGACGCCCGAGCCGTTCTCGGCCGGGATTACGGCGAAGGTGATCTCCGGATATTTTGCTTTCCAGTCTTCGGCGGAAGCGGATCCGGCAAAGGTCAGCGCGGCTGCGCCGGCAAGAACTATTCTGCGAGTGATCATGATACCCTCTTCATCGGTTGGGTCGGTTGACGAAAAAAACTGGCAATGACGATACGGAACGGCTCAGGCCGCCGCGGCCGTTCCGAGTGCCGGGATGCCCTCGGGCGCCGGCGCAGGCATGCCGCCCATGACCTCGGCGGCTTCGAGATCGTAGAGCTCACGCGCGACAAGGTCGGTCAGCGCGGACGGCGCGCCGTCGAACACGACGCGCCCCTGCGCCATGCCGATCAGGCGGTCGCAATAGCTGCGCGCCAGATCGAGCGAATGCAGATTGCAGAGCACGGTGATGCCGAAATGCTTGTTGATGCGGAGCAGCGCATCCATGACGATCTTGGTGTTGCGCGGATCGAGCGAGGCAATCGGTTCGTCGGCAAGAATGATGTCGGGCTGCTGGACCAGGGCGCGGGCAATTGCGACGCGCTGCTGCTGGCCACCGGAGAGCTGGTCGGCGCGCTGCGCGGCGAGCGCGGCGATATCGAACTGCTCAAGCGCCGACATCGCCAGCGCCCTGTCCTGCTCGGGCCAGATCTGCGACAGCGAGCGCCAGGCCGGCATGGTGGCGAGACGCCCCATCAGCACGTTGGTCAGCACGTCGAGCCGGCCGACCAGGTTGAACTGCTGAAAGATCATGGCCGACCGTGCCCGCCACTGCCGCAGCTCCTTGCCGCGCAGCGCGGTGACGTCGAGGCCGTCGAACAGGATGCGGCCTTGCTTCGGCGTCACCAGACGATTGATGGTTCGCAGCAGAGTCGACTTGCCGGCGCCGGAGCGCCCGATCACGCCGACGAAGCCGCCGGGAGAGATTTGAAACGAAGCGTCGTCCACCGCGGCTTTTGCGCCGAAGCGGCACGTCAGACCTTCCACCACCAGCATGCAGGGCTCCAGAGTAGCTTGGCCCCACCGCTAACGCCGGCGCTTGACACTTGTGTGACATGCGGGATGCAGTGCGGCGATCCTACACACCTCATCCCCTGTCATGGCATCGTCATGACATTGTCATCAAGCCGCTCGATGACGAGCGCCCGCCCTCGAGCTTCGGATGCAACATGGCCGCCAAGGTGCTCTCGGTCCAACCGACCATCGATGCTTCGGCGAAGCTCCACGAGGTCAGGCTCGGCGCTTACACCGAGGTCGGCGCCCGCACCATCCTGCATGATGTCGCGATGGGTGACTATTCCTACGTCGTCAACGACGCGCAGATCACCTACACCATGATCGGAAAGTTCTGCTCGATCGCAGCGATGGCGCGGATCAATCCGGGCAATCATCCTATGCATCGCGCCACCCAGGCGCACTTTACCTACCGCTCCAGCGCCTATTTCCCCGGCGAGAGCGACGACACCGAATTCTTCGACTGGCGGCGCCGGCACCACGTCCATATCGGCCATGACGTCTGGATCGGTCATGGCGCGATCGTGCTGCCGGGCCGCAACATCGGCACTGGGGCCGTGATCGCGGCCGGCGCCATCGTCACCAAGGACGTGCCGGCCTACACTATCGTCGCCGGCAATCCGGCGCGGATCGTGCGGCGGCGGTTCTCGGAAGAGATTGCCGGACGGCTTGCCAGGCTGGCATGGTGGGACTGGGATCACGACAAATTGCGTGAAGCGCTGCCCGATTTCCGCAAGCTCGCGATTGAAGATTTCCTGTCGACGTACGAAGCAGAGACACGTTCCTCTGCCAGCAAACGAAGCACGGTCGCGTGACAGAAATATTCATCGAGGGCGGCCGGACCCTGATCGGCTCCGAGCTCGTCGAAACCTCACTTGGTGTGTCCGGAACGGACATTGCGCAGACCGGCACGTCGCGCGGCCGCGCGCGGCTGGCAATCGATGCGCGCAACCTGCTGGTGCTGCCCGGCATCGTCGATCTGCATGGCGACGCCTTCGAGCGCCAGATGATGCCGCGGGCCGGCGTCGATTTCCCGATCGACGTCGCGCTCGCCGACACCGACCGCCAGGTTATCAGCAACGGCATCACCACGGTGTTTCATGCCACCACCTGGTCGTGGGAGCCGGGCTTGCGCAGCGGCGAAAATGCAAGGCGGCTGCTGGAGGCGATCGAGCGGCAGCGCCCGCAATTCGCTGCCGACACCCGCTTTCACCTGCGGCACGAGACCTACAATCTCGACGCCGAAGAAGAGATCATCCAGTGGCTTGCCGAGGGCCGCGTCGATCTGTTCGCCTTCAACGACCATATGGACGGGGTCGTCGCCGACATCTCCAATCCACGCAAGCGCAACCGCATGGTGGAGCGCACCGGCCTGTCGAGCGAGGACTTTGACAAGCTCGTCGCGCATATCGTCTCGCGCGCGGCCGGTGTTTCGGCATCGATCGCCCGGCTCGCCGCTGCGGCTCGCGCGGCCGAGGTGCGGATGCTCTCGCATGACGATGCGACGCCGGCGATGCGCCAGGGTTTTCGCGCCATGGGCGTGACGCTCGCCGAGTTTCCGATCAACGAGGAGACGGCGCGCGAAGCCGCTTCTGCCGACGACGCCATCGTTTACGGCGCGCCGAATGTCGTGCGCGGCGGCAGTCACACCGGCTGGACCAAGGCGTCCGACATGGTCGCGAAGGGGCTCTGCTCGGTGCTGGCCTCGGACTATTACTATCCGGCGCCGCTGCTCGCCGCGTTCCGCCTTGCCGGCGACGGCGTGCTGCCGCTGACCGAGGCCTGGAAGCTGATCTCGACGGCGCCGGCGCAAGCCATCGGTCTGACCGATCGTGGCACGCTCGCCGCAGGACATCGCGCCGACATCCTGCTCGTCGACGACAGCGTCCCGTTGCGGCCGCGGCTGGTCGCGGTGATCTCAGCGGGCAAGCTCGTGCATCTCACCGATGCGACGCGCCTACTCGGTGCTGCGGCGACGCCGCGCGAGACTGTCGTTGCGGCATAAATTGATTATGCTCAGACTATGACAGGCTTCCCCCGTTACGCGATCTATTTTGCTGCCGGCGCCAACAACGCGCTGTCCCGATTCGGCGCCGAGTTGCTCGGCTATGATGCCTATAACAGCGACGAAGTTTCGTTTCCGCAGGAAGCGCTCCATGTTGCGCCGGACTGGCGCGACATCACCGCCGATCCCCGCAAATACGGCTTTCACGGCACGCTGAAAGCGCCGATGGTGTTGGCGCCTGGCAAGACTGAGGCCGAACTCGTTGCAGCCTGCGCGACGTTCGCCGGCAAGGCGCGGCCCATTCCGGTGATCCGCCCTGTGGTCGACACCATCAGCGGCTTCATTGCCGTGATCCCGGATGAACCGGTCTCCGAGCTTCAGCAGCTCGCAGCCGATTGCGTCCGCGATTTCGATGCCTTTCGCATCGCTCTAACAGCGGAAGATCGCGCGCGCCGAAAGCCCGAGAAGCTCACGGAGCTCCAGCGCGATTATCTCGATCGCTGGGGCTACCCGTACGTGATGGAAGAATTCCGCTTCCACATGACGCTGACGGGGCGGTTGGAGGCGGAGCGGCGCGGACCGATCCTGGCAATGCTGCGCGAGCGGTTTGCGAGGCTGAAGCTCGATACGCTGGCCATCGACCGCATCACGCTGTTTCGGCAGGACGAAGCCAAAGCGCGGTTTCGCATCATCGGCGAGTGGATGTTGGCAGACTAAGCGAAAGCTCGCGCGTCATTCTCAGTGTCGTCCCCGCGAATGCGGGGATCCATAACCCCAGGGAGGGGTTATCGCGCGAAGCTGGTAACTCCGAGCCTTCGCAAAACTATTGCTGCGGCGTATGGGTCCCGGATCGGCGCGCGCTTCGGGCGCGCTTGTCCGGGACGACAGAAAGTTACTTCCCCCACCGCAGCGCCAGCGCGTCGCGCTCCTTGGCGAGTTCCAGCAGCCCCGCGCGCGTCGCCGGGTGCAGCGGCTGTAGGGGATGGCGCACCGCGTCCGACTTGATCACCCCCCCGGCCTGCATCATCGCCTTGCAGGCGATCAGGCCGCATTGGCGGTTCTCGTAGTTGATCAGCGGCAGCCAGCGCTCATAGGCCGCCTTCGCCTCCTCGCGCTTGCCGGCGAAATAGGGATCGATGATCTGGCGGATGCCGTCGGGATAGCCGCCACCGGTCATCGCGCCGGTCGCACCGGCGTCTAGATCGGCGAGCAGCGTGATCGCCTCCTCGCCATCCCAGGGACCCTCGATATCCTTTCCGCCCGCCTCGATCAGGCTGCGGAGTTTTGACGCCGCGCCTGGCACCTCGATCTTGAAATAGCGGATGTTGGCGAAGTCACGCGCCAGGCGCGCCAGCAGTTCGACGGAAAGCGGCGTGCCGGCAACAGGCGCGTCCTGGATCATGATCGGGATGTTGATCGCAGCGGAGAGCACCTTGAAGAATTCGATGATGCCTTTCTCCGGCACGCGGAAGGTAGCGCCGTGATAGGGCGGCATCACCATCACCATGGCGGCGCCCGCGGCCTCGGCCTGCCGGCTGCGCGCCGCGCACACGGCCGAGCTGAAATGGGTGGTGGTGACGATGACCGGCACGCGGCCCGCGACATGCTCCAGCACCGCGTGCATCACGGTCTCGCGCTCGGCATCGGTCAGCACGAACTGCTCGGAGAAATTGGCGAGGATACAAATGCCGTTCGAGCCTGCATCGATCATGAAATCGATGCAGCGGCGCTGGCCATCGAGATCGAGCTCTCCGCGCTCGTCGAAGATGGTAGGCGCGACCGGGAATACGCCGCGATAGGGCCGCTGGGCTTTGTGGGGGGTGACCGGCATCGAAATTATCTCCCTGTCGTCCTACCGCTAGTCTTGATGCGCCCGCGGGGGCATGTTGAGCATGGTACCGCTACCATTTACAGGGCGCAGGCTCGCGCGGCAATGCCGATCCGCGTGCCATCGCTCCCTGGCAGACGTGTCACGCAACCTTCGTGAAATCCGGCGGACGCCGCTCGGCGAAGGCCGTGAACGCCTCACGCGCCTCGGCCGTGCGCAGGCGCTGTGCGAATTGCTCGCCTTCCGCGTGCATCTGGGCGACCAGCGCCTCGCCGTTGCGCATCAGCTTCTTGGTCGCGGTGAGCGCGCCGGCCGGCTGCCGGGCGAGACGCTGGGCGAGCGCGAGCGCCTCGGCATCGAGCTTGTCGAGCGGCACCACCCTGTTCGCAAGTCCCCATTCGAGCGCCGCCTTGGCCGGCACGGTCTCGCCGAGCGCGAACATCTCATAGGCGCGGACATAACCGATGCGCGCCGGCATCAGCAGGCTGGAGGCGGCTTCCGGCACCAGCGCGAGGCTGACGAAGGGCGTCGACATCAGGGCATTTTCGGCGAGCACGACGAGATCGCAATGCAAGAGCATCGTGGTGCCGATGCCGACGGCGCGGCCCTGAACGGCTGCAACGAGCGGACGGGTGCAGCGCGCCAGCGACTGGATGAAGCGGCCGACATTGCGGCTGCCTTCGGACTTGCCGCTCGCGACGGCCGCGAACTCGCCGACGTCGTTGCCGGCGGTGAACATGTCGCCCTCGCCGCGGATCAGCAGCACGCGCGCCGACGGATCGGACTCGGCGGATTCGATGGTGTCGGCAAGCTTGCCGTACATCGCATCGGTCAGCGCGTTCTTCTTGTCGGGGCGCCCCAGCGTAATCGTGACAATTCCGTTGTTGTTCTCAAGTCGCACATGCTCGGTCATGGATTTCTCCTCTTAGTCCTCTGGATCCCTTGGAAACTTCTCCTGAATGCTCGTTAGCCAGCGCGCGACGATGTCGATCTCAGCGCTGGTAAATCCGTCCATCAGCGCCGCGTTGACCTGCGCCGCCGAGGTTTTCGCCTGAGCCAGCACGGTGCGGCCCTTCGGCGTTAGCCACACGCGCCAGGCGCGCCCATCCTCGCGATCAGCCCGCCGCTCGACCAGCTTCGCCGCGGCACTGCGATCGACCAGGCCGGAGATGCCGGCCGGGCCCATATCGAGCGCCGCGCCCGCTTCGCCCATCAGGATGCCGTCCTGCTTGCCGAGGATGAACAGCAGCCCCGCCTGCGCAGGCGTCACCTCGTTCCCGGGCTGTGCGGCCATCCAGCGCTGCAATCGCCGCTGCGCGACGTTCAGGAGGTAGATCAGCCAATGGTGCCTCGCGGCGACCTCCTTATTTCGCATGCGAAATATATAATTGAAGCGGAACGGATTGTCAAAACGAGCCGCTAACTTGGCGACCCGTTCAGCGCCGACTTGTTGCGTCTGCGCCTGCTGACGCAGTGGAATTTCGGCGTCTCGCGGTGACCAGGGTGGTGCTGGTGCTTCGCCGCGATCGCGGTGATGCTGACGCGGCGGGTGAAGGCGGCGGGTGGCGGAGGCGCGCACCAGTTCTCGAGGCTTTTAGCGACCTTCTGCTCGGCGACTTCGACGTCGCCAGGCACCGTCCCCTTCTCGACCCGGTCGACCAGCACACTCAGCATATCGACATTGGCAGGCGCGCCGGAGCCGACATGGTCGACGCCCGGCGCGGTGTAGAGCCGCGCAAATTCCGCCGTCTCGGCCCTGCCGAGCTTGCGCTCAACGCTCTCGAAATAGCGGATGCCTGAATACGGATTTTGCGCATAGTCCGCCATGTGTTCCAGCATGATCAGCCGGCCGCCGCGCGCGAAAGCGGCTGAGATCGGGTCGATCGAATCCATCAGGCTCGAGACGCAGGCCGTCAACAAAAGCGCTAGTGCTCGAACACCAGGCGCGCGCCGACCGTGCCTTCGAGCGCGCGGATCTGCGCCAGCAGCGCGCCGGAATCCTGGCCGCCGAGATCGGCGTCCAGCACGACGTAGCCGAGATCGCCGGCGGTCTCCAGATACTGCGCGGCGATGTTGATGTCGCGCTGGAGGAAGACTTCGTTCAGCCGGCGCAGCATGCCCGGCACGTTGCGGTGAACGTGGCTGAAGCGCACGCCGGAGGGACGCAAATGCAGCTGCACCTCGGGGAAATTCACCGCGCCCATGGTCGATCCCGTGATGAAATAGTCGACCAGCTTGCGCGCCACTTCGCCGCCGATGCGCTCCTGCGCCTCCTCGGTCGAGCCGCCGATATGCGGGGTGAGGATGACGTTGCCGAGGCCCTGCACCGGGCTCTTGAAGCGATCCGCGTTCGATGACGGCTCGACCGGAAACACGTCGATGGCGGCCCCCGCAATGTGGCCGTCGCGCAAGCAACCCGCGAGCGCGTCGAGATCGACCACGGTGCCGCGGCTGTTGTTGATCAGGAACGAGCCCGGCTTCATCGCCCGCAGCTCCCTCTCGCCGATCATGCCTGATGTCTCCGGCGTCTCCGGTACATGCAGGCTGACGACGTCGCTCAGCGCCAGCAGCTCGTCCAGCTTCTCGACCGGCTCGGTGTTACCATGGCGGAGCTTGTCGGTGCGATCGTAATAGATCACCCGCATGCCCATCGCCTCGGCAAGCGTCGAGAGCTGCGAGCCGATATTGCCATAGCCGATGATGCCGAGCGTGCGGCCCCGCACCTCGCGGCTGCCGGCGGCGGATTTCTCCCAGCCGCCCTCATGGGCCGAGACCGAGCGCGGGAAAATCTGCCGCAGCAGCATCACGATCTCGCCGATCACGAGCTCGGCGACGCTGCGCGTGTTGGAGAACGGCGCATTGAACACGGGAATGCCGCGCTTGCGCGCCGCCAGCAGATCGACCTGGTTGGTGCCGACGCTGAAGCAGCCGACGGCGAGCAACCCGTCGGCGGCTTCCAGCACCTCGTCGGTGATCTGGGTGCGGGAGCGGATGCCGAGCAGCGACACGCCCTTGAGCGCCTGTCGCAGCGCCTCACCATCCAGCGCCTTGGTCAGGCGCTCGACATTGGTGAAGCCCGCGCCCTTGAACAGATCCACGGCGCTGTCGTTGACGCCTTCGAGCAGCAGCGCCTTCGCGCTCCGCTCAGGGCTTTGGCCTGGGGCTGGCATAATGTCTCCATGAATTGGCGGCTTTGCCGCAGCTCTTAGACCGCGGACGACGCGCAGCACAATAGGTTTTGGATATGGGAACAAGATCGGGCGGCGGATAGATGTGCCTAGTGTACCAGATGCGAGCCCTATAGTGCGAAAGCACCGCGGGGCGAGCCTCGAATGATGACCGGCCCCGATGCAGCCGGGCCGTCGCCCTTCGAGGGCCGCTGACGAAGCGGCCACCTCGGGGTGACGGTGCAAGATGCATTGCCGGTGCTCTACGAACACGCCGCCGCGCTCAGATGACATAGAATCCGTGCGTGCCGTCGCGGCGGAGCTGGTCGACGAGACCGTACTCCCAGTCGAGATAGGCCTGCATCGCGCGCTCGGCGCTGTCGGTGCCCTCATAGGGACGACGGTAGCGATGCGCCGGGTCGGGCTTCGGCAGGGCCAGCGGCGGACCGACCTCGAGCGCGCCGGCATAGCCGCCTTCCAGCACGTAGACCTCCCAACCCATCTGCGCGAGCCAGGATGCCGTCATATCGGCACGCACGCCCTTGTCGTCGGTCAGCAGGAGGCGCGCGCCACGCACCGGCGCGGCCATGTCGGTCTCCTGCACGAGCTGGCCGCCGGGATAGTGGCGGAAGCCGGGGAGATGACCGGCCGCATATTCCTCTGCGTCACGCACGTCGAAGCGATAGAGCGTGCGACCGGTCTCAGCGACCAGCGCCGACATCTCGTTCGCACCGATATGGCGGACGCCCGCGCGATAGGCGACCTCCCGGGCATTGGCCGGGCCGCCCTCGAACGACCCGATCGCGCCGCGCCGGTCGGCGCCGTGATCCAACCTGTGCCGCGCCAGCGTCCAGCCCATCGTGCCGTTCCGCAGCGCCCGCACCTTGTTGGGCACGCCGGCATTGATCAGCGACTGGGTGCCGATAATCGAGCGGGTGCGGCCGGCACAATTGACGATGATGGTGGTGTCGGGATCGGGGGCGGCCTGGCCGGCCCGCAACACCAGTTCCGCGCCGGGCACGCTGACGGAGCCCGGAATGTTCATGGTGGCGTATTCGTCGAAGCGGCGAACGTCGAGGATGGCGATGTTGGCCTTGTCAGCAATTAGTTTTGCCACCTCGTCGGCGCTGAACGATGGCGTGTGGCGGCGTGCCTCGACCAGCTCGCCAAATGCCTTCGAATAGGAATTGACGTCCTCGAACAGCTCATACCCTGCCGCCCGCCAGGCCTTCAGCCCGCCATCGAGCATACTGATATTGCTGTAGCCGAGCGCGGCAAGGCGCTCGGCGCCCGCCGCGACGAGGCCTTCGCCGTCATCGTAGAGCACGATCGCCACGTCCTTGCGCGGCAATCTCACCTCCGCTTCGATCTCGATCCGGTCGGCGGCCATGTTGGCCGCGAACAGCGGATGCCCGGTGGCAAAGCCGGCCTCATATCTGAGATCGAGCAGCGCGATCTCCTCGCGCAACAGCAGCGCGCGGCGGATATCGGCGGGGGTGACGATGGACAGCTTCATGGCACGAACCCTGAGAAGAGCGAGCCACGGGCTTTTGAACGATTGTCGCACGCTTGGCTAGCCTTCGCGTCCGCTCACTCGCCCGGAACAAGCCGCCCAATCGGCGCCGGTGCCGGGCGCCGCAATCGCCGGCGAGACAGATAGAGCAGAATGCCGGTGACCGAGAACAGCGGCATCAGGGCGGCTGCAACCATAAACGCGAGCTTGCCGGGCCAGCCCAGGATTGCGCCACGATGGATGTCGAGCAGGTTGGCGATGATCTTCTCGCCGAACGTCTTGTCGGCATGGCGCTCGGCGGAGACCACCTGACCGGTAATCGCATCGATTCGGAATTCGTCACGCGTGGTATCGAGCGTTGAATCCTTCGACCACGACCGGACCCGGATCACCGTGCCTGGACTTGCGGGCAGCGTCAGCAGGGCCTTGGCGAAGCGGTCGCCCTGCTCGCGTCGAAACGCCGTCCATGCCTGATCGAATCCGATTGGCTGAGCCGGCTCCGAACGGTCGGCTCCGCGTGGCGCCTTTGCAGATATCTTGGGCTGCATCTTCGCAAGCGTGACTTGCGGACGCGATAGCAGCCAGACGACGCCGTCCTTGTACCAGTCGAACGAGTACCAGAGGCCGGTCAGCGTCATCACGAGGTAAACCGGAAGAACCCATGTGCCGATCACCGCATGCAGCGATCGATGCAGCCCGCGGCCGCTGAGACCGAGATTCGGCTTTAGCCACATCTTCACGCTACTGAGACGGCGCCGCCGGCGCAGCACCAGGCCCGAGATCAGCATGACGACCAGGCCGAGTGCCGCCGCGCCGGTGACCAGGCGGCCCCAGCCCTTGGCATCGCCGGGGATCAGCAGCCAGCGATGCAGCCTGCGCACGGTTGCAAAGAACTCTTCTCCGCGTGGCGAGCCCAGCACGTGTGCGTCATAGGGGTCGAGATAGAGCGAGGTCGGCCGGTCGCCCTGCTCATCACGGGCGAAGCGGATGCGCACCGCCGCCGACAGATCGCTCGACAGCGTGACGGCCGCGACCTTGCCGATGTCCTGCGCCGCCTTCAGCCGCGCGACCAGCTCGTCCGGCATCAGCGCCGGCATCTGACGTGGCACCACCTGCATGATGCCGGCGTTGAGATGCTCGACGATCTCATCCTCAAAGCTCATGATCGCGCCGGTCAGCGCGATCAAGGTAAGCAGCAGCGCAAGCACCAGTCCCGCGATGGAATGGACCTGAAGCAGGCCGGCCTTGATGGTGTTCCCGAACCGCGCCGCCATCGCTAGAACTTCACCGTCGCCGACAGCGAGAAGCGCCGCGCGTCACCGATCGCGACGTTCAGGGCGTTGCCGGTCGTGGACGTATAGTAGACCTTGTCGAACAGGTTCTTGACGTTGAACTGATACGTCACCGGCAAATTGTCGATCTTCGTGTCGTAGGTCGCAAAGACATCTGCGACAGTATAGGCCGGCATGAAGAATGTGTTCGCGGAATCGCCGGGCCGGTCGCCAACATAGTGCGCACCGCCGCCGAGCCGCAGACGGCCGGGCAGCTTGTCTCCGAAATCGTAGACGAGATAAAGCGAGGCCGTGTTCATCGCGGCATTCAGCAGCTTGGCGTTGCCGTTGATTGGATCGTTGATCAGCCGCGCATCGGTATAGCCGTAGCTGCCGATCATGCTCCATTCATCCGTGAGCTTGCCGGTCACGTCCAATTCGACACCGCGCGACCGCGCCGCGCCGGACGTGCGCCCCGTTGATCTGCCGTTGCCGAGATCATCCAGCACCAGCACGTTCTTCTTCTGGATGTCGTAGACCGCCAAGGTGCCCGACAGCCGCTTGTTGACGTCAAACTTCAGGCCGGTCTCCCACTGCGTTCCCTCTTCGGGCGCGATGCTGGAGTCGACGATGAAGCCGCTGGTGAATGCCGCAATCGTCGAGGTCGGCTTCAACGACTGCGTATAGCTCACGTAATAGGAAAGCTCGTCGCTCAGCTTGACGATGACGCCGCCGAGCGGCAGCACCTTGTCACCCAAAAGATTGGTGTTGGTGATGAAGACAGGCCGGCCTTTTCCGGCAAGCTGCTCGTATTCCATCCAGCGCACGCCGCCGACCACGGACAGCCAGTTGGTCAGATGGAAGGTATCCTGGGCGAAGAAGCCACGGGTGCCGAGCTTGTCGGTCTGCTCGCTGTCGGTTGCCGAAACGGCCGTGCCAGGTGTGACCAGTCCGTAGACGGGATTGTAGAAATTGGAGCTCGGTGTCGCCTGGCGGATGAGGTCGCGACGATCGATGGTGCGATACAGCGCCTCGCCACCGAACAGGAGCTCGTTGCGAAAGCCGCCGACCCAGACGTCACCTTGCAGATAGGAGGTGCCGTAGCTGGCGTTGCTTAGCGAGTTCTGGGTGCCATCATTGCTGCGGGTCTCGACACCGGTGGTGGCATTGACCTTGGTAATGCGAAGCTGATTGGCGCTGTATGTCTCGGTGTTGTAGCTGTAGGCCGCCGTGACCTTCCAATTGTCGTCGAGCTTCTGCTCGACCGAGGCCTGCATCAGGTCTGACGTACCCCACATCTTGTTGAAGGGCTCGTCGAGCCGGCGCCTAGCCGGGATCGCCAGCGGCGCGCCGTTGACGAAGGCGGTGCCGCGGTCGAACGGAGTGATGAATTCGCGGTGCTCATAGGTGAGCTGGACCGTTGTGGTCTCGCTGTACCAGGCGAGCGACGGGTTCACCAGCATTTCCCGGTGGCGGCCGAAATTGCGCCAATAATCCTCGCTGACGCCGTAACCGATAAAACGATAGGCAAGACCGCCGTCGCCGATCGGACCGGTGACGTCGAGCGTGCCGTCGGCGCCGCTGCGGTTGTTGGCGTAAGTCGAGCCGAGCAACGTCACCGAGCTGTGCTGGTAGAGCTCCGGACGCTTGCTGATTGTGTTGACGATACCGCCGGGATCCATGATGCCGTAGAGCAGCGAAGCCGGCCCCTTCAGCACCTCGACGCTATCGACTGCGGCATTCAGGCTGCGGCCCTGCACCAGCGGCATGCCATTGCGCATGATCGAGCCGTCGCGGTTGTCGCCGAAGCCGCGGCGGATCACGGCATCCTGGGTGCCGGCGAGCGTATTGGTCTGGGTGATGCCGCTGATATTAGCCAGTGCATCGTCGATATTGCGCGGCAGCTGGTCCTTGAGGACCTGCGCGGGCACGACGTTGACGGATTGTGAGGTGTCGAGCGGCGATGCGCCCGAGCGGAGCGTGGTTGCACTCGGCATCGCGCGATAGCCGAGTTTTGTGGCTTGTTGTGCGGTCGCGCCTACTGCGGCACGCTCGGACAGTGTCGGCGCCGCCGGTGGAGCGACAGTTGGGCGGCGCGCAGCCCCTTGCGCGCGTCGTTGCGACTGCTGCGAAGCGCGTGCCGGTTTCGGCCGCTGCGCCGGCGCATCCACATTCACCGGCGGCAGCTTCATCTGCGCCTGCGCGGTGGTGAATGGGTATTCGGCGAGCAGCACGGCCGCTCCGATGAGAAGACCTGCGCGGCTCTTGCCGGCGCGAATTCGATGACCGCTGGCGCGATGGCCATCCACAAGGGCACGCACTTTCGATTCACTTCCAAGTCACAGCATTGAAGCTGGCGCATCTAGCAGCGGCTGGGAAAGAAGAGAACCGTACGTGGACTTGAATAGCTCTAGTATTGAATCGTTCTAGACTTAGATGAGCCTTGAATGGCAATCGCGACACGCTACGCGCGAGTTCGCGGCAACATGTCGCAGCATTGCTGCGATCTCAGGCGATCGCCGGACTGGTCAGTTCGTCCAGCTTCGCCTTGAGCGCGGCACCATCCGACAACGCACGTAGCGGCGGCCGCACGCGCAACCAGCCGGCATCACCGGTCTGCGCAGCGAGAACGGCCTTCAACGTCGTGAGGAAGGACGGTGATTTCACCACGACATCGACCGCGGCCTGCATGCGCGCTTCGACATCCTTGCCGTCGATCATCGCCTTGACCAGCTCGGGCGCGATGTTAGCCATGCCGCAGATGGTGCCGGCGCCGCCGCCGGCGATGGCGCGGGCAATGTCGGTTTCATTGCCGACGGTGATTGCGAGCTCGGGCGCCGCGATACGGAATGCCTGGAACTGTTTGAAGTCGCCGCTGGAGTCTTTCAATCCGGCAACCACCTTGCCGTAGCGCTTGCGCAAGTTCGCGGCGACGGCGGTCGGGATCGCGACGCCCGATATCTGCGGGATATGGTAGAGATAGGCGCGCAGCCGGTCGTCGGCGACGCCGTCGATGATCGCAGCAAACGCATCTTCGGTGCCGGCGGGCGTGACACTCCGGTCGAAGTAAGGCGGCAGATACAGCACATGGCGCAAGCCGAGGCCGAGCACGGCGCGCGTCAGTGCGATGCCATCGCTGATGGCGGGAAAGCCGCCGCCGATGCCGATGCGCTCCGCCGGCACGCCGGCCTTGAGGATGGCTTCGATGGTCGCGACGCGTTCGCTGACGTTGAACGAGGTGCCCTCGCCGGTGGTGCCGAACAGCACGACGCCATTGACGCTTTTGCTGAACAGCTGCTTGGCGTGAGCCGCGAGCTTTGTGGAATCCACGCTGCCATCCGACGCCAGCGGCGTCGCCGACGCCACCCAGAACCCGCGAATTGCCTCCGTCATAGCACCACCCGTTGTTGCGGCTTCCCGAATAAGCCCCTGATCCATAACGATCTTAGGTACCTATTGGAGCCCTTTTTTGCCTTTACTTTTCGTCTTGTACCTTACATACAACATGGGCGCAAATCCCTGCTGGATGACTCCACTGCAAGGCAGCCCGGCTTGATCTGAGAGGCCTCACATGGACATGGCGACGCCCGTCGGACATCCCGACGCATTGCTCGCAGCGTTGCGCGACAAGCTCGGTGCCGCGGCCGTGCTGACCGGCGGCGATGTGCCCGCGCGCAATTGCAACGACTGGAGCGCGAGCCTGCCGCAAACGCCGCTGGCGGTGATCCGCCCGCTCGATGCGCAGGGCGTTGCCGATTCGATTGCGACCTGCCGTCACGCGCGCCTGCCGTTCGTGCCGCAGGGCGGCTTGACGGGGCTCTGCCGCGGCGCCGCGCCCGAAGCCGGCTGGGTCGCGATTTCGCTGGAGCGCATGACCGGCATCGAGGAGATCGACCGCGCATCGATGACGATGACGGTGAGGTCAGGCACGCCGCTCGAGACGATCCAGAAGGCCGCGGATGAAGCCGGCTTCTTCTTTCCGCTCGACCTCGGTTCGCGCGGCTCCTGTGCGATCGGCGGCAATCTCTCGACCAATGCCGGCGGCAATCGCGTGATCCGCTACGGCATGACGCGCGAGCTGGTGCTCGGTCTGGAAGTCGTGCTGCCGGACGGCACCATCATCAGCAGCCTCAACAAGCTGATGAAGAACAATGCCGGCTATGACCTGAAGCATCTTTTCATCGGCTCGGAAGGCACGCTCGGCATCATCACGCGCGTGGTGCTGCGGCTGTTTCCAAAGCCGCGCTCGACCATGGCCGCGCTGTGCACGCTGAAGGATTATGCTGCGGTGATCGCGCTGCTGGATGCCGCGCGATCCGGGCTCGGCCCACTCCTGTCGGCATTCGAAGTGATGTGGCCGGACTATTGGGACGTGATCACGACGCGCGCCGGCGTCAAGCCGCCGGTCGCCGCCGATCACGGCCTCTACGTGCTGGTCGAGGCACAGGGCACCGACGAGAGCGTGGATGCACCGCGCTTCCAGGCCTGGCTCGAAGAATTGATGGAGCGCGGGCTGCTGGCCGATGCCGCCGTGGCGCAATCACTCGCGCAGACGCAAGCGTTCTGGCGCGTGCGCGATATCTGCGCCGAGTTCGGCCAGGTGCTGGGACCGCACATATCCTACGACATCGGACTTGCGGTGGCGCGGATGGATGAGTTCGCCGCGCGCTGCAAGGCGGCCTTGGCCGCGGGCATCAAGGGCTGCGAGAGCGTTTATTACGGCCATATCGGCGACGGCAATCTGCACCTGGTCTCCTGGGTCATGGGCCTTCCCGTCGAGAAGCAGCCCAAGGAGGAGATGGACGCGATCATCTACGGCCTCGTCCGTGAGATGGGCGGCAGCGTTTCCGCCGAGCACGGCATCGGCACGCTGAAGAAGAGGTGGCTGGGCCATGCCCGCAGCGAGGCCGAGATCGCCCTGATGCGAACGCTGAAGGCCGCGCTCGATCCCGATCATCTGCTCAATCCGGGCAAGGTGATCTGAGCGCGCCGATGCGATCGCTCAAGCTCGATGCACCGAAATCACTGTCGCAGCGTGTGGTGCTGCGGCTGCGCCAGGCCATCATCGACGGCGAGTTTGCGCTCGGTGCCGCCATCTCCGAGGAGATGGTGGCGAACTCCTTCGGCGTCAGCCGCACGCCGGTGCGCGAGGCGATGGGCCAGTTGCAGGCGCAGGGGCTCGTGGTGATCAGGCCGCAGGTCGGCAGCTTCGTGTTCACGCCGAGCGCCGACGACATCAATGCGCTCTGCACCTTTCGCATCGCGCTCGAGCCCAAGGCCGCAGAGCTCGCCTGCCGCCATGATCGTGACGGCGCAATGGCGACGATGAGCGAGGCGATTGCGGCGATGGAGCCGGCGGTCGAGGCCAAAGACAACATCGCCTATGGCCGCGCCGACGCCGCCTTTCACGAGGCGCTGTTCACCCATTGCGGCAACAATTACCTCGCTGAGTCCTACCAGCTCGTCTCCGGCCGCGTCGCGGCGCTCCGCACCAACCTGACCTCGCCGATCGACGTGCGGACCCGCTCGTCATTCGACGAGCATCGCAAGCTGCTCGATCTGTTCGCCCGGGGCGAGTTCACGGCATTCGAGAAGCTGATGACCACGCACATCACCAATTCCGGCGTGGTCTACGCCAAAGCGCTGAAGGTGGACTGAGCGGTTCTAGCGCGCGTCTCTTGATCCTGGCCGGTCGAGAAAATCCAGAGCGGTGTTGATCTGTTCAAGCTGACGCTCGATCTTGTCGCGTTCCTCGACCGACTGCGCCGCCTCGAGCTGTTCCACGAGCTTCTGCTTCCGCAGCAGCAAATTCTCAATGACCGTACTCACAGCTCCCCCATCGCCAGAGGCGAACGGCGGGGCCGTAGCAGGCCCCGGACGCGCGCGCGAGCAGGGCCCGTCGCAAACCCCTCATCAGAATGTCCGCGACGGCGGATGGTTCCTGCCGATGAAGCGCGAGGCATCCAAAACGCCTTCAAATGTTCCCGGGCCAGTTACACTGCCGTACCGCAATCTTTCCCCTGCCCGTCGGTTGTATTCGTAGCCGCGGAGCCCTATGCGTAGGCGCCATGAACACCCAGATCATCACCGCCGAAAAGCCCCTGATGGCGAACGCGCGCCCGCGCCAGCCGGCGCCATTCCTTCCCATGAGCCGCGCCGAGATGGACGCACTCGGCTGGGATGCCTGCGACATCGTGCTGGTGACCGGCGATGCCTATGTCGACCATCCAAGTTTCGGCATGGCCATCATCGGCCGGCTGCTCGAGGCGCAGGGCTTTCGGGTCGGCATCATCGCCCAGCCCGACTGGCAATCGGCCGAGCCGTTCAAGGCACTCGGCAAGCCAAAGGTATTCTTCGGCGTCACCGGCGGCAACATGGACTCCATGGTGAACCGCTACACCGCGGACCGGCGGCTGCGCCATGACGACGCCTATACGGCCGGCGGCGAAGGCGGCAAGCGGCCAGACCGCTGCACCATCGTTTATGCGCAGCGCTGCCGCGAGGCGTTCAAGGACGTGCCGATCGTGCTCGGCGGCATCGAGGCCTCGCTGCGCCGGATCGCGCATTACGATTACTGGTCCGACAAGGTGCGCCGCTCGGTGCTGGCCGACGCCAAGGCCGACCTCTTGCTCTATGGCAATGCCGAGCGCGCCGTCGTCGAGGTGGCGCAGCGCCTTGCTGCCGGCGAAGCGCCGCGCGAGCTCGACGACATCAGGGGCGTCGCGCTGTTCCGCCGTGTGCCGGAAGACTATGCCGAGCTGCACGCTGATGATCTCGATTCCGCGGACGAAGGCGCAACGCGCCAGAAAGGCGCGATCGTGATCCGGCTGCCGGCGCTGGAGCAGGTCGAGCAGGACAAGGAAGCGTATGCGCGCGCGTCACGCGTGCTGCATCGGGAGAGCAATCCCGGCAATGCGCGGCCGCTGGTGCAGCGGCACGGCGACCGCGATCTCTGGCTCAACCCGCCGCCGATCCCGCTCACCAGCGAGGAGATGGACGCGGTCTACGATTTGCCCTACGCCCGCGCGCCACATCCGTCCTATGGCGATGCCAAGATCCCTGCCTGGGACATGATCAAGTTCTCGGTGACGATCATGCGCGGCTGCTTTGGCGGCTGCACCTTCTGTTCGATCACCGAGCACGAGGGCCGCATCATCCAGAACCGCTCGGAAGGCTCGGTCCTGCGCGAGATCGAAAAGATCCGCGACAAGACGCCGGGCTTCACCGGCGTGATCTCCGACATCGGCGGCCCCACCGCCAACATGTACCGGATGGCGTGCAAGGACCCGAAGGTCGAGGCGGCATGCCGCCGGCCGTCCTGCGTCTTCCCCGAGATCTGCCCGAACCTCAACACCTCGCATGACGATCTGATCCGGCTCTATCGCAAGGTGCGCGAGACCAAGGGCATCAAGAAGGTGATGGTCGCCTCAGGCGTGCGCTACGACCTCGCGGTCGAGAGCCCCGAATACATCAAGGAGCTCGTCACCCATCACGTCGGCGGTTACCTCAAGATCGCGCCCGAGCACACCGAGCGCGGCCCGCTCGACAAGATGATGAAACCGGGCATCGGCGCCTATGACAAGTTCAAGCGGATGTTCGATGAAGCCGCCGAGCAGGCCGGCAAGAAATATTACCTGATCCCCTACTTCATCGCGGCGCATCCGGGCACGACCGACGAGGACATGATGAACCTCGCGCTGTGGCTGAAGAAGAACCGCTATCGCGCCGACCAGGTGCAGACCTTCCTGCCCTCGCCGATGGCGACCGCCACCGCGATGTACCATACCGGCGTCAATCCCTTGCGCGGCGTGCGCCGCGGCGGCAGCGACAAGGTCGAGGCGATCAAGGGCCTGCGCCAGCGCCGCCTGCATAAGGCGTTCCTCCGCTACCACGACCCCGACAATTGGCCGGTGCTGCGCGAAGCCTTGATCCAGATGGGCCGCCGCGACCTGATCGGTTCGCAGCCCCACCAACTCGTGCCCGCGCACCAGCCGCCCGGCACCGGCAAGGCCGCCGGCACCAGGCGGCCTGTGCGTCCCGGCGACAAGACGCAGCGGTTCACGACCAAGGGCCTGCGGGTGATGAAGTAGCGGGCGAGAGCCGAATCTCGCCTGACGCCTTCGGAACAAAAAACGAAAACAACCCCATGCACTGTAGCCGGGGACAGCGAAATCAACAGCTTGAAGCGCAATGAGATCGGCATGAATCGTCACCGCGCCTGAATTTGTCCCTTGAGCACGATCTTTCCGAAAAACCGTAAATCGCTTGACCCGTCGGGCAAAACAGGCGCATGATGTTATTGGTCGGGCGCATGGGGGCGATGCGCTCACGCTGCGTCATGAGCCGCAACGTCTGGTGTGCTTTCCAGCAGCAACACGTCGCGCCCTTATCGCCAATTTGACATTCCGGTTTCCAATCTGCAGCTCACCACCGCATCCGTTCATGCTGGGCGACGATCTGCGCAAGCGGCTGGGGTCCCGCAAGATCCGCGACATCAGCGCGCATCACGCGTGACTGGCTTCTTTCGGCAAGGCAACATCATGACCGACATTCAAACCATGTTCTCCGATCCGCAAGCCGTGGCGAAATACACGGAAGGTCCGCCCCGCTTCGTTCCCGGCTACAATGCAATGCTGTCCATGGCGGCGATCCTCCTGGCCGAGCAGGCGCCCGAGAATGCGCAAGTGCTCGTCCTCGGCGCGGGCGGCGGGCTGGAGCTGAAGGCGTTTGCAGAAGCGCATCAGGGCTGGAGCTTCGACGGCGTGGCCCCGTCCGCAGCAATGCTGGGGCTCGCCAGGAAAACCCTCGGACCGTCGGCGCCCCGCGCGCGTCTTCATCAAGGCTATATCGACGATGCGCCGGAAGGACCGTTCGACGGCGCCACCTGCCTGTTGACCCTGCACTTCGTCGATGCCGCGGAACGGCGTCGCATCGCCTCGGAAATCCGGCGCCGCCTGAAGCCGCGCGCGCCCTTCGTGGCCGCCCATTTGAGCGCGCCCAATGGCAAACACGAGCGCCCGCTGTGGCTGTCGCGGTACTCCGCGTTCCTGGCCGCCTCCGGCGTCGAGCCCGACAAGGCGGCTGCCGCGCGGGACGCCGTCACCAACCATATCGAGATTCTCGCTCCCGCGCAGGATGAAGCGATTCTCCGCGAGGCTGGCTTCTCCGATCCAACGCTATTCTATACCGGCTTCACCTTCCGCGGCTGGGTTGCCTACGCCTGAAGCGTCACGGCTTCGTCAACACGGCCGGGCACCAATGCAGGCTCAAAGGCGGCCTTACTTTCTTGGCAACAGTCCCAAGACGAACCATTGAGCAGGAAACAGAGGAAAGAACAGCGCTCCCCAGAAAAAACAAATGCGCTTGGACCGGCTTCTCTCTGCCGCGAAGGTGGCGGTTGCGCACCCACACCAAAACATCAATGTCGATTTCGAAGGGCCGGACGAAGCTGTTCGTCTCGCTATTCCAGATACGGCGTCAGCACACCTTCGATCCATTTCATGAATGCGCGGACTCGGCGCGACAGATTGCTCCGATGTGCTACGACGAGGGACACGGCGAGCGCCCGGCGACGAAAATCGGGTATGATCTCCACAAGCGCTCCGCTTTCTATGTATCGGCCAATCCCCAAGAGTGGCGCCTGAATCAGGCCAAGGCCGGCGAGAGCGGCGGCTTCGTAGGTCTGCGCGCTGTTGACGTGTAGCGCACCCGGCAACTGAAGCGTCGCATAGCTGTCGCCGGCCGGATATTCCCATCCATAAGGTCTTGCGCCCAGCATCGTCGAAAAATGAATTGTCCGATGTTCCTGACGCTGGAGATCTTCCAGCGATCGAGGGATGCCATAGCGCGCCAGATAGGCGGGACTGGCAGCGTTGACCATGCGCAACAGGCCCAGTGGACGGGCAATCAGCGTCTCGTCCCCTATTGGTCCAAGCCGCAATACACAGTTCAATTTACCCAGGCTTATCACCCCAAAGAGACACAATAAGCTTCGAAATGTTGGGACCCCATCGGAGAACAACAAGTGTCCGAAGCTATGAATCTACATCAGGTGCCTGAAACTGTGACCTTGCATCGCGCCCTGTGGGCCGGTCGGTTGATGTGCGCGTTTGTCGTCATCGCTCTGATGGTGGATGGGACTATTCAGCTGTTCGCGCCAGCGCAGATCGCGAGCATGTTGCAGGAAACCGGGTTCGCGATGGAGGCGACCCGCGTCGTGGGTCCGATCGTCCTCGCCTGCGCCATCCTTTACGCTATCCCGGCCACCACCGTCCTCGGCGCGATCCTGGTGACGGGCTTTCTGGGAGGTGCCATCTGCGCTCATGTTCGCATCGGCGAGTTGGGGTCGCCGCCGGAAATCATTTCCCTGCTTCTGGGTGCGATGACATGGGGCGGCCTCTACGCGCGCGATTCCCGTATCCGGGCCATTCTACCGCTCATCCGTTGAACCAACAGGGGCAGTGCTCTGTCCCTCAAGATCAGGAGAGAACACATGTTTTTAGTAATGGGAATCACGGGAAGAGTGGGCGGCGCAACGGCAGAACATCTGTTGAAGCGCGGCAAGGAAGTACGCGCGCTGGTCCGCAATCGCGAGAAGGCGTCAAGCTGGGTGAACCGAGGCGTGGAACTGGTTGACGGTGATTGGAATGATTCGGCAGCCATCGAGCGGGCGCTCAAAGGCGTCGAAGGCGCGTTTGTCATGTTGCCGGCCGTCTGGGCTCCCTCGCCCGACTACAAGGAAGCCAAGGTCGTGATTGCGAACTATGTCGCGGCGCTCAGCAAGGCGGCGCCGCCGCGAGTGGTTGCGCTTTCGCCGATGGGTGCGAACAGAACCAGCGGGATCGGGATGATCACGGCATTGTCCCTCCTGGAGCAAGGTTTTCGCGACGTTACATCGCCAGTCGCATTTGTGCGAGCAGGCGGCTTCTTCGAAAACTTCCTCTATGGCTTGCAGGTCGCCCAGGGCGGAACGCTACCGGTCTACTACAATCCGACCAACCGGAAATCGACGATGGTCGCGACGAACGACATCGGCGCGGAGGTCGCAACCCTTTTGACCGGGCCAGCGTGGTCAGGGCAGCGCATCGTCGAGCTTGGCTCGATGGTCACCGCGGATGAAGTTGCGGAGCAATTGGGTGAAGTGCTGAATCTCGACGTGAAAGCCTTTGCAGTCCCGCGTGCAGGGTGGGCGAAAGCGTTCGAGCAATTCGGCATCCCGAAGGGCCGCACCGGACCCGCCGAAGAAATGTTCGAGGCCGTGAATGTAGGATGGATGGACCTTGGCGTCGAGGGTACGGAGCACGTAGCGGGTACGACGTCCGCACGCGATGTGTTCGAGGCTGCACAGAACTCCACCGAGGCGTAAGTCCGGGCGCGGGCACCAATGCGGGCACAGAGGCGGCAGGGCATGCACTCATGAAGCCCGCGAAATAGGCCGTGCCCGTTCTGCCTTTGAAACCGGACAGAGCCGATTCGCTTTTGCGAGTCAGCAAGGGGCCAATAGCGGACCTTTACAACCCCTGCTCCCGGCCTTGAACGACGTCCTGTAAAGCGGCCGAGGGCCATAATCCACAGCTATTCAATTTGCGCGAGTATCATTTCCTTAACTATCGCCTCTGATGATTATCACATGGACAAACTGGCTATTCTCACCATTCTTTGGGCGTTGATCTTTGCAATGCTCCTTGTACCAGCGCGAAAGGCCGGCATGTGGGTGGCTAGGCCCCTTGATGGCTTGGCAGGCACGACCTTAAGCATCCTGCGTTGCTTCGTGCTTGCGTGGGGCGTTGTCGCCTTTGTATGGCTGGCGCTGAGGATCGGCGGCCGCGAAATAGTTTTTCCTCACGTCAAAGCCGACTACTTTGGCCTATCTTACGTCGCTACTCTCCTGTTCGTGCCAGCCTTCGTCGCCTTGGTCGCAGGGTATCTTCACGCAAGAACGGTAGCAGGGAGGCGCACATTGAGTTCCTTCTTGTTCGCAGGGTTCAAAGACGACCTGGCGAAGCTCTTTGCGCTTGCCGTGAGCATAGCTTTTTTAGGCTTTGGTGGCTGGTCACTACTAAGGTGGTACGAGACTGGACAAAGAGCGGTGAGACCTATGTCATTGATAGTTCCGTTCATGGTTGTACTCGTAATGGGGCTGGGCTTCATGATCGAGAGGTCATCCATGACAAAGAGCATCAAAGCGGTCACACACGTTGCGGTACTCATCGTAGCCCTGGCAGTAAGCTTTGATTGGGTCCGCACAAGCAGCTAAACCGTTTTGACTGCGCCGCGGGCCAATGTCCGCTAAGGGTCAAAACGACGGTCTAGGTCGCGACAAGCAGCTTCCGGTCTACACTAGAAAGCAGACGCTTGGACCAGGATTTAGCTAGTCAGCCTTGGGCCCAATTTGCGACAAACCCGGAACTGCCTGGCAGCGCCAAGCTTCTTGGAACGGCCGGTTACAGCGTTCTTCTCATCAGGCCAGAACCTGACCTCGCTGGAGCACCCGTCATCTCCGACCCGACCCTGATGCGAGTGATGGAGGGATTCGAGGGAGCGGCAAGGACGTAACCGTTTGCGCCGCTGGCGGTCACGGTCTATCCTACATCCACTGCCGGAGTTCTTCGATGCGAGTGAAAGACCTCCTGGAAATCGGCGAAACAGGTGCGCTCCCGATCGCGGGGCTCAGCTTGGCCGCGATTGTTGTTCCGTATTTCATCCCTGCACTCCGGTCGCGCGCGGGCGAACTCGTAAAGGCGTCGGCCAAGCTGTTTCTCGAGGCCGAGTTCGGCGCCGATAACGCGCTCACCGAGTGGCTCGTCGATACGACGGTCGACGCCCTGATGCGCGCACCCTTCGACAAACCGACGGAGCAGCGCAGGCAGCACACTGAGCGGGTGCTCGATCGCTTCTTCTCGAAGGCGCATGCGGGCGCTCGTCGGCGAGGCTTCGGCCATGAGGACAAGCGAAGGAGGTATCACAAGCACCTCGTCGCGATCGAGCAGGCGTTAAAGCGGAAACAGAGGCGCGCCGGCCCCAGGCACGCTCCAATGTTCGAGCACGCCCTTCATCGGATCGCAAGGGAGCGTGACGCGCACCGGAAAGGCGTGATCGATATCGTGCCCGGGCCCGCGCGCCCACGGGAAGCATATTGAGGGCCAACCGGAATTTTCCCAACTTCCCATTTTTGCTGGCCGGACCCTTGGAGTTACTTGGCGCTGTAGATCAGGCGCGACGCGTTGCGAAGTCAGCTTGCGCCAACGCGCGCTGTATCATCCACCACCTGCGTTCCCACAAATTCAGCGACAATCCAACTTGCCTTGCGGGAGCGGGAAAGGATTCTGTGAAGGTCTGCGCTTGGGCGGTGCCTTGAGGGCTAACGTCCACTGGGGTCAGAAGCGCCGCTCTTTCCGTCGTTTCGATCCCGCTTAGGTCTGAAATGGTCTAACAGCCGACGGCGGCTTAAGGAGCAAAATGGCCAACCTCACCAATTGAGGAGGCCCATATGGCTGATCTGGAAAGTGCTCCCACGGTCGTATCTAAGCGAACTCCCTGGAACAAGGGGAAGATCATTGGCGCGAAGCCGCCACTACGCCCCAAGCACGTTTGGTCCATTCGGACGAAGTTTCAGGTCGAGGGTCGCATTCGAGACCTGGCGTTGTTCAACGTCGCAATCGACAGCAAACTCCGTGGTTGCGACGTAGTCGCCTTAAAAGTCGGTGATGTTGCGCCGAGCGGTTGTGCGGCCGATAGAGCGAGCGTGCGGCAGAAGAAGACGGGACGGCCGGTCAAATTCGAACTCACGGAAGCGCCCAGGCAATCTCTGGACGACTATCTCAGGGCAACCGGCAAGAAGCCAAGCGACTGTCTGTTCACAGACCGCAGAGAACTAGGTCGCGGCCTGACCACCCGGCAATACGCCCGGCTGCTATCTGGTTGGCTCGTCGGTATAGGGCTAGACCCTCACGCATTCGGCACGCACTCTCTCCGTCGAACAAAGGCGACGCTTATCTACCGACGCACAGGCAACTTGCGAGCTGTGCAGCTTCTGTTGGGAGATACCAAGATCGAGAGCACCGTCCGCTATTTGGGAATCGAGGTCGATGACGCACTGGCAATAGCGGAACAGGTAGACGTCTGAATCCGGGGGCAGAGCAGAAATGCTCTGCCCCCCTTTCACAGGTCGGGTCCGGGCCAAATCCGGACATCAACAGGACGATGCCAAAGATATGGCAGCTTGTCAGTTGTCGCAATCCGGTGCGCTTTTGCCTTGTGTTGATCCCCTCTACCTCAATCCATCCCGCCAATGACGCCAAGGAACGAACCGCCGAAGAAAGAGGCAGCAAGCATCATGAGATAGGTCGTCGCGGTGGGACCAAGTTCTGGCTGTTGAAAGTGATGAAATCCAAGCAGCCCCAGCAGACAAAACCCCGCGCAGATTGTCGGCCAAAGCGCCCGCCGCCGTGCTGCGAGCCGCTGGGCCGGGGTAGCCCACTGAGGCTGTGATAGCTTTCTGGATCGACGAAGCGATACCGCGGCACTCACAACTACCACGATCAGACAAGCAGTGAGGAGGTACATTGGCGCCCTAACCGTCTGCTATATGGTCTTAGCCAGTGACCTGACGCGCGGCGCCGTGCTGCTCATGCCTCGAACCGTTCAGCCAAAGCCCGTAGCCGACGGCCATATGAAAGACAGCGAATGTGAGCGCATTTTCGATGATGACGGACGCAGGCCCGCCCTCGGTGATGAAAGCTTTCTCGGCAAACCAAAAAGAATAATACGCAAAATAGGCTCCAGCGAACCCGCGCCAAAAAGTACCGGGAAGGAAGTCAATTTCAAACGCCATCAGCACAAGACCGCTGGCCGAAAGCACCTCAATTACAAGGCCGACAATCTGCACCGCACTGGAGGCCCCAGCGTCGGCGATGCCATAACACGCGAGCAAGACAGCGAAGAATGCAAAAAGCTTCCAACCCACGTAGATCTCCGACGTTGCCCGCGACTCTAGGTAGAGATCATAAGTAAAGCTTCCGCTTCTCGGCTTGGTTTAGCTTAGGTTACGACGATAGCTCAAAGCTTAGAGGGCAGTAGAATTCCAGACCTGCCTTCAGGTCACGCGTGCGTGTCGCACAAGTCTGCAATGGGTCACAAGCGGCAATCACGCTCGAGCTGAGCCATATCCGGCTAATCCCAGCGAGCCGACCCATGGATGGACCATGCGGGCTTCGGTAATGGGCCCAGAAGCTGAAATCGCGATGCTGCGGACGCGGAGGGTTACCAGCTTATATGCGCATGCGGCAGCCTGCTCAGCCCTCGCTGTCGCGCTCCTGCCCATTTCAGTCCATGACGATGCAACGCTTCAAATCAGAAGGTCATGAGGCACAGCTACAGTGGCGTGATGCGGACCACTGTTGCCGTGGTTGGCCGCGTGTTCGTCCGGTGCATCAGGGCCCATTTTGACGATCATCTCGAGGTCCTCTCCCTGGCCGAGCGGAACGTGCGGATCGAGCGGATCATTAAGATCCTTGGGCTCGACAACCGCGACGAGACTCGAAGGAGTTACGCCGCTATCGAAGCGGAACACCTGTTCTTTGTCTGCGCCGCCGGTCAACGCAGCGTTGGCCAGCTGTATGTCTTCTGATGCGATTGCAGCAGATTGCGCAGCGTGCTGCGCTGCTTGCGGCGCATTTGCAGAGGTTGAGTTTAAATCGTGCTCCGAGTTGCCGTGTTCCACGACGACCGGTTCTGCCGTCTTCACTGCGGCTGCTGCTCCCGTAGCGTCCGAAGCTGCGGCGTGAGGCTCGGCGGCGCCGTTGTCCGGTTTGACGCCAGTTTCGGTCGATCCCGTGGCTGCCGCCTTTGCAGACCCTGGCTCCGAAGCGTGCTGCGAGTTGCCGTGGTCCGCGCTGGCGGCCGTTGCGACGCCCGGATCGGTCTCGGCTGCGTCCGGTGCGTTTGCGGCGGTGGAATGCCCGGATTTTCCGTGGTCGACGCCGCCTGGTTCTCCCGTCTTCGCTGCCCCTTGTGCAGCCTCCGAAGCCGCAGCGTGATGCTCGGTGGCGTTGCCGACGCCGTTGTCCGGTTTGAGGCCAGCTTCAGTCGACTCCGTGGCCGCCGCCTTTTCAGGCCCTGGCTCCGAAGCGTGCTGCGAGTTGCCGTGGTCCGCACTAGCGGCCGTTGCGGCGCTCTCGGTTGCATCCGACGCGTTTGCAGAGTTCGAGTACCCCGAGTTGTCGTGTTCGACTCCGCTTGATTCTGCCTTCTTCGATGACCCTCGCGGAGCTTCCGAAGCCGCAGCGTGATGCTCGGCGCCATTGCCCGGTTTGGAGTCAGCTTCAGTCGATTCCGTCGCTACCGCCTTTGCGTGCTGCGAGTTGCCGTGGTCCGCGCTGTCGGCCGTTGCGCCGCTCTCGGTTGCATCCGGCGCGTTTGCAGAGTTCGAGTGCCCCGAGTTGTCGTGTTCGATTCCGCTTGATTCCGCTTTCTTCGCTGACCCCCGCGGAGCTTCCGAAGCCGCAGCGTGATGCTCGGCGCCATTGCCCGGTTTGGAGTCAGCTTCAGTCGATTCCGTCGCCTTTGCGTGCTGCGAGTTGCCGTGGTCCGCGCTGGCGGCCGTTGCGACGCTCTCGGTTGCATCCGGCGCGTTTGCAGAGTTCGAGTGCCCCGAGTTGTCGTGTTCGATTCCGCTTGATTCCGCTTTCTTCGCTGACCCCCGCGGAGCTTCCGAAGCCGCAGCGTGATGCTCGGCGCCATTGCCCGGTTTGTAGTCAGCTTCAGTCGATTCCGTTGCCGTCGCCTTTGCGTGCTGCGAGTTGCCGTGGTCCGCGCTGGCGGCCGTTGCGACGCTCGGTTGGACGATCTCGTTCGGCCCAGTCGACGAAACGCCGGTGTCCGAATTGATCGGACCACTCTTCAATGTGACGTTTTCGACTGCCGTCGCCGCCGGGCTACGAGCAGGCTCGATTGATGATATTTGAGCCGACACGGCAGACGCACCGTCGCTCTCTTCCGTTGCATCCGCGGACTCGCCAGTGGAGGTTGTGGACGTCGTCGATGCTGCCAAGCCGGTCCGAGTCTGCCCGAACTGGAACCTCGAGCCGTCGTCGGCCAGAACGGCCCAAACTCCAGCCGTCCCGAGCGTGCTCTCGCTCGCCTCGGTGCTGGCATGGACATCGTCCTTACTCAGAACAGTCTCATCGATTGTGCTCGCCGATGTCAGCGCTGCTTCGAGCTTCTCCAGGGTGATGGCGACAGCTGCGCCTTCTTGCTGGCTGACGAAATCCGACTCCGCGACGGATACAATCCCCTGCAGATGGATTTCCAGCAGACTGTGGTCTCCGATATCAAGAACTTGATCGGTCGGATTCACATACACGACCGTTTCATTGCTCGCGGAGTTGTAGATCCATGCGAGGGTATGTGGCGGTATAGACTTGCTTGCTGCTGTCATCTGCAGCCACGCAAGCGCTCCTAGAGCCGCAAGATTGATCCTGCTCGACCCGGATGCGAGATCGAAGACAGAGTGCGAAGAGCTCGAATCGGAATCGGTCGGGGAGCGATGAACGACGTTTTTATCATCTCTGCCGCCCAACAGCTGATCGCGGCTATATCCGCCGACACTGGCATCGTGACCGGCGTCCATCAAGCGAACAGGTCTTAGTGCGTTCCCCTCGGCGCCATGACTCATTTGGCTCCGAGCGTCTTCTGCCGCGACGCTTCCGTTTCCGCTGGTCACATCTCCGGAAGGCAGGCGGAAATCGTGCGACGCGAAACCCGGGGCTGGGTTGTCTACGTGATTGGCGTCGGCATGGGTGATCGCGGCCAGTTTTATGGTCGCATTCTCTCCGGCGACGACGAAGCTGTCGATCGACGCCTTGCCCGACTGCACGGCGAGATGGGGGTCGTGCAGTGCGTAGATCAACGCACCGGCGAGAGTGGCGAGGGTGCCATACCCTCCATCAATCAACGTCGGATTGGAAGTCAGCCGCGGGAATTGATGGTCCGCGGCCGGTTCGCCTCCCATCTGCGTGTCACCGGTTCCTCGCAGCAGAGGCGCAGGAAGATTGGGCGTGCTCGATCCAACAGGACCGAAGCCTTTCCAATGTTTTGAGCCTGCAGATTGCTCGGCTGCGCGCAGCGCTTCCATTGCCGCCGCCGTAGTCGTGATTTGGCTCGCCTTGGCCAAAAACTCTCTCTGGCTGAGCGGGAGCGTCTCGCCGGATTCCCAGACCATGAGATGCCGGAGAATGGCTTTTTTCCAGGGCTCATATTCGGCGCGCTCGCCCGCATGGCCGATGCTGTTGTCATGCGGAAATATGTCGTTCGCTTCCGACGCCTTGAGTTCGTCCGCAATGGCGATCGCCAGAAAGGCCAGCGCGAGTGTGCCGAAGCCGGAGGGATGTTTTAGCAACGCGAGGGTCGCGAGCACAGTCCTGTTGGTGATCTCAAGCTTCTGAAATATATTGTACAGGTGTACTTTGACTGTCCCTGGTGAAACGTTTAGCCGGCGCGCGATCTCCTTGTTCGACATTCCTTCTGACACAAGCCGCACAATTTGACGTTCCCGGTGCGTCAATAGCTCCAGCTTCTTATCAATTTTGCCGTCGCCGCCAGCTTCCTTGTCAGCTTCCTTGCCGGTTGGCGAGAGAGGGAAATGCTCGGGCGACACACTGCGCTTCGTCAACAGCCGCAGTTGTCGCAGCATGGTGTCGGGGGAGGCGTACTTCGAAATAGCACTGCAGTCGCCAGCAGCAATCGCTGCGGTCAGATCGGGGTTGAGTTCGGACTCGGTAAAGAACACCAGGCGCGTGGGAAGATTGTCAGCTTTCGCAATCGCCAGGATCTCGGTTACCGTCAGATCTGGCAGGGTGTCGGCAATAAGCGCGACCTCGGGTGTCCAATTCCGGATGGCTTCGAGGCAGCTTGTCCCATCGCTGCATGATGCGACAACGTCGAAGTCCTGCTGTGCTCCGAGTATCGATTGCAGCCCCTGTAGAACGATCGGTTGTCGATCTACGATCACGAGCCGGTTGGGCTCGAATATCCCATGCTTCGCAGACCTGTCTAACATGGACTCTGCCTCGGCCCGGCCATCTATGGGCTTTGGCATATGGCCGAGGCCGGGCGAGGTATTAAAATACAATTAATCGAACGAAGAAAGAGGCTTAGCGGGGCCAACTCGGCTTGGAACCGCGAGCTTTGAGGGCATTTGGGTGCGAAAACATGTCATTTGACCCGATGGCGGCCGCGATTGACTGGCTCGATGCCTACCGCGCCGGCGATGTCGAGGCGATCTTGGAAATGTATGCCGAAGATGCCGTGGTTCGCTGCGGCTGCGGCGGCGGCGTCAAAACCATTACTAGCCGCGAGGCACTTCGTGCCTATTGGGTCGATCGCCTCCGAGAGCATCCGGCAGGCAAGTTGGACGATCTCAATCCCTTGCAAGACGACGGCACCATTATCTCCTACGTAACCAATACTGGCGTTATGAGCGCGCTCCTTGCGTTTGACGCCGCCGGCAGGATCAAGGAGCTAAACTGTAATCCCTCACACTAGAGCGGCACGGATGGGCGCTGAAGGGCGCCTCACAAGGCATCTCAGTCGTCCGCCGTTCGAAGATGACAGCCGCAAAGCCAGTCAAACTGCTTAGGCCGGCTTGTCCCGACGCGTGGCACATGCGAGCACACGCATCTTCCTCCGGGCCGACGTATCGCAAACTCTTCCGATCGTTCCTATGTTGCCCCCATGAAAAAGATCGGATTCCTGTCCTTCGGACACTGGACACCCTCGCCGCAATCGCAGACGCGCTCGGCGGCGGATACGTTGCTGCAATCGATCGAGCTTGCGGTTGCGGCGGAACAGCTCGGCGCCGACGGCGCCTATTTTCGCGTGCATCATTTCGCGCGACAGCTGGCGTCGCCCTTTCCGCTGCTCGCCGCTGTCGGCGCGAAAACCAGCACAATCGAGATCGGCACGGCCGTGATCGACATGCGCTACGAGAACCCGCTCTACATGATCGAGGATGCGGGCTCCGCCGATCTCATCGCCGGCGGGCGACTCCAGCTCGGCATCAGCCGCGGCTCGCCCGAGCAGGTGATCGATGGCTGGCGCTATTTTGGTTATCGGCCGGCTGACGGCCAGAGCGATGCCGACATGGGCCGACGCCACGCGGAAGTCTTTCTGGACCTCTTGCGCGGCGATGGGTTTGCAGAGCCCAATCCGCAGCCGATGTTTCCAAATCCGCCGGGACTGCTGCGCTTGGAGCCGCACGCGCCAGGCTTGCGCGAACGGATCTGGTGGGGCGCCGGCTCGAATGCGACCGCCGTGTGGGCCGCGCAGCTTGGCATGAATTTGCAGAGCTCGACGCTGAAGAACGACGAGACTGGCGAGGCCTTTCACGTGCAGCAGGCGGCGCAAATCCGCGCCTATCGCGCGGCGTGGAAAGAGGCCGGCCACGCCCGCGAGCCGCGCGTGTCTGTCAGCCGCAGCATCTTTGCGCTGATCGACGATCGTGACCGCGCCTATTTCGGCCGGAGCGGCGAAGGCGAGGACCAGATCGGCTTCATCGATCCCCGCACACGGGCGATCTTCGGCCGCTCCTATGCCGCCGCGCCCGATGCGCTGATCGAGCAGCTCAAACAGGACGAGGCGATCGCCGAGGCCGACACGTTGCTGCTCACCATCCCGAACCAGCTCGGCGTCGATTATTGCGCGCATGCGATCGAGGCGATTTTGACGCATGTGGCGCCGGCGCTGGGGTGGCGCTAACTTGCTAGCGCGTCGGCAATCGCTCCACCAGCTTTGCCAACATTGCCGCCGGAAGGTTCACCGCTGAGAGTCGCCAGCCATTGCCGGCAAAGTGCATGCTGATACTGCCAGCGTCTGCACTCGCGCCCAGCCGCAAGGAAAACTCCACCGGCTTGACCAGGACGAGGCGCCGCATGATGGCCGTGACGTTCGAAAGGTCGATATCCGCAAGCGGCGGAATGGTGCCGATTTCCACGTTGCTTCGCACCGTCCCGGTTTGCAGCAGGACGGCAATGTTCTCCCGCGTCATCAGTTTGCCTGCGAGATCATCCGCCAGGCTGGCGCCGAAAGTGTTGATGGCAAGACGCTCGAAGGGCTTGATGGGTCGCTCGCGTCCGAGACGGCGAAGGTAGGCGTCGATGAGCTGATCGACAAACGCGTGACGCACGCGCGGAAGATCGGTCCGGGCGAGAATCTGGTCGGCGTCACCGCTGCGCGCGGCCGCGACGAGACCGGCAAGGGAGACGAATGCCGTACCTGCGTAGACGAGCAGGCACAGCACCAAGACGGCCAGGGCGGCAGTAAGCCACTTCATGTCGCGTCAACAAGCAGGAGAAAGCGCAGTTCCGATGGCCAACGCCGGCTATTGGCTCGACGTCGCCACGCCTGCTGCGCGGCACATGTTGGCCCCGGTTTTCAGGCCTCCTTGCGTTGCCCGGAAACCGGGGCTTCTGCGTCTAGTGCATATGGCCAATGAGATAGATGCCACCACCCACGACCAGGATTGCGGGCACGGCCCAAAGAATCAATACGGGCATTTTCCTCTCCTCCAATGCGCTGCTCCCGGAAGGGCAATGGGAAAATCCAGCGAATGTTCCCTGTTCTTAACGGAACCGAGCGGGCGGATCACGAGTTCATCGCAGCGCCGCATCCAGCGGCGAGGGAGAATGCGATGAAGAAGTTCATGCTGATTTCAGCCGCCGCTCTGCTCGTGTCGACGAGCGCAATGGCGCAAACCACCGTGACCACGACCACGACTGGCGCAGCGCACGGTGCGACCGTGCAGATCGAGCCGGAGTACCGCACCAGGATCCACTCCTACGTCACCGAGCACAAGATCCGTCCGGTCGAGACGCGCGAAAAGATCGTGGTCGGCTCGCCGGTCCCGCGCGACGTCGAGCTCGCGCCTGTGCCGAGCGACTGGGGTCCGTCGCTCACCAAATATCGCTACGTCTATTCAGGCAGCCACGTGATGCTGGTCGATCCCGAGTCGCGCGTAGTCGTCCAGGAGGTCGACTGACGCCGCCGCGCGGCGGGCTGTCCAAGGCCCGCCGCGCTCGGGAGCAGATGAACAGCGGATGACGTGCGCGGTCTTTCTCCTCGCGTTGCCGGTCGGACGGCTTTTACTTGCGACGATTCAGCCGCCACTCAGGCTGTGGCTGATGCGGGTCACGACCTGGTCCCATTGCCGCTTCTCAGCCGCGGGATAGTTGATCAGCACGCAATGCACGTAACGGCTCGTGAAGTTGCAGCGGTCGTACCAGATCTTGTCGCGCTTGACGCTGGAAACCACGAAGAAGCCGGGCGTGACCCGCTTGTAGACGATTCCCGACGGCGGCTGCTTCGCAGCGAGGAATCCGGCAGGCGAAATTCCCTGTTGTCGCCGAACGGCCTGCACGGTGAGATCGGCGTCGCCGTCTGGCGTGCGAAATTTCTGGCCATATCCGTCGGGCTTCCCTGCCTGTTCCGTGAAGACCGAGGTGGGAATATCGACCGATGTTCCGGATTCGGGAATGCGATACGTCGTCCAGTTGGCAGCCTGGGCAGGGACCGGCGACGCGGCGGACAGTGCAATGATAACAGCTGCTATCGTCTTCATGACGGCCTCATCAGTTGCGCGGCGCCAGTTGCAGCTCCAGCAAGGCGATCCTCTGCAAATTCGCCACATCACGCTCGCCCGCACTAGCCGTACGCAGGATGGACTCGGCGAGCGCGGTGACGTGCGAGGAATGCACCGGCTCCGGCAGGGTCGCGACCGCAGCTTCCAGGGCGGTGGTCATGAGCTCGATCACCTCGGGGGAAAATTCTGCGTTGGAAAGGTTCTTCATCACGCCAGGCGGCCGCTTGTGCGAGCCGCCGGTCTAACGTTGGGAAAAAATGGAAGTTCCTGGAAGGGTGCGAACTCTGGTGGCGAGTTCAGCCGCCTGCCCGGCCAATGACGCGGTGCGCCGCACTCACCCCGCCTTCACACTCGCATCGATCAGCAGCTTCGCCGCCGCGAGCGCCGACTGTGCGGGGCCGTTTTCGGATTGCTGGCCGGTGACATAGATGCCTTCGATCAGCAAAAGCAGCGCATCGCCGAGCACGTTCGGCTGACGCGCGCCCATCGCGGCGGCGAGCTCGCGCAGGCGCTTGCGGAAAACTTTCTTGTGCGCTTCGGCAACCTGCCGCGCCGGATTGTCCCGCGCCGGATATTCCACCGCGGCGTTGCTGAGGCCGCAGCCGCGGTAGCCCTTGGCGACGGCGCGCGGCGCGAGCTGGCCGATATAGGCGAGCACATGATCGCGCGCATTGCTGTAGGTTTTGCCGCCGGGGCGCTCGAAATTCTCCCAGAAGCTCAGATCGTAGTCGCGCAAATAGGCGGCGGCGAGATCGTCCTTGGAGGCAAAGCTGCGATAGAGGCTGGGTTTTGTCACTCCGGCGCGGTCCACGACCTCATCGACGCCGACGGCGCGGATGCCTTCGCGGTAGAACAGCTCGCTGGCGGAGGCCCGGATTCTGTCAGCTGCCCGGATCGGGGCGGCGGCAGGCTTTTCGGCTTTTTTCGTCATCTGGCTTCGTCCGACTTCAGGCACGGGGGCTTGACAATGTTACTAACCGGTACGTATTGGTATCGCATCGCAATACGTACTGGTAAGTAACATGCCTCCAGCCTCCGTTCAATCCTCTCCCGTTTCCAGGCGTCCTTTCGGCCCGAACTACGCCTTCGTGGTCGTCGCCGTAATCTTTCTGGCGCTGCTGGCCTCCGCCGGCCTGCGCGCGACCCCGGGCGTGCTGATGCTGCCGCTCCAGAAAGCCTTTGGCTGGGACGTCAGCGTGATCTCGTCCTCGGCCGCCGTCGGCATCTTCCTCTATGGCCTTGCGGGTCCCTTCGCCGCCGCGGTGATGCAGCGCTTCGGCATCCGCCGCACGGTGCTGGGCGCGCTGGCGCTGATGTCGGCCTCGACGGCTGCGAGCTATTTCATGACCGCGCCGTGGCAATTGTTCCTGAGCTGGGGACTGCTGTCCGGCATCGGCTCGGGCGCGGTCGCCAACGTGCTCGGCGCCACCATCGTCAATCGCTGGTTCACCACCAATCGCGGCCTCGTCATGGGACTGCTGACGGCGAGCACCGCCACCGGCACCCTCATCTTCATGCCGGGCCTTGCGAGCCTGGTCGAATGGGGCGGCTGGAAGCCGGTGGTGCTGACGGTCGCCGCGTGCTGCGCGGCGCTCGTCCCGCTGGTGTACTTTCTGCTGCCGGAGCGGCCCGCCGCGATCGGCCTGCGCTCCTATGGCAGCGCGCATGACGATCAGCCCGCAAGCCCGGCGCAGGGCAATCCGTTCGTCGCCGCAATCGGCAACCTCGTGCGCGCCGCGAAGACGCCGACATTCTGGTTCCTGTTCGCGACCTTCTTCATCTGCGGCTTCACCACCAACGGCCTTGTCGGCACCCATCTGATCGCGTTCTGCGGCGACCACGGCATCTTCGAGGTGCAGGCCGCAAGCCTGCTGGCGCTGATGGGATTCTTCGACCTGTTCGGCACCACCCTGTCGGGTTGGCTCACCGACCGCTTCGATCCGCGCAAGCTGTTGTTCTTCTATTACGGCCTGCGCGGGCTATCGCTGATCTACCTGCCCTACTCGGATTTCTCCTTCGTCAGCCTGTCGGTGTTCGCAGTGTTTTACGGCCTCGACTGGATCGCGACCGTGCCGCCGACCGTGCGCATCGCCAACGAAGCGTTCGGCGACAAGAACGCGCCGCTGATCTTCGGCTGGGTGGTCGCGGGCCATCAACTCGGTGCCGCCTGCGCCGCCTTCTTCGCCGGCTTCATGCGCTCGTGGCAGGGCGACTATTTGCAAGCCTTCATGATCGCGGGTGCAACCGGCATCGTCGCGGCCGTGCTGTCATTGATGATCGGGCGGCGCCCGGTGCAGCCGGCGCTTGCTGCGGCGTAAACGCACGCATCCTTGCAGCGTGCCATGGATGAATTGCCGCGACCTCCTCGATTCGACCGAGGGTCGCGGTTGACTTAGGACACCACCCTGACAATGATATCGGGGGGACATTGGAATGATCAGGGGCTGGAATGCGTCGTCGGTATCCGGGGATTTTTGTCGTCGCTGCGTTACTTTCTGGATGTGCATCGGGTCCGACGGGCAACATCGCCTTGACGGACAACGTCAAGCCAAGCGGCTCACGCCTCATCATCTATCGTTCGTCGGCCCTGGGATTTGCGGTCATGCCTAACTACGCCGTCGACGGACGCGTGATTGGCGGCAGTCAGGCGGCCGGGTTCGTGTCTTGCGATCTGCCTCCGGGCCGCCACGAGGTCGCCGTCAACAATCTGCCCCTCAGCACCAATCTGTTCGGACAGGGAAGCGAGAAGGTGAGCATCGATCTGCGCGCCGGCACCACCACTTACCTTTCCGCCCAGCCGCAAATGGGCATTGTGACGCCCGGGGCCATCACCCTGATCCAGGTCACGGAAAGCCAGGGCCGGTCCGACGTCGCGAGCCTCCATCAAAGCAGTGGCTCGTGCGGCGCGACGTGACCCGCTTCACTCCGCTGTCACACTGCGGATGAATCGCCTCGTCCTGTCTCGGGGGCTACGCGGTTCTTCCAGTGGTCGTGCTGGCCTGTGTGATCCTGGCTGTCTGGCTGCTGGCGATGGATTGCTATACGATTACTGTGCTGGTCACAGCACCGATCGTGTTCTCCATCTTCCTGGGCGCGGTGGCGCTCGCGATCGGTCTCCTGCTGCTGCCCTCGCGCAAGCATCGGGATTTTGAGGTGGACGAGGAAGCCGCTCCAGGCCTTGGGCGATGTGGAAGGAACTCGATCCGCCTCTGGAAAACGAGATGCTGGGGGCGATCAACGCGCCACGTCCGCCCTTTGAGCGCATCTTCAAACAGCTTGCAGACATCATGGCCCGGAGCCGATGGCTGCTGCCGCCACGGCCGGCCCGACGCGAGAGCATGATCCTGATTACGACGCACCCGCCTTTTCGCAAAGCGGCTCGTCAATCTCGGCTATGCCGACATTCCCGAGATCGATGCGGTTCGCACCTCCGCCATCGACCATCTTCTGTCGCAACATGCGGCAAAGGACATTCCTGCGCGCTTCGACGCGGGATGGAGCAAGAAAGCGCAGGCCTGAGTTACTGTCGGCTGGTGAACCGATCTCTGTAGCCCTGGATTTGAAGATTGATTCCGTTGAGGAAATTTGAAATATTGCGACGGCGACGCGGGCGGCTCTAAGGCTCGCATAGGGGCTGACTGGTCGCGTTGCGTCCAGCTCCATCTCAATCAACCGAAACGATTTGTGGCGGCACTGGCGGATGAACGATTCCCTCCTTTCGACGGTCGGTGACCATCTCTTCATTGGGCTGCGGCCGACCAGCGTGCTCGATGACCGCGACCGCGCGCTGTTGCGGGACCTCAGGCCCGCCGGCGTCATCCTCTACAAGAGCAATTTCCGTCACGATCTGCCCTATCGGGAGTGGCTGTCGATCCACCGGGACCTGATCGCCGCGATCCGCGACGCTTCGCAGCGCGAGAGGCAATTCATCGCCATCGATCACGAGGGCGGGCGCGTGTGCCGGACGCCGGCGCCGATCACGCGATTTTCCTACGCGGCGCGATGGGCCTCGACCGCAGAGCAGGTCGGCGACGCCATGGGCGTCGAGCTCGCCTCGCTCGGCTGCAACCTGAACTTCGCGCCGGTGCTCGACATTCACAGCAACCCCGCCAACCCCGTGATCGGCGAGCGCGCCTTCGGCCGCTCGGTTGACGACGTTATCAAGTCGATGCTGCCGTTCGCGAAGGCGATGGAACGCCAGGGCGTCCGGGCCTGCGGCAAGCATTTCCCGGGGCATGGCGACACGCAGGTGGATTCGCATCACGAATTGCCGGTCCTCGATCTCGACCTCGACCAGATCAAATCGCGCGAGCTAAAGCCGTTTGCCGCCGCAATCAATGGCGGCATCGAGATGATCATGACCTCTCACATCCTCTACCGGAAACTCGACCCCAACGATCCCGTGACGCTGTCGCGCGCGATCACGCACGGGCTGTTGCGCGAGGCGATGAATTTCCGCGGCGTGATCGTGTCCGACGACGTCGGCATGCGCGCGATGGCGGGCCGGCTCGACGCGCCGGACTCGGGCGCGCGCTTCATGGCCGCCGGCAACGACATGCTGATGATCTGCTCGCATCTGACCGACACCGAACGCGCCCGCGGCCTCGCGCAGTCGATCATCGATGGCGTGGATCGGGGCAGGCTCGATCCGGCAGTGCTGACGGCATCCGCTAAGCGCGTCCATGCGATGCTGGAGAGCACCCCGCAAAACGCGGTCTCGGAGCTCCCCGGCGAGGTGCTGGCACGCCATCGTGGCGCCGGCACCCAATTCGATGCCGCGACCGTCGAAGTTGTGTAGGACCATCATTGGCGTCGCGTCACCGGTGACATTCGACTTGCCGCGATAGGCATCAGCCATCCGCTGCGCTTGCGGGGCATGCCCGCGAGATCGTGGCTGGCTGCTCATGTAATCGCATTAGAGGAACCGATGTTTGCGAACCGTATCCGCTTCAGCGCCGGCGCTCTTGTGATCTCCGGGACCCTGTTCGTGATCTACCCGGCGCTTCGCCCGTTCTCCGACGAGAGGTCCTTACTGGGCGCCGCAGCCTTTGGATCCGGGGCATGGCTGGCATCGCACATGCTTGCAATTGTGGCGTTTACCCTGTTGCCGCCGGGTCTGCTCGGGCTGCAACGCTCTCTGCTCGGGACGTCGGTCGAACGCCTGCTCTTTGTCGCCGTCGTCCTGAGCATGATTGGCACAGGCTTTACGCTGCCGTTCTACGGCGGCGAAGCGTATGGCCTCCACGCGCTGGGGCAGGAAGCGCTGCGGCTGAACTCTGCCTCTCCGCTCGGCCTGGCCGAGGTCATCCGTTCCGGCCCCGGCCTCGCCATGTTCCTTGCCGGCCTGCTGCTCCTTGCCGCCTCCGCGATTGCGACCGCAATGGCGCTTTGGCGCTCCCGCCGCTATCCGAAGGCAAGCGGCGTCCCCTTCGCCGTCGCGATGTCCCTGTACATTCCGCAATTCTTCGGCACGCAGCCTCTCCGCATTGCTCATGGATTGCTGGTTGCACTCGGCTGCGCGTGGATGGCTGTGTGTCTGTGGCAGCGAGAGCAGTTGGACCCGAATGGGCAAGGACTCTCCGAGGCGAGGCGGTCATGACGTCCCATCGTGCCGGGTAATGAGCGCGGAGCTACAAGCCTCGCGGAAGTGCGCCGATGCAAACGTTGCTCTCTCAGTGCGACCGCATGACATCGACTGCCTCCACATCATGGCGAAGTTGGGTCGCGTGAAGGCCGCTTCGTCAGCGAAGCACGCCTGCGCGGGGAAGTGTGCATGCTGGCCGCTGTATCATGCTCCAGCGTAGAGTGGCGCGCCTCGGCCGATGAAGATGGCACTATTGCTTCGCTGCGGCACTATGACGGCGGCGCCAAAAGCGCGAGCTGCTCGACGTTCATGCGCTGCGGCTGCCAGCCACATGACGCCGATCGGATGGCTGTGCCGGTGAATTGGCTATGGCATAATATGCCATAGCTGCTCCATGTTCTCGAACAGTCGGAGAGGATGCCGATGCCAACCAAAAACGTTGTGCTGACGAAACGGCAGGAAGAACTCATTGAGACCCTCGTCGAGTCCGGCCGATACCAGAACGCCAGCGAGGTGTCGCGCGACGGGTTGCGACTGGTGGAGCAACGCGCTGCCGAGGATGCGAGCAAGCTAAAGGCCCTGCGGGCAGCCGCTCGCGTCGGAATCGCTGCACTGGACCGGGGCGAGTTCAAGGAATTTGAAACCGCGGGAGACCTGCACGCTTATTTGAATGATCTCTCGGAAAGGATTATTTCCCGAGCATCGGAATAGTCGCCTCATGGCCGAGCAGAGATGGCGTATTCGTCTCGGCGGTGCCGCAGAGCTCGATTTTGCGAATATCCTGAAATGGACCACCGAGAATTTCGGCCCCCGACAGTCTCGAATCTATCGGAACACGCTCATTCAGGCGATCGCCGAACTTGCGCGCGGTCCTGACGTTGCGGGGGCCAGGGTCTTCACACGCTTCACGTCGCGCGACACGGACATCGCGGAAGTCACTTCCTGATGAACCGAGTTGCGTCCAAGACGACCATCGAAATTGTCCGCATCCTGCACGACAGAATGGACCTTCAACGCCACATTCCATCGGCCACTGACGAGAGCGGGAAATAGCGCTGCGAAGCTGGCGAAATGGTGGGATATCCCTGCGCGGTCTGGCGCAGATCGAAAATGGCGCGCCCGGAACGATTCGAACGTCCGACCCTCAGATTCGTAGTCTGATGCTCTATCCAGCTGAGCTACGGGCGCGTGTTTCGCGATCAGTGCGGGCTTAAGCCCGCAAGCAGCCTCCGGACAGCGCCGGCGGGGTGCGAAAGAGCGCTCTGACTAGCCGCTCTTGCTCCGATTGGCAAGGTCCGGGATGGGGAGATTTTGCAGGGAGATGACGATCTCTCCCCGCCATTCCGGGGCTCGCGAAGCGAGAAGGGCGGAATCTCGCGCCAAAACCTCTGGATTCCGGGTTCGGCTCTACGCGCCGCCGGAATGACGGACACAGATCGGCCGCTGACCTAGCTACGCCCGCGCCCGCTCGTTGCGGATGGAGAGGAGTTCCACCGGGCGGTCGGGGATGACGATCCGGAAGGTGGCGCCGATCGTGCCTTCGACCAGATGGATGTCGCCGCCATGGGCGCGGACCAGCTCGGCCGCGATGGCGAGGCCAAGCCCGCTGCCGCCGGGGCGGCCGGAGGTCTGGAAGGCCTCGAACAGATGCTCCCTCGTCTTCTGGGGCACGCCGGGACCGGTATCGGAAACCTCCAGGATGGCGACCGCGCCTTCGCGCTTTCCGGTGATCCGGATCTGCTGCGGGCCGCCGTCGCCGGAAGCATGGCTCTCCAGCGCCTGGGCGGCGTTGCGCACTAGGTTGAGCAGCACGCGAAACAGCTGGTCGGGATCGGCGTCGACCGCGAGCCCACGCTCGATCGCGGCGACCCAGGCAATCGAGGCGTCATTTGCAAGACCCGCGGTCTCGCGCACCTCCAGCACGACGGGCTCGACCAGCATCATGCGACGGTCGGGCGCCGCCTCCTGGGCGCGACCGTAGGACAGCGTCGACTGGCAGAAGGCGATGGCGCGCTCGAGCGAACGCACCAGCTTCGGCGCGAAACGCTGCACCCGCGGATCGGGCACGCTGGCGAGCTGGTCCGACAGCAGCTGCGCCGAGGCGAGCAGGTTGCGCAGATCGTGATTGATTTTGGAGACGGCGAGGCCGAGCGCGGCAAGCCGGCTCTTCTGGTGCAGCATCGACATTAGGTCGCGCTGCATGTCGGACAATTCGCGTTCGGCGACGCCGATTTCGTCGCTGCGCTGGCTCGGCACGATGATCCGCGCCGAGCTTTCGGGATTCTCGTGGAAACCGACCAGGCTGGCGGTCAGCCGCCGCATCGGCCGCACGAAAAGGTAATGCAGCGCGAGATAGACCAGGCCCGCGGTCAAAACGCCGATAATCAGCGCGACCACCACGACGTTGCGGGAGAAGCGGTACATCGACTGGCGCAGCGGAAGGTCGTCGGTCACGATCTCGATGAACTGGGCATTGCCGACGCCGGGACCGACGATGCGGATCGGCTGGTTGCCGGTCTCCAGCATCATCTGGAACGAGCCGGTGATCGCCTCCCACGCCGTCATATCGCGGAGGTCGATGTCGTGGGCGATCGTGCTGGGCAGATTGTCGCTGGCGAGCAGGCGGCGCTGCTGGCCCATCTTGATCGCGACCGCGCGCGCATTGATGCTTTTCAGGATCTCGCGAGACAGCGAATCGGGGACCATGCCGAGCGGCGCGGCATCAAGCACCAGCGCCGCCGTATTGGCCGCGGCGACGCGGTCGTTGAGCCTGTTGACCCAGAAGTTGGCGATCGCGGGCACATAGAGCAGGACGGCCGCGATCATCACCAGCGGGACGGTCAGCAGCAACAGCTTGCCGGACAGGCCGAGGCCGCCGGACGCGCGCGTTCGGGTCACCGGCTGGTCCGGCCGGTCCAAATGGCGATCCAGGGCTTGGTCCAAGTCCTGATCCAAATTCCGGGTCGGCTGCTGGAGGTCCGTCGCTGCCACGAAATTCGCCCCTGCTGGCCTTCTGATAGCGCTTGGCTCATGGAGGATGCGACCCGCCCCTGGGGGTGGTCAAATTACGGATCGCTAATGTGCCAAGGTCGGATGTAAGCGGGGATACCGCCAATTGCCACCTCAAGTGTTAAAAACCCCAAGGAAACAGCGATATTCACCGGAACTGCGCGGTCCTGCGGCGTTGACGAAAACAAGACGCTCGCTTATAAGCCGCGCAAATTGTCCGCGATGACCCGGTGCGATACCGGGAGCGGCTCTTCTGGGGCCGGAAATGGCCCATTTTGGGCCGCATCTTCCGGACTTTACCATCAATTCTACAGGCAAATTGCCCGGTCAGCGGAGAAAAACCCGTGAAGCGGACTTATCAACCCAGCAAACTGGTGCGCAAGCGCCGTCACGGTTTCCGTGCTCGTCTTGCCACGGCAGGCGGCCGCAAGGTTCTTGCCGCGCGCCGCGCCCGCGGCCGCAAGCGTCTGAGCGCCTGAGCCGGACCCCCTTTTGGGATTTCATCATGGATCGGCTGAGGCAGCGAGCGGATTTCCTCGCCGTTGCCAATGGCGCGCGGGTGAATAGTCCCGCGTTCGTCCTGCAAAGCCGCCGTCGCGACGACGTTGGCCCGATCCGGATCGGCTTCACCGTTACCAAAAAGAACGGCAACGCCCCCGAGCGCAATCGCATCCGGCGCCGGCTTCGCGAATTGGTGAAGCGGCTCGATCCGGTATCGATGCAACCCCATCATGATTACGTGCTGGTCGGCCGCAGGGACGCGCTCTCGCGCGACTTCGCGGTCATGCTCGACGATATGCGCATGGCGTTCGCGAAGCCCGCGCGGCATACGCCCAAGGAATCACGCGGGCAGAGGCCCGGCCCACCCGCCAGCCGCAAACCGGATTGATGACGAGACCAAAGTGATGACTGACAATCGCAATACCATCCTCGCCGTCATTCTGTCCGGCCTAGTGCTGATCGCCTGGCAGTACTTCTACAACGTGCCGGCGATGGAGAAGCAGCGCGCCCAGCAGCAGACGCAGGCCGAGCTCCAGAAGACCAATCCGCAGTCGACGGCGTCCGCGACGCCGGGCACCACGCCGCAATCCGGCAGCGCGCCGGCGCCGACCACCGCGCCGGGCGCGAACCAGCAGGCCCAGCCGGTCGTTGCCCGCGACACCGCGATTGCATCGAGCCCGCGCGTGAAGATCGATACGCCGCGCCTCGCCGGCAGCATCTCGCTCAAGGGCGGCCGCATCGACGACCTCGCGCTGCTGCAATTCCGCGAGACCGTCGACCCGAAATCACCGCCGATCATTCTCTACTCGCCCTCTGGCACGGCAGAGCCCTATTACGCCGAGTTCGGCTGGGTGGCCGCGACGGGTGTATCGTCGAAGATGCCTGATGCCCAGGCCGTCTGGCAGCAGGACGGCAGCGGCAGCCTGACGCCGACCACGCCTGTTGTGCTGAAGTGGGATAACGGCGAGGGCCTCACCTTCCGCCGCACCATCTCGGTCGACGACCACTATCTCTTCACGGTCAAGGACGAGGTGAGCAATGTCGGCAACGCGCCTGTTACGCTCTACCCGTTCGCGCTGATCTCGCGCCATGGCACGCCGCAGGTCTCCGGCTATTACATCCTGCATGAGGGCCTGATCGGCTATCTCGATGGCTTGCAGGAATACGCCTACAAGAAGATCGATGAAGCCAAGTCGGTGAGCTTCAAGGCCACCGATGGCTGGCTCGGCATGACCGACAAGTACTGGGCCTCGGCGCTGTTGCCCGATACCAGCGCTCAGCTTCAGGCGCGGTTCTCCTCGAACCTCACCGGCAACGTCCATACCTACCAGACCGACTATCTGCTCGATCCCGTCACCGTCGCGATCGGCGGCACGGCGACCGCGAATGCGCGGCTGTTTGCCGGCGCCAAGGAAGCCGGCGTGGTCGGCGTGTTCCCGTTCGCAGGCCTCGGCGGCTATAACAAGGAGCTCGGGCTGAACCATTTCGATCTCTTGATCGATTGGGGCTGGTTCTACTTCATCACCAAGCCGATGTTCCTCGGCCTCGACTTCTTCTACCGTTTCTTCGGCAATTTCGGCATCTCGATCCTGCTCGTGACCGTGATCGTGAAGCTCTTGTTCTTCCCGCTGGCGAACAAGTCCTACGCCTCGATGGCGAAGATGAAGTCGGTCCAGCCGCAGCTTCAGGCGCTGAAGGAGCGCTATCCTGACGACAAGGTGAAGCAGCAGCAGGAGATGATGGAGATCTACCGCAAGGAGAAGATCAATCCGGTCGCCGGCTGTCTTCCCGTGGTGATCCAGATCCCGGTGTTCTTCTCGCTCTACAAGGTGCTGTTCGTCACGATCGAGATGCGGCACGCGCCGTTCTTCGGCTGGATCAAGGATCTCTCGGCGCCCGATCCGACCAATCTGTTCACACTGTTCGGGCTGCTGCACTACGACCCGACCCAGCTTCCGATGTTCGGGCACTATCTGCATCTCGGCATCTGGCCCCTTATCATGGGCATCACGATGTGGTTCCAGATGAAGCTGAATCCGACGCCGCCGGATCCGACCCAGCAGATCATCTTCAACTGGATGCCGCTGATCTTCACCTTCATGCTGGCGGGCTTCCCGGCGGGCCTCGTGATCTACTGGGCCTGGAACAACACGCTCTCCGTGCTCCAGCAGAGCTTCATCATGCGCCGCAACGGCGTGAAGGTGGAGCTGTTCGACAATCTCAAGGCGACGTTCGCGAGGAAGGCGACGTAGCGCTCCGTCATTCCGGGACGGTGCGAAGCACCAGACCCGGAATCTCGAGATTCCGGGGTCGATGCTGCGCATCGCCCGGGAATGACAGCAAGCAAAGAGCTTCGCATGACCGACGACAAAGATGCGAAGCTGATCGAAGCCGGGCGAAAGCTGTTCGCCCGCGACTGGCAGTTCATCTGGGCTTCGCCCTCGATTCAAACGCTGCCGCCGATGGCGGGGCTGGAGATCGCCGTTGCCGGCCGCTCCAATGTCGGCAAGTCGAGCCTGATCAACGCGCTGACCGGCCGTAATGCGCTGGCGCGCACCTCGCATACGCCGGGCCGCACGCAAGAGCTGATCTTCTTCGAGGTCCCGGGCAAGGCTGACCTGCGCCTCGTCGACATGCCCGGCTATGGCTATGCCAAGGCGCCGAAGAGCCAGGTCGCGTCCTGGACCGAGCTGATCCACAAATTCCTGCTGGGACGCGCCTCGCTCGCGCGCGTCTACGTGCTGATCGACGCACGCCACGGCTTGAAGGACGTCGATCTCGAAGTCCTGAAGACGCTCGACCGCTCTGCCGTCAGCTACCAGATCGTGCTGACCAAGGCCGACCAGGTGAAGGCCTCCGAGCTGCAATCCTGCATCGCCGAGACCGAAGCCTCGCTCGCCAAACATCCTGCCGCATTCCCGAATGTGATCGCGACCTCGTCGCGCAGCGCGACCGGCATGGCCGAACTGCGGGCGGCGATGGCGAAGCTGCTGGAGGAGCGGACCAAGTGATGGCTCGCCTGCTGATCGCCCTTGCCGGCGTGATGGGCGCCGCCGGCGTCGCGCTGGCCGCCGCCTCCGCCCATGGTACTGATGCCGGCCGGCTTGCCTCTGCCAGCGCCATGCTGCTGTTTCATGCAACTGCCATATTGGCCTGCGCCGCCCTGCTCGCGCGCGGCCTGCTGCACGGCGGAATTGGCCTGATCGCCGCGTTCGGCTTCGTGATCGGCGCCGCGCTGTTCGCCGGCGACCTCACTGTGCTGCAATATGCCGGGCATTCGCTGTTTCCGTTCGCCGCGCCGACCGGCGGAACGGTGATGATTTTGAGTTGGCTGGCGGTGACGCTGGCCGCGGTGGTGGCGCGGAAATAATGACGCTCGTGTCCCGGCGCGGTGCGGCACGCAGTGACGCTCCGCAGAACCGGGACCCAGCAGCGACATGGGCCCCGGTTCTGCAGCGCACCGCTGAAGGAGCGCTGCGCTGCGTCCGGGGCACGAGAACATCACTTTGCGCCTCGCCCGCCAATCGGATAGAACGCTGGCCGCGTTAGTCCCGCCAGCGAGATCCGCCTCATGACCGAAATCTCCCCGCTCGACCAGGCCCGCATCCTGTCCGAAGCGCTGCCGCACATGCAGCAGTACGACGAAGAAACCATCGTCATCAAATATGGCGGCCATGCCATGGGCGACGAGGAGACCGCGAAGAACTTTGCCCGCGACATCGTGCTGCTCGAGCAGACCGCGATCAATCCGGTGGTCGTGCATGGCGGCGGGCCGCAGATCGCGACCATGCTCAAGCGCCTCGGCATCGTCTCGGAATTCGCCGCGGGCCTGCGCATCACCGACGCCGCGACGATCGAGATCGTCGAGATGGTGCTCGCCGGCTCTGTCAACAAGTCGCTCGTCGGCTATATTAACGAGGCCGGCGGCAAGGCTGTGGGTCTCTCGGGCAAGGACGGCAACATGGTGAAAGCGTCGAAGACGACGCGCACCATCGTCGATCCGGACTCGCATATCGAGAAGGCGGTCGATCTCGGCTACGTCGGCGACCCCGAGAAGGTCGACCTCACCTTGCTCAACCAGCTGATCGGCTACGAGCTGATCCCGGTGCTGGCGCCGCTCGCGACCTCGAAAGAAGGCCAGACGCTGAACGTCAACGCCGACACCTTTGCCGGTGCGGTCGCTGGTGCATTGAAGGCTAAGCGCCTGTTGCTGCTCACCGACGTGCCCGGCGTGCTCGACAAATCGAAGAAGCTAATCCCGCAGCTCTCGGTGAAGGACGCCCGCAAGCTGATCGCCGACGGCACCATTTCCGGCGGCATGATTCCGAAGGTCGAGACCTGCATCTACGCGCTCGAGCAGGGCGTCGAGGGCGTCGTCATCATCGACGGCAAGATGCAGCATGCGGTGCTGCTCGAGCTCTTCACCAACCAGGGCACGGGAACGCTGATCCATAAGTGAGCGACGAGAAGACGAGAGATGCCGTCATCGCGGGGCAAGAGCGGCGACACCGCCGCTCGTCTCTGACGCGCCTCCTGATGACGCTGCCCGCGGCGGCCGTCTCGTTCTTCTTCTCCTCCGCGCCTGCTTTCGCCGACCTCAGGATCTGCAACCGCATGTCCTATGTCGTCGAGGCCGCGATCGGCATCGACGATAAGGCGGCGACTGCGACGCGCGGCTGGTTCAGGATCGATCCCGCCACCTGCCGCGTGGTGGTGCAGGGCACGCTCACCGCCGACCGCATCCTGCTCAATGCCCGCGCGCTCGGCCTCTATGGCGCTTCCCCAATCCCGCAGAACGGCAGCGACATGCTGTGCGTGGCGCAGGACAATTTCGTCATCGCGGCCGCGCGGCAGTGCCGCAGCGGCCAGACGCAAGCCCCTTTCACCCAGATCACGCCGACACAGGGCGACGACGGCAATCTCGTCGCCTATCTCGCCGAGGATTCCGAATATGACGACGAGCAGGCGCGGCTCGCCGGCATCCAGCGGCTGCTGGTGATTGCGGGTTACGACGTCGGTGCGATCGACGGCGTCGACGGGCCGAAGACGCAGGCCGCATTGGCCGCGTTCCTGAAAAGCCGCGGGCTCTCCTCTGAATTGGTTTCCTCGCCGAATATCTTCAAGACCATGGTCGATGCGGCGCAGACGCCGTCCACCAGCGGCCTGACCTGGTGCAACGACACGCCGCACAAGGTGATGGCAGCCGTCGCAACCGGCGACGGCAAGTCGGTGACCAGCCGCGGCTGGTACCGGATCGATCCCAAGACGTGCCTGCATCCTGATGTGACCGGGCAGCCGAAGCAGATCTTCAGCTTCGCGGAAGCCGTCGACAGCGACAACCGCGCCATCAAGCTGAAGGACAAGCCGCTGAACTGGGGCGGCGACAAGCAGCTCTGCACCCGCGAGACCAAATTCGAGACCGTTCAGCAGACCGATTGCGGCGCGCGGGGGTTTGTAGCGACGGGGTTTGGCGCCGTGGATATGTCGAGCGGTGGCAAGACGCTGCGGTTTGCTGTGCCGTGATTGAGAGAGTTTTGATGAACCCACCCCGCGCCTTCGCCCACGTCGACACCTGGGTGTTCGACCTCGACAACACGCTCTATCCGCATCACCTTAATCTGTGGCAGCAGGTCGATGCGCGGATCGGGGAGTTCGTGTGCAACTGGCTGCACGTCACGCCCGAAGAAGCGCGCAAGATCCAGAAAGACTATTATCGGCGCTTCGGCACCACCATGCGCGGCATGATGACCCTGCATGGCGTGCGCGCCGACGACTATCTCGCTTACGTGCACAAGATCGACCATTCGCCGCTGGAGCCGAACCCGCAGCTCGGCGAAGCCATCGCAAAATTGCCGGGGCGCAAGCTGATTCTGACCAACGGCTCGGTCAGTCATGTCGATGCGGTGCTGGCGCGGCTCGGCCTCGCCACGCATTTCGACGGCGTGTTCGACATCATCGCCGCCGAGTTCGAGCCCAAGCCGGCGTCGCAGACCTATCGGAAATTCCTTGGGCAGCATGCGGTCGAACCGACCAAAGCCGCGATGTTCGAGGACCTCGCCCGCAACCTCACCGTCCCGCACGAACTCGGTATGACCACGGTGCTGGTGGTGCCCGACGGCACCAAGGAAGTGGTGCGCGAGGACTGGGAATTGGAAGGGCGCGATGCGGCCCATGTCGACCACGTCACGGATGATCTGGCGGGGTTTTTGGCGGGGTTATCCCACCCCGAGTAGCGGTCATACCCCGCGAAGGCGGGTATCCAGTAATCACCGCTTTCTCGATTCATCACGACTGCTGCGGCGTACTGGATCACCCGCTTTCGCGGGTGATGACAGCGAACCAAGCTTGACTCTCCCCGCCCAAATCCCGAAAAAGCGCCCCAATCCATCAAAGTCCCCGTCTGCCACTGAGGAAATCCCGATGTCCCTGTCCGCCCTGGAATCCACCATCAACAGCGCCTTCGACGCGCGCGACGGCATTTCGACATCGACCAAGGGCGAGGTGCGCGAGGCCGTGGACCAGGCGCTGGAGATTCTGGACAAGGGCGAGGCGCGCGTCGCCGAGCGCGGGGCCGATGGCAAGTGGAAGGTCAATCAATGGCTGAAGAAGGCCGTGCTGCTCTCCTTCCGCCTCAACGACATGGGCGTCATTCCCGGCGGCTCCGGCAAGGCGACCTGGTGGGACAAGGTGCCCTCGAAGTTCGAGGGCTGGGGCGAGAACCGTTTTCGCGATGCCGGTTTCCGCGCCGTCCCCGGCTCGGTGGTGCGCCGCTCGGCCTTCATTGCCAAAAACGTCGTGCTGATGCCGTCCTTCGTCAACCTCGGCGCCTATGTCGATGAAAGCACCATGGTCGACACTTGGGCCACCGTCGGCTCCTGCGCGCAGATCGGCAAGCGCGTCCACATTTCCGGCGGCGCCGGCATCGGCGGCGTGCTCGAGCCGCTGCAGGCCGAGCCCGTGATCGTCGAGGACGATTGCTTCATCGGCGCACGCTCCGAGGTCGCCGAAGGCGTGATTGTGCGCAAGGGCGCGGTGCTGTCGATGGGTGTGTTCCTGGGTGCCTCCACCAAGATCGTCGACCGCGAGACCGGCGAGATCTTCATCGGCGAAGTGCCGGAATACTCGGTCGTCGTGCCCGGCGCGCTGCCCGGCAAGCCCATGAAGAACGGCCAGATCGGCCCCAGCACCGCCTGCGCCGTGATCGTCAAGCGCGTCGACGAGCGCACGCGCTCGAAGACCAGCATAAACGAATTGCTGCGGGATTGACGTCGACGCATGACCGATGCCCTCTCCCTGGCCCGCGACCTCATCCGTTGCCCATCGGTAACCCCGGCCGACGCTGGTGCGCTGGGGGTGCTTGAAAAAGCTCTGAACGCAGCCGGCTTCACCTGCCACCGCGTGACCTTCAGCGAGGAAGGCACTGCCGACGTCGATAATCTCTATGCACGGATCGGCACCGAAGGGCCGCACCTCACTTTCGCCGGCCACACCGACGTGGTGCCCCCGGGCGACGAGAGCGCCTGGAGCGTCGGTGCGTTCTCCGGCGAGGTGAAGGACGAGTTTCTGCACGGCCGTGGCGCGGTCGACATGAAGGGCGGTATCGCCTGCTCGGTGGCCGCGGTACTGGAGCATCTTGCTGCGAACGGCGGCAAGCCGCGCGCGGACGGCACGGGCTCGATCTCGTTCCTGATCACGGGCGACGAGGAAGACGTCTCCGTCAACGGCACCATCAAGCTGCTGAAATGGGCCGCCGAGCGCGGCGAGACATTCGACCATTGCGTGCTCGGCGAGCCCTCCAATGTCGAGACCCTCGGCGACACCATCAAGGTCGGCCGCCGTGGCTCGCAATCGGGCACGCTGTATGTCGACGGCGTGCAGGGCCATGTCGCCTATCCGCACCGCGCTTCCAATCCGGTGCCGGATATCTCGCGGTTGATCGTGGCGATCTCGGACGAGCCGCTCGACCATGGCAGCGCGCAATTCCAGGCCTCCAATCTCGAATTCACCTCGGTTGACGTCGGCAACAAGGCCTGCAATGTCATCCCCGGCGAGGCCCGCGCCAAATTCAACATCCGTTACAACGATAACCACACCCAGGCGAGCTTGCGCGAGCTGGTCGAGACGCGGCTGACCAAAGCCTGCGGCAACCGCATCCGCGCCCGCATCGTCTGGGAGCCCTCGAACTCGAACGTGTTCGTCACCAAGCCCGGCCCGTTCACCGACCTTGCGGTGTCCGCGATCGAGGAAGTGACAGGCCGGAAGCCGGAGCTGTCGACGAGCGGCGGGACATCGGACGCGCGCTTCATCTCGAGCTATTGCCCTGTGATCGAGTTCGGCTTGGTCGGCCAGACCATGCATCAGGTGGACGAGCGCGTGCCGATCAAGGATCTGGAGAAGCTGACGCAGGTGTATGGCGGGATTTTGGCGCGGTATTTTGGATAAGCGCTGCGCTCACGCGCTCTAATAATCCACCTTCATCAGATATAGCCCCTCCGGCGGCGCGACGATGCCGCACGCCGCGCGATTGCGCGCGGCAAGTGCAGCCGAGAGATCGTCCGCGCTCCAGCGGCCTTCGCCGACCCAGACCAGCGATCCCACCATCGAGCGCACCTGGCTGTGCAGGAACGAGCGAGCCGAGGTGACAATCGTGATCTCGCGGCCATCGCGCAGCACGTCGAGCTGGTCGAGCGTCTTCTCCGGCGATTTGGCCTGGCATTCGGTATCACGAAAGGTCGTGAAATCGTGCCTGCCGAGCAGGCGCTTCGCCGCCGCGTGCATTGCATCGGCATCGAGCCGGCGCGGCACGCGCCAGGCATGGCCGACATCGAGCGCGAGATTGGCGCGGGTGTTGACGATGCGATAGCGATAGTGGCGCTTCACGGCCGAGAAGCGTGCCTCGAAGGTGTCTGGCACGATCTCGGCTTCGAGCACCGCGACGGGATGCGGGCGCAGATGCGCGTTGAGGCCATCGCGAAATCGGCCTGGCGGAAACTGCTTCTCGATATCGACATGCGCGACCTGCCCCCGCGCGTGAACGCCGGCATCGGTGCGGCCGGCGCCATGGACCCGCACATCCGCGCCGGTCATCGCTTTCACGGCCGCTTGCAGTGCGCCCTGCACCGACGGCAGCGTGTCCTGCACCTGCCAGCCGAAGAACGGCGCGCCGTCATATTCGATGGTGAGCTTGTAGCGGGGCATCAGGTCAGCCGCATCGGCGGCTTCAACGGCACGCCGCGCAGGAAGTCTGCCGCCTGCATCCGGGCCTTGCCTTCGCGCTGCAGTTCGATGAGGCGGATGGCGCCGTCGCCGCAGGCGATGGTGAGTTGATCGTCCAGCACATCACCGGGCGGCCCAGATCCCTTTGCCAGTTCGCAACGCAGGATTTTGACGCGCGCATTCTCACTCAGCCCAGCGAGTTCGGTCCAGGCGCCGGGAAAGGGCGACAGGCCGTGGATGTGGCGCAGCACCGCATGCGCGGGCTTGCTCCAGTCGATCCGTGCCTCGGCCTTGTCGATCTTGGCGGCATAGGTGACGCCGTCCTCGCTCTGTTTCTTCAATTGGAGTGCGCCGCGGTCGAGCGCGGCCATCGCGCGCACCATGAGATCGGCGCCGAGGCGCGAAAGACGATCGTGTAGGTCGAGGGCCGTCATGTTGTCCGTGATCGCGATGCGCTCGGCCATGGCGACGTCGCCGGTATCGAGGCCGACATCCATCTTCATCACCATCACGCCGCTCTCCGCATCGCCCGCCATGATCGCACGGTTGATCGGCGCAGCACCACGCCAACGCGGCAGCAGCGAGGCATGCAGATTGTAGCAGCCGAGCTTCGGCGCATCGAGGATCGCCTGCGGCAGGATCATGCCATAGGCGACGACGACGGCCGCATCGGCATCGAAGGCGCGGAATTCTTCCAGTGCTTCCGCCGTCTTCAGCGTTTTCGGCGTCAGCACGGGCACGCCGAGCTTTCGCGCCGCTTCCTCGACCGGGGTCGGCTGCAACTGCAGTCCGCGCCGCCCGCCCGGCTTCGGCGCGCGGGTGTAGGCGGCCACGATCTCGTGGCCATGCGCAACGAGCTCGAGCAGCGTCGGCACGGAGAAATCGGGCGTGCCCATGAAGATCAGGCGAAGGGGCATGACAAGGACTCGGTACGTTCCCTCCCCCCGTGCGGGGGAGGGTTAGGGAGAGGGGTGCCACACGACGCGCTCTCGCGATTTGAGCGCGGACTAGTTCTTTACCCCGGTTACACTACCGCTTGGGCTACCCCTCTCCCCGCCCTCCCCCGCAAGGGGGGGAGGGAGCGCAGGGGAGCGTGTGGAAGCGCCAGTCGCTTACAACTTACTTACTCCGCGCGCTTGGCGGCTTTCTCGAACTTCTTGATCACGCGGTCGCGCTTGAGCTTTGAGAGATAGTCGACGAACAGCACGCCGTTGAGATGGTCGATCTCATGCTGGATGCAGGTGGCGTAAAGGCCTTCGGCGTCCTCCTCATGCACCTTGCCATCCAAATCTGTAAAGCGCACGCGCACCTTCGCGGGACGCTCGACCTCCTCGTAATATTCGGGGATCGAGAGGCAGCCTTCCTCGTAGACCGACAGATCCTCGGAGGACGCGATGATCTCGGGGTTGATGAAGACGCGCGGTTCCGGCTTGGTCTCGCCGTCCTGGTCGGGCTTGGCAAGGTCCATGGTGATCAGCCGGAGCGGCTGCGCGATCTGGATCGCCGCGAGGCCAATACCGGGCGCGTCGTACATGGTCTCGAACATGTCGTCGGCAAGCTTGCGGATCTCCGGCGTGACCTTCTCGATCGGCTTGGAGACCAGACGCAGCTGCTTGTCGGGCAGGATGATGATTTCTCTGAGGGCCATGGCCGCGATTTAAGCCGCGCGCGACAAGCGGTCAATGCGGCGAGGACCCCCGTTAACGATCCGCTAACCATAAAACTTCGGGTTTCGTTAACCATAAAAATCAGGAGGCTATTCATCATAAGCGTTCGCTATTCGTTCGCGCACTCCGGCGAATCGGCTAGAAGGGCAGGTATGAACGAGATCATTTTCATGCTGGGCGACTGGCCGGTGCGCACGATCCATGCGCTGATCGGCTTCGGCGCGCTGGTCCTCATCCTGCTGGTGGTCCTTACGGTCGTGATCGCGCGATCCGGGCGGCGCGGCGCTGAACTCGCGATGGCGCACGCGATCCGGGCGGACGAGCTCGAGGAGCGTCTCAGCCAGGTGCTGCACGCCCAAAGCGAGGCCGCCGGCCGCGCCGATGCCATGACCCAGGCGCTGGCCGGGCGGCAGGCCGAGATGGCCCGCGCGGTCAACGAGCGGCTGGATTCGGTGACCCATCGGGTCGGCCAGTCCATGGAACACTCGACCCGCAACACCATGGAGAGCCTGCGCGCGCTGCACGAGCGGCTCGGCATCATCGACAGCGCCCACAAGAACCTCACCGACCTCACTACCCAGGTGACGACCTTGCGCGACGTGCTCGCCAACAAGCAGTCGCGCGGCGCCTTCGGACAAGCACGGATGGAGGCGATCGTCCAGGACGGCCTGCCGAAGGGCGCTTACGAATTCCAGTTCACGCTCTCGACCGGCAAGCGGCCCGATTGCGTCGTGTTCCTGCCCGACCAGCGCCCGCTCTGCATCGACGCGAAATTCCCGCTGGAAGCGATGACCGCGCTGCATGACGCCCGCAGCGACGAGGAGCGGCGAATTGCCACCCAGCGGCTGCGCGCCGACGTAATGAAGCATGTCAGCGACATCGCGGAAAAATATCTCGTCACCGGCGAGACCCAGGAGATGGCGCTGATGTTCGTGCCGTCGGAATCGGTCTACGCCGAGATCCATGACGGCTTCGACGACGTGATCCAGAAGGCCTATCGCGCCAAGGTCGTGCTGGTGTCGCCCTCGCTGCTGATGCTCGCCATCCAGGTGATGCAGCAGATCATGAAGGACGCGCGCATGCGCGACGCCGCCGACCAGATCCAGACCGAAGTGATCAAGCTCGGCGACGATCTCGGCCGCCTGCGCGAGCGCGTGTTGAAATTGCAGAAGCACTTTGCCGACGCGAACGAGGACGTCCGCCAGATCCTGATCTCCGCCGACAAGATCGAAAAGCGCGCAGGCCGGATCGAGGAGCTCGACTTCAGCAAGACCGACACGCCCGCGGATGGCCCACGGCTGGTGGCAACGGGTGCGGGCGAGCTGTTTCCGCGGAAGCTCCAGGCGGGGGAGTGAGTTTTTCTTGCCTCGCCCCGCTTGCGGGGAGAGGTCGGATCGCCCTTGCGATCCGGGTGAGGGGGTCTCACAGTCATCTCATATGCGGAGAGAGGCCCCTCACCCCACCCTCTCCCCGTAAGAACGGGCGAGGGAGAAGAGGCACCGCCCCCAGAATCTGCTAACACCTCCCCATGACCGCACCCGACGCGACCTCCCCCGCCGGCACCGACGCTCCCGCCACCTCCTGGCGCGACAGCCTGGCCGTTTACCTGCAACCGCGGGTGCTGATCGTGCTGTTCCTCGGCTTCTCCTCGGGGCTGCCGCTGGCGCTGTCGGGGTCGACGCTGCTGGTGTGGATGCGCGAGGCCGGGGTCGATCTCAAAACCATCGGGCTGTTTGCGCTGGTCGGCACGCCCTACACGCTGAAATTTTTGTGGGCGCCGCTGGTGGATGCGCTGCATGTGCCGCTGTTCACGCGCGCGTTCGGACGGCGGCGCGGCTGGCTGCTGTTCTCGCAATTGCTGCTGATCGTCGCGATTCTGCTGCTGGCGATGACCGACCCCGCGCGCTCGCCGTTTTACGTCGCACTCGGCGCGCTGCTGGTGGCGACGACGTCGTCGACGCAGGACATCGTGGTCGACGCCTTCCGCGTCGAGAGCCTGCCCGAGAGCGAGCAGGCCGCCGGCATGGCCGCTTACGTCGCAGCTTACCGCATCGGCATGCTGGTCTCGACCGCAGGCGCGCTGTTCATCGTCTCCGGCTTCGAGGGCACCGGCCTTCCGCGCCCGTCAGCCTGGATGTGGGGCTATGTGGTGATGGCGGCGATGGTGCTGATCGGAACGATCACGGCGCTGGCCGCAACCGAGCCCGAGCAATCGGTGCGGGCGGAAGCTGCGACGCAAACCGAGACCGCGTTCACGCGCGTGCTGCACGCGTCGATCGGCGCCTTCGCCGAATTCCTGTCGCGCAAGGACGCGCTCGCCGCGCTCGCCTTCGTCGTGCTGTTCAAGTTCACCGACGCTTTCTCCGGCACCATGACGGCGCCCTTCGTGATCGACCTCGGCTTCACCCGCAACGATTATGCGGCGATCGTAAAGGGCGTCGGCCTCGCCGCGACGCTGATCGGCGGATTCGCCGGGGGCTTCGTCGCGCGCCGTTACTCGCTGGCGACATCGCTCTGGATCGGCGGCGTGGTGCAGGCGCTGGCCAATTTGACTTTCTCCTGGCTCGCCCTAGTCGGCACCAATCAATGGGCGCTGGCACTCGCGATCTGCGCCGAGAATTTCACCAGCGCCACCGGCACCGTGATCTTCGTGGCCTATCTCTCGGCGCTGTGCCAGAACCCGCTGCACACGGCGACGCAATATGCGCTGCTCACTGCGCTTGCGGCGGTGGGGAGGACGTATCTGTCATCAGGGGCCGGCTTCGTGGCGGATATGACGGGCTGGCCGCTGTTCTTCGTGATCTGCGTGCTGGTGGCGATCCCGAGCCTGATGCTGCTGACCTGGCTGCAGAAGCGCGGGCATTTTGAGGCGCTGGGGCCGGTGCGGGTGTAGTCACCACTGTCACCGCCGTCATTGCGAGCGAAGTGAAGCAATCCAGACTGCCGCCGCACAGACAGTCTGGATTTGCTTCGTCGCAAGGGCTCCTCGCAATGACGGCGGAGAGAATCGCGCGAACCCCGCCTCTCCTACTTCCTCACCAAGCTCCACTTCGTGACCACGGCCTCGCTCATCTGGCCGGGATCGCTGGCACAGGCGATTTCGCCGACCTTGACCGAGATCTCCTTGCCGACGAACGATTTCAGCTGCGTGGCCTGCGCATCGCTGGAGGTGACCAGCTGGAACGTCTCCGGCCCGGTCTCGAGATCGCACAGCCCGTTCGGCGCCGGCAGGCGGCGCGGCTCGGAGGTGATCTGGTACATCGCAATCCGCTTGCCGGCGTTCTTGGCATCGCGCACCTTCATGGCGTTCAGCTCGCCCGAGAGCACCTCGCCGGTCGTGATCGGCTTGCCGGGCTTCGAGGGCGGCGGCGCCTCGCCGTCCTGCTGCGCGGCGACGGCCGGTGTCACCAACAGCAGCATCGTCGCGACCAAAGCCGATCGTGTGGCGAAAAGTTTCGTCATGTCGTCCGTTCCGTAAAGTCTGGATGGCTAGAACAGGGTCCGCTGCCGCATCGCGGCCGATAGCGTGCCCTCGTCGAGATAATCAAGCTCGCCACCGACAGGCACACCATGGGCCAGCCGGGTTACTTTTACGTTGGCGTCCTGGAGCAGGTCGGTGATGTAATGCGCGGTAGTCTGTCCGTCGACCGTCGCATTGAGCGCAAGAATGATCTCGTGCACCTCGGCGGCATGCGCGCGCGCGACCAGCGCATCGATGGTGAGGTCCTGCGGACCGACGCCGTCGAGCGGGGACAAGGTCGCGCCCAGCACGTGGTAGCGTCCTTGCGTCGCATTGGCCCGCTCCAGCGCCCAGAGATCGGCGACATCGGCCACGACCACGATGATAGCGGGGTCGCGCTTCGGATCTGTGCAGACGGTACACGGGTTTTGCGTATCTATGTTGCCACAGGTCTTGCAGACCTCGACCTTGTCGAGCGCGACCTGCAGGGCGGAGGACAGCGGCATCATCAGCGCTTCGCGCTTCTTGATCAGATGCAACGCGGCACGCCGCGCGGAGCGCGGACCGAGGCCCGGCAGCCGCGCGAGAAGCTGGACCAGCCGCTCGATTTCGGGACCTGCAACCGCGCCCATAGTTATTGGCCGAACAGCCCCGGCGGCAGGCCGAGGCCGCCGGTCAGCGACTGCATCTTCTCCTGCATCGCGGTCTCCGCCTTGCGGCGGGCATCACCGAGCGCGGTCACGAGCAGATCTTCCAGCACCTCGCGCTCCTCGGCCTTCATCAGCGAGGGGTCGATCTTGATGCCCTTGACGTCCATCTTCGCGGTCATGCGCACGGCGACGAGACCGCCGCCGGAGATGCCTTCGACCTCCACATGGGCAAGCTGCTCCTGCATCTCCTGCATCTTGGATTGCAGCTGCGCCGCCTGCTTCATCATGCCGAGAAAATCAGCCATGGGTGCTCGTCCTTGGAAACATAGGCTTTAGAGATCGTCGCCGGCGTCGGAGCCGTCGGGCGGATCGTCAGTGCCATAGTCCACGTTAATATTGGAATCCGGCGTCTCGGGGGCAAGCCTGCGGACCTCGACGATCTTTGCACCGGGGAAGCGCGACAGCACCTCCTGCACGCGCGGATCGGCCTCGGCGGTGCGCGCATGTTCCTGCTTGGCCGCCTGGTTGACCGAACGCAGCGTCGCCTGGCCCTGCTCGTTGGAGACGATCACGGTCCAGCGCCGGCCGGTCCACAGCTCGAACTTGCGCGCGAGCTCGGAGATCATGGTCTTGGAGGCGTTCGGCTCGAGCGCGACTTCGAGCCGGCCCTCCTCGAAACGGACCAGGCGCATGTCGCCTTCGAGCGCGCCCTTGGTCATGAGGTCGCGCTTCTGCCCGGCCAGCGCCACGAGCTGGGTGAAGCTGGTGATCCGCGGCTGAGGCGCCGCCCCTTGCGGATCCGGCGCAGGCGCTGCCATCTGCGGCCGGGCGCCGCCGCCGAACGCAGTCGGCGATGATGTCGGCATGCGAACCGGCGCAGCAGAGGCAACGGGCGCTGCGGAGGCTACCGGCGAGGCCGGCGCGCCGCTGCGCGCGGCACCGCCGCCGCTCATGACCGGCGAGCCGCCGCCATTCTGCTCCAGCATCCTGATCGCTTCGTCCGGGGTCGGCAGGTCGGCAACATAGGCGATGCGCACCAGAACCATCTCGGCGGCCGCGGCAGGGCGCGTCGCGGCCTGCACCTCGGTGATGCCCTTGAGCAGCATCTGCCACATCCGCGACAGCACCCGCATCGAGATTTTCGAGGCGAAATCCCTTGCGCGGACGCGCTCGGTCTCGCCGTAGGCGACGTTGTCGGCGGTCGCCGGAACGATCTTGACGCGGGTGACGAAATTGACGAATTCGGCGAGGTCCGACAGCACGACGATGGGATCGGCCCCGACGTCGTACTGATCGCGGAACTCCTTGAAGGCGGCTGCGATATCGCCGCGCGCCAGCGAATCGAAGAGATCGATCACGCGGGTGCGGTCGGCCAGCCCCAGCATCTGCCTGACGGCATCCGCCTTTACGGTACCTGCCGCATGGGCGATCGCCTGGTCGAGCAGCGACAGCGAATCGCGCACCGAGCCTTCCGCGGCACGCGCGATGATGCCGAGCGCCTCGGGCTCGATCTCGACGCTTTCCCTCGCAGCAATGTTGGCGAGATGCTTCATCAGCACGTCAGCCTCGACGCGGCGTAGGTCGAAGCGCTGGCAGCGCGACAGCACGGTGACCGGAACCTTGCGGATCTCCGTCGTGGCGAACACGAACTTGGCGTGCTCCGGCGGTTCCTCCAGCGTCTTCAGGAAGGCGTTGAATGCCGCCGTCGACAGCATGTGGACTTCGTCGATGATGTAGACCTTGTACCGGGCGCTGGCCGGGGCGTAGCGCACGCTGTCATTAATTTGGCGGACGTCGTCGACGCCGGTGTGCGACGCAGCGTCCATCTCCAGCACGTCCATATGCCGGCTTTCCATGATCGCCTGGCAGTGCACGCCCAAGGTCGGCATGTGGATGGTCGGACCCTTCACCGAACCGTCCGGCATCTCGTAGTTGAGTGCACGGGCGAGGATGCGCGCAGTGGTGGTCTTGCCGACGCCGCGGACGCCGGTGAGAATCCAGGCCTGCGGAATGCGGCCGGTCTCGAACGCATTGGAGACAGTGCGGACCACGGCCTCCTGGCCGATCAGATCATCGAAGCTTGAAGGGCGGTATTTGCGCGCCAGCACCCGGTAGGGTGCGTTGCCGGCCTGGCCGGCGCTATCAGGATTAGGAGGGGCGCCAGCGTCGGTCATCTCTCAATCCGCAATGGAATGTCTCTCGGCTGGCTTTGCGGACAGGAGCGCGCTGGCGGGAAGCCCGCCGGCGCAATTCGCTCGAAAAAACAGGTAGGAGACTGACGAGCGACCCGATCCGGACCTCGTTAGGGCTGCTTCCTTCCGGACCTGACCCGGTTGGCGAGTGGCTCGTCCACCGCCAATCTCCCGGCCCCTATTTGGGGCCAAAAGGTCCGGAAAGCAAGCGGGTATCACTTTGGCCAGCTTGATCTTGCCCGGCAACCGGGCAATTCCGGATCTGCCCAGCCAACAGGCTGTGCTTTCGCTAGCATGGCCGCCTTGGTAAGAAAGTGTGGCGGAACTCCATCCAACCAGAAGAGCGATTGATCCATGGTTACACGTCGTGATGTTGCATCGATTGTCGGACTTGGCGCCATCGGCGCGGTGACCGCGGGCGCGCTGGCATCTCCGGCCGTGGCCCAGGCGGCCGATCCCAACGAATCGACCTTCGCCCGCATCCGCCGCACCAAGAAGATGCGGATCGGCGCGGTCGGCGGCGGCGCGCCCTATTACATGAAAGATCTTTCCAGCGGCCAGTGGAAGGGCTTCTACATCGACATCGCCAAGGCGCTCGCCGACGACATGGAAGCCGAGCTCGAGATTACCGAGACCACCTGGGGCAATTCGGTGCTCGATCTCCAGTCCAACAAGATCGACATCTTTTTCGGCCTCAACCCGACCCCGAAACGCGCGCTGGTGATCGACTTCTCGGTGCCGGTCTTCAACAACGCCTTCGGCATCCTCTGCAAGAAGGATTTCAAGCCGAAGACCTGGGCCGAGCTGAACTCGCCCGATATCAAGATCGCGGTCGACCAGGGCTCCTCCCACGACCAGGTCGTCAGCCGCCTGACGCCGAAGGCGCAGATCTCGCGGCTGAAGACCGCCGACGATGCCACCGCCGCGCTGCAGACCGGCCGCGTCGACGCGCAGTGCCTGATCACCATGCTGTCGCTGACCGTGCTGAAGAAGAACCCGTCGCTCGGCCAGTTCGTGCTGCCGACGCCGATTTTCGCCACCACGTCCAATGCCGGCTTCCGCCGCGAGAACGACAAGACCTGGCGCGACTACGTCAACACCTGGATCGACTTCAACAAGGGCCTCGGCTTCATCCGCAACGCAATCATCACCAACATGGAGCTGGTCGGCGTGACGGAGGCAGACATTCCGCCGGGCGTTTCTTTGTAAGGTGATTGAGCGTCGGCGCATCGGCATTCTCGCTGCGCTCCCTCTCCCGCTTGCGGGAGAGGGTCGGGGTGAGGGTGTCTGCGCTGGCAAGACTCCCCCAGAGGAAAGAGCCCTCACCCGCGCCGCATCGTCGATGCGACGCGACCTCTCCCGCGAGCGGGAGAGGTGAAGCAAGAGAACACGCATGTATCAGTGGGACTTCGGCATCCTCTGGAGCTATCGCTGGCTCTTCCTCAATGGGCTCGGCGTCACCGTCGGCTTCACCGTGGTCATCGTGCTGCTCGGACTGGTGTTCGGCCTGCTCGGCGCGTTCGGTACCCTCTCGCGCTTCAAGGCGGTGCGCCTCACCGCGCTCACCTTCATCGAAGCGTTCCGCTGCACGCCGATCCTGGTGCAGCTGATCTGGTTCTATTATGCGCTGCCGATCCTCGCCGGCGTCGAGATGACCCCAATCACGGCGTCAGCGCTGGCGCTCTCGCTCTATGGCGGCTCGTTCTATTCGGAGATCATCCGCGGCGGCATCATCTCGATCGACCGCGGTCAAACCGAAGCCGGCGCTGCGCTCGGCATGACGCCGGGCCAGAGCATGCGCCGCATTGTGCTGCCGCAGGCAATCAAGCGCATGATCCCGGCGCTGATGAACCAGTCGATCATCCAGTTCAAGAACACCTCGCTAGTCTCGGTGCTGGCGGTGCCTGATCTGGTCTATCAGAGCCAGGTCGCTGCCCATGACAGCTACCGGCCGCTGGAGACCTACACCGCGGTTGCGGTCGCCTATGCGGCGATCCTGATTCCGCTGACCATCATCGTCCGGCGCGGCGAGAAACGGCTGGCGGTCGGCGAATGAGCGAGCCCTCAAAAATCGAGATCCGCGGTCTGCGGAAGAGTTTTGGCAGCAACGAGGTCTTGAAGAACATCAGCCTCGATGTCGCCAAGGGCGGCGTCGTGGCGCTGATCGGCCCGTCGGGCTCCGGCAAGTCGACCCTGCTCCGCTGCATTAATCTATTGGTCGTGCCCGACGGCGGCAGCGTCCGTGTCGGCGATACGCACTTCCAGTTAGGCGAAGGCACCAAGCCGCCGGACGTGAAGACTCTCGCAAAGTTCCGCGCCACCACCGGCATGGTGTTCCAGCACTTCAACCTGTTCCCGCACATGACGACGCTTGAGAACGTGATGGAGGGACCGGTCACGGTGCGGCGCATGGCCAAGGCCGACGCCGAGAAACTCGCGCGTGCACAGCTCGCCAAGGTCGGTCTTGCCGAGAAGGCGGACCAATATCCGGCGATGCTGTCCGGCGGACAGAAGCAGCGCGTCGCGATCGCACGCGCGCTGGCAATGGAGCCTGATGTGATGCTGTTTGACGAGGCCACCTCGGCGCTCGATCCTGAGCTGGTCGGCGAGGTTCTGAATGTGATCCAGCAACTCGCGTCTGAGGGCATGACCATGGTGATCGTGACGCACGAGATCGCATTCGCCCGTGAAGTCGCCGACCGCCTGATCTTCATGCGCGACGGCGTCGTGGTCGAGGAAGGCCCGGCGCGGCAGGTGATCGACAATCCCAGGGAAGCCGCAACGCGCGCCTTTCTCAGCCATTTCCACCGCACCGGCGCGCTGCCGCCGGCCGCCACGGCATCGTGATGCCTGATCTCGACCGGGTCTATCTCCTCACTGGCGCCGCCAGCGGCATCGGCCGCGCCACCGCAAGACTGCTCGCGGCGCCTGGCGTCGGGCTCGTTCTGCACACGCGCTCGAACGAGGCCGGACTCGATGCGACCGCCGCAGATGCCGAAGCGAAAGGCGCTGTTGTCGCAAAGTGCCTCGGCGATCTCGCCGAGGAGAATGCGACCACCGATGCCATTGCCGCCGCGCAACGCGCCTTTGGCCGGCTCGACGGATTGATCCTGATTGGCGGCCACGCCCGCCGCGGCAGCGCCATCGGCACGCCGCCGGACCAGTTTCGGCAGGCGATGGATGAATCGGCGCTGGCCTTCACGCGAATGGTCGAGGCCGCGCTTCCGCTGCTGCGGGCCGGGCAGGATGCGCGGATCGTCGCGGTGTCGTCCTTCGTCGCGCACGCGATCCGGCCCGAATTCGCGCCGTTCGCGGCGACGGCCGCGAGCCGCTCCGCGTTGGAAGCGCTGGTGCGGCTGACCGCGATCGAGCTCGCCAAAGATAGCATTACCGTCAACGCAGTTTCCCCGGGGCTCATCGTCAAGGACAGACCGGGCGAGAGCCGGCTGTCGCCCGAGCAAATCGCGGCGACCGAGGCGCTGATCCCGATGCGCCGCCGCGGGCGGCCGGCGGAAGTCGCCGAGATCATCGCCTTCCTGGCATCCCCGAAAACATCCTACGTCACCGGCCAGATCTGGCACGTCAATGGAGGCCTGACATGACCGAAGCGACCATCGAACGTCTCAGGCTGTTCCTGATCGAAAGCCCGATCAAGATGGCGCGCCTGCAAGGCGTCGGCAACGTCAAGGGCACGGTGAAGCGCGTGCTGATCGAGCTGACGTCGAGCGACGGCGTGATCGGCTGGGGCGAGGCGGCGCCGTGGGAGGTATTCACGGGAACGGCTGAAGCGGCGTTCTCCGCACTCGACGTCTATCTGCGACCGATCGTGCTGGGTAAACCCGTGCGCCGCATCCGCGCGATGATGGCCGAGCTCGATCGCGCGCTGGTCGGACATGCCGAGGCCAAGGTTGCAATCGAGATGGCACTGCTCGACATCGTCGGCAAATCGTCGGGACTGTCGGTTGCGGACCTCCTCGGCGGCCGCGTACGTGACACGATCCCCCTCTCCTTCTCGATTGCCGACCCCGATTTCGCTGCCGATCTCGAGCGCATGCGAAAAATGGTTCCGGACGGCAATGCCATCTACAAGGTCAAGACCGGCGTGAAGCCGCATCGCGATGATCTCGACCATCTCGAAGCGATCCGCAAGGAATTCGGCGACAAGGTCGACCTCCGCGTCGACTACAACCAGGCGCTGGCGCCGTTCGGCGCAATCAAGATCCTGCGCGACGTCGAGGAATTCGCGCCGACTTTCATCGAGCAGCCGGTGCCGCGCAAATTTCTTGACGTGATGGCGCAGCTGACCGCGGCGCTGGAAACGCCCGTGCTCGCCGACGAAAGCTGCTTCGACCGCCGCGACATGATGGAGGTGGTGCGCCGCGAGGCGGCCGATGCGGTCTCGATCAAACTGATGAAGGCCGGCGGCCTGTTCGAGGCGCAGGCGATCATGGCGATCGCCGACATTGCCGGCCTGCCCGGCTATGGCGGCACGCTGTGGGAGGGCGGCATTGGCCTTGCCGCCGGCACGCAGCTGATCGCGGCCACACCGGGCATCTCGCTCGGCTGCGAATTCTATATGCCGCATCACGTGCTGACCGAGGACGTGCTGGAAGAGCGCGTTGCCAACCGCAGCGGTCATGTGGTGGTGCCGGATGGCCCTGGCCTCGGCATCGCTGTCAGCGAAGCCTCCATCCGCGCCAATGCGCGGGTGCTGGCGGAGGCGTAGGGAGCGCCGGCATAGACGACGACCGCCGACACAAACTCGATCGTCGTTCCGGGCAAGCGCAAGCGCAGACCCGGGACGGCGATCGAGTATGCGGTACTAGCGGGGCCTCAACCTTCCCCTCGCTAACTCCGTATCGTATGGTCGGACCAAACGTGCCCGTCCCGTCGGGCTATCCGGAAACGCATATGCCCGAACCCGCCTGGTCGCTGCACTCCCGCCTGAAAGAGGACACCATCGACATCGGCGATTTGCCGTTGTCGAAGGTGCTGGTCATCAAGGACGCGCATTATCCCTGGCTGCTGCTGGTGCCGCGGCGCACTGACGCGGTCGAGATCATCGACCTCGACGAAGTCCAGCAGGCGCAGTTGATGACGGAGATCTCCCGCGTCTCGCGCGCGCTGAAGGAGATCACCAAATGCGACAAGCTCAATATCGCGGCGCTCGGCAACCTCGTGCCGCAGCTTCATGTTCATATCATTGCACGCCGCACCAGCGACGCCGCCTGGCCGCGGCCGGTCTGGGGCGTGATGTCGCCCTTGGCGCATGACGCCACCGAGGTGCAGAATTTCATCAGCGCGCTCCGCCGCAAGATCTGGTTGGGTTGAAAGAACAAGAAATGTCAGCATTCGACTCGTTTCCGCTGGGACAGCCGGCCTTCGTCACAAACGTCCTCGATCGCGCCGCGCATCTGCGCCGCGATGACGAAAAGCTGTTCGCGATGGAGCAGAAGCCGTCATCACGCGCCTATGTCGTCTATCGCGACTCGCTGCTGGTGAAGCGCGACGGCGACAAGACGCGCGCACTACTCTCCATCGACGAGGCGCTGAAATGCGGCGCCAATCCCGGCACGATCTTCTTAGGGCTGCGCGACGGCGCTGCGGTGTTCGGCATGGGCCTGTCGCAGGCCGCCGCCGAAAAGCTGATCGGGCGCGAGGACTACACCGTCACCGAGCTGCGCGGTATGGCGATGCAGGGCGCGATCCCGCCCAACGAGCTGTCGGCGATCGCAATGGCGAAGTCGATGGTGGGTTGGCATCAGCGCCACGGCTATTGCGCCAATTGCGGCACGCGCAGCGTGATGAAGGAAGGCGGCTGGAAGCGCGAATGCCCTGCTTGCAAGGCCGAGCATTTCCCGCGGACCGATCCTGTCGTCATCATGCACGTCGCCTCCGGAGAAAAATGCCTGCTCGGCCGCCAGAAGCAGTTTCCGCCGGGCATGTATTCCTGCCTCGCGGGCTTCGTCGAGGCCGCCGAGACGATCGAGGACGCAGTACGCCGCGAGATTTTCGAAGAGTCCGGAATCCGCTGCACCGACGTGCAGTATTACATGACACAGCCCTGGCCATATCCGTCGTCGCTGATGATCGGTTGCAGCGCGCGGGCGTTGAACGAGGACATCGTCATCGATCATTCCGAGCTCGAGGATGCGCGCTGGTTCACGCGCGACGAAGCCGCCCTGATGCTGACGCGGACGCATCCCGACGGGCTCGCCGGCCCGCATCCCTTTGCGATCGCGCATCATTTGCTCGGCCGCTGGGTGCACGACAACAGCTGACCGCCAATGGTGCTATCCGGGATCGCACCGCGTATTCTCTGCATCGGCATTCCCGTGCGCGACCTCACCTTTCGGGTCGTTTCCGTGCCGGAGCGCGGCAGCAAGGCCAACGCCACGCATCTTGCCGAGATCTGCGGCGGCAATGCGCTCAATGCCGCGATCGCGATGGTACGGCTCGGCGGCCGCGTCGCGTTTGCCGGGCCGATGGGCGATGCGCGGGAGACGTCGAGCAGCTTCATCCTCGAGCGGATGGCCGCCGAGGACATCGACATCAGACATGTCGTGGGCATGCCGGGTGCGGCCACGCCCGTCTCTGCGATCATCATCGACATAACAGGCGAACGAACGCTGACGATCTATCGCGATCCGGCGCTGTGGGGTGTGAAGCTGTCCGATGCAGACGAGTTGCTCGCCGATTGTCAGGCGGTCCTCGTCGAGAGCCGCTGCGGCACCTTCTGCATCGATCTCTGCGCTGAGGCGCGCCGGCGCGGCATTCCCGTCATCGTCGGCGTCGACCGCGCGATGGCGCTGACTGATGGCCTGCTCACGGCCGCCTCGCATCTGTTGTTCGCCAGTGAGCAGGTGCGGGAGACGGCCGGCATCGCCGACGACGGCGAGGCGTTAAAACGGCTGGCCGGGCTGACGCCCGCTTTCCTCGCCGCCACCCGCGGCCCGCGCGGCACGATCTGGCTGAATGAGGCGGGCACGCTGGAGGAGACGCCGGCCTTCCCGGTCGAGGCCGTCGATACGCTTGGCGCCGGCGACGTTTTCCACGGCGCGTTCACGCTTCGGCTCGCCGAGGGCAGCAGTGTGCGGGAGGCGCTGCAATTCGCCGCGGCCGCCGCGGCGCTGAAATGCACCCGCCATGGCGGCGGCTCAGCCGCCCCGCAACGCATTGAACTCGAAGGGTTTTTAAGCAGCAGGCTCTAAAGCCATTCTGCCCACCCGCCGAGAATATGAGCTTGCGGTAGAAGATTTTTCTATATATGAGGTACCTCAACCCTATTTATGGAACAAAGTTCTTCAGATGACCGATGTCGCCGTCCAGATTCCCGAGACTAGCCGCCGCCTCGACGCCATCGACCGCAAGATCCTGATGGTGCTCCAGGAGGATGCCTCCCTGTCCGTTGCCGAAATCGGCGACCGCGTGGGCCTGTCCTCGACCCCCTGCTGGAAGCGTATCCAGCGCCTGGAGGCCGACGGCGTGATCCTGAAGCGGGTGGCGCTGGTCGACCAGAACAAGATCGGGCTCGGCATCTCCGTGTTCGTGTCGGTGGAGAGTTCCGATCATTCCGACGCCTGGCTCAAGAAGTTCGCCGAAGCCGTCAGCGCCATGCCCGAGGTGATGGAGTTCTACCGGATGGCCGGCGACGTCGATTACATGCTGCGCGTCGTGGTCGCGGACATGCAGGCCTATGACGTCTTCTACAAGAAGCTGATCGCGGCCGTGCCGCTTAAGAACGTCACCTCGCGCTTCGCGATGGAGAAGATCAAGTCGGTCACTGCGCTGCCGATCCCGGCGGTGGCGGCGGCGTAAGACGTCGCCGCCACTATCGCGAGCATAGCGCCGCTACTTCATCCCAGGGATTTACTGACCGTTAGCTCTGTCGCGATATGATTCCGGCAATGGAGTCGGGGAATATCCGAACGCTACGGCGGCCGTTATGGCTGAACGCGGCAGCCTTGCTGCTCGCGAGCTGGCTGGCAATCGCCGCGCTCTCGTTGCGGGTGCGGACGGGCGCCGAGGTGGTCGCGGTGGCATTTCCGCCATGGTGGAGCACACAGCAGGTGTTCCTAGCCGTGGCATCCGCGAACGCAGCGGTCGTCCGAACGACAGGTATTCCTGCCGTTATGGTGGTACGTCCCGACGACAATGACGGGCTGACCAGGCTGCGTGAAGCAGGAGCTTGGGTGATCTTTGACCCGCAGTCGATCGGCGCCTGCTTCGAGGAAATCAATTGAGGTGTGGGGATGACCTTCGAGGGCGATGAACTGGCAAACCTGCGTGAGACCACCAGCAGGATTTTGCTCGCGGTGCTCTGTCTGCATGTCCCGATCGCTGTCGTCGCCGGCGTGATGCTGGGAGCCGGGTGGGTCGTCCCTGCCACTTTCATGGCCGCGATGGCGCTGGCCGCGGGCGTCTCGTGGCGGACGGCGGGGAACGGACCTTCGACCCAAATGATCTTCGCCGTCGCACTGATGGCCGGCGTCTCGATGTTGGTGTTCCAGTTCGCCGGTCACGCCTGGCAGGTCGACATGCACATGTATTTCTTCGCAGCGTTGGCATGTCTTGTCGCCTACTGCGACTATCGTCCGATCGTCGCAGGCACGGTCGCGGTCGCATTGCACCATTTGACGCTGAATTTCGTTCTGCCGGCGGCCATCTATCCAGGCGGCGCCGATCTCGGGCGGGTCGTTCTGCACGCCGTCATTCTCTTGATCGAGGCCGGGATCCTGATCTGGCTCGCGCACACGCTCTCGCAGCTGTTCGAGACGGCCGCACAAAAGAAAGCCGAGGCCGACGCTGCGAGCGCGGCCGAAGCCCGCGCCAATGCCAATCGACAAGAGGCCGAGCAAGCCAAGCGAAAGCGCGACGAAACCCGGCGCCAACTCGCGGGTGGTTTTGAGCAGAAGATCAGCGGCGTGGTCGAGGCGGTCGCCCGCGCGGCAGGCGAGATGCAGGGACTATCTCAGTCGATGACGGGCAGCAACGCGGAAGCGATGCGGCAGACGGCGGCGGCAACCACGGCCTCGAGCCAGGCTTCGACAAATGTGGACACCGTTGCGGCGGCGACCGAGGAACTCACGGCTTCGATCAACAGCATCTCCGAGCAGGTGACGCGGTCTGCTCAGATTGCCGCGAAGGCCGCCGACGAAGCGCGGCGCACCAACGCGGTCGTCGAAATGCTAGCTGCCGGGACGCAAAAGATCGGCGAAGTGGTGACGTTGATCCAGAGCATCGCCAGCCAGACCAACTTGTTGGCCCTGAACGCCACCATCGAGGCCGCTCGGGCCGGCGAACATGGCAGGGGGTTTGCGGTCGTCGCCAGCGAAGTCAAGGCACTGGCCAATCAGACGGCCAAGGCGACCGAGGAAATTTCGGCTCAGATCCACGACATCCAGACGGCCACAGGCGATGCTGTCGGTGCCATCGAGGCAATCGGCGGCACCATCGCCGAGATCGATCGGATCTCAAGCGAGATTGCGACTGCCGTGGATCAGCAGGGCGCGGCAACGCGTGCAATTGCCAACAACCTGCAACAGGCAGCCGACCGGACGCGGGATGTCAACGAGAACATCCTCAGCGTCAGCCGGACCTCGGAAGAAGCGAGCAAATTCACCGCGCGGCTGCTCGATGCCGCAAACGGCTTGTCATCGCAATCCGGTCAATTGAAGTCCGAGGTCGAAGGCTTTCTGGGCTCACTACGGGCGGCGTAAGCCGCCGGCATATTGCATCGGAAGCGGCTTCGGGAGCTACCGGAGGCCGCTGCCGATTTCGCCTCAAATCTTCTGATTGTACTCGCCGACTTCGGGATGCGTGCGTAGCACGCTGTTCACCATCTCGAACATGTCGTGCATACGCTGCTCGGAGACCGGGCTCTCGACCACGACCACGAGCTCGGGCTTGTTGGAGGAGGCGCGCACCAGGCCCCAGCTGCCGTCTTCCACCGTGACCCGCACGCCGTTGACGGTGACGAGATCGCGGATCGACTGGCCGCCAATCTTGGCGTCCTTGGCCCGCAAGCCTTCGAAGTGCTCCACCACCTTGTCGATGACGCCATATTTGACCTCGTCGGCACAATGCGGCGACATGGTTGGCGACGACCAGGTCTTTGGCAGTGCGTTCTTCAAATCGGCCATCGACTTGCCGGGCGCGCGGTCGAGCATGTCGCAGATCGCGAGCGCCGACACCAGGCCGTCGTCATAGCCGCGTCCATAGGGCTTGTTGAAGAAGAAGTGGCCGGACTTCTCGAAGCCGGCGAGCGCACCGGTCTCGTTGGTGCGGCGCTTCATGTAGGAATGGCCGGTCTTCCAATAGGCGGTCCTGGCGCCCTGCTTCTGCAGGACGGGATCGGTGATGAACAGGCCGGTCGACTTCACGTCGACGATGAACTGCGCGTCCTTGTGGATCGCAGACATGTCGCGCGCGAGCATCACGCCGACCTTGTCGGCAAAAATCTCCTCGCCGGTGTTGTCGACGACGCCGCAACGGTCGCCGTCGCCATCGAAGCCGAGGCCGACATCGGCCTTGTGATGCAGCACCGCATCGCGGATCGCGTGTAGCATCTCCATGTCTTCCGGATTCGGATTGTATTTCGGGAAGGTGTGGTCGAGCTCGGCGTCGAGCGGGATCACCTCGCAGCCGATCGCTTCCAGCACCTGCGGCGCGAACGCGCCCGCCGTGCCGTTGCCGCAGGCCGCCACGACCTTGAGCTTGCGCGTCAGCTTTGGACGGCCGGTGAGATCGGCGATGTAGCGCGCCGGATAGTTCTCGTGGAACTGGTAGGCGCCGCCGGCCCTGTTCTTGAACTCGGCATTGAGCACGATCTCCTTCAGCCGCGTCATCTCGTCGGGGCCGAAAGTCAGCGGGCGGTTGGCACCCATCTTCACGCCGGTCCAGCCATTGTCGTTGTGCGAGGCCGTGACCATGGCGACGCAGGGCACGTCGAGATCGAACTGCGCGAAATAGGCCATCGGCGTCACCGCAAGCCCGATGTCGTGCACCGTGCACCCGGCCGCCATCAGGCCCGAGATCAGCGCATATTTGATCGAGGCCGAATAGCCGCGGAAATCATGGCCGGTGACGATCTCCTGTTTGACGCCGAGCTCGGCGATCAGCGCGCCGAGCCCCATCCCGAGCGCCTGCACGCCCATCAGGTTGATTTCCTTCTGGAACAACCAGCGCGCGTCGTATTCGCGAAAGCCGGTCGGCTTCACCATCGGCTCGGATTCGAAGGCGTAGGTGTTGGGCAAAAGCACGGATTTCGGCTTGGGAAACATTGCGACGGTCTCGTGAAAAAGGGGGCGGAATTGACGCAGCCTTAGCGAATGCCAGGCCGCAGCGGAAGGCGGGAATGAAGGCTTATGGCCGATAATTGCGGCAGTTTGGTAACGGGAGAAACGTTACCTGCCGTGGGCTTGCTCAAAACAATATAGAGCTGTCCGGCCGTGATCCGTCCGGATTTACTGCTCCAGCACCATCTGGCCGTTGGCGTACTCAAAGCGCTTCAGGCGGGACAGGAAGGAGAGGCCGAGCAGGTTCTCCGACAGAGCCTCGTCCGGCAGCACCATGGCGTCCACATCGCGCACGACAAGGCCGCCGACGTCCAACATGGCGATCCGGGCGCGCGCGGCCTTGATGGTGCCGTTGGCGGTTGAGACGGTTGAATTGTATTCGCTGCGCGAGGGACGCAGGCCAAAACGTGCGGCCGAGCTCTCGTTCAGTGCTACCACGGACGCGCCGGTGTCGACCATGAAGCCGATGCGCTGGCCGTCGATGCGGCCCTCGGCCTGGAAGTGGCCACGGCCATCGCGAGGGATGTTGAGGCTGCGGCCGCCGGCTGGCGCCGCGGTCGCGACCGTCGTGCGCGGCGCCGACGTGGCGGAGGCGGAGCTCATCCTGTCCGCCATCTGCGCCATGAAGGTACCCAGCCCGATCAGGATGGCCGCGAAGATCATTATGTTACGCATGACACCACTCTGAACCGAAAGCTCGATTTCACCACGCGAAACGCCTCTCCGCGAGCGAAGCTGCCATCGGAACGCTGCTATTTTGACGAAAAGGATGAGCGGACGGTTAATGCGCCGGCACGCTTTGTCAGGTCCCGCGCGGCTTGACCCGCCGGGTCGGGATCGCGCTCGCGGGATCCTCGGGCCAGGGATGACGGGGATAGCGGCCGCGCAGGTCGGAGCGCACCGCGGCGTAACTGCCGCGCCAAAAACCGGGGAGATCGCGCGTCACCTGCACTGGGCGCTGCGCCGGTGACAGCAATTCCAGCACCAGCGGCACCTTGCCGGCCGCGATCGACGGATGCGTGTTGAGGCCGAACAACTCCTGGAGCCGCACCGCGATGGTCGGGCCCTGCTCAGCCTCATAGTCGATCGCGAGCACGCTTCCCGTGGGCGCCTCGAAATGGGTCGGCGCCTCGCGCTCGAGCCGCGCGTGCATCTCCCACGGCAACTGCGCCATCAGCGCATCGGACAGATCGCCGGCGGAGATGTCCTTGAGCGCGATCTTGTCGTAGAGCGCCGGCACCAGCCAGTCCTCGCGCCGCGCGATCAATCCGTCATCGGAGAGATCGGGCCAGCCCTCGCCCTCGGCCTTGCGCAAAAACATCACGCGGTCGCGCCATTGTTTTGCGGCCTTCGACCAGGGCAACCGGTCGAGGCCGGCGGCGATCAGCCCGTCGGCAAAAATGCGCGCCGTCTCTTCCGAAGGCGATACCGCAAGTGTCATCTCGGAGAGCGTGATCGCATGCAGCACGCGCTTGCGCCGTGCGCGCAGAGCCATCGCACCGCGGTCGAAGGAGATCTCGTCGACGCTGTCGATGTGCTCGGCGAAGTGCCGCTCGATGTCGTCCTCAGTGATTTGCGCGGCGAGCAGGATACGGCCACTCGCGGCCGTTCCGGTCATCTCGCCGACAGCGATATAGGGCGCGCGGGCCAGCGACGAAGTTTGCTCGACCGCGGCGCCGCGGCCGTTGGCAAGCACGAAACTGCCATTGCCGCGGTTGCGCGCGACGCGATCCGGGAAGGCATAGGCGAGCATCAGGCCGGTCGAAAGAGCCTCCTGCTGCCCCGCCTTCTCGGACGCGGCGACCTGCGCAGCCCAGCGCCGCGCCAACTCGCGAGCGCTCACTGCCCGCGGCGAACGGTCGCGGCGAAACTGCTCGCGCCGGTGCTCGAGATCGGCGCTGTCGCCACCGAGCCCGCGCTCGGTGAGGATGGCCGCGATCTCGGCCGCCTCTTCTCCCGCGCCGGCGCGATGCGAATCCACGATCATGCGTGCGAGCCGTGGCGGCAGCGCCAGCGCGCGCAGGCTCTTGCCTTCGACGGTGATGCGGCCGTCACCGTCGAGCGCGTTCAGCTCGGACAACAGGCTCTTGGCTTCCTTCCACGCCGGCTGCGGCGGCGGATCGAGGAATGATAGCGCGGCGGGATCAGCAACGCCCCATTGCGCGAGATCGAGCACCAACGAGGACAGATCGGCGCTCAAAATTTCCGGCTGGGTATAGGGCGCCAGCGACGCTGTCTGCGGCTCGTCCCAGAGCCGGTAGCAGACGCCAGCCTCGGTGCGGCCGGCGCGGCCACGACGTTGATCGACCGCCGCGCGCGCAGCACGCACGGTCTCGAGCCGGGTCAGGCCGATATCAGGCTCGTAGCGCGGCACGCGGGCGAGTCCGGAATCGACGACGATGCGCACGCCCTCAATGGTCAGCGAAGTCTCGGCGATCGAGGTCGCCAGCACCACCTTGCGCGTGCCCTTTGGTGCTGGCGCAATGGCGCGGTCCTGCACGGCGGCATCGAGCGCGCCGAACAACGGCACGATCTCGATGGAAGCATCCTGCACGCGTTCGCCGAGGAAATTCTGGGTGCGGCGGATTTCGGCGGCACCCGGCAGGAAGGCCAGTACCGAGCCGCTATCGGCACGCAGGGCCCAGGCAATCGCGTCGGCCATCTGCCGCTCGATCGGCGCGTCTGCCTTGCGGCCGAGATAGCGCGTCTCGACCGGAAAGGCGCGGCCCTCGCTCTCGACGACCGGGGCGTCGCCGAGCAATTTTGCGACACGCGCACCGTCGAGTGTAGCCGACATCACCAGGATGCGCAGATCCTCGCGCAAGCCGAGTTGCACGTCGCGCGCCAGGGCCAGGCCCATGTCGGCATCGAGCGAGCGCTCGTGGAATTCGTCGAACAGGACGGCGGCAACGCCTGACAGTTCGGGATCCTCGAGGATTTGACGGGTAAAAATGCCTTCGGTGACGACCTCGATGCGCGTCGCGCGCGAGATCTTCGAGCCGAAGCGGACCCGGTAGCCGACGGTCTCGCCAGCGCGCTCGCCAAGCGACTTGGCCATACGATCGGCGCTGGCGCGCGCAGCGATACGCCGCGGCTCCAGCACGATTATCTTCTTAGCTCTGGCCCAGGGCGCATCGAGCAGCGCGAGCGGCACCCGTGTGGTCTTGCCGGCGCCCGGAGGGGCTACCAGGACGGCGGCGTTGTGCGCCTCCAGCGTGCGCGACAAATCGTCGAGCACGGCGTCGATCGGGAGGGACGTGTCGAATTTGCGGGGCAAAAGTCTCGATCCGTCATCACCGCCCCGTGCGCAATTGGGGACCGGGGCGGGCGATCCAGTAAACTCAGATCCCGACCATCACGAAGATCGGGATTACTGGATACCCCGCTTTCGCGCGGTATGACAATCGTGCGTCGCTATCCGCCCTGCGCCGGCGGGCGGCCGACGCTCTCATAAGTGAAGCCGGCGGCAGCCATCTCTTCGGGACGGTAGATATTGCGGAGATCGACGATGATCGGCTGCTTCATGGTCGCCTTCAGCCGGTCGAGATCGAGCGCGCGGAACTGCGTCCATTCGGTGACGACGACGAGCGCGTCGGCGCCTTCAGCGCAGGAATAGGCGTCCTCGCAATAGGTGATGCCGGGCAGCTCGCCCTTGGCCTGCTCCATCCCGACCGGGTCGAAGGCCTTGACCTTCGCGCCCATGTCGAGGAGGCCGGTCACGAGCGGGATCGACGGCGCATCGCGCATGTCGTCGGTGTCGGGCTTGAAGGTGAGGCCGAGCACGGCGATGGTCTTGCCGCGCAGCGAGCCGCCGAGCGCCTGGCTCACTTTGCGCGCCATCGCGCGCTTGCGGTTCTCGTTCACCGCCAGCACGGATTCGACGATGCGCAAGGACACATCATAGTCCTGCGCGATCTTGATCAGCGCCTTGGTGTCCTTCGGGAAGCAGGAGCCGCCGAAGCCGGGACCGGCGTGTAGGAACTTGGTGCCGATGCGGTTGTCCAGGCCAATGCCACGCGCGACCTCCTGCACGTTGGCGCCGACCTTTTCGGAGAGATCGGCGATCTCGTTGATGAAGGTGATCTTGGTCGCGAGGAACGCGTTCGCGGCGTATTTGATCATCTCGGCGGTGCGGCGTTCCGTGAACATCAGCGGCGCCTGGTTCAGCGATAGCGGGCGGTAGATGTCGCCCATCACCTTGCGGCCGCGCTCGTCGGAGGTGCCGACCACGACGCGATCGGGGAATTTGAAGTCGCGGATCGCCGCACCCTCCCGCAGAAACTCGGGGTTCGAGGCGACGACGACGTCGGCCTTGGGATTGGCCTCGCGGATGATGCGCTCGACCTCGTCGCCGGTGCCGACCGGCACGGTCGATTTCGTCACCACGACGGTGAAACCGGACAGCGACTGCGCGATCTCTTTCGCGGCAGCATAGACATAAGAGAGATCGGCGTGACCATCGCCGCGGCGCGAGGGCGTACCGACCGCGATGAATACGGCATCGGCGTCGGCCACCGGCTTCGACAGGTCGGTCGTGAAGCTCAGGCGCTTGGCCTTGACGTTCGTCGCGACAAGCTCGTCGAGGCCCGGTTCGTAGATCGGGATTTCACCGCGATGCAGGCCTGCGATTTTCTTCTCATCCTTGTCGACACAAACGACGTCGTGGCCGAAATCCGCAAAGCAGGCTCCGGACACCAGTCCCACATAACCCGTGCCGATCATGGCGATGCGCATGAAAATCCCTATTCTAGCTTGGTTAACGAGAAAACCCAATCCGGGACCGGTTTAGCATTTTCCCGTTGGGAAGGAAGGGCCCGCGTTCAGAATCCGGCACGCGATTTGTACCGGTAAAGAAGTCGGAAACCACTGGGCCCCACACTGCCCCACGCCCGCACAGGACCGGGCGGAACCCGCCTCAAAAAGGGACACATGACACCATCAGGCACAATCGCTGCGAGCGGGGGCCTTCCCAAAGCCTCCGCTACCGCGCGTGTCGACTGGGTCGATTACGCCAAGGGCATCTGCATCGTCATGGTCGTGATGATGCATTCGGTGCTGGGGGTCGAGCTCGCCGCCGGCGAGACCGGCTTCATGCATGTTTTGGTGGCCTTCGCGAAGCCATTCCGGATGCCGGACTTCTTCCTGATTTCGGGCCTGTTCCTGCCACTGGTGATCGATCGGGACTGGCGAGCCTATCTCGACCGAAAGGTGATGCATTTCGCTTATTTTTATGTCGTCTGGGTGACGATCCAATTCGGCTTCAAGGCCCCCGCGTTTGCCGCTGAAACCGGCTGGCGCGGCGTGAGCCTCCTGTATCTCGAATCCTTCATCGAACCCTTCGGCACGCTCTGGTTCATCTACCTGCTGCCGGTCTTCTTCGTCATCACAAAACTGACACGAAAATTTCCACCGATCGCGATCTGGCTCCTCGCAGCCGCGCTGGAGACCGCGCGCGTGACGACCGGATGGACCGCGATCGACGAATTCTGCGCGCGCTTCGTCTATTTCTATTCGGGGTATCTGTTTGCGCCTTACGTGTTCGCGCTCTCGAATCGCGCGCGCAGCCAACCTGCGCTGGCCCTCGCCGCGCTCGCGACCTGGGCGCTGGTGAATGCCGGCCTCGTCGCACTCGGCGCCAGCGAATGGAAAATCGTCTCGCTCATGCTCGGCTTCGCCGGCGCATGTGCAATCATCACTATCGGCACGCTGCTCGCGCGTGCGCACTGGCTCAACTTCTTTCGCTTCTGCGGCGAGCATTCAATCGTGATCTACCTCGCCTTCTTCCTGCCGATGGCGGCAACGCGCACGCTGCTGCTGCGCACCGGAATCATTTCGGACATCGGCACGTTGTCGCTGATCGTCACCGTCGTCGGCGTGCTCGGATCGCTCGCGATCTGGCAAGCTGCCCTGCGGTTGCATGCCAACTTCCTGTTCGAGCGGCCGGACGCATTCTGGATCGCACCGAAGGCGGTGAAGCCGATGTTGCAGGCGGCGGAGTAGCGGGAAGCTGTCGTCGCACGGCTTGACCGGCGACCCAGTACGCCGAGATGCCAGTGATTGAGCCGAGAGGCCACTGCGTACTGGATTCCCCGCCTTCGCGGGGAATGACAGTGGGGATAGCGGCGCCGGCAGGCCAAAAATCCTCCACCCAAGGCTGTCAAATCCCGCAAAAAATCATACATTGCGGCCATGCCCGAGACATCCCCAAAGATCTCCGCCAAAGCTGACACCAAGGCTGCGCCAAAGGCAGCAGCCGAGAGCAAATCCGCTGCTGACAAGTCTGCTGCCAAACCGGTCGCGGCGAAGGCGGCTGGAAAAGGTGACCATGTCTTTCTGGTCGACGGTTCCTCCTATATCTTCCGCGCCTATCACGCACTGCCGCCGCTGAACCGCAAGTCCGACGGCTTGCAGGTCAATGCCGTGCTCGGCTTCTGCAACATGCTGTGGAAATTGCTCCGCGAGATGCCCGAGGACAACCGGCCGACGCATCTGGCGATCATCTTCGACAAGTCGGAAATCACCTTCCGCAACAAGATCTATCCGGACTACAAGGCGCACCGGCCGCCGGCGCCAGACGATCTGATCCCGCAATTCTCCCTGATCCGCGAGGCGGTGCGCGCCTTCGATCTTCCCTGCCTGGAACAGGTGGGCTTCGAAGCCGACGACTTGATCGCGACCTATGTGCGGCAGGCCTGCGAGCGCGGGGCGAGCGCGACCATCGTGTCCTCCGACAAGGACCTGATGCAGCTCGTCACCGACTGCGTCACCATGTACGATACCATGAAGGATCGCCGCATCGGCATCCCCGAAGTGATCGAAAAGTTCGGCGTGCCGCCGGAGAAGGTGGTGGAGGTGCAGGCGCTGGCCGGCGATTCCACCGACAACGTGCCGGGTGTGCCCGGCATCGGCATCAAGACCGCGGCGCAACTGATCGTCGAATATGGCGACCTCGAGCAACTGCTGTTCCGCGCCACAGAGATCAAGCAGCCGAAGCGGCGCGAGGCGCTGATCGAGAATGCGGAGAAAGCACGAATTTCGCGGCAGCTCGTTCTGCTCGACGACAAGGTCGATCTGGAGGTGCCGCTGGACGACCTCGCGGTCCACGAGCCCGATGCGCGCAAGCTGATTGCCTTCCTGAAGGCAATGGAATTCACGACACTGACGCGCCGCGTCGCCGATTATTCGCAGATCGACCTTGCCAGCGTCGATGCCGATCCCGGCTATGCAAGCGGTGCCAGCGTCTTCTCGCCGCTGCCGCCCTCGGACGTCGTACCCGCGCCAGGCGCGGGCACGCCGGCGCAAGCCCGGCCGGGCGAGCGCAACCTGTCAGCGAGCAAGGAAGACAAGTCCGCGAGTCCGAAAGGCGCGCCGATCTCGCTCGCGATGGCGCGCGAAGAGGCGCTGCGCAAGCTTCCGGTCGATCGCAGCAAATATCAGACGATCAAATCGTTGAAGGAGCTCAGCGCCTTCATCGCCCGCATCCATGATGCCGGCCACGTTGCGATCGAGATCCGAGGAAATTCGATCGATCCGATGCAGGCCGATTTCTGCGGCATCGCGCTGGCGCTGGCGCCGAACGAGGCCTGCTACGTGCCATTCGCGCACAAGCAGTCCGGCGGCGGCGCCGGCCTGTTCGACGCCGGGCTTGCGCCCGACCAGGTCAAGCATGACGAGGCGATCGAAGCGCTGCGGCCGGTGCTGGAATCGGCAGGCATTCTCAAGATCGGCTTCGACGTCAAATTCACCGCCGTGATGCTGGCGCAGCACGGCATCACCTTGCGTAACACCGACGATGCCCAGCTGATCTCCTACGTGCTCGACGCCGGCCGCGGCTCGCATGCGATCGAGCAGCTCTCGGAGCGCTGGTTCGGCCACGCTATGCTGAAGGAGAACGAGCTGCTCGGCAGCGGCAAGGGCAAGATCACCTTCGACCAGGTGCCGATCGAGAAGGCCATGCCGCTGTCGGCCGAAAGCGCCGACGTGATCCTGCGCATCTGGCGCGTGCTGAAGCCGCGCCTCGTCGCCGAGCACATGACCACGGTCTACGAGACGCTGGAGCGGCCGCTGGTGTCGGTGCTCGCCCGCATGGAGCGGCGCGGCATCTCGATCGACCGTCAGGTGCTGTCGCGCCTTTCCGGCGACTTCGCCCAGACCGCCGCGCGGGTCGAAGCCGAGATCCAGGAGATCGCAGGCGAGCCGGTCAATGTTGGCAGCCCCAAACAAATTGGCGACATCCTGTTCGGCAAGATGGGATTGCCGGGCGGCAGCAAGACGAAAACCGGCGCGTGGTCGACCACCGCCCAGGTGCTCGACGAACTCGCCGAGCAGGGCCACGACTTTCCGAAGAAGATTCTGGAGTGGCGCCAGGTCTCGAAGCTGAAATCGACCTACACCGACGCGCTGCCGACCTATGTCAATCCGCAGACCCATCGCGTGCACACGACCTACGCGCTGGCGGCGACCACGACGGGCCGGCTGTCGTCGAACGAGCCGAACCTGCAGAACATCCCGGTGCGCACCGAGGACGGCCGGAAAATCCGGCGCGCCTTCATTGCGACGCCGGGACACAAGCTGGTCTCGGCAGACTATTCGCAGATCGAGCTGCGGCTGCTCGCCGAGATCGCCGATATCCCCGTGCTGAAGCAGGCGTTTCGCGACGGTCTCGACATTCATGCAATGACGGCGTCGGAAATGTTCGGCGTGCCGATCGAGGGCATGCCGAGCGAAATCCGTCGCCGCGCCAAGGCGATCAATTTCGGCATCATCTACGGCATTTCCGCGTTTGGCCTCGCCAACCAGCTCGGCATCGCCCGCGAAGAGGCCGCGGCCTACATCAAGAAATATTTCGAGCGCTTCCCCGGCATCCGCGCCTATATGGACGAGACGCGGGACTTCTGTCGGAACCACGGCTACGTCACCACGCTGTTCGGCCGCAAGTGCCACTATCCCGACATCAAGGCCTCCAACGCCTCGGTGCGTGCCTTCAACGAACGCGCCGCGATCAACGCGAGACTCCAGGGCACCGCCGCCGACATCATTCGCCGCGCCATGACGCGGGTGGAGGATGCACTGGCCGAGAAGAAGCTTTCGGCGCAGATGCTGCTCCAGGTCCACGACGAACTGATCTTCGAGGTGCCCGACGCCGAGGTTGAGGCGACGCTTCCCGTCGTGCAGCACGTGATGCAGGACGCGCCCTTCCCGGCCGTGCTGCTGTCGGTGCCGCTGCATGTTGACGCGCGTGCGGCCACAAACTGGGACGAGGCGCACTGACGTGACGCTCCGATGAAGATCGCCGCCATTTCCGGCAGCCTGCGCTCGGGTTCGAGCAATACAGCAGCACTGCGCGCAGTGGCGCATCTCGCGCCTGCTGGCGTCGAAGTGATTCTGTTCGAGGGAATCGCGGACCTGCCCTTCTTCAATCCGGATCTGGATGGCGACAATGTGCCTGCGCCGGTCGGCGCGATGCGCGAGCTGATCGGAAGCGTCGATGGCCTCCTGATCTCGAGCCCCGAATATGCCCGTGGCGTCGCGGGCGTGCTGAAGAACGCGCTCGACTGGCTGGTCGGCAGCCACGAATTTCCGAGCAAGCCAGTTGCGCTGATCAACACGTCACCGCGCGCGACGCACGCGCTGGCCGCCCTGACGCTGACGCTGGAAACAATGGCCGCCCGGCTCGCCACGGAGGCATGCGTGACACTGCCGCTGCTCGGCGGCACTTGGGACGAGCACGGCATCGCCGCCGATCCCGCGCTGGCAGAACCGTTGCGTTTGGCGATGGAGCGTTTCGCGGCGTTTATCAGCACAGTGCAGGCTAAGGCGTAGGACGGGCGAATTGTCCTCCGAGCAATTGCGCGATGGCCCCACAATGCCGCGCATATTAGAACAAGTGCGTCCCCCGCTCCGGTTCAGCCATGCCGCACACCTCCGCCCTGCTCGGCTTCGCCCTCGTCTGCCTCGGTCTCGTGCTCACGCCGGGGCCGAACATGATCTATCTGATCTCGCGCTCGATCACGCAGGGCCCAGTGGCGGGCGTCGTCTCGCTCGGCGGTGTCGTGCTCGGCTTCGTGTTCTACATGCTGTGCGCGGCTTTCGGCATCACGGCGTTGCTGCTCGCCATTCCCTTTGCCTATGACGCGCTGCGCTTCGCCGGAGCCGGTTATCTGCTCTGGCTCGCATGGCAGGCGATGAAGCCGGGCGGGCGCTCGCCGTTCCAGATGAAGACGCTTGCGATCGACGGCCCACGCAAATTGTTTGCGATGGGTTTCGTCACCAATCTGCTCAATCCGAAGATCGCGATGCTGTATCTGGCCCTGTTGCCGCAGTTCATCGATCCCGCCGCCGGCAGCGTGCTGACGCAGTCGCTGGTGCTGGGCGCGATCCAGATCGCGATCAGCGTCAGCGTCAACGCGATGATCGCGCTCGCAGCCGGATCGATTGCGCTGTTCCTGGCAAGCCGGCCGAGCTGGATGCTGGTGCAGCGCTGGCTGATGGGCACCGTGCTGGCGGGCCTTGCGGTGCGGATGGCGGTCGAGGCGAGGAAGGTGTGAGCTTGCGCTCCCTAGCGTCGTTTGCACGACGTCGTCCCGGCGAAGGCTCTAGGGCATGCACGTATCTCTGAGGCTCCATCCGGCTGCGGCGGCATGGAAGTATTGGAGACCGTTTCTGAAGGTGATGGGGCCTGGCGGCCTGGAAGATGGGTAGCCATCCCAGCCGCCGAGGCGGCCGATGATCCAGGCGGCCCAAGCCAAGCTGTCGGGCAGATGCGGGTTCTTCAGCCGCTTACTTTTGGCTTCGTACTGCTGGTTTAGAGCAACCAGCATTGCGATCTCGCTGGCGTTGAAGGCGATGTGGGCGGACTGCTTGCTGCCGTCACGCGCTTGTAGAAGCTGGATCGTGATCACAGCCGCTTTGGCAGCGATGGCCACCAGCTTCAGGAGCCGATCGGCGGAACCGATTTGGCTGTCCTCGAGCTTGAGGCCTTGTGTCTTGAGGATACGGAAGAACTGCTCGATGATCCAGCGCTGCTTGTACCATTCGACGATGCGCCAGGCGTCCTCCGCAGCTGCGACCTCGTGAGAGGTGAGGAGGCACCAGTGCAGCGGCTCGACGTCGGGGCCGGCATTGATCTCGCGGACATCGACGACGGCCAGAGGCAGGCTTTTCGGCAAATCGCGCAGGAACTTGCTTTGCGGCCGAGCCAGTTCGATTGCACCAAAGCGAAGTTCGAGATTGGCCTGACGTGCCGGCCGTTGCGCACGCGCAGGCAATTGGATCGTGCGACGCTCCACCGACACCATGGCGTCGATGGCTGCATACAAGCCCGCCATGTCGGCCAGCTTGCGATCATGCATGCTGCGGGCAATCACGTGATAGCCCTGCTCGGCCGCGCTGGCATAAAGAGCAAAGATGTCGCTCTCGCGGTCACCAAGCAGGGTCACCCCTGTGGCGCTCGCCAACCGCGGCTTGGCTGCAAGGGCGGTGGCAATCCAGCGCTGCGATTCCTTGTCTGACAGCTCGCGGCTGTCATGCGAGACGGTCCGACGGCCCTCACGCGTCCACACCTCGCCGCTCAAAAGCCCCAGGCAGGTGCCATTGTCTGCATCCACCGCCAGCAATGGGTGCAGCAGCACGCCGTGACTATTGCCATGGCCGATCTCCCCCAGCCCGCGACGGCGTTGCGGTGTGGTGTTGAAGTGGATCTCACTGGTGTCCTGGATCGCCAGAACGTGACGACCCTCGACGGCTGCAACCGTGCTTTCACTCCAGCTTTCGATGATCCGCTCTGTTGTCACCTTGTCGTGGCCGAGAAAGCGGTTGAACCGCACCTCCAGGCTCCGGTCACCTCTCGAGAGCTGCCGCAGGCAGACATTCTTGCCAGCAACCATGCGTCCGACAAGCGCCGCCCCCCTTTATCGAGACGACGATCCCCGAACCGGCCCAACGTCCAGTCAATTCGTGACAACATGCCGGCACCTCCATCCGAACAGAAGTGCCGCAATAGGAATCACACGGATTCCCGATTCTGGAATCCCCCCGCCTCGCCCTGAGTCAATCCGTCGCACCCAGATATGTGCATGCCCTAGGGCGAAGGCTGGGGTGACCTCAATCCAGCTTCGCCTCCATGCCCCGCTTCACCGCCGGGCGCGCCATCAGGGCGTCGTACCACCGCTTGACGTTGGGGAAATCTGCCAGATCGACCTTGTGGCGAGGGTGGCGCCAGGCCCAACCGAGGATGGCAAAATCGGCGATCGAGAGATCGCCGGCGACGAAGTCCCGGCCATCCAGCCGACGGTCCAGCACGCCGTAGAGCCGGCGCGTTTCGGCCATGTAGCGTTTCACGCCATAGGCGCGGTCCTGCTCGTTCTCGAGCGCGATGAAGTGATGGACCTGGCCGGGCATCGGGCCGAAGCCGCCCATCTGCCACATCAGCCACTCGTAGACGGGGATGCGGCGCGCGAGCGATTTCGGCAGGAATTTGCCGGTCTTTTCGCCGAGATATAGCAGGATCGCGCCCGACTCGAAGATGCTGATCGGCCTGCCGTCGGGGCCATCCGGGTCGAGGATCGCGGGGATCTTGTTGTTCGGGGAGAGCTTGAGAAACGCGGGCGCCATCTGCTCGCCCTCGGTGATGTTCACCGGGACCACCTTGTAGGGCAGCCCCATTTCCTCCAGCGCGACTGAGATTTTGCGGCCGTTTGGCGTGTTCCAGGTGTGCAGCTCGATGGTCATTTGCCTGTTTCCTTCCCCCCGGGATGTCGGGCATTCACCTACTCCAGAAGGTTGCGGCCCCACAACCGGCGGACCGGGATGGCCGATCCCTGTTGACGGAGGACGCCCCCTCTGGAATGTCGGGCACGTCGCGGATAAATTCCGCCACCTCTCAAGACGCTCCCGAGGGACCACCGTGTCGAAATCCGCCTCCCGCGCCCGCCTGTTCGAAATCATCCGCCGCCGCTCCTTCGGCCGCGGCGAGGTGACGCTCGCATCGGGCCGCAAGAGCGATTTCTATTTCAACCTCAAGCCGACCATGCTCGACCCCGAGGGCGCGACACTGCTCGCCGAGCTCGCCTACGAGACCCTGAAGGACGACAATCTCGATTTCATCGGCGGCCTCGAGATGGGCGCGGTGCCGCTGGCCGGTGCGCTGGCGCAGATCTCCTGGATCAAGGGTCATCCGATCGCGGCCTTCTTCGTACGCAAGAAGCCGAAGGAGCATGGCGCCAAGCTGGCGATCGAAGGCTTGCCAAAAGGCGAGACGCTGGAGGGCAAGCGCGTCGTGATCGTCGAGGACGTCACCACGACCGGCGGCTCGGCGATGAAGGCCGTCGAATCCGTACGCGAGATGGGCGCCGAGGTGGTGCTGGTGCTGACCATGGTCGACCGCGAGGAAGGCGCCGACGACACTTTCGGCGCAGCCGGCCTGCCGTTCCGCTCGCTGTACAAGGCCTCGGAGTTTTTGAAGGCTTAAAGCCTTTCGCTGCGGGCGCGCCGCGCAGCATTCGGGGCTCCCTCAACCCCTCATTTACCATCCCGCTTTATGGTGAATCATGTGCTGAGATCCCCTGGGGATCGCGGCCGGTTCAGTAGCGTCGGGTGGAGTAAGCGTTGCGTACGAATGTATCCCATGCGCGCCGGCGGCGTCGGGCGGTGCTTGTGGCCGCCATCTTCGCGAGCGCGCTGCTCGCGGCTCCCGCCCCCGTTTCGGCTGAAGGCCTGTTCGACTTCTTATTCGGGGGAGCACAGCAGCAGCGCCCGCAGCGCGAAGCGCCGCAGGCGAACTCCTACGCCGATCCCTTCACCGGTCAGCAGAACCCGGCCGTCCAGCCGCAATATGTGCCGCCGACACGCTCGGCGGCGGCCGGCGGCTCCGGTCCGGCCTTCTGCGTGCGCAGCTGTGACGGCAAATACTTTCCGTTGATGCGCGGCCTCGCCTCGCCGGCGCAGATGTGTCAGGCCTTCTGCCCTGCCAGCACGACTAAAGTCTTTTTCGGCTCCTCGATCGACGGCGCCTACAGCCAGACTGGCGAGCGCTACGCCGACAGCGAGAACGCATTCGCCTACCGCAAGGCACTGCGCGCCGACTGCACCTGCAATGGCCGCGAGCCAGCCGGGCTTGCACCGGTCGATCTCACGCTCGACTCGTCGCTGAAAGCTGGCGACGTCATCGCCACCACCGACGGGCTGGTCGCCTACACCGGCGTCCGCCTCGGCATGGACCAGACCGCAGAGTTCACCCCGGTCGCCTCTTATCCCGGCCTCACCGCGCAGGTCCGCGCCCGGCTCGGCGAGATGAAGGTGGCGCCGGTGCGCGCCGAGACGGTGGCGGCCGATGCGCCGGCAGCCGAGATCGTGCGCGAGGCGCTGCCGGACGTGAAGAGTGTGCGGAAGTCGCCGGCGAAGCGGGCTGGGCTCGACTAGGGTCTGACTGCGGTCGCAAAGACGGAGGAAGCCGCACTACCTCCCGATAATTACCCCGATCACGTTCGGCGCCGCCAGATATTTCTCCTCGATCGCCGCGCGCGCGGCGGCGCGGTTGTCCGGCGTCAGCAGGCCGCGCTTCTCGGCCAGAATCATCCAGCAAAAGCCCCACCAATCGGTCAGCATGCCCTGATCGCCAACGAGGTCATAACCCTGCTCGGCCGCGAAAATGCGCGCATGCGCTTCGTCCAGCGTGTCGAGGAAGTGATGATCCTCGGGCGCGAACAGATCGTCGCTGATGTCGTCAATGGTGTAGCCCCAGATCGACTGGCACACCGCGTTGAACTCGCGGTCGAACTGGTCGTCGTCGACAGCGTAGCGCCGCGCCGCCTGATGCAGCCGCGACAGCGACCGCGCGAAATCGGCGATCCGGGTAAGGGCAAATTGATCGAAGGCAATGGTGGACATGTAGTCCTCGCGACGGCTGTCAGACCCTAGATATTGTGTTGGCATTGCGCCGAATCACAATGATATATCAAAGACTTGCTAAAGTGTTCTTAATTTGTTCTGATGACTGAAGCAGTTTGTTGAGAATGTCAACCTGGCGAAAGCCAGGATCCATTACCCCGGTCAGCGTTGCTTTTGCGAGCTCAAGCCGCCCGATGAACACAGGCAGCATTACATCTACATTCTCGCGAGCCGTCATCACGGTACGATCTATATCGGCGTCACCAATGACATTCGCACGCGGCTCGAACAGCATCGCTCAGGTCGAGGCTCGAAGTTTGTGCAGAAGTACAAGATCTTCCGCCTCGTTCACGTCGAAGCATTTGCGACGCTGCAGGAAGCCATCGCGCGCGAGAAGCAATCGAAGTTCTGGAAGCGTAACTGGAAGATCAAGCTCATCGAGCAAGAAAATCCCGATCGGAATGACCGGTCGGGCTTATTTAACAGTCGGGGCTATGGGTCGCGGCCTTCGCCGGGTCGACACCATTCATATAGCGCCAGTTCGGCTCAATTCACGGCTGACATCAACCTATCCCCGCATGCGCTCGCGAAAAACTTGCCGCCGCATTGCCGCTTGATGGCGGTACAGCGCTGCGCAGGCGTGGCATTTTGCGGGAGGGATACCGCGCAGCTGAGGCCGTCGGCGCTACGCCTGCCGGCGGCAAAGGCGGCGCTTGAGGTGGCGATGCAGATGACAAGAAGCGCAGCGGTGGCGATTTCGATCAGCAGTCGCATGAGGCGTCTCCTCCACAGTGATGGCTGAATCTGTGCTCAATGTAGCACCAAATCGGCGTTCCTCCGTGCTGCTCCGGGTTCCCAAACCGGCCCGTTCCTTGCATAATTTTAAGCCACCGCAGTGCACGGCCGCACCAGCGACGGTTCCGGCGCAGAGGCAAGACGCGTAGGGTGAGTGTTCTCGCGACCAGGAAGTGACGGCCTTGCAAGATCAATCGTTCCAGCCAAATTTCGCCGCCTCCGGCCAGCCGATCGACGAACTCGCGTTGTCGGAGATCAAGGGCGCAATCCTGACCAAGCTGCGCCTTGCCATCGGCAAGGACGCAGGGATGGCAACCAGGCACGATTGGTATCAGGCGGCAGCGCTGGCGCTGCGCGACCGCATCGTGCATCGCTGGCTTTCGGCTGAGAAGCGCAGCTACGACGCTGGCCGCAAGCGCGTCTATTATCTCTCGCTCGAATTCCTGATCGGCCGTCTCTTCACCGATGCGCTCAACAACATGGGGCTCCTGAAGATATTCGAAGTCGCGCTCGGCGATCTCGGCGTCTCTCTTCCTGAGCTGCGCAAATGCGAGCCGGATGCGGCGCTCGGCAATGGCGGCCTCGGACGACTTGCCGCCTGCTTCATGGAGAGCATGGCGACGCTGTCGATTCCCGCGATCGGCTACGGCATCCGCTATGATTACGGCCTGTTCCGCCAGATCATCAATCAGGGCTGGCAGCAGGAATATCCGGACGAGTGGCTCGGCTTCGGCAATCCCTGGGAATTGCAACGGCCGGAGGTGATCTACGACGTCAATTTCGGCGGCGTGGTCGAACATATCGACGACAAGGGCCGCGACCGCGCGATCTGGCATCCGGGCGAGACGGTGCAGGCGATCGCCTATGACACGCCGATCGTCGGCTGGCGCGGCCAGCACGTCAACGCGCTGCGACTGTGGTCGGCGCGCTCGCCCGATCCGCTCAAGCTCGACGCCTTCAACAAGGGCGACTATGTCAGCGCCAGCGCCGAGCAGTCGCGCGCCGAAGCGATCTGCAAATTCCTCTATCCCAACGACGAGAGCCCGGCGGGCCGCGAGCTGCGGCTGCGGCAGGAATATTTCTTCGTCTCCGCATCGCTCCAGGATCTCGTCAAGCGCCATCTCGCCTCCGACGGCCAGCTCCGCAGCCTGTCGAGCAAGGTCGCGGTGCAGCTCAACGACACCCATCCGAGCCTCGCCGTCACCGAGCTGATGCGCATCCTCGTCGACCTGCACAATTTCCGCTGGGACGAGGCCTGGAAGATCACGGTCGCCACCCTCTCCTACACCAACCACACGCTGCTGCCCGAGGCGCTCGAGACCTGGCCGGTCGAGCTGTTCGAGCGGCTGCTGCCGCGGCATCTCGAGATCATCTATCGCATCAACGTCCAGCATCTGGCGCTCGCCGAAGCGCGCGCCCCCGGCGACATCGATTTCCGCGCCTCGGTCTCGCTGATCGACGAGAAGAGCGGTCGCCGCGTCCGCATGGGCCAGCTCGCCTTCGTCGGCTCGCACCGCATCAACGGCGTCTCCGCCATGCATTCGGACCTGATGCGCGAAACCGTGTTCCACGATCTCAACCATCTCTATCCCGGCCGCATCACCAACAAGACCAACGGCATCACCTTCCGCCGCTGGCTGATGCTGGCGAACCCGAAGCTGACCGATTTGTTGCGCCAAACCTGCGGCGAGGCCGTGCTCGACGATCCCACCCAACTCTCGCTGATCGAGGCGCGCGCCAGCGACGTTGAGTTCCAGAAGAAATTCCGCGCCGTCAAGCATCACAACAAGACGGCGCTGGCGCGCCTGATCGGCGAGCGGCTCGGCATCATGGTCGATCCCGGCGCGCTGTTCGACGTCCAGATCAAGCGCATCCACGAATACAAGCGCCAGCTGCTCAACGTCGTCGAGACGGTCGCGCTGTACCAGGCGATCAAGGACGATCCGAGCGGCAATTGGGTGCCGCGGGTGAAGATCTTCGCCGGCAAGGCGGCAGCGAGCTATCGCTACGCCAAACTTATCATCAAGCTGATCAACGACGTCGCCGAAGTCATCAACAACGATGCCGCGATCGGCGGCAAGCTGAAGGTCGTCTTCCTGCCCGACTACAATGTCAGCCTTGCGGAAGTGATCATCCCAGCGGCCGATCTCTCCGAGCAGATCTCGACCGCGGGGATGGAAGCCTCCGGCACCGGAAACATGAAGCTTGCGCTGAACGGCGCCATCACCATCGGCACGCTCGACGGCGCAAATATCGAGATCCGCGACCAGGTCGGCGTGGAGAACATCGCGATCTTCGGCATGGAGGCCGGCGATGTGATGATCCGGCGCAAACAAGGTCTGGACGCTTCCGACGTGATCCGCAATTCGCCAAAGCTCCAGCGTGCCATCAATGCGATTGGCGCCGGCGATTTCTCGCCCGGCGATCCCGGCCGCTTCGAATCCATCGCGCATGCGCTGCGCTATCTCGACCATTACATGGTCAGCGCCGATTTCGATTCCTATTACGGGGCGCAGCGCGCAGTCGACGCGCGTTGGCAGGTGGCCCCGGCCTGGACCCGCGCGTCCATCCTCAACGTCGCGCGCATGGCGTGGTTCTCGTCCGATCGCACCATCCGCGAATATGCCGAGGAGATCTGGAACGTGCCGGTCAAACCGGTCACGCCGCCATTCCAGGAGGCGGAGGACCTGCGCGGCGCCGCGAGCTGATTTTCCATGCAACGAAATCGGTTACTTGCAAGGTAATTGCGCAAGTCGGCAGCGGACGTGATATGACGTCCGTCATTGAAAGCCGGATCGAACAATGCACGCCAAGCTCCCGCACCCGTTTGACGACGCCACGCGCATCACTGCCGGTGACTCGAGCTGGCAGGGACATACCAGCGACGATTACTGGGCCTTTGTCGGCCCGTTCGGCGGTGTGACAGCGGCAACCATCCTCCGCGCGCTGATCGACCATCCGCAATGCGCCGGCGATCCGCTGGCACTGACCGTCAATTACTGCGCGCCGATCGCGAAGGGGTCGTTCGATCTCGACGTGCGGCTGGTGAAGGCCAACCGCTCCAGCCAGCACTGGAGCGTCGAACTGTCGCAGGGCGGCGGCGAGGTCGCAACGCTCGCCACGGCGGTGTTCGCCGAGCGCCGGCCGTCCTGGGAGCACGCCGTGGCCAAATATCCTGGCGCTACCGCGTTCGAGAACACGCTGCCTTACCCGAAGCTCGCGGCGTCCTGGGCCAATCAGTATGACTTCCGCTTCGTCGAGGGCGAGATGCGGCTCGGCCCGCCGCAGGCTGAGCTTGCGAGCACATTCTCAAAACTCTGGATCAGCGATCGCACGCCGCGCAAGCTCGACATGCTGTCACTGATGTCGATGTCGGACGCCTTCTTCGGCCGCATTTTCCACGCACGCCGCGAGCTGGTGCCGTTCGGCACGGTGTCACTGACGACGTATTTTCATACCGACAGCGAAGAGCTCGCGGCCGAAGACATCACCCGCGTGCTTGCGACGGCCGACGCCAAGATCATGCACAAGAGCTACGCCGACCAGAATGCCGAGCTGTGGTCGCCGAACGGCAGGCTGCTCGCGACGAGCACGCAGATCGCGTATTTCAAGGCGTAGCTGCTTCCGCAAACTCGTCATTGCGAGCGAAGCGAAGCAATCCAGAATCCCACCGCGGAGACAGCCTGGATTGCTTCGCTTCGCTCGCAATGACGGTGGCGAGATATCGCGTAAACAAAAGGGCGGCCTGTCGGCCGCCCTTGCGCATTTCGAGCGCTGCGAACTTACTCCGCCGCGAGCTTCACGTCCGGCGCCGCGGCGCGCACCTCGGCGTCGACCTGGGCTTCGAATTTGGCAAAGTTCTTCTGGAACATGCCGACCAGCGCGCGGGCGGTCTTGTCGAACTCGTCCTTGTCCTTCCAGGTGTTGACCGGGTTGAGTATCTCGCTCGGCACGCCGGGCAACGCAGTCGGCACAGCAAAGCCAAAGTACTTGTCGGTGCGGAATTCGACATTGCGCAAGGAGCCGTCGAGCGCAGCGGTGAGCAGCGCGCGCGTCACCTTGATCGGCATGCGCGAGCCCGTGCCGTACTTGCCGCCGGTCCAGCCGGTGTTGACCAGCCAGCAGTCGACGTCGTGCTGGGCGATCAGGTCGCGCAGCATGTTGCCGTAGACGGAGGGATCGAGCGGCAGGAAGGGTGAGCCGAAACAGGTCGAGAATTCCGGCTGCGGCTCGTTGCCGAGACCGCGCTCGGTGCCCGCGACCTTCGCGGTGTAGCCGGACAGGAAGTGGTACATGGCCTGCGCCGGCGACAGCTTCGCGATGGGCGGCAGCACGCCGAAGGCGTCAGCGGCAAGCATCACCACGTTCTTCGGCTGCGGCGCACGGCCGCTGCGCGAAGCGTTCGGAATGAAGTCGAGCGGGTACGCAGACCGCGTGTTCTCGGTCTTGGAGCCGTCGTCGAAATCCACCACGCGGGTGTCTTCGTCGAGCACGCAGTTCTCGAGCACCGCGCCGAAGCGCGTCGAGGCCGCGTAGATTTCGGGCTCGGCTTCCTTCGACAGCTTGATGCACTTGGCATAGCAGCCGCCTTCGAAATTGAAGATGCCGTTCGGGCCCCAGCCGTGCTCGTCGTCGCCGATCAACGTACGGTTCGGATCAGCCGACAGCGTGGTCTTGCCGGTGCCTGATAGCCCGAAGAAGATCGCCGCATCGCCCTTGGCACCGACATTGGCAGAGCAATGCATCGGCATCACGCCGCGCTCGGGAAGGTAATAGTTCAGGGTGGTGAAGACCGACTTCTTCATCTCGCCGGCATAATAGGAGCCGCCGATCAGCACGATCTTGCGGGCGAAGTCGATCGCGACGACGTTCTCCGACTTGCAGCCATGGCGCTTCGGATCGGCGCGGAAGCTCGGCATGTCGATGATGGTGAGCTCCGGCGTGAAGCTCGACAGCTCGACCGCCTCGGGGCGGATCAAAAGCGTGCGGATGAACAGCGAGTGCCACGCGAGCTCGGTGAAGACGCGGGTCTTGATGCGGTACGCCGGATCGGCGCCGCCATAGAGGTCCTGCGCGAACAGGCTCTTGCCTTCGGCGTGCTTGAGGAAGTCCTGATACAGCGTTTCGAACTGCTCCGCGGTGATCGACTGATTGCCGGCCCACCACATCTTCTTGTCGGTGGTGGCGTCGCGCACCGTGAACTTGTCCTTCGGGCTGCGGCCGGTGAACTCGCCGGTGTCGGCACAGAGGGCACCGTCGGCCGAAAGCACAGCCTCGCCCGCGGAGAGCGAATGTTGATAGAGTTGCGGCGCACCCAGGTTCCAGTGAACCTGCTTGAGATTCCTTAAGCCGAATTTGTCGGCGCCGAAGGCACCGTTGCGCACGCCCGTCTCTTGCACGAAAAATCCTCCTAGAACCCGCGACGCTCAGCGCGACCAAGCCTGGGCAACATCGCGGTCACCGTGAATTATAGGCCAATCCGGCCTCGGCTGAACGACGTAATAATCGTGAACGCTGGCGTTGCCAAGCTGATCCCGCAGGATTTGGTTTATTCAAGGACCGCGCCAAACGTCGCGCAGCCAGCCGTCAGCCGCCACACTCAAAATCACAAATGATCGCGCAACCAAACGCCTGTTTCAGCGTTGCCCCGGATTTTGCGACGCACAATTCTGCGCTGACCTATCGTACTGCGCTTTCGCCAATGAGCGCGAACGGTCCCCACATGGCAGGGTAGGCATTGCGCGGAGACGAGGTGTCATCAACGTAGGTTAACATCGCGCGCCGCAGAGCTTCGGCTCTGCCGATCGTTCGTTCGTTTTTGAGCAGATCGAAAGTGGAAGTGGTCAGGCGGGCGGCAGCCTCCGAATCCACCGCCCAATGAGAAACCAGCAACGCGCGCGCACCGGCATAGAAGAAGGCGCGCGCCAGTCCCGACAGGGCCTCGGCGCCGGGCTTGTCGCCGGCGATGGTGTTGCACGCCGACAGCACGACCCAATCCGCATTGGACTGAGCTGCGCGACCTCGCTCGCCGTCAGTAAACCGTCGTCGAGCTCGGAGGGCTGATCGGGAATCGACAGCGCCAGCGAGGGCTCGCCCACACCCTTGATATCACCGGCGACGAGACCGTGGGTCGCAAAGTAGATGATGCTGTACTGAGCAAGCGGCGCCCGCTTGAGCGTCGCCTCTCTCGCGTCGCGGCCGAGATGAATGTCGGCCTCGGCTGCGCCGACATCTTTCGCCACAACGTTCAGCTCGTCCGCGGTATCGGGGAGTTGCGGCAGCGCCTGCGCGAGCCGCGGTCGACGCCTGCGCCGCGCCAGAAATCGGTGTAGGCGATGGTTGCGATCCTGCGCGCAGCGATCTTGCCGCTCGCGGCGCGAGGATTGCGTACCGCGCTGGATCGCGGCGAGCGCCTCCTCCACCGCCTTGTCATCAGGCAGCAGCCATTGCTGGCGCGCGGCAAACAGGATCGGCAGCACCACGTGCAACTGCGCGCGGTCGTTCGCTAGCGTTTTTTCCGCGAGCGGCAACGCGTCCGCAGTGCGCCCGGATACATAAAGGAGATAAGCGAGATTGCTGGTGGAGGTCGCGACGTCAGGATGATCCGGCCCAAGCGCTTTTTCGCGGATCACAAGCGAGCGCTTGATCGGCGCCTCGGCATCCGCATCGCGGCCGAGATCGCGATCGACCTGACCGATGTTGTTCAGGACCGTGGCGACCGCGGGATGCTCGGGTCCGGCGCTTTCCGATAGATCGCGAGCGCCCGCTGGAACAGCGGCTCGGCCTCAAACTGCCGTTCCTGCTTCACGTAAAGCGTGGCAAGATTGTTGAGGACTCGGCCGACATCCGGATGCTCACGCGACAGGCCCTTCTCGGTGATGACCAAAGCACGTTTGAACAGCGGCTCGGCCTCGGCGAGGCGGGCCTGCCGCTGATAGAGCGCGGCGAGATTGGTCAGTTCGGCCGAAATCAACGGCGTTTCAAGACCAAGTGATTTTTCCATCAGCGCGAGCGCGCGTTTGTAGAGCGGCTCGGCCAGATCGTCGCGGCCCTGACCGGCGTAGACCTGGCCGAGGTTGTTGAGCGCAGCGGCGAGTTCGCGGCCGTTGTCACTCTTCTCCAGGCTCGCGACCATGCCTTGTGCCAAAGGCAGCGCTTCCGAATATTTGCCGGCGCTCATCAGCGCGTGATCCGACCGCTCTGGGCAGGGGCTGGCGTCGCGAGCAATCCAGCGATCGCGAGCGCCAAACGTGCGACCAGCGTCAGACGTCGGAGTGTCATGCATCCTCTCGCTGCGAGCCGTAAGACGGCTATCGTCTTGGGTCGCGGCGAAGGGCCACGGCGTTCAATGCTGGCGTTGCTCGTTCAGCTTCGCCCGCGCCTCGCCAGCGAGGCGGACCAGCATTTTGCGCAGTGCTGTGCCAGTGGTCACCCGCTCCGGAAAATCCAGCCGCAACGCAGTTTGGCCGTCCTGCATGTCGAGACCTTCAGGGTCGCAGCCGGTGCAGCGCCAGTCACCTTCAGCTGCGCCGAGGAGTTTTGTTGCGTAGAGGCCCATGGCCTCGCGATGGTCGGCATTCATGTGCCCGACGGCCCCTTCCTCCGCCGCAAGCAGGTCCTCAGCCCCGGCGAGGTCCGTCAGGAACTGCTCTGGCTTGAGGTCGACGATCCGGCCGAAACCTGCGACCAGATGGGTTCCCGTGGGGTGGACCCGAAAGAAGGAAAAATCCTTAAATGAAACAAAAGCTTCCGCCGACGGATGGGCATTGAGATACCGCCGCTGGAGCAAATCCTTCTCGTTGTCGGCCTGCATCGCGCGACCGGCAAGCATGATCCGGGCGCCTTCCAGCGGATCGCCCGCGGCGCGCTCGTCCAGCATCAGGGAGACGCGGCTGTCGGCGAGGATGTTTTTGGTGTGAAGGGCCAATCGGGAAATCAGCAGGATCGGGGAACCGTCGGGATGGCTGGCCAGATTGACCAGGGAACAATAGGGATCTCCGCTGCCGGCCATGAGCGTTGCCAAGGCGCCCTGCCGCGACCGCCTCAGCAGCGATTTGGCGAGCTTTCCGGGGTCGAAATCGGGGGTCGATTGCATGGGCTTTCTCGGCTCAGGTGGTTGCAAGGCGGGCCTTTCTTCGGGTAAACCCGAACCCGGTTATGGGTCGATATGCGGCGAATCCGCCGTATTTCGTGGAACTTGGTCACACTTCAGCCCAGCTTGCATTGCTCGGTGACAGAGTTCGAACGCCAAGTTCGGCACCCATGTATGCGGCGCATCACTGGATTGCTCGCCGTTTAAGCCACGACCCAAACGGAAAGCAGAAAGCAGAGGCTCATGCCCACAATCGCTTTGGTCGACGACGACCGCAACATTCTCACATCCGTCTCGATCGCGTTGGAAGCCGAAGGCTACCGCATCATGACCTATACCGATGGCGCCTCCGCGCTTGACGGTTTCCGCACCACTCAACCCGATCTCGCCATCCTCGACATCAAGATGCCGCGCATGGACGGCATGGAGACGCTGCGCCGGCTCAGGCAGAAGTCTGACCTGCCGGTGATCTTCCTGACCTCCAAGGACGAAGAGATCGACGAGCTGTTCGGCCTCAAGATGGGCGCGGACGATTTCATCCGCAAACCGTTCTCGCAGCGCCTCTTGGTCGAACGCGTCAAGGCGGTGCTGCGCCGCTCGGCGCCCAAGGATCCGACCGTCGCGCCGAAAGAAAACGACGCCAAGGCGCTCGATCGCGGCCTGCTGCGCATGGATCCGGAACGGCATACCTGCACCTGGAAGAACGAGCCGGTGACGCTGACCGTCACCGAATTCCTGATCCTCCAAGCGCTGGCGACCCGGCCCGGCGTGGTCAAGAGCCGCAACGCGCTGATGGACGCCGCCTATGACGACCAAGTCTATGTCGACGACCGCACTATCGACAGCCACATCAAGCGGCTGCGCAAGAAGTTCAAGGTGGTCGACAACGATTTCGAGATGATCGAGACGCTCTATGGCGTCGGCTACCGCTTCAAGGAAGCCTGAGGCGCACGCGCCTTCACAAAAGCGCGGGGCTGCACCCGGTTCTGATTCCATCGGGACCGGGATGGCTCTAAAGCGCGACCGTGATCGCGCTTCAGGTTTGAGCATGATCTTTTCGGAAAACCGCTGCACACTTTTCCGGGTCATGCTCTAGGATGCGGGGACCGTCGCACGAGCTGTCCTAACGCGGGCGTAAGCATTGCTTGACCGAACGCAGCCTGATTTGAGTTCGAACGCCGGGGGCGTTGCCGCCCGCGGCGCTCCGGACCATGAGGACAAGCCGGCCGCGCGAGGCTGGGGGCCGCTGAACTGGCTCAAGCGCGCCGGGCAGTTCTTCTTTGCCCTGTCCTTCTCCAGCCTGACCCGCCGCATCGTCTCGCTCAATCTGGCGGGCCTCGTCGCGCTGGTCGCAAGCATCCTCTATCTGTCGCAGTTCCGCGCCGGCCTGATTGACGCCCGCGCGCAGAGCCTCTTGGTGCAGGCCGAAATCATCGCCGGCGCCATCGGGGCGTCGGCAACGGTGCAGACCAATGCAATCACCGTCGACCCTGAGCGGCTGCTCGACCTGAAGCTGGGCGAGAGTTATGGCGGAATTGACGACTCGCTGGATTTTCCGATCAACCCCGAACGCGTCGCGCCGGTGTTGAGCACGCTGATCTCGCCGACCAAGACCCGTGCGCGAATTTTCGATCCCAATGGGAGTGTGCTGCTCGACAGCCGTGATCTCGATAGTGTGCGGGGCATTCCGCTGCCGCCGCTGTCGCAAAAGCCGGGCCTGGCCGAACGCATCATGGTCCCGGTCCGGACCTGGCTGAACCGCGGCGACCTGCCGCTCTATCGCGAGCTCGGGCGCGAGAACGGCAAGGGCTATGCAGAGGTGGCCGATGCGCTCCAGGGCCAGAAGCGCTCGATGGTGCGGGTCAATGCGCGCGGCGAGGTGATCGTCTCGGTCGCGGTCCCCGTGCAGCGCGCGCGCGCCATCCACGGGGCGCTGATGCTGTCGACCCAGGGCGACGAAATCGATCAGATGGTCACGGCGGAGCGCCTGGCGATCCTCAAGGTCGGCGGCGTCGCTGCCGCCGTCATGATCATGCTGTCGCTGCTGCTTGCGAGCACGATCGCGGGGCCCGTGCGCCGGCTCGCCGACAGTGCCGAGCGGGTCCGCCGCCGCATCAAGAGCCGCGTCGAGATCCCCGACTTCACCCGCCGCCGCGACGAGATCGGCCATCTCTCCGGCGCGCTGCGCGACATGACCAGCGCGCTCTACAAGCGGATCGAGGCGATCGAGATGTTCGCTGCCGACGTTGCCCACGAACTGAAGAACCCGCTGACTTCACTACGCTCCGCGGTCGAGACGATGCCGCTGGCGCGCAACGAGAACAGCCGCGCGCGCCTGCTCGAGGTGATCGAGCACGACGTCAAGCGGCTCGACCGGCTTATCTCGGACATTTCGGACGCGAGCCGGCTGGATGCCGAATTGCAGCGGCAGGATGCGATTCCGGTCGATCTCAAGCGGCTCCTCGGTACGCTGGTTGCGGTCGCCAATGAAACGAAACTCGGCCATGACGTCGCCGTCGAGGCGCGCTTCGAGGGCCGCAGCCCGACCGACACATTCTCGGTCACCGGCCATGATTCGCGGCTCGGTCAGGTGGTCTCCAACCTGCTCTCCAACGCGCAGTCATTCTCGGAACCCGGCAGCAAGGTGCGCCTGACCTGCCGCCGCGTGCGCGGCGAGATCGAGATCGTGGTTGACGACGACGGCCCCGGCATCCGCGACGACGCGCTGGAGCGCATCTTCGAGCGCTTCTACACCGACCGGCCGCATCAAGGGTTTGGCCAGAATTCCGGCCTCGGCCTCTCGATCTCCAAGCAGATCGTCGATGCCCATGGCGGGCGCATCTGGGCGGAGAATCGCGCCGGCCCCGCTGACGAAGATGGGGCGCCGACAGTTGCCGGTGCGCGCTTTGTGGTGAGGCTGCCGGCGCTATGAGCCAAGGCAGCTTGAACGAAGCCGGCCTCAGCGTTCATGCCTCCGCGGTCAAGGTCGGCGCCCTGGCGGTGCTGATCCGCGGGCCCTCGGGCGCCGGCAAGTCGCGGCTCGCCTTCGATTTGATCATGGCGGGCCGCTCGGGCCTGGTTGAAAGCGCCATTCTGGTCGGCGACGACCGTGTCCATCTGGCGACACTCGGCGATGAAATTGTGGTTCGTCCCGCTCCGCTCCTGGCCGGCCTGATCGAGATCCGGGGGCTGGGAATCCGCTGCTGCGACTTCGTGGAGCTTGCGACGGTCGGCCTCGTGGTCGATCTGGACGCCGACGACGCCGAGCGCCTGCCACCGGCCGAAACGCTGAAAACGACCATTTTCGGTGTCGAAATACCGCGAATCCCAGTCAGCCGCGATTATTCGCCCCTCCCCTTGGTTGTTGCGGCCTTGACCACTACCAAGAGTTAACATCCACCTAACCCTTGAGGCGATTGTTTGAAGGGAAATGGTAACCATATGAACCCCACACTCGCGACCGAGTAGACCGGCGAACCTCCCCCTCATCCATCCGTCTAGATTCAGGGAGATACGCAACATCCCCTCTTGCGCGGGGGCTCTGGATGGTCAAAGTGGCGCGTTCGTGCGGCGCACCAAAAGCGCCCGCGGGAGTTTTCCGATGATTGGTCTAGTACTTGTGACCCACGGGCGCCTTGCCGACGAATTCAAGGCAGCGCTTGAACATGTCATGGGCCCACAAAAGCAAATCGAAGCGATTACGATCGGAGCCGAAGATGATTCCGATCTCTGCCGAAGCGACATCATCGAGGCGGTTAACCGCGTCGATTCCGGCGACGGCGTTGCGATCCTCACCGACATGTTCGGCGGCACCCCGTCGAATCTCGCGATTTCCTGCATGAGCCGACCCAAGGTCGAAGTGCTCGCAGGCATCAACCTGCCCATGCTGGTGAAGCTCGCCAAGGTGCGCGAGGAGCGGCCGCTGCCCGACGCGATCGCGATGGCGCAGGAAGCCGGCCGCAAATACGTCACCATCGCCAGTCGGGTGCTCGCCGGCAAATGAGTGACGACGCGCCACAAGCGGGGACAAGCGTGCCCGCGGGTGCGATCTCCAAAGAGCTCCTGATCATCAACAAGCGTGGCCTGCACGCCCGCGCCTCGGCGAAATTCGTCCAGGCGGTCGAGCGCTTCAACGCGCAAGTGTGGGTGACGCGCGGCTGCGAGACCGTCGGCGGCACCTCGATCATGGGCCTGATGATGCTCGCGGCCGGACCGGGCACGTCGATCACGGTGGCTGCCGCAGGCGAGGACGCCGAAGCCGCGCTTGCGGCGATCACCGAGCTGGTTGAAAGCAAGTTCAACGAAGAAGGGACTTAGCCTTCCACCGCCTCAAATCACTTCGCCGGCGGGGCGATGTAGACGTTCCAGGTCATCGACGGGCCAGCCTTGCCATGAGTGAAGCGGCGCGTCGTCATCACCAGGCGCTCGGCGTTCGGCGCGGTCTCGGACACCCACTTCTCGAACGCGGGCAGCCGGCCGTCGGCCGGATCGAACACGCCGATAAAGCCGTATTTCTTGACGTCATTGAGTGACGTCAGCCCGGAGCCCCACGCTTCGTGCGGCGTGAACGCCGCCGGATGATCGGGGCTGTAGAACACCATCGGCTGGATCGATTCCATGGTGCCGGCGACGATCGCCCAGCGCGAGGCGAAGCGCGAATGCCAGGCCTGGGTCAGTTCGCGCGCGAGCTCCGAGCGCGCGCCATAAGTTGCCGTGTTGTCCATGTTCGCCGCCATCTCGCGCGCGGCGATCCACGGTGAAGCGACAAGCGTCGCAATGCTCAGCACGAGCCAGATCGCGGTGATGTTGAACACCACCGCGCTCTGCACCCGCAGCGCCGGAATCGCGACCAGCGCGAGCGGCACTAAGAAGAACAGCGAAATGCCCCAATCAGTTTTCATGTAGATGCTGAAGCCGAGCGCACCAAGCGGCGGGCCGACCGCGACGATGATCTGGATCATCCAGATGTTCAGCGCCTGGGAAACGTTGACACTCGCGTTGGCGCCGCGGGCCCAGGCCCGCGTGATGATGCGCAGCGGTGCGCGTACGAGCAGCGTCAGCCAATGCGGCGCCAGCGCCATCGCGAGCGCGGCGAGCGCCACCGGCAATGCCAGCAGCGCGGCATTGTGCAGGGCATAGCCGAACACGAGCTGCCGCACCTGGCCGGAATCCTCGAGGCTGTAGGTGTCGCCGGCATAGGTCAGCGGCACGAAATGCGCGTCTGCCAGCCAGACGATGTGCGGGATCATCGCCATGACCATCGTCGCGATCGCGACCCAGGGCGCCGGCGACAGCAGGAAGTTTAGCCGTTCCGGATGAATCAGCGCGGCAAGGCCGATGGCGCCGATCATGGTCAGCACCCAGTATTTGGTCATCAGTGCCAGCGCGCCGGCGAGCCCGAGCCAGACGCCGGACTGCCAGCTCCGCTTCTCGAAGGCATTCAGATAAGCGAGCACGACCAGCGGCAAGGTGACGAGCTGAAGCAAATCGGGGTTGTACTTGAAACCCTTAAAATTGAAGATCGGGTAGAGCGCGACCATTACCACGACCAAGAACGCGCGCCGCGCATCCAGTACGCGCAACGCGACGAGCCAGCAGATCACCATACCGACGCTGACCGTCGCCATCGCGAGTGCATAGGTCGCCCAGTCCGTCGCCGGGAACACCTTGAACCAGACGCCGGCGATCCAGCCCGACAGCGGCGGATGCTTGCCGTAGCCCCAGAGGAATTTCTGGCCCCAGCCATAGGCTTCTGCGACGTCCATGTGAACGTCCTGCGCTGCCTTGAGATTGATCAGGATGAAGGTCCAGATCACCGCATGCAGGATGGCGAGCTGGATCACCAGCCACAGCCGGGCCGAGGGGTGGGTCGCAGAAGCAACCAGCCAGGCCCGAAAACGGTCAAAGCTGAGGCGGGTCTTTGCGCGCGCGCGGGCGGACGGGATCGAGGTCGTTGACATGGCCGTTGCGTAGCGCGTTTTGGGCTCGCGTGGAATCAGCTTGGCGTGAAGAAAGGCCCTGAAAATACAGCAATATGGTTGCCGCACCGCGGCGTGAGTGGTATCCCGCGCCCATGACGACCGTCCCCATTTCCAACATCCGCAATTTCTCCATCGTCGCTCATATCGACCATGGCAAATCGACGCTGGCCGACCGCCTGATCCAGATGACCGGCGGCCTCACCGACCGCGAAATGGCGGGCAAGGAGCAAGTGCTCGATTCCATGGACATCGAGCGCGAGCGCGGCATCACCATCAAGGCGCAGACGGTGCGGCTCGCTTACCGCGCCAAGGACGGCAAGGATTACATCTTCAACCTGATGGACACGCCCGGCCATGTCGACTTCGCCTACGAAGTCTCGCGGTCGCTGGCGGCGTGCGAAGGTTCCCTGCTGGTGGTCGACGCCAGCCAGGGCGTCGAAGCGCAGACGCTCGCCAACGTCTATCAGGCGCTCGACAACAATCACGAGATCGTCCCGGTCCTGAACAAGGTCGATCTGCCGGCCGCAGAGCCGGACAAGGTCAAGCAGCAGATCGAGGACGTTATCGGCATCGACGCCTCCGAGGCGGTGATGATCTCGGCCAAGACCGGCCTCGGTGTGCCCGACGTGCTGGAAGCCATCGTCACCCGCCTGCCGCCGCCGAAGGGCGATCGCGATGCGACCTTGAAGGCGCTGCTGGTCGACAGCTGGTACGACGTCTATCTCGGCGTGGTCGTGCTGATCCGCGTCGTCGACGGCATCATGAAGAAGGGCAGCCGCGTCCGCATGATGGGCACGGGCGCAGCCTACGATGTCGAGCGCGTCGGCTTCTTCACGCCGAAGATGCAGCAGGTCGACGAACTCGGCCCCGGCGAGATCGGCTTCATCACCGCCGCGATCAAGGAAGTCGCCGACACCCGCGTCGGCGACACCATCACCGACGACAGGAAGCCGGTGACCGAAATGCTGCCGGGCTTCAAGCCGGCGATCCCCGTGGTGTTCTGCGGCCTGTTCCCAGTCGACGCCGACGACTTCGAGACGCTGCGCGCCGCAATGGGCAAGCTGCGGCTGAACGACGCCAGCTTCTCCTTCGAGATGGAAACCTCGGCCGCGCTCGGCTTCGGCTTCCGCTGCGGCTTCCTCGGGCTGCTGCACCTCGAGATCATCCAGGAGCGGCTGTCGCGCGAGTTCGATCTCAATCTGATCGCGACCGCGCCGAGCGTCATCTACAAGATGAAGCTCACCGACGGCAGCGAACTCGAGATCCACAATCCCGTCGACATGCCCGACGTGGTGAAGATTGCCGAGATCCAGGAGCCCTGGATCGAAGCGACGATCCTCACCCCGGACGAATATCTCGGCAGCGTGCTGAAGCTGTGCCAGGACCGCCGCGGCGCGCAGAAGGAGCTGACTTACGTCGGCGCCCGCGCGATGGTGAAATACGATCTGCCGCTCAACGAGGTCGTGTTCGACTTCTACGACCGCCTGAAATCGGTCTCGAAGGGTTACGCCTCATTCGACTATCATCTCACCGACTACAAGCCGGCCGACCTCGTGAAGATGCAGATCCTCGTCAATGCCGAGCCGGTCGACGCGCTCTCCATGCTGGTCCATCGCACCCGCGCCGAGGGGCGCGGCCGCGCCATGGTCGAGAAGATGAAGGAGCTGATCCCGCCACACATGTTCCAGATCCCGATCCAGGCGGCGATCGGCGGCAAGGTGATCGCGCGCGAAACCGTGCGCGCGCTGCGCAAGGACGTCACCGCAAAGTGCTACGGCGGCGACATCACGCGCAAGCGCAAGCTTCTGGAGAAGCAGAAGGAAGGCAAGAAGAAGATGCGGCAGTTCGGCAAGGTCGACATCCCGCAGGAAGCCTTCATTGCCGCGCTGAAGGTGGACAGCTGAGGCTGGCCAGGGTCTGGCCCGGGATTTTCGGGTCTGGACACCACGAATCTCGAAAACAACCCCATGCACAGTAGCCGAGGCCCTGTCCATACTGGGATTTTCGATTTTAGCGAAATTCGCTTGACCCGTCGGGCAAAACAGGCGCAACATGCGATCGTCGCAGCGTCTGTGATCAGGAGAACCTTGGCGGCCGTCGACCTTCCCTATTGCGGCAGGCGGCTTATACAATCAGGCGATCTAGGGCGCCTTTACCGGAAACCCGTCATGGCCGACATCACGGTACATCTCGACGATGAACTCTACGACAAGGCTTCGCGAGTTGCGCGGCTGGACAATGTCAGCGTGAAAGAGCTCGTCGAGGACGTCATGCGCCGCCATTTGGACTACGTCGAGGTGGTGCAGGATTTTTCGAACATGCCGCCGTTCTCGCTTGGCAAGTATGAGCTTGATCGCGATGCCGACGAAACCGATGAGGACTACGCATTCAGGCGCTCATTTTTCCAGTGAGTCCTGAATGGCACCCGCGCTGACGCGGCATGCGCGGTCATAATCGGTGCATTTTCTGCCATCGAAGCCTCAACCGGCGAAGCCGGCCAAGATCGTACGAGCCCCCAGGCCTGCTACATCTGAACCATGGATCCCGGCCACCTGCTCTCAAACCCAGCGCCGCACGCGCGCGACGTAGTTGTCGTATTCCGCCTCGAACTGGCGGCGCATTTTGGCTTCTTCGAACGGGATATGGACCCAATTCGCCGTCGCGAACACCGCGACAGGCGCAATGAACATGGGCCAGGCGCCGACCCATATCGCGATGCCGAGAGCGAGAACCACGAGGCCCAGATACATCGGGTTGCGCGTGAACTGGTAGGGGCCGCCGGTCACCAGCTTGCGATTTGTCGGCGACGTTGGTTGGATCTCGGTGTCCTCGCGCCGGAACAGAACGAAAGCCCAGACCGGAGCAATGAACGCCAAGGCGACCAAAGCTATTCCGAGCAGCGGAAGCGGGAAGCCCGGAAGCGCCGGCCAACCGAGCGACCAGCTGAGCAGCGCGCACAAGACCAGATAGATCAACGTCCAAATAGGCGGAGGGAGCCGGAGCATGGTCGAACCACCTGGATGCTCGGTTACGATGGCGGAGCGCTGGTAACGCAAGAGTTTGTCCGCTTTGGGCCGAATTCGCCCGGGAGGTCGGCGCCTTCCCTGACGAGATTGGGTTCGGAGTTCGCAGGGTCCTTTGAGCTCTTGCGATATCACACTGAAGGGCAAGCGAATGCGCCATCATGAGGTTCAACGCACTGTCAAATCGTCATTGTCCGAGCTGTTGAAGCACGGCGGACCACAGCGCGAGCGGCTCCCTGAGGGCTCCCGGCTCGGACGGCTTCTGGCGAACGGCCGTGTGCACCATGACGAGCTTCGAGGCTGGATCGACCAGGATGACCTGACCGCGTATGCCGAGCAGGGCAAATCTGCGCTGCTCGCCAGGCAGGAGCCACACCTGATAGCCGTAGCCGAAATAGGGTGTGGCCACGCGCGGAGCGAGATGACCATCGCCTGGCCTGACGGTCGTGGCATCCAGCAGCCATTGCCGGGGGATCAACTGACGACCTTCCCAGGCGCCGTCGTGTGCGAGCAGCCGGGCGAAGCGCGCATAGTCGCGCAAGGTTGCATTGAAGCAGCAAAAGGCAACCTCCTGCCCGCTGCCGTCTATCGCCCATGAGGCATCCGCTTCGGCGCCGATAGCATCCCAGATCCGGTCGTGGAGATAGTCGGCAACCCGCGTGCCCGTGGCAGCGCGCAAGACCAGGCCCAGTATCTCGGTTTCCACGCTCGCATAGTGCCATCGGGTGCCCGGCGGGGCGGTTCGGGTATTGAATTGCGCGACGATGACGGCGGGATCTTTTGGCTGTTCAATGAACAGGGCTCGCCCAAGCCGCGCTATGTCATCGTGCCCGTCATAGACTTCCGAAAACTCGACGCCCGAAGACATATTCAGCAAGGCCCGGATGGATGTGTTTCCATATTCCGCTCCTGCAAGACCAGGGACGTAAGTTGAGACGAGATCGTCGATCGACTTGATCCGTCCCTCCGAGACCGCGATCCCGACCAGCATGGATACCAACGTCTTGGCCATCGATTGCGAAAGAAAGCGGTCGTGATCGGTCCGCGCATATTGATAATGCTCGTAGAGGATGGTGTCGTCCCTGGCGATCAGAAGTCCTGTCACCGGGTTGCGCTTGAGGTAATCCGCGATGCTCAGCCGTTCGTTGCCAAAACTGTAGGTGATCGATGGCTCCGGCGCGCGTTTGAATTGCCAAGTCGTCGTCGCGCGACCGATCCGGCGCGAGGGGTAGATCTCGCCGAAATGGCTGTAGACCCCGACGAGCTTGTCGAGCTGGGTGGTGGTTGCCCGCGTGCCGATTGGATAGCCGGAAGCCGCGCCGTAGAGCTCGGCATCGGGGCCGCTATCCGAAAAGACCGGCCCCGCCTCGCTACCGTCACGCGCGCCGGGAGAGCTTCGGAGGTCCTGTGCGCAGGCCAAGGGCGCCCAGAGCGCGGCGCCAAGAATGACAGGCAAGAAAAGCCCCCGGCAACGGCTGAGCGCTCTCCAATTCATTGGACTTGCCTCCTCACACATTCTTGCGTGCGCGCTTATGAGAACGACTTGGCAGCCTCGTGACGAGAGAGATGTTATCACTGCGGGTAGGCGGTGTCAGCATATGGGACCATCGCAGACAGCGGCCGATATCTCGGCTTTGGATGGCGGTCTCTCCAGCGCCACCGACATGCCCCTCACCCGATCGCGAAATCGGCCGCCGTCTGCGCGTGAATGGCCGTCGTGTCGAACGTCTCGACCGACGTATCGGCCGCCCCCACCAGCATCGTGATCTCGGTGCAGCCGAGAATAATGCACTCCGCGCCGCGCCCGACCAGCGCTGCCATTACGTCCTGATAGCGGCGGCGCGAGGGCGCGGCGACAATGCCAAGGCACAGCTCGTCGTAGATGATGCGGTTCACGTCGGCGCGCGCCTCGGTGGGAGGAATCAGGACCTCGAGATCATGCGCGCGCAACCGGTCGATGTAGAACTCCTGCTCCATGGTGAACTTGGTGCCCAGCAGCCCGACCCGCCGATATCCCTTGGCCCGAATGCGCTCTGCCGTTGCGTCGCCGATGTGGATGAAGGGAATGGTCAGTTTCGGCACGATGTCGGGTGCCAGCTTGTGCATCGTGTTCGTGCACAGCACGATCGCGCGAGCCCCTGCGCTTTCGAGACGCTGCGCCACTTCCGCAAGGCTCGCCGCCGCCTCCGCCCAGCGGCCGGCATATTGCATCTCCTTGATCTCCTGGAAGTCGTAGGAATACATCAACAGCGGGGCCGAATGCAGCTTGCCCATGCGCTCGCGGACGCGTTCGTTGATGAGCTTGTAGTAGAGCGAGGTGCTCTCCCAGCTCATGCCCCCAATCAGGCCAATGGGTCGCATTCCCGTGCCTTTCGAAAACTGGCTCGCTTCGATCGTAGACGAAGACGCCGAAGCCTGCCATCACGATGCGGAGCACCCGTGTGCCCGTCGTCCCCGCGCAATGGCGAAGCGTTGACGGCGCTAATCGGGCCATGGCCAGCCGCATGCATCAGACATTCCGCAACGAGCGTTGAACACTTGCCTGTTCACGCCGCGCTCGACCCGCTAATCATCGTGTCACGGCGTTTTGCCGTAACTGATTGCGGGAGATGACGGATGCCAGCTTGTGTGGTTGGGCTTCACGCGATCACGGACAGTACGAAGTTCGAGGAGTACAACACCAAGGCCCATCGGTGACATTGTGGAGGTGTAGGTGGATGACCGCTTATGCCTAAAGCGCAAAGCGGCGATCTATCGACTCTGACTGCCCCCTGTCAGACCATAGGGCGAGCGCGGGTATCCTCTGGCGGTGCGTGTCGTCCGGCTATGCAAGCTCTCAGCAGCCGCGACAGATGCTCTTGATCTTCTTATTCATCGCCTTGTCGGCGGGATCGCGAGGCTGGTCAATGGCAGCGCTTGTGGAATCGACTTGGCCTGCTGCTATCGTGACCGGACGAGGGTTGTGCCGTTTGTGTTTGGCCTCAGCAGGCGAAATGACCGCAACGCCCGCCGTGAAAACGATGCACGCAATCCGAGCTAGCAGTTTTTGCAAATCTTCCCCACGATCTTGTCAGCTCGATCGTTCTCTTGATCTATCTTGTCGTCGCTACCCTTTTCGTCCGTCGTCATTGGCCTGCCGATGCCGCCCGCAGGTGCCGTGCCCTGAGCGTTCGCGGTCGAACCCGAAGAGGCTGCCGTACCGGCAGCGTTCGTGCCGGGCGTCGATCCCGTTGTCACTCCATTCCCGATCCCTGTTCGCTGATTTGCACCGGACGAGCCAGGTGAGGGGCTGCTGACGTTGCCGCCCGCAACGTTTCCCGCGGCCGATCCATTGTTAAGGCCGGGAGCCGTTGTCGAGTTCGCATTCGCACCAGCACCTGCGGCACCAGTACCTACCGCGCCGGACGGAGATGTTGGGGCTGCACCTGCCGTCCCGGAAAAGGAGGCTGCGCCTCCTGGGCCGCCACTCGAAGATGACCCACCTCCGCCTGCACCACCAGCACCTCCTCCTCCGCCGGCTTGAGCGAACGCGGAACAGGGGATGACAAGAGCCATGATCAGAGCAAAACGGGAGATGTTCATGATGGCACTCCTTTGAGCATTCAAGCCATCCGCTATCAGTACGTTCCAATGGGGATCGCCGCGAGCAGCGGCGCGCGCCGATCAGCACATTCCGGTTTCCGAACGAACTACCCATAGGGTCAGAGCTCAGCCAATCGTTCCAGCGAGCGCGAGTCGAGGCCTCAGGTCCGGCTTCCGCTCCGGCGCGGGCAAGGCGCTCGGAACCCGGCGACATATTCCGCGTTGCGCCATCAGGAGGATTGTCATGGCGGAGAAGGCAAAGAAGCAAACCACCCGGGGGCGCAGGCAGGACCACAGCCGCGTCGCCGGCGGGCAACACTACGAAGTGCGATATGAGGCCAAGAAAATCGGGCAATCAGTCTCGGCGGTGAAGAAAGCCGTCAAGAAGGTCGGCAACAGCCGCAAGAAGGTGGAGAAGCGGCTAGGCCGATAGTCCCATGACGGAGCCATCGTCACGCCCACTGCCATCGCGGCTACGACGCTACATCGAGGGACTAGGCCCTTATCAGTCCTTGGTGCTGCTTCTCATCCCGGCCAGCATCGTTGAACCCTTGAAGCTCGCGGCCGTAGCAATTGCGGGCGAGGGGCACTGGATCACCGGCACCGCCGTCATAGTGTGCGCCTACGCGGCTAGTCTGCTTCTGGTCGAGAGACTGTTCAGGATCGTCCTCCCGAAGCTCCTGACGCTGCGGTGGTTCGCTCGGCTCTGGAATTGGCTGCTTTCTTTGCGCGCCAGCGCTCTCGGATGGTTGCGCCGCTGAGTCCAGGAGCGGAAGTCGATCAATTTATTCAATCACTTCGTCGGCTGTGAAAAGCAGCTCCGGCGGTACTTCAATTCCCAGCGCTCTGGCCGTTTTGAGGTTGATTGCCAGTTCGATTTTCGTGGGCTGCTCAACCGGGAGATCGGCTGGTTTCTCGCCTTTGAGTATTCGTCCTGCGTAGATGCCCATTTGGCGATACACCGAACTAAGTCTGGCTCCATAGCTGATGAGACCGCCGACCGCAGAAAACTCCGGCTCGAAATAGCTCGCGGGGACCTTATGTCGGGCGGCGGCAGCAGGAAGCTGTTCGCGCCGCGTATCGAAGAACGGGTCGGCCGCAACGATGAGTCCGTCGCTCTGCATGTTTCCGAACTCTGAGAAGGCCGTTTCGATTTCAGCATCATTGCTGGCGTTCAGGATTGAAAGTTGCACGCCTGTGGCGCGAGCGCCAGCTTGAGCGTCGCGAATGGAGGGCACGGCCGTCGGGCTCTTTGGATTGACAAGCAGCGTGATGTTCTTCGCCTTAGGCAACAACTTGCATAGTATTTCGAGCCGCTTGGCCGTGATCTGCGTATAGAGGATGTTCAGCCCCGTGGCATTTCCGCCCGGCCGCGACAGACTTTCGACCAGCCCGGCCTCCACGGCATCATTACCGACTTCAAACACAATGGGAATCGTCGAGGTTGCGGCCTTGGCAGCCTTGGCAGGCGGAGGACCGAAGGCCGCGATCAAGTCCACCCCAAGTCCGACCAGCTCGGAAGCCATCGCCGGCAGGCGGTCGTAATGACCTTCCGCCCAGCGGTACTCGACGGAGCAATTCTTGCCTTCAATGTAACCCGTTTCGGCAAGTCCCTTGAGGAAGCTCACGGCCGCTGGTTGGTAATCGGGCGTTGCATGGTGAAGATAGCCGATCACCGGCACCTTGCCCTGCGCCTTTGCGACAAGCGGCCAAAGAGCCACCGCGCCTCCAATCAGGCTGACGAACTCTCGCCGTCTCATGTCGATGTGGATCCCCGCCGCGGTGTTCGGCGTGGATCTAACATATCCACCTGACTTCTCAATCTCATTGCGTCATTGCGAACCCGGTTTAGTACCGCTCCGGGTCAAAAGCGCAGATGCCCTGAACGGTCGAGACCTCACGTCAGCGTGCCGTCGCCGGTCTCGTGTATACGCTTTCGTAAGGTCCGGTGTGGTCCTCCGTCCAGCCGCGCTTTCCCACCAGGAACTGCCTCAGCTCCTCGTGCCCCTTGAGCCACAGCACCGCGTCGATGTGGTATTTTTCGAGCACCTCGTCCCAGGCGCTTTCATCGATCTCCCAACGCACGAGCTTGAAATAATCCCGCAACAATCCATCCGGATAGGCGGTTGCGGCACGTCCGTCGACGAACAGGGGGACCGATCCATGGGTCTGGAGGATCAAATATCCTCCGACGTTCCAGTGATTGAGCACCCGCGCATGCGCAAGATGCGTCTGCAAATATTCCGCGTCCTGTTCTGACAGCATGTCAGGCAAGGCCAGCGCCGGCTGCACCTGAAGAAGCGTGAGGGGGAGCGCGCATGCACCGGCGATCGCGGCGGTCAATAAAGCCTGCTGAACCTGCAGCTGAGGCAGCCATTTGGGGAGAAATCGATCAAGGTGCAGGGCCACCGGGATGGTCGAGAAAATGAAGAAAAACGACATGTATCGAAACTGGTGGAGCCCGAGCGCGAGAAAGACCCAGCAGAGAATGCGCGGCTCCAGGCGAATTTTCGTCGAGAAGCCATAGTGGAGTTCGAGTGCGATGAACGCGAGGATGTAAGCCATCCCGGGAATGCTGCCGGGGATTTCGATATTGTGAGCGTATGGAAGCCACTCGCCGATGTTGCCCTGGACAAAATTCCCTAAGGTCGCCGTCACACCCAAGTAGATTTGCCAGCCGAGCGGATTGACGAAGGTTGCGGCGAGGCAGCCGATCCCCGCCAGCGCAATGGCCTTGAACCTGCTCCAGTCGCGCCGGAACAGGGCCCCGCCCCCGAAGACGGCGAGGATCATGAAGCCGAGCACGAATCCGCCGTGGAGGTTGACCCAGAGCACCATCAGCAACGGCAGCAACAGCAATTTCACCGGCCGCAAACATTGCCGGTAGAAGATGACGCTCAACAGCATGGTCGCGACGTTGGGAGATGCCGCCAGATAGCTGTTGGGAGCAGCCTCGTAGGCTGGATATAACAGGCACACCGCGAACGTCGCGATGCAGGCCGCGAGCGCGGACGCCCCGCTGCCCAGGCAGGCAGATGTGAGATATCCGACGATCAGCGCCCCGCACGCGATGACCAGGGCGACAAGACCGCCGTATCCAGTGGACTGGACGATCATGCTGGCAACGACGTCCCACAACCACGAGAGATTGAACCATTGCTTGGTCCCAAGCGTGAACGACCAGGGGTCCTGGAACGGAATGCGCGCTTCGTTCCGGATCAGCTCCCCGGCGGCAAGATGCCAGCCGAGATCGTAGTGGCTGAGGAGGAGTGACGCGTTGGAAAGATAGAAGAGGCTCAAAAGCGAGATCAGGAATGCGTAGGTTCCCAATACCTGCGGTGATTGCGGACCTGCGACCGGCGGGCCGGCAAGCACCTCACGGCCCCACACATTGCCATCGCCCATGCCGCACTTCCGCTTCCAGAGCAGCACGCGCTTTTCGCTGAGCTATTGGTTGTTGCGCGTACCCGTAGCAGAGTTACGGAAGCGCATCTAAAGTAGAGTAAATAATGGTTGCGCAACTATATCCTTGCGCGCAAAAATACGGGATGGTTAACAGGCGCTTGATGCAGGAATAAAAAGCGACGCCCTAGCTTGCATGCGCCGGTGTGGCGCCATCCGCCCTGCTCGCGATCGTCTCGACGTGGAGATGGCGGTCGCCAAGCACCGCCATCTCTTTCGCGCAGGCGCTCTCATGCCGTCTTCTGCTTCGCCTCGACATACCGCGCAAAATTGTCGAGGATCGCCTGCCAGCCGCTCTGCTGCTGCTCGACCGAGTGGGTCTCTTCGCCATCGAAGGCGACGCGCACGACGACGCCCTTCGGGCCGGGCACGAACTCGACCTCGGCCTTGCGATCGCCGAACGCATATTCGATCCGCTTGTGCTCGACGATCTTGGTGTAGGTGCCGGCGAAGTCAAAGCCCATGCTGCCGTCCTTGGCCTCCATGCGGGACGAGAAGGCGCCGCCATCGCGCAGGTCGACCGTCGCCCTGGTCGTATGCCAGTCGTCCGAGGCGGCGTTCCACTTCACGACGTCCGCCGGCGTCGTATAGGCTCGCCAGACCTGATCGATCGGGGCGGCGACGCTGGTTTCGACGGTGATCCTCATGGGTGTTGCTCCAGTTCGATTTTGACGGCTCGAGGTGACGACATCACTTCACGTGTGCATGGTCCATGTCCAACACCTCCGGGAAATGCCGACCCAAGGACGATCGAGGCCGGTCCATGCCGACATGGCCGGACGCCAATGTGTCAAAAGAAGCAAAACGTGCTACTCTCACTTCTAAAGCTCCTCGGAAAGTCCGGTCATGCAATTGCAATCGACCCTGACCTGTCCCGTATGCGGCCACAACGCCACCGAGACCATGCCAACCGACGCGTGCGAGTTCTTTTACGATTGCAAGGGATGCGGCACCAGGTTGAAGCCCAAAGCGGGCGACTGTTGCGTGTTTTGCTCCTACGGCAGCGTGCCGTGTCCGCCGATTCAAGAGAATGGCAAGGGCGCGTGCTGCGGTTAAGGCCCTTCACGCTGGCGCCGAGAGCTCGTAATTCACGCAGTTTGATCTCGTAGGGACTCTGATAGCTGCTCTCGCCGCGGCTGGTCAAAGCAGCCCGTCCGGTCAGTTCACCGCCTGAAGCGCGGCCGTGATGGTGGCGAGGTCGGCGCGGGCCAGCTCGTCCGCCGCCCATTTCTGAAGGTCGGCGAGCTCTGCGATCACGCGGGCGCGATCCTCCGGAAGCAGGAAGTCCGCCCAGACCTCGCGCGTGTCCCGGAGTGCGGCCGCGACCAAAAGCTGGTGCGGCGCCCCGCGCCAGGCGCGCCACGTCCGTCTTTCTGCTATAATGTCACGATGACGATCGGGATTTCCGGGCCCGGACGGAAGGCACCAGGGCGAAGCGCTATGGTGGGATTCATCATCGCGGCGATCACCGTCGTAATCGGCCTGATCCTGCTCGCTCTCGTGGGCGACTTGCTGGTCGACTGGATGTGGTTCTCGTCGATCGGCTACGGCCAGGTCTTCTGGACCACGATCGGCGTGAAAGCCGCTGTTTTCCTCGTCGTTTTCGCGGCGACCGCGGTCGCCTTGTGGGTGAACGCACGGCTTGCACTTGGCCATGCCGGGCGCCGAAGCCGGTTGCCTGCCGCCTTCGCCCCGACGCTCGTGGCCGCTGCGGCGATGCCCGATCCATTTGAATTCCTGCGCGAGCGGCTACCGTGGCGCAAGGTGATAGCGGCCAGTGCCGGCCTCCTCGCTCTGTTCATCGCCTGGGGAGAAGTCGGCAACTGGAACACCCTTCTGCGGTTCATCTATCAAGTGCCCTACGGCACCAACGATCCTTTGTTCGACAAGGACATCGGATTTTACCTCTTCTCCCTGCCTGCCCTGGTCGCCGTCAAGAATTGGGCATTGCTGACGCTCGTGATGGGCGCACTGTTCGCCGGATTTATCTATTGGGTGCACGGCGACATCGAGTACCAGGCCCAGCGACGCTCGATGTCGCCAATAGCGATCTCCCACGGTTCGGCGCTGCTCGGCCTTTTCCTTGGCGCGAAAGCGTGGTCCTACGGTCTCGACCGCTACCTCCTGCTGTTCGGCGACAACGGCGTAGTGGTCGGCGCGGGCTACACTGATGTCAATGTAGAGTTGCCGGTCCTGTGGCTCTTGATCGCGCTTTCGATCGTCGCCGCTTTGGCGGCATGGGCGAACCTGTGGGTGCGTACCTGCCGCCTCCCCGCCACCGCGATTGTGCTGCTGTTCGGCGGCGCCTTCCTGCTATCGGGCATCATCCCCGGAGTGTTTCAGCGCTTCTACGTCGCGCCGAACGAGTTGGCGTGGGAGCGGCCCTACATCGAACGCAACATTGCCCTGACCCGGGAGGCCTACAATCTCAATCGAATCGCACCGAAGCCGTTCCCCGCCGAACAGAACCTGACCTTCGGGACGCTTGAGGCCAACAAGGCCACGATTGACAATATAAGATTGTGGGATTGGCAACCATTGGCCGACACCTACGCGCAATTGCAGGAGATCCGCACCTACTACAAGCTGCGCTATCTCGATGTCGATCGTTACTGGCTCGGCGGCACCTATCAGAGCGTGATGCTCTCGGCGCGCGAATTGAATTCCGCTTTGCTTCCATCCAACGCGCAAACCTGGGTCAACCGCCACATCCTGTTCACCCACGGCAATGGTGCCGTGATGAGTCCGGTCACCCAGAAGAGCGGTGAAGGACTTCCGCTGCTCTATCTGCGCGATATTCCTCCGGTTGCGCACGGAGGTCCGGACATCCGCGAGCCGCGCATCTATTACGGGCAGCAGACCGAGGACTACGTCATCGTCAAGGGAACCGTGCCGGAATTCGATTATCCGAAAGGAAAGGATAACGTCTACGCGTTCTATGACGGCTCCGGCGGCGTGCCGCTGTCGGGCATGGTGCGGAGACTGATCTTCGCCCACCATTTCAACGACGTGAACCTGCTGCTTTCAGACTACATCGGCGACAACAGCCGGATCATGATCCGGCGCAACATCCAGAAGCGGGTCGGCACGATCGCCCCGTTCCTCACGCTCGATCGCGATCCCTATCTCGTCATCAGCGACGGCCGGATGTTCTGGATCCAGGACGCCTACACGACGAGCGACTATTTTCCCTACGCACAGCCTGCGCCCGGTCTCAGCCTCAACTATATCAGAAACTCGGTGAAGGTCGTGATCGACGCCTATAACGGCACCGTCGATTTTTACCTGATGGACCCGGCCGACCCGATCGCCGCGACCTATCAGCGAATCTTCCCGACGCTGTTCAAGCCGTTCGCGGTCATGCCGCCCGATCTGCAAAAGCACATTCGCTATCCCGAAGACCTCTTCCTTATCCAGGCGCGACTTTTCCAGACCTACCACATGGAAGCTGCCAATGTTTTCTATAACCGCGAGGATCTTTGGCAATTTCCGCGTCAGCCGGCCGGCGACGGCGTTTCTTCAACGGACGGCACGACTGCGATGGTCCCTTACTACATCATCATGCGGCTGCCCGGAGAACCGCAAGCCGAGTTCTTCATCATGATCCCGATGGTTCCGAGCCGCCGCGACAACATGATCGCATGGCTTGCCGCGCGCTGCGATGCGCCCGGCTATGGCAAGCTGATCGCGTACGAATTTCCCAAGGAGAAGCTGGTCTACGGGCCGTTCCAGATCGAGGCAAGAATTCATCAGAACACGGAGATCTCCCAGCAGATATCGTTGTGGAACCAGATGGGATCGCGGGTGATCCGGGGAAATCTGCTCGTGATCCCGATCGAGAATTCGATCCTATACGTGTCGCCACTGTATTTGCGGGCCGAGCAAGGACATTTGCCGGAGCTCAAGCGGGTGATTGCCGCCTATGGCGAGCATGTCGTCATGAAGGAAACGCTGACCGAGGCTCTGTCGGCACTCTTCGTGGACAGCGGAGCCGCGCCGGGTGCTTCCGCGGAAACACCCGGCGAGGGGGCTTCGGCAGCGCGCGCGCAGGAGGCGCTCGCTCACTACAATCAGGCCATGGAGCGGTTGAAATCCGGTGATTGGGCAGGCTTCGGCAAGGAGATCGAGGCGATGCGCAGCCTGCTGGAAGATATCCGGCAATCGGGTGCCGCTGAGGTACCCAAGAAGCCCGAGCGTTGATTTGCTCGGACGACCGTATCACGGAACGACGCGGTCGCCCCACTGGTCTTGATCGTAGGCCTGCAGGATGCGGACAAAATCGGCCATGCTGGATTGATCTCGATTTTCGGCCATGGCCGCAACCTGAGTATTGGACGCGGGCCGGCTTCCTTGCCAAAACCACACTAGGAGATCGGCGATGTTTCTCATGGCGTACTCTCGCAGCCAACTGTGGCAGTAGAAACCGATTATTGGAGCGGCAACGCGCCATTCAGGAGAAAGGACGGCGGGCACTACGCCGCCGACCCTCTCCTGCAACTGCCGGCTCGCGGGCCGGTTCCGTTGCTTTTCGCTTTCGATTCAAAGGTAGCACCGGGCACTTGGTTGACGCCATTGTGCGCGGGTATGAAGGGACCATACTGAGGTAGGTCCGGACTCATGTATCGGGATAGTCGACCAGGCGCCGGTATGATCACAGGATCGGCTCGCAGGATGGGTTCAGCTCTTCCGAAACCCATCGCCCTGACGGGCTATTCCATTCGATGCATCGCAAACGCGAGATCAGGCTACATTCACAGAGAAGATCTTTTCAACTTCGAGACGCATGGTATCGCGACATTCGCACGCCGCCGCTGCGAGCCGCGACCGGTCGATCTCGATTTCGCCTCGCCGTTCGGATTTGATCGCTCCGGAAGCGCGCAGATTGCGCATCAGGAGCGTCACCGTCGGTCGTCGCACACCCAGGATTTGCGACAGTGCCTCCTGGGTGAGCGGCAGGACGTCGTCCTCGACGCGGTCGCGAAGATGGAGCAGCCAGCGCGCCATGCGGGCTTGGACCGGATGCAGCGCATTGCAGGCCCCGCCGATTTGAAACTGCATCAGTATCGCCCTGAAGTGAATCTGGACTGCATGCCGGATCGCGGGGCTGCGACTGAAAGCGGCGTGGAATCGCGATGCGGGGATCCGCGAGGCGGTGCCCGCGGCGCGAACGACGGCAGTAACCGCCGCAGGAGACGGCCCCAGCACGGAAAGAGTGCCGATCGCCCCCTCGCGCCCTATTGCGGCGCTGGCGACCGTCTGCCCGTTCGCCATGTCGATCATCACCGAGATGGCGCCACTATGAGGGAAGAAGACGTGTTCGGTCTGGTCGCCTGCCTGCGAGACGACCGCATCGCGATCGAGCGCGACGATCTCCAGATTTGGCGCCAGCAGATCGAAGTCGGCTGCCGGGAGTGCCGCCAGAAGTCGGTTACGAATTCCGCCGGGAAGCGTCACTGCGGCCTGCCGCGAACCATCCGCCGCATCGCATTTCGAGCGGCATAGGGCGGCAGCCTCAAGCTTTGCTTAAATCTCCTAACGCTACGCACTTCGGAAGCCAATTCGGAAACCCTGAATCTCAAAATAAGTCCCCAAACGCGATGCGCGAGGTGCATTCTTGTCTGGCAGGAACATTGAGGACTTAGATTCAGGCGCTCCGTGGCACAATTGCAAAATCCGTATGGGTAACATCATAGGGAGTTCCAATTCCGAGACGCGGTAAGACTGCGGCGATCCCGGAAGATTGTTGCGCGAATGGTGGTCGACACCGCCTACCGCCGCAACGGCCTCGTTGCGCCGGAGTTAAGGAGCTCATTGCCAGCTTCCCATGGTTACACTACGATTCCGGAAGCTAACTTCACTTCAGCTGTCGGAATAGTTAGATGTCGGAGCCCGTGGACGTCAGGGTCGCAACCTGTTCTGGCAACAGATGCTGTCCGGCGAGTATCCCGCATTGCGCCGTGGCCGCAACGTGATGCGCGTGCTGTTGCCCAGGGCGAGCGATCGCTGCCGGTTATGCTGTGTGGGTCAAAGGCTATGACGACCCCGTCGATGCCTATGTCGCAACGCTTTCCCGGCAACCAGGTCCGGATCTCCGTTAAGAAACGCGGCCGATGAAGTGCCGCATCGTTCAGTGACCCTGACGCGCCGTTGGGTTATAAGGCGCCGGCATGAGTCCCCGCCGAATCGTCCCTCTCCTGCTTGTCATGACGCTCCTGGCTGCCGGCGGCGCGCTGGCCCAGGACAAAGGCAGCGTCAACCCGCAGCCGCTCCCGCCGCTCACCAATCCTGATGATCCCAAGATCGCCGCCAAGGAGCTGTTCGCGCGCAAGCTGCTGCCGTCGAAGGGGCCGACCCGTGTCATCGGCTCCTATGTGAAGGGCTGCATCGGCGGCGCGCAGCAGATGCCGCTCAATGGCGACAATTGGCAGGTGATGCGGCTGTCGCGTAACCGCAATTACGGCCATCCCGACATGATCGCGCTGATCAAGCGCCTGGCTGCCAAGGCGCACAAGGACGCGGGCTGGCCGGGCATCCTGGTCGGCGACATCGGCCAGCCACGCGGCGGGCCTGCACTCTCAGGCCATGCCAGCCATCAGATCGGGCTCGACGCCGACATCTGGCTGACGCCGATGCCGGACCATCGTCTCTCGCGCGAGGAGCGGGAGGAGATGTCGGCGGTGATGATGGTGCGTCCGGACCGGCTCGACGTCGACCCAAACGTGTTCACGCCGGGCCATGTGCTGGTGCTGCGCGACGCCGCGCAAGAGCCGGCGGTGCAGCGCATCTTCGTCAATCCCGCGATCAAGAAGGCGCTGTGCCGCGAGGCCAAAGGCGACCGCTCCTGGCTGTCGAAGATACGGCCGTGGTGGGGCCACGATTATCACTTCCACATCCGCATGCGCTGCCCGGCGGGCGCCAGCGAATGCCAGGGCCAGCCTTCGCAATCCGAGGACGAAGGCTGCAAGCCCTCTGATTTCGCCTACTGGTTCAGCGAGGGCGTGCTGCACCCAAAGCCGCCGCCCGAGCCGCCAAAGCCAAAGCCGCCAATGACGCTGGCCCAGATGCCGGCAGCCTGCAAAGCCGTGCTGCACGCGCCGAATGCGAAGCCGTAGCTGGAGTGAGCGGGCAAGCTGCCGTCTCACCCACCGCCGTCGTCCCGCGCGCGCAGCGAGCCCGGGACCCATAACCACAGGAGAAGTATGGCGCGAGCTGGCAGCTCCGAGTCTTCGCCAAACACGATCCCGTGGCTATGGATCCCGGATCTACGCTCCGCTTCGCTGCGTTTGTCCGGGATGGCGGAGGGAATGACTGGCCCCTTTGACCTGTGGGCTCAGCCTGCTATCTTCGAGAGCTGCGATATCCTCGCCGGCCGTAAGCCGTTGCGGGGGACACGTGGAGCAGCGCTTCCGCCCGTCGCGACTTGAATCCACCCAACGCCGGATTTGCGCGTGCGTTTGCGCGCGCGGGCTCGCACGGAGCGCCACCCATGTATCGACTTGCCGGACTTTTCACCGCCTTCGTGATGCTCGCGGGCACGAGCCTGGCGCCTGCCAGCGCCGAGGACAAAACCATCACGGTGTTCGCCGCCGCCTCCATGAAGAACGCGCTCGACGAGGTCGATGCCGCCTACACCGCCAAGGCCGGCATTAAGATCACCGCGAGCTACGCGGCGAGCTCGGCGCTGGCAAAACAGATCGAGCAGGGCGCGCCGGCCGATGTGTTCGTCTCCGCCGATACCGACTGGATGGACTACGCCCTCGCCAAGAAGACCATCAACGAGTCGACCCGCGTCAACCTGCTTGGCAACAGCATCGTGCTGATCGCGCCGAAGGATTCAGAGATCGGCAACGTCACCATTTCGCAAGGCTTTGACCTCGCCAAGCTCGCCGGTGACGGCAGGATCGCGACCGGCGACGTCAAGTCCGTGCCGGTCGGCAAGTATGCCAAGGCGGCACTAGAGAAGCTCGGTGCCTGGCAGGCCGCGGAGCCCAAATTCGCCATGGCCGAGAGCGTGCGCGCCGCACTGACGCTGGTGGCGCGTGGCGAAGCGGTGCTTGGCATCGTTTATTCGACCGATGCCAAGGTCGAGCCCGGCGTAAAGGTCGTCGGCACCTTCCCGGCGGATTCGCACCCCGCAATCATCTATCCGGTGGCCGCGACCATGACCGCGAAACCGGAGACCAATGCCTATCTCGCCTTCCTGCGCACCTCGGCGGCCAAGACCATTTTCGAAAAATATGGCTTCAAGTTCTTGATCAGCCCCACGACCTGATTTGTCGTGCTCGACATCTCTCCCGCCGAATGGACGGCGATCCTGCTCTCGCTCAGGGTTGCCATCATCGCGACGCTGGTAGCAACGCCGTTCGGCATTGCGCTGGCGTGGCTGCTTGCCCGGCGCGACTTCTGGGGTAAATCGATGCTCGACGCGGTCGTGCATCTGCCGCTGGTGTTGCCGCCGGTCGTGACCGGCTATCTCCTGCTTCTCACCTTCGGCCGTCGCGGCTTGGTCGGCGCCTTCCTCGCCGATCATCTCGGCATCGTCTTCGCCTTCCGCTGGACCGGTGCAGCGCTTGCCTGCGGCGTGATGTCGTTTCCGCTGCTGGTGCGGCCGATGCGGTTGTCGATCGAGGCGATCGACCGCAAGCTCGAGCAGGCCGCCGAGACGCTGGGCGCGGCTCCCTTCAGAGTCTTCTTCACGGTGACGCTGCCCCTGGCGCTGCCCGGCGTGCTTGCCGGCATGGTGCTGGGCTTTGCCAAGGCCATCGGCGAGTTTGGCGCGACCATCACCTTCGTCTCCAACATTCCCGGCGAGACCCAGACGATTTCGTCCGCGATCTATTCGCTGATCCAGACGCCCGACGGCGATGCCGCCGCAGGCCGGCTCGTGATCGTCTCGATCGTGCTGGCGATGGGCGCGCTGATCGCCGCCGAATGGTTCGCCCGCCGCGCCACCGCGCGCCTGCACGGGAACTGATCATGCTGCGCGTCGATGTCGAAAAACAGCTCGGCGAATTCTCGCTCTCTGCGTCGTTTGGCAGCGAGGGGCGCGTCACCGGCCTGTTCGGCGCATCGGGCGCCGGCAAAACCTCGCTGATCAACATGATTGCGGGCCTGCTGCGGCCCGACCGCGGCACCATTGTCATCGACGGGGAGACCGTCGACGACACCGCCGCCGGCATTCATGTGCCGGCCTGGCGCCGCCGCATCGGTTATGTGTTCCAGGACGCGCGGCTGTTTCCGCATTTCAATGTCGCGCAAAATCTCGACTACGGCCGTCGGATGAATCGCCTCGCGCCCGATCCGGCGCAGCACAAGCGCGTCATCGAGCTGCTCGACATCGGCGCGCTGCTTGACCGACGTCCCGGCAAGCTCTCCGGCGGCGAACGCCAGCGCGTCGCGCTCGGCCGCGCGCTGTTGTCCAGGCCGCGCCTGCTGCTGCTCGACGAGCCGCTCGGCGCGCTCGATGAGGCCCGCAAGCTCGAGATCCTGCCTTATCTGGTGCGATTGCGCGACGAGGCCAACGTCCCCATGGTCTATGTCAGCCACGACGTCGCCGAACTGCGCCAGCTCGCGACACAGATCGTGATGCTCAGCCAGGGTCGCGTGACGTCGTTCGGCGGGGTGAAGGTGCTGACCTAACGCACCACGAACAACGAACAGCTACCAGCCGCGATCGACGTTGCGCACGTCGCCGGTCCGGGCATCGACATAGACCTCCATCCATCGACCGGTGCGATCGCGGCCGTCGATCTCCCATTCGTCGCCGAGAAAGTTGGTGTGCGAGACCGTCGCCACGCCGAGATCGGTCGCGACATCGAGCGCGACCTGCATCGAGATCTGATCGCCGGTGTCATAGGCCATCGCGGGCGCGGCCGATCCGAGGGCGATCGCAAGGATGGCGGGCAGGATGAGTTTTTGCATGGGTTACTCCTGTCAGATGCGTTGACCGTTATGTGGCTAAGAACGGATGGCGCCACGGGACGTTCCGGAACCAGGAGTCACGAAGCCGCAAATCTTCGGCGGTTGCGGCGATTTGGTGGCGGTTCCTCGTCATTCCGGGGCGCCAAAGGGCGAACCCGGAATCCATTGCGCCGCGTTCAATGGAGAAATGGATTCTCAGATGCGCAATTGCGCATCGTAGTTCGCGCTGCGCGCGCCCCGGAATGACGAGGACTACATACCCGCCACGGACGTCCACAGCTCCGCCAGCTTGCGCCGCAGGACTTGACTGCGAGTCAGCGGCGGCGGGGTTTCGTCTTCTTCCGGCAGGCGCAAGCCGACGACATTGACACGGCCACCGGAGATGCTGCGCGCGACCAGCACGATCTGGTCCAGCGGCAACTCGGCGCCCTCTTTCGGTGCGCGGTCGAGATGGACGTCAAAATAGTCGGCGAGTGTGAGCTTGTCCTCGTCCTCGCTGACCTTTACGCCGTAGATCTCGGCGAGCTCGGCGAGCGTGTGCTCGCCCGACACCATGAAGTCGCCGAGCAGGTGCGGATCAGGCGCCGTGCTCGGCTGCATGTCGACGAAGAAGCGGTCGAGTGCCTCGGCCTTTTCCGGCGGCGCCAGTAGATAGATGTAATCGCCGGGCGCGATCGGCTCGGCTTCCACTGGCGTCAGGATGCTCTCTTTGCGGATCACTAGCGTCGGCTTGGACCAGGACGGGATCAGCCCGCGACGGAAATACAGGCTCTTGGGCCGCACCGGATAGCCGACCAGCTGTTGCTCGAGCTGGCCGGGCAAGTCCAGCTCGACACGGCGCGGGCCGCGCTCGGCGCGCGGTAGCGCCACGTGCAGCTTGCGCGCGGCGGGCGCCAGCGTCCAGCCTTGCAGCAGCAGCGAAATGATCACGACGACGAAGGCGACGTCGAAATAGAGATAGGCCTTCGACAGGCCCACCAGCATCGGGATCGACGCCAGGAAGATCGCGACCGCACCGCGGAGGCCCGTCCACGCAATGAAGATCTTTTCGCGCCAGTTGAAGCGGAATGGCGCCAGACACACGAACACCGCGATCGGCCGTGCCACCAGCATCAGGACGAAGGCGACGCCGATCGCCGGCAGCACGCTGGAGCCCAGCCGGCTCGGCGAGACCAAGAGGCCAAGGAGCACGAACATCACGATCTGCGCCAGCCAGGTCGCGGCATCGAGAAACGCCACCACCGAATTATGCGCGCGCGTCGGCCGGTTGCCGATGACGATGCCGGCGAGATAGACGGCGAGGAAGCCCGAGGCATGCATGATCTGCGAGCCGCCGAAGATCACCAGCGCGGCCGTGGTGACGAAAGGCGCGTGCAGCCCCTGCGGCAGCGCCACCTTGTTGAGCCCGATGACGACGAGACGTCCGCCGATCACGCCCACGACGGCGCCCAGCACCGCCTCCTGGACGAACTCCATCACCACATGGGCGGGCGTGCTAGAGCCCAGCGAGATGTATTCGACCAGCATCAGTGTCAGGAAGATCGCGAAAGGATCGTTGGTGCCGGATTCGGCTTCCAGCGTCGCCCCGACGCGCGGGCGCAGGCGCAGGCCCTGAGTGTGCACCAGCAGGAACACGGCAGCCGCGTCGGTCGAAGCCACCACGGCCCCCACCAGCAGCGACTCCGTCCAGTTCAGATCGAGCGCGTATTTCGCGAACGGCGCCGTGATCAGCGCAGTCAGGAGCACGCCGACAGTCGCGAGCATCACGGAGGGCGCGAGCACGGTGCGGATGCTGGCAAAGCGCGTCTTCAGCCCGCCGTCGAACAGGATCAGGGCCAAGGCCACCGAGCCGACCAGATAGGTGGTGCCGACGTCGTTGAACTGGAGCTGGCCGGGACCTGCATCACCCGCCAGCATGCCGATCGCAAGGAAGACCAGCAGCAACGGCGCACCGAAACGGAGCGCGAGCAGGCTCGACAGGATCCCGGCCATCACCAGGACGGCGCCGAGCAGAATGGCAATGCTGAAAGAGTCGAGGGAGGCCATCCACCTTCCGGGTACAAATCGCTGGAATTGCATCCTTATCGTCGCCGCCCCGGCGCGCCAACCCATTTTCTCCCGCTCGCGGCAATCTGGCCGTATTTTGCGGCCTTAACGCGCTTCGCTTGGCGGTGTATCGATGGCCCGGCCGCGTCCTTTGTGGGATTCTGCGGCGCCTTCGAATCAAATCCTCCCGCCCGCATCCCGACGAGACCGCCTGATGGACATGGACCTCAAAGACATCATGGAGTTCGTGCAGACCACCGCGCGCAGCGTCGGGGCGGAAATCTCCTCGCCCTGGTTCTACCTGCAATTCGGGCTCATTCTGGCGGCGGCCGGGATCGCTTACGCTGCGGAAGCCGCCATTCGCAACCGGGTCGACATGACCTCGCTGGCGATGCGCTGGCCGCTGCCGCTGCGGCACTTCGCCCGCGTGATGGTCTCCAGCGCCTCGACCGCGGTGTTCACGCTGCTCGTGATCATCTCCCGTGTGGTGATGTATCACGCGACCTGGCCGAGCCGTAGCTATCTCTTGATGGTTGCCGCCAAGCTCGGGCTGGCCTGGCTCGCGATCCGGCTCGTGACCTCGGTGCTGCGCAACGCCTTCTTCGTCAGGCTTGTGTCGATCGCGGCCTGGTTCGTCGCCGCCCTGTCCATCCTCGGCCAGCTCGATGCCACCGTCGACCTGCTCGATTCCTACGCGATCGTGCTCGGTGGATTGCGGCTGACGCCGCTCCTGGTGCTCAAGGCCGGTGCGCTACTGATCTTCGCGCTCTGGCTCACCAACATCGCCAGCAATTTCGCCGAAAGCAAGATCAACTCGACGACCGATCTGACGCCGTCGGTCCAGGTGCTGCTGATCAAGATCATCCGCATCGGGCTGCTCGCGGTCGCGATCGTGATCGCGCTCGGCACGGTCGGCATCGACCTCTCCGCGCTTGCGGTGTTCTCCGGCGCGGTCGGCGTCGGTATCGGTATCGGCCTGCAGAAGATCGTCGCCAACTTCATCTCCGGCATCATCCTGCTCGCCGACAAATCGGTGAAACCGGGCGACCTCGTCACCATCGGCGACAATACCGGACGCATCAGCGCGATGAAGACGCGTTATATTTCCGTTGCCGCCGGCGACGGCCGCGAATTCCTGGTGCCGAACGAGGATCTGGTGACGCAGAAGGTCGTCAACTGGACCTACACCGACAAGAACACGCTGGTGAAGATCAGCTTCGGCACCAATTACGACGCCGATCCAAAACTCGTGTGCAAGCTCGCCGCCGAGACCGCCTCCGCCCATCCGCGGGCGCAAAAGGGCAAGCCGCCGAACTGCATCCTGACCGAGTTCGCCGAGGCCGGAATGAAGTTCTCGCTGACCTTCTGGATTGCGGACCCCGACGGCATGGACAACGTCAAGAGCGACGTGATGCTGGCGCTGTGGGACGCCTTCAAGCGCGAGGGCATCCGGGTTCCCTACCCCGTCCGCGAAATCCGCGTGCGCGGCGGCGCGCTGCCGGTGGAAACAACCGTGGAAGTCCCGACTTGAGCCCGCTTTCGGTCGCATGACGGCCAAGCTTTGCTTGCATGAAGGCCGGCAACCATTAAATTAGGGCCTGAAATCAAGCCTTTCCGCCGATATCGAGATCAGGCCTAAGCCCGGAAGACGATCCCAGCATGAGCTACGTCGAAGCCACCGATACCTCCCTGCGCAAGACCGGACAGATCAAGCTGCATGGGCCGGCCGCCTTTGCCGGCATGCGCAAGGCGGGGGTCCTGGTGGCGAAGTGCCTCGACGAACTCACCGACATCGTCGCGCCCGGCGTGCCGACCGAACGCATCGACCAGTTCGTCCGCGACTTCGCCTTCAGCCACAATGCCTATCCGGCGACGCTGATGTATCGCGGCTACCGCTACTCGACCTGCACCTCGCTCAACCACGTGGTCTGCCACGGCATGCCCGGCGACCGCCCGCTGAAGGAAGGCGACATCGTCAACATCGACGTCACCTTCATCCTCGACGGCTGGTACGGCGATTCCAGCCGGATGTATGCGGTCGGCCCGATCGCGCGCAAGGCCGAGCGGCTGATCGAGGTGACCTACGAAGCGATGATGCGCGGCATCGCCGCGGTGAAGCCCGGCGCCACCACCGGCGACATCGGCCACGCTATCCAGAGCTTTGTCGAGCCGCAGGGCATGAGCGTGGTGCGCGATTTCTGCGGCCATGGCCTCGGGCGCATGTTCCACGACGAGCCGAACATCATCCATATCGGCCGTCCCGGCGAGGGCGTGCAGCTCAAGCCCGGCATGTTCTTCACCATCGAGCCGATGATCAATCTCGGCAAGCCGCATGTGAAGATCCTGTCCGACGGCTGGACCGCGGTGACCCGCGACCGCTCGCTCTCGGCGCAGTTCGAGCACTCCGTCGGCGTCACCGCGACCGGCGTTGAGATCTTCACGCTGTCGGAGCGGCATGGCGAGAAGCAGATCGGGTGATCTCTCGCTTTCGCGACATCTACCGCCGATGCCGGAATGAGGACGGTGGCCGCTTGTAGGTCGCAGCAAAAGCGTCGTTGAAGCGGCGAACGCTGCCGAAACCGGCGGCGAACGCAATCTCCGCCAATGTCATGCTGGTCTGGTCGATCAGGCGCTTGGCTTCCTGCACGCGCCGGGTCGCCGCGATCTCGCTCGGACTCGCCCCGGCATGGCGCATGAACAGGCGCAGCAGATGGCGCGGCCCGACGCCAAGCGCTTCTGCAAGCTCCGCCACCGATGCACGATCCAGAAAGCCGTCATTGATCAGGCGCATCCCGCGCGCCACGGTGGTGGCCGTTCCCATCCAGGCCGGCGACCCTGGCGCGGCTTCCGGCCGGCAGCGAAGGCAAGGACGAAAGCCGGCGCGCTCAGCGGCGGCAGCGGTCGCGTAGAACGTGACGTTCTCGGAGCGCGCCGGGCGAACCGGGCAGACCGGCCGGCAGTAGATGCGGGTCGAGCGGACTCCCGAAAAGAACAGGCCATCGAACGCGCGGGCACGCGCCAACCGCGCCCGATCGCAGGTCTCCCAATCGAGATGCGGTGGCAGCGTTTGCCGATGCGCCGAGCCTGTCGTCATGGCGAGACAATAGTTTCGGCGAGGTCCCTCGGGTAGCCGAAATTGGACTCGATCGGACGATGAAGTCCGAATTCAGCCAGCCTCTCCAGTTGCCACGGATCATGGTGCCGACCGATCCCGGAGCAAATCGCATGAGCACGCAGGCACAGCAGACGGCAGAACAATCCTCACTCTCGCTCGACATCGGGCTGTTGCTGCTGTTGTCGTTGATCTGGGGCAGCTCGTTCACGCTGATCAAGCTCGCAATCCCCTCGATTCCGCCGTTCACGATGGTCGCGGCGCGCGTAACGATCGCGGCGATCCTCCTGGTCCTGATCGCAACCGCGCAAGGCCATGCCCTGCCCCGCCTGAGATCGGTGTGGGCAGCTTTCTTCGTGCAGGGGCTGCTGCAAAGCGCGCTACCGTTCACCCTGATCAGCTGGGGCGAGATGCATATCACGAGCGGTCTCGCCGGCGTCCTCAATGCGACGCCGCCGATGTTCGTGCTGGTGATCGCGTTGACAACCGGAGGCGGGCGGCAGGCCATCAGCGGCCAGAAGGTCATCGGCGTTGCGTTGGGCCTCACGGGCGTTGCCGTGACGATGGGGGCCGACGCGCTCTCGGGGATCGGTACGGCGCCGCCGCTGGCCCAGATGGCGGTGCTCGGCGCGAGCCTCTGCTACGCGCTCGCGCCGATCTGGGGACAGCGCTTCTCAGGCCTTCCGGCGATCGTTACCGCGGCCGGGGCCATGAGCTGCGCCGCGATCCTGATGCTGCCTGCGGCCGCCGTCATCGAGCAGCCCTGGACGCTGGCGCCGACGGCGCAGGCGATCACGGCGGTCCTCGGTCTCGCGGTGGTCTGCACCGCGCTCGCCATGGTGATCTATTTCCGCCTGATCCGCACGCTCGGCCCGCTCGGCACGACGAGCGGGAGCTACTTGCGCGCTGGCTTCGCCGTCGCACTCGGGACCGCGCTCCTTGGCGAGAGCTTCACATGGTCCATGCTTGCCGGCATGGCGCTCATCGTCACGGGCGTCATCGCCGTGACGGCGCCCATGCGAAGGCCATGAAAAGGGCGCCCCTGCAATTGCCAGTTGAAAAACTGCCGCGACGAAGCAATGCTGGCGGCCGATGCCCGCCAAGACCGACGCCGACAAGAGCAAGCCTGAGGACACGCCGCATTACCTCGGCCATCGAGAGCGGCTGCGCGAGCGCTTCTACAATGCCGGCGCGGACGCGCTCAGCGATTACGAGCTGCTGGAGATGGCGCTGTTTCCCGCGCTGCCGCGGCGCGACACCAAGCCGCTGGCAAAGCTACTCCTCAAGACCTTCGGCTCGTTCGCCGAGGTCGTCCACGCGCCGGTGGCGCGGCTACGCGAGGTCGATGGCGTCGGCGAAGCCGCGGTCAACCAGCTCAAGCTGATCGCGGCGGCCGCGCACCGCGTCGCCAAGGGCGAGGTCAACAGCCGCAACGCGCTCTCGTCCTGGAACGAGGTGATTGCCTATTGCCGCACCAGCATGGCTTTCGCCGACAAGGAGCAGTTTCGCCTGCTCTTCCTCGACAAACGCAACCAGCTGATCGCCGACGAGGTGCAGCAGACCGGCACCGTCGACCACACGCCGGTCTATCCGCGCGAAGTGATCAAGCGCGCGCTGGAGCTCTCGGCAACCGCGCTGATTCTGGTCCACAACCATCCGAGCGGCGATCCCTCGCCATCGCAGGCCGACATCCAGATGACGAAAGCCATCATCGAAATCGCCAAGCCGCTCGGCATTGCCGTGCACGATCATATCATCGTCGGCAAAAGCGGGCATGCGAGCCTGCGCGGAATGCGGCTGATTTAAGCTCCCGAATCACATAGCAAGAACAGCATGAGCGATTGGCTGCACAACCAGCCGGTGCCCTTGATGGCGCTGGTGATCTTCGGCTTCACCTATCTGCTCGCGGCAGCGGTGTTCGCCTTCGTCGCGCTGGTCGCGACCGAGGCGCGCGCGAAATCGCTGAAGGCGATCTCGCCGGGCATGCTGCCGGTGCTCGGCGTCATTTTCGGCCTGTTCGTCGCCTTCACCGCGGCGCAGGTCTGGGGCGACAGCGACCGCGCCAGCGCCGCGGTGAGCCGCGAGGCCAGCGCGCTCCGCAGCGCCGTGCTGCTCGCGGCCGGCCTGCCGGCGGAGCAGGAGGCCAAGCTGCGCGGGCTGGTGCGTGACTATGTCGAGCAGGCCGTCACGGTGGAATGGCCGGAGATGGCGCATCAGGAGGCCTCGCTGAAGGCGACGCCGCCGGCGCTCGCCGAAGCCTTGCAGCTCGTCGTCACCCTGGCGCCGCAGGGGCGGGCGCAGGAGACCATGCAGCACGAGATCGTGGCCGCGCTGCAGCAGGCGCTGGATGCGCGGCGGCAGCGGATCATCGTCAGCCTCGCCTCGGTCAACTCGGTCAAATGGTGGTGCCTGTATCTGCAGGCCTTCTGCGAGCTGCTGGCCATCGGCTTCGTCCATTGCGACAATCGCCTGGGATCGGCGATCGCAATGGGTCTGTTCGCAACCGGCGTCGCCACTTCGGCGCTTCTGATTGCGGCGCACGACCGGCCGTTCACCGGCCAGATATCGATCTCGCCGGAGCCGCTGCGCCAGATCATGCCGGCGGCACCCGGCAAGTCCTAGAAGCCGTCCCCCCCCGACGCCACGCCGGGCCATCTCACGGGACGGGCTGCCAGCCTTTCGGTGTCCAGCGCAGCAACGCACCCGACAACGGCTTCGGCGCGCTTGCCATGACATTCCGGGCAAGCGTGCGAAGCGCGTCGCGCGCGGCGCTGCGGTCTTCGCCGATATAGAGCACGACCTCAGCGGACGGTACCGCCACGATCAAGACACCGCCCTGCGCCTGCGCGAGGGGCGCCCAGCTGTCGATCAACGCCAGCCGGCTCGACTGATAGTAGTCGCCTTTCAAGGTCCCGATTTGCCCGGGCCCGACCGCTTTTGCCTCAGTATCGAGCGGCTTCAGGCTCTGGCGCAGATTGGCGACGGCGATGTCGAACACCTGGTCCGCCGTCAAGCCGAGCGCAGTGCGATCCTTTTCATTGAGCATCCGTACCGTGCGCGGCAAATCCATCACCACAACGACCGCCAATCCCTCTGCAAGAGGCCGCGTCAGGATCGCGCTGCGCGCCTGAATCTCACGCTGCGCCTGGCGCATATAGTCGGCCGGCCGCACGACCACGCGCAGCGACGCTTTGGTCGGCGAATCCTGCTGATTGCGGGTCGTTGCCACGACGCCGGTGACATAGGTGTTGAGCTGCCCGGCACAGCCACCCGGGTTGGCCTTACAGAACGCGTAGATGCGATCGAGGTTGGCTTGCAGGGGGCCGATCGAGAGCGTCAGGAGCCCTTTCACCACGACCGGGGTATCTCGAATCTCAGCCCGGATGCGTCCGGCTAGGAAGGCCGTGAACGCGGCCTCGTCGGCTGGAATCTGTTGCGCGCGGGCGGCTCCGACGAAACCGCTGGCAACGATCGCGGCGACCAGCCACCGGCACATGCAAGATCGGATACTCATGCGAGTCCACCAACACGGGATCGCGGCTCGCCCAGCCGACACGCACGGCCGACGTCAATTCCAGCGCCGGCGCCTTCCTGGAGACGCCAGCGGCCGCCTGGCTCAATAGCAATATCTCGGATCGACCGGGACGTAGCGGCCGTCCGGGCGCTGCATGTAGCAGCCGCGCTGATAGGCGTAATAGCCGGACCGGCGGCGCTCGCCTTCGGAAGCGATCGCAGCCCCCGTGCCGGCGCCAACGACCGCGCCGATGGCCGCGCCGCGGCCACCACCGAGCGCGCCGCCCAGGATCGCTCCGCCCACGCCGCCGATGATGGCGCCGCCGACAGCGTCCTGCGCCATTGCGTCATGGACCGGGACGGCCATCGCGACCGAGAAGCACGCTACAATTCCAAAGCGCCGAAGCATCCCGAATCCTCCCATCTGATGGGCCAGTCATAGCGTTTGGGACGATCCCGGGCCAGAACAATCGCTTCAGGCATGCTAGCGATCCCTGCGCCAAAGGGCAGCCTGTCGCGACACCCATGGGCGAGCAATGACGGCCTCGTTCCGAAATCGGCGCACGACAGGAAAGTGCCGCTGCGGCGACTACGGATCGACCCAGCGCTGCACGGATTCGGCGGTGTCGGTGGGCCTCGTGTTGAAGCAGATGGCGGCTTGCGGCGCCAGGCGGTGGACGAGGTTGAGCACCTTCTCGAACAACAGCAGCCGCTCCTTCGGCTCGCGCAGGCCGGCACCGATGACGATGCAATCGAAGCGCTCGTCGCGCAGCGCCGCCGTCACGGCGGCTTCAGCGGCCGCATCGACATCGATCAGGCAGCTCGTGACCTCGTAGCCGAGGCCGCGCAGGCGTAGCAGCTGCGCTTCGATATGGTTGCGGACGAGCTCCGGCGTGAGCTGCGGAAACGCGCTGAAGTCCGCATTGCCGGGTTCGATGCCGATCGCAAGGACGCGCTTGGCCATTGCAGAATTCCTGAGCCAGACCGTCTCCGTTGCTAACGGACAGCCGCCCGGCCGGTTCCCGTCTAGATATTCTGGGCCTCGAGTGCGGCGGCGCGGCGCTGCATGAGCGCGCGTTCGCGCCCGTTGGTTGCGAGATGCGCGGCGGCTTCGAACGCCTGCCGCGCCTCCACGAGCCGTCCGAGCTTCTGCAGAAGGTCGCCACGAACCGCCGGCAGATGATGATAGGCGCTCAGCGCGGGCTCGCCGGCGATCTGGTCCAGCACATCGAGGCCGGCTTGCGGTCCCTCCGCCATCCCGACCGCGACCGCGCGATTGAGCTCGATGACCGGCGAGCGCACCAGCCGCGCCAGCTCGGCGTAGAGCTGCGCGATGCGCCGCCAATTGGTGCTTGCGGCGGACTCCGCCCTGGCGTGACACGCTGCGATGGCAGCCTGAAGCGCATAGAATCCTCTGGTCCCACCGAGCTCGCCGGCACGTTCGAGCGAGCGCAGACCACGACGGATCTGCAACCAGTCCCAGAGCGCGCGATCCTGGTCCATCAGCAGAATGGGATCACCACTTGCGTCGGTGCGCGCGCGAGCCCGCGATGCATTCAAATCCATCAGGGCGACGAGGCCGTGAACCTCGGGCTCGCTAGGCGCCAGGCCGACCAGCACCCGGCCCATGCGCAGCGCCTCGTCGCAGAGCTGCGGCCGCAGCCATTCCTCGCCGCGCGCCGCGAGGTAGCCTTCGTTGAAGATCAGATAGACGACCTCCAGCACCGAAGCGAGGCGCTCCGACAGTGCCTCGCCGCTCGGCGTCTCATAGGCGAGGCCGGATCGCGACAGCGTGCGCTTGGCGCGAACGATGCGCTGGGAGATGGTCGCTTCCGGGACGAGGTAGGCGCGCGCGATCTCGGGCGTGGTCAGGCCGCAGATCATGCGCAGGGCCAATGCCGCACGGGCCTCGCGAGACAGGATCGGATGGCAGGCGGTGAAGACCAGCCGCAACAATTCATCGCCGATGTCATCGTCGAGCGGAGCATCGAAATCGGGCACGGTCTCCTGCTCCTGCAACATGTCCCGCGCCAGCATGTCGTGCTTGTTCGCGAGCATCTTGCCGCGGCGCAAGAGATCGAGCGCGCGGCGCCTGGCGGCCGTCATGAGCCAGGCGCCGGGGTTGTCGGGTACGCCAATGACTGGCCAGGCTTCGAGCGCCGCGACCAGTGCGTCCTGAGTCAGCTCTTCCGCAAGCGGCACGTCGCGCAGCATCCGCGACAGCGTCGCGATCAGCCGTGGCTGCACGATGCGCCACGTTGCGTGAATCGTGGCACGGATGGCTTGATCGATGTCGGCGGCCGTCATCGCCGCCGACCAGAGCGAATTGTGCTGACCATCAGGCGTGAGCGGCTGCCTTCGCGTCGACCTCGCAGGCGCCGTCCACGCCCGGCGTGGCGAAGGCCCGCAACTCGCAGGTGCCGTCCCAGCCCGGCATGTGATCGAGGTGCAGCTGCATGAACTCCTTGGCCATGGCCAGGGCTTCCGCCTTGTCGCGCAGCTCGAAAATGGCATAGCCGCCAACCACCTCCTTGGCCTCGATGAAGGGGCCGTCGACGACGCTGAGTTCGCCGTCGACGATCCGCACGCGCGCGCCGGTCGCGAGCGGCATCAGCGCGCCATTATCGATCATCCGGCCGGCCTTGATTTCCCGCTCGGATATTTTCTGCATGGCCTCCATCAGCGCAGGGGTGGGGCCTTTCATCGGCTGGCTGGAGGTGACGATGTACATGAAGCGCATGCAAAACTCCTGTTGAGGCGAGACGCGGCCGGTTCGGCCGCGCGATCAGCTCGCTACTTGGATGACGATCCACCCGGTGCTGGATCGACATAGACACAAGAAAAATTGGGCAACAGAAAAATTGCAGGAACGGCGGGGACGCCTATTGGCGCAGCATGATCAGGGAATCGGCGGTATCGGGAACCCGCCGCCATTGCGCGTTGTCGTCGGCTTCGAACTGCCAGACCTCGCCGGATTTCGACATCAGGACGATCTGGCCGCGCTCGAGCCGCCATTGCGTGGGATTGAACTGGGCGATCGCCGCATCGCATTTCGGCTTGAGGAAGACCTGGAAATTGTCCTGATCCGCTTCCGTGTTGGTCAGCGTCAATCCGCAAATCGGCTGGCCATTGCCGCGCACCATCGCCCAGTCGCCGATCATCTGGTCCATCGACTTGGCCATCGAACGGGCGGCAGCGAGGTCTTGCAGAATGTAGACGCCCTCGCCCTGCCGCAGGCCTTCGAAGATGCCCGCTTCGACCTCGGTGAAGTCGATCACGGATTCACCATTCGCATCCTGCAAGCGGACGATGTCGAGGCCCTTGACGCTCCAGGCCACGATATCCTTGGTGAAGGGCAAGGCGGTCTTGCAGGCCGGCTCGAGCTCGAGCTTGAAACCGCGCGCCGCCGCGTCGCCCTTGATCGTGACGACGCAGGTCTTGCTGCGCTCGGTGGTCGAGAGCTCCCACTGCCCGACCATCTCCTTCTTCAGGGTTGTCGCATCCTGCGCATGGGCAGCGCCGATCGCGGCGGCACAGGCCGCGATCAGCCATGCAATGACGCGAACAACTCCCATCAGCGCCCCTTGAACGGCGTTTCCGCAACCGGCGTCAGCGGCGCCTTGCCGGCGAACCAGGATTTGAGGTTGTCGACCACGAGCTGGTCCATCGCGTTACGCGTCACCACCGAGGCCGAGCCGATATGCGGCAACAGCACGACGTTCTGCATGGCCTTGAGCTCGTCCGGCACGTTCGGCTCGGCCGCGAACACGTCGAGGCCGGCGGCAAGAATGGTGCCGGATTTCAGCGCCTGAACCAGCGCGGGCTCGTCGACGACGGAGCCGCGCGCCACGTTGACCAGCACGCCGCGCGGGCCGAGGGCCTTCAGCACCTCGGCATTGATCATTTTGTTCGTGCTGGCGCCGCCCGGCACGATCACCATCAACGTGTCGACCGCCTTGGCCATCTCGATAAGATCAGGATAGTGCTTATAGGAGACGTCCTTCGACGGATTGCGGGAGTGATAGACCACCGGTACCAGCGAGGCGTCGAGCCGGCGCGCGATCGCCTGGCCGATCCGGCCCATGCCGACGATGCCGACCTTGCGGTCGCGCAGCGAGCCGACGCTGAGCGGATAGTTCTGCGTCTGCCACAGGCCGGAGCGGACGTAGCGGTCGGCCTTGATGAATTCACGCAAAGTGGCGAGCAGAAGACCCATCGCGACGTCGGCCACCTCCTCGGTCAGCACATCGGGCGTGTTGGTGACGATGATGTTGTGCTCGGCGGCGTATTTGGCGTCGATGTGGTCGTAGCCGACGCCGAAGCTTGCCACCATCTCGATTTTGGGCAATTGCGACAGCGAATCCTTATCCGCGCGCACCGTGTGATAGGTCACCGCGACGCCACGGATCTTTTCGCGAATTGCCGGCGTCAGCCGCTCGAGATCGCCCCGCGTCTCGGCCTTGTGCACGACGAAATGATCGGAAAACCCGTTCTCGAGGATCGGCCGCACCGGCCCATAGATCAGAAGGTCGATCTTGTCGGACGAAATTGAACCGGTGGTCATCAGTTGTCCTTTCCGAGCGCGCTCTCATGCCAGCGCCGTAAAACGAGGTGGGAAACTAGCGCCAGCACCCCATAGATGACAATCCCGGCCAGCGACAACAAAAGCAGCGCTGCGAACATGCGGGGTATGTTCAATCGGTAGCCCGACTCGGCGATCCTGTAGGCGAGTCCGGAGCCGGCACCCGCCGTTCCCGCCGCGATCTCGGCCACGACCGCGCCGATCAACGACAGGCCGCCGGCAATGCGCAGGCCGCCGAGAATGTAGGGCAAGGCCGCAGGCAGTTTCAGGAAGCGCAGGGTTTGCGGTGGCGATGCGCCATAGAGCTGAAACAGGCCGGCGAGGTTGCGGTCGACCGAATTTAGCCCGAGCGTGGTGTTGGACAGCACCGGGAAGAAGGCGACGATGAAGGCGCAGACGACGACCGCAGTCTGCTGCTCCAGATAGATCAGCAAGAGCGGCGCGATCGCGATCACAGGCGTCACCTGGAGCACGACGGCATAGGGGAACAGCGAATATTCCACCCATTTCGACTGGTTGAACAACAGCGCCAGCGCGATGCCGCCGACGCTGGCTGCTACAAAGCCTTCCAACGTCGTCAGCAGCGTAGTGGCGAGCGATTGTGATAGCACCGCCCAGTCCTTGATCAGCGTCAGGAAAATGACAGAGGGAGCCGGCAGCACGTAAGGCGGGATCTCCCGGATACGGACCACAAGCTCCCACGCGGCAAGGCTAGCCGCGAACACGATGACGGGCAGCACGAAGCGCACCACGCTTTGCGTGCCGGACGGCTTTGCAGTGGCCGGGGTTTGAACGCTCATAGCATCGACTGTCCCAAATAGGACGGCGCCAGCGCGGCCGACACTTTGCGGCAATAATCGGAATAGGCCGCCGAGGTGCGAAACTCCTCACCGCGCGGCTCGACGGTCTCGATGCGGATGTCGGCCTGGATGCGGCCCGGCCGCGCCGTCATGACCACGACGCGCTGCGACAGATAGACGGATTCGAACACCGAATGGGTGACGAAGATGACGGTCTTGCCAAGGCTGCGCCACAGCGCGAGCAAATCATTGTTGAGGCGAAAACGCGTAATCTCGTCGAGTGCCGCGAATGGCTCATCCATCAAGAGGATATCAGGATCGGTGACGAGCGCACGCGCCAGCGACACCCGCATCTTCATGCCACCGGACAGTTCGCGCGGATAGGCCTCGGCGAAATCGGCGAGCCCGACGCTGGCCAGCGCTGCATCGGCCCGCGCGCGCCCTTCAGCCTTCGGAATGCCGCCAAGCTTCAGCGGCAGCCGCACGTTTTCGCGCACGCTGGTCCAGGGCATCAGGGTCGGCTCCTGGAACACGAAGCCGATGCCGTGGCCCGGCTGAGGCGGACCGTCATGACGCGACATCCGCACCGTGCCTGATGACGCTGCGCTCAGCCCCGCAATCAATCTCAGCGCCGTCGACTTGCCGCAGCCGGAGGGCCCGAGCAGCGAGATGAACTCGCCCTTGCGCACCGCGAGGTCGAGCGGGCCGAGCGCCATGACGCCATTGTCATAGGCCTTCGTCACGCCGCGCAGGCTGACCGCAAGCGCCGTCAGGCTAGCCTCGACCGTGGGCGAAGGTTTGACGTCCGACATCTAGGCTTGCGTTACGGCTTGTTCGGGCGCAGCTCGGCGCCGACGCCCTTGTTGACGAAGCGCAGCGTGTAGGACTTGCGGAAATCGAGATCGCCCTTCACGACGCCGGCCTTCACCATCTTGTTGAAGAAGGACGTGTAGCGATCATCGCTCATCGCGCCGATGCCGTTCTTCAGGCTGTCGCCGGAGTCGACGATGCCGAATTCCTTCATCTTGGCGACGGAATAAGCGAGCAGTTCGTCGGTCATTTCCGGATTGAGCTTCTTGATCATGGCATTGCCGGCGGAATTGTCGCCATAAATGTAATGGTACCAGCCGACGATCGAGGCATCGACGAAGCGCTGCACCATGTCCGCCTTCTTCTCGACCAGCTCGCGGCGGGTCTCGATCAAGGTCGAATAGGTGTTGAAGCCGGCATCGGCGAGCAGGATGACGTTGGGCTTGAAGCCCGCGGCCTTCTCGACGGCGAAGGGCTCTGAGGTCACGTAGCCTTGCATCGCACTCTTGGGGTTGGCGATGAAGGGCTGCGGATTGAAATTATAGGGGCGGACGTTCTTCTCGCTGAAACCATATTCGGACTTCAGCCACTGGAAGTAGCTGCCCATGCCCTCCTTGGAGACGAACAGCGTCAGCGGCTTGAGATCCTCGATCTTGGTGACCTTCGCATCGGGCTGCGTCAGCAGTACCTGCGGGTCTTTCTGGAAGATCGCGGCGATCGTCACCACGGGGACGTTGTTGGCCACCGCGTCGAACGACATCAGGGTGTTGGCGGCCATGAAGAAATCGATCTTGCCGGCGATCAGCAGCATACGGTTATTCTCATTGGGCCCGCCCGGAACGATGCTGACGTCGAGCCCGTATTTCTTGTAGGTGCCGTCGGCGACCGCCTGGAAGAAGCCGCCATGCTCGGCCTCGGCGACCCAGTTGGTGCCGAAGGTGACCTTGTCCAGGGTTTCCGCGCGGGCCGGCAGGAGCGATGCGACAGCGGCCAGCAAGCCTGCCGTTAACGCTCGTCGCAGATGGGAAGGGCTCATGAATGCACTCCGTCGATCGTGTCTGGCCGATGTGAAAGCAACGCGATAAAACCGCAAGTCATCAGGGGACGCGAACCGGCCGGGCCCGCGTCCCCTGATGACACCAAACTACGTGACAAATTCGGGCAAAGAAACCTTGATGACGCCTTCCCGCGACTGGACCGAGGTTCGCTGGGCCGACACTGGCCCCGCGGACGCGTCGCGTTGGATCGCGGTGCTGCCACTGGCGGCGACCGAGCAGCACGGCCCGCATCTGCCGCTCGAAACCGACGTGCTGATCGCGGAGGCCTATCTTGCGCGCGTGCGGGAGGTGCTGCCCGCGCCCATTCCCGCGACGTTCCTGCCCGTCGAACCCATCGGCATCTCCACCGAGCATATCAACTATCCGGGCACGCAGACGCTGCCGACAGAGGTAGCGCTGAAGCGCTGGACCGCGATCGGCGAGGACATCGCGCGACGCGGCCTGAAAAAGCTCGTGATCATCACCAGCCATGGCGGCAACAGCGCGGCCATGATGCTGGTGGCGCAGGATCTTCGTGCGCATCGAAAAATGTTCGTGGTGACCACGTCGTGGTCGCGCCTGTCGGGCGCGGAAAGACTGTTCCCGGCCGATGAAGTGCGTCACGGCATTCACGGCGGCGCAGTCGAGACGTCGATCATGCTGGCGCGCTATCCCAATCAGGTGCGCGAGGATGCGATCGCGGATTTTCCCGCCAGCAGCGTCGCGATGGAAAAACAATATCGCTGGCTGTCGACGCAGCGGCCCGCACCCTTTGCCTGGCAGGCGCAGGATCTCAACACCAGCGGCGCCGTCGGCAACGCGACCCTGGCCGTGGCCGATAAGGGCGACCAGCTCCTCGATCAGGGCGCGCGCGCCTTCTGCGAGCTGCTGGCTGAGGTCGATAACTTCGACGTGAACAGGCTCGCCAAGGGCCCTCTCGGCTAACCCGCATCCTCCTGGAATCACTCAGGAAAGAGCCCGATTCCGGGGCGGCCCGGGGCGCTTTCGAGCCTGACACAGCAAGCCTTCGTCCAATTGGGCACGCGGACCACAACGGACCGCCTCAACCCGGCGTCCGACACGCCTCATCCATCCCGTGTCGTCCCCCGACCCGCCCGGCTGCCCCCCGTGCGGGTCAATCATTTGGGGCGCAGAATTTGTTGCAGTCCCGTCACACAAGGATGCGAACCATCCCTGCGGCAACGCGCGTCAGTTGCTATTGCGAATTAATCGCAATAATGTTCGCAACTGGCGCAGGGGCTTGGGAAGAGATCGTGTCGAACCTTGATCGTTTTGGTCGGTTCGGGCGAACAACTAAGACTTGGTGACAGGATCGCCGCGAATCGGCAGTGATGTCGCGGCGGATGGGGCATATTTGCGTCTTTGGGGGCGTGCGTTTTGACGTTGAGAAGCCACCGACATCGGGTCTTGCGGACGGCGACGACCATTGCCTCCAGCATGCTGCTCGTGCCCGCTGCCGGTCTTGCCGCCGACCTGCCGCTGAAAGCGCACGCCGCGAAGACCATATACGACTGGACCGGCTTCTATGTCGGCGGCCATTTCGGCTATGGCGATGCGAGTTTTGGGCCGGGCACCCATCCGCTGCCTGAGCAGGGCGTGATCCTGCCGCACAGCGCGACCGGCCTCACCGGCGGCTATCAGCTCGGCTACAACCGCCAGTTCGCGAACCGCGTGGTGCTTGGCATCGAAGCGGACTCGACGTTTACGAGTCCCACCGACGGTCCGGCACTCGCACACGTGCCAGCGCCCTTCCACACCACGATCGACTATGTCGGCACCGTACGCGGCCGCATCGGTTATGCCTTCGACCGCTTCATGCCCTATGTCACCGGCGGCTTCGCATGGGGCCACACACGCATCAACGTCAACGACGGCGATGGCGTCACATCCGTATTCCCGGTCGGCCATTATCAGGCCGGATGGACTGCGGGCTTCGGCCTCGAATACGCCGTCAGCGGCAATTGGACCGCCAAAGCCGAATACGAATATGTCGACCTCTCGCGCAAGACTTACGACCTCAGCGGCTTTGGTCTCGGCAGCGTCAATGTCGATCCGCGCGTCCATCTGTTCAAGCTCGGCCTGAACTACCAGTTCGGCGACACGCCGTGGATGCCGCCAGTCGGCAAAACCAAGCTTGCGGAGTCCGACGACTGGAATGTCCACGCGCAGACGACCGTGCTGCCGCAGGGCTATGGGCCGATCCACTCGCCCTATGCAGGCCCGTTCAGCCTTCCCGGCAGCGGCCAGCTTCAGGAGACGTGGACGACGACCGCGTTCCTGGGCGCGCGGCTCTGGGACGGCGGCGAGTTCTATTTCAACCCCGAGCTCGCGCAGGGCTTCGGCATCAACGGCACCCTCGGCATTGCCGGCTTCCCCAACGGCGAAGCGCAGAAGGCCGGCGCGCCGTTCCCGAAAATCCGCGCGCAGCGATATTACCTGAAGCAGACGTTCGGTCTCGGCGGCGAGCAGGAAGACGTTGCCGATGCCCCGAACCAGCTCGCCGGCAAGCGTGACATTGATCGCGTCACGCTGATCGTCGGCCGCTTCGCCGTCGGCGATTTCTTCGACGGCAACTCATATGCAAAAGACCCGCGCGCCGACTTCATGAACTGGGCGATGTGGGCCTCGGCTGCGTACGACTTCCCCGCCGACCTGCCTGGTTATACCCGCGGCGCCGTGGTCGAGCTCAACCGCAAGGACTGGGCAATCCGCGCCGGCCTGTTCGAGGTGCCGGCCGCACCCAACAGCGACGTGCTCACCTTCAAGACCGGCGGCACGGTGATCGAGTTCGAGGAGCGCCATGCGATTTTCGAGCAGCCCGGCAAATTGCGCGTCGGTATCTTTGCCAACAGCGGCAACACAGCGAATTACCGCGAGGTGCTGGAGCTGGCGGCTGCGAATCCGGCGCTCGACATCAACGACATTGCTACAGCAACCCAGCGCAACCGGCTCAAATACGGCTTCTATGTCAACCTCGAGCAGCAGATCGTCAAAGACGTCGGATTGTTCGCGCGGGCAAGCTGGAACGACGGCCAGAACCAGATCCTGAACTTCAGCGATATCGACCGCAGTCTTTCGGGCGGCCTGTCGATCAAGGGCAGCCGCTGGGGACGTCCGGATGACACGGTCGGCATCGGCGGTGCCATCAACGGGCTTTCCGCCGCGCATCGTAACTTCCTCGCCGCCGGCGGCACCGGTCTCCTGATCGGCGACGGCCAACTCAACTATCGCACCGAACGCATCCTCGAAGCCTACTACGCCTATTCGGTCATCAAGGGCGTGACGCTGACCGGCGACTATCAATTGATCACAAACCCGGCCTATAACGCCGACCGTGGGCCGGTCTCGATCTTCTCGGGCCGGCTGCATGCCGAGTTCTGAGCCCGCTCCGACACATTCCTGCCGGTGCGACAATTTGCTTGGAACAGGACAAAGCGCGCATCGCGTTCATATATGAAGGGCTTGGTCCGGCGTCCGCCGGGCTGAGTCTCTCTTTCCGGTGCGCACAATGTTGTCCGTCGAACTCATCATTGTCGTCATCCTGATCGTCATCAACGGCCTGTTATCGATGTCCGAGCTCGCCGTGGTCTCATCGCGCACGGCGCGGCTGTCGCTGCTTGCCGCCAAGGGCGTGCGCGGCGCCGAGCGCGCGCTGCGGCTTGCGGCCGACCCCGGAAAATTCCTTTCGACAGTGCAGATCGGCATCACGCTGGTGGGCGTGCTCTCGGGCGCATTCTCCGGCGCAACGCTCGGACAGCGGCTGACGCAATCGCTGGTGAAGCTCGGCCTGTCTTCCGGCGTCGCCGACATCGTCGGTGTCGGCGTCGTCGTCACCATCATCACCTATGCGACCCTGATCGTCGGCGAGCTGGTGCCGAAGCAGGTCGCGCTGCGCGACCCTGAGAGCATCGCGGTCAAGGTCGCGCCCGCAATGGATGTGCTTGCGAAGGTCTCGCTACCGCTCGTGTTCCTGCTCGATCTCTCCGGCAAGCTGCTTCTCGCCCTGCTCGGCCGCGGCGGCAAGGCCGAGGAGAAGGTGTCGGAGGACGAGATCCATCATCTCGTCCGCGAAGCCGAAAGCGCCGGGGTGCTCGAGCCCGGCGAAAAGGAGATGATCGTCGGCGTGATGCGGCTCGGCGACCGCCCGGTCGGCGCCGTGATGACGCCGCGCACGGAGGTCGACGAGATCGATCTGAACGATGATCAGGAGGCAATCCAGGCGCTGATCGCGAAGAGCCCGCATTCGCGCTTTCCCGTTTGCGACGGTGACCGCGACAAGCCGATCGGCGTGCTCCAGGCCAAGGATTTGCTCGTTGCCTATATGCGCGAACGCGCGCCCGATTTGCGCACGCTGGTGCGGGAGACGCCGATCATTCCGGCATCCGCGGACGCGCGCGACGTGCTCGCGATCCTGAAGGCGGCGCCCGTGCATATCGGCCTCGTCCATGACGAGTACGGCGCCTTCGAAGGCGTGGTGACGGCAGCGGATATTCTGGAGTCGATCGTCGGTGCTTTCCATTCCGAGGAAGGCCCGCCGGAGCCAGCCTATGTCAGGCGCGCGGACGATTCTCTGCTCGTCTCAGGCTGGATGCCGGTCGACGAGTTCGGCGAACTTCTCGGCATCGAGCTGCCGCCGAATCACGGTTACAACACTGTGGCGGGACTGGTACTGCAGCAATTCGCCATGCTGCCGAACGTCGGCGACGCGTTCGACTTCGCCGGCTGGCATATCGAGGTGGTCGATCTCGACGGCAGGAGGATCGACAAGATCCTGGCGAGCCGGACGGGGGAAGTCGAGACGGGGTGAGTACGCGGCGGAGTGAGCCCCATCCCAACTGTCATCCCGGACAAGCGCGCCTCAAGCGCGCGCAGATCTACCGTGTTGCGTGTCAAGGGGTCGATTGAAGGCAGAGGATGCGGCATCGTGCTCGATGGTCAAGGCGGCTGCGCCCCGCCTCTCGGCGGTGGCCTTCGGCCAGCCTTGACTATCTCCGCGCGATGCCGCGAGCTGCTGCCGTGATCGACGCCTCAGCGTGCCGCGGCTGCAGCGGGAGCCTTCGCCATTGCATCCCGCAACTGAGCGTTCAGCCGCACCAGCATCTTGCGCATCACGGCGACCATAATCACCTTGCCGGGCTTGCCCCGTGCCCGCAGCCGGCTGCAGAACTGCTTGATCTGCGGGTCGAACCGCATGGCCGTGCGCGCGGGGTTAAACAGGACAACCTTGATTGACGTGCGCCCAGGCGCCAGCCCGCGGCGCTTGCGTATGCTCCCGCTCTCGTGAACGCGGGGAGCCAATCCGCCGAGGGCAGTAATCTCCTTGCAGCCAAACCTGCCGAGTTCCGGCAGCCCCGCCAGCAGACCGCGTGCGGTCTGTTCGGCAACGCCGATCTGGTTACACAGAACCTCTTCTTTGAATGCCAGCTCCGGGTGTTCGTCCTCGTGCCGAGCAAGCTCGACAGCAATCGCTGCGAGGGCCTCATCCAGATGAGCGATCATGTGCGCGATCGAGCTGCGGACCGCGTCCAATGGCGCGGTTGCCAGGCGGCAGGTCTCCGCATGCCGTATTGCCTTGAGCTGCCGCTGTCGCGCCATCAGGCAATCCAGCGTTACATCTTCCCGGCGGCCCAGGCGCAGCTCGCCGGCATTCAAGCGGTCGCGCCCATAGTCTCGCAGCAACCGCGCGTCAATCCGGTCTGTTTTGGCCTTGATCCCTCGCACTTGGCGAAAGGCCTTGACCCGCTGCGAGTGAACCACGGCCCACGGAATTCATCCTGTCCGCCAGCGCCGCTTCCAGGTTCCGTTCCCAGCCACCGGTGCGCTCGAACACCACGAGGTCCTCAGCGGGATCGAGCTGCTCAACCAGAGCCGCAATTGCGGCCGCATCGTTGCCATACCGCCGCAGCCGCTCGCAGCCTTCCGCTGATACATCCAACCAGGATTTGCCGACATCAATCCCAATGACACGCTTGCCGTTCATACCGACCTCCCTCATCCTAGTCGGGTCCGGAGCGAGCACTGGATTGCAAACGGGCGAAGAGCCCTTTCTACCGTTCGTGCCCGGACCCAGAAGCGCCGGCGGGCCTCCAGATCAGCACGATCGTCAAGATCTTCCGGGACCGCGAGGTCCCGCCGGCGTCCGATCTTCCACCAGGAAGACGCCAACAACATGCAATCCGGGACCCATACTCCCGAGAAGGGGTTTGGCGAAGACTCGCCGTTCGGTACTGCGACCAACTGCGATTGATAGATCACGCGGTCTGGGTCCCGGATCTGCGCTCCGCTCCAGACAACGCTACGCGTTGTCGGGAGCTACGCTTGTTCGGGACGACACCGGAATTTGTTGCGCGAGCTCGCCCTAGGCGCTCACCCGAACCTCACGCCGATCCGCTTCTCCTTGCGCCACACCACGGTGCAGCGCAGATGCTCTCCGGCGGCCTTGATGGACAGGGTGAACTGCTCGGGGATACCAACGGGGCTGGTGACGTTGAGGGCTGCGCCGGTATCGGAGAAATTGCGGACGGTGCAATCGATCGCGCCGCCGCCGAACTCGATGGTTCCGGCCTTCAATACGCGATGCCTGGATTTGTCGCGCCGCTCGTCCATCAGACCAATTTACACCCGAAGCTGACACAAAGGTTAAGATGCGACGGGCTCGCGACGATTTACTCCACGGCCGGGTGGGTATCATGCAGTGCGGTGGCCACTCATAGCGCCGGCTGGAACGTCTCCGCCCGCGCCATCCGCCAGGCGTCGCGGAACCGCGGGTCCTCGGTGCCTTCGAGCAGCTCGCCCGGACGTAGCGCCGGATAGAGTTGGGCGAAGGATTGCACATGCGTGGTCGAAGTCCGCTGACTGAAATGGACCGGGCGCAGCTGCTGCGGATGTTCGAGGCCGGCCGCGGCGATCAGCTCGGCCAGCGAGTGCAGCGTGGCGTGATGATAATTGTGCACGCGGTCGACCTTGAGCGGCACGTAGAGCGCGCGGGCCCGCGTCGGGTCCTGGGTGGCGACGCCGGTCGGACAGCGGTCGGTATGGCAGCTCAACGACTGGATGCAGCCGAGCGAGAACATGAAGCCGCGCGCCGAATTGCACCAGTCGGCGCCGATCGCCATCGCGCGCGCCATGTCGAAGGCGGTCGCGATCTTGCCGGACGCGCCGATCCTGATGCGATCGCGTGCATTGATGCCGACCAGCGCGTTGTGGACGAAATTGACGCCCTCGCGCATCGGCATGCCTAGATGGTCCATGAACTCCAGCGGGGCGGCACCGGTGCCGCCCTCGTTACCGTCGACGACGATGAAATCGGGATAGATGCCGGTCTGCAGCATCGCCTTGCAGATCGCCAGGAATTCCCAGGGATGGCCGATGCAGAGCTTGAAGCCGGCCGGCTTGCCGCCGGACAGCTTTCGCATCTCCGCGATGAACTGCATCATGCCTGTTGGCGTCGAGAAGGCGCGATGCGAGGCCGGCGAGATGCAGTCCTCGCCCATCGCGACGCCGCGGATCTTGGAGATCTCCTCGGAGACTTTCGCCGCCGGCAACACGCCGCCATGGCCGGGCTTGGCGCCCTGGCTGATCTTGAGCTCGACCATCTTGATCTGGTCCTGGCTCGCAACGCGTGCGAACGCATCCGGATCGAAGGAGCCGTCGAGATGACGGCAGCCGAAATAGCCGGAGCCAATCTCCCAGATGATGTCGCCGCCCATCTCGCGGTGATAGGGGCTGACGCCGCCCTCGCCAGTGTCATGGGCGAAGCCGCCCTTCTTGGCGCCGGCATTGAGCGCGCGCACTGCGTTCGGGCTGAGTGCGCCAAAGCTCATCGCCGAGATGTTGAACACCGAAGCCGAATAGGGTTTTGCGCAGTCCGGTCCGCCGATGGTGACGCGAAACTTCTCCCCGGCATGCGCCTTCGGCGACACCGAGTGATGCATCCACTCATAACCCTGGCGATAGACGTCCTCCTGGGTGCCGAAGGGACGCTTGTCGAGCTGCATCTTGGCGCGCTGATAGACCACCGCGCGGATATCGCGCGAGAACGGCATGCCGTCCTTCTCGCTCTCGAAGAAATACTGCCGCATCTCCGGGCGGATCTCTTCGAGCAGGAAGCGGATATGCGCCGAGATCGGGTAGTTGCGCAGGACCGCGTGGCCCTTCTGCATGAGATCGCGGATGCCGAGCAGCGTCAGCGCGCCGAAGATCGCGATCGGGATCAGCAGGACGTCGAAGATCTTGCGGTCGGCAATGCCGATGCCGACCAGCAGCGCAGTGATGACCGCGCAGATCGTCAGGATGATGAAGCGCGGGGAGAACGGAAGCAGCAGGGCTTCCATGATCCCCTCCTCCGCCAGCGGCAGGCGCTTGGGCGATGGGGAGTTGGGCGCTTCCTGCATCTTGTTGTTGTCGGCCACGATTCCCATCCTCTCGCCAGCTGAGGCGGTACGATACGCCTGCGCCTGTCATACGGATATGACGCGGCCGTTGTTTCAGGCTAGCGAATTTGGCCGTGACAAATCAATCAGCCCGATGGGCGGGCTGCTGCAGTGCAACAGGATGTGCGAGGGAGGGGCGGTTATCCGGGGAAGGCGTTTACCTCACCACCGTCGTCCTGGCGAGAGCCAGGACCCGTTACCCCAGGGAGGGGTTATCTCGATGACTGACAACCGCCAGTCTTCGCCACACTTGACTCGGTGGGTATGGGTCCTGGCTTTTCGCCAGGACGACGCCAAGAGGGCAATCGAGCGGCCCTTGGCCCTTACCGCTCGACGAAGGCCTTCTCGATCACGAAATGGCCGGGCTTGTTGCCGGACCCCTCGATGAAATCGCGGCTCTCGAACAACACCTTCAGCTCTTCCAGCATCGCCGGGCTGCCGCACATCATGACGCGGTCGGTCTCGATGTCGAGCGGGGCCTGTCCGATGTCGTTGAAGATCTGGCCGGAATTGATGAGGTCGGTGATGCGGCCGCGGTTCTTGAACGGCTCGCGGGTCACGGTCGGGTAGTAGATCAGCTTGTCGGCGAGCAGCTCACCGAACAGCTCGTCCTCGCGCAAATTCGCGACGAGCTTCTCGCCATAGGCGAGCTCGGACACCTGGCGGCAGCCGTGCACCAGCACGATGCTCTCGAACTGGTCATAGACCTCGGGGTCCTTGATCAGACTGGCGAAGGGCGCGAGGCCGGTGCCGGTCGAGAGCAGCATCAGCCGCTTGCCGGGGATGAGGTTGTCGGTGATCAGCGTGCCGGTCGCCTTGCGGCCGACCAGGATGGTGTCGCCTTCCTTGATCTTCTGCAGGCGTGAGGTGAGCGGACCGTCCTGTACCTTGATCGAGAAGAACTCGAGCTCTTCCTCGTGATTGGCGCTCGCCATGCTGTAGGCGCGCAGCAGCGGACGGCCGTCGACCTCAAGGCCGATCATGGCGAACTGGCCGTTCTGGAAACGGAAGCCGGTATCGCGCGTGGCGCGGAAGCTGAACAACGTGTCGGTCCAGTGCTGGACGGAAACAACCTTCTCTCGGTAAAACGCGCTCATGGTTTTCGATATTCCGAATAATTGCGGTTTTAGGGCAAAAGCGTTGCCCAGCCCTGAAAACGGGGCGGACACCATTGCCATGGCGGAGGATTTCGCGTGTGTGATCTACGCCATTGAGGCCAATAATCAACCTCGATCCGGCTGCAATTGACGCCGATCAAACCTGCATTCGCAGCGGGATTCGTCGCATTGTTAATGAATCTGCTGCCGCGAGCGCGCGACGGGCAATTTCTTTTCCCCGCCGGGCACGATCGCAGCAGTTAATTTCCAGCGCGCTCGCGAGAATTTCATTAAGAATAGTTCTGATTTTCACGCCGCTTGGCGCCGTTTCCCGCATTTTCGCGGTTTTAGACTGGAACGATCGACGATATGGCAAGCAGTGAGCGGATCTTCGTGCAGGCGATCAGGCGCTATTGCGCGGCTCGTGGCATCGACATCGATGTCCGCGCCGACGGCTGGCTGATCGCGATGCGCCGTGGCGGGATGCGTCGCTTCGCCTTCGGTTACGATATCGGCCTCAACAGCGCGATCGCGCATCGTCTCGCCAACGACAAATCGGCCACTGCGGACGCGCTGGGGCTCGAGGGCGTGCCCTGCATTCCGCATCATCTCTTCCTCAACCCGAAGCTGGGCGAAAATGTTGTTGGCCCCACCTGGCGACAGGCGATGCTTGGTCTGCTTCACGACAATCCGCAAGGCGTGGTGGTGAAGCCGAACGAGGGAACGTCGGGACGATCTGTTTTTTGGGTGACGACCGAGGCGGAACTCGACCAGGCGATTGGCGAAGTCTTTTCGATGAGCACCGGGCTCGTGATCTCGCCCTATGTCGCGATCGAGCAGGAGGTCCGTGTGGTGCTGCTCGATGAGGTGCCCTTCGTTGTCTACAGCAAGCAGCGCGGTTCGGATTGGCGGCACAATCTCGATGCCGGCGCAAAGCCAATGCTGCTGGAGGACGGCGAGGTTCGCGCAGCTTGCGTCAAGCTCGCGATCGATGCTGCGAGCGCCATCGGCATCGCCTTTGCGTCAATTGACGTGGTGCGTGTCGGCGATGACTGGCGCGTGCTCGAGATCAATTCCGGCGTGATGATGGAAGCGCTGGCGAAACTGCATCCGGAACTGGTGCAGGCGACTTATGATGCAGCGCTGGATCGGGTGTTTGGGAAAGAAGCCTGAGCGCCACGCGCACGCTGCCTTCCCTTCTCCCCTTGCGGGAGAGGGTGCAGCGAGCTTGCGGCGCAAGCGCTAATTATTCGCGCTCGCCGAATCGTCCATCGCCTTGAAGGCTTCTTCCAGCTGCAGCGAGATCGGCACGTTCATTTTCTCGCCGGTCGGCATCCGCGCGACGAACCATTTGTTGTAGAGCGGCACGAGATCATGGTTGGAGCCGAGCTTGCGGAAGGTGCGCTCGACCACGGCTGACAATTGTGGCTCGCCCTTGCGGAACATGATGCCGTAGGGATCATAGGAGAGATAGTCGCCGGTGACGCGGAACTTGTCCTGCGCCTTGTGGCGCACGATCAGGCCCGAGAGGAGAATGTCGTCGGTCGCGAACGCGTCGGCCTTGCCGTCGACCAGCATCTGATACGACTGTTCGTGATCGGGGCCGACGACGATGTTCAGGCCCAGCGAGAACTTCTTGTCGGCCGCCTGGATCGCCTGCTCGTTGGTGGTGCCCTTGGTCACCACGATGGTCTTGCCCTTCAAATCCGTCAGGGACTTGACGGTGGAGGCCTTCGGCACCATCAGCTTGGTGCCGGCCACGAACATCAGCGGCGAAAACGCGACGCGCCTGCCGCGTTCGGAATTGGCCGTGGTCGAGCCGCATTCCAGATCGATCTTGTTCTGGAGCACCGCGTCGATGCGATCATCCGAGGTGACCTTGACGTAGTCGATCCTGAGATTGGGGTCGTCGACCTCGACGCCGATCTCCTCGACGATGGCCTCGCAGAGTTCGAGGCTGTACCCGATCGGGCGGCCCGCCTGGTCGAGGAAGGAGAACGGCGGCGAGCTCTCGCGATAGCCGAGCCGCACGGCGTGCGCATTCTTGATGGCTGATAGCGTCGGGCTAAGCCCTTCGCTGCCGCCGGTCTGGGCGGAGACACCGGTCGCCAGCAGGCACGCTGCCAGCAACAAGCCGCTCGAAATCGCCGTCAAAGGGCGCATGACGCACTCCCGTCAATGGCCGGCCATCGCGGGCACTTCGCCCGGGACCATATCGCCAGGCACGACGTCGTCCGGTTCCATCGCATGCTCGGGCCCAAGCTCGCCTTCCCACTTCGCAACCACCGAGGTCGCCAGCGTGTTGCCGATCACGTTGGTGGCGCTACGGCCCATGTCGAGGAAGGTGTCGATGCCCATGATCATCAACAGGCCCGCCTCCGGGATGTTGAACTGCGACAGGGTCGAGGCGATCACGACGAGAGAGGCGCGCGGCACGCCGGCGACGCCCTTCGAGGTGATCATCAAGGTCGCGAGCATCGCGAGCTGCGTGCCGAGCGGCATGTCGATGTGGTAGCTCTGCGCGATGAAGATACTGGCGAAAGTGCAGTACATCATGGTGCCGTCGAGGTTGAAGGAATAGCCGAGCGGCAGCACGAAGCTCGAGATCCGCGACGAAGCGCCAAAGCGGTTAAGGCCTTCGAGCGTCTTCGGGTAAGCCGCTTCCGAGCTCGCGGTGGAGAACGCGATCATCAGCGGCTCGCGGATCAGCCTGAGAAGATGGCTGTACCGCGGCCCGATCACGATGAAGCCGACGATCACCAGGATGCTCCAGAGCAGGAAGAGCGAGAGATAGAAGCCGCCCATGAACACGATGAGCTTCCAGAGCACCAGGAGGCCGTTCTTGGCGACGGTTGCGGTAATCGCAGCCCACACCGCGAACGGCGCGAACATCATCACATAGCTCGTGACCTTGAGCATGATGTGGCCGAGGTCGTCGATCAGCGACAGGATCTGCTTGGAGCGTTCCGGCAGCGCCCCCATCGCCACCGAGAAGAACACGGCGAAGATCACGATCTGGAGGATCTCGTTCTGCGCCATCGCGTCCGCGATCGAGGTCGGAATCAGATGGGTCAGGAATTTTTCGATCGAGAAGGCCGAGACCGGCAGGCCGGTCGATTGCGCCTTGTCAGGCAGTGTGCCCGGGAAGTTGGCGCCGGGCTGGAGCAGGTTGACCATGATGAGGCCGAGCATCAACGAGACGAAGGATGCACTGACGAACCAGCCCATGGTCTTGGCGAAGATGCGCCCGAGCTTGGAGCCCGAACCCATATGGGCGATGCCGCCGACCAGGGTCGCAAATACCAGCGGCGCGATGATCATCTTGATCAGGCGCAGGAAGATCACGGCGATCAGGTTGATGGAGGAGGCCCAGTCGCCCCGCGTGTCGGGCAGGAAATTGTAGATCGCAGAGCCCATGACGATGCCGAGCATCATCGCCGCCAGAATATATTGCGTAAACCTGTTCGACATTGAAGACCCCCGCTGCACCGGCCGCTTCATGATGTCGCAGATATGACGGCAACACAACACGCTTTGCGTGCATTCGCTTGCCGGATGTTCCCGTTGCGAAACCGGGCGCGGCGATCTAGCCTTCATGCAGCGCACAACAAATGCGGCTTGCGCGTTTTGTTTGCTGCGGCTGCATCAATAATCGCCAAGCCATCGGAGAGGAACGCCCATGACGGCCAGCATCAATCGCCAAATTCTTCTGGTGGAAAAACCCAGCGGCAAGCTCGGTCCAGAGCATTTCAAGATGGTCGAGGGCACGCTGCCGGAACCGAAAGACGGCGAGGTCTTGCTGCGGGTGCGTTACATCTCGCTCGACGCCGCCAACCGCGCCTGGATGCACGGCGCGACCTATCGTTCGGCTGTCGAGGCCAATAGCGTCATGGCCGGCGGCGCCGTTGCCGAGGTGATGAACTCGAAGGCGCCGGGGTTTGCGCCCGGCGACATCGTGTTCGGCGACACCGGGTGGCAGGAATTTGCCGCGGTGCCCGCCAAGCACTTGACGAAAATGCCGAAGCTGGAGCCGATGACGCATCTGCTCAGCGTGTTCGGCATCGCCGGCCTCACCGCCTATTTCGGGCTGCTCGAGGTCGGCAAACCAAAGGAGGGCGAGACCGTCGTCGTCTCGGCCGCCGCGGGCTCGGTCGGCTCGATCGTCGGACAGATCGCCAGGATCAAAGGATGCCGCGTCATCGGCATCGCCGGTGGCGCGGACAAGTGCAACTGGCTGACCTCCGAGCTCGGCTTCGATGCTGCCGTCGACTACAAGGACGGCGCGGTGTTCAAGGCGCTGCGCGCGGCGGCACCAAAGGGCGTCGACGTCTATTTCGACAATGTCGGCGGCGACATTCTCGAAGCCTGTATTCCACAGATGAACAATTACGGCCGCATCGCTTGCTGCGGCGCGATCTCGCAATATGATGGCGCGCCGTCCGCGCACGGCCCGCGCGGCGTGCCCGGCCTGATCGTGGTGAAGCGGCTGGTCATGCAGGGCTTCATCGTGATGGACTACATGAAGGAGAGCCAGCGCGCGCTTGCCGACCTCCAGGCTTGGGTCAAGGCCGGCAGACTGAAGGTGCAGGAAGACATCATCGACGGACTAGAGAACACGCCAAAGGCGCTGATCGGATTGCTCGCCGGCGAAAACCGCGGCAAGCGCATGGTCAGGCTCTGATTGACGGGCGTGTGGCCAATCCGGCGCGGTTTGGCTATGATTCGCAACTGACGGTTTCGGACGCGCGCAAAGCGAGCGCCCGCTTCTGTGCTGCGGCGCACCTTTGCCTGACGATAATTCCGCTGGCGTGGGACACCGGAGCCGATTAGTCTACCCTGAGATAGTAAGTATACTGTCAATTAGGGAGGCAGAATTTGCGGATCGCCGTGATTGGCGGGGGGCCCGGTGGGCTCTATTTCGCCTATCTCTGGAAGAAGCGTCACCCTGAGGATCAAGTCGACCTGTTCGAGCAGAACCCGGCCGACGCGACCTGGGGCTTTGGCGTCGTGTTCTCTGACCAGGCCCTGGAATTCCTGCGCGCCGACGACCCCGAGACGGTCGATGCAATCACGCCGCATATGGAGAGCTGGCAGAACATCACGCTGAACCTCGGCGGCGACAGCGTCGCCATCGACGGCGTCGGCTTCTCCTCGATCGGCCGGCTCGAATTCCTGCAGTTCCTGCAGCAGCGCACGCTCGATGTCGGCGTCATCCCGCGCTTCGACACCCAGATCCAGGCCGTCGACCAGCTCGGCGGCTACGATCTGATCGTCGCCGCCGATGGGCTCAATTCGCTGGTCCGCCGCGCCTTCGAGGGCGATTTCGGCACCTCGCTATCCTACTCCTCCAACAAGTTCGTCTGGTACGGCACCTCGAAGCGCTTCGACACGCTGTCGCAGACTTTCGTGAAGACCGATCGCGGCGCCTTCAACGCCCACCATTATCGCTATTCGCCGAACATGAGCACATTCCTGGTCGAGTGTGATCACGCCACCTGGCAGGCCTACGGCTTCGCCTACAAGGACGTCGAGCAATCCAAGGGCGTCTGCGAGGAGGTGTTCGCGGACACGCTCGGCGGGCACTGCCTGGTCTCGAACAAATCGGTCTGGCGCAATTTTCCCTGGGTCTGGAACGAGCACTGGTCGTTCAAGAACATGGTGCTGATCGGCGACGCGCTGCACTCGGCGCATTTCTCGATCGGCTCGGGCACGCGGCTCGCGATCGAGGACGCCATCGCGCTGGTCAAGGCGCTGGAATCGGATGCGCATCTGTCGACCGCGCTGCACCGCTACCAGGCGGCGCGCAAACCGGTGGTGCAGAAGCTCATCAATGCCGCCCGTACCAGCGCGTTCTGGTACGAGCACTTTGCCCAGCACATGCAACTCGGCTTGCTGGACTTCGCCTACAGCTACGTCACCCGCTCCGGCCGCATCGACGATTCCCGCCTGCGCGCGATGTCGCCGGCCTTCATGGCCCGCTACGAGGCCGAGAAGAACGGCGGAGAGGCGGCATGAGCAACGAGATCCGCGACCAGGTCCCCGCGGACAGCGCCGGCGCCCGCGAGATCGGCTTTGCCGTTCCGGAAACCTACAACGCCAGCCGCGTGCTGTTCGACAATCTCGCCAAGGGGCGCGGCGACAAGCTCGCGCTCATCGGTCCCGCAGGGATGCGGACTTATGCCGAGGTCTGCGCGGAGGCTTGCCGCTGGGGCAACGGATTTGCGTCGCTCGGCCTGAAACGCGGCGACCGTGTGCTGCTGTTCCTCGACGACACGCCGGCCTATCCGGCCGCCTTCTTCGGCGCGGTGCGCGCCGGCTTGGTGCCGCTGCTCATCAATACGCTGACGCCGCCGGACCTGCTGCAATTCTATCTCGCCGATTCCGGTGCGACCGTTGCGGCCGCCGAGGCCGAGTTCTGCGCGCGCTTCAACGCCGAGGCCTGCAAGGACACGGAGCTGCGCACGTTGATCGTCGTCAATGGCGATGTCGGCGATCACGCCGCACCTGCGGCCCTCGCGGCGGCAAGCTGGCTTGCCCAATTCCCAGCCGAGCTGACCGAAGCTCCGACGCATCGCAACGAGATGGCGTTCTGGATGTACTCCTCCGGCTCGACCGGCCGGCCCAAGGGGATCGTGCACCTCCAGCACGACATGGCCTATAGCGAGGTCGCCTTTGCGCGGAATGTGCTGAAACTGACGCCGGACGACATCTGCTTCTCCGTGCCGAAAATCTTCTTCGCCTATGGGTTTGGCAATTCCGTCAGCTTCCCGTTCTCGGCCGGGGCCGCGACGCTGCTGGTGCCGGGCCAGCCGAAACCGTCGACGATCTTCGCCGCGATCGAGCAGTACAAGCCGACGGTTTTCTTCGGGCTGCCGACACTCTACACCTCACTGACCAAGGCCGAGGGTGCAGGCAAGACCGACTTCGCGTCGCTGCGCATGGCGCTGTCTGCCGCGGAAGTGCTCTCGGCCGAAGTGTTCAACGGCTGGAAGAGGCTCACGGGCCTTGAGATCGTCGAAGGCCTCGGCTCGACCGAGGTGCTGCACATTTATCTGTCCAACCGCCCCGAGCAGAAAAAGCTCGGCGCCGCCGGCCTGCGCGTGCCCGGCTACGAGATCGCGCTGCGCGACAAGGATGGCCGCGACGTTGGCGACGACGAGGAAGGCATTTTGTGGGTACGCGGCGATTCCAACACGCCGCTGTACTGGAACCGGCCGGACAAATCGGCCGAGACGATCCGCGACGGCGGGTGGATCTACACCGGCGACCGCTTCGTGCGCGATGCCGACGGCTTCCATTTCTTCCGCGGCCGCGCCGATGATCTGATCAAGATTTCGGGCCAATGGGTGTATCCGCTTGAGGTCGAGCTGTGCCTCGCCGACCATCCCGACATCCGCGAATGCGCCGTATTCGCCGCCGAATTGCCGGACCGGCGCATGACGCTAAAGGCGGTGGTGGTGATGAACAACCGCGCGGCCGACCAGAGCGAGGCGACGCGGCGCCTGCAGGACTACGTGAAAAGCAAGCTGCTGCCATACAAATATCCGCGCGAGGTGATCTTCATCGACGAGCTGCCGAAGACCGGCACGGGGAAGATCGATCGGCAGGCGTTGTTGAGGATGTGAGGCCGACGGCGTTGCCACACCCTCCGTGTCGTCCCGGCGAAGGCCGGGACCCATACGCCGCAGCAGCAGTTGTGACGCGAGATGGTCATTGCCAATCTTCGTCAAACCACACCCTGTGGTTATGGGTCCCGGCCTTCGCCGGGACGACGGCAGTGTATGAGGTGCGAGTCATGCCCCCTCACCCCGTCTTCCCCAAATGCTCCAGCGCATCCTCCGCCCGCAGCGGCACCCGTGACGCCTCGTTGTTGAGATCGACGAGTTGCACCAGCAACTCCATCAGTGTCTTGCGATCGGCCGGCTTCAGCGGCTCAAGCATGCGCGCTTGGGCACGCTCCACCGCCGGGATGATCTCGCGCAGGATCGCGGCGCCCGGCTTGGTCAGATAGAGCAGCTTGATCCTCTTGTCCTCCGGTGCCGGCTTGCGCTCGATATAGGCTTTGGCCTGGAGCCGCTCGATCACGCTACCGAGCGTGGAGCGGTCGAAGGCGATCACGGCCGACAGCCGCGTCGCATCGATGCCGGGATGGGTGTGGATCGCGATCAGCGCCGCATATTGCACCGGGGTGAGGTCGAACGCCTTGCACTCCTCCATGAAGATCGAGACCGCGATCTGCTGCATGCGCCGGAACAGGTAGCCCGGCGCGGCATAGACCGCATCTATCGTGATCGGAGGAGAAGGCTTACTCGGCATCGGGCTGCTTCTCCGGTGCGGCATCGGCGAAGGCAGCCAGCGCCTTGGCGGCGGCCTCTGCCTTGAGCAGACGCGGGTAGGCCGCGACATCGACGCCGAAGCGGCGCGCATTGGCAAGCTGCGGCACCAGGCAGAGATCGGCGAGGGTCGGCGCATCGCCGAAGCAGAACGGCCCGGGCTCATTCTTGATCAGCGTCTCGCAGGCCGACAGGCCCTCGCGATTGGCCCAGGCCGCCCAATCCTGGACCTTGTCTTCCGCGAGCCCGAGCTCGCGCAGCCGCGCCAGCACCTTCAAATTCTGCACCGGATGGGTGTCGCAGGCGATCGCCAGAGCGAAGGCCCTCACCTTGGCGCGCTGCAGCGGATCTTTCGGCAGTAACGGCGGATTGGGGTGGGTTTCGTCGAGCCATTCGATGATGGCAACCGATTGGGTCAGCACCGCACCCGCATCATCCTCCAGCGCCGGCACCAAGCCCTGCGGATTGATGGCGAGATAAGCGGGCGCGCATTGCTCGCCCTTGCGCAGATGATGCGGCAGGTGCTCGGCACCGAGGCCTTTGAGGTTCAGCGCGATCCGCACGCGATAGGCGGCGCTGGAGCGGAAATAGCCGTGCAGCTTCATTGAGACCTCCCCTTACTCTCTTGTCGTTCCGGGGCTCGCGAAGCGAGAACCCGGAACCTCGAGATTCCGGGTTCGATGCTATCGCATCGCCCCGGAATGACGACCTTGATTGCGGTCCGTGACATTGACGCTACCTAGATCGTAAGTGTACTGTCAATCAACAAGATGATCGGGAGCGCCGCCATGGAAGCCGTGACCAAGACGCCGGAACGCGAGGCGTTCTACAGGAAAATCGACGGCGAGAATCTCACCGCACTGTGGACGGTGATGGGCGATTTGATCACGCCCGAGCCGAAGAGCGCCTGCCGGCCGCATCTGTGGAAATTCAACGTCATCCGCGACTACATGACCGAAGCCGGCAAGCTCATCACCGCCAAGGAAGCCGAGCGGCGCGTGCTGGTACTGGAGAACCCGGGCCTGCGCGGCCAATCTAAGATCACGACCTCGCTCTATGCCGGCGTGCAGATGGTGGTACCCGGCGACGTCGCGCCCGCGCACCGGCACAGCCAGTCGGCGCTGCGCTTCGTGCTCGAAGGCAAGGGCGCCCATACCGCGGTTGACGGCGAACGCACCGCGATGGAGCCCGGCGACTTCATCATCACGCCGTCGATGACCTGGCACGATCATTCCAACGAGACCAATGAGCCGATGTTCTGGCTCGACGGCCTCGATATTCCGCTGGTGCAGTTCTTCGACTGCTCCTTCGCGGAAGGCTCCAAGGAAGACCAGCAGAGGATCACAAAGCCGGCCGGCGACAGCTTTGCCCGCTACGGCCACAATCTGCTGCCGGTCGACGTGAAGCGCTCATCGAAGACCTCGCCGATCTTCAGCTATCCCTATGCCTACACCCGCGAGGCGCTGGAAAAGGCCCGCGCGAGCCAGGAGTGGGACGCCTGTCACGGGCTGAAGCTGAAATTCAGCAACCCCGAGACCGGCGATTTCGCGATGCCGACCATCGGCACCTTCATCCAATTGCTGCCGAGGGGTTTTGAGACCGCGCGCTATCGGTCCACCGATGCGACCGTGTTCTGCCCGATCGAGGGAAGGGGCCGCAGCCGCATCGGCGACGCCGTTTTCGAATGGGGCCCGCGCGATCTGTTCGTGGTGCCCAGCTGGCAGTGGGTGACGCACGAAGCAGATGACGACGCCGTGCTGTTCAGCTTCTCGGACCGGCCGGTGCAACAGAAGCTCGACCTGTTTCGCGAAGATCGCGGAAATGCGTGACGGGGGCAGCCAACTCCACCGTCGTCCCGGCGAAGGCCGGGACCCATAACCACAGGGGATACTTGTCGCACGCGATGATAACTCCGAGCCTTCGCCGAATTAGATTCGGTGGCTATGGGTCCCGGCCTTCGCCGGGACGACGACGGAGGTTGTGGCACGCGTCTTCATCCACAACGTCGTCGTGATTGTATCTACCGCCAGTGCAACAGCCGCATCTCCAGCAGATTGATCACCTTCCCCACCACCAGCCCGAACACCGATAAAATCACGACGCCCGCGAGCAGCTGGTCGGTCTGCATCAGATTGCCGGCCTGGAGCACGAAGGCGCCGATGCCGTATTGTGCGCCGATCATCTCGGCGCTGACGACGAGCAGCAGCGCCACTGAGGCCGTGATGCGGAAGCCGGCGAGGATCGCGGGCAGCGCACCGGGCCAGATCACCTTGCGCACGATGGTGGCGAACGGCACGTTGAAACTCTGCGCCATGCGGACCAGGTTGCGCGGCACCGCGTCGACACCGCTATAGACCGAGATCGCGGTCGAGAAGAACACGCCGAGCGCAATGGTCGCGATCTTCGGCTCTTCGCCGATGCCGAGCCAAAGGATCAAGAGCGGCAGCAGCGCGATCTTCGGAATCGGGAACAGCGCCGAGATGAAGGTGATGCCGACGCTGCGCGCGAACCGCGACAGGCCGATGGCAAAGCCGACCACGATGCCGGCCGCGGTGCCGAGCAGCCAGCCGACGCCGATGCGCAGCAGCGACGCGGACAGGTGCTGCCAGAGCGCGCCGGAGATCGCGAGTTCGTAGATCGCGCGCACGATCGCCGACGGTGCCGGCAGGAACAGTGGATTGACGAGACCAGTGCTGCCGGCGGCCTGCCAGATCGCAATAACAACGGCGAGCGCGATCCAGCCGCCGAAGCGGCTGCTGGCGGGCACGAAGCCAGCGCCGCGGAAGCGGACGCGCCGCGTCGCTTCGTCTTTCGCTGACACACCCGCGCGATCAAGCATGCTGCACCTCGCGTTCGGCGTCGATCGCCTCGTTGCGGATCAGCGACCAGATCTGATTCTGCAGCGCCAGCAGCCTTTCACGCGCCGCTATCTCGCCGCGTTCAGCGCGCGTCATCGGCACCGTCACGACCTCGCGGATGCGCCCGGGCCGCCGCGACAGCACCACGATGCGGTCGGCAAGGCGCGCGGCCTCTTCGAGATTGTGGGTGACATAGACGGCGCCCATGCCGCCATCGGCGAGCAGGCGGACGAAATCCTCGATCAGCAGTTCGCGGGTCTGCGAATCCAGCGCCGACAGCGGCTCGTCCATCAGCAGGATCGCAGGCCTGACCGCCAGCGCACGCGAAATGCCGACGCGCTGGCGCATGCCGCCGGAGAGCTGCTTTGGGTAGGTTTTGCGGAAATCAGTCAGCCCCGTGCGCCGCAGGGCATCGTCGACCTGTGCGCGGCGCTGCACGGGCGAAAGTTGCGTATGCAGCAGCGGGAATTCGACGTTCGCTTCAACGGTCGCCCAAGGCAGCAGCGCGAAATCCTGGAACACGAAGGTCAGCGGATTGAGACTGTCCGCCGGCGGCGTGCTGCGCAGCTCGGGCGCGCCGGAGGTCGGCTGCAGCAGCCCGCCCAGAATCGACAGCAGCGTGCTCTTGCCGCAACCCGACGGCCCCACGATCGCCACCACCTCGCCGGCGCTGACGGTGAAGGAGACGTCGTCGAGCACGGCGAGATCGGCGAAGCGATGGGTGATGTGGTTGGCGATCAGGTCCATGGGCCACGCTCCCCTCTCAATCCGTCATCCTGAGGTGCGACCATTGCGATGCGAATGCATCGCGATCGGAGCCTCGAAGGATGAACGGCCGAGCTGCATCCGGGCCGTGCACCCTTCGAGGCCCACCTTGCGGCATGCCGCAAGGTGGGCACCTCAGGATGACGGGGATGGTTGGGAGCACGTGACATCAATCCGCCTTCACATATTCCTTGGCGATGATCGTATTCGCATCAAAGCCCTTGTCGACAAAACCCTGGTCCTGCAGCCATTTGATCTGGTTGTCGACATTCTTGACGTCGAGCTTGCCGTCAGGATCGATATAGGCGCAGTTGCCGACCACCTGCTCGACCGGCAAGTTGGTGTATTTCGCGATGATCTCAAGCAGCGGCTTGGTCTTGTCATTGATGGGGGCTTTGCCGTCTTTCATCGAAGCCAGAATCACGTCGTGATATTCGCGGTCAGCCTTGGCGAGTGCGCCGAGCAGCTTCGTCACCAGCGCCTTGTTGGTCAGCGTCTTCGGCGAGGCGAACACCGCACCCAACTGCCAGGGCGTCTCGTCGCCGACCCAGCCTAAAAACTTCGCGCCGCCATCGTCCATCAGCCTTCGCGCCGTCGAGATCGGCAGCAGCGCTGCATCGACGGTCTCGCCTTTCAGCGCAGCCGCCGCGTTCGAGAGCGATTGCAGCGGCACGATCTTCACCTCAGAGAGCTTGAATCCGTACTTGTCGGCGAGCAGGCCGAGCGAATAGTGAAAGGATGATCCGACCTGGGTCACCGCCACGCGCTTGCCCGCAAGATCCTTCGGCGTCTTCAGCCCCGCTGCATAGGCGTTGTTGCTGGCGAAATAGCCGATCAGGGGATAGCCGGCCTTCTCGCGGCTCATGCCGCCGATCACTTTCAGCACGCCCTTGCCGGCGAGATTATAGAGGCCGGCGGTGAAGGCCGTGACGCCGAAATCGACGTCACCCGAGGTGGTGGCGACCGCGATCGGCTGCGCCGCATCGAAGAATTTCAGCTCGACCTCAAGGCCGGCCTCGCGGAAATAGCCCTTGTCCTGGGCGATGAAAACCGGCGCGGAGGAGGACAGGCGGAGCACGCCGATCTTGGCCTTCAGTGCGTCTTCGGCCTGGGCCGTGCCCATCGCCATCATCGTCAAAAGGCTGGCTGCCGCGAGCCGCGCAATCCCGATCATCCCGCTTCCTCCAAAGATTGTTCTTGCAGTCCGTTACAGGCCCTCGGGCACCGGCTGGTCCCGCCCGATGAAGGCGCCCTGTTGTTTCAACGTTTCCTGCAACTTTTCAACTTGTATCTCACGCGGGCTCCGATTTCCGGACAGCGCCAGCGCGGCCGCGGAACCGGCCGCCTCCCCCATCACGAGACAGGCCCCGGAGACCCGCGCCGCCGACTGGCCCTCATGGGTCATCGAGGCGCAGCGGCCGGCGACCAGCAGATTGTCGACGCCCTCGGGCACCAGCATCCGGTAGGGAAGCTCGTTATAGCCGCGCGATTCCGGGATCGGCGGGAAAGTGAACACGACGTCGCCGGGAACGTGGGCCTCGATCGGCCAGCCATTGACGCCGATCGAATCCTCGAACGAGGCGCAGCTGAGCACATCCTCTCCGCTGAGCTGGTAGCCGCCCTTGATGCGGCGGGTCTCGCGGATGCCGAGCTGCGGCGGCAGGTCTACGATGTAGGATTTTTCAAAGCCGGGCACGGTGCGCAGGAATTCGAACGCGGCGAGCGCCTGCTTGCGGCCCTCGATCTCGCCGCGGGTGAGATCGTCAGGCTCTACGCCGTTGATGGCGTGCCCGTCCTCGCGCGCCACTTGCGTGAAGTTCACCCGCCATTCGATGCCGGATTTTTGGGGCCGCACGATCGCGCTCTTGCGCGGAAATTTGTGCGTGCCGGCCACAGCGGCCTTTTCCATCAGTTTCGGGATGGTCCGCCAGGCCTCGCCGGCCTTCTCGGGATCGATGCCGTTGAGACGCAGCATCATCGACGGGTACAGCGGATGGCCGTGCTCGTCGCCGATCTCGAACGGCGCGCCGGCCCAGACGGCGAGATCGCCGTCGCCGGAGCAATCGATGAAGATCTCTGCACGCACCGCCTGCCGGCCGGCCTTGGTCTCGACCATCAGCGCGTCGATGCGGCTGTTATCGCCCATCACCACGCCGGCGCCGAGCGCATGGAAGAGGATGTGCACCTTGTGGCTGGCAAGCAGTTGGTCGGCCGCGATCTTGTAAGCGGCGGTATCGTAGGCCTGGGCAAAGACCTTGCCGAGGATCAGATGCGGCGCATTGAGCCCGTTCAGATGGTCGATCCGCGCCAACAGATCGGACGCCATGCCCTGCACCAGCCGATGGGCCTGCCCATAGACATTGCCATGCAGGCCGCAGAAATTGGTGACGCCGGCCGCGGTGCCCATGCCGCCGAGGAATCCGTAGCGCTCGATCAGCAGCGTCTTCCGGCCGGCGCGCGCCGCCGAGGCCGCCGCCACGATGCCGGCAGGGCCGCCGCCGAGCACGACGACTTCATATTCGCCGTAGATCGGCACCTGGCGCGCTGGTTCTTCGATCGTCGTGGCCCGCATGGCGCGTCCTATCCCTGAAAATCCTTTGCTTGGGCAGGACTATGAATTAACGCAAGCCGAGGTACAATCCACCAAAATACGCGATCAGCTTTCTCGAATCGTGAAAGGTCGAGATGGACATTCTGGTGAACCTTCAGGCGTTCCTCGCCACCGCCGACGCAGCCGGCTTCTCCGCCGCCGCGCGGAAGCTCGGCGTCTCGACCTCGGTCGTCGCCAAGCGCGTCACGCAGCTGGAAGGGCGGATCGGCACGCCGCTATTTCACCGCTCGACCCGGCAATTGCGGCTGACCGACGCCGGTCAGCGCTACGTGCATCGCGCGCGCGGCGTGGTCACCGACGCCACCGATCTGCTCTCGCGCATGGGCGAGAAGGGCCACGACCTCGTCGATCACCTCCGCATCAAGGCGCCGACCTCCCTGACCGTGGCGCGGCTTGCCGACGCATTCAGCGCCTTCCAGACCCAGAATCCGCGATTGAAACTCGAGATCGTGCTGATCGATCGCCCGGTCGATCCCGTCACCGAGGGATTCGACATCGCCATCGGCGCTTTCCCGCACTCCTTCGGCGGCGTGGTCGACGAACCGCTGTGCGTGCTGAAGCGGCTGCTCTGCGCCTCACCGGCCTATTTGAAGAAGCACGGCACGCCAAAGCATCCGCGCGATCTCGTCGAGCATCGCTGCCTCAGCTTTCTGCCGACCGGCCCGGAATGGATCTTTGACGGACCGCGCGGCCGCATCAGCATCCAGGTCAGCCCGCTGTTGTCCTCTAACGAGGGGCGTGTGCTGGCGCGCAGCGCAATCGCGGGCAACGGCATCGCGCTGATGTCGCACTATCTGGTCGCGGATGCCTTGCGTGACGGCACGCTCAAGCCCGTGCTGCGCGATTTTCCGATTCCCGAATTGTGGGTTAAGGCCGCGATTCCCGAGCGGCGACGCAACGCGGCGGCCGTGGAGGCGCTGCTGACTTTGCTGAAAACGTCACTCGCGCGGTCGTTGTAAGACACGCGGCCGCTCACCTTTCAATGCCACCCCAATTCGCCGCCCGCTTCTCGGCGAACGAGACCAGCCCCTCCGCCGCCTCCGCACTCTGGCGCTTGAGCGAATGCAGCTGCACGAGCCGGGTGTACGCGGCATCGTCCACCGCCATGCCGCCGAACGAGCTCTCCAGCGCAAGTCGCTTGGTCTCGGCCATCGCCTCCGGCCCGTTGGCCAGCAGCTGCTCGACCACCTTGGCGCCGGCGGCCTCGAGCTCAGCGAGCGGCACGACGTCATGGACAAGGCCGATGCGGCGCGCGTCTTCGGCCCCAAAACGTTCGCCGGTCAGCGCGTAACGGCGGACTTGCCGGACACCAATGGCATCGCAGAGCTGCGGAATGATGATCGCGGCGGTCAGGCCCCAGCGCACCTCGGTGATGGAGAACAGGGCGTTGTCGGCGGCAATCACGACATCGCAGGCCGCAATGACACCGGTGCCGCCGCCAAAGCAACCGCCCTGCACCAGCGCGACGGTCGGGATCGGCAGCGTGTTGAGCCGCTGCACGGCCTCGAACGTCGCTCGCGACGCCGCCTCATTCGCTTCAGGCGATTGCGGCCGCACGCTGTTGATCCATTTGAGATCGGCGCCGGCCTGAAAATGCTTGCCATTACCTTTGAGCACGACGACGCGCAGGTTCGGCTTCTTAGCCAGTTCGTCCGTGGCCGCAAGCACGCCCGCGATCAAGGCGCCGTCATAGGCGTTGTTGACCTCCGGCCGGTTCAACGTGACGGTCGCAACCCCACGCGCATCTGATGTCCACAGGACGGGGCTGGCACTCATCGGCAATCCTCCGGTCGATTGTTTGGCGCGCACTATGGCCGAGGCAACGCATCCCGATCCATATCTTTCCAGCGTGGGGCGGCCGCGCCCACCGCATGGCGGCTTGTGTCATGCTGGCGCCGGCAGCCCAGGAATCAGGGACGGGACATCACATGCGCATCTGCATTTTCGGCGCCGGCGCCGTCGGCAGCCATCTTGCGGTCCGGCTGGCGCGCGCCGGCCATGAGGTCAGTTGCGTGATGCGGGGCGCGCATCTCGAGGCGGTGCGGGCGGGTGGCCTCAGGCTGCGCGTCGGCGATTCCGAGGTGAGCGCCAAGGTCAATGCCTCCGGCGATCCGGCCCAGCTCGGTCCGCAGGACGTCGTGATCTCCACGCTGAAGGCGACGGCACTGACTGGCCTGGTTTCCACCATCAAGCCCCTGCTCCAGGATGACACCGCCATCGTATTCGCCCAGAACGGCATTCCCTGGTGGTACGGGATCGGCCTGCCGCCGCGGCACCCGACGCCGCCGGACATTTCCTTTCTCGATCCCGGCGGGCGCCTGCGCGCTTGCATCCCGAAGGAGCGGATCATCGGCGGGGTCGTCTTCTCCTCCAACGAGGTGATTGGGCCCGGCGTGGTGCAGAACCTGACGCCAGACCGTAACCGCCTCTTGATCGGCGAGTGCGACGACCGCAATTGCGAGCGCATCACGAAGCTCCGCAGTGTTCTCAACGAGGCGCGGCTGGAATCGCCGCCGGTCGCCGAGATCCGCGAGGCGATCTGGTCAAAGCTGCTGACCAACATGTCACTATCGGTGCTGTGCCTGCTCACCGGCCAGACCGCGCGCGGCGTGCGCGACGACCCGGCCTTTGCCGAGGTCATTCCGCGCATGCTGAACGAGGCCAACGATATCGCCCAGCACTTCATCCCCGAGGTGAAGCGGGTGACCCGCAGCGGCCCCGCCCCTAACCACAAGCCGTCGCTGCTGCAGGACTACGAGCTCGGTCGCGCCATGGAGATCGACGTGCTGGTCAAGGCGCCTGCCGCCTTCGCGCGCGCCGCCGGGCTGTCGACGCCGACGCTCGATCTCATTGCCGCGCTCGCGATCCAGAAGGCGCGCGACAAGGGGCTTTACTCCACCTGAGCCTCAGGCAAGTCGTCGATCCAGGCCGCGAGCGTATCCAGTACCTCTGTCAGCGCTTGTTCGTTGCTGCGGCCGGATTTTTTCAGCACCGCGAAAGAGTGATCGCCGCCTGCAATCTCGTGCAGCGTGGCCTTCGGACCGAGCGCCTCGACAACGGGCTTGAGATGCCCGAGATCGGCAAGCTTGTCGCGCGTGCCTTGCAGGAACAGCATGGGGATTGCGATGCCGGCGAGGTGCTCGGCGCGCTCGGCCGAGGGCTTGCCGTCGGCATGCAGCGGGAAGCCGAGGAAGGCGAGCCCTTTGACGTTAGGCAATGGCGACTTGGAGTGCGCCTGTGACGTCATGCGCCCGCCAAAGGACTTTCCACCCGCAACAAGCTTGAGACCGGGACAAAGCCGCGCCGCCTCCGCGACCGCCGCGCGGATCGCAGCATGCGCGACCGCCGGCTGGTCGGGACGGCCCTGCTGCTTCTCCATGTAAGGAAAGTTGAAGCGGAACGTCGCGACGCCGCGATCGCCAAGACCTTGCGCGATCTTGGCCATGAATGAATGCCGCATTCCCGCGCCGGCGCCATGCGCCAGGATGTAGCAGGCGCGCGCAGTGGCCGGCTGCGTCAGGATCGCGGAGACCGCACCGATGCGTTCGACGTCGAGCTTGAGCTCTTGAGTTTTGACAGCCACAATCAACCATCCCAACAGACGCGTTTTACGACCGCCTTGGTAGCGTCGCCGACGCAGCCTGAAAACACAATAATTGCCGCGGCGGACTGGCCTACCAAGCCGGCAAGCCGCATCAACCGAGGTAATCATGTCCTACCGCTCCTCCTGGATGACCGAAGAGCTCGAAATCTTCCGCGACCAGTTCCGGAAATATCTCGCCAAGGATCTGGCGCCTCATGCCGAGAAATGGCGCGAGCAGAAGATGGTCGACCGATTCGCCTGGCGCGGCCTCGGCGAAATGGGCGCGCTCTTGGCGAGCGTGCCGGAGGAATATGGCGGCTTGGGCGCGACCTTCGCCTATGACGCGGCGGTGCTGGACGACCTGGAAAGCACGGTGCCGGAGCTGACGACCGGCGTCTCCGTGCACAGCGCCATCGTCGCGCATTACATTCTCAACTACGGGTCGGAGGAGCAGAAGAAGCGCTGGCTGCCGAAGATGGCCTCCGGCGAGATGGTCGGCGCCGTCGCCATGACCGAGCCCGGCACCGGCTCGGACCTGCAGGCCGTGAAGACCACCGCGAAAAAGCAGGGTAATTCCTACGTCATCAACGGCCAGAAGACGTTCATCACCAACGGCCAGGCCGCCGATCTCGTGATCGTGGTCGCGCGCACGGGCGACGTCGGCGCCAAGGGCATCTCGCTCATCGTGGTCGAGACTGCGGGCGCGGATGGTTACAAGCGCGGCCGCAACCTCGACAAGATCGGCCTGCACGCCTCCGACACATCAGAGCTGTTTTTCGACAACGTCACCGTGCCGCCGGAAAACCTGCTCGGCAAGGAGGAAGGCCAAGGCTTTGTGCAGCTGATGCAGCAACTGCCGCAGGAGCGCCTCGCGCTCGCGGTCGGCGCCGTCGCCTCGATGGAGCGGGCCGTCAAGCTCACCACCGAATACACCAAGGAGCGCAAGGCGTTCGGCAAGCCGCTGATGGATTTCCAAAACACCGCCTTCACGCTCGCCGAGCGCAAGACCGAAGCGATGATCGCGCGCGTCTTCGTCGACTGGTGCATCGAGCGCCTGGTCGCCGGGAACCTCGACACCGTCACCGCGTCGATGGCGAAATACTGGTGCTCGGACAAGCAGGTCCAGACCGCCGACGAATGCCTTCAGCTGTTCGGCGGCTACGGGTACATGCAGGAATATCCAATCTCGCGCATCTTCATCGATTCCCGCATCCAGAAGATCTATGGCGGCACCAACGAGATCATGAAGCTGCTGATCGCCAGATCCTTATAGTCAGCTCGCTAAATGGCGGCGCTACCGCGCCCTCGGATCACAACCTGCTTGTCACGTGTGGCTCTCCGCCATAGGCTGGCTGTCGTCGGCAGTCGCCGTCTGGTCTCGTTTGCCTCAAGTCGGGAGAATTGCGAATGGTTCAAGTCTCGCGGCGGAAATTGCTTCAGCTTGCGGCTGTTGCGCCATCGGCACTTCCTGCGGCCTGGACGTCGGTTGCATCTGCCGAGGGCGGAAAGAAGATCCTGATCGCAGTGATGCAATCGGATCTTCGCGTCACCGATCCCGGCTTCACGACGGCCATCATCACCCGCGACCATGGCTACATGGTGTACGATACGCTGCTCGGCATCGATTCCAGCTTCAAGGTGCGGCCGCAAATGGCCGACTGGACGATATCCGCAGACAAGCTGACCTACACCTTCACCCTGCGCGACGGCCTGAAATGGCATGATGGCGCGCCGGTGACGGCGGAGGATTGCGTCGCCTCACTGAAGCGCTGGGGCACGAGCGTCGACGGCATGGCGCGCAAGCTGATGGACTTCACCGCAGGAATCGAAGCAGCAGACGCCAAAACAATCGTCCTCAAGCTGAAGGAGCCTTATGGCCTTGTGCTGGAGACGATCGCCAAGCCATCTTCGATCTGCGCCTTCATGATGCCCAAGCGGCTCGCGGAGACCCCGATCAGCAAGCAAATCCCGGAGCAGATCGGCTCCGGCCCGTTCAAGTTCGTGGCTGCCGAATTCCAGCCTGGCGTGAAAGCCGTTTACGAGAAGAACACCGATTATTTGCCACGCAAGGAGCCGGCCGAATGGACGTCGGGCGGCAAGGTGGTCAAAGTCGACCGTGTCGAGTGGCTGACGATGCCGGACGCACAGACCGCGCTCAACGCGCTGCAATCGGGTGATGTCGATTTCGTCGAGACGCCACCGTTCGACCTGCTGCCCACGCTCGAGTCCAATCCGGACATCAACGTGGCAATCCTGAACAAGTTCGGCTTCCAGTCGTTCGGCCGGATGAACTTCCTGCATCCGCCGTTCGATAATGTGAAGATCCGCCGCGCCGCACTGCTCGCGATGAACCAGAAGGACGTGCTCGACGCACAGATCGGCAATCCCAAATACTACAAGTTCTGCGGCGCATTCTTCATCTGCGACACGCCGCTGGCCAGCGACGCCGGCGGCGAGACCCTCATCAAAGGCAACGGCATGGCGGACGCCAAGAAGGCGCTGGCCGAATCCGGCTATGACGGCACGCCCGTGGTGATCCTGGCGCCGACCGATCAGATCCTGCTGAAAGCGCAGCCGGTCGTGGTCGCGCAGCTTTTGCGCGAGGCCGGTTTCAAGGTCGACCTTCAGGCGATGGACTGGCAGACCGTGGTTACCCGCCGCGCCAACCAGAAGCCCCCGAAGGAAGGCGGATGGAGCATGTTCTTCACCTATCAGGGCGCCGCGGACTCGATGAACCCGCTCGTCAATGGCGCGATGGTCGGCAAGGGCAAGGAGGGCGGCTGGTTCGGCTGGTCCGAGGACCCCAAGCTCGAGCAGCTGCGCGACGCCTTTGCCCGCGCCACCTCACCGGAGGAGCAAAAGAAGATTGCCCTCGACATCCAGAAGGAAGCCTACGATCAGGTGATCTACGTCCCGCTCGGGCAGTTCCAGGCGCCGAGCGCATGGCGCAAATCGCTCACCGGCGTGATCGATGGTCCGGCGACGCCGATGTTCTGGAATGTGGACAAGAACGAGTGAGCTGCGGTTCAAGCGCAGCAAAGCGCCGCGTAGAAGGCCCTAGTTCGGATGCCACCAGCGGCCGCCGATAACGACACCCTCTGACACGATCTTGCGATCACCGATCAGGTGCTCGCCGACGACGTCCTCGTAGTCGAACTGGCCTTGCTTCACTGAGATCAGCGTGGCATCGCCGATGCTGCCCGGCTTGAGGCTGCCGAGCTCGGGCCGCCGCAGCGCCATCGCGGCGTTCTCCGTCGACGCCGCGATCACGTCCGACAGCGCCATGCCCATACACAAGAATTTCGACATCGTCGTCACCTGGTCGAAGGCCGGGCCGTCGATGCAGAGCTGGTGGATGTCGGAGGAGATGGTGTCCGGATAGAAGCCGTTGGCGAGCATCGCGCGCGCGGTCTTGAAGGCAAACGAGCCCTTGCCGTGGCCGATATCGAACAGCACGCCACGCTCGCGCGCGTCGAGTACCGACTTCTTCACGGTGCCCTGCGCTGTCGCGGGGGTGTTCGGGAACGGCCGGAACGCATGGGTCAGCACGTCGCCGGGCCGCAGCCGAGCGAGAACTTCCTCATAGCTCGGCGGCGGGTGGTCGATATGCGCCATCAGGGGCATGCCGACCTCGTCGGCGACCTGGAGCGCGATGTCGAGCGGCACGGTCCCTGACGTGCCCGAGGAGTGCAAGCCGACACGCACCTTAATTCCGACGATGAGGTCGCGGTTGGCGTCCGCGACCTTGGCAGCCTCGATCGGATTCATCAGCCGCAACTCTTCGCTCTCGCCCACCATGATCCGGTGCGAGAAGCCGAAGATGCCGGCATGGGAAACGTGCAGATAGGCGAGGATGCGAACCTGGCTCCGCTCGATCACGTGCTTGCGGAAGCCCGCGAAATTGCCGGGGCCGGCGCTGCCGGTGTCGACCGAAGTGGTGACGCCGGAGGCGCGGCAGAATTCCTCGGCATCGATGCCGAGCGAGGTGCCGCCCCAATAGACATGGGTGTGGAGGTCAATCAGGCCCGGCGTGACGATGAACTGCGAGACGTCGCGCACATCTGTGCCCGGATCCGCCTTGAGCCCGCTGCCGACCGCAGCGACCTTGCCGCCAGAAAATGCGACATCGGTCACGGCATCGAGCTTCTGCGACGGGTCGACCACCCGCCCGCCGCGCAGGATCAAATCGAAAAGCATCGTTGTCTCCCGATAGGGCAGTGAGGCGCGGCCGACTGGCGGCAAGGCCAGGAAGGAAGTCTTGCGCTTCTGGCAATTCTTGCGCCGAAGGGCCTGCCAAATAGCAGCTATTGCTTATGACAAAATGGCGATCCCGGGATGACTCGAACATCCGACCTACGGTTTAGGAAACCGCCGCTCTATCCGGCTGAGCTACGGGACCGCGGAACCCGCAGATAGGGCGGGTTGCCTGGACGTGTACATATCAAAGCGATGGCAGGATCGGAAGCCCTTCGCGTCGCCAAAGGCGAACTCTCTGCCCTGCTTGATCATGACTTGCCGTAAGCCCCCTGATATCGGCCCTCGCGGATCGCCTTCAGCGTCTCCTCCTCGCGCTTGATCTGGGCACGCACAGCCTCCAGCAACGCTGCGGCGCCGGCGGCGGGAAACGACACCACGCCATCCTCGTCACCCACCACGATGTCGCCGGGTGAGATCACGCTACCGCCGATCGTAACGGGCACGTTGATCTCACCGGGGCCGTTCTTGTAGGGGCCGCGATGGATTACCGCGCGGGCGTAGCAGGGAAAGTCGTCGCCAGCGAAGGCCGCGACGTCACGGATCGCGCCGTCGATTACATAACCTTCCGCTTTGCGCCACTGCGCGATGTTTTTCATGATCTCGCCGACCAGCGCGCGGGTCTCGTCGCCGCCGCCATCAACCACGATGACATCGCCGGGACCAACCAGCTCGAGCGCGCGGTGGATGGCGAGATTGTCGCCGGGCCGGGTGCGCACCGTGAAGGACGTGCCCACCAGCTTGCCGCTGCGGTGATAGGGCCTTAGCCCAACCGCGCCCGGCAGCCGGCTGAGATTGTCCGATATGATCGAGGTCGGTGCATTCCGAAAGCCCTCGATGATATCGGCCGGCGGTTTCGGCACGCTGTTTGCTGCGACGGTGATGGTCATCAAATTCAGTCCTTCAGTTCTGTCCTACTCGACATGCGCCCGCGCCTTCGCCGGCATGATGCGGAAGGCGCGGCCTTCCTTCATCCACGTCGCGCGCTCGTCGCGCAACAGCGTGCGGCGAACCTTTCCGGAATCGTCGCGCGGCGGCGTGCTGACGATCTCAAAGCTCTCCGGATGCTTGTAGCGGCTGAGCCTGTCTTTCAGGAAGTCCGCCATGGCGTCCGCGATGGCCTGACCATCCGCGTTCGCCTCCGGCTCGATGATGGCATGCACGCGCTGCCCGAGCTCCGGATCGGGCAACCCCACAACCACGCAGGAGCGTACGCCCGGACACTCGGAGACCGCTGCTTCGACTTCGGCGGGATAGATGTTGGCGCCGCCGCGCAGCACCATGTCGGCGAGACGGTCGCCGAGATAGAGATAGCCCTCCTCATCCAGCCTGCCGATATCGCCAAGCGATTCCCAGCCGTCGGTGCGACGCTTCGGCTCGGCACCGAGATAGTGATAGGTGGCGTCGATGCCGTCATTGTTGAGAAAGTAGATCTCGCCGGTCTCGCCGGGCGCGACGTCGTTGCCGTCCTCGCCGATGATGCGCAAGCGCGCCATCTCGCCGATCTTGCCGACCGAGCCCTTGTGCGTCAGCCATTCCGTACCGGAGATGACGCAGGCGCCCTGCCGCTCGGTGCCGCCATAGAGCTCCCAGATCCGCTCTGGCCCCAGCCAGGCGATCCAGTTCTCTTTCAGCCAGGGAGGCATGGGAGCTGCCATGTGAAACACGGTCTGCAGGCTCGACAAATCGTACGCATTGCGCACGTGCTCCGGCAGTGCCCAGATCCGGTGCATCATGGTCGGCACGAAATTGACCCATTGCACGCGCTCGCGCTCGATCAGCCGCAGCGTCTCCTCGGCGTCGAACTTGACGAGGCCAGTGAGCTTGCCGCCACCGAATAGCGCGTAGTGCGACACGATGAACGGCGCATTGTGGTAGAGCGGGCCTGGATTGAGGACTGAGGCCCCGAAAGGCATGTTGAGCGGCGGGGCCGCGACCGTGTCGATGACCGCGGGATTGTGGTCGAGGATCACTTTTGGACGACCGGTCGAGCCGCCGCTGGTCATGGCCTTCCAGTAGCGCGCCACCGGCGGGTCGAGCTGCTCGTCGGACAGCCCTTCCGGCACGAAATCCGCAGGCAGCCGGTTCGGCGCATTCCAGTCGGCCTCGCCGCCGACCAGCAGCGCCGGCTTGAGAATATCGAGCACGGCTGCCGCTTCGCCGCGCGGCAGCCGCCATGACAGCGAGGTTGGCGTCGCACCGCATTTCCAGACTGCGAAAGTGGTCTCGAAAAACGCATTGCCGTTGGGCAATCCAATCGCGACGAAATCGCCGGGCTTGACGCCTTTCGCCGCGAACGCCCGCGCGCGCCGGTTGGCACCACGTTCGAGCTGGTCCCATGTCAGTCGATCCTGCCCATGCTGGACGGCGATGGTGCCTTCGGGTTTGCGTTGGGCGTACCAGCGCGGCACATCGGAGAGGGGCAGCAGCATCAGGCGTTTCCACTTCGTCTTCTTGGTGTCGCCTCAGAGTGAGGCGCTCACGGTGCGAAGTGTAACAGCCAAAGCTGGACCTTCAAGGCGGAAGCCTTCAGAGTGCTCGCATCAGCGCTCTGCGCCGCAACCCGGACTATCGAACAGGGCCGCGAGGCCGCATTTCGAAGTCAGCATCTTGTCGCCGTCATGACCGACGCCGGCGACGTCCCATACCCTGTGATTGGGCGTGCCATGATCGCGCTTCGCCATTGCGTCGGCATAGGCGTGGCCGCGGGCGTAGCGATAAGGCCCCTGTGCCTTGGCCATGCAGCTCTTGTCGAGCGCGGGATGCTCCGGATTGGTGTCGAGCGTGCCGAGCAGATAGATCACGTCGCGCTCGACATAACGCTGCTCGAGCGCGGCCGGCGTTGCATCCGCAAGATAAGGCGGCCGCTCGTCCATGCCGTATTTCCAATTGTTGTAACCCGGGCAGGACGCGGCAATCGCCGGCACCGGGCGCTCGCCGCTGAAATAAGCATAGGATGACGGGTTGGCGACGACATAGCGGACCTCGATGTGCTGGCGCGACAGCATCGCCTCGCCCTTGCCCGCGATGGCATAGCGCTGCGCCACCTGGCCGCCGCCGGAATGACCGGCGACCACGACCTGCTTCAGGTTCGGGAAGATGCGCCGGTCGGAAAGCTTGGCCAGGATCGCGTCGAGTGCTTCGAAGGACGAGACCGGATTCGGTGCGAGCGCGGCATCGCCACCCTCCCATCCTTCGAGCGACCAGCGCAGCATATCCGCGGGCAGCTTGTGCGCCTCGATATCGATCTCCGCCAGGAACTGCGGCACGATCATTAGCGCGCTCTTGCCATCGCCGCCAGCTGCGACCTGCGCGGTATGCGCTGACATATAATATACGTCGGCATTGCGCAGGCGTCCGTGCAACACGATGACGGCGCGCGAGATCGCCGGCAGCGGCATCGACCAGTCGCTGGAGAGATAGAGCGGCAACATGCCCTGGCCGCCGACCGAGAGCCGCGCATCGGCGACGACCTTCACCGGCTTGCGGTTCGGTGCATTCTCGTCCGCGGCGAGTGCGCGGCCGCAAGCCAGCGCCAATGCGATTGCAACGAAGCAGCTCAACGCCCTCATGACGAATATTTTCCCCTCACATTCAAATCGATAAAATTCTAAGCGCATCATGTGCCGCGCGGCTGTGACTCCCGGGCCACGTCAAGCAAAAAATGTCAGCAGCCCAGCCCTGAAATTCCCCGGTTCCACGGGTGACAAGCCGGCGATAATAGAGCAAAAATCTGTCCGACTCAGTTGGGGTTGAGTTTTGCAGGGAATGCTCTCGTAGAATGTCGGATGTAGTTGCATCGCGTCGTGCGGCGGCGCTTCTCGTTGCCGCGGCAGGAGTTTTTCTGCTGACGTCGTGGCATGCCCACGCGCAATGGTGGAAGCGCACGCCTGTTGACTTCGAGGAATGCGCCGACGCTGCCGAAAAATCCGCAACCAAGGCCGAAAAGACTGCAGCACTTGCGGACTGCAACGCAAAATTCGCCGGCCGGCGCAAGGCGGGCGGCGGCTACACCTATTACGACTTCCTCCAGGACCGCACCTTCGACATCGCAGGTCCCAACCCGACGCCGGAGGAACAGAAGAAGATCGACGAATCCTACACCGCCTATCTCGCCGATCAGCGCCGCAGCAATGAAGCGGCCCAGGCCATAGCGCGCCAGCAGCGCGAGCAGCAGGAACAGCAAGCACAGCAGCTTCAGCAGGTCACGCTGCGAACCGAGGTCGAACGTGTCCCCGTTCCTGTCGAGCGGCCGAAAGTCCAGCAAAACGCAGGTGCACGGCCGAAGAGCGCCCCTTGCACCAAGGGCTCGTTCTCCTGCGAATGGCCGCGGCTGTCGGAGGGCTTGAGCGATATCAAGAAGCTCTTCAGCCCGGCGCCGAGCAAGCCGGCGAAGAAGGGGTAAGCTTGGCTTGCGTAAGCAAGCGAACGCGGAATGACGTGACCTGCATTCCGCTGCGCGGCTTCAGTTCGCATGCTTCTTCTTGCTTTTCTTGGCTGTGGTCATCGGCGGCCTCTCCCCCGCGTGCGTCGGCACATCACCCAACTCCTTGCGGCTCTCCTGCAATCGCCTGTCGTAACCAGGAGAGTTCGTGACGGTCGGTGGCCTCGCCTGAACAACCGTCGGTACGACGCAAAGTACGGCCATCCCGAACGCCCGCGCGAGTGCCTGCTTCATGGTGAATCTCCACATCACGCTCAACCCGCTCCGCGAATCTGCTGCGGCGTCAGCCGCGGCGGGCCCTTCCCGGCTGTCTCCGCCTCCTTGATCAGGGCAACAATGCGGCGCATCAGCGGCACAGCGAGATGGTTCTCCTCAGCGAGCGCAATGACGGCGCCCTGGAGATAGTCGATCTCGGTCTTGCGGCCCTGCTTCAGATCCTGCCACATCGACGAACGCGCCTCGGGATCGATCTTCATCGTGCGTCCCAGGATCGCATTGAAGATCGGGTCGGGCAACCTCAGCAAGGTTGGCGTCCAGCTCATCGGGATCGGCGTTGCCGAGACCGGCGTGATGCCGGCGGCTTTCAGCGCGGCCAGGCCTTCCGCCATCTGGTCGGCGAACAACCTTCGCCAGTCGCAGTTCGCCAGTTGCGCGGCGAGCGGAATGTCGGAGAGTGCGCTGAGCGCGTTGTTGAGGTTGATGATCAGCTTGCCCCATTGCACGCCGGCGATGTCGCGGCTTGCGCGCATGACGAGGCCGGGCACCGACAGCGCCGCCGCCGTATTCGCTTCATCCGCGCCGACATGAATATCGCCCGAGGTGGAGCGGTGGAAGCGCCCCTCACCCATCGCAACGACGTTGAACGGCACCATCCCGGCGAGCACGCGCCGGGGGCCGAGACGCTCTTGCAGCACGGGCACATTGCCGACGCCATTCTGCAAGGACACAATGACGGCATCCTGAGGCGCGTGCTGCGCGATCCGGTCCGCGACATCGGCGGTGTCGGCGCTCTTCACCGTGACCAGCACGATGCCAGCGCTGTGCAAGATCGACGGATCTTCCGACAGCGCGAGCCGGCCCGCGTCCAGTTTCTTTTCGGAGCCCTCGAAATCCGTCAGCAGCAGGCCGAACCGCTCGATCTCGGTCTTCACCCGTGGCCGCACCAGGAGTGCGACACGACGATCGGCAGCCGCCAGCTGGCCTCCGACAAAACACCCGATGGCGCCCGCGCCGGCCACCACGATCGGTCGATCCGTCACCACCTGGCTGCTCCCTGAATGGTCCGCCTTCGATAGCAGAGGCGAGCCCGGCTGCCCATCGCGGCCTGAGCGCATCTGCCTTGTAACCGTCATGAGAGCCCCATATGTTTTTGCCCGGGGGGCTTGTCACCGGCGAGAGCTCGCCGACGAGAACGCCAAAGGAGAGCACCATGGGTCTACTCGACGTCCTCAACGGCATGCAGAACGGCCCGCGCGGGTCGAGCACGCCGAGCTCGCAAGCCTCCTCCGGCGGCATGTCGCCGATGACCATGGCCATCCTCGGCCTGCTCGCCTGGAAGGCCTACAAGCACATGACCGCAACGCAGTCCGGCACAGCTCCGCAACCCTCACCCGCGCCAGCTCCTCCGCCGGTGAACACCGCAGACGGCGGCGGTCTTGGCGGCCTCGGTGGCCTGCTCAAGGGCGGCCTCGGCGGCTTGCTTGCGGGCGGCGCGGCCGGCAGCGTGCTGAGCGGCGGGCTCAGCGATCTCCTCAACCAGCTGCAGCAGAGCGGCCATGGCGAGACCGCGAATTCTTGGGTCGGCAAGGGCGAGAACAAGCCGATCGCCCCCGGCGATCTCGCCAATGCGCTCGGCGCCGACCAGATCGAGAGCCTGTCGGCCCAGAGCGGTTTGTCGCGCGATGAGTTGCTGTCCGGGCTCAGCCAATATTTGCCGCAGGTGGTGGATCATCTAACGCCCGACGGACGGCTGCCGAACGAGAACGAAATCTCGAGCCGAATCTGATTTTGGTCAAAGCGAGGGGAGCACTGACATGAGCATGGGCGGCCTGTTGTGGATCATCGTGGTCGGCTTCGTCGCTGGCCTCATCGCGCGCTGGCTCGCGCCGGGACCGAACAACCCCTCGGGCTTCGTCCTCACCACCATCCTCGGCATCGCGGGCGCCTTTCTCGCCACCTTCGTCGGCCAGGCCATCGGCCATTACGGTCCGGATCAGGGCGCCGGCTTCATCATGGCCACAATCGGCGCTGTGGTGGTGCTGTTCATCTGGCACCGGCTGGTCGCGAGCGGCGTGATCAGGGGGTGACGGCGTAAACTGCCGAATAGAGGCAGGCTGCTTCCGCATCGTCATTGCGAGGAGCTCTTGCGACGAAGCAATCCAGAATGTTGCCTTGGAGGCAGTCTGGATTCGCTTCGCTCGCAATGACAAATTCACGCAATCAAATGCATCCCGGCATCCATGCGCACGACCTCGCCGGTCATGTTGCTCGACGCCGGCATCGCCAGGAAGCAGACGAGCTGCGCGATATCTTCCGCAGTCGATGCGACCTTGAGTGGCACCTTCGCCACCACGCTGTCGCGCACCTGCTTGGCGCCGGCCTCGCCGCGGCCCTTGGTGAACCAGGGCGTGTCGATATAGCCAGGGCATACCGTGTTGATGCGGATCAGCGGCGCCAGCGCGCGCGACAGCGACAACGTCATTGTATTGAGCGCGCCCTTGCTCGCGGCATAGGCGATCGACGAGCCGACGCCGCTGAGGCCGGCGACCGAGGACACGTTGACCACCGCCGACGGCCGCCCCGACGCCTTCGACCCGGCCTCGAGCAGGCTGCGCGCCGCACGCACCATCTGGAACGGGCCGATGGTGTTGACGCCGTAGAGACGCTGGAAGTCTTCCGCCGACAATCCGTCGAGATCGGCATGGGCCACATGCTTGGTGGTGCCGGCGTTATTAACGAGGATGTCGAGCCGGCCCCAGCCACTCGCCGCCGCAACGATTCTGCGGCAATCGTCGTCCTTTGAGACATCGCCCTGCGCGACGAGCACTTCAGCCGCACCGGCCCTGCGGCAAAGCTCTGCCGTCGCCTCGGCTTCCCTCTGGCTGGAGGAATAGTTGATGACCAGCCGCGCCCCGCTCCGCGCGAGAATTTCCGCAGTCGCGGCGCCGAGGCCGGAGGCGGATCCCGTCACGATTGCGCACAAGCCGTCTTTTCCCATCCGCTTTTCCTTCCCTGTCTTGAACACCGGCGCCCTGTTTAGCGAGTTTGAAGCGCCCTGCAAATCGAGCAAACTCCGCTAAGCGGAATTAGCTGACCGCCCATGCCGGCGCCGCAGGTTGACCTGCGATCAACGCTTGTCACGGCCATGGCTTTTTTGGATCATCGGGCGCAAGAAGAAACCGCGTGCAGCCTGACGGGCAAGGCGCGCCAATGGCAAAACACGGGGAACGCTGTGGCGGAGAGTGACAATATCGTCGTCGAGACCGCGGAAAAAATCTTCGCCGATCTCGCCGATCCGCAAACCATCAACAACGACAAGAATGGTGCGTGGCGGGCGCCGCTGTGGCAGGCGCTGAGCGAGGCCGGCCTGCCCTTGTCCTGGGTGCCGGACGATCTCGGCGGCTCCGGCGCGGGTCTCGCCGACGGTTTTGCCTTGCTGAACGCTGCCGGTCGTTTCGCGGTCGCGGTTCCCCTGGCGGAGACGATGCTCGCGGGCTGGCTGCTGGCGCAGGTCAAGATCGCTTCGCCCGAGGGCGAGATGACGGTGGTGCCCGCGTCCCCGAAGGATCGCATCACGCTGGACGCTGGCGCACTCTCCGGCCGCGCCCGCGGCGTCCCCTTTGCCAAGGCAGCGAAGCATTTTGCGGTGCTGGCGCATGGCAAGGACGGCGCTTCGATCGCGCTGATCGATGCCGCGAAGGCGCAGATCGAGTCCGGCCTCAATGTCGGCTACGACCACAGCGATACCGTTACGCTCGACAAGGTGCAGCCGATCACCATCAAGCCGGCACCGCGGGGTTTTGACCAGACCACCATGATGCTGATGGGTGGCGCCGCCCGCAGCCTTCAGATCGCCGGCGCACTGGAATCCATGCTCGACATCTCCGTGCGCTATTCCAACGAGCGTGTCGCCTTCGAGAAGAAGATCTCGAAGTTCCAGGCGGTGCAGCACAATCTCGCCCGCCTTGCCGGCGAATCCGCGGCCGCGCTCGCGGCCGCGACTTCTGCCGCCGATGCCATCGCGAATGCAAGATCGTTCGACGACGAGGTCTATCTCGAAGCCGCCTCGGCAAAGATCCGCTGCGCGGAAGCGGCGGAAAAAGGCGGCGGCATCGCGCATCAGGTCCATGGCGCGATCGGCTTCACCCTGGAGCATGTCCTGCATCGCTATTCGCTGCGGGCGCTGGCCTGGCGCGACGATTTCGGTTCGGAAAGCTTTTGGGCCGTCGAGCTCGGCAAGCTGGTCGCCAGGCGCGGCGCCGATGAATTGTGGCCGCTGGTCGCCTCGCGCTGAGAAGGAACGAAACATATGACCGCTGCCCTCCGTTTCGACCCGATCCGCCTGCCCGAGAAGTGCGAGCAATTGCGCAAGGAAGTGCGTGCCTTCCTCGCAGAAGAGATGGCCCGCGGCACGTTCAATCCGTTCAAGCCTAACCGCGAGGACACCGACGTGCCGGAATTTAGCCGCCGCGTCGGCGAGCGCGGCTGGATCGGCATGACCTGGCCGAAAAAGTATGGCGGCCAGGAGCGCTCCTTCCTCGAACGCTACGTGGTGACCGAGGAGATGCGTGTCGCCAATGCGCCGACGCGGCGCTTCTTCGTCGCCGACCGCCAGAGCGGGCCGGTGCTGCTGAAATATGCGCCCGAGCATATCAAGATGGACATCCTGCCGCGCATCTGCCGCGGCGAGGTCTGTTTTGCGATCGGCATGAGCGAGCCGAACTCCGGCTCGGACCTATTCGCGGCGAAGACACGCGCGACCAAGACCGATGGGGGCTATCTCATCAACGGCACCAAGATCTGGACCTCGTCGGCGCATATCGCCGACTACATGATCGCGATCTTCCGCACCTCGCCGCCGACCAAGGAAAACCGCCGTCATGGCCTGACCCAGTTTCTGGTCAAGATGAAGCAGCCGGGCATCCAGGTGAACCCGATCGGTCAGATCACCGGTCAGTACGAGTTCAACGAGGTGGTCTTCACCGATTTCTTTGTGCCCGACGATCACGTGCTCGGCGAAGTCGACGGCGCCTGGAAGCAGGCGACGTCAGAGCTCGCCTATGAACGCTCAGGTCCCGAACGTTTCCTCGAGACCTACTACGTGCTGACCGAGCTGGTCCGCGCCGTCGGCCCCAATCCGGACACGCGCAGCGCCGAAGGCATCGGCCGTCTCGTCGCGCAGCTTCACACCATGCGGCGCATGTCGGTCTCGGTCGCGGGCATGCTGCAAGCCGGCAAGGAGCCGGTGGTCGAGGCCTCCATCGTCAAGGATATCGGCACCGTCTGGGAGCAGCAGCTTCCGCACCGCGTGCGCGATCTCGCCGCCTTCGTCGAGGAGACCGCGACCAACCGCGAGACCCTGGAGCGACAGCTCGATTTCGCCATCAAGACCGCACCGAAACTCACCATCCAGGGCGGCACCACCGAGGTGCTGCGCGGCATCATCGCCCGCGGCTTGGGCCTGCGCTAACAATTCGAGGACATCATGAGCACCTACAAAGATATCGGCGTCGAGAAGGTCGGGCACGTCGGCAGCATCGAGATCCGCAGGCCCCCCCTCAACTTCTTCGACATCTCGCTGATCAATCAGATCGCAGACGCGCTCGACGAGTTCGATCGCGACATCGAGATCCGCGCCTCGGTTCTCTCGGCGCAAGGCAAGGCGTTCTGTGCCGGCGCCAATTTTGGCGATCCCGCGCGGCAGGCGCAGGAAGCCCAGGAGGCCGAGAAAAAGGCAAAGGGCGACCCAGCCGACAATCTCGGGCCGATCAACCATCTCTACATCCAGGCCGTGCGTATCTTCCGCGCCAAGAAGCCGATCGTTGCGGCCGTCCAGGGAGCTGCCATCGGCGGCGGCCTGGGCCTCGCGGTATCGGCGGACTTCCGCGTCACTTGTCCCGAAGCGCGGTTCTCCGCGAATTTTACAAAACTCGGCTTCCATCCCGGCTTCGGCCTGACCACGACCCTGCCCGAACTGATCGGCAAGAACAATGCCGAGCTGATGTTCTACACCAGCCGCCGCGTCACCGGCGAAGAGGCATATAAGTGGGGTCTCGCCAACGAGCTGGTGGCGCAGGACCAGGTCAACGCAGCCGCGATGAAGCTCGCCGGCGAAATCGCCGAATGCTCCCCGCTCGGCCTGCTCTCCACCCGCGCGACGATGCGCGCCGGCCTCGCCGACCGCGTCATGGCCGCGACCAATCACGAGCTCGCCGAACAGACCCGCCTGCGCGCGACGGAAGACTTCAAGGAAGGCGTGAAGGCCACGGAAGAACGGCGCGTGGCGAATTTTAAGGGAAGGTGATTGCCGTATTACTGTCGCGTGGTCAAACCCTCGGTGGTCGTCCTAGCGAAAGCCCGGACCCATTACCCCAGGGAGAGGTTATGGTCATGACCAGTAACCGCGAGTCTTCGCCAAACTGCTCCCTGGGATAATGGGTCCTGGATCAGCGCTCGCTCTGCTCGCTTGTCCAGGACGACAGCGGTGTTTGCGGCGCGCTACTTCCTTCCCGCCACTAGCGCGTCCACGATCGTCACGCCCTGCCCTTCCGGATGCACCAGCACGGGATTGAGCTCGATCTCCGCGATCTCGCCTGCATGACGCGCCGCCAGCACTGAGATGTCCGCGATCAGCTGCGACAGCGCCGCGACATCGGCTTTTGCCGCGCCACGAAACCCGTTCAGCAGCGGCGCCGCTTTCAAGCCCGCCAGCATCGCACCAGCTTCTTTCGCACTGACCGGCGCGGGGCGATAGATGACATCGCGAAACAGCTCCGTGGTGATGCCGCCGAGGCCCACCATCACCATCGGGCCGAACGTCTTGTCTGTCATCGTGCCGACGATGATCTCGACGCCGCGTTTCGCCATCGGCCCGATCAGCACACCCTGAATGGCTGCCTCCGGCCGATGCTTGCGCGCATTGTTCAACAAGGCCTCGAACGCCAAAAACACCTCGCCCTTGGTGGTGATGTTGACGCGCACGCCGCCGACCTCGCTCTTGTGCGGGATATCAGGCGACTGGATCTTCATCACTATGGGGAAGCCGACGCGGGTGACGGCCGCATCCAGCTCATCCCTGTCTTTCACCAGCACCTCATCCGGCAGCGCAATACCGGCGGCACGGAGGAGTATCTTACTGTCGGCCTCGGACAGAACAGGTGAGGTCAGATGCACGGAAAGATCGCGCGCCGGCAGCCGCGCCTCGGCGGGCGTTGCCAGGCTGAACTTTGCGTAGTCGACGATCCGCCGCATCGCGACGCCGACATGAGTGAGTCCCGACAGAACGACGACACCCGATTTCGCGAGCTCATGTCGGGCGAAGTCCGAAGGCACCGTATAGGAATAGAACACCACCGGCTTGTGCTGCGCTGATAGCACCGGCTTCAACTCATCTTCCTTGAAAGGCTTGCGCACGTCACTCGACAGTGACAGCACGATCAGGATCGCATCGACCTCGTCCGAGACAGTGAGCAGATCGACACTTTTCTGTAAGCCGCCCGAGGTCACCCCCTGTGCGGTGACATCGATCGGGTTGCGCGCGGTGCCGTATGACGGCATCAGCTTTCCGATCTCCGCCTGGATCGGCTCGGACAATTCCGGCACTTGCAGACCCTGCAGCGCAACCGCATCCGCACCCCAGATGCCCGCACCGCCGGACGTCGTAACGACAGCGACGCGATCGCCGTTCGGCAGCGGATTGCTCACGAGCACCGCCGCGATCGTCAGCGCCTCGTCGAGATCGTTGGAGACGACAAAGCCGTATTTCGCAAACACCGCATCATATGCCGCCGACCAGCCGGCCATGCTGGCGGTGTGAGACGCCGCCGCGCGCTCGCCCGCGCCGGAGCGGCCGACTTTCGTCACGATGACGGGTTTCTTCAGCTCGGCAGCCCGCTGCGCAGCGACCAGGAACTTGTCGACGTCGCGGATGCCTTCGATGAAGAGCAGGATCACATCGGTCGCGGCGTCCTGCACCATGTAGTCCAGGAACTCGCCTGCGCCGAGATCCGATTCATTGCCGGCGCTGACAACATAGCTCACGCCAACGCCGAGGGCTTTGGCGCGGTGATAATAGGCAAAGCCGATGCCGCCGCTCTGCGCGACGATGCCGATCCGCCTTGTCGTGGCGACGAGCGGCACCACCCCTTGCTTAACGTCCACAGCAGGACTGAACGTCGCCGCGACGCGCTGCACCTGACTGAAAAAGCCTTCGGCATTCGGGCCAGAGATCCGCATGCCGGTGCGCTTCGCCAACGCGGCGATCGCGTCCTGCAGCGCCGCACTGTCGCCGCCCTCCTCGGCAAAACCAGAGGAAATGATGACGGCGTTCCTGACGCCGGCAGCCGCGCATTGCTCGAGCGCGGGCAGCACGGCTCGGGCTGGAATGATGATCACGGCGAGATCGATCGGCGCGCCGATCTCCGCGATCGATTTGTAGCAGGTGAGCCCGTCGATCTCCGGGTAGTTCGGGTTCACTGGATAGATCTTGCCGGGATACTCGTTCTTGCGCAGCATCGCGAGCAGACGGCCTGGGATCTTCTCGTGATCGCGCGAGGCGCCGACCAGCGCGATGCTTGCCGGTGCGAAGAAGCTGTCGAGCGGATGCGGCATTGCGTGATCCCGTCTTATTCTTTGTACGCGCAGCGGTGACCGTGGCCGTGCAAGGCTCGCCGAGCACCTCAGAGTGACGGATCACCATGAGGGAATCAACTGACGCGGAACGTCACTCCGCCCAGCAAGAATTCGTTCCCCGCCACCGCCAGCCCCTTTGACCGCGCCACATGCAGCACGTGCGCCGCATCAACCACCCGAAACTCCAATGCGCTCATGATCTCGCTAGGGCCTTTCACAAACCGGAACACCGCATTGGGCAATCTCAATTCGGCGCCGCCAGCGGCAACGCCAATAATGCCGCCCCAATGCGCCGCCAGCCCCTGCGGGTCCGGGCTTTGCATCTCCACGCCCGTCAGCGCCTGCGTCACATCCTTGCGGATATACTTTTGCCAGTCCGGCCCCGCCGGCGGATACGCACCCAGAATGTCGTCACTGCCTTCGGTGTGGTTGAACTCGATGAAAGCGGCGCGGCAATCACGCGGGTGGAGCTGGACACCGTGATAGGGCGCGTGGTCAATGACATTGGCGGTGCGCACGCCAAGCGCATTGGCGTTGCGGCCGCGCTCGTCGGGATCGTTGCAGCAGAAGATCGCCATGTACCCGCCGCGGCCGTTCGTCTTCTCGATGAAGCGGCCGGCCGTGGTGCCGTCCTTCAACGGCGCGACGACCTCCAGCAAGATCGTGTCGACCGGAAGTAGCGCATTCTCCAGGCCGTATTTCGCGACATTGCCGTCGTGGTAGCAGACGGCGAGGCCCATGATCTCGGCGATGTCGGAGATGACGGGCGCAAGCTGCGGCGCGACGAGGCAGATCTGGCGCAGCCGCATATAGGCCGCCACAGTCATGCCCCCTTAAAGGTCGGCTTGCGCTTCTCGACAAAGGCCTTTGCGGCTTCCTTGTGGTCTTCGGTATCGCCGCAGCGCGTATGGTGGATCGCCTCGCCGTCGAAGCAGTCCTCGAGCGCGAGATGTTCGGCATTGTTGATGTTGCGCTTGATGAAGCCGAGCGCGATCGACGGCCCCTGCGCCAGCGACAGTGCGAGCTCATGCGCGGCAGCGTCGATCTCGGCATCGGGCACGACCCTGGTCACCATGCCGATCGCATGCGCTTCTTTGGCGGTCAGCACCGGCGACGTCAGATAGAGCTCGCGCGCCCGCGCGCTGCCGAGCAGTTGAGTCAGAAAATAGGTGCCGCCGTAATCGCCGGAGAAGCCGACCTTGGCGAAGGCGGTCGTGATCTTGCAGGATTCGGAGGCGATGCGGAGGTCACATGACAGCGCCATCGACAGGCCGGCGCCGGCCGCGGCACCGTCGAGCTGCGCCACCACGGGTTTTGGCATCTGGTGCAGGATGCGCGAGACCTCCATGCCGCGGCGCAAATTCGAAAGTTTTTGCTCGAACGGCAGCGGCGCGCGACCGGCCGCCATCGATTTGACGTCGCCACCGACGCAGAACGAACCGCCCGCCCCCTTGAACAGCACCGCACGTACCTCCGGGTCGTCGGCTGCGCGCCGCGCTGCCTCGACTAATCCTGCGACCATCTCGGGATTGAGCGCATTCTTGCGCTCGGGCCGGTTCATGGTAATGGTGAGCAGCCCGCCTTCGAGTTTTTGCAGGACCATGTCGTTCATGGGACGTCTCCCTTGCTGTTATTTTGACCTAGCTGTCGCCACGCCGTCATTGCGAGGAGCGAAGCGACGAAGCAATCCAGACTGCCTCTACGGAAACATCTCTGGATTGCTTCGCTTCGCTCGCAATGACGAGACTATTTCTTCACCAGCGGGCAGCGCGACTGCTCGAGTGACTGGAACGCCTCGTTGCCGGGAATGGTGGCGAGCAGCTTGTAGTCGTCCCAGCGGCCCTTGGATTCCGACGGCTTCTTCACCTCGAACAGGTACATGTCGTGCACCATGCGGCCGTCCTCCCGGATCTTGCCGTTATGCGCGAAGAAGTCGTTGATCGGCGTCTCCTTCATCACCTTCATGACGGCGGCAGAGTCGGTCGTGCCGGCGGCCCTTACGGCCTTCAGATAGTGCATGACGGAGGAATAGACGCCGGCCTGCGCCGAGGTCGGTGGCCGCTTCATTCGCTCCATGAAGCGCTTCGAGAATGCGCGCGTCTCATCGTTCATGTCCCAGTAGAAGGCTTCCGCCAACAACAATCCCTGCGCGGTCTCGAGGCCGATCGAGTCGATGTCGGTGACGAACGCAAGTAGCGGCGAGACCTTCTGGCCGCCCTTGGTGATGCCGAACTCGGCCGCCTGCTTGATCGCGTTGACGGTGTCGCCGCCGGCATTCGCCAGCCCGATCACCTTGGCCTTCGAGGCCTGGGCCTGCAGCAGGAACGACGAGAAATCCGAGGTATTGAGCGGATGCCGCACGCTGCCGAGCACCTTGCCGCCGGTCTTGGTGACGACCGCGCTGGTGTCCTTCTCCAGATCCTGACCGAAGGCGTAGTCGGCGGTGAGGAAGAACCAGGTATCGAGGCCCGATTTCACGGCGGCAAGGCCGGTCACATTGGCTTGGCCGTAGGTGTCGAACACATAGTGGATGGTGTAGGGACCGCAGGCTTCGTTACTGAGCCGGATCGAGCCCGGGCCGTTGAAGATGATGATCTTGCCCCGCGCTTTCGCGATCTCGCCGGCGGCAAGCGCCGTCGCCGACGCTGCAACGTCGTAGATCATCTCGACGCCCTGGTTGTCGAGCATGTCACGGGCGATGTTGGCGGACAGGTCGGCCTTGTTGAGATGGTCGGCCGCCAGCACCTGGATCTTGCGTCCGAGCACTTCGCCGCCAAAATCCTCAACGGCCATCTTGGCCGCGGTCTCGCTGCCGGGGCCGGTGATGTCGGCGTAAAGGCTCGACATGTCGAGGATGCCGCCGATCTTCAGGGGAGGCTTGTCCTGGGCCTGCGCGGCGCTCGCGCTCAGGGCAAACGCGGCAGCAAAAATGCCCAACAAAATATGCTTCATCGAAACAACCTCCCTTGATCGCCTGACTCTGAATGGCGGCTTGATTATTGCTGTTGCCGTCATCATGCCGTATGCGCAAGAGCGCAGCAAGCGCGGGAGGCGTTGCAGCTTTTCGCGAACGGCACACGCGTTTTCCGCAAAGCGGAATGGTGTTAGAGTTGGCGCGTAACGCAAGCTCTCCGGATCACGTGACGCAACGGCTTCACCTCATCATCGCATTTCTTCTCGTCGCGGGTCGCACAGCGTTCGCGACACCGTGCCAATTCGAAGTCCAGGGCGAGGGCCGCGTCGCCGCGATCGTCGATGCGCGCAGCCTGCGACTCGACGACGGCCGCGAAGTCCGCCTCATCGGGATCGAGGCGACAGCAACGACAAGGCAGGCACTGATCTCGCAGCTCGCCGGCCGCGACGTCATCTTGCGCAGCACTGATGACACGCCCGACCGCTATGGTCGCCAGAGCGCGCTGGTGTTCATCGGCGAGAGCGATACGTCCGTGCAGGCTACGCTGCTTGTCCAGGGCGACGCCGTGGTTTCCGCCGAGATCACCGACAAGGACTGCGCAGCTGCCCTGATGGCGGCGGAGGCCGAGGCGCGGCGCCAAAAAAAGGGCAGTTGGGCTGACCCATCGGTCATAAAAAACGCGGAAAGTCCGGACGATATTTTGGCCGGGATGGGGCGCTTTATGGTGGTCGAGGGCAAAGTCCTGTCGGTCCGGCAAGCTGGGGCAACGACCTACCTCAACTTCGGACGGAGCTGGACACGCGGCTTTGCCGCGACTATTTCAAAGCGCAATCTGCCGGCGTTCGAAAGCGCCGGAATAGCCGTTAAGTCCTTGGAAAATCGACGTATTCGTGTCCGGGGCTGGATTGAGGGGACGACGGGGCCGCGTATCGATGTACGCCTCGTGGGACAGGTCGAATTGCTGGGCGCAAATGAGCCGACAGGGGTAAGGCCTTAAGCAAGGCCAGGCACGGGTTAAGCGACGTGAATGGGGTGCTAGAACAGCACAAAAAAGGCGAAGGACGCCGCCGTCGGGCTGCGCCGGCCGCGCTTTGCCTCGTGCTGGGCGCAGCCCTCGCCGGTTGCGGCGATATGGGCCGGTTCCAGACTGCGGCGGCCCCACGGATGGTGGCGACGCCCAAGCCGAAGCCGGCTGTCGCGCAAACCCCCGCCACCGAGAAAGAGCACGAGCGCATCCTGGCGAGCTATGGCGGCGCCTATGACGATCCCCGGCTCGAGTCACTGGTCAGCAAGACCGTCGACCGGCTGGTTGCCGCCTCGGAGCGCCCCGACCAGGGCTACAAGGTCACCATCCTCAATTCCGGCGCGGTGAACGCCTTCGCGCTGCCGAATGGCCAGCTCTATGTCACCCGCGGCCTGCTCGCGCTCGCCAGCGACACCTCGGAATTGTCCTCGGTGCTCAGCCACGAGATGGCGCATGTGCTGTCCAAGCATGCCGCGATGCGCGAGGACCAGGCGCGCCAGGCCGCGATCGTCACCCGCGTCGTCACCGACATGAGCACCGACCCCGATCTCACCGCGCTCGCGCTCGCCAAGACCAAGCTGACGATGGCGAGCTTTTCGCGCAACCAGGAGTTCGAGGCCGACGCCATGGGTGTCGGCATCTCCGCCAAGGCGCATTTCGACCCGTACGGTGCTGCGCGTTTCCTCTCGGCGATGGAGCGCAATGCGGAGCTGAAGGCCGGCAAGAACTCGCTCGATCCGCGCGCGCAGGATTTTACCTCGTCGCATCCGGCAACGCCCGAACGCGTGCAGAACGCGCAGGCCATCGCCCGGCAATATGCAGCGCCCGAGGGCGCCGAGCGCGACCGCGAGAGCTATCTCGCCGCGATCGACAATATCGTCTATGGCGAGGACCCCAGCGAAGGCTTTGTCCGCGGCCGCCGCTTCCTGCACCCCAAGCTTGGTTTCACCTTCCAGGCGCCGGACAATTTCACGCTCGACAACACCGCGCAGGCGGTGATCGGCGTGCGCGAAGGCGGCGCGCAGGCGATGCGCTTCGACGTCGTGCGGGTGCCGGCCGAGCAGTCGCTCGGCGACTACCTCAATTCGGGGTGGATGGAAGGTGTCGAGAAGGCGTCGACCGAGGACATCACCATCAACGGCTTCCCGGCCGCATCTGCCACCGCCAAGGGAGACCAGTGGCAATTCAAGGTCTATGCACTGCGCTTCGGCAGCGACGTCTATCGCTTCATCTTCGCGACACGGCAGAAGTCGACCGAGAGCGAGCGCAACGCGCGCGAGACCGTCAATTCATTCCGCCGCCTGACGCTCGACGAGATCCAGGCCGCGCGTCCGCTGCGCATCAAGGTGATCACCGTGCAGCCCGGCGACACCGTGGAATCGCTCTCCCACCGCATGGACGGCGTCGATCACCCGGCCGAACGTTTTCGCGTGCTGAATGGGCTGGATCGCACCGCGCAAGTGAAGGTGCGCGACCGCGTGAAGATCGTGACGGACTGACGCGCGCTAAGCGCGCGTCATCCCGGGGCGCGCTTAGCGCGAACCCGGGATCTGGAGCGACAAATCCCGCTGCCGTAGGGTGGCAAAGCGAAGCGTGCCTACCATTCCCTATCTCAGTCGCTGATGGATGGTGGGCACGGCGCTACGCGCCTTTGCCCACCCTACAAGCTCTGCGCTAATCAGCGCCCGCGTCCATGTCGCCCGCTTCGCGCTGGCCGCTGAGCCAGAGCGCGAGCAGGGTCCAGAACGCGCCCGAGAGCAGATACGCGCCCGAGGCGATGACGCCGAGATTGGTGGCGAGCAGCAGCGCAACCAGCGGCGCGAAGCCGGCGCCGAACAGCCATGCCATGTCCGAGGTCAGCGCCGAGGCCGTGTAACGGTACATCTGCCTGAAATTCGAGGCGATCGCGCCAGAGGACTGGCCGAAGGAGAGGCCGAGCAGGATGAAGCCGATCACCATGTAGATGGTCTCACCGAACGCGCCGGCGTCCAGCAGTTGCGGGGCAAAGCCGCTGTAGATCGCGATCGCGATCGCCGATCCCATCAGCAGCGACTTGCGGCCGACACGGTCGGCGATGATGCCGGAGGCCACGATCGCTGCGACGCCGAACACGGCGGCGACGATCTCGATGATCAAAAAGCGCACCGGGCTTTCGCGGGTGAACAGGAACACCCAGGACAACGGAAACACGGTAACCATGTGGAACAGCGCAAAGCTCGCCAGCGGCGCGAACGCGCCGAGCATGATGTTGTGGCCTTCGCGCGCAACCGTGTCGGAGATGCGCGAGGGCTGCAGTTCGCGGGTTTCGAACAGCGAGGAATATTCCTCGGTCGTCACCATGCGCAGACGCGCGAACAGCGCTACGACGTTGATGGCGAAGGCGACGAAGAACGGATAGCGCCAGCCCCAGTCGAAGAAATCATCGGCCGAGAGATTTCCCGCGAAATAGGCGAACAACGCGCTCGCCACGATCAACCCGAGCGGCGCGCCGAGCTGGGGCACCATCGCGTACCAGCCCCGCTTGGAGGCCGGCGCATTCAGCGCCAGCAGCGAAGCCATGCCATCCCAGGCACCGCCCCAGGCCAGACCCTGCGCGAGGCGTGCCAGCGCCAGCAGCCAAATCGCGGCAACGCCGATCTCGTGGTAGCCGGGCAGGAAGGCGAGCGCGACGGTGGCGGTGCCGAGCAGGAACAGCGCCGAGACCAGCTTGGCCGTCTTGCCGTACTCGCCGTCAACCGTCATGAAAATGACGGTCCCGATCGGCCGGGCGATGAAGGCCAGCGCGAAGATCATGAAGGAATAAAGCGTGCCGGTCAGCTCGCTCGTGAACGGAAACACCAGACGCGGGAAAACGATCACCGAGGCGATCGCGTAGACGAAGAAGTCGAAGAATTCCGAGGTACGGCCGATGATGACGCCGATGGCGATTTCGCCGGGACTGGCCAAATCGTGGCCGTGCTCGCCCGAGTGGAGATCTGCCATTGCGGGGGTCTGTGCCGTCGCCATGCGTGCGCCCTTAACGTCCTGAAAACCAAAGCCGACCGCCCGGCGGGACACCAGGCAATCTGGACCTGTTTGACCCAACATCCCGCACTGCAACATTGGACAAATTGTCCAATGTCCGGATTGCTGCGCCGCAGCTACCCCTTGGCCCCGCAAAGGAAACTCATTCTCAAAGGCTCGGCCCGTGTCCCGTCTCAAGATCCTGGCGCTGCTACCCTTGGCAGTTGTGCTCAGCGGCTGCAACTACGTCGTGCTGGCGCCGGCCGGCGATATCGCCGCCCAGCAGCGCGACCTTGTCATCATCTCCACCGTCCTGATGCTCCTGATCGTCGTTCCCGTGATGGCGCTGACGGTGCTGTTTGCCTGGCGTTACCGCCAGTCCAACAATTCGGCCCGTTACGAGCCGGACTGGGACCACTCGACCAAGCTCGAGTTGGTGATCTGGTCGGCGCCGCTCTTGATCATCGTCTGCCTGGGCGCGCTGACCTGGATGGGCACGCATCTGCTCGACCCCTATCGCACGCTCGGTCGCATCCACGCCGACCGCGCGATCGACCAGTCCAAGGCGCCGCTCGAGGTCGATGTCGTCGCGCTCGACTGGAAATGGCTGTTTATCTATCCGGACTATGGCATCGCCACTGTCAACGAACTGGCGGCTCCCGTCGATCGTCCGATCAACTTCCGCATCACCGCCTCTTCAGTGATGAACTCGTTCTACATCCCCGCGCTGGCCGGCCAGATCTACGCGATGCCGGGCATGGAGACGAAGCTGCACGCCGTTGTGAACCACGCCGGCACCTATAAGGGCTTTTCGGCGAACTACAGCGGCGCCGGCTTCTCCGGCATGCATTTCAACTTCCAGGGCCTCGACGACAAGGGCTTTGACGGCTGGATCGCGCAGGCCAAATCGGCGGGCGGCTCGCTTGGCCGCGCCGAATATCTTGAGCTCGAGAAGCCCAGCGAGAACGAGCCGGTGCGGCGCTACGGCACGGTCGATTCCGATCTCTACCGCCTGATCCTCAACATGTGCGTCGAGACCGGCAAGATGTGCCAGAGCGAGATGATGGCGATCGACGCCAAGGGCGGTCTCGGCCATGAGGGCCTGAACAACACGCTGCCGCTGGCCTACGACAAATACGCCCGCCGCGGCACCGCGTTCGGTCCCGAGCCGACCTTCGTCGCCGGCACCTGCACGCCGGATGCGCCGCAAGGCCGGACCACCGCTTCCATCAAGGCCCCGGTCGACACCGCGCCGCTCCTCGGCGCCGGCCTGAAGCGGCCGAGTTTCACGCTGCTGAAGTCCTCGTCCTTCTTCGTCGGACAACGTCCCAAGTCAAACTCCTGAGGTCAGACTCCTGAAGTCAGACTCCTAAAGAGAGCTCGCATGTCTCCTGATCTTCTCAAGCTCATCTTCGGCCGTCTCAGCATCGATTCGCTGCCGCTGCACGAGCCGATTCTGGTCGGCACCTTCGCGGTGGTCGCGCTCGGCGGCATCACGCTTTTCGGCGGCGTCACCTATTTCCGCCTCTGGGGCTATCTCTGGCGCGAATGGTTCACCAGCGTGGACCACAAGCGCATCGGCGTCATGTATATGATCCTCGGCATCGTGATGCTGCTGCGCGGCTTCGCCGATGCCCTCATGATGCGCGCGCAACAGGCGCTCGCATTCAACGGCTCCGAAGGCTTCCTCCCCGCCCATCACTACGACCAGGTCTTCACCGCCCACGGCGTGATCATGATCTTCTTCGTGGCGATGCCGCTGGTGACCGGCCTGATGAACTTCGTGGTGCCGCTCCAGATCGGCGCGCGGGATGTGTCGTTCCCGTTCCTGAACAATTTCAGCTTCTGGATGACGGTCGGCGGCGCGGTGCTTGTGATGGCCTCGCTGTTCATTGGCGAATTCGCCCGCACCGGCTGGCTGGCTTATCCGCCGCTGTCGAACATCGGCTATAGTCCAGATGTCGGCGTCGACTATTACATATGGGGATTGCAGGTCGCCGGCGTCGGAACGACGTTGTCCGGCATCAACCTGATCTGCACCATCGTCAAGCTGCGGTGCCCCGGCATGACCATGATGCGGATGCCGGTGTTCACCTGGACCTCGCTCTGCACCAACGTCCTGATCGTCGCCTCCTTCCCGGTTCTGACCGTCGTGCTCGCGTTACTCACGCTCGACCGCTATGTCGGCACCAATTTCTTCACGAACGATTTCGGCGGCAGCCCGATGATGTACGTGAACCTGATCTGGATCTGGGGCCACCCTGAGGTCTACATCCTGGTTCTCCCCGCCTTCGGCATCTTCTCGGAAGTGACCTCGACCTTCTCCGGCAAGCGGCTGTTCGGCTACACCTCGATGGTCTACGCCACCGTCGTCATCACCATCCTGTCCTACCTGGTCTGGCTGCACCACTTCTTCACGATGGGATCGGGCGCCAGCGTCAACTCGTTCTTCGGCATCACCACGATGATCATCTCGATCCCAACCGGTGCGAAGATGTTCAACTGGCTATTCACGATGTATCGGGGCCGCATCCGCTACGAGCTACCGATGCTGTGGACCATCGCCTTCATGCTGACTTTCGTGCTCGGCGGCATGACCGGCGTGCTGCTCGCGGTGCCGCCGGCCGACTTCGTCCTGCACAACAGCCTGTTCCTGATCGCGCACTTCCACAACGTCATCATCGGCGGCGTGGTGTTCGGCGCGTTCGCCGGCATCAATTACTGGTTCCCGAAGGCGTTCGGCTTCAGGCTCGATCCGTTCTGGGGCAAGCTGTCGTTCTGGTTCTGGGTCACCGGCTTCTATCTCGCCTTCATGCCGCTCTACGTGCTCGGCCTGATGGGCGTGACCCGCCGGCTGCGGGTGTTCGACGATCCTTCGCTGCAAATCTGGTTCGTCATCGCTGCGATCGGCGCCGGCCTCGTCTTCCTCGGCATCATGAGCATGCTGATGCAGTTCGCGGTCAGCTTCCTCAAGCGTGAGCAGCTCAAGGACGTCACCGGCGATCCCTGGGACGCCCGCACGCTGGAATGGGCAACCTCCTCGCCCCCGCCGGACTACAACTTCGCTTTCACCCCCGTTGTTCACGACAATGACGCGTGGTGGGACATGAAGAAGCGCGGTTACCAGCGTCCGCTCGTCGGATTCAGGTCGATCCATATGCCGAGCAGTACCGGCACCGGCATCATCCTGGCCGGCTTCGCCACCGCGATGGGATTCGGCCTGATCTGGTATATCTGGTGGCTGGCGGCCGCGAGCTTCATCGCGATGCTGGTCGTCGGGATCGGTCACACCTTCAACTATCACCGCGACTTCGACATTCCGGCCGACAACGTCATCCGGACCGAGGACGCGCGTACCAAACTGCTCGCCGGAGCCAAGTAAATGACTGTCGCTGTCAATCCCTCACAAACCGGCGAGCCGGTCTTCTACCTCGCCGACGAACATCCGCATCCGGAAGGCTACAGCACCTCGCTCGGCTTCTGGATCTACCTGATGAGCGACTGTCTCATCTTCGCGATGCTGTTCGCCGCCTTCGGCGTGCTCGGCGGCAACTACGCCGCCGGGCCCGCGCCGAAGGATCTGTTCGACCTCGACCTGGTCGCGGTGAACACCTCGATGCTGCTGCTGTCGTCGATCACCTATGGTTTTGCGATGCTGACGATGCAGCAGAACAAGATCGCCCAGACGCAGATGTGGCTCCTGATCACCGGCCTGTTCGGCGTCGCCTTCATCGGCATCGAGCTCACTGAGTTCGCCCATATGATCCATGAGGGCGCGACGCCGCAGCGCAGCGCCTTCCTGTCCGCCTTCTTCACCCTGGTCGGCACCCACGGCCTGCACGTCAGCTGTGGCTTGATCTGGCTGGTGACGTTGATGGTGCAGGTCTGGCGTTTTGGCCTGATCGAGGCAAACCGCCGCCGCCTGATGTGCCTGTCGATGTTCTGGCACTTCCTCGACGTGATCTGGATCGGCGTCTTCACCTTCGTCTATCTCCTGGGAGTTCTGCGATGAACACCGATATCCACGCAGCTGGCGCGCACGAACATCACCACGGCGATGGCCATGCTCACGGCACATTTTCGAGCTATATGCTCGGCTTCGTGCTCTCAGTCGCGCTCACCGCAATCCCGTTCTGGCTGGTGATGAGCGGCACGCTGCCGAGCAAGCAGATCACTGCGCTGATCATCATGGCCTTCGCGGTCGTGCAGATCGTCGTGCACATGATCTACTTCCTGCACATGAGCCCCAAGTCCGAGAACGGCTGGAGCATGATGGCGCTGATCTTCACCATAGTCATGGTAATGATCGCGCTGTCCGGTTCGCTGTGGGTGATGAACCACCTCAATAGCAATATGATGCCGATCCACGAGATGACGGGAATGAAGTGAGCGATCTCGTGAGACCAGACGGAAACGAAACGCGCAGCCCCACAAGGGCTGCGCGTCCGCACCTTTGGCTCACGGTTCTCTCGCTCATCGTCTTCGTCATTCTGATGGCCCTCGGGGTCTGGCAGGTCGAGCGTCGCGCCTGGAAACTGGCGCTGATCGACCGCGTCGAGCAGCGCGTTCATGCGCCGGCGCAGCCGATCCCGTCGCGGGATTCGTGGCCGGCGATCACCGCAGCAAACGACGAATACCGGCATGTCAGCGTCTCGGGCCGCTTTCTGCACGACCGCGAGACGCTGGTTCAGGCCGTCACCGAAGAAGGCCCCGGCTATTGGGTGCTGACGCCGCTCAGGCGCGACGACGGCACTTCTATCCTGATCAACCGCGGCTTCGTGCCGTCGGAGCGGCGCGAGGCATCGACGCGCCGGGATGGCAATCCGGACGGCCAGGTCGAGATCATCGGCCTTTTGCGCATTACCGAGCCGAAGGGCGGATTCCTCAGGGACAACGTGCCCCAGCACAACCGCTGGTATTCGCGGGATGTCGCTGCGATCGCAGCCGCGCGCGGCCTCCAGAACGTCGCGCCCTTCTTCGTCGATGCCGACGCCGGATCACAATCTGCTGGCGGTCCGATCGCCGGATTGACCGTGATCCGCTTTCCCAATAACCACCTGATCTACGCGTTGACCTGGTTTGCCCTGGCTTTCATGCTGGCCGGCAGACTTTTCGTCACATTCTGCGGCGGACTGTTCCGTCGCAAGAACCCCTGGAACCGCCTCGTCCATGAACCGGCCGGCGGCTCGGACGCCTCCGCCCGCAGGACGGGATCAGATGCTGGAACGATCGTCGAACCGACCTGACGACGGGAATGACTACGGCGCGCTGGCCGTCACGCTGCAATCGCAGGCGGACGCGCGCAGCGAGCTGATCGGCGCGGCACCGACCGATGACGAGACCAACCGCAAGAACATGGCGCTGCTGATCCAGCTGCGCTGGACCGCGGTGGTCGGCCAGATCGTGACCATCGCCGGTGTGCATTTTGGGCTCGACATTCCCCTGCCCCTCACCCGCATGGGCGCGGTGATCGGCGCGCTGGTGCTGCTCAACATCTCGAGCCTGGTCTGGGTGCGCCATCGCGCCGCGATCACCAACAACGAGCTGCTGGTCGCGCTGATGCTGGATGTCGCGGCGCTGACCGCGCAGCTCTATCTCAGCGGCGGCGCTACCAATCCCTTCACCTCGCTGTTCCTGCTCCAGGTCACGCTCGGCGCAGTGCTGCTCGATGCGCGCTCGACCTGGTCGCTGGTGGCACTGACCTGCGCGAGCTTCGTGTGCCTGACGCTGACTTACAGGCCGCTGGATCTGCCGCCGAGTCTGCTGAGCCAGACCTATACCCTCACCGTCACCGGCATGCTGTTGGGTTTCGTTCTCAATGCCGTGCTGCTGGTCGTGTTTGTGACACGCGTCAATCGAAATCTGCGTCGGCGCGACGCGCATCTGGCCGCGCTGCGCCAGCACGCTGCCGAACAGGACCATATCGTCCGCATGGGCCTGCTCGCTTCCGGCGCGGCGCATGAGCTCGGCACGCCGCTCGCCTCGCTCTCGGTCATCCTCAGCGACTGGCGCCGCATGCCGGACCTCGTCGCCGATCAGGAGCTTGCCGAGGACCTCACGGAGATGGAAACCTCGCTGCAACGCTGCAAGACCATCGTGACGGGCATTTTGGTCTCGGCCGGCGAGGCGCGCGGCGAAGGATCATCGCCGACCACGGTGACCGCCTTCGTCACCGCGCTGGTCGATGAATGGCGCAACGCGCGCTCGGCGCGCACGCTCTATTTCGTCAACACCTTTGGCGAGGACGTCGCGATCGTTTCCGACGTCGCGCTCAAGCAGGTGATCTTCAACATCCTCGACAATGCCTATGAAGTCTCACGCGAGTGGGTGGAGCTGCTGGCCGAGCGCGAGGGCGACAATCTGGTGCTCTCGATCAGCGACCGCGGCCCGGGCTTTGCGCCGGAAATGCTAGCACAGCTCGGAAAACCCTATCATTCGAGCAAGGGCCGCGCCGGCGGCGGCCTCGGCCTGTTCCTGGTAGTGAACGTGGTGCGCAAGCTGGGGGGCAGCGTGACCGCCGAGAATCACAGGAAACGCGGCGCCACCGTCCGCCTGACCCTGCCGCTCGCCACACTCGCGATCGGAGGCAGCTTTGACGCCTGACCGTTCGCTCATCGTCGTCGAGGACGACGAAGGTTTTGCGCGCACGCTGAAACGCTCATTCGAGCGCCGCGGCTACGAGGTCGTGCTCGCCGGCTCGATCGAGGAGGTCCGGAAGATCCTGCAGGACAGATCCTTCGGCTACGCCGTGGTCGACCTCAAGCTCGGCGGCGCCTCGGGCCTCGCCTGTGTCGAACTGCTGCACACCCACGATGAGGAGATGCTGATTGTGGTGCTGACGGGCTTTGCCAGCATCTCGACCGCCGTCGAAGCTATCAAGCTCGGCGCTTGCCACTATCTCGCCAAGCCTTCCAACACTGATGACATCGAAGCCGCCTTCAACAAGGCCGGAGGCAACGCCGACGTCGCGCTGGACGTGCGGCCGACCTCGATCAAGACGCTGGAATGGGAACGCATCCATCAGACGCTGATCGAGACGGATTTCAACATCTCGGAAGCGGCGCGGCGGCTGGGGATGCATCGGCGGACGCTGGCGCGAAAGCTCGAGAAGCGGCCGGTGAAGTAGTCGCAAAAGAATTCGTATGGTGGGCAAAGGCGCACTTGCGCCGTGCCCACCGCTGTCTCGGTGGTGGAAGATGGTGGGCACGGTACGCTTTGCCCACTCTACGACTCACCAAACAAAAAGCCCGGCCGCACGGCCGGGCTTTTGATCTGTTGCGACCGAGGCGACGAGGCGCTTACGCGGCCTCGTCAGCGACGGTGGTGTCGTCGCCATCGGTATCGTCGGTATCGCCCTCGGCATCCGCCTCGCCGTCGGCGGCTTCCGCCTTGGCATTGGTACGGCGCGGGCTCTTGGCGAGCTGGGCCTCGATTTCCTTGACCGCTTCGGTCTCGGTCGAGTGCTGCACCACCGCGATCTCACGGGAGAGGCGATCGAGCGCCGCTTCATAAAGCTGGCGTTCAGAATACGACTGCTCCGGCTGCGATTCGGAGCGATAGAGATCGCGCACAACTTCCGCGATCGCGACGATGTCGCCCGAATTGATCTTCGCTTCGTACTCCTGCGCGCGGCGCGACCACATGGTGCGCTTGACGCGGGCACGGCCCTTGAGCGTCTCCAGCGCCTTCTTCACCAATGCGGGCTCGGACAGCTTGCGCATGCCGACATTGGCAACCTTGGCGGTCGGAACGCGCAACGTCATCTTGTCCTTGATGAAGTTGATGACGAACAGCTCGAGCTTGGCACCGGCGATCTCCTGCTCCTCGATAGCCAGGATCTGGCCGACGCCGTGAGCGGGATAAACGACGAATTCATTGGCCTTGAAGCCCTGGCGCTGGGTCACGACCTTCTTTTCCTCGACCTTCGGCGCAGCTGCCGCGGGCTTCACGGCCGGCTTGGCAGCAGCAACGGGGGCCTTGACAGGGGCAGCAGCAACGGATGCCTTCGGAGCAACAGGCTTGGCAGCGGGAGCCTTGGCGACAGCGGGCTTGGCGACAGTGGGCCTGGCGGCAGCAGGCTTGGCAGCAGGCTTGGAAACGGTCGCTTTCGCGGCAGTTTTGGCAGTCTTATGAGGCATTGCGCTTCTTTTGTTCTTCGAGGACTTTGCAGCCGGCGCCTTCGTCGCGGTCCGACCCTTGGATGCGCTACGGCTGGCCGCGGCGACTTTCTTGGCCACCTTATGGGAGGCCCTCGCTGAAGTACTCTTTTTACGCGTTTTCTGTGACACAGCCTGCGCGCGGAAACTGCCACGCCCCTGTTCGACATTCGGTTTCACGGGAACCCTGAGGGGCCAACGGGGCTGACGGGGTTCGGCTTAATGTGCTCAATATAGCACATTTCCCGCAAAAATCAATGATTTAGGGGTCTTGAGGGCTGGTTTTCGGCCGCAACGAAGGTATTAGGGTTAAGTTTGAGCCCGGATTAGTCTCCGGAGCCGGGGTTCGGAGAAAAATATTTCTCGAACTTCCCCTCCATCCCGTCGAATTCCTTCGCGTCTTCGGGTGATTCTTTCTTCTGGGTGATGTTCGGCCAGCTCTTGGCGTAGTCGGCGTTGACCTGGAGCCACTTTTCGAGGCCGGGTTCCGTATCCGGCTTGATCGCGTCGGCGGGGCATTCCGGCTCGCACACACCGCAATCGATGCACTCGTCCGGGTGGATGACGAGCATGTTCTCGCCCTCGTAGAAACAGTCGACCGGGCAGACCTCGACGCAGTCGGTGTACTTGCACTTGATGCAGGCTTCAGTGACGACGTAAGTCATCCAACGCTCCGAAAAGCTCTTTTAAAAGTCGCGGCTTGCGTAGCGCGGATGGCCCGGCGCCGCAAGGTCGGGAAGCCCTGATCATGACGGCTTTATGTGTTTGATCGACCAAGAAGTGAACAGGAAACGCAATTAATTGCGCTTGGCCTCACTCACCTCTTCGTAGAGCACGCGTGCCGAAGCTGCATCGCCGCGGCGCTCGTTGAAGGCGATCACTTTCAAGACGCGCACGGTGCGGTCGAGCGCGATGGTGAGCACGTCGCCGATCTTGATCGCATGACCCGGCGATTTTTCGCGAACGCCGTTGATGCGGACGTGACCGGACTCGACGAGCTCAGCCGCAGAGGTGCGCGCCTTCACGACCCGCGCGTGCCACAGCCATTTGTCGAGGCGCTGCCGCTCGGTCGTGGGATCACTCCTTGCGACCGGCCAGTTGCTCTTTCAGCGCAGCGAGCTTGGCGAAGGGCGAGTTCGGATCGACCGGACGATCGCGCTCGCGCGGGTTCGCGCTCGAGGCGTAGGGGCGCAATGAAGGCCCGCCCTGGCGGTCGCGGCCCTTGTCGCGGTCGCGGCCACGGTTGTCGCGGCCCTTGTCGCGATCGCCCCCGAACTTGCCCTTGTCGCGATCACGGCCCTTGTTGTCGCGATCCTTGCCTTCGAAGCGGCGGTTCTTGTCGTCGCGCCCCTCGGGACGCGGCGTGCCTTCGGCGCCACCTTCGCGCGGCTTGCGGAAATCCCTGCCGCCGTCGCGACGATGACCGCCATGACGATGGCGCTCGCCGCGCTTCTCGCCGTCGGCGGCCTGCGCGGCTTCGCCTTCAGCGGGTGTTGCACCCGCTTCAGCACCGGCCTGCGGACGCTGATTGTGATGACGTTGGTGGCGATGGCGCTCGTGACGCGGCTTGCGGTCCTCGTGACGGCCGCCGGGGCGCCAGACCTCGACGAGTTCAGGCTCGGCGGGCACGGCCGCAGCCTCGACAGGGGCGGCAGCATCGGCAGATGCGGCCGCTTCGGTCGCAGCAATCTCAGCAGGCGCCACGTCAGGGGCAGTCTCCGCAGATGCTGCGGCTTCTTCCGCCGGCGGGGCGATGCGGGGCGCATCTTCGGGCGCAACCGGTGTCTCCGGCACGGCCTCGACCGCATGGGCGGGCTCGTCTTGCTGCTCCATGCCGGGCGCGTCTTCGACGGTGACCGGCTCGGCGGCGCCTTCGATCGCGGCATCTGAGGCCGGCGTCTCGGGTGCGTCGGCGGGCAGGCCCACGACGGCCTCAACTGCGGTCTCGGGTGGTGTTTCCGCGCTGCCTTCGGCCGGCGGCGCTTCGGCGGCAATTGTCTCGACAACCATCGGCTTCGGCGGCAGCGGCGGACGCTTCTCCATCCGATAGCCGAGCGCGCGCAGCACCGAGGCGAAGTCCTCGCCGGCGGAGCCCGTAAGCGAGGTCATCGCCTGCGTCACCACGAAGCCGCGGCCCTCGAACGCGCCGGCGGGCTTTTCACCGGGCGCGTTCTCGCGCCAGGCCAGCGCAGGGCGGATCAGGTCGGCCAGACGCTCCAGGATGTCGACGCGCACGGCGCGCTCGCCGGCCTGCTTGTAGCCGAGCACGCGATAAGCATCGCGCGGCAGGGTCTTGTCGACCGGGAACGAGGTGCGGCCCGAAGACGCCAGATGCTGCGCGCCTGACAGCGCCGAGAGATCGACATTGTCCTGCTTCAGCGCCCACAGCAGCGCGGCCAGCGCACGCGCGGCGGGCTTCAGGATGCCGGGGAAATAGAGGTGATAGGCGCCGAAGCGGACGCCGTATTTGCGCAGCGTCGCGCGCGAGGGCTGGTCGAGATCCTTCAGCTCGTTCGCGATCTTCGGACGCTCGAGCACGCCGAGCGCCTCGACCAGCTGATAGGCGATGCCGCGCGCGATGCCGGTGACGTCTTCGGCCTTGCTAAGCTCGAACATCGGCCCGAGCAGCTTTTCGATATGCGTCTTGAGCCAGAGCTCGAGGCGCGCCTGCACCTTGTCGCGCGGGCCGCCGGTCAGGCGCTCGTCGGAGATGATGCGGATGCGCGGATGCAGCGCCTCCTCTGCGGCGACGAGCCGCGCGACGGCATCGCCGGTCCAGCGGATGGTGCCGTCCGAGGTCAGCACGAACTGCTCGTCGGGCGCGTTGCCCAGCTTTTCGGCACGCGCATTGATCTCGCCGGCGAGCACCGCTTGGGCGGCAGCCTGCAAGGCTTTCGCATCGGAGCCGGCTTCCGCCGCATCCGGTGCAAAGGTGAAGCCGTCGAGGCGGCCGATGACATGGCCTTCGACGATGACTTCGCCGGTCTTGCCGATTTCCGTATTCAAGCTCGTGTTCTCCCGCAGGCGGCGCATCAATACACTGGTCCGGCGATCAACGAAACGCTCAGTCAAGCGTTCATGGAGCGCATCCGATAATTTATTTTCGACCTCCCGCGCGATTCCCTGCCAGCGTTCGGGGTCTTTCAGCCAGTCCGGGCGGTTGGCGACGAAGGTCCAGGTGCGAATCTGCGCGATCCGGGCCGAGAGCGTGTCGATGTCGCCGTCGATGCGGTCGGCCTGGTCGACCTGGGCGGCGAACCAGGAATCGGGGATGCATCCCTTCTGCATCAGGAAGCCGTAAAGCGTGGTGACGAGCTCGGCATGGGCCGCCGGCGACAGCTTTCGGTAGTCCGGGACCTGGCAGGTCTCCCAGAGACGCTCCACGGCGGCCTTGCCGTGCGCGACATCGCGCACCTCGACGTCGCGGGCGGCATGGTCGAGCACGCGCATGTCTTCGGCGATGGGCGCCCGCGTCAGCACGTCGTGGCCGGGGGCGAGGTTCAGCGAGACCTGAAGCGCGCCAAGGGAGGAGAAATCGAGCTTCGAGTTGCGCCATTGCAGCATCTTCACGGGATCGAAGATGTGGTTCTGGAGCGCGTTCACCAGCTCGGGCTCGAACGGGCCGCAGCGCCCCGTCGTTCCAAACGTGCCGTTGCGCGTGGCGCGGCCGGCACGGCCTGCGATCTGCGCGAATTCGGCCGGCGTCAGCCTTCGGAACTGGTAGCCGTCGAACTTGCGATCGGAGGCGAAAGCGACGTGGTCGACGTCGAGATTGAGGCCCATGCCGACGGCATCGGTGGCGACGAGATAATCGACGTCACCGTTCTGGAACATCTCGACTTGTGCGTTCCGTGTGCGCGGCGACAGCGAACCCAGCACCACGGCGGCACCGCCATGCTGGCGGCGGATCAGCTCGGCGATGGCGTAGACCTCGTCGGCGGAGAAGGCGACGATCGCGGTGCGCCGCGGCTGGCGCGTGATCTTGCGGTCGCCGGCGAATTCGAGCTGCGACAGCCTCGGACGGGTGATCATGGAGACGCCGGGCAACAGCCGCTCGATGATCGGCCGCATCGTGGCGGCGCCGAGCAGCAGCGTCTCGTCGCGGCCGCGGCGATTGAGGATGCGGTCGGTGAAGACGTGGCCGCGCTCGAGATCGGAGGCGATCTGGACCTCGTCGACGGCGAGGAAGGAGACGTCGAGGTCGCGCGGCATCGCCTCGACCGTCGAGACCCAATAGCGCGGCGACTTCGGCTTGATCTTCTCCTCGCCGGTGATCAGCGCCACGGCCTCGGGGCCGACGCGAGCGACGATCTTGTTGTAGACCTCGCGCGCGAGCAGGCGCAGCGGCAGGCCGATCACGCCCGACGAATGCGCGAGCATCCGTTCGATGGCGAGATGGGTCTTGCCGGTGTTGGTCGGCCCGAGCACCGCAGTGACGCCAGCGCCAGGCACTCGATCGGACAGCGCGCGCTCGGAAGCGAAGGAGGAGGGAGAAAAGGCCATGTCTGAATGATTAGGTAATGGCTGATGGGGCGAATGTCAGTGCTTGATGGGGCGGGTCAGTGTGGAGCGTCCGATCCGTCATCCTGAGGTGGTCGCGAAGCGAGCCTCGAAGGATGAGCGGCCCGGGTGCGAGCCAAGCGGCACCAGGCGGGCCCGTCGCCCTTCGAGGCCTCCGCTTCGCTCCGGCACCTCAGGATGACGGGGACTGAGACACCGTGGGTGTGGGAGCACCTTCCCAAAACCTCGCGCAACTGTCTCACTTTGCGACGCTTTTCCCTCGCGCTTTAAGCTCCGGAACGAGTCTAGAACGAATCGCGGCCGAATCGCTGACTCGCCTCGGAGTCCCGTTCCGTTCACGCAACATGTCGCGGGGCTCTTGTTTCCAGTGCACTAGATGGAGTTTTGGCCTGTCGCACAAGCGACGATTTGACGACGGATTTCGTTAAGTTGGGGATGGCGCGGAGTCGAATCAGAATCGGGCCGGAGTCAAATGGATTCGGGGATCGGAGGCCCCTCACCTCATTTCGCGAAAACAACCCCATGCACAGTAGCTAAGTCGTTGATATCGCTGAGGCTCCGCAGCAGCGGCGGCTACTGCGTCTTCGCCACCCGCGGCGGCTGGGCGCTGGTGATGAAGCTGGTCGCTTCCAGCATCGCCGGCCCGAGCGGCGTCGGCACTTTCAGCCAGAACGGAACCAAAACCCGCGTGCCCGCGACCGGCGCGAACGCGATCTCGATGTTGCGCTGGGCGGCGAGGTATTTGATCACGGGGCGGTCGGGGATGTAGCCGGCGACAGGCACGAAATAGAGCGCGCAGACCACGACCGGGCCGTGATAGCCCTTCTCCGCCTTCACGCTCTCCATGCGCTTGAAATCGAGCTTGAGCTCGTAGCGCATGCGGCCGTCGAACACGGCCGCGCTGCCATGGCAGGCCTCCGCCGACAGCGGATCGCCGGTGCCGGGCACGCGCACCAGCGAGGCCGTCATCGGATCAAACACGCCGCGGCGATGCGCCTCCGTCACCACGATGCGGTCGGCATCGACAGGCGGCTCCGGAATGATGCCGAACTCCTTCACATTGCCCTTGTCGAGGCTGATGTGGATCTCTTCGGTCTTCTTCGAGGTGGTGGTGGAGGCCTGATAGGCGGTCGCGACCAGCGCGCCGTTGACGACGCGCCCCTGGCTGGCGCCGGTGCCGAACCCGCTCGCGAACGATTTCAGGATGCCGGTGGTGCCGCCGGAGGCGGCCGCCGAGAACACATCGTCCTGGATATCGATGTTCCAGGCGCCGCGGCCGACCGGAATGCCTGAGAGCGTCGCCTCATATTGCGCCTCGAGCTTGCCTTGCGCCGCTGCAGGCTCCGTCCCCCACGCCAGCAGCAGGGCGCCAAAAGCGGCCAGCGCCAGCCGGATGACAACAGCCGGCCGGCCGGCCGGGCGCAGCCGGGACGAAAAGAGCGGTGAGGTGTGCACGAGACGATCCAATCGGGACGCGAGTGGTTGTTAATTAAGCCTGTTACGGCGGCAAGCAATGCATCCGGGCGCAAAGAGCCGGGAACTCACCGGAGTCTTTCGGCGCCGAATGCGCCCTTTATGTGATGGGTAAGGGGTTTTAAACGTTGCTGTTTTGGTAATTGGCCAGTGTCCTCGCCCCGGGCTCCGACACCTCTCCCGCCTGCGGGAGAGGTCGCGCAAAGCGCGGGTGAGGGCTCTCTCCTCTGGGAGACACCAATTGTGCTAGCAATTGCCCCACCGCGGAGACACCCTCTCCCCAACCCTCCCCCGCGAGCGGGGGAGGGAGCGCACCACCCGCGCGGCCCCAAATCCCCACCCAAATCCTTGACTACCCGCCCCTTCCCCCCTATACGTCCGCCCGCTCCCTGCAAGGACAAAAGAATTTGCCCCCGTGGCGCCCCGGATGGCGGCCGCAACTCGTTTGGGGGCTCGAACTAAAGGATTTGTGACATGTCTCGCCGCTGCGAACTGACGGCCAAGGGCCCCCTCGTCGGCCACAAGGTCAGCCACTCCAACATCAAGACCAAGCGCCGCTTCCTGCCGAACCTCGTCAACGTGACGTTCATCTCGGAAGCCCTGGAGCGCAACGTGCGCCTGCGCGTCTCGACCAACGCGGTCAAGAGCGTCGACCACAATGGCGGCCTCGATGCCTTCCTGCTCAAGGCCAAGGCCGACGCCCTATCGCCGCGCGCGCTCGAACTGAAGCGCGCCATCCAGAAGAAGGTCGGCGACGCGCCGGTCAAGAAGGCCAGCTAAGCGAGTTTTGGAATCGGGCGGGGGCTAAGTTGCGTCGCGTGGCGTAGGCTTAGCCGAGTAGAGTTTTGCGTTGCGGCCGGATCGGAAGATCCGGCCGTTTTTGTTTTTGGGGTGCAAACAAAAAACAGGATTGTCATCACCGAGCATTCTGCCCATAAATCGGTAGTTGTGAACAGGCTAAACTCAATCAGCAGCAAAGAATAGGCAAACCAATTTGCAGTTCGGCATTAAAAACCTTCGTCGCCTGCGAGACGTTTCACCCGTCGAGCTAAAGCCGATAACTCTATTGGTAGGAAGAAACAGCAGCGGCAAAAGTTCATTCTTGCGCTTGTTTCCGCTTCTGCGCCAATCGCTGATGACGCGTACCAGTTCACCCATTCTCTGGTACGGCGACCTTGTGGATTTCGGGACCTATTCGACAGCAGTTTCAAGTCCTAGCCAGCAGAAGGAGATATGCTTCTCATTCGTCTTCGACGAAATCAAAATCGAGCCCGATTACTTTTGGACGGACGATGGACCACTGGAAACAATACCGGCCGACTACACGACAGTTGCTTTAGACGTAGTGATTGGCCCTGCGGACACCATTGGACCTAGCGAAGCAGCCCGCACTAATGTCACTAGCCTGTCTCTCACTTCTGCTGATCCTGATATCAGTTTCGAGCTGCGAGTTTCGTCTGGACAAAAAGTTTCAGAGCTGAGGATAGACGGAGTCGACGCACTTCGCGACTTTGGCTCCCTGGGGCTGCAGATAACACCAGGAACCATCCTTCCAGAGATACTGTTTGTCAGCAGCGACAGCGAAACAGCAGCCGTTACGCGACGGCGACGTACTGAGGGCGAATTTGTACCGATATTGATGCGATTGATCCGTCCACATCTTCCGAGGAATTTTAAGGAAGAAGTATTATTAGATGCGGTGACCGAATTGCTCTCGGCTCGAGCATTTTCGCCCACCAGGATGATGCGCGCGGCTCAAAATACAAACAGCACGCGATGGAGACGTTTCGTCGCCGATTTGGCGTCTGGCCGAGAGCCAGCCCTGTTCCAAAAAATTCGAGCCGTATGTGCGGCAATCGCACTTTCTGATCTTCTAAAGCGCGTCGACCTACAACTAAGAAACATACTCTCTAATGTTCTCTACATTGGTCCTGCACGAGCGCGAAGCGAACGCTATTATCGATATCAAGACTTATCTGTCTCTGAAATTGATCCTGACGGGAAGAACTTCCCGATGTTCTTGAACTCGCTCTCTTCTTATCAGTTCAGAAAGCTGTCCGAATGGATCGAAGAACTCTTTGAGTATGGGATTTCGCTCCACCGCGAGGGCGGGCACATAAGCATAAACCTCACAGCGAAAGGCAATATCTCCAACATCGTTGATACGGGCTATGGAGTCTCCCAGATATTACCCGTCCTCGCTCAAATCTGGTGGGCGCGTTCCCGACCGATGTCAGCAACTCCATCGAGACAAGCGCCATTCTCGCTATTAGCCATAGAACAACCAGAGTTGCATTTGCACCCGGCCCACCAAGCGCTTTTGGCCGACGCTTTGGTGGGCGAAGTAGGGCTTTCTCCGGAGAGCGGTGGCCGCTTCGGCTCGAAGATCAATTTTCTTGTCGAAACACACAGTGAGACATTGATCAACCGATTAGGAGAACTGGTTCACTCAGGCAGCTTGAATCACAGAGATGTTCAGATTCTTCTCTTCGAACCACATCCATCCGGCGAGCATGTCACCACAGTACGAACGGCTTCCTTCAACGAAGCTGGCGAACTTGTAGACTGGCCTTACGGATTTTTTCAACCGACAGTCGATTGAGATGATCTTTTATTTGCACTGCGAACTTTCGCACATCCGACAATGCGACGCTGACGTTCGAGACGAAACGGTAAGACTGCTGCTTCGAGCACATCGAAATGGCGATCACGTCGTCATCATTTCACGAGAGATTTGCAGATTTCTAATTGAAAACGCAGACCTGTCTCGGGCCGAAAAAGCAATGCTCGAACGCATACTCTTTGAGCATCCGCAAAGGGCCAGTTTGCCTCGCGTTGCCAAAAGATACATTCTGGTATCCCCAAGCGGGGCAGTCGCAGCAGATGATCGCGCAATCCAGGTAAGCTTTAGGAAACTGGTAGAGGCCAAGATAACTGATCGATCTATCCTCCTCGTCGAGAACATTGCCCGCGATGGTGTCTTGTATGGAGAACTCTTGAGAAACCATCACGATCTGCACGCTTGCCCACCACCAGCATATGTTCCCATGCACGGCGGAGGATCGGATCTACCCACCGTTTTCATTGAACAGATAAATCAACGACGCGTTGTCTGCGCTATTGTAGATACGGATAGGCTTGCTCCGAGCTCTGAGCCCGTTGCTAAGCTTGAGAAACTAGGAAGAATCGCGACCGAAATGAACTGGCCGTGTGCATTCTCATCTGCTCCACCATGTCGCGAAGCTGAGAACTGCTTGCCAATGGATGTGGTCTTTCAACTCGAAAGCGGGATTAGCAACCCATCAAAGGATCATTACCTCAGCCTAGCGGAGGAGGAGGGCAAATTAGGACACGACGTACGGCAATCATTCTGGCTCTATGCCGATTTGAAAGAGGGCATCTGCCCCGCAAACGCGGCAAAGATCGGTAATGACGCAGATCGCGCTTGGTTGCGAGCAAAGCTCGCCGTCATTAATATCGATATTGAAGTGCATTCTTTGAGTGGATTCGGGAACAGAGTTTTTGACCAGATGGCTGCCCATGGCCAAAGCTGGTCGATCTTAAGACAAGCAACCAGAACGAACTCTTGGAGAGAGATATTCGACGAGTTCGTCGCGTTTCTTGTTTGGGTATTTGCTGGCGGACGCAAAGTCGTAACATGAAGCTGGCTGAGTAATCCTCACGAACTCAATAATCGTTCTTCGGCGTGACCAAGCCTCGACATGCCTAGAACCGTGAGCAGAACTGCGGCCGCCCCCTACCCCCGAAAATCAATGCTCCGCAGCACGATTCCCGGCGGCGTTCCCTCGAACTCGGTCGCGCGGTACTTGCTCGCCGCTCTTGCTTCGATGCGGTCGCGGAGGCGGATGAATTGGGCTTCGCGCTGCTCGGGGCGGGCATGTGCGCCGCGTTCGAGATCGTCCATTGCCGAGGTCGAGATCGCGCAGGGGATCTCCCTGGACCCGTCCTGCATCGAGAACTGGATGATGCCGCGGTCCTGTTCGTGGCCGATGAAGCGGCCGCTGGTGATGGTCATGTGCGTACTCCTGTTATGCGGGCTGCTTCGCGCCACGATGGGCGTTTGAGGCGCGCAAACTTGCCTCAACGTCGTCCTGCCTGGTGCGCAATTGCGCACGGGAGCCAAGACCCATTACCCCGGTCAGCGTTGTCGAAACACGCTGTCGCACACCTATCCGCAACAACTCGCTTCGGTGGTTATGGGTCCTGGCTTTCGCCAGGACGACGCCAATTTTCCACGTTAAACGTTCGCTGCCACGACCGCCACTCAGCCCTCGGCGTTGAGCCTGGCGAAATCGTCGAACAGGGCGGCCACCAGGGCGCGGTGGCGCGTGTCTTCGGCAGGAAGGCTCGCGGCGTAGAGGTTGAGCAAATAGCGCGCTTTCGCCGCCGCATCGGGCCACGACGCGGCGGGCACGGTGAGCAGCTGGTTCTCGAGATCGGCCTCCCGTTCGCGCAGCTCCCTGACATGGCTCTCGACTTCGGCCAGCGTGCGGCGCAAATCGGTTGCCTTCTGCGCGGCCATGCCGCGGTGCTTGTCGAGGTCGACGGTATGGTCAGTCATTTGGCGAGGCTCGCATCGGACGCTATTGCGTCCGCCAGGTCGGGCGCGCGGATCGAGTGCATCTCCACCGAACCGAGCACCCCGGGCACGATGATCGACGTGCCGACCCGGCGCCAGGCCGAATAGGTCTCGCTCCCGATCGTCTCCTCGTCGGCGATGACGGAATATGCGCCCGCGGGCAGCAATCGATCGATGCCGTGGATGCGGAACGAATGGCGGAAGGTGACGGTTTCGCGTCGCGAACGGATGGTCATGCAAGCCTGCCTTCCTTGCGAGAGCGGCCCCAACCGACACCGGCGATGACGACCATGCACTTGTCCCACGGCAATAGCCAGCACTATCGGCGCCGCATTACGTGCATTGAGGCCGCGGCAAACGCGCGCGTTTTAGTCCTCGCTATCGGCTCAAGGCAGGCGTAGGCTCGCCTGCATCACCGCGACTTTCGCTACGGCATCGAGCGGTGACTGAGGGTCACGTGCGCTCCCGCCGAGAAACCAGTCACTGAAGCACGACTCGGTCGTGCTCGCGCAGGAGCATGCGATGCCGCCTTTTCGCGCCTCGGAATGGATCGTTCCGCCTATCGTCGTGCCGCTCTTCCTTCTGCTGCTGGTTTGTGCGGCGGCCCTGTTCCATGGCTAGGCCGGTCCGCGTGCCCTATCTGATCTGGGCCACCGGCGAATACGGCAGCACCAATCACGGCCGCGGCAACGCGACCGTGGCGCTGCGGCTGGCGCGAAAGCTGCTGCGCGACGGCTACATGGACGTGCGCGTCTGCACGCCGCGCGGACGCGTGCTGCAATCGGGCGAGCTGGACGAACTCAAACCCCAAGATAAAATTCAAGACAAATCTCAAGAGGAGACCGCCGCCATGGCCAAGGGACAACAGCGCAGCAATCGCGAAGTCAAGAAGCCGAAGAAGGACAAAGCCAAGCCGATCGCCGCGGCCCCGAGCCGCAAGGACGCCTGGCAGCCGGAGATCGGCCAGGGGAAGAAGAAGTAGGGCTGCTTCTTTCGCCTCTCCCGCTCTTGTCCGCCGAAGCTTCAGCAAGTCTCTCCTATTGTCGTCCTGGCGAAAGCCAGGACCCATTACCCCAGGGAGGGGTTTGGCGAAGACTGGCTGTTCGGGATTAGTACCGTCCGCAATCGATAGATCACGCGGTATGGGTCCTGGCGTTCGCCAGGACGACGGCGGGGTTGTGGTCTGGCTGAACGGCCAAAAAGCAGCAGCGCCCGTCATCTCCTCCCCATCGCGCTTTTTTGCTATACTCGCCCCGGTAGCATCAGCGGGAGGGGCCCACCGTGGAACATATCGGCACGAGCGAACCGAAAAACCTCGTCATCTGCTGCGACGGCACCGGCAACGAGATTTCGGAAAACATCTCCAACGTCCTGAAGCTCTATCGCTGCCTGCGCAAGACCGACAGGACGCGTCCGCGGCAGATGGTGTTTTACGATCCCGGCGTCGGCACGGTGACGGAGCCGTCGACCTGGAACAGGTGGAAGGCCAACGTCAAGCTGGTGCTGGGGCTCGCCACCGGCTACGGGCTCGACGACAATGTGCTGTCAGCCTATTGCTTCCTGATCGAGCATTACGCGCCCGGCGACCGCATCTATCTGTTCGGTTTTTCGCGCGGTGCTTACACGGTTCGCGTGCTGGCGGGGCTGATCCACAAGGTGGGGCTGATTTCGCCGGAGCAGGCCAACCTCGCAGGGTCGGGCCTCGTCGCCTACAAGCAATATTCCGGCACCGGGCGCGGCAACGACGTCGAGGACCTCAAGAACATCGATGTCGACGAGCAGGGGCCGCTGCCGAAGGACGAGTTCGACCTTGCCGCGCAGTTCGCGCGCATCACCTCGACCCGCTGGCCCACCATCCACTTCATCGGCGTCTGGGACACGGTGGCAAGCGTGATCGTGCCGCGGCGCGACGTCTTCTTCCTCGTGTTCAGCCTCGAGGAGCTCGCCTTCACGCTGCGCAATCCGAGCGTCAACATCTTCCGCCAGGCGATCGCGATCGACGAGCGGCGCTGCATGTTCCGCCTGAAAGAGTACGAGGAGCCGCAGGAGTACTGGAGCAACCGCTACGTGCCGGATGAGAAGAAGGTGCCGCAGGACATTCTGCAGGTGTGGTTCGCCGGCGTGCATTGCGATGTCGGCGGCGGCTATCCGGAGGCCGAGAGCGCGGAGTCGAAATATCCGCTGATCTGGATGATCGACGAGGCGACGAAGGCGGGGCTGCACTTCAACCCCAGCACCGTGAAGCAGCTCGCCTGGGGCGTTCAGCGCAAGAACTCGCCGTTCAGCTATGTCGAACCGGCCTACACCGGCAAGACCGGCATCCTGCACAATTCGATGACGCTGCCCTGGCGCGTGTTGGAATATCTGCCGAAGAACGTGAAGTACAAGGAATGGCCGGACCGCAAGGTGGTGCTTGGCCACTACATCCCCGATTGCGAACCGCGCGTGATCCCCGAAGGCGCGCATGTGCATGAGAGCGTGGTGAAGCGGATGGCGGTGGAGCCGGACTATCAGCCGGTGAATTTGCCGAAGGATTATGTGACGGTGCCGATGCCGCTGGCGCCGGGGGCGGAGCTGGCGACGGGGGCGGAGGCGGGAGAGATCGTGGCGGGGTGATGGTGGTAAACGGGGCTCGCGCGCCAAGTTCGTCATTGCGAGGAGCCCTTGCGACGAAGCAAATCCAGAGTCTTTCCGCGGGTAGCAGTCTGGATTGCTTCGCTGCGCTCGCAATGACGGCGGTTGTGGCAGCGCCTTCCCCACCCCACTACCTCCGCTTTCCGCATTCGCCGCTACTTTTCATTAAAATTCTCCCGCCCGCCTTAGCCGGATCGCATCAAATGCTCTTCCATCATTGGAACCTGTCACCGCGCCTTGTTTGGGCATGATCCTGTCGGAAAACTTTTCCGGATCATGCCGCCGCGGAAATTGGAGGAGAGTGCCAATGCATCCGCGCCGGCATGCCCGCGTGAAACCCGCAGGCCTGGTGTCCCGCCAGGCCAAGATCATCACCGACCCGCGCGCGCCGGTGATCGTCTGCACGCTGATCGACTATTCGCCCGGCGGAGCCTGCGTTGATCTCGGCGGCCAGGTGAAGATCCCCGACCGGTTCGAGCTCCTCCACGTCAACACCAAGAAGCGCTGCCGCATCGCCTGGAAGCGCGGCACGCGGGTGGGCGTGGTGTTTTAGGAATTTCTGGATTTCGACATCGCCACCCGGGAGGTGCGCTCCCTCCCCCGCTTGCGGGGGAGGGTTGGGGAGAGGGTGTCTTCGCAGCGGGACAATCCCCAAGAGGAGAGAGCCCCCACCCGGCGCTCGGGACGATGCTACGCATCGCCCGGACGCGCCGACCTCCCCCGCAAGCGGGAGAGGTTGCAGCGAGCTCGACGCACGATCGTTCTTCTTCAATTACTCCAGTCGTTACGCCCGCATCCGCGCCTTCGCCCCGGCGACGATCTGCATCGCTACTCCCGCGATCCACCCCACCAGCACCAGCAAGGTCAGCGCGTCGTGCGGCTCGAGCCGGAGCACGATGACGGCGACGGAGGCGAGCGATGCGAGCGTGGCGCAGAGGGTGCCGGCGGAGCTCAGGAATTCCGCGGCGTCGATCTGGCTGTGCGCGTCGTCGAAGGGCAGCTGCGGCGTGTCGATGCCGAGATAGAAACCGATGACGCCGAGCAGCATCATCACGAGCAGAAAGCCCTGCGTGGTGAGCGAGGCGAACGCCGAGCCGACATAGGCGCCGACGAACAGCCCGCAGGCGGCGCCTGCCATCGCGAGGCCCAGACGCTCGAACACATGGGCGGTCTTGCGAACACCAAACCGCATGGCGGACCTCCGTGATGCCCCGGATCGCGGAGGTTAGGCCAGTTTTGCGACGGGCGGAAGGTGAGGAGAGTTACGGGTGCGTGAAGTCACCTCGCCCCGAACGTCGTCTTGCCGAACAGCGCCTTTTGCGTCGAGGGCTGCGAGCGCCAGTATTGCGGCGGGGCTTCGACTTCGCCGCCGACTTCCGCGGCGGCGTGCCAGCCCCAGCGGGGGTCGTAGAGCATGGCGCGGGCGAGCGCGACCATGTCGGCCTTGCCGGAGGCCACGATCTCCTCGGCCTGCTTCGGCTCCGTGATCAGGCCGACGGCGATGGTGGGCAACCCGGTCTCGCGCTTGATGGCTTCCGCAAACTGCACCTGATAGCCGGGGCCGAGCGCGATCTTCTGCAGCGGCGAGACGCCGCCGGAGGAGGCATCGATCCAGTCGACCCCGCGCGCCTTCAGCGCCTTGGCGAACGCGATGGTTTGCGGCAGATCCCAGCCGCCCTCGACCCAATCGGTCGACGACACACGCATGCCGACGGGCTTGTCGTGCGGGAATACGCTGCGCACCGCCTCAAAGATCTCGAGCGGGAAGCGCATGCGGTTCTGCAAGCTACCGCCATACTCGTCGGTGCGCCTGTTGGAGATCGGCGACAGGAATTGATGCATGAGATAGCCGTGCGCGCCGTGCAGCTCGATGGCGTCGATGCCGATGCGCTCCGCGCGCTTCGCCGCGTCGACAAAGGCCTCGCGGATGCGCTTCATGCCGGCAGCATCGAGCGCCAGCGGGGCCGCCTCGCCCTCCTTGTGCGGCACCACCGACGGCGCCACCGGCTGCCAGCCGCCGTGCCCCACGGGGATGAGCTGACCGCCCTCCCAGGGCCGCGCGCTGGAGGCCTTGCGGCCCGCATGCGCGAGCTGCATCCCGACCGCCGTGCTCGAATGCTTGCGCACCGAGGTGAGGATCTGCTTCAGCGCGGCCTCGGAGGCGTCGTTGTAAAGCCCGAGGCAGCCCGGCGTGATGCGGCCGATCGCCTCGACATGCGTCGCCTCGATGCAGAACATCGCCGCGCCCGACAGCGCGAGATTGTTGATGTGGGTGAAATGCCAGTCGGTGGGAACGCCGTCTTCGGCCGAATACTGGCACATCGGCGACACCACGATGCGGTTCTTCAAATTCAGGCCGCGCAGCTCGATCGGGGAAAACAGGACGCTCATGCGGGGATCCGGATGGGAGGGATTAAAGCGATTGCATGAAGTTTAGTGGGCCGATCGCGAATTGCCAGTTGCGCGGGCGGCATGGCGGCCTGCCGGGCCATGCATGCGGCTACTCCGCCAGCGTGAACTGCAACAGCAATGTGCGCTGGAGCATCGAGAAATTGTCGTCCGACACCATCGTCAGCACGGTCTCGCCCTCTGGGGTGACATGGGCGTCGATGCCTTCCATGTTGTCGACCTCGTGGCCGAGATCGGCGTTGAACAGCACGAGACCATCGACCAATGCGCCCGGCGCGATCGACTTCAGCGGGATGGCGCGGATACGGATGTTGATGCCGGAGAACAAGGAGAATTTGCGCTCGAGAATCAGCACCTCGCCGGAGGGCAGCAGCACGGCATCGCTGATGTCGAACTTTTCAGTGCGGCGCACGCTGAACTGGCCGGGCGACGGGCCGCCGATCAGGAAGGCGACCAGATTGCCGGCAGTATCCAGCCCACGCTCGGAGAAGGCGATCAAGGTGCCCGCAAGCGGCATGTTCTGGTCTTTGCCTTTCGGCACGAACACCAGCGCTTCGAGCCCCTTGTTGACCGGCAGCTTGCGCACCGCCGCCGGCGTCGGGATCACCTCGCCGCGGGCGCGCGTCCCGCCTTTCGAAAAGTCGAAGCGCATGATCTGGTTGACGCGTTCGAGCCCGACATAGACGTTGGCGCCGTCGCGCGCGAGCGACTCGGTGTCGTACCAGTAGCGCTTCTCGGTGATGGGCCGCCCTTCCGCGTTGAGCATCGGCGCGGCCTTGACGTCGTCGAGCCCGACCATGGCGCGGCCGGAATAACGGATGCGGCCTGTGAACCAGGCGCCCTGGTCGGAGAGCGCGAGGAAGCGCTCGCCCTTCTCATCGACGCGAATGGCGGAGAGGCCGCCGAAGCCGCGATAGGGCGAGGTCAGAACGAGCCCGCTGCGATATTCGAGCGAGCCGAAGCGCGTGCGCGAGCGATCGCGCGGCTCGAAATTGGGGATCGGCCTGGCATTGACCTCGATGGCCACAGGCTCGGTGACGGCGTGCTCGATCTGTGCCGTCTGCGCCTGCGCGTGACGAGAGAGAGCGAGAGTGGAAAATCCCGCCGCCGCGTGGCCGAGGAAGAAGCGGCGGGATAAAGGAGCGCTCACGAATGCAGTTTGCGTCGCGGGCGACTGGCCGGCTGCGTGGGTGCCGTGTTGGTCTCGCTGAAGAGTTCGGCGAGCTTTTCGGTGATGGCGCCGCCGAGCTCCTCGGCGTCCACGATCGTCACCGCGCGGCGGTAGTAGCGCGTGACGTCATGGCCGATGCCGATCGCGATCAGCTCGACCGGCGAGCGGGTCTCGATCTCCTCGATGATGTGGCGCAGGTGGCGCTCGAGATAGTTGCCGGGATTGACCGACAGCGTAGAATCATCGACCGGCGCACCGTCCGAGATCATCATCAGGATCTTGCGCTGCTCGGACCTGCCGAGCAGGCGCTTGTGCGCCCAATCGAGCGCCTCGCCGTCGATGTTCTCTTTCAAGAGACCCTCGCGCATCATCAGGCCGAGATTTTTTCGCGCACGGCGCCAGGGGGCGTCGGCGGATTTGTAGATGATGTGGCGGAGGTCATTGAGCCGGCCGGGATTGGCCGGCTTGCCGGCGGCAAGCCACGCCTCGCGCGATTGCCCGCCCTTCCAGGCGCGCGTCGTGAAGCCCAGAATCTCGACCTTGACGCCGCAACGCTCCAGCGTTCGCGCGAGAATGTCGGCGCAGGTTGCAGCCACCGTGATCGGGCGGCCGCGCATCGAGCCGGAATTGTCGAGCAGCAGCGTCACCACGGTGTCGCGGAACGTCGCCTCCTTCTCGTGCATGAAGGACAGCGGATGATAGGGATCGGTGACCACGCGCGACAGGCGCGCGGGATCCAGAATGCCCTCTTCGAGGTCGAACTCCCAGGCGCGGTTCTGCTGCGCCATCAGCCGGCGCTGCAGCCGGTTGGCGAGGCGGGCGACGATGCCCTGCAGGTGCGCGAGCTGCTTGTCGAGATAGGCGCGCAGCCGCTCCAGCTCGTCATGGTCGCAGAGATCTTCGGCCGCGATGACCTCGTCGAATTTCGGCGCGAAGGCGTGATATTCCGGCCCGCGCGGCTCGTTCTTGCCGTGCGCGTTCGGACGCGTCGCCTCGCCCGGCGTCTCGTCGTCGCCGAGCTCGCCATCGTCGAACGTGTCTGACGTCGAGGCCTGCGCGCTTTCCATCGCGCTCTCGCTCATCTCCTCGGATGAGGCCTGCGCCTGGTCGGCGCTCATCTCCTGCGCGGCATCGGAATCGGGCGAGCCTTCGGCGCCGGACTGATCGTTGTCGCCGTCCTGGTTCTCGTCGTTGTCTTCGTCGTCCTCGCTGTCGGCGCTGCGCTCGTCGCCGAGCTCGAGCGCGGTCAGCAGATCATGCACGGCATCGCCGAACCGGGTCTGGTCCTCGACCAGATGATCAAGCCGATCGAGCCGCCTGCCGATCTTGTCCTCGAGAATGGGGCGCCAGAGATCGACCATCTTCTTGGCGGCCGTGGGCGGCGCAAGACCCGTCAGGCGCTCGCGCACCAGCATCGCCAGCGCATCGGCGAGCGGCGCATCGGCGCGGTCGGTGATCTCGTCGAACTTGCCGCGATGGAAGTGATCGTCGAGCATCGCGGTGAGGTTCTTGGCAACGCCCGCCATGCGGCGCGCACCGATCGCCTCGACGCGGGCCTGCTCCACCGCCTCGAACACGCCTCGCGCCTGCGGATTGCCCGGCATCAGCTTGCGGTGCAGCTTGGCGTCGTGACAGGCGATCTTGAGCGCGATGGAATCGGCGTGGCCGCGCACGATCGCCGCATCCCGCTTGGTCATTTTCCGCGCGGGTTCAGGCAGCCGCGCCTTGCCGGGCGCAAGGCCCGGGCGCTCGGCGGCGAAGCTGACATCGAGCTCGGGCGTCTTGGCGATCGCCTTGAGGCAGGACGCCACCGAGCGCTTGAACGGCTCGGTCGGCGCTTCCTTGGTGTTGCGGAATTTGGAGTTGGAGGTGGTCATCTCACCCTATCCGTCGTCCCGACCTAGTGCGCAATTGCGCACGGGGCCGCGAAGACATCTCAAACTTCAGCTCAGCGCCACGTTCACCGCCGATTCCGGCAGCTCGGCGTTGAAGCAGCGCTGGTAGAATTCGGCGACCAGCGGACGTTCGAGCTCGTCGCACTTGTTGAGGAAGGTGACGCGGAAGGCGAAACCGATATCGCCGAAGATGTCGGCGTTCTCGGCCCAGGTGATCACCGTACGCGGGCTCATCACCGTCGACAGATCGCCATTGGCGAAAGCGTTGCGGGTGAGATCGGCGAGGCGGACCATCTTGTTGACGATGTCGCGGCCTTCCTGGCTGCGATAGTGCTTGGCCTTGGCCAGCACGATCTCCACTTCCTCGTCGTGGCTGAGATAGTTCAGCGTGGTGACGATTGACCAGCGGTCCATCTGACCCTGGTTGATCTGCTGCGTGCCATGATAGAGGCCCGACGTGTCGCCGAGACCAACGGTGTTGGCCGTCGAGAACAACCGGAACGCCGGATGCGGCTTGATCACCTTGTTCTGGTCGAGCAGCGTCAGGCGTCCGGAGACCTCCAGCACGCGCTGGATCACGAACATCACGTCCGGGCGGCCGGCGTCGTATTCGTCGAACACCAGCGCGACGTTGTTCTGAAGTGCCCAGGGCAGGATGCCGTCGCGGAATTCGGTGACCTGCTTGCCGTCGCGGACCACGATCGAGTCCTTGCCGACGAGGTCGATACGGCTGATGTGGCTGTCGAGGTTGACGCGCACGCAGGGCCAATTCAGGCGCGCCGCGACCTGCTCGATATGCGTGGATTTGCCGGTGCCGTGATAGCCGGTCACCATCACGCGGCGGTTCTTGGCGAAGCCGGCGAGAATGGCGAGCGTGGTGGCACGGTCGAAGCGGTAGTCGGAATCGACTTCGGGCACGTGAGGATCGACTTCGGAATAAGCGGGGACTTCGAGATCGCTGTCGATCCCGAACACCTGGCGCACCGACACCTTCATGTCGGGCATACCGGAAACTTCCTCAACTTTGGACAGGGCGGCGGTCGTCATCAATCCTCCGAGGCCCCGGGCGATCCCGAGACCAGTTATTTGCACGTTGGCTGCGGCTGGGTGCGGCTGCGAACCTATCAGAGACAACGTGCGGGCAGAAGCCCGCGCCCCAATCAAAGTTCCGTTGTCTTTTCATTTAGATAGGCAAGGAACGCGATTTTTGGAAGGCTGCCCTGCAAATCCCGCCCGAATTTCGCGCCGAATAGGCGGCCTGCCCAGGCGAATGGCACTTTCACCGCCTCTCCTTACTTGTGTAAGGGTCTGAACCCAATTGCTCCAGTCCACCACAGAGACGACGTGACGTCCTTCCTTGATCCCCTGATAGCTTTCGTCTCAGTCCATGCGTGGCTGGCCTATCTGACTCTGTTCCTGGCCGCGCTTCTCGAAGCCGTCCCGGTGGTGGGATCAGTCGTTCCGGGCTCGACGATCATCCTGGCGCTGAGCGCCCTGGTCCCGGGCGGGGACCTGAAGCTGCAATGGGTGCTGCTGGTGGCAGCCGTCGGCGCCGTGCTGGGTGACGGCTCGGCCTATTGGCTCGGGCACCGGCAGCAGCGCAAGATCCTCAACAGCTGGCCGCTGACCAATTATCCGCGTGTGGTCGCGGAGAGCGAAACCTTCTTCCACCGCTTCGGCAGCTGGGCTGTGTTCTTCGGCCGCTTCGTGCCGCCGATCCGCGCCTTCGTGCCCGTGACCGCCGGCGCGCTCGGCATGCCGCCGGCGAAGTTTTACGCGATCAACATCCCGGCGATACTGGTCTGGGCGCCGGCCCATGTGCTGCCCGGCGTGCTGGCGGTGTCGGCCCTGCACCAATATGCCGGGCTGCCGCACCACGGACATCCCTACAAGCACATGTGGATTTTGACGGTGGTCGCTGTGGCGATGGTGATGGGCGTAGCGGTGTGGATCTATCGCCGACGGAACGGCGCCGTCGCGGCAGCCAAACCGCCAGCGTAGTTTCCTACCCTCCCCTTGCCCTTCGCCCCGGCGCCGGCCCCACATACCGGGCCCGCGGCCTGATCAGCTTGCCGAACTGCAATTGCTCGCTGGCATGTGCGATCCAGCCGACGCTGCGGGCCATGGCGAACAAAGCGAGCTCGCTGCCTCCCGGCAGGCGCAGCGCATGCACGAGAACGGCGAGCACGTAGTCGATGTTGACGAACTCTCCGGTCGCTTCCGCAATCCGCTCCGGAACCTCTTTCGTGAATTTGCGCGGCGCGCCGGCGCGCGCCAAGGCGTTCAACAGCGACTGTGCGCGGGGATCGCCGCGCTTGTAGACGCCGTGGCCGAAGCCCGGAAAGCGCTCGCCGAGCGCAACACGCTCGCGCACCATCGGCTCGACGTCGCGGTCGACCAGTGTCTTGACCAGCTGCGAGGCCAGCACGCCGGCGCCGCCGTGTTTCGGTCCTTTCAGTGCAGCAAGGCCGGCGATGACGGCATCGTAGAGATTGAGACCGGTCGACGCCGCGCAGCGCGCGGTGAAGGTCGAGGCGTTCAACTCGTGATCGGCCAGCAGCACCAGCGCGCGCCTGATCAGATCGGGCGCGTGCTTGTTATCGCCCGCCCAGGCGCGCGCGATCTGCTGATGCAGCGGCTCGGATGATGGCTCGGAATTCAGCATAGTGGCGACAAGAAGCCGGACGATGCGCGCGCCGACCAACGCACGGCCATCGGGCGCGCGGGTGAAGGCGCGGGAATCGGCGCTGGCAGCCAGCGCGAGCACGGCGATGGCGCGGTCGATCGGCGCTGCGCGTCGGGCAGCTTCCGCAATCGCGCGCATCTCATCGGAGATTTTTGGCTGATTGTCCTGATCGAATGGATCGACGTCGGAGACGTCCCAGAGCAGCGTTGCGGTGTGCTCCAGCGTGTCGTTCTCCGCGAGATCGATGCAGTTCACACCGCGGTAGATCGCGCCCTCCTCGGTAATGGTCGAGATCTCCGTGTCCATGACGGGCAGGTCGGCATCGAAGCTGCGGAGGCCGCGCGGCTCGGGCGACGGCACCCGGCGCTCCTTCAGGGCGCGGACGTCCTCGGCACGGTAGCGATTCTTGCGTGAGTCCGGCGTCGGCTCGGAGCGGATCAGGCCGCGGCTGACATAGGCGTAGAGGGTGGCCGGCGAGATCGCGAGCTCGGCGGCGGCTTCCCGCGCGGAGAGATACAGCCCATCAGAATTTTTCATATTGATTGATGTAATCAAGATTGATCAATCTGTCGAGAGGTCCGATTTTCTCCTGGTGCAGTGCAAACGGAGATTTGGGCCATGAACATCCACCTCACGAAAAGCCAGATCGGGCTGGACGGCGTTCCCGCCGCCGAAACCGTGCTGAGCCATGTCGACGGCGAGCGCGGCGAGCTGATCATCGCCGGCGAGCATGTCGGCCAGCTAGTCGCCAAATCGAGCTTCGAGGACGTCACTGCCCGGCTCTGGAACGGCGCGAGCAAAACCACCCTCACCGAAGCAAATGTGCGGGCGAGCCTGGGCGCGGCGCGCGAACGCGCCTTCGCGCGGCTCTCCGAGCTGCTGCCGGCAACCCCGGGCATGGGCATCATCGATGGATTTCGTGCGGCGGTCGCGGGCCTGCGCGCCGAGCACGGGCTGGAGCACGAAGCGACTATCGTCGGCGCATTTCCGGTAATCGCGGGTGCGCTGGTCCGGCGCGCAAAAGGGCTCGAGCCGATCGCGCCGGATCCCACCGTGAGCCATGCCGCCGATACGCTGCGCATGCTGCATGGGCGCACGCCCGCCGCGCGCGAGGTCACCGCGTTAGACGCCTATCTCGTCACCGCCAGCGACCACGGCATGAATGCCTCGACCTTCACCGCGCGGGTGGTGGCCTCGACGCAGGCCGATATGTTCGCCGCCGTCACCGCCGGTTATTGCGCGCTGACCGGCCCGCTGCACGGCGGCGCGCCGGAGCCGGTGCTGGAAATGCTGGATGCAATCGGCTCGCGCGAGCGGATCCAGCCCTGGGTGGATGCGGCGCTGGCGCGCGGCGAGCGGATGATGGGTTTTGGCCACCGCGTCTATCGCGTCCGCGATCCGCGCGCGGACGTGCTCAAGACCGCGGTCGAGGCGCTGGCGTCCAATGGCACCGACCTGCCCTTTGCCGGCGAGGTCGAGGCCTATGTCCGCAGCGCGCTGCGCAAGAAAAATCCGGAGCGGCCGCTGGAGACCAATGTCGAGTTCTTCACCGCGATCCTGCTCGATGCACTGGCGATTCCAAGGCAGGCCTTCACACCGATCTTCGCGGTGGCGCGTAGCGCAGGATGGACCGCGCATGCGCGTGAGCAGCAGCGCACGGGACGGCTGATCCGGCCGAGTTCGTCTTATGTGGGAGCGATGCCGGCGGCTCTGAGAGAATAGCTTGCAGCAGGAGCACGATGGCGGAGCCAATCACTCCGCTGTCGTCCCGGCGAAGGCCGGGACCCATACCGCGTGATTTATCGATGGGCGCAAGTGGTAGTACCGCGGGAGGACTCTTCACTGCGAATTTTCGCCAAACTACTCCCTGGGGTTATGGGTCCCGGCCTTCGCCGGGACGACACCGAGAGTGTGTCAAAACTTGCGCGCCTCCGAGCCAAAGCGAGCACGAGGCCTTACGCCTCCCGCACCACCGTCTTCAGATAATTATACGCCTTGATGATCTCGATCAGGCGATCCTCGGTGGAGCGGTCGCCGCCGTTGGCGTCGGGGTGGTGCTGCTTCACCAGGGCCTTGTACTTGGTCTTGACGTCGGCGAGCGTGGCACTCGGGCCGAGGCCCATGACCTGGAGTGCCTTGCGCTCGGCGTTCATCACCTTGCGCGTCTCGACCTTGGGCTGGGCCTCCGGGCCCTTTCGCCAGCCCGCGCGGCCATTGATCTCACTAAACATGCTGAAGGGATCGAACGCGCCGTCGATCTCGGCTTCCGCGCCCTTCTTGACGCCGCCATTGGCGCCCATCTTCCAGGTCGGACGATGGCCGGTCAGCGCATCCTTCTGGTAGCGCGCGACGGCGTCGGCGTTCATGCCGGAGAAGAAATTGTAGTTCTGGTTGTACTCGCGCACGTGATTCAAGCAGAAGTGCCAATACTCGCGCTGGTTCTCGCGGCCTTTCGGGGCGCGGTGCGCGCCCTTGTTCTGGCATCCGGCCCATTCGCAACCGACCGCGGTGTCGCGCGGCTTCACTTCCGGCTGCTTGCCCCGCGGCTTCACGCGGATGGAGTCGAAGAACTTTGATGAATCGATCGGCATGGCTGACTTTGACTACGCAATGCGAAAACCTTCAAGTCTTGACATTGCAATTAGCTGATAACCCGTAGCCGAAGTTTCACTTCGGTGTACTTAGAACGGCCGCCAGAGGCGGCCTATGGCATTGACGGGGTACGATCGCGTCCCTTAATGGCACTCATGCTCATGAAAGATACTATCAGCAACAAGTTGCAGGAAGCTTTCACACCGGAGAGCCTGCAAGTCGTCGACGAGTCACATTTGCACGAGGGCCACGCCGGACATCGGCCGAGCGGCGAAACGCACTTTCGCGTTTATATCGTATCTCAAGCCTTCAAAGGGAAGAGCCGGGTCGACCGCCACCGCATGATAAATGCGGCGCTGGCCGGGGAACTCTCCGGCAGCGTGCACGCGCTGGCGATCCACGCGCAGGCGCCGGGGGAAGGGGGGACGTAACCTCCGCTGTCATGCCCCGCCTAGTGCGCAATTGCGCACGGGGGCGGGGCATCCAGTAAATACTGCTGTCGAGACTCAATCGATAGGCCGCGGCGTACTGGATCGCCCGCCCCAGTGCGCAAGTGCGCACAAGGCGGGCGATTACACCGAGTGTGAGGCTAAAACGACGTCCCCGCCCGCCGCGGCTTGGCCTCTTCCAGCTCCGCGTCGCGCGGGACCGGTGAAATACGGAGCGCGGTGATGCGGTTGCGTTCGCGGCGGAGGACGCGGAAGCGGAAGCCGTGGAACGTAAAACTCTGGCCGCGGTCGGGGATTGAGCGCGCCTCGTGAATGACGAGACCGGCAACCGTGGTTGCCTCTTCATCGGGCAGGCGCCAGTCCATGGCGCGGTTGAGGTCGCGGATCGGCACCGAGCCGTCGACCACGACGGAGCCGTCCGGCTGGGCCCGCACGCCCGCGACCACGACGTCGTGCTCGTCGGAGATGTCACCGACAATCTCCTCCAGAATGTCTTCCAGCGTCACGAGACCTTCAACCTCGCCATACTCGTCGACGACGAGCGCGAAATGGGTTTTTCGGCGGCGGAATGCCTTCAACTGCTCGGAGACCGGGCGCATCTCCGGCACAAACCAGGGCGGCAGCGCGATGGTGGAGACGTCGATGCGCGAGGTGTCGCCGTCGGAGGCGCGGATCGCGCGCAAGAGATCCTTGGCGTGGAGCACGCCGATGATGTTTTCCGGCTTCTCGCGCCACAGCGGAATGCGGGTGTATTCGGTCGCCAGCACCTCGCGCACCAGCTCCTCCGCCGGCAGGTCGGCGTTGATCATCGTCATCTCGGTGCGATGGATCATGACGTCGGAGACCTGGAGCTCGCGCAGATCGAGCAGGCCGCCGAGCATGTCGCGGTCCTGCTTCTCGAACTTGCCTTCATGGTGCAGGAGATCGACTGCGCCGCGCAGGCGCTCGGTCGGCGACAGGATCGCCTGGTGCTCGCCGGCGAGACCGAAGCCGCGCATCAACAGGCGGACGATGACTTCGACCACCCGCAGCAGCGGCCCCAGCACATACATCGTCAGCCGCATCGGACGCGCGACCGCGAGCGCCATGCGGTCCGGTGCGTTGATAGCGATGGTCTTGGGCAGCACTTCCGCGAAGATCACGACCAGCGCCGTCATCAGGCCGGTGGCATAGAGCACGCCGACATCGCCGAACCAGGCGGTGAAGATGCTGGTGGCGAGCGCGGAGGCGGTGATATTGGCGATGTTGTTGCCGAGCAGCAGCGCGCCGATCAGGCGCTCACGCATGTCGAGCAGTTGCGAAACCACATCGGCATCGCGATTACCCTGCTTGGAGAGCCGCAGCATGCTGGAGCGTGAGGCGCCGGTCAGCGCGGTCTCGCTCGCGGCGAAGAAGCCCGAGACGAGCAGGCAGATGACGACGATGGTGAAGCCGAGCCAGTCCATGACACACTCTGGTTTCTTGTCTTGACGCGTTTTCTTGACGCGAACCGGTACCCACTTCGCTCGAAAACGCTTTAGCGAAATTCAGCCGCGTTTCAGGCTTTTTGCGCAAGCTTCTCTTTCAGGAAGTCGCGCACAGGAGCCGGCTCCACGTCTTTCGCGATGACGGCACGCCCCACAGCCTCCAGCAGGATGAACGTGAGCTTGCCGCGCTTGACCTTCTTGTCCTGCGCCATCAGCGCCATCAGCGCGTCGGCATCCGCGAGGCCCTCCTGCGCGAAACCGGCGATGTCCTGCAGGCGCGTCGGCAATCCGGCCTCGATGAGGTGACGCTCGACGCGAGCCGCATCGGCCTCACCGATCATGCCGAGATTGGCCGAGAACTGCGCCGCCAGCGTCATGCCGATCGAAACGCCTTCACCATGGAACAGGCGGTCAGAGAAGCCGGTCGCAGCTTCCAGCGCGTGACCGAAAGTGTGGCCGAGATTGAGCAGCGCGCGCTCGCCGGTCTCGCGCTCGTCGCGCGAGACGACGCCCGCCTTGGCGCGGCAGGAGGTCGCGATCGCGTGCTCGCGAGCGGAGCCGCCCCTGGAGATGTCGGAATGGTTCTTCTCCAGCCAGGAGAAGAAGGCCTCGTCGCCGAGCACGCCATATTTGGCGACCTCGGCATAGCCGGCCCGGAACTGCCGCGGCGATAGCGTGTCGAGCACCGCGGTGTCGGCAATCACCAGCACCGGCTGATGAAACGCGCCGAGCAGATTCTTGCCCTGGGGCGAGTTGATGCCGGTCTTGCCGCCGACGGAGGAATCGACCTGTGCCAGCAGCGAGGTCGGCACCTGCACGAAATCGACGCCGCGGCGCAGGATCGCCGCGGCAAAGCCGGCGAGATCGCCGACCACGCCGCCGCCGAGCGCGATGACGAGATCGTTGCGCTCGATTTTTGCGGCGATCAGGGCCTCGCTGACCCTTTCGAGGCCCGCATAGGTTTTTGAGATCTCGCCTTCCTCGACCACGATACGCGAGGCCGGAATGCCGGCGGCGGCAAGCGAAGCCTCAGTCGGCTCGAGCCAGTATTTGGCAACGGTGCGGTCAGTGACGATTGCCGTGCGTACGCCGGGGCGCAAGCGCGCAACCCGCTCGCCGAGCGAGGACAGCACGCCGCGGCCGATGACGATGTCGTAGGCGCGATTCTCCAGCGCGACGTTGACGTTGACGGGATCGGAATGCTTCAGGGGCGCGGTCATCGAACGGCACTCGCGACGTCGGCTGGAGGCTGGGACGCGCTCTCGCCGCAAAGATGCGCGCGCAGCGTCTCGATGGTCTCGTCGACGATTCTGTCGTGCGGCACGTCGCGCGAGGCGATGGTGAGGTCGGCTTTGCCGTAGACCGGCTCGCGCTCGGTGAGCAGGCGCGTCACGGTTCCTTCGGGATCGGCGGTCTGGAGCAGCGGGCGATCGGCACGGCGGCGGACGCGGCGCATGATGACGTCGTGGTCCGCCCTGAGCCAGATCGAGATCGCCTTGGCCGCGATGCGGTTTCGCGTCTCCTCGCGCATGAAGGCACCGCCGCCGGTTGCCAGCACCAGCGGCCCGCCGTCGAGCAGGCGCGCGATCACCCGCGCCTCGCCGTCGCGGAAATGCTGCTCGCCATGGCGCTCGAAAATCTCCGGTATGGTCATGCCGGCCGCCGCCTCGATCTCGGTGTCAGCGTCGATAAAGGGCAGCTTGAGCCGCGCCGCCATGCGGCGGCCGATGGTCGACTTGCCGACGCCCATCATGCCGACCAGCACGATCGAACGCGCCCCCAGCGCCGACAGGATGTCGGCCTCAGGGCTCGCTTGGGCTGGCAACGCGGCGTCGGACATTATTTCGCTCGATTGGATCTCGCTCAATCTGCCGCCAAAGACGGCATCCAGGCCACCTATACGACCCCCTCGGGGCCCTCGCCAGAGGACTCTTGCCACGAAACGGCGAACATGTTGGATGATTTCATTGGTTAATTTGCCTGTTCAAGACGTCGTCGAGACCTTGCCCGATGCCCAGCCTGTTCCGCTTCCTGACGGTCGTCGCCGTGATCGCCGGCATCGTCTATGGCGTGGTCTTCGCGCTGGCCAATTTCGTCAATCCAAAGCCGCGAGAAATGACCGTGACGATCCCGCCGGATAAGTTTCTCAAGAAATAGGAGCTAGCCTCCAAGGCATGCGCAAATTGCCCAGCAAGCCCACAGACGCCAAGCTCACCGGCCTGTTCCTCGACATGCTCGCGGCGGAACAAGGCGCCGGTCCCAATACGCTCGACGCCTATCGTCGCGACCTCACCGATTTCTCCGAGTTTCTGGCCCGCGTCGGCCATAACTTTGCCGACGCCGAAACTCAGACGCTGCGCGATTATCTCGGAGATCTCGACGCGCGCGGCTTCAAATCCTCCAGCGTCGCGCGGCGGCTGTCGGCGATGCGGCATCTGTTCCGCTTTCTCCTGAACGAGCGCATCCGAGCCGAGGATCCCGCGGCGATCCTGTCCGGTCCCAAGCGCGGCCGCGGCCTGCCGAAGGTGCTGTCGATATCAGATGTCGACCGGATGCTCCGCCGTGCCAAGGAGATGAGCGAGGCAACGGATGCCTCGCCATCGCAGCGGCTGCGCGCTTTAAGGCTCTACTGCCTGCTCGAGGTGCTCTACGCGACGGGCTTGCGCGTCTCCGAGCTGGTGTCGCTGCCGCGCTCGGCGGCAAAGCGCGATGCTCGCATGATCGTGGTGCGCGGCAAGGGCGACAAGGAGCGGCTGGTGCCGCTCAACGAGGCCTCGCGGCAGGCGATGGCGGATTATCTCGCGGCGACGGAGGCGGCCAAGACGGAGAAAAAGAAAGACAGTCTCGCCGCCTCGAAATGGCTGTTTCCCTCGTTCGGCGAAAGCGGGCACCTGACGCGGCAGCATTTTGCCCGTGATCTCAAGGAGCTCGCGGTCGCCTCGGGCTTGCAGGCCCGACTGGTTTCTCCGCACGTGCTGCGGCACGCCTTCGCCAGCCACCTCCTGCACAACGGCGCAGATTTGCGCATCGTGCAGACCCTGCTCGGCCATACCGACATCTCGACCACCCAGATCTATACCCATGTGGTCGAGGAGCGGTTGAAAAGCCTGGTGCGCGACCTGCACCCGCTGGCGGAGAAGTAGCCGCCACCGCGCAGTGGCGGCCGAAACCGCCTTGACTTCGGCCACATCTCCGCAGAAAGAGCCGTGGCCTTATCCGTGATTTGGCGCGCTTCCACCAAGCGCACAGGTCAAGCCCTTGAAGAAGCTACACTTCTTATCCAGAAGCCAACCTCGCTTCGCCTCGTAGCCCCGCCCCTTATATTGAGTTGATGCCAGACCAGATGCGCAGCTATCTCGATTTCGAAAAGCCCGTCGCCGAGCTCGACTCCAAGGTCGATGAATTGCGCACGCTTGCGGCCTCGGGCACCGACATCGCCGAGGAAATCGGCCGGATCGAGGACAAGGCAGCGCAGGCGCTGGCCGACCTCTACCAAAACCTGACGCCGTGGCAGAAGACGCTGGTGGCGCGGCATCCGCAGCGGCCGCATTTCAACGACTTCATCAAGGGCCTGATCACCGAATTCACCCCGCTCGCCGGCGACCGCAAATTTGGCGAGGACGAGGCGCTGGTCGCCGGCTTCGGCCGGTTCCGTGGCGAAGCGATCTGCGTGATGGGCCAGGAAAAGGGCGATTCCACCGAGAGCCGCATCAAGCACAATTTCGGCATGGCGCGGCCTGAAGGCTATCGCAAATGCGTGCGGCTGATGGAGATGGCCGAGCGGTTCGGCCTGCCTGTGCTGTCGCTCGCCGATTCCGCCGGCGCCTATCCCGGCATCGGCGCCGAGGAGCGGGGCCAAGCCGAAGCGATCGCGCGCTCGACCGACGCCTGCATGGCGCTGACCGTGCCGAACGTCGCCATCATCACCGGCGAGGGCATGTCCGGCGGCGCGATCGCCATCACCACCGCCAACAAGGTCTTGATGCTGGAGCACGCGATCTACAGCGTGATCTCGCCGGAAGCGGCCTCCTCGATCCTGTGGCGCGACGGCAGCAAGGCGCAGGAAGCCGCCAACAACATGAAGATCACTGCCCAGGACATGCTGCGCTTCGGGGTGATCGACAGCATTTTGAAGGAGCCGGTCGGCGGCGCCCATCGCGACCCCGCCGCCATGATCGCCACCACGGGCGATGCCATCGCCAAGGCCTTCGACGAGCTGCGAGGCCTCGACGGCGACGCCATCCGCAAGCAGCGCCGGCAGAAATTCCTCGATATCGGCCGGAAACTGGGCTGATTTTATTTATTCTGGTCATTCCGGGGCGCCCGAAGGGCGAACCCGGAATCTCGAGGTTCCGGGTTCGGTGCTGCGCACCGCCCCGGAATGACGATCCGCCGGACCGGCCCCGGTAACCCCGCATTAACCCTTTTTTTGCCCAAATCGGCGATCTCAGTACCGGTTTGGCTGCAAAGCCCAATTTCCGTCCCAGGTTACGGCCCAGTTTAAGTCTCTGTTGACCACGCCCTCTCGCCAACGGGCTCGTGATCCCCGCTCGGGTTGCGACCAAGAGGGGCGGAGGTTAGAATTTTAATCAATGGCTTCAGGGCATAAGCGCTGGGGCTTGGTCTAAAAAGTCCGGTTCTCCGGTCAGGCCAGGCTCCAAGGATCGGGGTTCGCGCTTCTTGCCCGGCACGTTGTGGGGTCCATCTTGAATTCTCGTTCGCTTGCTCGCGCGCTCTTGGCTTCGGTTGCGCTTGCCGCCAGCATTGTGCTCGCCGGCTGCGATACCGATCAGGTGTCGCTGGCGACCAACGCCAAGGCCAACCAGCCGGTCCCGCCCAAACTCGTCGCCGCGATGGGCGAGAAGGACATGGATCTGCAATCGCCGATCCTGATCCGCCTGTTCAAGCAGGAGGCCGAGCTAGAGGTCTGGAAGCAGACCCGCTCCGGCCAGTTCGCGCTGCTCAAGACCTATCCGATCTGCCGCTGGTCGGGCGATCTCGGCCCCAAGGTGCGCGAAGGCGACCGACAGGCGCCGGAAGGATTCTACTCGATCAATCCGAGCCAGATGAATCCGCAATCGGCCTATTACCTCTCGTTCAATACCGGCTTCCCCAACGCGTTCGACAAGGCGCTCGGCCGCACCGGCTCGCAGCTGATGGTGCATGGCGATTGCTCCTCGCGCGGCTGCTACGCCATGACGGACGAGCAGATCGCGGAGATCTATTCGCTCGGGCGCGAGTCCTTTTTCGGCGGCCAGAAGGCCTTCCAGTTCCAGGCCTATCCATTCCGGATGACGCCGGTGAACATGGCCAGGCACCGCAACAATCCGAACATGCCGTTCTGGCGGATGATCAAGGAAGGCTATGATCATTTCGAGGTGACGCGGCAGGAGCCGAAGGTCGATTTCTGCGAGAAGAAGTACGTCTTCGACGCGGCGAAAGCGCCCGACGCCAAGCGCGATCCCGTGTTCGACGCCTCGGCAAAGTGCCCGGCCTATGTCATCCCCGAGGATATCGCCAGCGCCGTGCGCGAGAAGCAGCAGCGCGACGAGGCCGAGTACAACAAGCTCGTCGCCAAGGGCACGCCCGTGGCGCGCCTGAACACCGGCATCGATGGCGGCATGAACAAGATCTTCGCGGCGAAAATTCCGGAAGGCTCGACCGGCCTGTCGGAGAGCGCCGAAGGCACCACGCTGCAGATGCTCGCGATGTCGAAGGCGCCCGGCACCATTCCCGGGACCGTCAATCCGCCGAAGCCAAACCTCGACGCGATCGCAGCCGCGCCGCAGGAAAAGCCGGTCGTTGCGGTCAGCGCGCCCGCGACCAGCACACGTGTCGCGACTGCGGCACCAGCCGAGAAATCCGGTGGCTTCTTCTCCAATCTCGGCCGCAAGATGGGCATGGGCACCGCCGACAGGACGGCGACCGCGTCAGCGGCACCACAAGCGACCGCGTCGGTGAGGCCGGCGCCCGCACCGCCGAGCACGGCCTCCAAGCTGAAGGCCGCCGTGACGCGGTTCGTGCCGGGTCACCACGATGGTTCGAAGGACAAGCCGGCAGTTGCCGCCAAACCCGCCGAACCGGCGAAGCCCGCCGAGACCAAGGTCGTCGCCGCAACCCGCCCCGTGCTGAAGCCCTCAATGAACGATGGCCTGGGTGACGGCGCGCAGATCGCCGGCGCAGCACCGGTGGTGTCGTCCAATTCGTTCGACAGCCGGTTTGGCGCGGTGAAGTAGTCACCGCGACGTTTGCACTCGAAACACACACAGCCGTCATCGCCCGCCGCTTGCGCAAATTGCACATTGGGGCGGGCGATCGCGTATTGCAGGGAGGATTGTGATTGAGTTGAGAGGCCGCGGCGTACTGGGTCGCCCGGTCAAGCCGGGCGACGACAGGGAGTGAGGCGCTGACGTCGCGCCTCACAAAATTCAGGCCTTACGCGTACCGCCCGTGGCAGTGCTTGTACTTCTTGCCGCTGCCGCACGGGCAATCCTCGTTGCGGCCGATCTTGCCCCAGCTGGCCGGATTCTTCGGATCGCGCAGCGCGGCGTCGGTATGCTGCGGAGCCAGCGAGACGCTGGCGATGGCCATTTCGTCCTCGCCGGTGTTCGGATCGAACTTGTGCGCTTCCATCGCGGGTAGCATCGGTGCCTCCTGCTCCGGCGGCACGATCTCGACGCGCATCAGCTGCGCGGTGACGGCCTCGCGCAAATGAGCGCTCATCTCCTGGAAGAGGTTGAAGGCCTCGGTCTTGTATTCCTGCAAGGGATCGCGCTGGCCGTAGCCGCGCAGGCCGATGACCTGGCGCAGATGGTCGAGCATGATCAGATGCTCGCGCCAGAGATGGTCCAGCGTCTGGAGCAGAATGGTCTTCTCGACGTAACGCATCACGTCGGGGCCCCATTGCCCGACCTTGGCCGCCATGTGCTCGTCGGCGCGGGTCTCGATGCGGTTGAGCAGCTCCTCGTCGGCGATGCCCTCTTCCTTGGCCCAATCCTCGACCGGCAGGTCGAGATCGAGCACGCGCTTCAGCTCTTCCTTCAGGCCGGCGACGTCCCACTGCTCGGCATAGGCATGCTCGGGCACGTGCTTGGCGACGAGGTCGTCGATGAAGGCGTGGCGCATGTCGGAGACGGTCTCGGCAACGCTGTCATCCTTCATCAGGTCGACGCGCTGGTCGAAGATCACCTTGCGCTGGTCGTTCTGGACGTTGTCGAACTTGAGCAGGTTCTTGCGGATGTCGAAGTTTCGCGCTTCGACCTTCTGCTGCGCCTTCTCCAGCGCCTTGTTGATCCAGGGGTGGATGATAGCCTCGCCCTCTTGCAGGCCGAGACGCTGGAGCATGCTGTCGAGACGATCCGAGCCGAAAATGCGCATCAGATCGTCTTCCAGCGACAGGAAGAATTTTGAGCGGCCGGGGTCGCCCTGACGGCCGGAGCGGCCGCGGAGCTGATTGTCGATGCGGCGGGATTCATGCCGCTCGGAGCCCATGATGTAGAGGCCGCCCGGCTTCGTCACCGTCTTGGCGGGCTTCGAGCCTTTCGCCGGCTCGATCTCGACGGTCTCCTCGGCCTTGAGCACGATGTCGCGGAACCGCTCGACGTCGGCCTTGATCTGCTCGATCTTCCTGGCCTTCTCGGCCTCGTCCTCGATGCCCGCCGTCTCCTTCGGGATGCGCATCTCGAGCGAGCCGCCGAGCTTGATGTCGGTGCCGCGGCCGGCCATATTGGTCGCGATCGTGATCGCGCCGGGGACGCCGGCCTCCGCCACGATATAGGCTTCCTGCTCGTGGAAGCGCGCGTTCAGCACCGCGAACAGTTTGGCCGGCTTGCCGGCGCGCGCCGCGGCATAGAGCTTCTGCATCGAATTTTCGTTGCCGAAATCGATCTGCCGGTAACCGTGCTTCTTGAGGTATTCGGCGATCACTTCCGATTTTTCGATAGAGGCCGTGCCGACCAGCACCGGCTGCAACCGCGAATTGGCGCGCTCGATCTCGGCAAGGATGGCGGCGTATTTTTCGTTCTGGGTGCGATAAACCTCGTCGTCCTCGTCCAGGCGCGCGACCGGCAGGTTGGTCGGGATCTCCACCACCTCGAGCTTGTAGATGTCAAAGAGCTCGTCCGCTTCGGTCAACGCCGTGCCGGTCATGCCGGCGAGCTTTTCATACATCCGGAAATAGTTCTGGAACGTGATCGAGGCCAGCGTCTGGTTTTCCGGCTGGACCGTGACGTGCTCCTTGGCTTCCAGCGCCTGGTGCAGGCCTTCGGAATAGCGGCGGCCCTGCATCATGCGGCCGGTGAACTCGTCGATGATGACGACCTCGTCGTCGCGGACGATGTAATCCTTGTCGCGGGTGAACAGCGTATGCGCGCGCAGCGCCTGGTTGATGTGGTGCACGACGGAGACGTTCTCGACGTCATAGAGCGACTCGCCCTTGAGCTGGCCGGCATCGCGCAGCAGCGTCTCGATCTTTTCCATGCCGCCTTCGGTCAGCGTCACCGTGCGCTGCTTCTCGTCGACCTCGTAGTCGGTCTTGTCGAGCTTGGGCAGGAAGCCGTCGATGGTGTTGTAGAAGTCCGAGCGGTCGTCGAGCGGGCCCGAAATGATCAGCGGCGTGCGCGCCTCGTCGATCAGGATGGAGTCGACCTCGTCGACGATGGCGAAGAAGTGCGGCCGCTGGACCATGTCCTCGAGCCGGTACTTCATGTTGTCGCGTAAGTAGTCGAAGCCGTATTCGTTGTTGGTGCCGTAGGTGATGTCGCAGGCATAGGCGGCCTTGCGCTCGGAATCGTCCAGGCCATGGACGATCACGCCGGTGGTCATGCCAAGAAAGCCGTAGATCTGCCCCATCCAGTTGGAGTCGCGGCGGGCGAGATAATCGTTGACGGTGACGACGTGGACGCCCTTGCCGGCGAGCGCGTTCAGGTACACCGCCAGCGTTGCGACCAGCGTCTTGCCTTCACCGGTCTTCATCTCGGCGATATCGCCCTCGTGCAGCACCATGCCGCCGATCAGCTGGACATCGAAATGGCGCTGGCCGAGCGTGCGCTTGGCGGCCTCGCGCACGGTCGCGAAGGCTGGCACCAAGAGGTCATCCAGCGTCTTGCCCTCGGCAAGCTGCTTCTTGAAGTCGGCGGTGCGGGCCTTGAGCTCCTCGTCGGAGAGCTTGACCATCTCGGGCTCGAGCGCGTTGATCGCGCTGACGCGGGACTGATATCCCTTCACCCGCCTGTCGTTGGCGGAGCCGAAAAACTTGCGGGCGAGCGCGCCGATCATGCCTAGTTCCTGTGTTCGCGATTCAACCGCGTTGCAGCCAAGATGTTGTCACCCGCTAGCCTATCAACTCACCGTGACGCCTGATGGCGCCAGAGCCCGGACTGCGGGGGGTCATCCGCCATTTGGGTGGGAATTGGGCAAGTCTGGGTTCAACGGCCAAAAACGCAGCAAAATAAGCGCCATCGCCCTGGTCGCGACCGGGCAGAGATATGGCCCGGTCAGGGCCTTGTCAACGGCGGGCGCATTGCAGCTAATTCATCATTTTGACAGACTTTTCGCGTTGCCAAGCGCCCCTGAATTGGGCGAGTGTCCGCCCCGCTCGAGCAGCCCCTGCTTCAACATAAGGATTTTCCATGACCACCTCGTTCCCGGTAACCACCGGCCAGCGTTTCCGCCATGCGTCCGCCCTGGCTGGCTGCTTTGCCCTGGTGCTGTCCCTGGCGGTCGCCGGCCCGCTCCGGGCGGCCGACGATCCCGTTTTGGCCAAGGTCAATGGCGCCGAAATCAAGAAGAGCGACGTCGCCATGGCCGAGGAGGAGCTCGGACCGAGCCTTGCCCAGATGGATCCGGCGACCAAGGACGAGAACGTCCTCTCGTTCCTGATCGACATGAAGATCGTGTCCAAGGCTGCCGAGGACAAGAAGGTCGCCGACGGCGAGGAGTTCAAGAAGCGGATGGCGTTCGCCCGCAATCGCCTCTTGATGGACAGCCTGCTGGCCAACGAAGGTAAGGCGGCGACCACCCCTGACGCCATGAAGAAGGTCTATGAGGAGGCCTCCAAGCAGATCACCGGCGAGCAGGAAGTGCGCGCCCGCCATATCCTGGTCGAGACCGAGGACGAGGCCAAGGCGGTGAAGGCCGAGCTCGACAAGGGCGCCGATTTCGCCGAGCTCGCCAAGAAGAAGTCCAAGGATCCGGGCTCCGCCGACGGCGGCGACCTCGGCTTCTTCACCAAGGAGCAGATGGTGCCGGAATTCTCGGCCGTCGCGTTCGCGCTGGAGCCGGGCAAGATCTCCGACCCCGTGAAGTCACAGTTCGGCTGGCACGTCATCAAGGTCGAGGAAAAGCGCAACCGCAAGGCGCCGGACTTCGAGCAGGTCAAACCCCAGATCGAGCAGTACGTCACCCGCAAGGCCCAGGCCGACTATGTCGCCAAGCTGCGCGCGGATGCCAAGGTCGAGCGGATGGACCAGGCGGACGCGTCCAAGGACGCCAAGCCGGCCGATGCCAAGCCTGCCGATGCGAAGCCGTCCGACAACAAGATGGCGCCCCCAGCCAAGAAGTAAGAATTTGCTGTCACTTCGCTGACGCCAAGAGTATCTAAGCATCGCAATGGCCGGGCATCGCCCGGCCATCTGCATGTCCAGACCTCATCAAGGCACAAGCGATGTCCTCAACCGTCTCCCCGCTCGCCCCGAAGAACGTTCCCGACATGCCCGTGATCGCGGGCGTTCGTCTTGCGACGGCCGAGGCCGGCATCCGCTACAACAACCGCACCGACGTGCTGCTCGCCATCATGGACAAGGGCACCGCGGTGGCCGGCGTCTTCACCAAATCGAAGTGCCCATCCGCACCGGTGGAATGGTGCCGCGCCAAACTGAAGGGCGGCAAGGCCCGTGCCCTGGTCGTCAATTCCGGCAATGCCAATGCCTTCACCGGCAAGACCGGCCGCGCCTCCACCGCCCTGACCGCCAAGATCGCGGCCAAGGCGGTCGGGTGCAGCGAGAGCGAGATCTTCCTGGCCTCGACCGGCGTGATCGGCGAGCCGCTGGACGCGACCAAGTTCGACGGCGTGCTGGGACGTCTCGCGGAGACCGCCGAAGCAGGCGATTACTTCGCCGCCGCCAAGGCGATCATGACCACTGACACCTTCCCCAAGGTCGCGACCGCGACCGTGAAGCTCGGCAAGGCCAAGGTCACCATCAATGGCATGGCCAAGGGCGCCGGCATGATCGCGCCCGACATGGCGACGATGCTGTCGTTCATCTTCACCGACGCGCCGATCGCGCCCGCCGCGCTCCAGGCGCTGCTCAAGGCCGGTGTCGAAGACACTTTCAACGCGGTGACGATCGACGGCGACACCTCGACCTCGGACACGCTGCTGGCGTTCGCGACGGGCGCCGCCGCCGAACACGGCGGACCAAAGATCAGCCGCGCCAGCGATCCCAGGCTCAAGGCCTTTGTGAAAGCCTTCAACCAGATCCTCGCCAACCTCTCCGAGCAGGTCGCCCGCGACGGCGAAGGCGCGCGCAAGCTGGTCGAGATCACGGTCGAGGGCGCCAAGACCAAGGCCTCGGCGCGCAAGATCGCGATGTCGATCGCCAACTCGCCGCTGGTGAAGACCGCGATCGCCGGCGAGGACGCCAATTGGGGCCGCGTGGTGATGGCGGTCGGCAAGGCCGGCGAGCCGGCCGATCGCGACAAGCTGTCGATCTTCTTCAACGGCATCCGCGTCGCCAAGAGCGGCGCGCGCGATCCGTCCTATGACGAAGCCCAGGTGTCGGAGGCGATGAAGGCCCCGGAGATTGCGATCAAGGTCTCGCTCGGCCTCGGCAAGGGCCGCGATCGCGTGCTGACCTGCGATCTCACCAAGGAGTATGTCGCGATCAACGGAGATTACAGGTCGTAGCTAAAAGCCGTCATTCCGGGGCGATGCGCCGCCTCGCCCCGGAACGACGCGCTTCGCGCCTCAGCTCGCAATCCGCGCGTCGGCGACCGCCTTCTTGAACAGCGCGTTCATCGCGTCCGAGATGCCCTCGGTGGGACTGACCTCGAAATAGAGCCCGGGCGAGGCGCATTTCTGCATGTTCTGCGCGATCTCGCTGTTCGGCGAGGGCCCGAAAGGCGGCTGGTTAAATGGATCGATCCAATCCATGTACCACTGGTTATCTTTCAGTTTCAGATAGGTCGTGTAGAGCACGGCAATCTTGACGTTGTTCTTCTTCAGCGCGTCGCAAAGCGTCGCATCCAGCGGCGACTGGCAGCGTGGCGAGATGTTGCCCCAACGACTATTATACATGGTCTTGGAGCAAGCTGCATTGCTCTCGTCGGCGACGCCATCTGATACAAAGAAGAGGTATTTCAGCGGTGCTGACGAGGTGCCGCTTCCCGATGCGGGAATCAGATTGGCCATCGCCGGAAAAATTTTGCTGAATTGCGTGTCTTTGTCGGCCGTATAAGCATCGTTGTTGCCGTAGACACCCATAAGGTCGATACTCGCGGCTGCGGTCTTGGCACTCGATAGGCTGGCCGACAGTGAGAACAGCGCGCGAAGGCCGATCGTCTTCGACGAGGCGCCGAAATCGTAGATCGCCATCCGGAACTGATTGGAATAGGTCTCGGTCTTAGCGGCTGTGTCCATCAGGGATTGGGTCGCCGTGCGCAGCACATCGATGCGCGTGGTCGCTCCAATGGTTTTCGCCAGATTGTAAGTGCTATTCGAATCGTTGTAGTCGTGGCAGGCGAACGCGCAATTCTGTTTGTTGCCCCAAGAGGATCCCGATGTCGCGTTCACCAACGCGGTGACATCGTCTGGCGTGGCTCCCACGCCCATCGACGGTGAATTGTCCAGCAGCAGATAGAAATCGACATAGAGCGGCATGTTGGCCGTCGAGGACGACGTGCCGGAGACAGTCAGCGCGGTCTTGCCGATCAGACCGAGAAAGATGGTGTTGATATTGGCGCTGAACGCGACCGTCGAGGTGATGGTCGAGCCGCTCTTGACCACGGTCGGCGTCACGCTGTTGAGCGTGTAGCCGGTCAGATTGGCGCGGTTGGCATCGAAGATGTTCTGGGCGTCGGTCACGCCGGCAGGAATTGGGCCGTCCGACGTCATCGAGCCCGCCGCCAGAAAGGCCGGCGAGGCCTTGGCGATCGAGCCGACGCTGGCCGCATCGGCCGCAGCCTGCAGCTTGGACCGCGTCTGGGTGGCACGGGAGTAGTCAACCGCACAGCCGACCGCCGTGATCAGCGGGACGCTGGCAATTGCGAAGATCACCGCGATGTTGCCGCGCCTGTCACGGACGAACGTGTGAATGAGGGCGCGAAACGCGGCATGCATGGCTCAGGTCCGGAATGGTTTTAAGTGTTCCCACCCTACGAACCATCGATTAAATATGACTTATGGAGACCGTAGAACCGCCGGCCATAGCGGGGTTAACAAGCCGTTACGGATGATCTTCAGATAATCACATATGGCCGATCTCAAACTGACACTGGTGGTAGCGTGCGCACTCGTCGATGCGGACAGACGCGTGCTGATCGCGCAGCGCCCCGAAGGCAAGACGCTGGCCGGCCTCTGGGAATTTCCCGGCGGCAAATGTGAACCCGGCGAACGGCCGGAGCAGAGCCTGATCCGCGAGCTCCACGAGGAGCTCGGCATCACGGTTGCCGAACCCTGCCTGGCGCCGCTAACCTTTGCGAGCTACGGCTACGAGACGTTTCACCTGTTGATGCCGCTTTATATCTGCCGGCGCTGGGAAGGGCAGGTGGCGCCCCGCGAGGGCCAGACCCTCGCCTGGGTCCGCGCCAACAAACTGCGCGACTATCCGATGCCGCCCGCGGACATTCCGCTGATCCCACATTTGATCGATTTGTTGATGTGACGATGCTCTTGCATCGTCATTCCGGGGCGATGCGCAGCATCGAACCCGGAATCTCGAGATTCGGGGTTCGCGCTATCGCGCGCCCCGGAACGACAGCAGTGCTAGCTTACTCCTCCCCCGCCTTCTTCACCGCCTCCGCCAGGCTCGCTTTCGCCGAACCCGGTTTCAGCGGCTGCTGCTGGCTTGCATGCGGCGCCCAGCCGGAGAGCCAGATGATGTCGAAGGTGGCGCGGATGCGCCCGTCGGCATCCGCAAAGCGCTCGGCATAGATTTCGGCCATGCGCAGCAGCGTCGCGCGCCGGCTCGGCGTACGCCGCCGCTCGATCAGCACATTGGCCGCGCCCATGCGCCTGATATCCTGCATCAGCGCGAATGCGCTGGAATAGCGCACCACGACGCGATCGACGTCTGTGACCGGCAGTGCAAAGCCCGCCCGCTGCAGCAGCGCGCCGATGTCGCGCAAGTCAGCGAATGGTGCTACGCGCGGCGACACACCGCCCTCGCATTCGGCTTCCGCTGCCGCAAAGGCCTGCCGCAGCTCGGTCAGGCTGTCCCCGCCGATCATCGCCGCGAGCAACAGCCCGTCCGGCTTCAGCGCGCGGCGAATTTGTGCGAGCACGCCCGGAAGGTCATTGACGAATTGCAGCGCCAGCGCGGAGACCACGAGATCGAGACTTTCCGGCGCAAAGGGCAATTTCTCCGCACCTGCTGCATCGAGCACGATCCGCCGGATGGAAGGCAGCCGCGCACGCAGCGCCGCAAGCCCCTCACCGGGTGTCCACAGATCGGCCGGCGCATGAAACTCGCGCATCACCGCGGCCAGCCGGTCGGACATGTCCTCGGCAACCCGGTCGAGCAGGAAGCTCACCGCACCTAGTGCCTGAGCACGCCGCTGCCGGGCATGCAGCAAGGCGCGATCAAACAAGGCGGGCGGTGTTTGGGGGTTTTGAGCCATGCCGCTGGTTACGCCGATCACGACGGTTCTGGCAATCCGGTGCATGCGGCGCTAGCCTCTCCCCATGGATGCCGACGCCGCCCGCAACCGTTCCATTGCCACACCCTTCCATGTCGTATGGACGGCCGGTCGCCACTTGCTGACGCGCGTGGCAAAACTCGCGCTCGACATTGCGCTGCCGGCGCTGTGCGTGTCCTGCCGCGAGCCGGTCGATGGCCAGGGTGTTTGCGCGGCATGCTGGGCGAAGCTGTCGTTCATCGAACGGCCCTACTGCCCGCGGCTCGGCATTCCCTTCGTCTACGACCCCGGCCCCGACATGCTGTCGATGGAAGCGATCGCGAGCCCCCCGGCCTACCAGCGGGCACGCGCGGCGGTGCGTTATGACGACGTCGCGCGCACGCTGGTACATGCGCTGAAATACCAGGACCGAACCGATCTGGCGCCCGCCATGGGCCGCTGGATGGCGCGCGCGGGCGGCGAACTGCTCGCGGGCGCCGACATGCTGGTGCCGGTGCCCCTGCATTGGCGCCGGGCCTGGCGGCGGCGCTACAACCAGTCTGGTGCGCTGGCGCACATCATCGCAGGGCAGAGCGGGGTGAAGGTGAAAGCTGAGGTGCTGCGCCGGGTCCGCGCCACCGAGCAGCAGATCGGCCTGTCGCGGGCCCAGCGCGCCACCAATGTGCAGGGCGCATTCCAGGTATCCGCCGACCGTCAGGCCGAGGTGCAGGGCCGGCGCATCATCCTTGTCGATGACGTCCTGACATCAGGTGCGACGCTGGATGCCTGCGCGCGCGCTCTGCTTCGCGCCAAGGCAGCCCAGGTCGACGTGCTGGTCTTTGCCCGGGTTGTCGAGAGCCGGTAAACTCCCATATAATTCAATGGATTCACGAAATGAGAGCGCTGGACGCCATGACTGCTGCTGTCGAGATCTACACCAGGCCGGGATGCGGCTATTGTTCCGCTGCCAGGTCGCTTCTGACCCGCAAGAAGGCGAGCTTCATGGAATTCGACGTCGCCAGGAACCCGTCCTGGCGCGACGAGATGTATGACCGCGCCGGCGAGGGCTCGACCTTCCCGCAGATCTGGATCGGTGGAACCCATATCGGCGGCTGCGACGACCTCTACGCGCTCGATCGCCAGGGCAAGCTCGACGGCCTGCTCGAAGGCGTCAAGGCAGTCTCATGAGCGACAACAGAATTTTCACCGCCGCCATGGTGCAGATGCGCACCGGCTTGATGCCCGAGCCGAGCCTGGCGCAGGCCACCAGGCTGATTCGGCAGGCGGCGGCCAACGGCGCCGACTACGTGCAGACGCCTGAAGTCAGCAACATGATGCAGCAGAACCGCAAGGCGCTGTTCGAGCACCTCCAGAGCGAGGAGGACGACACCTCGCTAAAGGCGTATCGCGCGCTCGCGGCCGAGTTGAAGATCCATATCCATGTCGGCTCGCTGGCGCTGCGCTTCTCGCCGGAGAAGGCGGTCAACCGCTCCTTCCTGATCGGGCCCGAGGGCAATGTGCTCGCGAGTTACGACAAGATCCACATGTTCGACATCGAGCTGCCGGACGGCGAGAGCTATCGCGAATCCGCCAATTATCAGCCGGGCGAGACAGCGGTGATATCCGACCTGCCTTGGGGCCGCATCGGGCTGACGATCTGCTACGATTTGCGCTTCCCGGCGCTCTACCGCGCGCTGGCCGAAAGCGGCGCGCATTTCGTTACGGTGCCGTCGGCCTTCACCCGCAAGACCGGCGAGGCGCACTGGCACATCCTGCTGCGCTCGCGCGCGATCGAGACCGGCTGCTTCATCTTCGCAGCGGCCCAGGCAGGCACCCACGAGAACAAGCGCGAGACGTATGGTCACTCGCTGATCATCGATCCCTGGGGCGAGATCCTCGCCGAGGGCGATGTCGAGCCCGGCATCATCATGGCGAAGATCGATCCGGCCAAGGTCGAGACCGCCCGCCGCGCGATCCCCTCGCTCCAGCACGGTCGCCGCTTCGGCGTCTCCGATCCCAAGGCCGGGCCGGATCATCTGCATTTGGTGCGGGGCTCGGCATGATCCGCTACGCGCTCCATTGCGACCGCGACCATGCGTTCGAGAGCTGGTTCCAGAGCTCGTCGGCCTATGATTCACAGGTCAAGCGCAAGCTCGTGACCTGTCCGATCTGCGGCTCCGCCAAGGTCGAGAAGGCGATCATGGCGCCACGCGTTGTCGGCAAGAAGGGCCGCGCCACGCCGCCGCCGGAGCCCACGACAACCACGACTGCCGTGCCCGAGGCTGCTGCGCCCGGATCGACCTCGCTAATGATGGCGCAGGAACGTGAGCTGCGCGCCAAGCTGAAAGAGCTGCGCGACCACATCGTCAAGAACGCCGACAATGTCGGCGAGCGCTTCGCGAACGAAGCCCGCGCGATGCATTACGGCGACAAGGAGCACCGCCCGATCTACGGCGAGGCCTCGCCCGACGAGGCAAAATCGCTGATCGACGAAGGCATTGAGGTCTCGCCGCTGCCGACGCTGCCGGAAGACCGGAATTAGTCTTACCAGTCGTTCCGGGGCGCGCAAAGCGCGAACTATGGTGCGCAATTGCGCACCTGAGAACCTCGAGATTCCGGTTCGATGCTGCGCATCGCCCGGAATGACAGCAAACTGGCTACACACCCACCAGCAGTGCCACGCCCGCCACGATCAGCGCGATGCCAATAATCTCGCGCGGCGCGATTGGCTGCTTGAACGAGTAATACGCCACGGCTTGTGCGAACAGCACCTCGATCAGAGCGAGCGTGCGGACATTGGCGGCGGCCGTCAGCGCGAACGCCAGGAACCAGAATTGCGAGGCGAAGGCTCCGGTGAAGCCGGCCAGCATCGACGGCCGCCACATCCCGAGGATACCCTGCAGCACCTTTGGCGCGCGCCAGAGCAGATAAATCGTCAAGATCAGCGTCTGCACGAACAGGCCGAGCACCAGTGTGAACGATGCTGCGGTCACGAAGGATACGCCGGTCACATTGATGATGGCACCACGAAAGCCGACCGCCGAGAGCGCGAAGGCAGCCGCCGCAACGAGGCCGGTCATCGTCGGCTTCAGCTCGGCAAAGCTCTTGTCGCCACCCAGGCGCAGCGCGGTGATGACGACGCCGACGGTCGCGATGACGATCGCCAGCACCTTCAGCCAGATCAGGTGATCGCCGAGGAAGACGAAGCCGAAGATCGCGGTCTGGATCGCCTCGGTCTTGAGATACGCAGTCGTCACCACGAAGGAGCGGTCGTTCATCGCGAGCAGCATCAGGCCGGTGGCGATGATCTGACTGAGTGCGCCCAGCAGCAGCCACGGCCAGAACACGGTCGGCGGCATGCCGAGGTGATCGCCGGTGGCGACCAGCACCACGCCGAGAAACAGTAGCGAGAACGGGAAGCCGAACAAGAAGCGGATATTGGTCGCGCCCCAGGTCCCCAGCGGCTTCGTCAGCAACCGCTGCATCGCATTGCGCGCGACCTGCCCGAGCGCAGCAATGACGGTGAAGGGAATCCAGAGGCTGGCGATGGTAAGCATGGGGATGTGGGGTTGCTAATGCAGGGAAAGGATCGCGGTCAACCTGCAAGCTACCGCCCACGCGGTCAACCACACGGGCGTCATGGGAGCGATGCTCTCGCAACAAGCACACTGTCGTCCCTGCGAACGCAGGGACCCATAACCCCAGGGAGCAGTTTGACGAAAGGTGCCAACCCGCGCATCTAACACTGTCTACCCACCGATAGATTCCGCGGTATGGGTCCCTGCGTTCGCAGGGACAACAGCGAGGGTGTGGCACGGTCTCGCCATCTCAACGAGCGAACGCATCAGCCCAAGAGATCGCTCAGATCGCGCCATTCCAGGTTATCGCGTTCGATCAGCTCGATCTTCCAGTCGCGCTTCCAGCGCTTGAGCTGCTTTTCACGGGCAATGGCGTCTTCTACCCGCTCGTAGGCTTCGGTGTAGACGAGGCGGTACACCCCATAGCGTTTGACGAATTTCGAGCCCTTGCCGCTCCGGTGCTCCTCCAACCGCTTTTGGAGCGAGTTGGTGATCCCGATATAGAGTGTTCCGTGATGACCGCTGGCGAGAATGTAGACGTAGTACATGCTCGGACGCCTGCCTTGGCTAACGATTGAGGCCTGTGGCTATGGGTCCCGGGACGACACCGTGTTTGGGGACGCAGTTCGGCGTCTCCCTACACTCGGCCTCACACCATCCGTTCCGCCACCATCATGTAGTTCACGTCCATATCCGACGAGAGGGCCCATTTGTCGGCGAAGGGGCTGTAGACGACGCCGGTCTGCTCGGTGATGACGAGGCGGTTGTCGAGGAGGTGTTTGGTCAGCTCGTCGGGGGTGACGAACTTGTTCCACTCGTGGGTGCCGCGCGGCAGCCAGCGCAGGACGTATTCGGCGCCGACGATGGCGAGCGCAAAGCTCTTCCAGTTGCGGTTGAGGGTGGAGACCACCATCAGCCCGTTCGGCTTCAGCATCGAGGCACAGCGCTTCAGGAACACGCCAACATCGACGACGTGCTCGATCACCTCCATCGCCAGCACGATATCGAAGCGCTCGCGCGGGTCGATCTCCTCCACCGCGGTGCAGCGGTAGTCGATCGACAGATGGCTCTTGTCGGCATGCAGCTTCGCCGCGGCGATGTTGCTGGCCGAGGGATCGACGCCGATGACCTGCGCGCCGAGGCGCGACAGCGGCTCGCACAGCAGGCCGGCGCCGCAGCCGATGTCGAGCACGCGCAGGCCGCCGAGGCAGTTGAGGCTGCGCACATTGCGCTCGAACTTGCGGCAGGCGGCGTCGCGGATATAGCCGAGCCGCAACGGGTTGATCCGGTGCAGCGGTGCCATCTTGCCCTTGGGGTCCCACCACTCGGCCGACAGCTTTGAGAATTTCGCGATCTCGGCGGCGTCGACGGTCGAGCCCGGCTGGGCAGTTGCGGGTGTATCTTGCTGCATGCTCATGGTTAGGCGCGGTCCTACCGCGTGGTGATCGAACTACGGAACGCCAGCGGCGAGGCGATGGTCTTGATCGTCTCGATCCCCTCGCCGACGCCGCGAATGGTCACGTCGCCGTAATTGAGAATTCGCCCTAGAATCGTCTGATCGACGTCGACGCTCTCGACCTTGTCCAGCGCCATCTCGAAGGTGCGGCGCTTGATGAACCCAGTCTTGTGCACAACCCTGAGATTGGTGACGTCGGTCTCGGTGGTCCAACGATGGAACCAAGCCCTTACGGTCCAATACAGGGCCGCTAGAGCGACCAGGCCGGCACCGACCAGGCAAAGTAGCACGAGCCCTTCGGCGGTCGTCTGCCGGGAAAGGACAAACAGGGCGATCGCCACGATCCAGGCCAGGATGGCAGGAAAATAGAAGATCCAGTGCGCATTGGTCGAATACAGCACCCGCTCGCCCGGTTGCAGGATTTCGTCAATATAGCGCGCCATAACCTCGATTAACCCATTGCCCGTATTGGCCCCGCAGGAACCCGCTTGCTCCCGGCCCCGCCCCTCTGTATACGCGCGGTCGGAATCCGCGAGGCGTCCGTCCGGCGCGGGTTACCATACTGATCCTTATGAAGGAATGCACGCGTCGTCATGAGCCGCCTCGTGATGAAATTCGGCGGCACGTCCGTCGCCAATATCGAACGTATCCGCAACGTCGCACGCCATGTGAAGCGTGAGGTCGACGCCGGTCACGAAGTGGCCGTGGTGGTCTCGGCGATGTCCGGCAAGACCAACGAGCTGGTGGCCTGGTGCACCGAGGCCTCGCCGATGCATGACGCACGCGAGTATGACGCTGTCGTCGCCTCCGGCGAACAAGTGACCTCGGGCCTGCTGGCCATCGTGCTCCAGAACATGGGCATCCAGGCCCGCTCCTGGCAGGGCTGGCAGATCCCGATCAAGACCAGCGACGCCCATGCCTCGGCCCGGATCGAGGACATCGACGGCAGCGAGATCATCAACCGCTTCAGGGATCGCAAGGAGGTCGCGGTCATCGCCGGCTTCCAGGGCATCGATCCCAAGACCAACCGCATCACCACGCTCGGCCGCGGCGGCTCCGACACCTCGGCCGTGGCGATCGCGGCCGCCGTCAAGGCCGACCGCTGCGACATCTATACCGACGTCGACGGCGTCTACACCACCGACCCGCGAATCGTGCCGAAGGCCAAGAGGCTCGGCAAGATCGCTTTCGAAGACATGCTGGAACTGGCCTCCCAGGGCGCTAAAGTGCTCCAGGTGCGCTCGGTGGAACTAGGCATGGTCCACAACATGCCGATCTTCGTCCGTTCGAGCTTCGATAAGCCCGAGGATATCGACCCGCATGCCAACCAGCCGCCCGGCACGCTGATCTGCAGCGAGGAGGAGATCATGGAAAGCCACGTCGTCACCGGCATCGCGTTTTCGAAGGACGAAGCCCAGATCTCGGTACGCCAGATCGAGGACAAGCCTGGCGTGGCGGCGTCGATCTTTGGCCCGCTCGCGGAGGCCAATATCAACGTCGATATGATCGTCCAGAATGTCTCCGAGGACGGCAAGACCACCGACCTCACCTTCACGGTGCCGGCCGCCGACTACAACCGCGCCAAGGACACGATTACCGCTGCCAAGGCCAAGATCGGCTACATCAGGCTTGATACCGCTACCGACGTCGCCAAGATCTCGGTGATCGGCAGCGGCATGCGCAGCCATGCCGGGGTTGCCGCCCAGGCGTTTTCGTCCCTCGCCGGACGGAATATCAATATCCGGGCCATCACAACCTCCGAGATCAAATTCTCGGTTTTGATCGACACCGCCTATACCGAGCTTGCGGTGCGCACGCTGCACACGCTCTACGGCCTCGATCAGACTTAGACTAATTTTCTCTTAGCGGTCGCAGCAAATGCGAAGGTGTACACACCTTCGCGTTTGGCAGGCGTTTTGCTTGGCAAAACAAGCCCCAATTCGCTATACGGCGAACAGGGTGGGCTGCCGCAGACTGTGTCCCAGTTCAGGCGGCGCTGATTCGGCGCAAGCGCAAAATCTCGAGCAGATTTGGGTTTGTGCCTGCGTCGGACAAACAACTAGGTTGTTTTTCTGGAATTTTGGGCCAGCCGCCGGCCAATATCGCCGGGTCGGGCAGACGGAGGAGATTGACGGTTCATGCGGAGCGCGTCGGGAGGTCCCCGCGTCTTGTTGAGACGGCTCCGCGAAACCATGGCGGAGCAGGTCTCGGCCCAGGAGCGGCTGGACAAGATCGTGGTGCTGATCGCCGCCAACATGGTGGCCGAGGTGTGCTCGGTCTATGTGCTGCGCATCGACAACACCCTCGAGCTCTACGCCACCGAAGGCCTCAACCGCGAGGCCGTGCACCATACCGTGCTGAGCGCCCATGAGGGCCTGGTCGGCCTTGTCGCCAGCGAGGCGACGCCGCTCAATTTGAACGACGCACAAAGCCACCCGGCCTTCTCGTTCCGCCCGGAAACCGGCGAAGAGATCTACCATTCCTTCCTCGGCGTGCCGATCCTGCGCGCCGGCAACACGCTCGGCGTGCTGGTGGTGCAGAACCGTGCCAAGCGCACCTATGTCGAGGAGGAGCTCGAGGCGCTGCAGACCACCGCCATGGTGCTCGCTGAGCTGATCGCCTCCGGCGAATTGTCCGCGCTGGCCCAGCCCGGCGCTGAGCCTGCCGCGCGCCATTCCACCCAGAAGGCCGGCGCGATCCTCTCGGAAGGCATCGCGCTCGGCCACGTCGTGCTGCACGAGCCGCGCGTCGTCATCAAGGACTACATCGCCGAGGACCTGCCGAAGGAGATCAAGCGGCTCGACGCCGCGCTCGCCAAGCTGCGCTCGGATCTCGACCGCATGCTGGAGCGCGGCGACGTCGCCGAGGGCGGCGAGCATCGCGACGTGCTCGAGGCCTACCGCATGTTCGCCAACGACCAGGGCTGGTCGCACAAGCTGCACGAGGCGGTCGCCACCGGCCTCACCGCGGAGGCCGCGGTCGAGCGCGTCCAGTCCGACACCCGCGCCCGCATGCTGCGCGTGACCGATCCTTATTTGCGCGACCGGCTGCACGATCTCGAGGATCTCGGCTACCGCCTGATGCGGCAGCTGGTCGGCCAGGACCACGCGCCCTCGCGAGAGCAGATGCCCGACAACGCCATCGTCATCGCGCGCGCGATGGGACCGGCGGCGTTGCTCGACTACGACCGCAAGCGCCTGCGCGGCATCGTGCTGGAGGAAGGCACCGCCAACTCCCACGTCTCGATCGTGGCGCGCGCGCTCGGCATTCCCGCCGTCGGCGAGGTGCCGAACGCGCCCGGCATTGCTGATCCCGGCGATGCCATCATCGTCGACGGCACCTCGGGCGCGATCTATGTGCGCCCGTCTCAGGAGATCGAAGCGGCCTATGCCGAGCGGGTGCGTTTCCGCGCCCGCCGCCAGGCACAATATCTGGCGCTGCGCGACCGGCCCTGCATCACCAAGGACGGCGAGAAGGTCGAGCTCTTGATCAATGCGGGCCTCGCCATCGACCTGCCCCATATCGACGACACCGGCAGCGCCGGCATCGGCCTGTTCCGCACCGAGCTGCAATTCATGGTCGGCCAGAGCCTGCCGCGCACCAGCGACCAGCTCGCGCTCTACCGCGCCGTGCTGGACGCTGCCGGCAGCAAGCCCGTCACCTTCCGCACCCTCGACATCGGCGGCGACAAGGCACTGCCCTATATGGAGGCGGTGATCGAGGAAAATCCCGCGCTCGGCTGGCGCGCGATCCGGCTCGGGCTCGACCGGCCCGGCCTGTTGCGCGGCCAGATCCGCGCGCTGCTGCGCGCCGGCGGCGGCCGCGCGCTGCGCATCATGTTCCCGATGGTCTCGGAGGTTGCCGAGTTCGACGCCGCCAAGGCGCTGGTCGAGCGCGAGCTGACATATTTGCGCCAGCACGGCCACACGCTACCGGAGCGCATCGACATCGGCACCATGGTCGAGGTGCCGGCGCTGCTCTATCAGCTCGACGAGCTCCTGAAGAAGGTCGACTTCATCTCGGTCGGCTCCAACGATCTGTTCCAGTTCCTGTTCGCGGTCGACCGCGGCAATCCCAAGGTCTCCGAGCGTTTCGACACCATGTCGACGCCGATCCTGCGGGCGCTACGCGACATCGCGCAAAAATCGCAGGCCGCGCAGAAATCGCTGTCGCTCTGCGGCGAGATGGCCTCGAAGCCGATCGGCGCGCTGGCACTGCTCGCGATGGGCTACCGCTCGCTGTCGCTATCGGCGACCGCGCTCGGCCCGGTCAAGGCGATGGTGATCGATCTCGACGTCAAGAAGGCCGCAGCGATGCTCGGCCCGCTGCTGGATGCGCCGGCCGGCAGCGTCTCGATCCGTCAGAAGCTGACGGAATTCGCCGAGGCCGAGGGCCTGGCGTTGTAGCGGGCCTGCCGCTCGTCGTCGCCTCGCTTCCCTCCGCCTTTTGAGACCAAACCGATGCCGTCACTCCCCGAAGCCAAACTGGACGTCCTGCTCGCGCATCACGCTTCGCTCGAAGCCGAATCGCTCGGACAGCTCTCCTCCGAGCGCTATGTGCAGGTCACGCGCGAGCTCGCCGAGATCACCCCCCTGATCGAGGCGGTGAAGACCTATCGTGCCGCGGTGAAGGAGCTCGCCGATACCGAGGCGCTGATCGCCGACCCCGCGACCGACGCCGAGATGCGCAGCATGGCGGAGGCCGAGCGCGACGAGCTCAATTCGAAGATCGAGGATCTGGTCCAGAAAATTCGCGTCGCGCTGCTGCCCAAGGATGCCATGGACGACCGCAACGTGGTGCTGGAAATCCGCGCCGGCACCGGCGGCGACGAGGCCTCGCTGTTCGCCGGCGATCTGTTCCGGATGTACGAGCGCTTCGCCAGCCTTCAGGGCTGGAAGATCGAGGTGATCTCGGCGAGCGAAGGCACAGTCGGCGGCTACAAGGAAATCATCGCGGAGGTGCAGGGCCGCGGCGCGTTCTCGAAGCTGAAGTTCGAGTCCGGCGTGCATCGCGTGCAGCGCGTGCCCGACACCGAGACGCAGGGCCGCATCCACACCTCGGCTGCTACCGTCGCGGTGCTGCCCGAGGTCGAGGACGTCGACGTCGAGATCAAGAACGACGATCTGCGCATCGAGACCATGCGCGCGCAAGGCGCCGGCGGCCAGCACGTCAACAAGACGGAATCGGCAATCCGCATCACCCACATTCCGACCGGCATCGTGGTGATGATGCAGGACAGCCGCTCGCAGCATAAGAACCGCGCCTCCGCCATGAACATCCTGCGCTCGCGCATCTATGATGCCGAGCGGCAGCGTGTCGACGCCGCACGCTCGGCCGAGCGCAAGGAGAAGGTCGGCTCCGGCGACCGCAGCGAGCGCATCCGCACCTATAATTTCCCGCAAGGCCGCGTCACTGACCACCGCATTAACCTGACGCTCTACAAGCTGCCGCAGGTGATCGCGGGCGAAGCGCTCGGCGAACTGATCGATGCATTGACCACCGAGCACCAGGCCGCACAGCTCGCCGCGCAGGGGGCCGCGGCCTAAGCCTCAGCGCTTCTTGGCCTTGAACGACCGCAGGATCCTGGCCAGAGCGGGCGCGGCGGCACTGAGCTCGTCCAGATGGATGCGCGAGAGCGAGCGCAGCTTCTGTTCGCCCTTGGCCGTCAGCTTGACCAGCACGCGCCGTGCGTCCTCCGGATCGACCTCCCGGCCGATCAGTTGCAGCCTGCCCATGCGATCCACCAGCTCGACGGCGGTATGGTGCCGAATCAGAAGGAAGCGCGCGATATCACCGACGCTGGCGCCGTTGGGATCGGCCAGTCCCTTCATCGCCAGCAGCGCTTGGTGCTGCTGCGGCGTCAATCCAGCGCTTTGGGCTGCCGTCTCGCTGAAAGCCACGAAGGTGCGGAGCTGATAGCGGAATTGCGCAAGTGCCGTGTAGTCGGCATCGCGCATCGCGCCGCCCTTTGAGGGCACCGGAGAGGCCGCGCGTCCTGTCTTCCGCCTTGATTCAACCATTCCCTGCCTTTGACATCGCGCCCCCGCCGATGACGCGGGCACTGGCAAGTCTAGCAAGGGTGGCGAGTTGGAACCAACCGACGGCCCCGCAGATGCACAAATATCGGCCTTGCGCGTGCCTATTCGAAGCTCGATAGCAGGATCTTCACCAGGATGACCTGAAACGCGATCGGGATGCGGACACTCTTCCGCCGGATCGAGCGCTGAAGCGCGCCGGCGATCTCCGCGCTGGTCAAGGCGCCGGCCGAGGCGTTGGCAATCAATTCCGCCCACATCTGCGACAGCGAACCGCCGGGTGGGAGCACCGGCTTGATGGTCACGCCGCAGCCCTGCGCCCAGTCGACAATCTCCCGCATCGTATGCGGACCGCAATTGCGCGCAGTCGCAAGGCGCTCGGCCGTTAGCGCGCGCAGCAGTTCGCGGGAGGGGGACCAATTTCCCTTCGGCGGCTGTTCGCCAGTGAGCTCGACTGCCAGCTCCTTCAGGACATTCTGGGCGCGCACGCTCAGTCTCTTCACGGGGCCAGGTGCACGCTTCGCCTGAACGGAGCCCGCCGCAGGCCCCCGCTCGGCGGAGGGGCGATTGCGCGGCTCGGGTGTGCGGCCGGCATCGCCGGACTGCGGCGCCATGCGCTGGGCGTTCGCCTCCCCCGCGGGCCGCGCAGCCTCTTGCCGCTCCGCCTCCTGCGACCAGGATTGTTGCTTCCGGGCACCCGCCACTGTCGTCTGCCGCGTCATTTCTCTCGCCGAACCCGCCGGCCACGTACTCACAAAGACTAATATATATCGTGCGCGGACATGTATTCACGACATAATTTTCGTCGTTCGACCAAAGGCGAAATTGACAGAAGGCGTTCACAAGCAATGCTTACGGTCGAGAGCTACACGCGGATGTGACGTGCCCGGCGCGGGCAGGCCTTCGAGGCCGGCTGCCGCCGGACAATTCGTGTCTTGGCTGCAAACAAGAACGATGTTCGGAGGAAACGACCATGACTGACGATCTCATCCGCCGCGGCCTCTCGCGCCGTGGCCTGCTCCAGACCACCGCCGGCCTGATCGGCGGCTCGATGCTGCCCGCGATGCCGGCCTTTGCCGAGGACAAGCCTGCGATCGGCACCTACCCGGCGGGCGTGTCGGGTTCCACCGCTTTCATCGGCATCTCGGTGCCGCGTACCGGCACCTATGCGGTGCAGGGCGAGGACGAGCTCAAGGGCTATCAGCTCGCGATCGAGCACATCAACGAAGGCCACGATCTGATCAAGAAGATTTCGCCGAAGACCAGCAAGGGCGTGCTCGGCAAGGAGCTGAAATTCGGCGTCGCGGATTCCGCGGCGAAGCCGAACGAGGCGGTCCAGGCGCAGCAGCGCTTCATCAGCGAAAACAAGGCGATCATGATCACCGGCGGCACGTCGAGCGCGGTTGCGGTTGCGCTCAACAAGCTCGCCCAGCGCGAGCACGTGCTATTCGTGTGCGGTATCTCGGGCTCGAACGACACCACCGGCAAGGATTGCGTGCGTTACGGCTTCCGCCAGAATTTCTTTGGCCAGACTGCGGCTGCGGCGATCGGACCGGTCATGGTGCGGGAGTTCGGCAAGGGCAAGAAGGCCGCCTATCTCACGCCGGATTACACCTACGGTCACACCGTCACCAAATCGATGCAGGATTTCCTCGCGACCGCGGGCTGGACCACCGCGACCAACCAGGTCGCGCCGCTCGGCGCCCCCGACTATTCTTCCTATCTGCTGAACGTCGCGAACTCCGGCGCCGACGTGCTCATCAACGTCAACTGGGGACATGACGCAGTGCTCTCAACCCAGCAGGCCAAGCAGTTCGGCGTGCTCGACAAGATGAAGCTGGTCGTCCCCTACCAGGTCCCCTTCATCGCGCGCGAGACCGGCGGCCTGATGCAAGGCGTCTATGCCGCGACCGACTATTGGTGGACAATTGAGGACAAGTTCCCGCTGGCCAAGATGTTCAACGAGGCCTTCGAGAAGAAGTACGGCTACAAGCCGGAATGGGGCGCCGAAAACGCCTATGTCAGCTTCGCGCACTGGGCCCGCATGTGCGAGCAAGCCGGCAGCTTCAATCCGCCCGATGTGATCAAGGCCTATGAAAAGGGCGAGACGATCCCCTCCCTGGTCGGCGACGTGCATTACCGCCCCGAGGATCACCAGTGCGTTCGCCCGGTGATCATCGTTAAGGGCAAGCAGCAGAAGGACATGAAGAACAAGGAAGACTGGTACGACGTCGTCGAGATCGTTCCGGGTGAAGGCCTGATGCAGAAGCCGGACGCCTTCGGCTGCCATCTCGGCGACTACACCTGAGCCCGAACTAACCCCTGTGACGCCGTAGGCCGCCCTCTGGACCTGCGGCGTCGCCTTTTTTTGACGCAAGCCTGTCGCGCGTCACAACAGCGATCGTCGCATGATTAGTTGGCCCAATCTCGTTTCGCAGCTTTTCAACGGGCTCGCGCTCGGCGCCCTGCTCGCGCTGATCAGCTCCGGCCTGACCATCATCTACGGCACCCTCGGCGTGCTCAACCTCGCGCATGGCGCGATGTTCATGATCGGCGGCTATGCCGGCTTCGTGACCTACCAGTACACGGAATCGTTCATCCTCGCCGTCATCGCGGGCTCGCTGTTCGTAATGCTGCTCGGCGTCGTGATGGAACGAATCATCATTCGTCATTTCTATCATCGCCCGCACGAGGACCAGCTGCTCGTCACCTTCGGACTCGGCATCTGCTTCGTCGAAATCATCCGACTGATCTTCTCGAGCCAGTCGCAGCTGGTGCCGCCGCCGGCGCTGTTCCAGGGCATCACCAATCTCGGTTTCATGTTCTATCCGACCTACCGCCTCGCCGTCGTCGGCATCGTCGCGATTGCGCTCGGCGCGCTGTTCATCGTCCTCTACCGCACGCGGCTCGGCATGATCGTGCGCGCCGGCATCGAGGACTCGGTGATGGTCGATTCGCTCGGCATCAACATCTATCGGGTCTTCATGGTGGTGTTCGGCATCGGCGCGATGGCCGCCGGTTTCGCCGGCATCGTCAACGCGCCAGTGGTGTCGCTGACACCGGGCATCGGTGACGACATCCTGGTCCAGACCTTCGTCGTGGTGGTGATCGGCGGCGTCGGCTCGTTCCCCGGCGCGATCCTCGGCGGCCTGATCGCCGGCGAGATCATCAGCGTCACCTCCATGTTCAACCCCGGCTATGCCTATGTGATGCTGTTCGCGGCAATGACGCTCGTGCTCGTGGTACGACCGCATGGCCTGCTCGGCGTCCAGGGCCGCGAGTAAGCGATTTCCTGATGCTCAAGCAACGCCCGTACCTGATCGAAACACTGACGGCCATCGGCCTGATCGTGGCTCCCTTCGTGCTGCCTCATCTCGGCTTCGCGCCTAACACCGTGAACCGGATCCTGGTCTGGGGCCTGTTCGGCCTCGGCTTCGACATCCTGTTCGGCTTCACCGGCCTGTTGTCGTTCGGCCAGTCCGCCTTCTACGGCACCGGCGGCTTCGTCGCGGCCTACCTTTTAACCCGCGCCGGCTTCAGCAACGTACTGGGCGCGCTGATGATCGGCATGATCGCGGCGGCGGCCACGGGCTATCTGATCGGCCTGATCGCGCTGCGCCGCACCGGCATCTATTTCGCCATGATCACGGTGGCGATCGCGGAGGTGTTCTTCTTCGTCGAGTTCAATCCGCTCTCGGATTTCACCGGCGGCGAGAACGGCCTGCCGGGCGTGCCGACCCCCAGCTTCAATCTCGGCTTCACCACCATCCATTTCACCAATGGCTGGTCGCTCTATCAATTCATCGCATTGTGCTATTTCGTCGGCGTCATCATTGCCCTCAGGATCGTCCGCTCGCCTGTCGGAGCCATCTTCAGCGCGATCCGCGACAATCCCCTGCGCGCCACCGCCGTCGGCCACAACATCCACGGCTACAAGCTGACCGCCTTCGTGATCGCAGCCGCTTACGCCGGCTTCGCCGGCGGCCTGCTGGGCGTGCTCCAGGCCTTCATGCCGCCGGACGCCTTCACCTTCGACACCTCCGGCCAGCTCGTGATGCAGACTGCGATTGGCGGCCGGGGCACGCTGTTCGGTCCGCTGGTCGGCGCAACCGTCTGGCTCTTCCTGCAGGATTTTCTCCAGTCCGCGCTCGACCTGGGCGCGGCCTGGAAGCTCGTGCTCGGCGTCGTGTTCGTGCTTTTGGTTTGCTTCTTGCGCGGCGGCATTGTCGGCGGCCTGGTCGATCTCTACGGTCTCGTCTCCGGCAAGCGAGCCCGGCAGGCTGCGGAGGTGGACGAGGAGGCTGAGGTCGAGACGCCAGAGCAAACTCCGGCTGCACCGATGCAGGCCAAGAAGGTCGAGCATCCCGCCTATTCCGGGCCGATCCTGAAAGCCACCGGCCTCACCAAACGCTATGGTGGCCTTGTCGCCAACAGTGACATCGATTTCAGCGTCAATCACGGCGAACTACGCGGCATCATCGGCCCCAATGGCGCCGGCAAGTCGACCTTCTTCAAGATGTTGACCTGCGAGATCGCGCCGACCTCGGGTCAGATCGTGTTCGAGGGCCGCGACATCACCGGACTGAAGGTCACGGACGTCTGCCAGCTCGGACTGACCAAGAGCTATCAGGTCAACCAGCTCTTCACGGGCCTCACAGTGCGGCAGAACCTGACGATCGCCGCGCTCGCCGAGCTGCGCGGAAAATTCCGGCTCGACCTGTTCCGCACGCTCGCCGGCGTCAAGGGCCTGACGGAGCAGGTGGAGCATACGCTCGCACTGGTCAATCTGACCCGCCGCGCCGACACCCCCGTCTCCGAGCTCGCCTATGGCGAGAAGCGCAGGCTGGAGATCGGGCTTGCGCTCGCCACCTCGCCGCGCCTGCTGCTGCTCGACGAACCGCTTGCGGGCATGAGCCCACGCGAACGTGTCGAGACCGTGAAGCTGCTCAAATCGATCGCGCGCGGCCGCACCATGATCATCATCGACCACGACATGGATTCGCTGTTCGAGCTGGTCGAGCGCGTGACGGTGCTGCAGGAAGGCCGCGTGCTGGTCTCCGGCACACCCGAAGAAATCAAGACCAACGCCGCAGTGCAGGAAGCCTATCTCGGCGGCGTGCACGGAGAGATCGCCGCATGAGCCTGATCGAGGTCAACGGCCTGAACAGCTATTATGGCGACTCCCACATCCTGTTCGACGTCGCCATGCATGTCGAGCGTCACGAGGTGGTGGCGCTGCTCGGCCGCAACGGCGCCGGCAAGAGCACGACGCTGAAGAGCCTGATGGGCGTCGTGACGCCGCGCAGCGGCAGCGTGAGGTTCGACGGCATCGATATCGCCGGATGCAGAAGCCACCGAATCGCGCAGGCCGGCATGCAGCTCGTGCACGAAGAGCGCCGCATCTTCGGCAGCCTGTCGGTCGAGGAAAACATCGTCCTCGCCGGGATCACTGCGCCAAAACGCTGGCCGCTCGGGCGCATTTACGAGATGTTTCCGCGGTTGAAGGAGCGGCGCAACAACCGCGGCACCGAGCTCTCCGGCGGCGAACAGCAGATGCTCGCGATCGCGCGCGCGCTGGTGCGCGATCCCAAGATCGTGCTGCTGGACGAGCCATTCGAGGGGCTCGCCCCTGTCATCGTCCACGATCTCGTCAAAGCCTGCCGCGAGCTTGCAGCCGCCGGCCAGACCATCGTGCTGGTCGAGCAGAATCTGGCGGCGACGCTGGCGCTGGCGAGCCGGATCTACATCATCAATAACGGCCACATCGTGCACGAGGGTCCGGCGCAGGAGCTCAAGGCCCAGCCGGAATTGCTGCAGCGCTACCTCGGCGTCTAGCCAGCAGCCGATCAGCTGCTCAGTGCCGCGATCATCCGTTTGGCATGATCGGCGAGCACAGCCATGTCTTCCTTGCGGGTCTGTGCCGGCAGCAGCTCGATGCCGGCTCTGACCGGCATGACATGCATGTGCAGGTGAAAGACCACCTGCCCGCTGGCGGGCTCGCTGAACTGCTGCAGGATGATGCCCTCGGCGTCGAACGCCTTCATTGCCGCAATCGCGATCCGCTTGGCGGTCCGGGCGACCGCTGCGAAATCGTCATCGGCGATGTCGAGGATACCGCGCGCCGGCGCCCTCGGAATCACCAGCGTATGCCCGGGCGAGCGCGGCATGACGTCGAGAAAGGCGAAGCTGCGGTCGTCCCTGAACACCTCGAAGCAGGGAATTTCGCCGCGGAGGATCCTGGCGAAGACGTTCTGATCGTCGTAGGCCGTCATGGATGCCCTCCTTTGCTGCGCGATGCGATCAAACGCGCTCCTTTCCATTGACGCAAGCAATGCCGCCGATCTATCCACGATGCCGGCAGGATGGTTCCCTTGGCGACGAATTCCGATTCCGGACACAGCATCGAGAGCGCACGGCGCGCCCTTTCGGCGCGGCTGCAAGCCGCCGGCTTCGAGGAGCCCGCCCTCGATGCGCGCCTGCTCGTCGGCGCCGCGCTGGGGCTCGACCTGACCGGCCTGATCGCGCAGGCGGCACGGCACCTCACGCCCGAGGAGGCTGTGCGGCTCGAAGGATTTGCACAGCGAAGGCTCGCGCATGAGCCGGTCGCCCGCATTCTCGGCGTGCGGGAGTTCTGGGGCCTGCCGTTCCGCCTGTCCGAGGCGACGCTGGTGCCGCGGCCGGACACCGAGACCGTGGTCGAACTGGCGCTCGAGATTTTTCGCGAACGCACGATCGCGGGAGGGCGCCCGCGTATCGCCGATATCGGCACCGGATCGGGCGCGATCCTGCTCGCGCTGCTGCACGAAATTCCCGAAGCGTTCGGCGTCGGCACCGATCTCAGCCTCACCGCGCTCGGCACGGCAAAAGGCAATGCCGCCGTCCTTGGCCTTGCCGACCGCGCTGCATTCGTCGCCTGCTCCTACGCGGCGGCGCTCTCGGGCCCGTTCGATCTGATCGTGTCGAATCCGCCCTATATTCCCGCAGGGGAAATTCCGAAGCTGAGCATCGAGGTGCGCGAGCACGATCCGCATCTGGCGCTCGACGGCGGCAATGACGGCTATGACGCCTATCGCGCGCTGATTCCGCAGGCGACCGAGCTGCTCGCGCCCGGCGGCGGCCTGGTCGTGGAGGCCGGTCACGGTCAGGCCGCAGATATTGAAACCTTGATGGCGGCTGCGGCGTTATCGATCGACAGACCACCCAAAGCCGATCTGGGGGGCATTCCGCGGGCCGTCTCGGCCCGAAAAATGCCCCCATAAAAGCTGGATTGGGCTCTAAAAACCTCTTGGAATATCCCGTGGGAACGACTACCTTTGGTCTAACACATCGGTGTCGGCCCCGTAGGCCCTACGGGCGAAAGCCGGGCTCTCAGGCGAGAGCTTCACTGATTATGGTTCCAAGCCGCAGGTCCTGTTAAGCGCGATGGCCCTTTGAGGTACGCTGCTTTCCGACCGCAACGTGAACGAAAGCCTGATATTGCGCTTGAAGACCTACGCAACAAAGCTGGACTTGTTTCGGCAGGCGATATGAATGGGTTCGCTGGCAATGAATGCTGGCGGGTGGGGAACGCGTCCTTGTTGAACGCGACGATCGACGAACATCGGCAGGGTTCAATCCGCTCTTGCGCGCGGCGTAAGGCATGTGAACCGCTGCCATCAGGTCACCAATCAGTAATGTGTGCAACCTTTAGGGCTGGAATTAAAGGCAAGACATGAGAAACGGTCAGAACAAGCAGCGGATGCGCAACCGCAACAATAATAATAACAACAACAACAATCGGCGCGGCCAGAACCCGATGACCCGGGTCTACGAATCGAACGGCCCCGACATCAAGATCCGCGGCACCGCCTCGCACATCGCCGAAAAATATCTCCAGCTTGCGCGTGACGCGCGTTCCTCCGGAGACCCGGTCGCCGCCGAGAACTACTACCAGCATGCCGAGCATTATTTCCGCCTGATCGCCGCGGCCCAGGAACAGTTCCGCCAGAACCAGCAGCCGCGCGGCGACGAACCCGCCAGCACCAGCAGCGACGACGGCGAGGACGACGGCGAGAATTTCTCGAATTTCGGTCAGGAGCCGGGATTCGTTCCGCAGCCGCCGCAGCAGAGTTTTACGCGCGACGGCCAGCGCGATCACCAGCAACGTGATTATCAGCAGCGTGACAACCAACACTTTCAGCGCGACAACCAGCAGCCGCGCGAGCATCGCGAGCGCGACCATCGTCCGCAACCGCAATATCAGCCGCAGCCCCAACCGCAACCGCTGAACCAGCCGCAGCCCGTCATCGCCGATGCCGGCAACGTCGATCGCCTGCCGTCTTTCATCACCGGCGCGCAGCCGCAGACGAACGCCGCTCCGGGCAGCAACTTCGAGGGCGGCAATGGCGGTGGTGGCGAGCGCTATCCGCGGCGGCGCCGCAGGCCGCATGGCGGCCCGCGCCCCGAGCGCGAGGCAGCTCCGGCCGCAAGCAGTGACGATCTCGCCCCCGGCGAGTAAGCGGCACCTGATCTTCTTCGCGGAACTGCGTCGTCCCGGCTTCGCCGGGACGATTTGCTTTCAGGTCCGTGTCACCGTCGATGACGGCACCAGCACCGGCTTCAACGAAGGAATCAGCCGCGCCCGTTCGCGCTTGGCGGGTATCGCGCGATAGACCTGCTTGGTTGCTTCGACGATGTGGACGCCGGCAAAAGGCAGCGACAGCGCCGCGCCGGCGCGCTCCCACATCTGCGCCGATTTCAGCACCCAGCGACCGGCATAAGGCGGCATGAACAACGCCTCGCCCCAGGCGGTCGGCGTGAACCAGGTCTGGCGCAACAGATCCGTGATCTGCGAGCGTGAGTAGGGACGGCCATGACCGAATGGCGTGTTGTCGCTGCGCGTCCATACGCCGCGCCGATTCGGGATCACCGCGATGACGCGGCCGGACGGCGACAGCACCCGCCAGACCTCGCGCAGCAGCGCGGCCGGATCATCCGACATCTCGAGCGCATGGACCAGCAGGATGCGGTCCACGGCGGCGTCGGGAAGCGGCAGCGAAAATTCGTCGACCAGCGCGGCCAGCGCGGCCCGCCCGGTCGGCCATTTCAACACGCCCTGGGCTGCCGGCATGAAGGCGATGCAGCGCTCCGCGTCTTCACGGAACAGCCCGAGATAGGGCGTCGGATAGCCTATGCCGAGCACGCGCTGGCCCTCGGCGCCCGACCAGCGCTCCCTGATCCCGCGATTGATCATCTGCCGTGCCACAATCCCGAGGCGGCGGGAATAGAACTCGCGGAGGTCGACGACATCAATGGTCATGGCGGCAATGTAACATGCAGGCGGCCGCCGCCGCGCGGCGAATATTGCATTGCCTGCGCAACGTTAACGCCATATTTGTCTGGCGGGGCTGAGCCCGATGGAGATGTCATGGCCGCCGAAATTCGTACTTTCAACTGTTTAAACGACAATTTCGGTTACCTGATCCACGATCCGGAAACCAAGGCAACCGCGTCGATCGACGCGCCGGAGGCGGGCCCCATCGTCAAGGCGCTGGAACGCGAGGGCTGGCAGCTCACCGATATCCTGATCACCCATCACCATGGCGATCACGTCGGCGGGGTCGCCGAACTCAAGCAGAAATACAATTGCCGCGTCGTCGCGCCGCATGACAGGACGACGAAAATTGCTGATGTCGATTTGCGCGTCGCCAATGGCGACGTGGTCAAGGTCGGCACGCTGCTGGGGCGCGTGCTGGAAACGCCCGGCCATACGCTCGACCACATCTCCTACGTGTTCGATACCGAGAAGACGCTGTTCGCCGCCGACACGCTGTTCTCGATCGGCTGCGGCCGGGTGTTCGAGGGCACCTATCCGATGATGTGGGACTCGCTGTTGAAGCTGCGCGCCCTGCCCGACGACTTCAAGCTCTATTGCGGCCACGAGTACACTGCCTCGAACGTCAAGTTCGCGCTCACGGTTGATCCGGACAACGCGGCACTCCAGGCGCGCGCGGCGGAGGTTGCGAAGCTGCGGGCCGAGAACAAGCCGACCATTCCCTCAGTGCTTGGTGACGAGAAGCGAGCAAACGTGTTCCTGCGCGCAGATGAACCGTCCGTTGCAGCCAGGCTGCACATGAAGGGCGCGGATGCCGCCGCCGTGTTCGGCGAACTGCGCGAGCGCAAAAACAAGTCCTGAAGACCAAGGCTTTGAAGACCAATTCCTGACGGGGAGCGATGCCGACCGCAGCCGAGATTATCGCGCGCCTTGAACTCCGCCCGCACCCCGAGGGTGGGCATTACCGCGAGACCTTTCGCGATCAGACTACCGACGCCAATGGCCGGTCGCGCTCGACCCTCATCTACTTCCTGCTCGCGCGCGGCGAGCGCTCGCACTGGCATCGTATCGATGCGGTCGAGACCTGGCATTATTATGCCGGCAGTCCTCTGACGTTGCGCATCGCCCATGACGGCTGCTCCCAACACGAGGTACGGCTCGGCACGGACCTCGTCAGCGGCGAGCGGCCGCAGGCGATCGTGCCCGCAGACGCGTGGCAGATGGCGGAGACCACTGGCGAATGGACGCTGGTCGGCTGCACCGTGGCGCCCGCTTTCGAGTTCGCAAAATTCGAGCTCGCGCCGAAAGGCTGGGAGCCCTAGGGCGAACAGTCACCGCTTCCGCAGCACCATGTCCTTTGCGGCGATCAGGCCGCCGCCGGCGATCAGGATCGCGGCGACGGCGATGTTGGCGCTGGCCTTTGCAAAACCTGCGGCGATCAGGAAGCCGGTCGACAATAGCGGCGTCGCGTAGGACGCGGCGCCGAGCACGCGGATGTCGCCGCGCTTCATGCCGATGTCCCAGGCGTAGAACGCGGCGCCGACGGGGCCGATGCCGAGCGCGATGACGGAGAGCCATTGCAGCGAGGTCTCCGGCCATATCGTGGCCTCGAGCGCGAGGTGCATCAGCGCAGCGAGCGCAGAGGTGGCAAGACAGAAGCCGGCCACTGCATCGGTCGGCACCGCTTTCAATCGGCGCGACAGCACCGAATAGCTGGCCCAGACGAACGCCGCGATGAAGGCTGCGATCAACCCGGGCAACTGGCCATGCGCGAAGCCGCTGGTATTGCTGGCGAGCAGCAGCACCGTGCCGACGAGGCCAAACACGGCACCAACGACGTGATGCACGGCAAGGCGCTCGCCCGGAAGGAAGGACGAGAACAGCACAATCAGGAGCGGCCAGAGATAATTGAGGAGGCCGGCTTCGGCCGGCGGCGCGAAGCGCAGCGCGAGGAAATACAGGGCGTGATAGCCGAACAGGCCGCCGACGCCAACGATCCACACAACCAGCGGCTGACGCAGGCTTTTCGCAGCGTCGCCGCGGCCGATCCAGGTGAGCAGGCCGACAAGGCCGCCGATCGCAAAGGTCATCGCGGCGAGCTGGAAGGCGGGGATCTTGCCGGTCGCCACCGTCATCACAGAGAGTAGCGACCACATCAGGATCGCGGTCAGTCCGATCAGTGTCGCTGTGCGCGGGGTCATGAACAAGGGCTCTGAGGACGCTTATGCCCAGCACGAGGCCGGGCATTTGCATCTTCACTATCGCCTTGTCGCGTCTGAAGCTACCGGTTTGGCGCTCGATCAGGCGTGGTATTGGCCGCCATTGATGGTGAGCGTCGAGCCCGTGATGAAGCCGGCCTCGTCGGCGGCGAGGAACACCACCGCGCGCGCAATCTCCTCGGGCTCACCGAGGCGATTGACCGGGATTTGCGGGATCACGTTCTTCTCCAGCACGTCCTTCGGTACGGCCTGCACCATTTCGGTGTTGATGTAGCCTGGGGCGATCACGTTGACGGTGATACCGCCCTTGGCATTCTCGATCGCAAGCGCCTTGGTGAAGCCGATGTCGCCGGCCTTCGCTGCGGAATAGTTGACCTGACCGAATTGGCCCTTCTGACCGTTGATCGACGAGATCGAGATGATGCGGCCGAACTTGCGCGCGCGCATGCCTTCGATGACCTGGCGCGTCATGTTGAACAGCGAACCGAGATTGGTGTTGATCACGGCATTCCACTGATCGAGCGTCATCTTGTGGAAGGCGGTGTCGCGGGTGATGCCGGCATTGTTGACGAGCACGTCGATGGAGCCGAGTTCGGCTTCGACCTTCTTCACGCCATTGGCGCAGTCGTCGAAGGATGCGACGTCCCATTTGTAGACGGGAATGCCGGTCTCGGCCTTGAATTTCTCCGCTGCGGCGTCGTTGCCGGCATAGCTCGCCGCCACGTTGTAGCCTGCCGCCTTCAGCGCCTTGCTGATGGCTGCGCCGATGCCACGCGTTCCACCCGTCACCAATGCCACTCGTGCCATGCTGCTTTCCTTCCCTCGACTTTTCCTTGGACTCTTGGACGTTTCTGAGTGATCGCTTTTTAACGCTCGATTATGCGGTTGGTTTGACGGACATCAAGAACAAAACGCCCGGCGTTGAGCCGGGCGTTTGTATTTAGTCGAGTTTCGCGCGGGCGCGAAGAATATTTGATTTGCAACCGCTGCCTTTTTAATCGCGTGCAACGCACTAACTGGCGCGTGCAGCGCACGCGTCAGTTGCGCGTCAGCTTATCTTCAGTCGCGCGCGATGCACATCGCGATACCCATGCCGCCGCCGATGCACAGCGTGGCGAGGCCCTTCTTCGAATCGCGCTTCTGCATTTCGTGCAGCAGCGTCACCAGCACGCGCGCGCCGGAGGCGCCGACCGGGTGGCCGATCGCGATCGCGCCGCCGTTGACGTTGACCTTGGAGGTATCCCAGCCGAGGTCCTTGTTCACGGCGCAGGCCTGCGCCGCAAAAGCCTCGTTGGCTTCGATCAGATCGAGATCGCCGACGCTCCAGCCGGCCTTCTTCAGCGCAGCGCGCGAGGCCGGGATCGGGCCCGAGCCCATGATCTTCGGATCAACGCCGGCCTGCGCCCAGGACACGATGCGCGCGAGCGGCTTTTTGCCTTCCTTGGCAGCCTGCTTGGCGGTCATCAGCACCACGGCGGCAGCGCCGTCATTGATGCCGGAGGCCGAGCCTGCTGTGACCGTGCCTTCCTTCTCGAAGGCCGGCTTGAGCTTCGCCATCGCATCGAGCGTTGCGCCATGACGCGGATATTCGTCATCGCTGACGACCACGTCGCCCTTGCGGGTCTTGATGGTGACGGGGACGATCTCGTCCTTGAACTTGCCGGCTTTCTGCGCGGCCTCGGCCTTCTGCTGCGAGGCGACCGCGAACTCGTCCTGCTGGGCGCGGGTGATCTGCCACTGCCGCGCGACGTTCTCGGCGGTGTTGCCCATGTGATAGCCGTTGAAGGCGTCCCATAGACCGTCCTTGATCATGGTGTCGACGAACTCGACCGGGCCCATTTTGACGCCGCCGCGCAGGTACTGGGCGTGCGGCGCCATGCTCATGGATTCCTGGCCGCCGGCAACCACGATCTCGGAATCACCGTTGAGCAGCGCCTGATAGCCGAGCGCAACCGTGCGCAGGCCCGAGCCGCAGAGCTGGTTGACGCCCCATGCCGGGCTCTCCACGGGAATGCCGGCCATGATCGAGGCCTGACGCGCCGGGTTCTGCCCCTGAGCCGCAGTCAGGATCTGGCCCATGATAACTTCCGAGACCCGGCCGGGCTCGATGCCACCGCGCTCCAGCGCCGCCTTGATGGCGATGGCGCCGAGGTCATGGGCGGGAAGGGTCGCGAAGGCTCCGTTGAAGCTTCCGACCGGGGTGCGGGCGGCGCTGACGATGACGACATCGTCTGACATGGGCATCTCCTGGGGTTGAAAGGGGGCGGGGCTGGGGAAACGGCTCGCCAGTCTCGAAGGACATCCTGTTAACGTCATTGCGGCATGTCAATCGGCCGGTGGCCGAATTCATGCCGCAGCGCATTCAAAATAGCGTTCGTGGCACTTTCGCAAGCACGTTTTTGCTGTGCAATTAACCGTGCCGCACAAAACGGTAGCGTGACCCCTTTGAAAATGCTTATTTTGTTGCGTTGCGTACTCTTCCCGCCCTGCGGCATTGCCGCCGGGTTCCCGTTCTCCGCGCTTGCAAGTGAGAGCCCATGGCGAAATCAGACCAACCCACCACGATCAAGAAATACGCGAACCGCCGGCTCTATAACACCGGAACGAGCACCTACGTGACGCTCGAGGATCTCGCCGCCATGGTCAAGGACGGCGAGGATTTCCTGGTTTACGACGCCAAGACCGGCGACGACATCACCCGCTCCGTGCTCGCCCAGATCATCTTCGAGCAGGAGAACAAGGCCGGCCAGAACCTCTTGCCGACCACCTTCCTGCGCCAGCTGATCCGCTTCTACGGCGACAGCATGCAAATGGTGGTGCCGAAATATCTGGAGCAGTCGATCGCGACGTTGACCCAGGAGCAGGAGAAGTTCCGCAAGCAAATCGCCAACACGCTGTCCGGCACGCCCTTCGCCCCGTTGGAAGAACAGGTCCGCCGCAACATGGAGCTGTTCCAGCAGACCTTCTCGATGTTCAAGCCGTTTGCGCCGGGGACGCGCACGGCGACGACGCCGGAGCCCGACGCCACCGCCGAGCCGGCCAAGGACACCAACATCGACGATCTGCGCCAGCAGATGAAGGACATGCAGGAACGCCTCGAGCGGATGTCGAAGAAGGACGAGTAGGTTCTTTCGCTGGTACTGACGCGTCCGCACGCGTCGGGCGCGCGAACGACCGATTGATCGACGCATCACCGCGGGCGCTGCCGTCCCGGCCAAAGCCGGAGCTCCCATGTCCGACCGCACCACGCACTGGCAAAACGTTTACGCCACCAAGGGCGAGGCCGAGGTCAGCTGGTTTCAGAACAGCCCGACGATCTCCCTCGAGATGATTCGTGCGGCCAATCCGGATCGTAATGCCGCCATCATCGACATCGGCGGCGGCGCGTCGCGAGTGGTCGATGCACTGCTTCAGGACGGATACCGCGATCTCGCCGTGTTGGATCTATCCGCTAACGCACTCGACGTAGTGAAGAGACGAATCGGCACCGCCGCTTCAACGGTCGACTGGATCGTTGCCGACGTCACCACATGGCAGCCCGCGAAGACCTACGACGTCTGGCACGATCGCGCCGCGTTTCACTTCCTGACCGATCCGTGGGACCGGGCCGCTTACGTCGAGCGTCTGCGGTCAGCAATTGCGGCGGGCGGACACGTCATCATCGCGACGTTTGCGCCCGATGGTCCGGAGAAATGCAGCGGCCTGCCGGTGCGGCGGCACGACAGCGCGAGCCTTTCGGGCGAGCTCGGGCCCGAGTTCGAGCTTGTCGAGGCACGCAGCGAGATGCACCAGACGCCGTGGCATTCGACGCAGGCGTTTCAATTCAGCCGGTTTCGGAGACGCAGCTAGCTCCCGTCAAGCCGCCAGCTTCACCGCATGCGCAAAGTCCCAATAGAGTTTTCGTGCCTTGGTGTAGAGCGGGCCCGGCTTCAGCTCACGCGCGTCGATGCGAATCACGGGCGCGACCTTGGCAAAATTGCCGGTGGAGAAGATCTCGTCGGCGGCGAGGAAGTCCGCATAGCGCAGCGTTTTCTCGACCACGGTGACGCCGGCGGCGCGGAGCAGGTTGATGACGCGCTGGCGCGTGATGCCGTTGAGGAAGGTGCCATTCGGGACCGGCGTGAAGACCACGCCGTCCTTGGCCATGAACACGTTGGAATTGCCGAACTCCGCGACATTGCCGAGCATGTCGAGCATCAACGCATTCTGGAAACCGCGCGAGGCGGCCTCCGCCAGCGCCCGCGAATTGTTCGGATAGAGGCAGGCCGCCTTGGCTTCGACCGGCGCGCATTCGGCGGTGGGCCTGCGGAATGGCGATAACGTGATCGCATTGCCGACCGGCTTCGGCATCGGCGCCTCGTAGATGCACAGGCACCAATTGGTGGTCTCGGGGTCGAACAGCACGCCGCCGCCGGCGCCGTTCTGCGCCCAGTACATCGGACGGATGTAAAGCTCCGCATTCGCGGCGAAGCGCGCGATGCCTTCATTCGCGAGCGTGAGCCAGGTGCCGGCATCGACCACCGGCTTCAGGCCAAAGTTGATTGCGGACTGATTGGCGCGGGCAACATGACGGTCGAGATCGGGCGCGACGCCTTCGAACGCGCGCGCACCGTCGAACACCACCGAGCCGAGCCATGCCGCATGGGTGCGCGGTCCCATGATCGGCACGTTGCCGTCGTGCCATTTGCCCTCGAAGAAGGTCCAGCTCGGCGAATATTCGATCGGCTTCTTGATCTCGGCCATGGTCGGTCTCCCCTTGACATAAGCGGGCACTATTGTCCCGATTTCTAAATGATTTGCTGCAGGGAAGCACCAACTCTCCGCTCAAGGAGGGGGCACAACATCGCGTCCAAACCGGCTATAATGCCGGGCACGTCACGGAGTTTCCCATGCCGCTCGATCCGCTCGCAAAGCGCTTGTTGACCATGATGGCTACGGCTGCGCCGCAGGCGCGCAGCCGGCCGAGCGTCGAGGCGCGGCGGCAATCGCTGGCGAAGCTGATGCAGTTTGCGCGGACCGAAGCGCCTGATGTGACGACCTCCGACGGCATATTGCCCGGCCCGGGCGGCGACCTGCCCTATCGGCTCTATTCACCCGCTTCTGCCGGCGAGCACGCGCCAGGCTTCGTGTTCTTTCATGGCGGCGGGCTCGTGGCCGGCAGCATTGCGACGCATGACCGCATCGCGGCGGCACTGGCACATACGACCGGGTGCCGTCTCGTGTCGGTCGACTATCGCCTTGCGCCCGAGCACAAATATCCTGCTGCCGTCGATGACGCCATTGCGGCGACCGAATGGGTGGCGCGCGAAGCATCCTCACTTGGCATCGACGCCGACCGGCTGGTGGTCGGCGGCGATTCTGCCGGGGCCACGCTGGCCGCGATCGTGTGCCAGGAGGCGGTGCAGAGCGCCGGCCTCTCGATCGTCGCGCAATGCCTGATCTGCCCGGTGCTGGATTTCGAGGAGACGTCCCCCTCGCGCGAGGCGTTCGCCGAAGGCCATCTGATCGACCGCGCCACCATCGAGGCCGACCTGTCCGACTACCTGCCCGAAGGACTGGATGCCGCCGATCCCCGCATCTCGCCGCTGCGCGCGACGCGGCTCGCAGGCCTGCCGGCCGCGATCATCCACACCGCCGAATTCGACCCGATGCGCGACGAAGGCAATGCCTATGCGCACAAGCTGCTCGCCGCGGGCGTCGCGGTCGAGCACGTCTGCCACGAGGGCATGGTTCACAATTTCCACGCCATGGGCGCGATCCTGCCGCAGGCGCAGCTCGTGCTGTCGCAGATCGGCGAGCAGGTGCGGCGGGCAGTGGAGAAGTGAGGCGCATCACGCGCGTGCGTCGAGCACGGCGCGTGCCGCCACAACGTACTCGCGCCAATGAATGTTCGCGCTGGTGCTCTCGCTACTCCGGCACCGGCACGTCGAACGTGTTCAGCGTGACCGACACCATGCAGTAGACCCCGACGAGATAGGACAGCTCGGCCGCGCCGTGCTCGCCGAACTCCTTCACGGCCGCGCGCCAGGTCAATTCCGGCAGCACGCCGCCGCTGACCAGCGCGGAAGCCATGTCATAGGCGACCGCCTCCTGCTTGGTGAGATCCACCGGCCGTTGCCCGGCGACGATGGTCGCGAGCTTCTCGTCGGAAAGACCGCGCTGCTCAGCGACCAGCACGTGGGCATAGAGCTCGTAGCCAGAACGGAAATGCGAGCCGGTGACGAGGATCGCAACCTCGCGCACCGGCGCCGGCAGCAGCGGATTCGCCGCGATCACCTTGACCAGCTCCCACACCGGCTTGCCGAAACGCGGCTCGCGGAGCCAGGGATTCCAGGGACCGAGCAGCGCGCCGTCGTCGCGCATGTTCACAAAGCCCTTGAAGTGGTCCTTGATACCCGCTCGCATGTCGGCATAGAGCGGCTTCTGTTCGTCGGTCAGCTCTTTCGGATCGAGAATGGGAAGGCGCACGGCAGGTCTCCTCGTTGAGAAGGTCGAAAGCTCGCCCGCGTACGCGCGCAAGGCAAGTGAAGTTGCCGTGACACTCTCCCTCAAAACTCCAGCGGCGCGTTGTCGACAACTTCCTTCATCACGAAGAAGGTGCGGGTCTGGCGCACGCCGGGCAGCGCGATGAGTTGCTCGCCGTGGATGCGGTTGAAGTCCTCCATGTCGCCGACGCGGATCTTGAGGAAGTAGTCGAAATCGCCGGCGACGAGGTGGCAGTCGAGCACGAATTTCAGCTTGGCGATCGCCTGCTCGAAGGTCGCAAAGCTCTCCGGCGTCGAGCGGTCGAGCACGACGCCGACCATCACCAGCGTACCCTTCGCCACCTTCTTCGGCGCCACCATGGCGCGGACCGTGGTGATAAAGCCATCCTCGAACAGGCGCTGGGTGCGGCGGTGGCAGGTGGCGGGGCTGATCGCGACGGTTTCGGCCAGCTCGGCATTGCTGAGCCGACCGTTATTCTGCAGCAATCTCAACATCTTGAGGTCGGTTCGATCCAGGCGAGTAGACATGAAAGAAGCTTTCGTAGAATACCAATATTCCGGAAGAAGTCTTAGCTTCTGGTGCCGATTCCGCAAGATCACCTGCAACATAGGTGCAATATTCGAGAGCACCTTCTTGCAGTGCAATGCTAGCCACATCCCCGACACACACACACGCCAATCGGGATGATCCAATGAACCTGGACAAATTCGCGCGCTATCCGCTGACCTTCGGCCCGACGTCCATCGAGAAGCTGGAGCGGCTGTCGAAGCATCTCGGCGGCAATGTCGAGATCTACGCCAAGCGCGAGGACTGCAATTCCGGCCTTGCCTACGGCGGCAACAAGCTGCGCAAGCTCGAATATATCATTCCCGACGCGATCGCCTCCAATGCCGACACGTTGGTGTCGATCGGCGGCGTGCAGTCGAACCACACCCGCATGATCGCAGCCGTCGCCGCCAAAATCGGCATGAAGTGCCGTCTGGTACAGGAAGCCTGGGTGCCGCACGAGGACGCCGTCTATGACCGCGTTGGCAACATCATGCTCTCGCGCATTATGGGCGCCGACGTGCGCCTGGTCGACGACGGCTTCGACATCGGCATCCGCAAGAGCTGGGAGCAGGCGATCGATGAGGTGAAGGCTGCCGGCGGCAAGCCCTATGCGATCCCGGCCGGTGCCTCCGTGCACAAATTCGGTGGCCTCGGCTATGTCGGCTTCGCCGAAGAGGTGCGCAAGCAGGAGAAAGAGCTCGGCTTCAAGTTCGACTACATCGTGGTCTGCACCGTCACCGGCTCCACCCATGCCGGCATGCTGGTCGGCTTTGCCGCCGACGGCCGCGCGCGAAAGGTGATCGGCATCGATGCCTCCTTCACGCCGGCGCAGACCAAGGCGCAGGTGCTCGAGATCGCGCAGAACACTGCCAAGCTCGTCGAGCTCGGCAAGGATCTCGTCGCCGACGATGTCGTGCTGATCGACGATTACGCTTATCCCGCTTACGGCGTGCCGTCGGAAGAGACCAAGGACGCGATCCGCCTCACCGCGCGCCTCGAAGGCATGATCACCGACCCCGTCTACGAGGGCAAGTCGATGCAGGGCCTGATCGACCTGGTGCAAAAGAACCATTTCGAGAAGGGCGCGAAAATTCTGTACGCGCATCTCGGCGGCGCCCCGGCGCTGAACGGGTATGCGTATGCGTTCAGGAATGGGTGAAGCGGCACGCTTCACGCCTCCTCTCCGCTGTCGTCCCGGGCAAGCGTAAGCGCAGACCCGGCACCCATAACCACAGGAAGGTGTTTGGCGAATACTCGTAGTTGCGAGCGTGCGTAACCATGTCGGCCTGTGGTTATGGATCCCGGATCTGCGCGCCGCTTCGCTGCACTTGTCCGGGATGACGAGGTGGATGGATAGGTGCCCTACCGCGTCCTGACGATCTGCAGCAGCTCGTCCCCATAATGCTCGAGCTTCCTGTCCCCGATGCCCGGCACGTTCCGCAGCTCGTCCAGCGTGGTCGGCCACGCCCGGACGATGCCGTCGATGGTGGCGTCGTGCAGCACGACATAGGCCGGCACGCCGCGCTCACGCGCCACATCCGAACGCCAGGACCGCAGCCGCGCGCGCAATTCGGGATCGATATCGCCCTGCGCTGCGTTCGCCGCCGGCGCGAGGTCGCCGCGACGGGATTTTGCGCGGCTTGATCGGACCCGCGTACCCGGCGCTTCCTCGCGCAGCCACACCTCGGTCTCTCCACGCAGCACGCCGCGCGCGGTCTCCGTCAATTTCAGCGCACCGAAGGCTTCGCTATCGCTCTGCAAATGTCCCATCGCCACCAATTGCCGCAGCACGGTGCGCCACTGCTTTTCGTTGAGCTCACGGCCGATGCCGAACACCGACAGCTTGTCGTGGCCGAATTGCGTAACCTTCTCGGTCATGCGTCCGATCAGCACGTCGATCAGGTGCATCGCGCCGAAACGTTGTCCGGTGCGATAGGCGCAGGACAGCAGCTTTTGCGCCAGCACCTTGCCGTCGCGCATTTTCGGCGGCGTCAGGCAGTTGTCGCAATTGCCGCAACTCTCGCCATGCAATATCTCGCCGAAATAGCCTAGCAGTCGCTTGCGCCGGCACTGCGCGGTTTCGGCGAGGCCGACCAGCGCATCGAGTTTGCCGATTGACACGCGCTTGAACTCGTCGGAGCCGCTGGACTCGTCGATCATCCGGCGCTGCTGCACGATATCGGAGAGCCCATAGGCCATCCAGGCGGCCGACGGCTTGCCATCGCGCCCCGCACGCCCGGTCTCCTGATAATAAGCCTCGATGCTCTTGGGCAAGTCGAGATGAGCGACGAAGCGCACGTCGGGCTTGTCGATGCCCATGCCGAAGGCAATGGTCGCGACGATGACGATGCCATCCTCATTGAGGAAGCGGTCCTGGTTGCGCGAGCGCACCTGGCTGTCGAGCCCGGCGTGATAGGGCAGTGCTGCAATGCCGGCGTCGGCAAGCGCGGCGGCGACCTCCTCGACTCGATTGCGGGACAGGCAATAGACCACGCCGGCGTCTCCGGCATGGCGCTCCCGGATGAACTCCTTCAGCTGCGACACCGCATTGCGCTTGTCGACGATCTCGTAGCGGATGTTGGGCCGGTCGAAGCTGGAGACGAATTGCGGGCTGTCTGCAAGCTGGAGCCGCTGGACGATCTCTTTCCGCGTCAATTCGTCGGCCGTCGCGGTCAGCGCGATGCGCGGCACGTCGGGAAAGCGTTCGGCGATGATGGTGAGGCCGACATATTCGGGCCGAAAGTCGTGCCCCCATTGCGAGACGCAATGCGCCTCATCGATCGCGAACAGCGCCACCTTTGTCTGGGCCAGCAGCGAAAGGCAGCGCGGCGTTACCAGGCGTTCCGGCGCGATATAGAGCAAATCGAGATTACCCGCGATCAGGCGCCGCTCGATATCGGAGGCTTCCTGGAACGATAGCGACGAGTTCAGCGCGGCGGCGTTGACGCCCGCTTCGACGAGACCCGCGACCTGGTCGCGCATCAGCGCGATCAGCGGCGAGACCACGATGCCGCAACCCTCGCGCAACAACGACGGCAATTGATAGCACAACGACTTGCCGCCGCCGGTCGGCATCAGCACCAGGCAATTGCCGCCATCGGTGACATGCCGGATGATCTCGCCCTGCGCGCCGCGGAACCCCGGCAGGCCGAACACCGAATGCAGCACCGACAGCGCATCGCGGCCATCGGCCGGCGCTGGCAGCGGAGCGGTTGAAGGAGTGGACATGGCGTGTCGGGGCTTGCGAGATTCGTCACAACGCCAGTCGCATGACGGCGCTGGCGTCGCAAGATCATCTTCTCCCCGCGAGCAGGAGACCAGGCGAAAAAGCTACGCTCCGATCCTGCGGAGCGCCTCCGCGACCGTCACGATCGGCATGTTGCGCTTTTCCGCCGCCTTCAGCGCATGGCGCAGCAGGGCCGGCGTGCAGCCATAGGGGCTCGGCGCATCGACGACATCATGGCCGTAGAAGATCAGCCAACCGCCGCTTGCGACCGCCTCATCGAAGTAGCTGTCCACGCCCACCGTATCGATCTCGCAATCGACCAGCGGCGAGGCACGCAGGAACTGGAGATCGATGACGTCACTGTTGACGCCGGGAAGGATGCCGCGCGCCGAGTGAAATCTTTTGGCGAGCTGCGGTTTGCGCCAGACCGAGGCAAGGCCATACGGATAGGCGAAATTCTCAAGCCGGATCGACGAGTCGATGCCAAGAAAATAGCTGCGGTTGCGCTCGATCTCGCGCGCCATCGCGCTTTCGTCGAGATCGACCACGCGCAGATGCGAGAAGGTATGGCAGCCGATCTCGTGACCGCCGCGATGCAGACGAACGATCGCATCGCTCGACAGGCCGTGCCAATGATCCGCCGGCTGGCCGATCAGGCTGCCGGCGAGATAGAACGTGCCGCGGCCGCCATGTGCTTCCAGCAGCGAAGCGCCCTCGCCTGCGGCGCTGTCGGGCGCGTCGTCGAAGGTGAAGCTTACCATCGGCGCGTGCGCCGGCAACCGATGCGGCGCAGCGCGGAGATATCGGGCGAGCCGATTGCTCACGCGTCCCTGGAGTGCCGACCACACGATTGCATTCCCTGCGTTTCCATATTTCTGCACTGAAACATTTGCGCGTGGTCTGAGGCAAGCTTAACGACTGGGTAATCCTAACGCTGAACCAACGGCTTTCGGTTAACGCGCGAGCAGCGCAGCATCCGTGTCCGCGCCGAGATATTGCAGCCAATTGCGGAAAAGCGCTGCGGCGGCGCTACCGGCCGCAATATCGGTGCGTAAAGTCAGCCCCGGCAGTTCGTTGGTCAGTGCAGGATGCCGCTGATGCCTCGCCCGCTTCTCGAAGCGAGCGAGCTTCCCCTCCGTCGCTGCGTCAAAATAGCTCACAGGTAGATGCGGATAATTCTCGCGCTCGCGCGCGAGGTAACGGCCGATATCGCGCAGATATTCGCGCTGGAGTGACAGCGCGTCATATTCAGGATGGCCCTGGAAGAACACGAAGCGGCTGTCGTACTGGCGGACGAAGACGTCGACGCCGGCCAGGGCCGAGCGGGTCAGCACCTGGTAGCCGGCTTGCGCGAGGTCGCCCTCAATGAGTTCGTTCAGGCGCGAATGGGAGACTTTGAGCGGCGCCGGCGCGTCGCGCGTCAGGGGGTCACCGGTCACAGCCACGCAATCGAAGATGCCGTGACATTTGGACGGCAGACGTTGTCGTTCAACGCGATCGAGATGCAGCACCGCAGCATGCGCGGCGAGGCATGACCAGATTGTCGAGCGCGTGTTGACTTTCGCCCAGTCGATCAGCTCGGTGAGATCGCGCCAGTACGGCTCCTGGTCGAGCTTGGCGGCGACCGGCTCCGCGCCGGTCACGATCAGCCCGTCGAATGCCTGGCGCCTGAGATCGGAGAGATCGGAATATTCGCTCTCGACATGCCACTTCGCTTCCGGCGAGCGCTTCACTGACGGCAGCGAGAAACAATGGAAGCGGATCCGGCGCGGCCCCGCGGCGGCCTGGAGCAACCTGATGAACTGCCGCTCGGTCGCCTTCAGCGCCGTATCCGGCATGTTGTTGATCAGCCCGATGGTCAGCTCGGCGCCACCGTGATCGCGCGCGAGATCGCTTTCGGCCGGCACCAGCGCCGGGCTTGCGATACCTTGATCCCTGGCGATCAAGACGCTCATCGGCCCGATTGCCTACTCCGCGGCCTGAAGTCGCGCGGCCGGACAAGCCTTTTCCAGCGCCTGGTCGATGTCTTCGATGATATCGGCGGCATGCTCGATGCCGATCGACAGGCGGATCGTCTCCGGCAGCACGCCCGCAATGCGCTGCTGCTCCGGCGACATCTGCCGGTGCGTGGTCGAGGCCGGATGACAGGCGAGCGACTTGGCATCGCCGATATTGACGAGACGCGTGATCAGCTTCAGCGCGTCATAGAAGGTCTTGCCGGCTTCCATGCCGCCCTTGATGCCGAAGGTGAACAGCGAGGAGGCATTGCCGTCGAGATACTTCTGGACCAGCGGATAATAGGGACTGTCCGGGAAACCGGTGTAGTTGACCCAGGCGACGCGCGGATCGTTGCGCAGGAATTCGGCGACCTTGCGGGCGTTCTCGACATGGCGCTCCATGCGCAGCGCGACCGTCTCGATGCCTTGCAGCAGCAGGAACGCGTTGAACGGCGACAGTACCGAACCCATCGTGCGCTGATAGACGCTACGCGCGCGCTCGATATAGGCGGTCCTGCCGAAGCGCTCGGCATAGACGAGGCCGTGATAGGAGGCATCCGGTTTGTTGTAGCCGGGGAAACGGTCGGCGTGCCTGGCCCAGGGAAAATTTCCGGAATCGACGATGGCGCCGCCGAGCGTGGTGCCGTGGCCGCCCAAAAACTTGGTCAGCGAATGCACGGCGATGTCGGCGCCGTAGTCGAAAGGCTTGAGCAGGATGGGCGTCGCGACCGTGTTGTCGACGATCAGCGGCACGCCATGGGCATGCGCGATTTTTGCCAGGGCCTCGATGTCGCAGACATTGCCGGCGGGATTGCCGATGGTCTCGGCGAACACGGCGCGGGTGTTCTCGTCGATCAGCTTTGCGATCGCATCAGGCGCGTCGCTCTCGGCGAAGCGGCCGGTGATGCCCTGCCGAGGCAGGATGTGCGAAAGCAGCGTATGCGTGGTGCCGTAGAGCTGCGGCACGGAAACGATGTTGCCGCCATGATCGGCGACGTTGGCGAAGGCGAAATGCAGCGCCGCCTGGCCGGTTGCGACCGCGAGCGCGCCGACGCCGCCTTCGAGCTGGGCGATGCGCTTCTCCAGCACGGCACTGGTCGGATTGGCGATGCGGCTGTAGCGGAAGCCTTCGGCCTCGAGATTGAAGAGCGCTGCGCCGTGGTCGGCGCTGTCGAACGCATAGGCCGCGGTCTGGTAAATCGGCACGGCAACCGCGTGTGTGGTGGCTTCGGGCTCGTAACCGGCGTGAATAGCGATTGTCTCGTTGCGCATCGTACCACCTCCGCGTGGCGCGGGCCGCACTTATTGGCCAGTCTGAGGCATGTGCGTTGTCCGCCGTCTCTCTGTTAGAGGCGGGTGGTAAAGCGGACAATAATTCGCTTAGAGATCGAGGAAGTAACCCTAACGGATATTGGTGAATTGGCTAAAATTTGAGTCAATTTGAATTAACGATCTCACCCTGTTTGGGCGACTAAAAAGCCTGCATGCGAAAGGTGGACGACGCTTGCCTCGCATCTGACGAACTGATCTCGCCGGCTCATCGGGGCTTCGCGCGTGTTGCGCGAAGCCCCGAGAGCAGGATCAGGCCATCGTCTCCCAGAGCCGGTGGGTCAGCACGCCGGCGCGCTTCTCGATCGCGGCGGCAGCATCCAGCGCGAGATCCTCGCGATAGCGGCCCGCGATGAGCTGCACGCCGATCGGCTTGCCGTCGTGCACGGCCACCGGCACCACCGCGCCGGGCAGCCCCAGCACGTTGATCGCGGAGATGAAGCGGATCTCGCCCCAGAAGATATCTTGCACGCGTTCGGCACTGATGGTGTCGTCGCGCGGCCCCGGCGTCGGCTTCACCGTGGTCGGCGCCAGCACGACCGGATACTCCTCGAAGAACAGCTGCCAAGCACGGATATGGCCGTTGCGCGCGGCTGTTGCCTGCATCCACGCCTTGAGATCGAGCGTGCTCGCCTTGTTCTTAATCCCGCCCCACGCCTTGTGGAAGTCTTCCGACGTGACCTTCAGCATGCTGGCCTCCTGCATCACCACCGTCTCGTTGGTGATGATGTCGCACCAAGTCTGCCAGACGCCGTTGATGTCGGGCACCTCGACCTCGCTGACGCGATAGCCGGAGCGCTCCAGGTGATCAGCGGCCTGGCGAAGCGCCGCGCTGACCGCCGGATCGACCGCCATGTCTTCCGGGACCTTGGCCAGCGCGACCTTGATCGGGCCCTTCGGCTTCGGCCCCGTCAGCGGCGACGGCACCCACCAGGGATCGCGCGGATCGCGCTGGCTCATGACTTCCAGCGCAAGGCGGACGTCGCCAACGTGGCGGGCGAGCGGTCCCTGCGCCGACATCAGATGCGCCAGCATCGGCCGCTCCGCCGCGGCGCTCGCATTGAAAGCGGGAATGCGGCCCTGCGTCGGCTTGATGGTGGCGACGCCATTGCAATGCGCCGGCCAGCGTAGCGAGCCGCCGATGTCATTGCCATGCGCGATGGTGCCGATACCGGCGGCGACCGCCGAACCTGCACCGCCCGACGAGCCGCCGCAGGTGATGTTCGGATTCCACGGATTGAGCGTCAGCCCGTGCAGTGGATTGTCGGTGAAGCCGCGAAACGAGAATTCCGGCGTGTTGGTGAGGCCGATGACGATCGCGCCGGCCTTCTTCAGGTTGCGCACCACAGGTGAATCCGATGGCGCGACGAGGTTCTTGTTGGCGGGAACGCCGTTGAAATTTGGCCGGCCCTCGTAGTCGACGTTCTCCTTGATGGTCACGGGCACGCCGTGCAGGAGACCGAGTTCGCCGCCCCTGGCGCGCTGCTTGTCGGCCGCATGCGCCGCCTTCAGCGCTTCCTTGCTGAGATCGACGACGACTGCATTCAGCCGGGGATTGACGGCATGCATCCGCTCCAGATGCGCCTCGACGGTTTCCACAACGGAGATTGCCCCGGAGCGGATCGCGGTCGCGGTTTCCACTGCAGACCATTGCCAAGCCGGCCCCTTGGGGCGGCGCGCGGCGGCCGATTTGCGCGGCGCAGCCTTCTTTGCCGTCTTCGCGGCCGCACCCTTGAGGGCGACGGCCTTCCTGCTCGAGGTCTTAGCCGCTTTGTTCGAAGCGCTCTTCTTTTTGGTCACCGTCTTCTTCGCCACGCCGCATCTCCTGAAATCGCGGCGCGGAGGTTACGGATGACAATGAGGCATGTACAGCGGCCTTTCTGCATGGCGCATTGGCGGAGCGGCCGATGCGACCAATTGTCGGCGATCGATGAGCTCGGGAAAGTACGGCAGACTACGCCGCCGGGCAAACCGCGCGCACTGAAAGTGGATTTTCGCGCCCCCGGACAAAACATGGTTCGCACGTTGTCCGGCCCGCCGCTTGATCACGCTTCGCCGATCCATGCAGGTCGAGGCCGGCGGGATGGTGCGCACCGGAAGCGGTCGCTCTGCCGCTTGCGACGGCCGCGACGCACCGCCCACCTTGAGGTCGTATCGGGGCAAGCAGGCGCCCTCTTGTGAGCGGATCGGCGCGTTCGGCCAGAGCGCGAATGCGCTGCACCTGATCTCCAGGCCCCAGCCCGACAGCAATGGCTCTATCAACTGCCGTCGCGCCACTGATTTCCAAGAGCCGCTGTGTCAACGTGGACGTGACCCGCGGTCAAGGGCGGGCCTCACCCGTGCTCGCATCGCCTTCAAAAGAGAAAGGCGTAAATGCGTCCCTCGCCGCCGACATAGAGGCGGTCCTGCGTCGCGATCAGCGTCTGGAAGCGCCGGAGGCCGTTCAAGGGCTCGCTGGCAAAGATCGCTTCGCCGGTATCGCCGCGGAACGCGTGAAGCCGATCATCGCCTTCGGCGCCAAGCATCCAAACGATCGGATCGGAATGCCCGTCTGTAGTGGTCGCAATCGGGGCGCCGCGGCCGCGGAGCGCACCGCACCAGGCGGTGGCCATCGACGGCGGCGAGCCTGCTGCGATCTTGAGGACCGTCAAATCGCGGCCTCGGCCGGGTTGCGGGCAATGCGCTCCTGAGGCCTGGAGGGCAACAAGGACATCATCGCCGACTCGATAAGCGGCCGGCGAGGTGACGATCGATGACTGGGATACTGTTTCGACCGCCAGCTGACCTCCAACGCCGCCGAGACTATTTCGATCGAGAAGGTAGGCCTTGCCATCCTTCCCCAGCGCCAGGATCAGCGCGCGGCTACCGTCTGCGCCGGGAATGTCGAGAGGAATCGGATTGGTGCCACCGAGATCTACATCGCCGGCATCGAGTGTTTTCCAATCCGATGGCGCAAAATAGTCCTTCTTGTCGTTACTGCGGCGCAGGTCAGGTCCAACGCGAAAGACGGCTTCGCCGTCGCTCCAGGTCTGCGCGCCGAGTGTATTCCCGGTCGCAAAGTAGATGTCATGCTCGGAGACGCTCAAGCCGCCCGGCGCCCAGATGCCGCCCCCTCGCCCACGCGTTTCGAAGCTGACATGCTTGCCAGGCTCGTGAAGGGAGATTCCGACCACCCAACCGTGAAAGTTTCCGCAATCACCGAAATGACCGCTGAAGGCGATATAGACAGTGCCGTCGAGAAGCACGAGTGCCGCGCGCTGGTTGTGGACACTGGGATCGAAATGCTGTCCTGCCTTTTGCAGAAGGTCGGCCACATCGATCGGCCAGCCCGGGAGAACGCTGCCATCCCTTATGGAAAGCGCGAACACCTCGTGGTGCGCACCGTCTCCCCGCTCCACGGCAGCATCGAAATAGATGGCTTGCGTTGCAGGGTCGATCACCGGCGTCCCGCTAATACCAAGCGGATTGATATTCCCGCACGGCAGCGACGAACGGCGCACAGGGCGCCCGACCACGCGCCTCCACAATTCCTTGCCGGTCGTCGCATCGAAGGCCTGGACGACATCATCCTCCGTCACCACAAATAACGTCCCGGTGTTCGCGCCGGGAGGACGCCAGTACAGCGGCTGGGCGTACATCGAGCCCGCGACACGGGCGCTGAACGTGCGATCCAGCTGAACCGATCTGGCTTTCTCCCAGGATAGCGCAGGAACGACGTACTGGCCGCTGCGGCCGTTGTCACCGTGATAGGTCAAAACTGAGCTGTCTTGAGCGCGGGCGGATAGCGGAAACAGCGCAAGTGCAAATAGTCCCGCCATAAAGGCAGGACGTGCTGTCATCGAAAAAGCGCGTCGGATGTTCATGAGCGCCTAACAGCCCCGTGCTGCTCCGGTTCCATCCGCATCGGACCCTCATCGAATGCTGGCCGGAACTCAGGAACGTGAACGTTTGCACTCCGTTGAGCCGATGCAAGACAGAAGAAGCCGAGCACGATTGGCTGCAACATGGTTTCTGTGCAACGGCGACCCGCAGGCGGAGGTCCCGGAGGAGATCGTCGAAAAAGGCGACATCTATTTTGCCTACCGACCCCGGATCGAGGAAGACAAGGCGGAAGGCCTGGCCGACGTTCAGCGCTTTTATATGGTGATGAAGCCGGAAGGACAGGTCCGGCTGCGTGTGGCGGTGTGAAGGCGCCGAGTTCATCCTGATCGGCGCGCGCGTCGATCCCGAGCGCGCCTACGGGGTAGATATCGAGACCGAACACGAGATGGCCCGCAATGCCGACATCTTCCGCCAGCTCAAGATTGTCGCCGCGCGAGCATCCCATCGGTCCGCTGATTAAGGGCGAATGGCAATAAGGGCAGTGCGTGGTCGGTTTTCCAGGTACTTGAACTAAGGAGAACGTATATGAACCGGACAGTCGAACTCCTGGCGCAAGGCCAGAGCTGCTGGATGGATGATCTCACCCGGCGAATGATCGATAGCGGCGATCTGGCACGGCGGGTTGGCGAGGAGGGCCTGCGTGGTATCACGTCGAATCCGGCCATCTTCGAGAAGGCCGTCGCGGAAGGCGCCGACTACGACCAGGACATCGCCCGCGCGGCCTTGGCGGGCCGATCCCCGGCCGGCATCTATGAAGAGCTCATTACCAGCGACGTACGGAACGCCTGTGACATCCTGCGCCCGGTGTACGAGGAGACCGCGGGTGTCGACGGCTTCGTAAGCCTCGAAGTCTCGCCCCACCTCGCCCACGACACTAAGGCGTCGATCGAGGAGGCGCACAGGCTGTGGACAATGGTGGACCGGCCGAACGTGTTCATCAAGATTCCCGGTACCCCGGCAGGGGTTCCGGCCGTCGAAGAGCTGCTGTTCGAAGGCATCAACGTCAACAGCGCCCTGCTGTTCTCGATCTCCCGCTACGAAGCAGTGGCTGAGGCCTACCTGCGAGCGCTTGAACGGCGGCTGGAAGCCGGCCGGCCAATCGAACGCATCGCCTCGGTCGCAAGCTTCTTCCTCAGCCGTATCGATGTGCTCGGAGATCGGCTGTTGCAGCAACGCATCGTGCCTGACCGCCCACCTCCAGATCCTGATCCGCGCAGGCTCCTGGGCAAGGTCGCGATCGCCAACGCCAAGCTCGCTTATCAGGCATTCAGCCATATCCTGGCGAGCAACCGCTGGATGGCGCTCGCCGAGAAGGGTGCACACGTGCAACGAATGCTGTGGGCAAGCACCAGCACTAAGAATCCGGACTATCCGGACCTCATGTATGTCGAGCCGTTGATCGGCCCGATGACCATCAACACGATGCCGCGCAAAACGATTGCGGCGTTCCGGGACCACGGCGCCATCCATGCGACAGTCAATCAGGGCGTGCCGGACGCGCGACGCGTAATGGCCGACCTGGAGCGGCTCGGGATATCGTTCGATCTCGTCAGCGCCCAACTCGAGAACGAGGCGGTGCAGAAATTCATTGCTCCCTTCGACGCGCTGCTCAAGCAGCTCGCCGCCAAGGGCGAGCGCGCCGTGGCCTTCGGCGACTTGGATGATTTGCGGGCAGAGGCCCGGCGGCTGCGGCGACTCGTGATCCGCATGACGACGGAAGCGGGCTCGGGACATCCGACCTCTTGCATGTCGTGCGCCGACATTGTGGCGGCGCTGTTCTTCCGCGAGATGCGGTGGGATCCGCACGATCCGGCCGCCCGCAACGTCGATACGTTCGTGCTGTCGAAAGGCCATGCGGCGCCGATCCTGTGGGCAGCACTGAATGAAGCCGGCGCCATCAACGAGGATCCGCTGTCGCTGCGCCGGATCGACAGCACGCTGGAGGGGCATCCGACCCCGCTCAATCCGTGGGGTCGCGACCGGATCGCTCGGACAAGGGCTTGCGGCCGCCAACGGGCTCGCGGCGGCGAACCGCCTGGACCGCCTTGACGCTCGCGTGTTCTGTCTGCTCGGCGATCGCGAATGCTCGGAGGGCTCGGTGTGGGAGGCCGCGCAGTTTGCTTCGCTCAATGGCCTTGCGAACGTGACGGCGATCGTCGACGTCAATGGTCTCGGCCAGAGCGAGGCGGCGCCCTATCACCAGGACACCGGGGTGTTCGCGCGCCGCTTCGCAAGCTTCGGCTGACGCACCATCGAGATCGACGGTCACGATATGGCAGCGATCCTCGCGGCTTTCCGGGCTGCGCACGATGGAGGGCCGACTGCAATCCTCGCGCGTACGATCAAAGGCAAGGGAGTCTCGTTCCTTGAGGGAGCGGATGGATGGCACGGCAAACCGCTCGATCGCGAACAGATGTCGCGGGCGCTTGAGGAATTGGGTGATGCGGCGCCTCCGCGGGCGGTTGAGGCGCGTCGGGTCGGCCAGGTGGTAAGTGCGCACCGCGTGGCCGCGGCACACTCCGCGCCCGCCTATCGGCGAGGCGATAAGGTGGCAACCCGAGAGGCGTTTGGACGCGCGCTGGAGAGGCTCGGCGGTGAGGAACCTGCGGTGGTGGCGCTTGATGGCGACGTGAAGAACTCCACCGGAACAAAGGCGTTCGCGGCGCGATACCCCGAACGCTTCTTCGAGGGCTTCATCGCCGAGCAGAACATGGTCGGCGTCGCCCTCGGCCTTGCGGCGGCAGGCAAGATCCCATGTGCAGCGACGTTCGCGTGTTTCCTCACGCGGGCTTATGACTTTATCCGCATGGCGCAGTATTCGCGGCCCGCTCATCTCGTGCTGTGCGGCAGCCATGCCGGCGTGTCGATCGGCGAGGACGGCCCGTCGCAGATGGGCCTCGAGGACCTCGCCATGTTCCGTGCTCTGATCCAGAGTACGATCTTGTATCCGGCAGACGCCGTAAGCGCCGAGCGGCTGACCGCAACGGCGGTCCGCACCAACGGAATCGTCTACATCCGGACAACACGGCCAAAGACGCCGGTGATCTACTCCAATGCGGAGGAGTTTCCGATCGGCGGAGCCAAGGTGCTGCGCTCGTCGCTGCACGACCGACTCACCGTGGTTGCGGCAGGCATTACCGTGCATGAGGCGCTGGCCGCCTCTGACATGCTCGACGGGCGGGGAATTTCGATCCGCGTGATCGACGCCTATTCGGTGAAACCCATCGATACCGCCACGCTATCGACAGCCGGCCGCGAGACCGGGGGACTTATAGTCGTCGAGGATCACGCGATCGATGGCGGTCTGGGCGATGCCGTGTCGGCCGCGGTCGGTTCAACGGCGCCGGTGTATCGGGTGGGGATTGCACAACTGCCGCGCTCCGGCACGAAAGACGAATTACTCGACAGGTACGGCATCTCGCGTCGGTCGATTGAAGAGAAGGTCCTGCAACTGGCAGCCTGATCGCTGCGCGCGCCTGATAGAACTCCGACGTACTGTGGCGATCGAACAGGCGCCGAATGCAGGATCAAAATACCGTTGCATGAGCCAATCAGGTCGGACGAGGCCGGTTCCTTCCGTGGGCTGAACCGGGCGCCGGTTCCGTCCACCGCAAAACGGAACGAAATCATGCGCGTGCGTTGTTCAGTATGGTTCGTGAAGGTCCAGCAGAGACGCCTCCTCCTCACAAAGAGCCTTATCCGGCTGAACGGGCGAGGGGCGGAGAGATCATTCTCAGGACACCGGCAAGGAGGGCAATCTTCCTGGCGGGACTTCTCGGGGCGGTTGTCCTCGCGGCGATAGTCCTCCTTCTTGCGCATTAAGTCGCGCTGGGGCTTGTCTGTTTATGAAGATGCCCTCAGCGATCTCCCATCCATACTCCTGGCTGCCTGGCGTCAAGCGGAGGAATTGCAGGACGCAGAACACTCCCGGACCGCCTCCATTCAAGAGCCGGTTGGCCGAATACGTTCCGGCAACATGGTCGATATGATTTGCTCGACTGATTGCGGCGCGATTTCAAGCTCAGGAAATCCTGGCATTCCCACCGACGCTACGTTGTCGACCTGCATCAACTCCACCTGATTCCGCGTGATGGGTGGCCTTGGAAACAGCTCCGAAACCCATCCCGCTACATGCCAAACAGAAAACGGCACGGGAATGAGCATTGGTCTGCGGCCGGCTGCCTGCGCGACGGTTCTGAGAAACTCTTCGTATGTGTAGATGCGAGGACCAGCGCATTCATATGTGATTGCGTTCGCTTCGGTGCTCAGAAGCACCCTTGTGATCGCTTCGGCCACATCGTCGACATAGGCCGGCTGCAATCTCGTCAATCCGCGGCCGAACATCGGATAGATCGGATATTGGCGGAGCAGCTTGAGGATAGTGGTGAGAAACGCGTCATCCGGCCCGAACATTACCGCCGGGCGAACCAGCGTGGCCTCAGAAAATACTGCGCGGACCGCTAGTTCGCCTTCGCCGCGCTTGCGAATATAAAGGGACGGTGAAGTGGCGTCAGAGCCGATTCCGGAAACGTGGATGAGCCGCTTGACGCCAGCTCGATGTGCTTGGACCGCCAATCGCCGGGCGGATTCCACATGCACGGAGTGAAAAGTCTCCCGTCCATGTTCAACATAGAGACTGACTGTGTTGACAGCGCTGTCTGCGCCATCAAGTGCAATGGCTACCGAAGGCTCGTCGTGTAGATCGACTTGCACAGATTGGAGGCGCGGGTTGTCATAACCAAAAAGCTGCCTGCCTCGTTCGGGATGTCTTGATGCAATCCGAACGGACAACTTAGGCGCCTGGAGAAGGAATCGAACAACGCGCCGGCCGAGAAATCCCGTTCCGCCGAACACCGTAACCAAGCGATTATTTGCGGCCGCCATCATGCAGCTCGTGAAACCTGTGAGGGAGCCGAAAAGCACGATCCATGCGATCCTCGACCGCCACGGCCTGGTCAAACGCGGCTACCGGCCGCGCCATCGTGCGCGCGGCACGCCACTGTCGCAAGGGCTGGCTCCCCAATGATCTCTGGTGTGCCGACTTCAAGCGCGAGTTCAAGCTCGGCAATGGGCGCTACTGCTTCCCCTCGACCGTCAGGGATCATGCCTCGCGCTTCCTGCTGCTTTGCGAGGCGCTCGAATCGCCGCGCGAAGATCCGGCAATAACCGCCTTCGAGCGCCTGTTGCGCGTGGAAAATCGCGCAAATGGCGGAGAGAGTGTCAGTCAACTCCCTTTGAAGGATAAAGCATTTTCGACCTTCTTGGACCAAAACCCACCATTTGAGCTACGGCCAAAATGGGAGTCTCTCTGCGGGAAAAAGCCTGTTTCGTCGGAAGACAGTACTCTCGGGGCGGAAACCGAGTGAGCAGCAAAAGACGTCGAAAGACTTTCCGCGGATGGCATCCCCTACGAGCCCATCGATCGAGATGGTTGTATTCGAGTCGAGCCGGCACTCCATCATCCTCGCGATCGAATTGTCGGGGGAGTTCGAACAAGTTCGCCGCGCGCTTGAGAATGCCGCTTCTCACACCTCAGGGACACCCCTTTGGAGTGCTGTCTCCGCATTGCGCTCCCGGCCATAAATTACCGAATCAGGCGCCTGGTCACCCCTGGATATTCGATCTTCGGTCGATCAGCATGCATGACCGTATTCTTGCCGTGGACCCGACGGAGTACCCCTCTTGGACCGTTGCTACGATCGAGATTCATGGCGAGTATCGCAAAGTACGAGAAGAAGCAGGGGGCTACACGATCGCTTATCCCACATTTTAACGGACCGGCGACGCGCTCAGCGTTTTTCTTAAAAGATCCAGTGTGTGCGAACTCCATGATTTCGAGCTGTACCTCACCTTGTGCCGCGGGCGACTGTCAGGTTCGAGCTCTCAAGGGACATTACCAAAGCAGGAAACGTGATTGGAGAATCAAAAGGCCATGCGCGGTCGTCAGGAGGCCGAGCATGAACGGGGCAGGAGTTATGGCGTTGGGGTCTTTTCACAACAGGCCAGAGTTTTCTTCTGGCGGCGGCGCCTAGGCGCTGGCCGAAGTGCTCATTGCCGGCGCTCTCATGTGAGTTTTCTCCTCGAATGCGATCGCACCTGCTCTGCGTCAACAGAGTGGAGCGTGCTGTGGGTAGCGTTCTGTTTGGCAAGTCTTCACTAGCCGCCAGCTGGTTCGAGATTGAATCTCGCCTTCAGGAATTTTCGAACTCGTCTCGACCATCGGATATCCCGATCGAGCCGTGCGTGACGCTTGCGACTGCTCCGACAGTTACAGCGGATCCGACGTCCCAATCTGACGCGCTGCTCGATCGCGTTCGGGTTGCTTCCAAATGACATTCATCTCCTACGAGTTTTGAGGTCAAAGACATGGCTACTCAGACAACCGGCGGCGGCAGCACCACCTCGTTCTCCAACACACCGCAAGCGACGAACGATATTTTTACGAGTGGTGTGACCGCAGCCGGCCTATCCATTTCGCTGACGGAAGATAACCTTCAGCCTGTCTTTTTCGATGTCATGGGAAATGACCTTGGCGGCAATGCCAAGACCCTCTTTTCGATCGACAACGGCATTAATGACAGCGGGGCCATGAGTGGCTACAGTGCGGCTGATTTGCTGACCCAGGATACCGCGCGCATCGAAGCCACCAGCAGCGATACGAGCTTGAATGGCGCCAAGATCTGGATCACAGCGGATGGTAAAGTCGGGTATGACGCGTCGGCGTTAAGCGCTCAAATCGCTACCCTGTCGGCAGGTGAATTTTTCATAGACTCATTCATTTACGCTATCCGACTCGGCAATGGTACGCTGAGCTGGGCGACTGCCACGGTGAAAATCGCCGGGTACAATGATGGCCCCGTTGCGGTCGCCGACACAAATGCGGTGAAGGAAGACACCGGACCGAACCCGGTCAGCGGCAACGTGCTCACCAACGATACCGACGTCGACGCGCATGACAGTCATAGCGTCACGGCAGTGAACGGCTCTGCCGCCCAGGTCGGCGTTGATGTGGTCGGCACCTACGGCACGCTGCATCTCAATGCCGATGGAACCTATACCTACACGCTGAACAACGCCCAAGCCAATGTGCAGGCGTTAGCGGCAGGGCAGCAGGTTTACGACACTTTCAGCTATACTAATTCCGACAATCATGGCGGCTCGAACGACGCCAACCTGACCATCACGGTTACAGGTTCCAATGACGCTCCGGTGATCACCTCGGCAGCGCAGAACGGCCTGGCGACGGAGTGGGCGGATCTGTCGGCAGCCGAAGGGTCCAACACGCCGCATACGGCCTCCGGCGCTGTGACGTTCACGGACGTCGACACGCTCGACAGCCACACCGCGTCGTTTGCGCCGCAAGGGGGCGGCTATCTCGGCAGCTTCACGCTCAATACCACCAACCACGATACCGGTAACGGTGGGTCGATCGGCTGGAGCTTCTCGGTCGCCGACGGTGCCATCGATTACCTGCAGGCCGGCCAGACGCTGACCCAGAAGTACGACGTGACGATCTCGGACGGTCATGGCGGCACCACGGTGCAGACCGTGACGGTGACAATTGTTGGCACCAATGACGCCCCGGCGATCACCTCATCGGCGCAGAGCGGCCTGGCGACGGAGTGGGCGGATCTGTCGGCAGCCGAAGGGTCCAACACGCCGCATACGGCCTCCGGCGCTGTGACGTTCACGGACGTCGACACGCTCGACAGCCACACCGCGTCGTTTGCGCCGCAAGGGGGCGGCTATCTCGGCAGCTTCACGCTCAATACCACCAACCACGATACCGGTAACGGTGGGTCGATCGGCTGGAGCTTCTCGGTCGCCGACGGTGCCATCGATTACCTGCAGGCCGGCCAGACGCTGACCCAGAAGTACGACGTGACGATCTCGGACGGTCATGGCGGCACCACGGTGCAGACCGTGACGGTGACAATTGTCGGCACCAACGACGCCCCGGTGATCACCAGCGCCGCGCAGTCCGGCAACGTGGCGGAAGGCGACGATCTGCCGGCCGCCGCCCGGACCGCCACCGGCCAGGTCACCTTCACCGACGTCGATGCCAGCGACAGCCACACTTTGTCGCTCAGCGTCGCCGCCGCCCATGGCAGCGCCACCGTCGATCCCGACGGCACCTGGCACTACACCGTGCTCGACAGCGGCGCGGTCGATGCGCTCGCCGCCGGCGAGCATCTCGCCGACAGCTTCACCGTCGAGGTCGACGACCACCATGGCGGTCTCGCCACCCAGCTGGTCGCGATCGACATCACCGGCACCAACGACGCCCCGGTGATCACCAGCGCCGCGCAGTCCGGCAACGTGGCGGAAGGCGACGATCTGCCGGCCGCCGCCCGGACCGCCACCGGCCAGGTCACCTTCACCGACGTCGATGCCAGCGACAGCCACACTTTGTCGCTCAGCGTCGCCGCCGCCCATGGCAGCGCCAGCGTCGATCCCGACGGCACCTGGCACTACACCGTGCTCGACAGCGGCGCGGTCGATGCGCTCGCCGCCGGCGAGCATCTCGCCGACAGCTTCACCGTCGAGGTCGACGACCACCATGGCGGTCTCGCCACCCAGCTGGTCGCGATCGACATCACCGGCACCAACGACGCCCCGGTGATCACCAGCGCCGCGCAGTCCGGCAACGTGGCGGAAGGCGACGATCTGCCGGCCGCCGCCCGGACCGCCACCGGCCAGGTCACCTTCACCGACGTCGATGCCAGCGACAGCCACACTTTGTCGCTCAGCGTCGCCGCCGCCCATGGCAGCGCCAGCGTCGATCCCGACGGCACCTGGCACTACACCGTGCTCGACAGCGGCGCGGTCGATGCGCTCGCCGCCGGCGAGCATCTCGCCGACAGCTTCACCGTCGAGGTCGACGACCACCATGGCGGTCTCGCCACCCAGCTGGTCGCGATCGACATCACCGGCACCAACGACGCCCCGGTGATCACCAGCGCCGCGCAGTCCGGCAACGTGGCGGAAGGCGACGATCTGCCGGCCGCCGCCCGGACCGCCACCGGCCAGGTCACCTTCACCGACGTCGATGCCAGCGACAGCCACACTTTGTCGCTCAGCGTCGCCGCCGCCCATGGCAGCGCCAGCGTCGATCCCGACGGCACCTGGCACTACACCGTGCTCGACAGCGGCGCGGTCGATGCGCTCGCCGCCGGCGAGCATCTCGCCGACAGCTTCACCGTCGAGGTCGACGACCACCATGGCGGTCTCGCCACCCAGCTGGTCGCGATCGACATCACCGGCACCAACGACGCCCCGGTGATCACCAGCGCCGCGCAGTCCGGCAACGTGGCGGAAGGCGACGATCTGCCGGCCGCCGCCCGGACCGCCACCGGCCAGGTCACCTTCACCGACGTCGATGCCAGCGACAGCCACACTTTGTCGCTCAGCGTCGCCGCCGCCCATGGCAGCGCCAGCGTCGATCCCGACGGCACCTGGCACTACACCGTGCTCGACAGCGGCGCGGTCGATGCGCTCGCCGCCGGCGAGCATCTCGCCGACAGCTTCACCGTCGAGGTCGACGACCACCATGGCGGTCTCGCCACCCAGCTGGTCGCGATCGACATCACCGGCACCAACGACGCCCCGGTGATCACCAGCGCCGCGCAGTCCGGCAACGTGGCGGAAGGCGACGATCTGCCGGCCGCCGCCCGGACCGCCACCGGCCAGGTCACCTTCACCGACGTCGATGCCAGCGACAGCCACACTTTGTCGCTCAGCGTCGCCGCCGCCCATGGCAGCGCCAGCGTCGATCCCGACGGCACCTGGCACTACACCGTGCTCGACAGCGGCGCGGTCGATGCGCTCGCCGCCGGCGAGCATCTCGCCGACAGCTTCACCGTCGAGGTCGACGACCACCATGGCGGTCTCGCCACCCAGCTGGTGTCGATCGACATCACCGGCACCAACGATGCCCCCCTCGCAGTGACCGACACCAACAGCGGCCTGGAAGACGCCACCATCACCGGCACCGTCGCAACCAACGACAGCGACGTCGACGACGGCGCGACGCTGACGTATGCGCAGACCAGCGCAGTCGCCGGGCTCACGATCAATCCGGACGGCAGCTATAGCCTCGACGCGTCGAATGCCGCCTACCAGCACCTGGCACAGGGCGCCACCACCGACGTGGTCGCCAACTACACCGTCACCGACGAGCATGGCGCCAGCGCCAGCTCCACGCTGACCATCACCCTGACCGGCACCAACGATGCCCCGGTCGCGGTCGCCGACACCAACAGTGGCCTGGAAGACGCCACTATCACCGGCACTGTCGCAACCAACGACAGCGACGTCGATGACGGCGCGAGTCTGAGCTACAGCCTCGATGCGCAGGTCGCCGGCCTGACGCTGAACCCGGACGGCAGCTACAGCCTCGATGCCGGCAACGCCGCCTACCAGCACCTGGCACAGGGCGCCACCACCGACATGGTCGCCAGCTACACCGTCACCGACGAGCACGGCGCGACCGCAAGCTCCATCCTGACCATCACCCTGACCGGCAGCAACGACGCCCCGGTCGCGGTCGCTGACACCAACAGTGGCCTGGAAGACAGCACCATCACCGGCACCGTCGCAACCAACGACAGCGACGTCGATGACGGCGCGACGCTGAGCTACAGCCTCGATGCGCCAGTGGCGGGCCTGACCCTCAATCCGGATGGCAGCTACAGCCTCGATGCCGGCAACGCCGCCTATCAGCATCTGGCGCAGGGCGCCACCACCGACGTGGTCGCCAACTACACCGTCACCGACGAGCACGGCGCGACCGCAAGCTCCATCCTGACCATCACCCTGACCGGCAGCAACGACGCGCCGGTCGCGGTCGCCGACACCAACAGTGGCCTGGAAGACGCCACCATCACCGGCACTGTCGCAACCAACGACAGCGACGTCGACGACGGCGCGAGTCTGAGCTACAGCCTCGATGCGCAGGTCGCCGGCCTGACGCTGAACCCGGACGGCAGCTATAGCCTCGACGCGTCGAATGCTGCCTATCAGCACCTGGCGCAGGACGCCACCACCGACGTGGTCGCCAGCTACACCGTCACCGACGAGCACGGCGCGACCGCAAGCTCCATCCTGACCATCACCCTGACCGGCAGCAACGACGCGCCGGTCGCGGTCGCCGACACCAACAGCGGCCTGGAAGACAGCACCATCACCGGCACCGTCGCAACCAACGACAGCGACGTCGACGACGGCGCGACGCTGACGTATGCGCAGACCAGCGCAGTCGCCGGGCTCACGATCAATCCGGACGGCAGCTACAGCCTCGACGCGTCGAATGCCGCCTATCAGCACCTGGCACAGGGCGCCACCACCGACGTGGTCGCCAACTACACCGTCACCGACGAGCAGGGTGCCAGCGCCAGCTCGACGCTGACCATCACCCTGACCGGCACCAACGATGCCCCGGTCGCGGTCGCTGACACCAACAGTGGCCTGGAAGACGCCACTATCACCGGCACTGTCGCAACCAACGACAGCGACGTCGATGACGGCGCGAGTCTGAGCTACAGCCTCGATGCGCAGGTCGCCGGCCTGACGCTGAACCCGGACGGCAGCTATAGCCTCGACGCGTCGAATGCCGCCTATCAGCACCTGGCACAGGGCGCCACCACCGACGTGGTCGCCAACTACACCGTCACCGACGAGCACGGCGCGACCGCAAGCTCCATCCTGACCATCACCCTGACCGGCAGCAACGACGCGCCGGTCGCGGTCGCCGACACCAACAGTGGCCTGGAAGACGCCACCATCACCGGCACTGTCGCAACCAACGACAGCGACGTCGACGACGGCGCGAGTCTGAGCTACAGCCTCGATGCGCAGGTCGCCGGCCTGACGCTGAACCCGGACGGCAGCTATAGCCTCGACGCGTCGAATGCTGCCTATCAGCACCTGGCGCAGGACGCCACCACCGACGTGGTCGCCAGCTACACCGTCACCGACGAGCACGGCGCGACCGCAAGCTCCATCCTGACCATCACCCTGACCGGCAGCAACGACGCGCCGGTCGCGGTCGCCGACACCAACAGCGGCCTGGAAGACAGCACCATCACCGGCACCGTCGCAACCAACGACAGCGACGTCGACGACGGCGCGACGCTGACGTATGCGCAGACCAGCGCAGTCGCCGGGCTCACGATCAATCCGGACGGCAGCTACAGCCTCGACGCGTCGAATGCCGCCTATCAGCACCTGGCACAGGGCGCCACCACCGACGTGGTCGCCAACTACACCGTCACCGACGAGCAGGGTGCCAGCGCCAGCTCGACGCTGACCATCACCCTGACCGGCACCAACGATGCCCCGGTCGCGGTCGCTGACACCAACAGTGGCCTGGAAGACGCCACTATCACCGGCACTGTCGCAACCAACGACAGCGACGTCGATGACGGCGCGAGTCTGAGCTACAGCCTCGATGCGCAGGTCGCCGGCCTGACGCTGAACCCGGACGGCAGCTATAGCCTCGACGCGTCGAATGCCGCCTATCAGCACCTGGCACAGGGCGCCACCACCGACGTGGTCGCCAACTACACCGTCACCGACGAGCACGGCGCGACCGCAAGCTCCATCCTGACCATCACCCTGACCGGCAGCAACGACGCGCCGGTCGCGGTCGCCGACACCAACAGTGGCCTGGAAGACGCCACCATCACCGGCACTGTCGCAACCAACGACAGCGACGTCGACGACGGCGCGAGTCTGAGCTACAGCCTCGATGCGCAGGTCGCCGGCCTGACGCTGAACCCGGACGGCAGCTATAGCCTCGACGCGTCGAATGCTGCCTATCAGCACCTGGCGCAGGACGCCACCACCGACGTGGTCGCCAGCTACACCGTCACCGACGAGCACGGCGCGACCGCAAGCTCCATCCTGACCATCACCCTGACCGGCAGCAACGACGCGCCGGTCGCGGTCGCCGACACCAACAGCGGCCTGGAAGACAGCACCATCACCGGCACCGTCGCAACCAACGACAGCGACGTCGACGACGGCGCGACGCTGACGTATGCGCAGACCAGCGCAGTCGCCGGGCTCACGATCAATCCGGACGGCAGCTACAGCCTCGACGCGTCGAATGCCGCCTATCAGCACCTGGCACAGGGCGCCACCACCGACGTGGTCGCCAACTACACCGTCACCGACGAGCAGGGTGCCAGCGCCAGCTCGACGCTGACCATCACCCTGACCGGCACCAACGATGCCCCGGTCGCGGTCGCTGACACCAACAGTGGCCTGGAAGACGCCACTATCACCGGCACTGTCGCAACCAACGACAGCGACGTCGATGACGGCGCGAGTCTGAGCTACAGCCTCGATGCGCAGGTCGCCGGCCTGACGCTGAACCCGGACGGCAGCTATAGCCTCGACGCGTCGAATGCCGCCTATCAGCACCTGGCACAGGGCGCCACCACCGACGTGGTCGCCAACTACACCGTCACCGACGAGCAGGGTGCCAGCGCCAGCTCGACGCTGACCATCACCCTGACCGGCAGCAACGACGCCCCGGTCGCGGTCGCTGACACCAACAGTGGCCTGGAAGACAGCACCATCACCGGCACCGTCGCCACCAACGACAGCGACGTCGATGACGGCGCGACGCTGAGCTACAGCCTCGATGCGCCAGTGGCGGGCCTGACCATCAACCCGGATGGCAGCTACAGCCTGGATGCGGCCAACGCCGCCTACCAGCATCTGGCGCAGGGCGCCACCACCGATGTGGTGGCGAACTACACCGTCACCGACGAGCATGGCGCCAGCGCCAGCTCCACGCTGACCATCACCGCGATCGGCACCAACGATGCGCCGACCACGGATCTTGACGCGAACAATTCGACCACGTCTGGTTCGAACTATGTCGCAACGTTCACGGATACCGGATCCCCAATCGCAATAGCCGACTCGGACGTCAGCATTATCGATCCCGACAATGCGAATATGGCGTCGGCAGTCGTGACGTTGACGAACGCCAAGGCGGGCGATGTCCTTGCGATAAACGGTTCGCTCCCCGGCGGAATCACGTCCACGATTGATACATCCACCTCCGGTGTAATCACAGTTACCCTGTCGGGCTCCGCCTCGAAGGCTGCATATGACGCCGCGCTGAACCAGATCGTATTCAGCACCAGCGTCAATCCGGACACGACGGATCGTCACATCACGGTTGTCGTTAACGACGGGCTGGCAAACAGCAACACGGCCATATCAACCATTCATGTGGTGGACGCAACAGCACCGTCGCCGCCGGTCATCACCGGCTTCACCACCGACAGCGGCACGGTTGGCGATCACATCACCAACGACACCAGTTTGACCATTGACGGCACTGCGGAGGCCAACAGCACGGTGACGGTGTTCCGCGACAGTGTATCGCAGGGCACGACAACGGCGAACGGCGCTGGGGTCTGGCATTTTGTCGACACAACCACGCTGTCGAATGCCACCACCTATCAATACTCGGCGACGGCGACGGATGCGTCGGCCAACACCAGCGTGGCGTCGGCCAATTATGCGGCCACCATCGACACCACGGCAGCGGCGCCGGTGATCACCGGCTTCACCACCGACAGCGGCACGGTTGGCGACCACATCACCAACGACATCACCTTGACCATCAACGGCACCGCCGAAGCGAACGCCACGGTGACGGTGTTCCAGGACGGCGTGTCGATCGGGACGGCGACGGCCGATGGCAGCGGAAACTGGAGCAAGGCCGATGCCAACGTGCTGGCAAACGGCACCACCTACCAGTTCACGGCGAACCAGACCGATGTCGCCGGCAACACCAGCCTGGCGTCGGCCAGCTATGCGGCCACCATCGACACCACGGCGGCGGCCCCGGTGATCACCGGCTTCACCACCGACAGCGGCACGGTTGGCGACCACATCACCAACGACACCACCTTGACCATCAACGGCACCGCCGAAGCGAACGCCACGGTGACGGTGTTCCAGGACGGCATGTCGATCGGGACGGCGACGGCCGATGGCAGCGGAAACTGGAGCAAGGCCGATGCCAACGTGCTGGCAAACGGCACCACCTATCAGTTCACGGCGAACCAGACCGATGTCGCCGGCAACACCAGCGTGGCGTCGGCCAGCTATGCGGCCACCATCGACACCACGGCGGCGGCCCCGGTGATCACCGGCTTCACCACCGACAGCGGCACGGTTGGCGACCACATCACCAACGACACCACCTTGACCATCAACGGCACCGCCGAAGCGAACGCCACGGTGACGGTATTCCAGAACGGCGTCCCGATCGGGACCGCGATCGCCGATGGCAGCGGAAACTGGAGCAAGGCCGATGCCAACGTGCTGGCAAACGGCACCACCTACCAGTTCACCGCGACGCAAACCGATGTCGCCGGCAACACCAGCGTTGCGTCGGCTAGCTACGCGGCCACCATCGACACCACGGCGGCGGCCCCGGTGATCACCGGCTTCACCACCGACAGCGGCACGGTTGGCGACCACATCACCAACGACACCACCTTGACCATCAACGGCACCGCCGAAGCGAACGCCACGGTGACGGTATTCCAGAACGGCGTCCCGATCGGGACCGCGATCGCCGATGGCAGCGGAAACTGGAGCAAGGCCGATGCCAACGTGCTGGCAAACGGCACCACCTACCAGTTCACCGCGACGCAAACCGATGTAGCCGGCAACACCAGCGTTGCGTCGGCTAGCTACGCGGCCACCATCGACACTTCTGCGCCTGCGGCTCCGACCGGTCTCGATCTGGCCGCGGTGGATGACACGGGCTCAAGCAGCACGGACAACATTACGAAGAATACGTCTGGCCTGACGATCAGCGGTTCGGGCGAGAATGATGCAGCCGTCACGCTGTTCGACGACGCCAACAACAACGGCGTGGTGGACGCTGGCGAGAGCCTGGGCACGGCGACAGCATCTGGCGGCACCTTCACGCTGGACGTTTCGCTGGTTCAAGGGATGCACAACGTCCGCGCCATTCAGACCGATGTTGCCGGTAACCTCAGCGCGGCCTCGACCACGCATACACTCGACATCACGGTCGACACGACGAACCCGACAGTCACATTCCCGACTGCCACAGAACAGGGTTCCAGTAGAAAGTTTGACGTCTCTGGGACTGACTCGGACAGCCTTTCTGGTGTTCAATCCGTAATCGTGCATGACGGCAGTGCCAGCGGCACGATCGTCCTCACTGCGACGCTTGGCGCTGGAACTTGGTCTGGTACAACAAGCATGCTCTTAAGCGGTGCTCATACATTATTTGCAGTGGCAACGGACTTTGCAGGAAACACCGCATCTGCGACGCACGCAGTAACGGCTCCTGCCGGCATCGCCGGCAACGCCATTAATCTCGGCTTGACGGATCCATCTCCGGATCGCACTGGTGCAATCACGGTCACGGTGGCCGGCGGATCGTCCGAATGGTCCTTGAACGAGGGCATAAACAACAGCGATGGCACTCGGACGGTGGTGACTAACGATATTGCCGCGCTCGCGGTCACATCGCCTAGCACCTACACCGGCGCGCTGGTGCTCAATGTGACGGAAACCTGGATCAACGCCGATGGCAGCGTCGGATACGCAACCGTCACCGACAACGTCGAAGCCTACGCGCCAGGCTCCCCCATGTTCGCGCTCTCAGGCGACGACAATCTCACCGGCTCGAGCGGCCACGACCTGTTCGTGTTCTCGCAGCCAATCGGGCATGACGTGGTCTATAGCTTTGACGTGGCGTCGGATCAGATCGATCTGATCGGCTATCCGGATTTCACCGGCTTCGCCGACATCCAGTCGCATATGACCGACGACGCTGCTGGCAACGCGGTGATCACGCTAGGCGATGGCCCGTCGATCACGTTGAGCGGTGTCGACGCCTTGTCGCTCACAGCAAGCGACTTCGTCTTCGACCAAACGCCGGTCACGGAGAATGCCGGCCACATGGTGATCAGCGACGGGGCAATCCTGCCATTGAGCGGCATCATCGACAACATTGGCGCGATCGAGTTGAACTCGGCCGGAGGCGGGACTGAGCTTGAGCTCATCGAGCACGGCGTCACGCTCCAGGGCCATGGGCAGGTCATCTTGTCCGACGATAGTGATAACGTGATCACCGGAACGGTCTCGGACGTCACGCTCACGAACGTGGACAACACCATCACCGGCGCGGGACACCTCGGGGATGGAGTGATGACCCTCGTCAACGATGGAACCATTATCGCTACCGGCGCCAATTCCCTCGACATTGATACCGGGACCAACGCCATCATCAACTCCGGAACCCTCGAGGCAACCGGCGCCGGCGGGCTTTCCATTCACAGCGACGTCGTCAATACCGGCGTGTTGTGGGCCGACGGCGGCAACGTCTCGATCGACGGCAACGTCAGTGGCAATGGTTCAGCGCTGATCAGTGGGACCGCGACGCTGGCGTTTGCGCATGCTTCGGCCGAAAATACCACATTTGATACAGGCGCAACCGGAACCCTCATCCTTGGCGATTCGTTCAATTTCTCAGGGACCGTCTCCGGAATGACCGCCGACGATCATATCGATCTTCTTGATTTCAACTTCGCCAACGCGCCGACGCTGAAATACACCGCCAACGCCGATAGCAGCGGCGGGATTCTGAGCATCAGCGACGGATCCCATACCGCCAACTTCGCTTTGGTGGGTAGCTTTGATCCCACAGGCTTCCAGATTGAGGCAGATAAAACGACGGGAACGCTGGTCAGTTACCACGATTTCCATCTGGTCTAAAGGGGGCAACCGCGATCGGCCGCTTGCATCGGGAGCGGTCGAATGGCCTGTCAGAATCACCGGAATGACGTTGTGACCTTATTCGACGACAAGAAAGAAATGATCGTCGGCAGCAGCTGGACGTTAGGAACGCGCGTAAAATAGTTCAATATCGTAGTTGGCGTACAAAATCGTGAAAATGGCGGAGAGAGTGGGATTCGAACCCACGGTACGGTTTCCCGCACACACGCTTTCCAAGCGTGCGCCTTAAGCCACTCGGCCATCTCTCCGGAGCGCCCTCTCTTGAAGGGGCGCCGGTGATTTTGCAAGGGATCGCGGGGAAATCGGACGAATTTTCCGTAACTTCTTGTATTTACAAGGAAATATCTTGCGATGCGGAGGCGCCCGGAATTCATCCGAGAGTGAACCAGTCGCGGGTTTGGCGCGACGATTCCCTTGAGAACGCCAAGCATGACCGGGGACGCCGTGACCATCCGCAAGACCATCGCCGCACTGAGCCTGGTTTCGGCCCTCAGCGCGGCCTTTGCCGCGCCGGTTCAGGCCCAGGCCTGCACGCGCCAAGGCGTCGATGTGACCTGCGACGATGGACGGCGCGGGGTGCTGTCGGGCGACGCCATTCTCTGGCCGGACGGGACGCGCTCCAGCTCGACAAGCGACAGTGCGCGATCCTGGATGGCGTGTCCTACTGCTATTGAGGCTCGCCTCTTCGCGCAAGACGGAGAGCGGGAGAAAAACTAGATCAGCCGCACACCTGAGATCGCGGACTTCAGCCAGCGCAACGCCTGTGGCGGCTGCCCTGCGAGCGGGACGGCCGCGACTTTCTCGGTGCGGCATTTCTCCAGCTCGGCCACGAAATCCGACGACCATTGCTGGATGGTGTGGCCGCGCAGTGTCTTCATCATCGCTTCCCAGCGCATCTTGCGCTCGGTGAGCGGCATCGCCGCGGCAACCGCGATCGCGCGGGCCATGCCGTCGATGTCGTGCGGATTGACCAGCAGCGCAGTGTCGAGCTCGTTGGCGGCACCGGCGAATTTCGACAGCACCAGCACGCCGGGATCGGCCGGGTTTTGCGCGGCGACATATTCCTTGGCGACAAGGTTCATGCCGTCATGCAGCGGCGTCACCACACCGATCTGCGCGGTGCGATAGAGGCCCGCAAGCACGGTCTGGCTAAAACCCTTGTTGAGATACCGGATCGGCGTCCAGTCGACCTCACCATGGCGGCCGTTGACGTCCGTGACGAGGCGCGCGACCTCGTTCTGGAGATTGCCATAGGCCTCGATGCCGCCGCGCGAGGGATTGGCGACCTGCAGCAGCGAGATGCTGCGGGCAAACTGCGGTTGCTCGGTCCAGAGCCGGTCGAACGCGCTGATGCGGTTGACGAGACCTTTGGAATAGTCGAGCCGGTCGACGCCGATCGCGAGCCGCTCGCCGTTCAGGCTGCGGCGCAAACGCGAGACATCAGGATGCGAGGCCGACTTCGCGGCGTAAGCTGCGAACTTCTCTGCATCGATGCCGATCGGAAACACTTCGCAGCGCGTGCGGCCGTGCTGTGAGATAGCAACGCCGTCCTCGACGGTGAGGTCGAGCTCGCCACTGACATAGGCCAGGAAATTCTGCCGATCGTCCTCGGTCTGGAAGCCGAGCAGATCGTAAGCCAGCATCGCCGTGATCAGTTCGCGATGGTTCGGCACCCCCTGGATCACCGCAGCAGCCGGCCACGGCGTGTGCAGGAAGAAGCCGATCGGATCATCGACGCCGAGATCTCGCAGCTCTGCGCCGAGCGCGAGGAAATGATAGTCCTGCACCCAGAACGCGGTCTTTTCCTTTCGGAAGCGCATCAGCGCCCGCGCCATGAATGCATTGACTTCGCGATAGCTGACATAGTCCTCGCGCGAGACACGGATCAAATCGCTGCGCGAATGAAGCGCCGGCCACAGTGCCGAATTGGCAAAGCCTTCGTAGTAGCCGCCGTAGTGCGCCGCCGGTAGATCCAGTGTCGCGATCGCGCCAGATCCCAGCGCTTCGATCTCCGCGAAAGGCTCCTTCTGATGGCCATCCCGCACACGGCCGGAGGAACCCACCCAGATGGCACCTGAATATTCTACGACGGGAAGCAATGCCGCAGCGAGTCCACCCGTCATGGGTTCGTTGGGCTTACCGCGCGCAACTCGATTTGAAACGACGACTAGGTTCACAGGTCGTCCCCTCCTGTTCATTCCACCCCGTTTAACTGCCGTTCATCAATATGGTTCCTGTCATCATTTCCACGAAATGAAACCAAAGTCAGGCACACGCGTTGGAACTGGTTTTCTCGATGGGGAACCCAGCGATTTCATTAGAGAAAGAGAGTCTTGGCAGCGATTTCGCGCAGCAAGAATCGCGCGCGCTATGGAACTGCGCGCGCAACAATGTGGCTCTGAGGTGACGACGCCTTATTCCAATCTTGTGTCATCAAGCAGGCGAGCGAGGAACGCGCGGACATCATTCGGCGCATCGAAGTGACCGTTGACACCCATGACGCGGCGGCCGACCGAGAAAGACAGGCCGTTCATATCGGGCATGATCGCGAACACGGTTTCATCGGTGACGTCGTCACCGATGAAGATCGGGCGGCGCCCCCTAAAGGGCTCGTGCTTCATCAGCTCGCGTACGCCGGTCGCCTTGGTGAAGCCGGAATGCTTGATCTCGCAGACGAACTTGCCGGGCAAGACCTCGATCGGCGCATTGGGCAGATCAGCCCGGATCAGCGAGACGGCCTCATAGATCGCCTTCTCCGCATGCGGTGCGAGGCGATAATGCAGCGCCAGCGAATAGCCCTTGTCCTCGAGCAGAATGCCGGGGCTGAGCTTTGCGATCGCGGCCAGCCGCCGCTTCAACTCCTTGTCCATCGGCGGCGCGTGCACGTCGTCGGCCTCATTCCCTATCGACAGTCGCATCTCCGCACCATGACCGGCGACGGCGCGAAACACGTCGGGTGCAAAGATCAGGTCGATGTCATTGAGCGAGCGGCCGCTAACCATGGCCAGCGCGCCCGACGTCCGCTCCGTCAACCGGTTGAGCGTCTCCGACAAACCCGGCGGCACCCAGACCTCGCGCGGCGTCGGCATCAGGTCGAGCAGCGTGCCGTCGATGTCGAGCAGGATCGCAGTCTCGTTGAGATGCGGGACGAGCGCGTGGGGCACCGGCACAGCGTCGGGCGCTTCATCATCCAGCATGATGCGCTTCTGATCCAGTTCAGCGAGTTCCGATTTCATAGTCTACTCCATAAAGGCGAGCGGCCGCGCGATTTGTTCCAGCGATTTGCGTTCCGCGGAAATGGCGTAGCGCCACGCTACGATCGCAGCCGCGATCATCAGGAATGCTCCCAGCAAATAGCCGGCGAACACGCTGTTGCGTGATCCCGTGTCGATCAACGCGCCGAACAGCGCGGGACCGATGACGCCGCCGATCCCGGTACCGACCGCATAGAACACCGCGATCGCCAGCGCGCGAACTTCGAGCGGGAAGTTCTCGCTCACCGTGAGATAGGCTGCGCTGGCGGCGGGTGAGGCAAAGAAGAAGATCACCATCCAGGCGATGGTCTGCCCCTGCGCATTCAACGCGCCGATCGAGAATAGATAACCCGACACCGCCAGCAGCAGGCCCGAAACACCATAGGTGAACATGATCATGGCGCGGCGGCCGAACGTGTCGAACAGACGGCCGAGCAGCAGCGGACCGAGGAAGTTGCCAGCCGCGAACGGCAGCAGGTACCAGCCGACGCGATCGGCGCTGATGCCGTAGAAGTCGGTCAGCACCAGCGCGAAGGTGAAGAAGATCGCGTTGTAGAAAAACGCTTGCGCGGCCATCAGCGCGAGGCCGACCAGCGCGCGCTGGCGATAGGTGACAAACAGCGTGTGCACGACTTCACGGATTGGGGTGTGGTCACGCATTCTCAGCCGCATCTTGGGGAAGCGCCGGTCGCTCGCGTCCTGATCGCGTCCGATCACCGAACGCTCGATGTCGTCGACGATCTCGTGCGCCTGGTCCGGACGGCCGTGGATCATCAGCCAGCGTGGGCTTTCCGGGATCCACATCCGCATCAGGAGCACGACAAGGCCGATGGTCGCACCGATGAGATAAGCGAGGCGCCAGCCGAGATCGGGACCGATTGCGGCAGGATCGAGCAGCATGATGGCCGCGACCGCACCCATCGCGGCGCCGATCCAAAAGCTGCCGTTGATGACGAGATCGGTCCAGCCGCGATAGCGCGCCGGCACCAGCTCCTGGATGGTCGAGTTGATTGCGGTGTATTCGCCGCCGATGCCGGCGCCGGTGAGGAAGCGGAACAGCGCGTAGCTCGCGACGTTCCATGACAAAGCCGTCGCCGCGGTGGCCGACAGATAGAGAGCCAGCGTGATGAAGAACAGCTTTTTTCGGCCAATTCGGTCGGTGAGCCAGCCAAAGCCGAGCGCGCCGAGCACGGCGCCCGTAAGATAGGCAGAATTCGCGACGCCGAGATCGAGATTGGAAAAGTGCAGCGTCGGGCTCTGCTTCAGAGCGCCCGAGAGCGCGCCTGCCAGCGTGACTTCGAGGCCGTCAAGGATCCAGGTAATGCCAAGCGCCAGCACGACGCGGGTGTGAAAGCCGCTCCAGGGCAGCGCGTCGAGCCGCGCGGGAATGCTGGTCTCGACGATGCGCTCAGTCGCAGCCGCCGACATCGCAGGTCCATAATTCAGCACTGGGCTCTGCTGCAATTCCATCGCATTGCTGGGTCTGGGGTGCGGCATTCCGCCTGCCACCTGCGACAACGTCTGCGGCAACAGTGGGTTCCCTCGGGAACGACGGCGAATACTGGCCGTTTCCGCTGGAGCCGCAAGGAATTGACGCATGGCTCATGTCAGAAAGACGACACATTCGCGCAAAACGGCAGGAAGCAAGAAGACCAGTGCGCGACGCAGCGCCGCGCGCAAGAGCACAAGGCGCGCCGCGCCAAAACGCTGGTCGCAGCGCGTGACAAAAGAAAGCAACGCACTCGACCTCAAGCGGGGTTTGTTCACGCTCTCGGACCCGAAGAAGATCGCAGCTTCGCTGAAACGTTCCGCCGAGCACAGCGCACGCCGCAAGACCGGCGCCTATCGCTCGGCGCTGTCGATGCTGACCTTCTATATCAATCGCGCCGGCAAGACGCTGCCAAAGACACAACGCGCCCGGCTGGAGAAGGCGAAGGTGGAATTGAAGCAGGCGTTTGGGAGGGAGTGATATTCTCAGAGGACGCCTACCGTCCAATGTCGTCCCGGCGAAGGCCCGGCCTTCGCCGGTAGGGCAGCGGGGAGTGACGCAGCGGCGGAACGCCTGATCCGACAGCGGAGCCCTACGCCGCCCTGATATTCGCCATGAAGCGGTCGAGCTCGGCGCGAAGGCGCGTGCTTTCGGATGACAGCGTCTTGGCCGAGTTCAGCACCTCTTCCGAGGCCGAGCCGGTTTCGGCGGCGCCGCGGTTGACTTGGCCGATGTCGGTCGCGGCCGCCTGGGTGCCCTGGGCGACGTTCTGCACGCTGCGAGCGATCTCCTGCGTCGCGACGCCTTGCTCTTCCACCGCGCTGGCGATGGAGGTTGAGATCGACGAGATCTTGCTGATGGTCGCGCCGATCTCCTTGATCGCGGCGACTGATTCGGCGGTCGCGCCCTGCATGCCCGCGATGTGCGAGGAGATCTCGTCGGTGGCCTTGGCGGTCTGGCTTGCGAGCGACTTCACTTCGCTCGCAACCACGGCAAAACCGCGGCCGGCGTCTCCGGCGCGGGCCGCCTCGATGGTGGCGTTCAGCGCAAGCAGATTGGTTTGCTCGGCGATCGCCGTGATCAGCTTGACCACCTCGCCGATCTGCTGGGCGGCATGCGAGAGCTTGCCGATGCGACCGTCGGTCTCTTTGGCCTGCACCACCGCAGCTTCGGCAATACGGCTGGAATCGCGGACCTGACGGCCGATCTCCTCGACCGAGGCCGACAGCTCCTCCGTCGCGGTTGCGACCGACTGCATGTTGCTGGAGGCCTGCTCGGACACGCCCGCGACCTGGCTCGACAGCGTCTGCGTGGTCTCGGCGGTGCGGGTCAGCGTGGACGCCGACGATTCGAGCTGCACGGCGGAGGCCGAGACGTTCGACACGATGGCCCCGACAGCGTTCTCGAAATCATCGGCAAAGCGGATCAGCTCGGAGCGGCGGCTGGCCGCCTGCTCCTTGTTCTGGGCTTCGCTGGCGGCGGCATCGCGCTCGGCCTTGGCGATCGCCTGCAGCTTGAACTCCTCGACCGCGCCGGCCATCTCGCCGATCTCGTCCTTGCGGCCAAGACCCGGCAGCACGACGTCGAAATTGCCCGAGGCGAGCTCGCGCATCGCCTTGCACATCGCGATCATCGGCCGCGAAATGCCGGTGCCGAGCAGGAAGGCGAGAACCACACCGAGCAGCGTGCCGCCGATAGCCAGCATCAGCACCAGTTGTTCGGTCTTCCCGATGGTGGCCTCGGACTCCGCATCGAGCCGCTGCTGCTCGGAGACCAGGTCGGCCTTCATGGCGGTGGCGCCCTGGAGGATCGCGCCCGCGGAGCCGCTCATCTCGGTGACGAGCTCATCGACCAGCTTGGCGTTGGCGATCAGCTTCTCCAGCGCTTCACGATAGGCGGCGAGGATCGTCTTGGCCTCCTTCAGGCCGACGACGATCTTGTCGTCCATGGAATAGACCGCGCCAAGCGAGTTCTCGACGAATTTCAACCGCGCCAACGCACTGGTCGCGATCGCCTGGTCGGACGTCAGCACGAAATGGGTCGCAGCCGCGCTTGCGGTCTGGAACTGGGCATTGACCTGCTTGGTGCCGAACTCGATCGCCTGCGCCTCGGAGTCGGAGGCATTGTTGCCGATATCGTCGAGCTTGTATTTCAGGAGATTGGCGTTCCGCGAGAGCTGATTCTGCACCAGCAGCGTGCTGTCACGTTTGGCCTGGAGGACCTTGGCGAAGGTCGCGGAGAAATTCGAAAACTCCTTGGCGAGCTTGTCGAGGCTGTCCTGCCGCGCCGGTGCCTTGGCGCTCTTGACGGCCTGGTCGATGGCGTTCTTCAGCTTAGCCTCGGCATCGAGCGCCGCCTTGGCGTCATCTTCCTTGCCGGTGACGACGAAGTATTTGACGGCCGAGCGGTAGCCGAGCAACTCGCGGTCGATGTTGCGGGCGAGATCGGCCTCGGAGACGCTGCTGCGATAGGACCCGACGCCGGACGAGACCCGCTCGAAGCCGAAATAGGCGAACGCCATGCTGCCGGCGGAGATCACCAGCACGGCGGCGAAGCCGAGGATGATCTTGGCGCGGAACCGGAGGGTCGGAAATATGCTGCGCTTAGACGGCGACTTGGTACGCCCTGACATTCCCAACCCCCATTATTCTCTTCAGTCACGACCCGGAGGCGCCCCGCCCCCATACCCGGATGCGCAAAACTAGGGCAGAATAGATAAAGGGCGGTAAATTCGGCACGCCCGTGCAATCCCAGGCGTCATGGGCCAGCGGCCGACCATTTGGGATGATACCTGCCATCCCACCCCGCCCAGCCCCTCGCCGGCGGCAGCGCCTTTGCCCCAAATCATTGCGGCCTCGTCGGGATCGATGACTTTTCCATGACCGGGGTGACCAAAATCCCAGTTGCAAAGTCCGGGGGCGCTGTCTCTAATTAGAAACAATCAAAATCAATCCGGGGAGGACTACAACCGTGTCTACAGTCAAACTGACGGTGAACGGCAAGGCCGTTGCTGTCGACGTCGAGGACCGCACATTGCTGGTCCATCTTTTGCGCGACCACCTCAACCTCACCGGGACCCATGTCGGCTGCGACACCAGCCAGTGCGGTGCCTGCGTCGTGCATATGGACGGCAAGGCGGTGAAGTCCTGCACCATGCTCGCAGGTCAGGCCAACGGCGCCGACGTCACCACCATCGAAGGCATCGCCAAAGGCGACGAGTTGCACCCGATGCAGGCCGCCTTCCGCGACAATCATGGCCTGCAGTGCGGATATTGTACGCCGGGCATGATCATGTCCGCGATCGACATCGTGCATCGTCACAGCGGCCAGCTTGACGAGACTACCGTCCGCCAAGAGCTCGAAGGCAATATCTGCCGTTGCACCGGCTATCACAACATCGTCAAGGCCGTGCTGGATGCAGCCGGACGCATGAAGGTCTCGCAGGCGGCCGAGTAAAGCGGTCCGCCTCGAATAAAAAACCACCCTGCTGCTTTCGTGGGAAAGCGCAGTCAAAACAATTCCGGTCGGGAGGACCAGACATGGGTGTTGAAGGCATTGGCGCGCGCGTCGTGCGCAAGGAAGACAAGCGTTTCATTACCGGCAAGGGCCGCTACGTCGACGACATCAAATTGCTGGGCATGACCCATGCCCATTTCATCCGCAGCCCGCACGCGCACGCCAAGGTGAAGGGGATCGACTCCTCCGCCGCGCTGAAGATGCCGGGCGTGGTCGCGGTGCTCACCGGACGAGAGCTCGTCGACGACAAGGTCGGCAACCTTATCTGCGGCTGGGCCATCACCTCCAAGGACGGTAGCCCGATGAAGATGGGCGCATGGCCGGCGATGGCGCCGGAGACGGTGCGCTTCGTCGGCCAAGCCGTCGCGGTCGTGATCGCTGACAGCAAGAATCTTGCGCGCGACGCGGCCGAGGCCGTTGTCGTGGACTATGAAGAGCTGCCAGCCGTCGCCGACATTCACGCCGCGATCAAGGCCGGCGCGCCGCAGCTTCACCCTGAGGCCCCCGGCAACCAGGTCTATGACTGGGTGCTCGGCGACGAGGGCGCCACGGACGCCGCCCTTGCGAAGGCCGCCAATGTGGTGAAGCTCGACGTCACCAACAATCGCCTCGCCCCCAACGCGATGGAGCCGCGCGCGGCGATCGCCGACTATGACGCGGCGGAAGAGCATTTCACCCTTTATACGACCTCGCAGAATCCACACGTCGCCCGGCTCGTGTTGTCGGCATTCTACAACATCGCGCCCGAGCACAAGCTGCGCGTGATCGCCCCCGACGTCGGCGGCGGCTTCGGCTCCAAGATCTTCATCTATCCCGAAGAGATGGTGGCGCTGTGGGCCTCGAAGAAGGTCGGCCGTCCCGTAAAATGGACCGGCGACCGCACCGAGGCCTTCCTCACCGACGCGCATGGCCGCGACCACGTCACCCATGCCGAGATGGCGTTCGACGCCAACAACAAGATCACCGGCCTGAAGGTGAAAACCTACGCGAATTTCGGCGCCTATATGTCGCTGTTCTCGTCATCGGTGCCGACCTATCTCTACGCGACGCTGCTGTCTGGCCAGTACAACATCCCGGCGATCCATGCCGAGGTGATCGGCGTCTACACCAACACCACGCCGGTCGACGCCTATCGCGGCGCAGGCCGCCCCGAGGCGAGCTATCTGATCGAACGGCTGATGGAGACGGCGGCGCGACAGCTGAAGGTCGATCCGGCCCAGTTACGCCGGACCAACTTCATCACAGAGTTCCCGCATCAGACGCCCGTGATCATGGCCTATGACACCGGCGACTTTAACGCCTCGCTCGACGCCGCGATGAAGGCGATCGACTATGCCGGCTTCGCCGGCCGCAAGGCGCAAGCGAAGTCACAAGGCAAGCTGCGCGGCATCGGCGTGTCCTGCTACATCGAAGCCTGCGGCATCGCGCCGTCGAAGGCGGTCGGTAGCCTGGGTGCCGGCGTCGGCCTTTGGGAATCCGCCGAAGTGCGCGTCAATCCGGTCGGCACGATCGAGATCCTCACGGGCTCGCACAGCCACGGCCAGGGCCATGAGACCACGTTCTGCCAGCTCGTCGCCGAGCGCCTGGGCGTTCCGATCAGCCAGGTCTCGATCGTCCATGGCGACACCGACAAGGTGCAGTTCGGCATGGGCACCTACGGCTCGCGCTCGGCGGCCGTCGGTCTCACAGCGATCCTGAAGGCCATGGAGAAGATGGAGTCCAAGGCCAAGAAGATTGCAGCGCATGCGCTGGAAGCGTCCGAGGGCGACATCGTCATCGAAAACGGTGAGTTCAAGGTGACCGGCACGGACAAGGCAATTGCTTTCCCGATGGTCGCGCTCGCGGCCTACACCGCACACAATCTACCCGACGGGATGGAGCCGGGTCTGAAGGAAAGCGCCTTCTACGATCCCTCTAACTTCACGTTCCCGGCCGGCGCCTATGTCTGCGAGCTCGAGGTCGATCCCGGCACCGGCAAGACCTCCTTCGTCAACTTCGTCGCCGCTGACGATTTCGGCCGGCTGATCAATCCGATGATCGTCGAAGGCCAGGTCCATGGCGGCCTGGCCCAGGGTATCGGACAAGCACTGCTCGAGCACGCGATCTACGATGCCAACGGCCAGCCGGTCACGGCCTCGTTCATGGATTACTCCATGCCGCGCGCCGACGATCTGCCCTCGTTCAATCTCTCCCACACCACGACGCTCTGCCCGGGCAATCCCTTGGGCATCAAGGGTTGCGGCGAGGCCGGCGCGATCGGCGCCTCTGCGGCCGTAATCAACGCGATCACGGATGCGATCGGCAAGAACAATCTGGAAATGCCCGCAACCCCGGACCGGGTGTGGCGCACGATCCACGCGGCTTAAGAGGAGAGAAAGATGTATCAGACCACTTATCATCGCGCCTCTTCAGTGGATGAGGCTGCCTCTCTCTTCGCGAAGGGCAGCGAAGCAAAGTTCCTCGCCGGCGGCCAGACGCTGCTGCCGGTGATGAAGCAACGGCTCGCGAGCCCCTCTGATGTCATCGATCTCGGCAAGATCAAGGAGCTGCAGGGTGTCGAGCTCTCGGGCGACGTGCTGACCATCAAGGCCGCCACGACCTATTACGACATCATGCAGAATGCCGATGTGAAGAAGGCAATCCCCGCGATCGCCTATCTCACCTCGGTGCTCGGTGATCCCGCGGTGCGCTATCGCGGCACGATCGGCGGCTCGATCGCTAACAACGATCCGGCCGCGGACTTCCCGGCCGCATTGCTCGCGCTCGGTGCCACCGTGAAGACCAATAAGCGATCGATCTCGGCGGACGACTTCTTCAAGGGCCTGTTCACGACGGCCCTCGAAGACAGCGAGATCATCACCGCCGTGTCGTTCCCGGTTCCGGCGAAAGCCGGCTACGAGAAAATGCGGCACCCTGCCTCGCGATTTGCGCTAACCGGCGTCTTCGTCGCGCAGACGAAGTCAGGCGAGATCCGCGTCGCCGCGACCGGCGCGTCGCAGAGCGGCGTGATGCGGGTGCCCGCGATCGAAGCCGCGCTGAAGGCGAACTGGTCGCCATCGGCGATCGACAGCGTCAGCATTCCCGCGAGCGGATTGCTGGCTGACATCCACGGCACGGCCGAATACCGCGCCAACCTGATCAAGGTCATGGCGCAACGCGCGGTGGCTTCCGCCGGCTGATAGCGTCTCGACACAAGTTTTCACGGCGCGCACTTTGGTGCGCGCCGTTTTATTATGCGCCCATGCATGAAAAGCGCTTGCCTCGCCGGCGTGAAGGCGAGAAAAGTTAATCAGCCAATTAACTCACCCCCCCGCTGAGGAATGTCCGAGCCGTTTGCCGAAGCACCGGCCTCCGCTCGCGACCCGAGGAAACGAAACGTGCTCGACAAATTACCTCCCACATCCTCCGTCCGCACCTCCGGGCCGCTTTCAGGCTTCCGTATCGTCGAATTCGCCGGCATCGGACCCGGCCCGTTCGCCTGCATGATGCTGGCCGACATGGGCGCCGACGTCGTCACGCTCGACCGCGTCGGCGCGAAGAAGAGCATGAAGTCGGTGGCAGGCCGCGGCCGCAAGCTGATCGAGCTCGACCTCAAGGACAAGGCGGCGATCGCGGAGGTGCTCGACCTGCTTGCGAATGCCGACGCGCTGGTCGAAGGCTTTCGTCCCGGCGTGATGGAGCGGCTCGGGCTCGGACCTGACGTGGTGCTCGCGCGCAACCCGAAGCTGGTTTACGGCCGCATGACCGGGTGGGGCCAGGAAGGTCCGCTCGCGAATGCCGCCGGCCACGACATCAATTACATCTCGATCACCGGCGCACTCGCCGCGATCGGACCTAAGGAAGCCCCAGTGCCGCCGCTCAACCTAGTCGGCGATTTCGGCGGCGGCGCGCTCTATCTTGTCGTCGGCGTGCTCGCTGCACTGCTGGAAGCATCAAAGTCCGGCAAGGGCCAGGTCGTTGACGCTGCGATGTGCGACGGCGCGGCCTCGCTGATGTCGTTCTTCTTCGACATGAAGACGCTCGGTCGCTGGACCGAGGGCCGCAACCGGAACTTCCTCGATGGCGGCGCTCACTTCTACGGCGTCTATGAGTGCGCCTGCGGCCATTTCGTTTCGATCGGCTCGATCGAGCCGCAATTCTACGCACTGCTGCGCGAGCACGCGGGCCTGCTAGATGCCGATTTCGACGCGCAGATGGATCCCAAGGCCTGGCCCGCGCTGAAGGAGAAGCTGAAGGCCGTGTTCAAGAGCAAGACGCGCGAGGACTGGTGCAAGCTCATGGAAGGCACCGATATCTGCTTCGCCCCCGTGCTGACCATGTCGGAAGCGACCGAACACCCGCACATGGTCGCCCGCAACGTCTTCATCGAGCGCCACGGCGTGAAGCAGCCGGCGCCGGCGCCGCGCTTCTCGCGCACACCGTCAGCGGCGCGCGAGCCGGAGGTAGCGGAGATCGGCGCGGTGATGAAGGAATGGGCGGCGAAGTAGTTCTCCGCTGCAGCGTCACACTCCGCCGTCGTCCCGGCGGCAGCCTTGTTTAACGCAGTAGTGTGCCGAAGAGCGCAAAATCTGTAGGGTGGACAAAGGCGCTCTTGCGCCGTGCCCACCATCTCTCCGCAATAGACAGAAGGTGCGGTGGGCACGCTTCGCTTTGCCCACCCTACCGCATGAGGCTACGGGCTTACGCCGCGCTCTCCACCTTCAGCACCCCGCGCCGGATCTGATCTTCCTCGATCGACTCGAACAGGGCCTTGAAGTTGCCCTCACCAAAGCCGTCATCGCCCTTGCGCTGGATGAACTCGAAGAAGATCGGGCCGATCGCGTTCGCGGAGAATATCTGCAAGAGCACCTTGGTCTGGCCACCATCGACGACGCCTTCGCCGTCGATCAGGATGCCATTCCTTTGGAGACGTGCGACGTCCTCGCCATGCTTGGGCAACCGCGCGTCGATCCGCTCGAAATAGGTGTCGGGCGGCGCCGGCATGAACGGCAATCCAGCCTCGCGCAATTCCTCAATGGTGCCGTAGATGTCGCGGCAGCCGCAGGCGATGTGCTGGATGCCCTCGCCGCGATAGATCTTCAGATATTCCTCGATCTGGCCGGAATCGCCGGCGTCCTCGTTGATCGGAATGCGGATCTTGCCGTCGGGGCTGGTCAGCGCGCGCGAGAACAGGCCCGAGGCACGGCCCTCGATGTCGAAGAAGCGGATCTGGCGGAAGTTGAACAGCTTTTCGTAGAAGCCGGTCCACATGTCCATGCGGCCGCGATGAACGTTGTGGGTGAGGTGATCGAGATAGAACAGACCGGCGCCGATCGGCCACGGGTCGCGCCCGCCGAGCCATTCGAACTCGGCATCATAGGCCGAGCCCTTGGCGCCGTAACGATCGACGAAATAGAGCAGGCTGCCGCCGATGCCCTTGATGGCGGGCAGGTCGAGCGCCTTCTGCACCGATGACAGATCGGCAGGCTCCGCGCCAAGCGCTATCGCGCGGTCATAGGCCGCCTCGGCGTCAACCACGCGGAATGCCATCGACGGCGCGCACGGGCCGTGCGCGGCCACGAACGACGTGCCGTGGGTGCCGGGCTCCTCGTTGACGAGATAGTTGATGTCGCCCTGGCGATAGACCGTGATCTTCTTCGTTCTGTGGCGTGCGACGGGCGCATAGCCCATTAGATTGAACAGCGCGTGCAGCTCCTGCGGATTGGGATGCGCATATTCGACGAACTCGAACCCGTCGGTTCCCATCGGATTGTCGGCGCTAATAGTGGCCGGCGGTGCATCGTGCGGAAACGGACCCATGGTGTTCTCCCGAATGGCTGCTGCAATGAACTATCCCTCATCGGACGCGCAAAGAGCGTGCAAATGAGACACGTTTTGGCTATCGTATGCATGATCCGTGCATAAAATGGACAAATGGCGCATGATTTTCGTGGATGCATTTGACCTCAAGATCCTGGGCGCGCTCCAGGACGACGGCCGCCTCACCAACCAGGAGCTTGCGGAAGTCGCGGGCCTGTCGGCCTCGCAATGCTCGCGGCGGCGGATGCGGCTGGAGGAGGAGAAGGTGATATCGGGCTATCACGCCGATCTCTCCAGCGAGGCGCTCGGCTTCGGCGTGATCGCCTTTATCCAGGTGGGGCTCGCAACCCACTCGCCCGACAATTCGAAGCGCTTCCGAGCGCTGGTCAACCGCATCGACGAGATCCAGGAGGCCTATTCGCTGACGGGGGATGCCGATTACGTGCTGAAGGCGGTGCTGCGCGACCTGAAGGGGCTCTCCAAACTCGTCAACGACGTGCTGATGCCGCACCAGAGCGTGGCGCATGTGCGCTCGTCAATCGTGCTGGACCGGCTGAAGGAGAGCGCACGGCTGCCGCTCAAGGAGATCAAGCCCGGCTGAAATCGAGGGAAATGCGGCATTCGCGGCTCCCGCCCGATTTGCAATGATGCACTCCCAAGCGAGGACTTCCGAAATGGCGCTGCAGATTCGGCCGAACTGCGAATATTGCGACCGCGACCTGCCGCCTGACGCAACGGATGCGCGGATTTGTTCGTATGAATGCACGTTCTGCGCGGATTGCGTGGAGACGAAACTCTCCAATGTCTGCCCGAACTGCGGCGGCGGTTTTGCCCCGCGGCCGATCAGGCCGACGGAGGAATGGCGGCCAAGCGTGTGCACGGGCAAGCAGGCGCCGTCGGACAAGCGGGTGCATTTGAAGTACAGCGTGGAGGACGTCGCGGCGCATTGCGCGAGGATACGCGACGTGCCGCCGGAGAAGCGGTGAGCTCTCTCCAGGTCATTGCGAGGAGCCCTTGCGACGAAGCAATCCAGACTACAGCTGCGGAAAGATTCTGGATTGCTTCGCTGCGCTCGCAATGACGGAGATTGTGGTGACGGCGGAGCCTCACTCCGCCGCCAATATCGTCCCCTCGACCTCGCCAAACCCGACGCGATAGCCGTTGCCCTGACACCAGCCGCGCATGATGAGGCTGTCGCCGTCTTCCAGGAAGGTGCGCTTGGCGCCGTCGGGCAGCTCGGCCGGCTCGGTGCCGTTCCAGCTGATCTCCAAGAGGCTGCCGCGCTGGTTCTTTTCCGGACCGGAGATGGTGCCGGATCCCAGGAGATCGCCGACATTCATGGCGCAGCCTGAGGAGGCGTGATGCATCAGTTGCTGCACCGAGGACCAGTACATGTATTTGAAATTGGTGCGGCTGATGCTGGCGGGTGCGTTGGCGCCGGCGGCGCGCAAGGAAACATCGAGCTCGATGTCGTAGTTCTGCGGCTTGCTCTGTCTCAGATAGTCGAGCGGCACCGGCTCCTGCTCCGGCCCTTTCAGGCGGAACGGCTCCAGCGCTTCGCGCGTCACCACCCACGGGCTGATCGAGGTCGCGAACGCTTTTGCCAGGAACGGCCCGAGCGGCACATATTCCCATTGCTGGATGTCGCGCGCACTCCAGTCGTTGAGCAGCACGAAGCCGAAGATCATCTCTTCGGCCTGCTGCTCGCTCAGCATACCGCCCATCGGCGAGGGCTGGCCGACCACGACGCCCATCTCCAGCTCGAAATCGAGCCGCTTGCAGGGCGCAAAGCTCGGCACGTCCACATTCGGCGGCTTCAGCTGCCCGCGCGGCCGCTTCACCTGGGTGCCGGAGACAACGACGGTTGACGCGCGGCCGTTATAGGCGATCGGCATATGCAGCCAGTTCGGCTGCAGCGCATTGTCCTTGCCGCGGAACATGACGCCGACATTGGTGGCGTGCTCCTTGGAGGAATAGAAGTCGGTGTAGCCGGAGACCGCAAACGGCAGATGCAGTTTTGCCTCGCTCATCGGCACCAGGGCCTGCCTGCGCAGCTCCTCATTGTCGCGCAGCTCCGGATGATCGTGACGCAAGAGCTCGCTGATCCGCGCCCGCGTCCTGGTCCAGACCTTCGGTCCCAGCGCCATGAAGGCATTGAGCGAGGGCCCGGAGAACACGCCGAGCGGGCCGATGTCGAGCCGCGACTCCTGCTCGAGCTCCCAGAGGTCGAGCACGTAATTGCCAATCGCAACGCCGACCCGCGGCGTCGGATTGGCTGCCGTCGAGAACACGCCATAAGGCAGGTTCTGGATCGGGAAATCGGAGGCGGAATCGACGTCGATGAAGGAGCGGAGGCTGGGGTCGTTGGGGTCGGGCACTTTATGAATCCTGTTTGCAGTCGGGCAAACTCTCCTCTTCGTCATTCCGGGATGGCCCGAAGGGCCAGGCCCGGAATCCATAACCACGATCGTGAGTATGGATTCTCAGATGCGCAATTGCGCATCATAGCTCGCCGCTCCGCGGCGCCCCGGAATGACGGCAGAGAAAGCTACGGCCGGTTTGGATCGAACCGCTTCTCGAGACCCTTCCAGCAAGCGGCGTAGTCGTCCTGGAGCGTCGACGATTGTGCGGCGTGTGCGGTGACGCGCTGCGGGTACCGTGTCTCGAACATGAAGGCCATGGTGCCGGTCAGCTTCACCGGCTTCAGCTCGCCATTGCCGGCGTGCTCGAAGGCGTCGCGATCCGGACCGTGCGGCAACATGCAATTGTGCAGGCTGATACCGCCGGGGACGAAGCCTTGCGGCTTGGCGTCGTAGATGCCGTAGATCAGCCCCATGAACTCGCTCATGATGTTCATGTGATACCAGGGCGGACGGAAAGTATTATCGGCGACCAGCCAGCGCTCGGGAAAGATGACGAAGTCGATATTCGCCGTGCCGGCCGTTTCCGACGGCGAGGTCAGCACCGTGAAGATCGAGGGATCGGGATGATCGAAGGCGATCGCACCGACCGGCGAGAAGGTGCGCAGATCGTATTTGTACGGCGCGTAATTGCCGTGCCAGGCGACGACGTCGATCGGCGAATGGGCGAGCTGCGTCTTGAACAGCGCACCGCCCCATTTCACGTAGAGCTCGGTCGGCGTGTCCTTGTCCTCATAGTTTGCGACCGGCGTGAGGAAGTCGCGTGCATTGGCGAGGCAGTTGGCACCGATCGGGCCGCGCTCCGGCAGCGTGAAGGCACCGCCATAGTTTTCGCAGAGATAGCCGCGCGCCGGCCCGTTCGGAATCTCCACGCGGAATTTGACCCCGCGCGGGATCACCACGATCTCGCCGGGCTCCGCATCGATGCGGCCGAACTCGGTGATGAGGCGCAAGCTGCCCTGCTGCAGCACGAACAATAGCTCGCCGTCGGCATTGTAGAAGTGCTGGTCCACCATCGACTTCGTGATGAGATAGACATGCGCGGCCATGCCGGCCTGCGTGTTCACATCACCCGCCGTCGTCATGGTCTGCACGCCATGGAGGAAGGTCATATCCTCCTCCGGGATCGGCGCCGGGTCCCACCGCAGTTGCGCGATCGGCAAATCGTATTCATGGCACGGCGCCGAGCGCCACAGGCCGGCATCGACCTTCTCGAAACGGCCGGAATGCTTCACCGAGGGACGGATGCGATAGAGCCAGGAGCGCTCATTGGTGCCGCGCGGCGCGGTGAAGGGCGAACCCGAGAGCTGCTCGGCATAGAGCCCATAGGCGCAGCGCTGCGGCGAATTGCGCCCGATCGGCAGCGCGCCGGGCAGCGCCTCGGTCTCGAAGCTGTTGCCGAAGCCGGACATGTAGCCCGGCGTGACCTGGGCCGAGCTTCGGACGATCTGATCAGGCGAGGTATTGATGTTCATGACTATCCTCCTCCTTGCAAAGCGGCCCACATTTCCTGGTCGCGCTTGTCGGTCCAGATCACGGGGTCGTCGATGCCCGATGCTTCGTCATAGGCGCGCGACACGTTGAACGGCAGGCAGTGCTCGTAAATGGCGAAGCTGTGGAATTTCGGATCCATCACCTCGCGCGTTGCGGCCATGGATTCCTTCAGCGTGCGCCCCTTGGCGACCGAGATCTCGGCTGCGCCATAGAGCGAGGTGACGAAGTCACGCGTCATCGCGATGGCCTCGCGCACCGTGGCGGTGCCCTTCAGCGCATCGCCGCGGCCCGGCGCGATCGCCTTGGGATTGAAGTTGCGGATTTCGTTCAGCGTCAGCGGCCATTCGCGCAAATGCGCATCGCCGCAATAGCAGGCCGAGTGATATTCGATCAGATCGCCGGAGAACATCACCTCCGCATCCGGCACCCAGGCGACGATGTCGCCGGAGGTATGACCGGCGCCGAGCTGCATCAGCCGCACCTCACGCTTGCCGAGATAGATCGACATCTCGCCTTCGAAAGTCAGCGTCGGCCAGGTCAGGCCGGGAATGCTCTGCGCATCCTGGAACAGGCGAGGGAAGCGGCCATATTCGGAATCCCAATCCTGCTGCCCGCGCTCCTCGATCAGACGATAGGTCTCCTGCGAGGCGACGATGCCTTGCGCCTTGTAGGCGGAGGCGCCAAGTACGCGCACGGCGTGATAGTGCGACAGCACGACATATTTGATCGGCTTGTCGGTGACGGTGCGGACGCGCTCGATCACCTTATTGGCCATCGCCGGCGTCGCCTGCGCGTCGAACACGAGACAGCCGTCGTCGCCGACGATGACGGCCGTGTTGGGATCGCCTTCGGCGGTGAAGGCATAGAGATCGGTGCCAATCTCGGAGAAGGTGATCTTCTTCTCGGAGAGATCGCCGGTGGATGCGAAGTTCTTCGCCATCAGTTTATCCTCAAGTTCTTTGCTTCAAGTTTTTGGGCTATTGTTGTTGCTGTTGTTGCTGCTGGCCGTCGATCATGCGGCGTTTCGCCAGCACGAGCGCTTCCCGCAGCACATCGATATCGCCGATATGGTTGGCGAGGATCAGCACCAGCGCGGCGTCGAAATCGGCGCTCTGCTCGTCGGTGAGGCCGCGATGCGCCTCGACGATGGCGCGAAAGGCATCGTCCGGGCGCACGAAGTTGGAGCTGGTCGAAAGCGGCATGCAAAACCTCAATTCAGAGCTGCGGCCCGCGACAGCGCGGCGGCGATCGCCTCACGCGTCGGATGGCGGAAGCGCGCTGCGACGTAGCCATCGGGCCTGAGCAGATAGGCAGTACCCGGCGCGGCGTCATAGCGCTTCGCGGTAAGGCCCGAGGGATCGGCTAGTCCGCCCTCGCGGCCGATGCGGATGTCCTTGACGCCATCGGGCGGATCGATGGCCGCGCCATTGCTGAACGACAGCAGGGTGAAGTCCGTTCCACCCGTGCGGAACGCGTCCGTCAGATAGGCCTGTTCGCCCATGCGCGTCGCAACCGGCGCATCCGGCATGGAAGAGCCGGGAGGCGGTCCAGCGCGCCAGGCATCCGTATCGGGCGATGACAGCGGCGAGTCATAACTGCACGGCACCGACAGCCGGCCGCCATTGACCATGCGTTTGCCGAACTCGGTCTCCTTGGCGAGCGACAGCACCGCCTGGCGCAGCCGCGCTTCCTGACGTGAGTGCGGCGCCATGAAATCAGTCGAGCGGGTGGATTCGCGGATGTTCTCGTCGGCCGCCAGGCTGCGCTCGACATGATAGCTCTCAAGCAGGCTCGCGGGCGAAGTGCCGCGCAGCACACGATCGAGCTTCCATGACAGGTTTTCAGCGTCCTCAAGCCCGGAATTGGCACCGCGCGCGCCAAAGGGCGAGACCTGATGCGCGGAATCGCCGGCAAAGATCACGCGACCATGGATGAAGCGATCCATCCGCCGGCACTGGAATTTATACAGCGAAATCCACTCGAACTCGAATTTGTCGTAGCCGAGCATGCGCGCGATCCGCGGCCGCACGTTTTCGAGCTTCTTCTCGACGGCAGGATCGGCATCTCGGCTGAGCTGGAGGTCGATGCGCCAGACATCGTCGGGTTGCCGATGCAAAAGCGCCGAACGCCCGGCATGGAACGGCGGATCGAACCAGAACCAGCGTTCCGTCGGAAATTCCGCGCTCATCTTGACGTCGGCGATCAGGAACTGGTCTTCGAACACCTGTCCCGCGAATTCGGCGCCGACCATCTGCCGCAGCGAAGAACGTGCGCCGTCGCAGGCAACGACATATTGCGCGTGCAGGCAATAGGCGCCCTCGGGAGTCTCGATTGTCAGCGCGACAGAGTCGTTGCGCTGCTCGAGTGCCGTCACCTTGTTGCGCCAGCGCAGGTCAATCGCAGGCAGTTCGCTGATGCGGTCGACCAGATAGGCCTCGGCGTAATATTGCTGGAGGTTGATGAAGGCCGGCCGCTTGTGACCCTCCTCGGGCAAGAGATCGAACTGATAGACCTGAGACTCGCCATGGAAGATGCGGCCGACGCTCCAAACCACACCCTTGTCGACCATGCGATCGGCAACGCCGAGCCGGTCCCAATATTCCAGCGAACGTTTCGAGAAGCAGATCGCGCGCGAACCCTCGCCGATACGATCGGCGTCATCCAGAAGGACGACGTGCTGGCCGCGCTGGGCGAGATCGATCGCCAGCGACAGCCCCACCGGCCCCGCGCCGACGACCACGACCGGATAGTCGGCCGCGCCCGGGCCGGCGCGATCCTGATCGGGGTGACGGCGATAGCCGAACTGGGTTTTGGCCTGATGGATATTGGCCTGCGCCATACGCTAACCTCGGCTCTGGTCAGGAGAGGATCGATCTGCTAGATAGTCTCACGTGCAACTATTTTGGACCGGAGCCGGCCGGCCGTCAACTGAAATTCGGAGGGCTCTCCTTGGCGAGGACATCCAGCGACACCGGGCTGAAGACGCGGCAAGCCGACGAGGCTTCTTCGCGGCCAAAAACCCGGCTCGATTTGTTCAAGTTCGTGCCGTTCCGCCTCAACCGGCTGGCGGCGGAAGTCAGTTCCGCGCTTGCGGTCGAGTATCAGGAACGCCACGGCCTCGACATTCCGGCCTGGCGCGTGATTGCGACGCTCGGCTTCCGCAACGATGCCTGCAGCGCGCAATACATCGCGCAATGTACCCGCACGCACAAATCCACCATCAGCCGCGCGGTGACGACGCTGATGCATGACGGCCTGATCGAGCGCGTCGAGAACGAAGCCGACCGTCGCGAATTCCGTCTGCAACTGACGAACAAGGGCCGCGCCCTCTATGAGGAACTGTTCCCACAATTGCTGCGGCGCGAGGACGAGATCCTTGCCTGCCTTTCCGCGTCGGAGCGCAAGCAGCTCTCGGCACTGCTCGGCAAGATCGAACAAAGCCTTGACCTGATCCAGACCAGCGAAGAGGCCGACGCGAAAGAGGCGTATTAGCCGTCTCTGTCATTCCGGGGCGCCGCGATAGCGGCGAACCCGGAATCTCGAGATTCCGGGTTCGCGCTGTGCACGCCCCGGAATGACGGCTTCGCCGTCATTTCGCAAACGACCGCGTCGGTGGCAGATGCAGCGCCCAGGCATCGACCTTGTCGCTGGCGCGCGGATAGATCTCGGTCACAACAGGGTCATGCCCGGGGATGTAGCGGTCGGGATGGCCGGCGAGGCGCTCGATCGTCTCCCAGCCCACCGCCATGTCACCGATATTGTAGACGATCGGAAACGGGCTCCCGCGCTGGAGATTGGCGTAGTAATGCGCGGCATCGGATGCCAGCACCACCGGGCCGCGCGCTGTCTCCACCTTAACGACCTGCAAGCCGTCGGAATGGCCGCCGACGCGGTGTACGGTGACGCCGGGCGCGACCTCGCCGTCACCGGAATAGAAGGTGACGCGCTCGCCATAGACATGGTGCACCATCTGCGTGATGTGCTCGACCGAGAATGGATGTCGCAGCAGTCCGTTGCACATGCAGCGGCCCGTCGCATAAGCCATCTCGCGCTCCTGGAGATGGAAGCGCGCATTCGGAAAGCGGTCGAGATTGCCGGCATGGTCGTAATGCAGATGTGTCACGATAATGTCGCGAATATCAGATGCGGCGACGCCAAAGCGCTCCAGCGCATCGACTGGATTGAGCGTCAGCTTGCGGGCGCGCAAGGTGGCTTCCTCGGCATTGAATCCGGTATCGACCAGGATATCGCGGCCCTGCCCTCGGATCAGCCAAACGAAATAGTCGAGATCCTGCGCCGCGCTGTCATGCGGATCGGGCGCCAGGAAATTCATGCTGGGGGTGCGCGGCGACATCGTCGCATAGCGCAAGGCGTAGATTTCGTAGACGTTTCCCATGGCTTTGATCCCGGCTCTTGCTTTTTCTGAATGGGTCTGTCGCCTACCAAGCCATCGCTCGCAACAAAGGTCAAACGCCTGCGGGCCGCAGCGAACCGGGGCTACAATGTGAGACCAATCACATTTTCGTCGCGTGTGCCGGCCTAACATGGCTGCCGGAACCATGGACGAGAACGCGTCGAGGAAAGCCGTGACTACCGAATTATTCCCCTCGCGAGCAGCCTGTGCGTCGCGGTCAATTGTCGCGATAGTGCCGAATTTCCAAGTGGTTGACGCCCCCTCTCCCCGGTTTGATAATGCACATTGCGTAAGTTAAGGTCGCCGCGGCGCAAGCTGGGAACGGCGCCTTTTTGGCTGGACCGCGCTGATTATGAAAATTCGCTTCCTTTTTCTTCTGCCGTTGCTTGCCTCGTTTATCCCGACCGCGCCGTCGCATGCGGCCGGCGACCGCTACGCGCTAGTCATCGGCAACGCCAAGTATCCGGATGCCGACAGCCCGCTGAAGGAGCCGATCAACGACGCGCGCGACGTCGCCGACGAGCTCAAGCGTGACGGTTTTTCGGTGGAGATCGGCGAGAACCTGACCGGCGACGGCATGCGCCGCGCCTTCGACAAGCTTTACGGCAAGATCAAGCCGGGCTCGGTGGCGCTGCTGTTCTACAGCGGGTTCGGCATCCAGTCGGCGCGCCAGAGCTTCATGATCCCGGTCGATGCCCAGATCTGGAGCGAGTCCGACGTGCGCCGCGACGGCTTCAGCATCGAAACCATCCTGGGCGAGCTCAACACCCGCGGCGCCGGCGTCAAGATCGCGCTGGTCGACGCCTCCAGGCGCAACCCATTCGAACGGCGGTTCCGCAGCTTCTCGGCGGGCCTGACCCCGGTCATCGCGCCGAACGGCACGTTGGTGATGTATTCGGCGGCGCTGGCGTCGGTGGTCTCGGATGCCGGCGGTGACCACAGCCTGTTCGTCCAGGAACTGCTCAAGGAAATCCGCGTGCCCGACCTGATGGCCGAGGAAACGCTGAACCGCACCAAGATGGGCGTGACCCGCGCCTCGCGCGGCGAGCAGGTGCCGTGGATCTCGTCTTCGCTCGCCGAGGATTTCTCGTTCATTCCTGGCGCCGCCGGATCGCGCCCGACGGCGACGACGCCGCCTCCCGCACCGCCGTCTCCTGCGGTCGCCAACAACCCACCTCCGGGGCCACCGACTCCGCCGCCAGCACCCGTGGCTGCGAACAATCCGCCGCCGCCGCTTGCACCTCCACCACCCCCGCCGACGCCGAAGCCGCAGGTCGAGGCCACGCTGCCCCCACCGCAACCGCCGGTGAAGCCGGCCGAGACCGCCCCGGCGCCCAACGCGGATGGCGGGCCGAGCGCAGCCGCGTTGGCGGAGGATCCCACCATCAAGGGGTTGACGGCCAAGATTGCTGCCAATCCAGACGACGTCAACGCGCTGTACCGACGTGGCCAGGTCTATGCCAGCAAGGGCGCTTACAGCCTTGCCATCAAGGATTTTGACGACACGCTCCGGATCAATTCGAAGGACGTCGAGGCGCTGAACAACCGCTGCTGGACCCGTACCGTCGTCGGCGATCTCCAGGGCGCCCTGAAGGACTGCAACGAAGCGCTGCGGCTGCGGCCGAATTTCGTCGATGCACTGGACAGCCGCGGATTGGTGAACCTCAAATCCGGAGCGGTGAAGAACGCCATCGTCGATTTCGATGCGGCGCTGAGGATCAACCCACGCCTGACCTCCTCGCTCTACGGCCGCGGCGTGGCGAAGCAGCGCAACGGTTCGGCCCAGGAGGGCGCGCTGGACATCGCCAATGCCAAGGCGATGGACCCGAACATCGCCGGCGAATTCGCAAGTTACGGAGTACGCTAGTATTTTTTGATTTGAGGCAGGCAGCGCCTCGAACCGCTGGCGGCCCGGCCAAGACTAACCGAACGGATGCCGCAGGCGGTCTTGCCGTGGGGCGTATTGCAGGAATTTTTGGAACCGCGCGGGTTCGCGCAGGAGGGACTGGCAATGAGATTGGCTGCAAAGGGACTGACCGCGATCCTGTCCATCGTCACCATCAGTGCCGCGCTGACGCTCCCGCCCGCCTTCGCCGGCGACGACGGCAACAGCAAGAATGTCACCGAGGACGAGATCGTCCGCGCGCTGGCGCCGCCGAAAAAGCCCCTGACCCGCGGCCTCTCGATCACTCCGCAGGCCGATCCCGCACCGAACCCGGCGGAAACCAGACTAATCCAGTCCGTCCGCGGCCGCGCCACGCGTTCGCTGTCGTCGACCGAGCGCGAGGAGATCGCCTCCGTCGCCAAGGACAAGCCGAATATCGATCTCGAGATCACCTTCGACTACAACTCGGCCGATATCGGCGCCAAATCGCTGCCTTCTGTGCAGGCCTTGGGCCGCGCGCTGACCAGCCCCGACCTCAAAGGCTCGACCTTCGTCGTCGCCGGCCATACCGACGCCGCCGGAGGCGAGAGCTACAACCAGGAGCTGTCGGAACGCCGCGCGGATTCGATCAAGCGTTACCTCGTCGAGAAGTACAGCATCGCCGCGAGCGATCTCGTCACCGTCGGTTACGGCAAGAGCAAGCTGAAGGATCCGAGCCAGCCGCTGGCGGAGGTGAATCGCCGCGTGCAGGTCGTGAATATGGAAAACAAGGCCACCGCATCGAAGTGACGACGACGCAATCCTTTGCGGTGACAAGTCGTGATGCGGTGTAAAGTCTCAGCTCCAGCGCGCGTCCCGCAGCCCTGCGGGACGCTGCTTCGTTCCAGGGAAACGTTCCCAGCAACCCCGAGCCAGGCCAGGATGATCCGGCGATGAACATCTCCGAATATCTCAAGCCTGCGGGAACCGTGGCGTTCATCGTTGCGCTCGGCGTCGGCTATTACTGGTTCGAGCATCGGCATCGCCCCGAGGCGAAGGAGACGCCGGGCGAAGCGCTCGTCGTCGTGACGAAGTCGACCAATGCCTGCTTCTCCGACCTCGTCCGGGTGACCGGCTTCTTTGTGCCGCGGCGCGAGGCCGTTGTCATGGCCGACCAGGAAGGATCGAAGGTCACCGACCTCTTTGTCAGCGAAGGCGCCGTCGTCACAGATAACCAGGAGCTCGCGCGCCTGACGGCGCCGCCGCAGATTCCGGGCCAGCCGCAACGGCCGGGCCCGCAAGGTCCGGTGTCGCTGAAGGCGCCCGCCCCTGGTCTCATCACGGAAGTCCGGACCATTGTCGGTGCGCCGGCCTCGCCGCAGGCCGGACCGATGTTCCGCATCGCCGTCAACAACGAGATCGAGCTGGATGCGCAGGTCCCGGCGGTGCACATGCCGAAGCTCAGCCCCGGCGCGACGGTGCGGATCAGCCGCGATGACGCCGCCGACCTGATCGGCCGGGTCCGGCTGGTCGCACCCGAGATCGACCGCGCCACGCAGCTCGGCCGCGTCCGCATCAGCGTCACCAACAATCCTTCACTGAAGGTCGGCATGTTCGCCCGCGCCGCGATCGACGCCAAGCGAAGCTGTGGCGTCGCAGTTCCCAAGACCGCGATCGACCATCTCACCGTGCAGGTGGTCAAAGCCAACGTGGTCGAGACGCGCCGGGTGCGCGTCGGGCTGACATCCGACAGTCAAACGGAAATCCTTGAAGGGGTCGACGTCGGCGAAATCGTCGTGGCCGATGCCGGCTCTTCGCTCCATGACGGCGACCAGATCAAGACTATGTTCGCCGATGAACTCGATCGCACGCGGGTACGCTGATGGCTCTCAATATCTCGGCATGGTCGATCCGTAATCCACTGCCGTCGGTGGTGTTTTCGATCATCCTCCTGATCCTCGGCTGGACCTCCTTCACAAAGCTCGCGATCACGCGACTGCCGTCGGCCGACATTCCCGTGATCTCGGTCGCGGTGGCCCAATTCGGCGCCGCGCCTGCGGAGCTCGAATCCCAAGTCACCAAGACGGTCGAAGACGCTGTCTCCGGCGTCGAGGGTGTGCGGCACATCGCCTCCTCGATCACCGACGGCGTTTCAGTCACCACCATCCAGTTCGCGCTGGAGACCAACACCGACCGCGCGCTCAACGACGTCAAGGACGCGGTGACGCGCGTGCGCTCGAACCTGCCGCAAAACGTCACCGAGCCGCTGATCCAGCGCGTCGACGTGATCGGCTTGCCGATCGTCACCTATGCCGCGATTTCACCCGGCAAGACGCCGGAGCAGCTCTCCTATTTCGTCGACGACGTGGTCAAGCGCGCCCTGCAAGGCGTGCGCGGCGTCGCCCAGGTCGAGCGCATCGGCGGTGTCGAACGCGAAATCCTGGTCTCACTCGACCCCGACCGCCTGCAGGCGATGGGCCTGACCGCCGTCAATGTCGGCCAGAGCTTGCGCGGCACCAATGTCGACGTCGCCGGCGGCCGTGCCGAGATCGGCAAGAACGACCAGGCAATCCGGACTCTGGCCGGCGCCAAGACACTGAGCGATCTCGCCGGCACCATGGTCCCGCTGTTTGGCGGCGGCGAGGTTCGGCTCGACGATCTCGGCACCGTGACCGACACCATCGCCGACCGCCGTACCTTCGCCCGCTTCAACGGCGAGCCGGTGGTCGCGCTCGGCATCAAACGCTCCAAGGGCGCCAGCGACGTGAAGGTCGCCGAAGCCGTGCAGAAGCGCATCGATGCGCTCAAGACCGCCTATCCCGATGTCGACCTCAAGCTGATCGACACCTCCGTCGAATACACCAATGGCAATTACGAGGCGGCGATCTCGACCCTGTTCGAAGGCGCCATCCTCGCCGTCGTCATCGTGCTGTTATTCCTGCGCGACCTGCGCGCCACCATGATTGCCGCGGTCTCGCTGCCGCTGTCGATCTTCCCGGCCTTCTGGGCGATGGACATCCTCGGCTTCTCGCTCAACCTCGTCAGCTTCCTCGCCATCACGCTGTCGACAGGTATTCTGGTCGACGACGCTATCGTCGAGATCGAGAACATCGTACGGCACATGAACATGGGCAAGTCGCCCTATCGTGCCGCGCTGGAAGCCGCCGACGAAATCGGCCTCGCCGTGATCGCGATCTCGCTGACCATCATCGCGATCTTCGCGCCCGCGAGCTTCATGTCGGGCATCGCCGGACAGTTCTTCAAACAGTTCGGCATCACCGTCTCGGTGCAGGTGTTCTTCTCGCTGCTCGCGGCACGCTTCGTGACGCCGATGCTGGCAGCCTACTTCCTCAAACATGGTAAGCATGAAGAGCCGCCCCCCGGCCGCATCCTGCGAACCTATCACGGCCTCGTTTCATGGTCGGTGAAGCACTATTTCATCACCGTGCTGATCGGCTTCGGCATCTTCGCGGCCTCGATCTGGAGCATCACGCTGCTGCCGCAGGGCTTTCTGCCGGCGCAGGACAGTGCGCGCTCGCTGCTGGCCCTCGAACTACCGCCGGGCACGCAGCTCGCCTACACCGAAAAGGTCACCGAGGACATCGTCGCACGCCTGCGCAAGCGGCCCGAGGTGAAGAGCATCTTCGTCGACGGCGGACGCGTTCCGCCGGGCACCCAGGAGGTCCGGCGCGCCGCCCTGATCATCAACTACACGCCCAAGAACGACCGCAACATCACCCAGCGCGAGCTCGAATTCTCGATCAGCCAGGAGCTGGAGAACGTTCCCGATATCCGCTTCTGGTTCCTCGACGAGAACGGCCTGCGCGCGATTTCGCTGGTGGTGACCGGTGTCGATGCCAACATCGTCAACAACGTCGCCAGCGAGCTCGCGACGCAGATGAAGCGGATTCCGACCATCTCCGACGTGATCTCGGAAACCTCGCTGGAGCGTCCCGAACTGCGCATCGAGCCGCGCGCCGACCTCGCTGCGCGGCTGGGCGTCTCGACCGAAAGTCTCTCGCAGACCATCCGTGTCGCCACCATCGGCGATGTCGGCCCGGCGCTCGCCAAGTTCGATGTCGGCGATCGCCTGGTGCCGATCCGCGTGCAGTTCGAGGACGCCGCGCGCGGCAATCTGAAGACGCTCGAGCAACTGCGCGTGCCGCTCGGCGAGCACGGCGAGAAAGGCGGCGTGCCGCTCTCGGTCATCGCCGACGTCAAGCTCGACCAGGGTCCGACCAGCATCAACCGTTACGACCGCGAGCGGCAGGCCACCGTCGCCGCCGACCTCGTCGGCTCCGCCGCGCTCGGCGATGCCACCAGGAAGATCTACGATCTCCCTGTCATGAAGAGCCTGCCGAAGGGCGTGAAGGTCTCCCCCTCCGGCGACGCCGAAAGCCTCAACGAGCTCTCCGACGGCTTTGCCACCGCGATCACGGCCGGCCTGATGATGGTCTATGCGGTGCTGGTGCTGCTGTTCGGCACCTTCCTGCAGCCGATCACCATCCTGTTCTCGTTGCCGCTCTCGATTGGCGGCGCCATCGCAGCGCTTCTCGTCACCGGCAAGCAGCTCACCACGCCGGTGTGGATCGGCATCCTGATGCTGATGGGCATCGTCACCAAGAATGCGATCATGCTGGTGGAATTCGCGATCGAATCCATCAATGCTGGCAAGCCGCGCGAGGAGGCCATGATCGACGCCGGCATGAAGCGCGCCCGCCCGATCGTGATGACCACGATCGCGATGGCCGCCGGCATGATGCCGAGCGCGCTCGCGGTCGGCGCCGGCGGCGAGTTCCGTTCGCCGATGGCGCTGGCGGTGATCGGCGGCCTGATCTTCTCGACCATCCTGTCGCTGGTGTTCGTGCCCGCGATGTTCATGGTGATGGACGATCTCGGCGCCCTGATCTGGCGCTTCGGCAAGCGGCTGATCGTGCACAGCGAGGATGCCGAGACCGCCAATCATCACGGCGCCGCGCCTACGGAGACGGCCCCTAGACCGAAGAGCATCGTGCATCCCGCGGCGGAGTAGTCGCGATTCCGAAGGAGTAGCTTGGCTGCGCGCGCTACTCGTTCCGCGCGATCGCCGTCAGCTTGGTCATGTTCCTCAGCATGATACGGCCGCGCTGGAGATCGAGGATCGCGTCCTTGCGCCAGGCCTGAAGCTGGCGGTTGACGCTCTCGCGGGCGGCGCCGACGAAGACGCCGAGCTGCTCCTGCGAGATGTGCACCTCGGAGCCGAAATCGGCGGCGAGCGCGCAGAGTCGCCGCGCCAATCGCACCGGCAGGGGCTGCAGCATGGATTCCTCCATGCGCTCGCTCTGCCAGCGAATGCGCTGACACAGTAGCGCGATGATCTTGATCGCAACCCTAGGCTCGCGTTCGAGGAAGGCGAGGAAATCTTCGCGCCGCAGCACGAACAATTCGCTGGCCTCGCCGGCGGTCGCGTCCGCAGTGCGGCTCTGACCGTCCAGCACCGCGACCTCGCCGAACAAATCGCCGGGGCCCATGAAGTTCAGCGTCAGCCGGCTGCCGTCGGAGGCGCCGGTCTCGATGCGGACCTGGCCGCGGCGCACACCGAACAGCGCGTCACCCGGATCGCCCTTCTGGAACAGCACTTCGCCATTCGCCAAATGCTGGGTGCGGCAGAGGTTGGACAATCGCTGGAGTTCGTCCGCGCCGAGATCGGCGAACATGGCGTTCATTTTCAGAATGACCGCAAATTCGGCCTGCTTGCTCATTTCAATGTCCTTGTGAATTTCTCGGCCAGTTTGTGTGGCAAACGCTTGGAAATCGCTTGGAAGCATCAACGTCAGAATCGCGTAAAACCGCGCCGGAGAAGTGTGGCACAAGTCACATAACTTTGCAGCACCTCCCGCCTATTTTTAGCCGCTTGGAGGGGCTTCCCGTCCCGGGATAAACTCAGACGGAAAGGACGGGTCATCTGCCGGATTCGACGTCGCTCGTCCGTCGTTGGAAAGTCGATATGAAAGCAGTGAAATTCACCGGCGCGGCCTTGGCCGCCATCATTGTCGTGATCGCGCTCCTGCTGGTGATCGGGATTCCCTCGGGCTTCCTGACCGCGACGATTGCCTCGCGCGTCGAGCAGGCGAGCGGCTATCGGCTGTCGATCGACGGCACCACCAAAATCAGCCTGTGGCCGACGCTGAACGTCACGCTGAACGACCTCACGCTCCAGGATCCCAAGGACCGCAGCGGCATCACGCGCCTGACGATCGACAGCGTGCAGGCCGACATGTCGCTCGCAAGCGTCTGGTCGGGGCGCCCGAAGCTCAGCGAGATCGTCGTCACCCATCCCGTGATGTACCAGCCGCTACTGCGTGAGCGCCTGCCCAACGCCGATGCATCGCCAAAGCCGCTTGCGCTCGACATGGACGGCGCGAGGATCGACCATATCAAGATCACCAACGGCGAAGTCGCATTCTCGCGCGCACGCGATCGCGTCGACGGCCGCATCAGCGCCATCAACGCCGACGCCGTCATGGGGCACGACCGCGAGGTCAACATCGCCGGCACCGCGCGTATCGGCGAGCACCCGACCAAGTTCGACATCAAGGCGACCGCACCGGCACCATCGATCGAGCGGCAGACCATGCCGGTGGATTTCGCCATCGACATGCCCGACCTGCTAAAGTCTCAGCTCGCCGGCCATGCCGAAATGCGGCTGAGTGGCGCGGTTGTGATGATCAATGGCGTCAACGGGACGCTCGGCGATGGCGGCTTCAACGGCTGGGCCTCGGTCGATATCGCGAGCAAGCCGCTGGTGAAACTCGATCTCGACTTCCAGCGGCTGGCAATCCCGCTGGCGAAATCGCCTGATGGCGCGGCCGGGCAGCCCTGGAGCGATGCACCAATCGATGTGTCCGGGCTCAATTATGTCGACGCGCAAATCAGGATCTCGGCGAATGAAGCCGTCGTCGGCGAGGCGCGTCTTGCGCCGCTTGCGCTCGATGCAAAACTCGCCGGCGGCATCTTGAAGGCTGGCACCGCCAATCTTGGCGCCTATGGCGGACAGATCTCGGGCGAGGTGATTTTGGATGCGACCAGCGGCGCGCCGAGCTTTGCCATGCATTCCGACCTCGTCGGCGTGCGCGCGCTGCCGCTGCTCCAGGGCCTTGCCGAATTCGACCGCATCGATGGCAAGCTGCAAGCCAAGCTCGCTCTGCGCAGCGCCGGCACCAGCCAGCGCGCGCTAATGGCGAACATGCAGGGCACCGCCTTCGTCAATTTCCAGGACGGCGCCGTCCGCGGCATCAATGTTGCGCAGATGATCCGCTCGCTGACGTCGGGCACGCTGTCGGGCTGGCAGGATAGCCAGAACCCCAGTCAGGAGCAGAGCACCGATCTGTCGCAGCTCTCGGCGTCCTTCCGCATCGACAAGGGCCAGGCGGTGACGACCGATCTCAATCTGATCGGGCCGCTGGTGCGCGTCACCGGCGCCGGCACCATTGCGCTCGACACCAAGATGATGGGCTTCCGCGTCGAGCCGAAGCTGGTGATGACGGCCGAAGGCCAGGGCCGCACCTCCGAACCAGTCGGCTTCGGCATTCCCGTGATGGTCACCGGCGCCTGGTCGCAGCCGCGGATCTATCCTGATATGGCCGGCGTGCTCGACAATCCCGATGCGGCCTATGCCAAGCTGCGCGAGATGGGCAAAGGCCTGTTCGGTCCTGACGGCGCCGGGCTCGGCAACATCCTGAACAGCTTCGGCCTCGGCGGTAGCGCTCCAAGCGGCGGCAACGCCAATCCGCAGGCGCAGCAGCAGGGGCAAGGACAGGGGCAGAACAATCTGCTCGGCGGCCAGCTGGGGGAGGCGATCGGCAATTTGATCCAGCAGGGGCTCTCGAGCGGCACCGGCCGAAGCCGCAGCCTGCCGGGCGCACCCGCCATACCGGCGCCGCAGGCTTCGCCTGCCCCGCCGACCCAGAACCCGCCCGCGGCGCAGCAGGACAGCCAGCCGATGAACGACGTGATGCGGCAGCTGTTCAATCGGTGATTGGCGGACCAAGGCGGCGCCCTGCCAGCCATCGCAACGTTCCCCGGGGGCGGGTAACCACAACCCGCCGCTCGCCGGTCCAAGAGCCAAAATTGTGTTAGAAAGGCCAAGGGCCCGTACGGCCCATAGCGTCGGCGTCGGTCGCGGCGCGAGAGGATCCGGATGGCGGGCGCGAAAGACAAGACCCGATTTCTGCGCGAGGGCCTATTCGCCAAATACGTCGTCTCCCTCGTCGGCCTCGTCGTGTTCGTGCTCGCCGTCAACGGCGCGATGGAGACCTGGATCTCCTATCGCGCCACCAAGGCGCAGCTGACCGGCGGGCTCGAGGACAAGGCGCAAGGCACCGCCCGGCGGATGGAGCAATCCGTCTCCGAGCTCGAGCGCCAGATCAGCTGGGTGACGCGGGCGAGCCAGGACACGCTCGAGAAGCGGCGCGCCGACTACGCCCAGCTCTTGCATCAGGTCTCCGTCGTCTCCCAGCTGTTCCAGCTCGACGGCGATGGCCGCGAGGTGTTGCGCGTCTCGCGCCAGTCGACCACGACGGGGGCCAACACCGACCTCTCCCGCGACATGCGCTTCACCGACACGGTCGCCCGCGGCGTCAGCTACTCGTCCGTCAACTTCGTCGATGAGAAGCCGGTGATGTCGATTTCGGTGGCGCATTCCGGCTTCAAAGCCGGCGTCACCGTGGCCGAGATCGATCTCAGCTTCCTCTCCGACTTCCTGACCGACGCCCAGGTCGGCAAGGCCGCCTTTGCCTATGTGGTCGATGCACGCGGCCGCGTGCTGGCGAGCTCGTCGAAGGGGCCCGAGGTCGGCAAGGATCTGTCCAAACTGCCGCAGGTCGCAGCTGCGATCGCGCCCGGCCGTGAGCCCGACACGTCAGGCACCGACTTCAACGGCCATTCGGTGCTGTCAGCCGCGAGCGCGGTGCCGAAGCTCGGCTGGAGCGTGTTGTTCGAGCAGCCGACCACGCAGGCGTTGATGCCGATCCGCGACCAGCTCGTGCGCATCGCGCTTTTGATCGGCATGGGGCTGATGGTCGCAATTCTCGCCGGCACGCTGCTGGCGCGCCGCATGATCATTCCGATCACCGCGCTACGCGACGGCGCGCACAAGCTCGGCGAAGGCGATTTCAGCCACCGCATCGACGTGCACACCTCCGACGAACTGGAAGAGCTCGCCGGCCAGTTCAATCGCATGGCCGGTCAGCTCCAGGAGACCTATACGGACCTCGAAACAAAAGTCGAAGAGCGCACCCGCGACCTCGCGCAGTCGATCAACGAGTTGAAGGTGCTGGAAGAGGTCGGCCGCGCGGTCTCCTCCTCGCTCGACCTCAACGCCGTGCTGCCGACCATCGCCGCCCGCGCGCTGGAGATCAGCCACGCCGATGCGGTGCTGATCTATGGCTATGATGCCGAGCAACATCGCTTCAACCTGATCGAGGCGAACGGCATCGACAAATCGGCCGACGGCGCCCACGTCACCATCGACGAAGGCGAGAACGTCCTGAGCGAGGCCGCCGCGCGCGGTGAGCCGATCGCGCTTCCCGATCTCGATCACGCCGCCGAGCAGCCGCTGCGCGACATCGCGGTCAATGCCGGCTTCCATTCGGTGCTGGTGGTGCCGCTGGTCGACCAGCAGGGCACGCTCGGCGCGCTGGTGGTGCTGCGCCGCTCAAGCGGCGCGTTCGAAGCCAGCCTCACCGGCCTGATGCGCACCTTCGCCAACCAGGCGGTGCTGGCGATGCGCAACGCGCGCCTGTTCACCGAGGTCGACCACAAGAGCCACGCGCTGGAGAGCGCGAACGAGACCGTGCGCGCCCAGGCCGACAAGCTGCGCGAGCAGACCGAGCAGCTCAAGGACTGGAACAAGTCGCTCGAGGAGCGCGTCGCGACCCAGCTCGGCGAGATCGAGCGCATCCGCAAGCTCGAGCGTTTCCTGGCGCCGCAGGTGGCGCAGCTGATCGCTTCCTCCGACAGCCCCGAGGGACTGCTCACCAGCCAGCGCCGCGAAGTGACCGTGGTGTTCTGCGATCTGCGCGGCTTCACCGCGTTCACGGAAGCGACCGAGCCGGAAGAGGCGATGAACGTGCTGCGCGAATATCACGCCGCGCTCGGCAAGCTGATCTTCAAATATGAGGGCACGCTCGACAAATATGCCGGCGACGGCGTGATGATCCTGTTCAACGCGCCGATCCAGTTCGAGGACCACACAAAGCGCGCCGTGAAGATGGCGCTGGAGATGCGCGACACCATCGGCCCGTTGACCGAGCGCTGGCGCAACCGCGGACACAGCCTCGGCTTCGGCATCGGCATCGCGCTCGGCTACGCCACGCTCGGCCAGGTCGGCTTTGAGCAGCGGCTGGAATATGCCGCGATCGGCAGCGTCACCAACCTCGCCTCCCGCCTCTGCGCCGAGGCCCAGCCCAACCAGATCGTGGTGAGCCGCCGCGTCTACGGCATGGTCGAGCCTTGGGTCGAGGCCTGCGCGCTCGACGACCTCATGCTCAAGGGGTTCAATCATCCCGTGCTGGCGATGGAGATTTTGGGCTGGCGCGAGGAGGTGGAGAACGTGGTGGATGCTTCCGCGGCGCGGCGGAGAGGGTGACGCCAACACAAAAGTCGAAAACAACCCCATGCACAGTAGGCAAGGCAGTGGGCCGCCTTGCGATTTTCGCAAAGATACGGATTTTTAGAAATTTTCTTTGACACGTCGGGCAAAACACCCGCATGATGGCATCATCGGGCTGATCCGGCGAAACCTGACATCATGCGCTTGGCTGCAGCATCAGTCTTGCGGCTTCTTGCTCTCGTCCTCCGGCGCGACCGCCTCCACGATTTCGATTTCGTCCCCTTCCCTGACAGCGAGCTTGTCGACCAGCTCCTGGGGAAGTGCAATGGCAAGATCATCGTCCCACCTGAAGATTTTCAGCGTAGTGATCATTTCGCTTGCATCTCACGCGGCAGCTTGCTGTCGTCCACGCGCACCAGCGCGGCTTTCGCCGGGTCGTAGGTATAACTCGTGATCGTCCCGTCCTTGATGCGTTCGACGGCTTCATCGATGACGAAACGCGGCACCAGGAACCATTCGCGCGGCACCACGGGGTTGCCGAAGCGATCGGGAATCTCGATATCGAGCTGTGCTGCGCCGAAAACGCGATGGATGAAGTTTTCAAGTTTGGTGCGGTTGACGTTGTAAAGTTCGTAGGTTGCGACGACCTCGACCTCGGCCATCAGAAAGGTGGGGTCGAGTTTCGCATTCGCGATGCGCTGCTTCACGTCGCCGCCCGTCACCCCGATCTTGTGCAGGACACTGCGATGAGCCGCCACAGTCGGATGGTCAGATTTGCTCCGGAGCACGTAGACGATGCCGCTCGCCTCGTCCCCCTCCTCGTTGTCGTCGGCGAATAGCGGACCGGCTGACGGCTCGATGATCCGTCGGCCCGCGGGATCCTGTTGCAAGGCCTTCTGCAATGAGCGCATCAACAGATTGCTCTCGGTGCCGTTGTCGAAGATTACGCGAAGCCTGGCGTCGATATTGCCATGCTCGTTCCTGAACGGCTCCTCCATGGCAGCGACATAGGCTTTCTGCCCGCCGAGGATATAGAATCGCCCCGGCGCAATCTCGGACTTGCGCTCGAAACGCCGCGTCTGGCGGAAGCCGAGGCTGAGGTCCTTTTGGACCTGCTCGAACAGAGGTCTGAATATTTCGAAATCCTCACATTTCTGCCGATTGGCGATCTCCTCGGCGGTGCGCTTCTCGGCTGTCGAGCGAACGTGCCGGAGCTCGGTGATGTCATCGGGGCGGGCCGCTTCGACGCCGAGCTGCGCCAGGAGTTGATCGTCATCCAGCTGCTCTGCGAAACCCATGGGCGACGAAACGCCTTCCAGCAGCCCTTGGCAATCGAGCGGCTTCAGCAAGTCGCGGCATTCCTCAAGCTCGCGGAGGCGATCGAGGCGTACTGCATAAAGCCGCTCGAAAATGTCTCGCTCTTCGCCGTGTTGCGGGGGATGACCGTGCGCATCAACGAAACGTTGGATGTCCTCAAAGCCGGCGACGACCCGCTCCTCGCGCGCGGTCCGGCCCGCATGCTTCTTTGTCTCCACCTCGACGCCCAGCTCGTCCAGCAGCGCGTCGTCTTCATCGGTGAAATCAGCCACGCGCGGCCTCCGCCTTCATGCGGGCGAGGAAAGCGACGCCTTCGGCCATGCGCTTCTCCCAGGCATCGGCCGCCGTGATCGAGGGCAGCCGGCCGCGCTCCTGCTTGAACTTCAGGGCGCGTTTGGCAAGATCACGTGCCTCGTCCATGGTCATGCTGACGCGCTTGGCCGAAATGGCGGCCTGAACCTGCTTGAGGCTCTCTTCGCTCATGGTTTTAGCGAGGATGGCGTAGGCTTCTCCGAACGGATTGATGCTGTCGATCAAGTCGATGTCCAGCTCGCGCACGTCCATCGCATATTTCCGGACGCCATCGACGAAGGCCGTGTTCGGGCTGGCCTCGCCCGGACCATCGGCTCCTCCGAGGGCGACCTTCTTCGCCATCTGGGTCAGGTTGAGCGCGGCAATTGCGTGCTGGCGCACAGCTTCCTGATCGCCTTCGTCGAGCTCAGGATATTTGTCCTTGATGATCTTGCCGAGACGAAGCTGGGTCAGCTCGGCCGGAACCACTTCCGGATCGAACAGCCCGCGCTCGATGGTGTTCTTGTCCTGCACGAAGGCGGCGATCACCTCGTTCAGATCCTGCTGGCAGATGCGCTGCGCCTGCTCGCTCTTCGGCTCGACGAGGCCCTTGATCTCGATCTGGAACTGCCCGGTGCCTTCGTTGAAGCCGACGTTGCACTTGGCCTGATCGTAACCGCCCTCGCCGTAGTCGTATCCTTCGACCGGGCCGATTGCCGGGTTCTTCGGCTTGAACTCGAAACGTGGCGCCAGCACCTGCTCCATGAGCAGGCTGGCGGCAATCGCCTTGAGTGTGTCGTTCACGGCCTCATTGACGTTCTCCTGTGAGGCATCGGGCTCGGCGATCAGATTGGTGAAACGCGCGCGGGTCTTGCCCGGCGCGTCGCGGGTGGCACGGCCGATGATCTGGACTATCTCGGTCAGGCTGGAACGGTAGCCCACCGTCAACGCATGCTCGCACCAGACCCAGTCGAAGCCTTCCTTGGCCATGCCGAGCGCAATGATGATGTCGACGTGGTTGCGGTTGTTCTTCTGCGCGGGGTCTTTCAGCGCGGTAGAGACCCGGTCGCGCTTGGTGGAATCGTCGTCGACGAGATCGGCGATCCTGAGCACGTTACCGGCCGGAGCCTTCACGAGTTGGAAGCCGGACTTGGCATCAGTCCCCTGCCATTCGCCTAGCGACTCGATGATGTGCTCAACTTCCTTGATCTTGTCCTTGGTGCTTTCGCGAGCGTTGACACTGGGGATGTGAACGATCGTCTTTTCATTGGGATCGAGCACCTTGATGATGTCATCGGCATAAGCACCCGAATAGAAGTAATAGCCGATGTCGAGTTCCTTGAGGTGCTCGTAGCCGTTGAGCTGCTCGTAATAGGTATAGGTGACGGTATCGAATCTCGCCTCGTCCGCGGGGGACAGCACCGCCTCGGCATCGCCACGGAAATAGGAGCCGGTCATCGCGACGAGATGGACCTTGTCCCGGGCGATGAACTCGCCGAGATGCTGGCCGAGCTTGTTATCGGGATTGGCCGATACGTGATGGAATTCATCTACCGCGATCAGCCGGCCATCGAACGCCTCGACGCCGAACTTGTCCACGGCGAAGCGGAAGGTGGCGTGGGTGCAGACCAGCACCTTGTCCGTGCTTTCGAGGAAGGCACCGACCGAATTGACCTTGCCGCCATTGTCAGAGCCGGGGGCATCGCAGAGATTCCATTTGGGCACGACGATCCAGTCGGCCCAGAAGCCGTACTTGTTCAGCGGCTCGTCGTGGAAGCTCGCGCCGATGGATTTTTCGGGCACGACGATGATGGCCTGGCTGATGCCCTGGTTGTGCAGCTTGTCGAGCGCGATGAACATGAGCGCCCGGCTCTTGCCCGAGGCCGGCGGCGACTTGATGAGGAGATATTGCTCGCCGCGCCGCTCATAGGCTCGCTCCTGCATCGGCCGCATGCCGAGCGCGTTGGCGCGGGTGGATTGCCCCGTCCTGGCATAGGTGACGGCGACGCTGGGAACGCCGGCCGGCGCCTTCGCCGGCCGCAGCTTCGCGGCGCGAAAAAACGCCTCGTCCGCCTCCACGATGTCGGCGGTGTCGATCGCATCCTCCGGAAGGGCTGCCAGCTCAGCCAAGCGCCTTTTTGAGATAGACATCGAAATGCTTTCTTTCACTCGCCGTCGCCTTGCGGGCGCTGATGATGCGGATCCTGCCATTGCGCTCGGTGTGGATGACGCAGACCACGACCATACCGCCGAGCAGGCCAAAGCTCTTGTCCCGAACCACGTCCGTGCTGTGGTCCGGTCCCGTCAGAACCGGACCTTCGAAAATCTGTGCGGCTTCCTCGAAGGAGAGCCCGTGCTTGCGCCGGTTCGCAATATTCTTCTCGGGGTTCCATTCGAACCCTGCCATGGACGCCCCCATTTCCGTCGTTCATCATATGTTCCTGATGGGCGTGCGTCCAGCGTTCTTTCTCGCAATGATTGCAGATGTCTTCAGGCCACGTCTTTCGCTTTGCCCGCGACCATCCTGGTATAGAGCTCGAACAGCTTCTCCAGCCGTTCGGTGTCGTTGCGGAAGCGTCGCCCGATATAGATGCGCTCCAATGTCTCATCGTTGCGCTCGTGCGCCGCGCGGAGATCGGTCGGCATCTTCTCGGGATCATAGAGTTCGGCGATTGTCGCGGGGAAATGCGCCTCGCGTGCGAGCAAGATGTCTTCGGCGCAGCGGGTCAGATCAGCCTTATTCTTGTCTGTGAGCACGGGGACGGGAAAGCTATTCCAGCCGAGCGTCGCAGAATAGCGGAAGTCGGTCTTAAGTCTACCGCATACGGTAGCAATCCAAGCTCTATGAAGAGAGGATACTATGATAGCTAACTCCCAAATGGACGGCGAATAAATCGCAAACGCCGCGTCAGATATGACCGCATCTTCCTTAAACAAGTCCGCTGGCAGATATGCTCTGGACTCCGACGACGTCTTCGCGACTGATATTGATAGAGTGTTCCTATGCGCGCGCTGTGCGAACTTATGAGGGATGGTTGCATAGCCGCGCGTTGTTTTTGCCGAAGACGCGGCCCTAAAGATACCTACGTTCGAGACTCTTTGCGCGATGCTTTCAATAGCAACGGCTACATCTAAGTCGGGATCTTCAATCCATAAGCACCTACGATTTCGATAGTTTGCCAACTCTTGAGATCCAACAAAACTACGAATGAAGTACGCCGATCTCGCGTCTTCAAAAATAAGGGCTCTCGCCTCGTCTAGAGAAAGTATCAGATTTCCATCGTCCCTTGCCATGCTCCCCGATACCATCTTTCCCATTTCGCGGTTGAGGGGAGCGGCAAGCGCTTCAATATAAATTTCATCACCAGCGACCAAATACGGAGAGATACATTCAACGTCTCTTTTCACATCTCCATCGTACAGCGTACACGAATTGCGGCGACCCAAATCGACACCAATGATAACGCAGGTCACAGCAGCGTTGTTGGAGGCGTTATTTCGCCACTTAAAGGCTTGGTGAGCGAACCGAATATGGCAATCGAGAGAATACAGCCGCGACCAAAGATGCGCTACTTGCTCGCCTTCGCTGATCGAGCTGGTCGCAACAAAAGCAAAGCTTGCTTTGCATTGACTGATAAAAAAAGCTGCTTTGAGGAACCAGCAGACTACATAGTCGCAATCTTTAAAGTCGTTATTCCCCTCAAAAAGGAGAGACATATCCTTCTTTTGAGCCAGGGTCTGCTTTCGAGCTCCTTTGAACTGGGGATTCCCGCAAATATAGGTTTCTCCGCCTTCATTTTCGAAATCGATCTGCATCTGATCGAGAGGAGTTTGAAATAAGTCGTCGGCTCGGTGCTTCACTCCTACTCCAGTCGGTGGGCAAACACTCAACCAGTCCAATCTCAGCGCGTTCCCACACGTAATCCAGTTCTCGGCATCCAGCGGCAGAAAGTCCTGCAACGCTTCCTTCTGCCCGCGATACAGCACGTCGCACTGATACTCGGCGATGATCAGCGCCAGCCGCGCGATTTCAGCGGGAAAGTCACGCAACTCGATGCCGCGGAAGTTGGTCAGCGGAATGTCGGTCCGCCGCTCCGGCTCGCCGCGGCGGTGGTTGATCTCGGCCTCGATCTTCCGCATCTCCTTGTAGGCGATGACGAGGAAGTTGCCGGAGCCGCAGGCCGGGTCGAACACGCGGATGCGTGCCATGCGATTGCGTAGATTGAGCAGCTTGCGGGAATTGTCGCCGGCCTCGGCGAGACGCTCGCGCAGATCGTCGAGGAACAGCGGATTGAGCACCTTCAAGATGTTCGGCACGCTGGTGTAGTGCATGCCGAGCGCGCCGCGCTCCTCGTCCTCGGCCACGGCCTGGATCATCGAGCCGAAGATGTCGGGATTGATCTGGCGCCAGTCGAGGCTGCCGATGTGCAGGAGATAGGAGCGCGCGATGCGGCTGAAGCGCGGCACGTCGAGGCTGCCGGAGAACAGGCCGCCATTGACGTAAGGAAAGGCGTCGGCCCAGCGCGGCAGGTTTTCGGCCGCGCGCTCCGTGATCTTGACGTTCATGGCGCGGAAGATCGCACCGATCACCTCATGGGTGTTGGTGGCGTCGCTCATCTGCGCGATCGTCGCGGTGAACAGGTCGTTACCAATGAAGATGTCGGTGCTCTCGGCGAAGAAGCAGAAGATCAGCCGCGCCATGAAATGGTTCATATCGTGGCGGCGCTCGGAGGTGCCCCAGTCCGGATTGGTCTTGAGCAGTTCGACATAGAGCCGGTTGAGCCGGCCGGTGGCGCGGATGTCGAAGGCGTTCTCGCGGATCTGCTGGACGGTGGTGATGCCGGCGAGCGGCAGGAAGAAGCCGAAATGGTTGGGGAAGTCGGGAAATGGGCAGGCTACGGTCTCGCCGCTGGTCAGATCCTCGGCCTCGAACATCACGCCGTCGGTGGCGAGCACGAATTTTGCCTTGGCGCGCGACGTTGCCGGGGTTGCCTTCAGCGCGGCGAGCTTAGCCGTAACCTCGCCGGACGCAGCCACTGCGATGTGGATGTTACCGGTCTGGAGGACGCCGCCGAGGTCGGAACGGTTGGTCTCGCCCTTGCGCAGGCGCTTGAGCGTGGTGTCCTTGTTGCCGAAGGCCTGGAGGAAGGCGAAGGGGAACTCGACCGCGTCAAACGGCTGTTCGGCCAGCGCGGAGATGGCCTCTTCAATCTCAACTGCGTTCATAGAGCCCTGGCCCGGGGGATATCCAGGCACAGAAGTGCCCCAGATGGCGAGCCGTGGCAACTATCGGAAGGATAATCAAAAAGAAGAGGCGCAGCTTGCCGGCCTGAGCCCCTCACATCCCCCGCTTCGGCCCGATCGCTTCGAACCCGGCCTTCTGCTCGTCGCTGAGATCGAAGAAGAAATCATCGAGCGCGTCGGCGACGCCGCCCACCGCTTGCTGCATCGTCTGCAGCCGCGCCTTGACGGCGGCGAGGCGGGCTTGCGGGGTCGCTTCCGCCTTGGTCGGGCAAGCGCTCAGCGTCTGCATGGTGCGCAGCGTGGTGTCCTGGAGCACGTCGAACCTGGCGCGGCCGGTGTCGTCGAGCTTGAGCGTCGAAGCAATGTCGTCGGCGGGCCATTGCTGCTGCACGAGCTGCTCGTATTGGCGCTGCGCCTGCACATCGTAGCTCGGATCGTAGTTGGGATCGCAGGCTTTAGCCGCCTGCGCATCCTTGTGCTGAGCCGAAGCAAGTGCCGCCTGGCGCTCTTTGGCCAACGAATCGAGCTTTGCTTTCTGGCCGGCATCGAGGAGGTCGACAAACTTGGCCAGCGGCGCCGAGACGGCGTCCGTGGCCTTGATCATCGCGTCGAGGCGGGTCTGCATCACGTCGAGGCGCTCCGCCGCGGTCATTGGCGCCTCCGCCGGACAGGAGGCTCGGATAGTATCACGCGCCGAGGCCCAGGCATTCGCGAGCTCGTCGAGCGCGGTGCGCTGCATCTCGTTCGGCTGCACGGCGGCCGCGATGCGGTCGACAGGCAAGCCGCCGGTGTCGCTGGCGTCACAGACATTCTCTGCCGAGGGGATTTTTCGCGCACGCCTGCCCTGCGGCGCGGTGTAGGCGGCGAGCTCCGGGGCCGCATAGGGCGCAAAGATGGCGGCATAGATGTCGCCGTAGCCATAGAGCGAGAGGCTGGTGGTATCGCCATAGATCACGGCGGAGGTGAGATCGTCATGCGCGAACGGCCAGAACACAGGACCGATCCAGCCATAGCTGCCGTCGGGATGCCGCCACCAGCCCTGCGGACGGCGGCCGCCGTGCCAGCCTGACAATGCCGCCTGCGCCGTGAGCGCCGCGCGCAAGACATAGGGGTTGGCGGGCTGGCCGCGCTCGCCGCCGCGCGGATCCTGCGACCTCAGCGCCGCGGAGCGATAGCGGCCGCCGCGCACCGCCATGCGGGCGTGGCGCAGGCGCGACAGACCGATGATGTGGCCGAAAGCAAAGCGCGCAACCCCGAGCGGACCGCCGCGCAGTCCGAACTGCGCATTGGCGGTATTCGGCAGCAGCACTGTCAGAATGATCAGGGTTGCGCCCGCCAGCGCCAATCGCGCGCGGGATGTCGACATGGCCGCTGAGCTGACCACCGAACCGACCACTGAGCTGATCACGTCTTGGCCCTCCTCCCGTGCCAAGCGCGCATCGCAGCGCAGGGAGAAGACTCACGGGGGAACCGTTTGTTCCCCAGCGAGACGGTTACAGCGTTGCACGATTGCGGCTGTGCGACCCTGCCCGTCATGGCGCGTCATTCCGGGGCGCGCCTCTTGGCGCGAGCCCGGAATCCATCGAGCCGCGGCGAGGATGGTTGGATGGATTCTCAGATGCGCGATTGCGCATCATAGCTCGCCGCTTCGCGGCGCCCCGGAATGACCTCCCCTCACCGCGCCTTTTGCGGCAGCACGACGGTCTGGCCGGGATAGATCAGGTTGGGATTGTGGATCTTTCCGCGGTTGGCGTTGAAGATCACCGCGTAGCGCGCGCCGTCGCCGTAAGCGAGGCGGCTCAGCGCCCAGAGGCTGTCGCCGCGGGAAATCACCCGGCTGCGGCCGGCTTCTGCCGGTGTCGCGGCGATGACGTCCGCGGGCGAGGCAGATGCGACCGTGGTCGCAGCACCCGGCACTCTCGCCAGGGCCTTGGGCTTGGACATGCCCATCATGCGGGGCCGAGCTGCCGGCCGTTCAAGCATGGAGGCGAGACGCGGCGCCGGCAGGGACGCGACAACATCCGATTTATCATCCCGATTGGCCTCCGGCCCTGCGGTCGCCATGACGCGCGCAGGCGGCGGCGCGGCTTCGGCGATCGTCACCGGCATGGTGCGGCTGGACGACGTGATGGTGCCATCGGGCGCCCTGGCGCGCAGCGCCAGCTCATAGCTGCCGGCGGGAAGCTTTGGCGGGGTCATCACGAACTGGCCCGACGCATTGGCCACCGCACTGTCGAGCGGCTGGCCGTCACGCAACAGCTCGACCTTGGCGCCCGGTGCGGCCTGGCCCGCGATGACGGCCGCCTCGCCATGATCATCGACGCGGGCGACGTCGAAACGCGGACCGGCATCGGTTACGGCTAGCGGCGGCTTGACCGGCGCGACATCGGCCAGCGACGCGACCTGCTTCTGGGTCTCGGCGAGCGCATCCGCCTTCGGCGCGGGAGCCGGGACAGGAGCAGCCGATGGCGACGAGGCGGGCAGCGCGCCGGCGGCAAGCCTTGGCTCATCCGGCTTGGATTCGGCTTTGGCCTCGACCTTGGCCTCAGGCTGTTTCACGTCCGGCTTCGCGGCCGCGGCGACCTCGGTGTTCGCCGCGCCCGGCAGCAGGCGGCGCAGCTCGGTCGGGCCGATCACCAGCACGGCGCCGGCCACCGCAAGCACACAGAATGCTATGACGGCCTTGGATACGGTGATCATCGGTGCTCAACCCTCAGGTCGCAAAATCGGCCCCGGCAAATTGCGCCGTTTTAGCTGCGGCAGCAAGACGTTCAAAGGGATGATCCGAAACCAACCTCCTGATTTTGTTCCGATTCATAGTTCCCTAACCGTCACTGGTAACCGGCTCTTGTCGCTTTTGCTGCATCTTGCCCCCCACGGGAGGATTGGATGGGCGCATCAATTCGATGGACCGCGCGCGTGCGCGCGCTGCTTCGCCGTTGGCGGAGCGCGCCGCTGACATGGCTGATCGTTGGCGGCTTCGTGCTGATGGCGGCGATGGCCGTGGGCACCGGGCTCACTGTCGACCGCTTCCGCCAGAACGCGATCGAGAGCGGCCGCGACAGCCTGGAAAGTTCGGTCCGTCTGCTTGCGAGTCATTTCGACCGCGAGTTCGAGGATTTTGCGGTGCTTCAGAAGAGCATCATCGCAGAACTCGAGGGCCACGGCATCGATTCCCCTGATGTCTTCCGCAGCGAGATGGCGACGTTGGCCGTGCACGAGGTGCTGCGCGCCAAGGCCAGCGGATGGTCCGACGTCGCCGGCGCCAATTTGTTCGATTCCAACGGCGTGCTGATCAACTCCTCGAAACGCTGGCCCGTCGCCGATATCTCGATATCCGACCGCGGCTATTTCAACCGGCTCAAGAACGATCCGGCTGCGCAGGAAGAGATCGAGGTGGTGCCCGGCCGGTTCGGCAAGGGTCCTGCGATCGTGTTCGCGCGGCGCGTGTCGGGCCCGCACGGCGAGTTCCTCGGCCTGGTGTCGCGCGCCATTACGCCGGAGCAGCTCGAATCCTTCTTCGCCTCGACCGGCCTCGGCGAGGACTCCTCGATCGCGATGCACCACCAGAACGGCCAGCTGCTCGCGCGCATTCCGCATGTCGACGACATGATCGGCCAGAACTACCGGACCGGCTCGCCCGAGCAGAAGGCGGTGTTCGAGCGCAGCTTCGTTACGACCGAGCTCGCAAGCCCGATCGACGGCAAGGACCGCCTCGTCGCCTCGCGCATGCTGACCGGCGAGCCGCTGGTCGTGGTCGCCACCAGATCGCTGGACGCGACGCTTGTCACCTGGCGCACGCAAACCAAATTCTTCGTCACGGTGGCCGTAGCGTCGATCGGCCTGCTCGTGCTGACGCTGTTCCTGATCTTCCGTCAGGTGACGCGCCGCGTCTCGCTGGAAAAGCAGCGGCTCGACACCGCGATGAACACGATGACGCAGGGCCTCTTGATGTTCGACCAGGACGAGCGGCTCATCGTCTGCAACCGCCGCTACATCGACATGTACGGGCTATCGACCGAAGTGGTGAAGCCCGGCGTCCATTTCCGCGACGTGATCCAGCATCGCGCCGACACCGGCTCGTTCGACGGCGACGTCGATTCCTATTGCGAGGGCATCTTGAACGGCGTCGGGCGGACCCAGAGCACCGTCATGGAGACCGCCGACGGCCGCCTGATCGAAATCAAGAACCAGCCAGGAGCGGCCGGGGGCTGGCTTGCCACCCATGACGATGTCACCGAGCGCATCCGCGCCGACGAGCGTATCGCGCATATGGCGCATTACGACGCGCTGACCGACCTGCCCAACCGCGTGCTGATGCGCGGACATCTGGAACGGCGCGTGGCGGAGCTTGCCCACGGCAATCCGTTCGCGATCCTCTATATCGACGTCGACGAGTTCAAGGGCGTCAACGATTCGCTCGGTCACGAGGTCGGCGACGAATTGCTGCGCCAGGTCGCGAGCCGCCTGCGCGCCTGCGTCAGCGGCAACGATCTCGTGGCGCGGCTCGGAGGCGACGAGTTCGCAATCGTCAAGGCCAGCACCTGCGACCAGGCCGAGCTGACGACGCTCGCCGAACAAATCCTGACGATGCTGCGCATGCCGGTGACCTGCAAGGACCAGGAGATATCGACCGACGCCAGCATCGGCATCGCCGTCGCGCCCGACCACGGCGACAATCTCGACGATTTGCTCAAGCGCGCCGATCTCGCGATGTATGCGGCGAAAACGGAGGGACGCGGCACCTTCCGCATCTTCGTGCCCGAATACGACGCCAAGGCCAGGCAGCGCCGCCAGCTCGAGCTCGACCTGCGCCAGGCGCTGGTCCGCGGCGAGTTCGAGGTGCACTACCAGCCGCTTGTCGACCTGTCCGCCAATGTCGTCACCGGCTGCGAGGCGCTGCTGCGCTGGCGCCATCCGGAGCGCGGCATGGTCTCGCCGGCGGATTTCATTCCGGTCGCGGAAGACACCGGCCTGATCGGCGAGATCGGCGAATGGGTGCTGAAGCAGGCCTGCACTGAGGCGGCTTCCTGGCCCGGCGACATCCAAATCGCCGTCAACGTTTCGCCGGTGCAGTTCCGTGCCAAGACGCTGGCGCTGAAAGTCGCCGCGGCGCTCGCGGAGTCAGGCCTCGCGCCGGGGCGGCTCGAGCTCGAGATCACCGAAACCGTGCTGATCCGCGACGACGAGGAAGCGCTGACCATCCTCCAGCAGCTGCGCCAGCTCGGCGTGCGCATCGCGCTCGACGATTTCGGCACCGGCTATTCGTCACTGAGCTATCTGCACCGCTTCCCCTTCGACAAGATCAAGATCGACCGCAGCTTCATCAGCGACATCGGCGAGGCCGAGGATTCCTCGCCGATCGTCCAGGCCGTGGTGCATATGGCCGCCGCCCGCCACATGGCGACGACGGCCGAAGGCGTCGAGACCGAAGCCCAGCGCGATGTGCTGCGCCAGCTCGGATGCAGCCAGATGCAGGGCTGGCTGTTCAGCCCGGCGGTACCGGCGGCGAAGCTGAAGCAATTGCTGTCGAAGCAGGCGGCAGCGGCTTGAGGCCGGCTGCCGCGCGTGCAATTGCCACTATGATCGCATCCTGTCCCCAAAATAGGATCAAACCTCGCACCTCGCAGTTATCGACCTGCTGAGACGGTCGGAACTCCGGCCGGCGGGCATCGGTCAACATTGCATCACGCGCACCGCAGACGGCTTGTCGTCTGCGACCGCTTGCGCGCGTGCACATCGAGCGAGGCGACATGGCGATCGTGACATTCAGGATGATCCCTCTGATAGCGGCCGCTGCCGTGATCGGCTTCGCTGCGCAGGCGCGCGACGACGGCCGCTACGCAAACTCACCGCTCAAGGGCTGGTTCGAGAGCCTGCACAGCAAGGGCGGCGGCCCCTGCTGCGCCGACGCCGACGGCACCGCACTCGACGATGTCGATTGGGACACGCGAGATGGACACTATCGCGTCAGGATCATGGGCGACTGGATCGACGTGCCTGACGATACCGTGATCACCGAGCCGAACCGCATCGGCCGCACCATCGTCTGGCCCTATTACGTCAACGGCCGCGCCATCATCCGCTGCTTCATGCCCGGCAGCATGACGTGAGGTCATCAGAGCGACGGATTGGCTTTCGTTAGCTTGCAGCGCATCTTGTATTCGCGCGACGCTGCCATATTTCCTCGGCATGATGAAGCTCACACGCATTCAAGACGATGCCATTCAGGCGCTGATGGCCGGCATCGTCGGCGCCGAGACGTTCGATCACGTTTTCGCGGGCATCCGCTTCGATGAAATCGAGGGCACGATGCTCTACGCCTTCGCCAGGAACCAGGACGTCGCATCCGACATCGAGGACAGCTACTCGCCGCTGATCGCAGCCGTCGCCTCACGCGTGCTGAAGAAGCAGGTCGACGTCGTCGTCGTGATGCCGAAGGTTCTGCAATAGGCCGCCGGCAAGACCTTGCTCAATCGATGAAGGATGCAAGCTCCTCCGGGATCCCGGAGGGGAATGCCTCCTTGAGACAATCGAGAAACGCCGATACGCGCGCGCTCAGCAGCCGGCGAGATGGATAGAGCGTCCAGAGCGTGATCTCGGGTCCATCGATATCCCCCCAATGCACGAGCCTGCCGGCAGCCACGTCGCGGCTCACCAGCGAGACAGGAAGGCGCGCGGCACCGACGCCGGCTCGGACGGCATCGCGGATCATGATGAGCGATGACAGGCGAAGCACTGGTTCGGTCGCGATGTCTGAGCTTCCGCCTGGCGTCACCACATTCCAGACGGTGCTCAAGTCGTCCGCGCCGCGTACCACGGCCCGCACGGTGAGATCGCCCGTGGGACGAGGAAGGCTCGGGCACGCCACGACCACCGGCCGATCACGCAAAAAGATTCGTCCGACAAGACTCTCGTCCGGATCCGGATTGACGCGGATCACCAGGTCATAGCCCTCCTCGATCATGTCGACGGGACGATCTTCTGTCGTGACCTCGAGTCGGATCTCGGGAAATTTCAGCGCGAACATTGCGGCCAGCTTTCCCATCGCAGTCTGCGAGAACAGAAGCGGCGCGCTGATCCGCAACCGGCCGCGCGGCCTGTCTCCGCCTGCGGCGATCGCCGCGGCCGTCTCATCGAGTTCAGTCAGCAATGCGCCCGTGCGCTCATGGAGTGCCCGCCCTTCCTGGGTGAGCTTCAGGGTACGCGTTCCGCGCTCGAACAGGCGCAGATCGAGGCTGCTCTCCAGTTCCGAGACCCGGCGGGACAGCGTCGCCTTCGGCCGGCCCGAGGCCCGTGCGGCTCGGCCAAACCCTCCGTGCCGGGCAACCAGATTGAAGTCAGCAAGCGCAAGTAGATCCATCTGTTCCACCAGTGAGACATATAGTCTAAAAATAGCGTCTATCGGGCCGAATGTGGATCACTAATTTGCGGGGTGTCTTCTAACCCCCAAACAGGAGTGACCCCCATGACCATCCTCGTGACCGGCGCCACCGGCCGTGTCGGCCGCCACGTTGTCGAACAACTCGTCACGCGCGGCGCCAAGGTGCGCGTGCTGACCCGTGATCCCGCGAAGAACAACGTCCCGGCCGGGGTCGAAATCGCCAAGGGCGACCTTCTCGACATCGAGGCGCTGCGCGCCGCGTTCGACGGCGTCAGAACGCTGTTCCTGCTGAACGCCGTGACCGGCGACGAATTCACGCAGGCGATCATCACGCTCAACATCGCCCGCGAGGCCGGTGTCGGACGGGTGGTCTATCAATCGGTGTTCGACGCCGACGGGGCCGTGAACGTGCCGCACTTCGCCGTGAAGTCGGGCGCCGAGCTCATGCTCGAGCGGATGGGCTTCAGCGCTACCATCCTGCGCCCGAGCTACTTCATCGACAACGAACTCATGATCAAGGACGTGATCCTCAATCACGGCGTCTACCCGATGCCGATCGGCAGCAAGGGCGTCGCCATGGTCGACGCGCGCGACATCGCCGAGGTTGCCGCGATCGAATTGATCCGTCGCGACCGGGCTTCGGAAAAGCTTCCGGTCGAGACCATCAACCTGGTCGGCCCCGACACGTTGACCGGTCCGGGAGTGGCGAAGATCTGGTCGGACCTCCTCGGCCGCCCGATCGTCTATGGCGGCGACGATCCCAGCGCCTTCGAGCAGAACATGGCGAGCTTCATGCCGAAATGGACCGCCTATGAGATGCGCCTGATGGCCGAGCGCTATGTCACCGACGGCATGATCCCCAAAGCCGGTGACGTCGAGCGGCTGACCAGGATACTTGGTCGTCCGCTGCACTCTTACCGCGATTTCGCGGCCCAGATCGCGGCGGCCGTCGCAAAGCCGGCCTGACCGCAGCGCCCGTGCGAACGCGACCGACTTTTGCGAACGGCCCGGACGTCGCGACGCGCGACGTTCCGGGCCTTTGGCGTGACCTCGCAATCAAACCACGCTACCCTCTTGGGACAAGAACAAGAGGAAACGCCAATCGTGTACGACTTCATTATCGTGGGCGGCGGCTCGGCGGGGTCCGTACTGGCCCACCGGCTCTCCGCCAGGAGCGCCAACAAGGTCCTGCTGTGCGAAGCCGGACAGGACACACCGCCCGGCAACGAGCCAGCCGAGATCAGGGACAGCTATCCGGGCACCGCCTATTTCGATCCGCGCTTCCATTGGACAGAATTGAAGGTCACGACACAGGTCGTCAGCCACAACAATCCGAACGAAGCGCGCCCGCCCTTGCGCAAATACGAGCAGGCGCGCGTGCTCGGCGGCGGATCCTCGATCAACGGCCAGATGGCCAATCGCGGCGCACCGACCGACTACGACGAATGGCAGACGCGCGGCGCCGAGGGCTGGGCCTGGGCCGACGTGCTGCCCTTCTTCAAGAAGGTCGAGCGCGACCTCGATTTCGACGGCCCCTATCACGGCAAGGACGGTCGAATTCCCGTGCGCCGCATTCCCAGGGAGCACTGGACGCGGCATTCCCAAGCCTTTGCCGATGCCTTTCGAGAGGCCGGGCATCAATATCTGCCGGACCAGAACGGCGAGTTCGTCGACGGCTATTTCCCGGTGACGCATTCCAACGAGGCCGAGCAGCGCGTCTCGGCCGCCATGGGCTATCTCGATCGCGACACCCGCAGGCGCGCCAACCTCACGATCTCGACCAACACGGAGGTGCGAGAGCTGCTGTTTGAGGGAACGCAAGGCGTCGGCGTGAAGGCGATGATCGACGGACGCGAGCAGGAATTCCGCGGACGCGAGATCATTCTCTCCAGCGGCGCCATCCATTCGCCGGCGCATCTGCTCCGCGCCGGTATCGGCCCGGTCGGCCACCTCAAGGATCTCGGGATTCCGGTGCTGATGGGGCTGCCAGGCGTCGGCCAGCGCCTGATGGACCATCCGTCGATCTCACTGTCGTCATTCGTCCGCCGCGGCGCGCGCATGGACGAGCACACCAGGCGGCACATGCAGCTTGGCCTGCGCTATTCCTCCGGGCTCGCCGGCGTACCGAAAGGCGACATGTTCGTCGTTGTGCTCTCTAAATCGGCATGGCATGCCGTCGGCGCGCAGATCGGCTCGCTGCTCACCTTCGTCAACAAGACCTATTCCGAGACCGGACAGGTCCAGCTCGCCTCGCGCGATCCCTCGGCCGAGCCGATCGTCGAGTTCAATTTGCTGTCCGACCGGCGCGACCTCGATCGCCTGATGAGCGGCTTCCGCAAAATGGCGGCGATTCAGATGAGCGACATCGTGAGAAAGGTGACCGACAAGCCGTTCCCGGCCGCCTATACCGACAAGGTCCGCAAGATCGGCGTGGTCAATACCAAAAACAAGATCCTGACCAGGATCGCCGCGGCCATGATGGACGGCCCGGCAGCGCTGCGTCACTATCTGATCGACAATTTCGTGGTCGAAGGATTTACCTTCGATGACGTCATCAACGACGACGAAGCGCTGGAAGCCTTCGTGCGCAAGGCCACCATCGGCGTGTGGCACGCCTCCTGCTCCTGCCGCATGGGCCGGGCCGACGATCCGATGGCAGTGGTCGACACGGAGGGCCGGGTCAAAGGCATTCAGGGTCTGCGCGTCGTCGACGCCTCGATCTTCCCGGTGGTGCCATGCGCCAACACCAATTTTCCGGTGTTGATGGCGGCGGAGAAGATCGCGGCGGCGATGATGCAGTGATCTCGGCGACGGTTTCGAGGGTAGGCAAAGGCGCACGCGGCACGCACGAGCCATGCTCAATTTGCGCCGGTGAGGGATGCCGACCTCAGGCTGCGCGGCTCATTTCGCCCGCCTGCCGGCCTGGATCTCGACGAACTCGGCGTCGGGATGGGCGACGATGGTGGCGAACATGATGCCGCTGATGATGAGCGACCAGGCGGTGTCCCAATAAATCCAAAACACTCTCCGGCCTCCGTTTTGCCAGCCTCCGTTTTGGCGCCTTCGCCCGCGGGATCGGGGTAACGGCGGGAAGGCGCTGCCGTTCCCGGCGATCCATGGCGGGGGCCCTGCGGCTGGAGCGAGAGCAGGCAAAGCTTAGCGCTTTCTGGTGTTGGTCGGCGAGACTTTGCGGTCGGTTTGACCGGTTGGGCGCTTTGCCACGACGTCTTCATCCTGCCCGCCTTCGCGCGGGCGCGGCGGCGGCTTGGGCTGGCCGGACTGGCCGCCGTGCTTGCCACCCATGTCGGGCTTGCCTTCGAGGTCGTTTTCGCGGGGCATGCCGGGTCAATGCATTCGGCCGGCAATGGTTCGCAATTTGCGCAGGCATTGTCCGGCTGTGAACGAGTTCATAGGAGCGTTGCCGTTTGCAGTGCACGATGGCCCCGCGCTTTCGGCGCATCGACGCTTCGACGGACGGATTTGGCCTCATGCGCAAGCAACTCGTCGCCTGGACCATCCTGACTTCGGCCTTGCTGGCGGTCGCCGTGTGGACCGTGCTCGGGCCGCCCGACCATCCGGCCGGCCCGCATCTGCCCTCGCGCGACCTGACAGCGTCAGTGCGCTAGAGAGTCTTGTTTTGAGGCGTTTTCCTCTGCACGAACCGGCATCCGCTTCGCTCGAAAACGCTTTGCAACCGATACAATTTCGGCATCAATCAATCCCAATTGGAATTTGGTGCAACGGAAGGCGAGCCGCTATCCTCTGCCGCAAAACGACAACACCACACCGGCAGGAGGACGCCCTTGATCAGACCGACACGCCCCGCACCCCGCGCTACGATCGCCACCACCCTCTTCACCGCTCTTGTCACCGCGCTTGCCCTCATTTCCGGAGTCCGCGCCGGCATGGCCGATACCTTTGCCTATGTCGGCAATGCCGATTCCAACAGCATCAGCGTGTTCAAGATCGCCGAGAATGGCGAAATGACGCCGGTGCAGACAGCCGCCTTCACGGGCGTCGAAAAGCCGGGCGCCTCGACGCCGCTCGCGATCACGCCGGACCACCGCGTGCTGATCGCCGGCGTCCGCTCGCAGCCATATCAGGCGGTGAGCTTTGCGATCGATCCCAAGAGCGGCCAGCTCAGCCATATCGGCAATGGGCCGCTCGCCGACAGCATGGCCAACATCGCCACCGACCGCGGCGGCAAGGTGCTGTTCAGCGCCTCCTATGGCGGCAACAAGGTCGCGCTGAATCCGCTTGCCGCGAACGGCGTCGTCGCCGAGCCCAAGCAGGTGATCCCGACCGGGCTGAACGCGCACGCCTTCCTGCCCTCGCCTGACAACCGTTTTGTGTTCGCGACCAATCTCGGCTCCGACCAGGTACTGAGCTTCGCGTTCGACGCCGCCGCCGGCATGCTGACGCCAGGCAATCCGCCAGCGATCAAGACGCCGGAGAAATCCGGGCCGCGGCACTTCGTATTCCATCCCAACGGAAAGTTCGTCTATCTCATTCACGAGCTGAACGGCGACCTTGCGGCGTACAGCTATGAAGCCAAGAGCGGGGCCTGGAGCGAGATCCAGCGCACGACGGCGCTGCCCGAAGGTTTTTCCGGAAAGCCTTGGGCCGCCGACATCCACATCACCCCGGACGGCCGCTTCCTCTACGCCTCCGAGCGCACCACCAACACGCTCACCGCTTACAAGGTAGATGGGTCGAGCGGCAAGCTGACCACGATCGGCAGCGTGCCGACCGAGAAGCAGCCGCGCGGCTTCAACATCGATCCGACCGGGCACTACCTCGCCGCGGTCGGCGAGCTGTCCGACGGCATGACGGTCTACGCCATCGACCAGACCAGCGGCGCCCTCAGCAAGCTGAAATCCTACGCCACCGGCAAGAAGCCGAACTGGGTGGAGTTTTTGACGTTGCAGTGAGGTCCCGCGGCCGATCCTTCGAGACGCCCGCCCACGGCGGGCCCTCAGGATGAGGTCGCGTTTTGCGGCGGAACAGCAGACCCTCATGGTGAGGAGCCCGCCAAAGCGGGCGTCTCGAACCATGCAGGCCGAGCTGGCTCGGCAGGCGGCGAACCTCTTCGCGTGTGCAGCGACTAAATCAACAGGCGGCATCGCGCCGCCTGCGCTGCTGCGGCATTTCTCATCCGGTCAGCCCATGGCCCGCTGCTGCCGCTTCTGCTATCGATCAAGGCCTTACGGCCAACCGGAATGACCGATGCGTTCATTGCCTGCGCGTTCCCTTTCCCAGACCTTCGTTGCCCTTGCCGGACTAATGCTGGTCTCCGCCCAGCCCGCTTTTGCTGCCGACGACGATACGCCCAAGGGGCCGGCGGTCACGGTGCTGAAGGCGGCAAAATCCTGCTTCTCCGACATCGTCGAGGCCACCGGCTCGATCATGGCGCGCGAGGAGACCTCGGTGCGACCCGAGCGTCCGGGGCTGAAGGTGACGGACGTGCTAGCCGAAGCCGGCGAAACCACGACGGCCGGGCAGGTGCTGGCGCGGCTGGCGCTGCCCGAAGGCGGCACGCTTCAGGTCACTGCGCCCGTGGCCGGCATTATCGCCACGTCGACGGCGCAGATCGGCGCGCCGGCCTCCGCCAAGGGCGAGGCGCTGTTCACGATCGTGGCGCGCAGCGAATACGACCTCGTCGGCCTGGTCGCGACCAACGATGTCAGGAAGCTCGCGGTCAATCAGCCGACCACGGTGCGCATTGCCGGCGCCGGCGATCTCGACGGCAAGGTGCGGCGCATCGGCCCGACCGTCGAGCCGAACATCCAGCAGGGCATGGTCTATATCGGTATCTCCTCGCAGAAGCGGCTGCTGCTGAACGCGAGCGGGCGTGCGCTGATCAAGACCGGGCAGAGCTGCAACGTCGCGGTCCCCCTGACATCAGTGCAATATTCATCCGCCGGCACCGTGGTGCAGGTGATCCGCCGCAATCGCGTCGAGACCAAGCGCGTCGAGACCGGATTGATGTCGGGCGGCAATATCGAGGTCCGTGACGGCCTCAACGAAGGCGACATCGTCGTCGCCCGTGCCGGCGCGCTGCTGCGCGAAGGCGACTCCGTGCGGCCGGTGATGGCGAGCGAAGCGGCGAAGTAGCGGACGATTTCGTAGCGTGGGCAAAGCGAAGCGTGCCCACGTCTTTCTGTCGAACTATCGGAAAGATGGTGGGCACGGCGCTTTGCGCCTTTGCCCACCCTACGAGAGCTCGCGAGCCTTAAAAGACTAGCCGCCGGCTTCGTTGAAGTGGATGTCCTCGAGCAGCGAGGAGGAGACGGTCGGGACCTGGTCGCCTTCGGAAGCGCGGGAGATGGCGATTCGGGTTTTGTTGAAGGCGCTTTCGGCGCTGGCACCTTGCGCATTGAGGTTGTTGAGGAGCTCGGCGACCAGCGTAGAGTGCTCGCCCTTGCCGTCGTCGACGACCTTGCCGGGCGAAGCCGAGGATAGGATCAGCGCGTTGTCAGGCGTGCCGATCGGCGCGAGACCGTGGCTGTAGGAGCGGAAGCGGCGCTCATAGGGATTGCGGCGGGACGCATCAACCACGACGAGCTTGGCCTTGGCGCCCTGCTGCTTCATCATGTCGAGCACGCCTTCGATCGAGACGCCCTGGCGGCGGACGTCGCTTTCTTTCCAGATCACGGCATCGACCGGCAGCATGTAGCTCTCGCGGCCGGCCTGCACGCCATAGCCGCCGAAAAATAGCATGACGGTGGTGTCGCGGTTGATCCGTGACTTGAGGCGGTTGACGGCGCGGATCATGTCGTCCTTGCTCGCGTCCTCCACCATGTCGACGTCAAAACCCTTCTTGCGCAACGACGAGGACAGCGCGCGCGCATCGTTGATCGACTGCGTCAGCGGCGCGTTGGCGTCGGGATAGTGACCATTGCCGATGACGAGCGCCAGACGCGAGGTCTGGCCCACCGAGCCCGTGATCTGGTCGGTCGCAACCGCCTTCGCGGCGTCCAGCGCGCGCATGTTGAGGGCAGCATGGGCGCCGATCGCCAGCGACACCGTGCCGATGAGGGCTGCGGCGAGCGCAATCGTGCGTCGGGAAATGTCGAGCTGCCTTACATTCATCTCGCTTCATTCCTGTGCCAAAGACCTATCCAAGCGCGCGCACACATTGAGTAGCGCGATGGCGTCTTTAGGTTTGAGGGATCGGCCGAGGGAGTGCCCCCGAATTGCGCGCAATTTGCGGCGCCGCACCAAACAAACCCTTAACCTGAGATCAGCGGCACGGCAATAGATCACCCAGAGTTTGATCTAAGCCACTGAATGGGTTGGTTAATTACCAGACCAGAGCTCCTCCATTTTTGGCCCTTCCGTAGCCTTCCGGAGCTCGATCATGCCGCCCTTGTGCCGGGTTTTTCCGTGACGTCCATCACATTTGTATTTCCCGCGAATCCGGGTAGCTTTTTCAACGACTTGCGGGGGATGGGGTCACCGGCCCGGCCTTCGCGAAAGTCCCCCGCGACCAGGTATTTCATGAGCTTTCATTATTTCGCAGGTGCCGCGTGCCGGGCGTTGACGGCGCGGAAAGACGGTCCCTCGCTGTATGACGTCTGCGACCCCGTATTGTCGGGGCAAGCCAGCGGCGATCCGCACCTCGCCAAGTTCTACCAGACCGCGCTCGGCAATCCCGCGCTGCGGATCCTGCTCCGCCGCGCCGGGCTCCCCGAGCTGCGTGACGAGGCCAGGCTGGCGCGGCTGCGCGAGGCTTTGGTCCGCGCCCGCGACGATGCCGAACCCGACTGGGCGGCGGTCGGCGGGCCCGTGGCCGAACTCGTCGACAGCATCGCGCTCGAGCATCCCAAGCCGCCGCCAGCCATGTTCGTCGGCGCCATGCCGGCACAATCGCAGATTGACGGCGTGATCCGCGATTGCGCGCAGCATCTCCTGGGCTCGTACCGCAAGAACGGTTTCCTGCCGACCTATGCCGCCTTCAACCTGATCGGCGACCCCGATTTTCGCGGGCGCGAGCTGATCATGGCGCTCACCGGCTTGAATGCGCGCGGCTACAAGAATTCGTCGCTGCTGTTCAATCTCGCCCGCGTCTTCATTGCGCGCTCGCAGGCAGCCGCCGTGGTCAATCCGCCCTGGCGAGGGATCGCCGAGCCGATGTGGGAGCCGGTGCAGATCCGCCACCGCTCGGCCTATTACGATGCGTTCTTCATCGAGGCGCTGCTGAGCTATATCGAGACCGGGCTGGCTTCACCGGCCGACAAGACGGCAGCGGCGCGCGCGATCGCAGACATGGTCGATTTCTGCGTCAACATCAGCCGCGAAGAGGTCGCGGGCACCGACGGCGCGCGGTTTAACGTCATCACCGCGCTGGCACCCGCGCCGCATCCGCGATTCTCGCGTTTCTTCGCCCAGATCAAGCAGGACCTCGGCTTCGGTATCTACGTGCCGGACTGTGACACCACGGCGTGCTCGATCTCCGCAGCGACACAGGCCGGCTGCACCGATCCGATCCTCGACCAGCCGCTACTCGATTTCTATGCCGGCTATCAGGTGCGGGCAGGCGTCAACGAGCCGCGCGTGACCGTGCCCATCAACGAAACTATCGACTATGAGGGCGGGGTTGCGACCTGGATCGACAATCTCAGGGGCGAGCGGCCCTATGGCAACGATCTCGATCCGACGCTCAATCTCGACATTCTCGAGGTGAGCTTTCGCAATCTGGCGCGCTGGAAAGTTCTGGAGACGCCGGCGCGGCTTGCGACCGTGCATCGGATCATCGGCTTCCAGAAGCGGCTGGTGGCGAGCTGGGCCTTCGCCTATCCGCGCTCACACATCTACTATCTACCGGAGCTCTACAGCGCCTATTTCGGCCGCTGTTACGCGGCCTTCCTGGCGCTGCCGCTGGCCGCGCAGGCCGCGGTCGATCCCAATGGCGATTTCGATTTCATCCGCCATCGCGTGCTGGCCTACGTCAAGGGCGAGCTGATGGCCGCCGAGATGAACGTGTTCGACGCGGCGTTGGCGCTGATCGCGCTCGGCCATCTCGGCGCCGATCCGCGCGCCTTCGCGCCGGCGCTGAACGTGATCGTCGCTGCCGTCGGCGAAGGCGGCCGCCGCGGCCCGTTCCGCGCCTATGAATGGAACAAGATGAAGACGCCGACGCGGATTCTGGTGGGCGGGCCGGAGGTGACGTCGGCGTTCGTGCTGATGGGACTGGCGGTGGCGAAGCGGGCGATGGCGCGGGGGTAGGTTGCCGAGGTCTCGTGCCCCGGACGCAGCGCAGCACGTAGTGATGCGCTGCTGAGCCGGGCCCCATGCCAGCGAATCGCTCGCCCGCGATTTTCTGGGTCCCGGCTCTGCGGAGCGGCCTTGCACGCCGCACCGCGTCCGGGACACGAGAGCGGAGGCACTACACAATGACGGGAAGTTGAAAGCCTCTCTGTTCGGCATAGGCTGGCCGGGTGGCCCAAAGCCGACCACAATTGCGGGGTCTATCGAGATCTTCCTTAAAGCGCGGACCGGCATGTTGCGAAAATTCCTGATTGCGCTGTCTTTGCTCGCTGTCCCCTCGCTGGCGCAGGCGGCCGACGTTACCGGCACCGCAAAGGTCCGCGATGGCGATTCCGTCCTGGTCGGCAACACGCGGATCCGGCTCGGCGGCATCGATGCGCCGTCGGTCGATCAGCTCTGCCTCAACACCAAGGGCGAGCGCTGGACCTGCGGCATCGCCGCGCGCGACGAGCTCGCCAAATACGCCGACGGCAAGAGCTGGGCCTGCCATGCCCGCTCGATCGACCGGCGCGGCCGCACCGTGGCGCGCTGCGAGGTCGGCGGCGAGGACATCCAGAAATGGCTGGTGCGCAGCGGCTGGGCGCTGGCCTACACCCGCATGTCCCACGACTATGATGCCGACGAAAAGGCCGCGCGCGAAGCCAAGGCCGGGATGTGGCAGGGCGCCTTCATCGCACCCTGGGACTGGCGCGTGCGCAACAAGAAGACCGCCATTCTGGGTGCCACCAAGCCGCCCGAGGGCGCGCATGCGATCCTGCTCGCCTCGGCGTCGGGGCCGGTCGCGCCGTCGCCGGATTGCACCATCAAGGGCAACGTCAACAGCGCCGGCGAGTGCATCTATCACACCCCGACCAGCCGCTGGTACGCCCAGATCAAGATGAAGATCAGCAAGGGCACCCGCTGGTTCTGCTCTGTCGAGGAGGCGGAAGCCGCCGGCTGCCGCCAGACCAAACGATAGGGGCCGTCAGGGCTGCATTTTACGTGCTTTTCTCAGGCCCAAGCGCCGCGTAAAAGTGTGAATCAGCGACCCACCACCAGTCTTCACGACACAAGGAAGATAGCAATGACCGTTCGCGCGGGCCGGGAATTTCTGGCCATCCCCGGGCCCACCACGATGCCCGACGAGGTGCTGCGGGCGATGCATCGTCCGGCGATCGACATCTACTCCAAGGAGATGCTCGATTTGACCGAGAGCCTGCTCGGCGACATCTCAAAACTGTTTGCGACCAAGGGCAAGTCCTACATCTACATCGCCAATGGCCACGGCGCCTGGGAAGCCGCGCTAAGCAACGTGCTCTCGCGCGGCGACAAGGTGCTGGTGCTGGAGAGCGGACGCTTTGCGATCGGCTGGGGCAACGCAGCGGCGCTGATGGGCGCCGAGGTCGAGGTGCTCAAGGGCGACTGGCGCCGCGCAGTGCGGCCGCACGAGCTCGAGGAGCGCCTGCGCCGCGACACCGAGCACAAGATCAAGGCCGTCGTCGTCGTCCAGGTCGACACGGCCTCGGGCGTGCAGAACGACATCGAGGCGATCGGCAAGGCGATCAAGGCGGCCGGCCATCCCGCGTTGTACATGGTCGACACCGTGGCTTCGCTCGGCTGCATGCCGTTCGAGATGGACAAATGGGGGGTCGACATCGCGATGTCCGGCTCGCAGAAGGGCCTGATGACGCCGCCCGGGCTCGGCTTCGTCGCCGCCAATGCGCGCGCGCAGGAGGTGCACAAGAAAGCCAATATGACAACGCCCTATTGGAGCTGGAGCGAGCGCGAGGGCACCGAGAACTACCGCAAATATGCCGGCACCGCGCCGGTGCATCTGTTGTTCGCGCTGCGCCAGGCGATCGACATGCTGCATGAGGAGGGATTGGAAAACGCGTTCCGCCGCCACAGCCTGCTCGGCGAAGCCGCCCGCCGCGCGGTCGGCGCATGGTCGGAAGGCCAGGTGCTCGGCTTCAACGTTGCAGAGCCAAGCGAGCGCTCCAACACCGTGACCACGGTGACCATGACCACCGGCCATGATCCGGCGGTGCTGCAACGCTATTGCAAGGAGAAATGCGGCGTCGTGCTCGGCACCGGCATCGGCGATCTCTCGGGACAAGCCTTCCGCATAGCCCATATGGGCCATGTCAACGCGCCGATGCTGCTCGGCACGCTGGGGGTGATCGAGGTCGGGTTGAATGCGCTGAAGATTCCGCACGGCAAGGGTGGACTGGAAGCGGCGGCGTCGTATCTCGGCGAGCAGGTCGCGGTGTAAGGCGGAGCTACAAACTCCGCTGTCGTCCCGGACAAGCGCAGCTCTTGGCAACGCGTAGCGTTGTCGAGGGCGGAGCGCAGATCCGGGATCCATTGCCACAGGAAGTGGCTTGAGGAAGACTCGGAGTTGCCAACTCGCGCGGTAACTCCTCCCTTGGGTTGGGTCCCGGATCTACGCTCGCTTGTGGCGCGCTTGTCCGGGACGACGGCGGACTGTTTGGCTGACAGCGGGATGGTTGGCTAGGGCTGCGGCACGCGATACGCTTCGACCTGCGCCTTCAGTCTCTCCAGCGACGCGAGTGGCCTGTTCGGATCAACGCGATACTCCCCACTCGCCAGCCACTTCAGCACCATCGCATCCACCACCGGTGAATGGTGGATGACGTCGCCGTAATTGTTGAGATCGTGCGTCACCGCCTTGATCGCACGGAAATCGTGCAGCCGCACGTTGGGAACCTGCGCCAGGCGCTCTGCAATCACCGCTGTGACATCGGTGACGATCTTCAGCGTCTCGGGCGAGGCATCGCGCATGGCGACGAATTGCAGGATTGAATAGGGTGGGAAGTAGATGTCGAACATCACGTCCGGATGGCGCGTGATCAGGCCGAGCGCATCCTGCTCGAAATGCCGGACCATGGCGTCGTACCCATAGCCTTCGCCAAGGAAGCGGCTGCGTACGGGATTGGTGATGTAGGCAAAAGAGGCAAGCGCTTTTTTCGCATTGTAGTCACGCGCGAGGTCGAATTCCCGCGGCAATGCGTAAATGACATCGACATCGGACAATGCGAACTTGACGGGGAGAAAAGGCGCCGCGCTCGTCAGCGGCTGACGCAGAGGCGGAATCGACCGCAGCAATACGAACAGGGATTCCTTCGCCATCGCCGCGCTGAACAGATAGGACGCGATGCCCTTGGCCGTTCGTCGGTAGAGATCGACGGACAGGTAGGGATCGGCCTCGATATCGGCTGCATCGACGAAGATGAAATCGTCCATCTCCCAGATCACGCGCCTCGCACCGCGGTCGATCGCCTGCTCCAGCACAAAGCTTTGCTGGCGCGAATTGGAGCCGGTCATTGCGAGCTTGAGCGAATGCACGCCGAGCGCGCGATTGATGTCGCTCTGACGGAAATGAATCGCGAGTGAGGTGCCCATGAAGGCGGTGTCGAACGACTGGCTGCGGATCAGCCCGGCATTCTGCACGCGGGTGTCGTCGGAATAAAAGGCGGCGAGATGCGAGGCGCGGAAGAGTTGCAGGGGATCGACGAGATAGGTGAGCGCGGCCGCCCCCAGCACGCAGGCGATGCTCGCGAGCAGAAGGCGCCTTAAATGTGTGAACGGCCCGTGCATCAGAACCGGAAATAGATGAATTCGCTGTGGCTCTGGATGCCCAGAATGCCAAAGGCGAGCACCAGCGACCCAGCATAGAGAAGCAGCGGCCGCAAGCGCCCTTCCCGCAAGGTTTCGCCGACCGTGCGGTTGCCGTGGTCATATCCCATGATGTCTTGCGTATTCGGCGCCAGCCAGACGAGCGCGGCATAGATGACGACGAGAACAAGCCCTGCGATCTCTTCGCGCCCGAAGACGATGTTCGAGGGATCCGCCATGGCGCAAAGGACCCGCAGCGCCCATGAGACGCTCTCGGCGCGGAAGAACACCCAGGCGACGACGACGGCAATGAAAGTCAACACGGCGCCGGCGATGCGGGCCGGGCGCGCAAAGATCGCCGGAACATCCGGCACCAGCGCGTTGAAGGCGTGGTTGATACAGAGATAGGCGCCGTGCAGCGCGCCCCACACCACGAACGTCCACGCCGCGCCGTGCCAGAGCCCGCCGAGCAGCATCGTGATCATCAGATTGACGTAACGCAGCACGCGGCCGCGCCTGTTTCCGCCGAGCGTGATGTAGAGATAGTCGCGCAGGAATTGCGATAGCGTCATGTGCCAGCGCCGCCAGAAATCGACGATGCTGATGGCCTTGTAGGGCGAGTTGAAATTGACGGGCAGGAAGATGCCGAACATCAGCGATATCCCGATCGCCATGTCGGAATAGCCGGAGAAATCGAAATAGAGCCGGAACGTGTAGGCGAGCGCACCAAGCCAGGCCTGGTCGAAGCTCGGCGAACGGGCCTCGAAGGCAAGCGCGACCAGCGGCTGGATGCCGTCGGCGAGGCACGTCTTCTTGAACAGGCCGATCGCGAAGATGATGATGCCGCACAGGATCAGGTGCGCGTACGGACGTTTCGTTTCCTGCCGCTCGAATTGCGGGATCATGTCCTTGTGGTGAAGGATCGGCCCCGCGATCAGATGCGGAAAGTAAGTCACGAACAACGCGTAGGGCGGCAGCGCATAGGCGGCGACCTGTCCGCGCCAGGCATCAACCAGGAAGGCAATCTGCGTGAAGGTGTAGAAGGAGATGCCGACCGGCAGAAGGACGTGAATCGCAAAGTCCGTGCCGAGCAGCGCGTCGACGTTCTCGGTGGCGAAGCCGGCATATTTGAAGATGCCGAGCACAAGGAGGTCGCCAACGACGCCAAGCGCGAGCGCAGATTTTCGTTGCGCCGCGCCGAGCTTCGCCACGATGAGGAGATGGCCGACGCCGTAGTTGAACGCGATCGAGGTCAGCAGCAGCGCCACGAACTCCCAGTTGCCGATGGCATAGAAGGCGAGCGAGGCCAGCGCCAGCCAGATCACCGGCGCCAGATTGCTGCGCCGCCCCAGACAGAAATAGCCGGCCAGCACGGCGGGGAGGAACAGCAGGATGAACGGATAGGAATTGAACAGCATTGGCTGGACCGGCGGGTTATTGACCCTAAAGCATAGAAGCGACCCTGCAACAACCCGGCGGCTTGGCGCAGCCCTTTGCTAGACGCGCTGGCAATTCGCGGAATCGGAACGATATAAGGTGAGCGACGGCGACGTTGCGAACACGCATCTGAATGAGGATCGAGTGACCCAGGCCAAGACACCTTCCCAGCCCCCCGTCGCCCCGCGCCGGCCGCATTCCTACACCCGGCACGGCATCACCGTGACCGACGACTATGCCTGGCTGAAGGACGCGAAATGGCAGGAGGTGCTGCGCGATCCCGGGGTGCTCGATCCTGATATCCGCAAATATCTGGACGAGGAGAACGGCTACACCGAGAGCGTGCTCGGTCACACTTCGTCCCTGCAGAAGACGCTGGTGCGTGAGATGCGCGGACGCATCAAGGAAGACGATTCCAGCGTGCCGTCGCCGGACGGGCCGTTCGCCTATTTCCGCAGGTTTCGCGAAGGCGGGCAGCACGAGCTGTTCGGTCGCATACCGCGCGATGGTGGCAACGAGCATATCGTGCTCGACGGCGACGCACTGGCAAAAGACCACAAATATTTCAAGTTCGGCGGCAGCCGCCACTCGGACGATCACAAGCTGCAGGCCTGGAGCGCCGACACCAAGGGCTCGGAGTATTTTACGATCCGCGTCCGCGACTGGGCGAGCGGGAAGGACCTCGACGATGTCGTCGAGGAGACCGATGGCGGGGTCGTCTGGAGCAAGGATGCGAAGTCCTTCTTCTATGTGAAGCTCGACGACAACCATCGTCCGATGCAGGTGTGGCGGCACAGGCTCGGCACCAATCAGGCTGACGACGCGCTCGTCTATGAAGAGCAGGATCCGGGCTGGTTCACCCATCTGCACGAGAGCACCAGCGGCCGCTTCTGCGTCATCGCGGGCGGCGATCACGAGACCAGCGAGCAGCGGCTGATCGATCTTGCCCATCCCGACGCACCGCCGCGCCTGGCCGCGGCGCGCGAGGAGGGCGTGCAATATTCGCTGGCCGATCGCGGCGACGAACTCTTCATCCTCACCAATGCGGACGATGCCATCGATTTCAAGATCGTCACCGCGCCGCTCGCCACGCCCGAGCGCGAGAACTGGCGCGATTTGATCCCGTATCGGCCCGGCATCTACATCATCGACCTCGATCTCTATGCCGGCCATCTGGTGCGGCTGGAGCGCGCCAGCGCGCTGCCGGCGATCGTGATCCGCGACCTCGCGACCAGCGAGGAGCATGCGATTGCGTTCGATGAGGCCGCCTATTCCCTTGATACGATGGGCTCGTACGAATTCACTACGACGAATTTGCGCTTTGCCTATTCGTCCATGACGACGCCGTCGGAAGTCTACGACTACGACATGGCCAAGCGCACGCGCACCTTGCGCAAGCGCCAGGAGATTCCGTCCGGCCACAATGCGGTCGATTACGTCACCACGCGCATCATGGCGAAGGCACACGACGGTGCCGAGGTGCCGGTCTCGATCCTTCATCGCCGTGGCTTGAAGCTCGACGGCACCGCGCCGCTGCTGCTCTATGGCTACGGCTCCTACGGCATGTCGATGCCGGCCTCCTTCAGCGCCAACCGCCTGTCGCTGGTCGATCGCGGTTTCGTCTATGCCATCGCCCATATCCGCGGCGGCGCCGACAAGGGCTGGGGCTGGTATCTCGACGGCAAGCGCGAGAAGAAGACCAATTCGTTCGACGATTTTGCCGCAAGCGCCCGCGCGCTGATCGACGCGAAATACACCAGCGCAAAACGCATCGTCGGCCATGGCGGCTCGGCGGGCGGCATGCTGATGGGTGCAGTCGCCAACCGCGCCGGCGAATTGTTCGCGGGCATTGTCGCCGAAGTGCCGTTCGTGGACGTGCTCAACACCATGCTCGACGACACGCTGCCGCTGACGCCGCCGGAATGGCCGGAATGGGGCAACCCGATCGAGAGCGAGACGGATTTCCGCACCATCCTGTCCTATTCGCCCTATGACAATGTCACCGCGAAGGACTATCCGGCGATCCTCGCAATGGGCGGCCTAACCGATCCGCGCGTCACATACTGGGAGCCCGCCAAATGGATCGCACGCCTGCGCGCGGCCATGACGGGCGGCGGCCCGGTCCTGCTCCGCACCAACATGGGCGCCGGCCACGGCGGCGCCTCGGGACGGTTTGACCGGCTCGATGAAGTCGCGATCGTCTATGCGTTCGCGCTGTGGGCGGCGGGGATGGCCGAGGCGTGATCTTCTCCCTCTCCCCGCTTGCGGGGAGAGGGTTGAGTGAGGGGGAGTCTCCGCGAGGACGGCGACAGATGGATTCGTGGAGAGTCACCCGGAATCCGCGCTTTCAGCGCGCATTCCGGCCTCTCCCCGCAAGCGGGGAGAGGCGAAGAAATCAACGGCCATTGTTCTTCCGCCATGTCGCGAAGTCGGTGAGCGTCTGCGGATCGGTCGCGGGATAGAGACCGAAAATGCCGCGGCCCTTACTGACTTCCTCGGTAACGAAATCTTCGAACGCGGTCATCTCGAACGTCTCATTCGCAATCTCATCGGCGAGATGCGCAGGGATGACGATGACGCCGTCGGCATCGCCCAAGATGACGTCGCCGGGAAACACCGGCGCATCGCCGCAGCCGATGGGAACGTTGATCTCGATCGCCTGATGCAGCGTCAGATTGGTCGGCGCGCTAGGACGATGGTGGTAGGCGGGGATGCCGAGCTTGGCGATCTCGGCGGAGTCGCGAAAACCGCCGTCGGTGACGACGCCGGCAACGCCGCGCTTCATCAACCGCGTCACCAGGATCGCGCCGGCGGAGGCAGCGCGCGCATCCTTGCGGCTGTCCATCACCAGGACGCTGCCTGCCGGGCAATCCTCGACCGCCTTGCGCTGCGGATGCGAGCGATCCCTGAAGACGTCGATGGTGTTGAGATCCTCGCGCGCCGGCATGTAGCGCAGCGTGAAAGCCTCGCCGACCATCGTGGGCTGGCTCGGGCCGACGGGGTGCACATCCTGGATCATCTGGATGCGCAGGCCGCGCTTGAACAGCGCGGTTGCGGCAGTGGCAGTGGACACGGATTTGAGCTTGTTGCGGGTAGCGTCGGAAAGTCTGGTCATGGTTGGCCCTTTCTTGTCATTCCGGGCGCGCGCAGCGCGAACCCGGAATCCATCGGGCCGCACGCAGCGCGGTGAAATGGGTTCCGGGTTCGATGCTCCGGGCCGCGCTTCGCGGTCCCGTCGCATCGCCCCGGAACGACGGCGTCAATAAATCGACGGCTCGCCGATCGGCGCGCCGAAATCTGTCTCCAGGAAGTCGAAATCGCAGCCGTCATTGGCTTGCTTGATGTGCTTGGTGAACATCCAGCCATAGCCGCGCTCGAAGCGGCGCTCGGGCTGCTTCCAGGCGGCACGGCGCTTGTCGAGCTCCGCCTCGGGCACATCGAGATTGATGGTGCGCGCCGCGACGTCGAGCGTGATGCGATCGCCGTTCTGCACCAGCGCCAGCGGACCGCCGATATAGGACTCGGGCGAGACGTGCAGGATGCAGGCGCCGTAGCTGGTGCCGCTCATGCGCGCATCCGAGATGCGCACCATATCGCGCACGCCCTGCTTCACGAGCTTGGTCGGGATCGGCAGCATGCCCCATTCCGGCATGCCCGGCCCGCCTTGCGGGCCCGCATTGCGCAGGATCAGGATGTGGTCCTCGGTGACATCGAGATCGGGATCGTCGACCGCCTTCTTCATAGCGGGATAGTCGTCGAACACTAGCGCTGGCCCCGTATGCTTGAGGAAACGCGGCGCGCAGGCGGACGGCTTGATGACGCAGCCGTCGGGCGCGAGATTACCCTTGAGCACGGCGAGCGCGCCTTCCTTGTAGATGGGATTATCGACCGAACGGATGACGTCGGCATTGTGCACTTCGGCACCGTCGATGTTCTCCCCGAGCGTCCTGCCCGTGACCGTGAGGCAATCGAGATGGAGATGGTCCTTGATCTGGCCCATCAGCGCCGGCAAGCCGCCGGCGTAGAAGAAATCTTCCATCAGATAGGCATCGCCGCTCGGACGGACGTTCGCGATCACGGGCACCTTGCGGCTCGCGATCTCGAAATCGTCGAGCCCGATATCCTGGCCGGCGCGGCGGGCCTGCGCAATCAGATGGATGATGGCGTTGGTCGAGCAGCCCATGGCCATCGCCACCGTAATCGCATTCTCGAACGCCTTGCGGGTCTGGATCGTCTTCGGCGTCAGATCTTCCCACACCATCTCGACGATGCGGCGACCGCATTCGGAGGCCATGCGGATGTGGTTGGCGTCCGCCGCGGGAATCGAGGAGGCGCCCGGCAGGGTCATGCCGATCGCTTCCGCGATCGCGGTCATGGTCGAGGCGGTGCCCATGGTCATGCAGGTGCCGTAGCTCCGCGCAATGCCGGCTTCGATATCTAGCCAGTCCTTGTCGGAGATTTTTCCGGCGCGCCGCTCATCCCAATATTTCCAGCCGTCCGAGCCGGAGCCGAGCGTCTTGCCCTTCCAGTTGCCGCGCAGCATGGGGCCGGCCGGCAGATAGATCGCCGGGATGTTCATCGAGGTCGCGCCGAGCAGAAGCGCCGGCGTGGTCTTGTCGCAGCCGCCCATCAGCACCACGCCGTCGACGGGATGGCTGCGCAGCAGCTCCTCGGCGTCCATCGCCAGCAGATTGCGGTAGAGCATAGTGGTCGGCTTCAGCAGCGACTCCGACAGCGACAGTGCCGGCAGTTCCAGCGGCAGACCGCCGGCCATCAGGATGCCGCGCTTGACGTCGTCGACGCGCGACTTGAAATGCATGTGGCAGGGCTGCGCGTCCGACCAGGTGTTGAGGATCGCGATGATCGGGCGGTCCTTCCACTCCTCCGGCGCGTAGCCCATCTGCATGGCGCGGGAGCGGTGGCCGAACGAGCGGAGATCGTCAGGCGCGAACCAGCGCGCGCTGCGGAACTGGTCGGGCGTTTTCTTTTTTGTCATCATCCTCGTCCGTCGGGAAATCAGCCCTGCTCTTCTCACAGCCCCTCCACCCCTCGCAAGCCGGTACGCGGGGCGCTGCGCGGGTCTCTGGTATGCATGGCGGCGTGCATACCTCAAGGTGCGGCGCAATATCCGGCCAACCAGCATTCGTGGGTCGCGAAGTGCTTGCGGGTTGGGCAGAATCCGCGCAACAATTTCCACATCCGACGCGTCGACTTAACGATCGAATTGCAAATCATCATCCGGCCCGGAGGATTGGAACTTGGCCAACATCCTGATCGTGGATGACGACCCGGCCGTTCAGTTGACCATCCGGCTGCTGTTGGAGCGGGCCGGCCATTGCGTGACGGTCGCCGGCGACGGCCGCAGGGGCCTCGCTCTGTTCGAAGGCAGCCCGTTCGACCTGCTGTTCCTCGACATCTTCATGCCCGGCATGGACGGGTTGGAGACGATGCGCCACGTCCGGGCGCTGCAACCGACGATTCCGATCATCGTCATTTCGGGTCGCTCGACCACGCCGGACGGCTATGCCGAGCCGGACTTCCTGAAGATGGCGACCAAGCTCGGCGCGGTCGCGAGCCTGCAGAAGCCGTTCCGGGCGGATGCGCTGCTGGCGGCGGTCGATGGTTGCCTGAATGCGGCCGAGCCGGAGGGGCCTGATGTCAGCACCGGCTGCCGATGACAAGGGTCTTCGTTTTGTTCCAGGGCGGACCAGGCGAGGCCGTTCGGGTAGCGGTGCGATTATTCCCATGACGCTCGCAACGCGACTCGCGATCGCGATGATCCTGCTGGTGGCGGTGACCGTGGCCGCAGTGGGCTGGCTGGGCTATCGCAACACCACCCAGGCCGTCATTCCACGGGTCCTCGAACGCGTCGAAGCCCAGTCACGCCTGTTGGCGACCAACCTTGAATCCTACGTTGCCGGAGCCCGCGGCGACCTCCTCGGCTATCGCTCCGCGGCAGCCATCAATGGCCTGATCCGCGCCCATATCGCAGGCGGCATCGACGCTCTCGACGGCGTTTCGGAGCAAACCTGGCGCGAGCGCATCGCAGCGCGTCTCGCGGCCGAGATCGACGCCAAACCGAGCTATGGGCAGTTTCGAATCATCGGCCTTGACGACGGCCAACGCGAGTTGGTCCGCGTCGATCGTTCCGGCCCGAACGGAGCGGCACGGATCGTCCCCAACAACGAACTGGAGCGCAAGAGCGAGCGGACCTACTTTCAGGACACAATGCGACTGGCGCCGGGCGAGGTCTATGTTTCTCCGGTCGATCTCGCCAGCCGCCAAGGGGGAAGCACCGAGCTTCACATTCCGACGCTGCGGGTCGCGACGCCGCTGTTCACGCCGGACGGCAAGCCGTTCGGCATCATCATCGCCAATATCGACATGCGCCCGGCACTGGACGGCGTCCGCTCCACGACGGGCGCTGGGAGCGAAATCTACGTCGTGAATTCGCGCGGCGACTATCTCGTCCACCCCGACCGCGCGCGGGAATTCGGCTCAATTCGCGGCCATCCCACCGACTGGCGCCAAGACTTTCCGTTTTTTGCAGCGTTGGCCGGCAAGCTCGAAGGATCGACGCATCTGACGACCGACGGGTCGGGCCGGCCGAGCGGCGCAGCGATCGCGCCGGCGCTGCTTGCGGGCAAGGAATGGATCGCGATCATCGAAACGATCCCCCCGCCCGTTTTTGCCCGGGTGCCGACGGCCATTCAAAAGACCTCGTTGCTCGTCGGCGTCCTTGCCGTGCTCGCCGCGGCCGCGCTCGCGGTGCTGCTGGCGCGCTCTCTGGCGCGTCCGATCGGGCGTCTGACCGAAGCTGTGGAGGCCATCGGCAGCGGACGGCCGGCAGATATACCCGTCGATGCCGGTGGGGAGACGGGCGTGCTGGCGCGGGCCTTTGCCCAAATGGTCGAAGAGACGCGGGCGAAAACCGCCGCGCTCGAACGCGAGATCGAGGAGCATCGCCGCACCGAGGCTGCGCGAATCCATCATGAAGCGCGTGAGCGCCTGTTCAGCGCCGCGGTCGAGTCCTCCGACGATGCGATCGTAATGCAATCGCTCGATACCATCATCACCGGGTGGAATCCTGCCGCCGAACGCCTCTATGGCTATTCGGCCGACGAGGCGATCGGGCAGTCCACCTCGATCATCGTCCCGGCCGACCGCCGCGAGCAGGGCAAGGATATTCTGCGACGGATCGCCCGAGGCGAGCCGATCGAGCGCTTCGAGACGGTGCGCCTGCGCAAGGACGGCACGCCGGTCGATATCTCGCTCAGCCTGTCGCCAATCAGGGGGCCGTCAGGCGAGATCGTGGGTGCCTCCGGGTCGGCGCGCAGTCTGACCGAAGCGCGCCGCGCAGAGCGGGCGCTGCAGCAGCAACTGGAGGAGCGGCGGCAGCTTTTTGACACCTCGCAGGATCTGATCATGATCATGAACTCGCACGGCGAGATCGTGCAGATCAGCCCGAGCAGCGAGACCATTCTCGGCTACAAGCCTGACGAGATGATCGGGCGCAGCGGCGCCGACTTCATTCATCCCGCCCACCTCGATCGATCCCGCGAGGAGCTGCGCGCGCTTCGGCGCGGCGGCCACCCCAAGCTCGCCGACACCCGCTGCTTCCACAAGAACGGCCGCGAAGTCTGGCTCTCCTGGCTCGGCAATTGGTCGGATCAGGCCAAGCGCTTCTTCCTCGTCGGCCGCGACATGACCGAGGCGAGGCTCACCGCCGAATCCTTGCGTGACAGCGAGCAGCTTGCGCGCAACATCGTCGAGACCGCGCTCGACGCTTTTGTCCAGACCGACGATCGCAGCACGATCCTCAACTGGAGCTCGCGGGCCGAGGAGCTGTTCGGCTGGCGGCGCGACGAGGCATTGGGCAAGAACGCGATCGACATGATCGTCGCGGAGAGCGAACGCGAGAGGGTCAAGGCCGGCCTCGCCCGCTTCCTGGAATCCGCGGAAGGCCAGACCCTCAACCGCCGCCGCGAGCTCATGGTTCGCCGCCGCGACGGCAAGGAATTCAGGGCCGAGCTCAGCGTCACGGCGCTGAGACGCCGCGAAGGCATCCTGTTCAACGTGTTCTACCGCGACCTCACCGACAAGATCGCGTCCGAGGAACGCATCCGCCATGCCGAGAAGATGGAGGCGGTCGGCCAGCTCACCGGCGGCGTGGCGCACGATTTCAACAATATCCTCACCGTCATCACCGGGACGATCGAAATCCTGTCGGATGCGGTGGCAAAGGAGCCGGAGCTTGCGGCGATCACCAAGATGATCGACGAGGCTGCCGGCCGCGGCGCCGAACTGACCCAGCATCTGCTCGCCTTTGCGCGCAAGCAGCCGCTCCAGCCGCGCGAGATCGACATCAATTCGCTGATCGTGGACACCGCGAAGCTGTTGCGGCCGACGCTAGGCGAGCAGATCCAGATCGAATCCGTGTTCGAGGACGAAGCTTGCGTCGCCATCGTCGATCCGAACCAGCTCACCACGGCCATCCTCAATCTAGCGCTCAACGCGCGCGATGCGATGCCCAGCGGCGGCAAGCTGATCGTGGAGACTGGGGCCGCCTATCTCGACGAGGTCTATGCCAGCGTCAACGACGTGCGGTCCGGACACTACGTGCTGATTGCGGTGAGCGACACCGGCACCGGCATTCCCTGCGGCATGCTGGCGCGCGTGTTCGATCCATTCTTCACCTCGAAGGGCCCGGGCAAGGGCACCGGCCTCGGGCTCTCCATGGTCTACGGCTTCATCAAGCAGTCCGCGGGCCACATCAAGATCTACAGCGAGGAGGGCCACGGCACCACGATCAAGATGTATCTGCCGCCGGGCAAGACGCCCACGGCGGCCAGCGAAGGCGTGCTGCCGGCCTCGATCGAGGGTGGGCACGAGACGATCCTGGTGGTCGAGGACGACCGGCTGGTGCGCGACTACGTGCTGGCGCAGCTCCATTCGCTCGGCTACGCCACCCTGCAGGCTGCCAACGCCGCGGAGGCCCTCACGATCGTCGCGAGCGGCGAGCCGTTCGACCTGCTGTTCACCGACGTGATCATGCCGGGCAACATGAACGGACGGCAGCTCGCCGACGAGGTGTTGAAGACACGTCCCGATCTGAGGGTGGTCTACACGTCCGGCTATACCGAGAACGCGATCATCCACCACGGCCGGCTGGATTCGGGCGTGCTGCTGCTGGCAAAGCCCTATCGCAAATCCGACCTGGCGCGGATCATCCGCAAGGCGCTGCAGGGGTGATGTTTAGACGTCGTTCCGGACGCGCGCAGCGCGATCCGGTATCTCGAGATTCCAGGTTCGATGCTCCGCATCGCCCCGGAATGACGAACATAGATACGTACGCAGCGTAACGGAGCTTTACGACGCGCGCTGGGCCGCGGTCATCACGATGCGGATCAGATCGGCAGCATTGCGGGCGCCGAGCTTCTTCATGATGTTGGCGCGGTGATCCTCGATGGTGCGCGGGCTAATGCCGAGCGTGCGGCCGGCCTCCTTGTTGGAGGCGCCCGCGGCGAACTGCTCCAGCACCTCGCGCTCGCGGCGGGTCAACGGCTCGCGTCCGGGGAAATGCAGCGAGCCGAATTTCGGCGACGCATTCTCCGCCTGCCTGCGTGCATAAGCGCCGATCGCCTCGTCCAGCCGGCCGACGATCTCGCTGCCGCGGAATGGCTTCTCGATGAAGTCGAGCGCGCCGCTCTTGATGGCGCCCACCGCCATCGAGATGTCGCCTTGCCCGGAGATCATGAAGATCGGGGCCGGATAGTCCTCGCCGTGCAGCTCCTTGAGAATGTCGAGACCCGACTTTCCGGGAATGTGCACGTCGAGCAGGATCGCAGCCGGTGTGCGGCTTCGCGCCACGGAAAGCAGTGCTGCGCCGTCCGCAAAACAGATCACCTCATAACCCGCCGCCTTCAACACCATCGACAGGGTGTCGCGAACAGCAGGGTCGTCATCGACCACGAAGATCTCACCACGGGGGCTTTGTTCGACCATGTGCCACGTCCATTCGCCAAATCGATCGCCAAGTCCATTCGGCATTCAAGGACTCGCGTCCGCGCCTAACGTTACGGCTTTTGGCGCGGATTCGGCCCACCCGCATTTGTACGGGACATGAACTTAACGCACAAGTAGCGCTGAGGTGCCTTATTGCGGGGGACGGAGAATATCCATGCTAAATCACGCTGGCACACCCCCGCTTGCTGCGATGGCCGAAACGGACAGCCGTCAGCTGATCGCAGCCGAGCTTCGCTCCCTGATCACCCGCATCGACATCAGTATGCGCCTGATCGACGCGGCGATGGAGCCGGAACACGATAATGCTATCGTGGATGTCGTCTCAGGTTCCACCGAGATTGTCGTGCTCGACGACATCACGCCCCGCTATGCCACCGCGAGCGCCGCCCTCAACGTCTGCCGGGCGGAGCTCGGCCAGGCCCTTCAGAAACTCTCTGAATCCGGCAATCCAGCATAGGCTGCGATCGGCGCGGCTGATCGGGCCGCAGCCGATTGCATGGCAGCTCCGCGCCTCAGGCGCGGTGCCGCTCCACGATGGCGTCAGTGGCGACACCGCCCCAGGTATGGATCGTCGGCAATCCCATCGCGGTCTTGCCAAGATTGGCGAGGCTGATGCGCAGCGCCGCGAGATCCAGCGGCTTCGGCAGGCTCTGAAGCGCGATCCCGACGGAGCGGGCGAAGCTGCGGGCGGCACTGCGGCGCTTGCCGTCCATGCCGCTGATCACGATCACCGAGCCTGAGAATTTCGCCGCCGCCATCTCGCGCAGCACGTCGATGCCGTCGCCGTCCTCCAGCACGAGATCGAGCGTCACGCAGTCGAAGCGCCCGGCGCGCAGCTTTTCGATGGCCGCCGCAACCGACGGCGCAACCGCGACTTCGTGGCCAGCCTGCTTGGCGGCGACCGTGATCAGGCTGCGCTGAGTGGCGTCGTCATCGACCACCAGGAGCTGAAGCGCGCGCCGTTCGGCGCCGTCGGACAGGTTTGATTGGATGGGAGAGAGAGAGCTTCTTGGCATGGCCGGACCCTGAAATTGCGACCGGCCATTGATACATGGTACGCGCTTAGGCCACGTAAAGCCGGTTCTGCGAATTCGTTCGGAAGTTTTCAGAAAATGTGAAGCAATGCGTCAGCAAAGGGCCGCACAGTGCACGTGGCGATCACGCCACGGCATCATGGCCGCTGGCTGCACCACGCTTCTTGCGGTTCTTGCCGCGCAGGAACTGAATATCCATTTCGGCGCCGTTGACGCGCACCAACTCGCAGCGACGATAGGCAAGGCCCGTGGACGACAGTAGCAGGAAGAACTCCTTCAGGTTCAACCCCTGGATCGAGCCCTCCACCGTGAGGACGGCGTCGGTGTCGGAAATCGCGTTCAGCTTGCAGTCGCGGCGCCACGTACCATCGATGGCCATGATGCAAACATCATAGCCCCGACTGAATGTGACGCGCTCCGCACCTTTGCCGTCTTCGGCCATATCTATCGTCCTGCCATCGCTGCCATCCGGGGCGCCTCGACAGCCGGCCTGGCCGCCGCCGCACGCGGATCGTTTGGCTTGTAGAGGCCGCGGCGATCCGCAATCGGCCTGAACGTATCGGTCAGTCCGACCACGGTTTCCGCAGCGCCAAGCACCAGGAAGCCGTCGGGCTCGATCTGGCGGGCGAGACGGTTGAAGATGTTGATCTTGGTCTCCTGGTCGAAATAAATCAGGACGTTGCGGCAGAAGATGACGTCGAACGTTCCGAGCTGGGAGAAATCCTGCAGCAAGTTGAGTTGCCGGTGCTGGATCATCGCCCGCAGCTCGGGGATGATCTGCCAAGTTTCGCCGTTCTGCTTGAAGTATTTCACAAGATGCTGAATCGGCAGGCCGCGCTGCACCTCGAACTGGCTGTAGACACCGGACTTGGCCTTCTCCAGCACGTCCTGCGAAAGGTCGGTCGCGATGATCTCGACGCGCCAGCCGGTCAAGGCCGCGCCCATGTCCTTCAAGGTCATCGCAAGCGAATAGGGCTCCTGCCCGGTCGACCCTGCGGCGCACCAGATCCGCACGCTGCGGCGGCCGGCACGCGCCTTGAGGACTTCAGGCATGATGGTGTCGCGGAAATGGTCGAACGGGACCTTGTCGCGAAAGAAGAAGGTCTCGTTCGTGGTCATGGCTTCGACCACGCTGGTGATCAGCGCGCTCGATCCGCCTTGCAGCTTCTGCACGAGCTCGTTGATACCGGAGAGCCCGGCCTTGCGCGCCAGCGGCAGCAGCCGGCTTTCGATCAAATATTGCTTGTCTGCGGACAAGTCGAGGCCGGAGCGCTCTTTCAGCAACTTACGCAGATACTCGTAGTCTGGCGAGTTCACAGGATACCTCTTGACGCTAACTTGTTTGTTTCAGGCTGCTGTCTCTTCGCGCTCGACCAGCCCCACTTCCTGGAATTTCGCCGTCACGATGTCCTTGTCGAAAGGCTTCATGATGTACTCGTTGGCACCGCCACCCATCGCCTTGGTGATGTGGTCGATGCCGGTCTCGGTCGTGCAGAAAACCACCTTGGGATCTTCGCCGCCGGGCATGCGACGCAGCGTTCCCAGGAACTGGAAGCCGTCCATGACCGGCATGTTCCAGTCGAGCAGGATCGCTTCGGGCATGGCCTTCTTGCAATGGACCAGTGCTTCGACGCCGTCTTCCGCTTCGATGACATGAAAGCCCAGCGCTTCGACGATGCGGCGCGCGACCTTGCGAACGATGCTGGAATCGTCAACCACCAAACAGGTCTTCATCTTGGTTCTCCGGCTTGAATGTCTTTCTTGAAAGTTCAGGCAGCCAGTTGCACTTCGGTCTTGAGCTCGAGAACGCGATCGACGTCGAGGACGACCATGAGCTGTCCGTCGAGGCGGTGGACGCCGCCGGCGAGCTTGGCCATGCGGGGATCGAGGTTGACGGGGTTGTCTTCCTTGCCGTCCTCGGCAAGGCGCAGCACCTCGCCGATCTGGTCGATCAAGAGGCCATAGGATTCGCCGCGCAGGTCGACCCCGACCGCCATCGCGGTCCTGCCGTCCTCGGGCTTGGGCAGGCCGAGCCGGGCGCGCATGTCGACCACGGTGACGATGCGGCCGCGCAGGTTGAGCACGCCCGCGATCTCGCGCGAGGACAAGGGCACGCGGGTGACGCGCTCGGGCATGAACACGTCCTGGACGCGCGAGATCGGCAGGCCGAACAGCTGGCCGCCGATCATCGCGGTGACGTATTCGACCATGGCGCCTTCGCCGGACTGCATCTTCTTGCTCATCTGCGTATCTCCTTAGGCCGCCGCGCGGCTCAGCTCGGAGGCGCCGGCGGCGCCCGCGGTCTGTTCCTTCAGCGCCGCGATCAGGCCGGGACGGTCGAACTTGGCGACATAGTCGTGGAAGCCGGCCTGCCGGCCGCGCTCGATCGCCGCCGGCGACACCAGCGCCGACAGGCCGATGATCGGCATCGCGCCGAGATTGCTGTCGGAGCGGATAGTCTCGGCGAACTCGAACCCGTTCATGTCGGGCATCTCGATGTCGGTCAGGACCACGTCGAAGCTCTGGGCGCGCAGCGCCGCCAAGCCCTCCTGCGCGGTCGGCGCGGTGCGGACGCGGTAGCCGGCGGCCTTGAGCACGGGCGCCAGCATGTTGCGGAAGAAGGCGCTATCGTCGACCAACAGCACCGACTGCGCGTGCATCGAGGGCTTCATCTCCTTGCGGGTGAACCAGTCGGCGAACGCCATCGGCAGGAAGTGACCGACGTCGATCACCTCGGTGGCCTGGCTCTTGATCACGGCCGAGCCGAGGATGCCGCTAGCCGAGCCGCCGACCTCGATGTTGAGCCGCTCCTCGACGATGTCGATGATCTCGTCGACGACGAGGCCCATGGAGCGGCCGTCATCGGCGAACACCAGGATCGGCTGGGCGCCCTGGGTGGCGACACTGACGCCGTCCATCGCCACCAGCGGCATCAGCTGCTCGCGGTATTGCACCATGTAGCGGCCGTTCGAGAGCTCGATCTTGTCGGCCGGGAGCTCTTCGAGGCGGGTGACGAGCCCGAGCGGAACCGCCTTGGGCTGCGAGGTGCCGGCGCGGAACACGAGCAGCGAGGTGGTCTGCTCGCCGCTTCCGATGTGGAGGGCGGCATTGTCGTCGGCCATGTCATGGGCCGAGGAGCCGGCGGCCCCTAACGCCTTGGCGATGCCGTTGGGATCGATGATCATGATCACCGCGCCATCACCCAGGATGGTGTTGCCCGAGAACATGTCGATGTGACGCAGCTTGGTCGACATCGGCTTGACCACGATCTCTTCGGTGTGGAACACGCCGTCGACCACGATGCCAAAGGTCTGGCTGCCGACTTGCGTGACCACGATGAAGCCGTTCTCGGGATCTGAGGCCGCGCCGTCGTCGATCTTGAGCAGCTTCTTGAGATGGATCAGCGGCAACAGCTTGTTGCGCAACCTGAGCACCGCGGTGTCCTTGATGCGCTCGATGCGGTGCTCGGAGTTGGCGCGGGCCCGGACCAGCTCGACCACCGAGAGCTGCGGGATCGCAAAGCGGTCGCCGGCGGCCTCGACGATCAGGGCGGAGACGATCGCCAGGGTCAGCGGGATCTTGATGGTGACCGAGGAACCCTCGCCGGCGACGCTCTTGATGTCGATGGTGCCGCCGATCTGGTCGATATTGGTGCGCACCACGTCCATGCCGACGCCGCGGCCCGAGACCGAGGTGATGGCAGCCGCGGTCGAGAAGCCCGGCGCGAAGATGAACTTGTGGATCTGGGCTTCGCTCATCTTCTCCAGCTCGGCCTCGGTGACGAGACCGGAGGAGAGCGCCTTGGCCTTGATCTTCTCGGTGTTGAGGCCACGGCCGTTGTCGGCGATGCAGATGATGATGTGGCCGCCCTCGTGATAGGCGGACAGGCGGATGGTGCCCTGCTCGCCCTTGCCGGAGGCAAGCCGCTCGGCCGGGGTCTCCAGGCCATGGTCGGCGGAGTTGCGCACCATGTGGGTGAGCGGGTCCTTGATCAGATCGAGCACCTGGCGGTCGAGCTCGGTGTCGGCGCCGTGCATCTCCAGCTCGATCTGCTTGCCGAGTTCGCTCGACAGATCCCGGACGATGCGGGGCAGCTTCTGCCAGGCATTGCCGATCGGCTGCATGCGCGTCTTCATGACGCCTTCCTGCAGCTCGGCGGTGACGTTGGAGAGGCGCTGCAGCGGCACCTTGAACTCGGTGTCCTCGTTGCGCCTTGAGATCTCCAAGAGCTGGTTGCGGGTCAAGACCAGCTCGGAGACCATGGTCATCAAATGCTCCAGCGTATCCACGTTGACGCGGATCGACTGGTTGGCGACGCGGTCGCCTTCGCCCATGGCCTCGTCGGCCATCGACTTCTTCGGCGCGGCCTTCTCCTTGGCAGGCTTTGCCGCTTCCTTATTGGCTTCCTTCGAAGCAGGAGCCGGCGCTTCAGCTGCGGGCTCGGCCTTCACCTCAATCTTGGCAACCGGCGCGGGCGCCTCGATCGCGGTCTCGCGGAAGGCACGCTCGAGCTCGTCGAGCGAGACCTCGCCCGGACGCAACGGGCGCTCCAGGGTCTGGTCGATCAGCGACCCCGTGGTCATCTCCTTGACCGGAGCAGCCTTGGCTTCAACGGCAACCGGCGCTTCCGGCACCAGCGGCGGGGCGTCGGTGACGTGAGCAGTTGCGCCGGACGCGATCGGCGAAGCCGACGCTGACATGACCGCCATGCCCTGCTCGACCATCGCTTCCAGCTTGTCGATGAGATCGCGGTCGTTGCCCTCGGGCTCGGCTTCGGTCGCCTCCAGCCCGGCCAGAATCTCCTTGATGCGGTCGATCGAGGCCAGGATCACCGTCACCGCGGCCGCCGTCACCGGCATGCCGTCGCGGAACTTGCCCATCAAGGTCTCGCCGGCATGCGCCAGCGCTTCAAGCCGCGGTAACCCCAGGAAGCCGCAGGTGCCCTTGATGGTGTGGACCAGGCGGAAGATGTTATCCAGGATCTTGGCGTTGTTCGGCTCCTGCTCGAACTTCACCAGCTGATTGTCGACCGTGTCCAGGCTCTCGCTGGTCTCCGTCAAAAACTCCCGCAACAGATCATCCATGAGCTACGCCTTACTGAGCTAGACCTCGACGCCTGCGCGGCGCCTGGAATCGACGGAAGTCCGCTCCTAGATTGTTAGACAACCCATTTCACGGTCCCGTTAATTTCATCCTCCGTGCTAATACGGATATTGAAGCGAAGTTTGCCGTTCGACCGGATGGGCCGGAGGTGTTCGGCAAATCGGGCATGCGGCATCAGGCTGGAGACGCGACAGGTAAACGCGCGGATAACAGCGACAATGGCCAGCACAAAGAATCCTGCCAATGTCAGGGGAAATGGACGAGCCGCGCGAATTGAATCAAATCGCTCGCGATCGAAATCGCGTGTTCGACCTTCGCTCGAACTGCTCAGGAAATCCGCAAAATCGGCGCACGCGGTAAACGGACTCTTACCCCACGGACGTCGCGAGCTATAACGCGCTAACCCAGGCGCGCGGCAGCGGCATGGTGGTCGGCGAGACAGCCCTTGATCGCGGCCAGCAGCGCATTCGGCGTGAACGGCTTGCGCAGGCAGCGCGTAGCGCCGAGCTCCAGCGCCATCCTCAGGAAGTCGGGCGCAGGCGAATTCAGATCTGCGAAGGCGTAGCCGGACATCGCAATCAGCGGAGTGGCGGGCGCGCGGTCGTGAAAGAGCCGGATCGATTCGAACCCGCGCATGTGCGGCATGAAGATGTCGATGATCATCAGGTCGAACTGTGCGTTCTCCAGAGCTCGGAGCCCCGCTTCTCCGCCGTCCGCGATCGTCACCCGAAAATTGTTTCGCTGAAGATAGATTTCGATGGCCATGGACACCATCGGGTCGTCATCGACGATGAGAATACGGCGCGGACTTTCTGTCGTTGTTTGAATTCCCTGCTTCGGCGATTCAATAGTTGAACCGTGGCGCACGCCTTTCTCCTCTCGCTTGCATTGAAATCGTGACCGCGAACGGGATGAAGGCGAGATCTGCGGCGGCCAGACCACGCAATGGCGCGATGCAGCGCCTGACGGCTGAACAGAACCGGCGAACGAGCAGGGTGGCGTCGACCCGCGAATATCCGATGCAAAAGCGGATGCAGTATCCGTTGTCGGTTGCCCGTTTCCGGCCCATGAGACTCCCTGCCCACACTTTCCCGGTTCGCGACGGACTCACGGGCGTGCGAATCAGCGCAGTTCTTATTTCCGCCGCAATTGCGGCAAGCTGTCTGCCCTCCAACGGGTATATGCAGCACAACCATTATAATATATTTATATCGGCGCGCAACTGGGTGCCAACGCGCGACCCCGAGGTCTCATGGAACACTCTGGATTGATTTTGCAGACCCCAGGCCGCCCACCGCCCAACACTGAACAATTGCCAATATGGCCCCGATGGAATCATGATGGAACTTGTTTGGGCAGGAGAATGGTGATTTCGCCGGCGCGCATTCACCGGCGGAGATGACGGGAGGCAGCTTTGGAAACGATGGTGCGCCCATCCAACGGTTTCCTGTCGGCGCTGTCGACAGACGATTATGAACTGATCCGTGCACATCTGCGCACGATCGATCTGCCGCATGACGCGATGCTGGTCGAGACCGGTGAGATGCTCAAGCGCGCCTACTTCCCGCATCGCGGCGTGATTTCGCTGGTCGTGAAACTCGCCAAGGGCGAGCATGTGCAGGTCGCCATGATCGGCCGCGGCAGCCTGCTAGGAACCCTCTCGATCATGGGCGATGCATGCGCGCTGAACACGGCGGTCGTGCTGGTTCCCGGCGTCGCGTCGGTGATGGACCTCGACCGGCTGCGCAGCGCGGCCGAACAGAGCTCCACCCTACGAACCTTGCTGACGCGACACGGGCTCGCGGTTTACGCGCAGGTGCAGCAGACCGCAGGCTGCAACGCGGCGCATCCGGTGGAGTCGCGGCTGTCGCGCTGCCTGCTGCACACCCAAGATTTGTCAGGCGACTACCGGCTGCCGCTGACGCAGGAGGCGCTGGCGCAGATGATCGGGGCGCGGCGCAACAGCGTGTCGCTGGTCGCCAATACCTTGCAGCAGGCCAATTTCATCCATTACAGCCGTGGACACATCCAGATTCTCAATCTGGACGGGCTGCGCCAGACCGCGTGCGAATGCTACGCCACGGTCAAGGCCCAGTACGACCGGCTGCTCGGACCCTGACGGCGGCACATGGTAAAGCAAGTGCTTAACGCGGCCTGCAAACACCGCGCATCTCGTGACCAGAACTGCAATCGGAATGGCGTAGATATCCCGGAGCCGCATAATGGGGACCGGGAACAACCATGTTCGACGCCGCATTCGCGCCCGCGCCAGGCGCCCAAGACGCCGCGCCCGTGCGCGAATTTGAGCCGCTGCGCAAGCTGGAACCGCTGCGCGAGCCTGGCGCGTTCGACGCGCTGGTGAGCGAGGTCGGCGAGGACGGCGCCTATGAGGTGCGCGCGGTGTTCTGGAGCGAGACCTGTGCGCGGCTCAAGCTGTTTCGCACGCTCGCGCTCGGCCAGCATCGCAGCCGGATCGTGCGCGAGGCGCATTCGCTGAAGAGCACGGCCAGGACGTTCGGCTATCTCCGGCTCGCGTCGCTGGCGCTGCGACTGGAGAGCACCGCCGACGCCCTCGGCGACGCCGAATTTGGCGATTTGCTGCAGCAGATGGACGCGGCCTTTACTGCCGCGAAGGCGCAGGAACCGCAGGATTGACCACCCCCGAAAAGCCCGCCGTACTTATACGGTTTGCAATTTTCACAGATGACTAATCATAGGTTGGGATAGTCGCCGGAAACCAGGAGGGTTTCCAATGTTCACCTATGAGACTGCGGACCAGAAAGAGGTCCGCCGCTTCCGCATCGCGCAGTTCAACGGCCGGATGGCCACGGTGAAGGCGGGCGAGTCCACGGTGACGGGTTTTGTCCGCTCGGTGCTGGAGCAGGAATCGACCATCCCGCCACGCTGGACCATCACGATCATCCCGAATGCGTCGAGGGAAGAGCCGAAATTGCTGCGTCCAACCTCGCGGGCGCGCCCCTTCGCCGAAGATTATTTCTAGGCGTGACTGCCGCCGCGAACGCTGCGGAAGACCACAGCCTCAATCGATCGAATGCAGCAACGCCGCTCGGACGAGGTCTGCGGTGTTGCGCGCGCCAAGCTTGCGCATCGCTTCTGCCCGATGGCTCTCGAAGGTGCGCGGGCTGATCTGCATCCGCAGCGCGCCCTGCTTGTTCGAAAAGCCCTCGCTGATCAGCCGCAGCACTTCACGCTCGCGTTTGGTCAGCCGCTTGCTCGACAGGCTCGAGAGCTCGGAGCTCGCCGCGCGCGGCGCCGGCAGCACGCGGCCGGCCTTCAACTCGACATCCTCAGTCGTGGCCGGCGCGGGCAGATCGCCCTTGTGCGGCCCGGCAAGCCGCTTGACGAGGCCGCAGACGCGCTCGGTCTGCGCCAGTGCGTTCGCCACGACCTGCTGCAAATAGGCCCTATCGCCAGAGACCGGCGCGAGCTGATTGCTGTGATGCTTTATCTCGCCCATGTAGAGCAGGAGTGCGGTCAGGGGGCCATTGAGCTCGCGGGCGATGGCTGCGGCCATTTCGTCGGCCGCCTTGGCGCGGGCGGCATTCAGCCGGACGAAATCGAGCTCTTCAGGCGCAGAAGTGCTGCTTTCCAACCATTCTGACGGTCGCGAATCAATGGCGGTATCGTTCTGTGACCCCATGTGACTCATTTAGCGGAACCCGGGGCGGTCTGTGGTTAACTTTTCGCTCCGTAAGATTACGGTTATTTTGTCGGTTTTGAGCTGAAAGGCCGGCAGCGGCACAATTTATGCTTGTGCAGCCTCATTTCGGACTACGCAGAAGTTGATGAAACCGCCTAAGATATAAGCAGAGGCCAAAACGCCTTTTTAACGGTTCGCTGCCGCGGTCGCTTTCCGGAAGTCAGGATTTTACGGATTAATTAACGGCGGCTTGCTTCTCTATGTCACAATTGAGAGCGCGCAAATGCCTCCATGCACTGGGTCGGTAGGCCTGCTGGAATCATTGCGAAAGATTGCGTGCCATGGACGAGGTCGACCAGCTATCGGAGTTCTTGCAGAAGCTGACGCCGCTGTCGCGCAGCTGCCTGCTCAGCGAACTCGAGCGGCTCGAACTGTGCGGCATCGACATGCCGGGCTCGACCGAGATCCAGGCGAAGCTGCGCGCCGAAGCTCGCAAGGACGGATCGATCCAGGCCCGCGCTACCAGCCCGTCCCGCTATTTCTTCGCTCCACTCGAACTGCTGCTGATCGACGGCGCGCCCGAGCACGCCAATGCAGGACGGATCTCCCGCAACACGCTCACCCCGATCTGGGAGTGGATCTGCCGCGACATGCTGCCGACCATGGCGCGCGACTACATCAAGGCGATCAACGACCAGGTCACCGCCAACAATCCCAAGGAAGCGTTGAAGATCGCGACGACTTTTCAGGTCAAGGTCGTCAAGGTGCTCGAGAATACCCTTGCATCAGCGGAGAGCGCCGAGTTCGCGCGCAGCAAGCTCGCGCAATACACGGCTTCGCGCACCGCCTTCGACGACGTGAAGAAGATGCTGCAGGTGCTGCGCGCCGGCGAAGCGCTGCCGAAGTTCAATGCGAAGCTGCCCGAGACGATCGCAAAATTCGACGACGGCCAAGTCGCCCGGATCACCGTCCAGCTCGACGCCTTAAAGAAAGCCAATCCCGAGGCGCTGCCCTTTGCGGTGACGCTGGTGGCCCGGCGCCTGAAGACGTCATGGCAGCTGGTACGCCTCGCGACCAAGGCGGCGCCGAGCAAGAGCGCGACCGACGTCGCGGCTGTGCCTTACGCCTGCGTCGTCCCGATGGTGCTCGACCGCCTCGACGACAAGCGTCTCGCCCTAAGGATTGCGCTCCGGCACAACCGCGTGCTGGTCGCGCGCGACCTGCTCGCCGAGATCTACGATACCGAATACGCGCTCAAGGTCCGCATCGACGGCATCGAGCATTGCGAATGGGGTGTACGGCTTCAGCAATTGATGGATGCGATCGCGGCGCTGGTGTCGGCCGAGGTCAGCCGCTTCCCCTCCAATGTCGGTCACATTCTGGGATCGCGCCGGCTGCGCAGCCACGACACGCTGGGCGGCAAGCTGAGCTATCTGGCCTGGAAGGGCCGCGATGCCGTACACGACGGCGCGGCGGCGTTTCGCAAATTGATCGGGGCGACCTGATTCCCCTGCGCTCTATTCAGGCGCCTGCGGCAGGCACAGGAAGCGATCGAGGAATCGCCCTGACATCACGAACCTGAACCACCAATAGATCATCCGCCGCATCGTCATAGCTGCGATCCCTGACAGCCCACCACCGGCTGCGTGGATCAATAGCGCGAGTGCAGCGATATGGATGTGAGGTGCTTCACACTCGCGCGTCCGGCGTTTGGTCGAATTGTCGCATAACCGTCACGCGGATCCGACCTATGACTACAAGGCGCATCGCCGAGCACGACAAAGCCGCAGGCAATTGAGCGGTCCATTATTCAATTGGGCAAAGCCGGCGCAGCTTCGTTCCAATTACGGGACACGGGCGTGCACGCCGTCGAACGGCACCTCGGGAAAAACCTGCATGATTGTCGCACGCGCGTGCGCAGCGCGCGGACGGACGTAAAGACTTCTCGAACCAGATCCGAACAATTTTACAAATGATGGGGGCTTTAACGTTACCCGGATAATTCAACAATCGGGTGAAGCTCTCCTTATTTGAAACTGCTCCCATCGCTAACACCGGTCGCGGAACGGGAGTGGCTTGAGATGAACGATGAAATTGTTGAGTTCGCCGGACGAAGGCCCAAGACCTTCGGACGGCGAAAGGTAACGCCGCGCGCATGCGTCGCGGACGGCAAGCGCCATCTGCGCGCGTTCCTCGCCGAGGTGCTGGAGGATCTTGGCTTCGTCACCAGCGAATGCGCCAGTGCCGACGAATTGCGGACCGTGCTCGCCGGCGAACTGCCGGATCTGATCCTGTTCGGCGTCGCTGCTGACGGAATCGAGCCCGGCAGGTTTCTGGAGACGCTGGTGCGCGAGGCCTTCGACGGCAAGGTCCTGGCCGTCGGCGCCCGCGAGTCCATCATCGTCAAGGCCGTGCAGCAGGTCGGGGAGGAATACGGGCTCGCGATGCTGCCGCCGCTCACCACGCCCTTTGCCGCGGAGACGCTGCGCGATCGCGTCGCGATGCTGCTGCCGGACGAGCCGGCGCCAAGCCCGGCCGTGCATGTCGGCGAAGCTCTGCATGCCGGCTGGCTCGAGCTCTGGTACCAGCCCAAGATCGACGCGCGCACGCTGATCCGCTGCGGCGCCGAGGCCCTGGTGCGGATGCGCCATCCGACCTGGGGCGTGGTGCCGCCGGCCTATTTCATCCCGGAAGCGCACGATCCGCATCTGCGCGATCTCTCGGAGTTCGTGATCGAACGCGCCGTGCAGGACTGGCATTATCTGCTGGAGCGGCAGAGCCCGGTCGATCTCTCGATCAACCTGCCGGCGTCGTATCTGAAGGAACCGCAGGCCGTGCGCGATCTCTGCCGCCGCGTGCCGACGCATCCGGCCTTCGGCGGACTGACGATCGAGATCGACAGCGAGGAGGCGATCCGCGATCTCGATCTGCTGACCGAGATCTCGCGCGAGATGCGGCTGCACAATATTGGCCTGTCGATCGACAATCTCGGCGCCAATTGGCCGTCGCTGATGGATCTCGGCAAGATCCCCTTCATCAGGCTGAAGGCCGACCGCCACTTCGTCACCGGCAGCGCCAACGATCGTCTCAAGCGCATGGTGTGCCGTCACATCGTCGAGCTCGCGCAGGGCTATGGCGCACGCGCGGCCGCCGAGGGCATCGAGAGCCGCGCCGACCTCGTCGCAGCGAACGAGCTCGGCTTCGATCTCGTGCAAGGCTTCCTGTTCGGAAAGCCGATGCCGCTCAAGAAATTCGTGCGGAGCGCGCTGACGCGAACGGTGATGGATCCGGCGTGAAGCGCGAAGCCTCAGGCATACCGCCGCGCGAAAAACACGCAGACCACCACGAACGCGGTCGCGGCGATCATGCTCCATGCGACCGGCTCGTGCAGCAGGAAGCCAGCCAGCGAGAGGCCGAAGAACGGCTGCAGCTGCTGCAACTGACCGACGCGCGCGATGCCGCCGATTGCGAGCCCGCGATACCAGAAGATGAAGCCGAGGAACATGCTGAAGATCGAGACATAGGCGAGCCCGATCCAGGCCGGCGCGCTGACGTCGCTCCATGTCGACGGCCAGGTCCAGATCATAACGGGCAGCATCAGCGGCAGCGCCAGCAGCAGCGCCCAGGAGATGACCTGCCAGCCGCCGAGCCGGCGCGACAGCGCAGCACCCTCGGCATAGCCGAGCCCGCAGAGCGCGATCGCGGCCAGCATCAGCAGATCGCCGGTGGCTGATGCCGAGCCGTCGTTCGAAAGAGCAAACGCCACAACGGTGGCGCTACCGAGAATCGCGAACACCCAGAACAGCGGCTGCGGCCGCTCGCTGCCGCGCAGCACGGCGAAGATCGCGGTCGACAGTGGCAGCAGGCCGATGAAGACGATCGAATGCGCGGAGGTGATGTGCTGGAGCGCCAATGCTGTCAGCAAAGGGAAGCCGACCACGACGCCGACGGAGACGATGGCGAGCGAAGCAATATCCTTCCGCTCCGGTCGCGCCTGGCGGAGCAGGCCGAGCACGGCCGCACCGATCAGTGCTGCGATGATTGCGCGCGCTGACGTCAGGAACAGCGCCGAGAAGCCGCCGACCGCCACGCGCGTTGCCGGCAGTGAGCCGCTGAAGAGAATGACGCCGAGAAGTCCGTTGCCCCAGCCGCTGCCCGCAGATTGCATGTCCGCCCCACTTTTCCGAGGCGCGATTCTCGGCGTCCGCCGATGGCAAGACCAGTCACAATCCAGTACAATCTGGCAGAACTGTATGGATATGGAAGGCAATACGGCTTGGACATCGAAGCGCAACGGAAGGGTCGCGGCGGAACGCGGACCTTTGACGTGATGAGCGCGATCCGCGCCAAGATCGCCGGCCGCGCGCTCAGCGCCGGCGACCGCCTGCCATCGGTCCGCAGCCTTGCCAGCGCGATGGCGGTCTCGCCGTCCACGGTCGTCGAAGCCTATGACCGCCTCGCCGCCGAGGGCCTGATCCGCGCGCGCCGCGGGTCGGGCTTCTATGTGTCGCCGACCGTCATGCCACCGTTGGCTTTGACTGAAGTCGAGCCGCGGCGCGATCGGGAAGTCGACCCGTTCTGGGTCTCCAGGCAATCGCTCGATGCCGACGCGGCCGTGCCGAAACCCGGCTGCGGCTGGCTGCCACCGGACTGCATGCCGGAGGCGGCACTGCGCCGCGCCAGCCGCGCGCTGGCCCGCACCGACGCGAGCGTGCTGACCAATTACAGCGCGACGTCCGGCTCGCCGGCGCTGCGCCGGCTGCTGCTCGCACGCCTCGCGGAAGACGCGATCGAGACCTCGCTGAGCCAGCTGATGCTGACGGGTTCGGGCACGCAGGCAACCGATCTCGTCTGCCGCTTCCTGCTCCGTCCTGGCGACACGGTACTGGTCGACGATCCCTGCTACTTCAATTTTCGCGCGCTGCTGCGCGCGCATCAGGCCAGGATCGTCAGCGTACCCTACACACCGTCGGGCCCGGACATTGCGCGGTTCGAGCAAACCCTCGCGGCCGAACGGCCGCGGCTCTACATCACCAATTCTGCGCTGCACAATCCAACCGGCGCGACACTCTCGCTCCAGACCGCGCACCGGCTTTTGACCGCGGCGGCGGCGCACGACCTCACCATCGTCGAGGACGATATTTTTGGCGACTTCGAGCCGGAGCGCTCGACGGGCCTGGCCCCGCTCGACGGATTGAACCGCGTCATCCGGATCGGCAGCTTCTCCAAGACGCTGTCGGCCTCGGTGCGCTGCGGCTATATCGCCACGCGCGCCGACTGGATTGAGCATCTCGTCGACCTCCAGGTCGCAACCAGCTTCGGCGGTCCGAGCCCGGTCGCGACCGAGATGATCACAAAGGTGTTGGTGGGCGGCAGCTATCGCAAGCACATGGACGAGCTCCGGCAAAGGCTCACGCGGACACGCCGCGACGTCGCGCGAAAACTTCAGGCGTTGGGCGTCGAGCCCTGGCTGATGCCGCGCGGCGGCTTCTTCCTCTGGTGCCGCCTCGCGGGCGGACAGGATGCCACCGCGGTTGCGCGTGCGGCGCTCGAAGAGGACGTGGTGCTGGCGCCAGGCAACGTGTTCAGCGTGTCGCAGACGGCGCAAAATTTCATGCGGTTCAACGTGGCGCACATGAATGATCAACGGGTGTGGGATGCACTGCGGCGGGCGTTGGAGGCGCAGCCCAATCGCTAATACCAGGGCTCCTCATAGACCGGCTCGCCATCGAGTAACAGCCGCTGACTTGCGGACCGTCTGGGCTACTGCGCGAAAGACGGACTTCGAAGCCCAAATTACCTTTCGTTCAGCATCTTGGTCTGAAGAGCATTTTTGAGCGATGGCGGAGAGGGAGGGATTCGAACCCCCGATAGGCTTGCACCTATGCCGCATTTCGAGTGCGGTGCATTCAACCACTCTGCCACCTCTCCTGAAGGCGCCAAGTAAGGAGCAGCGGCCCCTGTGGTTGGGGGCGTTAATAGGCGAGGATGGCGGGCCAGACAAGGCGGCGGGACGAAATCAGGCCGCTTTTTCGTTTGGGAATGAGGATGTTGCGGCTGTGATGGGAGCAACCCGCGGATTCGACGGGACTTTGGCGCCGCAAGCTCGTCATGCCCGGGCCTGTCCCGGGCATCCACGGTCTTGTTTCCGGGTCAGGGAACGTGGATGGCCGGGACAAGCCCGGCCACGACGCCGCGGAAGCATCCTGCCAATTTCGATCAGGCTATGCGCAACTGTACGGGAAATCCCAAAAGGGTGGGACCGCCAGACGCGGTAAACACTGGCGGTCCCGTGCCGCTCATTACAATGCTGGCCGGGAAGGGCGGCTTCGCAGGCCTGCGTGAGACGACAATTCGACCCTAGCGTGCAGCCGCGGGGCTGCAACGCAAAGCGGTCCTTAACCTAACCAGTCAAGGTTACTCCTTGTCGCCCTTGTGGCCGTTCTTATTGTTTTCTTTGGTTTTCTTCTTCCCGTCCGTAGAGTCCCGGTCCTTGCCGTTGCGGCGATTGGTGAAGCGCGCATTGCCGAGGCCGGTGCCGATGGTGAGCACGCCCCAGCGCTCGACATCCTGCATGAACGGCACCTCGGAGAGGCCCTGAACCACGCCGTCATTATGCATCAGGATCGCGGTGTCGTGCTCCCCGATGGTGGGGATGGCCTCGCACAGGCTCGCCGGCAGGTTGAACTTGCTGCTCTCCCAATTGCCCGGAAGGTTCTGCGCGCCCTTCTCGATCGAGCCGTCCGCGTTGATCACGCCGGGACAGGCGATGCCGATGAAGGGCGCGAGCTTGAATCCCTCGGCTTCGGCGTCCTCGATGAGGCCTTGGAGCATCTTGATCAGCCGCTTCACTGCGGCTTCGCGGCTGGGCTCATCGTCGGCGTGGCGCCACAAATCGGATTTGAAGACCACGGCCTTGGACAGATCCGGCGCCTTCTTGCAGCGCGTCTCGACGATCCCGCAGCGGATGTTGGTGCCGCCGATATCGACCGCGAGGATGCTGTCATAGGCCTCGAAAATCCAGGACGGCGCGAGGTGCACGGCTCCGATCAGGCCGGCATCATCCGGATCGGAGCGGATCGGCACCATGTCGACCTTGAAGCCTTCCGATTTGAGGATGATCTCGGCCCGGGCAATGGCAATTTCGCCGATCCGGCTGGCGCGAAAGCCGCCGCCGACCACGATGCACTCGGTTTTCGCCCAGGCCTTGGTCTTGAGGAAGCGTCGCGTGACGTGAGCGAGTTCCTGCGCGAAATCCTCGATCGCACTGTGCACGACGGCCGTGGCCTCCGTATCGTCGCCGACCAGAACGGCATCGAGGGTCTTCTTGCTGATCCGGTCGGATGGCTCGTCGCCGAACGGGTCCTCGCCGCTCTTGCGGAGCGGCTTGCGCCACCGTTCGAGGATCTCGCGAAACGCACCCTTGCTGGCGCGGTCGCCAAGAAAGCCCTCGTCGTCCTTGATCTCGATGTTGAAGCTGTCGACGTCGACCGACGGCAGCCGGCTCGCCCCGTGCTGGGCGATGCCCGTTATCTTGACCAGTTCGTCTGTTGCCGCCATGGAAACCCGTGCCCGAAATGCCAATTCGCGGGGACAACGGTGCGGGAACCCGTTGGTTGCAGCGCCGGCTCAGATTCATGGCCAGCGTGGAAATGGCCCAAATCCTTCAAATCCGGGCCGTTTCGGCGGTTTTCCTTGACTCTCCGCGGCTTGCGGCTATAAGTCCGACAACCGGCGCGGGGCGTTTCTCGCGCCGCTTGTTTTTGCGCGGGTTTTCAAAGGGATAACTCCCGCCCGCACAAAACGCGCATAAACCTATAGCGACTGACAAAAAGCCGGCCCCGACGTTCTCAGTCGCGAGGCCGGGATTGAACACGAAGGAAAACAACGATGTTCGCAGTCATCAAAACCGGCGGCCGGCAGTACCGCGTCGTTCCGGATGATGTCCTGGAAGTTGGCAAGATCGAAGGCGAAGTCGGCACGATCGTGCAGCTGAATGAAGTTCTGGTGGTCGGCGGTGATACGCCGGTGCTGGGTCTGCCCACGGTGGCCGGTGCGTCGGTGGCGGTCGAGGTGCTTGATCACAAGCGCGGACCGAAGGTCATCGCCTTCAAGAAACGCCGCCGCAAGAATTCGCGCCGCAAGCGTGGCTACCGCGACGAGATCACGGTCGTGCGCGTCAGCGAGATCCTGACTGACAACGCCAAGCCCACCAAGGGCCCGCGTCCGAAGCGGGAAAAGGTCGCCAAGGAAGAGGCGACGGAAGACGCCGCCGCATAAATCGATCACGCCAATTCACGAATTGATGCGTGAGACGTTTTGAAATGATTCCGTCAAGGAATTGACCTAGACATACGCAGGATTTCGGAGACGAGCCATGGCTCACAAAAAAGCAGGCGGTTCATCGCGCAACGGTCGCGATTCCAAGGGTAAGCGCCTCGGTATCAAGGCGTTCGGCGGGGAAGTTGTGATTCCCGGCAACATCATTGCGCGTCAGCGCGGCACCACCTGGCATCCCGGCCTTAATGTCGGCATGGGCACGGACCACACTCTGTTCGCCAAGATCGAGGGTCGCGTTACGTTCCAGGCTAAAGCCAATGGCCGCACCTTCGTATCGGTACTCCCGATCGCAGAGGCGGCTGAATAGACGGTGGACCAAATTGGAATCCGCCGGGTCCTTGACCGAACCGGCGGAGTCCCAGAGATCAAAAGAGATCGAAGGCTCCAGGGGAGGCGGGAAACCGGCCTCCCCTTTCGTTTGACTTGCTCACTTTTCACTTAGTGACTTTGACGGAGCCGGACATGTTGCAGGATTTCTCGAGCGTGACCTTGCGGGAGGCGAGACCAAGCGTCGTCGCCACCGAGCGGCTGACCTTGCGGCGGCCGACCCTCGCCGACGTCAAAACCATCGCCCGCCTCGCCAACGACCGCCGTGTCGCGGAAAACACTCGCCGCCTCCCCCATCCCTATTCGCAGGACGACGCCGTCGAATTCATCCGCGCCACCGCCGCGCTCGGCAGCGAGACCGTGTTCCTGATCGAGCATGACAGCGGACCGATCGGCATGGTCGGGATCGACTGCTCGACGCCTGACAATGCCGAACTCGGCTACTGGCTCGGCGTCGAGCATTGGGGCCAGGGCTTTGCCACCGAGGCCGCGCGCGGGGCGATCGACTTCTTCTTCGAGGAATTCGAGGATGACCACCTCTATGCCGGCGCGCGCGTCACCAATCCGGCCTCGCGCAAGGTGCTGGAGAAGTGCGGCTTCCAATGGAGCGGCGTGCAGCTGCATCGCTTCCTGGCGCTGGGCTCGTCGACGCCGGTCGACTGCTTCCGGTTGTCGCGCGGCGTGTGGTCGTCGCTGAAGAGCTGGAGCAGCGCGAGAAGGATGAGGTAAGGCAAGCCGCTGCTACATTCTCCGCGTCGTCCCGGGGCGCGACGAAGTCGCGAGCCCGGGATCCATAGCCACGGGGAGTAGTGTGGGGCGAGACTCCCACTCCGCGCCGTCGCAAAACGCCTTCCTGTGGGTATGGATCCCGGGCTCGCGCTGCGCGCGCCCCGGGATGACGTTGCGGCTACACCGGCGGATTCACCTCTTCACTTGCACGTCCCAAATCGCGCTCGCGCAGATAAATATAGAACCCCGCGCCGATGATGATCGCGGCGCCGACGATGGTGGCCACCTGTGGCACGTCGCCGAACACGACAAAGCCGAAGATCACGGCCCAGACGATCATCGAATACTGGTACGGCACCACCACGCTCGCCGGCGCGAGCTTCAGCGAGCGATTGACGCAGAACAGTGCCGTCACCGAGATGCATCCCGCCAGCGCGAAGAACACGAGGCTGCCAGGGGTCGGAGGCACCCAATGGAATGCCGAGAGCACAGCGCCCAGCGAAAACGTGCCGATGAATTGCGAGGACGCCATCACGATATCGGGCGTCTTGCGCAGGCTGCGCGTGATCAGCATCAGCGTTGCGAAAGAAAGACTGCCGCCGAGCGCGATCAGCGCCGGCAGGCTGACGGTCTGCGCCGAAGGACGAAGTGCAATCAGCACGCCGCAGAAGCCGACCAGGATCGCGGTCCAGCGCCGCCAGCCGACTTTCTCGCCCAGAAAGATCGCCGACATCGCGGTGACGAAGATGGGGCCGGCGAGATAATAGGTGATGACGTCGGCGAGCGGCAGATAGACGGTAGCAAGGAAGAAGGCCGCGACCTCGAGCGTCGACAGCACGACGCGAAACAGCTGCAAACGCGGCCGCTCCAGCTGCAAAAACTGATGACGCTGCCGCCAGATCAGCGGCGCCAGCAGCAGCAGCGCCGCGCAAGCGCGCAGGAACAAGAGCTGCCCCACCGAATACGTCCCGACCAGGAACTTGCCCGTGGCATCGCCGAACGAGAACATGAAGATCGACAGCACCATCAGCGCAATGCCGGCGAGGCGCGCGGAGCGGTCGTCGTAGGCGGAGAGATTCTTGAAGAAGGGCATTGCCGCCGTTTTAATCGCATGGGCGCGCGGGACAAGCCCGCCTGGTGCTGGAGGGCATGCAGAAATTCCTGATCGGCCGCCGCTCGCCTGGTTAAGCAAGGGGCCAAAATCGCCGAATTTCGGCCGATTTGCGGGATCATCCGGGTTGCCGCGGGGGACCGGCTGGCCTACCTATGGCCGATGAAATTCCTCGACGAAGCAAAGGTCTATATCCGCTCCGGTGACGGCGGGAACGGCTGCGTGGCGTTCCGCCGCGAGAAGTTCATCGAATTCGGCGGTCCCTCCGGCGGCAATGGCGGCCGCGGCGGCAACGTGATCGTCGAGGTCGCCGATGGGCTCAACACGCTGATCGACTACCGCTACCAGCAGCACTTCAAGGCCCAGAAGGGCGAGAACGGTTCCGGCTCGGACCGCCATGGCGCCAACGGCAAGAACATCGTGCTGAAGGTCCCCCTGGGCACGCAGATTTTCGACGAAGACCGCGAGACGCTGATCCACGACTTCACCAATGTCGGCGAAAAGTTCGTGCTGGCCGAGGGCGGCAATGGCGGCTTCGGCAACGCGCATTTCAAGACCTCGACCAATCGCGCGCCGCGCAACGCCAATCCCGGCCAGAGCGGCGAGGAGCGCTGGATCTGGCTGCGGCTGAAACTGATCGCGGATGCCGGTCTCGTCGGCATGCCCAATGCCGGCAAATCGACCTTCCTCTCCAAGGTCAGCGCCGCGCGGCCGAAGATCGCCGACTATCCCTTCACCACGCTACATCCGCAGCTCGGCGTCGTGAACGCCGACGGCCGCGAGTTCGTGCTGGCCGACATTCCCGGCCTGATCGAAGGCGCGCATGAAGGCACCGGCCTCGGCGACCGCTTCCTCGGCCATGTCGAGCGCTGCCGCGTGCTGCTGCATCTGATCGACGCCACCTGCGAGCACGCCGGCAAGGCCTACAAGACGGTGCGCAAGGAGCTCGACGCCTATGGCGGGCTGCTCACCGACAAGATCGAGATCGTCGCGCTGAACAAGATCGACGCGGTCGCGCCGGACGAATTGAAGAAGCAGAAGGAGCGGCTGAAGCGCGCCGCCAAGAAGACGCCGCTGCTGCTCTCCGGCATCACCGGCGACGGCGTCAAGGAAGCCTTGCGCGCGCTTGTCGAGGTGATTGGCGAAGCGCCGGTGTCGGCCAAAGCCAAGAGCGCTGCCGAAGCGGAGCCGTGGTCGGCTTAACGGTCGTTCCGGCCTAGTGCGCATCACCGGCGGGTTGCCATCGCGCCCCCGATAGCGCAGCATCCAGCAATCAAGAAAATGCAGGGGCGACGCATGGCGCGGGCGAAGAACGTTCTCTGGATCATGTGCGACCAGCTTCGCTATGATTATCTCGGCTGCACCGGCCATCCCACGCTGAAGACGCCCAACATCGACGCTATGGCAAAGCGCGGCGTGCTGTTCTCGAAGGCCTATGTGCAGTCGCCGATCTGCGGTCCGTCGCGGATGTCGTTCTACACCGGCCGCTACATGCGATCGCACGGTTCGCACTGGAACGGCTGGCCGCTGCGTGTCGGCGAGCCCACACTTGGCGATCATCTCAAGAAAATCGGCGTGCGCAATGTGCTGGTCGGCAAGACCCATATGGCCCCTGATCTCGAAGGCATGAAGGCGCTCGGCATCCCGCCGGAATCAGTGATCGGCGTGCATGTCGCCGAATGCGGTTTTGAGCCCTATGAGCGCGACGACGGCCTGCATCCCACGGGACGACCGCGCCCGAAATATGACGAGTATCTGCGTCAGCAGGGATTCGAGGCCACCAATCCCTGGGAGCATTGGGCCAATTCCGGCGCGGCCGATGATGGTAGCTTGCAGAACGGCTGGCTGCTGGTGCATGCCGACAAGGCCGCGCGTGTGCCGGACGAGCATTCCGAGACGCCCTACATGACGCGCCGCGCGATGGACTTCATCAGCGAGGCCGCGACCGACGGCAGGCCGTGGTGCCTGCATCTGTCCTACATCAAGCCGCACTGGCCCTACATCGCGCCGGAGCCTTACGCCAGCATGTATTCGACGGACGACATGATTCCGGTGATCCGCTCCGAGCGCGAGCGGAAGAACCCGCATCCGGTGTTCGGCGCCTACATGGACATGCGCTACTCCCGCAACATGGCGCGCGACGACGCCCGCGAGAAGGTGATCCCGACCTATATGGGCCTGATCACCCAGATCGACGACCAGATGGGCGTGCTGATGAAATTCCTGGAGGCGCGCGGCCTCACGGAAACCACCATGATCGTGTTCACCTCCGATCACGGCGACTATCTCGGCGATCACTGGATGGGCGAGAAAGATCTGTTCCACGAACAGTCCGCGAAAATCCCACTGATCATCATCGATCCCTCGCAAGAAGCTGACGTGACGCGTGGCACGCGCAGCGATGCACTGGTGGAAGGCATCGATCTGGCGCCGACCTTCGTCGATCATTTCGGCGGCAAGGTGCCGGGCCACATCCTCGAAGGACGCTCGCTGCTGCCGTTGCTGCGCGGCGAGAGCCCGCCCGATTGGCGCAAGGTCGCGTTCTCCGAATACGACTACGCCATGCAGGATGTGCGGCTGAAGCTGAACCAGCCGATCGAGCGCTGCCGCCTGTTCATGGTGGTCGACGGCCGCTGGAAATACATCCACGCCTCCGGCTTCCGCCCGATGCTGTACGACCTCGAAACCGATCCGCAGGAACTTGTCGATCGCGGCGATGATCCTGAATGCGCAGGCGTCATCGCGCGGCTGCAGGCCGAGCTGTTCGACTGGGCGCTGCATCCGAGCGGCCACATCACCACGCCGCGCGAGAAGATCGCGAACTATGCCGACAACCAGCTGCAGGTGAAGGGCGGCATTCTGATCGGCATCTGGGATGAGGCCGAGCTGGCATCGATCAAGGACGACATCGCCCAGCGCGCGAAGATGTGAATTGCCCTTCTCCCTCTCTCCGCTTGCCGGGAGAGGCCGGATCGCATCGCCACGCACTCCGCCGTCGTCCCGGACAAGCGCGCCTCAAGCGCGCACCGATCCGGGACCCATACTCCCAGGCCGCAGTTGTGGGGCGGGCCGGTAACTTCGAGTCTTCGCCAAACTCAACCCTGTGGCTATGGATCCCGGATCGGTGCGCGCCGCTTCGCTGCGCTTGTCCGGGATGACGTGTTGAGAGAGTTGGGCGCTTGCATCCGCCAGAAGACCTCAATTCTCGATCTTGTATCCGGTCGCCTTCACGATCGGCTGCCAGAATGCCGTGTTCGCGGCGAGCTCTTTTGTCAATCCATCCGCGTTGCTGCCGACCGGGATCAGGCCGATCGCGGTGAGCTTCTCCTTCACGTCGGGCTTGGCGAGCGCTGCACTCGTGGCCGTTCCTAGCTTGCTGGCAAACTCCGGAGGGCTGCCGGCGGGGAGCCACATGCCGTACCAGGCATCCGCGACGAGATCGATGCCGCTCTCTTTCAGCGTCGGGACATCAGGTGCAAAGGGCGAACGTTCCGCGCTCGCGACCGCGATGATCTTCACGCCCCCGGCGCGATGCTGCGGCAGCGCATCGGCCAACGTGGTGATGCCGAACGAAATGTGCCCGCCGACGAGATCGTTGAGCATCGGCGCGCTGCCGCGATAGGGCACGCGGGTCAGGGGAATGCCGAGATCCTTCTCGAGCTTGGAGCCCATGAAATGCGGAATGGTGCCGTTGCTCGGCACGCCGAACGACGTCTTGTCCGGATGCGCCTTGAGCCAGACGACAAATCCCTTGAAATCCGCAGCATCGACGCCCGGACCGATCACGAGCGCAAACTCGAACCGCGCCAGCAGCGACACCGGCATGAAGTCCTTGGCGGTGTCGAAGCTCGGCGTCGTCTCCACCATCGGCAGCAGGTACATGGTGGGACCCGTCGTCACCAGCACCATGCTTCCGTCGGGGCTTGCACCCTTCACGGCCTTGATGCCGATCAGGCCGTCGCCGCCGGTACGGTTCTCGACCACGATGGTCCGTTGCAGCACCGGCGCGATCTCCTGCCCGAGCAGCCGGCACAGCGTGTCGCCGCCCGCCCCTGCTGCGAATGGGAAGATGATCTTGCTCAGGCCGGCCTGCGCTTGTGCTTCCCCCGCCAGCAGCGGCAGGCCAAGATATCCGCCAAGGCATCCGGCCATGAATTTGCGGCGATCCATTCGCGTCCCTCTCCAGCCCGTCATTGGTTGGCGGCATTAGAACCGGGCCGACGCGCAAGACAAGGCCGACATTCGCCGTTTGCCGGGCCTGCCCGCCTTGCGCCGGCCACCGTCCTGCTGCAAAAGCAGGCCTCATCGGCGCCTGCCGTTCCGCTTCCCGAGCAATCCGTCCCGTAACACCATGGCCAGCCCCGAACTCAGTCAATTCCGCCGCATCGTCGTCAAGGTCGGCTCCGCGCTGCTGGTGGATTCCGACAGGGGCGAGGTGCGCGCGTCCTGGCTGGCCGCGCTCGCCGCCGACATGGCCAAGCTGCACAAGGAAGGGCGCGACGTCCTCGTCGTCTCCTCGGGCTCGATCGCGCTCGGCCGCAGCCGGCTCAAGCTGCCGCGCGGGCCGCTGAAGCTGGAAGAGAGCCAGGCCGCCGCCGCCGTCGGCCAGATCGCCCTGGCGCGAATCTGGTCGGAGGTGCTCGGCGCGCACGACATCGGCGCCGGTCAGATTCTGGTGACGCTGCAGGACACCGAGGAGCGCCGCCGCTATCTCAACGCCCGCTCCACCATCGGCAAGCTGCTGGAGTGGCGCGCCGTCCCCGTGATCAACGAGAACGACACGGTCGCCACCACCGAGATCCGCTATGGCGACAACGACCGCCTCGCCGCCCGCGTCGCCACCATGGCGAGCGCGGACCTTCTGGTGCTGCTCTCCGACATCGACGGCCTCTACGATGCGCCGCCGAAGAACAACCCGAGTGCCAAGCTCATTCCGGTGGTCGAGAGCATCTCCTCGGAGATCGAGGCCGTGGCCGGCGACGCCGAATCCGAACTGTCGCGCGGCGGCATGCGCACCAAGGTCGAGGCGGCCAAGATCGCCACCACCGGCGGCACGCACATGCTGATCGCCTCCGGCAAGATCGAGCATCCCCTGCAGGCGATCGCCAATGGCGGCCGCTGCACCTGGTTCCTGACCCCGGCCAATCCCATCACCTCGCGCAAGCGCTGGATCGCCGGTACGCTGGAGCCGAAGGGCACGCTGACCATCGATGCCGGCGCGGTCGCAGCACTGCGCGCCGGCGCTAGCCTGCTGCCGGCCGGCGTGATCAAGGTCGAGGGCCAGTTCGCCCGCGGCGATGCCGTGATCGTGCGCGGCCCCGACACCAGCGAGGTCGGCCGCGGCCTGATCGCCTATGACGCCGAGGTGGCCGAACGGATCAAGGGCCGCTCGTCCCCGGACGTGATGACCATCCTCGGCATCAGCGGCAGGTCCGAGATGATCCACCGCGACGATCTCGTGGTGGGCGGGTAGACGGTAGCTCGGTCAATCCGGGATGGTCCGAAGGACCAGACCTCAGGTTCGCAAGGGCGCACCGGAGTTCGGTGCTAACGCACCGCCCCGGAATGACGTCGGACGGGCCAATGGCCCGGCCGGCGCGCAAGCGGGGGTGCCATACCTTGCCCGCCCTTCGCAAAAGCGGGATTTCCGTGCTAGGACACCGCCTTAGCAGAAGGTTTTGACTCCCATGGCCGCCCCCCTCAAAGCCGTTGACGACAATGCCGATCTCCAGGCGCTGATGTCCGATCTCGCCACCCGCGCTCGCGCCGCCGCGCGCGTGCTGGCGCTGGCGCCGCCGGAGCAGAAGAACCGGGCGCTCGAGGCCATGGAGCGGGCGATCCGCCAGAACGCCGCGGCGATCCTTGCCGCCAATGCCGAGGACGTGGCCGAAGCCCGCGCCGCCGGCAACGCCACCTCCGCCTTCATCGACCGCCTGACGCTGACGCCGGCGCGGGTCGAAGCGATGGCCGAGGGCATCGGCATCGTGCGCGGCATCGCCGATCCCGTTGGCATCGTCACCGAGAGCTGGCAGCGGCCGAACGGCATGACCATCGAGCGCGTCCGCGTGCCGCTCGGCGTCGTCGGCGTGATCTTCGAGAGCCGGCCGAACGTTACGGCGGATGCCGGCGTGCTGTGCCTGAAATCCGGCAATGCCGTAGTCCTGCGCGGCGGCTCGGACAGTTTCCGCTCATGCCGGGCAATTCATCAATGCCTCGTCCAGGGCCTGCGCGGAGCCGGCCTGCCCGAAGCCGCAATCACGCTGGTGCCGACGCGCGACCGCGCAGCGGTCGGCATGATGCTGTCGGGCCTCAACGGCGCTGTCGACGTGATCGTGCCGCGCGGAGGCAAGAGCCTCGTCGCGCGGGTCGAGCAGGAAGCGCGCGTACCCGTGTTCGCGCATCTTGAAGGCGTCAATCACGTCTACATCGATGCCAGCGCCGACCTCGCCATGGCGAAGTCGATCGTGCTCAACGCCAAGATGCGCCGCACCGGCGTCTGCGGCGCGGCGGAGACATTGCTGGTCGATCGCGCTGCTGCCAGAAAGAACCTGAAGCCGCTGATCGAGATGCTGCTTGATGCCGGCTGCGAAGTGCGCGGCGACGAGGTGGTGCAAGGAACTGATGCACGCGTAAAACCTGCCAGCGAAGACGATTGGGACACTGAATATCTCGATGCGATCATCGCAGCGAAGGTGGTGGACGGCGTCGACGGCGCGATCGCGCACATCCATGACCACGGCTCGCATCACACCGATGCGATCGTGAGCGAGAATGACGCCGCCGCGAACAAATTCCTCAGCGAAGTCGATTCCGCGATCGTGCTGCACAACGCCTCGACGCAGTTCGCCGACGGCGGCGAATTCGGTTTCGGAGCCGAGATCGGCATCGCCACCGGCCGCTTCCACGCCCGCGGTCCTGTCGGCGCCGAGCAGTTGACGAGCTTCAAATATCGCGTTCACGGCACCGGGCAGACGCGGCCGTAAGCAACGTTGCAGGGCGGGCATTGAGCAACAATTTCGTCGTGCCGCGTTCGGTGGCGCAAGCGGTCCCACCCTACACGGAGGGCATGCGTATCGGCCTGCTCGGCGGCTCGTTCAATCCGCCGCATCAGGCCCATCGCGCGATCAGCCGGTTCGCGCTCAAGCGATTGCGACTCGATCGCGTCTGGTGGCTGGTCACCCCGGGCAATCCGCTCAAGCAAAACGGCAATTTGTACGAGCTCGGCGAGCGGATGCAGGCGGCGCGCGACGTCGCTGACGACCCCAGGATCGAGGTCAGCTGTCTCGAATCCGTCATTCGTACCCGCTATACTATCGACACGATCAACACCTTGCGCCGCCGCTTCCCTGGCCTGCGCTTTGTCTGGATTATGGGCGCCGACAATCTCGCTCAATTCCATCGTTGGCAGCACTGGCGGCGCATCGCCGGCCAGGTGCCGATTGCAGTCATCGACCGCCCGCCGCAAAGCTTTCGTGCCCTCGCCTCGCCCGCCGCCAAGGCGCTGGCGCGCTACCGCCTGCCCGAGAATAGGGCGGCGCTGCTTGCAGACCAGCCGGCGCCGGCGTGGGTCTTTCTGACAGGATTGAAGCTGAACCTCTCCTCCACGGGCCTGCGGAACCCGGACGGGAGCTGGAAAGGTCCGATGTGAGACCGAAGTCTGCGGATGTGGGGCTCTCTGGCATATTGAAACCCTTAACCCCACATGATGTAGTGTAACTAGTGGGCGCTGGATTCGGCGTTCGCGATACAGTGAAAGGAATGGTCCCTGACCACATCTGTATTGTCCAAGTCTGTTTTACCCAAGGCAAAACCGGCGCGTAAAACAGCTGCGGTCTTGAAGGCGCAACCCGACGCCGACAAGACGCTGAACCTGATCCTCTCCCGCCTCGAGGACATGAAGGCGGAAGAGACGGTCACCATCGATCTTCGCGGCAAATCGGCGTATTCCGACTACATGATCGTCACCACGGGCCGGGTGAACCGGCACGTCGGCGCGATCGCGGACAACGTCGCCAAGGGCCTCAAGGAAAACGGCATCAAGAACATCCACGTCGAGGGCTTGCCCAATTGCGACTGGGTGCTGATCGATTCCGGCGATGTGATCGTGCACGTGTTCAGACCCGAGGTCCGCGAGTTCTACAATCTCGAGCGATTGTACACGCAGGGCCCAGGGGCGGCGAAGGCGATCTAGGCCGACGTAAGCCGATTTCAAATCGGCTGACGCGCATGCTAGCGTCGTGCGCGCGCAACTTGCGCGCGGTCCTGAAAACACGGCCCTGAAGATATCATGCGTGTTGCTGTCATTGCGGTGGGTCGGCTGAAGCAAGGGCCGGAACGAGAGCTTGCCGACCGCTATTTCGAGCGGTTCGACGAGGCCGGCCGCAAGCTCGGATTCCGCGAGCTCGGCATCCACGAAATCCCCGAGAGTCGGGCCCGCGACACCACAACGCGAATGGCTGAGGAGGCCGCGGCGATCTCCGCGCACATTCCGGAGAAATCGATCCTGGTGGCGCTGGACGAGCGCGGACAAAATCTCGATTCCACCGTATTCGCACGGCATCTCGGGCGCTGGCGCGACGAGGGTGCCGGTCATACTATCTTCGTGATCGGAGGGGCGGACGGACTTTCGCCCGAATTGCGCCGTAGGGCCAAGCTCGCGATCGCGTTCGGCTCTGCGACCTGGCCGCATCAAATGGTCCGCGTCATGCTTCTGGAACAGCTGTATCGGGCGGCTACCATCCTGGCCGGCCATCCCTATCACCGCGCGTGACCCGCGCCACAACGAGCACCTTGCCCAAGAGCCTTGCCCAACAGATGCGAGCGCCGATTCTCAATTTGCTGGTGATTGCAAGCTGCGCCAGCGCAAGCCTCTTCGCCGAAGAAAGCCTCGCGCAAGCTCAGACGGCGGCACCGGCGCCGGAGACAGCAGCCATCTCGCCCGACGCCATCAAGCAGCGCGAGCAGGAGCTGGAAGCCGCGCGCGCCCGGCAAAAGAGCGCAGAGGAAGCGCAGGCCAAGCTCAGGGCCGAGATCTCCTCGCTCGGCCAAGACCGCACCCAGCTCAATCAGCAATTGATCGACACCGCCGCCAATGTCCGCACCGTCGAAACCAAGATCGACGAGGCCGAAGCGCGGCTGAAGACGCTGAACGGCCGCGAGCAACAGGCGCGCACCTCGCTCGATTCGCGCCGCGCCGACATCGTCGAGGTGCTGGCCGCCCTGCAACGCGCCGGAAGGCGCACGCCGCCGGCGCTGCTGGTGCGGCCGGAAGATGCGCTGCAATCCCTGCGCACCGCGATACTGCTCGGCGCCGTCGTGCCGGAATTGCGCAGCCGCGCCCAGAAGATCGCGGGCGAGCTCGGCGAGCTCGTGGCCTTGCGCAAGAGCATCGCGAGCGAACGCGACCAGCTCGCCTCCGACCGCGACAAGATCCGCAGCGACCAGACCCGGCTCACGGCCTTGGTCGACGAGCGGCAGCGCCAGCAGGCCTCACGCGAAAAGGACCTCGACGCCGAGAATGCGCGGGCCATCGGGCTGTCAAAGCAGGTCGGCGATCTCCAGGGGCTGATCGCCAAGATGGAGCAGGACCTGCAAAGCGCCGCCAAGGCGGCCGAGAAGGCGGCCGAGGCCGCGAAGCAGGCCGAGGCCAAGGAGGCGAAGGCGGCAGCCGACGCCAAGCCCGGCCCGGCCACGTTCAAGGACCGCTCCCGGACCAGTCCGGCGATCTTGTTCGCCTCGGCCAAGGGGCTCCTGCCACTGCCGGTTAACGGTAACAAGATCAGGGACTTTGGCGGTTCCGACGGGGTCGGCGGGGTCCAGAAGGGTATTTCGCTGGCCACCAAGCCCGGCTCCCAGGTCACCACGCCTTGCGACGGCTGGGTGGTCTATGCCGGCCCGTTCCGAAGCTATGGACAACTCTTGATCCTCAATGCCGGGGGCGGGTATCATGTGCTGATCGCCGGGATGGAGCGCATTTCGGTCAACATCGGTCAGTTTGTGCTCACGGGGGAGCCGGTCGCGACCATGGGGTCGACCTCTCAAGTCGCCTCCATTCTCGCCACGAACGCGAGTCAACCTGTGCTGTATGTCGAGTTCCGCAAAGACGGCACTCCAATCGATCCAGGCCCATGGTGGGCCGCAAATGAAGGCGAGAAGGTTCGCGGATGATGCGCAAGACTTCAGTTATTCTTCTCAGCGCGGCCACCGGTGCGGCGCTGACGCTGTTCGTGACCCAGCCGCGCGCAGTGTTCATGGGCTCCAGCGCGCGAGCCGCTACCGCGGACACCTATCGCCAGCTCAATTTGTTCGGCGACGTCTTCGAGCGCGTGCGCTCCGACTATGTCGAGAAGCCCGATGACACCAAGCTGATCGAATCTGCCATCAGCGGCATGCTGACCGGCCTCGATCCGCATTCGAGCTACATGGACGCGAAGAGCTTCCGCGACATGCAGGTGCAGACCCGCGGCGAATTCGGCGGCCTCGGCATCGAGGTCACCATGGAGGACGGCCTGATCAAGGTGGTCTCGCCGATCGACGATACGCCCGCCTCGCGCGCCGGCGTCATGGCCAACGACATCATCACCAATCTCGACGATGAGGCGGTGCAGGGCCTGACCCTGAACCAGGCGGTCGAGAAGATGCGCGGCCCTGTCAACACCAAGATCAAGCTCAAGATCATCCGCAAGGGCCAGGACAATCCGATCGACGTCACCTTGGTGCGCGACAACATCCGCGTCCGCTCGGTGCGCGCGCGCGTCGAGGCCGATGACATCGCCTATATCCGCATCACCACCTTCAACGAGCAGACCACCGAGGGCCTGAAGCGCGAGGTCGCCAACCTCTCGAACCAGATCGGCGACAAGCTCAAGGGCTACATCATCGACCTCCGCAACAATCCGGGCGGCCTGCTCGAGGAGGCCGTCACCGTGTCCGACTCGTTCCTGGAGAAGGGCGAGATCGTGTCGACCCGCGGCCGCAATGCCGAGGAGACCCAGCGCCGCACCGCGCATGCGGGCGACCTCACCAAGGGCAAGCCGGTGATCGTGCTGATCAACGGCGGCTCGGCCTCGGCCTCCGAGATCGTCGCCGGCGCGCTGCAGGACCACAAGCGCGCGACAATCGTCGGCACGCGATCGTTCGGCAAGGGCTCGGTGCAGACCATCATCCCGCTCGGCTCGGGCAATGGCGCGCTGCGCCTCACCACCGCGCGCTACTACACGCCGTCGGGCAAGTCGATCCAGGCCAAGGGCATCGTGCCCGACATCGAAGTGCTCCAGGACGTGCCGGACGAGCTGAAGTCGCGTACCGACACCAAGGGCGAGGCGTCGCTGCGCGGCCACCTGAAGAACGACGGCGACGAGAAGACCGGTTCGCAGTCCTACGTCCCGCCGGATGCCAAGGACGACAAGGCGCTCAAGCTCGCCGACGACCTGCTCCACGGCATCAAGAACAGCGCCTCCGCCGCGCCCACCCCGGGCGGCGACAACAAGGGCACGTCGACGGCCGACCGGCCCAAGGCGGCGAACTAAGCCCAATCGCTACGGTTGAACAAAAGGGCGGCTCCTGGAGCCGCCCTTTTTGCTTGGAACTCCAGGCGTCCCCGACCTATCCCGGCCTGCCGCCGCTTGACCTCGGCGTGGTATCGTCGGCTTGAGTGATTCGGGATCTCGCATGACTGAAACGGCCGATGATCTGAGCGCCCCGCTCGGACAGGACAAGCCGCGCCGGAAACGGCGGTTGCGGCTGCCGTTCACGGCCATGCAGCTGCTGGCAGTCATGCTTGGCCTGTTCCTGGTTGCCTTTGCGGGCTTCGCCATCTTCAACAAGGACCCGCTCGGTGGCGAGCCGATGACGCGGATCGCGATTCGCGATCCCAAAGCCGCTGAAGAGAAGCCCGCCGCGGAGCCGGCTGCCGAACACGGCCAGGACAGCAAGCACGCGACCAAGGCGGCGCCGACAGAGGCCACCGCCGGCGAGCACAAGACTGTCACCATGATCGACGGCTCCACCGGCGCGCGCCACGATGTGGTGATCGGCACCGACGCTGCCGACAAAAGCGAGCCGGCTTCCGCGGCGCCGGCCGTCATGGCCGGGATTGATCCCAAGCTGCTGGAGAAATCACGCTACGGCATGATCCCAATAGCCTCTGGCGATCTCAAGCCGTTCAACGTTTACGCGGCCGAGGCCGACCGCACCAAGGCCGCAAAAATGCCGGTGGTGGCGATCGTGATCGGCGGCCTCGGCGTCGGTGCCGCCAAGACGACCGATGCGATCATGAAGCTGCCGGGCGCAGTCACGCTGGCCTTCACGCCTTATGGATCTGATCCTGGAAAGCTTGCCGAGCGCGCCCGCGCCCAGCGCCACGAGATCTTCCTCCAGATCCCGATGGAGCCCTACGACTTCCCGGACAACGATCCCGGACCGCAGACGCTGCTGACCTCGCTCACCGCCGACCAGAACACCGATCGCCTGTACTGGCACCTGAGTCGGATGCAGGGCTATGCCGGCATCACGAATTTCATGGGCGCCCGCTTCATCGCGACCGATGCGGCGATGCAGCCGATCATCCGCGAGGCCGCCAAGCGCGGGCTCGGTTTCTTCGACGATGGTTCCTCGCCCCGCAGCATCGCGCCCCAGGCCGCGGCGAACCTAGCGGTGCCGTTCGGCAAGGGCGACATCGCGCTCGACGCGGTCCCGACCCCGACCGAGATCGACCGCTCCCTGAACAAGCTGGAATCGACGGCCCGCGAGCGCGGCGTCGCCGTCGGCACCGCCTCTGCGCTGCCCGTTTCGATCGAGCGGGTCGGCGCCTGGATCAAGACATTGAGCGACCGGGGTATCCTTTTGGTGCCATTGACAACCGCGATGCTGAAATCAAAATCGAGCTAAATCAACGAATTGGTACGGCACGGGTCCTCCGGCTCGACAGGCCTGCCGGCAGCACGCGAGAGGTTTGGCGGAATGGCGCGTTATGAGGATCTGCCTTACCGAACCTGCGTCGGCGTGATGCTGATCAACCCGAAGGGCCTAGTGTTCATCGGCCGGCGCGCCGGTGGTGTCGAGCATGTCGACGACAGCCATGTCTGGCAGATGCCGCAGGGCGGCGTCGATCCCGGCGAGGACAATTGGGAGGCGGCCAAGCGCGAGCTCTATGAAGAGACCAGCGTGCGCTCGATCGAGCGACTCGGCGAGGTGCCGGACTGGCTGATCTACGACATCCCGCGCACGGTGGCGGGGCGCGCCTGGAAGGGCCGCTATCGCGGCCAGCGCCAGAAATGGTTCGCGGTGCGCTTCACCGGCAAGGACAGCGAGATCAATGTCGAGGAGCCCGGCGGCGGCGGCCACAAGGCCGAATTCGTCAGCTGGCGCTGGGAGCCGATGAAAAACCTCCCCGGACTGATCATTCCGTTCAAGCGCCCGGTCTACGAGCGCGTGGTGAAGGAATTTTCCGCGCTGGCGGAGGACTAAATCAAATTGTCATCCCGGCTTTGATGCTAAGCCGTCGCCGGGCTGACAACGAAAGACCCGCGTGACCAACGAAAAACCCTACCGTCCCAATGTCGGCATCGCGCTGTTCAATGCCGAGGGCCGTGTGCTGATCGGGCACCGCTTCAAGGGCGACGGCCCCGAGATCATCCTGCCGGGGCTCGATTGGCAGATGCCGCAGGGTGGTGTCGACGAGGGCGAGAATTTGCGCGATGCCGCCTTGCGCGAGCTCTGGGAGGAGACCAGCGTCACGAGCGTCGACTATCTCGGCGAGACCGAGTGGCTGACCTACGAATTCCCGCCCTATGACGGACCGCAGACGCATCGGCTGGCGAGGTTCCGCGGCCAGCGGCAGAAATGGTTTGCGTTGCGCTTCACCGGCAGGGACGACGAGATCGACCCGCTGACGCCGCGCAACGGCCAGCCCGCGGAATTCGACGCCTGGCGCTGGGAGCGCCTCGACCGCGTCGCCGATATCGTGGTGCCGTTCCGCCGCGAGGTGTACCGGGCGGTGGCGGAGCGGTTTGCGCAATTCGCAAGCAAGCTGGCGCAGAGCTGATGAGTTTGCCCCGGGGGGCGAAGCGCTCGTCTAGTCTAATTGGTCGGGCCGACCGTAAAAGGACCGATCGCGATCACGTGGCAGTCGCTGTCGTGCTTGGCGCAGTCGGCGAGCGCGCCGTTGACGGCGGTCTGCTCGTCGGCAGCCTTCAGGCCGAGGCCGGGGTGGCCTGCGGTGCCGACGGCGACCGCATTCCATCCCATGCCATCGCTGAGCTTGCGCACCACGTCCTCGCGCGCATCGGCCATGATCGACGAGTTGGTCGCGGCGTGAAAGAAGCCGTTGGCCTTCAGCAGGGTCGGAATCGGCACGACGAAATTGTCATCAGCCGCCACGATCATGCAGGCCGAGCCCGCGATCGCGCCGCAGGACTCCAGTGAACGCCGCGCCGCATCGTCGACCGAGGTCGCCCCCAGCGCCATGAAATACTGCCCGCCCGGACCGAGCGCGACCGATCGCGATTTCGCGGCCGGCGCGTAAATGTTCTCGAGGCGACCTTTGGCGACGTCGCGCACCACCGGAAAGTCCTTCGAGGCGAACGGGCGCTCGGTCATGGCGTCGTGCCGAATCCAAGGCTGCGGCGGCATCGGCGGACTGCCGTGGCTGTAGACCACTTTGTCCCCGACGGCATAAAGCTCGCAGCGCCGCGTCGATTGGGCGGCGTCCGCACGCTTCTGGCACTGCTCGAGCGCCATGTTGCGCGCGACCTCCTCGTTCGGCTGATTGAGCGCGACGCCGGAGAAGCCAGCGATGTTCAGGGCGAAGGCCTTGTAATCGCCGGGAGCGGAATATTCGTTGCCGAGATAGGCGCGAAGGCGCTCGCCGATGAACGGCACCGCGTCCACGGGAATCTTGCCGCTCGAGGCGGGCGACAGCATCGGCGTCGGCGTGGGCATCGTGGCTGTCATGGCGCCTTTGGTCGAGGTCGGCATAGGCGTGGGCATCGGCGCCTTCGCCGCCATCGTGGGCGTCGCGCTCGGTGACGGTACAGCCACCGGGCTCGGCGCGAGCGCAGCCGCGGTGGACTTGACCTGGGTGGTCTCGAGCTTGGTGAAATAGAGGAAGCCGCCGACGCCGATCGCGACGACGGAGACCAGGCCCACCACCAGCGGCCACATCCAGGTCGGCGCGGGCTGCGCCTTGGCGACCTTCTTCACCTGCGGCGTCGCATAGGTCCCGTCCTCGCGCCGCATCGCCACCATGTAGGCGTGCACCGGCGTCGGGATGTTCTTCACTTCCTGCGCGCCGATATCGGCGAACTGCACCGACAGCTTGTTGGCGACCTGCTCGTGCACGGCACGAGAGACGCAGATGCCGCCGACCTCGGCGAGGCCCTCCAGTCGCGCGGCGATGTTGACGCCATCGCCAAGGAGATCACCGTCGCGCTCGACCACGTCGCCGATGGTGATGCCGATGCGGAACGACATCTGCCGGCTCGGCGGGTAGGCCATGTTGCGGGTTCGCAAGCTTTCCTGGATGTCGATCGCGCAGCGCACCGCGTCCACCGCGCTCGGGAATTCCGCGAGCACAGCATCGCCCGCCGTATTGAAGATCCGCCCGCTTGCTTTCGCGATGAAATCGTCGACCACGGAGCGATAGGAGGCCAGACGCCGCAGCGTCTCCTCTTCGTCTTCCGCGACCAGTCTTGAGTAACCGGCAATATCGGCTGCGAAGATCGCTGCGATCTTGCGTTTCATCTGCACCAGCCCCGGAACAAATTCGCCAGCGCAGAATGCCGCTATCTCCGGCGCGGTGCAACAAAGTTTCAACGCCCGCCACGGTAGTGGCGAGCGCTGAACTCATTCAGGAATTTGAGCTTGAGCCCCGGCGCAGTGCACCGGGGCTTAGTGCATAGCCGTGGTGTTGAGCTGCTGCTGGATGCTCTTGAAGTGGTCGAGCCGCTCGATGGCCTGATCGAGCTCGCTGCCTTCGTGCTCCTTCAGCCCCTCTTCCATCTCCGCGATGGTCTCGGCGAACTGGGCGCGGTCGAGCTCGGCCAGCGAGGTCGCGACATCGGCGAGCACCGTCAGGCCCTTTTCGGAGACTTCGGCGAGACCGCCGAGCACGATGATTCTCTCGTGCTTGCCGGCGGTGGTGATGGTGAGAATGCCGGGCCGGATTGCAGCCACGACCGGCGCATGTCCCGCCAGAACGCCGAAATCGCCCTCGGCGCCGGGAATGTCGACCTGGTCGACCTCACCCGAGAATGCGAGCTTTTCCGGCGAGACGAGATCGAAGTGAAGGGTGGCCATGAGATGCCTTGCGAATAGCGAGTGGCGAATAGCGAGTGGCGGCTGAGAGCAGCTATTTGCTGCTCCCCATTCGCCATCCGCCGCTTAAGCCGCTTCAGCGGCGAGCTTCTTGCCCTTCTCGACCGCCTCTTCGATGGTGCCGACCATGTAGAAGGCGGCTTCCGGCAGGTGGTCATACTTGCCTTCGCAGAGGCCGCGGAAGCCCTTGATGGTGTCCGCGAGGTCGACGAACTTGCCGGGCGAGCCGGTGAAGATTTCGGCGACGTGGAACGGCTGCGACAGGAAGCGCTCGATCTTGCGGGCGCGGGCCACCGTCAGCTTGTCCTCCTCGGAAAGCTCGTCCATGCCGAGGATGGCGATGATGTCCTGAAGCGACTTGTAGCGCTGCAGCACCTGCTGGACCATGCGCGCCGTGTCGTAGTGCTCCTGGCCGACAACGAGCGGCGAGAGCATGCGCGAGGTCGAGTCGAGCGGGTCCACGGCGGGATAGATGCCCTTTTCCGAGATCGCACGGTTCAGCACCGTGGTGGCGTCCAAGTGGGCGAAGGAGGTCGCAGGCGCCGGGTCGGTCAAGTCGTCGGCCGGAACGTAGATGGCCTGCACCGAGGTGATCGAGCCCTTCTGCGTGGTGGTGATGCGCTCCTGGAGCGCGCCCATGTCGGTGGCGAGCGTTGGCTGATAACCCACCGCCGAAGGAATACGGCCGAGCAGCGCCGACACTTCCGAGCCCGCTTGCGTGAAGCGGAAGATGTTGTCGACGAAGAACAGCACGTCCTGGCCCTGGTCGCGGAAGTGCTCGGCGACGGTCAGGCCGGTGAGGCCGACGCGGGCGCGCGCGCCCGGCGGCTCGTTCATCTGGCCGAACACCAGCGCGCACTTCGACTTCACGCTCGGATCCGGATTGTGCGGATCGGCGTTGACCTTGGACTCGATGAACTCGTGATAGAGGTCGTTGCCTTCGCGGGTACGCTCGCCGACACCGGCGAACACCGAGTAACCGCCGTGCGCCTTGGCGACGTTATTGATCAGCTCCTGAATCAGCACGGTCTTGCCGACGCCGGCGCCGCCGAACAGGCCGATCTTGCCGCCCTTTGCGTACGGAGCAAGGAGATCGACAACCTTGATGCCGGTGACGAGAATTTCAGCTTCGGTCGACTGGTCGGTGTAGGTCGGCGCTTCCTGGTGGATGGCGCGGAGACCTTCGGACTTGATCGGGCCGGCTTCGTCGATCGGCTCGCCGATCACGTTCATGATGCGTCCGAGCGTGCCTGCGCCCACCGGAACCGCGATCGGCTGACCGGTGTCGGTCACTTCCTGGCCGCGCACCAGGCCTTCGGTCACGTCCATCGCGATCGTGCGCACAGTGGACTCGCCAAGATGCTGGGCAACTTCCAGCACGAGGCGGATGTTACCGTTCTTGGTTTCCAGCGAATTGAGAATGGCCGGCAGGTGGCCTTCGAACTGAACGTCGACAACGGCGCCCATGACCTGGGTGACGCGACCGACCGGGTTAGCTGCTGTAGCCATGAAGCTCTCCTTCGAAATTCTGGACTTGAACGACCGTCGTTTAGTTTGTGCGTCAGACCGCCTCGGCGCCGGAGATGATCTCGATCAGCTCCTTGGTGATCTGGGCTTGACGGGTTCGGTTGTAGATCTGGGTTTGCTTGCGGATCATTTCGCCGGCATTGCGGGTGGCATTGTCCATCGAGCTCATCTGCGCGCCGTAGAACGAGGCGTTGTTTTCCAGTAGCGCGCGGAAGATCTGCACCGCCACGTTGCGCGGCAACAGGCCGGAGAGGAGCTCGTCCTCCTCGGGCTCGTATTCGTAGGATGTCGACGGCGCGTTCGCCGCCTTTTCTTCCACCGTCAGCGGAATGATCTGCTGCGCGGTCGGGATCTGGGCGATCACCGACTTGAACTGCGCGTAGAACAGCGTGCAGACATCGAACTCGCCGGCGTCGAAACGCGCCAGCACCTTCTTGGCGATGGCTTCGGCGTTGATGAAGCCGAGCTGGCGAACGCTGCGCAAATCGAGGTGCTCGACGATCTGCTTGTCGTACAGGCGGCGGAGCTGCTCATAGCCCTTGCGGCCGACGCAGAAGAATTTCACGTCCTTGCCCTGCGCGATCAGCGCCTGGGCGCGCTCACGCGCGAGGCGCACGATCGAGGAGTTGAAGGCGCCGGACAGGCCGCGCTCGCCGGTGCAGACCAGCAGCAGGTGAACCTGGTCGCGGCCGGTGCCGGCAAGCAGCGCCGGCGCACCGGGCGAGCCCGCGGCGGCCCCGGCGATGTTGGAGATCACCGCGCTCATCTTGTCGGCATAGGGCCGCGCCGCCTCGGCCGCTTGCTGGGCGCGGCGCAACCTGGATGCCGCGACCATCTGCATGGCCTTCGTGATCTTCTGCGTCGCCTTGGTGGAGGCGATGCGGACGCGCATGTCTTTAAGTGACGCCATTCTTCGTTCACCCCGGCGGTTCGACACTTAAGGTCAAGCCGCTAGCCTATCCCAGTCGTCATGCCCGGGTTCGTCCCGAACATCCACGTCTTCGTCAGCCACGCAGCAAGGCGTGGATGGCCGGGACACCAAATGCGAAGACGCGCTTCGCGCTTTAGCCCGGCCTTGACGGCCTTCTTATGCGAAAGACTTCGCGTAGCCTTCGACCACCGACTTCAGCTTGGCAGCGGTGTCGTCGGAGAGATCGCGGCTGTCGCGGATCGTGTTGAGGATGTCGACGTGCTTGCCGCGCAACAGCGAGAGCAGGCCGTCCTCGAACGCGCGCACCTTGTTGACCGGAAGCGGATCGAGATAGCCATTGGTGCCGGCCCAGATCACGCAGACCTGCTCTTCCATCTTCAGCGGCGAGAACTGCGGCTGCTTCAGCAGTTCGGTCAGGCGCGAGCCGCGGTTGAGCAGGCGCTGGGTCGAGGCGTCAAGGTCGGAGCCGAACTGCGCGAACGCCGCCATTTCGCGGTACTGCGCCAGCTCGCCCTTGATCTTGCCGGCGACCTTCTTGGTGGCCTTGGTCTGCGCCGAGGAGCCGACGCGCGACACCGACAGACCGACGTTCACGGCAGGACGGATGCCCTGGAAGAACAGGTCGGTTTCAAGGAAGATCTGGCCGTCGGTGATCGAGATGACGTTGGTCGGAATGTAGGCCGACACGTCGTTGGCCTGGGTTTCGATAACAGGCAGCGCCGTCAGCGAGCCCGAGCCCTGGTCCTTGTTCAGCTTCGCCGCGCGCTCGAGCAGGCGGGAGTGCAGATAGAACACGTCGCCCGGATAGGCTTCGCGGCCCGGCGGGCGGCGCAGCAGCAGCGACATCTGGCGATAGGCGACGGCCTGCTTGGACAGATCGTCATAGATGATGACGGCGTGCATGCCGTTGTCGCGGAAGTACTCGCCCATGGTGCAGCCGGTGAACGGCGCGATGTACTGCATCGGCGCCGGATCCGACGCGGTCGCGGCGACGATGATCGAATATTCCAGCGCGCCCTGCTCCTCCAGCACCTTGACGAACTGGGCAACGGTCGAACGCTTCTGGCCGATCGCGACATAGACGCAATACAGCTTGATGTTCTCGTCCGGCTGCGCGTTGAGCGGCTTCTGATTCAGGATGGTATCGAGCGCGATCGCGGTCTTGCCGGTCTGGCGGTCGCCGATGATCAGCTCGCGCTGGCCGCGGCCGATCGGGATCAGGGCGTCGATCGCCTTGAGGCCGGTCGCCATGGGCTCGCTCACCGACTTGCGCGGGATGATGCCGGGCGCCTTGACGTCGACGCGCATGCGCTTGTCGGCCTGGATCGGGCCCTTGCCGTCGATCGGGTTGCCGAGCGCGTCGACGACGCGGCCGAGCAGGCCCTTGCCGACGGGCGCGTCCACGATGGCGCGGGTGCGCTTGACGGTCTGGCCTTCCTTGATCTCGCGGTCGGCGCCGAAAATAACGATACCGACGTTGTCGGTTTCGAGGTTCAGCGCCATGCCGCGGGTGCCGTTCTCGAACTCGACCATTTCGCCAGCCTGGACGTTGTCCAGACCATAGACGCGCGCGATACCGTCACCGACGGACAGCACCTGTCCGACTTCGGAGACTTCAGCTTCCTGGCCGAAATTCTTGATCTGGTCCTTGAGGATCGCGGAAATTTCCGCGGCGCGGATGTCCATCAGCCTGCCTCTTTCATCGCGTGCTTGATCGAATTGAGTTTGGTGCGAAGCGAACTATCAACCATGCGGCTGCCAAGCTTCACGACGAGGCCACCGATGATCGAGGGATCGATCTTCACGTTGAGCGCGACTTCCTTGCCGGTCACCGACTTCAGGGCAACCTTGAGGGCGTCGAGATTCTTGTCCGAAAGCGCTTCCGCCACCGTGACATCCGCGGTCGCCTCGCCCTTGAACCTGGCGACGAGGGCGCGGTAGGCGCGGACGACGTCAGCCACCGCGAAAAGGCGGCGGTTGGCGGTCAGCACTTTGAGGAAATTGGCGGAGATGCCGGCAATGCCAGCCTTGTCCAGAACGGCCGAAAGCGCCCGGGACTGGGCCTCGGCCGCGAAAACCGGACTGCGGACGAGGCGCTTGAGATCAGCGCTTTCGTTCAGCAGACCTTCGAACCTGTCGAGATCGGCTTTGACCTCGTCGACCACTTTCTGGTCGCGGGCCAGTTCAAACAAGGCCGTTGCATAACGGCCCGACACACCTGAAACGGACGTATCTTCTGCAGCCACAGACGCGCTCTTTTAGCTGTCAAATTCGCAAGGGAAAAACCGTCGCCACGAAGCGGCGCCTAGCGATCCAAGCCCTTGGAATTCAAGCGGGACTTTGATTCTCGGCCGACACGGGAGGTGCCGGGTCCGTTAAAATCGCGGCTTTGCTAACATAGCAGGCGCGCACGTGCAACATGACGACAAATTAAAGGCACCACGTTCTGTCGCCAGTTCGTCGCAGCGCGCGATGCGTCACGACGATCCGCATGGTGCCTGCCACGCCGCGGAATTGCCGTGACCGCTAGGTCGACAACCAGTCCATTCGTTCCTGCCCTCAGCGCATGGCGGCCATGAACACGACTCGCTGAGCCGTGACTGCAGCCACGCCGGTGCCGATCGCCGAATACTTACCCAATTCTAAACGCGAATAATAACAACTTCGTTTTACAGTATTTGTAAGTAATCGACCGGTTAATAATTCGTTAAAGCGAAAGATTACGGAACATCGCCTGAATATCGATTCAGATCACAAGATATTACATGGCGACATAGAACGGATTTACTGCCCAATTCACGCCTCATTAGGAATCGAAACGCCAACCCGCTCACAAACTGATGGGGGCTCCACTAGCCACATATGTGGCAATACTAGCGTAGGGACCACTAAATGCTGTCTTTGAAGACGCTGGGCACTGTGACCCGGCCGCGTACGGCGATCGCTTTCGTCGCTGCAACTCTCCTCGTCGGTGGAACTGCCACCGAGGCTTCCGCCAAATCCAGGCATCACCACCGGGCTTCTCACCATCACCGCCACCACGCCCGGAACGATGCCGGCGCTACCCCGGATTGGCGCAACGCCAACGCGTCGATGACGCCGTGGGCGGGCACTGGCCGCAGCTTCTCGGGCATGGCCTCCTTTTACGGCAACGAGTCCGGCAGCCGGACCGCGTCGGGCCAGCGCTTCAACCAGAACGCCATGACCGCGGCGCACCGTTCGCTGCCGTTCGGCACCAAGCTCCGCGTCACCCATGGCGGCCAGAGCGTCATCGTCACCATCAATGACCGTGGCCCCTTCGTGCGCGGCCGCGTGCTCGACCTCTCCACCGGCGCTGCCCGCGCCATCGGTCTCACCGGTGCCGGCGTCGGCCGCGTCACCGCGGAAGTCGTCTCCTAACGGCGTTCGACGCGCCTATCCCACACGCGCAGTTTTCATCAGTTTGATGCGCGCGTGAAACGAGCCCGTGGTCTTGGGGGACCACGGGCTTTTTTGTTCGTCATTCCGGGCGCGCGAAGCGCGAACCCGGAATCCATTTCCCCGCAGATAATGCCGCCCGATGGATTCCGGGCTCGCGACTTTGTCGCGCCCCGGAATGACAGAAAACTACAAAAAGCTCTGCGGATCGACATCCACCTCGAGCTTCTGATTGCCCTTCGGCTTCGGGCATACTGCGAGCCAGTTGCGCAAGTAGTCCGACAGGTCGAAGCCGCGCGCCGATTTTACCAGGATGCGGAAGCGGTAGCGGCCCTTGATGACGGCGAGCGGGGCTTCCGCCGGGCCCAGCACCACCACGCGCTCGTCGCGCGGCGCGAGCGCAACGAGCTTGCGGCCCAGGCCTTCCGCGCTCGGGCGATCGCCCGCGGAAATGATCAGGCTCGCAAGCCGGCCGAACGGCGGATAGAGCGTCTTCTCGCGCAGATCGATCTCGCTGTCGTAGAAGGCCTCGCGGTCGCAGGCGATCAGCGCCTTCATCACGGGATGATCCGGCTGATGGGTCTGGAGATAGCCGACGCCGCGGCCCTGCTCGCGCCCGGCGCGGCCGATCACCTGGTTGAGCAATTGCCAGGTGCGTTCCGCCGCCCGCGGATCGCCGTTGCTAAGGCCGAGATCCGCATCGACCACGCCGACCAGATTGAGCCGCGGAAAATTGTGGCCCTTGGCAACGAGCTGCGTGCCAATGATGATATCGACGCGGCCCTCGGCGATCTCGGCGAGTTCCGAGCGCATCGTCTCGATCGAGGTGATGAGATCGCTCGACAGCACCATGGTGCGCGCCTCCGGGAATAGCGCGGCCGCCTCTTCCTGCAAGCGCTCGACGCCGGGGCCGACCGCGACCAGCGATTCCTCGGCTGCGCAATGCGGACAGGTTGGAGGCCGCGGCATCGAAAAACCGCAGTGATGGCAGACGAGGCGCTGGCGGAAGCGGTGATCGACCAGCCAGGCATCGCAGATGGTGCAGGCGAAGCGATGGCCGCAAGCGCGGCACAATGTCAGCGGCGCATAGCCGCGGCGATTGAGGAACAGCAGCGCCTGCTCGCGCTTTTCGATCGCGGTCCTGATCTCGCCGGACAGCCGCGGCGAGATATAGCGGCCGCGCGCCGGCGGCTCGCGGCGCATGTCGATGGCCTCGATATGCGGCATGTGCTGGCCGCCGAAGCGCGAGGGCAGCGCGACGCGCTGATAGCGGTTCTTGCGCGCATTGACTTCGGACTCCACCGACGGCGTCGCGGACGCCAGCACGATCGGAATTTTTGCGATATGGGCGCGCACCACCGCCATATCGCGGGCGTGGTAATGCACGCCCTCGTCCTGCTTGTAGGCCTGATCGTGCTCTTCATCGACCACGATGAGGCCGAGATTGGCGTAAGGCAAAAACAGCGCCGAGCGCGCACCGACCACGACCGGCGCGGTGCCTCCAGAGATCGCGGCCCAATTGCGCGCGCGGGTGCGCGGGGTGAGCTCGGAGTGCCATTCGATCGGCCGCACGCCAAAGCGCTGCGCGAAGCGGTCGAGGAACTGTCCGGTCAGCGCGATCTCCGGCATCAGGATCAGCGATTGCTTGCCGCGACGGATGGTTTCCGCCACCGCCTCGAAATAGACCTCGGTCTTGCCGGAGCCGGTGACGCCATCGAGCAGCGCGACGTGAAAGGTGCCGTTGGCTGCGAGCGCGCGCATTGCATCCACGCCGGCACGCTGCAGCGGCGAAAAATCCGGCCGGCCGAACTCCGGATCGGGCGTCGGCGGCGGAGGCGGCGGCGGCATCGGCTCGACCGTGAGCGTTCCTTCGTCGATGAGACCGTCGATCACGCCGGCGGAGACGCCGGCTTGCTTGGCCGCTTCGGACTTGCCGTGCAGCAGCCGGTCCGACAGCACCTCGAGCACACGCTGGCGCGCCGGCGTCAGCCGCCGCGGGAAATCGCCGGCCAGGCGCACACCCGCGCGCACGCGCTCGGGTCCAAGGTTTTCGCCCATGCGCAGGCACATACGCAGCACCATGCCGCGCGGGCTCAGCGTGTAGTTGGCGACCCAGTCGACGACCGCGCGCAGCTCCGGCTTCAAGGGCGGAACGTCGAGCTTCTCGTTGACCTCCTTGAGGCGGTTGTGCAGGCGCGGATCGGGATTGGCATCTTCACCCCAGACCACGGCGAGCACCTCGCGGGCCCCAAGCGGCACGCCGACGAGATCGCCGGCCTTCAGCTCCATCCCGCGCGGCACCTTGTAGGAATAGGTCTGGTCGAGCGCGACCGGCACCAGCACGTCGACCATGAGGGTCGCGTTGGCGGGGGCGTTGCTGCGCGACGATTGATCCATGAGCTGAGAATCGGAACCTTCGGGGACTTGAGGCTAGCGCCCCGGGGCCGCCTTAGCGAACAGTAAACTTGTGTGATGCGATATACTGTGCGGAATCATTCCGTCCAGAGCGCATGAGCAAAGCGGCCGCCCCACATATCGAGCTCGCCAGCGCCGATCCCTCGATCGCGCAGGAGATGGCGCGCTGGCTGTCGCATCTCGGCGCCGAGCGGCGGCTGTCGCCGAAGACGCTGGAGGCCTATGGCCGCGACTTGCGGCAGTGCCTGGATTTCCTCTGTAGCCATTGGGGCGAGCGCGTGACGCTGGCGCGGTTCGCCTCGCTCGAAGCCACCGACATCAGGGCCTTCATGGCGATGCGGCGCGCCGACGATATTGCCGGCCGTTCGCTGATGCGCGCGCTCGCCGGCCTGCGCTCGTTCGGACGTTTCCTGGAGCGCGAGGGCAAGGGCAAGGTCGGCGCCTTGTCGGCGATCCGCGCGCCAAAAGTCGCAAAGAGCCTGCCGAAGCCGCTGCCGATGGCATCGGCCAAACGCCTCGCCGACGCCGACGAGCGCGCGGGCGAGGAGCGCGAGACCTGGATCCTGGTGCGCGACGCCGCCGTGATGGCGCTGCTCTATGGATCGGGCTTGCGCATCTCCGAAGCGCTGGGCCTGAAGCGGCGCGAGGTGCCGAAGGCCGGCGAAGGCGACGTGCTCGTGGTGACAGGCAAAGGCAACAAGACGCGCATGGTGCCGGTGCTGCAAAACGTGCTGGCGCTGATCGACGAATATGTTGCGATATGCCCGCACCCGCTGCCGCCGGACGGACCGATCTTCGTCGGCGCGCGCGGCGGTCCGCTCAGCCCGCGCATCATCCAGCTGGCGATGGAGCGCCTGCGCGGTGCGCTCGGCCTGCCCGACAGCGCGACGCCGCACGCGCTGCGGCACTCCTTCGCCACGCATCTGTTGTCGCGCGGCGGCGACTTGCGCGCGATCCAGGAACTGCTCGGCCATGCCTCGCTCTCGACCACGCAAATCTATACCGGCATCGATTCGGAGCGGCTGCTGCAAGTCTATGCGAGTGCGCATCCAAGGCGGTGAAAGCGCCGCGGATTCCTGACATCAAGCTGTCATCGAGCGCATGCCTCTTGCGCGGCGCCCGCGGTTCGGTCAATCGTGGGGAATCGATACAGGAGGGACTCATGAGCGCACACGAGAGCATGGAGCACGCCGAGCATGTCGAGCATGCATCCGGCGAGAGCAAGAAGATCGCCCTGCTGATCGCGGTGTTGGCCCTGTTCCTGGCGATCTCGGAAACGCTCGGCAAGGGCGCGCAGACAGAGTCGATCAGCAAGAACGTCGAGGCCTCCAACCTCTGGGCGTTCTTCCAGGCCAAGAGCATCCGACGCACGGTCGTGCAGACCGCCGCCGACCAGGGCAAGCTGACGCTGGGCAGCGCCTCCGATGACGCCATGAAGGCGGCGGTGCAGAAGCAGATCGACGACTGGCAGAAGACCGCATCGCGCTATCGCTCGGAGTCGGAGACCGGCGAAGGCACCGAGCAGCTCGCCGAGAGGGCCAAGCATGCCGAGCATGAACGCGACGAGGCGACCGCGAAATATCATCACTTCGAGCTCGCCTCGGCCGCCTTCCAGATCGGCATCGTGCTCGCTTCGGCCACCATCATCACCGGCATGCTGCCGCTCGCCTGGATCGCCGGCCTCCTGACGCTCGCAGGGCTCGGCATGACCGTGCTCGGCGTATGGGCGCCGCATCTGTTGCATCTGCACGGGTAGGCGAGTTCGGCATCCATATCAATTCCGTCATCCTGAGGTGCGAAGAGCGCAGTGCATTAGCACTATGCTCGGAGCCTCGAAGGATGAACGGCCAGAATGCAGGCGGGCCGTCGCCCTTCGAGGCTCGCCGAAGAGGCGAGCACCTCAGGGTGACGGTGAAAGATATTAATTACCGCGCTTCGTGCACGCTCTTCCTAAAGCGCTGGATCAGACGGAGCGTGCGCGAGGACCAGCCTTCGCCGTTGCCCGTGACGAGCTCGCGGATGCGCCGCTTGACCGGTTCGACCAGTTCAGTGGCCTTGGCGCGCAGCCTCAAGACCAGCTCGTAGAGCCGCTCGAACCAGTGCATCTCCAGCAGCTTGTCGCGGGTGACATCGAACACGAAGGCGGTGACGCCGACGCCGAGCATCTTTGCGAACAGGATCGTGAACACCGCGCTGGTCCAATATTCATGCGTGAGCAGCCACAGGCCCACCAGCTTGAGCGGAAACAGTGGGAGGATCGGGACCACAAATACGATCAGCGTCATCGCCGGCGACAGCGCATCGACGCGTTCCCCCAGCCACGACTTGAACCGGGCGAGCGGGATCAGCGCGACGACCTTTGCGACGATCGGCTCGAGATGATCCCACAGCCAGGCTTCGATCAGGAAGATGATCGCCAGCAGGACCCAGACCGGTTGAAGAAGGCGGCGCAGCATGTGTTTCCCGCCCGATCCAGCGCCGGGCACGTGCCTACATATGCATGGCCCGCTTGCCGACCGCAAGCGCGGCTTCCTTGATGGCTTCCGAGCGGGTCGGATGCGCGTGGCAGGTACGGGCGAGATCTTCCGCACTGCCGCCAAACTCCATGAGCACGCAAGCTTCATGGATCATTTCGCCGGCCTCAATGCCGATGATGTGCACGCCGAGCACGCGATCGGTCTTCGCATCTGCGAGGATCTTCACGAAGCCGTCTGTGGTCTGGTTGACCTTGGAGCGGCCGTTGGCGGTAAAGGGAAACTTCCCGACGGTATAAGCGACGCCGGCCTGCTTCAGATCTTCCTCGGTCTTGCCGACGGAGGACACTTCCGGCGTGGTATACACCACGCCCGGGATCACGTCGTAATTCACGTGGCCGGCTTGCCCTGCGATGATCTCCGCAACCGCAACGCCTTCATCCTCGGCCTTGTGCGCGAGCATGGGCCCCGCGACGACGTCGCCGATGGCATAGACGCCCTTCAGACTGGTGGCGAAATGCGGATCGATCTGCACGCGCCCGCGATTGTCGAGCGCGACGCCGGCTTCCTTGAGACCGAGCCCATCGGTATAGGGCACGCGGCCGATGCAGACCAGCACGACGTCGGCTTCGATGGTTTCGGCCGCGCCGCCCGCAGCCGGCTCGATCTTCGCAAGCAGTGCCTTGCTGTTCGCTTCGACGCCGGTCACCTTCGAACCAAGCTTGAATGCGAATCCCTGCTTTTCAAGGATGCGCTGGAATTGCTTCGCGATCTCACCGTCCATGCCGGGCAGGATGCGATCGAGAAATTCCACGACCATGACTTCGGACCCGAGTCTACGCCACACCGAGCCGAGCTCAAGCCCGATCACGCCAGCGCCGATGACCAGCATTCTGCCGGGCACCTTTTCGAGCGACAGCGCGCCGGTCGAGGATACGATGCGCTTCTCGTCGATCTCGATACCCTTCAGACGCGCGATGTCCGAGCCGGTGGCGATGACGATGTTCCTGGTCTCGATCACTTGCGACTTGCCGTCGGCTGAGATTTCGACCTTGCCGGTGCCCAGAATTTTGCCGGTGCCCTTGAGCACGTCGACCTTGTTCTTCTTCATCAGGAACTCGACGCCCTTGACGTTGCCGTCGATGCCCTGCTGCTTGAAGTTCATCATCGCCGGCAGTTCGAGCTTCGGCGCGGAGACACTGACGCCCATCTTGGCAAAGGAATGCCCGGCTTCCTCGAACATTTCGGAGGCGTGCAGCAGTGCCTTCGACGGCATGCAGCCGACATTGAGGCAGGTGCCGCCCAGCGTTGAGTTCTTTTCGACCACAGCGACTTTCATGCCGAGCTGGCTGGCGCGCACCGCGCAGACATAACCGCCAGGTCCGGTGCCGATGACGACGAGATCGTAGATAGCCATGAGAGAAAGTCCCGTAGGTTTAGCGTGATGAGGATGTGTCAGCGTCCGCCGGTGCGTTAGCGTCCGCCGGACACATCGAGAGTGGCTGCGGTGATGTAGGAGGCCTCGTCCGACAGCAGCCAGACAATGGCGTTGGCGATCTCGTCGGCGGTGCCGACGCGCTTCATGGGCACCATATGGGCAAGGCGATGGGCGCGGTCGGGCTCGCCGCCGGCGGCGTGGATTTCGGTGTCGATCAGTCCGGGGCGGATGCCCGCGACACGAATGCCTTCGCTCGCGACCTCATGGCCGAGGCCGATGGTGAAGGAATCGATCGCGCCCTTGGACGCGGCATAGTCGACATAGGTGTTGGGCGAGCCGAGCTTGGCAGCGACCGACGACAGATTGATGATGACGCCGCCTTGGCCGCCATGCTTGGTCGACATTCGCTTGACGGCTTCGCGCGCGCAGAGAATGGAGCCGGTGACGTTGACCGCCATCACGCGCTGGATGCGCTCGGCCGACATCTCGTCGACACGCACGCCGCTCTTGCCGACGATGCCGCCGTTGTTGACGAGCGCCCCTAACGTGCCGAACTTGTCCGCCGCCTTGAACAGTTCGAGAATGTCGCCTTCTTCGGCGACATCGCATTTCACCGCGATCGCTTTGTCGTTGCAGGCCTTGATCGCGGCGACGACCTCGTCGGCGGCCTGCTTGTTGCTGGCATAGCCGACCACGACACGGAAGCCGCGCGCGGCCGTCGCAAGCGCGGTCGCCCGCCCGATGCCGCGGCTGCCGCCGGTGATGATGACGACCTTATCCGTCACGCACGCCTCCATGGTTCGACATGCGCCGTCGCTCGAAAGGGCGACGGCGCTCGCAAAGCATCAGGGATCAGAGATCGAGCACCAGGCGGGCCGGATCCTCCAGGCTCTCCTTGACGCGAACCAGGAAGGTGACGGCTTCCTTGCCGTCGATCACGCGGTGATCGTAGGACAGCGCCAGATACATCATCGGGCGGACCTCGATCTTGCCGCCGATGACCATCGGCCGCTCCTGGATCTTGTGCATGCCTAGGATGCCGGACTGCGGTGCGTTCAGGATCGGGGTCGACATCAGCGAGCCGTAGATGCCGCCATTGGTGATGGTGAAGGTGCCGCCCTGCATCTCGTCGATCTTGAGCTGGCCGTCACGGGCGCGGCGGCCGAAATCGGCGATGCCCTTCTCGATGTCGGCGATCGACTTGTGGTCGCAGTCGCGCACCACAGGCACGACCAGGCCCTTGTCGGTGCCGACGGCGACGCCGATGTGGTAGTAGTTCTTGTAGATCAAATCGGTGCCGTCGATCTCGGCGTTGACCGCCGGGATGTCCTTCAGCGCCTGCACGACGGCCTTGGTGAAGAAGCCCATGAAGCCGAGCTTGCTGCCGTGCTTCTTCTCGAACGCATCCTTGTAGTGCGCACGCAGCGCCATCACGTTGGTCATGTCGACCTCGTTGAAGGTCGTGAGCATGGCCGCGGTGTTCTGCACGTCCTTGAGGCGGCGCGCGATGGTCTGGCGCAGCCGGGTCATCTTGACGCGCTCTTCGCGGGCGGCGTCATCGGCCGGTGACGGCGCGCGCACCTGCACGGCGGCGGCAGGCTGATTGACCGGGGTCGGCGCGGAGGCCGCACGCTCGATCGCGGCGAGCATGTCGCCCTTGGTGACGCGGCCATCCTTGCCGGAGCCCGGAACGGTCGAAGCGTCGATGCCGGTCTCGGCGGAGAGTTTTCGCACGGACGGCGCGAGCGGCGCATCGGCGGGCGGCGCCTTCGCGGCGGGAGCCGGCGCGGGCGCCGCGGCAGGAGCCGAAGCAGCAGCAGCAGGCTTCGCAGGCGCAGCGGCGGGCTTGGCGACGCCGGCACCGTCGGTAATCTGGCCGAGCAGCGCGCCGACCGCAACGGTCGTGCCATCGGCGGCGACGATCTCGCTCAGCGTGCCGGCGGAGGGCGCCGGGACTTCGATGGTGACCTTGTCGGTCTCGAGCTCCACCAGGGGTTCATCGACGGAGACGGAATCGCCGGCCTTCTTGAACCAGCGGCCGATGGTGGCCTCGGTGACGGATTCGCCGAGCGTCGGCACACGAATTTCAGTCATGCTCTTTTCCTTAAGGAGATCGCGAGTAGCGGTCGAGAATTTCAAATGTCATCGTCCGCCTTGTGCGCGCTTGCGCACTGGAGCGGGCGGTCCAGCACTCCGAGACGTTGGTGATCAGCACAAACGGCACGGAGTACTGGATGCCCCGCTTTCGCGGGGCATGACTCAGTTCCAAAATTGTTAGCTCAGTGCTTCGTCCAGAAACGCCTTCAACTGCGCCTGATGCTTGGACATCAGACCAGTGGCGGTCGCGGCGGAAGCGGCGCGGCCGACATAACGCGGACGCCGGCTCGCACCGTTCACCTGGTTCAGCACCCATTCCAGATAGGGCTCGATGAAGTGCCATGCACCCATGTTGCGCGGCTCTTCCTGACACCAGATCACTTCCGCCTTCTTGAAGCGGGACAGCTCGGCCACCAGCGCCTTCAGCGGCACCGGATAGAGCTGCTCGACGCGCATCAGATAGATGTCATCGATGCCGCGCTTCTCGCGCTCCTCGTAGAGGTCGTAATAGACCTTGCCCGAGCACAGCACGATACGGCGGATCTTGTCGTCCGGAACGAGCTTGATCGCCTCGTTCGGCAGCATCTGGGCGTCGTCGTAGAGGATGCGGTGGAAGGTCGTGCCCTTGGCGAGCTCCTCGAGGCGCGACACAGCCCGCTTGTGACGGAGCAGCGACTTCGGCGTCATCACGATCAGCGGCTTGCGGATCTCGCGATGCAGCTGGCGGCGCAGCACATGGAAGTAGTTCGCCGGCGTGGTCGGATAGACGACCTGCATGTTGTCTTCCGCGCACATCTGCAAATAACGCTCCAGACGCGCCGAAGAGTGCTCCGGTCCCTGGCCCTCATAGCCGTGCGGCAAGAGGCAGACGAGACCGGACATGCGCAGCCATTTGCGCTCGCCGCAGGAGATGAACTGGTCGAACACGACCTGCGCACCGTTGGCGAAGTCGCCGAACTGGGCTTCCCACAGCGTCAGCGTGTTCGGCTCGGCGAGCGAATAGCCGTATTCGAAGCCGAGCACGGCTTCTTCCGACAGCAGCGAGTTGATGACCTCGTAATGGCCCTGCTCGTGGCCGAGATGGTTGAACGGCGTGTAGCGGCTCTCGTCTTCCTGGTCGATCAGGACCGAGTGACGCTGCGAGAAGGTGCCGCGCTCCGAATCTTGCCCGGACAGGCGGACGTGGTGGTTTTCGTTGAGCAGCGTGCAGAACGCCAGCGCCTCGCCGGTCGCCCAGTCGATGCCGGCACCGGTGTCGATCGCCTTGGAGCGGTTCTCGAGGAAACGCTGAATGGTGCGGTGGACGCGGAAACCGTCCGGCACCTTGGTGATCTTGCGCCCGATCTCCTTCAGCTCGGCGACGTCGACGCCGGTCACGCCGCGCCGGGCATCCTCTTCCTGATCGGCGATCTTGAAGCCGGCCCATTTGCCGTCGAGCCAGTCGGCCTTGTTCGGCTTGTAGCCGGCGCCGGCCTCGAACTCGGCATCGAGGCGCGCGCGCCAATCGGCCTTGGCCTTGTCGACCTCGCCCTCAGTCATCACGCCTTCGCTGATCAGCCGGCGGGCGTAGAGCTCCAGCGTCGTGGGGTGAGCCGCGATCTTCTTGTACATCACCGGTTGGGTGAATGCCGGCTCGTCGCCTTCGTTATGACCATGCCTGCGGTAGCAGAACATGTCGATGACGACGGGCTTGTGGAATTTCTGCCGGAACTCGGTCGCGACCTTCGCGGCGAACACCACCGCTTCCGGATCATCGCCGTTCACGTGGAAGATCGGCGCGTCGATCATCTTCGCCACATCAGACGGATAGGGCGAGGAGCGCGAGTAGCGCGGATAGGTGGTGAAGCCGATCTGGTTGTTGACGATGAAGTGCACGGAGCCGCCGGTGCGGTAGCCCTTCAGGTCCGACAGGCCGAAGCATTCCGCAACCACGCCCTGGCCCGCGAATGCCGCGTCGCCGTGCATCAAGAGCGGCATCACCGAGATGCGCTGGTCCGGCGGATCGCCATGCTGGTCCTGCTTGGCGCGGACCTTGCCGAGCACCACGGGATCGACGATCTCGAGATGGGAGGGGTTCGCGGTCAGCGACAGATGGATGCGGTTGCCGTCGAACTCACGGTCCGATGAGGCGCCGAGGTGATATTTGACGTCGCCGGAGCCTTCGACCGCGTCAGGGTTGGCCGAGCCGCCCTTGAACTCGTGGAACAGTGCGCGATGGGCCTTGCCCATCACCTGCGTCAGCACGTTGAGGCGGCCGCGATGCGGCATGCCGAGCACGACTTCCTTCACGCCTAGATTGCCGCCGCGCTTGATGATCTGTTCGAGCGCAGGGATCAGCGATTCACCGCCGTCGAGCCCGAAGCGCTTGGTGCCGGTGAACTTGGTATCACAGAATTTTTCGAAGCCCTCGGCCTCGACCAGCTTCATCAGGATGGCGCGGCGGCCTTCGCGGGTGAAGGAGATTTCCTTATCCGGCCCCTCGATGCGCTCCTGGATCCAGGCCTTCTGCGCGGCATTGCTGATGTGCATGAACTCGACGCCGAGCGTCTGGCAATAAGTGCGTTCGCAGATCGCGGTGATTTCGCGCAAGTTGGCATATTCGAGACCGAGCACGTGATCGAGGAAGATCTTGCGGTCGAAATCGGCCTCGCTGAAGCCGTAGGTGCGTGGGTCGAGCTCTTCGCGATTGCGCGGGGCTTCGATGCCGAGCGGATCGAGCTTGGCGTGGAAGTGGCCGCGCATGCGGTAGGAGCGGATCAGCATCAGGGCGCGGACGGAGTCGCGCGTCGCCTGAAGCACGTCGGCAGAAGAGATGTCCCCGCCCCTGGTCTGCGCCTTGGCGGCGATCTTGGCACCGACCGCCTTCTCGACTTCGGCCCAGTTGCCATCGAGGGCGGAGGTGAGATCGTCGTTCGGGGCCAGCGGCCAGTTGGCGCGCTCCCAGGACGGGCCCTCGGCGTTCTTGCTGATATCAGCGGGCTGGTCGTTGAGGCTCTTGAAGAACTCCTGCCACTCGGCGTCGACCGAGGACGGATCCTTCTCGTAGCGGGCGTAGATTTCGTCGATGTAGGAGGCGTTGGTGCCCTGCAAAAAGGACGAGAGGGCAAAGGCTGCGTTCGCGTCTTGGCGAGACATACTTGAGTTCCTGGCGATTTCGGTTCGCGCATAACAAACGGCGCTGACGCCGAGCGCCCCGGCAGAGGCTCGACGCGACAGGCACCATTTATCCTATTTGCTGCGAAACTTCGCCCGGAAAAGTACGAAGGAGTGAATTAGCCTTTCAACTTTTCGGCAAGCGTGTGGCCGAGGCGCGCCGGCGACGGCGACACTGTAATCCCTGCGGATTTCATCGCGTCGGTCTTGGAACCGGCATCGCCCTTGCCGCCAGAGATGATCGCACCGGCATGGCCCATGCGGCGGCCGGGAGGTGCCGTGACACCCGCGATAAAACCGACCATCGGCTTCTTGCGGCCACGCTTGGCCTCGTCCTTGAGGAACTGGGCGGCGTCTTCCTCGGCGGAACCGCCGATCTCGCCGATCATGATGATCGACTCGGTCTTGGGATCGGCCAGCAGCATCTCCAGCACGTCGATGAACTCGGTGCCCTTGACCGGGTCGCCGCCGATGCCGACCGCGGTGGTCTGGCCGAGGCCTTCCTGGGAGGTCTGGAACACGGCTTCGTAAGTGAGCGTGCCCGAACGGGAGACGATGCCGACGGAGCCGGTCTTGAAGATGTTGGCCGGCATGATGCCGATCTTGCACTCGCCGGCGGTCATAACGCCGGGGCAGTTCGGCCCGATCAGGCGCGACTTGGAGCCTGACAGCGAGCGCTTCACGCGGACCATGTCGATAACGGGAATGCCCTCGGTGATGCAGACGATCAGCGGAATCTCGGCGTCGATGGCTTCGCAGATCGCATCCGCTGCGCCCGGCGGCGGCACGTAGATCACCGACGCATCTGCGCCGGTCTTCTCGCGCGCCTCGCGCACGGTGTCGAACACCGGCAGGCCCAGATGCGTCGCGCCGCCTTTGCCCGGCGAGGTGCCGCCGACCATCTTGGTGCCATAGGCAATCGCAGCCTCCGAATGGAAGGTGCCGTTCTTGCCGGTAAAGCCCTGGCAGATGACCTTGGTGTTCTTGTCGATCAGGATGGACATGAGGTCTGCTTTCGCGAAACTAACAGTGAGAGGTCAGTGGATGCGGCGGTAGACGCCGGTGAGCACGTCAGCCCAGCCTTCCGCGTCCGGCGAGAACTGGATCTTCAACGAATAGGAATTGTCGTCGATGATCTCGTAGACGTGGCGCGCATTGCCGCGGAGCGAGCCGCGCACCAGCGTCAGGGTCTTGCCGACCCACCCGCCGGAGGCGGGCGAGGGCGGCGTGTAGCCGAGTGAATCGTACCAGAACAATTTGTAGGTCCGGTCGTCGCGATCGTAGGTGAAGATGCCGTGGGTGGCGAAGCTCTGCTTGCCGTCACGCATCTGGACACTGTCCTGAATCAGATAGAATCCGTTCAGGTCCATGCGCGCGAGGACGCGCGACGTTGCCGGCCCGCCCGCCGTCCAGCGCGACGGGAAGACCACCTCTTCGCCATTCCATTCGCCGGCGAACGCGGCGAGGCGCGCGTGCTCGGGGAGCGGAGATGATGCGGCGAGGTGGTCCTGGGTCATGGCCTTAGCCTCCCTTGACGGCCTTCACGATCTTCTGCGCGGCGTCGTCGAGATTGTCGGCAGGCACCACGTTCAGGCCGGATTCGCGGATGATCTTCTTGCCGAGCTCGACATTGGTGCCTTCGAGACGGACCACCAGCGGCACGCCGAGGCCGACTTCACGAACCGCAGCGGTGACGCCTTCGGCGATCACGTCGCACTTCATGATACCGCCGAAGATGTTGACCAGGATGCCCTTCACGTTGGGATCCGCCGTGATGATCTTGAACGCGGCCGCGACCTTCTCCTTGCTGGCGCTGCCGCCGACGTCGAGGAAGTTCGCCGGCGCCATGCCGTAGAGCTTGATGATGTCCATCGTCGCCATGGCAAGACCAGCGCCGTTGACCATGCAGCCGATATTGCCGTCGAGGGTGACGTAGTTGAGGTCGTATTTGGACGCCTCGATTTCCTTGGCGTCTTCTTCGGTCTCGTCGCGCAGCGCGAGCACGTCGGGGTGACGGAACAGCGCATTGTCGTCGAACGACACCTTGGCGTCGAGCACGCGGAGCTGGCCCTGCTTGGTCACAACCAGCGGGTTGATCTCCAGCATCGACATGTCCTTGGCGACGAAGGCCGCGTAGAGCTGCGCGGTGAGCTTCTCGGCCTGCTTGGCGAGATCACCGGAGAGTTTTAGCGCGTTTGCGACGGTGCGGCCGTGATGACCCATGATGCCGGTCGCGGGATCGACCGAGAAGGTCACGATCTTCTCTGGGCTGTTGTGCGCGACGTCCTCGATGTTGACGCCGCCTTCGGTCGAGACGACGAACGAGACGCGCGAGGTCTCGCGATCGACCAGGAGCGAGAGATAAAATTCCTTGTCGATGTCGGAGCCGTCCTCGATGTAAAGGCGGTTGACCTGCTTGCCGGCGGGACCGGTCTGAACGGTCACCAGCGTCGCACCCAGCATCTGCTTGGCGAATTCGGCGACTTCCGCGGCCGACTTGGCGATGCGGACGCCGCCCTTGTCACCAGCGCTGGCTTCCTTGAACTTGCCCTTGCCGCGGCCGCCAGCGTGGATCTGGCTCTTCACCACCCAGACCGGACCCGGCAGGGCCATGGCCGCCGCATCTGCGTCGGTGGCACTCAGGACTGGAACGCCCTTGGAGATCGCTACGCCGAACTCGCTCAGCAGCGCTTTGGCCTGATATTCATGGATATTCATATGATCGCTCCCTGAACCCGCGGGCGGTGACCTCCAGGGCCCACCTCAGTCTTGTGGCTGGCATACCATATACCACAGGAACTGCAACCCGGATTCTTTGATATCGAAATCGGCGAAGACACTGGAGTTGTCCCGGACCCGCCCCGATTTGCCCGGGCCCGGAAATGGAACCGCCGAAGACCGGGTTTCGGTCTTCGGCGGGTTGTTTGCCTTTAGCGGCCGAGAAGATCGGGGGCGATCTTCTTGCAGGCGTCAACGAGGCCTTGCACCGCGCCGACGGATTTGTCGAAGGCTTCGCGGTCCTTGCCGGCGAGCTCGATCTCGACGACGCGCTCGACACCCTTGGAGCCGATCACGACGGGCACGCCGACATACATATCCTTCACGCCGTATTCGCCGTTGAGGTAGGCGGCCGAGGGCAGCACGCGCTTCTTGTCGCGCAGATAGCTCTCGGCCATCGCGATCGCGGATGCCGCCGGTGCATAGAAGGCCGAGCCGGTCTTGAGCAGATTGACGATCTCGGCGCCGCCATTGCGGGTGCGATCGACGATCTCGTCGAGGCGCGCCTGCGAGGTCCAGCCCATCTTGACGAGGTCGGGCAGCGGGATGCCGGCGACGGTGGAGTACTTCACCAGCGGCACCATGGTGTCGCCATGGCCGCCGAGCACGAAGGCGGTGACGTCTTCAACGGAGACGTTGAACTCGTCGGCCAGGAAGTAGCGGAAGCGCGACGAATCCAGCACGCCGGCCATGCCGACGACCTTCTTGTGCGGCAGGCCGGAAGCCTTCTGCAGCGCCCAGACCATGGCGTCGAGCGGGTTGGTGATGCAGATGACGAACGCGTCGGGCGCGTACTTCTTGATGCCGGCACCGACCTGCTCCATGACCTTGAGGTTGATGGAGAGGAGATCGTCGCGGCTCATGCCGGGCTTGCGCGGCACGCCGGCGGTGACGATGCAGACTTTTGCGTTGTCGAGCGCCTCGTAGGAATTGGCACCGGTGTAATGCGCGTCAAAACCGTCGACTGGCGAAGACTGCGCGATATCGAGCGCCTTGCCCTGCGGCACGCCCTCGGCGATGTCGAACATCACCACGTCGCCCAGTTCTTTCAGGCCGATGAGGTGAGCCAGCGTTCCGCCGATCTGGCCGGAGCCAATCAAAGCAATCTTGTCGCGCGCCATGTGAACCTGTCCTTTAGACACGTAAGGAGGGGAAAACTGAGAGGGTGGTTATCCCTTTCGCTTCCGCCGTTCAAGTCGGTGGATGCCCAATTGTCGGGCTTGGCGAATTTCCGGCCAGCAACGCAGAGCTGTCATTCCGGGGCGTCCGCGCCATTGCGTGGGCGAGCCCGGAATCCATCGGCAACAGAGCGCGCTGGTGATGGATTCCGGGCTCGCGACTTTGTGGCGCCCCGGAATGACAGCGCTGGCAAATAGGACTTAAGTCTCCACCAGACCCTTGGTGGAGCCGCTGGCAGTGGAATCCTTGCGGCCGTGAGGCAACGCCAGATACGATTCCGAGCTCATTTCGATCAGGCGCGACGAGGTCCGCTTGAACTCCATGGCTTCGTTGCCCTCGTGGGCGAGGTAGAGCGAGATCGGATTGGCATCGGCCGAGGCCATCAGCTTCACGGCATTGTCATAGAGCGTGTCGATCAGCGTAATGAAGCGCTTGGCCGCGTTGCGCTGGGAGACGTCCATTACTGGAATATGGTCGACCAGGATGGTGTGATAGTCGTGCGCGAGCCTGAGATAGTCAGATGCGCCGAGCGGCATCTCGCAGAGATCGGCGAAGGCAAAGCGCGCCACGCCATGGGCCGAGCACGGCACGTGCAAGGTGCGGCCCTTGATCGTAATGTCGTGCGACTTGCATTTGGCATTGCCGGTCATCTTCGACCAGGCGCGGTCGAGCGCGACATCGGCGTCGCCATCCGCTGGCGTCAGCCACATCGGCACGCCCTGAAGTTTTTCCAGCCGGAAGTCGGTGCGCGCATCGAGCCGCCGCACATCCATGTGGTCGATGATCTGCTTGATGAACGGCAGGAACAGCGCGCGGTTCAAGCCGCCCTTGTAGAGATCGTCGGGCGCGACGTTGGAGGTCGCGACCACGACGGTGCCAAGCTCGAACAGCTTTGCGAACAGGCGACCGAGAATCATCGCATCCGCGATGTCGGTGACGTGGAATTCGTCGAAGCAGAGCAGCCAGCTCTCCTCGAAGATCGCGTTCGCGGTCAGCGCGATGACGTCTCCGTCGGCGATCTCGCCGCGCGCGATGCTCTGGCGATAATCGTAGATGCGCTCGTGCACCTCAGCCATGAATTCATGGAAATGCGCGCGGCGCTTGTGCTCGACGGTGGAGTGCTGGAAGAACAGATCCATCAGCATGGTCTTGCCACGGCCGACCTCGCCATGGACATAGAGCCCGCGCGGCGCCTCGTCCTTGTCGCCGTTGCTGAACAAGCGGCTGAGCAAGCCCTGCTTGCGCTGTGGCTTGTAATTCGCAAGCCGCAGGTCGAGCGCGGCATAGGCCTCGGCGATTTCGGCCTGAGCAGCATCGGGTTCGATCGCGCCGGACGCGATCTGGGCCTGGTATGCTTCGCTGAAGGAGGAATTCTGGGTGGAGAGCATCACTCTTTACCGCCAGAGACCGGCGGAAATTGCAAGCCGTCAATTGGTGCGGGGCTCTATGCGTTCCGTGTCCCGGACGCGCTGCGGCGCGTCCGGGGCACGAAAGCCATGCTACTCACACAGCTCGTAGGCGTCCTCGACCACATACGGGCCGCCGCCGGTCGATGCGCGCGATGAGAACAGTACGAACCGCTCCGCCATGAAAGCCTTGCTTGGAAAATAGCCGCGCAGGGAGAGATAGTCGGCGACGTCGCGGTCGGTGGCGTCGTGCAGACGGGCCAGCGTGACATGCGGAATGAATTTGCGTCCTTCGGGATCGAGACCGATCCGCTGCATCATGCGTTCGAGTTCGGCCTGCAAATCCATCAGCGGCTTGCTCGGCGCGATGGTGGCGACCACCGCGCGCGGCTTGCGGCCGCCGAAGCTCGTCAGCCCCTGCACCTTCACCTCGAACGGCTTGCGGTCGACGCGAAACAGCATTGAGGCGATCTCGTTGGCGGACATGCCGTCGATATCGCCGATGAAGCGCAGAGTGACGTGATAATTTTCGGGATCGATCCACCGGGCGCCGGGAAGGCCGCCCCGTAAGTTGGAAAGCGACTGGCCGATCTCGGCCGGAATTTCCAGACCAGTGAACAAACGCGGCATCGTTTCGCACTCCCGATGCTTGGGCATGATCCCTGGGAAGGATCATATCCAAATTTTAGAGCCGGTGACGAATCACCGGTACCCTGATTCCTATCGCAGTTGTGTGACTCTGCGAAGCATCGCGGGCCTCTCCCCGGTAAAACCCTGGGAATTAGGGTTGGCGCTGCCTGCATTCAACGCCGTTGCTGAGCAATCGTGCCAACGAATGCCTCCACTGTGGGCATGATCTTGCCAACGATGATATCGACACCGACTGCCGTCGGATGGATGCCGTCGGCCTGGTTGAGCTTGGCGTCGGCGGCGACGCCGTCGAGGAAGAACGGATAGAGCGGCACGTCGAATTGTTTCGCCAGATCCGGATAAATCGAATTGAAGCGCGCGCCGTAGTCCGCGCCGAAATTCGGCGGCGCCAGCATGCCACACAGCATCACGGCGATCTTGCGCGCCTTGAGACGCTGAACGATGTCGGTCAGCGCGGCCCGCGTCAAGTCGGGGTCGATGCCATGCATCGCGTCGTTGGCGCCGAGCTCGACGATGACGCCATCGGTTCCATCGGGCACCGACCAGTCGAGCCGGTCGCGGCCGCCGGACGAAGTGTCGCCCGACACGCCGGCGTTGGTCATGTCAATGGCTATGCCTTTGGCCTGCAAGGCTTTTTGAAGCTTCATGGGAAATGCGTCCTGGCCCGGAAGGCCAAGGCCGGCGCTCAAGGAATCGCCGAGAACGACAAGCTTGACCGGCTTTGTCGCCTCCGCCCAAGCCGGGTTCGCAATCGTCATCAAAGCGAGCATCAACACGGCTATGTGCATGAACAATCCGTAACGCCTCTCGACCGCGCTATCGGAGTTGCCATATGACCGGACCATGGACACTCGCATCGAATCCTCTTCGCTCGCCGCTGCCGCGGACACCATCGCCATCTCCAACGTCAATCTGTCATTGGGTACGGGGGCGGCACGCGTTCACATCCTCAAGGATATCAGCCTGCGCGTCGGCTCGGGCGAGACGATCGGCCTGATCGGCCCGTCAGGCTCGGGCAAATCCACGCTGCTGATGGTGATGGCGGGGCTGGAGCGTCCTGATAGCGGAGAGGTGGTGGTCAATGGCACGCCTTTCAATGCCCTCGACGAGGACGCTCTGGCCCGCTTCCGCGGCCGCCAGGTCGGCATCGTCTTCCAGTCCTTCCATCTGATCCCGACCATGACGGCGCTGGAGAATGTCGCGGTGCCGCTCGAGCTCGCCGGCAATCCCGACGCCAACAAGCGCGCGGCGGAGGAGCTGCAATCGGTCGGGCTCGGCGACCGCCTGCATCATTATCCGACGCAACTCTCCGGCGGCGAGCAGCAACGCGTGGCGCTCGCGCGCGCGCTGGCGCCCGATCCCGCCATCCTCGTCGCCGACGAGCCGACCGGCAATCTCGACGAGACCACCGGAAAGCAGATTATCGATCTGCTCTTCACCAAGCACGGCGAGCGCGGCATGACGCTGGTGCTGGTCACGCACGATTCCTCGCTCGCGCATCGCTGCGATCGCGTGATCCGCCTGCGCTCGGGCCGCATCGACACGCAGACGATCAAAGCATGAGCGTAGCCGCCGAACCGTTTGCGAAGCCGAACGGCATCGCGCTGTCGCTGCGTTATGCGCTGCGCGAATTGCGCGGAGGCTTGCGCGGCTTCTACGTCTTCATCGCCTGCATCGCGCTCGGCGTGATGGCAATCGCCGGCGTCGGCTCGGTGTCGGCGAGCTTGAGCGACAGTCTCGCCCGCGAAGGCCGCACGCTGCTCGGCGGCGATGTCTCTTTCGTGCTGTTCCAGCGCGAGGCGAAACCCGACGAGGTCGCCTTCCTGCGCTCGCGCGGGACGGTCTCCAGCGCCGCCACCTTGCGCGGCATGGCGCACTCGACTGATGGCAAGCTGGCGCTGGTCGAGATGAAGGCTGTCGACGACACCTATCCGATGCTCGGACAATTGACGCTGGCACCGCAATTGCCGCTGGCCGATCTGGTGGCGGAGCGAGACGGCGCATTCGGCGCCGCTGCCGATCCGGCGCTGCTGGCGCGGCTCTCGCTCAAAATCGGCGACCGCGTCACCATCGGCTCGGCGACCTTCCAGATCCGCAGCAGCGTCGAGGCCGAGCCCGACAAGCTCGCCAGCGGCATCGGTTTTGGCCCGCGCTTCCTGATCAGCGAGGCTGCCTTGCGTGCCACCGGGCTGATCCAGCCCGGCAGCCTGGTGCGCTGGGTCTACCGGGTGAAACTGCCCGACACGGCCAACAGCGACGGCGCCACCGACGCCTTCATCGCGGATGCGCGGAATGCCGCGCCGCAGGCCGGCTGGGAGGTTCGCAGCCGTTCCAATGCTTCGCCCCAGCTCGAGCGTAATATCAGCCGCTTTACGCAGTTCCTGACGCTGGTCGGCCTCGCCGCGCTGCTGGTCGGCGGCGTCGGTGTCGCCAACGCCGTGAAGAGCCATATCGACCGCCGGCTCGAAGTGATCGCGGCCTTCAAGGCCGTCGGCGCCACGGGGCGCGACGTGTTCGGAATTTATCTCGCGCAAGTCGTCCTGCTCGCGGCCATCGGCTCGGTGATTGGCCTCGTGCTCGGCGCGGCCATGCCGTTCGCCATCGTTGGTCTGTTCGGAAAGCTCTTGCCGCTGCCGGTGGTGCCGGCCGTGCATGCCGACGAGCTCGCACTGTCCTTCGTCTATGGCCTCCTCACGGCGCTCGCCTTCGGCCTGTGGCCGCTCGGCCGCGTGCATGACGTGCCGGTCGCCGCACTGTTCCGCGACACCATTAGCTCGGAATGGCACCGGCCGCGCTGGAGCTATCTCGTGCTCATGGGCGTCGTCGTCGCCCTGCTCATCGCTGTGGTGATCGGACTGTCCTTCGACAAGCGCATCGCCGCTGTGTTCGTGCTCTCCTCTGTCGTCGTTTTCGCGGTGCTGCGCGGGGTCGCCGCCGCGCTGATGGCAATCGCGCGGCGGCTGCCGCGCACCCGCTTCACCATGCTGCGGCTCGCGATCGCCAACATCCATCGGCCGGGCGCACTGACGCCCTCCGTCGTGCTGTCGCTCGGTCTCGGCCTTGCCGTGCTCGTCACCATCACCCAGATCGACGGCAATCTGCGCCGGCAGTTCCTCGCAGCGCTCCCGGACCGCGCGCCGTCGTTCTTCTTCATCGACATTCCGAGCACGCAGGCAGCCCCCTTCGACGATTATCTGCGCCGGATCGCGCCCGGCGCGAAGGTCGAGGACGTGCCGATGCTGCGCGGGCGCATCGTCAGCGCGCGCGGGGTGCGCGCCGAGGACCTCAAGCCCACCACCGATTCCGAATGGGTGCTGCAAAGCGACCGCGGCCTGACCTATACCGGCGAGTTGCCGAAGGGCTCCAAAGTGGTCGAGGGCGAGTGGTGGGGCGCCGACTATTCCGGCCCGCCGCTGGTCTCGATGGAGAAGAAGATCGCGGACGGGCTCGGCCTCAAGCTCGGCGACGAAATCGTCATCAACGTGCTCGGCCGCGACATTCCGGCGAGAATCGGCAATCTGCGCACCATCGACTGGCAGGGGATGGGCATCAATTTCGTGCTGGTGTTCTCGCCGAACGCGTTCAAGGGCGCGCCACACACCCACGTCGCGACGCTGACCGAAGCCGGCGGCGATGCGGCCGGCGACGGCCAGATCATCAAGCAGGTCGCGGACACCTATCCGATGGTGACGAGCGTTCGGGTGCGCGAGGTGATGGAGACGGTCGGCACAGTCGTGACTAATCTGGCGCTTGCCATCCGCGGCGCCAGCGCCGTGACCCTGATCTCGGCGATCCTGGTGCTGGGCGGCGCACTCGCCGCCGGCCATCGCCACCGGGTCTACGACGCCGTGATCCTGAAGACGCTGGGCGCCACACGGCTGCGGCTGCTCGGCGCTTATGCGCTCGAATATCTATTGATCGGCCTTGCCACCGCAATGTTCGGCGTGATCGCCGGCAGCGTCGCGGCCTGGATGATCGTGACGCGGCTGATGACGCTGACCTTCGTCTGGCAGGCCGGCAGCGCGGCCGGCGTGGTGGCGGCCGCCCTGGTCGTCACCGTCGGGCTCGGTCTCGCCGGTACGCTGCTGGCGTTGAACAAAAAGCCCGCCACAGTGTTGCGGAATTTGTGACAAAAGGTAGCGAATGGAAGCGTGGGACCGTAATCGCACGATTCCTGCGATGAACCACGTCCACTTGTCAGGCTCTCGTCAGGATTGGTGCGGAGGGGCGACATTCAGCCGCGCGTGGACGGTTGCAGCGAATGTGTTAGTTTCCCACATATCGGATGGGTTCGGAGCCCCGGTTGTTAGCCAAAATTAATATCGGCAGACATCGGTATCCGAGATAGAATTGACGAACCGGCGGCATGGCGACCCTCGTGCCGGACCGGGCAACCAACGGGAATTCGACCATGTCGGACCTAGACCGCAATTACGCTTCTCCTTTCGGCAGGGCCGCCGGGCGTGTTGACGCCGCGACGGTCGACGCCGGTCTGCGCGCCTACATGCTGCGCATCTACAATTACATGAGCATTGGCCTCGCCATCACCGGCCTCGCCGCGCTCGGCGTCTATATGGCCGCCGTGACTGACGTTCCGACGGCGGAAGCCGTCCGTGTCGGCAAGCTGTTTCTGACGCCGTTCGGCTACGCGATGTTCGTGAGCCCGCTGAAGTGGCTGTTCATGCTGGCGCCGCTCGCCATGGTTTTCGTGATCTCGGCCGGCATCAACCGTCTCGCCCCCTCGACCGCCCAGATCCTGTTCTGGGTGTTCTCGGCCCTGATGGGCATCTCGCTGTCCTCGATCTTCCTGGTGTACACGCACACCTCGATCGTGCGGGTGTTCTTCATCACCGCAGCCACCTTCGGTGCGCTCAGCCTCTACGGCTACACCACCAAGCGTGACATGAGTGGCATGGGCTCGTTCCTGTTCATGGGCCTGATCGGCATAATCATCGCGAGCCTGGTCAATTTGTTCCTGGCCAGCACCGCGCTGCAGTTCATCGTCTCGGTGGTCGGCGTGCTGGTGTTCGCGGGCCTTACCGCCTGGGACACCCAGCGGCTGAAGAACGACTACATCTACGGCTACGCCTCGGCGGGTGGTGACATCGCCGAGCGTGCGGCGATCTCCGGTGCGCTGTCCCTATATTTGAACTTCATCAACCTGTTCACGCTGCTCTTGCAGCTGCTCGGCCAGCGCGACTAAGCGCAAGGCCAGAGAGAACGGACACGAGCCCCGGCCGCTGGGCCGGGGTTTTTGTTTGCGGCGATGGGCGCCACACACTCGGCGTCATCGTCCGCGAAGGCGGACGATCCAGTATTCCAGAGGCAGTCGTGGTTGACCGAGAGGCCGCGGCGTACTGGATTCCCCGCTTTCGCGGGGAATGACGATGGAGAAAGTGGAGGCTGCTGACGGCGCAGAGGCGGCGTTGCCTCTTCCAGCCACCGCGCGAAGCCTCTAATCTCGCCCCATGTCCGCACCTGAAATCAGGCCCACGCTCGAGGCCGACCTCTCCGCCATCACCGCCATCTACCAGCAGGCCGTCCGCGAGGGCACCGCGACGTTCGAGCTAGAGCCGCCCGACCTCGCTGAGATGACGCGGCGCTACCGCGCGCTGGTCGACGGCGGCTATCCCTATTTCGTCGCCATCCTCGACGGCCGCATCGCCGGCTACGCCTATGCCGGCGCCTATCGCCCCCGCCCGGCCTATCGCTTCACCGTCGAGAACTCGATCTATCTCGATCCCACCTTCCACCGCCGCGGCATCGGCTCGCTGCTGCTGGAGCGGCTGATCAGTGAATGCGAGGCGCGCGGCTTCCGCCAGATGATCGCCGTGATCGGCGATTCCGCCAATGCCGGCTCGATCGGCGTGCACACAAGGGGCGGCTTCAAGATGATCGGCACGCATCCCAATGTCGGGCTGAAATTCGGCCGCTGGCTCGATACGGTGATGATGCAGCGCGAGCTCGGCGAGGGCGCGAGCACGGTGCCGGGGACTTAGCTCCCGATGTCGCGAATGCGGCTCGAGATTCCGGTTTCGCGACTTCGTCGCGCCCCGGAATGACGACCAAAGGTCGTCAAACTACCGCCAGTTTCCGGTCGATCACCAGCAGCACGCGGTCAAGCTCGTGGCCGCGGCGCAGGATCAGGCCGGTGGCCGAGATCACGCTGTACATGCCCTGCTTGCGGGCGAGCCGCGGATCTTTCTCGATGCGGTAGATCGGCACTTCCGAGGCGCGGCGATAGACCGAGAACACCGCGCGTTCCTTGAGGAAGTCGATGGCATAGTCGCGCCACTCGCCATCGGCGACCATGCGGCCGTAGAGATTGAGAATTCGGTTCAGCTCGAGCCGGTTGAACGTCACACGGTTCGGCTGGGTATTCGCAGCGGCGGGGCGCGCCACTGCGCGCTGCTCACTCGGATCGGCATCCTCCGACGTCAAGCTCATGGGGCGCCTCCTGTCGCACAGCATGACCCACGTCCGCGAAGACCGTCCCCGGAGCCGCGGATCATGACAATAGCATGATTGCGCCAACTGTTCGCCGCCGCAAGAGGGCTCTTCAAGGACCCCATCTCGCCGATGGGTTGCGATCATGACACACGTAATGGTGGAACTTCTCAGCGGCAAACCGTCACGGGATCGTTAGCAAGAATCACAGGATCGCCGCTTTTCCGCCCACCGCCTGCCGCCCTGCACTGCGAAAAGACCTGTGTGCGTTGACCCGATCCTTTCGGTTCCGGATTCCTCAGCCCCCAGCCCCCCGGGGTCGAACAGGATCGGGTCTGTGCGCACGACAAGGAGGGCCAACGCAAGTTGGTCCTTTTTTGTTTGTGGCGGGTGTTGCTGCACTTGCCGTCATTCCGGGGCGCGCGAAGCGCGAACCCGGAATCCATCGGTCCATTTTCCGGGACGAGAAATGGATTCTGGGTTCGCGCCAAGAGGCGCGCCCCGGAATGACGAGAGATAAAATTTTTCCTGAGATGATCTACGCGCTTCAGTGCAGCGACGTATACGCCGCGCCCAGCATCGCACCGGGCTTCTCGCGGTTGCCGTCCTGGACGTAGACGACCGCGCCGTCGACACCATCGCGCGAGGTCAAATTCTCGAGCGGCACGGTCCAGCTTTCCGGATGTCCGTTCCAGTCGCCCACCTTGAGCAGATTGCGCACGACGTTGTGATAGGTGATCTGCTGTCCGCGGTTCTCGCCGCGGCTGATCTCGATCGGCACCGATTTCGCGATCGAGCAGATCCAGACCTCGCCATGCGAGATCGTCGGCTCCTTGCTCGCGGCCACCGACACGTTGATCTGCTTGCCCGCCAGCGACATCGTCACGGGTACGCTCATCACGCCGGTGCCCCGATCGGTCTTGCCGATCGCGTTTTCGATGCCGGCGCGATCGCTACCGATGACATGCGCGGCGCCGTTGACCACGGCTTGCGGCGTATAGATCTCGCGGTCACCACGCATGCGTGAATAAGCGCGTTGCCGCGCCGAGAAACGCGAATCCGCCAGCGTGTCCTTCCAACCAAGATAGTCCCAATAATCGATCGGCATGCTCAGCGCGATAATGGAGGGATCCTTGGCGAGGTCGCCGATGACCTTGTCGGCGGGCGGGCAGGAGGAACAGCCCTGGGAGGTGAAGAGCTCGACCACGGCGCGGGGATCGGCCTGGGCGGGACGGATGACGGCGACGATCGCGCAGATGCCGAGTGCTCCCGACCAGAGTGCCCCGGGCCAGCGTGAAACGAGATTAGAAGCCATCATTCCAGTCATGTCGAACGTCACACATCGTCATTCGTTGGAGGAAGATCCTATCGCCTGATGGTCACCGTAGTCTTACGGGCGCAGTCCATTCAACCGCTCGAGACGCGTTTTCCGCTGGGCGGGCCTATCCAGAGCGTGTCGTAACGCACAAAGGCGGCCCTGTGATAGGCCGCCTTCGTTTAACCTTCTACTCACGTCGCAGTGAGCCACCGTTCACAAATTCGCGCTTAAGCCGCGAGCTTGCGCAGCACATAGTGCAGAATGCCGCCGTTCCGGTAGTAGTCGAGCTCGTCCAGCGTATCGATGCGGCAGAGCAGCGAAACGCGCTGCAACGAACCGTCGCCGGACACGATCTCCGCGGTCAGCTTCTGACGCGGCTTCAGATCGCCGACCAGGCCGCGCAGCGTGACCTTCTCGTCGCCCTTGAGGCCGAGCGATGACCAGGAGGTGCCGTCCTCGAAGGTCAGCGGCAGCACGCCCATGCCGACCAGGTTAGAGCGATGGATGCGCTCGAAGCTCTGGCAGATCACGGCGCGCACGCCGAGCAGACGGGTGCCCTTCGCAGCCCAGTCGCGCGAGGAGCCGTTGCCGTATTCGGCGCCGGCGAACACCACCAGCGGCACCTGCTCCTGCTGATACTTCATCGCGGCGTCGTAGATCGACATCTGCTCGCCGTCGGGCCAGTGTTTTGTCAGGCCGCCTTCCGGAATATTTCCGTCCGCGCCCTTGAGCATGAAATTCTTGATGCGGATGTTGGCGAAGGTGCCGCGCATCATCACTTCATGGTTGCCGCGCCGCGTGCCGTACTGGTTGAAGTCGGCCGGACGCACCTGATGCTCGCTGAGATATTTGCCAGCGGGCGAGGTGAGCTTAATCGAACCGGCCGGCGAGATGTGGTCGGTGGTGATCTTGTCGCCGAACATGGCGAGGATGCGCGCCTCGACGATGTCGGTGACCGGCTCCGGCTCCTGCTTCATGCCGTCGAAATAGGGCGGGTTCTGCACATAGGTCGAGCTCATGTTCCAGCGATAGGTCTCGCTCTCGACCGTCTTGATCTTGCGCCAGTTGGTGTCGCCCTTGAACACGTCGGCATACTTCTTCTTGAAGATCGACGCGGTCACGAACTTCTTCATGAAGGCGTTGATCTCCTTCGTCGTCGGCCAGATGTCCTTGAGGAACACCGGCTTGCCGTCCTTGCCTTCGCCGAGCGGCTCGACGGCGAGGTTCTTGGTGACACTGCCGGCGAGCGCGTGCGCGACGACCAGCGGCGGCGAGGCGAGATAGTTCGCCTGCACGTCCGGCGAGACGCGGCCTTCGAAGTTGCGGTTACCGGACAGCACGGCGGCCGCGACGATGCCGTTGTCGTTGATCGACTTCGATATCTCCTCCGGCAGCGGACCGGAATTGCCGATGCAGGTGGTGCAGCCGAAGCCGACCAGGTTGAAGCCGACCTTGTCGAGATCGGCCTGGAGACCGGAATCGGCGAGATAGCCCGCGACCACCTGGCTGCCGGGGGCGAGTGAGGTCTTCACCCACGGCTTGGCCTTGAGGCCCTTTGCGGCGGCGTTCCGGGCAAGCAGGCCGGCGCCGATCAGTACGCTCGGGTTCGAGGTGTTGGTGCAGGAGGTGATGGCGGCGATGACGACGTCGCCATGGCCGAGGTCGAAGTTCTTGCCCTCGACGGGGAAACGCTTGGCGGGCTCCTCGGCCTTCTTGTACTCGCTGGCGAGCGCGAGCGAAAAACCTTCGGCGACCGACGGCAGCGCGATCCGGCCTTCGGGACGCTTCGGGCCAGCCATCGACGGCACGACATCGGCAAGGTCGAGCGTCAGCGTTTCCGTGAACACGGGATCCGCCGATTTAGCGGTGCGGAACAGGCCTTGCGCCTTCGCATAGGCCTGCACCAGCGCGACGCGCGCAGGCGCGCGGCCGGAGGTCTTGAGGTAGTCGATCGCGGCGGCGTCCACGGGGAAGAAGCCGCAGGTCGCGCCGTATTCCGGCGCCATGTTGCCGATGGTCGCCTTGTCAGCGACCGAGAGATTGTCGAGACCGGGGCCGAAGAACTCGACGAACTTGCCGACCACGCCGAGCTTGCGCAGCATCTGCGTCACGGTGAGCACGAGGTCCGTCGCGGTGACGCCTTCCTTGAGCTGGCCCTTGAGCTTGAAGCCGACGACGTTGGGCAGCAGCATCGACAACGGCTGGCCGAGCATGCAGGCTTCCGCCTCGATGCCGCCGACACCCCAGCCGAGCACGGCGAGACCGTTGACCATGGTGGTGTGGGAGTCGGTGCCGACCAGCGAATCGGGGTAAGCGACCTCGAAGGTGCCGGTCTTTTTGCCGACCGTCATCTTCTCCTTCCTGGTCCAGACCGTCTGCGAGAGATATTCGAGATTGACCTGGTGGCAGATGCCGGTGCCGGGCGGCACGACGGAGAAGTTCGAGAACGCCTTCTGGCCCCACTTCAGGAACTCGTAGCGCTCCTGGTTCTGCTTGTACTCTTCCGTGACGTTCTTGGCGAAAGCCTTGTTGTCGCCGAAGAAGTTCACGATCACCGAGTGGTCGATGACGAGGTCGACCGGCACCAAGGGGTTGATCTTCTCAGCATCGCCGCCGAGCTTCTGCATCGCGTTGCGCATCGCAGCGAGATCGACCACCGCAGGCACGCCGGTAAAGTCCTGCATCAGCACGCGGGCGGGGCGGAACGCGATCTCATGCTCCAGCGACTTCTTGCGCAGCCACTTCGACACCGCGACGATGTCTTCCTTCTTGACCGAGCGGCCGTCCTCGTTGCGGAGGAGATTCTCGAGCAGGACCTTCATCGAATAGGGGAGTTTCGAAATTCCCTTCAGACCATTCTTCTCGGCCGTGGGCAGGCTGTAATACACATAGGTCTTGGCGCCGACCTTGAGGGTCTTTTTGCATTTGAAGCTGTCGAGCGAGGTCATGTAGGAAATCCCAATTGTTAGTTATACCCGGCAGGGGGTATTGTAACACCGTCAGCGTATCAGGCTGGGTCGCTTGCAGGGGCAGGTTGAGTTGCTGCATCAAGTAGTTCCGGGCTTATAGAAGCTTTCTAACCGCGCCGCCACAGCCACAATCGAACCGCAGCAATTCGCGAGCCAAAAATTCTGATGCGCTACCGCAAGATTTCCTGAGGCCTGGCTTTGAACCGGTTGGTACCAGGCCAGATGCAGTTGTCTGGACGCGGGGTAACTTGCGTGCGGGGCGGCCGCGAGGTGTTTTCGGGGCTCGATTTCGAGGCGGCCTCCGGTGAGGCCGTGGCGGTCATGGGCCGCAACGGATCGGGCAAGACATCGCTGCTGCGGCTGATCGCCGGCCTGCTCATTCCGGCGGGCGGTATGATCGCGCTCAACGGCGGTGAGGCCGAGCTGACCCTGCCGGAGCAATGCCACTATCTCGGCCACCGCGACGCGCTGAAGCCCGCGCTCAGCGTGGCGGAAAACCTCTTGTTCTGGGCCGATTTTCTGGGCGGCGAGAGCTGCGACGCGGCTGAGAGCCTCGCCACCGTCGGTCTCGACCATGCGGCCCATCTGCCCGCGGCCTTCCTGTCGGCCGGCCAGCGCCGGCGGCTGTCGCTGGCCCGGCTGCTGACGGTGCGCCGACCCGTCTGGCTGCTGGACGAGCCGACCACGGCACTGGACGTCGCCGGCCAAGGCATGTTCGGCGGCCTGATCCGCGACCATCTCGCCCGCGGCGGGATGATTATCGCGGCGACTCACGCACCACTGGGAATCGAGGTGCGGGAGTTGCGGATCGGGGGCACGGCATGAGGATGGCGGACCCTCAGCTTTCCAAGCGGCCAGGCGCCGCTCTCGCACCCGGGACGCAGAGGTCGCTCCGGGCTCCCTCGCCTCTCCCGCTTGCGGGAGAGGTCGGCGCGCAGCGCCGGGTGAGGGCTCTCTCCTCTGGGGGAATCTTCGTTGCCGGGACACCCTCTCCCCGACCCTCCCCCGCAAGCGGGGGAGGGAGCGCACCGTCCTTGTGGCGCGATGGGTGCACCCCATGAGCCCCCTCTCCGCCCTGATCCGCCGGGACATCCGGATCGCGCTTCGCGTTGGCGGCGGGGCGTTGATTGGGGTGCTGTTCTTTTTGACCGTCGTCGTCCTGATGCCGTTTGCGGTGGGGCCGGATTTGGCGCTGCTGTCGCGGCTGGGGCCGGCGATCCTGTGGCTGGGCGCCCTGCTGGCGAGCCTATTGACGCTGGACCGGCTGTTCATGGCCGATCATGAGGACGGCTCGCTCGACTTGATCACGATGAGCCGGACGCCGCTGGAACTCGCCTGCGCGGCCAAGGCGCTGGCGCATTGGCTGGCCGCCGGCCTGCCGCTGATTGTCGCAACCCCCGTGCTCGGCCTGCTGCTCAACCTCGACATGGTCGCAACCGGCGCGGTGACGCTGACGCTGCTCGCCGGCACCCCGGCACTGACCTTTACCGGCATGATCGGCGCGGCACTCGCCGTGACCCTGCATCGCGGCGGGCTGTTGATGGCCGTGCTGGTGCTGCCGCTGTCGATTCCCGTCCTGATCTTCGGCGTCGCAGCCTCGCAGGCCGCGATCAGCGGTCCCCTGTCATTCGGCGCGCCGTTCTCGATCCTCTGCGCGCTGTCGCTGGTCAGCCTCGTGATCGGCCCGTTCGCGGCGGCGGCGAGCCTCCGCCACGGGCTGGACTGAACTTGACCCCCGATCAACTTTCGCTGCGGGCTCTGATGCTGATTGCGTGAGCGTCTACCTGTGATTATCAGGATACTATGTCGCTGATCGACCTCGCCAATCCCACCAGGTTCCTCGCGCTGAGCGCGCGGGTGCTGCCATGGCTCGCCGCCGCGACAATCATCCTGCTCACGATCGGCCTCTATCAATCCGTCACCGCGCCCGACGACTATCAGCAGGGCGCGACCGTGAAGATCATGTTCATCCACGTGCCCAATGCGTGGCTGTCGATGTTCGTGTGGGGCGTGATGAGTATCGCCTCTTTGGGCACGCTGGTGTGGCGCCATCCGCTCGCCGATGTCGCCGCCAAAGCGGCCGCACCGATCGGTGCCGCCTTCACCTTCCTCGCGCTGCTCACAGGTTCGCTGTGGGGCCGGCCGATGTGGGGCACCTATTGGGAATGGGATGCGCGGCTGACCTCGGTGCTGATCCTGTTCCTGATGTATCTCGGCCTGATGGCTCTGTGGCGCGCGGTCGACGACCCCTCGCGCGCGGCGCGCGCCGCCGCCGTGCTGACGCTGGTCGGCGCAATCAACCTGCCGATCATCAAGTTCTCGGTCGACTGGTGGAACACGCTGCACCAGCCGGCCTCGGTGATGCGGATGGGCGGCTCGACGCTCGATAAGGCGTTCCTGATCCCGCTGCTGGTGATGGCGGTCGCGTTCACGCTCCTGTTCGTCACGCTTCACATCGCGGCCATGCGCAACGAGATTTTGCGCCGGCGCGTGCGCTCCTTGCAAATGATGCAGGCGAGCCAGAAAGCTGCATGACGATGTCGCTCGGTCCTTACGCGCCCTTCATCGCGACGTCCTATGCGGCGGCGGCCGTCGTGGTCGCGATCTTGATCGGCTGGGTCGTGCTCGACTATCGCAACCAGACGGAGCGGCTGCGCCAGTTCGATCGCAGCGGCGTCACCCGCCGCTCCGGCCGCAGCGCTGTGGATACACCATGAGCGATCAACCGACCTCGGCACCATCGCAGCGCCGCACCTTCCTGATGCTGCTGCCGCTGCTCGCCTTCATCGCCCTTGCCGTGCTGTTCTGGTTCCGGCTAGGCAGCGGCGATCCGTCGCGAATTCCGTCCGCGCTGATCGGCCGGCCCGCGCCGCAGACCACGCTGCCGCCGCTTGAGGGATTGCAGGCCGACAGCGCGCAAGTGCCGGGGCTCGATCCCGCGGCCTTTAAGGGCAAGGTCAGCCTCGTCAATGTCTGGGCGTCCTGGTGCGTGCCCTGCCATGACGAAGCGCCGCTGCTGACGGAGCTTGCCAAGGACAAGCGCTTCCAGATCGTCGGCATCAACTACAAGGACGCGCCCGACAACGCCCGCCGCTTCCTCGGCCGCTACGGCAACCCGTTCGGCCGCGTCGGCCTGGATGCCAACGGCCGCGCCTCGATCGAATGGGGCGTCTATGGCGTGCCGGAGACCTTTGTCGTCGGCCGCGAAGGCACCATCGTCTACAAGCTGGTCGGTCCGATCACGCCGGAGAATTACCGGACGGTGTTGTTGCCGCAGCTGGAGAAGGCGTTGAAGGCGGGGTCGTAGCCAAGACCGTCATTGCGAGGAGCCCTTGCGACGAAGCAATCTAGACTGTTTCCGCGAGAGACAGTCTGGATTGCTTCGCTGCGCTCGCAATGACGAGCGGAGAGGGCCTCAGCCCTTCCTCACGTCCCCCGCCTCGGCCTCGCTGGTCTCCAGCGAGACCGGCTCGACACCGTAGCGCTTGGTCAGCGGCATCTGGGCAATGGCAAAGATCATGGTCAGCGGCGTGACGCCGAACACCTTGAAGTTCACCCAGAAGTCCGTGCTCTGGGTGCGCCAGACGATCTCGTTCAGCACCGCCATGCCGGCGAAGAACAGCGCCCAGCGCAGGGTGAGGATGCGCCAGCCCCGCGGGGTCAGATTGAACATCTGGTCGAACATCACGGCGATGAAGGAGCGGCCGAACAAGAGGCCGCCGCCAAGGATCGCGGCAAACAGGCCGTAGATGATGGTCGGCTTGACCTTGATGAAGGTCTCGTCGTGCAGCACCAGGGTCAGCGTGCCGAACACCAGCACGATGACGCCGGTGACAATCGCCATGATCGGGATGTGGCGCGTCACCACATAGGAGGCGATCATCGCCGCCACGATCGCGATCATGAACGCGCCGGTTGCGGCGAACAGATTGAACTTCGCATTCACGAAGAAGAAGACGAGCAGCGGGCCGAGCTCGGTCGCAAGTTTGAACAGCGGATGCGGCTGGGTCTTGTCCATACTCAACTTTCGATTCCGGCGATCGCGCGGGCGAAATCGCGCGCGGTGAAGGCTGCGAGATCGTCGACGCCCTCGCCGACGCCGATGAAATGCACCGGCAGTTTGAATTTCTCCGCGAGCGCCACCAAAATGCCGCCGCGGGCGGTGCCGTCGAGCTTGGTCATCACGAGGCCGGTGACCCCTGCGGTGCGATGGAAGGCCTCGACCTGCGACAGCGCGTTCTGGCCGACGGTGGCGTCGAGCACGAGGAGCACCGCATGCGGCGCGGTCGCGTCCACCTTCCGGATAACGCGCACGACCTTCTCGAGCTCGTTCATCAGCTCGGCCTTGTTCTGCAGGCGGCCGGCGGTGTCGATCAGCAGCACGTCGACGCCCTGCTCTTTCGCCGCCGTCAGCGCGTTGAAGGCGAGGCTCGCCGAATCCGAGCCTTGGGCTCCTGCGATGACCGGCGTCTTCGTCCGCTCGCCCCAGACCTTGAGCTGTTCGATGGCTGCCGCACGAAACGTGTCGCCGGCGGCCAGCATCACCTTGCGACCTTCTGACGCGAATTTTTGCGAGAGCTTGCCGATGGTCGTGGTCTTGCCGGAGCCGTTGACGCCGACCACGAGGATGACGAACGGCTTCTTGGCCGTATCGATCTCGAGCGGCTTTGCGACCGGCGCCAGCACCTTCTCGACCTCGGTCGCGACCACGTCCTTGACCTCGTCCGCCGAGATCGCCTTGTCATAGCGCCCGGTTCCGACCGCGTCCGCGATCCGCACCGCGACCTCAGTGCCGAGATCGGCGCGCAGCAGCACGTCCTCGATATCGTCGAGCATGGCGCGGTCGAGCTTGCGCTTGGTAACGAGGTCGGCGACCGCGGTCCCGAGCGAGGACGAGGTACGCTTCAATCCATCGGACAGGCGGCGCCACCAGCTCAGCTTGGGGCTCTCGGGAGTGGTATCGTTCATGGTGGCGGTGTGTTAGCCGTTCCGGCTCCTAAACGAAAGTCTTGAACGAAAGTCTCGCCGATAACGAAAGTCTTGCAATTGCTCGATGTTCCCGAATTGACCGCCGAGGAAATATTGGCGCGCGTGCTCCATCGCGACGGGCTGATGCTGATCATCGACAAGCCGGCCGGCCTGCCGGTGCATCGGGGTCCCAAGGGGGGCGCCAATCTGGAGGACTCCCTCGACGCGCTCCGGTTCGGCCTGCCACGGCCGCCGGTGCTGGCCCACCGGCTGGACAAGGACACCTCCGGCTGCCTCGTGCTTGGCCGTCACCGGAAAGCCACCGCCTCGCTCGGCCTGCTGTTCAAGCACGGCAAGATCGGCAAGACCTACTGGACCGTGGTCGAGGGCGGCCCCACTGAAGACGAAGGGACCATCGATATGCCGCTCGGCCGGCTCAATGCCGAGCGCGGCTGGTGGCAGAAGCCCGACCCCGAGGGTCAGAAGGCGATCACCAATTGGAAAGTGATGGGGCGGAGCGAGGGCCTGACCTGGCTCGCCATGGAACCGGTGACCGGCCGGACCCATCAATTACGGGTGCATTCGGCCGCGACCGGCTGGCCGATCTTCGGCGATAACATTTACGGCAACGGCCCGCGCTTCGGTGAGCCGAAGCTGCATCTGCATTCCCGCGAGATCGTGGTGCCGATCTCCCGGAACAAGGAGCCGGTCCGCGTCGTTGCGCCGGCCCCGCCCCACATGCACGAGAAGCTCCGCGCCTGCGGCTGGAACGGGGAATAGCGCTGCCTGACCCTCATGGTGAGGAGCGCGGAACGCGCGTCTCGAACCACGAAGGCCCGGATGCCGCGGCCATCCTTCGAGACGCCCGTTTCGCGGGCTCCTCAGGATGAGGAGAAGTGCGCATGGTTTACGAAACGTTCAGTGCTCGTCGCTAATCATAGCGGTTGCTTAGAACAAGCTTCCGTCATCCGCTCAGGACGAGCAACGCGTCATGTCCACGGCCGAACTATCGATCATCGACGAGGTCGAGTCCGCGATCCGGACCGGCTCGGCGGAAAAGGGCATGGAAACTGCCCGGCGCGTCACCGACCTGTTCCTGTCCTCGGCCGGGAGCTTCGACGACGAGCAGATCGCGCTGTTCGATGACGTGCTCGACCGCCTGATCGGCACGATCGAGCTGCGCGCCATCGCCGATATGGGCGCGCGCGTTGCGCTGGCCGAAATCAGTGCCCAACTCGCGCCGATTGCGCAGGCGCCGCCCTCCGTGATGCGCCGTCTCGCCAACAATGACGAGATCCGCATCGCCGGCCCCGTGCTGCAGGAATCCGCCCGCCTCGATGACGGCGAGCTGGTGAAGATCGCATCCAGCAAGGGCGAGCCGCATCTGCTTGCAGTCGCCGGCCGCTGGTGGCTGAAGGAGATCGTCACCGACGCGCTGCTGGCGCGCCGCTATCTCAGCGTCAGCCGGCGCCTCGCCGCCAATCCCGGCGCGCGCGTCTCCGGCAAAGGCTTTGCCGTGATCGTCGGCCAGGCTGAAAGCGATCCCGAACTCGCCGTCAGTGTCGGCGTCCGCGTCGATCTGCCGTCGAACCTGCGCCACCAATTGCTGCGCTCGGCGACGGATGTGGTTCGCACCCGCCTGTTGTCGCGCGCCCCGACGCATCTGTTCGAGGAGATCCAGAGCGCCATTGCCGCGGTGACCGTCGGCGTCGAGCGCGAGATGTCGGGTGTCCGCGATTTCGAGGGCGCCAAACGCGCGATCGCAAATCTCAAGGCCATCGGCCAGCTCAACGAGGCGACGCTACTCGGCTTCGCCCGGCAAAGGCGCTATGAAGAGGCCGTGGCCGCACTGGCCGCGCTGTCGGGATCGACCGTCGAGGTGATTCGTCCGCTGATGCAAAGCCTGCGCGAAGACGGCCTGCTGGTGCCGTGCAAGGCGGCGCAGCTGAGCTGGGAAACGACGGCCGCCGTGCTCGAAAGCCGTTTTGCCACGGGTGCGATGAAGCCGGCGGCTCTTGCGAGGGCGCAGGGTAATTTCGCCCGCATGACGTCGGAGAACGCCCGGCGCACGCTGCGGTTCTGGCAGATAAGGGCGTCGTAGGGACGCCCGCAATTGGGCACACCGCGTCCACACAATCGCTGTCGTCCTGGCGGAAGCCAGGACCCATACCGCGGAATCTACCGATTGGGCGCGATGCCGATCCCGAACGACCAATCTTCGCCGAACCGCTCCCTGGGGTAATGGGTCCTGGCGTTCGCCAGGACGACGGCGGAGTGAGTGGCTAAACCGTCAACCGCTCGCCATTGCTGCCGCCAATCTTCAGCGGCACGACACTGCCGACGCGCTCGCCTGCAATCGCCACCGGCAGATAGTGCTCGGTGCGGCCCTGCCCGTCGCTCTCGATCAGCACCTCGCGCGTCGCGCCGACCTCGGCTTGCAGCCGCTGCCGCAATGCGGCTTCACCAGCCGCGCGCAACCGCTTCGCGCGTTCCTTGGTCACGCCGCCAGCCACCTGCGGCATCCGTGCGGCGGGCGTGCCGGGGCGCGGAGAATACGGGAAGACGTGCAGGAAGATGAGACCGCATTCCTCGACCAGATCGAGCGAGCGAGAGAACATCTCGTCGGTCTCGGTCGGAAAGCCTGCGATGATGTCGGCGCCGAAGGCGACATCAGGGCGCAGGCGGCGGACCCGATCGCAGAACGCGATCGCGTCCTGCCGCGAATGCCGCCGCTTCATACGCTTCAAGATCATATCGTCGCCGGATTGCAGCGACAGATGCAGATGCGGCATCAGCCGCGAATCGTCGGCGATGGCGTCGAGCAAGTCGCCGTCCGCCTCGATCGAATCGATGGAGGAGATGCGCAAGCGTTTCAGCTCCGGCACATGCCGCAGGATCTGCTTGGTCAGCGTGCCGAGCTTCGGTGCACCCGGCAGATCGGCGCCGTAGCTGGTGAGATCGACGCCAGTGAGCACGATCTCGGCATGGCCGCGCGCGACCAGCGCCCGCACCTGATCGACCACCGCGCCCATCGGTACCGAGCGCGAATTGCCACGGCCGAACGGGATGATGCAGAAGGTGCAGCGATGGTCACAGCCGTTCTGGACCTGCACGAACACCCGTGGCAGGCCGGTTGCGAAACCGTCGATGAGATGCGGCGCCATCTCCCTGACGGCCATGATGTCGCTGACAGCGACCTTCTCGCTGGTGCCGAGATCGAAGGCGTCGTGCGTGTCCTGCCACGCAGAAGCGCGCATCTTATCGTCATTGCCGACGACGCGATCGACCTCGGCCATATCGGCGAACATGTCGCTTTGCGTCTGCGCCGCGCAGCCGGTGACGACGATGCGCGCACTTGGCCGTTCGCGCTTCAATTTGCGGATCGACTGCCGCGCCTGCGCCACCGCCTCGTTGGTGACGGCGCAGCTGTTGATGACGATGGTGTCGGACAGGCCGGCGCCCTCGGCTTTGCTGCGGATCACCTCGGCCTCGAACGCGTTGAGGCGGCAGCCGAAGGTGACGACCTCGACAGCCATTACCCGACCGGCGCGAACAGCGCCGGATCGAAATGACCCTCATATTCGAAGGTCGCCGTGCCCGTCATCAGCACGTGGTCGTCGCGCTCGCGCCATTCGATGCCGAGCTTGCCGCCGGGCAGCGTCATCTCGACCTTGCGCTCGGTGCGCTTCAGCCGCGCCGCCGCAACCGCGGTCGCACAGGCCGCCGACCCACAGGCCCTGGTCAGCCCTGCGCCGCGCTCCCAGGTGCGCATGATGATGTGCTCGCGATCGACGATATGCGCGAGCGTGATGTTGGCGCGGTCGGGGAAGATCGGATGGTTTTCGAGGAGCGGACCAAAGCGCTCGAGATCATAGGCATTGACCTCGTCGACCCAGAAGATCGCATGCGGGTTGCCCATGCTCACCACCGATGGTGAATGCAGGATCGGATTGTCGATCGGCCCGATCTGCAATTCGATGTAGCGGGTGTCGCGAAACTCTTCCGCCAGCGGAATATCCTGCCAGCCGAACTTCGGCGCGCCCATGTCGACGGTGTAGAGATCGGGCGCCGGTCCCTGCCAGGCATTGAGCAGGCCGGCCGCAGTCTCGAACGTCGCCGTGGTCTGGCCGCTCTTCTCGAAGATGCGGCGGACCACGCAGCGCATGCCGTTGCCGCAGGCGCCGGCTTCCGAGCCGTCATTGTTGTAGATGCTGATAAAGGCTTCGGTGCCGTCGAGCCGCGGCTTCTGCAGCACCATGAGCTGATCATAGGGCACGCCGCCGTCGGCGGAGGCCACGGCGCGAGCGTCGTCCGGCGTGATCTTGCCCGAGGAATCGCGCATGTCGACAACGACGATCTCGTTGCCGATGCCGTTCATCTTGGCAAATGCGTGGTTGGCTAGCGCGCTCATGAAATTTCCCGAATTTCGCCTGGCTTATATGGCGATCCTGACCGGCTTGGCCAGTGATTTGGCTGCGGCAGCCAGGGTGGGCTGCCAAAATCGACTGCCAAGCGGGACTGCCATGACGCATCTGTCATGGGACGAATTTCCCGCTCGCGTGTTAGAACGGCTCAGTTCGCGCGAACCGGGATGCGCGACCAGGCGCAAACCCGGAATTGGGCCTTGGTGGGCAAGGCCTTGGGGAGAATAGAATGATTAGGTTTCGTCGTCTCGCACTGGCCGCGCTGATCCCGGCAGCGGCCTTGTCGCTTGACCTGTCCGGCGCTCTGGCCCAGACCCCGAGTCCGGCGCCCGCCGCATCGGCAAACCCCTCGCCGGCCCCGTCGGCATCACCCTCTCCGGCCGCGAGCGCTTCGCCCGCGCCTGCAGCATCGCCCTCACCGGCGCCATCGCCTGCGGCCAGCGCCTCACCAAGCCCTGCAGCACCACCACCCGCCGCGGCCGCTACCCCGGCCCCGGTGCAGACCGCCGATCCCTTTGGACAGGAGATTACGCTCGAGGCCAAGAAGGTCGTGATGGTCAAGGGGACCGCCAATTGGGACTCGGCTTTCGACACCCTGGTCGACTCCTTCAAGGCGCTGAATGCGCTGCTGGACAAGCAGGGCATCAAGCACGCCGGCAATCCGATGATCGTCTACACCTCGACCGATGACACCGGCTTCACCTTCCTCGCCGAGATCCCGGTCGAGCAGGATCCCAAAAATCTGCCCAAGGACATGAGCATCGGCAAATCGCCGGAGGGCAAGGCGCTGAAGTTCGTCCATCGCGGCTCCTACGACAACATGGACAACACCTATGAGGCGATTACCAATCACCTCGACGACAAGAAGCTGGAAGCCAAGGACACGTTCATTGAGGAGTACCTCACCGATCCCCTGACGACGGCCGAGGATAAGCTCGTGATCAATGTATTCGTACCGCTGAAGTGAGACCGATGAAAAAGCCTGCTGCCCTCGCCGCCATTTTCGCCGTCACGCTGCTGGCAGCGCCCGCGCTTGCCGACGATTTCCCGCCCGTCATCTCCGTCAGCGGGGAGGCGACCGTCTCGGCCGCGCCCGATCTCGCGCAGATCGATGCCGGCGTTGCCAGCGACGCCAAGTCGGCCAAGGAGGCGTCCGACACCAACAACGCCGCGATGGGCAAGGTGCTGCTGGCGCTGAAGGGCGCCGGCATCGCCGAAAAGGACTACCAGACCTCGCGCCTGTCGCTACAGCCGCAATATGCGCCGAACCGTTCGAACGGAACCTCGCCCGTGGTCGGCTTCCGCGCCTCCAACCGTGTCACGGTGAAGATTCGTGACGTCACCAAGGTGGCTGGCATCATCGACACGCTGGTCGGAGCCGGCGCGAATGATATCGGCAACATCTCGTTTGAAGTGACGCAGGCCTCCAAGCTGCTCGACGATGCCCGCGAGCAGGCGGTCGCCGACGCGCGCCGCAAGGCCGAGATCTACGCCAAAGCCACCGGTGTCACCTTGGGCGCAGCGCTCAGCGTCGCCGAAGGCGGCGCTCCCATGCCGCTGTTCAAGGGCCGCATGGCCGCAGCCCCCATGGCTGCAGCGGCTGCCGTCGCGCCGGGTGAGGAAACGCTGTCCGTGACGGTGAATGTGAGCTGGGCGATCAAGCAGGGGCAGTGAGCCGTAAGAGGCAAACTGCCGGCTCCAGCGAAGGCGGGGACCCATAACCACAGGGAGTGGTTTGGCGAAAACTCGTAGTTGCTAGTTTCGCGTCACAACCGCCCCCTGTGGTTATGGTTCCCGGATCTGCGCGCGCTTGAGGCGCGCTTGTCCGGGACGACGAGCTGTATGCGTGGAGACAGCGGAGCTAAATCTCCACCACCTGCCCGGGCTTCATCGCGACAAACCGCTCCTGCGGAATCTTCGCCGCATCGAGCGCCTCCACCAGCGCTTTGGCCGGCGCGTCGATCGCCTCATCGGTCAGCTGGAACGTGCCGTGATGATGGCCGAGCGCTTGCTCTGCACCGCAATCGGCGAGCGCCTTCACGGCATCTTCCGGATTCATGTGCTGGTCGCGCATGAACCAGCGCGGCTCGTAGGCGCCGATCGGGAGGATCGCCAGGCGCAGCGGCCCGTGCTTCTCGGCGACGCGGCGGAAATGCGTGCCTTCGCCGTAACCGGAATCGCAGACGACATAGATTTTGCCGGCCGGCGTCTCCAGCACAAAGCTCGCCCATAGTGCCTTGTTGCGGTCGAACATGCCGCGCGCCGACCAGTGCCGCGTCGGCACCAGTGTTACGGCAACGCCGCCGCCGAGCTCGACGCGATCGTGCCAGTCGAACGCTTCCGCCCTGATCGCGGGATCGGCGCCGCGCATGGTGATGTCGTTGCCGAGCGGCGTGACCACGCGCGGGGCAAAATTTTTCGCGAGCCGCGACAGCGTCGCGACATCGAGATGATCGTAATGTCCGTGCGAGACCAGCACGACGTCGATCTTCGGCAGCTTGTCGAACGCAATACCGGGATCGTTGTGCCGCTTCGGCCCGGCCCAGCCCACCGGCGAGACCCGCATCGACCAGACGGGATCGACCAGGATGTTGAGGCCGGCGGTCTGGATCAGCCAGCTGGCGTGGCCGACGAAGGAGAGCCGCGCCTTGCCGCCGTCGACGCGCTCCGGCGGGGTGTCGGCATGGGGGCTGGGCACCCAATCCGGCCATTTCGCACGCTCCCGCCCGCCACTGAACTGCCAGCGCAGCACCTCGCGGAGCGATTTTGGCGGCGCGCCGTCCGGATCGAAGAAATGCAGGCCATTGAAATGATCGGAGATTGGGCCGTCGTAGGTTTTCATGCGGGACATCCAGAGGGGAACACCGACCAGCGCCGGCTCCGGCGAGCAGTCCGAAAAGGCGGCGCGGGTGATCGGCACGGGCGGACTTCTAGGATGACGGGGGCGATAAGACATCACCGGCTATATGGGCGGGACCGCCGAAAAAGGAACCCGTCGGTGGATGCGCCCTGATTTCAATGCCTTGCCCTGGCAAAGGGGTCCCGCCACCCTAACTTTCCTTGACTTTTGGGCGTGAGCGGCGTTTAACCCCGCCACTTTCTCGGAAAGGCTTTCTTTTCGACCCGCCGACTGGCCCTGGAGGTCAGAGGTCAACGCCCGACAGCGCTGTGCGCCCTCGGGCGCAAAGGTGTTTGGATTTTCTGCTCCCTCGCCCCGCTCTTGCGGGGAGAGGTGAAAAAGGACAACGGCATTGTTCGACAATCTGTCGGAACGGCTTGGCGGCATTCTCGATCGTCTGACGGGGCGCGGTGCGCTGACCGAAAAGGACGTCGATGCCGCGATGCGCGAGGTGCGCCGCGCGCTGCTCGAGGCCGACGTCGCGCTGGAGGTCGTACGCAGCTTCACCGAACGCGTCCGCGAGCAGGCGATCGGCGCCACGGTCGTCAAGTCGGTGACGCCGGGCCAGATGGTGGTCAAGATCGTCCATGACGAGCTGATCAACACGCTCGGTGCCGAAAGCCAGACCATCGACGTCAATTCCGTGCCGCCGGTGCCGATCATGATGGTCGGCCTGCAAGGCTCGGGTAAGACCACCACCACCGCGAAGCTCGCCCGCCGCCTGGTCCAGCGCGACAAGCGCAAGGTGCTGATGGCCTCGCTCGACGTCTATCGCCCGGCGGCGATGGAGCAGCTCGCCGTGCTCGGCCGCGACCTCGACATTCCGACCCTGCCAATCGTGGCGGGCCAGCAGCCGCCGCAGATCGCCAAACGCGCCCTGGAAGCCGGCAAGCTCGGCGGCTACGACATCGTGCTGCTCGACACCGCCGGCCGCACCACGCTCGACGAAGAGATGATGGCGGAGGCCGCCAGCATCAAAGCCGCTGCGAACCCGCATGAAGTGCTGCTGGTCGCCGACAGTCTCACCGGCCAGGACGCCGTCAACCTCGCGCGCGCGTTCGATCAGCGCGTCGGCCTCACCGGCATCGTGCTGACCCGGGTGGACGGCGACGGCCGCGGCGGCGCCGCACTGTCGATGCGCGCCGTCACCGGCAAGCCGATCAAGCTGATCGGCACCGGCGAAAAGACCGACGCGCTGGAAGACTTCCATCCTGACCGTATCGCCGGCCGCATCCTCGGCATGGGTGACGTGGTGTCGCTGGTCGAGCGGGCCGCTGCCAACATCGACGCGGAGAAGGCCGCGCGCACCGCCGAGCGGATGCGCAAGGGCCAGTTCGACCTCAACGACATGCGCGAGCAGCTGCTGCAGATGGCCAGCATGGGCGGCATCAGCGGCCTGATGGGCATGATGCCCGGCATGGCCAAGATGAAGAACCAGATCGCGGCTGCCGGCATCGACGACAAGATTTTGAAGCGCCAGGTCGCGGTGATCGATTCCATGACGCGCGACGAGCGCCGTCATCCCGACCTGCTCAAGGCCAGCCGCAAGAAGCGCATCGCTGCAGGAAGCGGCCAGAGCGTCGAGCAGGTCAACAAGCTCTTGAAGATGCACCGGAACATGGCCGACGTAATGAAGGCCATGGGCTCGGGCAAGCGCGGCCCGCTCGCCGGCATTGCGCAGGCGATGGGCTTTGGCGGCGGCATGAAGATGCCCTCGCCGGACGAGATGAAGGCGCTTCAGGAAAAAATGCAGGGTGGCGGCGGACAGGGGCTGCCCAGCCTGCCGAAGGATTTGCCGGCCGGTCTTCGCACCGGCCTGCCGAATGTTCCCGGACTGACCGGGCTCAGCGGCAAGCCGACGCTGCCGGGCCTGGGCGGTTTTCCCGGCAAGAAGAAATGAGGAATTCGTCGCGAGGGATCGCATCGGTCTCGCGCAACGCGAAAATACCAATCAACCGAACAAAACGTACTTTGAAGGAGAACTAAATGTCCGTCGTTATCCGCCTCGCTCGCGCAGGCACCAAGAAGCGTCCCGTCTATCACGTCGTCGTCGCCGATTCGCGCTTTCCCCGCGATGGCCGCTTCATCGAGCGTCTCGGCTATTTCAATCCGCTGCTGCCGAAGGACAACGAGACCCGCCTGAAGCTCGACATGGATAAGGTGAAGGCCTGGCTCGCCAAGGGCGCGCAGCCGTCGGACCGCGTGTCCCGCTTCCTCGACGCCGCCGGCGTCAAGAAGCGCGAAGCCCGCAACAACCCCGAGAAGGCCGTGCCGCGCAAGGAGCGCAAGGCGCAGGCCGAAGCCGCTGCGAAGGGCTAAGGCTCATCCATGTCGGCGCTGATCTGCGTCGCGCGGATCGGCGCCGCGCATGGTGTTCGCGGCGCGGTCAAATTGTGGACCTTCACCGAAGATCCCTTTGCCGTTAAGCGCTACGGTCCGCTTCTCGCCAAGGATGGCAAGCGCCAGTTCGAGGTCGCGCAAGCGCGTGAAGCCAGGGATCATCTGGTCGCGACGTTCAAGGGCGTCACGACCCGCGATGAGGCCGAGCGCCTCAACGGAATCGAACTCTACGTCGCGCGCGAAAAACTGCCTGCGACTGACGAGGACGAATATTACCACGCCGATCTGATCGGGCTCGCCGCCGTCACCACTGATGGCAACGCGCTCGGCCGCGTGCTCGCGATCCATAATTTCGGTGCCGGCGACATCATCGAGATCAGCCCGACGAAGGGTCCGACGCTATTATTGCCGTTCACCAACGCAGTGGTGCCGGTGGTCGATCTAGCGGCCGGCCGGGTGGTGATCGCGCTGCCGCGGGAAGTCGAAGGCGAGGATCCCTCCACAAGTCGTCCCGGCGAAGGCCGGGACCCATAACCACAGGCCGTGGTTTTGGCTAAGCTGATCGCTACAGTTCGCAAAAATGCCTGCGGTGGCTATGGGTCCCGGCCTGCGCCGGGACGACGAAAATTGAGATGCGATGACGACCTTCTCACCCTGGCGCGCGACGGTGCTGACGCTGTTTCCGGAGATGTTTCCCGGACCGCTCGGCGTGAGCCTGGCCGGCCGGGCGCTGGCCTCCGGCCTGTGGGAGCTCGAGACACGGGACATCCGGGCCTCCGCCACCGACCGCCACCGCAGTGTCGACGACACGCCGGCCGGCGGCGGACCGGGCATGGTGCTCCGGGCCGATGTTCTGGCGGCGGCAATCGACGCCGCCGAGAACGAACCGGACCGGCCGAAACTGCTGATGAGCCCCCGCGGTCGGCCACTGACCCAGGCCCGCGTCGTGGAACTCGCCAGGGGTCCCGGGCCGTTGATCGTCTGCGGGCGGTTTGAGGGGATCGACCAGCGGGTGATTGATGCACGCGGCCTGGAGGAGGTTTCGATTGGCGATTACGTGCTGTCCGGCGGCGAAATCGCAGCCATGGCCCTGATCGACGCCTGCGTCCGGCTGCTGCCGGGGGTAATGGGCAAGGAGGCCTCGGGAACCGACGAGAGTTTTTCGGACGGCCTGCTCGAATATCCTCAATACACCCGCCCGCAGCTATTCGAGGGGGTTCCGATCCCTGATATCCTGACCTCCGGCGACCACGCCAAGGTCGCGGCCTGGCGGCGGGCGCAATCCGAGGCCCTGACGGCGGCCCGGCGACCCGACTTATGGGCCCAAATCCCACCCAAAGCCCCGAATCGGCCCGGACGCCAAAAAACGCCAAAAAACAAGACAGACGGGTGACAAACGCTCCGGCTTGCCTTATAGGAGCGGCCACATCCGCAATGGCTGGATAAACGAATTTCGCGCAGCCCCCGTTTTGCAAGGCTGGGCGCGCCGATGGAGATTTACCCATGAACCTGATCAAGCAGCTCGAGCAAGAGCAATTCGACAAGCTGTCCGCCGGCAAGACCATTCCGGAGTTCGGTCCCGGCGACACCGTGATCGTCAACGTGAAGGTCGTCGAAGGCGACCGCACCCGCGTGCAGGCCTATGAAGGCGTCTGCATCGGCCGTTCGGGCGGTGGCCTCAACGAGAGCTTCACCGTCCGCAAAATTTCGTACGGCGAAGGTGTCGAGCGCGTGTTCCCGGTGATGTCGCCGATGATCGACTCGATCAAGGTGGTCCGCCGCGGCAAGGTTCGTCGCGCCAAGCTCTATTACCTCCGCAACCTGCGCGGCAAGTCGGCCCGCATCGTGGAGAAGACTGAGCACGCCAAGGCCGTCAACGAGTAAGCTCCGCTTAGAGGCGAGTTCTAGAGAGCGCGGGCAAAACCCCGCGCTTTTTTGTTGCCTCAGCCGTGCGCGTCAAACCACTCGCGCTTCCAAATCGGCCTGCTATATTCTTGGAATGTTTCCAGATCTGACCAGCCTCTCGCCCATCCAGCGCGTCGTCATCGACGATCGCTCGCGGCTGCCCGGCCGGTTTTTCGGACGCTTCGCGACCTCGGCAACATCAGAGCTTACGCGCGCAGCCTAAAAGCTGCGCTGACGATTTTGTTGCCCGCGCGCCTGCCGCGCATATCCGCTGACACAACATTCCCGGAGCTCAAGCTCATGTCCAAGCCGACCACTCTGTACGACAAAATCTGGAACGACCATCTGGTGCACGAAGCCGACGACGGCACCTGCCTGCTCTATATCGATCGCCACCTGGTGCACGAGGTGACCTCGCCGCAGGCGTTCGAAGGCCTGCGCGCGACAGGACGCAAGGTCCATGCGCCCGAGAAGACGCTCGCCGTCGTCGACCACAACGTGCCGACCACCGACCGCACCAAGCCGAATCCGGACCCTGAGAGCATCGAGCAGATCAAGGCGCTGGCCGACAACGCCAGGGAATTCGGCATCGAATATTACAACGAGTTCGACAAGCGCCAGGGCATCGTCCACGTCATCGGTCCCGAGCAGGGTTTTACGCTGCCGGGCACCACCATCGTCTGCGGTGACAGCCACACCTCGACGCATGGCGCATTCGGCGCGCTCGCGCACGGCATCGGCACGAGCGAAGTCGAGCATGTGCTGGCGACGCAGACGCTGATCCAGAAGAAGGCGAAGAACATGCGCGTCACCGTCGACGGCAAATTGCCTGAAGGCGTGACGGGCAAGGATATCATCCTCGCCATCATCGGCGAGATCGGCACCGCGGGCGGCACCGGCTACGTGCTGGAATATGCCGGCGATGCGATCCGCGCGCTCAGCATGGAAGGCCGCATGACCGTCTGCAACATGTCGATCGAAGGCGGCGCGCGCGCCGGTCTCGTCGCGCCCGACCAGAAGGCCTATGACTTCCTGCGCGGCCGTCCGAAGGCACCGAAGGGCGCGGACTGGGATGCGGCGATGCGCTACTGGGAAGGCTTGCGCTCCGACGACGGCGCGCATTTCGATCATGAGCTGCGGCTCGACGCTGCAAAACTGCCGCCGATCGTGACCTGGGGCACCAGCCCTGAGGACGTGATCTCGGTGACCGGCATCGTGCCCGATCCCGACAAGATCGCGGACGAGGCCAAGCGTCTCTCCAAGCACCGCGCACTAAAGTATATGGGCCTGACGGCGGGGACGAAGATCACCGACATCAAGCTCGACCGCGTCTTCATCGGCTCCTGCACCAACGGCCGTATCGAAGACCTACGCGCTGCCGCGAAGATCGCGGAAGGCAAGCAGGTCGCAGGCACCATCAACGCCATGGTCGTGCCGGGCTCCGGCATCGTGAAAGAGCAGGCCGAAGCCGAGGGTCTGGACAAGATCTTCATCAAGGCCGGCTTCGAATGGCGCGAGCCCGGTTGCTCGATGTGCCTTGCGATGAACCCGGACAAGCTGAAGCCGGAAGAGCGCTGCGCCTCGACCTCGAATCGCAATTTCGAGGGCCGCCAGGGCTTTAAGGGCCGCACGCACCTCGTCTCTCCGGCAATGGCAGCAGCCGCGGCGATCGCGGGTCACTTCGTCGATATCAGGGAGTGGCGCTGAGCCGTTCCCTGCAATTGTAGTGATCGCGGCAAAAGGCTGTTAAGCGGCTTCGCCCACATTCTCGTCCTCGCGGCGGTTTCGCGAGGACGAGAGCCATGGCCAACAAGCCTGAATATGTCGATCTGATCAGCGATGCGACCCGCCAGCACCGGCGGCGCGCAACGCCGCCGCGCATCGTCGCCAAGCCTGAGGTCGAGGAGACATCGAAGCTCAGCCGCTGGCCGCCGGCGATGTTCAAGCAATGGAAGATCGAGAACCTGATGCGCTGGAAATCCGCGTCCTGGAAGCTGAAGGACTGGCTTTAGCCACACAAACAAAAGGGCGCCGCTGAGGCGCCCTTTTCACTTCAATCGCGCTTACCAATAGCGGTACGGATAATGCCAGCGGTGCCAGCGGCAGATGCGACGCGGGCCGTAATAGGTCCAGATGATCCGGCAGCGGCGGGGATAGTGATAGTAGTAGGGATAGTAGCCGCCGTAATAAAAGCGCCGGTGGAAGTGGCGGTAGCCGTAATACGGGCGATAGTAGCCACCGCCCCAGTGACGATGATAGCCGCCATAGCGGATGCCGCCATAGCGCAAGCCGCCGCCATGGAAGGCCGGCGCGGCGCGGAAGCCACCGCCATGGAAGCCGCCGAAATGACCTCCGCCCGCGTGGAAGCCACCGAAATGGCCTCCCCCTCCGTGGAAGCCCCCGAAATGTCCGCCGCCACCGTGGAAGCCGCCGCCATGTCCACCGCCACCACCGCCACCAAAGCGGACCCGCGTGATCATGTCGTCGTTTGCAGTGTTCGGCGCGGGCAGCGCGGTCGGATTGATCGGCGTCATCGCGTCAGCGCGGCGCGCGCTGCCAGCCGTCAGCATCAGCGTGGCAACGGTCGCAAGCCCGAGCAGGCGCAGCGGGCTTGTGCGGGGACCCAGGATCCTCAGCATGGAATGTCTCCCTGAATGTGAACAGCGTGATGGCGCAGCGTCTCGCGCCAGCGCTGTTCACTGGCAGTCGCTCCCAAGATTAAACTAGGGACATCGACGTGAATGCGCCATGAATGAACGAATTGCCCGCGTCACCACCACGGCCCGTAGCCGAACACGAACGGCGCGGGCACGCCGTAGGGATAGGGACGGTAGTAGACCGGCCGCGCGTAATAGTGCGGGTCAGGACGTGGAGAGTATCGCGTCACATCGCCGTGTCGCACGTGCCGTCGTGCATCGAACACCGCGCGGCCCGCCGAGGCATCCGGCAGCTTCGTCACTCTATGCGCAGCCGAAGCGTGAGGCAGGCCCGCGGCAAGCCCGACAGCAACTGTCAGTGCCATCCATCTGGTCATGACGACCTCCGCCCGCGAGCCACTGAGGCCGTCAGCCGCGGCGCCAGTAGCAGCTCATATGCGGCGTGATCACGGTGCCGCTGGGCCTGTGTTCCTGCACATAGGCAACGTTGCACTCGCGGACCGCGTCCGGGCCCGGATTGTAGCGCGGATAGACGCCGTCCGGGGTGTAGTAGGGCGTCACGCGCAGACGCGTCTGGGGCCGCCTGCGCGGCGGCGGGACGTCGTCGGGCGAGGCCGCTTGCGCCATGCGGACCACGGTGCCGGCCGTCTCGCCACGGGTCTGCGCTTGGGTCTCAGCTTGGGCGCCAACGCAAAACTGCGAAAACAACCCCATGCACAGTAACGTCAGCGCTGTTTTTGCTCGCATTTTACCGCCCACCTGAACCGTCCCCATCGAGGCCCCAAGCTCCCCGTTTTGGCGGCGCCCGTCAACCTCACGCGCTTATAAAGCCGGATGCATTGCTGCGGAACCCGCGCTAAGACAGGCGCATGTGGACTGACCTGAAAGCGCCCTCGCTGGCCGAGATGGAAGTGACGGCGCACGTCATCTTCGAGCGCCTGCCGGCGGAATTCCGCGGCCTCTGCGAAGGCCTGATCATCCGTGTCGACGACTTCCCGACCGAGGAAGTCCTGGACGAGATGGAGTGCGAGAGCGAGTTCGACCTGCTCGGCCTGTTCCAGGGCGTCGGCCTGCCGCAGCAGAGCTTTGGCGACGTGGCGCGGCTGCCCAACATGGTCTGGCTCTACCGCCGGCCGATCCTGGACTACTGGGCCGAGCACGACGAAAGCCTCGGCCATATCGTCCGCCACGTCCTGATTCACGAGATCGGCCATCATTTCGGCCTCTCGGACGATGATATGGCGGCGATCGAGGCGCGAGCAGAGTAGACCTGCCGAATTCGGCCTAGGATTCGCTCCCCGATCGCGATAAATACGCGGTCCCTAGACCACCCCGGGAAAGCGCAATATGGACAAGTTCACCACGCTGGAAGGCGTCGCGGCGCCGCTGAAGATCATCAATGTCGACACCGACATGATCATTCCGAAGCAGTACCTCAAGACCATCAAGCGCACCGGCCTTGGCAAGGGGCTGTTCTCAGAGCAGCGCTACAAGGACGACGGCAGCGAGAACCCGGATTTCATTCTCAACCAACCCGCCTATCGCAATGCGAAGGTGCTGGTGGCCGGCGACAATTTCGGCTGCGGCTCGAGCCGCGAGCATGCGCCCTGGGCGCTGCTCGACTTCGGCATCCGCTGCGTGATCTCGACCTCGTTCGGCGACATCTTCTACAACAACTGCTTCAAGAACGGCATTCTGCCGATCCGCGTGTCCCAGGAAGACCTCGACAAGCTGTTCGACGACGCCGAGCGCGGCGCCAATGCGACGCTGACGATCGACCTGCCGAACCAGGAGATCCGCGGCCCCGACGGCGGCAAGGTCAAATTTGAGATCGACCCCTTCCGCAAGCACTGCCTGATCAACGGCCTCGACGACATCGGTCTCACCATGGAGAAGAAGTCCTCGATCGACACTTATGAAGAGAAGCTCAAGCGCGAACGCGCTTGGGCCTGATCCCAAGCTTCGCTTGAGCCCCGGCGTCAAAGGCGCCGGGGCTTTTTCTTTGCCCTGGATATCCCGTATAGCTGCATCGATGCTGCCCGAGATCGTCACCTTCTGGCATGGCCCGATGGACGCGCTGCGCCAGACCTGTCTGCGCTCGCAGCTCGCGGCCGGCCACAAGGTCACGGTCTACAGCTTTGACGCCATCCCGGGTCTTCCTGCGGGGGTCGGCAATGCCGATGCCGAAGCGATCCTGCCGCATGCCTTCTCTGAACGATTGCGGCCGCCGCAGCCGGACGGCAGCTGGCGCGACTGGACCACGCTGCAGTTCAGCGACTTCTTCCGCATGAAGCTGATGGCGAAAGGCCTCGGCCTCTGGCTCGATGCCGACGTGTTGCTGCTCAAGGCCGTCGAGATCGATCCGGCAAAGCCGTACTTCGCCTGGGAACGGCCGCGCCAGCTCGGCAACTCCGTGATCTACCTGCCGCACGAGCACGGCATCGTGCGCGCCTTCGAAGAGCTGTTGGAGCAGGAGGAACTGACGCCGAACTGGCTGTCAGTCCGCCATCGCATCACATTTATGATGCGCCGCCTGCGCGGCGGCTCGAACCGTCTCTCCGACATTCGCGTCGCGATCTTCGGCCCGGCGGCACTGACCGCGCTCGCCCGCCGCACCGGCGAATTGACATGCGCGCTGCCAAAGCAGTCCTTCTACGCCGTGCATGCAGAGCCAAAGCTATTCTTCGATCCCTCGAGTTATCTCGGCCTCGTCACCAATCCCGAGATCATCGGCCTGCACATCTCGCCCAAGGGCCGCGGCAGCGAGAAACCGATTCCGGGCAGCCTTTATGCGTGGGCGGCGGAGCGGTTTGCTTAGCCGCCCTGCAGAAATTGCAAATCGCTCGATCGCGCCGACGTCGCGCCGCATAAGGGCAGAGATCAGCGCTGCGAAGCTTGGCGCAGGAGGGTCATTGAATCTGACCCTTCCCACCTCAACCACCCCTGCAGCGCAGCTCGAACAAATATTAAGAACGAACGGTGACCCACCGAGTTACACAACAAACTCGCGAGGTAAGATCATGCGTCGCTCAGATCTAGCAGCTATCTTGATCCTTGTTTCAGGATTCGTTCCCGCCACTGCATCGGCCCAGCAGATGGCACCAGACACGAACCAATCTTCGAGTCAGGTTGGCACCAACGGCAGCCAACAACAGTCGAGTCCATCCGCTCAAAGCACCCCAGTTCAGCCGGAGCGCACACCGCAGCAGTCCGAGCAAGCCCGCGACTCAGATCGTCGCAGCGCCGAAGACACGCGGATCAATCGGGATTGGACGACGAGATCGCGCGATAATGACCGCATGGACATGGATCGCATGCACCAGCGTCATATGGGTCGCATGATGGACCAGGATGAGGACCACCAGACCACAGGTCGGAATTGGAGGCGCGACGACGAGGACATGGATGGCGGCCGCAGATATGGCTCGGTAGACCGCGGCGAGGGTCGCTACTATCGTGAGGCCCGGCCTCGTCCTCGCGTGAAGACCTGCATCGAATACGAAAACGGCGACGAGTTCTGCCGTTACCGCGACTAGTATGGCTGATGCGGTGTGGGCGTTAGCCCTTCGCCATCGCGGCGATCGCGTCCGCGATCTCGATCGTGCGCCGTGCCATGTCGGCGTGCAGGCGGCATGCCGAACAGCAGGCAACACCCCTGCGTGAACTGCGTGACGCTTTTGTAGCCAATACCTGCGGCGAAATCAAAACGATCTCATGCGGCCGAGCGGCAAAGAACCTAAATAGTATGATGTATGCAAGATCCCGTTTGCACGGCGAGGGCGCAGGTCAGGTCTCCGCAATTATCCGTGCTTGATCTCGACTTGTCGCTCTGTTTGGATGATTGCCGTTTGGCAATTTCGGATCGTCATGGGAAACGAAACAGATGAATTCCGTCATTCATTGGCTGTCCGCTCACAAGAACGCAGCGTGACCGCCCACCGCGCCGGCATCGGGAATCGGCTATTGGCAGCATTGCCGCCGGCGGATCTCGGCTTGCTCACGCCCTACTTCCAGAAAGTCTCGTTCGAGCCCGATGCCGTCCTGGTGCGAGCGGGCGATGAGCTCGACCCGGTTTATTTTCCCCATAGCGGCGCGATCGCCTTCATGCTCGATATGCCGGACGGGCAAACGGTCGCAACCACCTTGATGGGACGGGAAGGCGCTTTGGCCTCATTCTCCGTGCTCGGCCCGTCGCTTTCGTCGGTGACCGCGATTGCTCGCATGGCCGGCACAGCATCCCTGATTTCCGCCGCCAGATTTCGGGCTGCCTTTGCGCAAAGCGCCGCCATCAGGAACGTGGTGCAGGTCCACGCCCGCTCGGTGTTATTGCAGCTCCAGCATGTAGCCGCCTGCAACGCGCTGCACCGGGTGGATGGCCGCATGGCGCGGTGGCTCCTCCAGCTTCACGACCGCGTTCCCGATAACCTGCTCCCCGTCACGCACGACGCGCTTGCGCAATTGGTTGGGGTGCGACGGACGACAGTGACCCTGACGATGAGCAAGCTACGCGAGGCCGGCGCCGTCCCGTCCGACCGGCGCGGGCTTGTAGAGATCGATCGGGCGCGGCTCGAGAAGGTCGCATGCGATTGTTATGCGCTCATGCAGCGCAAGATCGATCGGATGTATTGCGAGGAGTTGGCGGCGCCGCAGCCTATCCATGCGACGTTCCGGGAAAGCGCCATCGTCGCCTCCCACGGAGTGGGCGGTGAATCCTGCGCCGTTTCGCGGGCAGGAAAATAAAGAGCAAAGCCTGGAATAGCGGTGACGATTGCCGCTCGGCGCGGAAAAGCGGATATCGCTTTTCCGCGTTGATGCCTCAGCCCTTCCCCATCGCGGCGATCGCGTCTGCGATTTCGATCGTGCGCCGCGCCATGTCGGCGTGCAGGCGCTCCACCATCGCGCCGTCGAGGCGGATCGCGCCGCGCGAGACGTTCTCCGGCAATTCGAATGCCGCGATGATTTTTCGGGCGCGGGCGACTTCCTCTTCGGGCGGCGTGAAGATGGCATTGCAGGCTTCGATCTGCGAGGGATGAATCAAGGTTTTGCCGTCGAAGCCGAGATCGCGACCTTGCGCGCATTCGGTGGCGAAACCGTCGGAGTTGGCGATGTCGCTGTAGGGACCGTCGAGGATCTCGAGGCCGTGGGCGCGCGTCGCCAGAATGCAATGTGTGATCATCGGGACCATCGCGGCGCGGCCGGGCAGCATCTTGATCCGCGTCTCGCGCGAGATGTCGTTCGGGCCGAACACGAAGCCGGAGAGACGCGTGTTCGGATCGCGGCCGGCCTCGGCCAGCTCCTCGGCATGCAGCACCGCGCGCGCGGTCTCGATCATGGCCCAGACTTTCACGGTCGGCGCGGCGCCGAGCTCGGCGAGATGGCGACCGATGCTCTGGAGATCTTCGATGCTTGAAACTTTTGGAACCAGGATGCCGTCCGGCGACGCCTTGGCGGCCATCGCAACGTCATCGGCCCACCATGACGTGTCGAGACCGTTGGTCCGGATCAGGATCTCGCGCTTACCGAACCCTTTTGCGGCGATCGCGGCGGCGATGGCGTCACGCGCCTGCGCCTTGGCGTCCGGGGCGACGGAATCTTCGAGATCGAGGATCAGGCCGTCGGCGGCGAGATTGCGCGCCTTTTCCAGCGCGCGGGGGTTGGAGCCGGGCATGAACAGATGGCTGCGGCGCGGGCGGGTCATGCTGACGTTCCTTCCGGTTTCCTCGGCGAGCGATAGCATTTGGGCTGCCTATTCGAAAGGCTTGTTCGCGCTAGCGGTATATGATTAGGCATAGGCCATGATGACATTCCCGAAGCAATTGCTGGACGGCTACAAGGCCTTCGCCACGCAGCGGCTGCCGACCGAGCAGAGCCGCTACCGCGAGCTGTCGGTGAAGGGGCAGTTCCCGGAAGTGATGGTGATCGGCTGCTGCGACAGCCGCGTCTCGCCCGAGGTGATCTTCGACGTCGGGCCCGGCGAGTTGTTCGTGATGCGCAACATCGCCAATCTAGTGCCGGTGTATCAGCCCGACGCCAATGCGCATGGCGTTTCGGCTGCGCTCGAATATGCGGTGACCGTGCTCAAGGTGAAGCACATCGTGGTGCTCGGACACGCGCAGTGCGGCGGCATCCGCGCCTTCGTCGACAAGATCGAGCCGCTCACGCCCGGCGACTTCATCGGCAAATGGATGCAGATGTTCATCAAGCCGGGTGAGGTGGTCGAGCAGCGCGACCACGAGACCATGGCGCAGTTCGTCGAGCGCATCGAGAAGGCCGCGGTGTTTCGCAGCCTCGAAAACCTGATGACGTTTCCGTTCGTGCAGAAGGCCGTCGAGAGCGGCCAGATGCAGACGCACGGCGCCTATTTCGGCGTCGCGGAAGGGACGCTGTTTGTGCTGGACAAGGCGACCAAGGAATTCAAGAGCGCGCGGAGCGTGGTATAGACCGCCACTCTTGTAGGGTGGGCAAAGCGAAGCGTGCCCACCACCTTCATCGCAATCGGAAATAATGGTGGGCACGGCGCTGCGCGCCTTTGTACGAGACTGCCGCGTCAAACCAAGTCGTCGTCCCGGACAAGCGCCAGCGCAGATCCGGGACCCATACGCCGCAGCAATAGTTTTGCGAGGACCCGGAGTTATCAGTTTCGCACCAAACCACTTCCTGTGGTTATGGGTCCCGAATCTACGCGCGCGTTTGGCGCGCTTGTCCGGGACGACGAGGGGCTTCCTTACGCCGCCTTCTTCTTCGCGGCTATCAGCTTGCGGTTGATCAGGACTTCGGCGATCTGGATCGCGTTGAGCGCTGCGCCCTTGCGCAAGTTATCCGACACGCACCACAGCACGAGGCCGTTCTCCACCGTCGCGTCCTCGCGGATGCGGCTGATGTAGGTCGCATCCTCGCCCGCGGCTTCATACGGCGTGGCGTAGCCGCCGGGCTCCTGCTTGTCGATGACGAGGCAGCCGGGCGCCTTGCGCAGGATCTCGCGGGCTTCATCGGCGGTGATCGGGTTCTCGAACTCGATGTTGACGGCCTCGGAATGGCCGACGAACACAGGCACGCGCACACAGGTCGCGGAGAGCTTGATCTTGGGATCAAGAATCTTCTTGGTCTCCATCATCATCTTCCACTCTTCCTTGGTGTAGCCGTCCTCCATGAAGACGTCGATGTGGGGGATGACATTGAAGGCGATGCGCTTGGGGAATTTCTTCGCGATCAGCTCGTCATTGGTGTAGACGGCCTTGGTCTGCGAGAACAGCTCGTCCATCGCGTCCTTGCCGGCGCCCGACACCGATTGATAGGTCGAGACCACGACGCGCTTGATGGTCGCCTTGTCGTGCAGCGGCTTCAGCGCGACCACGAGCTGCGCGGTCGAGCAGTTCGGGTTGGCGATGATGTTCTTCTTCTTGAAGCCCGCCGCCGCGTCCGCGTTCACCTCGGGCACGATCAGCGGCACGTCCGGATCCATGCGCCAGGCCGAGGAATTGTCGATCACGACCGTGCCGGCGGCGCCGATCTTCGGCGACCATTCCTTGGACACCTCGCCGCCTGCGGACATCAGGCAGATATCGACGTCGGAGAAGTCAAAATGCTCCAGTGCTTTGACCTTTAAGGTGCGGTCGCCATAGGAGACCTCAACGCCCATGCTGCGGCGTGACGCCAGGGCCACGACCTCGTCCGCGGGAAATTTGCGCTCATCGAGGATGTTGAGCATTTCCCGTCCGACATTGCCGGTCGCGCCGACGACTGCGACTTTGTAACCCATCGTTCACTCTCCGATGAAAAAGCTCGTTCCCGAAGCTGACGCTTAAACAGGAAGAGCAGCGCTTCTATGCGAGAACCGGCCTCAAGACAACGTTGGACCATGCCTGAAGGCCGTCGATGCAGTCGCCTGAGGCCGGCACGGCCGTTAGCCCCACCCAGATCCATCTGGCGCTTGCCAATTTCGCCGACGAGGTGGTCGGCACGCTGGCGCGCCTGTTCGCCTATGTGGGGACGCTCGCGCTGTTTGCCATCCTTGCGCTCGCCGGGCTCGATCAGCTGCCGGAGCTGCAGGACGACAGGCCGGTCGAGAAGCCGGGCTGGGCCGAGGCCTCCCGCTCGCATCCCGCCTTCGCCCTCAGCCGGCTCGATTCATCAGAAAAAACAGCCCCTTATACCATCCTGAGGCATCCCGAAGGCGGCCGGCGCGACGTGATGCGCTGGACCGATGACGCCGGCAAGCCGGTGGCCGAGCTCGAGATCTACCGCGAAGGCAACGAATTCGACGTCACGCGTCCGGCGACCGCTGGCCTTGCTGTCCAGATGGGCCTGGATGCGGCCACCGCGCTTGAGCAGGCCGGGCTTATTGATACGAAATTCGGCCCCGTCGTCCTGTTCCGGCCGGTCGACGCTACTGTGGGCACGACGTCCTGCCTCGGCTACCTCAAGCGCAACGAGGAGCCGGGCTTGCAGATCTCCGGATTCTCCTGCCAGGGCGACACCCTTCCGGCCCGTCGTGCGGCGATCGCCTGCACGCTGAACCGGCTGACACAGCTCGCCTCGGGCAACGAGCCGAAGCTGGCGGAATTCTTCGCCCATGCGGAGCTGAAGCGCCGCGCCTGCGATTCCCAGGGTTCGCCGGACTGGCTGCTGGGCGCCGCCAATGCGCAATTGCGCGGCGCGCTTTGACCGGCATCAAGCTCAAGTAGCTGTATCCATGCAACTTTCGCGGACGCGCACGATTATTCCGAGCTGGTGTGACTGAATTGACCTAGTTGCGACCACGCTGGCCGGGCTAGTATGGGGATGAAATCGACTGGCGGCTTGCCGCCTGAAGGGGACGTGATGAGCTCGAATTTTTTTGCCGCGAACAAACTGGCGACATGGCTTGCGGCGAGTGCCGTGGTTGCCATGGCCTTCGCTGCGCCGGCTTCGGCCGACACCAGGACCAAGCAGCGCTATGACGATCGCGGCCGGCACTATTACGGCCCGAGCGGCCCCAATGCGGTCTACCAGCAGGGCCGCACCCGTATTTACGTGAGCAAGCGCTCCTGGCTCGACGGCGGCACCGAGGTCAATCCGGGCGACCGCAAGTTCAGCGACTACGCCTTCCCGCCGGCCGTCGGCTATCCGTCCTTCGCCCGCGAAAACCTCAACCGCCCGATCGATCGCCAGCCGCTGGCAACCCCGGCCGATGTCGGCGGCTATCCGCAGAATTTCCCGCTGTACTGAGCAGCGCAGCGACCGAATCAAAGGCCGGGCTCACGCCCGGCCTTTTCGTTTGTGCGAGATGCGTCCGCTTTACGCGTTGGCTGCCGGATCGTAGCGCCGGCAAAACTCTTCGATCGCCTCGGAGCGGAAATCGGCGAGGCGCTCGAAGATCAGCTCATCCGGCCAATCCCACCAGGCGATACGGGCCAGGCTTTCCGCAACATGGTCCTCAAAGCGCTTACGGATGGGACGCGCGGGAACGCCGCCGACGATGGTGTAGGGCGCGACATCGCGACTGACGACCGCGCCTGCGGCAATCACCGCGCCATCGCCGACGCTCACACCCGGCAGCAGGATCGCGGCGTGCCCGATCCAGACATCGTTGCCGACAATGACGCGGTCGCCGCGACGATCCGCAAAGAAGTCGCGGTCGCGGCTTGCCGTCGCCTCGTAATATTCCGGGACATAGGTGAAGCGATGCTGCGACGGGCGGCCCATCGGATGATTGGGCGCACCGATGCGCACCGAATTGGCGATGGCGGTGAACTTGCCGATCACCGCGTCGGCGACATCGCAGTTCTCGCCGAGATAGGAGTAGTCGCCGAGCACGGCATATTCGATGCGGGTATGGCTGAGAATCTCGCAGCGCCGCCCGATCTGCGCTTCGCGCCGGCGCACCGTTTCATGGATGATGGTTTCCGCGATCTTGGGGCGGGGTGAGGCGTCCATGAAGCGGCTCCGGTGGCAGATGCAGTAGATTCCATGGGCGGTGAGCGTGGCCTTTCCGATAGGTTTGGGTTTCCACACTCGAACCGATGGAGAGTCAGATGCAAGCATCGACCGTAGACACGCTCACCGTCGGCCATATTGGCACAATTTTCGTTGCGATTGAACTCAGCCAGAAGACGTGGCTGGTGACGCTGCACAGCCCGGATCGGGATCGGATGTCGCGCCACAAGCTCGAGGGCGGCGATCATGCGGGGCTGCTGGCGCTCATTGAGAAGGTCCGCAGCCGGGCGGCGGAGAAGCTCGGATCGGTGCCGCGGGTGGTGAGCTGCTACGAAGCCGGCTATGACGGCTTCTGGCTGCATCGTCTGCTGGAGGCCGCCGGGATTGTGAACTTCGTGTTCGACCCCGCGAGCATTGCGGTGGAGCAGCGATCGCGGCGGACCAAGACGGACCGGATCGACGGTGAACTTCTGCTGCGGACGTTGATGGCCTATTTGCGCGGCGAGCCGCGGGTGGTCCGGATTGTGCGGGTGCCGAGTGTGGCGCAGGAAGACGCCAGGCGCGCCAGCCGCGAACGCGATCGGCTGGTCAAGGAACAGACGGCCCATACCAACCGGATCAAGGCGCTGCTGCGCCTTCTGGGAATGGCAGTCGGCAATCCGCGGCGGCGCGACTGGCTGAGCTGGCTCGCGCGGCAGCGTGACTGGCAGGGGCAGCCGCTGCCGCCGCATCTGTTGGCCGAAGTGACGCGCGAGCACGCGCGGCTGATGCTGATGCGGAAGCAGCTTGCGGTGCTGGAAAAGGCGCAAGCCGCTCCCGCTCCCGCTGTTCCTGCGCAGATGGCTGAGCGGAAGGATCTGCTGCAGCGGCTCAAGGCGCTCGGGCCGGCCTTCACCGCGATGCTGGTGAACGAGGTGTTCCACAAGGACTTTCGCAATCGGCGCGAGGTCGCCAGCTACGTCGGACTGGCGCCCAGCCCCTGGCAGAGCGGCGGCATCGATCGCGAGCAGGGCATCAGCAAGGCAGGCAATCCGCGCGCGCGCCTCAAGGCGATTGAGCTGGCCTGGCTGTGGCTGCGCCATCAGGCCGACAGCGAGCTCAGCTGCTGGTTCCACACCCGCACCGCCACTGCCGGCAAGCGGGCCAGGCGCATCGCCATCGTCGCACTGGCACGCAAGCTGATCGTGGCGCTGTGGCGCTATCTCGCCACCGGGCTCGTACCTGCGGGGGCAACCATGAAGGCATAAAACCCAACCAGCAACCGGGCGCTGCGCTTCGCCGCAGTCCGCGCGGGATGGATGATGACCGTGCCACCCATGGGCCGAACAAAAACAGCCGTTTTGTAGATGGGTCTCATCCTCAGGCTTCCTTGCCGCAAGCATGCGGAATGTGGGTCCGGACCACACCAGTCCGACCGGATATGAGGTGATGCAGTGAGCTGCAAAAATCTTCGGAAGCCAATCCTCGCCCGGAACACGGTCGTCGCGCTGCGCTACGCATGGCTCCGCGCGCCGCCCTCGCACCCCTGCCAACCTCACTCAGGCCAATCGAAAAGCCTTGACTCGCAAATCCCCATATGAGGGTGGGCAAAGGCGCTCTTGCGCCGTGCCCACCACCTTTCAACGATCGCGGTAGAAGTGGTGGGCACGCTATCGCTTTGCCCACCCTACGATTGCGGTGGTTGCCGTTACGCGTGCAGCTTCTGCAATTCCTTCAAAATCGCTTCGCCCATCTGCGTGGTCGAGGCGGCGGTGGTGCCTTCCGACTTGATGTCGGCGGTGCGCAGGCCGCTGGCGAGCACCGCGGCGATCGCGGCATCGACCTTGTCGGCGAGATCGCCCATGTCGAAGGAATAGCGCAGCGCCATGCCGAAGGACGAGATCATCGCAATGGGATTGGCGAGGCCCTTGCCGGCGATGTCAGGCGCCGAACCGTGCACCGGCTCGTACAGCGCCTTGCGCTTCCCGCTCTTGACGTCGACCTCGCCGAGCGAGGCCGAAGGCAGCATGCCGAGCGAGCCGGTCAGCATCGCCGCGATGTCGGACAGCATGTCACCGAACAGGTTGTCGGTAACGATGACGTCGAACTGCTTCGGCCATTTCACCAGCATCATGCCGCCGGAATCGGCGAGCTGATGCTCGATCGTGACATCGGGGTATTCGCGCTTGTGGAGCTGGGTCATGACCTCGTTCCAGAGCACGCCCGACTTCATGACGTTGCGCTTTTCCATCGACGTCACCTTGTTCTTGCGCTTCCTAGCAAGCTCGAAGGCGACGCGGCCGATGCGCTCGATCTCATAGGTGTCGTAGACTTGGGTATCGATGGCGCGCTTCTGGCCGTTGCCGAGATCGGTGATGGTCTTGGGCTCGCCGAAATACACGCCGCCGGTGAGCTCGCGCACGATGACGATGTCGAGGCCCTCGATCGCCTCGCGCTTCAGGCTCGAAGCGTCCGCCAGCGCCGGATAGCAGACGGCGGGGCGAAGGTTGGCGAACAAAGCAAGATCCTTGCGCAGGCGCAGCAGTCCGGCTTCGGGGCGGACCTCGTAAGCAACGGCGTCCCACTTGGGGCCGCCGACGGCGCCGAAGATGATGGCATCGGCTTCCATGGCCTTGGCCATGTCACCCTCGGAGATCGACACCTTGTGAGCGTCGTAGGCCGAGCCGCCGACGAGGCCCGTGTCGGTCTCGAATTTGGCGACGCCTGATGCATTGAGCCAATCGATCAGCCGCTTCACCTCGCCCATGACTTCGGGGCCGATACCGTCGCCGGGGAGCAGCAGCAATTTGTGGGTCGCCATAGTCAGATCCTTCTTATCTACCCTCGTCATTCCGGGGCGCGAGCAAAGCGAGCGAGCCCGGAATCCATAACCACAATCGGGAGTATGGATTCCGGGCTCGCGCCAAACGGCGCGCCCCGGAATGACGGATCGCCGGAGTGCTAGAGCGGCGTTGCGCGCTTGGCAAGACACCATTGCCGCCGCGCGGCTGTGCAAGACGGGCAGGGCCTGCCACAGTGCGGGCCGCCGGAGTATTCCTTGCACGACCCTGATCGCCCCCCGCCCGACGCACATCCCGCGCGGCTGATCCTGACCCTGTCGCTGGCCGCCACGGTCGGGCTCGGGATCGGCCGCTTTGCCTATGCGCTGGTGCTGCCCGATATGCGGGAGGACCTCGGCTGGTCCTACTCGGCGGCCGGTTTCATGAACACCATCAACGCCGTCGGCTACCTCGTAGGCGCCCTTGCAGCGTCCCGGCTGATCCAGCGCATCGGCTGGTCGGCGGCGATCCGCGGCGGAACTGTGGCTTGCGTCACCGCGCTCGCAACTTGCGCGCTGACGGGGAATTTCGTCGCGCTGAGCCTCGCACGCCTCGTGCTGGGCCTCGGGGCCGCGGCCGGCTTCGTTGCCGGCGGCGCGCTGGCTGCCACCATCGCGCAATCGCGCCCGGATCGGGCCAATTTCCTGCTCAGCCTGTTCTATGCCGGCCCGGGCATCGGCATTCTCTTCTCGGGACTGATCGCGCCGTTCACGTTGCAGCATTTTGGACCGGGCTCGTGGTGGATCGTCTGGTGGGCGATGACGCTGCTGTCGGCCGCGATGACCGTGCCGCTGTTCCTGGTCCGCATCGAGAGCAGCGCGCGCTTCAGCGAAGGCAGCCACGCCGCCTTCGCGATTCGTCCCGTGCTGATCTATCTCGCCGCCTACTTCCTGTTCGGCGCCGGCTACATCGCCTACATGACCTTCATGATCGCCTATGTCCGGGACGGCGGCGGCGGAGCCGCGGCGCAGGCGGGATTCTGGGGCTTGATCGGTATGAGCGCGTTCGTGACGCCCTGGGTCTGGCGCCGCGTGCTGGCGCTCGACCGCGGCGGTCTCGCCACCGCCATCATTCTCGGCACCAACGCGTTAGGTGCGGCCTTGCCGATGTTCGGACATTCGGCCGCGTGGCTTGCGACCTCGGCAGTCGTGTTCGGCGTGGCGTTCTTCGCCGTGGTCGGCTCGACGACCGCGTTCGTGCGCTTCAACTATCCGCATGAGGAGTGGCCGACTGCGATCGCAGCGATGACGATCTCCTTCGGCGTCGGCCAGACGCTCGGCCCCATCGTCGTCGGCGCCATCACGGATGCGCTGGGGAGCTTGAGCTATGCGCTGAATGTGTCAGCGGCGCTGCTGGCGTTGGGGGCGGTCGCGGCGCTGTGTCAGCGGAAAGTTGGGCCGTAGCGATCAGTGTCGTCCTGGATCTGCGCTCCGCTTCGCTACGCTTGTCCAGGACGACAAAAACTAGCTCCCGCTGAACGAATTATACCCCTGGTCTTCCCAATATCCGCCCTTGTAGTCGTTGGTGACTTCCATCGAGATCACATATTTCGGGTTCTTGAAGCCGAGTTTTGTCGGCACGCGGATCTTCATCGGGAAGCCGTAGGCGCGGGGCAAAATCTCGCCCGCATATTTGAACGTCATCTGGGTCTGCGGATGCAGCGCGCTGCGCATGTCCAAAGGCGAATTGTAGCCGTCCTTGTCGGCGCACTGGAACCAGACATACTTTGCACGCGTGTCGGCGCCGATCAGCTTGAGGAAATCGCGTAAGGGCGTGCCGGTCCAGCTGCCGATCGCGCTCCAACCTTCGACGCAGATGTGGCGGGTCACTTGCGTGACCTCAGGCAGCTTGTACAACTCCGGAAGCGTCCACGATTTCTTGTTGTCGACGAGACCGCGCACCTCGAGCTTCCAGTCGTCGCCATCGATGTCGGGCGCGTCATCGAGATCGTAATAGGCGTTGAACGGGAACGGTTTTGTAATCGCGCTCTCGGGGAAGGTCGGCGCGAGCGCGTCGGGATTGAAGATGAAATCCTGCACGGCGTCGTTGAATTTCGAAACCGTCTTCAGCATCTCCTCGGCGGAGGACGAATCGACCACGTCGCAGCCGGTCAGCAGCGTCAGCGCGCCGAGACTGGCGCCGCCCGCGATAAAACGGCGGCGGCTGAGATCCGGCATCGTCTTGAGCGAGTCCTTGATCAGCAGCCGCTTGTCGACGCCGGGGATCAGGAATGAACGCTTGGCCATCGCTATGCTCCCTTAACGTCCGATGATCATCGCGCGCAGGCTCTTTGGCACCAAGAGCGCGAGCAGGACGTGAATGACGAGGAAGGCGCAGATCGCGGCCATGCAGAAGAAGTGCACGTAGCGCGCGGTCGGATAGTCGCCGAACAGTTTTACCAGATAATAGAGCTGCACCGGTTTCCACATCGACAGGCCCGACAGCACGATCAGCACGCCGACCACGATGATGCCGGCATAGAGCAGGCGCTGCACATAATTGTAGACGCTAAGATCGTCGTGGCCGAGCTTGAATGTCAGGGCGGCCCTGACGTCGTGGATCACGCCCGAGGGCGTGATCGGCAGCAGCTTTTTGCGGAAGCGGCCGGTGGCAAAGCCGGTGATGAGATAGGCGAGGCCGTTGATCATCAAGAGCCACATCGCCGCAAAATGCCAGAGCAGGCCGCCGGCGAGCCAGCCGCCCAGCGTGTAGTCGCGCGGGAAGCTGAAACCGAACAACGGCGAGGCGTTGTAGATCTGCCAACCGGAGAGGATCATCAGGATCATGGCGACGGCGTTGGTCCAGTGCATGACGCGGACCCAGGCCGGCTGGATCACCTTGGCCGGCTTGGCGCTGATCTGCTCGTCGGTGACTGTGAGGCTCGACATGGCGGTTCCGTCCTGTGGTCGCGTGACACCAATTATACGCCGATACTTCCGCTTTCGTTACACCCCGGCGTCATCGAATTGACGTCCGCGGACCATGATGGTCACAAAAAGGCGAGCCGGGTGCCCCCGTCTCGCCGTTCGTCGCATCCGGTCTGGGGATGAAACCGGAGGGTACGGGGTTACGTCGCCGGCATCAGCACGGTATCGACCACATGGATCACGCCGTTCGACTGGTTGACGTTGGAGATCGTCACCATTGAGGTGCCGCCCTTGGCGTCGACGATCCAGAGCTTGCCGTCCTGCTTTTTGACGGTCAACTCCTCGCCCTCGGCAGTCTTGAGCTTCTTGCCGTCGGTGAGATCGGAGGCCGCGAGCTTGCCGGGCACGACATGGTAGGCGAGGATCTTGGTCAGGGTCGCCTTGTTCTCGGGCTTGACCAGGTTATCGACGGTGCCGGCCGGCAGCTTGCCGAAGGCGGCGTTGGTCGGCGCGAATACCGTGAACGGGCCCTTGCCTTCCAGCGTCGGCACCAGGCCGGCCGCTTTCACCGCCGCCACCAGCGTGGTGTGATCCTTGGACTTGACGGCGTTCTGGACGATGTTCTTCGACGGGAACATCGCGGCGCCGCCGACCATGACGGTCTTTTCCTCGGCGCGAACAGGCGCAATGACGGTCGCGGTGATGGCCAGCGCGCTGAAGGCGGCAGCAGTGAGATAGGCAATGCGCTTCGACATGGAGAAACTCCCGATTGGATTGTGACCGGCGATTGCCGGCAATTGAGATGGCAACAACGGCTTCTGCGACCTGTTTGCATGAAGCAGCAGCGCGTCGTTGGTCCGAACTACGGGACGGTTTGCGAAGCGGTTTCGGGGAATAATTTATTGTGATGCGTGAAACTATGCGCAGCCACGTTCGTGGGGTGAGAGCCGTCATTGCGAGGAGCTCTTGCGACGAAGCAAATCCAGGCTGTCTCCGCGGATACATTCCTGGATTGCTTCGCTTCGCTCGCAATGACGAGCTCGCGGTTACGACCTTGGCTAATCCCGGCTCGCAGGCGTCTGAATAAACCCACGATTATGCGTCGGGCTGATCAGGAGCTCGTTGATGCAGACACGCGGCGGCATGCTGGCGATGAACGCGATGGTGCGTCCCAGATCTTCCGGTTGCAGCATCCTGGCCTGCTCCTCTTCGCTCGGCACCACCGGGCGCAGCTTCAGGATCGGCGTCGCCACCTCGCCCGGCATCAGGCAGCAGGCGCGCAGGCCGTTGACGCATTCGTCCATGTTGAAGGAATGAGTCAGCGCCAGCACTGCGTGCTTGGTGGTGGTGTAGGCCGGGCCCGGCATTTTCGAGACGTGGCGGCCGGCCCAGGACGAGACGTTGATGATGGAGCCGTCCTGCTGCTTGCGCATCGTCGGCAGCACCGCGCGCATGCAATAGAGCACGCCGTTGAGATTGACCTGAACGAGCTTGTCCCAGCCTTCCAGTTCCATGTCCTGCCAGCTGCGCTTGGGGACATTGATGCCGGCATTGTTCACGAGCAGGTCAATGCGGCCGTGCTTCGCGACGATGTGATCGGCCGCCTTCTGAGCCGCGGCGGCATTGGACACATCGAGCGCAAGTGCCTCGGCGGCCCCGCCCGTCCCGGTGATCTTCGCAACCACGGCATCCAGGGCGTCCTTGCGACGGCCCGAGATCACCACGATCCAGCCGTCGGCCGCCAGCGCCTCGGCGCCGGCCTCCCCGATCCCGCTGCCGCCGCCGGTGACCCAGGCCACGCGTTTCCCGTTTTTGGTCATGCCAACTGTCTCCGTTGCTTCATTGGGGCGGTTTTTGCTAATCCAGCCCTCGGTTTTGACCGGCCTTTTAGCCTTGCGGTCGAGGAAATCTTGCATGAACCAAGCAGCCAACGCCAACCTGTTTTCCCGCCTGTTCGACGGCCTCGACGATCCCAAACGCCTCGCGATCGAGACGCAGGACGGCGCTCATATCAGCTATGGCGATCTGATCGCGCGGGCCGGGCAGATGGCGAATGTGCTGGTCGCGCGTGGCGTGAAGCCGGGCGACCGCGTCGCGGTGCAGGTCGAGAAATCCGTCGCCAATCTCGTGCTGTATCTGGCGACGGTGCGGGCCGGTGCGGTCTATCTGCCGCTCAACACCGCCTATACGCTGAACGAGCTCGATTACTTCATGGGCGATGCCGAGCCGTCGCTGGTGGTCTGCGATCCGGCCAAGGCCGAAGGCCTTGCCCCGATCGCCGCCAAGGTGAAGGCCAAGGTCGAGACGCTCGGAGCTGACGGCAAGGGTTCGCTGACGGAGGCCGCGGACACGGCGAGCAGTGAATTTACCACGGTGCCGCGCGAAAACGACGATCTCGCCGCGATCCTCTACACGTCGGGCACCACCGGCCGCTCCAAGGGCGCGATGCTCAGCCACGACAATCTCGCGTCGAACTCGATCTCGCTCGTCGGCTACTGGCGCTTCACCGATAAGGACGTGCTGATCCACGCGCTGCCGATCTATCACACCCACGGCCTGTTCGTGGCAACCAACGTGACGCTGTTTGCCCGGGCGTCGATGATCTTCCTGCCGAAGCTCGATCCGGATCTCATCATCAAGCTGATGGCGCGCGCGACCGTGCTGATGGGCGTGCCGACGTTCTACACGCGGCTGCTGCAAAATCCCGCGCTGTCGCGCGAAACCACAAAACATATGCGGCTGTTCATCTCGGGCTCGGCGCCGCTGCTCGCCGAGACCCATCGCGAATGGTCGGCGCGCACGGGCCACGCCGTGCTCGAGCGCTACGGCATGACCGAGACCAACATGAACACGTCGAACCCCTATGACGGCGAGCGCGTGCCCGGCGCGGTCGGCTTTCCGCTGCCCGGCGTCTCCGTCCGCGTCACCGACCCCGAGACCGGCGAAGAATTGCCGCGCGAGGAGATCGGCATGATCGAGGTCAAGGGCCCGAACGTCTTTAGAGGTTATTGGCGCATGCCGGAGAAGACCAAGTCGGAATTCCGGCCCGACGGCTTCTTCATCACCGGCGACCTCGGCAAGATCGACGGCAAGGGCTACGTCCATATCCTCGGCCGCGGCAAGGACCTCGTGATCTCCGGCGGCTTCAACGTCTACCCCAAGGAGATCGAAAGCGAGATCGACACGATGCCGGGCGTGATCGAATCCGCCGTGATCGGCGTGCCGCATGCCGATTTCGGCGAGGGCGTCACGGCCGTGCTGGTTTGCAACAAGGGGGCCGATATCACGGAGGCCGCCGTGCTGAAGGCGCTCGACGGAAGGCTCGCAAAGTTCAAGATGCCCAAGCGCGTCTTGGTCGTCGACGAGCTGCCGCGCAACACCATGGGCAAGGTGCAGAAGAACGTGCTGCGGGATACGTACAAGGATATTTACGCGAAGAAATAGGGGGCGCGTTCGTCGCGGAGCGGCGCGGTGACGAAGCTCATCGGCATCACCAGCACGGCGGGCGTCGCTGTAGGCGATCTGATTCTCGCGGTCGACACGCTGCGTCTTCCGGCTGGGGTGGAATGCAGGTTGCGCATATCCGCCGCCGCGCGGAAAATCGATGCGTATGATGGAAAATGGAAACGGGGCGTCGTCGAGCTGGACGGGCGCAAGTGTCATGAGCTGACTGGTTCGAACCGTCACCGCCGATCGCCGCCTTGGAGCCGTTCCAATAGTGATTTCAATGCGCCTCGACGCCGCCGCAAGACATGAATTTATGTTCCCTTCTTTGTCGGCGCGCCATCGCTCTGGCATACCAAGCAACGGATTGGGCTTGCTTCATCAAGGACCTAGCGCTGAACGCGGGTTCGATTTATGGCGATTTGGTGATTGCGCAGGCCAAATCGACTCCGTAAATAGAGCCGACCTTTCGCGATCCCCGCGCGCCCCCTGCTGGGCCGCCATAAACATCAAAAGCCCATGACCGCACGGATCGAACGACCGCTTTCACCACACATGCAAGTCTACCGCTGGACGCTGACGATGGCGCTGTCCATCGTCCATCGCGCTACCGGTATCGCCCTTTACGTCGGGACCCTGCTGCTGGCCTGGTGGCTGATGGCAGCCGCTTCGGGCTCCGCCGCGGCCTATTCCAATGTGCAGGCCTTCACCGGCAGCATCATCGGCCGGCTGATCGTGTTCGGCTACACCTGGGCGCTGATGCACCATATGCTGAGCGGCATCCGGCACTTCGTGTGGGACCTCGGCTTCGGCTTCAAGGCCAATGAGCGCGAAGCGCTGACCTGGGCCGCGCTGATCGGCGGCATCGTGCTGACGATCCTGATCTGGATCATCGCCTACGCGGTCGGAGGTGTACGATGAGCGCAACCGATACGCCCAAGCGCAGCATGCGCACCCCGCTCGGCCGTGTCCGCAATCTCGGGGCCGCCCATTCCGGCACGTCCGATTTCTGGCGCCAGCGCATCACCGGCGTCGCCATGACGCTGCTGATGATCCCGGTGCTGGTCATCGTCATGATGCTGCTTGGCCGCAACCAGGCCGGCGCGGCGCAGATCCTCTCTTCACTTCCCGTCGCCCTGATCCTGTTGCTCTTCATCATCGCCAGCGCCTGGCACATGAAGATCGGCATGCAGGTCGTGATCGAGGACTACGTCCATAACGAGAAGCTCAAGCTCGTCTCGATCATGTTCAACAATTTCTTCTCGATCGCCGTGGCGCTCGCCTCGACCTACGCGATCCTGAAACTTTCTTCCGGAGTGTAACCCATGGCCGCTGAGACCAATGGCAAGGGCAACGGCGCTCCCGCCACCAACGGAAAAGCCTATCCGATCGAGGACCACACTTACGACGTCGTCGTGGTCGGCGCCGGCGGCGCAGGCCTGCGCGCCGTGGTCGGGTGCAGCGAGGCTGGTCTGCGCACCGCCTGCATTACCAAGGTGTTTCCGACCCGCTCGCACACGGTCGCGGCGCAGGGCGGCATCTCGGCTTCGCTCGGCAACATGCACGAGGACGACTGGCGCTGGCACATGTACGACACCGTGAAGGGGTCGGACTGGCTCGGCGACCAGGACGCGATCGAATACATGGTGCGTAACGCGCCCGAGGCGGTCTACGAGCTCGAGCATTGGGGCGTGCCGTTCTCGCGCACCGAGGACGGCAAGATCTACCAGCGCCCGTTCGGCGGCATGACCACCGAGTTCGGCAAAGCTCAAGCGCAGCGCACCTGCGCCGCCGCCGACCGCACTGGTCACGCCATGCTGCACACGATGTACGGCCAGTCGCTGCGCCACGCGGCCGAGTTCTTCATCGAATTCTTCGCCATCGATTTGATCATGGACGACCAGGGCACCTGCCGCGGCGTGATCGCGCTCAAGCTCGACGACGGCACGCTACACCGCTTCCGCGCCCAGACCGTGATCCTCGCGACCGGCGGCTACGGCCGCGCCTACGCCTCCTGCACCTCGGCGCACACCTGCACCGGCGACGGCGGCGGCATGGTGCTGCGCGCCGGCCTGCCGATGCAGGACATGGAGTTCGTCCAGTTCCACCCGACCGGCATCTACGGCTCGGGCTGTCTCGTCACCGAAGGTGCACGCGGCGAAGGCGGCTATCTCGTCAACTCCGAGGGCGAACGCTTCATGGAGCGTTACGCGCCGTCCGCAAAGGACCTCGCCTCGCGCGACGTCGTCTCGCGCGCGATGACGATCGAGATCCGCGAGGGCCGCGGCGTCGGCAAGAAGAAGGACCACATCTTTCTGCATCTCGACCATCTCGATCCCGCGGTGCTCGCCGAGCGCCTGCCGGGCATCTCCGAATCCGCAAAGATTTTTGCCAATGTCGACGTGACGCGCGAGCCGATCCCGATCGTGCCGACCGTGCACTACAACATGGGCGGTATCCCCACGAACTATCACGGCGAGGTGCTGACCAAGCGGGACGGCGACGACAACGCCATCATCCCCGGCCTGATGGCGATCGGCGAAGCCGCTTGCGTCTCGGTGCACGGCGCCAACCGCCTCGGCTCGAACTCGCTGATCGACCTCGTCGTGTTCGGCCGCGCCGCAGCGCTCCGTCTTGCCGAGAAGCTCACGCCCAACGCCAGGCAGCCCGAGCTGCCGGCGAATTCGTCCGACCTCGCGCTCGGCCGCCTCGACCACTATCGTTACGCCTCCGGCGGCACGCCGACCGCAAAGCTGCGCGAAGGCATGCAGCACGTGATGCAGAACAATTGCGCAGTGTTCCGCACCGGCGAAGTGCTGAGCGAAGGCCAGAACCTGATCCAGAAGGTCCACAGCGGTATCACCGACATCGCCGTGTCCGACCGCTCGCTGGTGTGGAATTCCGACCTGGTCGAGACGCTCGAATTCGACAACCTGATCTCGCAGGCGGTGGTGACGATGAACTCGGCCGCCAACCGCACCGAGAGCCGCGGCGCGCATGCCCGCGAGGACTTCTCCGCGCGCGACGACAAGAACTGGATGAAGCACACGCTGGCCTGGCTGGATGATTCCGGCAAGGTCAAGATCGAGTACCGCCCGGTTCACGACTACACCATGACCAACGACGTGCAGTATATCCCGCCGAAAGCGCGCGTGTACTGAGAAGCAACAGGTGCTCGTCATTCCGGGATGGTCCGAAGGACCAGACCCGAAATCTCGAGATTCCGGGTTCGATGCTGCGCATCGCCCCGGAATGACGAAAGGTTAGAGCAATGGTTGAATTCGCACTTCCGAAGAACTCCAAGATCACTGGCGGCAAGACCTGGCCGAAGCCCGCGGGCGCGACTGACGTTCGCGAATTCCGCGTCTATCGCTGGAATCCTGATGACGGCAAGAATCCGAGCGTCGACACCTATTACGTCGACACCAATGATTGCGGGCCGATGGTGCTGGACGGCCTGATCTGGATCAAGAATCACATCGACCCGTCGCTGACCTTCCGCCGCTCCTGCCGCGAAGGCGTCTGCGGCTCCTGCGCGATGAACATCGACGGCCAGAACACGCTGGCCTGCACCCGCTCGATGCACGATGTGAAGGACGGCGCGGTGAAGATCAACCCGCTGCCGCACCAGCCGGTCGTGAAGGACCTCGTCCCCGACCTGACCAATTTCTATGCGCAGTACGCCTCCATCGAGCCGTGGCTGAAGACGACTTCGCCGACGCCGCAGAAGGAATGGCGTCAGACCCATGAGGACCGCGAAAAGCTCGACGGCCTCTACGAGTGCATCCTCTGCGCCTGCTGCTCGACCTCCTGCCCGAGTTATTGGTGGAACAGCGACCGCTATCTCGGCCCCGCCGCGCTGCTCCAGGCCAACCGCTGGGTGTCTGATTCGCGCGACGAGGCCACCGGCGAGCGGCTCGACAATCTCGAGGACCCGTTCCGCCTCTACCGCTGCCACACCATCCTGAACTGCGCCAAGGCCTGCCCGAAGGGCCTGAACCCGGCCGAAGCCATCGCCGAGCTCAAGCTCAAGATGGTCGAGCGCCAGATCTAGGCGCTCTCGATGCTGTCGCCCTGGCCGGAAAGGCCGGGGCGCTCCATGGCCGGACGATTTTGGGGAAAAGTTTCTGTATCCCGCGTCGCGCGCGAATCGACGGACCACAACCTTCGGTTCCTGCCACAAGCCGCTTCCTTCCCGGCGCAAGATTCAAGTAAGCTTCCGGTCAGGGGACCGGAGCGACCGTGCAGGGCGCGCAACGCAATTCGTTGAGACTATTGCAGGGGATGATGGCCGCATCCCTCGCGCTGCCGATTGCGCTGTTCGCTATCGCCGCCACGATCTCCTACAATTCGACGCGCGACACCGCCGACCGTGAGATCGAGCGCACGCTCGATGTCGCCCATGAGCACGCGCTCAAGGTGTTCGAGACCATCGATCGCAGCCTGGCCGAGCTCAACGAGGTCGTGCGCGGCCTTCCCGACGATGTCATCCGCTCGCGCGAACCTGCGCTGCACCGGCGCCTGAAGCAGCTCACCGATTCATTGCCGCAGCTCAAATCCGTCTGGATCTTCGATGCGAACGGAAAATCGCTGGTCAACAGTCTCGCGTCGCCGCCGCCGGATCAGAGCTTTGCCGACCGCGATTACTTCTATGCCCATGTCGACCAGAGCATCGGCACTTTCATGGGCGCCTCGCTGGCGCCGCGCCAGCCCTATCAAGGTGCGCGCTTCTTCGGCGTCAGCCGCCGCCGCGAGTCTGACGACGGCAGCTTCATCGGCGTGATTCAGGCGTCCGTGCTGCCGGAATATTTCGAGAGCTATTATGCCCGGATCGGGTCCGATCCCGGCAGCTTCTTTGCGATGGGCCGCTCCGATGGCGTCGTGCTGGCGCATTTCCCGCGGCTCGATCGCGACTTCCGGCTCGATCCGAACGCCCCGGTCGGCCGGACCATCGCAGCCCATCCCGGCCATGGGCTGATGACCATCGCCTGGCCATCGGACGGGATCGAGCGGCGCATCGGCTACCGGCGCGTCGCCGAATATCCGATCTATGTCAGCGCCGGCCTCGAGACCTCGGCGATCCGCGCACGCTGGCTTGCCACCATGAGCCAGCATCTGGTGTTCGGCGTGCCTGCGACCGCGCTGCTGTTCATCCTGCTGGCCTTCGCCTTCCGGCGCACCCAGCATCTCCAGCTTGAGGCTGGCAAGCGGCGCGAGGCCGAGGAAGCGCTCAAGCACAGCCAACGTCTGGAGGCACTGGGCCAGCTCACCGGCGGCGTCGCGCACGATTTCAACAACCTACTCACCGTGATCCGCGCGTCCGTCGACCTGCTGAACCGGCCGCAACTGAGCGAGGAGCGGCGGCAACGCTACATCACGGCGATTGCGGAGGCGGTCGCGCGCGCCGCCAAGCTGACCTCGCAGCTGCTTGCCTTTGCGCGGCGCCAGACCTTGAAGCCCGAAGTGTTCGACGTCGGCGATCGCATGCAGTCGCTGCGCGACATGCTCGCCACGCTGCTCGGACCGGCGATCGAAATCGTCATGCAACTGCCGGCCGAGCCCTGCCTCGCCAACGCCGATGCCGGGCAGTTCGAGACCGCCCTGATCAACATGGCGACCAACGCGCGCGATGCCATGCGGGGCAAAGGCCGGATCACCTTCACGGTTCACGCGGCGGCGACCGTTCCCGACACGCTGGCGCATCTTTTGGGCAGCCAGATCTTGAACAATCTTGGGTTCGTCTGCATCGCTGTCAGCGACATCGGCATCGGCATTCCCGCGGCTCAATTGAGCCGCATCTTCGAGCCGTTCTTCACCACCAAGCAGGTCGGCCAGGGCACCGGCCTCGGCCTTTCACAGGTGTTCGGCTTCGCCCGGCAATCCGGCGGCGAAGTGACTGTGATGAGCGAGGTCGGCCAGGGCAGCACCTTCTCGCTGTATCTGCCGCGCATGCCGGCAAGTCTCTTGCCCCGGAGTCAGGCGCCGACCACGGCCCCGGCGGTCGCCGGCAGCGGCATGTCGGTGCTGGTCGTGGAGGACAATATCGAGCTCGGCAATTTCGCCGCCGACGGGCTGACCGAGCTCGGCTACAGCATCACGCTGGTCGACAACGCCGCCGACGCGCTCGCCGAGCTCGTCGCCGACCCCGATCGCTTCGATGTCGTGTTCTCCGACGTCGTCATGCCTGGAATGACCGGGCTCGATCTCGCGCAGGCGATCCGCGATCGCTGCATGGGCGTTCCGATCGTGCTGACCACGGGCTACAGCCAGGCCCTGTCCCAGGACGGCGTGGCCGGCGTCGAGCTCGTGCAGAAGCCCTATTCGATCGAGGAATTGTCGCGCGTGCTGCACCACACTGCGCGGCTGAAACGCGTGCGCGGCGGTGCCGCCGGCTGAACGGGCCGCGGAACCTGACGGAACCGCCTGATTTGGCTCGCGTTATCCGGCCATGCGAAAGCCAGTCGGAGATCGCGAACAGGGCAAGAAGTCGCCCACTGTCGATATCGAGGGCGAGAATGGCGACGAGATCGCGCCGCCGCCGCCCGAAGTGCTCGAGCCCGACCGTGAACTGTCGCCCGAAGAGGCCGAGCAGGCGCGCAAAGACTATCTCCTCACCCGCTTCTGGATCAGCGCGCGCGGCTTCTGGGGCCGCAACGGCGACCGCCTCGCCTGGCCGTTCTCGATCGGCCTCGTCGCGCTGATCGTCCTGACCGTCGGCTTCCAATACGGTATCAATGTCTGGAATCGTGCGATCTTCGACGCCATCGAGAAGCGCGACGCGACTACGGTCTTGCATCTCACTGCGGCGTTCTTTCCGCTGGCGATCGGCAGCATCGTGCTCGGTGTCGCCCAGGTGTTTGCGCGCATGGGCATCCAGCGGCGCTGGCGCGCCTGGCTCACTGCAAGCGTGTTGACGCGCTGGCTCAAGAACGGACGCTACTATCAGCTCAACCTCGTCGGCGGCGACCACAAGAATCCCGAATACCGGATTGGCGAGGATCTGCGCGTCGCAACCGACTCGCCGGTCGACTTTCTCGCCGGTGTCACCTCGGCGCTGCTGTCGGCTGCGACCTTCATCGTCGTGCTCTGGACCATCGGCGGCGCGCTCACCGTCACGATCAGCGGATGGGCGATCACCATTCCCGGCTTCCTCGTGATCGCCGCGATGCTCTATGCGACCATCGCATCGGGCTCGATCCTGGCGATCGGCCGTCAATTCGCGCAGGTTTCCGAGGACAAGAATCAGGCCGAGGCCGATTTCCGCTACACGCTGACGCGCGTACGCGAGAACGGCGAGAGCATTGCGTTGCTCGGCGGCGAGGAAGAGGAACGCAGCGGCATCGACCGCAATTTTACCAGCGTGCTCAGGCAATGGGCGCGGCTCGCCGGCCAGCACATGCGGACCACGCTGGTATCGCAGGGATCGAGCCTCGTCGCCCCCGTCGTGCCGCTTTTGCTCTGCGCGCCAAAATTCCTCGACGGCAGCATGACGCTCGGACAGGTGATGCAGGCGGCCTCCGCCTTCACCATCGTGCAGAGCGCGTTCGGCTGGCTGGTCGACAACTACCCGCGGCTCGCCGACTGGAACGCCTGCGCCCGCCGCATCGCCTCGCTGATGATGTCGCTCGACGGTCTTGAGCGCGCCGAGCAGGGCGACGGCCTCGGCCGCATCAAGCGCGGCGACACAGGCAATGACGCCATGCTGGAGCTGCAAGACCTCTCCGTCACGCTCGACGACGGCACTGCCGTGGTGGGCGAGACGGAGGTGGTGATCGAGCCCGGCGAGCGGCTGCTGGTCGCCGGCGAATCCGGCACCGGCAAGAGCACGCTGGTGCGCGCCATCGCCGGTCTCTGGCCATGGGGCGGCGGCAGCGTCAATTTCCATCCCGACCGGCGGCTGTTCATGCTGCCGCAGCGGCCCTACGTGCCCTCCGGATCGCTGCGTCGCGCGGTCGCCTATCCGGGCGCCGCCGGGGACTGGACCGCTGCCGAGATCGGCGAGATCCTGCACAAGGTCGGGCTCGATCATCTCAAGGAGAAGATCGAGGAAGAGGGACCATGGGACCAGACGCTGTCCGGCGGCGAGAAGCAGCGCCTCGCTTTCGCGCGGCTACTGCTGCACAGGCCCGACATCGTCGTGCTCGACGAGGCGACCTCGGCGCTCGACGAGAAGAGCCAGGACAAGATGATGAAGATGGTCACCGACGAGCTGCCAAAGGCGACCATCGTCAGCGTCGCGCATCGCGTCGAGCTCGAGGCCTTCCACAGCCGCAAGATCGTGCTGGAGCGCCGCAAGGGCGGCGCCAGGCTGGTCAGCGACGTCGACCTGATCCCGCGCAAGCGCAAACGAAAGCTGCTGGGCAGCTTCCTGCGTCAGCGGAAGAAGGCGGCATAGTACACTGTCGTCCCGGACAAGCGCACCCCAAGCGCGCGCCGATCGGGGACCCATACCCACAGGGAGGAGTTGTGGCGCGAGACGCCCACTCCGAGTCTTCGTCAAACTACTCCCTGTGGGTATGGGTCCCGGATCTGCGCTGCGCTTGTCCGGGACGACGAAAGAGAGAGCTTCGCGCCCCGGGACGACACTGAGATTGGAGTCCCCGCCAAAACCGGCTATGCATGCGCCGCCTGCAACGAGGACCGCCTGCTTGACGCCCGACAACGCCCTTTCGTCCGCACCCTTTGGCACGTTTGCGCCAAACGCAGCGCAGGCCGCGATCATCCGCCTCGCACAGGGATCGGGGCTGAAGCGCGGCGCATTCCGTCCGTGGATGTCGCGGCTGGTCAATCTGCTGCGCGGCGGTCCGATCGACGTGCAATATCAAGGCGCCTCGTTCCGCTTCTACCATCAAGGCAGCGCGACCGAACGCGGCGCGTTGTTCAACCCCGACTATAACATCGACGAGCTCGATTTCCTGCGCCGGCACACGCCGGCCGGCGGCACGTTCGTCGATGTCGGCGCCAATGTCGGCACCTTCGCGCTGGTGATGGCGCGCCATGTCGGCACCGAGGGCAAAGTGGTCGCGATCGAGCCGCATCCGCTGACGTTCGGGCGGCTCTCGTTCAACCATGCCGCATCGAAAACGACGCAGGTGCGCCTGGTGCAGGCCGCCGCCGGCGACAGCGACGGCGAGTTGATGATCGAAAGCGGCGGCGGCAATCTCGGCGCCACCCACGTCGTCACCGGCACAGCCAGCAATGATGCGATCAAGGTGCCGTCGTTGCGGCTGACGCGCATCCTCGAAGAGGCCGGCATCGCGCAGGTTGATTCGCTCAAGATCGACGTCGAAGGTTTTGAGGACCGCGTGCTGATCGGCTTCTTCCGTGACGCGCCGCCATCGCAGTGGCCGCGCGCGGTCGTGATCGAGCATCTGTCGCAAGACGAATGGCGAGAGGATTGTATCGCCGACATGGTTGCGCGCGGCTTTGCGATCGCCCGCAAGACACGGAGCAATACGTTCCTGTCACGCTGACGACGAACAACGGAGGTAGCGATGATCGATCATTTGGGTTTCTCCGTCTCCGACTATGAGGCTGCGAAGGCGTTCTACGGCAAAGCGCTTGCACCACTCGGCTACAGCCTCATCATGGAAGTGACGCAGGAGCAGACCGGCCACGATCCGGCCGCCGGCTTCGGCGCGGACGGCAAGCCGGACTTCTGGATCGGCGGCGAAGGCGCGTTGAACAAGCCGGTGCATGTTGCGATTGTCGCGAAAGACCGTGCGACCGTCGACGCGTTCTACAAGGCTGCGATCGCGGCAGGCGGCCGCGACAACGGGCCGCCCGGACTTCGCCCGCATTATCACGCGAACTATTATGGCGCCTTCGTGCTCGACCCCGACGGCCACAACGTCGAGGCGGTCTGTCACGCGCCGGAATAGGATGGCACGGCGGGGAACATCGGCGCGGCATCATCGTTGTCGTCCTTCCGACAACTGACATTTGTAGTGCCGATGCCGATCGAACCGCCCGAGATACCACCGTCGACACCCGGCACGCCCACTGAGCCGCCGCCGGGAATCCGCCGGGCAATCCGCAGCCTGAGATCACGCCGCCGGTGCGCGAACCCGGCGAATCCCCACGGCCCGATGAATTGCCGGGCCGCCGACCTGAAGAGATACCACCGCGCGGACCGAATGGCCCGACCACACCCAATCCTGCGACGGATGCCAATTGGTCGCAGGATCACATGTGAGGCGATTGCAACCAGCGTCTGAATGCGCAATGAACGTCGCGAGAGTGACGTGATTTGCGTGCAGAAATAAATCGGGCCGCGACTGCTTTGCCCGCCACAATGCGGCCTAACGCGTAGCCGTTCATTCCAATACTTCGACAAGCCAAGTCTTCACTTCGAAACCAAGCCTTCGTCAAAGAACCTTCCGGGGAAGTTGAACCACATGACCAACCTTCGTTTCGTGCTGCTTGCCACGACGGCTCTGACCGCGATGCAATTCGCAAGCTCCGCATCGCATGCGCAAAGCGCGCCGCTCGTGGTCGCGCAGGCCCAGCCAGAGACCGGCCCTGACGGAAAACCGAAGCAACCTCCTAAGGAAGCGCCGAAGGGACCGCCGCCCGCCGCGCGCCCGGCGACACCGCCGCCTGCTGCACCCAAGGCACCGACGCCGCCTCCGGCCGCGGCCCCGCATCCGCCCGCCGCACCACCGCCGGCAGCCGCGCCGTCACGACCGACGCCGCCGCCCGCGACCCATCCGGCAGCTCCGCCGCCGCCTGCCGCGCCCAAGGCACCGGCGCCGCCTCCGGCAGCGGCTCCGCAGCAACATGCACCGACACCGCCGCCTCCGGCAGCGGCCCCGCAGCAGCACGCACCAACACCGCCGCCTCCGGCCGCGGCTCCGCAGCAGCGCGCACCGACGCCGACACCTCCGCCGCCCGCGGCAGCACCGGCGCGTCCGGCGGCCACGCCGACACCTCCGCCTCCCGCAACCACGCGGCCTTCAGCGGCTCCTGCCGCACGGCCAACGCCGGCTCCGACGACAACGCCCTCTCCAACGCCGGCCGCGCCGGCAGCTCGCCCGGCGACGCCTCCGGCCCCGACCACCACACCCGCGCCGTCCGCAACACCGGCGCCTGGTTCGACGCGTCCCGGCGCTCCGCCGGCTGCGGGGTCACCGGCGCCGGGCGCAACCCCGGCCCCGACAGCAACGCCGACGCCCGGCGGCGCGGTGACGCCGCCTCCCGGACGTCAGGGCGGAACGCCGCCTGTCGGCGCGCCCGCAGCCGGGACTCCGCCGACGTCGCCGCAGGCGGGTGCACTGCCCCGGCCCGCAGCGCCTCCGCCCGGCGCCGCGGCACCAACTGTCGTCCCCGCCACGGCAGCCGCAACGCCGCCGCCCAACAAGGCGCAATACGCCCCGCCAACGGTCGCGCCGGCCTTCCGCGCCGCGCCCACGGTTGCGACACCCTTGCCGCCGGCGCCGCGTCCGCCGCAGCGTGACCTGACGCCGCTTGCTTTCGGCGCGGGCGTGGTGGCCGGTGCCGTGATCGGCGCCACCATCGCCGACTACCGCAATCAGCGGCACGAGGTCGTCGAAGGCGGCCGCACCATCTACACCGAGCCGGACCGCATCATCATCCGCGACCCCAGCGGTCAGGAATATGTCCGCGGCAACGATCTCTACCGCTTCCGCTACGGCGCCCGCGACATCCGCACCGAGACGGTCGGTGGCGAAACCCGCACGGTCGTGATCCGTCCTGACGGCACCGAGATCATCACGGTGGTCGGTCCGGATGGGAGCTTGATGCGCCGTATCCGCAGGGATCCGCGCGGACGCGAGCTCGTGATCATCGACAATACCTATCGCGATCCGCGGGCGGTCGGCGGCTTCTATGTCGACGTGCCGCCGCCGGTCGTCAATATCCCTTACGATCGCTACATCGTCGACGCCGAGGAAGCCTCGCCGCAGGTGATCTACGACACGATGCGGGCGCCGCCGGTGCAACGGATCGAACGGCGCTACTCGCTCGACGAGATCCGCTACTCGCCGAACGTGCGCATGGCGATGCCGAGCATCGACGTCAACACGATCAACTTCGAGACGGGATCGTGGACCATTCCGCCGGACCAGGCGGCGCGGCTGCAGGTGATCGCCGACGGCATCAACCAGGCGATCCAGGCCAACCCGCAGGAAGTGTTCCTGATCGAGGGCCACACCGATGCGGTGGGCAACGACGTCGACAATCTGTCACTGTCGGATCGCCGGGCGCAGGCCGCGGCCGAGCTGCTGACCCAACAGTTCGGGGTCCCGGCGGAAAACCTGACGTCGCAGGGTTACGGCAAGCAGTACCTGAAAGAGCAGACGGACGGCCCGAGCCGCATCAACCGGCGCGTCACGGTGCGCCGCATCACGCCGCTGCTCAACGGCGGCCAGGCCAGCGCGGCACCGCCGCCGCGTCAGTAAGAGCATCGCAACAAGAAAATGGCCGGGGAGCGATCCCGGCCATTTTTGTTTTGGCTGTTACATGCGATGTAGCAACACATCGCGCAATCGTAGGGTGGGCAAAGGCGCGTGAGCGCCGTGCCCACCATCTCTATCGTCGTACAAAAATGGTGGGCACGCTACGCTTTGCCCACCCTACGAGAGCGGCGACTTCAGCCTTTGTCGCTCTCGAGCCGGAAAATCTGCGAGCCTTCGCTGCCCGACAACAAGCCGGTCTTCGCATAGAGACCGAGCTTCGTCCTCGTATCCGCGATGTCGAGATTGCGCATGGTGAGCTGGCCGATGCGGTCGGCCGGCGTGAAGGCGGCATCTTCCACCTTCTCCATGCTGAGCCGCTCCGGCGCATAGGTCAGGTTCGGGCTCTCGGTGTTGAGGATCGAATAGTCGTTGCCGCGGCGAAGCTCCAGCGTCACCTCGCCAGTAACGGCGCGCGCGACCCAGCGCTGCGCGGTCTCGCGCAGCATCAAGGCCTGCGAGTCGAACCAGCGGCCCTGATAGAGCAGACGTCCCAGGCGCATGCCGCTGATGCGGTACTGCTCGATGGTGTCCTCGTTGTGGATGCCGGTGACGAGGCGCTCATAAGCGATGTGCAGCAGCGCCATGCCGGGCGCCTCGTAGATGCCGCGGCTCTTGGCCTCGATGATCCGGTTCTCGATCTGATCGCTCATGCCGAGACCGTGGCGGCCGCCGATCGCGTTGGCCTCGAGGAACAGCGCGACGGGATCGGCAAAAGTCTGGCCGTTCAACGCAACAGGTTGACCTTCCTCGAAGCGCACCACGACCTTCTCGGCGTTGACGTTGCAGTCGTCACGCCAGAACGGCACGCCCATGATTGGGTTGACGATCTTGATGCCGCTGTCGAGGCTTTCGAGGTCCTTGGCCTCGTGCGTCGCGCCAAGCAGATTGCTGTCGGTCGAATACGCCTTCTCGGCGCTCATCTTGTAGGCAAAGCCCTGCGCGGTCATGAACGCCGACATCTCGGCGCGGCCGCCGAGCTCGTCGATGAATTGCTGGTCGAGCCAGGGCTTGTAGATGCGCAAGGACGGATTGGTCAGCAGGCCGTAGCGGTAGAAGCGCTCGATGTCGTTGCCCTTGAAGGTCGAACCGTCGCCCCAGATGTTGACGCCGTCCTCCTTCATCGCCGCGACCAGCATCGTGCCGGTCACCGCACGCCCCAGAGGCGTGGTGTTGAAATAGGTGATGCCGCCGGTCGAGATGTGGAAGGCGCCGGACTGGATCGCGGCAATGCCTTCGTGGACCAGCTGCGTGCGGCAATCGACCAGCACGGCCTTCTCGGCGCCGAACGCTTCCGCCTTGCGCGGGATCTCGTTGTAGTCGGCTTCATCGGGCTGGCCGAGATTGGCGGTATAGGCGTAGCAGCGCGCGCCCTTCTGCTTCATCCAGAGCAGCGCCGCTGACGTGTCGAGGCCGCCGGAAAAAGCGATGCCGACTTTCTCACCCTTGGGCAGGCTTTTCAGGATCGTGGTCATGGGGCTTCCAATCGGATCTCAAAGGGCTGATGGCAGGTCGTGGTTTGACGGCGCGAATATCAGTTTTCGCAGGGCTCGGCACGCATTTAATGGCTCAGATCGACGCCGCCGGGCCGGTGTTGCCGCCGAACAGGCGCTTGCGCAGCCGATAGGCAGGCATGTTCAGCCGGGTCAGGGCGGCATCAACCGCCTCGTCCGAGAACCGGGTCCGCCGCCAGCGGTAAATCAGCGCGTAGGCGAACCAGATCACGATGAAGGTGACGAGGCCGGCGGTCACAACGTCGGTGAAGAAGTGCCCGCCGAAGGCCATGCGGAGCCCGCTGGTCACGGCCCCGAACACAATCGCGCCCGCATAGGCGAGCGGCCGCCACGCCGGCGGCGCTAGCGCGGCTGGCGCCAAGGTCCAGAACGCGGTCGCGCCCTCGCCCGAGAAAAACGAGCAGTTGCGCGCGCAGTCGCCGTGCGGATCCCACCACGCCACGAACTGCTGGTCGCCGGCAAACTCCGTCACCACCACTGGCCGCGGCCGGCCCCAATAGGTCTTGAAGGTGAGGTTGGTGAGAATGCCCGCGGACAGGATGATCGTGACCAGCAGGAACACGATCGCGCGGCCCGACACCATCAGGGGGCGATCGGGCCTGATCATCTTGACCACGAGCGCGACCAGCGGCGGCACGACGAACGCCCAGGAGACCCACATCGCCGCGTCACGCGCGAAGCCGGCCCAGTCGTTCAGCTTGAGCGGAAACGTCCTGGTTTGGGGATCGAAGAACAGCGCGGCGAGCTTGAGATCGAGCTCGGGATAGAGGCCGAAAACGACGCCGACCACGAGCCACAGCGCCAGGGCGATGAAGAGTCCAGTCCGGTTCATGGCGCGCGGTTTAGCGGAGTGGGGCGGGGATGAAAACCCTGGATTCGGCGCGCCTACTGCACATCCGGCCGCGAATTCAACGGCAGCGGCGGAGGCGGCTTGCGCGGGGGCGGCGGGATGCGCCAGGCGCCGGCGTTACGGCCGGCGATCAACCAGTAGACGACGCCAGCGACGATGCCCGCACCCGTCATGATCTCCAGATGCCGGCGCACGATGCCCTCGAACTGCAACGTGTCTGAGTGAAACGGAACGAGGCCGAGATAGCAGGCGAGCCCGACGAGGCCGCCGCCGACGGCATAGGCGAGCGCGCTGCGGATATAGAGCGCTTCGGTGATCGCGACGATCACCGCCGCCGGCACCAACGCGAAGCCAGAGACGAAGATAAAGCCGAAGCCGAGCAGGATGTCGATCGTACCCTGATCGACCGGACCGGCACCGAGATCGGAAAACTCCGGAAACAGCAGCGCGCCGACGACGATCATGCCGCCGACCAAGCATGCGGCGAGAAAGCCGATGAAGATGACGACGAGGCGGCCGATCAGGGACATGATGCCAAAACCACCGTCATTGCGAGCGAAGCGAAGCAATCCAGAGTCTTTCCGTGGAGGCAGTCTGGATTGCTTCGCTTCGCTCGCAATGACGAGGATGCGAGAGCGTGCACATATCCGGCTAATCCGTCATCGCCATGGCGCGCAGCGCCTGGCGTTCACGCGCGCTGAGCTTTTCGGTTTCCGACTTGAGCTGACCGCAAGCGGCGAGGATGTCGCGGCCGCGCGGGGTGCGCACCGGCGAGGAATAGCCGGCGTTGAAGATGTATTCGGAGAACTTTTCGATCTGGTCCCAGTCCGAGCATTCATAGGCGGTGCCCGGCCACGGATTGAACGGGATCAGATTGATCTTGGCGTGAATGCCCTTGAGCAGCTTGACCAGCAGCTTGGCATCATCGAGCGAATCGTTGACGCCCTTGAGCATCACATATTCGAAGGTGATGCGGCGCGCGTTCGAGGCGCCGGGATAGTCGCGGCAGGCCTGCAGCAACTCCTTGATCGGGTATTTGCGGTTGAGCGGTACCAGCTCGTTGCGCAGCTCGTCGCGCACCGCATGCAGCGAGATCGCGAGCATGACGCCGATCTCCTCGCCGGCGCGCACGATGTTCGGCACCACGCCCGACGTCGACAGCGTGATGCGGCGGCGGGAGATACCGATGCCCTCATTGTCGCCGACGATCAGGAGCGCATCGCGCACCGCGTCGAAATTGTAGAGTGGCTCGCCCATGCCCATCATGACGATGTTGGTGACGCGGCGCGTGCCGTCCCCGCGATCGGCCCAATCATTCAGACGATCCCGCGCGACCATCACCTGACCCACGATCTCGCCGGCGGTGAGATTGCGCACCAGGCGCTGGGTGCCGGTGTGGCAGAATGAGCAGTTCAGGGTGCAGCCGACCTGCGAGGAGACGCACAACGTGCCGCGGTCGGTCTCGGGGATGTAGACGCACTCGACTTCATGCGCCTTCTCGACATTGTCGCCGCTCGGCAGCCGCAGCAGCCATTTGCGTGTGCCGTCATTGGAGATCTGCTCGGCGACGACTTCGGGCCGGTCGACGGTGAAATGCTGCGCGAGCTCGGTGCGAATATTCTTCGAGATCGAGGTCATCTCGTCGAAGCTTTGGCCGCCGCGGAAATGGATCCAGTGCCACAGCTGCTGCACGCGCATCTTGCGCTGCGCCGGCGCGACGCCGATCTCGCCGAGACGGTCGGCCAGCTCGGCCCGCGACAAGCCGATCAGCGAAGGTTTTGCCGGCGGCACATAGGTTTCGAGCGGAGTCTTCTCCACCAGGATTGCGTCGCGCGGCTCGGTCGTCGGTTGCATCTATGGCCCTAATCGCTGTGGTCGTTCCGGGGCAGCTCGAAGAGCTGAACCCGGAACCTCGAGATTCCGGGTTCGATGCTGCGCATCGCCCCGGAACGACGGAGAAAATCTGGAACCCGCCCCTATATAGCAACCGGAACGGCCAATTGCGACCTTCTCGCCCGCAGCGTTACCGCCTGCAATCCTGCGCGATCTTGTCGAGCGCTTGGGCGAGGCCCTTCAGTGAGAAGGTGTCGGTCGTCTCCGTGCCCTTGGCCGAGACGCCCTTGACCACGAGATCGGCGGATTTGCGCATGGCCTCGACCATCCGCTCCTCCTCGGCCGCGTTCTTGATCCAGAGGCCGTCGCCCTGCGTGTACATCGCGAAGCTGGCGCCACCGACCTCGACCGTCGACTCCGAGCCCGGCTTCAGCGCGTAGCCGATCATGACCGAGACTTCGTTGTTCACCTTCTCGGCGGGACGGGTCGACACGAAGGCATAGGCCGGGTCGCGCGGCCGGTTCGGCGGGTTGGTCTTCGACGACGAAGGCTTTGCCAATGCAAAGCAGACCTTCTTGCCATTGGGCGCCGCTGAATAGGCGCCCCAGGTGCCGAATTGGCCAATCAACGTCGGCTCCGCGCCGCCCGCAACCGCTGCGGGCGAGGCCGCCGGCTTGCTCTCGGCCTTTGCAGCCGTCTTTGCGGTCGTATGGGCGGCCGGCGCGGCCGCTTTCGAAGCAGCCTTCGGTGCCGGTTGCGCCGTCTGCGCGCGCGCGGAAGCGCCGAGTCCCCACGCCGCCACGCCAGTCATCAAAGCCAAAAAGAGCGCCCGCCACATGCTGGAGTGGTTCCCTCAATATTGTGACTGGAAGATGGCCCGGCCGTGCTTTGTCCCGGAGTCAGGGATAGCCGGGAAAGCCCAATTTGGGAAGGCAGTTAGCAGGGCGGCAGGGCTAGCTTTTGGACCGCGCGGCGCGCTGTTCGGCCCATTGCGCCTCGGTCCATTGCAAGAGGTCCTCAGCGCCGGAAGTGCGCAAATGCGCGCCGCCGTCGATCACCACCATCTCCCCGTTGATGTAGCCGGCGCGATCCGAGACCAGGAAGCTGGCGAGATCCGCCAGCTCGCCGTGCTCGCCGGTGCGTCCCAGCGGATTGCGCGCGGTCCAGCCCTCGTCGCGGCCCTCGGGGCGAAGCTGCCCCGATGCGCCCGCGGTCGGAAACGGCCCCGGTGCAATCGCGACGGTGCGGATGCCCTTCGGGCCCCACTCGACCGCGAGGCTCTTGGTCATCGCCAGCACCGCGGACTTCGCCATCGCGGATGGAACGGTGAAGGCGCGGCCGGTGATGGTCGAGGTCGAGAGAATCGAGAGCACGACGCCATTGTGCCTGCCCTCGATCCAGCGCTTGCCGGCGGCGAGCGTGCAGTACATCGCGCCATGCAGCGTCGGCGCCAGGATCGCATCGGCCGCACGGAAGGAAAGGTGCTCGCTTTGCGCGATGAAGGTGGCGGCAGCGTTGTTGACGAGAATATCGAATGGCGCCTCGCGCCAGATCGCATCCATCATGTCGTCGACGGCGGCGCCATCGCGCACGTCGCATGCGATGGTCGTGACCTTGCCGCCGGTCTCCTTGCGCATCGCGCTCGCTGTTGCCTCCAGCCGGTCGAGCTTGCGGCCGCAGATCACGAGTTGGGCGCCGAGAGCGAGAAAGCGGCGTCCCATTGCAGCACCGAGACCCGAGCCTCCGCCGGTGACGAGGATGCGTTTGTTCTTGAGCAGACCCGTTTCAAACATCGTTTGAATCCTCGCTGTTTCCACACACTCCGTCATTGCGAGCGCAGCGAAGCAATCCAGACTATTTCCGCGGTACGGTTTCTGGATTGCTTCGCTTCGCTCGCAATGACGCAAGGATAGGCCTTCGTACTGCTCTAGACAAAGAATCTAGATTGTCGGACCACGTTAAATCCGGCAGAAACAGCTAACTATAATTCCAACCTGAAACGCGTTAGGTGCCGCCATGAAAGCCATCCTCTGCTCGCAATTTTGCCAGCCTGACGATCTCGTGCTCACTGAGGTGCCGGATCCGGTGGCGGGTCCCGGCGAAGCGGTGATCGCGATCAAGGCGGCGGCGCTGAACTTCTTCGACATCCTGATGATCCAGGGCAAGTACCAGATCAAGCCGCCATTCCCGTTCTCGCCGGCCGCCGAGGTCGCCGGCGTGATCGAGAGCATCGGCCCTGGCGTCACTGATCTCAAAGTCGGCGATCGCGTGGTTGCCTCCTGCGGCCACAACGGCGCGCGCGAAAAGATCGCGCTGCCGGCGGCATCTATCGTGAAGATTCCTGACAACCTCGATTATGACCGCGCGGCCGGCATCATCATCATCTACGGCACGGCGCTGCATGCGCTGGAAGATCGCGCCAGCCCGAAGCCGGGCGAGACGCTCGCGGTGCTGGGAGCTGCCGGCGGCACCGGCTTGGCTGCCTGCGAGCTCGGCAAGCTGATGGGCCTGAAGGTCATCGCATGCGCGTCGTCGGACGAGAAGCTCGCATTCGCCAAGGCGCATGGCGCCGAGCTGACGCTGAACTACGGCAAGGAAGATCTGAAGGAAGGCTTGCGCAAGCTCACGGACGGCAAGGGCGTCGACATCATCTTCGATCCGGTCGGTGGAGCGTATGCCGAACAGGCATTGCGCTCGATCGCCTGGGAGGGCCGCTTCCTCGTGATCGGCTTTGCCGCCGGCGACATTCCGAAGATGCCGCTCAACCTCGCTCTTCTCAAGGGCTGCGACATCCGCGGTGTGTTCTGGGGCGCCTGGACCCGGCTCAACCCGGCCAAGAACCGCGCCAATCTCGAAAAGCTCGTGAAGTGGACGGCGGAAGGAAAGATCTCGTCGCATGTCGACCGTACCTTCCCCTTAGCGCAGACCGCCGACGCACTGAAGGTGCTCGCGGGACGAAAGGCCATGGGCAAGGTGATCTTGCATCCGTGAGGATGCGATAGCGAAGACTCCCTGCACGAGTCGTCCTGGCGAAAGCCAGGACCCATACCGCGGAATCGATCGGTTAGCGTTCGGTCGCAATACTGAACGACGAGTCTTCGCCAAAGGACTTCCTGGGGTAATGGGTCCTGGCTTTCGCCAGGACGACATTAGAGCGTACCATTGCGCCTTCGCTCCCTTCACGCCGCACTTCAGCGCGCGCAACGCCTGGTAAAGTACCCTTCAACCATCACCGCCAAGATTGCGGTGCATTCCCCCGCCTCGCCCGAATCAAACCCAAATATCTCCTGATTCGCGCCAATCGCCGTCGTCTTTTGGGCTGATTCAAACTGCGATTTACCGGCTCCAGTTTGCGGGGAACTTCTGGACAACAATAAAAAGACTGAAGCCGGGATTGCCCCTGCGTTGCGTTAGTAATGGGGAGCATCACCATGGAGCCGACGGCATACCGCCCGTCGAAGGAGTCGAGGACGTTCGACTCCAATCGAGCCGCATCACATCCGCCGACCGCGTCTTTTATCCGTGCGCGCGCCGCACGGGCCGATCTATCGCAGGACGAGCCTATTCCGCTCTTCCTGTCCGATCCGCTCGGTGCGCCGGACCCGCGTGAATATGCGCCGGTGGAAGTGCGCTCCAGACTAATCCCACGTGTTCTCGGGGCAGTTCTGGCGGCATCCACGCTGGCTATTCTGGCCACGCTGTTTCAGTCCGATCTTCGCAGCTTCTTTGCCGCCAACGCCGGTAGCTGGATGGGCATCGCGGCGGATCAGGCCATGGCGTCGACCAACGCGCCGGCCGTACCGCAGATTCCGCGCAAGGATCCGACGCGCGTGAGCGACACGACGCTAGCGAGTGCCGACATGCAGGATCTCCCTGCACCGTCAGCGCCGAGCCGCGAGGCAATCGCAACTGCCTATCAAAGCGCGCTACAGGCGCAGGCGCCAGTACCTGTGCCGGTCGCCGTTGCTGCACCGCCCGAGCCACCTCCGCCCGCCAATACACTTCCGCCGATCGGGACACTCGACGCGGACACGCTGGCGGGGTTTATGGCGCGCGCCAGGAGCCTGATGACCGTCGGCGACATCGCCGCCGCGCGGCTCCTGCTCGAACGGGCGGCGAATGCACAAGATGCGACAGCGGCGTTCGTGCTGGCGCAGACCTATGATCCAGCCGTGCTGGGCACCAAGGACACGCGGAGCATCACTGCGGACGCCGCAGCCGCGCGCGATTGGTACCGGAAAGCCGCGCAGCTTGGATCGGCGGAGGCGCGGCAGCGCCTCACCCAACTTCAGAACTAGATCTAGCAGGGGACATCATGCGTAACGCTTTGAAAATGGCGCTTGCTGCCATCATGACAATCTGTGCCTTCACGGCGCGCGCCGACCAGACTGAATACGATCCCGCCAAGGTCTCGGATAGCCTGAAGGCCATCTTCCAGTTCGGCTCGACCTCGACCAAGCAGGCGCTGAACGCCAACACCGTCACGCTGATCACCGGTACGATCGGCGGCACCTACGTGCAATTCGGCGCCGACCTCGCTTCCGTGCTCGACGATGGCAACAAGATCCGCGTGCTGCCGATCGTCGGCCGCGGCTCGGTGCAGAGCGTTGCCGACATCCTGTTCCTGCAAGGCGTCGATCTCGGCATCGTGCGGGCCGACACGCTGGACTATCTCGAGCGCAAGGGTTTTGCCAAGGACATCAAAAAGCAGTTCACCTACGTAACCAAGCTCTACAATGAAGAGATGCAGGTGATCGCGCCGAAATCGATCGCGACGCTGAAGGACCTTGAAGGCAAGACGGTGAGCGTCGACCTGCCGAACGGCGGCACCTTCATTACCGCACTCACCGTGTTCGAGCGACTCGGGATCAAGGCGAAGTTCGTCTATGTCGAGCAGCGCATCGCGATGGAGAAGCTGAAGGCGGGCGAGATCGACGCCGTCGTCGTGGTCGGCGGCAAGCCGTACAAATCGGTCTCGACCTTCGGCAATGACGGCCGCTTCCATCTTGCGAAGGTCGATTACGCGAAGCCGCTCCAGAGCGATTACCTGCCGGCAACGCTGACGGCCAAGGACTATCCGAACCTGATCAAGGACGGCGAGAGCGTGGACACCATCGCGGTGCCGGCGGTGCTCGCGGCCTACAACTGGGCGAAAAACACCGAGCGCTATCGCAAGCTCGCGCTGTTCGTGGATGCGTTCTTCACGAAATTTCCCGCGCTGCAGAACCCGCCGTTCCATCCCAAGTGGAAGGAGGTTTCTCTCGCGGCTCCCCTCGCCGACTGGAACAGATTGCCGGTGGCGCAGCAATGGCTCGACCGGCACGGCGTCGAACCGGTGACGCGGCAGCGCTTTGAGGCCTTCCTGAAGCAGAGTCCTGCTGCCGCGCAAGTGTCGGATGCGGACAAGGAAACGCTGTTCAAGCAATTCCAGGCCTGGGACGCCGAGAAGGCGCGGGCGCCGGCGGCGCCGCAGAAGAAGTAGCGGCTCTCTCCCTGAGTCGTCCTGGCGGAAAGCCAGGACGACGTTGGAGCGTGCCCTACGCCTGCGCCTCATCCACCCCGCGCTTCAACGCGGCGCGGGCGGCTTCGCGGTGCTCCGACGTGATGTGGCTGGCGACCATGCGAATGGCGGTGGCGAGAATGGCGGCGTCATCGGTGAAGCCGAGCACCGGCATTACGTCCGGAATGAAATCGAACGGCAGGATGAAATAGGCGATCGCACCGAGCAGCGACGCCTGGACATGGCGCGGCGTCTGCCGGTCGAACGCACAGTAATAGGCGGCGAGCAGATCCTCAGTGAAGGGCAGATGCGCGGCGACGCGCTTCAGCTTGCGCCAGAAGCGGCGGCGCACGGTGTCACGATCTTCCGCTAGCCGATCGGCCGGCTCGAAGCCGACGCTGTATTCGGCAGCCATGGTGGAGAACTCCCGTCCAGCCGGACGCGGCGGACGGCCGCATCGCGTGCTGGATCACAACATGGGGATGCGCATCCTGCCTGCAAGACGTCAGCCGGGCGTCAGCTTGGCGATGGCATTCATCGCCGTGGCGAGCTCGACATCGAGCCTGGTGACGCCGCCGGCATCGTGGGTCGACAGAACCACCTCGACCGTCTTGTAGACGTTGCGCCATTCGGGATGGTGATCCATCTTCTCGGCGACCAGCGCCGCCCGGGTCATGAAGCCGAAAGCCTCGTTGAAATCCTTGAAGACAAAGGTCTTGCCGATGGCATCGCGCCCCTGAACCTCGGTCCAGCCCGGGATACCGCCCAGCGCCTGCTTGCGTGCGTCCGCCGATAGCCGCTCTGCCATGATCGCCTCCATTTTCAGGGGAACTTTACCTTAACGCCGTGCTGACGGTCCTGGTTCAGAGAGGATTTCGCCGATCTGCTAACCATGACGGAGATGTAACCCCGCCGGACAGGAAATTTGCTACACTTGCGGGTGTAGACCGCCGGCCAAGATGAAACTGAGCCTGAAGCGCCTGTTTGGGAGATCGATGACCGGGGGATCGAACCTGGCCGAAGCGCCCTCTCCGCCTTCGCCGCGATCCGCGGCGCGGAAGACGGCACTCGTGACCCTGGCACTGGTGCTGGCCATCGTCGGTGCGCTCGCCGGCGGCTACTATTTCGCGATGCGCCCCGTAACGCTGAAGATCGCGGTCGGCCCCGCCAACAGCGACGACCTCAAAGTGGTGCAGACACTGACGCAGGCCTTCGTGCAAAGCAAAGGCTTCGTGCGACTGCGTCCGATCCAGACCGACGGCGCCACCGCCAGCGCGAATTTGCTTGCCGAGGGCAAAGCCGATCTCGCCATCGTGCGCGGCGATCTCGACGTCCCGAAAAACGCGCAGGCCGTCGCGACGCTGCGCAAGAATGTCGTGGTGATGTGGTCCGTATCCGGCAAGGGCAAGAAGAAGGGCGCGAAGATCACCAAGATCGCGCAGCTCGCCGGCCACCGTGTCGGCGTGGTTGGCAAGACGCAGGCCAACGTCAATTTGCTCAAGGTGATCCTGCAGCAGTACGGTATCGATCCCGCCAAGGTCGAGATCGTGCAATTCCCGGCGAGCGAAGTCGCCGAAGCGATCAAGGCACAGAAGGCCGACGTCTATCTTGCGGCCGGCCCCGTCAACAGCAAGATTACAGCGGACGCGATCGCCGCCTCTGCCAGGGATGGCGGCACGCCGACTTTCCTCGCGATCGATTCGGCCGATGCGATCGCGCAGAACCATCCCGTCTATGAATCGTCCGAGATTCCTGCCGGCACCTATGGCGGCTCGCCCGACCGCCCCGACGACGAGGTCAAGACGATCGGCTTCTCGCATCACGTCGTGGCGCGCAAAGGCCTGTCCGAGACCACGGTTGCCGCGTTCACCCGGCAGCTGTTCGCCGTGCGCCAGCAATTGCTGACCGATTTCCCGCAGGCTGCGAAGATCGAGACGCCCGATACCGACAAAGACGCGGTAATCCCGGTGCATCCGGGCGCCGCCGCCTTCGTTGACGGCGAGGAGAAGACCTTCCTCGACAAGTACAGCGATTACATCTGGTGGAGCCTGATGGCAGTTTCCGCCATGGGCTCGATCGGCGCCTGGTTCGCGGGCTACCTGAAGAAGGACGAGCGCAATAGCAACAGCCATCTGCGCGAACGCCTGCTCGACATGATTGCCACGGCGCGCAAGAGCGAGACAACCGAAGAGCTCGACCAGATGCAGGCCGAGGCCGACGAGATCTTGCGCGACACCTTGCGTTGCTACGATCACGGCGCGATCGAGGAAGGCGCACTGACCGCCTTCAACATCGTGCTGGACCAGTTCCACGCCGCGGTCGCGGACCGCAAAGCGGTGCTGTTCAGCCTGCCGCAGCACCTGCAACGCACGGGCGCGCCATTCCGGGCCGCCGGCAACGCATAAACGCTTGCGGGCGTAATTGCCGCGTCACATTGCCTCAGTATAGCTGCCGCTGTCATTCCGGGGCGCGCAGAAGCGCGAACCCGGAATCTCGAGATTCCGGGTCTGGTCCTTCGGATCATCTCGGAGTGACGGCGAGAGACGCGCACGAGACCGCCAGCCAGCGAGCTATCCATGAAAATCGAATTCTCCCGCCGCAAATTCCTCACCACCAGCGCCGGTGCGCTCGGCGCGATCGCGATGCCGCATCTGTCGCGCGCAGCCGACCGGCCTGCGGTCACTCATGGCGTGCAGTCCGGCGACGTCACCGTCGACGGCGGCGTGGTGTGGGCGCGCACCGACCGGCCTGCGCAGATGCTGGTCGAGGTGGCGACGACGGAATCCTTCAAGGACGCCCGCGCGCTGCCGCCGATCGCGGCGCTGCCCGAGAGCGACTTCACCGCGAAGATGCTGGTCGAGAATCTTCCTGCTAACCAGGACATCTTCTACCGTGTCCGCTTCCGCGATCTGTCCCATACTGCCGTCGAGGGCGAGCCGGTGGTCGGCCGCTTCCGTACCGCACCCGCCGACCGCCGCGACGTCAGCTTCGTCTGGGGCGGCGACGTCGCCGGCCAGGGCTGGGGCATCAATCCCGATGACGGCGGCATGCTGACCTTCGCGGCCATGCGCAAGCATCGGCCGGATTTCCTGCTGCATTCCGGCGACACCATCTACGCCGACGGCATCATCCCCTCCGAGGTCAAGCTTGCCGACGGCAAGATCTGGAAGAACGTCACGATTCCCGAGAAGGCCAAGGTCGCCGAGACGCTGGACGAGTATCGCGCCGCGCACAAATACAATTTCACCGACGACAACGTCCGCGCCTTCAATGCCGAGGTGCCGATCTTCGTACAGTGGGACGATCACGAGGTGACCAACAACTGGTCGCTGTCGAAGGATCTGCCGGCGACCTACAAGGTGCGTGACATCTCGCTGCTGGCGGCGCGCGCGGGCCGCGCCTTTCACGAGATGTATCCGATGCGCGAGAGCATCAATGAGCCGGGCCGCGTCTATCGCCAGATCTCCTACGGACCGCATCTCGACGTGTTCGTGCTCGACGAGCGCAGCTATCGCGGCCCGAACGGCGCCAACCTCGAGACGGAGTACGGTCCGGCCAGCTATTTCCTCGGGCCGGAGCAGATGGCCTGGCTGAAGCGCGGCCTGCTCAACTCGCGCGCGACATGGAAGGTGATCGCCTCCGACATGCCGCTCAGCCTGATCGTCTATGACGATGCCGCCAACAAGAAGGGGTCGGAAGCGTTCGCGCAAGGCGACGGTCCGGCGCGCGGCCGCGAGCTCGAGATCGCCGACATCCTGCGCTTCATCAAGATGGCGCCGATCAAAAATACGGTGTGGCTGACAGCGGACGTGCACTACGCCGCCGCGCATTATTACGATCCGAACAAGGCGCAATTCCAGGATTTCGAGCCGTTCTGGGAATTCGTCTCGGGCCCCCTGCACGCCGGCACTTTCGGTCCCAACGAGCTCGACAACACCTTCGGCCCGGAGGTGCGCTTCGTGAAGGCGCCCGGCCCCGACAAGCAGAACCTGCCGCCGTCGGCCGGGATGCAGTTCTTCGGCCACGTCAAGATCGACGGCGCCTCGGGCCAGATGACGGTGACACTGCGCGACCGCGCCGACGTCGCACTGTGGTCGACCACGCTCGATCCGAAATTCGCCTGAACTAACGCGGCCTCACGCGCCGCGCGCCTGCAACGCCGCCTCCAGCGCAGCGCTGGAGCAGGGCTTTTGCAGCCGCGGCCGTGCGGCAAACTCCGGCGGAATGCCCGTCTCCGCGCCGTAGCCGGTGGCGAAGACAAAGGGAATTTTGAGCGCCGCCAGCCGCTCTGCGATCGCAAAGCTCTTCTCGCGGATCAGCCCGACATCCAGCAGCGCGAAGTCGGGCGCGCGCGCCGCGATCGCCTCCAGCGCCTGGGCCACCGACCCCACGGTGCGCACGCTTCGCACGCCGAAGCCGAGCAGGCGGTCCTCGAAATCGATAGCAATAATGGGATCGTCCTCGACGATCAGCACATCGGCTGGAACGTCCGCCGAACCGTTCGGGGAAACAGGTATCATGATCCTGGCTGTCGAGGGCTGCGTTATCATCGGTCAGGACAGCCTCAGGCCGACGCCTGCGCCCAGCGCGTCGGAGGGTTCCCGGAACGAAACTCACCACAGAATGGTTTTAACGTCTGTCCACATCTGCACACAGGCAATGAACGGCACTCGCTACAGGACGGGAGCTCACGATGGATGCGCGCATCAGCAAGGCAAACGAGGTCGATAGCCGGCCTGGCAACAATCTGCTGCGACGCTTGAGTCCGACAGATTATGCCCTGCTCGCGCCGCACATCACGGTCGACGATATCAGGCCCGGCGAGCTGCTCTACAATCCCGGCGATGATGTCCAGGTCGCGCACTTTCCCTGCGGGCCGTCACTCGCAACTTTTCTCGTTCCCAACGAGGACGGCCGCGACGTCGAGACCATTCTGGTCGGCCGCGAAGGCGCAGTCGGCGGCATCGTCAGCGAAGGATTTCTGCCGGCCTACACGCGCATCTGCGTGAAATTCGGCGGGCCGTTTGCGCGCATTCACGTCGGAAAGCTGGAGGCGGCCAAGGCGCGCTCGCCGTCGCTGCGCAACATCTTCGCCCGCTACGCCGATTGCATGCTGGCGCAGATTTTCCAGTCCACCGCCTGCAACGCCATCCACTCGATCGAGCAGCGCACGGCGAAATGGATCATCGCGGCGATGGAGCGGACCGGCGACGAAAACAGCGTGCCGCTGACACACGAGCAGCTCGCCACCTTGCTCGGCGTCGGCCGCAGCTATGCGAGCCGTGTGCTGCAATCGTTCAAGGCGGAAGGCGTGCTCGACACACGGCGCGGCTCGATCCTGGTTCGCAACCATGACGGCCTGCGCCTGCGCGCCTGCCTCTGCAACGACGCCGTGAAGATGCATTTCGAGGAGGTGCTGCGCGGGGTCTATCCAACCGAAGAGGCGGACCGCAGCTCGGCGCACGGCTGACCATCGGGCACCGACAGCCGGTTTAGGAGCCCAATCGTTCCTAACCCCCGGTGATTCCCGGGCAAAATACAATCAACCAACCTCGAAAGAACGCATTGTTTTTTGGCGTTTTTTGCTTATATTGCGGCGCAAACGCATGGGGTGCCCGGTCGATATGGCCGGGTTTCCTTTTTGGGCGTAACAGGCCCCGTTTTCCACGTTTCAGCGTTGTCCGTGAAGAGGTCCCGGCTTGACCGGCGAGATCGCGCTTAACCCATTGTCCGACCGCAAAGAAGCTCACTTATGAACCTCCGCAACGTCGCCATCATCGCCCACGTCGACCACGGCAAGACGACCCTGGTCGACAAACTCCTCCAGCAGTCCGGCACGTTCCGCGAGAACCAGAAGGTGACCGATCGCGCCATGGACTCCAACGACCTGGAGCGCGAGCGTGGCATCACCATTCTGGCCAAGGCGGCCTCGGTGCAGTGGAAGGACACAAGGGTCAACATCGTCGACACCCCTGGCCACGCCGATTTCGGCGGTGAGGTCGAGCGCATCCTCAACATGGTAGACGGCGCGCTGGTGCTGGTGGACGCCGCCGAAGGCCCGCTGCCGCAGACCAAATTCGTCGTCTCCAAGGCGCTCAAGGTCGGCCTCAAGCCGATCGTCGTCATCAACAAGGTCGACCGTCCCGATGCGCGTCCGACCGAAGTCATCAACGAGGTGTTCGACCTGTTCGCGGCGCTCGACGCCAGCGAGGAGCAGCTCGACTTCCCGATCCTGTACGGATCAGCCAAGCAGGGCTGGATGGCCGAGAGCCCCGAGGGTCCGCAGGACAAGGGTATGGAGCCGCTGTTCGACCTGATCCTGCGCCACGTGGCACCGCCGACCGTCGAGGAAGGTCCGTTCAAGATGATCGGCACCATCCTGGAGGCCAACCCCTATCTCGGCCGCATCATCACCGGGCGCATCTCCTCCGGCGTGCTCAAGCCGAACCAGCAGGTCAAGGTGCTCCATGCCGATGGCAAGCTGGTCGAGACCGGGCGTATCACCAAGATTCTGGCGTTCCGCGGTCTTGAGCGCACGCCGCTCGAGGAAGCCGAAGCCGGCGACATCGTCGCCATCGCGGGCCTGACCAAGGGCACCGTCGCCGACACCTTCTGCGATCCCTCGGTCGAGGTGCCGCTGCCGGCCCAGCCGATCGACCCGCCGACCGTGTCGATGTCGTTCATCGTCAACAACTCCCCGCTCGCCGGCACTGAAGGCGACAAGGTGACGAGCCGCATGATCCGCGACCGTCTCTTGCGCGAAGCCGAAGGCAACGTCGCGCTGCGCGTCGTCGAGGCCGCCGACAAGGATGCGATGGAAGTGTCGGGGCGCGGCGAATTGCAGCTCGCGATCCTGATCGAGACCATGCGCCGCGAGGGATTTGAGCTCTCGGTGTCGCGCCCGCGCGTCGTCTACCAGAAGGACGAAGCCACCGGCGCCGCCATGGAGCCGATCGAGGAAGTCGTGATCGACGTCGACGAGGAGCATTCCGGCGTCGTCGTGCAGAAGATGAGCGAGCGCAAGTCCGAGCTGATCGAGATGAAGCCGTCCGGCGGCAACCGCCAGCGCCTGGTGTTCTACGCGCCGACCCGCGGCCTGATCGGCTACCAGGGCGAACTGCTCACCGACACCCGCGGCACCGCGATCATGAACCGCCTGTTCCACGGCTATGCCCCGTACAAGGGCGAGATCCAGGGCCGCCGCAACGGCGTCTTGATCTCCAACGACCAAGGCGAAGCGGTGGCCTACGCCATGTTCAAGCTGGAAGACCGCGGTCCGATGATGATCGAGCCGGGCTGGAAGGTCTACAAGGGCATGATCGTCGGCGAGCACACCCGCGACAACGATCTCGAGATCAACGTGCTCAAGGGCAAGCAGCTCACCAACATCCGCACGACGTCGAAGGACGAGGCGGTGCGCCTGACCCCGCCGATCCGCATGACCCTGGAAAAGGCGCTCGCCTATATCGAGGACGACGAGCTGGTCGAGGTCACGCCGAAGTCGATCCGCCTGCGCAAGAAGCACCTCGACCCGAACGAGCGCAAGCGCGCGGAAAAGTCCAAGGAAGCGGTGGCGTAAGGCGGCCCCCCTCCGTGCCCCGGACGCAGCGCAGCACGATAGTGATGCGCTGTTGAGCCGGGGCCCAGACGTTCTCACCGCCCGCACGTCACCTTGGGTCCCGGCTCTGCGGAGCGGCGTTACACGCCGCACCGCGTCCGGGACACGAGAGCGGCATATCTGGCCGGCTTCAGCACACTGCACGAACATGCTAGAGCCCACCCATGTCCCTTCCCTCCTCCGTCGACGTCGCGATCATCGGTGCAGGCGCTGCCGGGCTGGGCGCGGCGCACGCGCTGCAAGGCTCCGGCCTGTCCGTGATCGTGCTGGAAGCGCGGGACCGCATCGGCGGGCGCGCCTGGACGGTGCAGGCCTCGCCTGACGTGACCTTCGACGTCGGCTGCGGCTGGCTGCATTCGGCGGACAAAAATTCCTTTGTCCCGATTGCCCAGCGGCTCAAGTTCGAGCTCAACACCGATCTGCCGCCCTGGGGCGATCGCGCTTTTGGCGACGTATTCCCCGAGGATGAGCGCAAGGCCTTCGTGCACGCGATCGACGAATTCTACGAGCGTCTCTGGGACGCAGCGGCAAATGGCGAGGACCAGGCGGCCGACCGCTATCTCGAGCCTGGCAATCCCTGGAATCCGATGATCGATGCGGTCTCGACTTATGTGAACGGCTGCGAGCTCGATCAGGTCTCGATCTTCGACATGGAGGCTTACGAGGACACTTACTTCAATTGGCGCGTGCGGGCCGGGTATGGCGCACTGGTCGCAGCCTACGGCGCGACTGCGCCTGTGGTGCTCAACTGCAATGTTGCCCTGATCGACCATTCCGGCACACGCATCCGCCTCGAGACGTCGCTGGGCACGCTCACCGCGGAGAAGGTGGTCATCACAGTTCCGACCAACCTGATCGCGGACGAAGCGATCCGGTTCTCGCCGCCCCTGCCCGCCAAGCTCGATGCCGCGCGCGGCCTGCCGCTCGGCGTCGACGACAAGGTGACGCTGGCGCTCGCTGATGCCGAAGCCTTCCCGAAGGAAGGCAATCTGCGCGGCGCCACCATGCGCACCGCGATGGGCACCTACCACATTCGTCCGTTCGGCCAACCCTGCATCGAGGGCTTTTTCGGTGGCCGCTTTGCCAGGGAGTTGGAGGATGGCGGCGATGGCGCCTTCGCCGCTCAGAGCATCAACGAGATCGCCGATTATCTCGGCAACGACATCCGCCGCAAGCTCAAGCCGCTGGCAGAATCCCGCTGGGCAAAGGACCCCTTCGCCAGAGGCTCCTATTCGCACGCGCTGCCGGGCCATTCCGGTGCCCGTGCGGTGCTCGCCGCGCCCGTGGATGGGCGATTGTTCTTCGCGGGCGAAGCGACCTCGCCCAACTTCTTCTCGACGGCGCATGGGGCAAGGGACTCGGGCGAGCGGGCGGCAGGGGAAGTGCTGGCGGCTCTGCGCAAATCCTAGCCGCACACACCGTCATTGCGAGCGCAGCGAAGCAATCCAGGCTGCCGCTGCGGAACGATTCTGGATTGCTTCGCTGCGCTCGAATTACTCGATCACCCGTGCCCGCAAATCCGCATCCGGCACGAAGCACGAATCGTACTTGCCGAAGATGCGATAGCGGTTGCGCGCGATGAGGCTGTAGAGCGCATTCCGCAGCGGTTTCGGCACAACGAACAGCGCGCGCACCCAGCCCCAGCCGGGAAGCTGCGACAGCACCGTCAGCGCTGCGTCTGACTTCAAGAACACTTCGTCGCCATGGACCACGGCATTGGTATCGGGATCGTCCGGGTCGATGCCGAACGTGCGCGCGAGCTTCGTCCCGTACTCCGACTGGATTGGTGTGAAGCGAAATCGCTTTGCCGTGTCGCGCGCAGCAACGAACCTCACCCAGCGCGAGCAAAAGATGCAGACGCCGTCGAACAGGATCACGTCGTCATCGGACCATTTTGGCATCAGCGATGCAGCTCGATATCGAGTGCGCTCATCTTCTGCGCCGGCGACAGGCTGCGCGCAAGGCGACCACGCGAAACCCTCGCGCGCGTAAATCGTCGGCGACGAAGCGGCCGATCAGGCCGGAGGCGCCGAGCACCAAAATGCTTCGCGGGTTCATCGCGTCTTTCAAAACGGTTTTGCGATCATCAGCCAGAGGATCGCCATCGTGGCGCCGAAGCCTGGAAAGCCGAACGCGAACCAGCGGCGGAACAGAACGAAGTAGCGCTCCGGCAGCGCGACTTGCTGCCCGGCGGCCTTGCGCGCGAGATCGCGCATCTCGATCTGCATGAAGATGACGGGGATCCAGAACACGCCGGCGACGGCATAGAGCACGAGCGAGGCGAGGATCCAGCGCTCGGTGATATCAGTGGCCGAGAGCATCATCAGCAACCCGCCCGTGACCGGTTGCAGGATCACGGCCGAGAACGTGAAGATCGCATCTGCAATCACCACCACCGAGGCCGTGCGCGCGATGAAGTCCGCATCGTTCGTGCGATGCGCCATCAGCATGAAGAAGGCGATGCCGGTTCCGGTGCCGAGAATGACGATGGCGCCGAGCACGTGAAGAAACTTGACCAGGAAATACAGCGTCATGGCTGCTTGGTCGCTTTGGGCTTGAGCAGGTTCAGCGCACGCGCAAGCGTGCTGCTTGCGGCCTGAACGCCAGCCTCCGTCTCGATCATCCAATGGCCCTCGCTGCCTACGGCCGGCAGCGTTCGAAAATCGTCCCTGCCGCCGCCGCTGCGAAAGGCGTCCGCGAGCTCTTTCGAAAATGCCGGTGCAAAATAGCTGTCATTGGCCGCAACCAGCGATGTGACGGGAATGCGCGCCGCCTTGCCGAATTCGGCAGCGGCGCTAAGGAGCGTATGTGGCGCACAGACTTTGTTCGGTTCGTCATTGGCATGACCGCCGCGCCCGGGCGCAAATACTGTGATCGTGGAGATCGCTTTCGGATCGACGCTCGCAAGTGCGAGCGCACCCCAACCGCCCGCCGAATGACCGATCACGACCGCGCCAGCCTTGCGAATAAAATCCTGCTTTTGCAGATAATCCAGTGCGAGCGAAATTTCCTCCGCGGTGGCGCGGCCGGCCCGTGCGTAATCGGCTTCGTCGCAGCCGCCCTGATCCTCGACATAGCGGCCGCCGGTCGCACCATGGCCGAGCCGCTCCGGCACCAGCACGGCAAAACCGCGCGCGACGAGAAAGGCTGCGAGCGCGCGATATTCCGGCTGCGGCATTTGCGCGCGACGCAGCACGTTCTGCGTCGAAGCATGTGCGATCAGCGCAAGCCGGAACGGGCCGGCGCCGACGGGACGAAACAGCAGCGCGCGCGCCGCAATGTCGGTATCCGGCGACGGCACGCGCCATTGCTGGCGGCGGAACGGCTCGCCCTCTGCACCCGATGACCCAAGCATGACCTGAGCGCACAGAGATGGCGCCGTCAGCAGGGACAGCAGAGCCAGAAGGGCAAAGGTATGGAGGAGCCGCATGAGTTGCCGAAGAACACGGGTGACGCAGGGAAAGACTAGTCGGAACGAATCACTCTGAGCGGACTATCTGCGTTGCTATCGCCGTTCATTCGTTGCGGCGTCGGAGTTTTGCACCGGCGCATGGCAGATCCTTTGCCGCTCGAAATGGCCTCTTGTCTTTTTTCGGCACAACATGGTTAAAATACTGATGCAGAAAGTCCACAGGTTAACCGATAATTAACGATAGGTCTTGCCGCCGGCGCGGCGACTTGGTTTGATCGCGTCCATGAGCACAACCCTGATCGAGGTCCGGCCGGCCAAAGCTGCAGATGCAACTGCGGTGGCGTCCACCCATGACGAAGCCTGGCGTTCGGCCTATCAGGGCATCATTCCCGGCGCCGAGCTGGAGAAGCTGATCAACCGCCGCGGTCCGCAGTGGTGGGACAGCGCGATCCGCAAGGGCAGCCGCGTCAGCGTGCTCGTGTTCGGCGACAAGGTCGCGGGCTACGCCAACTACGGCCGCAACCGCGCCCGCAGCCTGCACTTCGATGGCGAGATCTACGAGCTTTACCTGCGTCCGGAATTCCAGGGCCTCGGCTTCGGCCGCCGCCTGTTCGCCGCCGCCCGCCGCGACCTCATGCAGAGCAATCTGAAGAGTATGGTGGTCTGGGCGCTCTCGGACAACGATCCGGCGACCGAGTTCTACCGCGCCTTGGGCGGCCGCATGGTGGCACGCTCTTCGGAGCGGTTCGGGCCGAAGGCGCTCGACAAGGTCGCCTTCGCGTGGACCAATTGAGCTGCTGAAACCTTCACCGGCAGCGTTTCCCTTCCGCGATACCGCCCGGCTTTTGCGCCGGTGATCGCTGGATTCATTATTTCACAAAAACAGCATGGATCAGCGGGCCAAGCCCGCGTATGACAGCGCCAAAATCGCTGCCGGGCGCGATTGAACCCCGGCAACAACGGAGCCTTCTGAATGCGTATCGACGCGGTCTCGATCGGAAAAAACGTACCCCACGACGTCAACGTCATCATCGAAGTCCCCGTGGGCGGCGAGCCGATCAAATACGAGATGGACAAGGACGCCGGCACGCTGGTGGTCGATCGCTTCCTCTACACGCCGATGCGTTATCCCGGTAACTACGGCTTCATCCCGCACACCCTGTCCGATGACGGCGACCCCTGCGACGTCCTGATCGTCAACACCCGCGCCATCATCCCCGGCGCCGTCATGAGCGTCCGCCCGGTCGGCGTGCTGTTCATGGAAGACGAGGCCGGCGGCGACGAGAAGATTCTGGCGGTGCCGTCGTCAAAGCTGACGCAGCGCTACGACAAGGTGAAGTCGTATTCCGATCTGCCGGATATCACGCTGCAGCAGATCCAGCACTTCTTCGAGCACTACAAGGATCTCGAGCCCGGCAAATGGGTGAAGATCCTGCGCTGGGGCGGCGCCGAGGAAGCCCAGAAGCTGATCCTCGAAGGCATCGAACGCGAGAAGAAAAAGAAGTGACGACGTAATCGTCATTCCGGAGCGATGCGTTAGCATCGAATCCGGAATCTCGAGATTCCGGGTTCGGCTCTTCGAGCCGCCCCGGAACGACGGATCACTACACCGCCGGCTTCGGCAGGCCCGCGATCGCGCAAGCTGCGCGCAGCGTGTTCACGAGCAGGCAGGCGACCGTCATCTGGCCGACGCCGCCCGGCACCGGCGTCACCGCACCGGCAACGCCAAGCGCTTCCTGATAGGCGACATCGCCGACAAGGCGGGTCTTGCCGTCATCCTGCGGAATGCGATTGATGCCGACGTCGATTACGGTCGCATCGCCCTTCAGCCAGTCGCCGCGCACCATCTCGGGTCTGCCGACAGCGGCGTAGACGAGATCGGCCCGCTTCACGAGCCCGGGCAGATCGCGCGAGCGTGAATGCGCGATCGTCACCGTCGCGTTCTCGTTCAGCAGCAATTGCACCAGGGGACGGCCGACCAGATTGGAGCGGCCGATCACGATGGCGTTCATGCCTTGCAGCGACGCGTGCACGCTCTTGGTCAGGATGATGCAGCCGAGCGGCGTGCAGGGCGACAGCGCCTCGAACCCGCCGGCAAGCCGGCCGGCATTGTTCGGGTGCAGGCCATCGACATCCTTGGCGGGATCGATGGCATTGATCACGGCCTCGGTGTCCAGGCCTTTGGGCAGCGGCAGTTGTACGAGAATGCCGTGAACGGCGGGATCGCGGTTGAGCTTTGCAACAACGGCGAGCAGATCCGCCTGCGATACGTCCGCAGGCAGCTTGTGCTCGAACGAGGCCATGCCGGCAGCCTGGGTCTGCTTGTGCTTCGAGCGCACATAGACCTCGCTGGCGGGATCGTTGCCGACCAGGACCACCGCGAGGCCGGGCACCAGATTGTGGTCGCGCTTGACGCGAGCGACCTCGTCGGCGACGCGGGCACGAAGGTCCGCAGCAATGACTTTTCCGTCGATGATCTTGGCCGTCATATCAGTTCCCTAGTCCTTCGATTTGACCGATGCGAGCATGCTGAGCGCTTCCGCAAGCCGTGCCGGATCGCCCTCGACGGCGATCTGCTTCAGCCGCGACGTCGTCCCCGACAGCAGACTGACGCTGGCCTTGGGCACGCCAAGCGACTTCGCCAGCAGCACCAGGACCGCGCGATTGGCCTCGCCGCCATCAGCGATGGCACGCACGCGTAGCTTCAACACCTGGCGGCCGTCGGAAAGCTGCTCGATCCCGTCGATGCCGTCACGTCCGCCGCGCGGCGTCACCCGCAATGCGATGCTGACGCCCGTGGTCGAGATGCGCCAAGGCGCCATCAAGGTTCCGTCAGCCTACGGCACGTTCGGATAGACATACTCGGCGAGATAGAGCTGAATCAACCAGAGCACGAAGAAGGCAACGATCGGAGACATATCGAGCCCGCCCATCGGCGGTAGCCTGCGTCTGATGGGGCCGAGGACCGGTTCGGTAATCCGATAGAGAAATTCCCACACAGCCCCGACGAACTGGTTGCGGGTATTCACGACGCTGAATGCGATCAACCAGGACAGGATTGCCGATGCGATCAGCAGGTAGATGTACAGATTGATGATCTGGATCAGAATGAAGACTATCGGGCGCATCAGCGAAACACTCTCTGGGCCTGTGCCGTTGGGCAGTGTCTTGGGGCAGTGTCTTTGGGGGCGGTGTTTTGGGGCGGTCACGGCTAGATATCGGTTCCCCTCGACCCAAACAAGGGAAGTCGGTGCGCGCCTGGCTAAAACCGGGTGACAGCCGTCCTTGACTTGACCTTGGCGGGGACTTAAATGGCGCCCGGTTGTCGGCCGCGTTTACCAGAGCGGTCAGCAAACGGGGCCATAGCTCAGCTGGGAGAGCGCGTCGTTCGCAATGACGAGGTCGGCGGTTCGATCCCGCCTGGCTCCACCAGCCTTCGCAGGCTACGCCTGCTTCGGCTCGGTAAGCCGCTTCGTAGCGAAGGCTGCCGCGCCATAGCCCGAAGGGCGACGGCGGGCCTTCTCCAGAGACTGCTCCCTACCTCCCCGTAAACCTTGGCGGCCGCTTCTCCATGAAGCTCGCCACCCCCTCCCGGAAATCGCCGCCGTTCAGCGCCACCATCATCTCCCTGTTCGCCTCGATCGTGGCCTCCGCCAGGGTCTGGAACGGCACCTCGTAGAGCTGCCGCTTGATCACCGCCATCGCACTCGGCGAGACGAAGTCGGCGAGATCGCGGGCATAGGCGTAGGTCTCTTCGCGAAGTTTTTCGGGCGGGCTGAGCCGATTCACCAGCCCGATCCGTAACGCCTCGTCACTCGACACGCGCCGCGCCGAGAGCAGCAGGTCCATCGCATTGGCGTGGCCGACGATGCGCGGCAGCATCCATGAGATGCCATGCTCGGCGATCAGGCCGCGCCGCGCAAAGGCCGTCGTGAACACCGTGTTGTCGGCAGCAAAGCGCAGGTCGCAATAGAGCGCATGAACGAGGCCAATGCCGGCAGTCGCGCCGTTTAGCATCGCGATGACCGGCTTACCGATGGAGGGATAGAAGCCGTAGCGCGTCTGCCAGTCCGGACGGCGGTTCATGTCAAACGGCGGCAGGTTCGAGGCGCGCTTGATGTCGTCGGGATCGAGCCCTTTCAGCGCATCCATGTCGGCGCCGGCGCAGAACGCGCGGCCCGCGCCGGTGAGCACGATGACGCGGACATTGTCGTCCGCGCTTGACGCTTCCATCGCGTGGCGCACATCGCGCTCCATAATCGGCGTCCACGCGTTCATGCGGTCGGGACGATTGAGCGTGATGGTCGCGATCTTCTCGCTCACCTCGTAGAGAATATGCTCATAGGCCATCGCGCTCTCCCTTTGTTCGCCGGCACGCGTTCGCGCGCGCTCGTTGCGAGCGAACCTAGCATATTCAGGAATGAGGCAAGGACTTGCGTCAAGGCCTTGCCCGAAGGCGCGATCACTCGGCGGCTTGCGCCAGCAGCGGCCGGCGCGCCAGCCAGCCGTCGATGAAATGCTCGAGCCAGGCGCGCTCCGCAACATCGTAGACGGCGCGATCGGCGAAATGATGATGCCGCTCGCGCGCACCGGGCGCGCTGAGGCCGTCATAGCCGCGCGTGGTCCAGCAATGCATCATCGCGTAGGTCACGTCAGGATGAAACTGCACGCCGAAGGAATTGCCGGCGCGGAACGCCTGGACCGGAAAATCGTCGCCTTCTGCAAGTAATTCGGCACTGACCGGCAGCTCAAATCCTTCGCGATGCCAGTGATAGACCTGCGCCGGCCAGTCCGGGCAGAGCGCGCGGCCCGCTGCAGTCGGGCGGATCGGATAATAGCCGATCTGGGTCAACGCCTCTGCATGCGGCGCGACGCGTGCGCCGAGCTGCATCGCCAGCATCTGGGCGCCGAGGCAGATGCCGAGGAACGGTCGCTGTTCGCGGAGTGGAATTTCGATCCAGTCGATCTCGCGGCGGATGTAGTCATCCGAATCATTGGCACTCATCGGGCCGCCGAAGATCACGACGCCAGCGTGCCGGTCGAGCGTGTCAGGCAAAGGATCGCCGAAGCGCGGCCTGCGGATGTCGAGGCGATGGCCGAGCGCGCGCAGCGCATTACCGACGCGGCCGGGTGTCGAGGATTCCTGGTGCAGGACGATCAGAACCGGCAGAAGGGATTCGGGGGCGGCCGCGCTCGGTGTCCTTCTCGGGAAGGGCACCACTTCTGCGCCACCAAACCTGTTCGTCCGAAACGACATGGCCTTTTGCGAGTGCTATCGGTTCAAGCCGCCAGCATAGCTAAGCGATGGTTAACATCGTGTGAGTTCGCGCACACATGATAGTGAAGCAAGCTCCGGGCCACTACGGGGCTTCGCGCTTGCTTCAGTGCCTTCGCCGCTGGAACCGGCTGGTGGCAAACAGGATGAAGTCACGCGGGAGAAAACGCAGCGCAAACGGTACGATCTTGATGCCGAGGCCTGGCAGCACGGCCCGTCTGTTCGCCATCAGGCCGCGATAGGCGTCGCGTGCAACATCGGCGGCAGAGACATTGAGAAGGGCCATATCATGCCCGGAACCGACGCCGGCGCGCGCCTGGAATTCGGTCCGCACCGGACCCGGACAGAGCACGGTGACACGAACGCCGCGCGGTGCGAGCTCGGCGCGCAACGCCTCGGTCAGCGAGATCACATAGGCCTTGGACGCGTAATACACGGCCATGCCGGGACCGGGCAGGAAGCCCGCGACGGAGCCGACATTGAGAAGGCCACCCTTGTTCCTGACGAGCTGATCGGCAAAGCGCAGCGACAGATCGGTCAGCGCCCGGACGTTGACGTCGACGATGCCGACCTGCTCGTCGCGATCGCGCTCGATGGCATCGCCGAACACGCCGAAGCCGGCATTGTTGACGAGATTGTCGAGCTCGACGTCTTGGGCAGCGAGCGCGGCCGCGATCCTTTCGCCGGCATCGGCTTGCTGGAGATCGCAGGCGATCACGATCGGCTTCTTGCCGCATTTGGCGGCGAGCTCGTTCGCGAGCGCCTCGAGCCGGTCCGCACGCCGCGCCGTCAGGGCGAGCCGATGTCCATTCGCGGCAAACACACGCGCCAGCTCCGTGCCGATGCCCGCCGACGCACCGGTGATCAACGTTACCCGCTCAGCCACGATCGCAATCTCTTGAATTGACGTTTTTGGTCCCGGAACGACGGAACTGGAGCATAGCCCGCGCGCGACAAGCAAGCGGCGCCGGCGGCATGGCGGCTTGAGCGGGCAACAGGGAGCGGAGAAAACACCGGATTTACAGGGGAATCCGGAAATGGGGAGGTCCGGCGGCTACATTAAAGTTTCGTCATGTGGTCCATACAACCTGCACACTCCGTGTTGGCGAGAACTCACCCGCCGACCGCGCTGTCCTTGACCTGACCGCCGGCGCGCTCCGCGACCGCGTGCTTCAGATCGATGCGGTCGCGCTGGGAAATCCCGAGCAAATCGGAAGCACGCCAGACCACGTTGTCCTCGAACTCGGTGACCTGGCCATCGGCATAGACCAGCTCCCACATCATCTGGACAATGCGCTTGCGGCCCTCTTCGTCGAGCGAGCGCATGATGACACTGGTGAAGTGATAGAGGTCGACCGCCTCGCCCTCAACCTGAGTCGCATCCGCGATCAACCGGTCGGCCGTGCCCCGATCCAGCTTGAAATGGCTTTCGATCAGATTGTGCAGCTTGCTCTGCTCGGCGGCCGTCGGCTGGCCGTCCAGCGAGACCACGTGGATCAGCAGAGCGGTCGCCGCCAGCCGATAATCGCTCTCGCCGAAGGCGCGGTCCTGGGCTTGGGGAGCAACAATGTCAGCGATGAATTGGCGCAGGCCGTCGAGCATAAGATCCTACCGAAATCGATGACGCCGCAAGGGAAGCGCGGCCGCTACAAGCCATTATATGAGCGGGAATCTCAACCAGCGCAACGTGCGTCAGTTCCGCGCGCCGCATTACCTTTTCGCAATCTGGGCGGCCTAATTCGCCCCCCCTCATTGCGAGGAGCTCTTGCGACGAAGCAAATCCAGAATCTTTCCGCGGAGAGATTCTGGATTGCTTCGCTGCGCTCGCAATGACGGAACTTGAGGCAGCGGCCCGGCCCACAAGCTCACGGAATCTCGTACACCACCATCTTGTCGGCGATCCCGCGCAGCGCGGCCTGTTTCTGAATCGGCCTGATCTCGCGCTGCTTCAGGACTTCGGCGACCGCCGGCGCGTCCAGCACCGGGCCGGTGATGTGAATCTCCTGCGCCGTCGAGAGGCTCTGCACGCGCGCCGCGATGTTGACGGTCTGGCCGAAATAATCCTGCCGCTCGTTGAGCATCACCGCGAGACACGGACCTTCGTGGATGCCGATCTTGAGAACGAGATCGTTGGCGCCGCGCTGCTTGTTCAATTCATCCATGGCCGCACGCATGCGCAACCCCGCGGTAATCGCGTGCTCAGGCCTGATGAAGGTCGCCATGACGGCATCGCCGATCGTCTTCACGACGGCGCCTTTCTCGGCGGCAATGATCTCGAGCAGCGCACGAAAGTGCGCGCGGACGAGGTCAAAGGCACTGAGATCGCCGACCCGCTCGTACAGCGCCGTCGACCCCTTCAGGTCGGTGAACAGGAAGGTCAGCGACGTGATCTTCAATCGCTGGTCGACATTGAGATTGTCGGCCTTGAAGACGTCGCGGAACGTCTGATTGGACAGCATCCGCTTGGCAGTCAGGATTGGCTTGCGCTTGCCGATCATCTCGTGCAACGCGTCGGCTGCTATCCAGACCGAGGGCAATACACGATTATCCGATTGATTCTCGAGTGTGAGGCGCAGTGGCCCCGGGCGCATCACGGTGGTTCCCGTAGGCGCCTCAAGTTTGTTGAACATGATCGAAAGCTGCTGGCGTTCGCTCGTCGGCTCACCCTGCACATCCAGGAAATGGGCGGAATGGGTGACCGGCTCGAAGACGATGATGAACTGGCTGGGCAGCTTCAGCGACAGGATCGCCTTCTCGCCGGCAGGCAATTCCAGTGCTTCGAGCGTCACTTCGTTGATCAGGCGCGAAAACGCCTCCTCGTTGATGTCGACACCGGAGCTCCAGAACATCTGCCGCACATACTCCCAGATCGGCAAGGTGTCGGGATCGTGAGCACCGATGCGGCGGACCCGCGGACTGACGGTAAAGGCCACCTCGACCATCTCATCGACGGAGGCCTCGTATCCAGCTGCACAGAGCGCGCAATTGTAGTCCTCGTGCTTCAGCGATTTCAGCGTCGTGTGCGCGCCCAAAACCCCGCCGCAGCCGGGGCACAGCACGTTCCAGCTCATGTCGAACAGACCGAGCCGCGAGGCATGCAGGAATCCGGAAATGACCTTCTCCTGATCGAGCCCGGTACGATCGGCAAAATCCAGTGCATTGATGCGGTTGAGGTCGCGATCCTGCCCATTGGCGATCAGCTCGGCGATGGCCTGGACGACAACGGGATCGGCGGTCTGCTTCAGAACGGAAAACTGGGACTGGATGTCGCTCATGGCGCAACTCTATCTGGGTTGGATCACGCCGGCGGTGAGACGACCGCCCGTCACCGGCGCGTGATACGGAACATGGGTGAGTGGTCCGGCTGAGTCGTGACGACGCCATACGGAATGACCGGAACAGTGTCCGCCAGCTCGACGCGGAACGCGCCGATCAGTCGCGCCAGCGCCAGCACGGCCTCGGTTTGCGCGAACGGCGCACCGATGCAGACGCGCGGGCCCGCGCCGAACGGCAGATAAGCGAAGCGGTCAGGCGGCTCTTTCGACATGAAGCGTTTTGGAATGAACGCGTTCGGCTGGTCCCACAGCTTCTCGTGCCGGTGCAGCAGCCAAGGCGCGATCATGATGATGTCGCCCTTGCTGACCGCAGCGCCGGCCACATTGTCCTTGTCACGCGCCGCCCGCGCAATCAGAAACGCCGGCGGATAGAGCCGCATGGTCTCGTCGATTACGGCGCGGGTGAATTTTTGCCGGTCGATATCGGCGATGCTGTCGAGATGCTCGCCGCTTGTCTCGGAAGCCACCTCCTCCTGCGTGTCGGGATCGAGCGCAAGCAGATAGAGCGCCCAGAACAGCGCCGTCGCAGTCGTCTCATGACCTGCCAGGATCATGGTCGCGACTTCGTCGACGAGCTGCGCGTCCGAAAAGCTCTTGCCGGTTTCAGGATCGCGTGCCTCGTCCATGAGATCGAACAGATCGCGCGGCGGCGCGCCGTCCTTCTTGCCTGCAGCGCGCCGCTCGGCGATCAGCATCGCGACGAATGCGGTCCAGCGCGTGCGGAAGCGGGCGCGGGCGCGGTCCATCGGCGTCGGCCAGGACACCGGCAGCACCATGTCGAGGAAGTAGGCCCGCCCGAGCCGCTCGCCATATTCCATGACGAAGTTGCGCAAGGTCGCACCGTGCCTGTCCATGCCGAACGAGAACATCGTGCGCCCGGCGATCTCCAGCGTCATCCGCTGCATGATCTCGCGCAGGTCGACCGGCTCATTCGTGCGCCCATCGAGCTTCGCGATGGTCTCGTCGAGCACCGCCGTCATGTGCGTGACGAGATTGGCGGTGGCGCGCGGCGTGAACGCCGGCGAGAGCGTGCGCCGCTGAAACGTCCAAGCATGGCCCTCGGCGAGCAGGAGGCCTTCGCCAAGCACCGGGCGCAGCATGCGGATGCCGGCCGGCGTCCGGGTGTAGTTTTCGTAGTTGCTGAGCAGCACGTGCCGGATTGCGTCCGGCTGGTTCAGGATGAAACTCTTGTGCAGGAAGAAGCGGCCCTGGATGATCTCTTCCTCATAGGCGCGCTGCCCCCAGGTCGCGATCATGTTCTGCCTGATCACCGCAAGCCGGCCGAAGAACGACAAATTGTCCGGCGCGCGCGGTGGGGTCGGGGGGATAATGGGCCGATGCACGCTGGCGATGTTCATGGCTCGCTTCCGCAGATCTGGCGCAAGCAATAGCTAATAAGTCAGTTCGGCAACCGCAATCCTGTTCTCGGACGCCGGCCAGGCGCGTGCCACAATTCGTTCTTCGTTGAACTGGGCCACGACGTTACGCCCGACCTCGCTCGCCGGAAGACGCAGGGTTGCTGTCGCATCCGTCGGCACGCCCGGATGAACGTCGGCGGGCTGTTGGCCATCGAACAGGACGATGTCGCGCGGCAGCCCGAAATAGCCGCGCGGCCGCGACATGATCACGACCGCACCGGCATCCTTGTCCGCCGCAGCGAATGGGCGCGCGGCGCGCAAATGCACGACGTCGGAAGAGCGCGGGAACGGCGAGCGGTAGAAGTGCGTGGTCGGGGCGTCCGGCGAGGTCAGGACGATCTCGAGCGGCGCGGCAGGATCGACCTCGGCCGGCCCCCAGCGGCCGTCGGCGCCCGTCGTCGCGCGGTACATCGCATCGCCCCTGCGCTCCCCGCTCTCGCGGTCGACATGATGGATCTCCACCACCGCCCCCGCCACCGGACGGTTGGTCGGCGCGCCGTCCGCCGCGCCCGTGACCAATCCGCTGAGGCGGACCGCCCGCTCCGGCGTGATCGCGATGCGCGCGGGCTCGCGGCCGGCGATGAACTTGTAGATCTCGCGGAAGGCGCGCGGGTGATATGCGGTCTCACGATGATCAATGGTGCCAAGCACGAGATTGGTAGCGCCTTTCAGTTCCGGCCCCTCGGCGGTGACATTGGTCGGCACGCCCGGCTTGCCGATGAAGCGGCCATCGGGCTGTGCATATTTGTCCATGCCGTCACTGCGCAGGGTAAGGAAAGCTGTGCCCGGCGTCACCTCGCTGTCGCCGTCGTTCAAGCCGCGCAGGAAGGCGCCGCGTCCATTGAACTCGCTGCCAAGCAGGTCATCGAGCGCAAACACGCCGTGATTGGGCGTGCCGCACAGGACCGCGTGGCTGACATCGCCGCCCCCTCCGTTCTTGATGACGTTGCGGATGGAATAGCCGCCGCGCGAATTGCCGACCAGCGCCACGCGCGCCGCCCCGGTGCGGCGTTTCAACTCGGCGATGGCGGCCGCAAGCTCGCGGCGCTGATCCTCAGTCGAGGAGCGGTTGGCCTGCTCGACCGTATCGTCGGTGCGCGCGGTGGGATTGGTGAAATTGATCGCCATCATGCGGTCACGCGCGATGCCGTTGGACTCCATCCGCCACAGCGTTGTCGTCCAGAGCGCGTCGTAATCGCCATTGCCGTGGACGAACAGGATCGGCGGCACTTCGGTGCTTTGGGCCGCGGACGGCGTTTGCGCCAGCGCCTCCATCCGGAAGCTCGCAACCGCGAAGGGAACGCTAGCCACACCTTGCAGGATCGTCCGTCGTGACAGTTTCATCTGTTCCTCCCCGGTAAAACCACGTCTTGCACCGCTTATAGCGGCCTAACCACTGGACAGCGAAGGACTTTCGCAGGCATCACTGAGCCTGCCGGAATCATGGAAGCCGTTTCTGCCAGACGAGTTGGAAGGGGATATGACCGAGCAGACGAACCGTCAGAGACGTTCCACCGACGGCATCGCGGCACCATTGCGGTATACGGTGTTTCGGCGCATCTGGCTCGCCAGCCTGCTCTCCAATCTCGGCCTCCTGATCCAGGGCGTGGGCGCGGCCTGGGCGATGACGCAGATGGCCGCCTCCGCCGACAAGGTGGCGCTGGTGCAGACCGCCCTGATGCTGCCGATAATGCTGATCTCGATGCCGGCCGGCGCGATCGCCGACATGTACGACCGTCGCATCGTGACCTTGATCGCACTCATGATCGCGCTGATCGGCGCGACTGCGCTCACGATCCTGGCCGGACTGAAGCTCATCGCCCCGGAATCGCTGCTGGCGTTCTGCTTCGTCGTCGGCAGCGGCAATGCGCTGTTCGGACCGGCCTGGCAGTCCTCGGTGAGCGAGCAGGTGCCGCCGGACGCGCTGCCGTCAGCGGTGGCGCTGAACGGCATCAGCTATAACATCGCGCGCAGCTTCGGCCCCGCCGTCGGCGGCGTCGTCGTTGCCGCAGCCGGCGCAGTCGCGGCATTCGCCTGCAACGCGATCCTCTATCTGCCGCTGCTGGTGGTGCTGCTGCTCTGGAAGCGGACCACCGAGCCGTCGCGCCTGCCGCGGGAAAAGCTCAACCGCGCCATGGTCTCCGGCTTTCGCTACATCACCAATTCGCCGCCGATCAAGATCGTGCTGTTGCGCACGCTGGTGATGGGCCTGATCGGCGGTGCGATCATGGCGCTGATGCCGCTGGTCGCGCGCGACCTCCTGCATGGCGGCGCGCAGACCTACGGCATCATGCTGGGGGCCTTCGGGATGGGCGCCGTGATCGGCGCGCTTAATATCCACGAGCTGCGCAAGCGCATGAGCGGCGAGGCGGCGATCCGCGCCTGCACGATCTCGATGGCGTTTGCGATGGCGGCGCTTGCGCTGTCGAGCGAACCAGTGCTGACCGCGGCCGCGCTGGTGCTCGCCGGGGCGGTCTGGATGGCCGCGGTGGCGCTGTTCAATATCGGCGTGCAGCTCTCGGCGCCGCGCTGGGTCGCCGGACGATCGCTCGCCGCATTCCAGGCCTCGATTTCCGGCGGCATTGCCATCGGCGCCTGGGGCTGGGGCCATCTCACCGACTATGCCGGTGTCGAGGTCGCGCTGCTGACGGCGGCCGGCCTGATGCTGGTCTCGCCGCTCCTGGGAGTCTGGCTCGCGATGCCGCGCGTCGGCGCCCGCAACGAGGATGCCGAGGTTCTGGCCGATCCTGAAGTCAAGCTGTCGCTGACCGGACGCAGCGGCCCGCTGGTGGTCGAGATCGAATATCGCGTCGGCCAGGAGAACGCGCGCGCCTTCCACAACGTGATGCAGGACGTGCAGTTCTCCCGGCAGCGCAACGGCGCCTATGGCTGGTCGATCGCGCGCGACATCGCCGATCCCGAATTGTGGACCGAGCGCTATCACTGCCCCACCTGGTTCGACTATCTGCGTCAGCGCAACCGTTCGACCCAGTCCGAACGCGCGCTGCACCAGCAGGCGATCGATTTCCATATCGGTCCCGAGCCGGTGCGGATCCGCCGCATGCTGGAGCGGCCGTTCGGTTCGGTGCGCTGGAAGGAAGAGACGCCGGACCGCGCGACGAGCGAAGTCCTGCCGGTGGTTGCGACCGCAGCGGGAAGCAGCATTGGGCGCTAGCGGCCTTTACTGCCCGTGATCCGTCAGCACCTTGTCGCAGGCCTTGCTGAGGCGAGCGCGATGTTCTCTTAGACAGGCGAGCACGGCCTGATCGCCATTGTTCATCACAGAGCGGCAGAAGCGCGTGACATCGCGCGCGCAGGCGTCGTGGCCGGGCTGCTGTTGTGCGGAGGCACCAGATGCGCACAGAACCATGGAAACAATGAAAAGAAATCTGGTCATCGCGTAATGCCTCGTACCCCTGAGATGTGCGGGCGAAGCTAGTGCGACGATCCCTGAGCCGCAACGGCTTTATTGGCAGACTGACTTTGCAGGCCGATTGATACCGCAGCATTGCACCCGGCTTCACGCCGGGGCACATCGCGAGGGGAGCTAACCGACGCAACGAGGCTTTCGCTGCGTGGCCTTACTGACCGTCCTGGGCGTCAGCGACCTTGCGTGAGGCGCCCTTGGCGAGATCCTTGTCCATCACGGCGCGGCAGCCGGCACTCAAATCCGAGCGATGCTTCATCATGCACGCCGTGATTTTCGGAATGTTGGGGATTTCCGACGAGCACAGACGGAAGGCATCGCCGGTGCACATCTGCTGCGCTTCGGCCGAGAAGGCGAAGCTCGAGGTCGTCGAGACGATTGAGACGACGGCCGCAAAGCCCAGAGCCAGGCTGGTATCGCGGATCTTGGCGGCCAAGGACTTGGAGAAAGACTTGGTCATTTGAAGCTCCCATTGGCACCGCCGGAGCGGGCCCGTTGTTGATGGGAGCTACGATGCTCCAGCAGAGCCATTTCCACTGTGATGACGGTCACGGAAGGGCTGCCCTCTGTGACATCGGTCACTTCCGCGCACCCAGCTGAAATTCCTCGGCAACCGTTGTCGTGTTGGTGTCACGTTAACTGTTCCTTCGCATTAATGGCTCGGGACGCGGGAAATTCCGCTGGTTTGGTTGCGTATTTGGAAAGAATAGCGATGCGTAATGCGTTAGGCCTGATGCTGGCCAGTGTCCTTGCGGCGGTCGTGATCGCCGGAGGTTGGTACTTCTATTCCTCGCGCGCCGACCAGGGCGCCCCGAAGACAACAGCGGCCCGTGCCGCCGATCCACTGCCGGTGCCGGCCAAGCTCGCCGCCAAGGATGACGTCGAGACCACCGCGGCGATCGCGGGCACGCCCGCCGCTCCTGCCGCAGCGCCTGCTCCCGCACCGGCGCCGGCGGTGGCACCGGTTCAGCAGACGACGACCTGCACCAATCCGAATGCACTCGGCGTCTCGCGCGTGGTCGAGATCGACACCACCGGTGGTCCGGGCTTCGGATTCGAGCAGTTCAAGCAGTTTGATTTCCTCGCCGACAAGGAGGTCGTATTGACCTTCGATGACAGTCCCTGGCCGCACAACACGCCGGCCGTGCTGAAGGCGTTGGCAGATGAATGCACCAAGGGCCTGTTCTTCTCGGTCGGCAAGCACGCCAGCTGGCATCCGGAGATTTTGCGCCAGGTGCTGGCCCAGGGCCATACGATCGGCACGCACACCTGGTCGCACCTCAATCTTGCCGGCAAGAAGATGACGGAGCAGCAGGCCAAGGACGAGATCGAGAAGGGATTTAGCGCAGTGAAATGGGCGCTCGGCACCAATCCGTCGCCGTTCTTCCGCTTCCCGCAGCTTTCGCAGAACCCGGCGCTGGTGAGCTATCTCGGCAGCCGCAACATCGGGATCTTCTCGACCGACCTCGACTCCTTCGATTTCCGCAAGGAGAGCACGCCGGACAAGATCATCAGCAACGTGATGACCAAGCTCGACAAGCTCGGCAAGGGCATCATCCTGATGCACGACTTCCAGAAGCGCACCGGCGAAGCGCTGCCGACGCTGCTCGCGCGCCTCAAGGCCGGTGGCTACAAGGTCGTGCAGATCAAGGCGAAGACGACGTTCGAATCGCTGCCTGAGTATGACGAAGCCATCCTCAAGGAGCTGAAGGTGCCGACGACGAGTGCGACGAACACGCGCCCGGTCTCGAGCGTGGTGCAGACGGTCTCGCAGCGCTAAGCGCGTCGGGTTTCGACAAGGATGATGGCCGGGCTCAGCCCGGCCATTTCCGTTTTGGGAATGACACGCCGCCTACCAATAGATGCCGTGGCGGTGCAGCTCGCTGATGATGCGGCCTTCGGTCCAGGTCCGCTTGTGCCTGGGCTTGTCTACCTTCGCTGTCGTCTTCCGCGCAGCCTGGGGCACTACCGGCGTTGCCGTCGATGGGATCGCGGTTGTGGTCGTGGCTGGCGCGGTGGTCGAGACCGCCGGCGGACGATCGACATAGACCGGGACCGCAGCAGCTGGCGCGGCTTGGCTCACCTGCGTGTTGGTCGCACTCGACGCCGGGGCCGCTTGCGGCGCAGGGGCCTGCGTCTCGGCCGCAGCCAGCGACAGGCTGCGTGAGCCGCCTGCCTGGGCAGATGCAGAGACCAGCACCATGGCAGCAACCAGAATGATCTTGCACATGTGAAATCTCTCCGTGTTTGCGTGACCGGGACAGTACGGGAGGGTCGCAGGAGGTTATGTGATCGAAATCACGCAGAATGGCGTGTCCGATTCAGGAGCGCATCGCAGTGACGCAAGCGCGGAGGGTAACGCGCACCGCGGCTTCAGTGGGTACCCGGCTTGTGACGATCGGACAAATTTGAGCGCTGGTGCCGCAAGAGGGATTCGAACCCCCGACCCCGTCATTACGAATGACGTGCTCTACCGACTGAGCTATTGCGGCGAACCCTGCCGGGCCCGGACGCAGCCGACCCCGATACGCGCGCACGTGATATCGGGCACGGCCCGAATTGGCAAGGACAAGCGGCAGGCGAAATGCTGCTCAGGCGCCCCAGCGGGACCAGAATCCGCGCCAACCGCCGGCTTGAGCCTTTGCCTGGGTTTTGGGCGTGCCTATTTGTTCCGTAAATTCATCGCTCGGACCGTCGTCATCGATTCCGGGATCATCCGGCGCGCGAACGATTGGGATGACGGTCTCGATCGGGGCCTGTGCCGCCTTGCCGAGATCGGCGCGGGTCCGGAACACCGGGGTTGCCGCTGTCGGCGATGATTCGGCGGCCTCAGGGGCCGGCTTGACCGGCTCGGTGCGCGTCGCCACCGGCTCTTCCTTGGCGGCCGGGGGGGCGTTGTCCTGCGCGGCCGGAGCCGGAATCGGTTCCGGCGCTGGTGCGGTCACGGCCGGTTCTGCCGGGGCCTCGCTGGCCGTCACCCGCTTCGGCGGCGCGGCGAGCATCGCCTCCTCGAAGGCCGAGGACTCAATCGTCGTGCCCTTGTCCGAGGGCAGGCTCGCCACCGGCGTCTGCCAGTGGAAGGCGTCGAGCCGGCCGGTGACCGGAGAGACCGGACGCCAGCGGTCGCTGACATAGCCGTCCGCGGTCCAGGCGGGGTCGTGACGGGCGCGTACCGCACGCAAGGTCCAGGCGCGGGCACGGCCGCCGTCGCCATGTTCGGCGCGCTCGAGCTCGGCCATCAGCAGCGCCACGCGCTGGGTCGGATCGTTGACGTAAGGCGCCAACACTTCGCGCGCGCGAGCGAACTCCGAGGCGTCGATCGCGGCGCGCGCGATCGCAAGCTGTCCCTCGACATGGCCGGGCTTGTCCGCTGGCGTTTTCGCCGCGAGTGTCTCCACCCGCTGCAGGCGCTGCCGCGCGGAATCGCCGAGCTTCACATGCGCATAGGCATCGGCGAGGTCTGGATGCGGATTGGCGAGCCAGGCGGCTTCGACCAGCTTCATGGCGCGGCGGACCTGATGCGCCTCGCTCTCGAATTTCGCGGCAAGCACGGCGGCCGGCACCAAGGTCGGCGCGAGCTTGACCGCTTCCATCACGCTCTCGCGTGCGACGTCGCGGTCCATCGTCGCCAATTCCAGCGCGCGCGCCGTCAGCAGCACGCCACGCTGCCGCCGATAGGCGGCCTTGTCGATCAGCCCCGCGGACAAATTCGAATCGAGGATCGCGAGCGCGCCGCTCCAGTCGCCGCGCGCGCAGCGGAAACCGAGCACCGCATGCGAGGCCCAGGTCGAAGACGGCGACAGCTTGATCGCTTCCTCCGCGATCATGACCGCGCCGACCGCATCGTCGGCGCGCTGGGCCTCGATGAACAGGCCGCGCAGGCCGAGCAGCCGCGTATCCTCGCGCTCGGCCATGGCGCGGAAGGCGCGCTGCGCCTCGTCGCGGTTGCCCTCGAGCTGGGCCGACTGGGCATGCAGCAGCAGCGCGAGCGGATCATCGGGTGCATGCCGCCGCGCCGCTTCGGCATGACGGCGGGCAAGCGCGGCGTCGCCATGGCCGATCGCGAGCAGGCCGTGGGTGATGGCATGGCGGCCACGGGCGTGACGCTTCTCATGACGGCGACGGCGCATCCGTCCGGGCATGCGCCAGATCGCGGTCAGGATGCTCCAGAGCAACACGATCAGGACTGCGAAGATGCCGAGGCAGAGCACGAACACCGGAATGCTCGGTGAGGCCCGATAGCCGTCCCAGGTCATCACGACATCACCGGGCTGATCGGCAACCCAGGCCGCGCCGGCGCCTGCGAGCGTAACCAGGACAAGGAAGATGACGATGCGAAGCATGGCGATCCCTATACGCGCGGATTGTTGCGCGAATCTTATTGAGCAGGCTTATTGGGCAGGCTTGGCGAGGCCAGCCAGAGCGTCATCGGCGAATTTGCGGGAGGCCGCGAGCGCGGCGTCGCGCGCATCGGTCTTGTCCAGCCACGCCTGCGCCGGCGCACGTTCGGTCTCAGGCAGCGCCTTCAACTCGCGTCGCGCTTCGACGAAATCATTGCGCAGCGCCGCCGCTGTGGCTCGCGCGACGATGGCACCGCGGTCGTTGCCGACCCCGTCGGTGCGCTCGATGCGAACGAGCTTTGATGCTCCGGCCTGGAGACGTTCAACGATACCGGCGCCGGCGGCGGGGGCTTCTGCCGGCGGCGCGAGCTTCGGCACGATGTTGAGGAGCTCGCGGCTCAGCGCGACGGGGCTCGGAATGCCTGATGCGGCAAACTTATCGAGCGGCTTCAGCATCTCGGGATTGGCTGCCAGTGACCGCGCAGCAGTGAGCTGCGCCTCATAGGGATCGTTATGGCGAACGGCGACATCGAGCAGGGTCGCGGCGACCACATAGCGCAACGGCTTGTCGTCCGTCACCTTGGCATCGGCGATCTTCTCGCCCTGCTGCGCAAGCTCGGCGCGGGCGGTCGTGCTGGCGCGCTCGAGCTGGGAGATGCGATCGTTAAGAGCAGCGAGGCCGGGCGAGGCCGATGTATCCCGCGGCATGGATTTCGCGTCGTCCAGTGCGCTCGCGGTCTTGTCGGACTGCGCGCGCAAACTGGCGATGTCGCCGCGCATTGTGCCGACGGATTTCTCCAGCGCATCGAGCCGTGCGACCATCGCCGGATCGGCGGCAGGCTTGTCCGCTTTGGCTTCGAGCGCGGCGAGGCGACCACTGAGCGCGTCGACGGTCGCGCTCGTCACTTGCGGCGCCGGCGGCGGGGCCTGCACTGCGGGCCAGCCCAGCACCCAGCCGACGGCAATCACGAGCGCGGCTGCGATGGCGCCGGAAAATGGCGCAATGACCCAGGGAGAAATGCCCGTCGACGCCGTGGCGGCCTGCGTCTCGCTGCGCTCGGGCGCGGCCTCGGCTGGGTCGGCCTTGACGTCTTCGGCGCCGGCTTGGTCTGATGTTGCCTGCTCGGCCGCGGGCTGCGCCTCCGGCTCACCTGCAGCGTCCTGCGGCTGGGTGGAGACTTCGGTCGCCTCGAGGTCGATGGTGGGCGGCGTGCGCTTGGCGCGGCCGGACTCGGGAGGCATTCCAGCGTCTTCAGGCTTGCCTGCGTCTTCAGGCTTGTCGTCGGCCATCGTGACGGTTCCTCACACTTGCATATCAGAGACGAGCCCGATTTGCGTCGGATTCGGCCCGTCCTCTTACGCCAAACGGGTCCGCAAAGCACGCTCCAAGGCGTCAAACAAGGCATTTTCGTCCGGGCTCGCGGCCACCAGAACCTGCGACGCACCGGCATCGCGGAGCACGCTGGCGACCGTCTCGGACAGGCAACATTGTGGGATCGCCAGCGCCGAGATTTCGACACCTTCGTCCCGCGCCGCATCCAGGAAGGCCCGCGCGCTGCGCCGGGAGTAGTGCAGCACCGCCTCGATGCCATGCGCGGCGAAGCCTTCGCAGGCCTCACGCGGCAGGACATTGACCGGGGCCATGCGATAAGTCGTCTGCGTGACCACGCTGAACCCTTCCGCGCCCAGTTCGCCGCTGAGATCGCGCGACAGATCCGCGCCCGCGAGATAAAGCAGCGTACTTTTCTTCTTCAGCATCTTGTCGCGCGCGCCTTGCATCACCTTGTCGCGCAAGGAAGCGGCATCGCCACCGGCGACTATGACATCCGTGAAGCCGGCGTCGCGCGCCACGGAAGCCGTGTGCTCACCGACCGCGAACAGCGGCAGCTCCACGAGGCCGAGGTCCGGCAATTGTGGCGCGACGGCGCGGATCGCATTGGCCGATGTGGCGATGATGGCGCTATAGCCCGCCTCGCTCTCGTCGTTGAATGCGACCGGCTCGAACTTGAGCACCGGCGCGAGCAGCACCACATGCCCCCGCGCGCGCAGATTTTCCGCCGTCGCCTCATTATCGGGATGCGGCCGTGTGACAAGAATGGACATCGCTTGTGTTCCCGACCACGTGGCGGTGACGCATTGGCGAGGGATGGCGGCGCGTGACGATTGCGCAAGCCGACCCCGGAATGCTACCGCGTTACCAGAACTCTGCTTTATGAATGAGCGCAAGGGCGCAAATTGGATAACAATTCGCCAATGCTGGTACTGGGCATCGAGACCACCTGCGACGAGACCGCCGCGGCCGTGATCGAGCGCGCGCCTGGCGGGAACGGCAGGATCCTGTCCAATATCGTGCGATCACAAATCGAGGAGCATGCCCGCTTCGGCGGCGTCGTTCCGGAGATCGCCGCGCGCGCTCATGTCGACCTGCTCGACGGCATCATCGACCGTGCCATGCACGAGGCCGGCATCGACTATGCCCAGCTCGACGGTGTCGCGGCCGCCGCGGGACCGGGGCTGATCGGCGGCGTCATCGTCGGGCTCACCACGGCAAAGGCGATCGCGATGGTGCACGACACGCCGCTGGTCGCAGTCAATCATCTTGAGGCGCATGCGCTGACGCCGCGCCTGACTGACGGGATCGAATTTCCCTATTGCCTGTTCCTCGCCTCCGGCGGCCACACCCAGATCGTCGCGGTGACCGGCGTCGGCCAATATGTGCGGCTCGGCACCACCGTCGACGATGCGATCGGCGAGGCCTTCGACAAGGTCGCGAAGATGCTGGGCCTGCCCTATCCCGGCGGCCCGCAGGTCGAGCGCGCGGCGGCGAATGGCGATGCGACGCGCTTCGTGTTTCCAAGGCCGATGCAGGGACGTCCCGATGCCAATTTCTCGCTGTCGGGATTGAAGACGGCGGTGCGCACCGAAGCAAGCCGGCTGACTGAGATCACGACGCACGACGTCAGCGATCTCTGTGCAAGCTTCCAGGCCGCCGTGCTGGATTCGACAGCCGACCGGCTGAGCGTTGGGCTGAGACTGTTCCGCCAACAATTCGGCGCGCCGCGCGCGCTGGTCGCGGCCGGCGGTGTCGCCGCCAATCAGGCCATCCGCGGCGCTCTGTATGACGTCGCGCGGCAGGCTGGGACGCAACTCATCATGCCGCCGCCCGCACTCTGCACCGACAACGGTGCAATGATCGCCTGGGCCGGCGCCGAACGGCTCGCACTCGGCATCACCGATACGATGGACGCCCAGCCGCGCGCGCGCTGGCTGCTCGATGCCAATGCCGCCGCGCCGGCAGGCTACGGCAAGACGCGGGCAGGGTTTTAGCCATGACCGCGTTTCAATCCGTCGCGGTAATCGGCGCAGGTGCCTGGGGCACGGCGCTGGCAACCGTCGCAGCGCGAGCGGGACGGGCGGTGACGCTCTATGCGCGCAACGCGGAGCACGCGGCCCGGATCGCGTCCGCCCGCGAAAATCCGCGGCTACCGGGCGTGCGACTCGCGCCGGAGATCGTGGTGACGAGCGAGCTGACGCTCGCCGCGCGCGCCGACATCCTGCTGGTCGCGATCCCGGCGCAGCATCTGCGTGGCACCGTCAGCACATTGGCTCCGCACCTTGCGAAGCCGACACCGCTCATCGCCTGCGCCAAGGGCATTGAGCACGGCACCCACAAGTTCATGACGGATGTCATCGCGGAAGCTGCGCCCAATTCCCAACCCGCAATCCTGTCGGGCCCAAGCTTTGCCGACGACGTCGCGCGCGGCTTGCCGACCGCGGTGACGCTGGCGGCGAAGGACGAGGCGCTGGCCAGCCGCATGGTGCAGGCGCTGGGTTCGCCGACATTTCGTCCCTATCATTCCACCGATGTCCGCGGCGTCGAGATCGGCGGCGCGGCCAAGAACGTGCTGGCGATCGCGGTCGGAATCGCGGTTGGACGCAAGCTCGGCGCTTCGGCCCAGGCCGCGCTCACCACGCGCGGGTTCGCCGAACTGGTGCGCTTCGGGCGCGTCCTTGGCGCTCGCAGCGAGACCCTCGCCGGATTGTCTGGGTTGGGCGATCTGCTCCTGAGTTGCTCGAGCCCGCAGTCGCGCAATTTTGCGCTCGGACTCGCGCTGGGGCGCGGCGAGCAGCCGCCTGCTGGCAAGCTGGCCGAGGGGGAATTCACCGCACCGGTGCTGATCGAACTCGCAGCTTCGCAAAATATCGAGATGCCGGTATCAGAGGCGGTCGCATCGATCCTGAGCGGCAGGAGCACGATCGATGCCGCGGTCTCGGGGCTTCTGACGCGCCCCTTCAAGGCAGAGGAATGAACATGGCGTACTGGCTGGTGAAATCCGAACCATCGGTGTGGTCCTGGGACCAGCAGGTCGCGAAGGGCGCCAAGGGCGAAGCCTGGACCGGCGTGCGCAACTTCACCGCGCGCCAGAATCTCTTGGCCATGAAGAAGGGCGACAAGGCGTTCTTCTACCATTCCAACGAGGGCAAGGAGATCGTCGGCATCGCGGAAGTCATCAAGGAGGCCTATCCCGACCCGACCGACAAGACGGAAAAGTTCGTCTGCGTCGACATCAAGGCCGACAAGCCGCTGAAGACACCAGTGACGATGGCCGCGATCAAAGCCGACAAGAAGCTCGCGGACATGGCGCTGGTGAAATATTCGCGCCTGTCGGTGCAGCCGGTGACGGCGGAGGAGTGGAAGCTCGTCTGCAAGATGGGTGGCCTGTAATCGCTACAATGTTCGCGCTTGCGCCTCCGGCAGCGCCAGCACCTCACACGGCGAGGCAATGCCGCGCAGCTTGTGCAGTCCGAGGGCGATCAGAGGCATGTCCGTCTCGGCGGCGAGCGCGCCTGACACCAGTACGGTCCTGCCGAGCAGCTTGCACAAGCCCTCGAGCCGGCTGGCGAGATTGACGGCGGGACCAATCGCCGTGAAGTCCAGTCGATTGGCGGCGCCGATATTGCCCCAGAGCATCTCGCCGAGATGAAGCGCGGCACCGAATGCGAGCGGCGGCAATCCCTGCACGCTGCGCTCCGCATTGAGATAGGCCATTCCGGCCTCAGCCGCGGCTGCCGCACGCAAAGCGGCCTCGCACGCCCGGCGCGGCGATGCCTCGACCACGGGAAAGATCGCGAGCACGCCATCGCCGATGAATTTCAACACCTCGCCGCCGAAGGCGTGAACGGCACCGGCGATGCGGTCGAACCAGGCATCGAGCGCGTTGATGACAGCGGCCGGCGGACTGGTTTCCGACAAGGGGGTGAAGCCGCGCAAATCGGCATAGAGCAGCGCAGCCTGGATGGTCTCGCCGAGGTCGCGACGCAGCGGCGCCGCCAGCACCCGCTCGGCGCTGCGCTTGCCGAGATAGGCCTCCAGCGTCGCCCGCAATGTGGCGCGTGCAGCGAGTACGGCGAGCGGCGTCGCGGCAAAGCGCGCGGCTTGACACAGCTGGTCGATTTCGCCGGATGTGAATGGACGGGGCCCGATCCAGCCGAGCAGCGGCCCATCGCGCCCGACAACATCTTCATGGACCTCGCCGCCCGCGATGTCGCGCAGCCAGCGGCGGCCGGCATCGTTGGGCGGATCAGGCGCCAATCCGCCCGGCGCGAAGCCGAGCGCCTCGATCACCCGGCCATTGTCCGCGCGCCACAGCCATGTCCGCTTCGCGATCAGCGGGTGCGGCACTTCCAGCGTCAGGGCGCCTGCCGCAAGCGGCACGCCATCGGCGAGCAGATGCGCGCCGAGTTCCGCGAGCAGGCGGTCGGCGCCGGGACACCCGGAAGCGGCATCGACAAGCCAGGCGAGGGTCGGAGAGAATTGCATGATCCGATCATGGCGAAGGAGGGCCATCTTTGTCACGGGCAATCCTTGACGGGGTGCTTTGGCGCCCCATGTGCCAAGTTAGCCTCAGGGATGATCGCCGATGACCGAGCCGTTCGTATTGCGACGCGAGACCCAGATCCCGGCCCCGCGCGCCACCGTCTTCGCCTATTTGACCGACCCCGAGAAGATCCTGAGCTGGATGGGCTCGGATGCGACCACCGAGCCGCATCCCGGCGGGCTCTATCTGCTCAAAGGTATTGGTCCTCGCGGCGGCGTCGCCCGCGGCGCCTTCCGCGAGGTCGTGCCGGTGCATCGTCTGGCCTACACGTTCGGCTGGGAGGGCGGTCAGGAAGTGCCGCCCGGCTCGAGCTTGATCGAGATCGACCTGATCGAACGCGACGGCGGCACGTTGCTGCGCATGACGCATAGCGGGCTGCCGACCGAGGAACAGGTTGCCGCGCATGCGAAAGGGTGGGCGCACTATCTGGAACGGCTCACGACCGCCGCCGCGGGCCGCGATCCCGGCCCCGACAAGGGTGTTTCGGATAAGATGTAGCGATGCGCCGCGTTACACCGCCGCGGTCGCCACGACCTGCTGCAGAAGCTGCTCGCGCCGCGCCTGCGAGCGCTGGCCCTTCATGGTCGCCGCAAAGCGCTCGAGGATGCCGTCCTCGAAGGCGGTGACAATGGTGTCGTGGACGTAGCTCTTGCGGCAGATCGCCGGCGTGTTGGAAAGCTGGTCGGCGGCGGCGCGGATCGCGTCCAGCACCTGCTTCTTGCGGCCGCGCTGGCTGGTTGCCGGCGTGATCCGCGACAGCGACTCCACGACGACGGCGGACGCCATCAGCGTACGAAAGTCCTTCAGCGAAATCTTGATGCCGGCGATCTCGCGCAGGAACGCGTTCACCTGTGTCGTATTCACCGCGCGCACGATGCCGGAGGCATCGCGGTACTGGAACATGCGCTTGCCGGGAAGTTTTTGCAAAATACCGATGGCACGCACCAGCTTGGCGGCGTCGCATTCCTTGCGCACCGCCTTGCCACCCTTTGCCTTGAAGGTCAGCACGAAGCAGTCGTCTTCCAGCGTGACGTTGGATTTGAGCAGCGTGGTTGCGCCGCGGGTGCCGTTGAGGCGGGCGTAGGATTCATTGCCGGGACGGATCGCGGTGCGGGCGATCAGCTCGATCACGGCCGAGAGCGCGAATTCACGGGTCGGCTCATCGCCCGACAGAAACGCCGAGACCTTGCGCCGGATCTTTGGCAGCGCGCCGACGAGCTTTTCCAGGCGATGCGCCTTGCGATGCTCGCGGACCTTCTCCCAGTCGGCGTGATAGCGATATTGCAGCCGGCCCGCGGCATCACGGCCCACCGCCTGGAGATGCGAGCTCGGGTCGGCCGAGTAGCGCACCTCGCGATAGGCCGGGGGCACCGCCATGGCGTGCAGCCGGCGAATGGTGCGGGCATCGCGGATATGCGCGCCGTTGGGGCGGACGAAGGAATAGCCCTTTCCGCGGCGGACGCGGCGGATTGTCAGCTCGTTCTGGTCGCCGAGCCGCAGGCCCAGCTCGTTGGCGAGCGCCTCGACCGTCCCCGCGGACGCCGTGTCGAAAAGCTTTTTTGAGCTGGGACGGGCGGAACCGGCCGGTTTCGGCCATTGTCCGAGGGCTTTGGCCAGCGCAATGGCGGCAGGATCGGCTGAAGCGGGCCGCATCGTCCCGAGATTCTGCTGATCCATCATAGTGTTAAGCCTTGACCCTGTCTATTACCGTTCAATGCCGCTGTTCTGTTTTTTGTTCCTGCGGTCTCTTTGGACCCGGGTTGGCCATTTAGGGTGTTCCGAACCGCATTGCGAGTCCTGAATCAGCGGGAAGAGGTTACGGAATACCGCTGCCGGCGCATGGGCGCCCTGCGCAGGCCTGTTCCGGAGATTTGGGTAAAGATCCGAAAGCCGCCCTCCGGCCTGTTACAGATTTGCGACAGTCGCACCCGACGGCCTTGATCTCCGCATGGCCGGCGGCTCACCGAAGGTCCAGCTTGTGCTCCTTGTCGGGTGCGGTTAGCCCGACGCATAATCGGTTCAAGGATCAAGTCGGCTTGCGCGTCGCCAGCGTTCGCCTTGCCGTATGTGGAGGGAAACATGTCCGAGAAGATTTACGACGTCCCCGCGGAATGGGCCAAGCGCGCCTGGATTGATCAGGCCAAGTACAAGGACATGTACGCCCGCTCGATCGCGGACCCGAACGCGTTCTGGGCCGAGCAGGCCAAGCGTATCGACTGGATGCACGCGCCGACCAAAATCGAGAACGTCTCTTTCGCGCCCGGCAACATCTCGATCAAGTGGTTCGAGGACGGCATCCTCAATGTCGCCCACAACTGCATCGACCGGCATCTCGCCAAGCGCGGCAACCAGACCGCGATCATCTGGGAAGGCGACGATCCCGCGCAATCGAAGCACATCACCTACAAGGAGCTGCACGACGAGGTCTGCCGGATGGCCAACATCCTGCGCACCCGCAACGTCAAGAAGGGTGATCGCGTCACCATCTATCTGCCGATGATTCCGGAAGCCGCCTACGCGATGCTGGCCTGCGCGCGCATCGGCGCGATCCATTCCGTGGTGTTCGCGGGCTTCTCGCCTGACAGCCTCGCCCAGCGCATCAACGACTGCCAGTCCAAGGTCATCATCACCGCGGACGAAGGCCTGCGCGGCGGCAAGAAGGTGCCGCTGAAGGCCAATGTCGATGCGGCTCTCGCCAAGACCGATGGCGTCGACTGGGTCGTCGTGGTCAAGCGCACCGGCGGCGCGGTCGACATGAGCCCGTCGCGCGATCTCTGGTATCACGAGGCCGCCAAGATGGTGACGACGGAATGCCCGGCCGAGCACATGCACGCCGAGGATCCGCTGTTCATCCTCTACACGTCGGGCTCGACCGGCCAGCCCAAGGGCGTGCTGCACACCTCGGGCGGCTATCTCGTGTTCGCCTCGATGACGCATCAATACGTCTTCGACTACCACGATGCCGACATCTACTGGTGCACCGCCGACGTCGGCTGGGTCACCGGCCACAGCTACATCCTCTACGGCCCGCTGGCCAACGGCGCGACCACGCTGATGTTTGAGGGCGTGCCGAACTATCCGGACAATTCGCGGTTCTGGAATGTCATCGACAAGCACAAGGTCAACATCTTCTACACCGCGCCGACCGCGATCCGCGCGTTGATGCAGTCGGGCGACGAGCCCGTGAAGAAGACCTCGCGCGCCTCGCTCCGCCTGCTCGGCTCGGTCGGCGAGCCCATCAATCCGGAAGCGTGGGAGTGGTATCACCGCGTCGTCGGCGACGACCGCTGCCCGATCGTCGACACCTGGTGGCAGACCGAGACCGGTGGCATTTTGATCACGCCGCTGCCGGGCGCGACCAAACTCAAGCCGGGCTCGGCGACGCAGCCGTTCTTCGGCGTGGCGCCGGAGATCGTCGACGCCGACGGCAAGGTGCTGGACGGCGAGACCACGGGCAATTTGTGCCTCACGCGCTCCTGGCCGGGCCAGATGCGCACGGTCTATGGCGACCACACCCGTTTCGAGCAGACCTACTTCTCGACTTACAAGGGCAAATACTTCACTGGCGACGGCTGCCGCCGCGATGCCGACGGCTATTACTGGATCACCGGCCGCGTCGACGACGTCATCAACGTCTCCGGCCATCGCATGGGCACCGCGGAAGTCGAAAGCGCATTGGTGGCGCATGAGAAGGTTTCGGAGGCCGCCGTCGTCGGCTTCCCGCACGACATCAAGGGCCAGGGCATCTACGCCTATGTCACCCTGATGGCCGGCGTCGAACCGACCGACGATCTGCGCAAGGAGCTCATCACCTGGGTGCGCAAGGAGATCGGCCCGATCGCCTCGCCCGACCAGATCCAGTTCGCGCCCGGCCTGCCCAAAACCCGCTCCGGCAAGATCATGCGCCGGATCCTGCGCAAGATCGCCGAGGACGAGCCGGGCAGCCTGGGCGACACCTCGACGCTCGCCGACCCCGCTGTGGTCGACGATCTCGTGAAGAACCGGCAGAACAAGAAGTCGGCGTAAAGCACGCTCTCGTGCCCCGGACGCAGCGCAGCGCGCACTTCGCGGTGCGCTGCAGAGCCGGGGCCCATCCAACCGCAGAACGTGTAGCCATCTGGGTCCCGGCTCTGCGTCGCACCGCTTCGCGCTGCGCCGCGTCCGGGGCACGAGACCGCATCCCGCAACTGCCGCTCCCCAAAAAGAGCCGCCGTTCACACCCTCACGCACTTGTCAGGACGGACACCGGCGCGGCTGCATCTTTCCCGCCGAGTGTTGTTTTCAGGTCATTTACTTTATTTCGAACATTTCCTTTGTTCCCCCTGTTGGCTGGCCCCTGGCAGCCGCGCGTGGAAACCATCCGGTTAACAGGCGCGGTTGAGAATGTCCGGGCAGGCGGGCCATTGCCGGTTTTACGTGAATTTTGACGATCCGTTCGGGCTGGAGGGAAGTTGATGTCGATGAAGATTGCATTGGCGCTGGCCGCCACCATCGGGGCAGGGGTCTTGATGCCGACGGCGGCCGAGGCGCGGCCGGAAATGGTGGGTGCGCACCTGGCCGACTATTCACCGGGCACCATCGTGGTCAAAACCAACGAGCGGCGGCTTTATCTCATCCTCGATGACGGCCACGCCGTGCGCTATCCGGTCGGCGTCGGCAAGTACGGCAAGCAGTGGGCCGGCACCACCCGTATCGACGGCAAGTATCGCAATCCGGCCTGGTCGCCGCCTGCGGAAGTGAAGCGCGACAAGCCGAGCATCCCCGACGTCATTCCGGGCGGCTCGCCGCGCAACCCGATGGGCGTTGCGGCAATGACGCTGGCCGGCGGCGAATATGCCATCCACGGCACCAACGTGCCGGGCTCGGTCGGCGGCTTCGTGTCCTACGGCTGCATCCGCATGCTCAACGACGACATCACCGATCTCTACAGCCGCGTCTCGGTCGGAACCAAGGTCGTCGTGACGCGCTGATCGAAGCGGCCAGGACAGCTCAATGAAAGCCGCGCCGTTCGACGCGGCTTTTTGTTACCAGAAGCGCCAACCCCGCGCGCACCAGCCGTCCCGATGGCCGCCATTGTAGCTGCGCGCATAGCCGCCCGCGAGCATCGCCGCCGAAACATTGCTGGTCCGTTTCGTTGCGACATCGGCGAGAACGCGCCCGTATTTTTCCGAGCCGAGATTGTGGATTGTGACGCCGCCCTGGCCGAGCAGGTTGCGCAGCGCCTCGGTGGCAGCTTCCGCCTTGTCCAGCTCGTCCTGACAGGACGCCTTCATCTCGGGTGCATCGATGCCGCGCAAGCGAATCCGCGCAACGAGGTCGCGGCCGCCCTGCTGATGAATGCGTGCGAGAAAGGTGTCGCCGTCGATGGTGCGAATGACGTCGACCGGCTGGCGGCTATCCGGATTGCCGGCCTGCTGGAGGATGATCTCGGCGTCCTGCGACCGGCCGTCGGCGCCATGCGGAAAGGGCCAGTTCGCTCCGTGTCGGGAGGTGAGCACGACCGCCACCACCACACCGACGACTAACATCCACGGCAGCAACCCGGAGAAGCGACGCCGGAATGGTGAGCCGCCGAACTGCGGCCGATAAGCGTTGGGGCGATCTTGGAAACGCATCAGCCCACGCTAGGACTGAGTCGGGGAACGCGGCAAGCGCGATACTCCACGCACAATCCTCCGCCGGTTTGCGCTGTTCGCTCGATCCGAAAATGTCCATTGGACCCATGCACCAGCCGGTACTTCTACGGTCTCCCGCGAATCTTTCCTAATTCTCAATTATTGGTTGCGAATACCTGATGGAGCAGCACGAGGAGGCAGCGGTGGGATTATTCAGTCTTCGCATTGGAACAAAACTCGGTATCGTCACGGGCATCAGCGTTCTCATGGTCGGCGGCATCCTGGCCAACCAGACGCGTGGCAACTGGTCGATCGCGGAATCCAATCGCCTGGTCATCATCAACTATCTCAATAAGGGCAATGCCCAGACGGCCCAGACCGCGATGGCGCGCGCGCAGCTCACCGCGCTCGAGATGAGTTCCGCGCCCTCCGTCGGCGAAGTCGACAAGCTGCTCCAAATTCTGCGCACCCAGGCGGCTCAAGCCGGTAGCGAAATCGACGCCGCAAAGGAGCGGGCGACCCGGAAGGTCACACAGGATGCCTACCGCGAGACCAAGACATTCGTCGATACCTATCTGACCAGTGCCGTCGAGCTCGCGGCGGCGCAAAAGGCTGTCATCGATGCTCCCGCCGGCGGCGCCAAGGCCGCAGCCGAAACGGCGAAGGCGAGCATTCTCGCAGAGCATATGCGCCCGGCAGCCCGGGAAGTCAGCAAGCGCATTGACGACCTCGTGGGCGTCGCCAACGAATTCGCGGCGCGACGCAAGGGCGAGTTGCTGGCGGAACTGGATCGCGTCGCCAACTTCGCGCTCATCGTCGGCGTGTTCGTCATGTTGACGCTGATCGGTTCCGCGGTCTTCGCGGTGTTGAACATCGCGCGGCCGGTCCGGCGTATCGGCGATGTGCTCCTGCAACTCGCCGACGGCAACAAGGCCATCGAGATTCCCTTCACGAGCCGTGGCGACGAAATCGGTGACAACGCCCGTGCGGCCCGTACTTTCAAGGACAATCTGATCCGTATAGAGCAGATGGAAGCCGAGCAGAAGGATCTGGAGGCCGCAGCCGCCGCCCGGCGCAAGGATGAGATGATGAAGCTCGCCGGCTCGTTCGAAGCCGCGGTCGGCAGCATCATCAACTCGGTGTCGTCAGCCTCCCAGCAACTCGAATCCGCTGCGGGCACGCTGTCGGGGACGGCAGAGGAGACGCAGCAGCTCTCCGGGATGGTGGCCGCAGCCTCCGAGGAGGCATCCGCCAATGTCGGCGCCGTGGCTTCGGCCGCGGAGGAGATGAGTACGTCAGTGGTCGAGATCGGTCGGCAGGTGCACGATTCCAGCCGCATCGCCGGCGAGGCGGTGAGGCAGGCCGAGCGCACGGACGCCCGGATCCACGAATTGCTCAAGGCCGCGGGCCGGATCGGCGACGTCGTCAAATTGATCACCGCGATCGCGGAACAGACCAACCTGCTGGCGCTGAACGCCACCATTGAAGCGGCACGCGCTGGCGAATCCGGCCGCGGGTTTGCTGTGGTCGCGAGCGAAGTCAAGGCGCTGGCGGCCCAGACCGCGAAAGCGACCGACGAAATCGGCGCACAGATCGCCGGCATGCAGAGCGCTACGGAAGACTCTGTCGGCGCGATCAAGGAGATCAGCGCCACCATCGCCAGGATCTCGGACATCTCGACGACCATCGCTGCAACCATCGAAGAGCAGGGGGCGGCGACGGCCGAGATTGCGCGCAATGTCAACGAAGCCGCCAAGGGAACCGTCGAGGTCGCGGGCAAGATCGTCCAGGTCAGTCAGGGCGCCAGTGCGACCGGCGCGGCATCCGGACAAGTGCTGGCATCGGCGCGCTTGCTGTCCAGCGAAAGCGGCCTGTTGAAGGCGGAGGTCGAGAAGTTCCTCAACACCGTGCGCGCCGCCTGAGCCGGCAACGAGGCGAGGACATCTTCGGTGCTCGTTCACGCGGCCTCCGTGATTCCACGGATTGTCTCGCGCCTGAAGCAACTATAGGTTGATCTTAATACAGCAAGCAACCTCGCTTGCGGAACCTGCCCCAGTGAGCGCCCGACATGAATATCGACGCGGCTTCCACCGATTCGCTCGAGCGAATCGTCGATCTCGTTCGGCAGCAGCACAGCTCTCTCGACACCATGCTGCTTTCGCCAGTTGGCGAATTCCAGTCCAGAACCGTAACGCTCACGACGTTGACGCGCGAAGTGACGGAGTGCCTCGCCGAGAGTTTCCGGCATCGCCCAGTTGAGGACTTCCCGATGCTTTATTTTGCATGCGGCAAGGCCCGGGTCGGCTCGACGGCCCTAAGCAATCTGTTCGGCATGATCGGAATGCCCTCATATTATCAGCCGCTAAAGGCCATCCTGCGCGATGCGCTCGTCGGCCAGCGGCTGACGCCCTGGATCGTGCCGTCGGCGACCGACGAGCCGCGAATCTTCAGCAAGGAAACGATCGGGCCCTACGTGGTTGCCGAGAGCCTGTTCAATCCGCTGCGCATGTTGATCGAGGCAGGCTATCCGCAGGACCGGCTGCATCTCATCATGCTCGATCGTGAGCCGGCAAGTGCGCTGGCGTCATGGCTCGAGAAGCTGATCTCTCGCGCGCCGGAAAGCACGTTGCTGCAGCATTATGTCATCGCCGCGCTCAGCGCGGTTCGGGTGGCAAGCTACGCCAAGCAGCAAGGCGTTCCGGTCACCCACTACGTCTATGAGGTGAGCAAGGAGGCCACATCGTCGGTTCGTGTCCTGTTCGACCGTCTTGGCCTTTCGGACAGCTTCACCGAAACTGCCGTGACATCCTGGCGGGAGCCAGGACAAGCGCAGGTGAACAACGCGCGCGTCATCTTCCCGAGTGAATCGACGATTTACAAGGTGCCAAATCTCCACACCTCCGATAGCGCCTATCGCTACCAGCGTCGCTCAACGACGTCCCTGAGCAAGACCCAGCTCGACATTCTGGAGCGCTGCGGCGTCAACGATGCTTATCGCGCTTCAGTTACCGCTTGCGTTCGCGATCTCGGCCTGAGTGCAGCGACGGCGGAGCGCCTGTTCGGCGATTGCCTGGTCACAGCTGCATGACCGGGCAAATCGAGTACGTCGTGGAGGCCCGGTCGGCGCGCGACGTACTGGATGAGGGCCCTGCGCGCCGCAGCGTGACCAGCCATCTTCGCCGTCTCGAAGCAGAAAGTATCCATATCCTGCGCGAGACGGCCGCCGAGTTCCGCAAGCCGGTCATGCTCTACTCGATCGGCAAGGATTCCTCGGTGCTGCTGCATCTGGCGATGAAGGCGTTTCATCCCGGCAGGCCGCCGTTCCCCTTGCTGCATGTCGACACGACCTGGAAGTTCCGCGAGATGATTGCGTTTCGCGACCGCCGCGCCCGCGAGCTCGGCCTCGATCTGATCGTCCATACCAACCATGACGGATTGAGCCAGGGCATCACGCCCTTCGCCCACGGCTCGGCCCGCTACACCGACGTGATGAAGACGCAAGCCTTGCGGCAGGCGCTGGACCTGCATGGCTTCGATGCCGCGATCGGGGGGGCGCGGCGCGACGAGGAGAAGTCGCGCGCCAAGGAACGCATCTTCTCGCATCGGAGCACGGCGCATCGCTGGGATCCGAAGAACCAGCGGCCGGAATTGTGGAGTCTCTACAACACGCTGCTCGCGCCCGGCGAGAGCATGCGAGTGTTTCCGTTGTCGAACTGGACCGAACTCGACGTCTGGGACTACATCCTGCTCGAGAACATCCCGATCGTTCCGCTCTATCTGGCAGCAAAGCGCCCGGTGGTCGAGCGCGACGGCGCGCTGATCATGGTGGACGACGAACGGATGCCGCTGGGCCCGGAGGAAGCGCCGCGCTGGCGCTCCGTCAGATTTCGCACTCTCGGCTGCTATCCCCTCACCGGTGCAACGATGTCGACGGCGGCAACCCTGCCGGAGATCGTGCGGGAGATGATGGCGTCACGCACCTCCGAACGGCAGGGACGCATGATCGACCGGGACAGCCCCGCAGCGATGGAGCGCAAAAAGGCGGAAGGTTACTTCTGATGTCCTATCATGAGGCCCCCACGATCGCCGCTCCCGATGCGCCGCGCCTCGACCAGCATGATCGTTCGACGCTGCGGTTCGTCACCTGCGGCAGCGTCGACGACGGCAAGAGCACGCTGGTCGGCCGCCTGCTCTACGATTCCAAGACGCTGCTCGACGACCAGCTCGACGCGCTGGCGTCGGAGAGCAAGACGGTCGGCACCACCGGCGGCGATCTCGATTTCGCGCTGCTGGTCGACGGCCTGCAGGCCGAGCGCGAGCAGGGCATCACCATTGACGTCGCCTACCGGTTCTTCGCAACGAAGCGGCGCCGCTTCATCGTCGCCGACACGCCGGGCCACACGCAGTATACGCGCAACATGGCAACCGGCGCCTCCAACGCCGACCTCGCCGTCGTCCTGGTCGACGCGCGCAAGGGCGCGATCACGCAGACCCGGCGCCACAGCCACATCCTCTCGCTGCTTGGCGTTCGCCACGTCGTGCTGGCCGTCAACAAGATGGATCTGATCGGATTCGACGGTGACCGCTTCGCGGCCATCACCGCCGAATATCTGACCCTGGCCGGACAGCTCGGGATCTCCCAGGTCCAATGCATCCCGGTCGTCGCGCCCGAGGGCGACAATATCGCCGTCGCGAGCGCGCGCATGCCCTGGTACACCGGGCCGACGGTCACGGCCTATCTGGAATCGGTCGACGTTACCGGCGATATCTCGCAACGGCCGTTCCGGATGCCGGTGCAATGGGTCAACCGACCGCATGCGGAGTTTCGCGGTTTTTGCGGACGAATCACCAGCGGAACGATTGCAGCCGGCGAAACCATCACCGTGCAACCCTCGGGCCGTCGCACGCACATCGCGCGTATTCTCACGCCTGGCGGCGAGCGAGATCGGGCTGCGGCGGGCGAATCCGTGACGCTGGCGTTGGCCGACGAGATCGACGTCAGCCGCGGCGACGTGCTGACGGCGGGACCTGCACCGCTCGTCTCGGATCAGCTGGCGGCGCATCTCGTCTGGTTCGACGACGACGCCATGGTGCCGGGCCGGCGCTACATGCTCAAATGCGGCGCCGCCTCGACCGGCGCTGTGATCACGACGCTGAAGCATCGCATCTCCATCGACACCATGGCGCAGGAGAGCGCCACCACGCTCGATGCCAACCAGATCGGCTACGTTCATCTCAGCCTCGACCGCGCGCTGGTGTTCGAGGCCTATCGTGACGACCGCGAGATGGGCAGCTTCATTCTCATCGACCCGATCAACCACCGCACGGCTGCAGCGGGAATGATCGAGCTGTCACTCCGCCGCGCCACCAACATTCAGTGGCAACAGCTTGCCGTCGATAAGTCCGTGCGCGCGCGGCTCAAGCAGCAGCGGCCCTGCGTGCTCTGGTTCACGGGGCTTAGTGGCGCCGGCAAATCGACGATCGCCGAACTCGTCGACCGGCGGCTGGCCGAGTTTGGACGTCATGCCGCGTTGCTCGACGGCGACAATCTCCGCCACGGCATCAACCGCGACCTCGGCTTTTTCAGCGCGGAGAGGATGGAGAACGTCCGGCGCGTCGCCGAGATCGCAGCACTGTTCGTCGATGCCGGCATGATCGCGCTGGTCGCGCTGATCTCCCCCTTCCGCAGCGAGCGCGAACTGGCGCGGCACCGGGTCGAGGCGGGCGAGTTCATCGAGATCCATGTCGCAACCCCGCTCGCCGAATGCGAGCGGCGCGATCCCAAGGGGCTCTACCGCAGGGCGCGCGCGGGCGAACTGCCGGCCTTCACGGGCATCGACCATCCCTACGAGACCCCGCAGGCGCCCGAGATCACGATCGACACCTCCGAACTCACGATGGAAGCAGCCTGCGAGCGTATCATCCGCTACTTGCAGGAACACCATTATCTGTAGGGCGTGACCGAGCACCCGGGACAGGCCGCCGGCCTCAGAAGTCCGAGGCGATGCCCTTGCGCTCCCAATCGCCATAACGCGTGGGCTCAGGTCCCTTCGGCCCCTGCAATTCCTTCCGCGCCGCCCCGGCAGCGGTCGCGGCGGCTTGCCGGCGCGCCTCGGCTTCGGCCAGCGCGCGCTGGGCGGCCGGCGACAAGGGTTTGCGATCGGGAACGGGAGGCTTGTCGCTCATCGGCGGATGTCCTAGCGCAGGGTCGAAGGTCGCGCGACGTCCAATAACGCATTGCTGAAATGGCGGTGACGGACTGAAATCGCCAGAGGCCATTCTTACATTTGGCATATTCGCATGCCACATCTGTTGGCCTCAAGGCATGCGCCCATACCGGCGGAACTGCCGCTCGCTCAGAACCTTACTTCCGCATGCCATCTCAACGTTTCGCCCCTCCATCCGAAGTGCCCGGTCTCGCGGCGCGGCGGATCGCCGCCGACATCGTCGATGGCGTTCTGCACAAGCACCGCACACTCGACGACCAGCTCGACGGCTCCGGCGCCCATCCCGGACTGAAGACGCTCGCCGACCGCGACCGCGCGCTGATGCGGCGCCTGGTCGCAACCATTCTGCGCCGCCTCGGTACGCTCGGCCATGTGCTGTCGCGCCTGCTCGACAAGGGCATCCCATCCGACGCGCCGCGGGCGCAGAGCGCGCTTCTGATCGGCGCCGCCCAGATCCTCTGGATGGATGTGCCCGACCACGCCGCGGTCGATCTCTCCGTCCGCCTGGTGCAATCCGACCGGCGCGCTGCACGCTATGCCGGCCTTGTCAACGCCGTGCTGCGCCGCTGCGCGCGCGAGGGCCAGGCGCTGGTCGAGGAAGTCGCCACGCAATCGCTCGACCTGCCGCCCTGGCTGCTGGCGCGCTGGAGCGCGCATTACGGCGAGACGATCGCGCGGGACATGGCACTCGCGCTCAGTCACGAACCCTCGCTCGATCTAACTGTGAAGTCCGACCCCGCGCAATGGGCGAGCCGGTTGCATGGCGAGGTGCTGCCGACCGGATCGGTTCGCACGCTGCTGCACGGCTCGGTGACGATGCTGCCCGGTTTCGCCGAAGGACAATGGTGGGTGCAGGATGCCGCCGCCGCGCTGCCGGTCCGGCTGTTCGGCGATGTTTCGGGTAAATCCATTGCCGATCTCTGTGCGGCGCCCGGCGGCAAGACCGCGCAGCTGGCGCTATCAGGCGCGCGCGTCACCGCGGTCGACCGTTCACCCGCGCGGGTGGCGCGCTTGCGCGAAAATTTGAATCGGCTGTCGTTTCAGGCTGAGACTGTCGTCGCTGACGCCGTGGAATGGACGGGGCCGGCGGAGGGCTTCGACGGAATCCTGATCGATGCGCCCTGCACCTCGACCGGGACGATTCGTCGGCATCCCGACGTCGCATGGCTGCGGCAGGACTCCGACGTGGCCGCGATGACCGTTCTCCAGCAACGGCTGCTGCGCAAATCCGTCTCGCTGCTCAAGCCCGGCGGGATGCTGGTCTACTGCACCTGCTCGCTGGAGCCGGAAGAGGGCGAGCAGGCCGTTGCCGCTCTGCTCGCCGCGGAGCCCGCGCTTCGCCGCGTCCCCGTCGAGGCCAGCGAGGTCTATGGGCTCAGCGAGATCATCACCACTGAGGGCGATCTCCGGACCCTGCCGAGCCATCTGCCGCACGCCGACCCGAAGCTCGGCGGGCTCGACGGATTTTTCGCGGCCAGACTCGTTAAATCCTGATTTTGCACCGGATTTTGCGACCACTGGACTGATTCGGAGCCTTTCAAGGTGGTGTCAGCCGGCCGATTTTGGGATTAATAAGGATTCGTCGGAATCCTCTCCCCCCTCAAGGCAAGGCGTGTCGGTCGCTCAACGCAAACGTATCTCGGCGCTGGTGATGAACCGCTTCGCGCGGAACATGCTCGCGCGCGCGAGCGGCGGCCCCATCGCACTGTCGCGGGCCTGGCCCAGCCGCACCGACCGCCTGATCATCGCGCCGCATGATTTGCGCACCGCGGATGCGACGCGCGCCGCCGAGATCTATGCCGGGCGCTTCGTCTTCGCCGGCAAGATCGTCAACTGCCACGGCCGCTCGATCTTCGATCTCGATCCGCCCTCGGAGGACTGGGAAGTCGCGCTGCTCGGCTTCGGCTGGCTGCGGCACTTGCGTGCCGCTGACACCGCGCTGACCCGGGCGAATGCACGCGCGCTGGTCGAGGACTGGATCTCCAATCCCGCCAACAAGCGCCGGCGCGTGGCCCGCCGCGCCGACGTGCTGGCGCGCCGGGTGATCTCGCTGCTGTCGCAGGCGCCGCTGGTGCTGGGCGACACCGACAACAAGTTCTACCGCCGCTATCTGCGCGCGCTGGCGCGCGAGATCCGCTTCCTGCGCTACACCATGGTCAGCATTTCCGACGGGGTGCCGAAGCTTCAGGTGCAGATCGCGCTTTGCTACACCACGCTCTGCCTCGCCAACCAGGCCCGTCATATCCGCAGCGCGTCGAAGAAGCTCTCTGACGAATTGCAGCGGCAGATTCTCCCTGACGGCGGGCACATTTCGCGCAATCCGGGCGCGCTGATCGAACTGCTGATCGATCTATTGCCGTTGCGGCAGACTTTTGCCGCGCGCAACATCGCGCCGCCGCCGGCGCTGCTCAATGCGATCGACCGCATGATGCCGATGCTGCGCTTCTTCCGGCACGGCGATGGCAATTTCGCGCTGTTCAACGGCATGAGTGCGACATCATCGGATCTGCTCGCGACATTGCTCGCCTATGACGATGCCCACGGCGCGCCGATGGCGAACATGCCGCACACCGGCTTCCAGCGCCTCGATGCCGGCCCGACGACGCTGATCATCGACACCGGGCCGCCGCCGCCCGCTGGCGTCAGCCATGACGCGCATGCCGGCTGCTTGTCGTTCGAACTGTCCTCCGGGATCAGCCGCATCGTGACCAACTGCGGCATGCCGACGACGGGCCGCGACAATTGGCGCCCGTTCGCGCGCGGCACCGCGGCGCATTCGACGCTGACCTATCACGACACCTCATCCTGCCAGTTCATCGAGATGTCGGCGATGAAGCGGCTGCTGCACGGCGCGCCGGTCACCAGCGGTCCCGTCGAGGTCGAGAGCTATCGCGAAATCGTGCAGGACGGCACGCTGCTCACGACCTCGCATGACGGCTATCTCGCCAAGTTCGGCGTGATCCATCGCCGCGTGCTGATGGTCGCCAATGACGGTGCGCGGATCGACGGCGAGGATACGCTGTCGCCGCCGCAAGGCGCGCGGCTCAAGGGCGCTGGCGCCGATTTCGCGCTGCGCTTCCACCTGCACCCGGCGGTGAAGGCAAGCCGGCTGTCGGATGCCCGCGGCGTCATGCTGGTGCTGCCGAACCGCGATGTCTGGACCTTTGAAGCCTTGGACGACAAGGTCGATCTCGAGGACAGCGTGTTCCTGGCCGGCAATGACGGGCCCCGCCGCACCGCCCAGATCGTGATCCGCCAGGATGCCCGCCAGGCGCCGTCAATCCGCTGGAGCTTTATCCGCTCCACCGCGTCGCCCGCAGTCACCAATGCCCGCCGCAACGCCCGGCGCGAGCCGGAACTGCCGCTGTAAAGAGCCGCAATTCAGCTCTATCCGATCGTTGTGAAGGGCCTCGAAAGCTGCTATCGAGCCCTAGCTCGCGCGACTGGCGACCTTGGATGGAGCACCATCGGGAAGCGCGACACTTACCCGCCGCGCGCCTGGGCATAGACACTCCCTTAACAGAGGATCTTGCTCATGACTGACCATCCCCGCCGCGTCACCCGCGCCCTGCTTTCCGTTTCCGACAAAACCGGGCTGATCGAGTTCGCGAAGGCACTTGCCGCGCATGATATCGAGCTGGTGTCGACCGGCGGCACCGCCAAAGCGATCGCCGCGGCCGGCCTCAAGGTGAAGGACGTCTCCGACCTCACCGGTTTCCCCGAGATGATGGACGGTCGTGTCAAGACGCTGCATCCGAAAGTGCATGGCGGCCTGCTCGCGATTCGCGACAACAAGGAACACGCCGAGGCGATGAAGGCGCACGGCATCGCGCCGATCGATCTGCTCGTCGTCAATCTCTATCCGTTCGAAGCCACCGTCGACAAAGGCGCGGGTTTTGAGGATTGCATCGAGAACATCGACATTGGCGGCCCCGCCATGATCCGCGCCGCGGCGAAGAACCATGACGACGTCGCCGTCGTCGTCGAGGCACGGGACTACCAGGCCGTGCTCGACGAGCTCGCAGCCAACGACGGCGCGACCACGTTGAAACTTCGCCGGCGGCTTGCCGCAAAGGCCTATGCGCGCACCGGAGCCTACGACGCTGCGATCTCGAATTGGTTCAACCGCGAGCTCGAGATCGAGGCGCCCGACTTCCGCGCCTTCGGCGGCAAGCTGATCCAGTCGCTGCGCTATGGCGAGAACCCGCACCAGACAGCGGCGTTCTATGCAACGCCAGACAAGCGGCCCGGCGTCTCGACCGCGCGGCAGCTCCAGGGCAAGGAGCTCTCCTACAACAACATCAACGACACCGACGCCGCCTATGAGTGCATCGGCGAGTTCGACGCCAAGCGCACGGCGGCCTGCGTCATCGTCAAGCACGCCAACCCTTGCGGCGTGGCGGAAGGCGCGAACCTTGTCGACGCCTATCGCAAGGCGCTGGCCTGCGACTCCACCTCCGCCTTCGGCGGCATCATCGCGATGAACCGCGCGCTCGACGCCGACACCGCCCGCGAGATCACCAAGATCTTCACCGAGGTGATCATTGCGCCCGATGCGAGCGAGGAAGCGATCGCCATCATCGGCGCACGCAAGAATCTACGCCTGCTGCTCGCCGGCAGCCTGCCCGATCCGCGCGCGTTCGGCCTCACCGCCAAGACGGTCGCCGGTGGCCTCCTGGTGCAGAGCCGCGACAATGCCGTGGTCGACGACATGACATTCAGGGTCGTGACCAGGCGCGCGCCTGATGAGGCCGAGATGCGCGACCTGAAATTTGCGTTCCGTGTGGCCAAGCACGTCAAGTCCAACACCATCATTTACGCCAAGGATCTCGCCACCGTCGGCATCGGCGCGGGCCAGATGAGCCGCGTAGATTCAGCCCGGATCGCAGCGCGCAAGGCGCAGGATGCAGCCAACGAGCTGAAGCTCGCTGAGCCGCTGACCAAGGGTTCGGTTGTGGCGTCGGATGCGTTCTTTCCCTTCGCCGACGGCATGCTGGCCTGCATCGAAGCCGGCGCCACCGCCGTGGTGCAGCCCGGCGGCTCAATGCGCGATGACGAGGTGATCAAGGCCGCCGACGAGCATAGCATCGCCATGGTGTTCACCGGCACGCGGCATTTCAGGCACTAGAGCGATCGTGCACTGAACTCTCAACCTGTCGTCCCGGCGAAGGCCGGGACCCATAACCCCAGGGAGTAGTTTGGTGCGCGATACTAGCCTCATCGCGCCAACGAGAGATAACGCGGTATGGGTCCCGGCCTTCGCCGGGACGACAGGGAGCGTTATTCATCCCGCACCCGCATCAACAGCCCCAGCCCCGCGACGAAAAACACCACCAGCACGGCCATCCCTGCCTTCTGGCTTGCGGTGATGGCCGTGATCATGCCGATCAGGAGCGGGCCGATAAAGGACGTCACCTTTCCGGTCAGGGCGAACAGACCGAAATACTGCGCGATGCGATCTTTCGGCGCGAGATGGATCAACAGCGTGCGTGAGGCGGCCTGGAGCGGACCGCCGGCTGCGCCGATCAGGCAGCCCAGCACGATATAGGCGCGTTCAGCGGCAGCGGCGAACAGCCGCCCGCCCGGCTCGGGCGGCGCGACCTTGACGAACAGGACGCTATCCTTGCCGACGAGAAGAATCGCTGCCACCGAGAGCAGCAGGATCAGCATGCTGCCGGCGATGACGCGCTTCGGACCGAGAAGATCGTCGAGCTTGCCGCCAAGCCATGCGCCAAAGGTGCCGGCGATGGCGAGGATAATGCCGAATGTGCCGATCTGGACCGTGTGCCAGCCAAAAGTGCCTGCGGCATAGATGCCGCCGAAGGCGAACAGCGAGACCAGACCGTCGGTGTAGATCATGTTCGCGAGCAGAAACGCAGCAAGCGATTTCTGCTGCGGCAAATCCTTCAGCGATCGCCTCAGATCGGCCAGGCCTTCGTGCAGCGCCTCGCGCACCGGACGCTTCGCCGGATAATCCGGCGTGAACAAAAACATCGGAGTCACGAAGATGATGAACCACAATCCGGTCAACGGGCCGGCGGCGCGATCGCCCTGATGCGTGGCGGGATCGAGCCCGAACAGCGGCGTGAAGCCCAGCAGCGTGCGCCCGGTCTCGGGATTGGCGGCGAGGAAGCCGAGCACGATGATGAGGCTGACGATGCCGCCGATGTAACCGGTGGCCCAGCCGGTGCCGGAGAGCCGGCCGATGCGCTCCGGCGGCACCAGGGTCGGCATCATCGCGTTGTTGAAGACGGTGGCGAATTCCGCGCCGACGCTGGCAAGCGCGACCGCGGTGAGCAGCGGCGGGATAATAGCGGGGTCGCCGGGCTTGCCGATCCACAGCGCGCAGGAGGCCAGCACCAGAACCGCACCGAACGCGGCGATCCATGGCTTGCGGCGCCCCGAGGCGTCCGCGATGGCGCCGAGCACGGGCGACAACAGCGCAATCGCCATACCCGCGGCAGCCATTGCAAAACCCCAGAGCGATTGGCCAGTGGCGGGATCTGGCGCGATGCTGGTGGCAAAATAGGGTGCGAACACGAAGGTCGTGATCAGCGTGAAATAAGGCTGCGCGGCCCAGTCGAAGAAGATCCAGCTGATGACAGCGGCACGCGGCGGATAAGTCCGCAGCGCGCCGGCCATGCGCACATCCGGGGCGATCGTCGTCATCAAGCAGTCCTCATCACAAACAGTTTTGCCTGTCTTAGCGCAAACCGTATAGCATTACAGCGACCCGTTTGAATTGGCCTGAAGGCTCGCCGGAAGTTTGATGATGGCAACATTTTCGACACGACGGAGTTTTCTCGCACTTGTCGCCACTCTGGCGCTTGGACTCGCATCGGCGACCGCGCAGGATGCACGGCGCGCCTACGTTCCGCCCGCGCTCGACACGGTCCACGCTATCCCCGCCAAGCATGGCATGGTGGTGGCGCAGGAAAAGATTTCTGCGCAAGTCGGCGCCGACATCCTGCGGCGTGGCGGCAATGCGGTCGACGCGGCCGTTGCGACCGGCTTCGCGATGGCGGTGACCTATCCACGCGCCGGCAATATCGGCGGCGGCGGCTTCATGGTGATCCATTCGGCCGAGCGCAACGAAGACATCGCGATCGACTATCGCGAGACCGCGCCGGCGGCGACCACGGCGCAGATCTTCCTTGGACCCGACGGCAAGCCGGATGCGGCCAAGTCGCGCGATTCCGGACTTGGCATCGGCGTGCCCGGCACGGTGGCGGGCCTGGCGCTCGCACTTGAGAAATACGGCTCGGGCAAGTTCACGCTGCCGCAATTGCTCGAGCCTGCGATCGCACTCGCCCGCGATGGATATATCGTCACCGACGACATCGCCGATACGCTGCCGGGCTGGTATCCGCGGCTCGCACGCTGGCGGTCCTCGACCAAAATCTTCGCGAAACCCGATGGCACTCCGCTTGGCGAAGGGGACAGGCTGGTGCAGAGCGATCTTGCCGACACGCTGGCGCGTGTCGCGACGCAGGGACCGCGCGGCTTCTACGAGGGGCCGGTGGCGGAGAAGCTCGCCAAGGCCGTGTCCGACGCCGGCGGCATCATGACCCCGGCTGATCTGAAGGCCTATCAGGCCGTGATCCGTTCGCCGGTGCGCGGCACCTATCGCGGCTATGACATCGTCTCAATGCCGCTGCCATCGTCCGGCGGCGTCGTGCTGGTGGAATCGCTCAATATCCTCGAAGGCTTTCAGCTCGCCGATCTGAAGCAGGGCTCACCGGCATCGCTGCATCTGCTGATCGAAGCCATGAAGCGCGCCTACGCCGATCGTGCGCGCTATCTCGGCGATCCCGCCTTCGTCGACGCGCCGATTGATACGCTCACGGCGAAAGACTATGCGGCCAAGCTGCGTGCGAGCATCTCGACGGATCGCGCAACGCCGTCGAAAGAGATCGTTGCCGCGCCGCCCGCGCCGCGCGAAGGCAGCAACACCACGCATTTCTCCGTCGTCGATGCCGCCGGCAACGCCGTCAGCAACACCTATACGCTGAACTTCAGCTATGGCGTCGGCCTCGTCGCCGACGGCACCGGCGTGCTGCTCAATAACGAGCTCGATGATTTCACCGCCGCGGTCGGCGCCTCCAACGCCTATGGCCTCGTTGGCTACGAGGCCAATCTGCCCGGGCCCGGCAAGCGGCCGCTATCCTCGATGTCGCCGACCATCGTGCTCAGGGGCGGCAAACCAGTGCTGGTGACAGGCTCGCCCGGCGGCAGCCGCATCATCTCGACCGTGCTGCAGGTGATCGTGAACGTTCTCGACTACAAGATGGACGTAGCGGCCGCGGTGACCGCGCCGCGGCTGCACCATCAATGGCTGCCGGACGAAGTGCGCGTCGAGCACGGCTTTCCCGATGATGTGCTGTTCGAGTTGAAAGCGATGGACCATCTCATCGTCGAGCCGATGGGACAGACGTCGGCCAATTCGATTCTCGTGACGCCGAACGGCCCTCTTGGCGCGCCAGATCCGCGCACGCGCGGCGCAGCAGCAGCAGGGCAGTAACTCTGCCCTGCATGGCGCGACCGCACGCGGATTAGTCTTCGATCATCATCCCGGGGCACGCGAAGCGTGAACATAGGATCTCGAGATTCCGGGTCTGGTGCTTCGCACCATCCGGAATGACAGCGAACGTGACTACCGCCCCACCTGATACGGCCCGCCCTTCTCGAGCGCGCGGGCATAAGCCGGCCGCGCGTGGATACGTTCCAGGAACGCCATCGCCTTGGGATGACCTTGCTCGAGACCGCCGCGCGCTTGGGCAGCTTCAAGCGGAAAGCTCATCTGGATGTCGGCCGCGGTAAACTCGCTACCGGCGAACCACTCGCTTTTTCCCAGCTCGCTTTCCCAATAATCCATGTGCTGCTTGAGCTGCGGATTGACTAGCGCGGTGAGCGCCTGGTTCGAGACCTTGCGCACCAGCGGGCGAAGCAGCGCCGGCGCGCGCTTCGGCATCAGCGTGAACAGCAGTTTCAATAGCAGCGGCGACATCGCCGATCCTTCGGCATAATGCAGCCAGTAAGTGAACCGCAGCCGCTCCGGCGTGTTCGGCGGCGGGATCAAGCGGCCGTTGCCGTAGGTCGCGATGAGATATTCGATGATCGCACCTGACTCGGCGATGGTGTTGCCGTTGTCGGTGATGACGGGCGACTTGCCGAGCGGATGAATGGCACGCAGCTCTTTCGGCGCACGCATGTCGGGCTGGCGCTGATAGCGCACGATCTCGTAGGGGATGCCCAACTCCTCGAGCAGCCACAGCACCCGCTGCGAGCGCGAATTGTTCAGGTGGTGGACGGTCAGCATCGCGAGATCCTCAGGGCCAGGCGTGGTCGGTCGGCCGCGTACCTGCCAGCCCGGGAACGCAATGTCGAGCCATCCGGCATGGATATTTTCACCCGGGTATATTGACCGCAGCAATTTATCCGGGTATTAAACTGACCGGCAACGTCAATATGGCAATGATTTCAATGCAGAAGACTTTCACCGCCTTCCAGGGGCAGCGTCGCTTGGTGTCTGGGCCGGCAGGAGAGGTCGCGCTGGTCGTCAAGCGGGTGGCGCCGCGGCCGGACGAGCCAATCATCATCTTCGAGGACGCCACGGGCCGGTCAATCGATTTCGATCTGCGCGGCGGGGATCGCGAGGTGCTCGCGCGTCTGGCAAAGCTGATCCCGCCGCCGTTAGAGGAGACCACACCCCCGGCCGAGCCGCGCGGGCGCGGCCGGCCGAAACTCGGCGTCGTCGCGCGCGAGGTGACGCTGCTGCCGCGGCACTGGGAGTGGCTCAACGCGCAAGCAGGTGGCGCGTCGGTCGCGCTACGCAAACTCGTTGACGAGGCGCGGCGGGCGAGCGGCGACAAGGAACGCGAGCGGCAGGCGCGCGATGCGGCCTATCACTTTATGTCGACGATGGCGGGCAACCTGCCTCAGTTCGAGGAAGCGTCGCGCGCGCTGTTTGCGGATGACCGGCTGCGCTTCACCGCACTGATCGCCGACTGGCCGACTGACATCCGCGATCACATCGTCAAGCTCGCCTACAGCGGCCACGCTTAAGGCGCGGCGCTCTCTCACAACCCCATCAACGGCCGAGCCGCGCATTGCGCGGCAACGGCTTTGCACGCCCTGATGAAAGGCACCCCCATGTCTACCGCCAAGCCACTCTGGAAAAGCTTCCTGCGCTTTCTCGCGCCGTTGATGCTGAGCAACGCGCTGCAATCGTTGTTCGGCACCGTCAGCAACGTCTATCTCGGCCAGATGATCGGCGTCGACGCACTGGCGGCGGTTTCGACCTTCTTTCCGGTATTCTTCTTCCTGTTCGCCTTCGTCATGGGCCTGAGCACCGGCGCCACAGTGCTGATCGGCCAGGCCTTCGGCGCGGGCGAACACGGCAAGATCAAGATCGTCGAGGGCACGACGCTCGCGGTTGGCTTGCTGCTATCGATATCAGTGGGATTGGTCGGGGGCCTATTCAGCCGGCAATTGATGATGGCGCTCGCCACGCCCGCGGATATTCTCGACGCGGCCAGCGCCTATGCCCGCATCATGCTGCTGACGATGCCGCTCGGCTTCATCTTCCTGCTGATGACGGCGATGATCCGCGGCGTCGGCGATGCCGTGACTCCATTGCTGGCGCTGGCGCTATCGACAGCGATCGGCCTCATCCTGACGCCGATGTTGATCCATGGCGTGTTCGGATTGCCCGCCACCGGCATTACCAGCCCGGCCTGGGCCGCTGCAACTTCCAACGCAGTGACGTTGCTCGTGTTGGCCGCTTATCTGCGGCGGAAGAAGCACGCATTGGCCCCGGACGCCGCGCTGCTGAATCATCTGCGGCTCAACCGCGCCGTGCTCGGACAAATACTCGGCATCGGACTGCCGAGCGCGATCGGCATGGTCGTGATGGCGATCGCCGAACTGGTACTGCTCGGTCTCGTCAACGGCTTCGGCTCGGAAGCCACCGCCGCCTACGGCGCGGTCAATCAGGTGATGGGCTATACGCAATTCACGGCGATGTCGATTTCCATCGCGGTCTCGATTCTCGGCGCGCAGGCCATCGGCGGCGGCGACCGGGCACGGCTGGACGGCATCGTGCGCACCGGCCTCGCATTCAACCTCGTCCTGACCGGCGGGCTGGTGGCGTCGATTTATCTGGTGCCACGCGCCGTGCTTGGCATCTTCATCACCGACGGCGCCGTGCTCGACCTGGCGAAGGAGCTACTCACCATCGCGCTATGGAGCTCGCTGCCGTTCGGCATGGCGACGGTGTTCTCAGGCGCGATGCGTGCCGCCGGCGTTGCGCTGACGCCGATGCTGCTGTCGATCTTCGCGATCGTCGCGATCGAGCTGCCGTCGGCGGTGATCCTGAGCCGCGCGATCGGCGTCGAGGGCGTATGGGCCGCCTATCCGATCGTGTTCTGCGCCATGTTCGTTTTGCAGATGGGCTATTACCTGCTGGTGTGGCGCAAGCGGACGGTCCGGCGTCTGGTCTAATCATCAAGATATTATGACCGTCATTAAACGGTGGACCTGTGGCGCGCCCTGCGCCACAATGGAGGAAAGCCAGATCAAAAAGCCAGATCAGGGAGAACGATGTTGACCCGCACAGCCCCGCAATTCCTGTTCGATTTCGGCAGCCCGAACGCCTATCTCAGCCATCTGGCGATCCCCGCAATCGAACAGCGCATCGGCGTCAAGTTCGAATATGTGCCGATCCTGCTCGGCGGCATCTTCAAATCGACCAACAACAGATCGCCAGCCGAGACGCTCGCCGGCATCAAGAACAAGCGCGAATTCCAGCAGGTCGAGACCGATCGCTTCATCAAGCGCTTCAAGGTTCAGCCCTACGTCTGGAATCCGCACTTCCCCGTCAACACGCTAAATCTGATGCGCACTGCGATCGCGGCGCAGCTGGAGGGCGTGTTCGAGACATATGTCGACGCCGCCTTCCATCACATGTGGCGCGAGCCGAAGAAGATGGACGATCCTGAAGTCGCGACGAAGGCGCTGGCGTTTTCGGGACTCGATGCCCAAAAGCTGTTCGCCCGCGCGCAGGAGCCCGAGGTGAAGGGTAAGCTGATCAAGAACACCGAGGAGGCGGTGGCGCGGGGCGCGTTCGGCTCGCCGACCTTCTTCGTCGGCAACGAGATGTTTTTCGGCAAGGAGCAGCTGCGCGAGGTCGAGGAGATGGTGCTGGAGAAGTGATTCCCGCGCCTCACGGAAAGCTAGTAGTCTCCTCGCCGTCGTCCTGGCGGAAAGCCAGGACCCATAAGAAGCAACAATAAGGACTTCCCTATGCGTATCCTCGTGGTCGGCGCCGGCGCCATCGGCGGCTATTTTGGCGGCAGGCTGTTGCAGGCTGGCCGCGACGTCACCTTCCTGGTCCGGCCGCGCCGCGCCAGCGAGCTTGCGAGCGCCGGCCTCGTCATCAAGAGCCCGAATGGCGACGTCACCTTGAAGAATCCGTCGACGGTGCAGGCCGACGCGATCAAGGACAAGTTCGACGTCGTGCTGCTCAGCTGCAAGGCGTTCGACCTTGATGACGCCATCACCTCGTTCGCCGCAGCGGTCGGGCCGAACACCGCGATCATCCCGATGCTAAACGGCATGAAGCATCTCGACACGCTCGATGCCAAATTCGGCAAGGAGCACGTGCTCGGCGGCCTCTGCGCCATCGCCGCGACCTTGAACGAGAAGCGCGAGGTGGTGCAGCTCCAGCCGATGCAGTCGATCAATTACGGCGAGCGCGACGGCGAATTGTCGGAGCGCGTCAAGGCGATCGACGAGGCCTTCAGGAGCGGCATCAATGGCGCCACCGCCAGCCTCCACATCATGCAGGACATGTGGGAGAAGTGGGTGTTCCTCTCTTCGCTCGCGGCATCGACCAGTCTAATGCGGACTTCCGTCGGCAACATCCTCGCCGCTCCGGGCGGCCGGGACTTTTTGCTCGGCATGCTCGATGAGACCAGCGCGATCGCCACCGCATCCGGCTATCCGCCGGGCGGCCCGTTCTTCGAACGCGTCAAAGGCAACCTCACCGCCGAGGGCTCGCCGATGACGGCCTCGATGTTCCGCGACATCAAGGCGGGACTGCCTGTCGAGGCCGATCACGTGATCGGCGACCTCATCGCGCGCGCCGATGTCGCCAAGGTGCCGGTGCCAAAGCTGCGCATCGCCTACACGCATCTGAAGGCTTATGAGAAGCAGCGGGCGGGGTAGGGGCTCACATTCCGCTGTCGTCTCGGCGACGGCCGAGTTTGCAGCTACACTTCGGCTACTTGAAATACGCAAGATAGTGCGCGACGGCGGTGATTTCCTCATCGCTCATGTGATAGGCAACGTCGGCCATTGCGGCGACGCCGCCGCCGACGCGCTGGCCTGCCTTGTAGTCATGCAGCGCCTTGACGAGATATTCCTCTCGCTGACCTGCGAGACGCGCGACGGCCTTGGTGCCGGCAAAGCTATCGGTATGACATGAGGCGCAGCGGCGGCCGACGGCAACTTGCGCGCCTTTTTTCGACAAGTCCGGATCCTTATCCTCCGCGGCTTTCGGTGGCGTCATGGCCGCGAAATAGGCGCCGAGATTGCGGACATCCTCGTTGGTGATCTCTTCGGCAATCGGCTGCATCTGCTCGTTCTTGCGCGAGCCGGCGCGGAAGAACACGAGCTGCCATTGCAGGAATTGATCAGGCTGGCCAGCCAGCGAGGGGATGTTCTCGGTCTGCGAAATACCGTTCTCGCCGTGGCAGCCGGAGCAAACGGCAGCCTTTTCCTGGACGGCAGCATTGTCGGCGGCGCTTGCGAAGGGCGCGCCGAGCGCGAGGAGCGCGGCCGCGCTGATTGCGTGCGATATGAACTGCCGGCGCATGATGGAGATCCCGATCTGTCGAGCTCGTCATTCCGGGGCCTCACACGCAATCCGGAACGACATCGAAGTTGAAAGCAAAAAGGCTGCGGCGCGCATTGGGAGCACCGCAGCCTCTTGGTCATGTCGCGCTACTTCTTGCTGTAGCTGATGCGATAGATCGCGCCGGCCCAGTCGTCGGCGACGAGGATCGAGCCATCCTTGGCGAGGATGATGTCGTCGGGGCGGCCGAGATAACCCTGGTCACCCTCGATCCAGCCGGAGGCGAACACCTCCTGCTTGGCGTTCTTGCCGTCGGGCCCGACGATCACGCGCGTGATATTGGCACCCTGGTACTTGTGACGATTCCAGGAGCCGTGCTCGGCGATCAGGATGTTGTTCTTATACTCGGCGGGGAACTGGTCGCCGGTGTAGAACTTCATGCCGAGCGGAGCGACGTGCGCGCCGAGGTTCAGCACGGGCGGCGTGAACTCGGAGCATTTGTGGCCCATGGCGAACTTCGGATCGGGAAGGTCGCCCTGGTGGCAGTAGGGATAGCCGAAGTGCTCGCCGATCTTGTCGATCATGTTCAGCTTGTCGCTGGGCAGGTCATCGCTGACCCAGTCGCGGGCGTTCTCCGTGAACCAATACTTGCCGGTGCGCGGATCGACATCGCCGCCGACCGAGTTGCGAACGCCGAGAGCCCAGATTTCCGCATTTCCGGTCTTGGGATCGACGCGCCGGATCTGCGAGACGCTGGTCGGCGGAATGCCGATGTTGAAGGGCGGTCCGAAGGGAATGAAGAACCAGCCGTCCTTGTCGACCGCGATGTATTTCCAGCCATGGGCGGCATAGGACGGCATGTCGTCATAGACGACCTTGCCCTCGCCGGGATTGTCGAGCTTGTTCTCGATGTCGTCATAGCGGATCAGCTTGTCGACCGCGATGACGTAGAGCGCGCCATCCTTGATGGCCAGACCCGTGGGCATGTTCAGCCCCTTCAGGATGGTCTTGACCTCTTTCTTTCCGTTGTTGTCCTTGATGGCATAGACGTTGCCGAGGCCGAACGAGCCAACGAACAGCGTGCCCTTGTCACCCCAGGCCATCTGCCGTGCGGCAAGCACGCCGGAGGCGTAGACTTCGATCTTGAAGCCGTCCGGCAGCTTGATCTTCTTGACGGTGTTGGCGAGTTCCGCGTCGGAGGCGCCGGTCGGAGGCCCCGAGGGCGGCGCGAGGCCCTTCTGCGCTTCGGTCTCGTCGCCGAGGAACCAGTCCTCCGGCGGATGGGTCCAGAACTCCTTGTTGCCGGATTCGTACTTCTTCAGCGCCCGGCCTTGGTCCTGTTGCTGCTGCGCGCTGACAACGCTGGTCCCGGCAAGAAGGGCCACGGCCGCAAGCGCCAACACGGATCGATGGATCATCGATTTCATCGCGTCACTCCCCTAAGGCAGCCGCCAGGGCTGCGCATTATTTATTTTGCTGTTCGAGTAGGCGAAGTTCGGAGTCTGTCGAGAGGGCAGACGCAAAAAGGTTAGCACATCTGCGGGCGGTGAGAAGCGCGTCGCGGACGACGACACCACTCTCGCTGCAACGCGGAATCGAGATGGCGCGCGCCTCATTTGCGGGCAGCAGGAGAAACGGCCAATACAAAAACGCGAAAACAACCCCATGCACAGTAGAACGTCAGTGACCGAATGGTCCGCGGTGATGCCGACCACACATCTGAAATATCGTGCGAATTGACAAAGGCGGCAATTACGTGGCGACGGGGTACGGCCCTTCGTCGAACAGCGTGTCGTGATAGCCCTTCGATCCCACCTCGCGCGCCAAGGAGCTGCGAAAATCGCGCCCCTCACCAAGGCTGTTCAGCACATGGGCGAAGTCGAATTCCGGTTGCCAGCCCAGCTCGCGCCGCGCGCGATCGTTGACATAGACGCGGTCGATCCCGGGGAAGAGCCGCCAGCCGCGCGCTGCGTAGAGCTGCGCACAATCCGAATAGAGCTCGCGCACGACACTGCCAGCGTCCCGCGCGAGCGCCGCAAGGTGGCGTTGCTCGAACGGACTGGTCGCCGAGACGATGTAACGGCCAAAGCCGATCTCCGGCGCGCGCGCCGCGGCGAGCAGATGGGCGCTGACCGCATCCGCTATATCCAGCCGGCGATAGAGCAGCTCGTTGGCCTGCGCATTGTCCAGCGGATAGGCCGATCGCATCGCGGGATCGTCGTCGTCCTCCGGAAAGAAGCGCGAGGTCCGCAACACAATAACCGGCAGCCCGCGCTCGCGAAACAACAGCTCGCACAAGTTCTCCGCCATCAGCTTGGTCGTGCCGTAGATATTCTTCGGGATCGCCGGCAGCTCCTCGGTGACCCACACCGCCGCCTGCCCGGCTTCGGGCCGGAGCTGCGAGCCGAACGCGCTGGTCGTGCTGGTGAAAACACAGCTCTTCACACCGGCCGCGTCAGCCGCCTCGAGCAGATTGAGCGTCCCGGTGACGTTGGTGTCGACAAAGTCCCGCTTGCTGTGGGTCGCCACATGCGGCTTGTGCAAGGTCGCGGTGTGGATGACGGCCGTGACGCCGTCCATCTGCCCCCGGACGAAGCCGGGATCGACGATCGAGCCCTCGGCATCGGTGAAGGGCGATGGCTTCAGATCGATCCCACGCGCGGGCGAACCAAGCCGCCGGAGCGTCCGGAGTATGGCCTCCCCAAGGTGGCCAGCGCTGCCTGTGACGAGAATTGTCATCTGAGACTAAATGCACCGGCCCAAGCGCGGAATGCCATGGCGCGAGGTATTTAGGTAGCGCTTACTGCGAGGCTTGTCGAGGGGGGGTGTGGTACTCCTGCGCCTATCCTATATTGGCTGGGTATCTCGATAATGACGCATATGAAGAGTCCCATTCTCGTGCTGACGACCGTGAATGCGCCGTATAGCAAAAAGCTAGACGCGCATGAGCTCGTCCATTGCCTGTTAGATCCCTCCGCGGCGAAGGCCGCCTGCGGCCCGATGTCGTCGTTTTTTGGGGATGTTGAACCCGAACTGCAAGTCGCGTTCGCCGAGATGTATGGCATCAACCGCGATCAATTGGTTGCTGCAGCGAAGACGTTTGCAGAATTTTCGGGGCAATCCTACCCGCTCGCGGCATAACCGGTGAGCGCTCAATCAGATTGGGCGCAGCTGTTTCGCATTGCCTGTGCGATGATCCGGCAGGTCAACGCCGAACAGAACATCATTGATTGTTGGACGTTCGGCGGCGGCACAGCGATGATGCTGCAAATCGATCATCGGATGAGTCACGATGTCGATATCTTTCTCCCGGACCCTCAAGCTCTTCCCTTTCTCGATCCGCAGAAGCATGACTTTGATTTCGAGATACGGCCCGTTGACTACAAAGGAGATGGCACAAGGCTCCTGAAGCTCGGCTTTGGATTTGGTGAGATAGATTTTATCGTCGCGCCATCCCTAACTTCCTCTCCGACGACGCGAGCGATAGTCGAGGGCGAAGTGGTCCTCCTGGAGACAATTCCGGAATCATTGCGAAGAAGGTCTATCACCGGGGCGATCGCATCGCGCCGCGCGACATATTTGACATTGCGGCGAGCAGCGAAAAGCACGCAGAATCTATCATCCACGAGCTTGCCAGCTATCGCGACAACGTCGCTGGCGCGCTGGCCGCAATCGATAAATTAAAGCCTCACTTTGTGAGCGCAGTGATCAATCAGCTCTCGATCAAGGATCCATATAAGCGGATCGCGAACACAGCGCTGGAAAAGGCCAAAGCCCTGCTTCGCGCCGTATAGGCGCTACGGATCGATCTGAATTTCGTGTGCCGTCTATTTCGGAGCAGTCCCGGAATTCAATAGCCCCCTTACCAAAAATCGGCACAGCTACTCGCCGAGGTGGAATGGCTAGCCAATTTGGACGCTGGGAAAAACTGGAGCGGGCGAAGGGGCTCGAACCCTCGACCCCGACCTTGGCAAGGTCGTGCTCTACCACTGAGCTACACCCGCATCCTGTGTCGGTCGCGTGACGCGCCGGCAACGGCTGTCGTATGCCAAAAGCGGGCGGCGAATGCAACAGCTACCGGCAGCATAGATGCGCATTCGGAGCCCCAATATGAGCCTGATCCCGGCCAAATCGCCCGAAAATGGCCGGGAACCGCCGAATCGGCTCCGATGGATTGAAATTCGGCCGGCCCGGCCCAATTTTAGGGCCGACAGCGAAGCATATGTGATGGTGACGTGCTAAAGACCCGCCATTCCAGACATCAGACGAGGGGATCCCGTGACAATCATCGACCAGGGTAACGGAGCGGCGGCCCCGGCTGCGGCCGATCTGATCAAGGACACCACCACCCAGACCTTCGTGAAGGACGTCATCGAGGAATCGAAGCGCCAGCCGGTGCTGATCGACTTCTGGGCGGAGTGGTGCGGTCCCTGCAAGCAGCTCACCCCTTTGCTGGAAAAGGCGGTCCGGGCAGCCAAAGGCAAGGTCAAGCTGGTCAAGATGAACATCGACCAGCATCCGGCGATCCCGGGCCAGATGGGCATCCAGTCGATCCCAGCCGTGATCGCCTTCGTCAACGGCCAGCCTGCCGACGGCTTCATGGGCGCGGTGCCGGAGAGCCAACTCAACGCCTTCATCGAGAAGCTGACCAAGGGCGTGACGGCACCGGGCGAGCCCAACATCGCCGAGATCCTGCAGGAGGCCGAGGCCGTACTTGCCGAGGGCGATGCCGCCGCGGCCGCGCAGATCTATGCCGAGGTGCTCCAGCACGATGCGACCAACATCGCAGCGCTTGCCGGCCTCGCCAAATGCTACGCCACGTCAGGTGCGATGGAGCAGGCCAAGCAGACGCTGGCCATGGTGCCGGAATCCAAGCGCAACGACCCGGCCGTCAAGGCCGTGCAGACCGCGATCGACCTCGCCGAGCAGGCGGAGGCGCTCGGGCCGATCACTGAACTCGAACAGAAAGTCGCCGCAAATCCGCTCGATCATCAGGCGCGGTTCGACCTTGCCACCGCGCTCAACGCGCAAGGCAACCGGACGGCGGCGACCGAACAGCTGCTCGCGATCGTCAAGCGCGACCGCAAATGGAACGACGACGGCGCCCGCAAGCAGCTGGTGCAGTTCTTCGAGGCCTGGGGCGGCACGGATGAGGCAACCGTCGAAGGGCGCAAGCGCTTGTCGACGATTCTGTTTTCGTAGGGAAAACGCGCAGGCGACGTCAGCGGGGACCAGATGCCGATCAACATCGAATATCGCGGGCCCGCCGACCTTCCTGAGATCATTCCGGTGTTTCCGCTGCCGGGCGCGCTGCTGCTGCCGCGCGGCCAGATGCCGCTCAACATCTTCGAGCCGCGCTATCTCGCGATGGTCGACGATTCCTTGCGCGACGGCCATCGCCTGATCGGCATGATCCAGCCCGATGTGGCGCATTCACCGAAGGATTCCGACAAGCCGGCACTGTTCCGGGTCGGCTGCGTCGGCCGCATCACCCAGCTCGCCGAATCCGGCGACGGCCGCTACATCCTAGAGCTCACCGGGGTTGCGCGCTTCAAGGTGATCGAGGAGCTCGAGGTGCTCACTGCCTATCGGCAGTGCAAGGTGGATTTCTTCGCTTTCGTCGACGACTTCACTGCGCGCATGGGCGAGGACGAAGTCGATCGCGAGGCGCTGCTGGCCGTGCTGGCGGATTTCTTGAAGGCCAACAATCTCAAGGTCGACTGGGAAGGTGTCGAGAGCGCGCCTAACGAGGCGCTCGTCAATGCGCTGGCGATGATGTCGCCCTACGGCCCGGCCGAGAAGCAGGCGATGCTGGAAGCGCCTGATTTGAAGACCCGTGCCGAGATCCTGATCGCGGTGACCGAGATGGACCTCGCCAAGAAACGCACCAGCGGCGATCCGCCGTTGCAGTGACGGCAATCGACTGAACGCTAGCTTCTCGCCCGCCGGCCAAGCCAGATGTGAAGCGGAAACAGCAAGCCCAGCGAGAACCCGCTGCCCAGGTGGATCCAGCTCATCCAGGGCCGAACCGCGTCCGATCCCAGATAATAGAGACCGAATGCGGTCACGATCAGTACGGCATTGAACGCCGCCATAATCGATCCTGACACCAGATTCTTGCCGCTCCGCCACGATCGCCGCAGGTGCACCGGAATGAGGGCGCCCAGCAGCAACAGCGTCAGCATCGCGGTGCCGCCGTGCACCATCAGCATGTTGGCGGCGATCTGCTGCCACAGCTCATTGACGTCCTTCTGCCAGTCAGCCAGGAGCCAACCGGCGCCGGTGAGAACCAGCACAGCGAACGCCATGTAGAGCGAATAGCGAAACGATGTCCTAAGCCGCAAGGTGCACCGCGTGATGCCAGTCGGACGTGATTTGAACGCCGCCGTCGGGGAAGATCAACAGGGCATCCGCCTGGTAGGACTCGAGCAGTTCGTCTGCATCGGTCCCGGAGATCATGACGATCTTGGTCAAGGCGTCGGCAACCATGCAGGAGCGCGCGCGAACCGTGACCCCGTCGATCAGGATCACCGGCCTCTGAGTTGCAGGATCAATGACCGCCGAACTGCCCGGCTCGCCGCCGTCGACGAGATCGACGCGGCGCGCCGTCGAGGCCAATGCTGCATCTGTCACCTCGATCCGGCAGACCGATCGGCTCGGATGGCGGGGGTCGCGGATGTGAACCGTGTGCGTCTGCGCGCCAAAGGCCCGAAGGTCGCCGCCGGCATTCACCATGCCGCTGGGAATGCCGAGATCGCGCAGCACGGCCACCGCGCGGTCGACGGCAAAACCCTTGGCGATGCCGCCAAGATCAATCGTGACATCGGTCGAGCGAAAGCGAACCGCCTGGTCCGGAAGCAGCTCAATCGCGTCGGGAGAGCACAGTATCGGCGCCGACGCGTCCTTCAGCGACGGCAACAAGCCGATGGCCTGCAACGCCGGTGCGAGGGTGATGTCAAAACGCCCGCCGGAGCATCGATGCAGCTCGACGGCCGTCTCGAGCACCCGAAACGTCCACGCATGAACGCTCACGGGGCGAGTGCCGGCTTCGCGGTTGAGCCGGCCGACATCGCTATCCGGCTCATGAAAGCTCATCAGTCGATGCACCTGCGCGACGGCATCGAATGCAGCGTCGATGGCGCCGTCCATTTCGGATCTGGGAGCGCCGGCAACCTCGATCTCCACGAAGGTGCCGAGCAACGGCCTTGCGCGACGGATGCTATCGGAGACGATTGCCATAGGCCGCCAATATCCTCTTCACACCTTCGGTGACATGGGTCGACGACAGCGTCGCCCCGGCGATATTCCTGATGTCACCGTTGATCTTGAGCGCGCTGCCGGCGGTCTTACCGACGAACTGCGCGAGCCAGCTCGGGCTCCTGATGTCGCCGCCATATGATTCCCGATATTCCAGGATCTCGACCTTGTGGACGGCCCCCGCCGGCGTCAGCGCCACCGCGTAGTCGATGAAAAGGTGCTTGCCGACGACCCGGTCGAACACGAAGAAGCCGACGGCCTTGCCGCCGGCTTCGGCCTTCCAGACGCGGCCCGCCTGGACCTCGGAAAACTGTGTCGCGGACGGAAAAGCCTCTTTCTGGGCTTCCTCGATCGACAGATACCGAACAGCATAAGCGGGAGAGGCGGCGGACACGACCGCTGCCGCCGGCAGGGTATATCGAACCCAGTTCATAGTCACCTCGCTCCTTGGTCCTGCATCAGGTCTCGCAACGTTGTCCTGGGCGCTCCTGTCGGATCAAAAGAAGAAGCCGACGCCGCCGAGGAACGAATCCGAGAGCGCGCCGGTGGCGCTCTTGTCGATCACATGCTGATAGGTTGCCTTCAGCACAATCTTCGGGGATGGAAAGACCGCAAAGCCGGCGGTGTGGTACTGCCGCTGACCCTGACCGGTCGGCAGATTGGCATCGGTGCCGGCGAAGCCGCCTGTCTGCAGGTTCTGATAGGTGTAGCGGTAGAACGGCACGGCCTCCCACTCGCTGTTGAGAATTGTACCGAGCGGCACGTGATAGGCAATCTCGCCGGAGTAGCCGTACATCGACTTGCCGACGTTGTTGGTCGGATCGGAATCGTTGTTCGCGCGAAGATTTTCCGGGTGGCCGAACTGAGCGCGGACATATTCGCCGCGAAGCTCAAGACCTGTGTCGGGCACCCTGTAGCGGAATTCGGCATCAAACATCGCGAGACTGGACCTGCCGAGGAAGTTGCCGAGATCGTCATGAGCGCCGCGCGGCGTCGTGTTCGGCGAGTAATACGTGCTGACGCTTCCGGCGAATCCTGGCCAGAATGTCGGCGTGAAGTCGAGCTGACCGGACACAGCCGTGGCGTTGTTGAGTTGCTGGAAGTCGCCGAGCGGGGGCCTCGAGAAACCGAGCGCATTTACGCCGTCAATGCCCGCGGCGTAGGCGGTGCCGGGAAGCGGGACGGTCTTTGCCTCCGTGCGATTGTCGAAGGAGTCGCCGAAATCCTCGTTGCTGGTGCTGACCATCACCTGATATTTGAGGTCCTCGGTGATCGTCCCGTAGACGCTGGTGGATGGGACCTTCCACGTCGACGGAATCACGCCGTTGTAGAGTTCGGGCCGGCCGACACTGTAAAATTGGGTCGGCTCGTGGTGCTGGTTGATATAGCCGATCGGCACGAGATCGACGCCGGGCGAGCGCCAGTTGAACTGATCGATGATCTTGAAGTCGATCCAGACTTGCTCGATCTCGGCTGTGCCGTGCAGCTTATCGTCATTGTCGAATCCGGAGCCGGCGTGCTCGAATTCGATCTCGGCGTTGAAGATGATATTCGGGGTGATCGCGTAGGTCGGCAGCAGCACGAACCTCTGCGCATCGAACCCTTTCTGCCACTGGCCGCCGGCCGCGGGATTTTGCATCGTACCGAACTTGATCTCGCCATACGCTCCGACGCTGAGACCGGGGACCGGAGAATCGGCTACGCCGAGGATGGGCTTGTCCGATGCCGACGGGAGGGGCGGCAGGGCGATGAAGTCTTTCGATTTCGACTTGGCTGATTTCTCGGACGATTGGGCTTCGGGTTTGGCTGGCGCGTCCTTTGGTTCAGCGGATGCCGCAGCTACGTTAGCGCTTGTCAGCGCCGCCGGTTTTGCTGCCCGCTTTGTGTCTGTATCCGCTGTCGGGCGATCCTGTTTCTGCTTCAGCTCGGCCTCGAGCTGCTGGATGCGCAGCTCCATCTTCTCGAGCTTCTTCAGCAACAATCCATTGGCGTCGCCATCCGCTGCCGAAGCCGCGCCAGAACTCACGATCGATATCGCGGTCGCCGCGAGCAGGACCGATCTGCGGTAATGCCGACGGCATTCAGATCGCGACGTGAATGAACCGGCGGAAACAGCCGATGACATGTGAGCCCCCAAAGAGTTGCGACATCCGGCCGCAGCAAAAGCTGGCAAGTGCGCTCATGGGAAGCAGAACATTCAGAAGCGCTCCTAGAATCGCTCCACATTAGAATTAGAATAAGTCAAAGGACCCTGATGGCGCCCACGTGGCGGCGATCCGCCATCGAGGTGATCTTACAACTGAGCTTCCGCGAAGACGGTGCTCTCCCGCTTGCGGGAGAGGGTGACCGAGCCCGCGGCTCTGTCACGCCAACTCAATTTGACTGATGACCGCGGATGCGTTTGCGGCCGGTGATCATGGCGCGGATCAGGTTTTCGCGCTGAAGCATTCCCATCCCCACCACGCCGGCGACATGCAGCACGACCAGGATCATTACGGCGTCGGATGCGTAGGCATGGGTGTCCTCGATCCACCAAACGCCGAAAAAGGTGACGGTCACCGACAGTGCGCCCGTGATCGCCGAGGCCGCGAGTGACAACAGCAGCGCCACCAGCATCAACGTACCGGCAGGATTGAGCCCGATGTAGCGGCCGGTGATGCCGCGACGAAGATTCCAGAGATAGAGGGGTGCGGCACGAAGCCTGACGCCGATCATGCGAAAGCGCGAATAGCGGCTGCCGCAAAAACCCAGGACCAGACGGAAGGCCAAAAGCCCGATGACCGTATAGCCGACGATGCGATGAAGGCTGTCGTAGACGGTGGGCGTGAACCACGCGATCAAAACGCACGCCGCAAGGGCCCAGTGCCAGAAGCGAAGCGGAAGGTCCCAGACCGCGACCGATCGATCCGCGGGGGGCCGGTCGGTCACCCCGCGCGCTTCTGGCTCCGCTTCGTCAATCAAGCCGGGACCATCCTCGGACCTTGGCGCAAGCCTTACTTGGGCTTAAAGCCTTACTTGAAGCCTTACTTGGCGATCGTGTGCTTCAGGCTGAGATCTTCCGGACTGTAGAACAGCTCGTAGAGCTTGCCTTCCTTGACGCCATAGACCTCATAGCACGAGCCTTCGATCTTGGAGCGGCGCACCTCGAAGCCGGCCGCCTTGGCCTTGGCTTCGGCGTCGCCCGCCGGCTTCCACGACGCCTTGTCGAGCTTGGTACAATTCTTGAAACCGTCGGCCATCGCCGTCGATCCCATTCCGAGCCCGACCGTCAGTGCGATGGCAAGAACACGAGTGACTCTCACGAATGTCTCCTCTTCTGTCGTGTGCGCAAGGCACGCCCGAAGGAAGCAGAGGAGGACATGAAGTCAATCGGGGTTCGGATCTGCGTCGCGTTAGAGATATTCTAACCGTCGCCAAAACATCAGCGCGCTCCGTATGCAACGCATGTTTGGCGGCTCGCTGCGGCCTTAAGCCTCACGGGTTCGGCAGCGCGCGCTTTCCGGCGCACTCAGTAGCCGGCCGCCGCCATCGCCACAACCGCACTGAGCGCCATCCAGCCGAAGTGTCGGCCACGCGTCGCCCATGCGTTGGCACAAGCGGAGAAGCCGAACACGCAGACCACGGTGATGACGATCCAGTGGCGCGCCGTGCCGGAGTCCATCCAGGGCGTCGCGGCCAGCAGCACGCCGCAGCCGATCCAGGCGATGGTCGAGGCCTGCCAGACCAGACGGATCAGCGTGCGGAGCCGTTCCGGCTCGATGGTGGCACGGGCAAAGACCTTGGTCTCGCCGAGGACGCCGTGGATCAGAGCCACGATGATGGCCCCAACGCCGGCGCACTGGAGCAAGAGATCACGCATCGTCAAAGCTCCCCGTTTTGTCCATACAGCTATGTATGGTGGGATAAATGCTGGCCTGCCGCCTGTCAATACATTAGTGTATGGCCGGATTTCGGAACCTGACATGACCGAGCAGCTCTCCGCCGATGACTGGATCAGCCAGGGCATCAAGGCGCTCACCAAAAACGGCTTCACCGCGCTGAAGGCCGATCCGCTGGCAAAGGCGATCGGCGTCTCCCGCGGCAGCTTTTATTGGCATTTTGCCGATCTCGGCGCGTTCCACGCGGCCGTGCTGAAACGCTGGCGGGAGATCGCGGCTGAAGAGATCATCGCCGGTATCGAAGCCGACAGCAACGAGCCGCTGAAGACGCTGCTGCGCAGGACTTTTGGCGCACGGCTCGACCTGGAGCGCGCGGTGCGCAACTGGGCCGCGTTCGATCCGGCGGCGCAAGCGGCCGTCCGCGCCATCGACCGCCGCAGGCTCGACTATATCGAGGCGCTACTGGCAAGACGCGGGCTCTCCGCCGCCACCGCGCAGGCGCGCGCGCAGATCCTGTACTGGACGTTTTTAGGCTTCGCGCTGTCGGGCGCGCCGCTGCCGCCTGCGCGGCTCCAGGGCCTGCTGGACGAGATCCAGAAGATGGTCTCCGCATAGCCCGCAATGGGCCGGCGCAATTTTCTATGCTACAGGCACCCAACTGGCGGAGACCCCCATGAACGCGCCCACCGAACGCCCCGAAAACAGCGTCGATCCGAAACTGCTGGAGATCCTGGTCTGCCCGTTGACCAAGGGCCCGCTGGAATTCGACGCCGCCAAGCAGGAGCTGATCTCGCGCAGCGCCAAGCTCGCCTATCCGATCCGCGACGGCATCCCGATCATGCTGCCGGAAGAGGCGCGCAAGATCGATTGACGGAATCGGTTTACGCAACAGCCGGGCCACACTCTCGGTGTCATCCCCGCGAAGGCGGGGATCCATAACCGCAGGGAGACATGTGGCGCAAGACTGGTCACTCCGAGTCTTCGCAAACTGGTTGCTGCGGCGTATGGGTCCCGGATCTGCGCGCGCTTAGGCGCGCTTGTCCGGGACGACAGCGGTGTAGGCAGCGCGACCGCCGCCTACAACGTCTCGCCCTTCAACAATTTCGGGATCTCGCCCGTCAGGCCGGCGGCCTGCCGGATGAAGAGATTCTTCAGCGGCGGGGTGCGGTCGACGATGCCGAGGCCGATGTCGCGCAACGAGCGCAGCAAGGTCGACCGGTTGGAGAACAGGAAGTTCAGCGAGTTGGTGGCGACGCCCATCGCCATGGTGTCGAAGCGCCGCCAGCGCTGGTAGCGCTCGAGCACGTCGGCGCCGCCGAGATCCATGCCGAGCCGGGCGGCATCGACCACGACTTCGGCCAGAGCGGCGACATCCTTCAGCCCCATGTTGAGACCCTGTCCGGCGATGGGATGAATGACATGGGCGGAATCGCCGACCAGCGCGAGGCGCTCGGCGACGAAGGAGCGCGCCACGAAATAGGACAGTGGGAATGCGCGCGGCTTGTCGAGCGCCTTCACCTCGCCGAGATGCAATCCAAAACGCTGCTCGAGCTCGTTGTGAAATTCCTCGTCGCTGAGCGCAACGATGCGCGCAGCCTCGCTGCGGCGTTCGGTCCACACCAGCGAGGATCGCTTGCCTGATAGCGGCAGGATCGCGAACGGACCCGCGGGCAAGAAGTGCTCTTCGGCGCGGCCCTCGTGATCGCGCTCATGGCCGACGGTGACGACGATGCCGGATTGATCATATTCCCAGCCATGTGTGGCGATGCCGGCGCGCTCGCGCAGTTTTGACCGCGCGCCATCGGCGGCGATCAGCAGGCTCGCCGCAATCGCGCTGCCGTCGCCCAGCGTCACGTCGACGCCCTCTGCGCGCGCGTCGTAAGAGGCGACCGTGGTGGCGCGGAGATCGATTCCGGCCGCTTCGGCGCGGACCACCAGCGCATCGATCATGCGGCGGTTTTCGATCATGTGCGCGAACGGTTCGCCGGGCGCGACATCGCCGGCGAAATTCAGGAACACCGGGCGCGTGGCGTCCTCGAGCTTGGAATCGGTGACGACCATATCGAGGATCGGCTGGGCCTCATCCCTCACATCGTCCCAGGCGCCGAGCGCCTCGAACAGGCGGCGGCAGGCCGCCACAATCGCAGTCGCACGGGGATCGCGGCTCGGCCGAACGCTGAACGCGGGGTCGGCGACGATGACGGGAATCTCGGGGCCGAGCCCCTGGCGCAGCGCCAGCGCGAGCGCAAGGCCCGCAAACGCGCCGCCGCCGATGACAATGTGACCCTGTACCGACATATCCAAATTCCCGGCCAATTCTCAGGTCTTGCTAGCAGACTTGAGGTGGGCGAAATAGTGCGGTGAAACAAGGGCCGTCTTCTCCTGTCATTCCGGGGCGCGCAACGCGCGAATCCGGAATCCAGAGGTTTCGGCTCGAGATTCCGGGTTCATCGCTGCGCGATGCCCCGGAATGACGAGGCACTCGAAAGCACCACCATGTCCAAGAGCCTGATCGACCTGATTTCGATCCTCGACCTCGAACAGCTTGAGGTGAATCTGTTCCGCGGCAATAGCCCCAAGACGAGCTGGCAGCGGGTGTTCGGCGGCCAGGTGATCGGACAGGCGATGGTGGCGGCCTGCCGCACCGTCGAGGGCCGGCTGCCGCATTCGCTGCATTGCTATTTCATCCTGCCAGGCGATCCGCAGATCCCGATCATCTACCAGGTCGAGCGCCTGCGCGACGGCAAGAGCTATTCGACGCGGCGCGTCACCGCAATCCAGCACGGCAACGCGATCTTCTCGATCATGGTGTCGTTCCATGCCGAGGAGGAGAGCGCGTTCAACCACCAGGACAAGATGCCTGACGTGCCGCCGCCGGAAAAGCTCACGGCGGAGGAGGTCGCGAAGCAGCCGATGTTCCGCGAGATGCCGGACTTCATCCGCCGCTACTACGAGTCCGATCGGCCGATCGAGCTACGCCCGGTCGAGCTCGGCCGTTATTTCGGCCAGAAGATCGAGGATGGTCGCATCCATGTCTGGATCAAGACCGCGGCCACGCTGCCTGATGATCCGGCGCTGCACATGTGCGCGCTGGCCTACGCCTCGGACTTCTCGCTGCTCGACGCGATCATGGCGCGCTATGGTCGCACGCTGTTCGACAAGCGCATGATGCCGGCGAGCCTCGACCATGCGATGTGGTTTCACCGCCCATTCCGCGCCGACGAATGGCTGCTCTACGCGCAGGATTCGCCGAGCGCGCAAGGCGGCCGCGGCCTGACCCGCGGCTCGATCTTCAAGCCCGACGGCACGCTGGTGGCCTCGGTGGCCCAGGAAGGCTCGGTGCGCGAGCGGCGGAGCTGAGCGGCCCAAGCGCGATCAATCGCGCTCAGGGTTCTCCGGGTTGCGCTCACATCGAACCGCGCGGCGCGAGCACCGTTTGCGACGCCAACCAACGCATCTTCCAGCGATACATCCACGGAATTGGGATAATAAAGGAGCTGGCGATCGCAATCACAATCGACCGCCACAGAAACTCCAAGCCGCTGCCGATAAAGACCACTTCACGACGCGTGCCTTGGACGTTGCGACAGAACCATCGGATCCAGGCGACATAGACCCATGCCCAGCCGATGATGGTGATGACGGAAACGAAGAACAGGACCGTCCAACCGAGATAGGCCCAGGGCGTGCCGGAAAAGCTGAGCCCGAGCGGCTGGCCGTTCGACGCGAGGTTTGCGACAAACCATTTTATGAATAGCCAGTAGATGGCGATGTAAGCCAGAAACGCCAGCAGGTTGAGCAACCGAATGCCTGTGTATCCTGCGACGGCGAAGAGCACGATGCTCCCAAAGAACCAAGGCACGATGGTCATCGCATCGCCTTCGAAGCTGAGGTTCGGCCGTCCGGGCACCCGAACGCAGGACACCAGCCACTTGGTGTACCACACGATCAGCCACGGGACTGGGATGACGAAGGCGCAGCCGATCACGAGCAAGATGGTACGCCAGGTGAAATCGAGGATGCCGAAATCGACCGACAGCCATCCGCCGGCAACGCTGCTACCTGTATAGCTACCGCCGCCGATCATCGGCGGCGCGCCGCCGCCCGACATCAGGCCGGGAATTTCGGCGGCCTTCTGCCAGCCGGCCATTCCCTCGGTCCACACCAGCGTATCGGGACGTACGACGCCCTGGGCGATCAGGTCACGGAACTGCCCTTCCGGATAGGGCCCCTGTTGCTTGCCCTCGGATGCATAGAACCAGCTCGCCATGAAACGCCCCCAAAATACTTATGTACCGTTCGACGGGCGCGGGTTCACCGCATCCATGCCAAAAATGCATTGTGCCGGACGAACACTTGCCCTGTACAGAGGCGGCCGTTCACACGGCCAAAACGTTTTTCCGCTTCAATCTGCAAGTTTTTTGTGCCATTTGCCCGGAAAGATGCCAGATTGACGCAGCGCCGGGGACATGCGGCGCGGCGCATCCCGGGAAACAGGCCTGACCATGAAACTCGTCGTCGCGATCATCAAACCCTTCAAGCTCGATGAGGTCCGTCAGGCTCTGACGGCGATCGGCGTCCACGGCATGACCGTGACCGAGGTGAAGGGCTATGGCCGGCAGAAGGGTCACACCGAGATATATCGCGGTGCGGAATATGTCGTGAACTTCCTGCCCAAGCTGCGGATCGAGATCGCGGTCGCCTCCGACATCGCTGACAAGGCGGTCGGCGTGATCACCGCCTCGGCGCGCACCGGGCAGATCGGCGACGGCAAGATCTTCGTGACGCCGATCGAGCATGCGCTGCGCATCCGCACCGGCGAAACCGACAGCGACGCGCTCTAACACATCTTGTTCTTCGATCGCACCGGGCAACGACGCCATAGCGTGCGACGCAATTTCTATGCCGGGGGGAAATGACATGGCGGGGTTGTTGCGCCGCGTAGCCACTATGGCTGCGCCGATCGGATGTGTGTCGCTCATGGCTTCGCCGGCGCGCGCTGCGGCCACCGGGATCGACACCGCCGACACCGCCTGGATGATCGTCGCCACCGCGCTGGTGCTGATGATGACGATCCCGGGGCTGGCGCTGTTCTATTCCGGCATGGTGCGCAAGAAGAACGTGCTCGCGACCATGGCGCAGAGCCTTGCCGCGGTGACGTTGATCTCCATTCTCTGGGTCGCGTTCGGCTATTCGCTGTGCTTCGTCGGCGATGGCCCCTGGATCGGTTCGCTCGACCGCTGGTTCCTGGCCGGCATGACGATGGACAGCGTCAATCCGGCGGCGAAGACGATCCCGGAAGCGCTGTTCATGCTGTACCAGATGACCTTTGCGATCATCACGGTGGCGCTGGTCGCGGGCTCCGTCGCCGACCGGATGCGGTTCTCCGCCTATCTGCTGTTCTCGGTCGCCTGGTTCATCTTCGTCTACATTCCGTTGGCGCATTGGGTATGGGGCGGCGGCTTCCTCAGCAGCATGGGCGTGCTGGATTTCGCCGGCGGCCTCGTCGTGCATCTGTCGGCCGGCACCGGCGGCCTCGTCGCCGCGAAGGTGATGGGACGCCGGCACGGCTACGGCACTGAAAATCTCTCGCCGTTCGATCTCTCGCTCGCGGTGATGGGCACCGGCCTGTTGTGGGTCGGCTGGTTCGGCTTCAACGGCGGCTCGGCGGCGGCGGCCAATTCGCGCGCGGTGATGGCGATCATCGCGACGCACCTTGCAGCCTGCTCCGGCGCGCTGACCTGGGGCGCGATCGAATGGTACGCGCGGCGCAAGCCCTCCGTGCTCGGCATGATCTCGGGCGCGGTGGCGGGCCTCGGCACCATCACGCCGGCCTCGGGCTTCGTCGCGCCGTGGCATGGCATCGTCATCGGCATCGCCGCCGGCGCAATTTGCTACTGGGCCTGCACCTGGCTGAAGCACCGTTTCAACTACGACGACTCGCTCGACGTGTTCGGCGTCCACGGCATCGGCGGGCTGACCGGCACGCTGCTTGCCGGCGTGTTCGCAACCAGCGCGATCGGCGGCACCGCCGGCCTGCTCGAGGGCCATCCGCAGCAGCTACTGATCCAGCTCTATGGCGTCGCCGTCACCTTCGTCTGGTCGGCGGGCGTGAGTTTTGTTCTGCTCAAGCTTGTCGGACTGTTCGTGCCGTTGCGGGTGTCGCGTGAGCAGGAACTCGAGGGGCTCGATATCACCCAGCACGGCGAGGCTTTGCAATAAGGGCTTGCGCAACACATAAGCACGTGCTTATGTATGGGCATGATGGAAGCCGACATTTTCAAGGCGCTAGCTGACCCGACGCGCCGCAAGGTCTTTGAGAAGCTCGCTGGCGGAAGCCTGAATGCGAGCGCCTTGCGCGACGGCTTGGAGATCAGCCAGCCGGCGATGTCGCAGCATCTTTCGGTGCTGCGCGCGGCAGGCCTCGTGCGCGAGCAACGGCAAGGCCGCTTTGTGAATTATGCAGTCGACCCGGACGGAATCGCCGCCATCGGGGCATGGCTTGCGCGCTACCGCGCCTATTGGCCGAAGCGCATGGAAGCACTCGCGGATCTCCTGAAGGATATGGATCAATGAGCGATGCCATGAAGCCTGATCGTCCTGACGCAAAGCTGGTGCTCGAGTTTGATTTCGATGCGCCGCCGGCAAAGGTGTGGCGCGCCGTGACCATTCGGGCGCTGCGCGAGCGCTGGCTGCCGGATCGCGACCTTGCCGACGCCGAGCCGGAATCGTCGATCCCAGGCGAAGAGGTGCGCTACCGTATTCGCGATTCCGAACCGCCGTTTCGTGAGAGCCACGTCATCTTCCGGATCGAACCGAATGACGACGGCGGCACCCGTTTTCGCATCATCCAGCAAGCCTGCGACGATCGAACGAAGCTGCCGCAGCCGGCCAACAGCAATTGCTGCCTGATGCGCGCGGCGGCATAGAGCATAATTCGGAAAACTGTGAAGCGGTTTTCCGAAAAGATCATGCTCAAATAAGAGCCAACACGACTTCATCACCTGCACATGGAGGTCGCCGATGCGCGACATGCTTCAGCTCGTCCCTATGGTCGTCGAACAATCGGCCCGCGGCGAACGATCCTTCGACATCTACTCGCGGCTCTTGCGCGAGCGCATCATCTTCCTCAACGGCGAGGTCAATGACGCGATGTCTGGCCTCGTCTGCGCGCAGCTCTTGTTCCTGGAGGCAGAGAATCCGAACCGGCCGATCAATCTCTACATCAATTCCTATGGCGGCGTGGTCACCTCTGGCCTTGCGATGTACGACACCATGCAGTTCATCAAGGCGCCGGTTCATACGCTGTGCATGGGCACCGCCCGCTCGATGGGATCCTTCCTGCTAATGGCTGGCGAGCCCGGTCATCGTGCCGCTTTGCCCAATGCGAGCCTTCACGTGCATCAGCCGCTCGGCGGCTTCCAGGGCCAGGCGTCCGACATCCTGATCCATGCCAACGAGATGCAGGGAACCAAGCGGCGGATCATCCGGCTCTATGCCCAGCATTGCGGGCGCACCGAGGCGGAGGTCGAACGGACCCTGGACCGCGACCACTTCATGACCGCGCAGCAAGGCGTCGAATGGGGATTGATCGACCGGGTTTTCGCGGTCCGCGACGCGGCTTGATGGCGAGGCCCGTCAACAAGCCTCCCCTGTAATTGGATACCTTCCGACTGCCCGGCACGTGAGCATCAAATGTGTCGGCAGCCTGTCATGCCTGCTTTTTGATCAGACCTGACCATGGATTGAGCGCGACGTATTAGCGCACTGCAGCGCAGCACCCGCGGGACGCGAAAAGCCCCGCATTCATAACCCGTTAGCTATCTGCCCTCGATCTGGCACGGCATTTGATTCTAAGGGTCCGGCTGTGCCCGCGTAGTGAACTTCTCCCTCGTGGCGAACCAGTCGAGAAACGCCCGGCCATGTCCGGACCGGGCCCAAGCGGGGATAGGACCCATGAAAATTGTTATGGCGATTATCAAGCCATTCAAGCTGGAAGAAGTCCGTGACGCCCTGACCGCCATTGGCGTTCACGGTCTCACGGTGACGGAAGTCAAGGGATATGGCCGTCAGAAAGGCCATACGGAAATCTACCGCGGCGCCGAATATGCCGTGAGCTTCCTGCCCAAGATCAAGATCGAGGTCGCCATCGCCTCCGAGCAGGTCGACAAGACCATCGACGCCATCACGTCTGCTGCGAAAACCGGACAGATCGGCGACGGCAAGATCTTCGTCATCAATCTCGACCACGCGGTCCGCATCCGCACGGGCGAGGCCGACGCCGCGGCCCTTTGATTTCGCGCTCAACCAAAATCCAATCAGGAGTAGATGAAATGACGTTTAAGCGTCCCTATGGCGCGGGATTGGCGGCTCTCGCAGTCGGCCTGTTCGCTGCGACCGCAGCCTATGCCGAGCCGACGGTCAACAAGGGAGACAACGCCTGGATGCTGACATCGACAGTGCTGGTGCTGTTGATGACGATCCCGGGCCTCGCGCTGTTCTACGGCGGCCTCGTCCGTTCCAAGAACATGCTCTCGGTCCTGATGCAGGTGTTCTACACCGTCTGCGTCGTCACCGTGATCTGGGCCGTGTACGGCTACAGCCTCGCGTTCACCGGCGGCTCCTCCGACTTCCTTGGCGGTCTATCCAAGGCCTTTATGATGGGCGTCACGACTGACTCCAAGGCCGCGACGTTCAGCGTCGATGCCAACATCTCGGAGCTCGTCTATGTCTGCTTCCAGATGACCTTCGCTGCGATCACGCCCGCCCTCATCGTCGGCGCCTTTGCCGAGCGCATGAAGTTCTCGGCGATCGCGCTGTTCATCCCGCTCTGGGTCACGCTGATCTACTTCCCGATCGCTCACATGGTCTGGTACTGGCCCGGCCCGGACGCGATCCAGGATGCGGCCAAGGCTCTGGCTGCTGCGGCTGATGGTGCTGCGAAGACTGCCGCCCAGGCCAAGCTCGACGAGATCAACGCCGACGCCGGCTGGATCTTCAAGAAGGGCGCGATCGACTTCGCTGGCGGCACCGTGGTGCACATCAACGCCGGCATCGCAGGTCTCGTTGGCGCTCTCTTGATCGGCAAGCGCACCGGCTACGGCAAGGACCTGATGGCTCCGCACTCGCTGACCATGTCGATGATCGGCGCCTCGCTGCTCTGGGTCGGCTGGTTCGGCTTCAACGCCGGCTCCAACCTGGAAGCCAACGGCGGCGCTGCGCTCGCCATGACCAACTCCTTCGTCGCCACCGCAGCCGCCGCGCTGTCGTGGATGTTCGCGGAGTGGATCATCAAGGGTCATCCGTCGGTGCTCGGCGTCATCTCCGGCGCTGTCGCGGGCCTCGTGGCCGTCACGCCTGCCGCCGGCTACTCGGGCGTGATGGGTGCGATCGTCCTCGGTCTCGTGGTCGGCGTGGTCTGCCTGTTCTTCTGCACCGTGGTGAAGAACGCGCTCGGCTACGATGACTCGCTTGACGTGTTCGGCGTGCACTGCATCGGCGGCATTGTCGGCGCCCTCGGCACCGGCATCCTGGTCAATCCGGCTCTCGGTGGTGCGGGCATCATCGACTACACCGCGATCCCGCCCAAGGTTGCCGATTACGACTTCGCGGCGCAGATGCTCTCCCAAATCGAAGCCGTCTGCACCACGCTGGTGTGGTCGGGCGTCGGTTCGGCGATCCTCTATAAGGTCGTCGATGTGATCGTCGGCCTCCGCGTCAATGTCGAGAGCGAGCGTGAAGGCCTCGATATCACTGACCACACCGAGCGCGCCTACAACATGTAAGTGTTCTCCCGTGGGGGCGATCGCTTCGGCGATCGCGCTCAGAACTACGGTTTGGGCACATACCCGGCAATGCCCCGACCGTTAAGGGGCTCCAGCGCAAGCTGGAGCCCCTTTCTTTTTGGGCCCGCGTTCCGAAGAAAACGATTGCCATTCCAGATTGCCGGCGCAGAAATAACGACCACAACGAACAACAACATTGGAGGTCGTCATGCGTTTGGAAGGCGGATGCTATTGCGGCGAAGTGCGCTATGTGGCCGAGGGCGATCCGATGATGCAGGCCCAATGTCACTGCCGCGAGTGCCAGTACATCTCGGGCGGCGCGCCCAACACCTTCATCGCGATGCCGGCGGCCGGCTTCACGTACATCACCGGACAGCCCAAGCAGTTCACCCGCAAGGACCTCGAACGCGCCGTGACGCGGGAGTTCTGCGCCGAATGCGGCACCCATCTGGTGACCAAGGTTCCGGGACTGCCGGCGGCGGTCGTGAAGGTCGGCACGCTAGACGAACCCAAACAGTTCCAGCCGCAGATGGCGATCTTCACCTGCGACAAGCAGGAGTTTCACGCGATCCCGTCGGGGATGCCGACGTTCGAGAAGCTGCCGGGGCACTAAGGATCGAATCGCGCCAGTGAGACGGTGCGCTCCCTCTCCCGCTTGCGGGAGAGGGCTGGGGAGAGGGCTTTCTCCGCGAGCGAGAACCCCCAAGAGGATAGAGCCCTCACCCGCCGCGCTTCGCGCGACGACCTCTCCCGCAAGCGGGAGAGGTTGCAGCCAGCCCGCGGTTAGAATCCTCCTAAAGGCCGGGCATTGCGGCGGATAGCGGCTTTCCTGCACACGTTCGCTGGCAAGGCTGGAGCGGGCCCGGCCGAAACTCCCCATCTGGGTCACGGAAATGACTCTTGATGGCGTGGAAGGCCGATGGTTAATCGCGTCTTAACCTCGCCCTATCTATGGTGAACTGAACCATTTCCCGCCGGTGTGTCCATGCGCGCCGGCTGTTCCAAGAGTCCTGGCGCCCAGAATGGATATGACCGCTTCATCCCGTGCGCCACAGGCCAGTGGAAGCTCCGACAACGAACGCTCGCCCTTCGTCCGGCTGAACGAGCTGTTGGCCCCGCATCAGCCCGGCAAGCCCTTGATTTCGCTCGCGGTCGGCGAGCCGCAGCATCCCGTGCCTGACTTCGTCGGCCCGGTGCTGGCCAAGCACACCGCCGATTTCGGCCGTTACCCGGCAAACAAGGGCACCGACCCGTTCCGCAAGGCTGCGAGCGCCTGGTTATCGTCCCGCTTCAAGCTGCCGCGGCCGCTCGATCCCGAGAGCGAGATTCTCGTCCTCAATGGCAGCCGTGAGGGGCTGTTCCTCGCCGCGATCGCAGCCGCGCGCTATGTCGGCCCGCGCCCCGGCAAGCCTGCCATCCTGATGCCGAACCCGTTCTATCCGGTCTATGGCGCCGGCGCCGGCGCAGCTAGCTGCGAGCCGGTCTATCTGCCGACTACCGTCGAAAACGGCTTCCTGCCCGATCTCGACGCCATCGACGAGGCGACGCTTGCGCGGACCGTGGCGTTCTATCTGGCCTCGCCCGCCAATCCGCAAGGCTCGGTCGCCTCGCGCGATTATTTCACGCGCTTGAAGCGGCTCGCCGATCGCTACAATTTCATGATCCTCAGCGACGAGTGCTACTCCGAGATCTACACGCGCGAAGCACCGGGCAGCGCGCTCGAATGCGCCGGTCCCGATTTCACCCGCGTGGCTGCGTTCCAGTCGCTGTCGAAGCGCTCCAACTTGCCGGGCCTGCGCGTCGGCTTCGCCGCCGGCGACAAAAAGTTCATCGGCATGTTCCTGGAGCTGCGCAACATCGCGGCGCCGCAAGTGCCGGTGCCGCTCCAGCATGTCGCGACCGTTGCCTATGGCGACGAATCGCATGTCGAGGAGAACCGCAGGCTCTACCGGATCAAGTTCGATCTCGCCGACCAGATCATCGGCAATCGTTACGGCTATCGCCGGCCCGATGCCGGCTTCTGCGTCTGGCTCAATACGTCCGAGATCGGCGACGATGTCTCCGTGACCCTCAGGCTCTTCAAGGAGGCGGGCGTTCGCGTGGTGCCCGGCTCCTATCTGGCACGGCTTCAGCCCGATGGCTTCAATCCCGGTGCCGGCTACATTCGCCTCGCACTGGTGCAGGACAGTGAGACCACGGCGCAGGCGCTGCACCGGCTGGTCGAAACTCTGGGTTAGGCGGGGCCCGTGAGCATGTCGGCAATCGAACGTGTCATTCCCCTGGTCGGCCATCTGCCGCCCTCGATCCGCGAGGGACTGGCGAGGCGCGTGCGCGAGCTCACCGGTCTCGGCCTGGTCACGCTGGCGGGCGTTGCCTCCGCCGCGCTGATGACCTGGTCGGTGCAGGACCCCAGCCTCAGCCACGCGACCTCGCGGCCGATCCGCAACATTCTCGGCTATGCCGGTGCCATCGGCGCCGACCTCGCGATGCAGATCCTCGGGCTCGGCGCGATCATGCTGATCCTCACCGTCGCGGTATGGGGCTGGCGCATGATGACCCACCGCCCGTTCGACCGCGAGGCGCTGCGGATCGGCTGCTGGATTCTCTGCACGGTGATCGCGGCAGGCTTTGTCAGCTGCTGGCCGCATGGCGGCGCCTGGCCGTTGCCGACCGGGCTCGGCGGCGTGGTCGGCGATGCCCTGGTGCGCGCGCCCGCGGTGATCTTCGGGCCGCCCGGTGCGATCTATCGCATGGTGCTCGGCGCCATCCTGTTCGGCGCGCTGGCCGCAACCTTTGTGATCGCCTGCGGTCTCGGCGCGCGCGAGCATGACGAAGAGCTCGGCGAGATCGAGGACGACGACAAGCCGCTCGACGAGGACGAGGAGAACGATCGTGGTTCGGTGTCGCTGGGCTGGCTGTTCCACGCGCTGATGAGCACCAAGGCGCGGCTGATCTGGCTGTTCAGCGCGGCCTATCGCTCGCTGGTCTCAAGCGGACCGAAGGCCAAGGCGGTTTCGTTCAGCCGGCAGGAACCCAATCTCGGCGGCGGACGCGCCGCGCCCTCGATCTCGCCGCAGTCCCAGGACGAGGACTACGCGGACGAGCACGAGGAGGAAGACGAGGAGGAGGAAGAGGAAGAGCCGGCCGCGCGCGCACCGCGCAAGAAGGCTGCTCCGAAGACTGCGGCCAAGAGGGGCTCCGACAAGTTCGAGCTTCCGTCCGTGTCGGTGCTGGCCGCGCCCAAGGCTGGCGATCGCCAGCCGCTCAGCAAAGCCGAGCTGGAAGCCAATTCGCGCTCGCTCGAAGGCGTCCTGCAGGATTTCGGCGTGCGCGGCGAGATCGTGAAGGCCAATCCAGGCCCGGTCGTCACGCTGTACGAACTCGAACCGGCTCCGGGCATCAAATCGTCGCGCGTGATTGGACTGGCCGACGACATCGCGCGTTCGATGAGCGCGCTGTCGGCGCGCGTCGCCGTCGTTCCCGGCCGCAATGCCATCGGCATCGAGCTGCCGAACGCGTTTCGTGAAAAGGTCTATTTGCGCGAGCTGCTTGTCGCCAAGGAGACCGTCGACACCGTTGCAAAACTGCCGCTCTGCCTCGGCAAGACCATCGGCGGCGATCCCGTCATCATCGACCTCGCGCGCACGCCGCACATGCTGATCGCCGGCACCACCGGCTCCGGCAAGTCGGTCGCGATCAACACCATGATCCTCAGCCTGGTCTACCGGCTGCGCCCGGACCAGTGCCGGCTGATTATGGTCGATCCGAAGATGCTCGAACTCTCCGTCTATGACGGCATTCCTCACCTGCTCACCCCGGTCGTGACCGATCCGAAGAAGGCGGTGGTCGCGCTGAAATGGGCCGTGCGCGAGATGGAAGAGCGCTACAAGAACATGGCCAAGCTCGGTGTGCGCAACATCGACGGCTACAATACGCGCCTGCTCGAATTGAAAGCCAAAGGCGAAGAGCCGACGCGCACCGTGCACACCGGATTCGACAAGGAAACCGGCAAGGCGATCTACGAGGAAGAGAAGCTCTCGCTGGACCCGCTGCCCTACATCGTCATCATCGTCGACGAAATGGCCGACCTGATGATGGTCGCCGGCAAGGACATCGAAGGCGCGGTGCAGCGCCTCGCGCAGATGGCGCGCGCCGCCGGCTTGCACGTGATCCTCGCGACGCAGCGTCCGTCGGTCGACGTCATTACCGGTACCATCAAGGCGAACTTCCCGACCCGCATCGCCTTCCAGGTGACGTCGAAGATCGACAGCCGGACCATTCTGGGCGAGATGGGCGCCGAGCAGCTGCTCGGGCAGGGCGACATGCTCTACATGGCCGGCGGCGGCCGCATCAGCCGCGTGCATGGACCTTTTGCATCCGACGAGGAAGTCGAGAAGGTGGTGCGTCATCTCAAGACGCAGGGTCAGCCCGAATATCTCGAAGCTGTTACCGCTGAAGAGCCGACCGAGGACGAGGATGGCGCCGTGTTCGACGCCACCGGCATGGGCGGGGACGGCGGCGGCGATCTCTTCCAGCAGGCCGTTGCGATCGTCAAACGCGACCGCAAGGCCTCGACCAGCTACATCCAGCGCCGTCTGCAAATCGGCTATAACCGCGCCGCATCGCTGATGGAGCGCATGGAACTGGAAGGGATTGTCGGACCCGCCAATCACGCCGGCAAGCGCGAGATTCTGGTCGAGGAAGAAGACAGCCATATGTGAGGCACCGCGCCTCGAATTGATATTCTCACGCAAAAACGATCTGCTTTTGCCCGAAATCACGCTAGAACGACGCCCAGCCACACAGGACGACGCGTTGACCAGACATCCGGATATTCGATTCGCTGCCCCTCTCGCTGCGCGAAGCGCGCGCGTGGCAGGCGTGCTTCTCGTCACCGCCGTGATGGTGACTGCAGCGTCGTTTGCGCAGAACGTGCCCGTGCCGAAGCCGGCGCCGAAGGGCCGTGATGCGCAAGCTGGAAGCGGAGGGCCTGCTGTCACAGGTGCAACGCAGACGCCGCCGAATCCTGTTATCCCCGATCCGCGCCGCAACGTGCCGAGCAGCATCTTCCAGACCTTCGATGCGAACCAGAAGGCGCAGGCGGCGAAGGTCAGCGCCTATCTGTCGTCGTTGTCGACGCTGGTCGGGAATTTCGTCCAGGTCGGCCCGGACGGCAGCAGGACGCAGGGCGATTTCTACATCCAGAAGCCGGGTAAGGTTCGCTTCGAATACGATCCGCCGAGTCCGATCGATATCATTGCCGACGGATCGTCAGTGGTGGTGCGCGACCGCAAGCTCGCGACGCAGGATGTCTATCCGCTGTCGCAGACGCCGCTGCGTTTCCTGCTGTCGGACCGCATCGACCTGATGAAGGACACTAACGTCGTGAATGTCACTGCGGATGATCTCTTCATCAGCGTCACCATCGAAGAGAAGCAGGCGCTGGTCGGCACCAGCCGTCTGCTGCTGATGATCGGCGCCAAGGACGGCCAGTTGAAGCAATGGACCGTCACCGACCCGCAGGGCTACGACACCACGATCGCGGTCTATAATCTGGATGCAGGCAAGAAGCTCGATCCCAATATGTTCAAGATCGACTTCACCAATTACAACGTGCCGTCACCGGGGTAGGTCCCGTAGGGTGGGCAAAGCGAAGCGTGCCCACCATCAGGTCCCAAATCTCGAAAAGACGGTGGGCACGGCGCTTTGCGCCTTTGCCCACCCTAGGAGAGCTTGCTATGACGCATCCCTCATGCGTCTTTCCCTGACAACCTGGAACATCAATTCGGTGCGGCTGCGCATCGATCTGGTCGCGAAGTTTCTCAAGAGCGCGCGGCCGGACGTGTTGTGTCTCCAGGAGACCAAATGCATCGACGATGCCTTTCCGCTGAAGCGCTTCAAGCGGCTCGGTTACGAGCACGTCGCACTGAACGGGCAGAAGGGCTATCACGGCGTTGCCATCGTCTCGAAGATTCCGTTCGAATCCACTGACATCCGCACCTTTTGCGACAAGGTGGATTCGCGTCATATCTCGGTGTCGTTCGGCGAAAAGGCTGCCATCGCGAAGCCGCTGGTGCTGCATAATTTCTACGTGCCCGCCGGCGGCGACATTCCCGATCCTGCGCTGAACGAAAAGTTTGACCACAAGCTCCGCTTCCTCGACGAGATGAAGGCGTGCGAGCCGCTGCATCCGCGCGGCGAGGATCACCATATCCTGGTCGGCGATCTCAACGTGGCGCCGCACGAAAACGACGTGTGGTCGCACAAGCAGCTGCTGAAAGTCGTCTCGCATACCCCGATCGAAACCGAAAAGCTGCAGGCCGCACTCAGCGCCGGCGAATGGGTCGATGTCGCGCGTGATCGCATCCCGATGTCGGAAAAGGTCTATACGTGGTGGAGCTATCGTTCCGCCGACTGGACGGTCGGCGACCGCGGCCGACGCCTCGACCACATCTGGGTCTCGCGTGCGCTGAAGGACGCGGTTCAGGATTTCAGGATTCTGCGCGACGCCCGCAGCTGGGAACGTCCGTCGGATCATGTGCCGGTGACGGTGACGCTGGACGTCTGATACGGCTACGTGCTGAGCTTGGCACCCGCCAGCAGGATATCGCTGGCGATCTGGCTGGAGCGGACCGCGAATTCGTCGCGAAGGCGGACCGCGGCGGCGGGATCGCTCTCGAGCACGCGCTGAAACAGGCTGCGCGCGACGCGGATGACGGAGGAGTGCTCCAGCGCCACCGCGCCCGCCGGCCGCTTCATCGGCACCACAAGTGCGAGCTCGCCGATCAACGTGCCGGGGCCAGCGATCATCTCCGCGCCGGCACCATCATCGACGCGAAAGGCGCCGCGCTGGACCACGAAGCCGGCGTCGGCATCGTCGCCGAGATTGAACAGGACGTCGCCGCGGACGAAGTCACGCTGCTCGGAGCCGATCGCCAGCATGCGCAACGAGGCGTCTCCCAACAGGCGCAGTGTCGGGACACGCTCGAGCAGCGCTACGTCGTCGTCGATTGACATGCCGGTCCGAGGCTCGTGAAACGCGCTAATTTATAACGAATCGCGCGCTCCTGGAACGTATCACGGCACCAGCTTGTAGCCACCGGCTTCCGTTACCAGGATTTCCGGGTTGGCGGCATCCTTCTCGATCTTCTGGCGAAGGCGATAGATGTGGGTTTCCAGCGTGTGGGTGGTGACGCCGGAATTATAGCCCCAGACTTCCTGCAGCAGGGTCTCGCGCGAGACCGGCATCTGGCCGGCGCGGTAGAGGAAGCGCAGGATCGCCGTTTCCTTCTCGGTGAGGCGGACCTTGCGTGCATTGGCCGCGGTCAGCATCTTGGACCCGGGACGGAAGGAGTAGGGGCCGACCGAGAACACCGCGTCCTCGCTGGCCTCGTGCTGGCGGAGCTGGGCGCGGATGCGGGCCAGTAGCACGGCAAAGCGGAAGGGCTTTGCCACATAATCATTGGCTCCGGATTCCAGGCCCAAAATCGTGTCGGAATCGGTGTCATGCCCCGTCAGCATGATAATCGGCGCCTTGAAGCCGCCTTTGCGCAAGGAGCGGACCACCTCGCGGCCATCTGTGTCGGGAAGACCCACATCCATCAGGACCAGATCGGGGGCGTTGGCCTTTGCGGCGCTCGCGCCCTTGGCCCCGGTATCGACGGCAGAGGCCTCAAATTCTTCGTGCAGCGATAATTGCTCCACCAACGTGTCGCGCAGATCGGTATCGTCATCCACGATCAGGATCTTGCGGGCATTGGCCATAGGGGATCATCCTTTTGGGGTCGGCCAGGCGCGCATGGATGCCGCACCCGGTCGTGATGGGAAAGTTTAGGGGTCGCTGTTTTTATTGTTGTTCGTCTTGAGGTAGTGGGCTGTTACCGATTCACAAGCCGGAATTACCTTAACCCAGAATAGCAGGGCGTTTTGATGAATGTCCTGTAATGAATATTACATCGTGCGTTCACATGAAAAACAAAGCCGTGTCAGTCGGTTACACCAGGAATCGCAGCTCCGGACCGCTGTCCGTGATCCGTGTCAAGCCTGCCGCAGGCAATCCGCGCCGCGGTTGGCTGACGGCAGGCAGCCTGACCATTCCGGTGGCGTTGGGGCGCGGCGGCATTCTGGCCAACAAGCGCGAGGGCGATGGCGGCACCCCCCGGGGCCATTTTCGCCCCAGGCAATTGTGGTGGCGGGGCGATCGGCACAGCCGTCCCGAGACCTTTCTGCCGGCCCGGATCATCACCGGCGCGGACGCCTGGTGCGAGGATCCCGGCGATCACCATTACAACCAGTGGATCCGGCGCGGGGAAGGCGAGGGCGGCGACCGGCTCAAGCGCACCGACCATCTCTATGATTTCATCATCGAAATCGACCACAACACCAGACCACGCATCGCCGGCCGCGGCAGCGCGGTCTTCCTGCATCTGGCGCGCGACAATTTCGGCCCGACCGCGGGCTGCGTCTCCATGACAAAAGCTGCGATGCTGCAGCTCTTGCGGCGATTGGGGCCGCGAACACGAATCATCATTGGGTGAGGTTGGAAAGTGTTGGTGAGATTCGAATAGCCGCGACCAAAAAACGATTTCGACGACAACTACCGGTGCCCGAAGATCGCGCTTCCCACGCGGACATGGGTGGCACCGAGCATGATGGCGGTCGCATAATCCGCGCTCATGCCCATCGACAGATTCTGCAATCCGTTGCGCGCGGCGATCTTGGCCGTCAGCGCGAAATGCCCGGCCGGCGGCTCGTCCACCGGCGGGATACACATCAGCCCGGAAATCGTCAGGCCATAGGTGTCGCGGCAACTCGCTAGGAAGGCGTCGGCCTCGCCGGGCGCGACGCCGGCCTTCTGCGGCTCCTCGCCGGTGTTGATCTGGACGAAGAGTTGCGGGTGCTTGTTCTGGGATTCGATTTCCTTGGCTAACGCCTGGCAAATACTGGGACGATCGACCGAATGAATGGCATCGAACAGCGCCACCGCCTCTTTCGCCTTGTTGGATTGCAGCGGCCCGATCAGATGCAGCGCGATGTCAGGGTAATCGGCCGTTAATGCCGGCCACTTGCCCTTGGCCTCCTGCACGCGATTCTCGCCGAATACGCGCTGTCCGGCGCCGATAACCGGGATAATTGCATCCGCCGCGAAAGTCTTGGACACCGCAATCAGCGTGACTGAGGCACGATTGCGCCGCGCGTCCTTGCAGGCGCGCGCGATTTCCGCCTCGACCGCGGCAAGCGCATTTGGTGAATCGCCGGTTACCGGCGCGGCGTTTTCTTCTGTCATGATGTCGATTGGGCTTGTGATCGTAACGGAGGTAATTCCAATTTTACCGAGTTCAAGAAAGGGTTTTTGAACCCTTCACTTTACCTTGCCCGCGGGGGTAGCGAAGATGGCGAACGTCAGTTTCAACCGCAAACGAGCAAAACTCAAGCAGGTCCTCGGCATCAGGGCCCGGCTTGCGTTGCTCGCGGTGATTCTGGTCGCGCCCTTGATGCTCGAGCGCATCCGCTCGCTGGAAGACACCCGCACCAAGCAGATCGCGCAGGCCACGGCCGAATTCACCACCGTGGCAAGACACAGCGCCGATGCGCAGCGCGAGGTGATCGCGTCGGTCGAGACCATCCTGAAATCGGAAGCCTTCGTCCGCGCCTCCGCCGGCGGCGTCAGCAAGAGCTGCGATGTGCTGCGCGCGAGCCTGCCGGCGAACCTTCCCTGGATCCGCACGCTCCTGATCGCGGGCCAGGACGGTCGCATCCAGTGCGCGACCAACAACATGTATGTCGGGCTCGATCTCTCTGACCGGCCTTATTTCCAGCAGGCGCAGGAGACCGGCCGCTTCGTGCTGTCCGATTTCATCCTGTCGCGGCCCGTGCAGTCGCCGACCGTGATGGCGGTCTACCCGGTCTCCGCGTTCAGTGGCGTCACTGACGCCATCGTGCTCGCAACCGTCAACCTCGACTGGATGTCGAAGGTGATGAACAATCTGGGCGGCCGCGCCGGCATCACGGCGGTGCTGGTCGACAGCGCCGGCACGGTGCTGGCCGCGCCCGCCGACCAGCGCAGCGCGGTCGGGCGTCCGCTCGACAACATGCCGCTGATCTCGGCGATCGCCGACATGGCCTTGCGCTCCGACCAGGACGAAGGCTCGCTATCGTTCCTCGCCGCCGACGGATCGCGCCGCGCGGTCAGCTTCATCCGCATCGCCGGCACCAATGCCCGCCTGATCGCCAGCATCGACGAGGACAAGGTGTCCGCCGCGGTCAGCCGCGACATCCGCACCGCCTATCTCCAGCTCGCCTTCGTCGTCGTATTCGTGCTGCTCGGCGCGCTGATCGCCGCCGAGAAACTCGTGATCAAGCCGATCGAGATGCTTGCCGACATGGCCAAGCGTCTCGGCGAGGGCGACCTGTCGGCTCGCGCGGCACGCACCCGGCTGCCGGCCGAATTCGTGCCGCTCGCGCGCGCGTTCAACGCGATGGCGGCGCAGCTCAGCCAGCGCGAGCGCGAGCTGATCGCGACCAACGACCGGCTGACGGTGATGGCCTCGATCGACATGCTGTCGGGCCTTGCCAACCGCCGCGGCTTTCAGAGCCGGCTCGACTTCGAATGGATGCGCGCGCAGCAATATGGCAGCGAACTTGCGCTTCTGATGATCGACGTCGACCATTTCAAGCTCTTCAACGACACCTACGGCCATCTCGAAGGCGATTCCTGCTTGACCCGGCTCGGCGAGTCGCTGTCCGGCATCGCTGCCGACACCATGGGCTTTGCGGCGCGCTATGGCGGCGAGGAATTCTGTCTCTTGCTGCCGAACACCGACGTGAACCACGCCATCGAGATCGGCGAGCAGGTGCGCGCGGCCGTACTGAAGCTCTGCCTGCCGCACATCACCTCCACCCACATGGTGGTCACGGTTTCGATCGGCGTTGCGGCGACGCGGCCGAACGAAGCCTTGCGTCCGGGCGATCTGATCGAAGCTGCCGACGCGGCGCTCTACGCTGCAAAACATCGCGGCCGCAACAAGGTCGTCGAGCACGGCATTTTGCGGATCGAGGGCAGCACCATCGCGATGGCGGGCTAGAGCGCAGCGATCTCGCGATCGAGCTCGCTCTCGTCGACCACGCGATTGCGGCCACTGTGTTTGGCAAGATAGAGCGCCCGATCGCAGCGTTCGACCAGATCGTTCATGGCTTCTCCCGGCTGAAACTGCGCAGCTCCGATCGAGACCGTGATGGACGGAAGAATCTCGCCGGTTGATCGACGGGTGATCTGACACTCGGCGATCGAGCGACGGATGCGTTCGGCGATCGCCCTCGCCGCGGCGAGATCGGCATCAGGAAGTACGGCGATCAGTTCCTCCCCGCCATAACGGGCCGGCAGGTCGAGCTCGCGGACTTTGTCACGCAGTACCTGCGCCATCAGCCGCAGCACTTGGTCGCCGACGCCATGGCCGAACGTGTCGTTGAACGACTTGAAGTGGTCGATGTCGAGCATCAGAAGGCTCAGCGGCGCGCCCTTTTCCATGGCGGCGATCTGCGCCTTGCGGAAGAACTCGTCGAGCGCACGGCGATTTGGCAGGCCGGTGAGGGTGTCGGTCCTGGCGCGTTCCTCGGACTTGTTCAGCGTCTCCCGGATCGACTCAAGCTCCTGCGTCTTCTCGGCGAAACCGGCTTCGAGGTTCGCGGCGCGGCCGGCGGCCTTGGCGAGCTCGTTCATCAATTGCTGGACGAGCAGCATTGGATCGGAGCCGGCCTGTCCCTGATCGGCGACATCATGGATCGCGCGGATCTGTGCATGATTGTCAGCAATGGCCGTTGCCAGGAAGACCTGGGCGGCGTCCATGACCGCGTGCAGCTGCTGGGAAGCAAGAGCCGCCGCCGAGCCGTCCGGCGCGGCCACATAGGTCGAAAACAGGTCCCGATTCACGGTCGCGTCGAACTTGCGCTTGTTGCCGATCAGGATATCGACGGCGCGCTGTAAATCGCTTGGAACTCCCATCGAATAGACGAACCAGACGCTAAAATTGTCCGGTGTGGCGGGCACGTGCTGGGCTGCCATGCCCTGCAAGGCCTTTTGCGCGACGGATGCTGCATAGTCGTAATCGAGCTCGTCGAAGGCGCTGGCGATCATGGTGAGAGGTCCCGGTCTCAGGCTTGGCTAATTTGGCAGCCCTCACTTAATCGGCCCTTGAGATCAAGCCTGCTCCGTATTGAAACGGAGCCTTGATGCGCGCGGAGGGATTCTATCGTTTTTCGGCAACCCATTGACCCGTTAAGGACTTCTATGGCCTAGTCCGGCCTCTTTAGACGGCCCGAACTCACGAACCCGACGATTCCATGACCTCCGAACGTTATAACGCCCGCGACGCCGAACCGCGCTGGCAACGCATCTGGGACGAACAGGCGATCTTCGTCTCGAAGAACGATGATTCGCGGCCGAAATATTATGTGCTCGAGATGTTCCCGTACCCGTCCGGGCGCATCCATATAGGCCACGTCCGCAATTATACGCTCGGCGACGTGCTGGCCCGCTTCATGCGCGCCAAGGGCTTCAATGTGCTGCACCCGATGGGCTGGGACGCCTTCGGCCTGCCGGCCGAGAACGCCGCGATCGAGCGCAAGGTCGCTCCGAAGGCCTGGACCTACGACAACATCGCCGCGATGAAGAAGCAGCTCCGCTCGATCGGGCTGTCGCTGGACTGGAGCAGAGAATTCGCGACCTGCGACCCCAGCTACTACAAGCATCAGCAGAAGATGTTCCTGGACATGCTCGGCGCGGGCCTCGCCGAGCGTGAGAAGCGCAAGCTCAATTGGGATCCGGTCGACATGACCGTGCTCGCCAACGAGCAGGTGATCGACGGCCGCGGCTGGCGCTCCGGTGCCGTTGTCGAGCAGCGGGAAATGAGCCAGTGGGTCTTCAAGATCACGAAGTACGCCCAGGAGCTGCTGTCGGCGCTGGATGGGCTCGACCGCTGGCCCGACAAGGTGCGGCTGATGCAGCGCAACTGGATCGGCCGCTCCGAGGGCCTGCTGATCCGCTTCGCGCTGGATCAGGCGACCACGCCAGCCGGCGAGAGCGAGCTGAAGATTTTCACGACGCGCCCCGACACGCTGTTCGGCGCCAAATTCATGGCGATCTCATCGGATCATCCGCTGGCGCAGGCAGCTGCCGCGAAGAATCCCGAGCTTGCGCAGTTCATCGCCGACATCAAGAAGATCGGCACCGCGCAGGAGATCATCGACACCGCCGAGAAGCAGGGTTTTGACACCGGCATCCGCGCGGTGCATCCGTTCGATCCGAACTGGAAGCTACCGGTCTATGTCGCCAATTTCGTGCTGATGGAATACGGCACCGGCGCGATCTTCGGCTGCCCCGCGCATGACCAGCGCGACCTCGACTTCGTCAACAAGTACAATCTCGGCAACACGCCGGTGGTATGTCCCGAAGGCCAGGATCCCAAGACCTTCGTCATCACCGACACCGCCTATGACGGTGACGGCCGCATGATCAATTCGCGCTTCCTCGACGGCATGAGCATCGAGGAGGCCAAGGAAGAGGTGGCGAAGCGTCTCGAAAGTGAACTGCGCGGCAATGCGCCGGTCGCCGAACGCCAGGTCAATTTCCGCCTGCGCGACTGGGGCATTTCGCGGCAGCGCTATTGGGGCTGCCCGATTCCCGTCATCCACTGCCCGAAATGCGACGTCGTGCCGGTGCCGGATGCCGACCTGCCGGTGGTCCTGCCCGAGGATGTGAGCTTCGACAAGCCGGGCAACGCGCTCGACCATCACCCGACCTGGAAGCACGTGACCTGCCCGAAATGCGGTGGCAAGGCTCAACGCGAAACCGACACCATGGACACCTTCGTGGATTCGTCCTGGTACTTCGCGCGCTTCACCGACCCCTGGAACGAGACCGCGCCGACCACGCCGGCGGTCGCCAACCGGATGCTGCCGGTCGACCAATATATCGGCGGCGTCGAGCACGCGATCCTGCATCTGCTCTACAGCCGCTTTTTCACCCGCGCGATGAAGGCGACAGGGCACCTCGCACTGGATGAGCCGTTCGCTGGCATGTTCACGCAAGGCATGGTGGTGCACGAGACCTACCAGAAGGCCGACGGCACCTGGGTGCAGCCGGCCGAGGTGAAGGTCGAGGTCGGCGGCAACGGCCGCCGCGCGACGTTGGTTGCAACCGGCGAAGACGTCCAGATCGGTCCGATCGAGAAGATGTCGAAGTCGAAGAAGAACACGGTCGACCCCGACGACATCATCGCGACCTATGGCGCCGACGTCGCCCGCTGGTTCATGCTGTCGGACTCGCCGCCCGACCGCGACGTGATCTGGAGCGACGAGCGCGTTCAGGGCGCCTCGCGTTTCGTGCAGCGGCTGTGGAGGCTGGTGAACGACGCCATTGAACTCGCCAAAACGGCCCCGGCGGCCCGACCGGCTTCGTTCGGCGACGACGCGACCGCCTTGCGCAAGGCCGCCCACGGCGCGCTCGACAAGGTCACGACCGGCGTCGAGCGGCTGCACTTCAACGTCTGCCTCGCCCACATCCGTGAATTCACGAATGCGTTTTCCGAGGTGCTGCAGCGCCCCGGCCAGCCCGCCCCCGACTTGGCCTGGGCAATCCGGGAGGCCAGCCAGATCCTGGTTCAGCTGTTCTCCCCGATGATGCCGCATCTGGCCGAGGAGTGCTGGCAGGTGCTCTTTAAGAATGGACTTGGCCAGCCCGGGCTGGTTTCCGAGGCCAATTGGCCGCAAATCGAACGCGATTTGCTGGTTGAAGACAGCGTGACCCTGGTGGTGCAGGTCAACGGCAAGAAGCGGGGTGAGGTCACGGTTGCAACAGCGGCCCAGAATCCGGAAATCGAGGCTGCCGCTTTGGCCCTCGATGCTGTAAAACTGGCCCTGGACGGCAAGCCCGTCCGCAAGGTGATCATCGTCCCCAAGAGGATCGTGAATGTTGTCGGCTAGGATCCGTATCGCAGCCCGCCTGCTGGCGGTCGCCGCATTGGCGGCGCTGACGGCCGGCTGCTTCCAGCCGATGTATGCCGAGCATACCGACGGCACCCCGGGCTTGCGTGAGAAGCTGATGGGGATCGAGCTCCCGCCGATCGCCAAGGCCAATGCCTCGCGCGAGGCCCGGGTCGGCGTAGAGGTCCGCAACGCTCTGGCGTTCAAGCTGTACGGCTCGGCGACGGGCATGCCGCCGACGCACCGGCTGGATATTCGTTTCGCCAGCAGCAAGTCGTCGCTGATCGTGGATCCCAACACCGGCCTGCCGAGCAGCGAAAACTACGGCATCGACTGCCAGTACAATCTGATCGAAGTCGCGACCGGCAAGTCGGTGATGACCGGAACCACGTTCTCGCGCGTGTCCTACGACATGCCCGGCTCCTACCAGCGCTTCGCCCGCAACCGCGCGGTGCGTGACGCCGAGGATCGTGCCGCCAACGAGATCGCCGAGAACATCAACACCCGGCTCGCCGCGTTCTTCACCGCGGGTACCTAGTTGATTTTCCGTCATTCCGGGGCTCGCGAAGCGTGAACCCGGAATCCAGAGATCGTGGATCGAGAGTCCGGGTTCGGCTCTTCGAGCCGCCCCGGAATGACGTCCCTGAGGCAACATGGTCGCGCTGCGCGGAAAAGAGATCGACGCCTTCCTCGCCCGTCCCGATGCGGGCCGTCCGATCATCCTGCTCTACGGTCCCGATGCCGGCCTCGTGCGCGAGCGCGCCGATGCACTGATTGCCTCGGCCGTCGACGATCCCAACGATCCTTTCTCACTGGTCAAGCTCGACGGCGACGAGCTCTCGGCCGAACCGTCACGTCTCGTCGACGAAGCCATGACCGTGCCGCTGTTCGGCGGCCGCCGCGCCATCCGGATCCGCGCCGGCTCGCGCAGCTTTGCTGCCGGCGTCGACACGCTGGCGGAGATGAGCGTGAAGGATTGCCGCATCGTGATTGAAGCGGGCGAGCTGCGCCCTGAATCGCCGCTGCGCAAGGTCTGCGAGAAAGCCAAGACGGCTGTGGCGATCGGCTGTTATCCCGATTCCGAGCGCGATTTGGCGAAATTGATGGAGGACGAGCTCCGCATCGCCAACTTACGCATCGCACAGGATGCCCGCGCCGCACTGATGTCGTTCCTCGGCGGCGATCGCCAGGCCTCGCGCAACGAGCTGCGCAAGCTCACCCTCTACGCCCACGGCAAAGGCGAGATCACACTGGACGACGTCATGTCCGTGGTCGCCGATGCGTCCGAGCTGAAGCTCGATCCGATCGTCGACGGCGCCTTCGCCGGCCGGCCTGATGTCGTCGAGACCGAGTTCGCAAAGGCGATGATCGCCGGCACCTATCCCGGCGTGATCATCTCGGCTGCGCAGCGGCAGGCGGCGTGGCTGCACAAATCCGCCCTCGCCATCGCCGACGGCACGCCGGCTTCCACTGTTCTCGACGGCGGCTTTCCGCGGCTGCATTTTTCACGAAAGTCCGCGGTGGAAACGGCGCTGCGCAATTTCAGCGTGGCAAGGCTCGCCGTCATCATCGAGCAGCTGGCGACCGCCGCGCTCGACACCCGCAAGCAATCGACGCTGGCCGGCGCCATCGCTCAGCGTACGCTGATGGCAATCGCCGCGAATGCGAAGCGGCGGGGCTGAGCCGCCGCTCTCTCTACGTCATTGCGAGGAGCGCAAGCGACCAAGCAATCCAGAGTCTCTCCGCGGAAAGATTCTGGATTGCTTCGCTGCGCTCGCAATGACGAGGAGATTGCGGCGGCCTACAGCGCGCCCTTGGCCAGCCGCTTCATCACCTCGTCGAGCTGATCGAGGTTGCGGTAGTTGATCTGCACGGAGCCGCCGGGGTCGCGGTGGCTCACGGTGACCTTGAGGCCGAGAGCGTCGCTGACGCGCTTCTCGAGATCGATCGTGTCCGCGTCCTTTTCCTTTCCGCCCGTGGCACGCGCCTTCTGCGGCTTCCGCTCCGGCACGCCTTCTTCATGCGCAAGTGCCTCGGCCTGACGGACGTTGAGGCCCTCCTGGACGATGCGCTTGGCGGCGGCGAGCGGATCGGGCACGCCGATCAGCGCGCGGGCGTGACCGGCGGTCAGCTCGCCGGTCGCGATAAAGGCCTGCACCTCGGCCGGCAGCTTCGTCAGCCGCATCATATTGGCGACGTGGCTACGGCTCTTGCCGACGACTTTGGCGATATCGTCCTGGCTACGTTTGAACTCGTTGGCGAGCGCGTGATAGCCCTGCGCCTCTTCCATCGGGTTGAGGTCTTCGCGCTGCACGTTTTCGACGATCGCGAATTCGAGCGCATCACTGTCGCTGATGTCGACCGGCACGATCGGCACTTCATGCAGGCCCGCCATCTGCGAGGCGCGCCAACGCCGTTCGCCGGCGATGATCTCGTAGCGGTCCTGCGCGCCCTTCACCGGACGCACCACGATCGGCTGGATCACGCCGTGCTGCTTGATGGACTCGCAGAGCTCCTTGAGCTCGGTGTCCGAAAAGGTCCGGCGCGGATTGCGCGGATTGGCCTTGATGAATTCGATCGGCACCTTGCGCTGCGCACGGGGACGATCGACGTGCTGAGCCTCGCCGCCGACATCGCCGATCAGACTTGCAAGACCCCGGCCCAGTCGCGAACGCGCTTCATCGGCCATCGCCAGCTCCCTTGGATTCACGCTGCAGCACTCCAGAACTGAATTCAGACTCTCGATCGTAGGGTCGGTAAAGGCGCGCCTCGCGCCGTGCCCACCATCCTTCAATCGAACTATTTTGGTGGGCACGCTTCGCTTTGCCCACCCTACGGCATCGTCAATGCGTGACGCGCAGCTCGCGCTCGCGCTGGATCACCTCGGTGGCGAGCCGCAAGTAAGCTTCGCTGCCGACGCATTTGAGATCGTAGACCAGCACCGGCTTGCCGTAGGACGGCGCTTCCGAGATTCGCACGTTGCGCGGGATCATCGTCTTGTAGACCTTCTCGCCCATGAACTGGCGAACGTCGGCGACGACCTGGTTCGAGAGATTGTTGCGCGAGTCGAACATGGTCAGCACGATGCCGTGGATCGACAGGTTGGGATTGAGCGTCGAGCGCACTTGCTCCACCGTCTGCAGCAGTTGCGACAGACCTTCGAGCGCGAAGAACTCGCATTGCAGCGGCACCAGGATCGCGTCCGACGCGGCCATCGCGTTCACCGTGAGCAGGTTCAGCGAGGGCGGACAGTCGATCAGCACATAAGTGTAGTCGGCGTCCGGCGAGACGTTGTTGTTGAGCGCGCCGATCGCGTCGCGCAGCTTGAAGGCGCGGCCGGGCGTGGTGCCGAGCTCGAGCTCGAGGCCGGAGAGATCCATGGTCGAGGGCGCGATGTGCAGCCGCGGCACCGCCGTCGAGACCACCGCCTCGCGCAAGCTCGATTCGCCGATCAGCACGTCGTAGGTGGAGCAGGAACGGTTGCGGCGATCGATGCCGAGGCCGGTCGAGGCGTTGCCCTGCGGGTCGAGATCGACAATCAGGACGCGCTCGCCGATCGCAGCGAGTGCCGTGCCAAGATTGATCGCTGTGGTCGTTTTTCCCACGCCGCCCTTCTGATTCGCCAGCGCCAGGATGCGCGGGTGGCCATGCGGGACCTCGGCCGCCTGGTCTTGGGCAGCCTGCTCTTGCTGCGGCTCGTCAATCACGGTCATTGAAATCCCCACTCAACCGCTGAACGCTCACCCACGCCGTTCAACCGATGTCAGCTCGACGATCCAACCGTCGCCAGTCCGGCTGTGGTGGAGCTGCGGCTGAATATTCCAATATTTAGTGGCTTCGGTCAATTCAGCCTCTACATCTTGACCCTTAAGAAATAGCGCCTTTGCGCCTTGGCGCATCAGCGGCTCCGCAAAGCCGATGAGTTGATGTAGCGGAGCCAGAGCGCGCGCGGTGACGCAATCGACGGGGCCGGTGATTCTATCCACATTATCCCCGATCTCAGCGAGATGTACGAGCCCCGGAGATGTGGTGACGCGGATCGCTTCGCGCAAAAAGGCAGCCTTCTTGGCAATTCGCTCGACGAGATGCACGCTAGCACCGGGTGTCCCCGCCATCGCGCAGGCGAGGACGACGCCCGGAAAGCCGCCGCCGCTGCCGAGATCGGCCCAGCTTTTGGCTGATGGCGCGAGAGCCATGAGCTGAAGCGAATCGGCGATGTGCCGGGTCCAGAGATGCGGCAAGGTCGAGGGCGCGATCAGATTGGTCTTGGCCTGCCACTCCCGGAGCAAAGCGATGTAGCGGTCGAGCCGGGCTTCCGTTTCGGGTGAAACGGGCGCGAGCCTCAAGGCCTCGCGCTTATCGGCGGCAATGATGGAGTCGAGTGCCTGATCGTTGGCGCCGGCCTTGTCGAGCTTCGGCTTGGCCGGCGCCGGATCGGATCGACGAGCTGCGCCCTCGCCCGCCCCGAGTCGTCGCGATAGCGGTCTGTCCCCGCCGGATCCGCGCTGTTTCACGTGAAACGCCTATGCGATTGCCTTGGAGGTCTTCCGTGCCTCGCGACGGAGATAGGCCGCGAGAATGCCGAGCGCGGCCGGGGTCATGCCATCGATCCGGCCGGCCTGGCCGACCGTGAATGGCCGTGCCTTCTCCAGCTTGGCACGCACCTCATTGGAGAGACCGGGGACCTGCTGGTAGTCGACCTCCGACAGCACCATCCCCTCGTCGCGCCGGAAGGCTGCGACGTCGGCGCTCTGGCGCTCCAGGTAGACATCGTACTTCGCGTCGATCTCGAGATGGGTAGCGATAGCGGAATCCATGGCGGATAGCTCCGGCCAGATCGCACGGACCTGGCTCCAGCCGATATCAGGATAGGCCATCAGCTCGAAGGCGGACCGGCGTTGGCCATCGCGGTTCAGCGACAGCCCGTACTTGATCGCCTCGTTCGGGGTGACGGTCAGCGACTTCGACAGCGTTCGCGCCGCGTTCAGGGCATCCATCTTGGTCCGATGGTACTGGGTCCGGGCACTGCCGACGCAGCCCAGTGCAATCCCCTTCTCCGTCAGGCGCTGATCGGCATTGTCCGCCCGCAGGGTCAGCCGGTACTCGGCCCTGGAGGTGAACATCCGATAGGGCTCGCTGATCCCGCGGGTGACGAGATCGTCAATCATCACCCCGAGATAGCCGTCGGCACGGTCGAACACCGTCAATGCAGCTCCGCTCGCCGCGAGCGCCGCGTTCAAGCCGGCGACGATGCCCTGCCCGGCGGCCTCTTCGTATCCGGTGGTCCCGTTGATCTGGCCGGCCAGGAAGAGACCACGCAGACGCTTGGTCTGCAGGGTTGGATCGAGCTCGCGGGGATCGATGTGATCGTATTCGATGGCATAGCCAGGGCGGACCATCTTCACCCGCTCGAGGCCCGGGATGCTGGCGAGGATCGCGAGCTGGACCTCCTCCGGCAGCGAGGTCGAGATGCCGTTGGGATAGACGGTCGTATCATCGAGACCTTCCGGTTCGAGAAAGATCTGATGGCCATCACGATCGCCGAAGCGGACGATCTTGTCCTCGATCGAGGGGCAATAGCGCGGACCGGAGCTCTTGATCTGGCCGGAGTACATCGGGGAGCGATGGACATTGGCCCGGATCACCTCATGGGTGGCAGCCGTGGTCCGGGTGATGCCGCACTGGATCTGCGGAGTCGTGATCCGCTCGGTCATGACCGAGAACGGCTCCGGCGGTTCGTCTCCCGGCTGCATTTCAACCGCAGACCAGTCGATCGTGGAGCCATCGAGGCGCGGCGGAGTCCCGGTCTTGAGCCGCCCGAGGGTGAAACCGGCGCGCTCAAAGGAGGTCGAGAGGCCCATCGCCGGGGCCTCATCGACACGGCCGGCGGGCCAATTCTTCTCACCGAGATGGATCAGACCGCGCAGGAAGGTGCCGGTGGTGACGACGATGGCCCCTGCCCGGAGCACCCGACCGTCCGCCAGGCGCAGCCCCGTGACTCGGCCATCGACCACGATCAGCTCGTCGGCCTCACCTTCGATAATGGAAAGACCTTCGGTCTCCCGGATCGCGGCCTGCATGGCCGCGGCATAGAGCTTTCGGTCGGCCTGAGCGCGGGGTCCACGGACTGCGGGGCCCTTGCGACGATTGAGGACCCGAAACTGGATGCCGCCGGCATCGCCGACCCGGCCCATCAGACCGTCAAGGGCATCGACTTCGCGGACGAGATGGCCCTTGCCGAGGCCGCCGATTGCGGGATTGCAGGACATCGCGCCAACGGTGGAGAAACGGTGCGTCACCAGGGCGGTGGCCGCGCCCATCCGGGCAGCCGCAGCCGCGGCCTCACAGCCGGCGTGGCCGCCGCCAATGACGATAACGTCGAAACTCTCTCGCTCCGGTCGCATGAGCGGACTTCTAGCTCAGGGGCGGGAAAGCCGGAAGCCAAAACTGGAGAAGGCAGTTGTTTCACGTGAAACGAAGTCATACCACGCCGTTTCACGTGAAACACAGACGATGGAATAAGCGCTATCTAGATTGAAGAACTAGCCCTACTTTCCAATACAGAATTTCTGGAAGATGGCCCCAAGGACGTCCTCGACGTCGACCCGGCCGAGCAGCCGGCCCAAGGCATAAGCGGCGGCTCGCAGCTCTTCGGCGGCGAGCTCCTCGCCCTCGTCTACTAGCTCCAGACTCCGGCGCAAGCTGTCCGCGGCCCGGCTCAACAGATCCCGCTGGCGGGCGCGGGTGACCAATGCGCCCTCGCTGGTTCCGAAGAAGTCGGCGGCAAATTTCACCAGCGCCTCGATCAGCTCGGGAATGCCGTCGCCTCGGCTGGCCGAGATCCCGAACTCGCCGTGCGGCCCGGCGTCGCCAAGATCGATCTTGTTGCGCACAATCCAGACCGAGCCGCTGGACCGATGGCCCTCGCCGGACGTCCGCACCGACCGCATCGCATCCGGGTCGGCGACACGCGCGCCCTCCACTAGCCACAGCACCAAGTCGGCATCTTCAGCCCGCGCCCGCGCGCGGCGCACGCCTTCCTGCTCGACGGGATCTTCGGTCTCGCGAATGCCGGCAGTGTCGATGACCGTGACAGGGTAGCCGTCGACATCGAGCTGTACCTCGATAACGTCGCGCGTCGTGCCGGCATGGGGCGAGACGATCGCGACCTCGCGCCGCGCCAGCTGATTCATGAGCGTCGACTTGCCGACATTCGGCTTGCCCGCGATCGCGACCACAAGGCCGTCGCGTAGGCGTTCAGAATGTCCCTGTGCCGCAAGGACCTCTGCGATTTCGTCGTGAAGCGCTTTGATCGCTTTCACCGCCGGCGCCATCAACTCGGCAGGCACATCGCCCTCGTCGGAAAAATCGATACCGGCCTCGATCAACGCTGATGCTTCGATGATGCGCTCGCGCCAGTCGCGCGCACGATGGCCGAGCAGTCCTTGCAACTGCCGCAGCGCCTGGCGGCGCTGACGATCGGTGTCGGCGTGGATGAGATCGTCGAGGCCCTCGGCTTCGGTCAGGTCGAGCTTGCCGTTCTCGAAGGCGCGCCGCGTGAACTCACCCGGCTCTGCCGCACGCGTATCCTGAATTATCGAAATCGAAGCAAAGAGTGCGGCCAGCACGGCGCGGCCGCCATGGACGTGAAATTCGGCGACGTCCTCGCCGGTCGCACTGGCCGGCCCCGGAAACCAGAGCACCATCGCATCGTCGATCGGCTGGCCTGCGCCGTCGCGGAGCAGCCGGCGGCTGGCCTGACGCGGCGCCGGCAGCTTGCCCGCGAGCGTCGTCAGCACCAGGCCGGCTTGCGGGCCCGAGACACGCACCATGGCGATCGCGCTCGGCGGACGGCCGGACGACAGCGCAAAGATGGTCTGGTCTCGCGGATGCATGGCCTATTTGTCCGCCTGACAGAGAAAAGGCAAACGGGCTGTTTTCGCTGACGGTTTTGCTGCACTCCGGCGTGCAGCAACGACCATTTTGCAATGCAATATCGAGCGCAGCATTCTCCTGCAAAGTAACCTCGGCCCGAGCCAATCGGCCAAAAAAATCAAATATTACGAGAGATCGATAGCTTATTGAACGTCGGATTGGTGTCCCCCTCGCCATGCTGCACCCTGCCCGCAACAGAGCCGCAAAAAAGAAAAAGGGCGCCAGAAGGCGCCCTCCAAACTTTTGCCGCGGCCTGGCTCATGTGTTCATGGAGTCGAAGAACTCCGAATTGCTCTTGGTCGAGCGCAGCTTGTCGAGCAGGAAGTCGATCGCGTCCATCGTGCCCATCGGATTCAGGATGCGGCGAAGCACGTACATCTTCTTCAGCACCTGATTGTCGGTGATGAGCTCCTCCTTGCGGGTGCCGGAGCGGGAGATGTCGATCGCCGGGAAGGTGCGCTTGTCCGAGACCTTGCGGTCCAGGATCAGTTCCGAATTACCGGTGCCCTTGAATTCTTCGAAGATGACTTCGTCCATGCGGCTGCCGGTGTCGACCAGTGCGGTCGCGATGATGGTCAGCGAACCGCCCTCCTCGATGTTGCGGGCGGCACCGAAGAAGCGCTTCGGCCGCTGCAGCGCGTTGGCGTCGACACCGCCGGTCAGCACCTTACCGGATGACGGCACCACCGTGTTGTAGGCGCGACCCAGGCGCGTGATCGAATCGAGCAGGATCACGACATCGCGGCCATGCTCGACTAGGCGCTTGGCCTTCTCGATCACCATCTCGGCGACCTGGACGTGACGCACCGCCGGTTCGTCGAAGGTCGAGGACACGACTTCGCCCTTCACCGAGCGCTGCATGTCCGTGACTTCTTCCGGACGCTCGTCGATCAGCAGCACGATCAGATAGCATTCGGGATGATTGTGCGTGATCGAATGCGCGATGTTCTGCATCAGCACGGTTTTACCGGTGCGCGGCGGGGCGACGATCAGCGCGCGCTGGCCTTTGCCAATCGGTGCGACGATGTCGATGACGCGCGCCGACAGGTCTTTCCGCGTCGGATCGTCGATTTCCATCCGGAAACGCTGATTCGGAAACAGCGGCGTGAGGTTGTCGAAATTGACCTTGTGCTTGGCCTTTTCCGGGTCCTCGAAATTGAGCGTATTGACCTTCAGGAGCGCAAAATAGCGCTCGCCCTCTTTCGGGCTGCGAATGTGGCCTTCGATGGTGTCGCCGGTGCGCAGGCCGAAACGGCGGATCTGCGAGGGCGAGACGTAGATGTCATCAGGGCCCGGCAGATAATTCGCATCGGGCGAACGAAGGAATCCGAACCCGTCGGAGAGCACTTCGACGACGCCCTCGCCGACGATGTCGGTCTCGGCGAGTGCAAGCTGCTTGAGGATGGCGAACAGCAGCTCCTGCTTGCGCATGGTGCTGGCATTCTCGACCCCATTCTCTTCCGCGAACGAGACGAGCTCGGCCGGCGTCTTCGACTTGAGGTCTTGGAGTTTAATTTCCCGCATTGGGGTGGTCCTGTGGGGTAACCTTGGAAGGGGGTGCGAGGAGGCTCTGAAATGCGGACACGAGAAAGGTAAGGTCCGCAGGTCTGGCAAGGTTAAGTGCCGGTGGAGGCTTCAAACCTGATGCGGTGTCCGGCCTCTGAAAAGCTCAGACACAACCACATCCGCCTGCGTTGGGTGGGATACGACCAATATAGAAAATCGCTTCTCACTCCGCAAGCCGAAGCGCTGAGCGATCGTTCCAGATTCCTGCCTAGAACGGCTTCACGATCACCATGATAACGATGATGATCATCAGAACGGTCGGCACCTCATTGATAATCCGAAAGAATTTCTGGCTATGCGGGCGCCGGTCGGCAGCGAAATCCCTAAGCCAGCGGGACAAAAAGCCGTGGAGCGCGGACATCGCGAGGACCATTGCCAGTTTTACGTGCAGCCAGCCGAACGAGAACCAGTGGCCGGCCCAGGCCAGATAGAGCCCGGCGAGCCAGGTCACACCCATTGCCGGATTGATGATCGCCTTGAGCAGCCGGCGTTCCATGATTTTGAAGGTTTCGGACTGCTTCGAGCCGATCTCGGCCTTGCAGTGATAGACGAACAGCCGCGGCAGATAGAGCATGCCGGCCATCCAGGAGATGACAGCGATCACATGCACCGCCTTGATCCAGAGATAGACGTCCTCAAACATGCCCGGCATCCGGCCTTGCGCCCGGCTGTCTGGCGGGCTGGGGATAGTAAGAACTCGTTAAGGTCTCACCTGCACACATATCCGTCCGTAGCGCTCCTCTTAAATCTAAGAATCTTAGATTCTTAAGGTTTGAGTCTATGTGACCGTGGATTGGACTCATGCAATTCCATCCGCTGGTTTACCTGCGCTTGTTCACATCCATCAACATATCCCGGATAGCTCTGGCGGCTCGCAATAAGCCAGCCAGCTTCAAAGACTTGCGCGTTTCTGTCGGCAGATTATCAAGGGCGTTGTCCGCGCAATCCCGTTTTCCGCTCGGCAGGGCGTCGGACTTGTTCCGATGGGCAGTGGTGTGAAGAAAATTGGCACTTGTCCCGCCCCTGGTGTCGCACAACCCTTTCCGAGGCGTTAAGGTCCACAGAAATCCACAAACCACACCGCCTCCATACAAAGAGTTTTTGTGCCGACCTCGAACAATTATTTCCATCTGCACCTCGTCTCCGACTCCACCGGCGAGACCCTGATCACGGTCGCGCGCGCCGTCGCTGCGCAGTACGCCAACGTCACGCCGGTCGAGCATGTCTATCCGCTGGTGCGCAGCCAGAAGCAGCTCGACCGCGTACTCGACGAGATCGAGGAAGCGCCGGGCATCGTGCTGTTCACGTTGCTGGAGAAGGATCTGGTCTCCAGGCTCGAGGACAAATGCAAGGCGATCAATGTTCCGAGCCTCTCGATCATCGGCCCGGTCATGCAATTGTTTGAAGCCTATCTTGGCGCTGCGACCACCGGCCGCGTCGGCGCGCAGCACGTGCTAAACGCCGAATATTTCAAGCGCATCGACGCGCTGAACTACACGATGATCCACGATGACGGCCAGCACGTCGAAGGGCTTGAGGAGGCCGACGTCGTCCTGGTCGGCGTGTCCCGCACCTCGAAAACGCCGACGTCGATCTATCTCGCCAATCGCGGCATCCGCACCGCCAACGTGCCGCTGGTGCCGGGCATTCCCGTGCCGGCGCAATTGGAGACGCTGACCCGGCCGCTGGTCGTCAGCCTGCATGCGACACCGGAACGCCTGATCCAGATCCGCCAGAACCGCCTGCTCTCGATGGGTGCCGAATCCGGCAGCGACACGTATACCGACAGGCAGTCGGTGACCGAGGAGGTCGCGTTTGCGCGCAAGCTGAGCGCCAAGCACGATTGGCCGCTGCTGGATGTGACGCGGCGCTCGATTGAGGAAACCGCGGCGGCGATCATGAAGCTTTACAGCGATCGCCAGCGCCATCGGCCGTCGGAATAGGCTTCGAAAATGGGTCTGTGGCGCGGCACATCTCCGTTGATCCTGGCCTCGCAGAGCAGCGCGCGCAAAATGCTGCTGGCGAATGCCGGGCTCGAATTCGAGGCTGTTACCGCTGACATCGATGAACGCGGCATTCAGGCCGCGTCAAAACTTTCAAACCCGCGCGAGATCGGCTTGTTGCTGGCGCGCGAAAAGGCCAAGGCGGTCTCGGTCAATCGTCCCGGAAACTATGTGATCGGTGCCGACCAGACGCTGGCGCTGGGCGATCGGCTCTTCAACAAGCCCACGGGCCGCGCACAGGCGCTGGCGCAGCTGCGCGATCTCGCCGGCCACAGCCACGAGCTGAATTCCGCCGTCGCGGTGGCGCATGACGGCAAGATTGTTTTCGAGGATGTGTCGGTCGCCCGCATGACGATGCGGCAGATGTCCGAGGCCGAGCTTTCAGCCTATCTCGGCGCCGCCGGCGATGCCGTGACCAGAAGCGTCGGCGCCTATCAGCTTGAAGGCCTCGGCATCCATCTGTTCGAGCGCATCGAGGGCGACCATTTCACCATTCTCGGCCTGCCGCTGCTGCCGCTGCTTGCGTTCCTGCGAAGCGAACAGCTAGTTGCGGTCTGACTGACAGGGATGGTTTGCGCTGATGCGGATTCTCGGACTGACCGGCTCGATCGGGATGGGCAAATCCACCACCGCGAAATTGTTCGCGGAGGCCGGCGTTCCCGTCTACGACGCCGATGCGGCCGTCCATCAGCTCTATGAAGGCGAAGCCGCGCCTGCGATCGAGGCCGCCTTCCCCGGCACCACCGCAAACGGCAAGGTCGACCGGCAAAAACTGTCGGCGCGCGTGGTGCACGACCCCGCCGCGATCAAGCAGCTCGAGCAGATCGTCCATCCCATGCTCGGCGCCTCCCGGCAAAAATTCTTTGCCGATGCGGAAGCGGCCAAGATACCGGTCGTGGTTCTCGACATCCCGCTGCTGTTCGAGACTGGCGGAGAAAAGCGCGTCGACGCCGTGGTCGTGGTATCGACCTCGCCGGAACTTCAGCGCGAGCGCGTGCTGGCGCGCGGCACCATGGACGAGGCCAAGCTCGATGCCATCATCGCCAAGCAGACGCCCGACGCCGAAAAGCGCAAGCGGGCTGATTTCGTGGTGGATACGTCGCACGGACTCGAGCCGGTGCGTGCGCAAATCGCGCACATTCTCTCCGAGGTCGTTAACATGCCGCAGCGGCGGGCCTGATTCGCCGCCTCATACGGCGTCCCAAATCATGCGTGAAATCGTTCTCGACACCGAAACAACCGGCCTCGATCCCCTGCGCGGCGATCGCCTGGTCGAAATCGGCTGCGTCGAGATGTTCAACCGCATGCCGACGGGACAGACGTTTCACGTCTACATCAATCCTGAAAGAGACATGCCGGCAGAGGCGTTCGCCGTGCACGGGCTCTCGGCCGAGTTTCTCTCGACCAAGCCGTTGTTCCACGAGGTCGTCGACGAGTTTCTCGAATTCATCGGCGACGCGCCGCTGGTGATCCACAACGCCTCGTTCGACATCAGCTTCATCAATGCCGAGCTCGACCGGATCAAGCGCGCTGCGGTTCCGCGCGAGCGGCTGGTCGATACGCTGCTGCTGGCGCGACGCAAGCATCCCGGTGTGTCCAATCGGCTCGACGATCTCTGTTCGCGCTATTCGATCGACAATTCACGCCGCACCAAACACGGCGCGTTGCTCGACGCCGAGTTGCTGGCCGAAGTCTATGTCGATCTGGTCGGGGCGCGGCAGTCGCAGCTGTCGCTGGCTTCGGAAGCCCAGGAGATTCGCGTCAATGTCGGCGATGCGCCGCGGCGGCAGCGGCTGGTACCGCTTGCGCCGCGGGTGTCAGACGCCGAGCGCGAGGCCCATCGGGCTTTCATCGCAACGCTCGGCGACAAGGCGATCTGGAACGAGTTCTTGCTCGCTCCCGCCGCTCCTCCGGCCGGTTAAGCCTGACCCGCCGGCTGCTGAGCGGCCATCTGCCGCTCCATGTTCTGGCGATAGAGACCGACGAAATCGACCGGGTCCAGCATCAGCGGCGGGAACCCGCCGTCGCGCACGGCGGTCGCGATGATCTCGCGGGCGAACGGGAACAGCAGGCGCGGGCATTCGATCATGACCAGCGGGTGCAGATTCTCCTTCGGCACGTTGGCGATTCGGAACACGCCGGCATAGGCGAGCTCGAACGAGAACATGATCTTGCCCGCGGTCTCGGCCTTGCCCTCGACCGACAGCGTCACCTCGAACTCGGTTTCGCTGAGATTATTGGCGCTGACATTGATCTGGATGTTGATCTGGGGCGGCTGGCTCTGCGGCTGGAGCGAGGTCGGTGCGTTCGGATTTTCGAACGAGAGGTCCTTGGTATATTGCGCCAGCACGTTGAGCTGGGGAGCCTGGGCCGCCTCGGGAGGGGTGCCGTTACCGTTTGTCATCGAAGTGTCTCCTTACCCGATTGGGCTGAATTTCGCGGCGGTTGGCTAACATAGGGCCGCCTCATTCCACAAGGACGAAGGCCGCCGGAGGGTCGATCCGGGCCGCGCCCATAATTGGGACGTTTGACCCACCCGGGACACGAAATCACACGTTAAACGTTTGAAGATGCGCGATTTCCGGCCAGGATCGGGTTTCCCCTTAAGGATAAAACGCGCTACACTTCCTGCTGTGCCAAAAGGCGCCATTGGCCGGGCATGATTTCGTGCCTACATCCGGCGGACGTGACGCGCGGGCCTAAAATGGTGATGTCATCTTGCCGTTCCGGTATGGAACGGTCTACTGGCCGGATTGATTTTCCCGGCAGTGACCCCAAAGAAGACCTGAGTAAAGACCAGAAAGCGATACGACGTGGACATCTACACCATCATCTTCCTTGCGCTGGCGGTCTTTATCTTCCTGCGGCTGCGCAGCGTGCTGGGGCAGCGGACCGGCAGTGAGCGGCCGCCGTTCGACCGCACGGCTCGCAACGCGCTCGGGGGCGCGCCGGACAAGAACGTCGTGACCATGCCGGGCAAGGTGATCGACCAGCCGCCGTCGGCACCGACGGCAGAGGCGAGCCCGCCCTCCGACCGTTGGAAGGGCCTGACCGAGCCTGGCACCGCACTCGGCCAGGGTCTCGACGCCATCGTCGACAGGGATCCCACCTTCGACCCGCGCCATTTCCTCTCGGGCGCCCGCGGCGCCTATGAGATGATCGTGCTGGCCTTTGCCAATGGCGACCGCCGCGCGTTGCGCGACCTCTTGTCCTCGGAGGTCTATGAAAGCTTCGATGCCGCCATCAAGGACCGCGAGAAGAACGACCAGAAGACCGAAACCCGTTTCGTCTCGATCGACAAAGCCGAGTTGGTCGGCGCCGAGCTGCGCGATCGCACCGCGCAACTCACCGTGCGTTTCGTCTCGCAGATGATCTCGGTCACCCGCGACAAGGCCGGCAACATCGTCGACGGCAACCCCGACAAGGTCGCCGACATCACCGACATCTGGACTTTCGCCCGCGATACCACCTCTCGCGATCCGAACTGGAAGCTGGTTGGCACCGGAAGCGCGAATTAAGGGTTTCCTGAAGAACAGCGCGACGGCGCTTTGCGCTGGTCTCGTCGTGCTGGCTTCGTTTTCGCTTGGCGCCGAGGCTGCGCGGCGCCATTACCGCAGCCATCACCATCACCCTCCCGAACTGGCTGTGATCCCTCCGCGGCCTTTGCCCTATCCCCGGTTCCCGCTCCCGCTCGAGATTCCCGGCGCGCAATATCTGCCGCTGGCCTGGGCCGACGTGAAGGGCTGGGGCGACGACGATCATCTCGCGGCGTACAAGACCTTTCGCGCCAGCTGCCGCTCGATCAATGCGCAGACCGGCACTCCCGAGCCAAGGGCTTTGGGCGGCTCGTTGAGCGAACCCTGCCGGGCCGCCAAATCGCTGGAGCCGACCGACGATGCCAAGGCAAAGACCTTCTTCGAGGAGAATTTTTCGCCGCTGCGCATCTCGCGCCTCGGCGAGCCCGATGGTTTTGTGACCGGCTATTACGAGCCGGTGCTGGAGGGATCGCGCACGCAGACCGATGTCTACAATGTCCCGGTCTATCGCCGCCCCTCGAACCTGTTCGTGCGCGGATTCAATCAGGCGTCGGTCAGCCTGCCCAACAAGGGACCGGTCTATCGCAAGATCGGCCGCCGCAAGCTCGTGCCCTATTACGATCGCGGCGAGATCGAGGACGGCAAGATCGCCGGCCGTGGCCTCGAAATCGCCTGGCTGAAGGACCCGACCGATCTTCTGTTTGCCCAGATCCAGGGTTCGGCACGAATCAAATTCGACGATGGCGGCACGATCCGGCTCAACTACGATTCCTACAACGGCTATCCCTATACGGCCGTCGGGCGTGTCCTGATCGAGCGCGGCATCATCCCGAAGGAAGAGATGTCGATGCAGAAGATCAGGGAGTGGATGGCGCAGAACCCTGACGGTGCGAAGGAGCTGCGGCGCCAGAACCGCTCCTATATCTTCTTCCACGACGTCAATCTGTCCGACAAGGACGAGGCGGTCGGCGCGCAAGGCATCCCGCTGACCGCCGGCCGTTCGATCGCGGTCGATAAATCGCTCCACGTCTACGGCACGCCGTTCTTCATCGAGGGCGAGCTGCCGATCGAATCCGACCGCGCCAAGACCCCGTTCCATCGCCTGATGATCGCGCAGGACACCGGCTCGGCCATCATCGGCCCCGCGCGCGCCGATCTCTATTTTGGCGCGGGCGCCGATGCCGGCCGCGTCTCGGGCCGGCTGCGTCATCCCATGCATTTTGTCATGTTGGTGCCGAAGAGCCTCGATCCGAGTGTCCGGGCGGCGCGGCTGCCGGTGCCGGATCCACGGCCGTCGGAGAAGATCGCAAAACTGTTTCCGCAGACTGATTCCACCAAGGACCCGGCGAAGGGCGAGACCGTCGCCATCGCAGGCCCGGTGCCGTTGCCCGCGCCGCGTCCAGTGATAGAGCCTGTCCGCGAACCGCGCCGGCACATGAAAAGTCGTTCCTATCAGCAATGAAGCGATCGTCCCGTCCGCCCGTGCTGGAGCCGCGTCCCTCGCCGCGTCGCCGTGCGCTCACCGAGGAAGACCGCGAGTTGTGGGAGCTCGTTGCAAAACAGGTCAAGCCGCTGCGGAAGCATCGCGCTAGCAGGGTGCCCACCGCACCGCGCACGGAGCCTTCGGCTGCTGCGCCGGTTACCAACGCCGCGCCGCCGCAGAGGCCATTGGCTAAAGCGCCGACCGCGCGTCCATCAAAGCCGGCGATGCCGCCGCTTGCGCCGCTTGGCAAGCGCGAGCGGGCAAAGCTGTCGCGCGGTCGCAGCGAGATCGAGGCGCGGCTTGATCTGCACGGCATGACCCAGACGCGCGCCCATCGCGCCCTAACCGGTTTCCTTCACCGTGCCCATCATGATGGGCTGACGTTTGTACTGGTCATCACCGGCAAGGGCCGCAGCGGCGGCGAAAGTGGCGTGCTGCGCCGCCAGGTGCCGGAATGGCTGAGCCTGCCGGAATTCCGTGCTTTCGTGGTTGGCTTCGAGGAAGCAGCTATCGGCCACGGCGGCGAGGGCGCGCTTTATGTCCGGATCAGGCGGGCGAGAGGTTAGGAGTTCGAGGGAGCCCCGGGCTCCCCTTGCCTCTCCCGCTTGCGGGAGGGGCCGTCGCGCGAAGCGCGGCGGGTAAGGGCTTTATCCTCTTGGGGGTTCTCGCTCGCGGAGAAAGCCCTCTCCCCACCCCTCTCCCGCAAGCGGGAGAGGGAGCGCACCTCCTAAAACGGGCGGACGATTCCGACGCGTGGGATCAGCGTGAGAGCCAGGCCGAAGATGTTGGTCTTCTGGTCCTTGGCCGGAATCAACGGCGTCTCTTTCCTGGCCGGCAGCATCTTCACCGCGTGCAGGATCAGGACCATGCAGACCGCCCAGTTCGAGATCCAGCGCGAATAGTCGAACACCATCGCGAACATCACGAGATAGGCGAGGCTGATCCCGATCAGTGCCGCGATGATAAGCCTGCGGTGGGTCTCGCTCGCCAGTGCACCGATGAGCTCCGCAAAATAGCGCCATAGCGGCGTGTGCAGCCAGATCAACAGGGCGAAGACGGGAAGGCCGAGGCTGTTGTGCGGCAGCCATGCCCAGGTGTCGGAAATTTCCTTCGCCAGCGGCTGGTACCAGATGTAGGCGAATTGCAGCAGATCGGTGCGCGAGGGATCGGCCATACGCGTCTTGAGATATGCGACGAAATCCGCTTCCGGAATCGGCATCGTCCCGAGGAATTGCGCTGCGAAAAATAGCGCTGAGACCAGGATGAACGCGAGAATGCCGAAGGTGAGATTGGTGCGGTTGAGGCCGTAAGCAAGATAGTGCCTGGTCACGACAATGGTGATGATGGTTGGCACATACATCAGCAGATGGATATGGTGGACTAGGACGAGAATGATCGAGAACAGCGCCGCCGTTGCCACGAATAGCAATGAGCCCGCCGGCATCAGCAGGAGGATGATCGCCAGCGCGCAGCCATAGATGTCGAAATGGCCGAGCGTGTGCATGAAATTCTTCAGGAAGAACGGCGAGCCCGCGATGAAGACGAACAGCGGCAGCGTCTTCGCCGTGAAGCCGAATGTCTTCTGAAACAGTTTTGCGTAAAGCCCTGAGGTCACCAGCCACGTCGCCCCGCCGAGCGCGAACACCAGCCAGACCGGCACCTTCGCCGTGAACAGTGCGACGATGGCCCCGATCAGCGCGCGCTTGATGAAGCCGAAATGGTAGTCGACGAGCAGGTGGATGTAGGGGACGTAGGGCGGCAGCTGGATCTTGTGAATGAAGACGCCGGCGATCACCGCCGCGTTGATCGCGAGCAGGAATCGCCAGGGGTTTTGCAGGACGCGTGCGGTCACGCCGCATCCATAGCGCGCCAGGCCAGAATTACAAAATAAACCGGCTCAGATCGGTGTTCTTGGCGAGGTCGCCGATGTGCTTCTGCACGAAATCGGCATCGATCCGGACGGTCTCGCCATTGCGGTCGGGGGCGGTGAAGGAAATCTCGTCCAGCACCCGCTCCATCACTGTCTGGAGCCGCCGCGCGCCGATGTTCTCGACGGTGGAGTTGACGGCGACGGCGACGTCGGCGAGTGCGTCGACGGCACTGTCGGTGAAGTCGAGCGTGACGCCTTCGGTCTGCATCAGCGCGACATATTGCTTGATCAGCGAGGCTTCGGGTTCGGTCAGGATGCGCCGCATGTCATCACGGCTCAGCGCCTGCAACTCGACGCGGATCGGGAGGCGGCCCTGCAATTCCGGCAACAGGTCGGATGGCTTTGCGACGTGGAAGGCGCCGGACGCGATGAACAGGATGTGATCGGTCTTGACCGCGCCGTGCTTGGTCGAGACTGTAGTGCCCTCGATCAGCGGCAGCAGGTCGCGTTGCACGCCCTCGCGCGAGACGTCGCCGCCGACGCGGCCCTCGCGGGCGCAGATCTTGTCGATCTCGTCCAGAAACACGATGCCGTTGTTCTCGACCGCGCTGATCGCCTCCAGCGTCAGCTGATCGGTGTCCAGCAGTTTGTCGGATTCTTCGTTGACGAGGATCTCGTGCGAGCCTTCGACCGTCAGCCGCCGCGTCTTGCTGCGGCCGCCCATCTTGCCAAAGATGTCGCCGATCGAGATCGCGCCCATCTGCGCGCCCGGCATGCCCGGTATCTCGAACATGGGAAGCCCGCCGCCGGACGACTGTGTCTCGATCTCGATTTCCTTGTCGTTGAGCTCGCCGGCGCGCAGCTTCTTGCGGAAGGACTCGCGGGTGGCCGAGCTGGAATTGGCACCAACCAGCGCATCGAGCACGCGCTCTTCGGCGGCGAGCTGGGCCCGCGCCTGCACGTCCTTACGCTTGCGCTCGCGCACCTGGGCGATCGCGACCTCGACGAGATCGCGCACGATCTGCTCGACGTCACGGCCGACATAGCCGACCTCGGTGAACTTTGTTGCTTCGACCTTCAGGAACGGCGCGTTCGCGAGCTTGGCGAGCCGCCGCGCGATTTCCGTCTTGCCGACCCCGGTCGGGCCGATCATCAGGATGTTCTTCGGCAGCACCTCCTCGCGCAAGGAGCCGGTGAGCTGCTGCCGGCGCCAGCGGTTGCGCAGCGCGATCGAGACGGCGCGCTTGGCGTCGCCCTGGCCGACGATGAAACGGTCGAGTTCGGAAACGATTTCGCGGGGAGAGAAGTCTGTCATGAGACCTTAGCTAGGATCAGATGCGGGCTGGGACAAGCTGCTTTGTGCTCTTGGCGGCGCGAGCTCCGCTGTCGCGCCACAGATCCTAGCCAGCCGTCAGCGCTTCGATGGTGACGTTGCGGTTGGTGTAGACGCAGATGTCGGCGGCGATGTCGAGCGAGCGGCGGACGATGGTCTCGGCGTCCTTGTCGGTGTCGATCAGGGCGCGGGCCGCCGCCAGTGCGTAATTGCCGCCGGAGCCGATCGCCATCACGCCGGCCTCGGGCTCGAGCACGTCGCCGGTGCCCGTCAGCACCAGGGAAACGTCTTTATCGGCCACGATCATCATCGCCTCCAACCGCCGGAGGTAACGGTCGGTGCGCCAGTCCTTGGCGAGCTCGACCGCGGCCCGGGTCAATTGCCCCGGATATTGCTCGAGCTTGCTCTCCAGCCGCTCAAACAAAGTGAAGGCGTCCGCGGTAGCGCCGGCAAAGCCGCCGATCACGTCGCCCTTGCCGAGTTTCCGGACTTTCTTGGCGTTGGACTTGATCACGGTCTGGCCGATCGAGACCTGGCCGTCGCCGCCGATCACCACCTTGCCGCCCTTGCGAACCGTCAAAATCGTGGTGCCGTGCCAGACCGGCGAACTGTTCTGGGAATCCTGCATAATAACCCTCGTTGTCCGGCCTGATTTAGGCGGTCATGGACGGGCGTACAACGGGCCACTCCGGGCCCATTTCGCTCACCATAGCCAGGAGAAGAGGCCCGGCCAGCCGTTCCCGCAGTAGCGAAGGCGTCATTTGGCTGTTAAAAGAGCGCCGTTTTCGGTCCAAAATCCCAGCGAAAGCTTTCAATGCGCACCGCGACGATCAAGCGCAAGACCAAGGAAACCGACATCGAGGTCAGCGTGAACCTCGATGGCACCGGCGCGGCCAGTATCGCGACCGGCATCGGCTTTTTCGACCATATGCTCGATCTCCTCGCCCGCCATTCCCGCATCGACCTCACGGTCAAGGCGGCGGGCGATTTGCACATTGATTATCACCATACCACCGAAGACACCGGCATCGCGCTTGGTCAGGCGGTCAGGCAGGCGCTCGGCAATATGGCGGGCATCACCCGCTATGCCGGCGTGCACATGCCCATGGACGAGACGCTGTCGCGCGTGGTCATCGACATTTCGGGCCGCCCATTCCTGGTGTTCAAGGCCGCCTTCCCCCGCGACAAGATCGGTGAGTTCGACACCGAGCTGGTGCGCGAGTGGTTCCAGGCCTTCGCCATGAATGCCGGCGTGACTCTCCACGTCGAGACCTTATATGGCGATAACAGCCACCATATCGCCGAGTCCTGCTTCAAGGGCCTGGCGCGGGCGCTGCGCACGGCGGTTGCGATCGATCCGAAGGCGGCGGGCGAAATCCCGTCCACCAAGGGCTCGCTCGGCGGCTGACATCTCCGTCGGTTAGCGAAACGCCGCCGGCGGCACCTATTCAATTCTCGAGAACGGGGCATCACCATGCCTGTCTACACAGTTCATGCTCCCACCCCAGGCGGCGCCGATCTGCGCGCGACCGACAAGTTCGTGTTCGTGCGCGACGGCTTCCATTTCTGGGCGATGATCTTTGGCCCGGTGTGGCTGCTCTGGAACCGGCTTTGGCTCGCCCTGATCGGCTGGATCGTCTTCCTCGCCGCCTTCGATGCCGGGCTGTCCAGCCTCAATCTCGGCCGCAACTCGATCTTCTTCGCCAGCGCCATCATCGCGTTGCTGATGGGCTTCGAGGCCTCGAGCCTGCGCCGCTGGACGCTGTCGCGCGGCAGCTGGCGGCAGCTCGACGTCGTCGTCGCCGACGACGAAGACACCGCCGAGCGGCGCTTCTTCGAGCGCTGGAGCCAAGCACAGCGCGGTATCGTCAACGATCAATGGGCCGTCGATCGCGGCGGTCCGCCGCCGACACGCAATTTGCCGGGTCAGCCATTTTCGAACCCGCCGCCGATTCCGGCCGGCGGCATCATTGGATTGTTTCCAGAACCGGGAGGGTCACGATGAGCGTCGCCATCATCGATTACGGTTCCGGGAATCTGCATTCCGCCGCCAAGGCGTTTGAGCGCGCCGCGCGCAGTCTGGAGAACGGCGAGAAGGTGTTCGTCACCAGCGATCCCGATCAGGCCTATGAGGCCGATCGTCTGGTGTTGCCGGGCGTCGGCGCCTTCGCCGATTGCCGGCGCGGGCTCGACGCCGTCAACGGCATGGTCGAGGCGATCACCGAAGCCGTGCGCGTCAAGGCGCGGCCGTTCTTCGGCATCTGTGTCGGCATGCAGCTGATGGCGAGCCGCGGCAAGGAGCATGTCATCACCGAAGGCCTGAACTGGATCGGCGGCGACGTCGAGAAGATCACGCCGCGCGACGAGAGCCTGAAGATCCCGCACATGGGCTGGAATACGCTCGACCTGCTGCAGGAGCATCCGGTGCTGAACAAGCTGCCGCTCGGCCCCAAGGGCCAGCACGCTTATTTCGTACACTCCTACCACCTCAACGCTGCCAGTGAGGCGGACGTGCTCGCGCGCGCCGATTACGGCGGGCCAGTCACCGCCATTGTTGCGAAGGACACCGCCATCGGCACGCAGTTTCACCCCGAGAAGAGCCAGCGTTTCGGGCTGGCCCTGATCTCGAACTTCTTGCGATGGAAGCCGTGATTCTCTTTCCTGCCATTGATCTCAAGAACGGCCAGTGCGTGCGCCTCGAGCAAGGCGACATGGCGCGTGCGACCGTGTTCAATCTCGATCCTGCAGCCCAAGCGCAGAGCTTTGTCACGCAGGGTTTTGAATATCTCCACGTCGTCGACCTCGACGGGGCCTTCGCCGGCAAGCCGGTGAACGCGCAAGCCGTCGAAGCGATGCTGAAGACGATCAAGATTCCGGTGCAGCTCGGCGGCGGCATTCGCGATCTTGCGACCATCGAGGCCTGGCTCGAAAAAGGCATCAGCCGCGTCATCATCGGCACCGCCGCGGTGCGTGATCCCGAATTGGTGAAAGCTGCGGCGAAAAAATTCCCCGGCCGCGTCGCGGTCGGGCTCGATGCCCGCGACGGCAAGGTGGCCGTCGAAGGCTGGGCCGAGACCTCGCAGGTCACGGTGCTGGAGATCGCGCAACGTTTCGAGGATGCCGGCGTTGCCGCCATCATCTTCACCGACATCGCGCGCGACGGCCTGCTCAAGGGCTTGAACCTGGACGCGACCATTGCGCTGGCCGACGCCATCTCGATTCCCGTGATTGCCTCCGGCGGCCTCGCCTCGATCGAAGACGTCAAGGCGATGCTGGCGCCGCGTGCCAAAAAGCTCGCCGGCGCCATCGCCGGCCGCGCGCTCTATGACGGCCGGCTCGATCCGGCCGCCGCCCTCACTTTGATCCGCAACGCACGCGCGGCCTAGGAGACATCCGATGTTCAAGGTGCGCGTGATCCCCTGCCTCGACGTCAAGGACGGCCGAGTCGTCAAGGGCGTCAATTTCGTCGATCTTCGTGATGCCGGCGATCCCGTTGAGGCCGCAATTGCCTATGACGCCGCGGGCGCCGACGAGCTGACGTTCCTCGACATCACCGCGACCCATGAGAACCGCGGCATCATGCTGAATGTGGTCCGGCGCACGGCGGAGGCCTGCTTCATGCCAGTGACGGTCGGTGGCGGCGTCCGTGAGGTCAATGACATCAAGACGCTGCTGCGCGCCGGCGCCGACAAGGTCTCGATCAACAGCGCCGCGGTGTCGCGGCGCGAGTTCGTCAAGGAAGCCGCGGAAAAATTCGGCGAGCAGTGCGTCGTGGTCGCGATCGACGCCAAGCGGGTCAAGCGCCCGGGTGGCTCCGATCGCTGGGAGATTTTTACCCATGGCGGCCGCAACTCGACCGGCATCGACGCGATCGAATATGCTCAGGAAGTAGTCTCGCTCGGCGCCGGTGAAATTCTGCTGACCTCGATGGACCGCGACGGCACCAGGCAGGGTTTTGACATCCCGCTGACCCGGGCGATCGCCGACAGCGTCGGCGTTCCCGTGATCGCCTCGGGCGGCGTCGGCAATCTCGACCACCTCGTCGACGGCATCCGCGACGGGCATGCCACCGCTGTCCTGGCTGCCTCGATCTTCCATTTCGGGGAATTCACCATCCGTGAAGCCAAGGAGCACATGGCCCGGCGCGGATTACCCATGCGCCTGGATGCCTGACGACTTCCGTTCATAAAAGTGCTACATGAGCTGGTGGGGCCGGCTCGTTCAGCCGGACGTGTTTTGAGTGTTCTGTATGCCGCGCTTCACCATCCACGATCTCGCCGAGACCATCGACGCCCGCGCGGCCTCCGGTGGCGAGGGCTCCTATACCCGCAAGCTTCTGGACAAGGGCGCCGAACATTGCGCCAAGAAGTTCGGTGAGGAAGCAGTCGAAACCGTAATCGCGGCAGTCGAAAACGATCGCGCGCATATGATCGCCGAGAGTGCCGACCTGCTCTACCACTTCCTTGTGCTGCTCAAGGCGCGCGGCATAAAGCTGGAAGAGGTGGAAGCAGCGCTGGACAAGCGCACGAATATGTCAGGCTTGGAAGAGAAAGCTTCGCGTAAGGGCTAGTAGATCCCAACGGAGAAGGTCGCGTCATGGATATCCGCGCACCGGAGCAGCAGTATAATCCGTACCGCGTTTATACGCGCGAGGAATGGGCGCGGTTGCGCGACGACACGCCGATGACGCTGGAGCCGGGTGAGTTCGACCGGCTGCGTTCGCTGCACGATCGCCTCGATCTCAAGGAGGTCGAGGATATTTATCTTCCGTTGTCGCGCCTGCTGTCGATCTATGTCGACGCGACGCAGCGCCTGTATTACGCGGAGCGCCAGTTCCTCAATATCCGCGATCGCAAGGTGCCCTACATCATCGGCGTCGCGGGTTCCGTCGCGGTCGGGAAGTCCACCACAGCCCGCGTGCTCCAGGCCCTGCTGGCGCGCTGGTCGCCGCGCCCGAAGGTCGACCTGATCACCACCGACGGATTCCTTTACCCGAAGGCCCTGCTGGAGCAGCAAGGCATTTTGCAGAAGAAGGGCTTTCCGGAGAGCTACGACCTGCCGTTGCTGCTCGGATTCCTCTCCGATATCAAGTCGGGTCGCCGCCACGTGCGCTCGCCGGTCTATTCGCATCTGACCTACGATATCGTTCCGAACGAATGGGCCGAGATCGACCAACCCGACATCCTGATCGTCGAGGGCGTCAACGTGCTGCAGACCGGCAAGCTGCCGCGCGACGGCAAGGCGGTGCCCGTGGTGTCCGACTTCTTCGACTTCTCGGTCTATATCGACGCCGACGAGGCGGCGCTGCGGCGCTGGTACATCAAGCGCTTCCTGGCGCTGCGCGACACCGCGTTCACCGATCCAAAATCCTACTTCCACCGCTATGCGCTCTTGTCGGACGAGGAGGCCACCGCCACCGCCACCGCGATCTGGGAGCGCACCAACCTCGCTAATCTCGAAGACAACATCCTGCCGACCCGCCCGCGTGCGACGCTGATCCTGAAGAAGGGCGCGGATCATGCGGTGGAGAGCGTGGCGCTGCGAAGATTGTAGGCGGTCTCGTAGGGTGGGCAAAGGCGCGAAGCGCTGTGCCCATCATCTCTCGCCGAAATCAGATGGAATTGGCGGGCACGCTTCGCTTTGCCCACCCTACGGCAGCGTCGATTATCGCTACACCGCAAGCTGCCGTGCCGCCGCCAGCCCGGCCAACGCCTCGTCCAGCTTCTCGCGATCGAGCGGCTTGATCAGAAACCCGTTCATGCCCGCCTCGAAACAGGCGTAGCGATCTTCCACGAGCGTATTCGCGGTGAGGGCCAGGATCGGCGTATGTTGGCCTCCGATTGCGGCCTCGTGGGCGCGGATGCGCTTGCTCGCCTCGATACCGTCGAGCTGTGGCATCTGGATGTCCATCAGGACCAGATCATAGGGTGTGCCGGCCGAGCTCGCCGCGAGCCACGATTCCAGCGCGGCCTCGCCATCGACCGCGATGACGACACGGTGACCGAGCTTCGTCAGCAGCGATCGCATCAATAGTGCGTTGATCTCGTTGTCCTCGGCGACGAGAATCGAGAGGCCGCTGGCAGGCGGTCTGACCGGAGCCGGCTGGACGGGCTCCGGCGCCAGATCGGGCGAGGCCACTTCCGGCGTCAGCGCGAGACGCGCGGCGAGTGAGGCTGCGCGGAGCGGCTTCACCAGGAAGCCGGTGAAGGCCGACGAGAGTTTTTCATGACGCGAGCTCGGCGTCAGCAGCACGAGGCGCTGCGTCGCATGGGCGCGGGCGACTTCACCCAGGCGATCGGTGACTGCCGGACCGAGCGCACGGTCGATCAGCACCGCATGCCATGAGCGCTCCGGCAACAACGCCTCGGCCACAGCCGTATCCGCAACCAGACAGGTCGAACCACCCCAGCGCTCCAGCCGCCGTGCGATCAGGGATGCCTCGATACCGTCGGCCACCAGCAGGATCGACTTGCCGGCGAGATCGGGACTCGGGAATGCGGTTTGTCCGGCCTCGCCTTGCGAGGGCGCGAGCGGGATCGCGACCTCGAAGGTCGAACCTTTGCCGGGCTCGCTCTCCAGCGTGATGCGGCCGCCCATGCGCTTGACGATGCGTTCGCTGATGGCGAGGCCAAGTCCGGTGCCGCCATAGGTGCGGGCGACGCGGTCGTCGGCCTGCTCGAATTCGCGGAAGATGCGCGACTGCGCTTCGGGCGCAATGCCGATGCCGGTGTCGCGCACCAGAAAACTGATTTCGTTCGGCCAGATGCCGGGCTCGACGATCAGCGCCACGCCGCCGGTCGCCGTGAATTTGATGGCGTTGCCGGCGAGGTTGAGCAGCACCTGGCGCAGCCGCGCGGCATCGCCGATGGCTTCCAACGGAAGCCGCTCGTCGACATAGGCTGCGATCTCGAGGTCTTTGGCCTGTGCGCGCGGCGCCAGCAGCTCGGTGATCTCCTCGATCAAGATCGGGAGCACGAAGGGACGCTGGTCGAGGTCGAGCTTGCCGGCCTCGATCTTGGAATAGTCGAGCAGCTCCTCGATCAGCGCCATCAGCGCTTCGCCGGATGTTTTCACGGCCCGGGCATAAGTGGTCTGCTCCGGCGTCAGCGTGGTGTCGAGCAAGAGGCCGCCCATGCCGATGATGCCGTTGAGCGGGTTACGGATCTCGTGCGAGGCCATCGCGAGGAAGCGCGATTTGGCGCGGTTGGCAGCGTCGGCCTGGTCGCGGGCGTCCGATAGCGCGCGCTCGGTCTCGGTGCGGTCGGTGACGTCGCGTCCGACGCTCTGCAATTCGGCGGGCTGGCCGGCATCGTGCCGCACGAAACCTTCGCGCCACGCAATCCAGCGCGCCCCGACGGGCGTTGCGATCTTCTGGTCGTGGATGCGTGTGCCGTTGCTCTCGCGCGCGCTGTCGCCCTGCTCCAGCACGTCGAAGTCAAAGCGCGTGCCGACCAGCGCGCTACGCGCCTGCCCGGCGAGCGCGCAATAGGCGTCGTTGGCGGAGGTGATGCGGCCCTGATGGTCGCGCAGCACGATGAGGTCACCCTGCTGTTCGAACAGGCTGCGGGCGCGCTCTTCGGCTTCCTTCAGCTCCCAATTCCGATCGATCAGTGCCTCGTTGTGGGCCGCGAGCTTGCGCATCCGCTTGTTGACGAAACGCAGGCGCATGCTGAGCGTCGCCAAGCCGAGGCAGGCCAGCGCGAACAGGAAGCTCGCGCCGATCGCAAAGGTGTTGGGATTGTAGCCGGAATTTTCCGAGCGGCTGCCGGTGACGAAGCCATAGGCACCGCCGAACGTCGCCGAGAAGATCATGAAGGAGCGGATCGCAAAGGCTATCCTGGGGTGCTGTCGCCTGAAGCGGCGGATGCGCACCTTGATCCGGAACGTCCGACCCATCGCTACCGACCCCGACTCGTAAACCCTGCCACCGCCGAGCGTAACGATGTGCCGACCGACCTTGCGAACAGTTTGAGGCCTGAAGGCCGCCTCGAAACAGGGTTGACGAGGTGTTAACGCCTCAGAGCATGATCCGGACCCGAAGGGCCGCGTTAGCGCAAAGTGTGTAGCGGTTTTTCGGAAGGATCATGCTCAAAACAACATCCTGAAGCGCGATCGCGCTTCAGAGCGAGGCGGCCTGGAGATGGCGATGGCTGCCGCGGGCGCCGACGATCAGGGCTGCGGCTTCCTTCTGCGAAAACGTCTTGGAACGGACATAGATGCGGTAATCGGCCGGGCCTTCGGTGGAGAGATAGACCGTTGGACGGTCACCGCCGTCTTGGGCGGAAATCGCGACCAGCTGTGTGGACGGATTGCCCTGGCAGGCACCCGGCTCGTCGCTGGCGCCGTCGTCGACGACGGCAAAGTCGGCAGCGTCCGCATCGTCGGTGATCTGCACCCGGACTGTGGCCTGCGCGGGATCATCGGTGAAGGCGATCTGGATACCGGCCGTCCAGAACAGGGAGGTGAGCTCGACCGAGCTGTCGCCAATGGCGATGCAGGGATGGGAGACCGATCCGATCTCGCTGCGGGCGAATACCGCAGCAGCCAACAGGGGAACCACTGAGGCCAGGATCTGGAAACGCAACATGACACGCTACTCGCCAAGACTCGCCAAAGGCCGCTCGGGAACTTGTGGGCCTTATGGTTTGCAGAGCGTAAAGGAAACTCGTTACCACCGGGTTGATGCGCGCGGCCGCTACGCCATCTGCCGCACATCCTCCGCGAGTGCGCGGTACGACAGCGCCTCGGCCAGATGCAGCCGGCCGATCTTCTCGGTGCCGTCGAGGTCAGCGAGCGTGCGCGCCACGCGCAGCACGCGGTGATAGCCGCGCGCCGACAGCCGCATGGTCTCCGCGGCATCGCGCAGCAGTTTTTGTCCCTGCGCGTCCGGTTTGGCGATATCCTCCAGAACAGACGCCGGTGCCTCGGCGTTGGTGCGAACCTGCGGCAGGCCCGCTCCCGCGTAGCGCGCGATCTGGATGTCGCGCGCGGCTGCCACCCGTGCGGCGACCTCGGCCGAGCCCTCCGCCGGCGGCGGCAGGATCAGATCGGCCGCAGTCACGGCCGGAACCTCGATGCGCAGATCGATCCGGTCCATCAGCGGGCCGGAGATGCGCGCCTGGTAATCGCCGGTGCAGCGGTCGATGCGGCCACGCTTGCAGGCATAGCCCGGCTCGAACGCATTGCCGCAGCGGCACGGGTTCATCGCCGCGACCAGCATGAAGCGCGCCGGATACGTCACGCGGTGATTGGCGCGCGACACCGAGACCTCGCCGTTCTCCAGCGGCTGACGCAGCGAATCCAGCACGCGGGGATCAAACTCGGGCAACTCGTCGAGGAACAGCACGCCTTGATGCGCCAGCGAGATCTCGCCGGGCTTTGCACGCGCGCCGCCCCCGGTGAGCGCAGCCATGCTGGCCGAATGATGCGGCGAGCGGAACGGCCGCCGTGCCGTCAGCGCGCCGCCTTCGATCTCGCCGGCGACGGAGGCGATCATCGAGACTTCGAGCAATTCGCCCGGCGACAGCGGCGGCAGGATCGAGGGCAGGCGTGCCGCCAGCATCGATTTGCCCGCGCCGGGCGCGCCGATCATCAGGAGGTGATGGCCGCCGGCGGCTGCGATCTCCAGCGCCCGCTTGGCGCTCTCCTGGCCCTTGATATCGCGCAGGTCGAGCAGGGAGGCGGCGGCCTCATGCACCTTGGGCGAGGGCCGCGACAGCACCTGCGTGCCCTTGAAATGGTTGGCGATCTGAATCAGCGAGTGTGCGGCGACGATCTGGATGTCCGGACTCGCCCACGCCGCCTCCGAGCCACAGGCCGCCGGGCAGATCAGTCCCTCCTCGCGCGCATTGGCGCCGATCGCGGCAGGCAGAACGCCGGCCACCGGCGCGATCGAGCCGTCAAGGCCAAGCTCGCCGAGCACGGTGAAGCCGGTCAGCGCATCCGGCGGAATGGCGCCGATCGCCGCCATCAGCCCGAGTGCGATCGGCAGGTCGTAATGGCTGCCTTCCTTCGGGACGTCGGCCGGCGCGAGATTGACGATGATCCGCCGCGCCGGCAGCGCCAGCCCCGAGGCAATCAGCGCCGAGCGGACCCTCTCGCGGGCCTCCGACACCGCCTTATCCGGAAGCCCAACGATGGCGAACGCCGGCAGCCCGGGCGCGACCTGCACCTGGACGTCGACCGCGCGAGCCTCGATGCCCTCAAAGGCGACGGTAGATACCCGCTGAACCATGCTGCCCCCGTTGCACAATCGAGGGTAGCAGAGCGGGATCGCCCTGACAAGAACAATACAGGAACGAGAGCAACGGCCCCGAGATCCCTAACTAATCGTAAAGCGGCTCCAGACACTACGCCTCGAATGCGAGCGGCTGCGCTCAGCACATCCCAACGAATGTCCGCTACTCCTGAGCGTGCGGGATAGGCCGTGGTCTAACGGGTGAACAATTCAAATGCTTGCAAATCGCCGCAGAAGCGAACGACGGGTGTGCACGCGGCTCGCCAAGATTCATCTTGGCGCGGGCTCGCTGCCACGGGACTGTACGATCACTGACATTTCGGACGGCGGCGTGAAGGTAGTGGCGGAATTTCTGGAAGTGCCGCCGCAATTCACCATCATCTTCGCACCCGACTATTCCCGCCAATGCCGCCTGCGCTGGCGCATCGGCTGCGAATTCGGTGCTGAGTTCACCGATTAAGCCGGACGGGCGCGCTTCCTTAACGGGAATTTAGCGTTAATCGGCAAAGCATCTCTGATCAGTCCGCCGGCGGTGATCAGAGTATGTCTAAGCGTTTGTCCCTCGTCTCTCCTCCGGCGAGATTGCTGCTCCCCGCACTTCTGGTGCTGGCCCTCGGTGGTTGCCAGACCACGAGCCTGGAGGATGTGACCGGGGCGCTCGGCGTCGGCGGCGCATCGGAATCCGCGGCCACGGCGGACGCCAGGCCCGATATGGACGCATTGCGTGAGCGCTATCGCGCCAAGCCCAGCGATCCCAACATCGCCCTCGCCTACGGCAAGGCGCTGCGCGAGACCGGCCAGCGCGCCCAGGCGGTCGCGGTGATGGAGCAGGCGGTGCTCGCCCATCCCAGCAACAAGGCGCTGCTTGCCGGCTACGGTCGCGCGCTCGCCGACAATGGCAATTTCCAGCAGGCCTTCGACGTGCTCAGCCGCGCGCATACGCCGGAGGATCCCGACTGGCACATCCTCTCGGCGCAGGGCGCGGTGCTCGATCAGCTCGGCCGCAACGAGGAAGCGCAGCAATATTATGCGACGGCGCTGAAGATCGTGCCGGACGAGCCGCAGGTTTTGTCCAATCTCGGCCTGTCCTACATGCTCCAGAACAATCTGCCGCGGGCCGAAGAGACCATGCGCCGCGCCTATGAGCGCGATTCCACTAATTCCCGCGTGCGGGCCAATCTCGCGTTGGTGTTGGGGCTGGAAGGCAAGCAGGCCGAGGCCGAGACCATCGTGAAGGCCGGTTTGCCGCCGGACCAGGCCGCGGCCAAGGTCACGGCGCTGCGTCAGTTGCTGTCGAAGAAGCAGCAGCAGCGGGCGGAAAAGTAATCCGCCGCCGCTGAGGTCATTGTTCGGTCGGAAACGCTCGCGCGCTTACGACGCCTTGCGATGCGGTGCCGATCCGCGTCCCGATTTGCCCTTCAGCTTCTTCAGGAGCGGTGCAAAAAGCGAACGCTTCGGCTTCCGCACCTCGCCGCGGCCGGCGAGGCGGTTGGCCATGTTCTGGAACAGCTCGGTGGTGCGGTGGCTCCTGGAGACCTCCGCGATCATCTGGCCATTATTAGCCGCGGTCGAGAACAGTTTTGAATCGAACGGGATCACCGCGAGCGGCTGGCTTTCCATCGTCTTGGCGAAGGACTTGACGTCGATCTCGGCCCGCTTGTGCATGCCGACCTGGTTGATGCAGTAAAGCGGCGGCCGGTCGTTCGGCCGTGCCGCCTTGAGCACGGTGAGCATGTTCTTGGTGTTGCGCAAATTCGCAAGATCCGGCTCGGCCACGATCACGATGTCGTCGGCGTTGACCAGCGCGCGCCTGGTCCAGGCCGACCATTGATGCGGCACGTCGAGCACGATGCAGGGCGTGGTCATGCGCAGCGTGTCGAAAATCGCATCGAAGGCTTCCGCGCCGAAATCATAGACGCGATCGAGGGTAGCAGGTGCAGCAAGGAGGCTGAGGCGGTCGGTGCATTTTGCGAGCAGGCGCTCCATCAGAGCCGTGTCCGGCCGGTCCTGCGACAGCACCGCATTGGCGATGCCCTGCACCGGATCCTGGTTATAGTCGAGGCCGGCGGTGCCGAAGGCGAGGTCGAGATCGATCACGACGGAATCGAGCGCGAGGTCGCGTGCGATGGTCCAGGCCACGTTGTGCGCGACCGTGGAGGCACCCACACCGCCCTTGGCGCCGACCACGGCGATGACGCGGCCGGTGATGACGGCTTCGGAGGCCGAGAACAGGCTACAAATCGAGCGCACCACGTCGATTGTCTCGACCGGCCCGACCACGTAGTCGTTGACGCCGCGGCGGACCAGCTCGCGATAGGGCGCGGTGTCGTTGGGATTGCCGATCACGACCACGCGGGTGCCGGGATCGCAGACGCCGGCGAGGTCGTCGAGCCCTTCGAGGATGTCGCGCGTGCCGTCGGATTCGATCACGATCACGTTCGGCGTCGGCATCGTGTCATAGACTTCGATCGCCGCGGCAAGGCCGCCGTCCTTGGCGGTGAGGTGCGCCTTGGCGAGACGGCGGTCCTGGCCGGCCGCGGTCACCGCGGCGAGCGTCTGCTCGGTCTCGCAAAAAGCCTGCACCGAGATGCGCGGAACCGGTGCAATGTGTTCCTCTGGGTGCTGCGGATCGTCCGCCTCTTCGTCGTGAAAGCCCGTCATTTGCCTGTGTCGCTGAGTTTGGCCTTGTCAGCCTCGGGATAGCTGGTGGTGGTCGAGTTGCCCTTGCGGTAGCGGTCGAAGGCGATGTCGCGCCGCGCGGTATAGGCCGGCGTCTCCCCGCGCGGCTGCTCGAGGTCGGCGGGGTTGTCGATCATCGCCGCAAGATTGCGCTGGGAGGCGCAGCCGAGATTGAAGTAAGGCCGGTTCTCGTTATAGCCGGGGTCCAGGATCGACGGCCCCATGTCCTCGGGCCACAGCCCGCAGGGCCCGGCCACCGCGCTGATCTTGGAATAGCTCAGCCGGATGGTCGGCAGCAGGCCGGGGTCTTCGGGACGATAGGGATGCTGGACGATGGCGCGCGACGGCACGCCGCCGCTACCGAGCACGGCGCGGATCTCGTGATAAGTCGCCGCCGCCGCGCGCGAATTCGCGGTATCAATGGGAACGTCGACGATGACGGCGCCGGTGCCTTCGCGCACCCAGTCCCGGGCAATGCCCATGACGTCCGCCTGCTGCGGGGCCGAGAGGCCGCCTCTCGCTTTGCCGACGAAGATCACGATCGAGCGCTTGCCTTCCTGCACCGCGATCGGGTGGCGCAGGCGGTAGTCGGTCGGCACGGTCTGGGTGGTCACGACGTCGCCCGTGGTGTTGCAGGCTCCGAGCATGACGGAGAGCCCCGTCAACGCGAGCGCGATGCGCAAATTGCGACGTCGATCGGTTGTCGTCTTCGTCATCGTCTGATCCCCTCTTGCCCCGTGTCTTGCCCCGGTCCCCAAACCGTTCTTGTCAGTCGATGATGAAGCCGAAATCCCCGCTGACGCCGTCGATCGGATCGACGCGGCGCGCGATGCCATAGAGGCGGTTCATGCGGCCGAGCAGCGCCGATTGCGCGTCCGAGGACGGCGCGAAGCCGTCATCGGGTCGCGACAATTCCTTCTGGGCGACCGCGCGCACCACGTAGGGCGTCACGATCACCATCAGCTCGGTCTCGTTGTTGACGAAGTCCTGGCTGCGGAACAGCGCACCGAGGATCGGCACCTGGTCGAGGCCGGGCAGGCCGTTGATGGCCTGCTTGGTCTGCTGTTGGATCAGGCCGGCCATCGCCATCGAGCCGCCCGACGGGATTTCCAGCGTGGTCTCGGCGCGGCGGGTCTGGATCGAGGGAATGGTGATGGAGTTGGTCGCGGTCGACGATACGGCCTGCGTCACGGTGATCGCCTGCTGGTTCGACAGCTCCGAGACTTCGGTCATCACGCGCAGGCTGATCCGGCCTTCGCTGAGCACGACCGGGGTGAAGTTCAGGGAGATACCGAACTTCTTATAGGTGATCTGGGTGGTGCAGACATGCGTGACCGGATCGCAGGAATAGCCTGCCGGGATCGGGAATTCGCCACCCGCAATGAAGGTCGCGGATTCGCCCGAGATCGCGGTCAGGCTCGGCTCAGCCAGCGTGCGCATCACGCCGGCGGTTTCCATCGCGCGCATGGTGGCGTTGACCGTGGCAACGCCTTTGGCGAGGCCGGACACGCCGAGCCCGTTGCTGCTGACGAGCGGTCCGCCCGAAACCGAGAACGGATTGGAATTGTTGAAGTTCACCACCGCGGTGCCGGCGTTCAGGCTGGCGCTGAGATCGACGCCGAGTTGCTTGACGATGTCGCGGCGAACTTCACCGACGACCACCTTCAGCATCACCTGGTCGCGGCCGCGCACGACGATGTTGTTGACGACCTTTTCCGGGCCGCCGACGAGCTTGGCGGCGACGTCGCCGGCCTGCTGGGCCTCGACCGGGCTCGACACCGAGCCGGTCAGCATCACGCTGTCGCCGATGCCTTCGATCTGCACGCCCGGCAGCGACTGGCGCAGCGCCGCGCGCATGCCGTTGAGGTCCCGCTTCACCGCGATGTCGTAGGAGGCGACCTGCTGGCCGTCGGCGGTGAAGAACACCACGTTGGTCTGGCCAACCTGGGCGCCGATGATATAGGCGCGCTGCGACGAGCGGATCACGGCATTGGCGATCTTCGGATCGGCCACCAGCACGTCCTTGACCTCGCGCGGCAGGTCGATCACGACCGACTTGCCGACGCCGAGCGACAGCGAGCGTGTCCTGGCCGGCGCGATGGTCGCGACCGGCGACACGCCGAGGTCCGGCGCCTGCATCGGCGCCTGGTCTCCGACCGGCGCATCCGCAGCGCGGACGAGATCGGGGGCTGCGACCAGCCCCAGCATCAGCATTGCCCCTGCCCAGAACGAGCCAGCGCGATTCCCCCGAATGCGCAGGCCCGTCCGATTATCCCCGTAGTTCATGCTGTCCCTATCACTTCTGTGACGTGAGTTGTCGTGCCTGCACGCCGTAGCGGATCACGTTGACGTCGTCGGGACGCTTCAGCGCCTGGTCCTCCGGCGTGCCGTCGGCGGCGTTGGCGTCAGTGATGCTGCGCAGTGCCAGTGTGAGCGTGCCGCCCTGGCGCGCGGCCGAGAGCGCGGCGACCTGATCGGGCCGGAGTTCGAGCGTGACCGTCTTGCCGAGGACGGCATTCTGGCCGTCCTTTTCCTTCGGCGCCTGATCGATCGCGAGCACGCGGATGTTGGTCAGGATGACCTTGGACAGGATCAAATCATTGCCCCCGGTGGAACCGTTGGCGCCCTCAGGGTTCTTCAGGCGGCGGGTCAGCACGATGTCGACGCGGTCGTTCGGCAGGATGAAGCCGCCGGCGGCGGTCTCGGCGGAAATCTCGGTGGACACGGCGCGCATGCCGGACGGCAGGATCGCGGCCATGAAGCCGGAGCCCTCGGCCTTCACCAACTTCTGTTCGCGGATCGGCTCGCCCTGCATCAACGGCACGCGCGCGATCGAGCCGGCGATCTGGGTTTGCGCGTCGGGCCTATTGTCGCGGCGGATAAAGGCGCTGCTGGCGGTCGCTTGCGGCCAGGTCTGCCATTGCAGATCCTCGGCCTTCACGGCCTGGCCGAGCTGGATGTCGGATTTGGCGACGAGCACCTCGACTGTCGGCAGCTTCTCGGCCCCCAGGAGAGCGGGCGCGGGCTCTTTATTGTAGCCGCTCGCCAGATACGCAGCGACGCCGCCGGCGCCCAGTGCCATGACGAGAACGACAATGCGTGCGGTGTTCATACGCTTCTACTCTTACGCGGGGCACTCGAACCGCACGTGGCGGGTCCCCCGCATCGATGAGTAGGGAGTAAAGGTATAAGGGGTGTTGCGAGGGTGAATGTGACGCCCAGTGACGGCACGCGTTTTAGGCAGATGGTGAACGCCGCGTTAGCCGCTTGGCCAGTGGCCCCGTAGATTCACGCGGGCACGCTCCTGCGTTCGAACGAAGCGCGAGGCATCATGGTGAATGGATGGTTAGTGAAGCACAATGCTGATGAGACCGAAGCGACGCACCACGTCATCAGCGTCGTCCTGGCGAAGGCCAGGACCCATTAGCCACCAACGAGGATTGTTGCAGAAGGTATCTGCCCCGATCATCGCCAAACTGGCAGTGGGGGTAATGGGTCCTGGTTTTCGCCAGGACGACGAGATGGGAGCTCGCTTACTTCGCCCGCTTCTGCTCGATCACGTCCCAGATCTTCGCCGCGACATCAGGGCCGCCGAGCCGTGCAATGGCGCGGATGCCGGTCGGCGAGGTCACATTGATCTCGGTGAGGCGGTCGTTGATCACGTCGAGGCCAACAAACAGCAGGCCGCGCTCGCGCAGCGCCGGTCCGACGGTGGCGCAGATCTCGCGCTCACGCGGGGTCAGCTCGGTCTCCTTTGCCGCGCCGCCGCGGACCATGTTGGAGCGGAGGTCGTCGGTGGCCGGCACGCGGTTCACCGCGCCTGCGAACTCGCCATTGACCAGGATGATGCGCTTGTCGCCGAGCTTCACCTCGGGGATGAACTGCTGGATAACCCATGCCTCTTTGAAGGTGACCGAGAACATGTCGAACAGCGAGCCGAAATTCATGTCCTGCGGCATCACGCGGAACACCGCGGCGCCGCCATGGCCGTGCAGCGGCTTCATCACGACGGCTCCGAACTTGTCGCGGAACGCGTTGATCTCATCCAGGTCGCGCGAGATCAGGGTCGGCGGCATCAACTGCGGAAAATTCATCACGAACAGTTTTTCCGGCGCGTTGCGCACCGAGGCGGGATCGTTGACAACCAGCGTCTTCGGGTGAATGCGCTCGAGCAGGTGCGTCGAGGTGATGTAGGCGAGGTCGAACGGCGGATCCTGGCGCAGCAGCACCACATCAAAGCCGTTCAGCGCCTCGCGCCTGGGCTCGCCGAGGGTGAAATGATCGCCGGGCTCGTCGCGCACCGTCAGCAGCTGAACCGGCGCGACAATCTCTTCGCCGACCATCGAGAGCTTGTCGGGCGTGTAATAGGACAGGCCGTGGCCGCGCTTCTGCGCCTCCAGAAGCAGCGCAAAGGTGGAATCGCCCTTGATGTTGATGCGGGCGATGGGGTCCATCTGGACGGCGACGTTCAGTTTCATGGTCTGCCTTTCAGGTCGAGGCGTCGAATGCCGCCAACACATGGCGCGGAAGTGAGCGCGGCGCAATCAGCATGGCGTCGAATCGCAATTCGAATTCCGCATGCTCGGGATGCGTGGCAAGCCAGCCCTGCGCGGCGTCGATGATGCGCTGCTGCTGGCGCGGCGTCACCGCATAGGCGGCCTCATCGAGACTGGCACGCGCCTTGACCTCGACGAAGGCGATCAGGTTGCGGCGGCGGGCCACGAGATCGATCTCGCCATGCGGGGTGCGATAGCGTTTGGCGAGGATGCGATAGCCCTTCGCCATCAGGAAGGCTGCGGCACGGCTCTCGGCCGAGATGCCGGTGCGGAACGCGGCGACGCGCTCGGGCGATGCGATCTTCAGTTCCTGTTTAGGTATCTGGGCATCCTTACTCTTCGCCATCGCCGCTCCGCAAATCCTTTGCGAGCTCGAGCGCGCGGGCATACACCTCGCGGCGCGGTCGGCCCGAGAGCGCAACCGCATGTGCGACCGCATCCTTGACGCTGTGCGTGGCGAGCTGCTCGCGCAACAGATCATCCAGCGCGTCCGCCGTCAGCACGTCCGCATCCGCCGCGGGCGGGCCGATCACCAGCACGAATTCGCCACGCGTCTCCAGCGTGTCTGCCTCGCGCGCAAGCTCGCTCAGCGTCGCGCGCGAAATCTCCTCGTGCAGTTTCGTCAGCTCGCGGCAGATCGCGGCTTCGCGCGCGCCCATGATCTCGGCGAGCTCGGCGAGCGTATCCTGCACACGATTGCCGGATTCGAACATCACCAGCGTCGCATCGATGCGGGCGAGCTCGGCGAGGCGCGACCGCCGCGCGGCGGATTTCGCCGGCAGAAAGCCTTCGAAGAAGAAGCGGTCGGTAGGCAGCGCCGCGACCGACAGCGCGGCCAGCACGGAGGAGGGGCCGGGCAGGGCATAGACCGCATGGCCCGCGGCGCAGACCTCGCGCACCAGCTTGTAACCGGGATCGGAGATCAGCGGCGTGCCGGCGTCCGAGACCAGCGCGACCGAGCCGCCAGCCGCAAGCGCCTCCAGGATCTTTGGACGGGCGGCCTCGGCATTGTGCTCGTGATATTGCTTGAGCTGCGCAGAGATGGCGTAGCGCTCGGTCAGGCGCCGCGTGATGCGGGTGTCCTCGCAGGCGATGACGTCGACCCCGGCCAGAATCTGCAGCGCGCGCACCGTGATGTCGCCGAGATTGCCGATCGGGGTCGCGACCAGGTAGAGGCCGGCAGCCGGCTTCGGCGCCGCGAGCCGGTGGGCGTCGATGGAGAAACCGCGCGGGGCGGCGTCCGTGGCTTCAGTCGTATTTATCGGGGCCGGCTTTGCGCGCATAATGAGATGAACTTAGGTATGATCCCTTGGGCTGGGAACCAGTCCCTCGAAAAAGATCGTGCCGGGACAAGATAGTGAACTGGGCGAGGAAGGACTGGAATGTGATTCCATCCGGCATCACATTCCCCGGGGAATGAAGCGTCAGCGCCATATTCGCGGCGGAAACCGCGCCTTGATGCTTGCGTGACGGACGGCGAACAGCCAGCCAAGACCTGAGGTCGGCCGCCTTAAGCGGTCATTATCCTTTTGTTTTGGTTAACTATTTGCCGACAATATGCCTGAATCCGCGGCTTGTGTCGGGGAAAAATTGTTGTGACTGGCAGGCTGCGGCGGCTGGTCAGAAGAGAAGCTGCCATGGTGGGCCCGCGTGATCCAAAGTCTCCCGTTCAGGGGCTCCGATTAACAGGGGCGACCCGGCGAAGTGCGCTTGGCCTGCTGCTCGGCACGCCCCTGCTGTCGGCTTGCGCCGGCGTGCAGCAGAGCCTCAGCCAGTTTTCCAGTCCGTTCTCCAGCTCCTCGCCACCGGCCCAACCGGCCGGTCCGCCGCAGCAGGCGACCACCGCCGGCACCGGCGGGGTGAAGGTTGGGGTGATCCTGCCGCTCTCGGCCGCCGGCAATGCCGGGCTCGCCGCACAGTCGATGCGCAACGCCGCCGAGATGGCGCTGGCCGAGTTCCAGAACCCGAACATCCAGCTCCTGATCAAGGACGACAATGGCAGCCCGCAAGGCGCGCAAGCCGGCGCGCAGCAGGCCCTCGAGGAGGGCGCCGAGATCATCCTGGGGCCGCTGTTTGCGCAATCGGTGCCGGCGGTGGCGCAGGTCGCACGCACGCGCGGCACCTCGGTCATCGCGTTCTCGACCGACTCTAGCATCGCTGGTCGCGGCGTTTATCTCTTGAGCTTCCTGCCGGAGTCCGACGTCAACCGCATCATCGAATATTCCGCCAGCATCGGAAAACGCTCGGTCGCCGTGCTGGTGCCCGACAATGCCTATGGCAATGTCGTCGAAGCTGCGGTGAAGGCGGCGGTGCCGCGGCGCGGCGGTCGCGTTGTCGCGTTCGAGAAGTACGGCGCCGATCGCGCCACGCCGGCGCGCACCGTGGCGCAGCAGCTCGGCAGTGCGGACGCGCTGTTCATTGCCGATGACGGCGATGCCGTCGTCTCAGTGGCGGATGCAATGACCGCGGCCGGCGCCAATTTGCGCAACATCCAGCTGCTCGGCACCGGCCTGTGGGACAATCCGCGCGTTTATGCCAGCCCGGCTCTGCAAGGCGGCCTCTACGCCGCGCCGGATCCGGCCGGCTTCCGCGCCTTCTCCGGGCGCTATCGCACCAAATTCGGTGCCGAGCCGATTCGCACCGCGACGCTCGCCTATGATGCGGTGGCGCTGGTCGCAGCGCTTGCGCGCACGCAAGGCACCACGCGGTTCTCGCCCGACGTGCTCACGAATCCGTCCGGCTTCGCCGGCATCGACGGCCTGTTCCGCTTCCGCGCTGATGGTACCAATGAGCGCGGGCTCGCGGTGATGAAGGTGACGACCGGCGGCGGTGTTGCGGTCGCGGGCTCGCCGAAGAGTTTTGGGGCGTAGCTGGTTCACCTCTCCCGCTTGCGGGAGAGGTCGGCGCGTAGCGCCAGGTGAGGGCTCTTTCCTCTGGGGAATTGTCCCGTTGCAGAGACACCCTCTTCTCCCCAACCCTCTCCCGCAAGCGGGCGAGGGAGCGCACCACCGATTTGGTTGAGACTTACGCGGCCAAATCCGCCACCACCGCGTCCAGCACCGGGAATCCGCTGCTGGTCACGCGCAACCGGCCCGTCGCATCAACGGTGATCGCGCCTTCCTCGCGCAGCAGCGCGATGCGACCCGGATCGAGCGGGCGGCCGGCGAGCGCGGTGTAGCGTTCGGGGTCGATGCCTTCGGCGAGACGCAATCCCATCAGCAAGAATTCGTCGGCGCGTTCTTCGCTGTTGAGGAGATCGTCGGTGACGACACCGTCGCCGCTGCTTTCGACGCGCATCAGCCAGGCTTCGGGGCGTTTCTCGGTGGCGGTGGCGTGCCTGATACCGTCGATGTCGAGGCGGCCGTGCGCGCCGGGACCGATGCCGGCATATTCCTCGCCGCGCCAGTAGACCAGATTGTGCTGGCACTCGGCGCCACGCCGCGCGTGATTTGAAATCTCGTAAGCGGGCAGGCCGAGCTTCTCGCAGGTCTCCTGGGTCACGTCGTAGAGTGCGCGCGCGACCGCTTCGTCCGGCGTCTTCAATTTGCCGGCCTGGTGCAGGCCGAAGAACGGCGTGCCTTCTTCGATGGTCAGCTGATAGAGCGACAGATGCTCGGCCGCTTCATCGATTGCGAGACGCAGTTCGTCGGCCCACATCGCCGGCGTCTGGTCGGGCCGGGCGTAGATCAGGTCGAACGAATAGCGATCGAACGAGCGGCGCGCGATGGCGACGGCATCGAGCGCCTCGCGGGCACTGTGCAAGCGGCCCAAAGCTTTCAGCGAGGCATCATCGAGCGCCTGCACGCCGAGCGAGACGCGGTTGACGCCGGCGGCGCGATAGCCGGCGAAGCGCGTGGCTTCGACGCTGGTCGGGTTTGCTTCCAGCGTGACTTCGACGTCGTCGGCAACTTTCCAGTGCTTGCCGATCGCATCGAGCACGGCGCCGACGGTTGCCGGCTGCATCAAGGACGGCGTGCCGCCGCCGAGAAAGATCGAGGTGACCTCGCGGCCGGGTGAGCGCTGTGCAGTCGTTTCGATCTCGCGGGCGAACGCGGAGGCAAAGCGCGCCTCGTCGATCGCGGCGTGGCGCACATGGCTGTTGAAGTCGCAATAGGGGCATTTCGACAGGCAGAACGGCCAGTGCACGTAGACGCCGAAGGCTTCCTTAGCGCGGCTCAAGGCAGATCTCCGCCAGTTTCACGAAGGCGCGGGCGCGGTGCGACAGGCCGAGGCCGAGCGGCGGCAGGCCGTGCTTCTCGATGCTTTCCATCTCGCCGAAGGTGCGGTCGTATCCATCAGGCAGGAACATCGGATCGTAACCAAAACCGGCGGTGCCGCGCGTCGGCCACACCAGCGTGCCGTCGACACGGGCCTCGACCTCTTCGAGATGATCGTCGGGCCAGGCGACGCAGAGCGCGGAGACGAAATGAGCCTTGCGCTTGTCCGGCGTGGTGGCGCCGCGCTCCTGCAATAGGCGCTCGATCTGCGCCATTGCAGCAGTGAAATCCTTGGACGGTCCGGCCCAGCGCGCGCTGTAGATGCCGGGGGCGCCGTCGAGCGCGTCGACCACGATGCCGGAATCATCGGCGAAAGCGGGAAGCCTGGTCGCCTGCGCCGCCGCGATCGCCTTGATCGCGGCGTTGCTGCGGAAATCGTGGCCGGTCTCATCAGGCTCGGGGAGGCCGAGCTCACCGGCCGACACCGCCTCGATGCCGTAAGGCGCGAGCAGCTCCTTCATCTCGGCGAGCTTGCCGGGATTGTGGGTCGCGATGACGAGCTTTCCGGTGATTCGGCGGTGCATGGGCCTATTGACTACGCGACAGCCAGTTTCTGCAAGTCAACGAGACGCGAGACGCCCTTGCGCGCCAGCGCCATCAACGCCAGCAACTCGTCCTGCGTAAAGGGCTCGCGTTCCGCGGTGCCCTGCACCTCGATGATGCGGCCGTCGCCGGTCATGACGAAATTGGCGTCGGTCTCGGCTTCCGAATCCTCGACATAGTCGAGATCCAGCACCGGCGTGCCCCTGTAGATGCCGCAGGAGATCGCGGCCACGTTGTCGCGCATCACGTTGGCCTTGATCATGTTGCGCGCCTTCATCCAGTTGATGCAATCGGCGAGCGCGACCCAGGCGCCGGTGATCGAGGCCGTGCGGGTGCCGCCATCGGCCTGCAGCACGTCGCAATCGACCGTGATCTGGCGCTCGCCGAGCGCTTCGAGATCGACGATGGTGCGAAGCGAGCGGCCGATCAGGCGCTGGATCTCGACAGTGCGGCCGCTCTGCTTTCCGGCGGAAGCCTCGCGGCGGGTCCGTTCGGAGGTTGCGCGCGGCAGCATGCCATATTCGGCGGTGACCCAGCCGCGGCCCTGGCCCTTCAACCAGGGCGGCAGGCGTTCTTCCAGCGTGGCGGTAACAAGCACATGGGTGTCGCCGAATTTCACGAGGCAGGAGCCCTCCGCATATTTGACCACGCCGCGCTCCAGCGTCACGGGGCGCAGTTCGTCGGGCGCACGGCGGCTTGGCCGCATGGGAAATCCTCCAAAACTCGCGGGTGTAGGGCTATTCGCGGTGCTTGTAGGTGGGGTGAGGGTGGGCGGCAAGGGGGAAGATCAGGCCTTATTCATCCCTAGATTTGAAGTCCGCAAACGCCACGCTTGTCAGAACCCCCGGGGATGGACAAATTATGAGTATCTGAGAGGAGTTACCGTCTGTGGCCCATCACGATCCGATCCATCTGATCGCGCCGCGCGCAGGCCTCGCCCAGCTCAACGAGCGTTCCCGCGACATCTTTCGCCAAATTGTCGAAAGCTACCTTGCGACCGGTGAGCCGGTCGGCTCGCGCAACATCTCGCGCCTGATCGCGATGCCGCTGTCGCCGGCCTCGGTCCGCAATGTCATGGCCGATCTGGAACAGCTCGGCCTGATCTACGCCCCGCACACCTCCGCCGGCCGGTTGCCGACGGAACTCGGCCTGCGCTTCTTCGTCGATGCCCTGATGCAGGTCGGCGACCTCAACGAGACCGAGCGGCAGTCGATCCAGAGCCAGCTTGCCACGGTCGGCCAGGCGCAATCGGTGGAGGCGGCGCTGGACCAGGCCCTGACCCGGCTCTCCGGTCTCACCCGCGCGGCCGCGGTGGTGCTGACCCCAAAGTCCAATGCACGGCTGAAACACATCGAATTCGTCCGGTTGGAACCCGAGAAGGCGCTGGTGATCCTGGTTGGCGAGGACGGCCAGGTCGAAAACCGCGTGCTAACGCTGCCGCCGGGAGTTCCCTCCTCGGCGATTACCGAAGCCGGAAATTTCCTCAATGCGCGGATTCGCGGCCGGACGCTCGCCGAGGCGCGGCTTGAGCTCGAGACCGCGCTCGCAGAGGCCCGCGCCGAGCTCGATCAACTGACGCAAAAGGTGATCTCGGCCGGGATCGCGAGCTGGTCGGGCGGCGAGAACGAAGATCGCCAACTCATCGTCCGCGGGCACGCCAATCTGCTGGAGGATCTGCACGCGCTGGAGGATCTCGAGCGGGTGCGGCTGCTGTTCGACGATCTCGAGACCAAGCGCGGCGTGATCGACCTGCTCGGTCGTGCTGAAACCGCCGAAGGCGTCCGGATTTTCATCGGCAGCGAGAACAAGCTGTTTTCCCTGTCAGGGTCCTCCACCATCATCTCGCCCTATCGGGATGCCGCCGGCCACATCGTCGGCGTTCTCGGCGTGATCGGACCGACGCGGCTGAATTATGCCCGCGTGATCCCGACCGTGGACTACGCCGCCCGCATCGTCAGCCGCCTGTTGGGGGGCTGACCGGCATTTAAGTCGATCACAGGTGCTTGATTTTCAGCGCCCGAAGCACGATATCCGGGCCAGAAAAATCCCTTGAGACCAGTTCGAGAAGAGAGCCGATGACCGATCAAGACCGGCAACCCGAAGACACGACTGCTGCGACCGACGAGCCCGTGGTGTCGAAACCCTACATCATGCCCGACGATCCAGAGCCCGGTTCGGTCGAGCTGCTGCAGAAGGAAGCCGCCGAGGCGCGCGACCGCATGCTGCGGACGCTGGCCGAGATGGAGAACTTACGCAAGCGCACCGCCAAGGAGGTCGCTGATGCCAAGCTCTACGGCGTCACCGGCTTTGCCCGCGACGTGCTCGACATCGCCGACAATCTCCAGCGCGCGCTCGATGCCGTTCCGGCCGAAGCGCGCGCCGCCGCCGATCCCGGCCTGACCGCGCTGATCGAGGGTGTCGAGCTCACCGAGCGCTCGCTGCTCAACGCACTAGAAAAGCACGGCGTGAAGAAGTTCGATCCGCAGGGCCAGAAGTTCGACCCGAACTTCCAGCAGGCAATGTACGAAGTACCTGATGCGTCCGTGCCCGCAGGCACCGTCGTGCAGGTCATGCAGGCCGGCTACACCATCGGCGAGCGCGTGCTGCGCCCGGCGCTGGTCGGCGTCGCCAAAGGCGGCGCGAAGCCCGCGGCGGCCGCGAACAGCAACGAGGCGAACGGCGCCGCCAATTAGCTCTCAGGCCTCATGGTGAGGAGCCGCGCCCTTGCGCGGCGTCTCGAACCATGCAGGCCCGGCTGCATCATCTCGGCCTTCATCCTTCGAGACGCGCGCCAAGAAGCGCGCTCCTAAGGATGAGGGTTTGGCAGTTGTTTGACGCCGCTTACGCGCTGACGGCGATATCCGTAGACTGAATCCGCTTCACGCCGGCCTTGGCCATGTCGGCCCAGGCCTTGGCGAGCGAGCCCTGATTGTCGATGCCGCGGCAGGCGTCTTCCACGACATAGACCTCGAAGCCGGCCTTGCGCGCATCGAGCGCGGTCCAGGCGACGCAGAAGTCGGTCGCGAGGCCGGCAACGAAGACGCGCTTGATCTTGCGTGCCCGGAGATAGCCGGCAAGTCCCGTCGAGGTCTTGCCGTCGGCTTCGAGGAATGCCGAATAGCTGTCGACGTTCTTGTGAAAGCCTTTGCGGATGATGAGCTCGGCTTGCGGGATCGACAGGTCCTTCGAGAGCGAGGCGCCGTCGGTGCCTTGCACGCAATGATCGGGCCACAGCACTTGCTTGCCATAGGGCAGGTCGATGGTCTCGAACGGCTTCTTGCCGGAATGCACCGATGCGAACGAGATGTGGCCGGGCGTGTGCCAGTCCTGCGTCATCACGACGTTCGCAAAGCCCTTGGCGATCTTGTTGATGACAGGCACGACCTGCTCGCCTTCCTTTACTGCAAGGCTGCCGCCCGGCAGGAAGCAGTTCTGCACGTCGATCACGAGCAGCGCGGAGGTGTCGTCCGGCTTGATGGAAGCCGCTGCAAACAGCGCGGTTGGAGCGAGGCTCGCGAGTGCCGTGGTCCCCAGCGCCGCCAGGATTTGTCGTCGATCAAGCATCGTCCGCCTCCCTCCAATGAGATGATCCAATGGAGGGAAGCCTAGTTCCGTTCGTGTACGAACAAAAGCCCGAAAATGCAGCCGGCGTTGGTGAGCAATCGAGCTTGGGCCCGCAGGGGAGGGAGCGCATCTCGCTCGCGGATGCAGCTAACCTTTCGGCTGGATGCCGTCACGCACGGCACGGAAGCGGGTGAAGGCGTCCGACCACTGGTCGCGCGGGGCGCTGGCGACGATGCGCAGCGAGGCTCCAGCGCCGCTGAAGCGGATCCACTGCACCACGGTCACGGGGGTCTTGTCCTTGCCGCTGACCCCGTCGATCCGGGTCTCGAAGCCTGGCTGGCCGTTGATGCGGATCGGCTCGGACATGGTGACGCGGGATTCGCGCAGGCCGGGAATCTGCAGCGCCGCCTCCTGGGCGAAGCGGGCACGGTCGTCGGCCTGCTGCGGGGTCGCGCCGATCAGGCCGAGAATCATGAACGGCTTGGACTCATAGCCCGAGCTCTCATGGCCATCGGCAAGGATGATGCTTGAGCCCGGCACCAACGTACGGATGTCCTTAAAGCCCGAGAGATCGGTAATCTTGAACGGCAACAGCCCGATCTGTTCGTCAGCGGACACCTCCTTGCGGATGGTGGCGGTCGCAAACATCTGCCGCACCGCCTCGTCGGTGTAGATCTTTGAGGCATTCTCGGGGACCTGCACCGCGACATAGCCGGAGAAGCCGGACCCCGGCACGATCATCGAATAGCGCTTCACCGGTGTCGTGCCGGCCTTGCCGCTTTCGATGGTAAAATAGGCGAGGCCTGCGGGCGTCTCGATCTTGTCCGGCTTGACGCCGTTGGTGCCGGCCGGATTGGCGTTGAAGGCACTGACGACCTCGTTATAGGCCGCCGGCGGCAGTTCGGTGACCAGCACTTTGACGCTGCCGTCCTCGTTCTCGAAGCCCGGGAAGGTCCTGGCCTTGCTGAGGCCGACCAGAGGCACCATGCCGAGGCGCAGACCGGGCGGGTAGACGGCGTCGGCGGCGAGCGCCGGAAGTGCCGTGGCAACGAGGAGGGCGAGCGCGGCGAGAGGGCGGGTCAGCTTCATGGGCACTCTGATTGGTTCACATTGAGGCCGTACGATGGTCGGCCATTGGGCCGCTTTGTCGCGTGAAGCAGCCTCGTGGCGGCTGTCCGGCCGGTGCGCCTTTTAGCGGGTTTGGCGCGCCGGTAACAGGGCGGGGTCAATTACGGTGGCGGGCCCGGGCTGAAGCCTGAACGTGTTAATAATTCCTCACCTGCAAGGGCGCGAAGCCCGGATATGATCTTCCAAAACCCAATGTTTTCACGGTCCAAACTTGCGTTCGGTCCTTGCGGGCCCCTCCCCCCCTCCTATATGAGCCTCAACCATCGCAATATCGCGAATGTTTGATCTTAGGGGGTTTCGGTTCGGGTGCCTTCTGGGCCCAGCCAACCTGCCGCAAAAAGAAGGATATCAGGACCATGGGAAAGGTCATTGGGATCGACCTCGGCACCACGAATTCGTGCGTCGCCGTAATGGATGGCAAGAACGCCAAAGTTATCGAGAATTCCGAGGGCATGCGCACGACGCCTTCGATCGTCGCCGTGACTGACGACGGTGAGCGCCTCGTCGGCCAGCCTGCCAAGCGCCAGGCCGTCACCAATCCGGAGCGTACGTTCTTCGCAGTGAAGCGCCTGATCGGCCGCCGCTACGACGACCCGATGGTCGAGAAGGACAAGAAGCTCGTTCCGTACAAGATCGTGAAGGCTTCCAACGGCGACGCCTGGGTCGAGGCCGATGGCCAGACCTATTCGCCCTCGCAGGTCTCGGCGTTCATCTTGCAGAAGATGAAGGAGACCGCGGAAGCCCATCTCGGCCAGAAGGTCGAGCAGGCGGTCATCACCGTTCCCGCTTACTTCAACGACGCCCAGCGCCAGGCGACCAAGGACGCCGGCAAGATCGCGGGCCTTGAAGTGCTGCGCATCATCAACGAGCCGACCGCGGCGGCGCTGGCCTATGGCCTCGACAAGACCAAGGCCGGCACGATCGCCGTGTACGACCTCGGCGGCGGCACGTTCGATATTTCCATTCTCGAAATCGGCGACGGTGTGTTCGAGGTGAAGTCGACCAACGGCGACACCTTCCTCGGCGGCGAAGACTTCGACATGCGCCTCGTGGGCTATCTGGCCGACGAGTTCCAGAAGGAGCAGGGCATCAACCTGCGCAACGACAAGCTCGCGTTGCAGCGCCTGAAGGAAGCCGCTGAAAAGGCCAAGATCGAGCTGTCGTCGACGACGCAGACCGAGATCAACCTGCCCTTCATCACCGCGGACCAGACCGGCCCGAAGCATCTGACGATGAAGCTCACCCGCGCCAAATTCGAGGCGCTGGTCGACGACCTCATTCAGAAGACCGTCGAGCCCTGCCGCAAGGCGCTGAAGGATGCCGGCGTCACCGCCGGTGAAATCGGTGAAGTCGTGCTGGTCGGCGGCATGTCGCGCATGCCGAAGGTCCAGGAAGTCGTGAAGCAGCTGTTCGGCAAGGAGCCGCACAAGGGCGTCAACCCGGATGAAGTCGTGGCGATCGGTGCCGCGATCCAGGCCGGCGTGCTTCAGGGCGACGTCAAGGACGTGCTGCTGCTCGACGTGACCCCGCTGTCGCTGGGTATCGAGACGCTCGGCGGCGTGTTCACCCGCATCATCGACCGCAACACCACGATCCCGACCAAGAAGAGCCAGGTGTTCTCGACTGCCGAGGACAACCAGAACGCGGTCACCATCCGCGTCTTCCAGGGCGAGCGTGAAATGGCGGCCGACAACAAGATGCTGGGCCAGTTCGATCTCATGGGCATTCCGCCGGCCCCGCGCGGCATGCCGCAGATCGAGGTGACCTTCGACATCGACGCCAACGGCATCGTCAACGTCTCGGCCAAGGACAAGGCGACTGCGAAGGAGCAGCAGATCCGGATCCAGGCCTCGGGCGGCCTGTCGGAAGCCGACATCGACAAGATGGTCAAGGACGCGGAGGCCAATGCCGCGGCAGACAAGCAGCGCCGCGAGGCGGTCGACGCCAAGAACCATGCCGATGCGCTGGTGCACTCCACCGAGAAGGCGCTGGCCGAGCACGGTTCGAAGGTCGCCGAGACCGAGCGCCGCGCCATCGAGGATGCCGTCAGCGACCTCAAGGAAGCGCTGAAGGGCGACGATGCCGAGGCGATCAAGGCCAAGACCAACACGCTGGCTCAGGCTTCGATGAAGCTCGGCGAGGCCATGTACAAGCAGCAGGCCGAGGCCGACGCCAAGAAGGATGCGGCCAAGGACGACGTCGTCGACGCGGAATTCACCGAGGTCGACGACGACAAGAACAACAAGAAGTCCGCTTAAAGCCCGCGAGGGTCATGATGCGGACGGCCTGGACCCCACACGCGCAACCGGCCTCCCCCTTCAGGGGGGAGGCTTTCGTGTCGGGCTCGGCGGGCGAAGACTCTTTTGAAGTCGGTCCCGTTACGATCGATCAATTCCCAGAAGCTATGCTCAATGCTGCCATGCAGCCCTCTGCTCTGATGCGGGAGGCTGCCTATATTGTCGCGTGGCGACGTTGCTTCGCTCCGACTTGAATCGCGATTGGATAGACCGAGTCCCACATGTCCACGTCCACCAAGCGCTGCTATTACGAGACCCTCGAAGTCGATCGCGACGCCGACGAATCCAAGCTGAAATCGTCGTTTCGCAAGCTGGCGATGAAGTTTCATCCTGACCGCAATCCAGGCGATGACACCAGCGAAGTCCGGTTCAAGGAAATCAACGAGGCCTATGAGGTCCTCAAGGACAAGGACAAGCGCGCTGCCTATGACCGCTACGGCCATGCCGCCTTCGAACAGGGCGGTCCTGGCGGTGGTGCGGGGTTCGGCGCGGGCTTCGCCTCCTCTTTCTCGGACATTTTCGAAGACCTGTTCGGCATGGCGGGGCAGCGTGGCCGTGGCGGCCGCGAGCGTGGCGCCGATCTGCGCTACAACATGGAAATCACGCTTGAGGAAGCCTTCGGCGGCAAGACCGCGCAGATCGAGATCCCGGTCTCCGTCACCTGCGAGGCCTGTTCGGGCATCGGCGCCAAGGCCGGCACCAAGCCGAAGACCTGCTCGATGTGCGGCGGCGCCGGCCGCGTGCGGCAGTCGCAGGGCTTCTTTACCCTGGAGCGCACCTGCCCGGGCTGCCAGGGTCGCGGCCAGATGATCGAGGACGCCTGTCCGTCCTGTTCGGGCCAGGGCCGGGTCACCCGCGAGCGCACGCTGTCGGTCAACATTCCCCAGGGCGTCGAGGACGGCACAAGGATCAGGCTCGCCGGCGAAGGCGAGGCCGGCGTCCGCGGCGGCCCGCCCGGCGACCTCTACATCTTCCTGTCGCTGGCCCAGCACCAGTTCTTCCAGCGCGACGGCGCGGACCTGCATTGCCGTGTGCCGATCTCGATGGTGACCGCGGCGCTCGGCGGCGAATTTGAGGTGCCGACGATCGACAAGGGCAAGGCCAAGGTGAAGGTCCCCCCCGGAACCCAGTCCGCCCGCCGGTTCCGCATCGCATCAAAGGGCATGCCGGTGCTGCGCTCGCGCCAGATGGGCGACATGTACGTCCAGGTCGTGGTCGAGACCCCGCAGAACCTCACCAAGAAGCAGCAGGAATTGCTGGCCGAGTTCGAAAAACTCTCCTCCGGCAACACCCAGCCGGAATCCGAGGGCTTCTTCGCCAAGGTCAAGGATTTCTTCGGTAATCGGGCGAATTGACCCGGCTTGACCGTGCTGCCTTCGGCCTATACGTCTTTATGACCATTTTCTGACACGCCGCAGTCACGCGGTCCGGTCCTGACATGCCATTGCCATCGTCCGCGCGTGCGTTGAAGAAGCCTCGTCTCGATGACGAGGTGCGCTTTCTCAGATCGTGGATCGAAAAGCCGCTGCACATGGGCGCAGTGATGCCGTCGGGCAAGCTGCTGGCGCGGACCATGGCCCATTATGTCGATATCGATTCGGAGGCACCGGTGGTCGAGCTTGGGCCCGGCACCGGCGCTATCACCTCCGCGCTGGTCGAACGTGGCGTCGACCAGAAGCGCCTCGTCCTCGTCGAATACAATCCCGGCTTCTGCGCCCTGCTGCGCGACCGCTATCCGCAGGCCAAGGTGGTGCAGGGCGATGCCTATCGCCTGCGCGACACGCTCTGGAACGTCCTGAGCGCACCGGCCTCCGCCGTCGTCTCCGGCCTGCCGCTGGTGACCAAGCCGATGCTGACGCGGCTGCGGCTGATCCGCGACGCCTTCACGGCGCTGACCCCCGGCGCGCCCTTCGTCCAGTTCACCTATGCGGTGGTGCCGCCGATCCCGAAATCGCTGCCCGGCGTGTCCACAGAGGCTTCGGAACGGATCTGGATGAACCTTCCGCCGGCCCGCGTCTGGGTGTATCGCAAGGACTAATTCCGCCGGCTTCTGTCTTTGCGCGGCGGGCTCATTTCGCCGAACGCATTGGATTGATGGCAGCCCCGAAAATCCTGATTATTCCCGGCTCCCTGCGCACCGGCTCGCACAATGCGAAGCTGGCGGCGGTCGCCGCCTATGAATTCGCCCAGGCCGGCGTCGATGTCACCCGCATCTCGCTCGCCGATTTTCCGCTGCCGATCTATGACGGCGATCTCCAGGCCAAATCCGGCGTGCCCAAGCACGCGATCAACCTCAAGCGGATGATCGGCGCGCATCATGGCGTGCTGATCGTCTCGCCCGAATACAACGCCTCGGTGCCGCCGCTGCTGAAGAACGCGATCGACTGGGTCAGCCGCGTGCATGACCTGCACGAAGCCCGCGGCGACGTCTTCCGCAACCGCGCCTTCGCGCTCGCCGGTGCCTCGCAGAGCCGGCTCGGGGCTGCCCGCGCGCTGCAGGCGCTGCGGCTGATCCTGACCTCCTGCCACGCCAATGTGATCGCCAGCCAGTTCACGCTCGCCTTTGCCGGAGAAGCCTATGACGATATGGACAGGCTCAAGAACCAGGCCGACAGCGAAGGGCTGAAGGGGATGGTGCGGCAATTGATCGAGATTTCCCAACGCATGATGTGAGGTGACATGACGCCAGCCGAAATCGCCCCGAAAGACCGCCTGATCGTTGCGCTCGATTTGCCCAGCGTCGATGCCGCGGAGGCGATGGTCAACCGGCTCGGCGACAGTGTCACCTTCTACAAGATCGGCTATCGCCTCGCTTATGCCGGCGGCCTACCGCTGGTTGCCAAGCTCGCCGACAGCGGCAAGAAGGTCTTTCTCGATCTCAAGCTGCACGACATCGGCAACACAGTGACGCAGGGCGTCGAGAGCATCACCAAGCTCGGTGCGACCTTCCTCACCGTACACGCCTATCCGCAGACCATGAAAGGCGCGGTCGAAGGCCGCGGCTCTTCGAAGCTGAAGCTGCTCGCCGTCACCGTGCTGACCTCGTACAATGAGGACGATCTGCACGCGGCAGGTTTCCGGCTCGGCGTCTCCGAGCTGGTCGCAGCGCGCGCGCAGCAGGCGCAGGTGCTCGGTATCGACGGGCTGGTATCGTCGCCCGAAGAAGTCGGAGCCTTGCGCAAGATCGTCGGCCACCAGATGCATCTCGTCACGCCCGGCATCCGCCCTGCGGGCGCCGCGTCCGGCGACCAGAAGCGCATCATGACACCCGGCCGCGCGATCAGCGCCGGCGCAGACTATCTTGTCGTTGGGCGGCCGGTGGTGAAAGCCACTGACCCCAGGGCGATCGCTGAAGCCATCCAGGTCGAGATCGTGCAGGCGCTCGGCTGATCACAAACAACAGGGGAGAAGAACAATGGCAAAAGGCTACTGGATCGGGCGCGTCGATGTGAGCAGTGACGAGGGCTACAAGCCCTATGCCGCCGCCAACGGTCCGATCTTCAGGAAATGGGGTGGTCGCTTCGTCGTCCGCGGCGGCAAGTTCACCACGGTCGAGGGCGCCAGCCGGACCCGTAACGTCGTGATCGAATTCCCGGACTACGAGACCGCGATCGCCTGCTACAACTCGCCGGAATACCAGGCCAACATCAAGGTGCGCCAGCCGCACTCGATCGCCGATCTCATCATCGTCGAGGGTTATGACGGCCCACAGCCGTCGGACGGCTGAGGCACGCTGTCATTGCGGGATGGTCCGAAGGACTAGACCTCAGGTGCGCAACTGCGCACCGGGGAATCTCGAGATTCCGGGCTCGATGCTTCGCATCGCCCCGGAATGACGGTGGGTGATCCCCCTCGGTTGCCGGAACTGCATCCCGCAGCTACAACGGCCCTGAAGAGGATCACACCATGTCCGACATGCGCTTGATTGTTGCTGGAGCCGGCGGCCGGATGGGCCGTGCCCTGACGCGGGCGATTGCCGACACCAAAGGCGCGGTGCTGGCCGGCGCCCTGGAAGCGCCGGGCTCGGAGCTGCTCGGCAAGGATGCCGGCGTCCTCGCCGGTCTGCCTGAAAACGGCATCAAATTGTCGGCGGACCTCTGGGCGCTGTCAAAGGACGCCGACGGCATCCTGGATTTCACCGTGCCGGCCGCGACCATCGCCAATGTCGCGATCGCAGCCGAACGCGGGCTCGTCCATGTCATCGGCACCACCGGGCTGTCAGGCTCGGACAACGCCGTGATCAAAAGCGTCACCAACCGCGCGGTCGTGGTGCAATCAGGCAATATGAGCCTGGGCGTCAATCTTCTCGCCGCGGTGGTCAAGCGCGTCGCGAAGGCGCTCGACGAGAACTTTGATATCGAGATCGTCGAAGCCCACCACCGCATGAAGGTCGATGCGCCCTCGGGCACAGCGCTGATGCTGGGCCAGGCGGCGGCCGCCGGCCGCGGCATTTCGCTCGAAGAAAATGCAGAGCGCGGCCGCGATGGCATCACCGGTGCGCGCAAGCCGGGCGCGATCGGCTTTGCCTCCTTGCGCGGCGGCACGGTCGCCGGCGAGCACAGCGTGACCTTCCTTGGCCCGTTCGAGCGCCTGACGCTGTCGCATCTCGCCGAAGACCGCATGCTGTTCGCACACGGCGCGCTCAAGGCGGCACTGTGGGCACATGGCAGGAAGCCGGGCCACTACTCCATGGCCGACGTGCTCGGCCTCGCGGATATCTGAACCAGGATCAAATAACGGAAACACTCAATGAGCGAACGTCTTCTCGTGCTCGTGCGGCATGGCCAGAGCGAATGGAATCTGAAGAACCTGTTCACGGGCTGGAAGGATCCTGACCTCACCGAGCTCGGCGTCAAGGAAGCCATGGAAGCCGGCCGCAAGCTGAAAGCACAGGGCCTCGTGTTCGACGTCGCCTACACCTCGGTGCTGATACGTGCGCAGCACACGCTCGATCTCATCCTCGGCCAACTCGGCCAGGAAGGCCTGCCGACCTCGAAGGACCTCGCGCTGAACGAGCGCGACTATGGCGATCTCTCCGGCCTGAATAAGGACGACGCGCGCAAGAAATGGGGCGAGGAGCAGGTGCATGCCTGGCGCCGTTCCTACGACGTGCCGCCGCCCGGCGGCGAAAGCCTCAAGGACACGCTGGCGCGGGCACTGCCGTATTACGTGCAGGAAATCCTGCCCGGCGTGCTCAACGGCAAGCGCACGCTGGTCGCCGCCCACGGCAACTCGCTGCGCGCATTGATCATGGTGCTGGAAAAGCTCTCGCCCGAAGGCATCTTGAAACGCGAGCTCGCCACCGGCGTGCCTATCATCTACCGGCTCAATGCGGATTCGACGGTGGCGTCGAAGCTGGATCTGGCGGGTTAGGCTCTTCGCCTCTCCCCGCGTGCGGGGAGAAGCCGGATGCCATCGCAGATGCGATCCGGGTGAGGGGAACCTCCGCGAATCCAACTGTCACCGTCCCTGCCGAGACTCCCCCTCACCCCGACGCTCTCCCCGCAAGCGGGAAGAGGGAGAAACAATCACTGCACTCCCAGCTTCCCCGCTTCCCAGCCCAACATCGCCTGCTTGCGGGTGATGCCCCAGTGGTAACCGGTCAGCGTGCCGCTCTTGCCGAGCGCGCGGTGGCAGGGCACGACGAAGGAGACCGGGTTCTTGCCGACGGCGGCGCCGACGGCGCGGGATGCCTTCGGATTGCTGATGTTGCAGGCGATATCGGAATAGGACACCGCGCGTCCCATCGGAATCCTGAGCAGCGTCTCCCACACCCGCACCTCGAAATCGGTGCCGATCAGCACGACGCGCAACGGCTGGTCCGGCCGCCAAAGCTTGGTGTCGAAGATGCGCGCCGCGAGCGGTGCGGTGCCTTCGTGGTCCTCGACATAGTTTGCGTTCGGCCAGCGCCGCATCATGTCGGCGAGCGCGGTCTTCTCCTCGCCGTGATCGGCAAAGGCGAGCCCCGACAGGCCGCGATCGGTCGCGATCACGATCGCGGTACCGAACGGCGAGGGATGGAAGCCGTAGCGCAGGGTGAGACCCGCGCCGCCGTTCTTCCATTCGCCCGGCGACATCGCTTCGTGGGTGACGAAGAGATCGTGCAGCCGGCCCGGTCCCGAAAGCCCGGAGTCGAGCGCCGCATCGAGGATGCTCGCGGAGTCCCGCAGAAGCCCCTTGGCGTGGTCGAGCGTCAACGCCTGCATAAAGGCCTTCGGCGTGATCGAGGCCCAGCGGCGGAACAAATGGTGTAGCTCATCCGGCGTGACGCCGGCCGCATCCGCCATCGCCTCGATGGTCGGCTGCGCGCGCCATTTTTCCGAGATGAAGGCGATCGCCCGGCGCACGGAATCATAATCGCGCAGCGCGGCGTGCTGGGGGCCGGGCTTGGCCAGGCGCTGGTCATGTATGGCGAGTGTCATCATGATTGGAAATGTAGGCGTGGCGCGGGTACGAAACCACCCGATTTCTGACTGCGCCTCAGGTGACCGGATTGTAGGTCGGGCCACGCTTGGCGGCGTTCAGCGCCTCAATCAAGCCTTTGTAAAAACTTGCCTTTTCATCCGGTCCAAGGAATCTTGCGATTTGGATCTGGTGGCCGCGCGAGATCAGATAGAGATGCTCGATGCCAAAGTCCTCGTCGACTTCCGTGTCGAGGCGGACCCAGAGCGGATTGAAGGTCCATTCGGCGACCTGACCGCGATGGCTGACGCGCCGCACGCGCAGCTCGGCGGTCGTGACAGTGATCTCCTCGCGCGCCCGCGCCGTGCGGAAATTGACCTTGAAGGCCCACCAGACCACCAGCACGTCGAGGCCGAAGAAGCCGAGCACCGGCCAGGCGCCCTTCATCAGGAAGGCAAGGCCGGTGGCGAAGCTGACCACGCTCAGGAACAGCATCACGGCGAGGAAGCCGGTGCGGTTCAGCGAGCGATGCGGCGTCAGCAGCGCGGAGAAGATCTGCTGCTCGCTTTCGCGCTCAATTTCGTTGCCTGTGCTCATCGTCCCTCAGTATATCCCGATCATGGCGAAAATCACCCGCAAGCCGGCTCCGCGCAAAGCGCCGGTGCCGAAGAAAAAGGCAAAGGCGGCCACGGCCAAGCCCAGGCCTTCCGCTAAGAAATCGGCGCCAGCGAAGAAATCGCTCAAGGCCGCAAAACCTTGGACACCGTCGGAGATCCACGAGGTCTTCAGTCGTTTCCGCAAAGCCAATCCCGAGCCGAAGGGCGAGCTCGAGCACATCAATCCGTTCACGCTGCTGGTCGCCGTGGTGCTGTCGGCGCAGGCGACCGACGCCGGGGTCAACAAGGCGACACGCGAATTGTTCAAAGTCGCTGACACCCCGCAGAAGATGCTCGATCTCGGCGAAGATCGCTTGCGCGACTACATCAAGACCGTCGGTCTCTACCGCACCAAGGCCAGGAACGTGATCGCGCTGTCGGCCAAGATCCTCAGCGATTTCGGTGGCGAGGTGCCGCGCACGCGCGCCGAGATCGAGTCGCTGCCGGGCGCGGGACGCAAGACCGCCAATGTCGTGCTCAACATGGCTTTTGGCGAGCACACCATGGCGGTCGACACCCATGTTTTCCGCGTCGGCAACCGTACCGGGATCGCGCCCGGCAAGACGCCGCTCGACGTCGAGCTTGGTCTCGAAAAGGTGATCCCGGCCGAATTCATGCTGCATGCCCATCATTGGCTGATCCTGCACGGCCGCTATACTTGCCTCGCGCGCAAGCCGCGCTGCGAGGTTTGCCTGATCAACGATCTCTGCCGGTGGCCGGAGAAGACGGTGTGAGGCGGCAATAACCGTCATTCCGGGTCCGGTTCTTCGAACCGTCCCGGAATGACGGGTGAGATGCGTGTTCGCGCAAAGTCTGTTTTGGGGGCCTATCGTGAATCAGCAGGAACAAGTCTCCTCACCGCCGGCTCCGCCGCCCAAGCCGACGCAGCGGCCGGCGAGCTCGCTCTGGAGCCGGCTTGCGATCCCGCTGTTTGCCGTCATCGTCGCGCTTGCCTTCGTCGCCCTGGCGACGCTGCGGTTCGACGAATGGGTCGGCAATGCCGTGGTCCAGACCACCAATGACGCCTATGTGCGCGCCGAGCTGACGCGGCTTGCGAGCCGCGTTTCCGGCGAGGTGCTCACTGTCGCCGTGACCGACTTCCAGCGCGTCAAGGCCGGCGACCTCCTGATCCAGATCGATCCCGCCGATTACGAGGCCCAGGTCTCGCAATCCGAGGCGGCTGTTGCTGCCGCGCAAGCCGTGCTCGACAATCTCGCCAACCAGATCGAGCTGCAATATGCGACCATCGCGCAGGCCGAGGCTGCACGGCTGTCGGCGGAGGCGCTGGAGGTCGAGGCCAAGCAGGAGCAGGAGCGCCAGCAATCGCTGACGCAGACCGCATCCGGCACGCGGCAGCGGCTTGAGCAGGCGGTCGCGGGGCTCGCCAAGGCGCAAGCCGATGTACGCGCCAGCCGCGCCGTGATCGCCGCTCAGCAGCATCAGCTCGAGGTGCTGCAAGGTACCAAGAAACAGCGCGCGGCCGATCTCGACGCCACCAAGGCGACGCTGGCGAGCGCAAAACTCAAGCTCGGCTACACCAGGATCACGTCGCCGTTCGACGGCGTCGTCGGCGAGCGCCAGGTGCAGCCGGGCGATTACGTCAATATCGGCACCAACCTCATCAACGTGGTGCCGCTGCCGAAGGTCTATGTGATTGCGAACTACAAGGAGACCCAGCTCACGCATGTCGCGCCAGGTCAGCCGGTCGAGATCACCGTCGACAGTTTCCCGCGCGAGAAGCTCCGCGGCAAGGTCGAGCGCATCGCGCCCGCGACCGGCGCGCAGGTCGCGCTGCTGCCGCCTGATAATGCGACCGGCAATTTCACCAAGGTCGTGCAGCGCATTCCCGTCCGCATCCGGTTCGACGACAACCAGCCCTTGATGGCGCGGCTCGTGCCGGGCATGTCGGTCGTCGCTCGCATCGACACGAAGGACGCCAATGGCGGTAAATGACGATGCCGGCCGTGGACCCGTCTCGCGCGGTGGCGTCGCGCCACAGCCCTTGTTCGCCGTCGCGGCCGTATTGCTCGGCTCGTTCCTCGCCAATTTCGACAGCCGGCTGACTACGGTCGGCCTGCCCGATCTGCGCGGAGCGTTCGGGCTCAGCTTCGACGAAGGCGCCTGGCTCTCGACCGCCGGCATCGGCTCGCAGATCTTCATCGCGCCCGCGGTGGCGTGGCTCGCGACCGTGTTCGGCCTGCGTCGCGTGCTCGGCATCCCCAGCCTCGTCTACGCGGTCGTCTCGTTGATCATCCCCTTCGTAGGCGACTATAAGACGCTGATCGCGCTCAGCATCGTGCATGGTCTCTTGCTCGGCACCTTCGTGCCGGCAACGCTGATGATCGTGTTCCGCAATCTGCCGATCCGCTGGTGGCTGCCGGCGATCGCGCTTTATTCGATCCGCGTCGGCTTTGCGCTGGACAGCTCGACCGCGCTGGTTGGCTTCTATGTCGATCATCTCGGCTGGCAATGGCTGTACTGGCAGGGCGTCGTGATCGCGCCGCTGATGGGCCTGATGGTCTATCTCGGCACGCCGAGCGAGCCGGTCAATCGCGCGCTGTTGCGTGAGGCCGATTGGGGCGGCATGCTGCTGCTCGGTGCGGGGGTCGGGATGGTTTATGCCGGTCTCGACCAGGGCAACCGCCTGGACTGGCTCGGCTCCGGCACGGTGATGGCCCTTCTGGTCGGCGGGGGCGCACTGTTTGTCGCTTTTCTCGTCAACGAGTCGCTGGTGCGGCAGCCTTGGGCGCATGTGAACGTGCTGTTCTCGCGCAATATCGGGCTGTCGCTGGTGCTGATCCTGCTCTACACGCTGACCTCGCTCTCCAACTCGTCGCTGGTGCCGAACTTCCTCGGCAATATCGGTCTGCTCAGGCCGGAGCAGAGCGGGCTGCTGCTGCTCACCTATGGCGCGCTGCCGATGTTCGTGCTCGTGCCGGTTTCGATCTGGCTGCTGCGTCATTTCGATGCGCGCGTGGTGATCGTGGTGGGATTTGCCTGTTTTGCCGCGGCCAATCTCTGGGGCACTCAGCTCACGCATGACTGGGCGCGCGAGGATTTCGTCGACATCGTCCTGCTGCAGGCGGTCGGCCAGTCGACCACGCTGCTGCCGCTCATCATCATCGCGCTGTCCAATTCCGATCCGAGCCGGGCGACTTCGTTTGCCGCCTATATCCAGATCATGCGGCTCGGCGGCGCCGAGATCGGCGTGGCGCTGATGGGAACGTGGCTGCGTGTCCGCGAGCAGGTCCACTCCTTCTATCTCGGCCAGAACCTGGAGATCGGCGATGTCAACGTGGTGCGCGCGCTGAAGCAGCTTGCCGATCAGTTCGCCGCCCACGGCGCCGGCTCGGCGCCGGCGCGCGCGGTCGGAACACTTGCGAGCTTCGTTGCGCGCGAGGCCAATGTGCTCGCTTATATTGACGGCTTCTGGCTCTGCTTCTGGCTGGCGATGGCCGCGCTCGGCTTCGTCGCCCTGATCACCCGCGCGCCGCCGGGCCCGTTCACGCCCGCGCCATTCGGCTTCGCCAAGACGGTGCTGCGCAAGTGCGGGGTGCCGGTCGCGTAGCGCCCGCTCACCTCTCCCGCTTGCGGGAGAGGTCGCGCCGAAGGCGCGGGTGAGGGTTCTTTCCTCTAGGGGGTGTTGTCCCATCGCGGAGACACCCTCACCCCGCCCCTCTCCCGCAAGCGGGAGAGGGAGCACACCACCCTTGCGGATAGCAGTTGGCCAATCACCGCATCTGCCGGGCCGGCTCGATCAGCTCGCGCCGCGGGCCCGATAGCCGCTTGTGCATGTGGACCATGAAGGCCATGCCGAAGATCGGCGTCGCCAGGTTGACGACCGGGATTGAGACGAAGGCGGCAATGAACAGGCCGGCGGTGAAGATCATCGCGGCATTGTCGCGCCGCATTGCCTTGGCGTCCTCCGGCGAGCGGAAGCGCATCGCGGCGAGCTCGAAATATTCCCGGCCGAGCAGCCAGGCTGCGGCGAGGAAGAAGATCAGGAAACCGGCGCCGGCCAAAAACACCAGCGGCAATGCGACGAGATAGACCACGATGGTCAGCAGCGCGGTCTTGATGCCCTCGAGGATGGCCTCGTTGAACGGCAGCGCGGTGCCCGGCCGCTCGGCCGGATAATATTGGCGCTCGACGATATCGGCGACGTCGTCGACGAAGAAGCTCGCCACCAGCGAGGTGATCGCAGGCATCAGGAACACGCTACCGAACACGACGCCGAGCCCGGCCGCAATCGAGATGATCCAGGCGAGCACCTCCAGGGACGCGTGCCAGCCGGGCCCGAGCAGGCCCTCCAGCCAGACCTCGCCATAGGTGGCGAACCAGCTGAGCAGCCGCTGCAACCCGATCGCGAGCACGACGATCAGCACCAGTGCGAGTCCGATCGACCGCCACAGGATCGACCGCATCGGCGGCGACATCATTTGCGACAGCGCCTTCACGGCGGCATCCAGCATGGGAACCTCTCACGAAATCACCCGCGAGAGGTAGACACCTCAGGCCGCTTCGGCAAGGGAGGCGGATCTGCTCTGAGGCCCCAGTGCCGGCAGTCGGGCCTCATGGGTTCGCGCGGCGATGCTCCGTCACACCGCGTCCAGCGGCTTGCCGCGCACGTTCGGGCCGAACAGCGCCATCGCAATCACCACGATCAGCATTGCCGCGGTAATCAGGCCGAACACGCCGGTGACGCCGCCCTCCTTGAGCATGTAGGCGACGATGAATCCGGAGAACGTCGCGCTCAGCCGGCTCATGGAATAAACGAGGCCGGAAGCCTGCGCCCGGATCTGGGTCGGGAACACCTCGGTCTGGTAGGCGTGATAGGCGTAGGACATCGTCGTGTTGCAGGCCGTCAGCAGCACGCCGCAGACGATCAAGAGCGCCGGCTCGGTCAATTGCGCGAACGCCATGCCGAACACGATGATGGCGATGCAGGCGCCGGCGATGATCCAGCGGCGCTCGAACCTGTCGGCGAAGCTTGCAGCCAGGAGCGGCGCGATCGGATAGGCGAAGGCGACGATGAAGGAATATTGCAGGCTCTTGGTGACGGTGATGCCCTTCTCCACCAGCAGCGTCGGCACCCAATTGGCAAAGCCATAGAAGCCGAAGGCCTGGCAGAGGTTGAACACCATGAAGAGGACAACGAGCGAGACATAAGGCGGACGGAACAGATCGGCAAAGCCGACGCGTGCGAGCGCCTGCGTCGTTGGCCGCGCGAGCGAAGGTGACGCGCCCGGCGCCGCGCCGCCGCCTGTGGCTTCCAGTGTTGCGAGAATCCGGAACGCCTCTTCGGTGCGACCATGACGCGCCAGCCAGAGCGGGCTTTCGGGCAGGAACAGCCTGAGCACCCAGATGATCATGCTGGCGGCGGCGCCGATCAGCACCACCCAGCGCCAGCCCTCGACGCCATGAGGCGCGAGCGGTACCAGCCACCAGGCGAGGAAGGCGACGATCGGCACGGCGACGAACATGATCGACTGGTTCACCGCAAAGGCGCGTCCACGCATCCGGCTGGGCACGAGCTCGGTGATGTAGGCATCGATGGTGATGATCTCGACACCGATGCCGATCCCGGCGAGGAAGCGCCAGAGCAACAGCCCCTCCGAGGAGGTCTGGCAAGCCATGATCACGGACGCGGCGCTGTAGGCGAGCAGCGCGGTGGTGAAGATCGCGCGGCGGCCGAAGCGGTCGGCGAGGAAGCCGAGAAAGAAGGTGCCGACGAACAGGCCGGCGAAGGTCGCGGCGACGAACGCGCCGATGCCGGAGAAGCCGAAGAAGGCCGTTGTCGTCGTCGAGAGCAATCCGCTGCGGCTGAGGCCCGGCGCGATGTAGCCGGTCAGAAATAGATCGTAGATCTCGAAACAGCCGCCGAGCGAGAGCAGGATGACGAGGCGCCAGACATAGGCCGTCGCCGGCATCGCTTCGAGCCGCCGCGAGATTTCGTCCGGTCCGGATGGTGCAGTGCCGAGTTCAAGGCCTGTGTTGATGCCGACAACGCTCATGATGTCCTCCCCGTGGCACGCGAATCGCGCGCGGTTCCCGGCGGCTCATCTCTTGTTTTTTCGTGAGCCTTGCCGGACCGCGCCATGTTGGCCCGCCGAAGCCAGAAATCCAGACGAACATATCGATCGAAGCGTTCGAGATTTTCGAACTCGCGGACGGCAGGATAAACGCGCGGCAAGCTCGGTCACCTCTCCCGCTTGCGGGAGAGGTCGGCGCATAGCGCCGGGTGAGGGTTCTCTCCTCTGGGGGAGTCTTCGTTGTTGAGGCACCCTCTCCCCAGCCCTCCCCCGCAAGCGGGGGAGGGAGCGCACCGTCGACTATTTCACCAGCGTCGCCTGCCAAGCTCCCTTGCACACCTGCTCGGCGATCAGCGCCAGCATCAACCGGCGCATCTCTTCCATGGCGTAGGTCATCGGGCGGTTGCGCAGGCGGCAGAGATAGAGCGTACGGGTGAGCTTCGGATCGACCACCTCGCGCGCGACCAGGCGGCCGGCAGCGAGCTCCTCCCGCGCGAACAGCTTTGTCGCGATGGTGCAACCGAGCCCCTCCACCAGGGCGCCGGTCATGCCGGTGATCGAGTTGGCGTGCAGGATCGCGCTGCCCTCCAGCCGCTTGAGCAGGACGGGATCGTCGAGCAGTGCGCGCGAGGATAGGCCAAGGCCGTAGCGCAGCAGGATCAGCGGCAGCCGGCTCAGCTCCTCGAAGCGGATGGGAGCCTTGCCCTTACCGACCAGCTTTGGGATGCCGACCAGGAACATCTCCTCTTCGAGCACGGCTTCCGTGATCAGCTCCTTCTCCGACGGCGGGTTGTACACCAGCGCAAGGTCGACATTGGAGACCATCAGATGCATCAGCGTCGCACCCGACAAGCTCTCGGTGAGCGACAGCTTGAGCTTGGGGTATTGGGTCAGCACCGTGCGCATCAGCTCCACGCCGATCGCCTTGACGCCCGAATTCGCCATGCCGATCGATATCTCGCCAGCAATGACGCGGGCGCCTTCGCGCACTTCGGTCTCGGCCTCCGCCATCGCGCGCAGGATGATGCGGGCGTGCTCGTAGAGCCGCTCGCCGGCCGCGGTCGGGTCCATGCCGCGCGGCTTGCGCTCGAACAGCGGCGTTGCGAACTCGGCTTCCAGATTCGAAATATGATGGCTGAGCGCGGATTGCGCGACATTCACCTGATCCGCCGCGCGCGAAAGGTTCCGCTGCTCGTAGACGGCGATGAAATAGCGGAGCTGGCGCGAATCCATGTCAGATCAGCATTGGCGGTGAAGCGTTCTATAAGCGCGAAGGCAATCTTCGACAGATTATATTTTTAAGAAGGCCTGTGAAGACCTAGTCTTCGCGGGCGAACGGACAGGGAGTGACGCATGACTGAGGCCGGATTGCCGCTCGAAGGCGTGCGGGTCGTCGAGATGACGCACATGGTCATGGGCCCGACCTGCGGCATGATCCTGGCGCAGCTCGGCGCCGAGGTGATCAAGGTCGAACCGCCCGCAGGCGACAAGACGCGCTCCCTGGGTGGCATGGGCACCGCGTTCTTCCCGCTGTTCAACCGCGGCAAGCGCAGTGTCGTGCTGGATCTGGCGATCCCTGCGGATCGCGACGCCATGCACCGGCTGTTAGATACCGCCGACGTGTTCCTGGAGAATTTTCGCGACGGCCAGCTCGAGAAGCAGGGCCTCGGGGTCGAGGAACTGCGCCGATGGCACCCGCATCTGATCATCGCCGGCCACAAGGGTTTTCTGTCCGGCCCCTATGAACATCGGCCCGCGCTCGATGAAGTCGTGCAGATGATGTCGGGCCTCGCCGCCATGACCGGCACGAAGGAGAAGCCGCAGCGCGTCGGCTCCTCTGCCAACGACATCATGGGCGGCATGTTCGGCGTGATCGCGATTCTCGCCGCGCTGTATCAGAAGCGTGGGGGCAAGCGCGACGGCGCCGACATCCGCATCGGCCTGTTCGAGAACTGCCTGTTCCTGGTCGCCCAGCACATGGTCGAATACGAGATGACCGGCAACAAGCCGCGCTCGATGCCAGAGCGCGAGCATGCCTGGCCGATCTATGACATTTTCGATGCCGCCGGCGACGGCCGCATTTTCATTGGCGTCGTGACCGAGGGCCATTGGCAGGCGTTCTGCCGCGAGTTCGGCCTGACCGAGTTTCTCGACGATCCTGCCTTGCGCACCACGACCGATCGCATCCTGGCGAGATCGCGGATCATTCCGCGCGTGGCCGAGATCATCCGGCAGTGGAACGTGGCGGAGTTGTCGCAAAAGCTCGACGCCCTGAACATCTGCTTCTCGCCGATCAACCGGCCCGAGGATCTCCTGACCGATCCGCATGTGCTGCGGCCGGGCGGGCTCGTCAATAATTTCGCGGCCGATGGCAAGCCGTTCCACGTACCGGCGCTGCCGGTCGAGTGGAACGGCAGGCACCTCGGTGAAGGCCTTAAGGTCGCGCCGCTCGGCGCCGACACCTTGGCGGTCCGCGCCGAGATCGACAACGACGACGTCGCGTCAAAAGCCGCTGGGAGGGACGCATGAGCCGGATCGAGACAATCTATCTCCCTGACCGCGTCAGCCTGCGCGAGGTCGGCTTGCGCGACGGGCTGCAGCTCGTGAAGACGTTTCCGTCCACCGAGGCCAAGCAGCGCTGGGTGCGCGAGGAATATGCCGCCGGCGTCAGGCATTTCGAGGTTGGTTCGTTCCTGCCGGCAAAGAGCTTTCCGCAATTCGTCGACGTCCGCGATGTCATCGGAACGGTGGCAAGCCTGCGCGGGGCCCATGGCATCGCCCTGGCGCTTAACGAGCGCGGGGTGAATGAGGCACTGGAATCCGGCGTCGGCGAGATCGCCTCGGTGGTTTCGGCCACCGAAGAGCACAGCCAAGCCAATGCACACCGCTCGCGCGACTCCGCGATCGCCAATGTGAAGCGCCTCTGCGAGATGCGCGATGCGAGCGCCCACAAGCCGCTGGTGAATGCCGCGATCTCGATGGCGCTGGGCTGCTCGATCACTGGCGCGGTCGATCCCAAAGAGGTGCTGCGGCTGGTCGACAAGTGCCTGGAGGCCGGCGTCGATTTCGTCGCCATTGCCGACACGGTCGGCTATGCCGGGCCGAAGCAGGTTGGTGAATTGTCGCGTGCCGCGGTCAAGCTCGCAGGGAAAAAGCCGATCTGCATCCATCTCCACGACACCCGCGGCATGGGCATCGCCAACGCCGCCGCTGCGCTGGACGAAGGCGTCCGCATCCTCGACGGCTCGCTCGGCGGCCTCGGCGGCTGTCCCTTCGCGCCCGGCGCGACCGGCAATGTCGTGTTCGAGGACATGGTCTTCCTCTGTGAGAGCAAGGGTTTTGCGACGGGCATCGATCTGAAGAAGCTGATTGCCGTGCGCAGGATCCTGCGCGAGGAGATGCCGAACGAAATGCTGTACGGCGGTGTGGCGCGGGCGGGGCTTCCCGGCGGAGCGGCGGCCAAGGCGTCGTGAGGTCCTTCCTCTCCCCGCAAGAATCGCGCGAGGGAGCGCACTGCCGCTGCCGTGGCGGCCATCACAGCCGCGTGGTGCGCAGCCGTAGCGCATTTCCGACCACGCTCACCGAGGACAGCGCCATCGCGGCGGCCGCGATGATCGGCGACAGCAGCACGCCGAACGCGGGATAGAGGATGCCGGCGGCAATCGGAATGCCGGCCGCGTTGTAGATGAAGGCGAAGAACAGGTTTTGGCGAATGTTGCTCATGGTCGCCTGCGACAGTTTCCGCGCACGCACGATCCCGGTGAGGTCGCCCTTGAGCAGGGTGATGCCGGCGCTTTCCATCGCCACATCCGTGCCGGTGCCCATGGCGATGCCGACCTCGGCCGCCGCCAGCGCCGGTGCATCGTTGACGCCATCGCCGGCCATCGCAACGCTGCGGCCGGCCTTTTGCAGCTTTGTCACGACCGCGCTCTTCTGATCCGGCAGCACCTCGGCTTCGATATCGGCAATGCCGAGCCGGCGCGCGACGGCTTCCGCCGTGGTGCGGTTATCGCCGGTCAGCATGATCACCTTGATGCCTTCGGCTGCGAGCGCCTTCAGCGCCTCCGGCGTCGAGGCCTTGACGGGATCGGCGATCGCGAACAGGCCGACCAGCTTGCCGTCGATCACCATGTTGATGACCGTCGCGCCGTCGCCGCGCAGGCGTTCGGCCTCGGTATCGAGCGTCCTGGTGTCGATGCCGATCGACGACATGTATTTGGCGTTCCCGAGCACGATGCTCTTGCCGTCAACCTTGCCGGTCGCGCCCTTGCCGGTCGGCGAGTCGAACTCTTCGACCTGGCCTAATGTGAGCTGCTTGTCCTTCGCCGCGCGCAAGATCGCGTCGGCCAGAGGATGTTCACTGGCGCGCTCGACACTGGCCGCAAGTCGCAGGATGTCATCCTCGGCAAAGCCGGACGCCGGCACGATCGCCACCACCTTGGGCTTGCCCTCGGTCAGCGTGCCGGTCTTGTCGACGACCAGCGTATCGATCTTCTCCAACCGCTCCAGCGCCTCGGCGTTTTTGATCAGGACGCCACCTTGCGCGCCGCGGCCGACGCCGACCATGATCGACATCGGGGTCGCCAGACCCAGCGCGCAGGGGCAGGCGATGATCAGCACGCTGACGGCGGCGACGAGGCCGAAGGCGAGCCGTGGCTCCGGCCCGAACCAGGCCCAGGCGGCAAAGGCAGCAACAGCGACGCCGATGACGGTCGGCACGAACCAGCCCGCAACATGATCGGCCAGCCGCTGGATCGGCGCGCGCGAGCGCTGCGCATCCGCGACCATCTGCACGATCTGTGACAGCAGCGTCTCGCGCCCGACCTTGTCGGCGCGCATGATGAAGCTGCCGGACTGGTTGAGTGTGCCGGCGATGACTTTTGCATCCGGCTCCTTGGTGACCGGCATGGATTCGCCCGTCACGAGTGATTCATCGAGCGAGGAGCGACCTTCGAGGATGATGCCGTCGACCGGCACCTTCTCGCCGGGACGGACGCGCAGGCGGTCGCCGGCGTGAAGCGTGTCGATCTCGACTTCGTGTTCGCTGCCATCAGGCTCGACGCGCCGCGCGGTTTTTGGCGCAAGCTGCAACAGGGCCTTGATCGCGCCGGATGTCGCATCGCGGGCACGCAGCTCCAGCACCTGGCCGAGCAGCACCAGCACAGTGATGACAGCAGCGGCTTCGAAATAGACCGCGACCGCGCCCTCATGGCCGCGGAAGGTGGCGGGGAACATCTGCGGCGCGATGGTGCCGATCAGGCTGTAGACATAGGCAACGCCGATGCCCATCGCGATCAGCGTGAACATGTTGAGGTTGCGCGTCAGCAGCGACTGCCAGCCGCGCACCAGGAACGGCCAGCCGGCCCACAGCACGACGGGCGTGGCGAAGACGAGCTGGATCCAGTTCGACAATGCCGGGTCGATCCAGTTGTGCGGACCCGCGAGATGGCCGCCCATCTCCAGCACCACTGGCGGTAACGCCAGCGCGCCGCCGATCCAGAACCGCCGCGTCATGTCGGCGAGCTCCGGGTTGGGGCCGGTCTCCAGGCTCGCGACCTCCGGCTCTAGCGCCATGCCGCAGATCGGGCAGCTGCCGGCTCCGACCTGGCGGATCTCGGGATGCATCGGACAAGTGTAGACGGTGCCCGCCGGCATCTCGGGTTCGGGCGAATTCTCGTTGGCGAGATATTTTGCGGGGTCGGCGGCGAATTTGGTGCGGCAACCGGCCGAGCAGAAATGGAAGGTTTTGCCGCCGTGTTCGAAGCGATGCTTTGAGGTCGCGGGATCGACTGTCATCCCGCAGACGGGATCGAGGACCTTTGCCGCGAGGTCGGCCTTGTCATGAGCGTGGCCGGCATGACTGCCGCAACAGGACGAAGCCGCAGGTTGGGCAGCGGTCGGCGTAGCGTGAGCGGAACAGCCCGAACGAGCATGCGCCTCGTGGTGATGCTTGTGTTCAGCGTCGTTCATTCCCATGCTCCGGCCTTGCAACATATACCCTGTGGGGGTATATAGGGCGCATGCGCAAGGGCATCAAGGTATCCATCGGAAAACGTCTCGGCAGGATCGAGGGCCAGGTTCGCGGCCTCCAAAAAATGGTCGAGGAGGACCGCTACTGCATCGACATCGTCACCCAGATTTCGGCGGTACGCGCCGCGCTGCGACGGGTCGAGGAAGAGGTCTTGAAGGACCACGTCGCCCATTGCGTCGAGCACGCCATTGCCAGTGGCGACAAGGCCGACCAGCGCGAGAAGATCGCGGAACTGATGGCGGTGATCGGGCGGGCGGAGCGGTAGGCTTTCGCACCCGCGGTCATTGCGCTGCGCGTTCGGCCATCTCCGCAGGTTCTGCGCTCACTTGCTCAGCCGTAATCTCGGCCTGCGCCTCTTCGTCAATCGCTTCAGGAACGAGCGGCGGCGCACGGACCGTTTCTGGAAACACACCGAAGGAGCCCGCTACCTCCTCGAGCGGCTTTTGCTTGTCGGCCCAGTGCAGCGCTGTGTAGTCGAAGCCGTGCACGATGGTGGGTTTGACCACTTCGAAATAGGGCGAGATATCGAAGTCGCGGGGCATGTAGAGCGAGGAATCGCGGATGTGCAGGATCTCGCGGCGTGCGGCGCGGCTGCCGGCCTTGGTGATCTTCGGCAGGATCGGATAGCGCACGGCGTCGAAGGCCTGCGCGATCAGCGCCGAGCAGATGATCTTGGTCGGATCGCCCGAGCCGATCGCGATCATGCGCCGCCGCCAGCGCTGCGGCACCGGCAGCGGAAACAGGAAGCGCATCAGGTCGACGATGTTCTTGGTGTCGTAGCCGAAGCCGATGCGGTTGATCGCATAGCGGCACACCGTGGTGCGGTCCTCAAAGGACAGCCCGACCGGGCGGCAGATCCGGGTGTGATAGGGGTAGTATTTTGACAGCGGCGCGGACGTGACGCCTTCGCCGATGTTGGCCTCGATCAGCACGTGCGGCTCGCCGTCAGGCTCATGCGCGCCCTCGATCGGGCCGACATACAGTGCGGCATGCGACCAGGTCGACTGCGTCAGATATTTGATGATGCCGGAGATGCGGTTGTTGCCCTCGACCAGCATCACGTCGCCGGGCTGGATCACGCCGCGCAGGTGCTCGGGGTCGCTCGGCGTGAACGGCTCGTAGCCCGGCACCTCCTTCGAGAGGTACGCGGCAATCACCTTGCCGACTGAATCCAGGACCGTCCCCATGAATTCTCCCCGGGCCTTTCTGGCCGTCTTTTTTCATCTGTACCATGGTCCAAACCTGTTGCAATTCGGTTCATGGCTCTTTGAGTTCAAGCACGATTGATTCACCATGATGGTTGCTGCGCAACATCAGATGCGGCAAGGTTCTGGGGCTGTTCCCGCTCGCCGCAAGTCTCCGGAAACCATGACATGACAATCACGCGCCGCAGTTTCCTATCGGCGTCGGCGGCCTTTGCCGCAGCGCCGGTCCTGCGCGCAACCGCCGCGCCGCTGCCGCGGGAGGCTGACATTGTCGTGATCGGTGCGGGTGCGGCCGGCATCGCTGCGGCGCGGCGCGTCATGGCGGCCAATCGCAAGGTCATCGTGGTAGAGGCATCCTCGCAAATCGGCGGGCGCTGCATCACCGACAGCACGACCTTCGACGTGCCGTTCGATCGCGGCGCGCGCTGGATGCACAATCCCGACACCAACCCGATGATCCGGCTGGCACGTGGTGCCGGGCTCGATGTCTCCCCGGCACCATCAGGCCAGAAGATGCGGATCGGCCGCCGCAATGCGCGCGCCGGCGAGACCGAGGAGTTTCTGGCCGCGCTGGTGCGCGCCAATCGTAGCATCGACGAGGCCGGACGTGGCAAGCTCGATACGTCCTGCGGGTCGGTGCTGCCGAAGGATCTCGGCGATTGGGCCGGCGCCGTCGAATTCGTGCTCGGTGCGAGTTTTGCGGGCAAAGACCTCAAAGAGCTGTCGGCGATCGACAAGGCCCGCGCGCAGGACCGCAATGCCGCGATCGCCTGTCGCCAAGGTCTAGGCACGCTGATCGCCAGGCTCGGCGAGCAGGCGCCGGTCGCGCTTGCAACGCCAGCAAGCCGGATCCTCTGGAGCAATCGCGACGTCAGCGTGGAGACGCAGGCCGGCAGGATCGCCGCGCGCGCCGCCATCGTCACGGTCTCAACCAATGTGCTAACGAGCGGTGCGATCAAGTTCGCGCCCGATATCCCCAAGCGTACGCTCGACGCGGCATCGAAGCTCAGCCTCGGCAGCTACGATCACATTGTGCTGCAACTGCCGGGCAATCCGCTCGGGCTGTCGCGCGACGACATCCTGATCGAGCAGAGCAACTCGACGCGCACCGCATTGATGTTCGCCAATATCGGCGGCTCCTCGCTATGCTCGATCGACGTCGGCGGCTCGTTCGGCCGCGATCTCTCCGAGCAGGGCGAGAAGGCGATGGCGGCTTTCGCGAAAGAGTGGATCACGAAGCTGTTCGGCAGCGAGGCCGCAGCCGCCGTGCAGAAGACAGCGGTGACGCGCTGGAACGCCTCGCCTTATGTGATGGGCGCGATGTCGGCGGCCTCGCCCGGCGGCCAGCTCTCGCGCAGGGTTTTGACCGAGCCGATCGGCAACATGTTCCTCGCCGGCGAAGCCACGCATGAGAGCTTGTGGGGCACCGTCGACGGCGCCTGGGAAAGCGGCGAGCGCGCCGCGGACGCCGCGCTCCGCAGGATCGGTGCGCTGAAGGACGAGCCGGCGGACGTGCCGACGCAGTCGATGAAGCGGCGGCGGACGCCGCGGCGGTGAGTGCGACTACCGTAAAATCCCGTCCAGCACCGGCAGGCCGGCGATGACCGCCATCGCGATCAGCGCGTAGCATATGCCGCGAAACACTTTTTCGCTGGCGCGGCCGAATAACGATGCCCCGAAGGCGACGCCGATCGCATAGGCCGGGCCGACGATCAGCGACAGCACGAGCGACTCGCGGGAAATCAATCCAGTGGTGGTGTAGCTGACCATCGAGAAGAAAGCCGACGCGCCGAAAAACAGTACGATGTTGGCGCGCGCGACGATGGGAGCGATGGGGCGGCCGAGCCAATAGCCGACGATCGGTGGCCCGCCGGTCTGCGCCAAGCCGCTGCAGAAGCCAGAGAGGCCGCCGATGCCCACCGAAAGCCAGGCGTGGTCCTTGCCGCGATAGCGCCAGCCCGACAGCAGCAGCAGAAGCAGCGCGGCGACGAAGCAGGAGATGATCCAGCGCGTGGTGACGGGCTCAAGCACGCTGAGGAAATAGGTGCCGATGGGGACGCCGACCAGCGCACCCAGCACGATCACAGCCGTGGCCTTGCGATCGGCCTTCCGCCAGGCGTTGGGCAGCAGCGGTGCGGCTGCGACGAAATCGATGACGAGCAGCAGCGCGGCAACGAGCTTTGGCGCAGCGATGCTGCTCGCCAGCGGCATGAAAATCAAGGCCGCGCCGAAGCCCGAGAAGCCGCGCGCGGTGCCCGAAACGAAAGCGACGGCGCAGAGCGCCATCGCGATGGCGAGGCTGATGTCCTTCGGGAGAAAATCCGCGAAGGTCATGCTCTCAACGTGCCGCCGGTCTTCTTTGTGACCTCCGCCACGATCTTTGTCGCAACCGCCTCGATCTCCTGGTCGGTCAGCGTCTTCTCGCGCGGCTGGATCGTCACCGCGATGGCGATTGACTTCTTGTCGTCGTCGATGCCCTTGCCTTCGTAGACGTCGAACACGTTGACGCCGGTGATCAGCTTCTTGTCGATACCTTGCGCGGCCCGAACGATATCGCCGGCCTTCACGGCGCGATCGACGATGAAGGCGAAGTCGCGCGTAACAGGCTGGAACGCCGACAGCTCGATCAGCGGCTTGGCGCGGGTCGGCTTCTTCTTGGACTCGGGAATGCGGTCGAGGATTACCTCGAACACAACAAGCGGGCCGTCGGCACCGAGCGCCTCGAGCGCACGCGGGTGCATCTCGCCGAACGTGCCGAGCACGTTTTGCGGTCCGATCTGGATCGTGCCGGAGCGGCCCGGATGAAGCCAGCCGGGGCCGCCAGCGACAATCTGCAGCGCCTGCATCGGCGCACCAGCCGCGGCCAGCACCGCGAGCGCGTCGGCCTTGACGTCAAAGACATCCGCTTGCGCCGAGCCCGACCAATGCCGTCCCAGTCCATCCGACGACGCAAGGCCGCGGCGCGCGCCGCTCGCGGTTATGAACTGATCCTGCGGGCGATCGCCCCTAAACACCTGACCGACCTCGAACAGCGCGACGTCGCCAAAACCGCGATCGGCATTGGCCTGCGCGGCCGCGACCAGGCCCGGCAGCAGACTCGGGCGCATGTCGGAGAGATCAGCGGCGATCGGGTTGGCGACTTCGAGCTCGCGCTGGCCGCCGCCGAACAATTGTGCCGCAGGCTTGGTGATGAACGACCACGTCACGGCCTCGACCATACCGCGGCTCGCGAGCGCGCGCCGGGCGCGGCGGGTGCGAAGCTGGAGCGGGGTCAGCACGGATTTGCGCGCGTCCTCGCCGCGCTCGAACGGCGTCATCGGCACCTTGTCGACGCCGTAGATGCGGACAACTTCCTCGACGATGTCAGCCTTGCCGTGCACGTCGGAGCGCCACGACGGCACCGCGATCTTCACGACCGGGCCTGCGCCCGCCACCATGAAGCCGAGATGACTGAGGATGCGCTTCATCTCTGGCATCGGCACCTCGATGCCGGAGAGACGCTTCACCTCGGTCACGGGGAAATCGATGATGCGGTCATCGCCGAAGGACTTGCCGACCACGACATTCTCCGACGGCGTGCCGCCGCACAGTTCCATCACCAGTCTGGTGGCGAGCTCCAGCCCCGGCACCATGAAGGCCGGATCGACGCCCCGCTCGAAGCGATAGCGTGCATCGGAGTTGATGCCGAGCTTGCGGCCGGTCTGGGCGATGTTGATCTCGTTCCACAGCGCCGATTCGATCAGCACGTCGGTGGTGGTCTCATCGCAGCCGGAGGCTTCGCCGCCCATAATGCCGGCGAGCGATTCGACGCCGTGCTCGTCCGCGATCACGCAAATCGCGGGATCGAGATTGTAACTGCGGCCGTCGAGCGCGAGCAGCATCTCGCCGTCACGGGCGCGGCGGACCGCGAGATTGCCTTTCACCTTCTTGGCGTCGAACACGTGCAGCGGGCGGGCGCGGTCGTAGGTCATGAAATTGGTGATGTCGACCAGCGCGTTGATCGGGCGCAGCCCGATCGCGGTCAACCGCTTCTGCAGCCATTGCGGCGACGGGCCGTTCTTCACCCCGCGCACCAGGCGAAGTGCGAAGCCCGGGCACAGCGTCGCGTCCTCCACCGTGACCTTCACCGGGCAGGGGAATTCGCCCTTGATCGGCTTGATCGACGGATCTTTGAGCTTGCCCATGTCGGCGGCGGCGAGGTCGCGCGCGATGCCGTGCACGCCGGTGCAATCCTGCCGGTTCGGCGTCAAATTGATCTCGATCACGGGATCGCCGAGCGCCGCCCATTCGGCGTAGCCGGCACCGATCGGCGCATCGGCCGGCAATTCCATGATGCCGTCATGCTCGTTGGAGATCTGCAGCTCGGCCGCCGAGCACAGCATGCCGCGGCTCTCGACGCCTCTGATAGTGCCGACCCCGAGCGTGATGTCCTTGCCTGGAATGTAGGTGCCGGGCGGCGAAAACACGCTGACGAGTCCCGCACGCGCATTCGGCGCCCCGCACACCACCTGCACCGGCGCGCCACCGTCCCCAGTGTCGACCATGCAGACGCGCAGGCGATCGGCGTTCGGATGCTGCTCGGCCGAGACCACCTTCGCGATCGTGAAAGGCTTCAGCGCCTTCGCCTTGTCCTCGATGTTCTCGACCTCGAGCCCGATCATGGTCAGCTTGTCGGCAAGCTTTTCCAAGGGCTCGTCGGTATCGAGATGATCCTTCAGCCAGGAGAGGGTGAATTTCATGGCTGCTTCTTCTCCACGGAGACGGTCTGCTCCCTCTCCCGCTTGCGGGGGAGGGCTGGGGTGGGGGCTCTCTCCGCGATGGTAGTCGCGATTGTTTCGAGAACGCCGGCACGATTGGTCATGACATCGAGGTTGCTGAAGCGGAGTATCTTGAAGCCCGTTGCTTCGATCGCGGCCGAGCGGCGCGCATCGGCGCGCTCCCCTTCATCCGAGAAGTGTTGGCCGCCATCGAGCTCGATGACGAGCTTGGCCGCATGGCAGATGAAATTGGCGACGTAGCGTTCGATCGGCACTTGGCGGCGGAAAATCACACCGCTCAACCGACCGGCGCGCAACTCCGACCAAAGGATTCGTTCTGCATCGGTCGAGTTGCGCCTGAGCGCGCGCGCATTGGCTCGCAGCTTGGCCGGTACTTTCCAGTCCGGATGCTTGGGATCGACCATCGGCAGCCCCATTGCGGAGAAACCCTCACCCCAACCCTCCCCCGCAAGCGGGGGAGGGAGTCCGACCTGTCGGACGGCCAGAGAATACGTACCCTTAAGATGAATGCGACGCGCGAGGTCCGTCCATTCCCTCCCCCGCTTGCGGGGGAGGGGTAGGGAGAGGGTTGTCTCCGCAGAGAGAACGGAGAGAATCATCGTATGTCCGAGCTTCGCCATCACGAGCTCAGCCCTCCCGCGAGTGTCGGCACTTCCAGCGGCTTGAAGCCGTAATGGTTGAGCCAGCGGACGTCGCTGTCGAACAGTTGGCGCAGGTCCGCGATGCCGTATTTCAGCATGGCGATGCGGTCGATGCCCATGCCCCAGGCAAAGCCCTGATACTCGTCGGGATCGATGCCGCAGGCGCGCAGCACATTCGGATGCACCATGCCGCAGCCGAGGATCTCCATCCAGTCCTCGCCCTCGCCGAAGCGGATCTCGTTCTTGTCGCGGCGGCACTGCAGGTCGACCTCGAGCGACGGCTCGGTGAACGGGAAGAACGACGGCCGGAAACGCATGTTGAGGTGATCGACCTCGAAGAACGCCTTGCAGAACTCGTGCAGGATCCATTTGAGGTGGCCGAGATGCGAATGCTTGTCGATGACGAGGCCTTCGACCTGATGGAATTGCGGCGTGTGGGTCGCGTCCGAATCGATGCGGTAGGTGCGGCCCGGGCAGATCACGCGGATCGGCGGCTTCTGGCTCAGCATCGTGCGCACCTGCACCGGCGAGGTGTGGGTTCGAAGCAGCATGCGCGAGCCGTCTTCTTTCGGATGGAAGAAGAAGGTGTCGTGCATCTCGCGCGCGGGATGGCCTTCCGGGAAATTCAGCTTGGTGAAGTTGTAGTCGTCGGTCTCGATGTCAGGGCCTTCGGCGACCGAGAATCCCATGTCGGCGAAGATCGTGGTCAGCTCGTCCCAGACCTGGCTCAGCGGATGGATGCGGCCGGCGTCGGCCTGCGCATCGCGCAGCGGCAGAGTGACGTCGATGGTCTCGGACGCGAGCCGCGCATCGAGTGCGACCGACTTCAGCACGTCGCGTCGTGCCGCGAGCGCCTCGGTGACCTTGTCCTTGGCCTGGTTGATCGCCGCGCCTTGGGTCTTGCGCTCGTCCGACGACATCTTGCCGAGCGTGGCGAGCAGCGCGGAGATCGAGCCCTTCTTGCCGAGGGAGGCGACGCGCACGGCTTCGAGCGCGGCTTCGTCGCCGGCAGCCGCGATTTGCGCGAGGATGGACTGTTCGAGGCTAGTGAGGTCGGTCATGGCAATCCCTTTTGACTAGGATGCTAAGCCGGCGCTCCTAGCCCGTCATGCCGGGACGTATCCCCGGCATCCACGTCTTACAGCGTTTGCGATAGAGCAGTCGTCACGGTCCGGGACCCGCCCGGCCATGGCGACGTCATGAATCTCCAGGGATCAATGCGGCCGCTCAGGCGGCCAGCGCAGCCTTGGCCTTCTCGGCGATCGCCTGGAACGACGCAGGCTCGTGGATCGCGAGATCCGACAGCACCTTGCGGTCCACGGTGATGCCCGACTTGGCGAGACCGTCGATAAATCGGCTGTAAGTCAGGCCGAACGGACGAACCGCAGCGTTGAGACGCTGGATCCAGAGCGCGCGGAAGGTGCGCTTCTTGCGCTTGCGGTCACGGAACGCGTATTGCTGCGCCTTCTCCACGGCCGGCTTGGCGGCGCGGATGGTGTTCTTGCGGCGGCCGTAGAAGCCCTTGGCGGCCTTGTAGACTTTCTTGTGCTTGGCGTGGGCGGTCACACCGCGTTTGACGCGAGACATGACAAAAATCCTTCGAAAGATGACTTAGGTTTCGGATCGCCGCGCGAAACGCGGCAGAGATGGCAATGATCGTGGACGCGATCAGGCGTTCGGCAAGAAGTACTTCTTGACATTGTCGCCGTCGGTCTTGAACAGCACGCTGGTGCCGCGGAGCTGACGGATTTGCTTCTTCGTCCGCTTGATCATGCCGTGACGCTTGCCGCGATGGGCGAACATCACTTTGCCGGTGGCAGTCACCTTGAAGCGCTTTTTAGCGCCCGATTTGGTCTTCAGCTTGGGCATTTGGCTCTCCTAATGGCCACAGAACTCCGCCCGCGAAGGCGGCTGGCCGTCAAAATGCTCGTTAGAGCGTTGATTGTGCTCAGGTTTTGCGAAACGGCGCGAAACCCGCACGAAACACCGCCACGGCAGCCCTTAATCAGCCGGGCGATGAAGGTCGGCCTTATGACAGAGGACGGGCCAATTGGCAACGATGAACCGCCGGAGCGTGGCCGCCGACTATGGGAGGCTGCCGCCCCATTGTTACGCCGTCCCGTCCGGAGCAGGACCAAAAAGGGCCCCTTTTTCCCAATCGGATTTTGTCTGCCCTCGTTTCTCCGCGCCACCTCGCACTGTTCCCCGTGCTGGCCGGCCTAATTCGAGCGAGTGATTTTCCGCGACGCCGGTCCGCTCCCTCCCCCGCTTGCGGGGGAGGGCTGGGGAGAGGGTGTTTCCTCTAGCGAGAACCTCCAAGAGGAGAAAGCCCTCTCCCGCAAGCGGGAGAGGTGCACCGACTTCGCGGCGAAAGATATCTCCGCCAACACGCACCAAAACAAAACGGCCCGCCGAGATCCGGACGGGCCGTTGGATTCTCAATCCTGAAGAGCTGCGCTCAGCGCGGCGCCAGGACCATGACGACCTGACGGCCCTCGAACCGGGCGTCCTGCTCGACCTTGGCGAGCTCGGCGACATCGGTCTTGATCTTGTCGAGCAGCTTGGTGCCGATCTCCTGATGCGCCATTTCGCGGCCGCGATAGCGCAGCGTGATCTTGACCTTGTCGCCTTCTTCGAAGAACCGCAGCATCGCGCGCATCTTCACGTCGTAGTCGTGATCGTCGATCATCGGGCGGAGCTTGATCTCCTTGATCTCGACGGTCTTTTGGCGCTTGCGGGCTTCGGCGGCTTTCTTCTGCGCGGAATACTTGTACTTCCCGTAATCCATGATCTTGCAGACGGGAGGGCTGACATTTGGCGAGATCTCGACCAGATCCATGCCGGCTTCCTGGGCCATCTTGATGGCGAGCATCGTCTCGACGGTGCCTTTGTTGTCACCTGTCTGATCGATCAGCTGGATCTGCGCATTGCGAATATCATCATTGATGCGCGGCCCGTCTTTGGCGGCAGGGGCCGGGGCTCTATTGGGACGGCGAATGGGTGGTTCTCCAAAGTTGTGAAAGGAAGCGGCTATTTTGCAGGAAGATGTGTTTGCCGGCAAGCAAGTCGCTGCTGCGGGAAGCGAAAAACCCTCAAATGCGAGGCATTTTGGCCACGCTTATCGGCACGGTGCACGACATAGACACCTTGCCCCAGTTCTGCAAGCGTCCCAAGGGGACAATACCAATATAGGGTTGCTTCGCAGAACACGCCCGCACAGCTCAAACCGCCCAGCCAGAGTAAACGTTCCATGACCTCAGCAATTCCCGATGCCGTGCTCGACTTCATCGAAGTGGGCGAGGGCTCGTCCGCGCGCCGAATCGCGGTGCGCCACCGCGCCGGCCAAGGACCGGGGCTGGTCTGGCTCAGCGGCTTCAAGTCAGACATGCAGGGCGGCAAGGCGGTGGCCTTGGACGGCTGGGCCGCAGAGCATGGCCGCGCCGTGGTCCGGTTCGATTATTCCGGCCATGGCGAATCCAGCGGCGATTTCGCCGATGGAACCATCGGAAGGTGGCTCGAGGATAGCGTCGCCGTGTTCGACCGGTTCTGCACCGGTACGCAAATTCTGATCGGCTCCTCCATGGGCGGCTGGATGGCGCTGCTGCTCGCGCGCGAGATCAAGAAGCGTTCGGGAAAAGCGTCGCTGGCGGGCCTGGTGCTGATCGCGCCCGCGCCAGACTTCACGGAAGAGCTGATGTGGAAGAATTTCTCGCCCGCAGTGAAGAAAGAGATCGAGACCAAGGGTTTTTGCCTGCGGCCATCCGAATATGCCGACGGCACGCCCTATCCGATCACGCGCAAGCTGATCGAGGAGGGCCGCAACCATCTCGTGCTCGGCAGCGCCATCGATCTCGGCTGTCCCGTCCGCATTCTGCAAGGCGCCCAGGATCCCGACGTGCCGTGGCAGCACGCGTTCGCCTTGACGCATCGCCTGCCGGCCGACGACGTCGTGCTCACCATGATCCAGGACGGCGATCACCGCCTGTCCCGCCCGCAGGACATCGCGCGGATTCTTGCCGCAGTGGCGGAGATCGGGTGAGGTGTTGCTCGGCACTAAAGGCGCGGCCGGAGATGAGCGGCATCTGGACTGATGCTGTCATTCCGGGGCGCGATGAAGTCGCGAGCCCGGAATCCATACTCCCGATCGTGGTTATGGATTCCGGGCTCTTGCTTCGCACGCCCCGGAATGACAGCAACCTACGGCGGCACCTTCGCCATCGGCTTGCGCTGCGCAAGTGCTGCCACCGTCGCGGTGCCGATCGGGCCCCGCTCGTCGTAGAGCCAGCATTCGCCGATCGCGATACCGTCAGTGGCCTGATGGTTCACCACGTCAAAGCCGATCCAGTTCGTCACCGGCAGACGATGCAGATAGATCGTGACGTCGCTGTTGATGTAGCCGAGCCCCTTGTCGCCGGCGTTGGCAAACGGGCTCGCTAAGTCCGCGCCTGTGGCGACACGGACAAATGGCGTCATCGACACGCCGGCGACGAGCTCGCGCACCTCGCTCATCCAGAGCCGTCTCGGACCGAGCGAGCCCATCTGGCCGACGATCGGCCGCGTCGTCCATTTGCCGTTCATGCCGAGCCTGGGATCGGTCGGCTTTGGAATATTCGCCGGCTTCGGCACGTCCCAGTTCGGCGGCGACCAGACATTGCCGTCGGGATTTTCTGTCCGCCGCAACAGCTGGCACGAGGCGCGCGCCATGCTGACGCCGCCCGAGAAGAACTCCGCTTCCACCACGCGAATGCGCAGGCCGTCGCGCACCAGTCGCGTCGCCACTTGAATCGGCTTGTCGATAGTCGGCAGCCGAAACATGTCGACGGTCAATCGCGCCGGCACGAATTCCAGACCGGAATGGCGCTCCTCGATGGCAAAGCCGAGCAGGCCGATGATGACGCGTCCGTGCAGAGATTTCGGATCCCACGGGCCGTTGGCGACTTCCGTCGGATGGAATGTATCGCCGTCGCGGGTGAAGAAAGGCATGTTTGTCATAACGCGCGAGATTGAAGCATCGTACGCGGAAATCAAGGGCGGGTGAGAATGGGTACCGTGCTCGCCACAACAACAGGTCTCATCGCCAGGCTTGACCGGGCGATCCAGTGTTCCAGAGACAGCAGTGATAGAGCCGAGAAGCCGCGGCGTACTGGATGCCCCGCCTTCGCGGGGCATGACAGCGGAGGGTTAGGAGGCGGCTCGCCACTCTTCGCGTACGCTCTCATCTCGCTCGTTGGCAATCGCATCCGCCTTCACCGCATCAAACTCATCTCGCGGCATCAACTGCGCCAACGCCCACACCGCAGCCCCACGCACCAGCGGGCTCGCATCATCCAGGAGTTGCCGCGCTTCATCCGCCAGCGTCGGCTCGCCGGAATTGCCGATCGCGATCAGCACGTTGCGCAGGAAGCGGTCGCGGCCGACGCGCTTCACCGGTGACTTCGTGAACAGTGCACGGAACGCCGCGTCGTCCAGCTTTGCGAGTTCAGCAAGACCGGGCGCGCGCAATTGATCACGCGCGGCGAGTTTTGCTTCACGCCCCTGCTGCGCGAACTTGTTCCAGGGGCAGGCGGCAAGGCAATCGTCGCAACCATAGATGCGGTTGCCGATGGGTTTGCGAAACTCGTGCGGGATCGGGCCCTTGTTCTCGATGGTGAGATAGGAGATGCAGCGCCGCGCATCGAGCTTGTAGGGCGCCGGAAACGCCGAGGTCGGGCAGATGTCGAGACAGGCCCGGCACGAGCCGCAATGATCAATCTCGGCATCATCGCGCGGCAAATCGAGCGTGGTATAGATCGCGCCGAGAAACAGCCATGAGCCGAATTCGCGCGAGACGAGATTGGTGTGCTTGCCCTGCCAGCCGAGATGGGCGGCTTGCGCCAGCGGTTTCTCCATCACCGCCGCAGTATCGACGAACACCTTCACTTCCGACGGCGCGGCCGCGACCAGCCAGCGTGCCAGCGCTTTCAGCCGCTTCTTGATGAGGTCGTGATAGTCGTCGCCTTGCGCATAGACCGAGATCGCCGCGCGCGTCCGCTGCTTGAGGATCGCCAGCGGGTCCTGGTCGGGGCCGTAATTGACGCCGAGCATGATGACGCTGCGCACGTCCTGCCACAGCCCGCGCGGATCGACGCGGCGCTCAGGGCTGGCCGCAAGCCAGTCCATATCGCCATGCCCGCCCGATGCGATGAATTCGAGAAAGTGCTTTCCTGCGGTCTCGATCAAGCTAGGCTCGGTGATGCCGATGCAGTCGAAGCCGAGCGCGCGCGCTTCGCGCGTCAGCGCCGCCTTCAGTCCGGTCGGATCGGAGTTCAGAAATCCAGGTCCACGTAGGTCCGCGACGCCGGCACGCCCGCCAGCCATTCGCTCAGCAGCGGGCGGAACGACGGGCGGGATTTGACCCGCGCGTACCACGCCTTTGCTGCGTCGTCCTCGCTCCATGGCACGTCGCCCAGATAGTCGATCGCCGAGAGATGCGCCGCGGCGGCGAGATCCGCGTAGGTAAGCCGGTCGCCGGCGAGGAAGTTACGCGTCTGCGCCAGCCAGCCGATATAGGCGAGATGATAGCGCACGTTTGCTTTCGCCGCGCGCATCACATCCGCCGAAGGCGGCCCGCCGCCGTTGTCCTCGCTCATGAAGCGCTTGTAGATACGTTCGGTAACGAGCGGATGCGAGACTTCCTCGAAGAATTTTTCGTTGAACCAGGCCATCAGCCGGCGCACCTCGACGCGCTCGGCGACCGTTTCCGGCATCAGGCGCTTGGGCCCCATCTCGGCGCCATAGGTCTCATCGACATATTCGGCGATGATCGCCGCACCGGGAATCGGCGGCTGCTCGTCGTCCACCAGAACGGGCGTCGTGCCGGCCGCATTGAGCAGCAGAAACGCCTCACGCCGCTCCCAGCTGCGCTCCTCGTTCAGCTTCAGCTCGAGCCCGTATTCGCCCGCGATCAGGCGGATGAAGCGCGAATGCGGACAGAACGGATGATGAAACAACGTAAACATGAAGCCTTTGACTATTTGATGGTGCTTAAGAATCCATCAATATTTGTGCGGCGCCACACTAGTCGTTCAAAACCGCGAGACAACCCGCGATTTCGCATTTTGCAATTGCAGCATGGGGACGAATAGGCGAGAAGGGCCCCGCTTTTCCAGCGGAAATGGACCGTAATATGTCAGATACGATACGGGCAGTGATCCTCGGCATCATCGAGGGTGTGACCGAGTTCCTTCCCGTTTCCTCCACCGGTCATCTCTTGCTTGCGGAGCGCTTCTTCGGCCTCGGCGAAGGCGCCTTCTGGGATTCGTTTACGGTCCTGATCCAGTTAGGTGCGATCCTCGCGATCGTCGGCCTTTACTTCAAGAAGCTGTGGGACGTCGCGATCGGCATGTTCGCGGGCGATGTCTATGCGCGCCGTTTCGTGATCGGCGTGCTGGTGGCGTTCCTGCCCGCTGTGATCGTCGGCCTCGTCACCGGCAAATACATCAAGAGCGTGCTGTTCAATCCGTGGATCGTGTGCTTCACGCTGATCGTTGGCGGCGCCATCCTGCTCTGGGTCGACAAGCTCGATCTCAAGCCGCGCGAGCATGACGCCACCAAATTTCCGCTGCTGACGTATCTCTATATCGGCATGGCGCAGTGCGTGGCGATGATCCCGGGCGTGTCGCGCTCCGGTGCCAGCATCGTTGCGGCGATGCTTTTGGGCGCCGACAAGCGGGCAGCGGCGGAGTTCTCGTTCTTCCTCGCCATCCCAACCATGATCGGCGCGTTCGCCTACGATTTCTACAAGAACCGCTCCGAGATGACGATGGATCACATGGGCATCGTCGCGATCGGCTTCGCGGTGTCGTTCATCACCGCGATCATCGTGGTGAAGGCGTTCCTCGGCTACGTCACCCGCCACGGCTTCATGGTGTTCGCCTGGTGGCGCGTCATCGTCGGCACACTCGGACTGATCGCGCTGGCGCTCGGCCATTAGGCGTGCGGCTATAGCCAGGTCGGAGCGTTCCGTTCACCTCTCCCCGCAAGCGGGGCGAGGCAAAGAAGAATCTCACGCGCTCTTGCGCTGGAACTGACCTGCCGGGCGAAAACGCCAGAGATATTGCGGAGCGATCGCTTCCAGCGAATCGGGGGTGATGCCGAGGCCTTCCAGCGTCAGGTCCGCAGCCTTCGCCGCATCCGATACGATATTGTCGCGCGCGAGCAGCGTGACCTGATCCGGCGTCAGCTTGAGCGCGCCCGGGGCGAATTGCAGGAAGGCGGCGTTGAGGCGTGCGAGGCCGAACGACAACGGCACCAGCATCGGCTTGCGGTTGGCGATCTCGACGATGGCCTCGATGATCTCGCGCATGGTCAGCACTTCCGGGCCGCCGAGCTCGTAGGTCGCGCCCGCCTTGGCCTTGCCGTCGACGGCATCCGCGATCGCGGTGGCGACGTCGCCGACATAGACCGGCTGCATCTTGGTCTGGCCGCCGATCAGCGGCAGCACCGGCGACATCCGCGCCAGCGCGGCGAAGCGGTTGGTGAACTGGTCCTCGGGGCCGAACATCACGGAGGGGCGGAAGATCGTGGCGGGCGGCACCGCCGTCATGACCGCCGCCTCGCCGGCTGCCTTGGTCTTGGCATAGCGCGAGGGCGATTCGGCGTCGGCGCCGATCGCGGAAACATGCACCAGGCTGGCGCCCACCGTGGCAGCCGCCTTGGCGACGGTCTCGGCGCCCTTGGCCTGGACCGCGTCAAAGGTCTGGCTGCCGCTCTCGGCGAGGACCCCGACCAGGTTGATCACGACATGCGAATCGCGCACCGCCGCCTCGACCGAGGCCGGATAGCGCAGATTGGCCTGGACGGTGTGGACCTGCCCGACCCTGCCCGAGGGCTGGAGGTATCCGGCCAGTTCCGGCCGCCGCACCGCGACCCGGACCCGGTAGTCGCGCTTGCATAGCGCGCGGACGACATTCCGGCCCAAAAACCCCGATCCGCCGAAAACCGTGACGAGAGTTTCCAGATTCGATGCCATGGGTGCGTTCCTGCAGGAAGAGTGCGTGTGATCAGGCTTGTATCGGCCCGGTTTGCGATGCGCAATCGGCAAGCCGAACCTGGATCACGCGCGAATTGACAACGGCGTCACCGAACCGTAGTAACCGCCTCCGTGCCCCAAACGGCATGCCCAGGTGGTGGAATTGGTAGACGCGCTGGCTTCAGGTGCCAGTGGCTTAACGGCCGTGAAGGTTCGAGTCCTTTCCTGGGCACCATTTTGCGGGAATTGGTCCGCAAATTGGGCTGCTTCCAATCACTGGCGCTAGCAGGACCGCAATCCCGGCATTGCCGCCGCGAGGGTCCCCTATGGGACCAAATGCGCCAGCGCAGCCCTCACACCACCCGCTTCCCCGCCCTTGCCGCCACCGCCTTCTGCACAAAATACATCGCGACCAGGGTGATGATCGTCGTCATGACGACGACATAGCCGATCCGCTCGAAATGGAGCAGCGAGCCGTCAGGCTGTTGCGAGATGATCGCAGCCGCAAGCACCGAGCCGAGCCCGCCGGAGAATTGCTGCAGCGAAGCGCTGACCGCGCTGAAGGCGCCGCGCTGGCTCTGCTCGGGGATCGCCGACATCAGGGCTTGCGACGGGATCATGCGCGAGAAGATGCCGACGAACAGCAGCACGTTGACGGCGATCGCGGTCACCAGCGAGACATGACCGAGATGGGTGTAGATCAGCACCATGATAACGGTCATCAGGCAGCCGAACACGAAGGTCGGATATTTGCCGAACGCGTCGCTGGCGCGGCCGACCAGCGGTCCCGTGACGATGCTGAACAGGCCGGAGACAAGATAGATCGTGGGCAGATGCACGATGTCAATGCCGATATTGTTCACAGTGAAGGCGCTGGAATACGGCATCAGCATGTAGCCGCCCGTCGCCAGCAATGTCGTGACGCCGAAGGCCAACGTGTAGCGCGGCTCTGCGACGGTCGCGACCAGATGGTGGAACGGGTTCTTGTCGTGCTTCAGTTTCAGATGCGCGTCGACCGGCTCCATGGCGAAGGCGATGATGGCGATTGCCAGGATCGTCAGGCCGATGATCGCAAAGAAGCAGACATGCCAACTCCAGTGATTGGCGAGAAACAGTCCGGCCGGAACGCCCAGCACCTGGCTGGCGGCGAACGCAGTCTGCACGAATCCCATCACGCGGCCGCGCAGATGCAACGCGAACAGGTCGGTGACGATGGCCAGCACGATCGAGCCGATCACGCCGCCGAACAAGCCAGTCACGATGCGGCCGATCAGCAGCAATTGGTAATTCTGCGCCAATGCGCAAAGCAGAGTCCCGAGCGTGAAGCCGATATAGAAGAACAGCAGCAACCGCTTGCGATCGAACCGATCGGCAAAGCCGGCGGCGAGGATGCCCGACAGTCCTGCGCTGAACGCGTAGGCCGACACCGCGACGCCGAATTGTCCGGCCGTGATATTGAGCGAAGGCATTAGGATGGCGCCGAGCGGCGACATGATGATGAAGTCGAGGATGATAGTGAACTGCGCGAACGCGAGCAGCGCCACGAGGAGCGACTGGTAGCGCGAAAAGCCGCGCTGGCGTTCCTGCGGATCGTCGATCGGCGCGGCGAGCGTCTGGTCTGTCATAACACCTGATATTTTCGGCAAGGGCGCGGGAAGCTGGCCTCAGATAGTGTGGCCGTGGGCGATTTCCACCAGCGCGGGCGCCAGGTTCCGCTGGTATATCGAGCGGGCGCGAGATTGTGGGATCCCTGCAACAGGCTGGCGGACGGCGCCTTCGTTTACGCCCGCAGCGAGTGCCCCTACGCTCGCCCCTCTCCGCGCTTGCGCAGGCTCCGCGCAGAGGATAGATCGCGGGCCATCCAATTAGCTTATGATATCGACGCGACCGATTCGATTGAGGGTTTGAAACGCCATGACCGTACGCCTGCATCGCGGCGACCTGCCTGACCTCTCGCGCTACACGTCGGCGGTGGCGATCGACACCGAGACCATGGGGCTGAACCCGCACCGCGACCGGCTCTGCGTGGTCCAGCTCTCGCCGGGCGACGGCAGCGCCGACGTGGTGCAGATTCCCAAGGGCCATACCGATGCGCCGAACCTGAAGGCGCTGCTCGCCAATCCCGCCATCACCAAAATCTTCCATTTCGCGCGGTTCGACGTCGCGGTGCTGTACCAGACCTTCGGCGTGATGACCGGGCCGATCTACTGCACCAAGATCGCCTCGCGCCTGACCCGCACCTATACCGACCGTCATGGACTCAAGGACCTCGTCCGCGAGGTGCTCAATATCGACCTCTCCAAGCAGCAGCAGTCCAGCGACTGGGGTTCCGATAGCCTGACCGAGCCGCAGCTCGCCTATGCCGCCTCCGACGTGCTGCATTTGCATGGCCTACGCGAGCGGCTGGACGCCATGCTGGTCCGGGAGGGCCGCACCCAGCTGGCCAAGGCCTGTTTCGACTTCCTGCCGACCCGCGCTTTGCTCGATCTCCAGGGCTGGGAGGAAGAGGACATTTTCGCGCATTCCTGAGCCTCAGCCAGCGGTTTAGGTTGAGAACCGCCCCGTTTCGGACACTTTCGTAACGGTCTGTCGCGAGCTGCATATTCCAGAGGTCGCGGGTACAATGGGGCGCCCCCGATTGGAGCCTTCTGACCAGGCAAGCGATGCCCCCGGAGCAGCGGTGAACCCGGCCCAGTTTTCCACCTACGACGCCGCGCTAGCGGCGAAGTTTGCCAGCGCGGCGCGCCACAGCCGCCTGGTGCGGATTCTGCGCATCGCGGTGCCGGTGACGGTGATTCTGGCCATGGCCTCGATCGTTGCTGTCTCGACCTTCCTCAACCCCTTCACCATGATCCCGGTGAAGGTTGATTCCGGAAATCTCGTGGTAACAGGCACCAAGATCACGATGGAATCGCCGCATCTCTCCGGCTTCACGCCGGACCAGCGGCCCTACGAGCTCTGGGCCAAGACCGCGACGCAGGACATCACGGATCCTGATCATGTCGATCTCAATGATTTGCGCGCGAAGGTGCTGATGGAAGACCAGTCGACCCTGTTCCTCGATGCTCGCACCGGCCGCTTCGATAACAAGCAGCAGCAGCTCGATTTGCACAAGGACATCTTCCTGCGCACCTCGACCGGCTACGAGGCGCGGCTGAACTCGGCCTTTGTCGACATGAACAAGGGCACGGTCTCCTCGGATGAGCATGTCGACGTCAAGCTCACCAACGGCACGCTCACCTCCGATCGCTTGCGCATCACGGAAGGTGGTGACGTCATTCGCTTCGAGGGCAATGTCGTGATGCATCTGGACAAGGTCAGCACGGATGAGGCGACGCCTGCTCCCGTCGAGCAGCCCGCACCGCCGCCGCCGACGAAGAAGAAGAACAAGTCTGCGAATTCAAGATGATTTTCATGGCCCATTGTTTTCCGCGCAACGACAACAAACGGCGCGCCATCTTCAGTGCGGCCGCGCTTGCCGTCGGCGCCGTGCTGATCGCAACGGGTGCAGCGCGCGCGCAAGGCTCCATGCAGGGCGTGCCCAATGCCATGCAGGGCTTTTCGCAGAACCGCGATCAGCCGATCCAGATCGAAGCCGCCTCGCTCGAGATGCGCGACAAGAAGAAGGAGGCGACCTTCTCCGGCAATGTGAAGGTCGTGCAGGGCGACACCACCATGACCTCAAAGACGCTGGTGGTGTTTTACGAATCGAACAGCGACAAGCAGGCCGCGCCGCAAGCGGCTCCCGCCAAGGGCGCGAAGGCGGCGCCGATGCAATCGGCGACACCGGGACCGGGCGGCGCCTCCTCGATCAAGCGGCTGGAAGCGCACGGCAATGTCGTCGTCACCCAGAAGGACCAGGTGGTGACGGGAGAGACCGCGGTGTTCGACACCAAGACCAACCTCATCACCATGCTCGGCGGATCGGGGGCCCAGGTGGTTCTGACCCAGTGCCAGAATGTGCTGCGCGGCGACCGCCTCATGGTCGACATGACCACGGGCGTCTCCCGGGTGGAATCCGACAGCGGCAAGGTGCAGGGCCTGTTCATCCAGTCCCAGGGCAGCTCGAACGGCAAATGCGGAACGCCCGTCGCCCCGGGCGCGGGCTCGCCGCTGCAATTGCCCGGCGGAACTAAACAGAAGTGAATTCAATCGCTTGGCCCTGATGCGGCCGATCCGAGGTTGAAGCTTGCCCGGCGAGACTGTATTTAGCGCGCAGGGCTTTTGAAGCGGGGTCCGCCGCTTTTCGGGCGTGTTTCACTGGGCATGAGACATCCCTTCACTCATGCTGCGTCGGCGAATCGAGAGGCCGGTGCGGCAGATCGCGCGAATACGCGAAAAAGCGAGAAGGCGGGGATGGTCGATCTCTTCAGCATGTTCCGTCGGCGCCCCGCCAGGCGCGGCCGGCCAGGATTTGCCCGTCAGGACATCACCGCGCTCGATGATGGCATCGGCGGCCTGGTGGCGAGCCCGGTGCGGGACGCGCCGCCGATTGCCCGCAACCAAGCCCTGCAGGCCTCGGACCCCTATGGCGTCGAGGCCCCGCCGCGACCGCGGCCGGCGGCAGCTCAACCTCCCAAAGCCAGACCCGGTGCGAAATCCAACGGCACGGGCGGACCGCAGCTGCTGCGGCGGCCCGGCTTCCTGGCTGTGCATAACGTGGAAAAGAGTTTCGGCAGCCGCCAGGTCGTGCGCGGCGTCAGCATCTATGTGCGCCGCGGCGAAGCGGTCGGCCTGCTCGGCCCGAACGGCGCCGGCAAGACCACCGTGTTCTATATGATCACCGGCCTGATCAAGGCCGATCGCGGTGCGATCGAGCTCGACGGTCACGACGTCACGAAACTTCCGATGTATCAGCGCGCGCGGCTCGGCATCGGCTATCTGCCGCAGGAGGCCTCGATCTTCCGCGGCCTCACCGTCGAGCAGAACATCCGCGCCGTGCTCGAAGTGGTCGAGCCCTCGCGCAAGAAGCGCGAGCAACAGCTCGACTCGCTGCTCGACGAATTCAACATCACGCGTCTGCGCAAATCGCCGTCGATCGCGCTGTCCGGCGGCGAGCGCCGCCGCGTCGAGATCGCGCGCGCGCTGGCGACGCGTCCGAACTACATGCTGCTCGACGAGCCCTTCGCCGGCATCGATCCGATCGCGGTCGGCGACATTCAGGACCTCGTCCGCCATCTCACCAATCGCGGCATCGGCGTGCTCATCACCGACCATAATGTCCGCGAAACGCTCGGCCTCACCGATCGCGCCTATATCGTCTACGCCGGCGAAATCCTCACGGAGGGGAGTCCGGACGAGATCGTCGCCGATCCCGACGTTCGCCGGCTTTACCTGGGCGAGGAATTCCGCCTCTAGCCCTTTTTTCCAATCCGTCAAGGCGTGTACATCGGGCCACGACTGAGATAAGCAAGAATCGGACCAATTTTCGGGAACGGTTCTTGTTAGATGGCGCTGACGCAGAGATTAGAGTTTCGGCAATCGCAGTCGCTGGTCATGACGCCGCAGCTGATGCAGGCGATCAAGCTGCTGCAATTGTCCAACCTCGATCTCACGACGTTCGTGGAGGAGGAACTCGAGCGCAATCCCCTGCTGGAGCGGGCCAATGACGAGGCGCCCGGCGGCGAAGCCCCGCCCGAGACCGCCCAGTTCAGCGATGGCGATGGCGATGATTCCGGCGACCCGAACGACGATGGCTTTGGCGGCAGCGGCGAGGCCTTCGAGCCCGGCCAGGAAGAATGGATGAGCAAGGATCTCGGCACCCGCGCCGAGATCGAGCAGACCCTGGACACCGGCCTGGACAACGTTTTCTCCGAGGAGCCGGCCGAGGCCGCAGCGCGCAACGCCCAGGACGTGGCACCCACCACCTATACGGAGTGGGGCGGCGGCGCCTCCGGCGACGAGGACTACAATCTCGAGGCCTTCGTCGCTGCTGAGATGACGCTCGGCGATCATCTGGCCGAGCAGCTCTCGGTCGCCTTCACTGGTGCGGCGCAGCGCATGATCGGCCAGTACCTGATCGACCTCGTCGACGAGGCCGGCTATCTGCCGCCCGATCTCGGCCAGGCGGCCGAGCAGCTTGGCGCCTCGCAAGCCGAGGTCGAGGACGTCCTTGCCGTGCTGCAAAAATTCGATCCGCCCGGCGTCTGCGCGCGCAATTTGAGCGAATGCCTGGCGATCCAGCTCCGCGAGCTCGACCGCTACGATCCCGCCATGCAGGCGCTGGTCGAGCATCTCGATCTCCTCGCCAAGCGCGACATTGCGAGCCTTCGCAAGCTCTGCGGCGTCGACGACGAGGACATCGCCGACATGATCGGCGAGATCCGCCGGCTCAATCCCAAGCCCGGCATGAAATTCGGCTCGGCGCGGCTGCAGACCATGGTGCCCGATGTCTATGTCCGGCCGGGCCCGGACGGCGGCTGGCATGTCGAGCTCAACAGCGACACCTTGCCGCGCGTGCTGGTCAACCAGACCTATTATTCCGAGCTGTCGAAGAAGATCGGCAAGGACGGCGACAAATCCTATTTCACCGACGCGCTGCAAAACGCGACCTGGCTGGTGCGCGCGCTCGACCAGCGCGCCCGCACCATTTTGAAGGTTGCAACCGAGATCGTGCGCCAGCAGGACGGCTTCTTCACTCATGGCGTGGCGCACTTGAGGCCGCTGAATCTGAAGACCGTCGCCGACGCCATCCAGATGCATGAATCCACGGTGTCGCGCGTGACTGCCAACAAATACATGGCGACAAATCGCGGCACATTCGAGTTGAAATATTTCTTCACAGCGTCGATCGCCTCGGCCGACGGCGGCGAGGCGCATTCGGCCGAAGCCGTGCGCCACCACATCAAGCAGCTGATCGATTCGGAAGCGCCGTCCGCGATCCTGTCGGACGATACTATCGTGGAACGCTTGCGCGCCTCGGGCATTGATATTGCCCGCCGCACGGTCGCGAAGTATCGCGAAGCCATGCGCATTCCGTCCTCGGTGCAACGCCGTCGTGACAAGCAGAGCGCCCTTGGTAACGTCCTTTCCACCGCAACGTCCGATCGCTCCCGCAACACCGAACCGGCCTGATTGCGCTGGCGCGAAATCGCGCTACTCTGCTCCCTCCAAACGCGACCGATCCAAGCACGCGCATGATCCGGAAAAGTGTTCGGCGGTTTTCCGACAAGATCATGCGCAGGGAATGACCCAATATGCGATGACGCGTCATCGCATATTGGGCAATCAAACCAAGCGAGGCATCACATGACCCTTCGGATTTCGGGCAAGAGCGTCAGCGTCGGCGAGGCCCTCCGCGGCCGCGTTGCCGACCGGACCGAAGAGGTCTTGCGCAAATATTTCGACGGCAACTATTCCGGCCACATCACGCTCAGCAAGGATGGCTTCGGCTTCCGCACCGACTGTGCGCTGCATCTTGATTCCGGCATTACGCTGGAGGCCGATTCGAACGCGCCCGATGCCTATGCCAGCGCCGACCAGGCGCTCTTGATGATCGAGAAGCGGCTCAAGCGCTACAAGAGCCGCCTCAAGGACCGCTCGGCCCGCAAGGCCCATGTCGCTTCCGCTGCACTGGCCGCGCTGGACGCCACGGCTTACGTGCTGGAGGCACCCGGCGAGGGGGGCGACGAGGACGAGGTCACCGGCTACAGCCCCGTGATCATCGCCGAGGCAACGACGTCGCTGAAGCAGATGTCGGTCAGCGAAGCGGTCATGGAACTCGACCTCAGCGGGGCGCCCTGTCTGGTATTCCAGCACGGCTCCTCGGGCCGCGTGAACATCATCTACCGCCGGGCCGACGGTAATGTGGGCTGGATCGACCCGCCCGCTCCCAAATCGGGCGGTTAGGCCCACGCACCCCGTATCAACCACGGTCCTTAAGAATGAGGGGGGCAAAGCCGTATGCGGGAGTTGGCACCGGGATTGCGTTGGAGTAGAAGCGCCCCACATCACGACCGGGGCTAAGTCCGCCTCCTGCTTCACCTTCTTGACGCCGGCCAGGCTCGATCTGATCGAGCCGGCCATTTCGGAACCTGACGGTTTAATTCACCTCGGAAACCTTCCATGCCGATTACCGATCTGGTCGCGCCCGAGGCGATTCTCCCGGCATTGAAGGTCAACAGCAAGAAGCAGGCGCTCCAGGAGCTCGCGGCCAAGGCCGCGGAGCTCACCGGCCAGAACGAGCGCGCGGTGTTCGAGGTGCTGCTCCAGCGCGAGAAGCTCGGCACTACCGCCGTCGGCTACGGCGTCGCCATTCCCCACGGCAAGCTGCCCAAGCTCGAAAAGATCTTCGGCCTGTTCGCACGTCTCGATCGCCCGATCGATTTCGAGTCAATGGACGGCCAGCCGGTCGATCTCGTCTTCCTGCTGCTCGCCCCTGAAGGCGCCGGCGCCGATCACCTCAAGGCCCTCGCCCGCATCGCCCGCCTGTTGCGCGACCAGGACATCGCCAAAAAGCTCCGCGCCTCGCGCGACGCCCAGGCGATCTATTCGGTGCTGGCACTGCCGCCTGCGACGGCGGCGTAATAAGTCGGACCCGGTCTTCCTTATCGTGCGGTTCTGATCGTGCCTTGGGCGCGCTGAAGTCTCCGCGTCGTCATGGCCGGGCTTGTCCCGGCCATCCACGCCTTACCTCGCAGCACCAAGAACGTGGATGCCCGGGACAAGCCCGGGCACGACGACGAGTTTTGTGGATACTCGGTAGTGTCTCAGTTTGAATTTTAGGAGCCTGCTGCTGCACGTTTGTCCGGTCTCGCAATGAGCCAAAAAATCAGTCCGATCCCGGCGCCCAAGCCGCCCAAGTAGGCAGCCGTGAGAAGTGCTTCAGTGATGCCGTTCTTTCCCGTCGAGAAAACAACGGTGACAGCAATGGAGGAGACGGCCATACCCAAAAGCCCGAGTAGCAAATAAAACCAAACATAGCGTCGTTTGGACCCTGCAAAAATGTAAGCAGGGATCCCGATTACGGCCTGCAACAAATAGAATAGACCACAAACGACTATGAACCCGGAGATAGCCATTCTATTTGGATCATTTGCATGCAGAAACCAAGTTGGCGGTAACGCCGGCAATATCGGCGCAACCAGAAAAGCTACGATAATTCGCATGGCCTCTCCCTTGCGAAGCTTGCGCCGTGTGCAGCCCCTATAATGCTCGCCTCGAGAAGAAACGCGAGGCCCGAATTCAAACACTACTGGATAGTGGTTCAATGAAAAACGGGCACGTGCCCGCTTGAAATTCTCTTCGTGCGACGCGCGTGCGCTCAGCGCACGCTGACGGCTTGCAGCTCGTTGCTTCACATGTGGGCGATCTCGTCTTCCTGCTGCTCGCCCCCGAAGGCGCCGGCGCCGATCACCTCAAGGCCCTCGCCCGCATCGCCCGCCTCTTGCGCGACCAGGACATCGCCAAAAAACTCCGCGCCTCGCGCGACGCCCAGGCGATCTATTCGGTGCTGGCGCTTCCGCCGGCGACAGCGGCGTAAAAACCGGGTCTTCAAGTTGTCACGCGCTTGCCTGACGCAAGTGCGAGCCGAGGCCCGAGAGACCGGCTGCAAGGATCAAAAAAGATCGGTGCCAGGAAAGGACTGGATCGCCACTGCGCAGAAAGCCTACATTTGCTAGGATTTTTAGCCGTCCGGTAAGGTCTTGTGTACCGGCGTCGTGTACCGTTTTCAAGCCAGACCAGGCAACCGATGCGCTTGCTCGCGACCCTAGCACTCGTCATAGCCATGCAGTCGTCTCCTACGATGAGCACAGCGCAGACCATCCAGATTCCAGGACCCCAAGGCTCGCTCGCCGGAACACTTCTCACGCCCGGGGCGACCGACGCGCCGGTGGTTCTTATCATCCCCGGCTCCGGCCCCACCGATCGCGACGGCAATGGTCCAGCGGGACTGGCGGCATCAACCTATCGGCTGCTGGCGGAGGGTCTGGTAACGCGCGGCATTGCAAGCGTCCGGATCGACAAGCGCGGCCTATTTGGCAGCCATGCCGCGGTCGCCGACCCCAATTCCGTGACGATCAACGACTACGCCGCGGATGTCGCTGAGTGGGTGTCTGCGATCCGCGGTCGCACCGGCGCATCCTGCATTTGGGTGCTGGGACATAGCGAGGGTGGGCTGGTTGCGCTCGTTGCCGCGCAAGAGGCGGCGGACCTCTGTGGATTGATTTTAGTTGCGACAGCCGGCCGTCCGCTCGGCGCCGTTCTCCGCGAGCAGCTGCAAGCAAATCCGGCGAACGCTCCAATATTGGACCAGGCTTTGTCGGCTATCACTCAGCTCGAAGCCGGCCAGCGAGTGGAGGTGACCGGAATGCATCCCGCGCTCCTGCCGTTGTTCCAACCTGCGGTTCAGGGTTTCCTTATCAACGAGTTTTCCTTCGATCCGGCGAAGTTGATCGCAACCTGCCGCCATCCCGTTCTCGTCGTGCAGGGGCAGCGGGATATCCAAGTCGGGATTGGCGACGCCGAACAGTTGCGGCGCGCCAATCCCGTTGCCCAGCTCGCTGTTCTGCCGGATACTAATCATGTGCTGAAGACCGTCACTTCCGGCGATTGGACCGCGAACGTCGCAACCTATACGGACCCCAGCCTTCCGTTGGCCGTTGGTGTGATTGATGCGATCGCCAACTTCATCGCATCCTCGAGAAAGGTCCGCTGAGGGGCGTTACAGCGCATAACGGACATCGAGTTCGATCGTCATCTGATCTCTCCTAACATTCGTCCGATAGCGGTCGCCGCGTAGGGCTTTCCGCTTTCGCTCTTGTACCCGGCCCTCGCCAGTTCATCCGCGATAGCTCTGAGCGACCGGCGACCGCCCTTAGGGGTCTTGCGCCGCAACCCCTTTGCCATGGCGATCATCTTGCCGTCGTGTTTCTCGTTTTCGATCTCGCGATAGCTCTTGCGCCCTTTAACCTTCAAGCCGGCGGCGCGCTTCCGATCCCGCGCTGCCTTCAGCTTGCCCACCAGCCGCGCCTTCTCCCGCTGAGCGAACACGCCGGCAATCTGGCGCATGGCAATCTTGAATGGGTCGTTCGTCTCCGTGAGGTCGTCGCCCGAACTGGTCAACACTCGAACGCCGCGCTCGATGAGCGCAATTATGCCACCCTCCTCGACGATCAGCTGGCGCGCAAACCGTGAAGCGTCCTCGACCACAACAGTCCGCACGCCATTGGACTCGATCCGGTCCAGCAAGGCCGAAAACCCCGGCCGGCTCTCGATGGCGTCCGCCCCACTGACGTCCTGGTCGTAGAACTCTTCCGTGATCTGCAGACTCGCGCGCGCTTCGCAAACGCCTCAATCGCGGCGCGCTGGCGCTTGTCGCTGTCCTTGTCGGCCGCCACGTTGGCGGCACTCGATGTCCTCAGGTACGCAATTGCCTTCGTCAATTTCTCGGCTTTTGCCATAACTTAGCCCATGGATACGTTACCTTATCTTGAGCGTGATCAGCTGCCTCTGCTCGCGCCAGCTGGTTTGGTTTTGCTCGAAACGCAAAACGGGCTCGCCTTCGTGCGAAGGCATGCCCGCTTGAATCTCTATTCGTGCGACGCGCGCGCTCTGTGCACGCTGACCGCTTGCAGCTCGTTGCTCCAGGCGTTGGCGATCGCGGCTTCACGGCTGTTCTCGCGGGACGACCAGACGATGATTCGGTGCTCGCGCTGCCGACTTGCGGCGTAGGCCGGCTGCTTCGTTACAACTTGGATATTGCTTCGAGGGTCACGGGTGGTCGCATGAGCGCCTCGTTCCCGTGACGATAGAACTTGTTTGTCCACGGATCGAACACCGGTACGCGCGCCTCGACGAATTCGTCGATATCGCGCGTAACCATGACCAGATCCTGTAAGGCCGCGATGGCTGCGATGAATAAATCCGGCTGCCCGAACGTGTGACGGCGCTTGCGGCCCTCAACGACCATCGTCTTCCATCGCACGATCACGTCTTCGGTGATGGTAAGTACCCGACCCGCAAACAACGGTCGTAGCGTTTCGTCTAACCACGATCGAAGATCGGCGCGTCGGGCAGCATCGGACAATTGTTCGATGCCATAGATGATCTCCGCGAAAGTGATATCCGTGACGTAGAGTTCGTCACCGCTTTGGCCGGCGACAAAGCTTGCAACGTCACGATTGGGCTTGGGCCTCCGTAGTTCCGAAATCACGTTGGTATCGAGCAGCCAGCCCCTCAAAGCTCGACGTCCCGCACCTTGGATTTGATCGTCAGGCGTTCAAATTCCACGTCCGCCAACGGGGCTTTCGCAAGGACCGTAACGATGTCACGACCGCTCACGGGCCGCTGGAGGCGCTCGAATTCATCTGCTGCAATGATAACCGCAGCATCTTTCCCATGCAGCGTAACGCGCTGTGGCCCAATGCGTTGGGCCTCCCTGACAATCTGGCTCAGGTGAGTCTTTGCGTCCTGAAGGCTCCATCGGCCGGACGGGGAGCCCTTCTTCGAAGAGGAGCGCTTTGTCGTCATGTCCATCTTTCTGGTCAGATCGACCAGAATTTAGAGTATCCGAATTCTGTCGTCAAAGCAAAACGGGCACGCCTTCGCATGAAGGCATGCCCGTTTGAAATTCTATTCGCGCGACGCGCAGCGCTCAGTGCACGCTCACCGCTTGCAGCTCGTTGCTCCAGGCGTTGGCGATCGCGGCTTCGCGGCTGTCGGTCAGCATGATCGGCGTGCCGTCGGCGGAATGGAGGGCGAAAAGCTTCAGGCCGGGCGCAATCTTCGGCGCTTCGGGAAACAGGCCGGGCACATCTTCCGAGCGGATCTGCTTCACATAGGCGATATGGCCTTCGCCGAGGGTTGCCAGCGTCTCCGGCGAGACGACCTTGGCTTCGTATTCGAACGCAACATGACCTTCACTCATGGTCTCGACTCCTCTCTCGAACTAAGCGGTCGAGTCCGCTACTCGTTCCATTATTCGTGCTCATTGATAGCGATTGTCTTAACGATCCTCTCCGGTTCAGGCCGGGCAAGATCGACCGACAACAGCCCGTTCTTCAGATCCGCACCCAGCACCAGCATCCCCTCCGCCAGCACGAAAGTGCGCTGGAAGTGGCGCGCGGCGATGCCGCGATGGATGTATTGCCGGGACTTGTCGTCCTGCTGCCGCCCGCGAATCACGAGCTGGTTTTCCTCAATGGTTACATCGAGTTGGTCGCGGGTGAATCCGGCGACCGCCAGCGTGATGCGCAAGCGCTCGGGCTGGCCCTCCGATCCGCTACACCTCTCGATGTTGTAGGGAGGGTAGCCGTCGGCGCCTTTCACGACGCGATCGAGCACGCGCTCGATCTCGTCGAAGCCCAGAAGGAACGGACTGGAAAGCGTGGGAACACGAGACATAGTTTACAAAGTCCTCGCAAAGCGACTTTGACATTTCAGGGCCCGGAAGCGGCGCCCCTTGGTCAGCAATATGGTCATATCCCCGTGCGGGTTCAAGGAGGTAGCGGGGGGCTGTGGATTCACTGTTTCCGCTGTCGCCCGGCCATGAGGAGTTTTCCGGGCGATTTATCCCAATGAAAACAGACCCGCTTCTACTGTGCATGGGGTTGTTTTCGCGACTTTTGCCGGAAACCGCTCAGGCCTCGATTCGCGTCCGTCCGTCGCCGCTGAACAAATGCAGCTTTGGGCGTACCGCCGCCACGCGGATCTTTTGGCCGATCGGTGGTGCCTCGGACCCGGGGATCCGGACGATGACCTCGCCGGGCGGCAGCTCGCCGGGCGTGGCGGCCACGCGCTGCTCGTCCTCGGCACGCGAGCCGTAAACGAAGGTCTCTGCGCCGACGCGCTCGATCGCTTCCACGGTCAGCGGCAATGCGACGCCGCCGGCCGGGGTCTGGTCGGTAATGACAAAATCTTCCGGACGGATGCCGAGGATGCCGGCATCGCTCGCGCTGCCGAGCTGCGATTTGATTTCGACGGCGCGCGTCGACATCAGATTCATCGGCGGTGCACCGATGAAGGAGGCCACGAAGGTGGTCGCCGGCTTCTCGTAGATCGCGAGCGGATTGCCGACCTGCTCGACCTCGCCGCCATTCATCACGACGAGAACGTCGGCAAGCGTCATCGCCTCGAGCTGGTCGTGGGTGACGTAGATCGACGTGGTGTTGAGCCGGCGCTGCAATTTGCGGATCTCGACGCGCATCGCGATGCGCAGCTTGGCGTCGAGATTGGAGAGCGGCTCGTCGAACAGGAAGACCTTCGGCTGGCGCACGATGGCGCGGCCCATGGCAACGCGCTGGCGCTGGCCGCCGGAGAGCTGTCCCGGCTTGCGGGTGAGCATGGTCCCGAGCTCGAGAATGCGCGCGGCCTCTTCGACGCGGGTCTTGATCTCGGCTTCCTTCATGCCTCGATTGCGCAGGCCGTAAGCCATGTTGTTGAAGACGCTCATATGCGGATAGAGCGCGTAGTTCTGGAACACCATCGCGATATCGCGGTCGGCCGGCTCGACCTGGTTCACGACACGGCCGCCGATGTCGATCTCGCCGGAGGTGATGGTTTCGAGCCCCGCTACCATTCTGAGCAGGGTCGACTTGCCGCAGCCCGAAGGGCCGACCAGAACGCAGAACTGCCCGTCGGCCACATCGACATCAACGCCCTTGATGGCCTCGAAGCCGTTGGGATAGGCCTTTCTGACGTCGCGCAGTGTAACATTGGCCATGGGCCTATTTCTCCGTTTCGATCAGGCCCTTGACGAACAGGCGTTGCAGCAGCACGACGACCGCCACCGGCGGCAGCATCGCGAGCACCGCGGTGGCCATCGCGACCGACCATTCGGTGAGTGCGTCCTTCACATCGATGATCTTCTTGATGCCGATCACGATGGTCTGCATGTCGTCGCGTGTCGTGATCAGGAGCGGCCAAAGATATTGATTCCAGCCGTAGATGAAGAGGATCACGAACAGCGCGGCGATGTTGGTCACCGAGAGCGGCAGCAGCGTATCGAAGAAGAAGCGGATCGGCCCGGCTCCATCCATCTTCGAGGCCTCGACCAGCTCCTTCGGCACCGTCATGAAGAACTGCCTGAACAGGAGCGTTGCGGTTGCCGACGCGATCAGAGGCAGGATCAGGCCGGAATAGGAATCCAGCATGTGCAGGTCAGACGTGATCTTGTAAGTCGGGAAGATACGCACCTCGACCGGCAGCATCAGCGTGATGAAGATGGTCCAGAATGTCGCCATCCTGAACGGGAAGTCGAAGAACACGATCGCGTAGGCCGATATGATCGAGATTGCGATCTTTCCGAGCGCGATGCCGACCGCCATGACGAAGCTCGACAGCAACATGCCGCCGACCGGCTCACGGGTGGTCTTGCCGGTGCCGGACATGATCGTGTTCCAGTAGGTCTCCAGCCCGTGGCTACCCGGATAAAGCGGCATCTGCCCGTTGGCGATGACCGAATTGTCGTGGGTAGAGGCGATGATCGCGAGGTAGACCGGGAAGGCGACGACGATCACGCCGGCGATCAGCACGAAGTGCGGCAACAGGTTTCCAAAGCGCCGATGCTCGACCATGGCTAGTAGTGCACCTTCTTTTCGACGTAGCGAAACTGGATCGCGGTGAGCACGATGACGATGATCATCAGGATCACCGATTGCGCCGCCGAGCCGCCGAGATCGGAGCCGGCCTTGCCATCTAGGAACACCTTGTAGACTAGCGTTGCAGTGGAGCCGTTCGGGCCGCCTTCGGTCGCGGTATCGATGATGCCGAGCGTGTTGAAGAAAGCATAGGTGATGTTGACGATGATCAGGAAGAACGTCGTCGGCGACAGCAGTGGGAAGACGATGGTCCAGAACCGCCGCATCGGCCGTGCGCCGTCGATCGCGGCGGCCTCGATCACGCTCCTCGGGATCGACTGCAGGCCTGCGAGGAAGAACAGGAAATTGTAGCTGATCTGATTCCAGACAGCGACGACGACGATCAGGATCATCGCGTGGTTGCCGTTGAGCACGGGATTCCAGTCGACGCCGTTGCGCTGCAGGGCACGCGCGATCATGCCGAGGCCCGGCTGGAACATGAAGATGAAGAGCACGCTCGCGACCGCAGGCGCGACCGCGTACGGAATGATCAGGAACGTGCGATAGATCTGCACGCCCGCGATGTTGCGGTTCGCCATCACGGCGAGAAGGAGCCCAAAGGCGAGCGAGAAGAACACGACCAGGAGCGAGAAGAAGAAGGTGGTGCCGATCGCCTGATAATATTCGGGCGTCTTCAGCAGATTGACGTAGTTCTCGAACCAGACGAACTCGGTCGAGAGTCCGAAGGCATCCTGCACCAGGAAGGATTGCCAGAGCGCCTGCGCGGCCGGCCAGTAGAAGAAGATCAGGGAGATCGCAAGCTGTGGGAACACCAGGAGACAGGCGAGCAGCCTGCCTGAAAATATCGCGCGGTTCTCCATGAAGCCCCCGCCTCACCCGGTGAAAATCGTGGCTGCGGAACGTCCGCAGCCACGATTGATGCGATCTTACTTGGTCGCGGTCCGCTCGAACTGACGCAGCATCTGGTTGCCGCGCGAGACCGCGGCATCGAGCGCTTCCTTGGCGGACTTCTTGCCGGCAAGCGCCGCCTCGATCTCCTCGGACCAGACGTCGCGCATCTGCACCATACCGCCGAAACGCAGGCCGCGCGAGTTCTCGGTCGGCGGCTTGTTGGTGAGCTCCTTCAACGGCACTTCCAGAATCGGGTTCTTCTCATAGAAGCCTGACGCCTTGGTCTTATCGTAGGCCGCCTTGGTGATCGGCAGATAGCCGGAGACCTCGTGCAGATAGACCTGACGATCGGTGTCGGACAGGAAGGTGAAGAACTTTGCGATGCCCTTGTACTCTTCCTTGGACTTGCCGCCCATCACCCACAGCGAGGCGCCGCCGATAATGGAGTTCTGGGGCGCGTCCTTGACGTCCGGGAAATACGGCATCGGAACGGCCGTATAGTTGAACTTCGCGTTCGCCTTGACGTTCGGATAGAAGGCCGACGACGTCATGTAGAGCCCGCATTCGCCCGAAGTGAAGCGGCCTTCGCCGGTATTGGTGCGGCCCGAATAGTCGTAGCTCTTGTCTTTCTGAAGCTCGACGAGGTTTTCGAGCAGCTTGGTCTCGAGCGGATTGTTAAATTCCAGCACGGTGTCGAAGCCGTCAAGGCCGTTGGCCTTGGTGCCGATCGGAATGTTGTGCCAGGCCGAGAACTGCTCGATCAGGCCCCATGTGATCCAGCTCGAGGAGAAGCCGCATGTCGGGCTCGTCGCGTGCAGCTTCTTGGCGTCGGCGAACACCTCAGGCCAGGTCTTCGGCGGCGCGTCGATGCCGGCCTTCTTCAGTGCGTCGAGATTGACCCACATCACCATGCTCGACGAGTTGAACGGGAACGAGAGCATCTCGCCCTTTGCGGTCGAGTAGTAACCTGTGATGGCCGGCAGGTAAGACTGCGGGTCAAACTTTTCGCCTTGCTCCTTCATGAGGTCGGAGACCGGCTTGATGGCGCCCTTTGCGGCCATCATGGTCGCGGTGCCGACCTCGAACACCTGCATGATGCCCGGTGCGTTGCCGGCGCGGAACGCCGCGATGCCCGCGTTCAGCGTGTCGGCATAGCTCCCCTTGAAGGTCGGAACGATCTTGTAATCGCTCTGAGACGCGTTGAAATCGTTGGCAAGTTTGACCACGACGTCGTTGTTCGGGCCTGTCATCGCGTGCCACCATTGGATTTCGGTGACGGCCAGCGCCGGCGAAGCCGTCATGCCAACCGTGAGTGCAACAGCGGCAGCCGCCCCAAAATGTCGAAGAGCCATCAAGTAAACCTCCCTTAGCCGTCCCTTGGCCGTCAAAAAGATCGCTTGCGCTAGCAGCGCCGTATGACGTTCACGTGACTGTGTAAGCGGCCGAAACGAAAGCGGCAAGCGCGGGAAAAGGGAAGCCGTCAAATAGGTGAAGGCGAAGCGGCCAGCCTCATCCGTTCGCAGTGCACGTGCGTGGGTCGCCGCAGTGCGGCATTTGCTTGGGAGGAGGTGCGGGCCTTAGCGCTTGCGCTCAGGCCCGCAGACCACGCCGCTCTCGACCATGGCGTCGATCTCCGCCTTTGAGTAGCCGAACTCGCCTAGCACCTCTTGCGAGTGCTGGCTGAACTTCGGCGGCAGGCGGCGCAGGCTCGGCTTGCTGCGATCGAGACGGATCGGCGAGGCCACGCCCTTGTACCAGTCCTTCTCGATGACATCGCCGCGGGCGATCGTGTGCGCATTCGTCAGCGCCTGGTCGATCTTCTGCACGGGGCCTGCGGGCAGGCCTGCCGCCAGCAGGCGGTTGCACAGCGGCTCCGCCTCATGCTGGCTGAATACCGCTGCCAGCTCCGCGCGCAGCGCCTCGCGATTGGCGATGCGGTCCTTGTTGCGGGCAAAGCGCGGATCGGTGCCGAGCTCGGGCTTGCCGATCTCCTTGGCGAGCTTGCGGAAGGTGCCGTCATTGCCGACGCCGATGAAGATGTTGTCGGTCTTGGTCGGGAAGATCGCGTAAGGCACGAGGTTCGGATGCTCGTTGCCGGTGAGGCTTGGCGGCTTGCCATGCATGAAATAATTCGCGGTGTGCGGATGCATGATGGCAAGGCCGGTCTCGTACAGCGTGGTCTCCAGGAACTGGCCAAGACCTGAGCGCTGCCTCTCCGACAGCGCCATCAGGATGCCGATCGCCGCATAGAGCCCCGTGGTGATATCGACTAGCGGCACACCGATCCGCATCGGCCCGCTCTCGGGCGAGCCGGTCGCGGCGATCATGCCGGTCATGGCCTGGATGATGGCGTCGTAGCCGGGATTGCCGCCGCGGGGGCCATCGGCGCCGAAGCCGCAGATCCGGCAATGCACGAGGCGCGGGAATTTCTTGCTGAGCACATCGTTGCCGATGCCCCATTTCTCCAGCGTGCCCGGCTTGAAATTCTCGATCAGGACGTCGGCGGTCTCGAGCATCTTGAGCAGCACGGTTCGGCCGCCCTCGGAAGCGAGGTCAAGGCCGATCGAACGCTTGTTGCGGTTGATGCCGATGAAATAGGCCGCGTCGTCGTCGTGGAAGGGAGGGCCCCAGTCGCGCACCTCGTCGCCCGCGGGCGGCTCGACCTTGATCACGTCGGCGCCGTGGTCGGCGAGGATCTGGGTGCAGTAGGGACCGCCGAGCACACGCGTCAGATCGATGACGCGCAGTCCGCTCATTGCGCCGGTTGCGGCTTCAGTCATGCCTTCGCTTCCCCTGTGTCGATATTTGATCACAGGCCTAGCGAGGTTCGGATGCGCCAGCAATGGCTTGTCGCGTAGAGGCGCATGCGTCGCCGCCTCATCCCGCTGCGTGGGAAATCTAGCGGAAGCGGCCGGCCCGAGGGGGATCCTGGGCCAGCCAATCCGCAGTTTCGATCAGACGACCGTCAGGCGGACGTCGACATTGCCGCGCGTCGCGTTGGAGTACGGGCACACCTGATGCGCCTTCTCGACCAGCGCCTCGGCTTCCGCGCGGGCCAGACCCGGCAGCGAAACGGCGAGGTCGATGTCGAGGCCGAAGCCGCCTTCCGAGCGCGGGCCGATGCCGACGGTCGAGGTCACGGAGGCGTCAGCCGGAACTTTCGGACCGCCCTGCGAGGCCACGAACTTCATCGCGCCGATGAAGCAGGCGGCGTAGCCGGCCGCAAACAGCTGCTCCGGATTGTTGCCCGCGCCGCCGCCGCCACCGAGTTCCTTCGGCGTGGTGAGCTTGACGTCGAGCGCGCCATCCAGGGTCGCAGCATGGCCGTCGCGGCCGCCGGTGGCTTTTGCGCTGGTCTTGTAAAGGACGTTCACGGACATCTTCGTCTCCTCAGGGCTCTTCGGTTGGGGTACGATAACATCGCAAACAATTATATTGCGCGCAATTGAAATCTGCATGCCTCACATTTAATTGTTCGCAATTGAATATGCGGCCGCCCGGTCCCACAATGCGGATCGATCTCGTGAGATTCCCTATGCCCCGGAAATTATCGACCCTGGATCCGCAGCGCCTCGACAACCAGATCTGCTTCGCTGTCTATTCGGCCGCGCATGCCTTCAACCGCGTCTACAAGCCGCTCTTGGACCGGCTCGGCCTGACCTATCCGCAATATCTGGTGATGCTGGTGCTGTGGGAGCGCGACGACGTGCCGGTGAAGGACATCGGCGAAAGGCTGTTTCTCGATTCGGGCACGCTGACGCCGTTGCTGAAGCGGCTCGAAGCTGCTCGCCTGGTCAAGCGCACGCGTAGCAGCGAGGACGAGCGCCAAGTGCTGATCGCGCTGACCCCGCAGGGCCATGCGCTGAAGGACAAGGCGCGCAGTGTACCGCAATCGATCCTGGCCGCGTCGGACTGCTCGGTCTCGGAACTGGTCGCGATGAAGGATGACATCGTCGCGCTGAGGGATAGGTTGAATGCGGTGATTGGGGAGTAAAGGGATTCGTTAGAGCCCGGCTTCGCCCTCCGGGCTTCGCCGCGGCAGCCTTCGCTACAACAGGGCTTGCCGAGCCGAAGCTGGCGAAGCCAGCGAAGGCTGGTGGAGCCAGGCGGGATCGAACCGCCGACCTCTTGCATGCCATGCAAGCGCTCTCCCAGCTGAGCTATGGCCCCTTAAGACTTGGGACGATCTTTGGCGGATCGCTCCCGACCGGCGAGCCTGGTGACTCGCGCGATGCACCCTTTTTCACAGATCAGGGCTGATCTCAAGTCTCTTCATCACCGCCGACATCACCAATGATGTCGGTAACGTCCTCATCGCCCTCTTCTTCATCGGGAATGAAGGTCGAATCATCGTCATCGTCATCGTCGAGGGTCTCATCGACCTCGATGTCGTCCTCGGATTCGGGGACGACGGCCTTAACCTTTCCGGTGTTCTCCTCGGCGTCGGCCTCCTCCAGCGAGACCTCCTCCACCTCCGCCGGCTCCGGGGTGGTGTCGGCGGCTGCCGCATGGCGAGCTTCGGCACCGCGAGGCGCACGGGAAGGCGCTACGGGGGCGATCGGCACGACTTCGCCAGTATAGGGCGAGATCACCGGATTCTTGTTGAGGTCATAGAACTTCTTGCCCGTGGTCGGGCAAATACGTTTGGTTCCGAGTTCGGACTTGGCCACGGCAGAGGAATCCTAGGAATGTCTGAAAAGCGGTGCTTCACTTGGCTAGTTGGCGGCCGGCTGTCAATAGCGCATTACGGGAGAAAGACATGCCGGTGACGGCGGTGAGGCCATGTGGTACCTGCCCGCAACCTCCCAGGGCCCATCCAAGGACACAATCTTGACCCATTCCGACAAGCCCACGCCGCTGCAGTCGCGCGCAAGCGGTCCCCTGACCGGGAAAGTACGGGTGCCCGGGGACAAGTCGATCTCCCACCGGGCCCTCATTTTGGGCGCGCTCGCGGTCGGCGAGACCAGGATCACGGGCCTCCTCGAGGGCGAGGACGTCCTCAACACCGCCAGATCCATGCAGGCCCTCGGCGCCAAGGTCGAGCGCACCGGCGATTTCGCTTGGATGGTGCACGGGGTGGGTGTCGGAGGCTTCGCCGAGCCCAAGGCGACGCTGGAGTTCGGCAACTCCGGCACCGGCTGCCGGCTGATCATGGGCGCGGTCGCAGGCTGCCCGATCTCCGCGGTTTTCGACGGCGATGCCTCGCTGCGCAGCCGTCCCATGCGCCGGATCCTCGATCCGCTCGAAAAAATGGGCGCGAAGGTGATCTCCGGCGGCGAGGGCGGCCGGCTGCCGCTGACCGTCCAAGGCGCACGCGATCCATTGCCGATCACCTATAAAACCCCGGTCGCCTCGGCCCAGATCAAATCGGCGGTGCTACTGGCGGGCTTGGCCGCGCCCGGCACCACCACCGTCATCGAGGGGGAGGCCAGCCGCGACCACACCGAGCTGATGCTGAAGCATTTTGGCGCCGACATCACCTCGGTGGCCGAGGGGGCTCACGGCCGCCGCATCACGCTGGTCGGCCAGCCTGAGCTGCACGGCGCCACGGTCATCGTGCCCGCCGATCCCTCGTCAGCGGCATTTCCGGTCGTCGCGGCGCTGATCGTCGAGGGCTCCGATGTCGTCCTCTCCGACGTCATGACCAATCCGCTGCGCACCGGGCTTTTCACCACGCTGCGTGAAATGGGCGCCTCGATCGAGGAAAGCGAAACCCGCGGCGATGCCGGCGAGCCGATGGCGCGCTTGCGCGTGCGCGCCTCAAAGCTGCGTGGCGTCGAGGTGCCGCCGGAGCGCGCGCCCTCGATGATCGACGAATATCTCGTGCTGGCGGTCGCGGCCTCCTTCGCCGAGGGCACGACCATCATGCGCGGCCTGCAGGAGCTTCGCGTCAAGGAATCCGATCGCCTTGAGGCCACCGCGGACATGCTCCGCGTCAACGGCGTGAAGGTCACTGTCTCCGGCGACGATCTGATCGTCGAGGGCCGCGGCCACGTGCCTGGCGGCGGCGCTGTCGCCACCCACATGGACCACCGCATCGCGATGTCCGCTTTGGTGATGGGCTGTGCCTCCGATCGGCCGGTGACGGTGGACGACACCGCCTTCATCGCCACCAGTTTTCCGGACTTCATTCCGATGATGCGATCGCTGGGGGTCGAGTTTTCATGATTATCGCCATCGATGGACCCGCGGCCTCGGGCAAGGGCACGCTCGGCAAGCGCCTCGCCCATCATTACGGTTATCGCCATCTCGATACCGGTGTGATCTATCGCGCCGTCGCTTATGCCCTGATGCAGTCGGGCCATGATCTCCGGGACGAAGCGGCGGCGGTACAGGCCGCATTGGAACTCGACCCGGAATGGTTCGGCAATCCCGCCCTGAAAACGCAAGCCGCGGGTGAAGGCGCCTCGATCGTCTCGGCGATCCCCAGGGTCCGCGAGGTCCTTGTCAATTTCCAGCGGCAATTCGCCGCCGATCCGCCCGGTGCCGTGCTGGACGGCCGGGACATTGGAACCGTGATCTGCCCTAATGCCGACGTGAAGATATTCGTCGTCGCCGACCCCAGGGTCCGTGCCCGCCGCCGCACCATGGAAGCGAGGGCGCGGGGCGAGGAGGCGGACGAGGCGGCCGTGCTGGCCGACATCATCCAGCGCGACGAACGGGACAAGAACCGGCCGGTTGCGCCTTTGAAACCAGCCCCCGATGCTTACTTGCTAGATAACTCTCAACTGGATATAGAAGGCGGCGTCCGGGCCGCCATCGACATTATCGAGGCCGTCCGAGCGGGCCGGTCGCGGGACTAAGCCGCAGCCGTCATTGGAGGAAGTGCCCGCTCCCGCTCTTTGAGGTCGATACGCGGGGTCCCCGTTTCGGTGACGACGCGATCCAGGCTCCGGACAAGGAATTCCACGTATCGAACGTGCGGGCCTCAGCCGGCCCGCTTCCGCTGTTCTGGTCGCAGACCGGGCAGCGAGCGGTCGCTCGAAGGTTTTGTGGACCTTCCGACACTGCACGCCCGACACGCCCATGAACCCAACGGCCGGCAAGACATCCGCAACTGGAGAACAAATGGCTTCGACTTCCGCTGATACCTATAGCCCGTCGCGCGACGATTTCGCCGCGATGCTCGACGAGTCCTTCGCAGGTGGCAACCTGCAGGAGAGCTCGGTCATCAAGGGCAAGGTGGTTGCTATCGAAAAGGACATGGCCGTCATCGACGTCGGCCTGAAGACTGAGGGCCGCGTTGCGCTGCGCGAATTTTCCGGCCCCGGCCGTGACAGCGAGATCAAGGTTGGCGACGAGGTAGAAGTGTTCCTCGATCGCATCGAAAACGCCCTTGGCGAAGCTGTGCTGTCGCGCGACAAGGCGCGCCGCGAGGAGAGCTGGGGCAAGCTGGAGAAGGCGTTTCAGAACAACGAGAAGGTCACGGGCGTCATCTTCAACCAGGTCAAGGGCGGCTTCACCGTCGATCTCGACGGTGCCGTGGCCTTCCTGCCGCGTTCGCAGGTCGACATCCGTCCGATCCGCGACGTTGCGCCGCTGATGAACAACGCACAGCCGTTCCAAATCCTCAAGATGGACCGCCGCCGCGGCAACATCGTCGTGTCCCGCCGCACGGTTCTCGAAGAGACCCGCGCCGAGCAGCGTCAGGAGCTGGTGCAGAACCTCGAAGAGGGGCAGGTCATCGACGGCGTCGTCAAGAACATCACCGATTACGGTGCGTTCGTTGACCTCGGCGGCATCGACGGCCTGCTGCACGTCACCGACATCGCGTGGCGCCGCGTCAACCATCCGACCGAGGTGCTCTCGATCGGCCAGACCGTGAAGGTCAAGATCATCAAGATCAACCACGAGACGCACCGCATCTCGCTGGGTATGAAGCAGCTCTTAGACGATCCGTGGCAGGGCATCGAAGCCAAGTACCCGCTGGGTGCCCGCTTCACCGGCCGTGTCACCAACATCACCGATTACGGAGCCTTCGTCGAGCTCGAGCCGGGCATCGAAGGCCTGATCCACGTCTCCGAGATGTCGTGGACCAAGAAGAACATGCACCCCGGCAAGATCGTGTCGACCTCGCAGGAAGTCGACGTGCAGGTGCTGGAAGTCGATTCCGTCAAGCGCCGCATCTCGCTCGGCCTCAAGCAGACCATGCGCAACCCGTGGGAGGTCTTCGTCGAAGGTCATCCGACCGGTTCCGTGGTCGAGGGCGAAGTCAAGAACAAGACCGAGTTCGGTCTGTTTCTGGGCCTCGAGGGCGACGTCGACGGCATGGTCCATCTCTCCGACCTCGACTGGAAGCTTCCGGGCGAGCAGGTGATCGACAACTACAAGAAGGGCGACATGGTGAAGGCCGTGGTGCTCGATGTGGACGTCGAGAAGGAGCGTATCTCGCTCGGCATCAAGCAGCTCGAAGGCGACCCCTTCGCCGAGCCGGGCGATGTCAAGAAGGGCGCGGTCGTGACCTGCGAAGTGCTCGAAGTGAAGGAGAGCGGCATCGAGGTGAAGATCGCCGGTACCGACTTCACCACCTTCGTCAAGCGCTCGGAGCTCGCGCGTGACCGCAACGACCAGCGCGCCGAACGCTTTGCCGTCGGTGAGAAGGTCGATGCCCGCGTCATCCAGTTCGACAAGAAGGCCCGCAAGGTCCAGGTGTCGATCAAGGCGCTCGAAGTCGCCGAAGAAAAGGAAGCCATCGCGCAGTACGGCTCCTCCGATTCGGGAGCGACGCTCGGCGATATCCTGGGCACCGCGCTCAAGAACCGCGACAGCAAGTAAGCGAAACGCAGGTTTTGCTGACATCAAAGCCCCGGCGAAAGCCGGGGCTTCTTTGTTGGTATTGTCGTCCCGGACAAGCGCGCCTCAAGCGCGCGCAGATCCGGGACCCATACCCACAGGGAGTGTTTGACGAAGACCCGGAGTTACCACTTCGGGCCACAACATCTCCCTGTGGTTATGGGTCCCCGCCTTCGCGGGGATGACACCTGAGTGCTTGGCGACGTCCAGGCCCGCACAGCAGCCAGCCTTGTTTTCTCCAAATTGCGCCGCAATTGGTGTATCCAGACAAGCCAATGGTCCCGTTGTGACGGCACAACGCCAGCGGCCTTTCATTTGGAGATATTTCGATGTCGCTCGATTCGGACATCATCGTCGATCGCCGCAGGATCCGCCGCAAGCTGACGTTCTGGCGTGTGATGGCCGCGCTGATCGCGATCGCGGCGATCGCGGGCTTTGCGCTGATCGCGACACCCGGCGCGCGCGGCAGCTTCGCCTCCGCAGGCTCAATCGCACGCGTGCAGATCGAGGGCCTGATCCGCACCGATTCCGAGCGCACGCGAGCGCTGGAGCGGCTGGAGAATTCGCAGGCCGCCGCCGTCATCGTTCACATCAACTCGCCGGGCGGCACCACCGCCGGCTCCGAGCAGCTGTATGACTCGCTCACGCGCCTGAAGGCGAAGAAGCCGCTGGTCGTCGTGGTCGAAGGTCTTGCCGCGTCCGGCGGCTACATCACCGCGATTGCGAGCGACCACATCATCGCCCAGCAGAGCTCGCTGGTCGGCTCGATCGGTGTGCTGTTCCAGTTTCCCAACGTCTCGGAGCTCCTGAAGACCGTCGGCGTCAAGGTCGAGGAAGTGAAGTCCACGCCGCTGAAGGCCGCGCCCAACGGGTACGAGCCGACCAGCCCCGAGGCGCGGGCCGCGCTGGATGCGCTGGTGAAGGATTCCTATGCCTGGTTCAAGGATCTGGTGAAGCAGCGCCGTGGCATGGATGACACGCAACTCGCAAAAGTCGTCGATGGCCGCGTCTTCACCGGCCGCCAGGCGATCGATCTCAAGCTGATCGATCAGCTCGGTGATGAGAAAACCGCCGTAACCTGGCTGGAGGAGCAGAAAGGCGTCAAGAAGGGCCTCAGCGTGCGCGATTACAAGCTCGAGCCGCGCTTTGGCGACCTGCCTTTCCTCAAGTCCGCCGCCGCCGTGACGCTGGAAGCGCTTGGATTCGGCTCGATTGCGCATCAGATCGCGCAAACCGGCGTCGTGCAGGCGGTCGATCGCGTCGGGTTGGATGGAATGCTGGCGTTATGGCAGCCTGCTGCGTCGAATTGACCGGGAACGGCGGGAACAACGCGAGCTTCCAAGCCTTTTCCCGTCTGGCGGGTGGCCCTGCAGCCCGCTTTTTCGGCATTTGTCACGCATTTTCACGACGCTCAGCCTTCATTTAGCGTCTTGACAGATCAAGGTATTTTCACGGAAATGGTCATCCGCACGCTTCCGGGTCCTATCTCTCGATGATCAAATCCGAACTTGTTCAGCGTATCGCCGAGCACAACCCGCATCTGTACCAGCGGGATGTCGAGAACATTGTGAATGCGATTCTCGAAGAGATCGTAGCGGCCCTCGCGCGCGGTGACCGCGTCGAGCTGCGCGGCTTCGGCGCTTTCTCGGTGAAGCATCGCCCCGCGCGCGCCGGCCGCAATCCGCGCACGGGCGCCCATGTCCCCGTCGATCAGAAGAGCGTTCCGTTCTTCAAGACCGGCAAGGAAATGCGCGAGCGGCTGAACCGCGATCATCCGGATCCCGGCGCGCCGGATTAGGTCTGTCGTCCGGGATTTACCGAAAGGCCGCATGATGCGGCAGCAAGCCTGATTCAAGACGAGCGATCGCGATGCGAAAGTTCCTGACCGCGCTGATCGTGATTCCGCTGGGCCTGATCCTGGTGACCTTTGCCGTCGCCAACCGGCATTTCGTCACCGTCTCCTTCGATCCCTTCATGGCAGCCGATCCGGCCCTGTCGGTCACGCTGCCGCTGTTCCTGCTGCTGATCCTGGTGGCTGCCCTGGGCGTCATCGTCGGCGGCTGTGCCGTCTGGTTCGGCCAGCGGCATTGGCGGCGCGCTGCGCGCCGGCATGAGGCGGATGCTCGGACCGCCCGGGTCGAGCTGGCCGATCTCAAGGCCCAGGTGGCGCCGGCAAAGCCCGAGGCCCAGCGCCTCCCGGCACCCTCCGGGTTGGGACTTTACGGGCCTGTCGGGCGAGACAAGCAGCGCGCGACGTTGTAGAAGCGGCCCCGACCGAAAACCCTGTTTTCCGGCCGCGGACCCGCGGCCTTTCATGCGCTTTGCGCCCAAATTTGAGACCATGTCCCTGCTCGTCAAAATCTGCGGCCTGTCCACGCGCGAGACGCTCGAAACGGCGCTCGACGCGGGCGCCGACATGGTGGGGTTCGTGTTCTTTCCGCCGTCGCCGCGGCATGTGCCGCTCGAGACGGGGCGCGATCTCGGCCGCCAGGTGAAGCGCCGCGCGCTCAAGGTCGCGCTCACGGTCGATGCCGACGATGCCACGCTCGACAACATCATGGACGCGCTGTCGCCGGATATCTTCCAGCTCCATGGCAAGGAGAGCGTGGCGCGGCTGCGCGACATCAAGCAGAAATTCGGCCGCCCGGTGATGAAGGCCGTTCCGGTCGCAACCGCTGCCGATCTTACCGTGCTGCCGGGCTATGCCGCAGTCGCCGAACGCATCCTGTTCGACGCGCGCGCGCCGAAGGACGCGACGCGGCCCGGCGGTTTGGGCGAGCCCTTCGACTGGCACTTGCTGGAAAATCTCGAGCTGAAACTGCCCTATATGGTCTCGGGAGGGCTTCACGCCCACAACGTTGCGCAGGCGCTTCGCGTGACTGGTGCCGGCGGCGTTGACGTCTCCTCCGGTGTCGAGAGTGCTCCCGGCGTCAAGGATCCCGAGCTGATCAAGGCCTTCATTCGCGCCGCGCGCGCCATCCAAGAGTTGAGCGTTCGATGAATATCGCCAAACCAAATTCCTATCGCAGCGGACCGGACGAGCGCGGCCATTTCGGCATCTTCGGCGGACGCTTCGTCGCTGAAACCCTGATGCCGCTGATCCTCGATCTGGAGAAAGCCTATACCGCGGCTAAGGCCGATCCGGCTTTCCAGGCCGAGATGGACGGTTATCTCAAGAATTATGTCGGCCGGCCCTCGCCGCTTTATTTCGCCGAACGCCTCACCGAGCATCTCGGCGGCGCCAAGATTTACCTGAAGCGCGAAGAGCTCAACCACACCGGCTCGCACAAGGTGAACAACGTGCTCGGCCAGATCATGCTGGCGCGGCGCATGGGCAAGAAGCGCATCATCGCCGAGACCGGCGCTGGCCAGCACGGCGTCGCCACGGCGACGCTGTGCGCGCGCTTCGGCCTCGAATGCGTGGTCTATATGGGCGCCGTCGACGTCGAGCGGCAGCAGCCCAACGTCATCCGCATGGCGATGCTGGGTGCAACGGTGCATCCGGTGCAGTCGGGCACGCGCACGCTGAAAGACGCCATGAACGAGGCACTGCGCGATTGGGTCACCAACGTGCACAACACCTTCTATTGCATCGGCACGGTGGCGGGCCCGCATCCTTATCCGACCTTGGTGCGCGACTTCCAGTCGATCATCGGCAGCGAGACGCGCACGCAGATGCAGGAGGTCGAAGGACGCCTGCCGGATTCGCTGATCGCCTGCATCGGCGGCGGCTCGAACGCGATGGGCCTGTTTCATCCCTTCCTCGACGATCCCTCCGTCGAGATCTTCGGCGTCGAAGCCGCGGGCCACGGGCTCACCCAGCTGCATGCCGCGTCCATCGCGGGCGGCCGCCCCGGCGTGCTCCACGGCAACCGCACTTATCTCCTGATGGATGCCGACGGCCAGATCCAGGATGCGCATTCGATCTCGGCCGGTCTCGACTATCCCGGCATCGGTCCGGAGCATTCCTGGCTGCATGAGGTCGGCCGCGTCAACTATCTCTCCGCGACCGACGAGGAGGCGCTCGCCGCGTTCCAGCTGCTCTCGAAGCTCGAAGGCATCATTCCCGCGCTCGAGCCCGCACACGCCATCGCCAAGGTGATGGAGCTCGCGCCGAAGCGGCCGAGGGATCACCTGATGGTCGTTAATCTCTCCGGCCGCGGCGACAAGGACGTCCCGCAGGTCGGCGACATCCTGAAGGGCAAGAGCAAGTGACCACGCGTATCGACACCCGTTTTGCCGAGCTGAAAAAAGACGGCCGCTCGGCCTTCGTCACCTTTGTGATGGCCGGCGATCCCGATCCGGCGACCTCGCTCGAGATCGTCAAGGCGCTGCCGAAGGCGGGCGCCGACGTGATCGAGCTCGGCATGCCCTTCACCGATCCGATGGCCGACGGCCCGTCGATCCAGGCGGCAGGCTTGCGCGCGCTCAAGCTCGGCATGACGCTGAAGAAGACGCTCGATCTCGTGCGCGACTTCCGCGAGGTCGACAATGCGACGCCGATCGTGCTGATGGGCTATTACAATCCGATCTACATCTATGGCGTCGACAAATTCCTGGGCGATGCCAAGAGCGCCGGCATTGACGGCCTGATCATCGTCGACCTGCCGCCGGAAGAGGACGACGAGCTCTGCCTGCCCGCGATGAAAGCCGGCCTCAATTTCATCCGCCTGGCGACGCCGACGACCGACGATAAGCGCCTGCCAGCCGTGCTCGCCAATACATCGGGCTTCGTCTACTACGTCGCCATCACGGGCATCACGGGTGCAGCGGCTGCTGATGCCACGGCGGTGAGCGCAGCGGTGGCCCGCATCAAGCGCCACACCCAACTGCCGGTCTGCGTCGGCTTCGGCATCCGCACGCCGGAGAGCGCCCGCGCCATCGCCTCCCATGCCAACGGCGCGGTGGTCGGCACCGCGCTGGTCGATGCCCTCAAGAACAGCCTCGATGCGGAAGGCCGGGCAACCGGCAAAACCGTTAACGCCGTCGCCGAATTGGCGGTGTCCCTGGCCCAGGGCGTCAAAGGTGCGCAGCAGGCCGCCGAATAGGCCATAATTCCGCTGCCAAGGCGGACGACACGGCGGCTTGCCGGGCAGAGACCCGGCCGCCATATATCCCTTCAGGCGATCCGCGAGGCGGTTCGCACATCGGAGCAAACCATGAACTGGCTTACCAATGTGGTTCGGCCGAAGATCCGCAACATGCTGCGGCGGGAGACGCCGGAGAACCTGTGGATCAAGTGCCCGGATTCCGGACAGCTCGTGTTCTACAAAGACGTCGAGGCGAACCAGTTCGTCATCCCCGGCTCGAACTACCACATGCGCATGGGCGCGGTGGCGCGTTTGAAGTCGATCTTCGACAACGAGACCTGGTTCGATGTCGCCCTGCCCGACGTCACGCCCGATCCGCTCAAATTCCGCGACGAGAAGAAATACGTCGATCGCATCAAGGATGCCCGCGCGCGAACTAACCTCAACGACGCAGTCAAGGTCGGCTACGGCAAGCTCGAAGGCGCCGGCGTCGTCATCGCCGTGCAGGATTTCGATTTCATGGGCGGCTCGCTCGGCATGGCCGCGGGCGAAGCCCTCGTGCGTGGGCTCGAGCTCGCGGTCGAGAAGAAGTCACCCTTCATCGTGTTTGCGGCCTCCGGCGGGGCGCGCATGCAGGAAGGCATCCTGTCGCTGATGCAGATGCCGCGCACCACGGTCGCCGTGCAGATGCTGCGTGAGGCGAAGCAGCCCTACATCGTGGTGCTGACCAACCCGACCACCGGCGGCGTCACCGCATCCTATGCGATGCTCGGCGACGTGCAGATCGCCGAGCCCGGCGCGCTGATCGGCTTTGCCGGCGCGCGCGTGATCGAGCAGACCATCCGCGAAAAGCTGCCTGAAGGTTTCCAGCGCGCTGAGTACCTGAAAGAGCACGGCATGGTCGACATGGTCGTCCATCGCCACGAATTGCGCCCGACCCTGGCGCGGCTCTGCCGCCTGCTGACCAAGGCGCCGGCGCTTGATGGTGCCTCCAAATCGGTCCAGCCGGTGACGACCCCGGCACAGATCGTATCGGCTCCCGAGACGGCGCCGGCTGCGCCGCACGCGTGAACGGATCCTCTGACAGCGCTAAGGCGTCGCTCGACCAACTGATCGGGCGGCTGTCGGCCCTGCATCAGAAGCGCATCGATCTCGGGCTGGAGCGGATGCACCGCCTGCTGGAGCGGCTCGGTCATCCCCAAAGCAAGCTGCCGCCGGTGATCCACGTCGCCGGTACCAACGGCAAGGGTTCGACGGTTGCCTTTCTGCGCGCGACGCTGGAGGCCGCCGGCCTGCGCGTGCACGCTTACACCTCGCCCTACCTTGTCCGCATCAACGAATGTTTCCGGCTCGGCCGCGTCGGCGGTGGCGTGCTTGTCAGTGACGACGAATTGCGCGCGGCACTGGAAGAGGTCGAGCGCGTCAATGCCGGCGAGCCAGCGACGGTGTTTGAGCTCAAGACCGCCGCTGCGTTCCTGTTGTTCGCGCAAAATCCCGCCGACGCGGTGCTGCTGGAAGTCGGCCTCGGCGGCCGGCTCGATTCCACCAATGTCGTCGATCAGCCTGCGGCCTGCGTGATCACGCCAATCAGCATGGACCATATGGATTTCCTCGGCGACACGCTGGCGTCGATCGCGGGCGAGAAGGCCGCGATCATCAAGCGCGGCGTGCCCGTGGTGTGCGCCGAGCAGACGCCGGAGGCGATGGCCATGATCGAGGCGCAGGCCAAGCGTATGCGCGCGCCGCTATTTGCCGCGAACGAAAGCTGGCACGTCAATGTCGAGCATGGCCGCCTGGTCTATTCCGACGAGCGCGGCCTGATGGATCTGGCGGCGCCGCGTCTGTTCGGCCGGCATCAGTTCGATAATGCGGGCCTCGCGATCGCGACATTGCGCGCGATTCCGACATTCAAGATCAGCCAGGCGGCGTTCGAGGCCGGCATCCTCGGTGCCGAATGGCCGGCGCGGATGCAGCGCATCACCTCGGGCGAGCTGCTCGCGCTCGGACCGCAGGGCTCGGAAATCTGGCTCGACGGCGGGCATAATGCCGAAGGCGGCCGCGTCGCAGCCGCCGCGCTCGGCGATCTCGAAGAGCGGGTATCGCGGCCGCTGGTTGTCATCGCCGGCATGATGGCCAACAAAGACGCGCAGGCGTTTCTGGCCAATTTCGCCGGTCTCACCCGTCACATCATCGCGGTGCCGATCCCCGATACCGAGAATGCGATGCTGGTCGATCGTCTCGCGGATGCCGCGCGCAGCCTCGGCATGCGCGTGGAAATCGCGCCCGGCATCGAGGCGGCCCTGCGCGGTTTGTCGAAGCTCGCCTACGAGGTGCCGCCGCGCATCCTGATCACCGGCTCACTCTATCTTGCCGGGCACGTGCTCGGCCTCAACGGCACGCCTCCGGCATAGAAGTTGCGTAGCCTGGATGGCTACGCCTGTTTCAGCAGCTTCATCGGGTCCGCCACCTTCTGCTTCAACTGCTCGAAGGTGCATTGCCGCGGCGCCTTGTCGGGACGCCAGCGCAGGATCGAGGTGCCGTGGCGAAAGCGCTCGCCGCTGAAATGGTCGTAGCAAACTTCGATCACGAGCTTCGGCTCGAGCGGACACCATTTCGCCGAGCGCTCGGTCGACCAGCGACTCGGTCCGCCCGGCGCGTTGCCCGTGAAGCCGGGCTCGCCGACCAATGCCTCCAGCCTGTCGGTTAGAGCAGGCTTCTCCGCGGCCTTGATCGCCGAAGTGAAGCCGACATGGTGCAGCAGGCCCTTGTCGTCGTACAGACCGAGCAACAGCGATCCGACGACCTTCCGTCCCGCGATCTTGTTGGTCGCATAGCGAAAGCCGCCGACCACGCAATCGGCGCTACGGAATTTCTTGATCTTCTGCATGCCGTCGCGATTTCCCGCCTGATAGGGCAGGTCGACGCGCTTGGCGATGACGCCATCTGAGCCGCCGCCGGATTGCGCCAGCCATTTTTGCGCGGTGGCGTAGCTCGCGGTCGCGGGGGAAAGACGGAAGGTGCCGGCATTCAGATTGGCCTTGGCAAACGCCTCCAGCGCCGGCCGTCGCTCGCTCAGCGGCTTCCCGGCAAGCTGCATGTCTCTGGGCGTCGCGAGCAGGTCGAAGGCGAGAAAGAGCGCTGGCGTCTCCTTCGAGAGCTTCTTCACGCGGCTTGCCGCTGGGTGAATGCGTTGCAGCAGCGCGTCGAAGGAAAAGCCTTTGCCTTGCGGTACGACGATCTCGCCGTCGAGCGTGAACCGGTCCACCTTCAGCTTCAGCGCAGCAGCAACGACCTCGGGAAAATAGCGCGCGAGGTCCTCGCCGGATTTCGAGCGTAGATCGACACGGCCGCCGTCACGCGACAGCAGGCAGCGAAAACCATCCCATTTCGGCTCGTACTGCCACTCCTTACCCCGCGGGATGGCATCGACAGAGCGGGCCTCCATCGCAACGAGGGAGGTTGATTTTCGCGCAGATTTCTTGGGCGGGGCGGGCAAGGGCGGGACTCGTCATACGCAGGACACGTCCCATCAACGCAAACGGCCGGCATTTCGCCGGCCGTTGTCGAAAATAATCGTAAGCAGGGCTGATCAGACCGCCGAAGTAATCCACTGCTGGAGCTTTGCCTTCGGCGCAGCGCCGACCTGGCGGGAGGCCATCTCGCCGCCCTTGAAGATCATCAGGGTCGGGATCGACATCACGCCGTACTTGGACGCGGTCTTCGGGCTCTCGTCGACGTTGAGCTTGACGATCTTGACCTTGTCGCCCATCGCACCGGCGATCTCGTCGAGGGCGGGTGCGATCATGCGGCAGGGGCCGCACCATTCGGCCCAGAAATCGACGACCACGGGGCCGTTCGCCTTGAGCACCTCGGCTTCGAAATCGGCGTCGGAAACCTTGCTAACGGCCATTGGAGTACCTCACTCGGTTGAACGAATCGGCGCGGATGGGAATCGCGCCCGGGATCATGCCGTCAACCTATGAACGGCCCCTTGCCGGGTCAAGGACGCTCACACCGAGATGAAGGGATGCCAGCGCCGCGTCCAGCGCGGGGGCTGAAATCTCCATATATTCAAGGGCCTCGGTCCAGAGCAGGACAGCTCGAACAGGCTTTTGGGGATAAAGCCGTGCCAGCACCGCCCGGTACAGCGCCAGCTGCCGGACATAGGCCGCGGGCGCCTCGGCCGCGCTTTTGGGCGCCGCCTGGTTGGTCTTGAAATCGACGATCAAAACCTCATCCGGACGCACGACCAGCCGGTCGATCTGGCCTGACACCAGCGCCGGCGGCCGTCCCGGCCGCTCCAGCCTGCCGGCGATGGCGACCTCTGCCCGGCTGCCGGTGGCAAAGACGGCTGCGAAGCGCGGCTCGGCGATCAAAGCGAGCACCTTCTCGGCGAGCGCAGTGCGGTCGGCCTCCGCCCAGTCCGCGGCATTGCGCGCCATAAAGCCCAGTGCAGCCTCGCGCCGCCGCTCGGCGGCAATCTCGGGCAGGGATTGCAGCAACCGGTGCACCAGCGTGCCCCGCTGCAGCGCCAGTGCGCGCGACTGGACTGACTCGCTCGATCGCACCGTGCGACCTTCCTCGGCCGATTGGCCGGAGGGGCGCACCGGATCGTCCTCGATCATTTCCTGCGGCGCTGGCGTCCGTAGCCAGTCTGGCAGGGTGATCGTCTGGCCCACGGAGGTCGCGGGCGTGCCGAGCGCGGCGACGTCCTCCGGCCGGGAGAATCTCGTCACTTTGCCGAGCGGTGTCTCGATCATCTCTTTGTCGAGGCCCGAGCCTGATAGCCCGGTGTCGATGAGATCGTACCAGCTCAGCTTGCGCACCGTTCTCATGTTGCCGGGTAGGCAGCCGCCGACGATCAGCCGGTCGGCCGCGCGCGTCATCGCGACGTAGAGCAGGCGTCGATATTCGTCCTCGGTCTCCTCGATCATGGCCTTACGTGCGTCGGCGACGGGCTTGGGATCGTCGGCCTTGCGCCCGGCCCAGACCACGACCTCGCCATCATTGCCGCGCGGCACGTGGATCAGCCGGACCCGCTGCGAGTCCGCTGGCGATGATGTGGTGTCGACCATGAACACCACGGAGGCTTCGAGCCCCTTGGCGCCATGCACCGTCATCACCCGCACCTCGTCGCGGGTGATCTCCATGTCGCGCTTCACCTCGGTGTCGGCCGAGCGCAGCCAGGCCATGAAGCCTTGTAGCGAGGCCGGCGCCTTGCGCTCATAGTTCAGTGCCAGCTCCAGGAATTCGTCGAGCGCGTCATTGGCCTCATGGCCGAGCCGGCGCAGGATGCGCGCCCGGCCGCCGTCACCACCGAGCAGCCAGGCATAGAAGGCAAACGGCGTCTCCTCGCGCGCACGAATCTCGCAGGCCTCAAGGCGCCGCAGCACGGTGGCGAACTTCTCGGTTCCAGCCGCATGCTCGCCGAGCGCGCGGCGGAGCGATCCCTTGCGGTCATGGGCAAGCCGAAACAGATCGTCGTCATCGAGCCCGAACAGTGGGCTCTTCAGCGCCACCGCGAGCGCGAGATCGTCGCGCGGCAGCAGCAGTGCGTCCGCGAGGTTCATCAGGTCGATGATCGCGATATGCTCGGTCAGCTTCAGCCGGTCGGCGCCGGCGACAGGAACATTAGCGTGCTTCAGCGCCTGGATCACGGCGTCGAACGCGTTGCCGCGCCGGCGAACGAGGATCAGCATGTCGCCATAGCGCAAGGGCCGCCGTTCGCCCTCGTGTCCTGTCAGCGTGCCGCTCTCGACCAGCCGCTTGATCTCGGTCTGGATGCGCCGGGCGAGCTTGACCTCGGGACTGGTGGCGGCGACGCCGTCGAACGGCGCGCGCCAGCCTTCGATCTCTTGCCGGTCATCGGCCTCCGCAAGGTCCCAGAGTTCGATCACGCTCGGACCGGCATCGGCGAGCGCATTGTGCAGGGGATGGCCGATCTCGACCGAGTGGATGCTCTTGTAGATCTGGGGATCGCGGAAGACGTGGTCGACCGAGTGCAGGATCGCGGCGCCCGAGCGGAACGAATAGGTGAAGGCGACGGGATCGAATTTCAGCCCGGCGGCGGTGAACTTGCGGTGCAGCTCGCGCCGGCGCGCGTCGAATTCGTGCGGCGCCGCGCCCTGAAACGAGAAGATCGACTGCTTCTCGTCGCCGACCGCAAAGACCGTGCGGTTCAATCCTTCGCGAGCGCCTTCTCCGGCCGTGAACTCCGAGATGATGTGGGCGACAATGTCCCATTGCCGCGGACTGGTGTCCTGGGCTTCGTCGATCAGTACGTGATCGACGCCTCGGTCGAGCTTGTAATGCACCCAGCCGGAGGCGACGCGGTCGAGCATCGCCAGCGTCTTGTCGATGAGATCGTCGTAGTCGAGCAAGCCGCGCTCCTGCTTCTCCCGCCGGTAGTTTGCGGCGGCAGCGGTCGCGATATGCAGCAGCGCGGCGGTGCGGTCGCGCATGGTGACTGCGCGGCGCTTCTCGATCAATCCGCTGAGGCGCGACGCTTCGTTCTCGAACAGACGGGCGACGGACGGGTTGAGCTCGCCAAATTTCTTGGTTACCACCGCCTTCCGCGGCAGCTTTTCGTCGGTAAGGAACACACAGAGATAGGCATCGACCTGTGCCGCGCCGGAAAAGATCTTCGCCTCGCGAAGCCGGCCGGCCTGGTCGTTGTCGGACTTGCTGCCGTCCTCCAGCGCGAATGCGATGTCGTCCCAGCGCGCGCGCGGTAGGAACGGGCCGTCGAGAATCTCCGCCTCGACGTCCTCGATGCGGTCGCTCGCGTCAACGCCCAGCACCGCCGCCATCTGCTCGGCCGCCGCCGCGGCATCGCCGGCGTCATCGGTCCAGGCCATGAAATGGTCGCGGCTGAGACAGGCCTCGCGCACGACCTCCTTGAAGGTGACATCGGCGGCGCTCGCCATCGCCGTCAGCAGCGCGCGGCCGGTGACGCTCTCCGGATCGCGCGCGGCCTCCAGCAGCACCTTCAGGTTGGCCCGCTCCATCATGTCGGTCTGGTCGCGCTCGTCGATCACGGCAAAGCGCGCCGGCACGTTGGCCTCGAACGGAAACTGCTGGAGCAGGCGCGTGCAGAGTGCGTGGATGGTCTGCACCTTCAGCCCGCCCGGCGTCTCCAGCGCGCAGGCGAACAGCTTTCGTGCGTCGCGGCGCAGCTTTGCGTTGGGATGCGGGATGCCGACCGCGCGGATTGCGGCATCGAGCCCGGTATCATCCAGCGTCACCCAATGGCCAAGCGTCGTGAACACACGCTCGGCCATATTGGCGGCGGCAGCCTTGGTGAAGGTGATGCAGAGGATCTTTTCCGGCGGCACCCCTGACAGCAGCAGCCGGATCACCCGCTGTACCAGCACATGGGTCTTGCCCGAGCCGGCATTGGCCGACACGAAGGCCGATGCAGTCGGATCGGAGGCGCGCGCTTGCCTTGCGCGCACTTCGTCGGGAATGGGGCGGGGTAGCTTCACCATTCCTCGATCCCTAGGCCGCCGGCCGCGGACCATTCCTTGATTCGGGCGAGATCGTCATACGTGCCGTAGCGGTTGGTCCACATCGGCAGGTTCAGTGAGGTGTAGGCCTGGTTCTCGTCCTCGAAGGCGCGGATCAGTGCCTCCAGCTTGATCCGCGCCTCCGCAGCCGCAATGTCCGGCGGCTGCGGCTCGTCACCCTGCTTGTACTTCAGCTCGAGGACGCGCTCCTCGCCCGGTGGATTGTTGCCGCTGAGGCGGACATAGACGAGCTGGCTGACGGATGCGCCGGCGTCGATATCGGGGAAACCGCCCTCGCGCAGAATTGCGGCCTCCAGCGTGAGCTGCGGCGACAGGCCCATGCGGACCTGCTTGCCGGTCGGCGGCTGGCCAGTCTTGTAGTCGAGGATGGCGTAGCCGCCGCCCTGACGCCGCTCGATGCGGTCGGCGCGCGCAGAGAGAGAAAAAGTTCGCGCGTTGTCGAGCCTGATCGGGATCTCGCCGCGGGTTTCCGCCGTGATCGTCTCGATCGCATCGCGCCGCGCCGTCTCCCATTCGCCGAACCAGCGCGCGATGCGCTGAAAACGCGGCCACCACAGTGCGCGCGCCTCGGGCCGCTCCATCAACGGCGCAAAATGCTTTTCGCCGATCGCGCGCAGCACGCGGGCGGGATCGTCGGGCAGATGCGCGGCGTAGGCCGCTGTGAATTCGCCGAGTGCCTCGTGGATCGCCGAGCCGCGGTCGGCGGCCGAAAGCGGCATGTCGACGGGATCGAGCGCGTCCAGTCGCAAGATGTATTTTGCGTAGATCGTGTAGGGATCGCGCAGCCAGTCCTCGATCGCTGTGACCGACATCCTGAGCGGTCGCGTTGCGCGCGGGGGCCGCGGCTCCGGCTGCTTGATCGGCTTGACCTCGGCGGGCTGGTCCAGCGCGCCCGCGAACTGCACGTATTTTTCGCCGGCGCGCTTCGCCGCCCTCCAGAGCTCGTCGCCTGCGACGGCCTCCAACCGGTGCAGAAAGCGCGAGGCCACCGCCGGCGCGCCGCCGGCCTTGGCGGAATGGGTGAGGATCACCTCGCCGCCGCCGAGCAGCTGCGTGAAGTCATGGGCGGAGAGGCCGATACGGCGCTCCGGAAGATCGAGACCAAGCTCGTGCCGCATCGGCCGGCTCAGCCAGGGATCGATGCGCGGCGCCGGCGGCCAGACGCCTTCGATCAGGCCGCCGATGATGACCCGATCGGCCTGCATCAGGCGCGATTCCAGCGGGCCGTAGATCTGCAAGCGCGCGCCGGGCTTGTCGCGCCGGCGCACGGCGCGATCGTTGAACGCGGTCTGGAACACATCTGCGTAGTCGGGTAGCGTCACCATCAATCCGCTGGTCGTGCCGCCGCGCAGGAGATCGTCGAAGGCGCTCGCGAGCGCGAGACCTTCGCGCTCCTCGAACGCGAGCGGAATGCCCTGCTCGTCGCGCGACAGCTCGATCATGATCTCGCGATGGCGGTGCGCGAGCTCGGCGAAGTCAAATGGCTTTGACGATCCGAGGCTCTCCATCGGCACCAATGCTCGTTGCAGCGTATCAAGCAGCGCCTGGATGCGGTCGAGGTCCTCGGCCTTGAGACGCGCGCGGGGCTCGGTCTTGTGGAGCGCTGAAACCTCGCTGCGCCAGAGCTTCGTCAGCTCGTCGCGAAACCGGTTGAACTCGCGCAAGAGGCCGCTCGTGCCCGCAGGCGGGCGCGTGCCGCGCAGGACTGCAAGCTCGAGATCCTCGATCGCTGCTTTCCATGAGCCCGACGCGCGGCCGAGCCGGCACAGCGGATGCTTCAGCATCGCCAGCAGCGTCGGCGGCTCCAATCCCTTGGTCGCCGCCTCTGCTGCGAGCCGCGCAAAAACGCCGGCGGACGTTTCCATCAGGACGTCGCCGCCGGAATCGTCGAAGGCGAGATCCCATCGGGTCAGCGCGGCCATCACGCGGCGCGCCAGCGCACGATCGGGCGTTACCAGTGCCGCGGATTTGCCCAGATGCTGCGCCTCGCGCATGGCGATGGCGATGGCGAGTGCTTCCATTTCGGGATTGGGCGCTTCGACCACCGCGAGATTTGTCATGCCGCCGGCGATCTTCGCGGCGACATCCGGCTGCTTCAGCCGGTCGTGCCAGACTTCCGTCTTGGCCGACGGCCGCATCGATTCCGATGCGAGCAGATCGCGGCCGGCTTTGGCCGGCGGATGGAGCAGCTCGACATCGCTGCGCTTGATACCGAAGCGATCCAGCAGCGCATGCATAGCGTATTGCGGATGGTTCGACGCCGGATGCTCCGCGAATTTGCCGAGCGCATCGCGCACGCCGCCGATGGTCCGCCAGGCGTCGTCGTCGAGATCGGTGTCGAGCCCCGGGAGCACCACCGCGCCATGCGGCAGTGAAGCAACCGCATGCAGGAATTTTGCGGTGGCCGGCATCGAGCCGGTCGAGCCGGCCGCAATGACGGGTCCATGAGGATGCGTGGTGAGCCGCTTCGCTTCCGCAGCGATCAGAAGATCGCGGCGCGCGGCGGGCTCGATCCGGTTGATCTCGGCGAGATGACCGGGCCAGGCGATGCGCGCGATGCGTAAAAATTCGAGCGAGTGTTGCCAATAGCGGTCGAGGTTATCAGGCGCCAGCCCGTCGAGCGCGCTCCAGTCGACGCCCCGCGTCACCATGTCGTCGATCAGGCGCGCGAGATCGGAAGCCAATGCAAGGGTCGAGGCGGGGCCGCCGACCACCAGCGGCGACAGCACCGGGCCCTTGGCCCAGGCCGCGACGAGCTGCGCCAGCGTCAGCCGCCGTTCGAGCTCGCCGAGCCGCGGCGGAATGTCGAGCGGTGTCGCGCCGGAAAACTGTTCGCCTTCGTCGGCGAAAGCGAGCTCGTCCTCGTCGATGTCGCCGAGCGCGACGATGCGCGGCAGCGCCACCGCATCGGCCTTCATCTCGTCGAGAAAGATTTCGCGCACAACGCGCATGGCGCGGCGGGTCGGCAGGTAGAGCGTGGCGTCGGCCAGCCGCGCCGGTTCCTTGCGCGCCTCGAATCCATCGACCAGCCGTCCGTCGAGCAGGGCTGAGACGATCGTGCGCAGGAACGGAACTGAGATGGGAACGCTGAAGACGCGCATGGGCCGCCTGATTCGAAGATCAGCGCAATATAGGGAAGCGGAATCAAATGGTCATGGGCCGGGGCGAAATCGTCCCCGCTGTTCGCTAGCGAGACAGGTCTCGTAGGGTAGCAAAGGCGCACTTGCGCCGTGCCCACCACGTCTCTCACTGAATACTCGGCTTGATTGATGGGCACGCTTCGCTTTGCCCACCCTACGGCACCGTCTTCGGGGCTGGCCTTACGCCACGCTCTCCAGAAACGCCTCTTCCGCGGCGTGCACCGCATCCGGCGTGCCGACATGCATCCAGACGCCGTCAAGGCGGAGCCCGAACAGGCGTTCCTGCTCATTGGCGCGGTCGAACATCTTTGTCAGCGAGAACTCGCCCTGCGGCGCGTCGGCGAAAATCGTCGGGGACATAATGGCCGCGCCCGCATAGACGAACGGGACGATCTCCTTTTCCTTGCGCTTGCGAAGCGCACCGTCGGGCAGCATGCCGTAATCGCCACGACCGCCATAGCCGATGCTGGTCGCCGTCGGCGCCATCAAGAGCAGGATGTCCATGCGCGCGGGGTCGAAGTTTTCCGCGAGCCGCGTCAGATTGGAGCGCACGCCGTCGATCCACAGCGTGTCGGAATTAACGTGGAAGAACGGCGCACCGCCAAGCAGCGGCAGCGCCTTGACCACGCCGCCGCCAGTGCCGAGCACCTGATCGCGCTCGTCCGAAATGATCACGCGCGGATGCTGGCGCGTTGCGGTGTGGTCGATGATCTGGTCGGGCAAATAGTGCACATTGACCACCGCCTCGGTGACGCCGGCCCGGCCGAGCTTGTCGAGCACGTGGTCGAGCAGCGGCTGGCCGGCGACCGGCACCATCGGTTTCGGCATCTTATCCGTCAGCGGACGCATGCGCAGGCCGAACCCTGCGGCGAGCACCATGGCTTTGGTCGGTTTGACGGACATCCTTCGCTTTCTCGAACCTTTCGAAATTCGCGTTGCAGCAATCCTAGCACGGACCCGTATCAGCCGCACCGCATCTCAACCGCCTTAACCACCCGCCGTGACGGTTGTGCGACGTGTGTTGCCGTCACGCCCCGACGGCTGTGGAACGCGCTTTTTTCTTCTTGTGGCCGACTTTCAGGAAATTGACGCCGATTTGGTCGCCATTCATCCAGGCCAGTTCGCAGCGCCGGTACGCAAGCCCGGTCGACGACAGCAGCAGAAAAAATTCCTTCAGGTGCAGACCTTCGACCGAGCCGTCGATGGTCAGCTTGGCGCCGCTCTCGGAGACGTCCTCTATGGTGCATTCGCGACGCCAGGTGCCATCGATGCCCATCACCTGGGCCGGTACGCCACGCTCGAAAACAACCCGACTGTTCCCGCGCTGGTCCGTCTTGACCGTCATCTGCCCTTGCTCCAGCCTCTTTTGTCCGGCTGCCTGCGGGCGATGATACCGGTGCGATGGCTAACAGCCGGTAAATTGGCTTCCATTCAGGATTGGGGCGGCGGGACATTAGCGAGATACCAGTCGCGCAAAGCTCCAAGCGCCGGATGCGCCAGCGAGCGCTGGAGATAGGTCCAGATCCGCGGCTGGTGGCGCAGATAATGCGGCTTGCCGTCGCGTCGATTAAGCCGGGCGAAGGTGCCGAGCAGGCGCGTGTTGCGCTGCGCCGACATGATGGCATAGAGCTCGGCAAAGCTGGCCGGGTCGAAGCTCGCGTCCTCGGTGCGCCGCGCCTTGATGTAGCGCGACAGCAGCGCCAGCTCGAGGGCTTCGGGCACGTCGATGCGCGCATCCTGAAGCAGCGACACGACGTCATAAGAGTGTGGTCCGAGCACGGTGTCCTGGAAGTCGATCACCCCGATGCGCTCGATGCCGCTTCGCTCCGCGAGCCAGATCAGATTGGGCGAGTGATAGTCGCGAATGGTCCAGGTCTTCGGCGCGGCCAGCGGCTTCCTCAGCAGCTCGCGCCACATCGCGAAGAATTCCGCACGCTTCTCATCGCTCAACGGCGCGTTGCGATCGGGCAGATACCATTCCGGCATTAGCCCGATCTCGACCAGCAGCGCGTCGGTGTCGAAGGCGGGAATGGTGTAGGTCTGGTCCCCCAGCGGCAGCACTTCCGGCAGGGTCTTGCCGTGCAACACCGCGAGAACGTCGGTCGCGGTCTCATAGCGCTCGGCAATCGGGCGCGGCGGATCGCCTTCGATCACGCCTTCGCTGCCGAAATCCTCCGAGATCAGAAAGCCGTGGTCGAGATCGAAATGGTGGATCGCGGGCGCTGAAATTCCTGCCGCGCGCAGGCCCTCGTCGATGGCGACGAAGGATTTGACGTTTTCCGCCAGATGCACCGCGGCGCTGTAGGACCTGCCCTTGTAGATCGCCGCGCCATCGGGACGCTGCGGCGAGTTCATGAGGATGACGACGCCATCGTCGCGGATCAGCCGGGCGTAGGAGCGCGTCGAGGCGTCACCGGCCATGTGCTTGCGGCCTGCATCGATGTAGCCGCACGCATCGAGGAATTCGCGCAGCGCCTTCAGCCGGGCGGCGGTAGCCGCGCTCTTGCCGTATCCGGTGATGTCGGCAACGCGCGCATTCGAGCCCAGCGCCGGTCGATGCGTCAGCGCGATGTCGATGCGGTCTTGCGGCATTGCCGACGGCGCACGCTCCGGCCATTCGATCAGCACCAGCGTGGCATCCGGCAGCGGCGACAGCCCGATCTCCTCGAGTTCGCTCTCGTCCTCGACGCGGTAGAGGTCGGCATGCATCACCGGAAATGCAGGCAGCTCGTATCCCTGCACCAGGGTGAAAGTCGGGCTCGGCACTTCCAGTTCCTCGTCGCAGGCGAGATAACGGATCAGGCTGCGCGCCGCCGCAGTCTTTCCGGCGCCGAGATCGCCGGTGAGCGTGATGACGTCGCCGGGGCCGATCAGCAATGCGAGGTCGGCCATCAATTGCGCGGTGGCCGTCTCGTTGTGAAGCGCGACGGAGAATGTGGCCGGTTCGGTCATTCGGCGGCGTCGCGATGCGCCGCCTGGTCGGTCGGGAAGTCGCAGATCACGACCGTGCCTTTACCCACGGCCGAGTCCACCTGCACCTTGCCGCCATGCAACTCGACGAAAGAGCGCACCAGCGACAGCCCGAGCCCGGCGCCGCGATGACGCGAGCCCTGCGAGCGGCTTTCGAACCAGTTGAACACCTTGTCCTTCATGTCGGCAGGTATTCCAGGTCCGGAATCTGTCACAATGAAGACCACGCTACGCTCGGTGCGGCGCGCGCTGATCCCGACGGTGGAATCCTGCGGCGAGAAGCCGACGGCGTTGGCGAGCAGGTTATAGAGCACCTGCACCACGCGCTTCTCGTCGCCGATGAAGCTGCCGACATCAGGCGCAATCTCGACCTTGAGGCGGATGCGGTCGGTCGCAAGCCGGTCCTGGATACCTTCGGCCGCAAGCTCGATGGTCTTGCTGACGTCGACCGGACCGAGCTCCAGCTTCATGGCGCCGGCGTCGATGGTGGCGAGATCGAGGATGTTGTTGGTGAGCGCCAATAGCGCATTGGTCGATTTGGTGACGTAGTCGAGATATTCCGCCTGCTTGGGCGTCAGCGGGCCGGTCGAGGGGTCGCTGAGGAAATGCGCGAAGCCGATGATGGTCGTGAGCGGCGAGCGCAGCTCGTAGGAGACGTGGTGGACGAAATCCACCTTCATCTGGTCGGCGGCCTCCAGCGCCTCGTTGCGCTCGCGCAGCGCGCGCTCGACATTCTCGGTGTCGGTGATGTCGAGGAAGGTCAGCATGGTCGCGCCGTCATGCAGCGGACGGATCATGCCGTCGAGCACGCTGCCGTCCTTGCGCTCCAGCTTCAGCGGCACGTCGCCGCGGTTCTCGATCGAGGTGATGGCCTCGCGGATCTGGCGCCAGACCGCGGGATCGTCGAACAGCTGATGGCACCAGCCCTCGACGGTCTGGATATGCGGCTCGTCGCGCATGGCATCGTTCGAGAGCTTCCACATCCGCAGGAAGGCCGGATTGAACAGCTGCGCCTTGCCGTTGCTGCCGAACACGGCGACGCCCTCTGCGAGGCTGTCCAGCGTCTCGCGCTGGACCCGGATCATGCCGTCGAAGCGGCGGGCGAGCTCGAGGCTCTCGGTGACATCATCGAACAGATAGGTGACGCCGCCTTCCGGATTCGGCGTGGTGACGACGGACAGAGCGCGTCCGTCTGGCAGGTACCAGGTGTCCTTGGCGGCCTCGACCGCGCGGTAGGCCTCGTGCAGCTTGGCCTTCCAGGCGCGGAAATCGGGCTGCTCCGGCAGCTTGCGCGCGGCGCGGAGCTGGTCGAGCACGCTGGAATCGTCAGGGTTGGCGTCGAGGAAGGTGCGGTCGAGGTCCCACAGCCGGCGGTAGGAATCATTGTAGAAGGAGAGCCGGCGCTGGCCGTCGAACACGGCGACCCCGGACGAAAGCTGGTCGAGCGTGCGGCGATGGGCCTCCGCCATCCGCACCAGGGCTGCACTCAGCGCATCCGCCTCGCTGGCGTCGATTGCGACCCCGACGCTGCCGCTGCCGACGTTGACGGCGCGCACGTCGTACATGCGCCGCTCGCCGCCGGTCACGATCGGCAGCCGCGAGGTAAAGCTCGCGGCCTCCTTGAGGCCGCGCTCCATGGCGGTGCGGTCGGCGCTGTCGAGCAGTTCGAGCTTGCGGTCCTGGGCGTCGATGATGCTGGTCGCTTCGGTGGCGCGCACATAGGCCGGATTGGCGAACGTCAGCGCGCCATTGTCGCCCTTGGCCCAGATCGGCCATGGCGCTGCGGCTGCGAAGCCGCGCAGCATCTCGGTTTCGTCGGAGAGCGCCTTGTAGCGCAGATTGGTCTCGGCCAGATCGCGCCGCAGGCCGGAGAGTTCGCGAATCCGGACAATGGCTTGGCCGCCGATGGCGCGGCCGATCGCCTCCAGCGTATGGCCGTTGGCGGTGGTCAGCGTGAGCTGGAAGCCGTCGCCGCGTTCGCGCAACGCATCGACGGCGTGATCCATCTGCAGCGCCGGTTCCGGCGGCAGCCAGGTTCCGAACGCGAGCACGCGCTGCGGAGACGAATCGCGCGGCAGCACCATCGCCACGTCGCCCGAGATCTGCGCGCGATCGTCGCCGGCCGGCCAGGAGATCAGGATTTGGGGCTCGGCAAACAGCAGCGCGCCGAATCGGTCGGTCTGGAGCTGGAGTTCCCTGATCCGCGCGCGCAAGGCCGCCTCGCTCTTGGCGGTTCGCACGCGCGTGCGCATCAGCAGGATTGCGGCCAGCACGGAGAAGCCGAGCAGGGCGAAGGCGGTGGCCAGCACCGCGAGTTCCTGCCGGTTGAAGTCCAGCAATATCGAGAGTGTATCGACGACGTCGGCGGCCTCAGCCGGCGCAGCCGGCAGCAGCGTAGCGAGAGCGCCTCCCAACAAGCCATTGCGCACCAACGATGTGCACGACAGCAGCGTCCGACGCATCGACACGATCACGCCTGACATAGTTGCCCCAAGACCGCACGAATTGACGCGCGACGACCCCCGTCGCGCGTGCGAATCAAAGGACAATACCCCCACCGCGACTCCACCGGTAAGAGTCCAGATCGTGAACGCAAAGGCGGCCCCACAAAAATGCCGGGCGCGAGGTTCCAGTTCACGTAGTTCTGTGGATGATTCGGCTGGGATTGCTGTGTGTTAGCGGGTCGCGCGGATTGCCTGCCACGACGAAGGTGCGCTGCCGCGCAAGCAAGCGGGAGAGGTGCATCCAACGCCGGCTGGGCTAGCGGCCCGTCGAGCCGAAGCCGCCGGCGCCGCGATCTGTGGAGGACAGCGTCGCCACGGGAACCAGCGCGGCTTGGACCACGGGCGCGATCACCAGCTGTGCGATGCGCTCGCCGCGTTTGATCGCGAACGGCGCCGCTCCGTGGTTGATCAGGATCACCTTGATCTCGCCGCGGTAGTCGGCGTCGATCGTGCCCGGCGAGTTCAGCACGGTGACGCCGTGCTTGGCCGCGAGCCCCGAGCGCGGCCGCACCTGGGCCTCGTATCCGGGCGGCAGGGCGATCGCAAGTCCCGTCGGCACCAGTGCATATTGGCCGGGCGCGAGCGTCATCGGCTCGCTCTCGGCCGCCGCCGCCATCAGGTCGAGGCCGGCAGCTTCCGCGGTCTGATAGGCCGGCAGCGGCAGGCCATTGGCATGGGGCAGGCGCTGCAGTTCGACGGTGATTGTCGTGCTCAAGATGCCGGCTCCCGGGATTTGTCGGTCACGCTTTTCACGATCTGCGCGACGAGTTCGATGGCGACCTGTTCCTTCGTCATCACCGGCCAGGAATCAACTGTGATCACGCCGTTGTTCTCAGCACTCTTGCTGATGAGGTGCACGGTATTGCGATCGCCGCCCATCACGCCGCTGGCGGGCGAGACGTCGTTGGCAACGATCCAGTCGCAGCCCTTGCGGGCGAGTTTTGTCTTGGCGTTGTCGATGAGATGCTCGGTCTCGGCGGCAAAGCCGATCACCAGCGGCGGCCGCTTGTCGGCGAGCTTGGAGATGGTGGCGAGAATGTCGGGATTCTCCACCAGCTGAAGCGGCGGCATGGCGGTCGAGGTCTTCTTCAGCTTCTGCTCGCCCTCGTTGGCGACGCGCCAGTCGGCGACCGCGGCGGCGAAGATCGCGATCTCGGCGGGCAGCGCGGCCTGCACCTGCTCCAGCATCTGCCGCGCTGACTCCACATGCTTCACCGTCACGCCTTGGGGATCGCTGAGATCGACCGGGCCGCTGACCAGAATCACCTCGGCGCCGGCGGCCTGCGCGGCGGCGGCGATGGCAAAACCTTGCTTGCCCGAAGAGCGGTTGGCGATATAGCGCACGGGATCGATCGGCTCATGGGTCGGCCCTGCGGTGATCAGCACGCGCTTGCCGGCGAGCGGCCGCGGCATCGGCGGCCGCAGCAGTCGCTCGGCGGCGTTGGCGATCTCGATCGCCTCGGACATCCGGCCGATTCCGGCCTCGCCCGCTTCAGCCATCTCACCGGAATTGGGACCGATCAGCGTCATGCCGTCGCGCTGCAGCTGTGCGACGTTGCGGCGCGTCGCGGCGTTGTTCCACATCAGGGGATTCATCGCCGGCGCCAGCAGGATCTTCCGGTTGGTCGCGAGCAGGATGGCGCTGGCGAGATCGTCGGCGTGGCCGTTCGCCATCTTGGCCATCAGGTCGGCGGTAGCCGGCGCCACCACGATCAAATCGCAGTCGCGCGCGAGCCTGATATGGCCGGCGTCGAACTCGCTCTGGGGATCGAACAGATCGGTGTAGACGCGTTCATGAGAGAGGGCACTGACTGAGAGCGGCGTGACGAACTGCTCCGCCGCCTTCGTCAGCACGCAGCGGACCTCGATGTGGCGCTCCTTGAGCCGCCGGATCAGGTCGAGCGATTTGAACGCCGCGATCCCGCCGCCGATGATCAGGGTAACGCTGGCCTCGGGGAGGGCGCTGGCGCGCTGCGGCGCGAGAGCGGTGGATGGGGCCGGCGGCACCGCGAACGGTGTCAGCGGCTCCTCGTGGCCCTCGATCAGCCCCCGCAGGATGACCCGGACCTCTTCCTCGACTGACCTGTGGTTCTTGGCCGAGCGCAGCCGCAGATAGGTTTTGACGCCCTCGTCGAGCTTGCGGATGGTCAGGCTTGCCATGACGCCCCCTTCAGCACGGAATGATCGCGATGCTATCACTGACGTGATTGCGGTGCAATCATAGATTCCGAACGGCGAACAGGATGCCGATGAAGGTCGCGGCAATGATCCAGAGTGCCACGGTGCGCCAGCGGTTCTTGCGGCCCTCGCTGCGGCCCATCGCGGCGATGCTCTCCGGCGACAGCTGGATGCCCTTCCGCGTCATGGTCTCGAGCTGCTCGAGCACTGCGACCGAGCGCTGCGCGATATCAGGCAGGCGCATCAGGATGCGGGCGAGGTCGCCGCCGCCGGCCAGCGCACTCTGCACCCGGCCGATCGGTCCGAGATTGCGCTCGATCCATTCACGCACCACGGGATCGGCGACCTTCCAGATGTCGAGCCTGGGATCGAAGCCGCGCGCCACGCCTTCGACCACGACCATGGTCTTCTGCAGCAGGATCAGCTCGGGTCGCGTCCTCATGTCGAACAGGCCGGTGACTTCGAGCAGCAGCGTCAACAGCCGCGCCATCGAGATTTCCTCGGCGGTCCGGTTGTGGATCGGCTCGCCGATGGCGCGGATGGCTTGCGCAAAATTCTCGACCGAATGGTGCGCAGGCACGTAGCCCGCCTCGAAATGCACTTCGGCGACACGGCGATAGTCACGGGTGATAAAGCCGAGCAGGATTTCGGCGAGGAAGCGCCGCTCCTTCATGCCGAGCCGGCCCATGATGCCGAAATCGACCGCGACGAGACGGCCGGCTTCATCGAGGAACAGATTGCCCGGATGCATGTCGGCGTGGAAGAAGCCGTCGCGCAGCGCGTGCCGTAGAAAGCTCTGGATCACCTTGCGGCCGAGATCGGGCAGATCGACCTGCGCTTCTTCGAGACGCACGTGATCGTTCAGCGCGATGCCGTCGATCCACTCCATCGTCAGCACGTTGTGCGTGGTGCGGTCCCAATCGACGGTGGGCACGCGGAAATCAGGATCACCCTGTGTGTTCTCCGCCATTTCCGACAGCGCGGCAGCCTCCAGCCGCAGGTCCATCTCCATCGCGACCGAGCGCGACATGGTGTTGATGACTTCGACCAGGCGCAGGCGTCGCGCTTCAGCCGAATAGGCCTCGGCCTTGTGCGCGACAAAGAAGAAATCGGAGAGATCGCGGCGGAAGCGCGACGCCACGTTCGGCCTGAGCACCTTGACCGCAACAGGCTTGCGGATGCCGTCGTGCTCGACCTCGCCACGATGCACCTGAGCGATCGAGGCGGCCGCCACCGGCGGGCCGAGACTGACGAACACATCCTTCAGCGGCCGCTCCAGCGACATCGCGACGACGGCTTCGGCTTCGGCTTGCGGAAACGGCGGCAGGCGATCCTGAAGGCTTTCGAGGTCGCGCGCCATGATCAGGCCGACGACATCGGGACGCGTCGCCAGGAATTGGCCGAGCTTGAGATAGGCCGGGCCCATCCGCGTCAGCGCGCGCGCGATCCGCGGTCCCTGCTTGACGCCGCGGCGTTCGACCAGGCGCGCAAGTTTCAGCGCGAGTTGCCCGGGCGGCGGCACCAGGCTCGGGTCGACGGCGCCGAACACGCCCTCGCGCGCAAACACGAACGCGGCGCGGATCAGGCGCGAAATGTGGGTGATGGCAGAAATCACAAACGCCAGCCCGAATGCAGTGCGACGATGCCGCCGGTCAGGGTCTGAAAGCTGACGCGGGAGAAGCCGGCGTCGCGGATCATGTCGGCGAACGCGTTGGGCTTCGCAAATTTGCGGATCGATTCGACCAGATATTGGTAGGACTCGGCGTCGCCCGTGACCATGCGGCCGAGCGGCGGGATCACCTTGAACGAGAACAGGTCATAGAGCCTGTCGAGGCCGGGCATCTCGACGGTGGAGAATTCCAGGCACAGGAAACGGCTGCCGGGCCTCAGCACGCGATAGGCCTCGCGCAGCGCCTTGTCGATCTCAGGCACGTTGCGAATGCCGAAAGCGATCGTATAGGCATCAAAGCTGCGGTCGGCGAAGCCGAGCGCTTCGGCATTGCCCTCGACGAAATCGACCTGGGTCTCGAGATGGCGCTTGGCGGCACGCTCGCGGCCCACCGCCAGCATGTCGGAATTGATGTCGCAGACGGTGGCATGGAAGCCGGGACCTGCCGCCTTGGCGGCGCGGAAGGAGATGTCGCCGGTGCCGCCGGCAACGTCGAGCAACGCAAACGGCCGGTCGCCTCTTGGCGGATCGAGCGCGTCGATCATGATGTCCTTCCAGACCCGGTGCAGGCCGCCGGACATCAGGTCGTTCATCAGATCATAGCGCGACGCCACGCTGTGAAACACATCGTTCACCAGCGTCTGCTTGTCGCCCAGGGGGACGTTCCTGAAGCCAAAATGCGTGGTTTCGCCCGGCCGATCCATTACTCTACTCCGCGATGCCGACCATAGCGCGGCCGCCGCAATGGCGCTATCACACCGCCTTCATAAGGTGAATGCCTGAGCATGCCCGAATTGCCCGAAGTCGAGACCGTCCGCCGCGGCCTTCAACCCGTCATGGAGGGTGCGAAAATCCTCAACGCGGAGGCGCGCCGGCCCGATTTGCGCTTTCCGTTCCAACCGGACTTCGTGGCCCGGCTCCAGGGGCAGATCGTCACGGGCCTCGGCCGCCGGGCAAAATATCTCATGGCCGATCTCGCCTCCGGCGACGTGCTGCTGATGCATCTGGGGATGTCCGGCTCGTTTCGCGTCATCAAGCCAGACAACGAGGCCGCGCCGGGCGAGTTTCACTATCCGAAGGGCAAGGACTCAGCGCATGATCATGTGCTGTTTCGGATGTCCTCGGGCGCCGACATCGTGTTCAACGATCCGCGCCGCTTCGGTTACATGAAAGTGATCGCGCGCAACGCACTCGAAGACGAGCCGCTGCTGCGCGGGCTCGGTCCCGAGCCGCTCGGCAATGAGTTCGATGCCGCGATGCTGGCGCGGTCTTGCCAGGACAAGACCACGAGCCTGAAGGCCGCGCTGCTCGATCAGCGTGTGGTCGCGGGCCTCGGCAACATCTATGTCTGCGAGGCCCTGCACCGCTCGCATCTGTCGCCGCGCCGGATCGCCGCGACGCTATCCACAAAGAAGGGCCAACCGACGGACCATGCCGAGCGGCTGGTCGGTGCGATCCACACCGTGCTCAACGACGCCATCAAGGCCGGCGGCTCGTCATTGCGCGACCATCGCCAGACCTCCGGCGAGCTCGGCTATTTCCAGCATTCGTTCAAGGTGTATGACCGCGAAGGCGAGAAATGCAGGACGCCGCGCTGCGGCGGCACGATCAAGCGCTTCACCCAGAACGGCCGGTCGACGTTCTGGTGTCCGAAATGTCAGAAGTGAGTGTGAAGGCCGGAGCCTGAAAACGCGACATGCCGTAGCCCGGATGAAGCTCAAAAACGCGAAGCGAAGCAATCCGGTCGGGCTGGTGACCGGATTGCTTCGTCGCTTGGGCTCATTCACCGGATAGCGAAGAGCCGGTCTGCGTCCTGAGCGATCGCGCCGTTCAGGACGACAGAGTCGTGGTTTCGTCCGCCGAATGCTCGCCAGCTGCATGCAGCATCCCGTCTGCCGCCGAGATGACCTGATCGATCAGCAGACGACCGGTGGAGAGCTCGAGCCGGGCCTCGACCCAGCGCCAGAGGCCGCGGATCTCGTCGGTCGACTTGCCGTTCGGCGCGAATTCGCTGACGGCAAGGCCTGAGGCGAGCGAGTCCTGGTGATCGTTGCGCATCACGATCAGCGGGCGTGCGAGCACCTCGGCGAGATCGAGCGCGGCTTCCTCGGCGAGCGTGTTGGCTGCGTTATCGATGCGCTGGCCGCGGATCGGCGTCTGGTTCAGCACGAAGCTGAAAGGACGCTTCCAGGCGCGCGCGAGGCTGAGGGTCGAGATGGTGGCCTCGACGTCAGCGACGCTCGGACGGGTCGGGATCAGGCAGAGGTCGGAATAACGGATTGCGGCGGCGGTCGCGGCACTGAGGCCAGCAGCGGTGTCGACGATCGCGAGCTGGAGACCGCTGTCGGCCAGCATGTTCAGCCGCGGCTCGAAATCGGTGGCGTGATAGATCGGCTCGACGACGACATCGTCGTTGTTGCGGCGGAGCTGCCAGTTAGACAGGGTGCCCTGCGGGTCGGTCTCGATCAGGCGGACCGTGAAGCCGGCCTGCTTGGCAGCCAACGCCAGGCCGATGGCGAGCGTGCTCTTGCCACTGCCGCCCTTTTGGGTGGCCAGTACGATCGTGTGCATTTGAAGATCAATCCTTTGGAGTGCTTGGGTCTTAGGGTAACGCCACGCGAACGTGCATCGATATCGATGCTGAGCTCTTCTCGCTCAGGACGTGCCCTGCCCGATCCAAAGGGGACCGCGGATGTCCGAATCAACGGGTACGATGATGGCGGAATCGGGAATGCCAGCTAATCCGTACCATTACTGGACCCGTAGTGGTACGTATCGCGCGCCGCACCGCGTCCGGGACACGAGAGGAGTGCTATTCTCGCCCGCCTACTTCCGCACACAGATCACGCGCACGATTGCAGCTTTCGCGTCCGCTGAGGTGCCGTTAGCGGCAACGCCGTTGGCTTTCAGGAAATCGCGGACGGAATCTGCGGAGACCATTACCGCCTGGGATGCCGGCACCGCCGTCGCAGGTCCTGCGACCGTCGCCGGCTTCAACAGCGCGACGCCCGCGAACTTACCGTCGCCGTCGATCGCCGGGCCACCGGAAAAACCGATCGCCGGCGGTGGAGAGAGCGCGGACTCGCTGGTACCCGTGCTCGCCAGCGCGGCCTTGACGCCTGAGACACCGGCAGCCCCACCCTGGTTCTGCGGATCGGCGATGCCGATGATATCCACACTCGTCTTCGCCGCGCCGCCAGCGAGGCTGAGCGGTTTCAAGCCGCGCGCGCCGTAGATGTGCAGCAGCGCGAGATCGTGTTCCCTGTCTTCGGCGATGCGATCGGCACTGCCGTAGCCACCGATCGCGATCGCAAGGCAGCTGTCGGTGAGGAGCCGGTCTGTGACGATCGCGCCATCGTCGCTGACCACGATGCCGGTGCCGTATTCAACCGTCTTGCGCGGCCGCGGCCCGGCCTGCACCGCCGACGGAAACGCATTGAACGCACTCGACATTGCGATCACGACCGGCTCGACCGTGTTTTCGGTCGCCTGATCGTAGAGGATCGTCATGATGCGGACTTCGTCGCCCCTGAAAGTGCCGCGAACGTAAAACTTCTTCAGGCCCTGCAATCCCGACAGTACGAAGAAGTCGGGCTTTACGACGGTGTAGTCGACCTTGCGGCCGGCCGGCTCCTTCTTTTCGGCGTCCGCGAGCTTGGCCGCGGTCGGGCTCGCCTCCTTGCGGCGGCTGAGCAGCACCTGCACCGCGCCGGTCGGCGAGGTCCATTTCGAGCCGTTGGCGTCGGTGACCTGCTGCGGTACCAGTTTCGAGGGAATGCCGAGCCGCGCGCCGCTGGTCGGCTCCATCACGATTTTCCAGCCGACGCTGTCCTGCTTGCGCCGCGCCGTCTCGGCGAGCGCAGCGCGCTCCTGCGGATTGAGCACGCCGGTCGGCTTGCCGCCCTTGGCCTTCTGGTATTCCTTGATGGCATCGACCATACGCGAACTGACATCGCCGGTGATGGCGCCGTTATACTCGCCGACCCAGGCAAGATCGGACTGCAGCGACAGCCGCTCGGCCTGCGCCATGGCATCGGCGGTCTCGGATGGCGTTTGCAATGCGGGCGGGTGGATCGGAACGGTCTGGACCACCTTCGGCTTCGCGCCGGGGATCTGTGGTGCCGTCATCTGGGCGCTCGCGCCTGTGGCAGAAGCAAACATCAGTGTTGCCGCGAGCATCGATCTCATGACAAATCCAGCCAGCCCATTGAACGCGATGCCATTGAAGCACATCTCGTTGGTCGCGAACAATCTCGGGGTGGTTCAGGAGTTAAGGACGTGCTGAGCCCGGACGAACTCGAACGCTATGCCCGCCATATCGTGCTGCGCGATGTCGGTGGCCCCGGTCAGGCTGCGTTGAAGCGGGCCTCGGTGCTGGTGATCGGCGCCGGCGGGCTTGGCGCGCCCGCGCTGATGTATCTGGCCGCCGCCGGTATCGGCACCCTCGGCGTGGTCGATGACGACGTCGTGTCGCTGTCCAACCTGCAGCGCCAGGTGATCCATACGACGCCTGATATCGGCCGGCACAAGGTCGAGAGCGCGGCCGAACGGATCGCGGCGCTCAATCCGCATGTCCGCTTCGTCGGGCACGCGACCTGGCTCAATGCCGACAATGCGCTGAGCCTGATCGGCGATTACGATCTCGTGCTCGACGGCTCCGACAATTTCTCGACACGCTATCTGGCCTCCGACGCCTGCTTCTTTGCGAAGCGGCCGCTGATATCAGCGGCGCTCGGCACCTTCGACGGATCGCTCACCACGATCCGTGCGCACGAGAAGAACGAGCAGGGCGAGTTCAACCCGACCTATCGCTGCCTGTTTCCGGAGGCGCCACCGCCGGGCACGGTGCCGGCCTGCGCCGAGGCCGGCGTCATGGGCGCGCTTGCGGGCGTGATGGGCTCGATGATGGCGCTGGAGGCGATCCGCGAGATCGTCGGCTTCGGCGACGGCCTGGTCGGCCGCCTCCTGATGATCGATGCACGCGCGATGCGCTTCGAGACGCTGCGTTATGCGCGCGATCCGGCCAATCCGCTCAATGGCGATGGGCCCGTGATCAGCGATCTCAGCGCCCACCGCACCTGATCGAAGCCGTTACGCCGAGACCGACTTTTCGCTGTCGAGATGCGCCATCTGTTCGGCGGCGTAGCGCGTGCCGGCGGCAACGTTCGGCGGGAAGGCTTTTGCCAGCGCGGCGAGATGCGCGGGCGTCAGCGTCACCCTGGTCGCACCGAGCGCCTCGGTGAGGCGGTTGCGGGTGCGGGCGCCCACCAGCGGCACGATCTCCTTGCCTTGGGCGGCGATCCAGGCGATCGCGACCTGTGCCGGCGTTGCGCCGATCTCGGCCGCAATCGCGCGGAGGTGCTCCACCAGCGCGAGATTGGCGTCGAGATTCGCGCCCTGGAAGCGCGGCGTCATCAGCCGGTAGTCGCGGCCGGTCTTGCCTGAGTGCTTCGACCAATGGCCGCTGATCAGCCCGCGCGCCAGCACGCCATAGGCGGTGATGGCGATGCCGAGCTCACGGCAGGTCTTGAGAATGTCGCGCTCGATGCCGCGCTCGATCAGCGAATATTCGATCTGGAGATCGACGATCGGATGCACCGCGTGCGCGCGGCGGATGGTATCGGAGCCGACCTCCGACAGACCGATATGTCTGACGTAGCCGGCCTTCACGAGATCAGCGAGGCCGCCGATCGTCTCCTCGATCGGCACGTTGGGATCGAGCCGCGCCGGGCGGTAGACATCGATGTAATCGGTGCCGAGGCGCTGCAGCGAATAGGCGAGGAAGTTTTTGGTCGCGGCCCGCCGTGTGTCCATTCCGATGAAGTCGCCGGCGGGACCGCGCAGCGCGCCGAACTTCACGCTGATCTGCACTTTTTCGCGCGCGACATCCTTCAGCGCCTCGCGCACCAGCATCTCGTTGTGACCCATGGCGTAGAAATCGCCGGTGTCGAGCAGCGTGATGCCGGCATCGAGCGCCGCATGCACCGTGGCGATGGCTTCGCCGCGATCGGCGGGGCCATAGACCTCGGACATGCCCATGCAGCCGAGACCAAGGGCGGAGACCGTGGGGCCGGTCGAACCAAGTTTGCGCTGCTCCATGATGACTCTCCTCGAAAAGATGGCGGCGGATGCGCCGCAGGACGAGGGCACATATGCGCCCGCCCCATTGCGGCGATAAGCTGGACAATCCGGAATAACTTGTTCACATTAGCGAACAATGGCCGATCCCGACCTGCGCGATCTCTATGCCTTCGTAGCGGTCGCCCGCACCCGTAATTTCCGCCGCGCGGCGGTCGAAATTCGCGTGTCGGTGTCGAGCCTTAGCCAGCGGCTTCGCGACCTGGAGGAGCGCCTCGGCGTCCGCCTGATGCACCGCACCACCCGCAGCGTCGCGCTGACCGAGGCCGGCGAGCTGCTGCTGTCGCGGGTGGCGCCGGCGCTGCGCGATGTCGGCGACGCCCTGGATCAGGTGCGGGGCCTGCGCGAGGTCGCCTCAGGCCGCCTGCGCATCAATGCGCCGCCGCCGGCAGTCGATCTCGTGCTGGCGCCGATGGTCGGACCCTTTCTCGCGGCCCATCCGCACGTCGATCTCGAGATCGTCTCCGAGAGCGGTTTCGTCGATATCGTCAGCGCCGGCTACGATGCCGGCGTGCGCTATGGCGAGCATCTTGCCCAGGACATGATCGCGGTCTCACTAAGTGGCCCGCAGCATTATGTCGTCGTCGCATCGCCCGATTATGTCGCGCGCCACGGCAGACCGAAGCATCCGAAAGATCTGCTCGACCACGATTGCATCCGCGCGCGCTACTCGAGCGGCGTCATGCATGATTGGGAGTTCGAGAAGACCGGCCAGCTCGTGAAGGTCGATCCGCCGGCAAAACTGATTTCGACGAACATGGGTCTTGCCATGCGCGCTGCCCTCGAGGGCGTGGGCATCTGGGCGACGCTCGATGGCTATGTCGGCGACGCCCTGAAGTCCGGCGCGCTGGTCAGCCTGTTGGAAGATTGGTGCGAGCCGTTCCCGGGCCCGTTCCTGTATTATCCAAGCAGACGCCAGGCGCCGCCGGCGCTGCGCGCGTTCATCGATTTCGTCACCGACCGGCGCAAACGCGAGACGCGCGACGAATAAGCATCAGAGCATGCTCGGCAGCACGCGATCCGGCGGCTTGTGGGCGTCGAGGAAGGTGCGGATGTTGATGATCACCTTCTCGCCCATCTCGACGCGGCCCTCGATCGTGGCCGAACCCATATGCGGCATCAGCGTCACCTTGCCGGCCTTCGCAAGCCGCACCAGCTTTGGATTGACCGCGGGCTCATGCTCGTAGACGTCAAGGCCGGCGCCGCCGATCTCGCCGCCTTCGATCAGCTTGATCAGCGTGTCTTCGTCCGTGACTTCGCCGCGCGCGGTGTTGACGATGTAGGCGTCTTTCCGGATCAGCTTCAGCCGTCGCGCCGAGAGCAGGTGATAGGTCGCGGGCGTGTGCGGGCAGTTCACCGAGATGATGTCCATCCGCGCCAGCATCTGGTCGAGGCTTTCCCAATAGGTCGCCCCCAACTCTTCGGCGATCTTCGGCGCCACGGGACGGCGGTTGTGGTAGTGGATCTGCAGGCCGAAGGCGCGGGCGCGACGCGCGACCGCCTGGCCGATCCGGCCCATGCCGATGATGCCGAGCCGCTTGCCGCCGATGCGGTGGCCGAGCATCCAGGTCGGCGACCAGCCCGCCCAGGGTTTCCCTTCGGTCAGCACCGAGGCGCCTTCGATCATCCGGCGCGGCACGGCCAGGATCAGCGCCATAGTCATGTCGGCGGTATCTTCAGTCAGGACTTTCGGCGTGTTGGTGACGGTGATGCCGCGGGCATGCGCGGCCTCGACGTCGATATTGTCGACGCCGTTGCCGAAATTGGCGATCAGGCGGAGCTTGCAGTCGGGCTGGTTGACGATATCGCCGCTGATGTGGTCGGTGACCGTCGGAACCAGGATGTCGGCAGTGCGCGCGGCTTCGGCGATCTGCTCCGCCGACATCGGTATGTCCTCGAGATTGATGCGTGCGTCGAACAGTTCGCGCATCCGGGTCTCGATCGAGTCCGGCAGCTTGCGCGTCACCACGACGAGGGGCTTTTTCTTTACCGACATGTCCTGCCCTCATGAGGCGTTGCAGGCCGCCTCTGTCGCCAAAGGCCGGCCGTTGAGGCCTCATTAACCCGGTTGTTCGACACTGGCCTTGCCGTGTCGTCCCCGGCGTTTCCTTCAAGCTTTCCCGAGATTTCCGGCCGGAAAATCGGGGCAAACCGGTTGTTCAAACGTCCGTCCTCTCTAGCAGAAGACCGGGCCAAGACAAGAACCACCGGCCAAGGCTGGCGGGAACACCTGCTTGGGGCGGGTCAGGGGCTTCACGGCAGGGTTTTGAAATTTGGGGTGAGGACCGGGCTCAGCCGGGTCTTCGACAGGAGACGGGTTGATGGCGTTGGGGCGTTTTTGTTCGGTGATGGCGCTCGTTTGCACCTGGTGGAGCGCCTCGGTCGGCCCCGGGCACTCGGCCAAGGACAACACGCCCCAGACCGCCAGCGGGCTTCCGGTGCCGCGCTATGTCAGCCTCAAATCGGATCACGTGAACGTCCGCGCCGGCCCGACCAAGGACAATGACGTGGCCTGGGTCTACACCCGTTCCGGCCTGCCGGTCGAAATCACCGCCGAGTTCGAGAACTGGCGCCGGGTGCGCGATTCCGAAGGCGCCGAGGGCTGGGTCTATCACTCACTGCTGTCGGGCCGCCGCACTGCGGTGGTCACCATGAAGCACAAGGACGACCTTGCGCCGATCTATGACCGCGCCGATGCCGACAGCGCGGTGGCCGCAAAACTCCAGGCCGGCGTCGTCACGCAGGTGAAAAAGTGCACCACCAGCTGGTGCCACGTCACCGGCAACGGCTTTGACGGCTGGATCCAGCAGGAGCGCCTCTGGGGCGTCTACGCCGACGAGCAGGTGAACTGACCCGAAGGGTCATCCTGGAGCAATGCGCAGCATCGAATCCGGGATCTCGAGATTCCGGGTTCGGTGCTTCGCACCGCCCCGGAATGACGGCGTAAACGACAATGGCCGGGACAAGCCCGGCCTGACGACAAATTCAGGATCGATTTTAGCGTTTCTTGCGCAGGCGCACGACCATATCGATGCGCGCGATCTCATAGCCTTCCGGCACCTCCGGCAGCTTGGAGAGCGCCAGATGCGGATCCTCGATATCGACGAGCTCGTGGCTGTTCTCGAGGTAGTAATGGTGGTGGGTGGTGACGTTGGTGTCGAAATAAGTCTTGGTGCCGTCGACGCTGACCTGGCGTAGCAGTCCGGCATCCGTCAGCTGGTTCAGCGTGTTGTAGACGGTCGCGAGCGAGACCGGGACCTTGGCCAGCGTCGCTTCCTCGTAGAGCATTTCAGCCGTGAGATGGCGTGCGCCCTTGCCGAACAGCAGCCAGCCGAGCGCCATCCGCTGGCGCGTCGGGCGCAGGCCGGCAGACTGGAGCATTTCGTTAACGTCGTGCCAGGGGCAGCCGGTCAGGGCCGGCTGACGGCCGGACTGAAGGGCCGCATGGGCATCTTCGTCGTGAAGGGGCGCGTTGTTCTCGCTCATTTCCAAAATTCGGGCACGCGTGGACTCTATCTATTTGCAATATATGGACAGAAAGATGCAGGTGCAAGTTTCTCGCAACTAGAGTGGCTCTAATAAACCAGGGGAACCGGGCCGACGCCTTGTCATTTTACCTTCATGAGACGGCTTTGCTACCCCAAATGGCCTGTGTTAGAGAGCGCCCGGTTCCGCTTAACCGATTTTGGCGCAGCCGGGTATTGAGGCCCGGTCCACACGGTCTGCGCCTGACGACGGCAATTGGCGTTGCTTTCCGAACGAAACGGGGCCCATTTTTGCCAGAAACGCCGCTCAATCGGGGTTCAAACAAAGGCTTCCGCATGCTGAACAGGCGCAACGGTTACGAATACGAAGATCTGCTGGCCTGTGCCCGCGGCGAGATGTTCGGCCCGGGCAATGCCCAGCTGCCGCTGCCTCCGATGCTCATGTTCGACCGCATCACGGAAATTAACGACAATGGCGGCGAGTTCGGCAAGGGCGTCGTGCGCGCCGAGCTCGACGTGAAGGCCGACCTCTGGTTCTTCGGCTGCCACTTCAAGAACGATCCCGTGATGCCCGGCTGCCTCGGTCTCGATGCGCTGTGGCAAATGGTCGGCTTCTATCTGGGCTGGAGCGGTGGCGAAGGTCGCGGCCGTGCGCTTGGCCTGAGCGAATTGAAGTTCGGGGGGCAGGTGCTGCCTGAAGCCCGCAAGATTGTGTACAACGTCGATATCAAGCGCGTGATGCGTTCAAAGCTCGTGCTCGGCATCGCCGATGGATGGCTTTCGGTCGATGACCAGATTATTTATCGCGCCAAGGACCTGAAGGTCGGCCTGTTCAAGCAGGGCACGAGCCTGGGCTAAGCGCATTACCTGGAAGACAACGATTTAGGCGAGGCTGTCATGAGGCGGGTTGTGGTCACCGGGATGGGTATCGTCTCGTCGATCGGAAACAACACCCAGGAAGTGCTTGCAAGCCTTCACGAGGCAAAGTCAGGCATTTCGCGGGCGGAGAAATATGCCGAGCTCGGCTTCCGTTCGCAGGTGCAAGGTGCTCCCACGCTCGATCCTTCGACCGTGGTTGACCGCCGTGCGATGCGTTTCCTCGGTCAGGGCGCGGCGTGGAATCACGTCGCGATGGAGCAGGCGATCCAGGATTCCGGTCTGTCGCCTGACGAAGTCTCCAACATCCGCACCGGCATCATCATGGGCTCCGGCGGGCCGTCCGCCCGCACCATCGTCGAATCCGCCGACATCACCCGCACCAAGGGACCGAAGCGCGTCGGTCCGTTCGCAGTGCCGAAGGCGATGTCCTCGACGGCGTCTGCGACGCTTGCGACCTGGTTCAAGATCAAGGGTGTGAACTATTCGATCTCGTCGGCCTGTGCGACGTCGAACCATTGCGTCGGTAATGCCTATGAGACGATCCAGATCGGCAAGCAGGATGTGATCTTCGCCGGCGGCTGCGAGGAGCTCGACTGGTCGCTGTCGGTGCTGTTCGACGCCATGGGCGCGATGTCCTCGAAGTACAACGACACGCCCGCCACCGCCTCGCGTCCCTACGACGTTAACCGCGACGGCTTCGTCATTGCCGGTGGCGCCGGCGTGCTGGTGCTGGAAGAGCTCGAGCATGCCAAGGCGCGCGGCGCGCGCATTTATGGCGAGATCGTCGGCTATGGCGCGACCTCGGACGGCTACGACATGGTCGCGCCGTCGGGCGAAGGCGCCGAGCGCTGCATGCGCATGGCGATGTCGACGGTGAAGACCAAGGTCGACTACATCAACCCGCACGCCACCTCGACGCCGGCAGGCGATCCGCCCGAGATCGACGCGCTGCGGCGCGTGTTCGGTACCGGGGAGAAGTGCCCGCCGATCTCGGCGACCAAGGCGCTGACCGGCCACTCGCTGGGCGCGACCGGCGTGCAGGAGGCGATCTACTCGCTGCTGATGATGAATAACGGCTTCATCTGCGAGAGCGCGCATATCCAGGAGCTCGATCCCGTGTTCGCCGACATGCCGATCGTGCGCAAGCGCATCGACAACGTCAAGATCGGCACCGTGCTGTCGAACTCGTTCGGCTTCGGCGGCACCAACGCCACGCTGGTGTTCAGCCGGCTGGATGTGTGAGTCCCGCACGCTGTCATGCCCCGCCTGGTGCGCGATTGCGCACAGGGGCGGGGCATCCAGTACGCCGCGGCTTCTCGATTTGTCACGACCGCCTCTGGAATACTGGATCGCCCGCTCCAGTGCGTAGGTGCGCACAAGGCGGGCGATGACACCAGATTAGTGGAGCTACGATGGAAGGTTTGATGAAAGGCAAGCGCGGTCTGATCATGGGCATCGCCAATGATCATTCGATCGCCTGGGGCATGGCGAAGACGCTGCATGCTCATGGTGCCGAGCTTGCCTTCACCTTCCAGGGTGAGGCTTTGGGTAGGCGCGTCAAGCCGCTTGCAGAGTCTCTGGGCGTGGAATTGGTGCTGCCTTGCGACGTCGAGGACATCGCCAGCGTCGACGCCACGTTCGACGTCTTGCGCGACAAGTGGGGCAAGCTCGACTTCGTGATCCACGCGATCGGCTTTGCCGACAAGAACGAGCTGAAGGGCCGCTACGCCGACACCAGCCGCGAGAATTTCTCGCGCACCATGGTGATCTCGTGTTTCTCGTTCACGGAAGTCGTAAAGCGCGCTGCCGAACTGATGACGGAGGGCGGCAGCATGCTCACGCTGACCTTCGGCGCCTCGGAGCGCTCGATGCCGAATTACAACGTGATGGGCGTGGCCAAGGCGGCGCTCGAAGCCTCGGTGCGCTATCTCGCCTCCGATTTCGGTCCGCGCGGTATCCGCGTCAACGCCATCTCAGCCGGCCCCATCCGCACGCTCGCGGGCTCCGGCATCGGCGAGGCGCGCGCGATGTTCGCCTTCATGCAGAAGCACTCGCCCCTTCGTCGCGGCGTCACGCTCGACGAGCTCGGTGGCTCCGCGCTGTATCTCTTGTCGGATCTGTCCGGCGGCGTGACCGGCGAAATCCATTATGTCGATTCCGGCTACAACATCGTCCTGATGCCGAGGCCGGACGAGCTCAAGACATCAGAATAGCTGCGTATGGTGGGTAAAGGCGCATGCGCGCCGTGCCCACCATGTCTCAACACGCAACACAGGCGGTGGGCACGTTTCGCTTTGAGCTTGCCGCACCCGGCCGGATATCTAGGTATTGCGAGCCGCTCGCTTCCATCGGTAGTATTTCATCATAAATCCGTTCGACGGTTCGACCTCTTCCGTCTCGAACACAAAACCTTCGCGCTCGTACCAGCGCCAGGCCTTTTCGTTCTCGCGGACGCAGCGGAGGTGCATCTCGTCGGGCATTTGCGTGCGCGTGAAGGCGAGCAACTTCCGACCGAGCGATTGCCCCTGATAGGCAGGTCCGACGAACAGCATATCGAGATAAAGCTTTGGCAGATGTAGCGCGAGCATCGCGGCGATCGTGCCGTTGTCGTCCGCGACGAACAGGCTCCAGCCGTCTTCGATCTCGCGGCGGATGCGCGCGCGCAGGTTGGCCAGCAGGAAGTTGCTGGCCTCGGCGAGCCCGGTCGAGACCCAGCTCTCCATCCAGACACGGCCGATCTCGTCATATTCGTCGGCGCGGGCGGGGCGGATGATCGGATCCGACATCGCTAGCCTAAGGCCTTCTGGTTGCGCGCGGCCTGCCGCGGGCGCGCCTTGCCGGCGGACAGGCACACCACCTCGGAGATCTGCAGCAGTTGCCGGGCCAACGGGCTGGTCTTGCGCCAGACCATGCCGATGGTGCGCGAGGGCTCGGGATCGTGGAAGCGCGACAGCGAGACGGAGGCCGATCGCGTCTCCACCGAGACCGCCATCTCCGGGATCAGGGTGACACCGATGCCGGCGGCTACCATCTGCACCAGCGTCGACAGCGAATTTGCATCCAGCATCTCGCGCGGCGGCGCCGATTGCATGTTGCAGAACGACAGTGCCTGATCGCGAAAACAATGGCCCTCTTCGAGCAGCAAGAGCCGCATCTCCCGCATCATCTCGCGCGACGGCGCCGGCGTGCCCGCATCCGTGCCAGGCCGCACCAGCAAAAATTTCTCCTCGAACAGGGCAACCTCGGTGAGCGAGGGCTCGGAGACCGGCAGCGCGACGATGGCGGTGTCGAGCCGGCCCTCGACGAGTTCCTGGATTAGCCGCGGCGTCATGGTCTCGCGCACCCGAATGTCGAGCTCCGGATGCATGCGCGTAAGGTTCTTGGTGATCTTGGGCAAGAGATAGGGCGCGATCGTCGGGATCATGCCGATGCGCAGCCGGCCCGCAAAACGGTCCTGCGAGGCGCGGGCAAAATCGCCGAGCTCATCGACCGAACGCAGGATGTCGCGGACGCGCTGTGCAAGCTCCTCGCCGAACCGGGTCAGCGCGACCTGCCGGGCGCTACGCTCCAGCAGCAGTCCGCCGAGCGCCTCCTCTAGTTCCTTGATTTGCATCGACAGCGCCGGCTGCGAGATAGAACAGGATTCAGCGGCACGCCCGAAATGACCATGACGCGCCAGCGCGTCGAAATACCGCAGTTGGCGCAGCGTCAGATTGATCATCAGGAAAACCTATCGCAGCGATCACTAAAGTCAACTTCCCCTGATCGAACGCGGCGCCTAGAGTGGTTTGACCTGGTCAATGGCGCGACTGCGACCCACCAGAGGAGGTATTCATGGACGACACTTCGAAGTGCCCGTTTTCGGGCGGAAAACCCACGCCGGTGAACCGCGACTGGTGGCCCACCCAGCTCAGCATCGAGATGCTGCACAAGAATTCCGATTTGTCCGATCCGATGGGCAAGGAGTTCGACTATGCCACGGAGTTCAAGTCGCTCGACCTGAACGCGGTCATCAAGGACCTGACCGCCCTGATGACGGATTCGCAGGAGTGGTGGCCCGCTGACTTCGGTCATTACGGCGGCCTCATGATCCGCATGGCCTGGCACAGCGCAGGCACCTATCGCATCACTGACGGCCGCGGCGGCGCCGGCGCCGGTCAGCAGCGTTTCGCCCCGCTCAACAGCTGGCCCGACAACGCCAACCTCGACAAGGCGCGCCGCCTGCTCTGGCCGATCAAGCAGAAATACGGCCGCAAGATTTCCTGGGCCGATTTGATGGTGCTTGCCGGCAACGTCGCGCTGGAATCGATGGGCTTCAAGACCTTCGGCTTTGCCGGTGGTCGTGCCGACGTCTGGGAGCCGGAAGAGCTTTATTGGGGTCCGGAAGGCACGTGGCTGGGCGATGAGCGCTACAGCGGCGAACGGCAGCTCGCCGAGCCGCTCGGCGCGGTGCAGATGGGCCTCATCTATGTCAATCCGGAAGGCCCGAACGGCAAGCCGGATCCGATCGCCGCGGCCAAGGATATTCGCGAAACCTTCTTCCGGATGGCGATGAACGACGAGGAGACCGTCGCGCTGATCGCGGGTGGCCACACTTTCGGCAAGACCCATGGCGCCGGCGATCCGTCGCTGGTTGGTCCCGAGCCGGAAGCGGGCGCGTTGGAAGATCAGGGTCTCGGCTGGAAGAGCAAGCACGCGTCGGGCCTGGCGGGCGATTCCATCACCAGCGGTCTCGAAGTGACATGGACGACGACGCCGACGAAGTGGAGCAACAACTTCTTCGAGAACCTGTTCAAGTACGAATGGGAGCTGACGAAGAGCCCGGGCGGTGCGAACCAGTGGACGGCCAAGGGTGCCGACGCGATCATTCCGGATCCGTTCGACAAGTCGAAGAAGCATCGCCCGACGATGCTGACGACCGACCTCTCGCTGCGCTTCGATCCGGCCTATGAGAAGATCTCGCGCCGCTTCATGGAAAACCCGGATCAGTTCGCGGACGCGTTTGCTCGCGCCTGGTTCAAGCTGACCCATCGCGACATGGGCCCGATCCAGCGCTATCTCGGCCCGCTGGTGCCGAAGGAGACGCTGATCTGGCAGGATCCGATTCCGGCAGTGAACCACGAGTTGGTCAACGATCAGGACGTCGGTGCGCTGAAGTCGAAAATCCTGGCCTCGGGTCTCTCGGTGCCGGAGCTGGTCTCGACCGCCTGGGCATCGGCCTCGACGTTCCGCGGCTCGGACAAGCGCGGCGGCGCCAATGGTGCGCGTATTCGTCTTGCTCCGCAGAAGGACTGGGAGGTGAACCAGCCGGACCAGCTCTCGAAGGTGCTCGGCAAGCTCGAGGCGATCCAGAAGGACTTCAACGCGTCATCCGGCGCCAAGAAGGTCTCGATGGCTGACCTCATCGTCCTCGGCGGCTCCGCCGCGGTCGAGAAGGCTGCCAAGGATGCCGGCGTCGACGTCAAGGTCGGCTTCGCGCCGGGCCGCATGGACGCTTCGCAGGAGCAGACCGATGCGGCCTCCTTCGCGCCGCTGGAGCCGCGGGCCGATGGCTTCCGCAACTATGTCGGCAAGAAGCATCAGTTCCTGCGGCAGGAAGAAGCTCTGGTCGATCGCGCCCAGCTGCTCAGGCTCACCGGTCCGGAAATGACAGTCCTGGTCGGCGGCCTGCGTGTGCTCGGTGCCAATGCGAACGGGTCGAAGCACGGCGTCTTCACCTCCAAGGTGGGCACGCTCTCCAACGACTACTTCGTCAACCTGCTCGATATGAGCACGCAGTGGACGCCGGTTGCAGACGGCTCCTACGAGGGCCGCGACCGCAAGGCCAATGCGGTGAAATGGACCGGTATGCGCGCCGATCTCATTTTCGGCTCGCACTCGCAGCTGCGCGCCTTCGCCGAGGTCTATGCGACCTCGGATTCGAAGGAGAAGTTCGTGCAGGACTTCGCCAAGGCCTGGACCAAGGTGATGAACCTCGACCGGTTCGACCTCGCGGTTTGAGGCGCTGCACCTCTCCCGCTTGCGGGAGAGGTCGGTGCGAAGCACCGGGTGAGGGCTCCCTCCTCGTGGGGGTCTCTCTGCGGAGACACCCTCTCCCCAACCCTCTCCCGCACGCGGGAGAGGGAGCGCAGCTCACCCGGAGCGAACGCAAACAAAAAGGGCGGCCGAAAGGCCGCCCTTCGTGTTTCTGACGTTGCGAAAGCGATTACTCTCCGGCCGCTTCGCGCGGAGCCTTTTCGCCCTCGCCGCCCTTGCCTTCGAGGTCTTCGCCGGTGGTCTGGTCGACCACCTTCATCGAGAGGCGGGTCTTGCCGCGATCGTCGAAGCCGAGCAGCTTGACCTTGACCTTGTCGCCTTCCTTGACGACGTCAGAGGTCTTCTGCACGCGGTTCGAGGCGAGCTGGCTGATGTGGACAAGGCCGTCCTTGGAGCCGAAGAAGTTCACGAAGGCGCCGAACTCCATCACCTTGACGACGGTGCCGTCATAGATCTGGCCGACTTCCGGATCGGACGCGATCGACTTGATCCACTTGATCGCGGCCTTCATCGCCTCGCCGTCCGAGGAGGCGACCTTCACGGTGCCGTCGTCCTCGATGTTGACCTTGGCGCCGGTCTTCTCGACGATTTCACGGATCACCTTGCCGCCGGTGCCGATCACTTCGCGGATCTTGTCGGTGGCGATCTTGAAGGTCTCGATGCGCGGCGCGTACTCGCCGAGCTCGGCGCGGGCGTTGGTGAGCGCCTTGGCCATCTCGCCGAGGATGTGGATACGTCCGTCCTTGGCCTGGGCGAGCGCCACCTTCATGATCTCTTCGGTGATGCCCTCGATCTTGATGTCCATCTGGAGCGAGGTGATGCCCTGCTCCGTGCCGGCGACCTTGAAGTCCATGTCGCCGAGATGATCCTCGTCACCGAGGATGTCCGAGAGGACCGCAAAGCGCTTGTCTTCGAGGATCAGGCCCATCGCGATGCCCGCGGTCGGGCGCTTCAATGGTACGCCGGCGTCCATCAGTGCGAGCGAGGCGCCGCAGACCGAAGCCATCGACGAGGAGCCGTTGGACTCGGTGATCTCCGAGACCACGCGGATCGTGTAGGGGAACTCGTGATGCGGCGGCAGCACCGGGTGGATCGCGCGCCAGGCGAGCTTGCCGTGGCCGATCTCGCGGCGCTTGGTGCCGCCGAGGCGACCGGTCTCACCGACCGAGTAGGGAGGGAAGTTGTAGTGCAGCAGGAACGTCTCTTTGTACGTTCCCGACAGCGCGTCGATATACTGCTCGTCCTCGCCGGTGCCGAGCGTGGTCACGACCATCGCCTGGGTCTCGCCGCGGGTGAACAGCGCCGAGCCGTGGGCGCGGGGCAGCACGCCGACTTCGGCGATGATGTTGCGGACCGTCTTGGAATCGCGGCCGTCGATGCGCTTGCCGGTGTCGAGGATGTTCCAGCGAACGATCTTGGCCTCGAGCTCCTTGAACACGCCGCCGATGCGCAGCTTGTCGTATTTCGGCTCCTGCCCTTCGGGGAAATAGTGGGCGATCACCTTTTCCTTGACCTTGCCGACCGCGGCGTAGCGATCCTGCTTGACCGGAATGGCGTAGGCGGCGCGCAGCTCCTGCTCGACCAGGCCGAGCATTTCCTTCTCGAGCGCCGAATTGTCGATGACGGTGACTTCGCGCGGCTCCTTGGCGGCCTTTTCGGCGAGCTCGATGATCGCGTTGATGACCGGCTGGAAATGGCGGTGACCGAACATCACGGCACCGAGCATGATGTCTTCGTTCAGCTCCTTGGCTTCCGATTCCACCATCAGCACGGCGTCGGCGGTGCCGGCGACGACGAGGTCGAGCTGGGTATCGACCATCTCGTCGAGCGTCGGGTTGAGGATGAACTCGTCATTGGCGAAGCCGACGCGGGCGGCGCCGATCGGGCCCTTGAAGGGCGCGCCGGACAGGGTCAGCGCGGCCGAGGAGGCCACCAGCGCCACGATGTCGGGATCGTTCTCCATGTCGTGCGAGAGCACGGTGACGATCACCTGGGTCTCGTTGCGCCAGCCGTCGACGAACAGCGGGCGGATCGGACGGTCGATCAGGCGGGAGACCAGTGTCTCCTTCTCGGTCGGACGACCCTCGCGCTTGAAGTAGCCGCCGGGAATGCGGCCGGCCGCGTAGGTCTTTTCCTGGTAATCGACGGTCAGCGGCAGGAAGTCGACGCCTTCGCGCGGCGCCTTCGCCGCGACGACTGTGGCGAGCACCACGGTCTCGCCATAGGTGGCGAGGACGGCGCCGTCGGCCTGGCGTGCGATCTTGCCGGTTTCGAGCTTGAGAGGGCGTCCGCCCCAGTCGATCTCGACTGAATGCTTATTGAACATAGAGGTCTTCTTTCATGGGTTCTCGAAAGAAGGGACGGCTCGAAAAACAAAAACCATGTCAAGATTGCAGGACGCTGATCGAAGCGGGTGATCAGCGTCCTGCGATCCTGCCATGGTTTTTGGATGTCGGATGGCGTCCATCCTTTCGGGTCATACGGGCGCCTTGCCCGTTGTGCCCAGCCGCCGGATTGCTGCTGGACTGTCAGTCGGCACGAACGCGAATACCGAACGGCGATCTTCGCTCATCGTACCCCGGATGCTGGCCGTCAACGGCTCGCATCCAACGCGCACGCAGCTTCGATCAAAAACCTTTAGACAAACGCTTTCGTTCGAAACCACGCGCGAAAACGCGCGCCAGTGGCGCGCGCAGGAACACTTAACGACGAATGTTGTGCTTCTCGAGCAGCGCCTTGTAACGCGCCTCGTCCCTCTTCTTCAGGTAATCGAGAAGCGAGCGGCGGGTCGAGACCAGCTTCAAGAGGCCACGACGCGAATGGTTGTCCTTCACGTGGGTCTTGAAATGGCTGGTGAGATTGTTGATGCGTTCCGACAGGATCGCGACCTGAACCTCCGGCGAGCCGGTGTCGCCGGCCTTGGTGGCATTCGTCTTGATGACTTCCGCTTTGCGTTCTGCGGCAATCGACATCGTCAATTTCTCTCGTTGCGACCGGTTGAAGCAGTCAAACCGGTCAGGTTGAACACACGCTTGGGGATGATTTCGCCATTGCCAACTTCGGCAAGCGCCAAAAGACGGCCTGCCACCGTGACATAGACTGTGCCGCTACAAGTGGGCGCATCCCGTCCGCGCAACAAAACGGCCTGACCCCGATGGAGCCTTGCCGCATCAGCCCGAGTGACGGCCAGTGCCGGGATGTCGTCCAGCGCGGTCTCAACGGGCATCAGCGCGTCGGCGAGGCTTCCCTCGCCGGACGCGGCTCTATCGCACAAAGCCTCCAGCTGATCCAGCGGAATCATGTCATTTTCGCCAAATGGGCCGACCAGGGTCCGTCGCAGCGCGCAGATATGGCCGAAAGTGCCGAGAATTCGGCCCATATCGCGGGCCAATGCCCGGACGTAGGTGCCCTTGCCGCACTCGGCCTCGAACACGGCCCTGTCGTTATCTGGTTGATCTACAAGGGTTAAATGGTGAATCTCGACGGGGCGGGGCGCCAACTCCACGATCTCGCCGTCGCGGGCGAGATCGTAGGCGCGCTCGCCGTGGACCTTGATTGCCGAATAGCGCGGTGGAACCTGCTCGATCACTCCGGTGAAGCGGGGCAGAAGAGCTTCGATGGCTTCCCTGGTTGGACGCTGGTCCGAGGTCGCGGTGACCTGACCCTCGATGTCGTCGGTGTCGCGCTCCGCGCCCCAGCACACGGTGAAGCGATAGCGCTTGCGGCCGTCCATGACGAAGGGAACCGTCTTGGTGGCTTCGCCGAGCGCGATCGGCAGGCCGCCGGAGGCGAGCGGGTCGAGCGTGCCGGCATGGCCTGCGCGCTTGGCGTTGAAGAGGCGCTTGAGCACGGCGACTGCCTGCGTCGAGGTCATCCCGGTCGGCTTGTCGAGCACGACCCAGCCATGGACATCGCGCCGATCGCGGCGCGGCTGATTGCCCTTCTGCTTGCTCGCGCGCGGATCGTTGTTGACGCGACGCGCCTCCTGCTGCGGCTGAATGTTGCCGCCGACATCTGCAAAATTATTTTGCTGCAGGTCGCGCGCATCGGGCTCTTCACTGCCGATCGTGCCGTGAGCCGGGTCCACCATCATTGTTCTTCTTCCCGATCCGAATCCGGATCCTGTTCCAGGTCCTTCTGCACCGCAGGTGTTCGCAAAAGCTTCTCGATACGTTCCGCTTCGTCGAATCGCTCGTCGACGCGGAAGCGAAGGTCAGGTGCAAATTTCAGGTTAACGCGCCGCGCGACTTCGCCGCGCAGGAATTTCTTGTTGCGATCGAGCGCAGCGATGACGAGCTCGGTGTCGCGGCCACCGAGCGGCATCACGTAGATTGTCGCGAGCTTCAGGTCGGGCGACATCCGCACCTCCGGCACGGTGATGATGTGACCTTCGAGGTCCGCATCATGCACGCTGCCTTGCGCCAGAATCTCGGCTATCGCGTGGCGAACCTGCTCGCCGACGCGCAGCTGACGCTGCGAGCCGCCGGGCGCGGAACTCTTTTTCTGATGATGGCGCGGCATAATCGAAAATCACCTCGTCGTGCCCGCGTTTGGGACACGAGCATTGTCATTTGTCCTGTTGAAACGAATGAGGCGAGGATGGCCGGAAAAATCCGGCCATCGCACTCCCGCAATTTCAGTTCAAAAAGATCCCAGCGCTTCGGTAAGATTTGGACTTACAGGGAGCGCTGGATCGTTTCCACGCGATAACACTCGATCACGTCACCGGCACGCATGTCGTGATAGTTCTCGAAGGCCATGCCGCATTCCTGACCGGACTGGACTTCCTTCACTTCGTCCTTGAAGCGCTTCAGTGTCGACAGCTTGCCTTCGTGCACGACGACGTTGTCGCGGATCAGGCGCACATTGGCGCCGCGTTCCACGGTGCCGTCGGTGACGCGGCAGCCGGCGACCTTGCCGACCTTGGAGATGTTGAAGATCTCCAGGATCGAAGCGTTGCCGAGCATGGTCTCGCGCAAGGTCGGCGCGAGCAGGCCGCTCATCGCCTTCTTCACGTCGTCCACGAGGTCGTAGATGATATTGTAGTACCGGATCTCGATGCCGTTGCGCTTGGCGGCTGCGGCCGCCTCCTTGTTGGCTCGGACCGAGAAGCCGATGATCGCGGCGTTGAAGCCTTCCGCGAGCGTCACGTCCGATTCCGAGATGCCGCCGACGCCGGCATGCAGGATGCGGGCCGCGACTTCGTCGGTGCCGAGCTTCTCCAGCGAGCCGAGAATCGCTTCCAGCGAGCCCTGCACGTCGGCCTTGATGATCAGCGGGAATTCCTTGCGGCCCGCCGTCTTCAACTGCGACATCATCTGCTCGAGCGAGCCGCGCATGCCGGAGATCGAGGCTGCCGCGTTCTCGCGCTTCTGGTGCGCGCGGTAGCTGGTGACCTGGCGGGCGCGGGCTTCGTTCTCGACCACCGCGAGGCGATCGCCGGCTTCCGGCGGACCGTTGAAGCCGAGCACTTCGACCGGCACCGAGGGACCGGCCTCCTGAACCGTCTCGCCTTGATCCGAGATCAGCGCGCGGACGCGGCCCATTTCGGCGCCGGCGACGATGATGTCGCCGACACGGAGCGTGCCGCGCTGGACCAGCACGGTCGCAACCGGACCACGGCCGCGATCGAGCTTGGCTTCGATCACGGTGCCTTCGGCCGGACGCTCCGAATTGGTCTTCAGGTCGAGGATTTCGGCCTGGAGCGCGATCATCTCGAGCAGCTTGTCGAGATTGGTCTTGTTCTTGGCGGACACTTCGACGTCAACGACGTCGCCGCCGAAGGATTCCACCTGCACCTCGTGCTGGAGCAGCTCGGTGCGGACGCGCTCGGGCTTGGCATCCGGCTTGTCGATCTTGTTGATGGCAACAATGATCGGCACGCGCGCCGCCTTGGCGTGGTTGATGGCTTCGATCGTCTGCGGCATGACGCCGTCATCGGCCGCGACCACCAGCACGACGATGTCGGTGACCTTGGCGCCGCGGGCGCGCATCGCGGTGAACGCGGCGTGGCCAGGCGTGTCGATGAAGGTGATCTTCTTGCCGCTCTCCGGCGACAACACCTGATAGGCGCCGATATGCTGGGTGATGCCGCCGGCCTCGCCGGAGACCACGTTGGCGTGGCGCAGCGCGTCGAGCAGCGAGGTTTTGCCATGGTCGACGTGGCCCATCACGGTCACCACAGGCGACCGCGTCTCGGTGTCGCTGGAATCGTCGACCTGGTCGAACAGGCCTTCTTCAACGTCCGACGCCGCAACACGCTTGACGGTGTGGCCGAGCTCTTCGGCGATCAGCTGCGCAGTGTCGGCGTCGATCACGTCGGTGATCTTGTGCATCGCGCCCTGCTTCATCAGCATGCGGATGACATCGACCGCGCGCTCGGCCATGCGGTTGGCGAGTTCCTGGATCGTGATCGCTTCCGGAATGATCACCTCGCGGATGAGCTTTTCCTTCGGCTCGTTGGCGGCATGGCCCTTCAGGCGCTGGGTGCGGCGACGGAACGAGGCGATCGAGCGCTCGCGAACCTCGTCGGCATTGAGCGCGGTCACGACCGTCAGGCGACCGCGCTCCTTCTGCGGGCCGGGCTTGTGGGTGGGCTTGGGGGCGACCACAGGACGCGCGGCGCCGCCGGGACCACGGCGGATCTGGCGCGGACCATCATCCTCGTCAGGTCCGGCCGCAACGCCGGGGGCGCGAGCCGGCGGGCCGGCCGGCCGCGCCGTGGTGGTCGCCGGACGGGCAGTCGTCGTCGCTCCGGGTCGCGTCATGGTCGACGCTGGGCGCGGAGAGCCGGTCGCCGGGCCGGCGGCCGCGGGACGCGCGGCCGATGCTGGCTGCTCGCCTTCGCCAAAACGCTTCTTGGCCTCGGTCTCGGCTTTGCGCTTGGCTTCGTCCTCGTGACGGTGACGCTCCTCCTCGGCCTTGCGGCGGGATTCGGCGGCTTCGCGCTCGGCACGCTCGGCAGCCTCGCGGACGGCGCGGCGCTGGGCCTCTTCCTCGGCCTGGCGGCGCTCTTCCACTTCGCGAACCTTGGCGTCAGCCAGCGCGCTGGCACGGGCGGAACGCTCGTCCTCGGTCAGCGTACGCAGCACCACGCCGGAACCGGCGTTGCGCGGCGGCGCCGGACGTGAAGGGGCAGGCGCAGGCGCGGCCGCCGGCTTGGCAACGACCGTGGGAGCCTGCGGCTCAGGGCTGCCGTCGATGCGGCGCTTGCCGCGCTTCTCGACCACGACCTGCTTGCTGCGGCCATGGCTGAAGCTCTGGCGCACAGTGCCCGTTTCGACGCGCGGCTTGAGCGATAGCGTCTTGCTCGGAACGCTCAGCTTCTTGTCGTCTGGGGTCTTGGTATCAACCATTCAGCAGTCCTAATCCTGATTTATCAGTGTTGTGCGTTGCCGCACCGTCCAATCGGGTCGTCGTTTGTCTTCAGAAATCCTGGCCGTGCTTTTCGGCAGTCTTGTCATCGTCCGCCAGCCGGTATCGGACCAGCATCTGGCTACGTGACAGGAATGTCTTGCTCGCCGGGCCCGCGAGCAGGGCAGCATGTATCACATTTGACCGGGTGAGTGCCAAATCCAATTCTGCAGATTTCAATGCGGTGACGACGGGAATCGGCGGCTGAACACCGCGATTTTCGTCATTTTGCCGCGCCAGCGTGTCCAATTTGCGGATTCCGTCCGCGGCCCCGTCGCTGGCATGGATCAGGACCTCGACCGTGCCTTCCTTAAGGGCGCTTTCGACCTTGCCGAAGCCGGCGACGATCTGCCTCGCCTTGGCGGCGATCCCAAGGGCTTCGGTCACGCTTCGGACCAGGAGCGCCTCGATCTCGGCGGGAAGCGTCGGGGAAATGCGCAGGTCGCGCTTGAAGGCTTTGGTAAATTGGTGACGACGGACGGCTTCCGCAACCACCCGTCGCGACGCCGTCACCCACATGCCCCGTCCGGGCAGCTTGCGCTTGAGATCGGGAACTATCTCGCCTCGGGGCGATACGACGAAGCGGATCAGCTCGTCGATCGGCCGGACCTCGCGGCTGACCGCGCACATGCGCATGGTCGCGGACCTTTCGGTCCGCGGGCCATGGTCAAGATCGTGGTCAGTATCTGCGAGCATCCGGGCGACATTCTCCTTGCCCTTAAGCCGGCTGATCTTCGGTCGCCTCGGCCTCTTCGGCCGGCTTGGCGAGATCAGCCTCGGTGATCCAGCCGGCCTTGACGCGGGCCTGCATGATCATGGCTTCCGCCTCGTCGCGGGAGACGCCGAGACCGTCGAGCGCGCCGGCAAACTTGGTCTGCTCGCCGCCTTCCTTGCGCTCGGTCCAGCCGACCAGATCGTCGGTGGCGCAGCCGGCGAGATCTTCGACTGATTTGATGTCGTTCTCGCCGAACTTCACCAGCATCTTCGAGGTCACGCCGGGCACGTCCTTCACGGCGTCCTCGACACCGAGTTCCTTGCGGCGGGCCTCGATCTCGGCTTCCTGCTGATCGAGATATTCGCGGGCGCGGCTCTGAAGCTCCTGCGCGGTCTCCTCGTCGAAACCCTCGATACCAGCGAGTTCCTTGAGGTCCACCATCGCGAGTTCCTCAACCGAGGTGAAACCTTCGGACGCGAGCAGCTGGCCGACCACCTCGTCGACATTGAGCGATTCCATGAAGACGCGGGTGGAGTTCTCGAAGTCGGCCTGGCGGCGCTCCGATTCCTCCTGCTCGGTAAGGATGTCGATGTCCCAGCCGGTGAGCTGCGAGGCGAGGCGAACGTTCTGGCCGCGGCGGCCGATCGCCAGCGAGAGCTGGTTGTTGGTGTCGGGCACCACGACCTCGATGCGCTCGCGGTCTTCGTCGATGACGACCTTGGAGACTTCGGCCGGTGCCAGTGCGTTGACCACGAAGGTCGCGATGTCGGGCGACCAGGGAATGATGTCGATCTTCTCGCCCTGCAATTCGTTCACCACGGCCTGCACGCGCGAGCCGCGCATACCGACGCAGGCGCCGACCGGATCGACCGAGGAATCGCGGGAAATCACGCCGATTTTCGCGCGCGAGCCGGGATCGCGAGCGACCGCCTTGATCTCGACGATGCCGTCATAGATCTCAGGCACTTCCTGGGCAAACAGCTTCGCCATGAACTGCGGATGGGTGCGCGAGAGGAAGATCTGCGGGCCGCGGGTCTCGCGGCGGACGTCGAAAATGTAGGCGCGGACGCGGTCGCCGTTGCGGAAGACTTCGCGCGGCAGCATCTCGTCACGGCGGATGATGGCTTCGCCGCGGCCGAGATCGACGATGACGCTGCCATACTCGACGCGCTTGACGACCCCGTTGACGATGTCGCCGATGCGGTCCTTGAATTCCTGATACTGCCGGTCGCGCTCGGCCTCGCGCACCTTCTGCACGATCACCTGCTTGGCCGACTGCGCGGCGATGCGGCCATATTCCAGCGGCGGCAGCGTGTCGGCGATGGTGTCGCCGACCTGGGCGCCGGGATTGGCGCGCTGCGCGTCGACCAGCGAAATCTGGTTGGAGTGGTTTTCGACCTTGTCGACCACCAGCATGTGGCGCGACAGCCGCAGTTCGCCCTTCTTCGGGTCGATCTCGGCATGAACATCGGTTTCGCTGCCGTAACGGGCTCGCGCCGCCTTGGCGATGGCATCTTCCATCGCTGCGATGACGATGCCGCGGTCGATCGATTTCTCGCGGGCGACGGCGTCGGCGATCTGGAGCAATTCAAGTCGATTGGCGCTGACTGCCATGGCTAGTCTCCTTCGTCAGGCTCGATCTCGCCGCGCCGCGCGCGTTCGGCGGCAAGGCGATGTTTCTTCGTATTGGTCGGGGCCGGCTTCTTTTTCGGCTTGGTGTTCTTGGTGATCTTCGCACTGATCTCCGCGTGCGGTGCCGGCGGCGGCGCGAGGCCGAGATCGCGGCGCATCTGGCGCTCTTCGGCCTTGCCGCGGCGCATGGATTCCGCGATCAGCTCATCGGTCAGCACCAGCCGTGCCTCGCCGATATCTTCCATCGTCAGGAGCACGTCGGCATCGTCGCCCGGCTTGGCGTCGTCGCGATGCAGATGCACGCGATCGCCTTCGACAGGGCCGAGCGTACCACGGAACCGCTTGCGGCCTTCATGGGCGACGGCCATATCGATCTTCACCCGATGGCCGGAATAGCGCTCGAAATCGGACCGGCGCACCAGCGGACGGTCGATCCCCGGCGAGGAGATTTCCAGCCGATAGGCTCGGTCGATGGGATCGGCGACGTCGAGCACGGGCGATAGCGCCCGCGAGATCGCCTCGCAATCCTCAAGCTGCATCGAGCCATCCGGCCGCTCGGCCATGATCTGCACGGTGCAGCCGGCTTCCCCGGAAATGCGGATACGCACCAGGCGATAGCCCATGCCCTCGAGGACCGGAGCTGCGACCGCAGATACACGTGCCGCCGCGCCCGGCTCGACCACGAGCCTCGGCTCGGCCAGCAATTCGGCATCGGTGGAACCAGTGTTCGGTTCGGTCATCTCAGGGGTCAAGGCGCTCGATGGTCTCGATGGTTAAGGCTTGGCTAAAACGTCAGAGCCCGATTCGGAACTTTCCCGACAGCTGGTCGGGCCGCATCTTCCGCCAAGCCGCGTTCAGGTAATAAAAAAGAGCGGGTCCTTTCGGGCCCACTCTCACCACGCGGATCGTATGAGAAGATGAATTGGCGCTGATATAGCGCTTTCCGCCGGCCCGGACAAGACCCCTTGCGGAGGGCAACGGGCTTTTTGCAGCCCCGGGGCAGCGCGGGGGCAACGCTTCCTTCATGAAGCGGGCCTAAATTTCCCGCTATGGGGCGGCTTGCGCCATCGCGCGCCCACGGCGTGCCCGATTCGAGTTGCGTACCATGACCGTTGCCACATCGCTCATTCCCGGACTGGACGATATCGTCAAACGCGGCGATCCCCGGCGTCGTGGCGAGATCGCGAGCGCCATTGCCGCGCTGTTCTTTCAGGACGCCGCAAAACTCCGTCCCGAGCTCGTCGATCTGTTCGACAATCTCCTGATCGATCTTGTCCCGCATGCGGAGCTTGCCTCGCGCATCGATCTCGCCGAGCGCTTCTCGCGGCTGGACAATGCGCCGCCTCATCTGGTGGGGCAACTCGCCCGCGAAAACGAGATCATGGTGGCGGGCCCGGTGCTGCGCCGCTCGCCCGTGCTCGATGACGCCGCACTCGTGGAGATCGCTCGGCTGAAGGGCCAGGGCCATCTGCTGGCGATGACCGAGCGGCCGATCCTGTCGATGCAAATTACCGATGTGCTGGTCGAGCGCGGCGATCGCGACGTGGTGCGCCGCGCCGCGGGCAATGCCGGCGCAGCGTTCTCGCCGGGTGGTTATTCGGAGCTGATCAAGCGCGCGAGCCAGGATGGCGTGCTGACGCTCAAGATCGGCCAGCGCGAGGATCTCTCCGGCGAGCACCTGAAAGAGCTTCTGAACGGCACGCTCGAGGTCATCCGCCGCCGCCTCTCCAGCGTCGTCAATCCGGCGCGCCAGGTCGAGATCAAGCGCGCCATGACCGCGATCGAGGAAGCCGCGCTGCCGCCCGGCCCGCGGCGCGATTTCTCGGCCGCGCAACGCACGGTGCTCGGCCTGCATCGTGGCGGTCATCTCGGCGAGAGTGCGCTGCTCGGCTTCGCCAAGGCGCACAAATACGAGGAATCCGTTGCTACGCTCTCGGCGATGTCCGGCGTCAGGCTCACGATCCTCGATCGCCTGGTTGCGGGCGATCGTTACGATCCGATCCTGGTCCTGGGCCGGGTGTTGAACCTCGGCTGGCCAACGGTGCGCGCGCTGATCCTGATGTGGTACGGGCCGCAACGCATGCCGGCCGACACCGATCTCGAGCAGGCGCGCGTGAACTTCACACGTCTGATGCCGACCACTGCAGAGCGCGTCGTGAATTTCTGGCGCAACCGGCAGACGATCTGAAATTATCTCCCTGTCGTTCCGGGGCGCGCGAAGCGTGAACCGGAACCTCGAGATTCTCAGGTGCGCAATTGCGCACCATAATTCGATGCTGCGCATCGCCCCGGAATGACAGCTATACTCGCTTGAACCGCAGGTAAGCCGTCTTGCGTCCCTCGCGCGCGGCTTTCCGGCCGTAACGCGTCATCGTGTAGCCGGCCCAGGGCTGGCGGAAATCGTCGGCATGTTGCGCGAGCCAGTAAAAATCCGCCGAGCGTGCGAGATGTGACAGCGTCCAGGCGCAGTAATCGTCGATGTCGCAGACGAAGCGGAATTCACCGCTCGGCTTCAGCACGCGCGCCATTGCGGTGATCGTCCGGTCCTGGACGAAGCGGCGCTTCCAGTGTCGCCGTTTCGGCCAGGGATCGGGATGGATCAGATCGATCCGCGACAGCGAGGCGTCCGGCAGCCAGGCCAGCAGCTCGGCGGCGTCGCCGGCGAACAGGCGGATGTTGGCGATGTTGGCGGCCTCGATTTGCGCGAGGATCTTGGCCATGCCGTTGACATAGGGCTCGCAGCCGATGAAGCCGGTCGTGGGAAGATTCTGGGCCTCCGCGGCAAGATGCTCGCCGCCGCCGAAGCCGATCTCGAGCCGCACATCTTCCACCGCGGGGTCAAAGATCTCAGCGGCGTTCGCCGGCTTCTCTGTCGTGATGTCGAGCGAAAGATGCGGCAGCAGATGATCGACCAGCTCGGCCTGGTGCTGCCTGAGCTTGTGGCCCTTGCGGCGCCCGAAGAAGGCGCGCTCGCCGTCCGCGCGATCGGGATCTGATTGACGTTCGCTCATCGCAGCGTCTGGTACAGGCGATAGAGCAGCCGGGCGCGCGGCTCGAGCGAGGAGACGTAGAGCTGCTCATAATGGGTGTGCGCGCCCTTGCCGTCGACGCCGAGCCCGTCCAGCGTGGCGGTGTGCGGCGCGGTGAAATTGCCGTCCGAGCCGCCGCCGGTGTGGGTGTCGACCAGCTCGAAACCGATCTCGCTGGCTAGCGTCTTCGCATGCTCGTAGAGCGAGGCGCCCGCATTGCTCTTCTCATAGGGCGGACGGTTGAGCTCGCCGGTGACGGTGACGGTCACGCCGTCAGTCTTCGAAGTCAGGCCGAGAATCTTGCCGACGAATTCTTCCGCATCGTCGATGCCGGGCACGCGCAGATCGACTTCGGCATAGGCTTCTTCCGGCGTGACGTTGGGCCGCGTGCCGCCGCGCACCACGCCGACATTGACGGTGACGCCGCGCTTCAGATCGTTCATCCCCTCCAGCGTCTGGATGAGGTTGGCGAGCTCGCGCACGGCGCTGCGGCCGTCTTCGGGACGCGAGCCGGCATGCGCGGGCACGCCCTTGATGAAGATCCGGAAGCGTCCGACGCCCTTGCGCCCGGTGACGATCTTGCCGCCGTCGCGCGCCGGCTCCGTCACCAGCACGTATTTGGCCTTGCGCGCTTCCGTCTCGATGAGTGCGCGCGACGTGGGGCTGCCGATCTCCTCATCGGAGGTGAACAGGTGGGTGATGCCGAGCGGCGGGCGATCAGGCGCAGCGCAAAGCTCGCGAAAGGCGTGAAAGGCGATGTAGGCGCCGCCCTTCATGTCGTAGATGCCGGGACCGAACGCGCTGTCGCCTTCGACCTTGAAAGGCAGGCGCGCGATGAACCCCAGAGGATGAACGGTATCGAGATGACTGAGCACCAGGATACCGGGCCGGTCCTGGCCCCAGGTCGAACGCACCACGAGGTGATCTCCGCAGCCATCGATGCCGGCGACGCGTTCGAGCGTGACGGGCAGATCGCGATAATGGTCCGCCACCATCGAGGTCAGCTTGTTGACCTGCTCGGGCACTTCCGTCGGCGTCTCGATCTCCACCCAGCGGCGGATACCAGCGAGGATGGTTTGGGAATCGAACGAATTGGAGTTCGCCATGGAGGTACCTATGCCTTCGAATCGCATCATCTCAGCGGAGGCGGTGCAAAGCGCGGTCCGCAAATGACGACATAGGCCAGATTTGGGATAGCCTCAAATCGGAATGAAGCGCCGGGTCAGCGCTTGTCCGGGCCTTCGCGGGCCGCGATCTGCTCGACGAGATCGACGATCGAACGGCGCAGCTTCGAATCGGTGATTCGGGTGAATGCCTTGGTCAGCGCGAGCCCTTCGGAGGTCGCGAGGAAGTCGGAGACATAGGAGGGCGATGCGCCTTCGGCGAAGCCATTGGGGCCGGCCACGCCGCTCGGTCCGCCCTCGAACAGGAACGACACCGGCACCTGGAGAACCTCGGCAATCTGCTGGATGCGGCTCGCGCCGACCCGGTTCGTGCCCTTCTCGTATTTCTGAATCTGCTGGAACGTCAGGCCCAAAGCTTCACCGAGCCTTTCCTGGCTCATGCCCAACATGATGCGGCGCATACGCACGCGACTGCCGACATATTTGTCAACAGGGTTGGGCGCTTTCGACATTTGCTCAGCCCTCCAAACACCACCATCGGCGCAGGAAAGTATTGCCTCAGGTGACAGCGTCCTCAAACTTCATGTTGATTGGGGAAACATTGCGGAGAAATTTAGCAATGCACCGCTGTCTTTTGCAGCCGGTGCAGAATGCGGAGCCCGCGTGCAGTCTGTCAACCGTGGGACTACGGTTGTCAAAAGTTTCCGGCCGCCTCGCCGCAAATCGCTACCGACGGTGATCAGGGGTGTCGTTTGGCAACACGGCGTCGCACCGCCAAAAGCACAGCCAGTGCGACGAGCATGGCTGCGGGGATGTCGCCGACTCTGGCATAGATGGTGGGCGGGATTGCGGTGGGCAGGTTTGCGTCCAAAATACCTTGAATTCCGAGGCCGAGGCTGGCCACGGTGCGTCCCACTGGATCGATCACCGCCGAGATGCCGGTATTCGCCGAACGCACGAGCGGCAGTCCGAGCTCGATGGCGCGCATCCGCGCCTGCTCCAGATGCTGGTATGGACCGGTCGAGATGCCGAACCAGCCGTCATTGGTGAGGTTCACCATCCAGCCCGGTCGCTCATCGCGTGTGCCCACTTCGCCAGGGAAGATCGCCTCGTAGCAGATCAGCGGCAGCGCGGGCGGCGCACCCGGCACCGGCAGCACGTGCCGCACCGTGCCGGGAATGAAGCCGCCGCGGACCCGGGTCAGCTGCTCGAAGCCGAGCTTCTCCATGATGTCCTGGTACGGAAGATATTCGCCGAATGGAACCAGGTGCAGCTTGTCGTAGACGGCGAGCACGCTGCCGTCGTGATCGATCACGTAGATCGAATTATAGGCCCGCGTGATCGGCTTGCCCGGCGGCAGATCGGGAGCGCGGACCGATCCGGTGATCAGCACCGTGCCCTTGGGCAGGAGTTCGGCGATCTCGGCCATCGCATCGGCTTCGCGGGTCAGGAAGAACGGAAAAGCAGATTCCGGCCAGATCAGGACGGTCACGTCGCGCACGCCGGTCGATTGCGGTCCGGAGGCGCGGTCCGACAGCGCGAGGTATTTCTTCATCACCTCCGCCTTCGCGGAGTAGTTGAACTTTGCATCCTGCTGTAGGTCCGGCTGCATCAGGCGCAGCTTGGCGCCTGCGACCAGCGTTGTCGGATGCAGCGACAGGCGGATGGCGCCGAAGATTCCCATGACGACCAAGAGCGCAACGGCCGAGGCCGGCACGCGCCACGCCAGGCTGCGACCGCGCGTGCGGTCGATCAGCACGGCAGGCGCCGCAAAGATCGCGACCGTGAGGAACGTCATGCCCCACTGGCCGATCAGCGAGGCCGTCTGCGCCAGCGCCAATGGCTCCGACAGCGCATAGCCGAAGGCGTTCCAGGGAAAACCGGTGAGCACGTGGCCGCGGAGCCATTCGCTCACGGTGAGGCTCGCGGCGAGCGCGAGAATCCGGGTGGCGTCCTTGGTCCAGAGCAGGCGGGCCAGCGCGAAACCGATTGCCGTGAAGATGGAGAGATAGGCCGGCAAGCCCAGCACCGCGAATGGCGTCAGCCAGGCGAACACATCCGCGTCGACGAAGAACGCATAGCCGATCCAGTAGAGACCGGGGACGAAATAGCCGAGCCCGAACCAGTAGCCGGTCAGCGCCGCGGCGGGGACACCGCGATATCGCCCGGCGCCGGCGCCGTCGATCAGCCAGACCAGCACGGGGAAGGTGATGAACAGCACCGGCCACGCATTGAACGGCGCCAGCGCCAGCACCGACAGCGCACCGCACGCCATCGCAAGGAGCGCGCGCTTCCATCCCCAGGTCAGGATGATGGCAAGCGCAATCTGCCGAAGCCGCTGGAATGCGCTCACTGCGAGCCGGTCCCGTCGGCCGATGGCGGGGTCGGGGTGTCGCTGGCCGGCGGCTGGCCGCTCTCGGGTGTGGTGTCGCGGCGGCGGCTCTCCCGCTGGGTGCGCGGTGCCGGGCGTTCCTTCCGCGTCGAGATGCGTAGCCGCTTGACGCGGCGCGGATCGGCATCGAGCACCTCGACCTCGTAAGTGCCGGGGCCCGAGATCACCTCGCCGCGCACCGGCAGGCGCCCGACGAAGCTGACGAGATAGCCGCCCAGCGTCTCCACCTCCTCGCCCGCCTCGCCGGTGACGAAGTCCTCGCCGATCACCGTGCGGACGTCGTCGAGGCTGGCGCGGGCATCGGCGATGAAGGCGTTGTCGGGCAGGCGCACGATCGATGGCGGCTCGTCGCTGTCATGCTCGTCGTCGATCTCGCCGACGATCTGCTCGACGATGTCCTCGAGCGAAACCAGCCCGTCGCTGCCGCCATATTCGTCGACCACCAGCGCCAGGTGAATGCGGGTGGCCTGCATCTGTGCGAGCAGGTCGATCGCCCGCATCGACGGCGGCACATAAAGCAGCTTGCGGATGATCCGCGCATCCCCGAGCGGCATCGCGAGGTCGACGGTGCGCAGGTCAAGCCCGGCCGGCAGCGGCTTCTTGCGCTTGGTCTTGGTGGCCTCGGACACGCGCGCGCGCGCGGTCATGAAGGCGAGCAGGTCGCGGATGTGGACGATGCCGACGGGATCGTCGAGCGTCTCGTTGTAGACCACGAGGCGCGAATGCCCTGCGCTCTCGAAACGGTCCATCAACTCGCCGAGGGGGATGTCGCGCTTGACCGCGACGATGTCGGCGCGATGCACCATGACGTCGGCGATGCGGCGCTCGTGCAGGCTGAGGATGTTCCGCAGCATGGTGCGCTCGACCGCGGAGAAGCCGGTGTCATCAGGCGTCGTCGCATCGAGCACGACCTTGAGATCGTCGCGCACCGATCCGGCTTTCCAGCCGAACAGCGTGCGGATGGCGCGCAGCAACCAACCGTCCGCCGCCGGACGCATGACCTCGCCCGGCGTCACCACGGCCGGCAGATTGGCCGTACTGCGCGGATTGTCGTGAATAGGCTCTGAATCCGGCATCTCAGTGCGTCCCCGCGCGGTCTGCATAAGGATCGGGGATGCCGAGGTGAGCCAGGATCTCGGTTTCGAGCGCTTCCATCTCTTCCGCGTCGTCGTCGTTCTCGTGATCGTAGCCGATCAGGTGCAGGAAACCATGCACCGCGAGATGACTCAAATGATGATCGAACGGCTTGTGTTCCTCGTCCGCTTCGCGCCGCATGGTCTCATAGGCGATTGCGATGTCGCCAAGCATGCGCGGTGCATCGCCCGGTTTCCATTCGCCTTCCGGCTGCAGCGCGGGAAACGACAGCACGTTGGTCGGCTTGTCGAAGCCGCGCCAGTTGCTGTTGAGGGTGCGGATGCCGGCATCATCGGTCAGCATCACCGCCACTTCGGCCTCCGCGACATCTTCATCGACACATTGGGCGGCGGCCGCCACGGCGCGCTGGATCACGGCTTCAGCGTCAGGCTCGCTCTGCCAGCAGTCGGCGACGACGAGGACCTCAGTCATGGGAAGGTTTGAATGCGGCATGGCTCTGTTCGGAACGATAAGGCGCCGTGTTCGCGCCCGGATGGTCCCGCTGTTGTCTCGTCAGGATTTGTTGCCGGCGGGCGGCCGCTGCGGCGAGCCTTCATAGGCGGCGACGATTCTGGCCACGAGCTCGTGGCGGATCACGTCCTCGGCCTTGAAACGAACTTGCGCAATGCCTTCGACGCCATCAAGCAGACGGGTCGCTTCGGCCAGGCCCGAGGTCTGGCCGTTCGGCAAATCGATCTGCGAGGGATCGCCTGTTACGATCATGCGGCTGTTCTCGCCGAGGCGGGTCAGGAACATCTTCATCTGCATCGACGTCGTGTTCTGCGCCTCGTCCAGGATGATCGCGGCGTTGGTCAGCGTGCGGCCGCGCATGAAGGCGAGCGGCGCGATCTCGATCTCGCCGGTCTGCAGCGCGCGCTCGACGATGCGCGCGTCCATCAGATCGTAGAGCGCATCGTAGATCGGACGCAGATAAGGATCGACCTTCTCGCGGAGATCGCCAGGCAGGAAGCCCAGCCGCTCGCCAGCTTCGACCGCCGGACGCGACAGGATGATCTTGTCGACCTCCTTGCGCTCGAACAATTGCGCGGCATGCGCGACCGCGAGCCAGGTCTTCCCGGTACCGGCGGGACCGATGCCGAACACGAGCTCATGGCGCTTCAGCGCGCGGATGTAGGAGTCCTGCGCGGCGGTGCGGGCGCGCACCGGGCGCTTGCGTAAGTTGATGCTGTCGAAGGCCGACTTCGCCGATTTGGCGTCGAACTCGAACAGGGATCCTTGCGCGATCACCGCGCGGATCGCGCCTTCGACCTCGCCCTGGTCGACATCCTGTCCCTTCACCGCGTGGGCGTAGAGCGTCTCCAGCACGCGGCGCGCCGCGTCGCAGCCGTCGCGCGTGCCGCCGATGGTGATGTGGTTGCCCTTGGAGTCCACGACGACGCCGAGCCGCCGCTCGATCTGCGCCAGATTCTGGCCGTAGGGCCCCACCAGCGCCGATGCGGCGCGGTTGTCGTCGAAGTCGATGACGACCTGGGTCTCGGGCGGAACTTGCATGTCGCGGTCAAATTTGCGGCTGGGAGCGATAGAAGACGAATCCGATGCGCTTTTTGGCAAGGGTTCAGGCTCCAGTGGCGATGGATGATGAAGCGGGCTCGCGCGCTACGCGTGACGTGGCGAGCTCGCCGAGGAAACTGTAGCGCTCGAGGCTGTCGATTCTGACCGGCAGGATTTGTCCGATGATGTCGGGCGAGGCCATCACATGCGCGGGCTGAAGGAAGGCGGTACGGCCGACGATCTGGCCGGCCTTGCGCGCCGGGCGTTCGAATAGCACGTCGACCGTTGAGCCAATCGCAGCCTTGTTGAAGGCCGATTGCTGGCTGTCGATCAGTTCCTGGAGCCGCTCCAATCGCTGGTCCATCTCGGCGGGGGACACCGTCTCCTGCATGTCCGCGGCCGGCGTTCCCGGCCGGGCGGAGTATTTGAACGAATATGCCGCAGCGTAGCCGATTTGCGTGACAAGCGCGAGTGTGGCGAGAAAATCTTGCTCGCTCTCGCCGGGGAAGCCCACGATAAAATCTGATGAAAAAGCAATGTCTTGGCGCGCGGACCGGAAACGGTCGATGACATCGCGATAATCATCGGCGGTATGTTTCCGGTTCATGGCAGCCAGGATTCGGTCCGAACCCGACTGCACCGGCAGGTGCACGAACGGCATCAGGGCATCGAGGTCGCGATGGGCCGCAATCAAACTGTCATCGACGTCGAGGGGATGGCTGGTCGAATAGCGCAGCCGCGCGATGCCGGGAATTTTCGCCAGATGCTCGAGCAGCCTGCCGAGCGGCCAGCTTTTCCCGTCCGGTCCCTCGCCGTGATAGGCGTTGACGTTCTGCCCGATCAGCGTGAGCTCGCGCACGCCGTTGTCGGCCAGCCGCTTCACGTCGTCGACGATCTTGGCCACGGGGCGGGAGACTTCCGAGCCCCGCGTGTACGGCACGACGCAGAAGGTGCAGAACTTGTCGCAGCCTTCCTGCACCGTGACGAAAGCGGAAATGCCGCGCGCGCGGATCGCATCGGGCTTCGGCTGGGCCAGGAAGCCGAACTTGTCCGCGGCGGGAAACTCGGTCTCGATCGCGCGGCCTTCGTTGCCGGCACGTTTCAACAACTCCGGCAGGTGATGATAGCTCTGCGGGCCGACCACGACGTCGACCGTGGGCGCGCGGCGCACGATCTCTTCGCCTTCTGCCTGCGCGACGCAGCCTGCCACCGCGATCTGCATGGCGCGGCCCTCGCGTGCGGCCTCGTCCTTGGCGACGCGCAGGCGGCCGAGCTCGGAATAGACCTTTTCAGAGGCCTTTTCGCGGATGTGGCAGGTGTTGAGGATGACGAGGTCGGCCTCCTCCGCACTCGCCGTCTCCACGAATCCTTCCGGAGCCAGCGTGTCCACCATGCGCTGGGCATCGTAGACGTTCATCTGGCAGCCATATGATTTGATGTGCAGCTTGCGCGGCGGCGTCATGGAACCCGAAATTGAGGTGGAGGACCGCCCTCAGATATAGCCTGAGGGGTCGAAAATCCAGCGATTGGGACTATTTTCGGCTGTCATTCCGGGGCGCGCGCCAGCGCGAACCCGGAATCCAGAGGTTTTGGCCCGAGATTCTCAGGTGCGCAAGCGCGCACCATAGTTCGATGCTGCGCATTGCCCCGGAATGACAGCCAAAGACTACTCCGCCAGGGCGTCCGCCGCGACCCGCCGAACCAGCTCCGGTAATTGATGCATGTCGGCGAAGATCAGGTCGGCACCGGCCTGGCGCAGGGTTTCGGCATGGCCGGCCCGGCAATGGCTGCCACCGCAAAAGCCGAACACTTTCATCCGGGCCGCCCGCGCCCCCGCGATGCCGGCAAGACTGTCCTCGACCACGACGCAGCATTCCGGCGCCACGCCCATTTCCTTCGCTGCGAACAGGAACAGGTCCGGCGCCGGCTTGCCGTTCTTCACCTGCGATGACGAGAAGATATTCGGCGCGAGGCGCTCGTAGAGCCCGGTGCGCCCTAAGCTCGCCCGCATGCGCTGATGCGAGCCGCTCGAGGCAACGCAGACACGTTGCGTCACGACGTCGAGCACCTCGTGGATGCCGCCGATAGCCTCGAGGTCGGCTTCGAATGCGCGGAACAGCTCGTCCTGGAGATCGCCGTGATAGGCCTCGGGCAGCGCGCGGCCGAGTTCGGTCTCGATCTCGCTATTGGCCTGTTTTGTCGACCGCCCGAGGAAGCGCTCGAACACCTGCTCCGACGTTATCGGATAGCCGTGCCGCGTCAGCACATCCGCATGCGCGCGACAGGAGATCACCTCGCTGTCCACGAGCACGCCGTCGCAATCGAAAATGATCAGATCGACCGACACGAAACTAGGAGGTCGGCTTGTCGTCGTCGAGCGGGACGCAATAAAGCTCGAGCCGGTGATCGACCAGCTTGTAGCCGAGCTTGCGGGCGATCTCGGCCTGGAGCTTCTCGATCTCCTCGGAGGTGAACTCGATCACCTTGCCGTCGCGCAGGTTGATGAGGTGGTCGTGATGGCTGTCGCGCATGGTCTCATAGCGCGCGCGGCCCTCGCGGAAATCGTGGCGTTCGATGATGCCGGCATCCTCGAACAGCTTGACGGTGCGATAGACGGTCGAGATCGAGATCTTGTCGTCGACCGCGACACAGCGCCGGTACAATTCCTCGACATCCGGATGATCGACGGCTTCCGCAAGCACACGGGCGATGACGCGGCGCTGCTCGGTCATGCGCATGCCTGTTGCGGCACAGCGCGCCTCGATACCGGTCGCCTTGGATGCGGAGGAAGGTTTAAGTCCAGTCATCTTGTGTCCGCCTGACGGGGCGTTTTCTGCCATCGATGTTACGACAAGTCGCGTCGCATCAGAAGGGCGTTCAATTGTTCCCCGTTGGCCTGCTTATAGTAGCGTTCGCGCCGCCCGACCACCACGAATCCGCCTCCCTCATAGAGCCGTCGCGCCGGCTGGTTGTTCTCCTCGACCTCCAGAAATATCGTGCGCACGCCGCGCCCTGCGAGGTGACCGAGATGGGTCATCAGCAGCGTGCGGGAGAGGCCGCGGCCGCGATGCGACGGATCGACCGCGACCGAGAGGATTTCCGCTTCATCCGCACCGATCCGCGACACCGCAAAGCCGATGATCTTGCGTCCCAAGCGCAAGCGGTGGATGAGCGTGTTGCGCTCGCTGAGCATGGTCTCGAATTCGTTTTCGCCCCAACCTTGCGCAAAGGAGGCGGCGTGAAGCTGCGCCAGCCGCGCCGCGTCGCGCGCGGATGCCGGCTCGACGGCCGCGGTGCCGCCGCGCCACCATTCCGAAATCCATCCCATCATGAGCTTGTGGCTTGTGCGAGCGGCGGTGCGGCCGGCTTCGCATCGGGCGCCTTCAGATAGAACGGCCGCGCCGGATTGGTGTCGGGATTGGCCGCGGCGCCGAGCCAGGCCACCCAGCCGATATCGGGCGCGGGCTGCGCGTCAACCGCAACGGGTTGCGGACCATCCTTCGGCCAGCGCTCGGCGAGGATATTTGCGGCGTTGCCGACCAGGTGCGGCGCGCCGAATTGCGAGGCTGCGATCGCCTCGGTGATCGGGGCGATGCCCGGCTGCACCAGTTGGCTGCCGTCGCCGGCGACAATCTGGAAATAGACGTGATCGTGCCGGGCATCGATCGCCGAGATCACCGGCGCCGTTCCGCTCTGGCCGACGATGGCGGCCGCGTAGGCCGACAAGGTGGTCAGGCCGACGGCCGGTCGCTTCGCCGCGAGCGCAAGGCCGCGGGCCGCCGAAATGCCGACACGCAGGCCGGTGAAGCTTCCGGGACCGACCGTGACGCCGATGCGATCGAGCGAGGTGAAGGCGAGATTGGCGGACTGCATCACGCGCGCGATCATCGGCATCAGCGCCTCGGCGTGGCCGCGCTTCATGAGGAACTGCTCCCGCGCGAGGAGTTCGCCGGCATCGGTGTCGAGCACGGCAGCCGCGCACGCTTCCAGTGCGGTATCGATGGCCAGGATCAGCATGAAAGAGCGAATGGCGAGTGGCGAATAGCGATGAGCTTAGCGGACCGGGCGCTTGTTCGCCATCCATCACTCACTGTTCGCTGCCTCCGATATCGTTGCCTTTCGTAGGGTGGGCAAAGCGAAGCGTGTCCACCGCTGCTCTTTCGGCTTGCATGGTGGGCACGGCGCAAGAGCGCCTTTGCCCACCCTACGACACCTCGCCTACATCGGCCGGACTTCGACCACGTCGGGCACGAAGTGCTTGAGCAGGTTCTGAATCCCGTGCTGGAGCGTCGCGGTCGATGACGGGCAGCCGGAGCACGCGCCCTTCATGTTGAGGTAGACGATCCCGTCCTTGAAGCCGCGGAAGGTGATGTCGCCGCCGTCATTGGCGACGGCGGGCCGCACGCGGGTCTCGATCAGGTCCTTGATCATGTCGACCGTCTCGGCATCGGCCTCGTCGAAGAACTCGTCCTCGTCATCGAGATCGCCATCGCTTTGCGCCGCGCCATCGGCGAGCAGCGGCGCGCCGGACATGTAGTGCTCCATGATGGCGCCGAGGATCGCGGGCTTGAGCTGCTGCCATTCCCCGTCGGCCTTGGTCACGGTGATGAAGTCCGATCCATAGAACACGCCGGTGACGCCGGGCACGTCGAACAGTTTTTCCGCGAGCGGCGAGCGCGTTGCGGCTTCGCGGCTCGAAAACTCCATCGGGCTGCCGTCGGAAACGACGCGGCCGGGAATGAATTTCAGCGTGGCGGGATTGGGGGTGGCTTCGGTTTGAATGAACATGGCTTTCTCCAGACGTCGCCGGTTCAAGGCCGGCGCGTGCTCTCTTCCCTAGCAGATGGCGACGAGGAACGCACGATCAAGGGCCTGGGGAGGCGTTTCGCTGTTATATCAGCCAGTTAGGTGCTGCTTACCATCCGTGGAGGGGGAGGGTAAGCAGCCGCCGGACGTCCGCAGTTCCTAGCGCCGGCGGATGAAGCCGACGATGTCCTTGGAGAGGTTCATGGTCTCTTCGGCGATGGCGCGGGCCCGGTCGGAACCATCGTTCAGGATGGTGTCGATATGGCCGGGATCGGCAACCAGGCGCTTCATTTCGCCGGCGATCGGCGCGAGCTTGGTCACGCACAGCTCGGCCAGCGCGTTCTTGAAGCTGGAGAACTGGCCGCCGCCGAATTCGCTGAGCACGCTGGCCTTGGAGCGGTTAGAGAGCGCTGCGAAAATGCCGACGAGATTGTCGGCCTCGGGGCGCGCTTCCAGGCCCTTCTCTTCGCTCGGCAGCGGCTCCGGATCGGTCTTCGCCTTGCGGATCTTCTGCGCGATGGTGTCGGCGTCGTCGGTCAGGTTGATGCGCGAATTGTCGGAGGCGTCCGACTTCGACATCTTCTTGGTGCCGTCGCGTAAGGACATCACGCGCGTCGCAGGACCCGTGATAAAGGGTTCCGGCAGCGGGAAGAACAGGCCGTCATTGAAGCCCTGCGCGCGAATGGAATCGCCGAAATCATTGTTGAACTTCTGCGCGATGTCGCGCGAGAGCTCGAGATGCTGCTTCTGGTCCTCGCCGACTGGAACGTGGGTGGCGCGGTAAAGCAGAATGTCGGCGGCCATCAGCACGGGATAGTCGAACAGCCCGACCGAGGCGTTCTCGCGATCCTTGCCGGCCTTCTCCTTGAATTGGGTCATGCGGCCGAGCCAGCCCATGCGCGCGACGCAGTTGAAGATCCAGGAGAGTTCGGCATGGCCCGCGACCTGGCTCTGGTTGAACACGATGTGCTTCTTCGGATCGATGCCGGCAGCGATGAACGCCGCCGTCACTTCGCGGGTGTTGCGCGCGAGCTCGGCCGGGCCGCCCCAGACGTCCATGCCTTGGGTGATCGCGTGCATGTCGACAACGCAATAGATGCAGTTGTGGGTTTCCTGCATCTTCACGAAGTTGACGATCGCGCCGAGGTAGTTGCCGAGGTGCAGATTGCCCGTCGGCTGGACGCCCGAAAAAACCCGTTCAACGAATGGCATGGTCAGTTTTCCTGAGAGGTCGCCGGCCGTCGTTTCCAACAGCGGCGCCGCATCGTCAAGAGCAATTCGTCAGGCGGGCCGCTTCAGCGCGTTAACCGCCTCACGCCAGGAAGCTGCGCCGAGGATTTGCAGGAGCACGCCATAGACGGCGATGCCCGCCCCGATCTGCAAGCCCAGGATGATGAAGCGGATCAGACCATGGGCCTCGACCGGCATCAGGCCTGTCGTCAGCCAGAGCAGGGCGCCCATGGCAGCTGCGGCGAGCCCGATCCGCGGCAGCCGCTTGCGGGCGGCGGCGTCGACCGAGAAGCCGAATTCGCTGGTGCTCTTGCGGAGCAGCACGAAAGCGCTGCTCCAGGCGCCGGCCGCGATGCTCGCGGCGATCCCACTTGCGCCGAAGAAGTGCCCGAGCAGGACAGCGAGTGCGATCGCGACCACAAAACCTTTGGCCGTTGCGATCAGCGGCGTCATCGTGTCGCTGCGGGCATAGAAGGCGGGCGACAGCGCCTTGATCAGCACATGCGCCGGCAAGCCGAGCGCCAGCCACATCAGCGCGCGTGCGGTCGCCGCGCTGTCCGCCGCGCCGAACGCGCCATGTTCGAACAACAGTCGCACGATCGGTTCGGCCAGTACGGCAAGGCCAAGCGTCGCGGGCAGCGCGAGGCCGGCCGCGAGTTCCAGCGCGCGCGATTCCGCATGTGCCACCGCGTCACGTTCACCGCTTCCCACCGCGCGCGTCAGCTCCGGCACCAGCACCGTGCCCATGGCAACGCCGACAATGCCGAGCGGCAGCTCGATCAGGCGGTTGGCGAAGTAGAGCCAGGAGACGGCCGACGGCGTGGCCGAGGCAATGATTGCGCCCGCCACCATCAGCCATTGCGGCCCGGAGCTTGTGACCATGCCGGGGATTGCTTTGGCGAAGAAGCCGCGCATCTCCTTGTCGAGGCTGATGCGCAACGGAATCGCGAGACGCGCACTTCGCTGCGACAGCAGCATCACGAGCTGCAGCAGGCCGGCAATGCCGACGGCCGCCGCCAGCATCCAGGCAGCGAGGCCCGCATCGGCATGCCAGACGAGTAGCATCGCGATTGTCGCAATCAAAGCGATGTTGAACAGCAACGGCGAGAATGCCGTGAGCGCAAATCGCCCTTGCGCGTTCAGCAATCCCATCAGCACCGTGACAGGTCCGGCGAAGGCGAGGTACGGCAGCATCAGCCGCGCATTCTGCACGGCGAGATCGAGTGTACTGCTGCCGACGAAGCCCGGCGCGATAATTGTGATGATCAGCGGCATCAGCAGCGCAATGACGATGGAGATCGCGATCAGCGCCACACTGACCGTGCCGAGTACGCGTCCCGCGAATGCCGCGGCAGCGTCCTTGCCATCGCGGTCACGGACGCGCAGCCAGGCCGGGATCAGCGCCGCATTGAGCGCTCCTTCGCTGAGCAGGCGCCGCACAACGTTGACGAGCTGGAAGGCCGCCAGAAACGCGTCCGCCACGGCGCCGGTGCCGAGCAGCGCCGCGATCAGGGAATCTCGGGCGAAGCCCAAGAGCCGCGAGCCCAGTGTTCCCGTCGAGACGGTCAGGAAGGAGCGGATCATTGCCGTTCATAATACCGTTGCTTGCCCGCGAAGGGCCGGTCGTGATAGGCCGCGAGCCAGTTTTCAGGCCGACAGGAAGCGGATTTCCTCAGAGTTCGCAATCCGGCAAACAGGATCAAGGTGAATGGCTGACGTGAAATATGACGTTCTCGGCATCGGCAACGCGCTGTTCGACGTGCTGGTCCGGACCGACGAGGCTTTTCTCGCCAAGCACGGCATGACCAAGGGCAGCATGTCGCTCATCGATGAGGCGAGGGCCGCCGCCATTTACAATGACATGGGTCCGGCGACCGAGGTCTCGGGTGGCTCGGCCGCCAACACCATCGTCGGCATCGGCAGCTTAGGTGCCCGCGCCGCCTATGTCGGCAAGGTCAAGGACGACCAGATCGGCAAGCTCTATGTCCACGACATCCGCGCCGCCGGCGTCGGCTTCAACACGCCTGGCGCGAAGGACGGCCCTGCGACCGGCTGCTCTTATATCCTGGTCACGGGTGACGGCGAGCGCACCATGAACACCTATCTCGGCGCTGCCCAGGATTTGTCGCCCGCCGACATCGACCCGGCCGAGATTGCGGCCGCCAAGATCGTCTATCTCGAAGGCTATCTCTGGGATCCACCGGGCGCGAAGGAAGCCTTCGTCAAGGCGGCCAGGATTGCGCACGAGGCGGGCCGCAGGGTGGCGCTGACGCTGTCGGACTCCTTCTGCGTCGACCGCTATCGCGACGAATTCTTGGCGCTGATGCGGGGCGGCACCGCCGACATCGTGTTCGCCAACGAGGCTGAGCTGCACTCGCTCTACGAGACCTCCGATTTCGACACCGCGCTGAAGCAGCTGCGCAACGACGTCAAGCTTGGCGTGGTCACCCGCAGCGAGAGGGGCTGCGTGGTGGTGACGCCGACTGACGCCGTCGCAGCGCCGGCCTCACCGATCAAGCAGCTGGTCGACACCACCGGCGCCGGCGATCTCTTCGCCGCCGGCTTCCTGTACGGCCTCTCGCGCGATCTCTCGCACAAGCAGTGCGGCGAGCTCGGTGCGCTTGCCGCTGCCGAAGTGATCCAGCACATCGGTGCGCGGCCGCAGGTGTCGCTGAAGGAATTGGCCCGGCAACGCGGGCTGACGGTTTAGGGGCGCGCGCTCTTCCTCGTCATTGCGAGCCTCACTCTCCGCTGTCGTCGCCCGGCTTGACCGGGCTACCCAGTATTCCAGAGGCGTTAGCGGGATACGGAGAAGCCGCAGCGTACTGGATTCCCGGCTTTCGCGCGGAATGACAGTCTTCGTGTGGTGAGAATTGCGATCGACAACAACGAAAGCCCCCTCACGCCGTCTTCGCAGCCTTCAGCCCCAGCCGCTGCTCCACCGCCTCGCGCATCACGAATTTCTGGATCTTGCCGGTCACGGTCATCGGAAATTCGTCGACGAATTCCACATAGCGCGGGATCTTGTTGTGGGCGATCTGGCCTTCGCAGAAGGCGCGCACCTCCTCTGCGGTCAGCGTCTCGCCTGACCTGACGCGGATCCAGGCGCAGAGCTCTTCGCCATAGCGGGCGTCGGCCACACCAAAAATCTGCACGTCCTGAATCTTGGGGTGACGATACAAAAACTCCTCGATCTCGCGCGGATAGAGGTTCTCGCCGCCGCGGATCACCAGATCCTTGATGCGGCCGACAATGTTGCAATACCCTTCGTCATCGATGGTGGCGAGATCGCCGGTGTGCATCCAGCCATTGGCGTCGAGCACCTCGCCGGTCTTTTCCTTTTCCTCCCAATAGCCCAGCATGACGCTGTAGCCGCGGGTGCAGAGCTCGCCACGTTCGCCGCGCTTGACGATCCGGCCTTCGAGATCGACGACCTTCACTTCGACATGCGGATGAATCCGTCCGACGGTCGAGACGCGCCGCTCGAGCGGGTCGTCCGTCGCGCTCTGGAAGCTGACCGGGCTGGTCTCGGTCATGCCATAGGCGATGGTGACCTCGCGCATGTTCATCTCGGTGTTGACGCGCTTCATCACCTCGATCGGGCAGGGCGCGCCGGCCATGATGCCGGTGCGCAGTGATTTCAGGTTGAACGTCTTGAATTCGGGATGATCGAGCTCGGCGATGAACATGGTCGGCACACCGTACCGCGTGGTGCATTTCTCCTGCTCGACCGCGCGCAACGTTGCTAGCGGATCAAAACCTTCGCCGGGATAGACCATGGTCGCACCGAGCGTGACGGATGCGAGATTGCCCATCACCATGCCGAAGCAATGATAGAGCGGCACCGGGATGCAGATGCGATCCTGTTCGGTCAGGCGCATCGCGCGTCCCGTGAAGTAGCCGTTGTTGAGGATGTTGTGGTGGGTCAGCGTCACGCCTTTTGGCGAACCTGTCGTGCCGCTGGTAAACTGGATGTTGACGGGATCGTCGAACTGCAGCGCCGCACCGAGCGCAGCGAGCTGCTCGCGGTGCTCCGCTCCGCCCATGCGCGCGACGTCCTCGAAGGGAATCGTGCCGGGCGCGGCCGGACCGCCGATCTGGATGACGATGCGTAAGGATGGCAGCCGTGCCGCCTGCAACTGTTCGGGTCTGGCGCTTGCCAGCTCCGGCAACAGCGTGTTGAGCATCTCCATGTATTGGCTGGTCTTGAACGCCGTCGCGGTGACGATCGCCGCGCAGCCGACTTTCTTCAGCGCGAACTCCAGCTCGCTGAGCCGATAGGCGGGATTGATCGTCACCAGGATCAGGCCGGCTTTGGCGGCGGCGAACTGGGTCAGCGTCCATTCCGGCCGATTCAGCGACCAGATGCCAATCCGCTCACCGCGCTGGAGGCCCAGCGCGAGAAAGCCTGCGGCGAGCGCGTCGACCCGCTCCGAAAATTCCGTCCAGGTCCACCGCACGCCGTGGCTGGGCGAGACCAGCGCCTCGCGATCGCCCCAGCGCCGAACCGCGTGGTCGAGACTGCGACCGATGGTGTCGCCGAGCAGCGGCGTGTCCGAGATGCCACAAACGTAACTGTCGGCCTTGTCTGCCATGGTCGCGTCCTCCAGCTTGGTCATTCTTGCCTCGTGCCCCGAGTGGCAGGGCTTCGGAGCACGAGGGTACATCCAGCTCGCAGCACGCGCGACGAGCCGCGCATCATACTAAGGGGTTAGGCCGCTCTCTGGCTGCTTCCTGCATCGAGCCCGGCATAGACGCCGCGCTCGAAGCCGGCGAAGGCCTCTATGCATTTGCCGTCGACGAACGGCAACACCTGCATCAGGATGACGCCGGCAACGTCACGCGCCGGGTCGATCCAGAAATACGTATTGGCAAGACCAGCCCAGGCGAGACTGCCGGGGCTGCGGCCTTCCGGCGTCTTGGCGGTATTGATCAGAAAGGAGAGTCCCCACTTCTTCACGATATCGGGGAAGAGATCGACGTCGTTGGTGTACATGGGTGCCACCGTTGTCATCTTGCCGATGGTGAGATCGCCGATATGGTTCTGGCCCATCAGCGCGACCGTCTCCGGCTTCAGCAGTTGGTTGCCATTGCCCCGGCCCTTATTGAGGATCATCTGGGTGAACTTGATGTAGTCGCCGGCAGTGCTGTAAAGGCCGCCCCCGCCCATGTGGAATTCCGGGTTCTGTTCGATCTCGAACGGGATCGGCGCCAGCGATCCATCTTCGCCGCGTGCATGCGTGGCAACCAGCCGCTGGCGCATGTTGTCGGTGATCTTGAAGGCGGTGTCGTTCATGCCGAGCGGCGTGAACATGTGGTCGCGCAGATAGGCATCGAGACGCTTGCCGCTCGCGGCTTCCACCGCCTTGCCGACGAAGTCGATGTTGATGCCATATTCCCAGCGCGTGCCGGGGTCGGACATGATCGGCGTCTTCAGCGCGACGTTTTGGCAGGAGAAGATGTTCGGGGTTCCGGTCTTCTCCAGATATTGCGCGCAATCGCCGTTCCACACGTTGTAGGCAAAACCGGCAGTGTGGGTCATGAGGTGGCGCAGCGTGATCGCGCCCTTCGCCGGTCGCAGTTTTGGTTCGCCGTTGGTATCAAAACCTTCGAGCACTTGCGGATTGGCGAGGTCAGGCAGCAGCGATCCGATCGGCGCATCGAGCGAGAGCTTGCCCTGCTCGACCAGCTGCATCGCGCCGGCACTTGTCACTGCCTTCGTCATCGAGGCGATCCAGAACACGCTATCATCAGTCATCGCATCGGGCTTGGATAGGTCGCGCTTGCCGAATGCGCCCTGATACAGCACGTCGTTACCGCTGGCGGCGATCGCAACGACGCCGGGAATTTCCTTGGCGTCGCTTGCCTTGCGCAGCATTTCGTCGATGTCAGCTTTGCCTTGCATCCGCGTTTCCTCCGGTTTGATTATTGTTGGAAGTAATAGATTGTCCTCCCGCCGGTCGCGTGCGGCAAGCATCTCAACCGCGGCGGCGGTCGCGATGTCGTGACTTGACGGGCTGCGACGCTCGCAGGACCACAGGGCGGCCGACTGGAACATGTCGTCACAATCTGCAGTGTATGGTCCAAACTCACCGTAGATGGACATTTTCGCGATGTTTTCCGTGCTTGAAGTACCTGAAACATTTTGTGCGTTGCGACGTTCAGCATTCGGCCCCGTCGGCCGCCGATGTTAGAGGTTGATACAAATTTGCGGCTTCCCACCGGCCGCGAGGGGGACCTGAGATGATTTCGACCTGGAGCGAATGGAAGCGCTATCCTCGTCCTGGACGGGGCGACAATCTGGAAGCGCCGATCTCGCCCGGCATCTACGAGGTCCGGATTGCGGGCACCGGCGCGCTCTATTCCTTCGGCGCGGTCGACAATCTAGCGCAGTCGCTGGCGTTGCTGCCGGTCGGCTCGAAATCCTGGTTCGGCCGCCGCGACACCTCGGATGTGCCAGATCTCGAATACCGGACCTGTGCGACCTCCTCGAAGGCCGACGCCAAGGCGGCTGCCGAGCGCATGATCGGCCGGCGCGAGACCTATCTGAGCGGCGCGGCGTAGCCACTTCGCTCCTGGTTTAATTCCGATCAGATGTGCGTTGCGGGGCGGTGCATTGCGCACCGTCTCTCCTTATATTCCGGACCGATCCGATCGCGCTTGAAGGAGCAACGCCATGACCCCGACCGCCGCTGCCCGCGCCCAGCACGCCACCGCCAATTTGCGTGACAGGTTGAAGGACCCGTCGCTCTTGAAGGAGGCCTGCTACATCGACGGCGCCTGGGTCGGCACGCCGGTCTTTGCCGTGAACAATCCCGCGACCGGTGTCGAGATCGCAAAAGTCCCGCAGCTCGGCGCGGACGAGACTACCAGGGCGGTTGAAGCTGCGCAGCGCGCCTTCCCGGTCTGGGCCAGGCACACGGCCAAGCAGCGCTCCAACATCCTCCGCAAATGGTTCGAGCTGATCATCGGCAACCGCGAGGACCTCGCGCTGATCCTCACCTCGGAGCAGGGCAAGCCGCTGTCCGAAGCGCTCGGCGAGATCGACATCGGCGCCGCCTATGTCGAGTTCTTCGCCGAGGAGGCCCGCCGCGTCTATGGCGAGACCATCCCGACGCAGCGGAGCGATGCGCGGCTGCTGGCGATCAAGCAGCCGATCGGCGTCTGCGGCGCCATCACGCCGTGGAATTTTCCGAACTCGATGATCACGCGCAAGGTCTCGCCGGCGCTCGCCGCCGGCTGCACCGTGGTGCTGAAACCCGCCAACGAGACGCCGCTCTCGGCCCTGGCGCTGGCCGTGCTCGCCGAAAAGGCCGGCATCCCCAAGGGCGTGCTCAACATCATCACCGGCGATGCGCCGCCGATCGGCAAGGTGCTGTGCGAGCATCCGGCGGTGCGCTTCGTCGGGTTCACCGGATCGACTGCGGTCGGCAAGATCCTCTACCAGCAAGCTTCCGTCGGCGTGAAGCGACTCGGCCTTGAACTCGGCGGCAATGCGCCCTTCGTGGTGTTCGACGACGCCGACATCGACGCCGCGGTCGAGGGCGCGATCGTCTCGAAATACCGCAACATGGGCCAGACCTGCGTCTGCGCCAACCGCCTCTACGCCCAGGACAAGATCTACGACGAATTCGTCAAGAAGCTCTCGGCGAAGGTCGCTGCGATGAAGATCGGCGACGGCACCGAGCCCGGCGTCACCCAGGGCCCGCTGATCAATTTGAAGGCGGTTGACAAGGTCGAGCGCCACATCACGGATGCGGTCAAGCGCGGCGCCAAGATCGTGACCGGCGGCAAGCGCAGCGAGCTCGGACGTTCGTTCTTCGAGCCGACCGTGCTCGCCGACGTCAAGCCGGACTCGCTGGTGTCGCAGGAGGAAACCTTCGGCCCGCTCGCGCCGGTGATCCGCTTCAAGGACGAGGCCGACGTCATCGCGATGTGCAACGCCTCACCGTTTGGCCTCGCGTCCTACTTCTATTCCCGCGATCTCGGCCGCGTCTGGCGCGTCGCCGAAGCACTGGAATCCGGCATGGTCGGCGTCAACACCGGCCTGATCACGACAGAAGTCGCGCCCTTCGGCGGCGTCAAGGAAAGCGGCCTCGGCCGCGAAGGCTCGCGTCACGGCATGGAAGAATATGTCGAAATCAAATACGTGATGATGGCGGGGGTGTGAGGGCCCTTGGTCGTCCTGGCGAAAGCCAGGACGACACCGGGGTTGTGGCAGGCTGCTTTGGTCATCGCGATAGTCAGCGCCGCAGCACCGCGATGGTCCGGTTCGCGAATGTCAGCCGCTCGGCCATCACCGATACGAAATAGGTCAGCAGCTTTTGGCTGAGCACAGGCGCTTCTTGCTTGATCGCGGCGAACTGGTGCGTGTTCAGCACGTAGAGCACGCTGTCGACTTCGGCCTGGATGGTGGCGCTGCGCGGGGTCTGTGACACCAGACCCATCTCGCCGATCGTGGTGTAGCGTCCCAGGCTGCGCACGCGCGTGGTGCGGTCGTCGTCGGCTGGGACCATGATGCCGACGCGGCCGTCGAGGATGAAATGCATGGAATCGGCGGGATCGCCAGCCTGCACGATGATTTCGCCGGATTCGACCTCGAGGCGCTGACAGCGGCGGATCAGCTCGTCGGCGTCGTCCTCGCTGGCGAGAATGCCGGTGAACCAGTCGCGTAAGCTCGCCTCTTCCTGCGCCAGGCCCTGGTGCTGCGCGATGATCTCGTTCTCGCACCATTCCAGCGCACGATCGAGCTCGCCGATGATGGTGACGCCTTCGCCGACGAAATCGCTGGAGCGCAGCAGCTTCTCGGCGGCGGCCGACAGATGCACCAGGATCACCTCGACGCCGAGATCGGCCGCGCTGCGCTTGATCTGGGCGAAGCTGTAGGCGGCAGACGAATCGACGCCGGTGACGAGCTTGAAGTCGAACAGCAGATAGCGGCACTCCGGGCGCTCCTGGAGCAGCTGCTTGACATGTTGATAGAGCCGGTTGGCGGAGCCGAAGAATAGGTAGCTCTGGAGATTGAGGCCCTGGATCTTGCCGCCATGGGCCAGCAGCACCTCCTGATCGTCGCGCGAGCGGTCGAGCGAGGAGCGGTATTCGGAGCCGTCAAAACTGTACTTGATCGATTCGACCCGCGCCGCGCTGAACGCAAAGGTCGCGCAGCCGATGATCACGCCGATCAGAATGCCTGGCACGAAACCCCACGCCACGATGATGACTATGATGGCAACCAGCGACAGATATTCGAGCTTCGAGAGTCGCTTGCGCGATTCGATGATCCATTTATGGAGCTGGTCGGCGCCGAGATAGAACAGCAGGCCGCCGAGCACGAATTTGGGAATGAAGCCGAGCAGATCGGGCGCGATCGCGAGCATCAGCAGCGACAGCGCCGCGGCGGTGAGGCCGGACAGCCGGCCGCGGCCGCCGCTGGAGAAATTGAGGACCGAACGGCTGATCGAGCTGCAGCCGGTGTAGCCGCCGAGCACGCCGGTCAGGATGTTGGCCGCGCCCGTGACGTTCAGCTCGCGCTCCAGATTGGCTTCGCGGTGCAGGGCGACCTCGATGCCGGTGGTGTTGAACAGCGTGCTCGATGCGGTGACGAAGATGACCGCGACGAGATTGCCGAGCAGGTCCGGCACGGCAAACCAGGGATAGCGGGCGAGATCGTCGGTGTGCCAGGGCAGCATGAAGGCCGCCTGCGGCGGCGGTTGGAATGTCCAGCCCAGGTTGCGGGCCTGATCGAGCGAGACGCCCGAGATCCAGAACGCCAGATGCGCCGTGATCACGCCGCCGACCAGGATGATCGGCAGGGCGAACGGGTTCCGGGAGCGATGCCAAGTCAGGTACAACACCAGCGCCATGGCGCAGGCGGCACCGAGCTCCAAGAGCGTGGTGCCGTTGGCGAAGCGCGGAAGTGTCGCGAACTGCACCGGAGTGCTGGTGATGACTCTGACGGCACCGAGGGCGATGAGCAGTCCGGTGGCGCCGAGGAAGCCGCCGACCACGGGATAGGGGACATAACGGATGGCGCGGCCCATCCGCGTCAGGCCCAGTCCGCACAGCACGATCCCGGTCAGCACGGTCGACAGGCCGAGCGTGATCAGGATCGGCGGGAGCAGCGACGCCGACAGATTGGCCGCTTCGATGTGCTCGACCAGCGAGGCGGCCAGAATCCCCGTTACGGCCGCGGTCGAGCTGTCGGGGGCGGCGATTGCGAAGGGCAGGGAGCTGCCGAGCCCGATCACGGCGGCAAGCACCGCCGAGCTGATGAAGGTCGCAGCGATGCCGTAGGACAGAAAGGGCGTGAGCGGGCCGGCGAAGATCAGCAGCGAATAGGACAGCCCGAACGTGACGGTGAGGACGCTCGCAGCGCTTCCCCCCAATATGTCATTCAGCGCACGTTTGACCGACGGATTGACCCTGGTGACCGGATCGAAGCCAATTGCAGGGTCTGTCACGCCGTGACACTCGCTCATGAAAATTCCCGTGCGGAGAGGTAGCCGACTGTAAGCCTAGCGCAACAGGATTCTTTGCAACTATGAAGTATCCGACACTTTCACGGCGGCTCGCCTGTGATCAGATGGTGGACGGAAAAGCCGAAATAGGCCCCGCAAACTCAGGTTGTGGCAGGAAGCGGCTCCGCGCCCACCGCTGTCATTCCCCGCGACCCGGCTACGCCAAGGCTTCGCCGGGGCTGAGGTCTGGCCCGCCGAAGCTTCAGCGCAGGCGGCAAGCGGGGAATCCAGTACGCCGCAGCCTCTCCGTATTCCATCGCCGTCTCTGGAATACTGGATCGCCCGGTCAAGCCGGGCGATAACAGCTGGGGTGTGGCAAACAGCGCTCGCAATGACGGAGCGATGTTAGCAGCGCGGCTAGATCTTGAGTTCGCTGCCCGTCACCCGCCGATACGCCTCCAGATAGCGCTTGCTCGTTGCATCCACCACGCTGGCCGGCAGGGGCGGTGGCGGGGCGTCGCCGTTCCAGCGGCCGGCGCGGCGCTCGATGTCGAGGTAATCGCGCAAGGGCTGCTTATCAAAACTCGCCTGCGGCTGGCCGGGTTTGTAGGCATCGGCCGCCCAGAAGCGCGACGAATCCGGCGTCATCACCTCATCGATCAGGATGATGCGGCCGTCCTTGTCGCGGCCGAACTCGAACTTGGTGTCGGCGATGATGATGCCCTGCTCGCGCGCCAGCTCCTCGCCGAGCGTATAGACCGCGCGGGTCATGCTCTCGAGCGTGTAGGCGACGTCGTCGCCGACGACCTCGCGCATCTTGGCGACGGTGATGTTCTCGTCATGGCCGGTCTCGGCCTTGGTCGCCGGGCTGAAGATCGAGGGCTCGAGCTTTTCGCTCTCGACGAGGCCGGCCTTCAGCTTCTCGCCCGCCAGCGTGCCGCTCGCCGCATACTCCTTCCAGGCCGAGCCCGAGAGATAGCCGCGGATCACGCATTCGATCGGGAACACGGTGGTACGGCGCGACAGCATGGCGCGGCCGCGGATCTCGGCGCGGTGCGGCTTCAAGGCGGGCACGGCCGCGATGATTTCGTCGGTATCGGCACTGATCATGTGATGCGGCACGATGCCTTCGAGCTTGGCGAACCAGAACGCGCTGATCTGGGTCAGCACCGCGCCCTTCATCGGGATGGTCTCGCCCATCACGACGTCGAAGGCGCTGATGCGGTCGGTGGTGAGGAGCAGCAGGCGCTCGTCGTCGACGGCGTAGATATCGCGCACCTTGCCGCGGCCGATCTTGGGCAAGGGCAGGTCGCTGGAGAGCATGGCGGTCATCGCAAAGCTTTCGTAGACTCGGCTTTCGGACAGAAGGCTTAAGACAGAACATCCGGCCGCGCCTGAGGGCACGGCCGGATGCCGGATTAGCCTATTCCGGCAGCGGAATGAACTCATGTTCCTGCGGAACCGCGGCGAAGCGTCCGGTTTTCCAATCCTGCTTAGCCTGCTCGATCCGCTCCTTGCTGGAGGAGACGAAATTCCACCAGATGTGGCGCGGGCCCTCCAGTGCATCGCCGCCGAGAAACATCATCCGCGTGGGTTTGAGGGCCTTCGCGGTGATGCGGTCGCCGGGCCGGAAGATCAGCAGCCGCGGCCCCTCATAACGCTCATTCGCGATCTCGACCTCGCCGTCGACGACGTAGATCGCGCGCTCCTCATGGTCCGGGTCGAGCGGCACGCTCGCGCCCGTCGCCGCCGTGACCTCGGTATAGAACCAGGGCGAGACCATTTTCACCGGCGAGGTGATGCCGAACGACGAGCCTGCGATGACCCGCGCGGTGAAATCGCGCTCCGAGATCATCGGCAGGTCGCCCGCGCCATAATGCTGGAACGAGGGATCGATCTCTTCCGATCCCGCCGGCAGCGCGATCCAGCTCTGCAGGCCGAGCATCTTCTGGCCGGCGGCGCGGTGCGCATCCGGCGTGCGCTCGGAATGCGCGATGCCGCGGCCCGCGGTCATCAAATTCATCGCGCCGGGCGCGATCTCCTGCACGTTGCCCTCGCTGTCGCGATGCATGATGGATCCGTCGAACAGATAGGTGACGGTGGCAAGCCCGATATGCGGATGCGGCCGCACGTCCATGCCCTTGCCGGAGACGAACTGCACCGGGCCGAAATGGTCGAAGAAGATGAAGGGCCCGACCATCTGCCGCTTGCCATGCGGCAGGGCGCGCCGCACCGTAAAGCCGTCGCCGAGGTCGCGGGTGCGCGGCACGATGACGAGATCGAGCGCGTCGCAGGACATGGGATCGCCGAGCACGGGATCGTTATCAGGCATCCAGCTCATGGTGGGCTCCTTCTGAATTTCTGAGGCCGATCGTAGCAGGAATTCGTAGGGCCGTCGCGAGCATGGGAGGACCCGACATCGCGGGTGGCAATGGGGCCATGCACTCCGCTGTCATTCCCCGCGAAGGCGGGGAATCCAGTACGCCGCGGCCTATCGATCCAATCACAACTGATTCGGCGTACTGGATCGCCCGGTCAAGCCGGGCGATGACAGTTGAGGCTGGGGCTCCTAACCCGGCGCAGACGGTCCTTGAAAAAAAGTGCCTGACGAACGATGTTCGGCTGATTGCAACCGCGACCGATCGCATCGCCGATGACATTTGCTGCAACGGAACTCGCCTTTCGCGCCGCGACCGTGGCCCTGCTGCTGATGCTGGCGGCCGCGCTGTTGCGCGACTTCAGCCATAGCGTGGCGGGACGCCTCACCATTGCGCTGGCGCTGGGGACGATCGCGCATGCCGTCAGCTCGGAGATCGGCTCGACCGCGCCGGTCTCGATATGGCATGCGCCGCTGATCGCGCTGTCGACCGGCGATGCCGTGGTGCTGTGGCTGTTCACGCGCGCGTTGCTCGACGATTCATTCGTGCCGCGCTGGTGGCACGCGCTGATCTGGGCGGCGGTCTCAGCCTACAGTTTTGTCAGTTGTCTGTGGATCGCGCCGGCGGTCCACGGCCGGCCGGCCATTATCGCGGTCAATCTGCTGGCGCTTTGCTTTATCGTGCTGGCGATAGCCCAGACCATTGGCTCCTGGTCGGCCGATCTGGTCGAGCGCCGGCGTCACTTGCGGGTTTTCATTGTCAGCGCGGTCTTGCTCTATGGCGGCGTCAATGTGCTGCTGCAGATATCGATATGGGGCAGGGACAACGCCGCGATCGCCAATGCCGCGAATGCGGCCGTTCTCGCCGGCATCGTCGCCGCGATCTGCTACACGATGATGCAGGTCAACGCCGCGGATTTGTTTCCGGCGCCCGTCGAAGCCGCGGCAAACCTTCCTGCCCCGGCCGCTATCGCCGGGGATTCCAGCGCGGATCAGAAACTGGTCGATGCGCTGATGCGGCTGATGGCCGATGAGCGCATCTATCGCCACGACAACATCAGCATCGGCACGCTCGCCACAAAGCTTGGAATTCCCGAATATCGGCTGCGCCGGCTAATCAACCAGCGGCTCGGCTACCGCAACTTTAATGTCTTTCTCAACAACCACCGGATCGAGGAAGCCAAAGCGGCGTTGGCCGATCCGTCGCAGGCCGAAGTTCCTGTCATCACCATCGCGATGGATGCCGGCTTCCAGTCGCTCGGCCCGTTCAACCGCGCCTTCAAGGCGGTGACCGGGGTGACGCCAACCGAATATCGGCGGCTCAAGGTCGACGCGGCCTAGATTTTTAGGCCATTGAAATCACAGAATAATTCCAGAATCGGCCAGCCCCGATCAGTTTCGACGAGGTCGTTTTTCAAATCCGGCGAGCGCGTATCGCCCGCATCCGGCTTCCTCTCCGCCACGTCCTCGAAGCCGGAGAAAGCCCGTGACCCGCCGCCGCAAGATCATCCTCCTTACCACCACCATCGTCGCTGCCGGCCTCGCGCTCGGCGCGGCGCGGGCCCGCGATGTGCCGAAGGTCGCGACGGGCTTCATCGCCGACACGATCTGCTCGGAGACGTTCGTCTCCGGCCTCGATCCCAGCCGCAATCTCGCCGAGACCATTGATGCGATGCCAGGCGCAAACCTGCTGAGCTGGGCGATGGACTACCAGGTCGATCGCGCGCGCAAGGATGTCACGGTGACGCTGTTCGGCATCGGCCGCAGCCATGCCGTCTATCGCGAGGGGCTCGGCTGTACCCTCGAGCACGGCCAGGGGATCGCCGCCGTCGCGCTGCCGCCTGACGGCAAGCAGCCAGCGTTGTTACCCGAGATCGCCGGCCCGGGACTCGTGCCGCCGCAAAGCGAAGAACTGTCCGCCGCGCTCGACCGCGCCTTCGCCGAGCCCGCGCCGCCCTACCGCCGCACCCGCGCGATCGTCGTCATGAAGGCCGGCCGCATCATCGCCGAGCGCTATGCCGATGGTGTCGGGCCGGAGACGCCGCTGCTCGGCTTCTCCATGACGAAGTCGGTGATCTCAGCACTGACAGGCATTCTCGTACGCCAGGGCAAGTTAAAGCTCGATGGGCCTGCGCCCATTGCCGCCTGGCAAGATCCTGATGATCCGCGTCACGCCATCACCGTCGACCAGTTGCTGCGTCACACCGCAGGCATCGCGCTCGGGAGCTCGTTGCAGGCCTCGCTCGGCTCCGTGCTCGAGCCGGTCAACACCATGAAATACGCCGAGGATGATATGGCGAGCTTTGCCGAGCGCGCGCCGCTTGCGACCTCACCGGGCACGGTGTGGAATTATCACGATGGCAACTTCCTCATCCTCTCGCATCTGATCCGCAACGCTGCCGGCGGTAAGCCCGCCGATGCGCTCCGCTTCGCGCGCCGCGAATTGTTCGCGCCACTCGGCATGGTCAACGTCACGCTTCAGCTCGACGGTGCCGGCACGATCGAGGGCTCCGGCGAGATGTTGGCATCCGCGCGCGACTGGGTGCGCTTCGGCCAGCTCTATCTCAACGACGGCGTCGCCGGCGGCAAGCGTATCCTCCCCGAGGGGTGGGTGAACTACTCGGCGTCAGCCACGCCAAACGCGTGGGTCGGCATCGGCGCCGGCTTCTGGACCAACCAGGGCGACAGTTTTGGCGCGAAGTTTCGAATCGAGCACGGCTGGCCGCGCGATGCGTTCTTCGCCAAAGGCACGATCGGCCAGTACACGATTGTGATCCCATCGGAGAAACTGGTGATCGTGCGCCTCGGCCGCTCGCCGAACTTCCCGCCGGAAGCGGACGGTGTATTTGAGCTCGTGCGCGATGTCATTGCGTCAACGCGCGAGAAGGGGAAAATGGCGGGCGCGAACTAGGCGGTTACTGCCGCCCCAGCTCCGTTGCGTTCGCCACGCGATCGAACCGCTCCAGCGACAGGATCGCGTCGGCGAATTTGTCGGCCCGTGCATTCAGCACCGGCCTGGCCAGCGTCAGGAACTTCTGCTGCATCGCCTGCGCATCCGGGAACGAGTTCGGCTCGCCCGAGGGGTCGGCATAGATCCGCTCATGCACGCCATCGTCGGTGACGATGCTGACGCGCGCGCCGAACGGATGGGTGCGGCCGATCTCGAGGCGGTCGTCCTGCACCACGTCGAACTTGTCGGCGAGTGCGTCGATGGCGGCATCGCCGAGGCGGTTGTAGTCGTCCCAGCCGAATGAACCCTGGTCGAGCGCGAGTGCGCCGGTGAAGAACATCGAGAACTGGCCGCCGACGATCGAGGTCGGATGCCGCTTGCTCGCGGCATCGCCCGTGAGCGTGATGCCGTTGCGATGCAGGCCGATCTCGACGCGCTTGACTTGGTCGGGCGTCAGATTGTGCTCGCGCCGCATCGCGATCAGCGCGTCGATCGCGGCATGGGTGTAACGGCAGCTCGGATACGGCTTCACGCCGATCTTCATGGTCTCATAGGTCTTGCCGAGCCCGGCCACCGCCTTGTCCGGATGTGCATCGTCGGTGTAGCCGGCGAGCAGGCCATGCTTGCCCTCGATTGATTCCGTCGCGCCGACGAACTCGTTGCGTGCCAGCGTCGCGGCGATCACGCCGTTCATCGCGGCGGCGCCGACCTGATAGCGCTTGTTCCAGGCGCCGTTGACCAGGAATTGCAGCGAGCCGGCGGCCTGGCTGCCGGAGACGCCGAAGGCGGCGATGATCTGCGGCTCGGAGAGGCCGAACAATTTTGCCGCCGCAGCGGCCGCGCCATAGGTGCCGGCGGTCGCTGTCGGATGGAAGCCGCGCGCATAATGAGAGGTCGGATCGAGCGCATTGCCGAGCCGGCAGCAGACCTCATAGCCCGCGACGATCGCCGTCAGCACATCGCGTCCGGAGGCACCGACCATTTCGCCGACGGCGAAGGCCGCCGGAACCACCGGCGCGCTCGGATGCAGCGAGGAATCCGCATGGGTATCGTCGAAATCAAGGGAATGGCCGAGTGCGCCGTTGAGGAGCGCCGCGACCGCCGGAGTCCACGTCTTGCTGTCGCCGAACACGGTGGAGCAGCCCTTGGCGTCGAGCGACAGCGCTTCGAGCATCTTCAGCAGCGACGGGGTTGACTCCGCTTCGCTCCTGGCCCGGATGGCGCTGCCGAGGAAATCCAGCGTCAGCACCTTGGCGCGCTCCAGCACCTCCGCCGGAATTTCCTGATAATTCAGCTTGGCGACATAGGCGGCTAGCGTTGCGGTTTCGTGGGCCATCGTGTTTCCTCGATTTGGCCGGCAAGTTAGGCGGGCTGATTTTGCCTTTCAAGCGGCCTCGGGGCTGCGGGCATCAGCTATGCTTTGCCTGGGCTTTGTGAGGATCGGACCGGGACATCAGATGATGGCAGACGCAAAGGAGCTGTTCGACCGGATCCGGGCGCGGCGAACGCAACTGGGACTTGCGATCCGGGTCACGGTGGCGGCTGTGGCGGCCTATGCGATCGCGACCGCGCTGCATCTGTTGCTGCCGCTCTGGGCGGTTCTGACATCACTGATCGTGACCCAGATGAGCGTCGGGCGCTCGCTAAAGGCGACGCGCGATTACATGCTCGGCACCATCGGCGGCGCGATCTATGGCGGCGCCATCGCGATCACGATTCCCTACTCCAGCGAAGCGGGCCTGCTGGGGCTGCTGGTCCTGGCAGTCGCGCCGCTCGCCTTCGTTGCCGCGATCTATCCGAACCTCAGCACCGCCACCGTGACCGCGGTGATCGTGCTGCTGGTCCCGACCATGCATCATGCCGACCCGCTGGCGTCGGCGATCGATCGGGTCAGTGAGGTCTCGGTCGGTGCCATCACCGGGCTCTTGGTCTCTTTCCTGGTGCTGCCCTCGCGCGCGGTGCGGCAGATCCGCGCCAGCGCGGCGAAGCTGCTTGAGTTGATCGCGGAGGCTTTTTCCGAACTGCTCGCCGGTCTCACCCGCGGCCGCGACAACGATGCGCTGCACCGGATCCAGGATGGCATCGGCACCGCCATGGTCGGCATGAATGCGATCGGCGCGGAGGCCGAGCGCGAGCGTTCGGCGCGGCTGTCAAGCGGCCCCGACACCGGCCCGCTGCTGCGCACGATTCTGCGGCTGCGCCACGATGTCGTGATGATCGGCCGCGCCACCGTGGTGCCGCTGCCCGCCGAGGTGCAGGTCAGGCTCGCGGAGCCGCTGGCGGAGGTCAGCGCGGCGATCGTGCGCTTCCTGAAGTCGGCGGCTGATGCCCTGCGCGAGGGCGCCGGCGCGCCGCCGATCCATCCCGTGCACGTGGCGCTTCAGCATTATTCCGAGGCCGTCGCCGCCGTTCGCCAGGACAGCCTGATCCGCGGCCAGCCGGCCGACACCGCGGAGCGCTTCTTCGCGCTCGGCTTCTCGCTGGAGCAGATGCACCAGAATCTATGCGATCTCGACCGCGTCGTCGGGGAGTGGGCGGAAGCCGCGGCCGACGGGCCGGTGAAGGTCGCGGAGTGAGTTAACGACAGGAAAGACGCGGCGTCATCGCACCGGCTCCACGATGTCTCCCATCATGCTGCGGGCCACGAGCTTGTGAAACGGTACGATCAGCGTGAGATAGGCGCGCCCGAGCAGATTGTTGGTCCGTACCAACGTGGTCAATGTCACCCGCCGATCCGCCGTCTCGCCGGCGACGTCAACCACGACGCGGAAATCGAGATGGTAGTCGTCAAAACCGGCGATCAGCCGCTCCGGTGTTTCGCTCAGCACTGGAAACAGGCCGATCATCCCGTGCGGAGCCGGTGCGCCTTCGCCCGATGTCTTCAGTCCGAAGGGTTTCACCAGGACGTTGCGCAAGCGCGTCAGCGCATCGATCCAGCGCGGCCCGTGCAGCATCATTCGGGTGCAGGCCTCGCGGGCACTCAATGGCGTCGTGCCGACCTCCACACGAAACGCGTCGATGAACTGTGCGCCTGATAGCACCGTGCCGGCATCGACATCGGGGGTGACTGCGCGAACGGGTCCTGTCATTCCGCCAGTCTGCGCGTCAGCAGCCGGAAGCGCAAGATCAAGAGTCCGGCATAGACGAACGATCCGATCGACAGTCCGATCCAGACGCCGACCGCGCCGAGGCCGGCGTGGAAAGCCAGCGCCCAGGCAATGGGGAAGCCGACGCACCAATAGCCGATCGCCGCGAACACCAGTGTCATCCTCGTGTCATTGATGCCGCGCAGCGCACCGCCCATGATGGTCTGGAGCGCGTCGGCGATGAAGAAGGTTGCGCCGACCAGCAAAAGTGCTGCTGTCAGTTCGACGGTCGGCGCGCTGGCCTCGCTGCGGCCGAAGAACAGCCGTCCCAGCTCATAGCGGCCGAGAATGATGGCAACCGTCAGCGCCGAGACGAACGCAATCCCGAGCACCGCCGCGACGAGGCCGGCGCGTCGGACGCCGGCCGGCTCGTTACGGCCGAAGGCGTGGCCGACCCGCACCGTGGCGGCCATGCCGATGCCGAGCGGGACCATGAACAGCACGGCCGTGACCTGGAGCGCGATCTGGTGTGCGGCCAGCGCGGTGGTCGAGATCAGTCCCATCAAGAGCGCCGCCGAGGAAAACATGCCGTATTCCAGCAGGAGCGAGAACGAGATCGGCGCGCCGATCACGATGAGCTGACGCATCAAAGGCCAGTCGATCCGCCACAAATGGGCCAGCGGGTGATAATCGGCGAAGGGCCTGCGCCACGCCGCGATGGCGAGCGCGGCGACGAAGGTGCCGAGATTGACCAGGGTCGTCGCCAGTCCGGCGCCGAACAGGCCGAGCTCCGGCAGGCCGAACAGGCCATGGATCAGGCAATAGACCAGCACGAAATTCGCGGGGATCGCCGCGAGCGTGATCCACAACGGAGCCTGCGGCCGGTTCACCGCGCTCATCATGCTGCGCAGCGCGATGAAGCCGAGTGCCGGCGCGATGCCCCAGGCGAGGCCATTCAGATAGCGCTGCGCGAGCGCAGCCGAATGCGGCGCCTGTCCGAGCGTGATCAGGATGTGCTCGCCATAGAGCGGCGAAGCCATCATCGGCAGCGAGATCAGCAGCGCGGCCCAGAGGCCGACGCGCAGGGAAAGGCGGATGCGTCTGACGTCGCCGGCGCCAAACGCCTGGGCTGCCAGCGGCGACACCGCGGCCATCAATCCGAGTCCGAAAGTGAAACTGACAAAATAGACGGTGTGCGCAAGTGCCGCAGCGGCGACCGAATCCTCGCCAAGCCTCCCGATCAGCGCGAGATCGCTCGTGATCATCGCGATCTGCCCGAGCTGCGTCAGCATCATCGGCACGGCCAGCCGCAACGTCTCGACGAATTCCTCCGCGAGATGACTTTGCACGCCGGCTTGCGGCGGCTGTTGTGGTTGGACAGTGTCGAGCATGGCGGGTCAATAGCACAACCACGCGTCGAAAACATGGCCCCGTATCCCGGACGCGCTGCATCTTCTCCCTCTCCCGTTCTTACGGGGAGAGGGTTGGGGTGAGGGGCTCTATCCGCACAAATGGTCGCAGTTGGATTCGCGGAAGCTCTCCCCGGATTGCATCTGCGATGCACCCCGGCCTCTCCTCGCATGCGACGACAAAGAGCTTGCGTGCGACGATGCTCGTTCAGCAGCGTGTCGCAGCTATCAGAAGAGTTTGAACCATCCCCCAAGCGCCGTGAACCCAAGAACGACGTCCTTGCAGTTGCTGCGTTTATTCAGATTGATCATGTACTCGCCGTCGACGTCGGAATAGTTCGACGTCCCGGCGACTCGAACGAACAGGCAATCGTAGCCGCTAGCGTTGACGGTAAAGGTTGGAATAGCTCCCGTCGTCCCTCCGGTTGTACGTGCTTTGTAACTGATCAAGTAGTTTTGCGTCGCGAGGCTGATCTGCTTCTTCCGGAGAGCATCGATCAGCTCCTCCTTCGTTGTGAAGGTCAAACGGTAGTTCCAACTTTGGAAGCGGAGCGGAGGGGTTGTTTCCGTATCCACACTATCGTTCCATGTGCGGCCGGTATCATCGGTGTAGCGCTTGTCGAAAGCTGCTTGATCGCCCGTCAAGTCGCTGTTGAACTCTTCATGCGACCGATTATGAAGAGATCGGTATGCTATTCCGCTCTTGTCACGGTTCCAATAGCCCGTACTTCGAAAGAGATACTGCTTATCCGGCGTGTTGCCGCCGACTCTTATAAGAGCGACATGAGCCGAGGCGAATGTCGGCTGCGAGTCGGGGCCGCTGCTGTGGTTTACCGCAAAAGTGAGGGCAGATGTATCCAGATTCGTGCACCGGCCTCGTCCTAGGATGAAGTAGTTCGGCCCCCGTACAAACGCGAGTGTTCCGAATGGCTCAGCAGTAAATTGCGGGACCCGCTCGATCTTCTCCCACGATCCGCACTCAGACGCCGACGCGCCCGTGGTCAGAACTGCCGCAGCGCTCGCGGTCGCTATCAATAGCCTTGAAATGCACATGCCAGACCCTACTCAGGTGATTCAGGTACAATGCCGGCCTGCTATTGCGCTGGATGTACGGGTGCAGCACCACCGCCGGACGGTTTCGGCTTTGTGAGGAACGGAAGCGCGAATTGAAGGACGAGTACGACAGCCCCGAATATGACGAAGTTGTTCTCATAGGACAGCGTTACTTGAAATAGATTCATGAGCACTTGGTCGACTTGATCCGGAACGAGCAGCACAAACCAAGCGAGATAGCTGACCATCATCACGCCGATCTGAGACCACGACGCGATTGCAAGCACGCGGTTTGCATATACGGGCAGCAAGAGGGTGAGTAGCAATCCCAGGACGACAAGCCCGGTCGGGTTGTTGGCGAGGAAAGTTTTCAGCAAGACTACGAAGCTGACGAATTCGCCAGGGACGGTCTTGGCGATGGTCTCTATTGCCGAATCTGAAGACTTTTGCTGCTGATCCAATGCAATCTCCCGTCTCTTCCGGCTAAAAAAGCGGATAAAATCGATTGATACAACGAGAGATTGTCGCGAGTCCAGATCGAAAACGGGAGCTCAGCCGTTCCGCTCCGGCACGCGCCGGATCTTCGCGCCGAGCGCGTTCAGCCGCTCGTCGATGCGCTCGTAGCCGCGCTCGATCTGGTCGGCGTTGTTGATGGTGGAGGTGCCCTCGGCGCAGACGGCGGCGAGCAGCATGGCCATGCCGGCGCGGATGTCGGGCGAGATCATCGATGCGCCGCGTAGCCGGCTGGGGCCTGCGATGATGGCGCGGTGCGGATCGCAGAGGACAATGCGGGCACCCATCGCGATCAGCTTGTCGACGAAGAACATCCGCGACTCGAACATCTTCTCGAACATCAGAATCACGCCCTCGCATTGCGTCGCAGTGACGATCGCGATCGACATCAGATCGGCCGGGAAGGCCGGCCAGGGCTGGTCCTCCAGCTTCGGCACATGGCCGCCAAAGTCGTCCTGGATCTTCAGCGTCTGGTTCGAGGGCACGATGAGATCGTCGCCCTCGATGCGGCAGACGATGCCGAGCCGCTCGAACCCCATGCGGATCGAGCGCAGATGCTCGACACCGGCGCGCACGATGCGGAGCGGCGAGCGCGTCACCGCGGCAAGCCCGATCAGCGAGCCGACCTCGATGTGGTCGGGTTGGATCGAATACGTCGCTGCCCCCAGCGTCGCCGAGCCATGGATCACCATGGTGTTGGTGCCGATGCCCTCGATTTTCGCGCCGAGCGCGACCAGGAAATTGGCGAGATCCTGCACATGCGGCTCCGAGGCCGCGTTGCGCAAATGGGTGACGCCGTCGGCCGCGACGGCGGCGACCAGCGCGTTCTCGGTCGCGGTGACGCTCGGCTCGTCAAGGAACACGTCGGCGCCGATGAGCCTGGGCGCGCGGAATTCCAGCCGGTCGGTCGCCGTGACTTTTGCGCCAAGCTGTTCCAGCGCCAGCACATGGGTGTCGAGCCGGCGCCGGCCGATGACGTCGCCGCCGGGCGGCGGCAGCATCACCTCGCCGCAGCGGGCGAGCAAGGGCCCCGCGAGCAGGATCGAGGCGCGGATGCGCACACAAAGCTCGGGATCGAGATCGGCGGCGCGGATGCTCTTGGCGTGAATATGCAGCGTGTTGCCCGCGCTCCATTCCGCCGCGGCGCCGACCGAGCGGATCAGCTCGACCAGCGTCTCGGTGTCGCGGATCCGCGGCACGTTGTGAAGCGTCACCGGATGCTCGGTGAGCAGCGCGGCCGCGATGATCGGCAGCGCCGAATTCTTGTTGCCGGACGGCTCGATCGAGCCCGAGAGCCGGTGACCGCCCTCGACGATGTATTGGATGGGCGCCACTTGGGTTCTCGCTGTGCTGAGGGTGGGGCGGGGTTGCTTTTGGGGCGGAAAATACAGACAAACGAGTGCGGTAGCAATTCGGGCTCGATGGTTGCCACGAAGGAGGTGCGCTCCCTCCCTCGCTTGCGGGGGAGGGCTGGGGAGAGGGTGTTTCCGCAGTGGGACTATCGAAATCTGTGGAGAATATCTCCGCGAGGAGAGAGCCCTCACCCGCCGCGCTCTGCGAGCGCCTCGACCTCTCCCGCAAGCGGGAGAGGTGCAGCGAGTGCGTGGCTAGTAGAAACCTAAAGCCATTCAAGCGCCTCAGATGTCGATCGTCGCGCTCAGCGAATGTTCCTGGATGAAGTCGCGGCGCGGTTCGACCACGTCGCCCATCAGCTTGGTGAAGATGTCGTCGGCCTCGTCGACCTCCTTGACCTTCACCTGGAGCAGCGAGCGCGCATTGATGTCCAGCGTCGTTTCCCACAGCTGCTCAGGGTTCATCTCGCCGAGGCCTTTGTAGCGCTGCAGCGCGACGCCCTTGCGGCCGGCATCGGTGACGGCTTCGAAGAGATCGACCGGCCCGTAGACCATGTGCTCGACGTCCTTGCGCCGCAGCTTGCCGGGGCGTGCATAGACGTCCTGGAGCTTCACCGTGTACTCGTCGAGCTTGCGGGCTTCCGCCGAACCCAGGAACGCGTCGTCGATGAGGGCGAACTCCCTGACGCCGCGCACGGTGCGCTCGAACTGGAATCCCTGGCCTTCCACATACTGCCCGACCCAACCGCGCTCGACCTCTTCGGCCAGACTGTCCAGCCGGCCGGCGATATATTGCGCAGCGGCTGCGGCTTTCTCTGAATCGCCGTAGATCGCCTTGTTGAGCACGCCGGTGATGGCGGCCTGCTCGACCACCTTGCGGTTATAGCGGCTGTGCAGGTTGCGCAGGATGCTGCGGACGACGCGCGCATCGTCGACCAGTGAACGCAGGTCGCGGCCGGTGCGATCGCCGCCATTGCCGGGAATGAACACGCAGTCGTCGAGCCCGGTGTCGATCAGATAATCTTCCAGCGCCCGCTCGTCCTTCAGATACTGCTCGGACTTGCCTCTGGAGACCTTATAGAGCGGCGGCTGGGCGATGTAGAGATAGCCGCCGTCGATGATGGCGGGCATCTGCCTGTAGAAGAAGGTCAGCAGCAGCGTGCGGATATGGGCGCCATCGACGTCGGCGTCCGTCATCACGATGATCTTGTGATAGCGCAGCTTCTCGATCGAGAATTCGTCGCTGATGCCGGTGCCGAGCGCGGTGATCAGCGTGCCGATCTGCTCGCTTCCCAGCATCTTGTCGGGACGCACGCGTTCCACGTTGAGGATCTTGCCGCGCAGCGGCAGCACCGCCTGGAATTCGCGGTTGCGGCCCTGCTTGGCGCTGCCGCCTGCCGAGTCGCCCTCGACGATGAAGAGCTCCGATTTCGCCGGGTCCTTTTCCTGGCAGTCGGCAAGCTTGCCGGGCAACGAGGAGACCGAGAGCGGGCTCTTGCGCGTCAGCTCGCGCGCTTTTCGCGCGGCTTCACGCGCGGCCGCGGCCTGGATCACCTTGCCGACGATCATCTTGGCTTCCGAGGGGTGCTCCTCGAACCAGGCCTGGAGCGCCTCGTTGAGGACGTTCTCGACCACGGGACGCACTTCCGAGGACACCAGCTTGTCCTTGGTCTGCGACGAGAATTTCGGATCGGGCACCTTCACCGACAGCACGGCGGTAAGGCCTTCGCGGCAGTCGTCGCCGGTCAGCGCGATCTTTTCCTTTTTCGCATTGGCGTCGGCATAGCCGTTGACCTGGCGCGTCAGCGCGCCGCGGAAGCCGGCCAGATGGGTGCCGCCGTCACGCTGCGGGATGTTGTTGGTGAAGCACAGCACGTTCTCATGGTAGCTGTCATTCCACCACAAGGCGGCCTCGACGCCGATGCTGTTGGCTTCCGCGCGCACCATGATCGGCGCCGGCACGATCGCCTTCTTGTTGCGGTCGAGATATCTGACGAATTCCTCGACGCCGCCGGAATAGTGCATCTCCTCGCGCTTCTCGACTGCATGACGCATATCGGACAGCGCGATGTTGACGCCGGAATTGAGGAAGGCAAGCTCGCGCAGGCGGTGCTCGAGGGTGGCGAAATCATATTCGATGTTCTTGAAGGTCTCGCTCGAGGCCAGGAACGTCACCTCGGTGCCGCGCTTGCCGGGTGCCTCGCCGACGACCTTGAGCGGTGCCACCGCATCGCCATGGGCGAATTCGATGTAGTGCTCCTTGTTGTCGCGCCAGATGCGCAAGCCGAGCTTGCTCGACAGCGCATTGACGACGGAGACGCCGACACCGTGCAGGCCGCCGGAGACCTTGTAGGAGTTCTGGTCGAATTTTCCGCCGGCATGGAGCTGGGTCATGATGACCTCGGCCGCCGAGATGCCTTCGCCCTTGTGGATGTCGACGGGAATGCCGCGGCCGTCGTCGCGCACGGTGACGGAATTGTCGGCGTTGAGGATCACGTCGACGCGCGTGGCATGGCCCGCCAACGCTTCGTCGATCGCGTTGTCGACGACCTCGTAGACCATGTGGTGCAGGCCCGAGCCGTCATCGGTGTCGCCGATATACATGCCCGGGCGCTTGCGGACGGCGTCGAGCCCCTTGAGCACGCGGATCGATTCCGCGCCGTATTCGCTCGCGGTGGAGGGCTCGTTTTCGGCAGGCGTCTGCCGAGCAGGTTCTGTCATGAGAGGCCTTCGAGATGTCGCCCGAATCAGCCGCGCAAAAGGCGCTGATTGCGAGCCTATTTGTGCCACGAAAGAGGGATTGCGCCTAGCGCAAAGTATCCTCCGGCAACCCTTTGATCAGATGGGGTTTTTCGGCCGATTTTCAAGGCGCGCGAAGGCCGTTTCTCGGCGCTGCAAAAAGCCCGATTCGAGGTCCCGTTTTGACCTCTCCGAGGCCGCATTTCTCCGGGTAGAGGCAATCGGAGAGGTCCTAACGGCCAGCGGAGACTCGCCCGCTTTCGATGTCAAAAACCTGGCTCCCGGTGCCGATCTCGGCAAAGGCGGCCGGATCCGCGCCGGTCAGCCAGACCTGCGCACCGAGCTTGCGCAGCTCGTCGAACAGCGCGGCGCGGCGGTTCCGATCGAGATGGGCGACGACCTCATCGAGCAACAGCAGCGGCACGATGCCGGTCATCTCGGCGACCAGCGTTGCATGCGCCAGCACGAGGCCGATCAGCAGCGCCTTCTGCTCGCCGGTGGAGGCGTCGCGCGCCGGCATGCTTTTCGGCGCATAGATCACCTGGAGATCGGTCAGATGCGGGCCGTCGGTGGTGCGGCCGGCAATCGCATCGCGCGGGCGGTTGTCGCGCAGGATCTGGCGGTAGCGGTCCTCGACCGAGGTCGCGGTCTCGGTCAGCAGCGCGTTCTCCATCCAGCCGTCGAGCGCGATCTGCGCCGACGGAAACGCCGATTGTTGCGCGCGCGCGTTGAGCATGCCGGTGAGGCGCGCCGCGGTCTGGCCGCGCGTTGCGGCGACTGCGACGGCAAGCTCGGCGGTCTCGCGCTCGATCGCGTCACACCAATGGTCGTCGTAATTGCGCGTCTCGAGCAGGCGGTTGCGCGAGCGCAGCGAACGTTCGAGCGCGGAGATGCGGCTGGAATGCTCGCTGTCGATCGCCAGCACTAGGCGGTCGAAGAAGCGCCGGCGCTCGGAGGCGCCTCCCATGAACAGCCCGTCCATCGCCGGCGTCAGCCACACCATGCGGATATGGTCGCCGAAGGCGGTGGCAGAATTCACCGGCTCGCGGTCGATGCGGCAGCGGCGGCTGACCGTATTGTCGGCGCGCGGCGGGTCGATGCCGGTGCCGAGCGTGGCGAGGCCCAGCGCGCCCTCGACCTGCGCCGAGACCGCCCAGGAGCCGTCGCCCTGGTTGTCGGCGACATCTTCCAGCGTCGCGCGCCGGAGGCCGCGACCCGGCGACAGGAACGAGATCGCCTCGATGCAATTGGTCTTGCCCGCCCCGTTCGGCCCAACCAGCGCCACCATGTCAGCCGCCGTCTCGAGCCCCGCCGCCCGGTAATTGCGAAAATGCGTCAGCGTCAGGCGATGAATGCGGGAGGGGGTCATGGGCTATTCGTCATGGACGCGCGCTCCCCCTTTGCGGGAGCATGCCGTAGGGTGGGCAAAGGTGCGCTCTTCGCGCGCCGTGCCCACGCTGCATGGTGGGCACGCTTTCGCCTTCGCTCTTCGAGCTGCGGCGCGAGCTTTGCCCACCTTACGGCTCCGATGGATGGCCGAGAGAGCGTCCCTCACACCCGCATCGGCATCAGCACATAAAGCGCGCTCTTGTCGTCCTTGTCCTGCACCAGGGTCGGCGAGCCGGGGTCGGCGAGCTTCAAGGTGGCGACGTCGCCCTCGATCTGGGCGGCGATATCGAGCAGGTAGCGCGAGTTGAAGCCGATATCGAGCGCGTCGGAGGCGTATTCGACCTCGAGCTCTTCGGTGGCGCTGCCGGAATCCGGATTGGTCACCGACAGCACCAGCTTGCCCGGCGACAGCGACAATTTCACCGCGCGGCCGCGCTCGCTCGAGATGGTGGAGACGCGGTCGACCGCGTTCTCGAAATCCTTCTTGTCGACGACGAGTTCCTTGTCGTTGCCCTGCGGAATGACGCGGCCGTAGTCGGGGAAGGTGCCGTCGATCAGCTTCGAGGTCAGCACCACATTGCCGATGGTGAAGCGGATTTTGGCCTGCGACAGCTCGATCGTCATCTCCGCTTCGCTGTCCTCGATCAGGCGCTGCACCTCGCCGACGGTCTTGCGCGGCACGATCACGCCGGGCATGCCCTCGGCGCCCTTGGGCTGGACCAGATCAAGCTGGGCGAGGCGGTGGCCGTCGGTGGCGACGCCGCGCAAGGTCGCCGCTTGCGCGGTGCCGGCCGCGTGCAGATAGATGCCGTTGAGGTAATAGCGCGTCTCTTCCGTCGAGATCGCGAATTGGGTGCGGTCGATCAGCCGCTTGACGTCCTTGGCGGCGAGATTGAACGAATGCGACAGCTCGCCGGTGGCGAGATCCGGGAAATCATTCTCCGGCAGGGTCTGCAGCGTGAAGCGGGAGCGGCCGGCGCGGATTGCAAGCACGGCGCGGTCGCCGTCGGCCTCCAGCACGATCTGCGAACCATCCGGCAGCTTGCGCACGATGTCGTAGAACATGTGCGCCGGCACTGTGGTGGAGCCGGCGGTGGCAGTTTCCGCCGGCAGCGTCTCCGTCACCTCGAGGTCGAGGTCGGTCGCCTTCAGCGACAATTTCGCATTCTCGGCGCGAACCAGCACATTGCCCAGGATCGGAATCGTGTTGCGGCGTTCGACCACGCGGTGGACGTGGCCCAGCGATTTCAGGAGTTGCGCGCGTTCGACCGTAACCTTCATTGCACCACTCGCCCGATCCCCAAAGATGGAAAAAGCCGGGCGGAGGAAAGCGCGCCGCGGCACCGAAACCCCGGAAGGCCGGATCCAGCCGATATGACCAAAGCCGCCCGGGGGCGCGCAAGGTGCCGCGGATGGTCTCCGGATTCAAGGGATCGTGGGGCAGTTCCCCACGATTTCCGCCCAAAATGAAGACCGCCGCCCAGGCACAGGTAAGCTCCCTCTCCCCGTTCTTACGGGGAGTGGTGAAGGAAGTAGGCGTTTATTCCTGAAGCTGGCGCTTCAGCGACTCGACCTCTTCGGACAGCGCATTGTCCTTGGAGACCAGGGCCTCGATCTTGCGCACGGCGTGCAGCACCGTGGTGTGGTCGCGGCCACCGAAGCGGCGGCCGATCTCCGGCAGCGAACGCAAGGTCAGCGTCTTGGCGAGGTACATCGCGACCTGGCGCGGACGCACCACATTGGCGGTGCGGCGCGAGGACAGCAAGTCGGAGCGGCTGACGTTATACTGCCGCGCCACCACGCGCTGGATGTCCTCGATCTTGATCCGCTTCGGCTCCTGCGGCCGGATCAAATCGCGCACCTCGTGCTCCGCCATTTCCAGCGTCACCGGCCGGTTGTTGAGCTTCGAATGGGCGAGCAGGCGATTGATCGCGCCTTCGAGATCCCTGCCGTTATGGGTGATGGCGCGCGCCAGATAGGCCAGCACCTCCTCGGGCACCTCGAAGGTCGCATGATGGGCGCGGGCGGCTGCGACGCGCGACTTGAGAATGCCGTGGCGCAGCTCCTCGCCGAGCGAGCCCATCTCGACCACGAGACCGCCGGCCAGACGCGAGCGAACGCGGTCGTCAAGGCTTTCGAGATCCGATGGCGGCCGGTCGGCCGCGATCACGACCTGGCGGCCGGCATCGATCAGCGCATTCAGCGTGTGACAAAACTCGGCCTGCGTCGACTTGCCCTGCAGGAACTGGAGATCGTCGATCACAAGCACGTCGATGCCGCGTAGCGCTTCCTTGAAGGCCAGCGCCGTCTGCGTCTTCAACGCGGCGACGAAGCCGTACATGAATTTTTCCGCGGTCAGGTACAGCACCTTGCGCTCGTTGCCGGAATTGCCGGCCCAGGTCACCGCCTGCAAGAGATGCGTCTTCCCGAGGCCGACGCCGGCATGGATGTAGAGCGGGTTGAACATGACGGGATCGCCGCGGCGTCCTTCGGCGACCTGACGCGCGGCAGCATGCGCCAGCGTGTTGGAGCGGCCGATGACGAAGCTCGCAAAGGTCAGGCGCGGATCGAGCGGCGAGCCGCCGAGCGCATCATGATTGGCCGAGACTGGCGCCGTCGCAGTCGAGCGCAGCTCCGGCGCGGGCGCGCGGCGTGCTTCGACCGGCGCGGGCGCTTCCTTCTGCTGCACCACGGGGCGCACGGCGGAGCGAACGGTGAGGTCGATGCGATGCACTTCCGGCATTTCGGCCTGCCAGCACGACAGCACGCGCTCGGCATAATGGGCCTGGATCCAGCTCTTCAGGAAGCGGGTCGGCACCGAGAGCCGCACGCTCTCGTCCTGCACGCCTTCGAGATCCATGCGCGCAAACCAGCTCGTATAGACGTCTTCGCCAACGTTCGAGCGCAGCCGGCTCTTCACGCGTGACCAGCGATCCTGTTCCGATGTCGTCAT